>NC_017459.1:0-2400000 GCF_000237865.1 Haloquadratum walsbyi C23
AAATCGGTTTCGATTGATAATATCCGCTTGATACTCGGTTATGCCGTGTGCCCCCCACCCCTCTGTTTCAGGTGGAGATGCTAAGAAGAGTGTGCGGTTACTGATCAGTCGAGATATTGTGACAATCTTCTAACTCTTTATACTTAATTACAACATAATATACGACGTACACAACTACTAAGTTGCAGTACGGGTATTGTTATATAGTATATTATATAAAGTTTTGCCCATTAGTACTGTATATAATCGAACACCCACCCCCTTGTGATTACAGTTCCAGTTGAAACAAAGGGGTTGGGGGGTATTGTATTTGATACAGCGAACAGAAGATGCCACTATCATTCCTAAGTGATGATCCCGCTGACCGGTTGGATGGATACATCATATCGATTATCTGAGTATCTTAAGGATCTGTCAGACCAAACTTGCGTTCAACAGGTAGGCGTATCATTGTGACATATTCACTCGACTATCGACTATCGACTGTGTTGGTTTGTTGCATCTTATACCTCACAGGGATGTTAGGATGGTCGTAACTACAAGAGATAGATTTTTGTATCGTGCACTCATCGATTTCCATTGCATCAATTGTATATCGGTCTAATTGATCAGAGCAATATATTGACCGTTTCAATACCTAAACCCGCCTCATTTGGACGCTGTCATTGGAATTTCCACCTGAAATCAAGGGGATGTAGACGGGTGGACGGGGGAATTACCAAATGCATAATAACAGAATACATAACAACTCTTCATCTGATAATCTCGAATCATCTCATGAAGATAAAAGAGACAATCCATCAACATCACCGACAGAATCTGGTGATTTCACTCTTGATGAAGATATGAGTCAAGACAACAATCATAGCGATACTGCTAATTCAAATACCAGAAACAGAACTAGCAGTGCATCCGAAGATGATATCGATCACTCCGAGAATAGAGAAGAGCAGGGACTATTCGACAATTTACTCTCGGGTGAGCCAATATTCGAAAATAAAGAGGTACTCAGGCCATCATATACACCTCGAAAGCTTCCGCATCGAACTGAGCAGATTAATCAAATGGCTACAATTCTTGTTTCAGCTCTACGCGGTGATACTCCCTCGAATATCTTGATCTATGGCAAAACAGGAACTGGAAAGACTGCTAGTGCTAAGTTTGTCAGTCAAGAATTGGAGTCGACATCTCAAAAGTATGATGTTGCATGTGAAGTCGAATACATTAATTGTGAGGTAACTGATACACAGTATCGCGTGCTTGCACAGCTTGCAAACAAGTTTATCGAGAAAAATCGAAATCAGATCGATAAGCGGATTGATGAATTAAAAACTCTTCAATCAAGCGAGGAATACCTTTCTGGCTCCGCTTCATCAACAGAATCGATAGATTCAGTAGATACAGCTGATGATACGATCTCAAAATCACCTGATGAATCAACGGGTGAATATATTAATCTCAGTGATATTGCCTCGCCATTTGATTCGGCTCGCGATCTTGATGATCGAATCGAATCACTCCGTGCTGACCGTGAAGAAATGGAACTGGTTCCGATGACAGGATGGCCGACTGATCGGGTATATTCCACGTTTTTTGACGCTGTTGATTATCATGAACGTGTTGCTGTAATCATGCTTGATGAGGTTGACAAGCTTGTTGAGAAATCTGGTGATGACACGCTCTACAACCTTTCGCGAATGAACTCTGAACTCGACAATTCACGTATCTCGATTATCGGCATCTCTAATGATCTCAAGTTCACCGACTTCCTTGATCCACGTGTTAAATCGAGTCTTGGTGAAGAGGAGATTGTCTTCCCGCCGTATGATGCAAACCAACTTCGCGATATTCTTCAGTATCGTGCAGATGTTTCATTCAAATCTGACGCACTTACAGATGACGTTATTCCACTTTGTGCTGCTTTCGCTGCTCAAGAACACGGTGATGCACGCCGTGCGTTAGACTTACTTCGAACAGCTGGTGAGCTTGCAGAACGAAGTCAAACGAATACTGTTGAAGAGGATCATGTTAGACAGGCGCAAGATAAAATTGAGCTTGATCGGGTCATTGAGGTCGTGCGAACACTCCCAACACAATCAAAAATTGTCCTTTATTCAATCATCCTTCTAGAGAAAAATGGAGTACATAGCATCAATACCGGTGAAGTATTCAATATATACAAACGACTCTGTGAAGAGCTTGATACCGATGTGTTGACACAACGCCGTGTCACTGATTTGATCTCAGAACTGGACATGCTTGGAATTGTCAATGCTATTGTTGTATCAAAAGGTCGATACGGTCGGACAAAAGAGATTTCACTATCAGTTCCGATCGAAGAGACTGAAACAGTCTTGTTATCAGACTCTCGACTTGGAAATATTGAGAATGCGCAACCGTTCGTACAAGCTCGATTTGACAATTAATTCACTTCAAGACACAGAATGATTGTATTCACTGTCATCGTATTCCTGAGACCCACAATACTGGATTGACTGTAAGTGCTCCAGCCAACTGGAGCCGGACGTACCCAAGATATGGAATGCGAAACCGTGCTGCTCCGCGAATCCATGTTCGTCTGACTGGACCAGCGATTCCTGTTGCTTGGTCATATCGGGCATTTGCATCACCTTTTGTGATAAACCCGGCATGTGGAGCTGGACAGTTCCGTAGTTCATCACACCCACTTGCCGTTAGATATGCTGAGTTTGCCTCTTCATACCAATTTTCACCATCTTCGACATAGAAATGCGCCCGATGAATAATTGGTGACCCTACCCGCTGTGGGGGATCATAAATAATCACAGATCCGGTCCCACCAAACGTTTGATATCCACGCGATTGTCCTACTTCAGCCGTGACGACACCAGTGTTCTCATGCGCATAACTTGGCGTAAACCGTGTTGTTTCACTCACCAGTATCAAATCACCACGCGACATTTCTGGTTCCATGCTTCCACTTTCAACTGCAACCATTGGCGGCCAAACTCCGCTAATCGCAAACAGAATAAGTCCAATAGCAACCACGACAATAACGCTATACAGTGTTTCTCGAAGTGTTGTAACCGCCCCCCGTCTTATCCGTGTTAATATACTGGATTCTGCGGTATGCTTTGGCTCTCGCCTTGCTCTATCATATGGATTGTTTTCATTTTCTCTGTCATTCTTTCGGTTATACTCTATATTTACATCTGAACGCGCATCTAGCTCTACGTTTGAATCTGTATGGTCATCCTCTATCCCGGAGTCATCAATGCCGGTAGCGTGCTCTGAATCCCACCGCTCCGGTGATTCATCGTCTCCGGACTTCTCCGTCATTCAATTAATAATCAGCGTCGTTGTGTTTGAAACTTCTGAAGCAACCGACTACGGTAATAAAAGTCTTGAGACTCACAGCACCGAGGAGACTGTTGATTCGCAACCAACAAAGACCAACCAATCATATGATACTCGATGTTACGGTTCAGTTAATTCAATCTTCTCATGATTATCCTAACAATTAATTATCATGACTCTATTCAATATGTTTTTGTCATATGGTCTCCTCAGAGGTGACGTGCCTTCGGAGTTATCGGCGCGTATCGTTTCCGCACTTGCACAGCATGGATATAATGCAGATCGTGAAGCTGTTACACTCCTTGCGGGTGCTAAATATCCTAATACTGCACTCGAAGAGGTGTTAGATTTAATCGCGGATGATACGCTTCGGATTACTGCTGCTGATGTTCGCCCTGTGATTGACTCAACACCATCAGATCTTTCAAGCATAACCGAACCCGTGAACAAAGACTCGACAAGGGATAATAATGCCCAAGATCAGAGTATATCCGATCAAAAGACACAATATCTCCCGTCCCAATCGACTTCTCCGAATAATATAACACCTGATTTAGATTCATCACCGGAGCAAACCACGGGTGCGTCACAACCATCTCAAAAGGCTCATACATCAACACCAGAGACAGATCAATCTGTAAATTCATTTGATATCAATGGTGACATTACCGGACGAAGCACAGGCACCGGATCATACGATGACTTTGTGTCGGTTTTTCGAGACCGCTATGAGCGTCTTTCATCACACCTTCGGAGCCGTGTCAACCATCGACCTACACAAGCTATTGGTTCAATGTCTGGTGAAACGGATACAGCGATTATTGGGTTAGTTAATGATATTCGATCGACAAAAAATGGTCACTGGATTGTTGAACTGGAAGATACAACAGGTATATTTCCGTGTCTTGTCATGAAAGACCGGTCATTCGCTGATGTTGTTAATGAACTATTGTTTGATGAGTGTATTGCAATCGAAGGCACACTTTCGGGAGATGGAGAAATACTCTTTGCGAACGATATTCACTTCCCTGACATTCCGCATAATCATACCCCAAATACTGCTGACAGGCATGTTCAAGCGGCGCTCATTTCTGACATCCACGTCGGGAGTCAAGAATTCGTTTATGATGCCTGGGAGCGATTTGCTGCATGGCTTCACACAGACGAGGCCGACGCTATTGAGTATTTGCTGATTGCGGGTGATATGGTTGAAGGTGTTGGAGTGTATCCTGATCAGGATGATGAACTTGATATTGTTGATATTTATGCGCAGTATGAAACGTTTGCTGAGCATCTCAAGTCTGTCCCTGGCGATATTGAAATTCTTCTGATACCCGGAAATCACGACGCTGTCAGGCTTGCTGAGCCACAACCTGGATTTGATGATGAACTCCGTTCAATCATGTCAGCACATGATGCACGTATCTCTGGAAACCCTTCATTTGTCACCATTGAGGGCGTTCAAATATTGATGTATCACGGCGTTTCTCTTGATGAAGTTATTGCTGAACTCCCATCACCGAAGGCAAATTATGATGAACCTCACAAGGCGATGTATCAGCTATTAAAAAAACGACATATCGCTCCTCAATTTGGTGAGCGGACACGTCTCGCCCCTGAAGATAGTGATTACTTAATAATCGATGAAATCCCAGATGTGTTTCATACCGGTCACGTACATAAGCTTGGCTGGGGAAAATATCATGATGTGCTTGCAGTGAACTCTGGATGTTGGCAGGCACAGACAGCATTTCAGCGGTCGGTGAATATTGATCCTGATGTAGGGTATGCGCCAATTATCGATCTAGATACGCTTGAAATGACTGTTCGCAAATTCCTGTGAGTCCATGTAATCATATAATTGTCATCTGATCGTGAAACATGTGAAAGTATCTAAATAGCCTGGGGGAATAATCTGAGGCGTTTTATCCTCTCAGCCATATACTGGCACTCCCTGCTCGCCAAGTGAATGGAATAAGATTGGGTGGTGTATTCACTCCGCATCAAAGCGATATCGCGTTGTTGTTTCATCCCCGAACCGCGGTCCTCGACCAATCGGTTCAAACCCTGCGTTCTCTGCAGCAGCAGTCGCATTCTCCTCACTCATTGGGACAACAAACTCAACATCAAATCCCTCAGTCGCCGCAAACCGGATTGGCTCTGAAAGTAAGGTCTCAGCGATTGTTGTCTCGCCTGCAAGTTGTGTGACATGAACGGTTCCATCTCTGACATCAAAGGCAACGAACCCAATTATGTCTGGTTTGTTTTCATTTGATTCTTCAGCAGTGCTCTCATCGGCTTCATTCCCTGTTTGCTCGCCACTAGTTGTTAATCGGTTTGTCTCATCATGAGCGTCTGTATGTGACTCTGTATCTGTTGTCTGTCGCTCCGCGACTCGAACTGTTCGGTCATGAACGACATTTCTAAGCGCGTCTGCAGGAAGGTCGGCGATTGCACCGAGTGTCTCAACGTCAGACTCGACAGCATCCCGAACGTCCATATCCATATGGTACCGTTACACACGGATGCGGTTAATACTTGCAGACAATATAATTACTATTTTTATTATTATCCAGTCATAAAATATCACATACGATATGTTTAATCACGGTGAGAACTCGGCAACCGTTTGGAGAGCAGACAATATTTTATCCCCCCCCACGCAATCCCTGGCTATGTCTAAGCAACAGTTCTCTACATCCCATATTTTTGTTCTATTGACACGATCTGATAGCATGTCGACACCGACATTATCTTTGAGATTGTCGTGGGCACAAATGCAATGGGCACAAATACAAGTAAGGTCACAGCCATTTTCATCCGTATTATTCCAGTCTCTCTGCTCAATGTTGCATAATGCATCTATGCATACCTGGAGGTCCAGTGTATGCGCATAGTCACAAAGTTTGGTGGCACTTCACTCGGAAATGGTGACCGAATCACACGGGCTGCAGACTCAATCGCGGCGGCAATTGACGCAGGTCATGAAATCGCTGTTGTTGCCTCTGCAATGGGGAGTACGACTGATTATCTCCTTGATGAGATTCACTATGACGCCGCGGATAAAGACCGTGCTGAGATTGTGTCGATGGGTGAACGGACAAGCGTTCGGATGCTTAAAGGCGCACTCTCTGCACGTGGTGTAACTGCGCAATTTCTTGAACCGGGCAGTGATGACTGGCCGATTATTACGAATGAACGTGGTGAGGTTGATGTTGGTGAAACACAGCGTCGAGCCGCTGATCTCGCGAGTAATCTTGACAATGTTGTTCCTGTTCTCACGGGATTTCTTGCGGAATCACATGATGGGACAACAACGACACTCGGTCGCGGCGGATCAGACACGACCGCAGTCATGCTTGGACATTATACCGACGCCGATGAGGTTGTTATCGTCACCGATGTTGAGGGTGTGATGACCGGCGATCCACGGGTTGTTGAAGGTGCTCGTAACGTCGGACAGATTACAGTTGATGAACTTCGAAACCTCTCATTTCGTGGTGCAGAAGTGGTTGCGCCATCAGCACTCACATATAAAAATGACGACCTTGGTGTTCGGGTCGTGCATTATCAACATGGTGATCTGCTTACCGGTGGAACACTGATTGAAGGAGAATTTGAGAATCTCATAGACATGCAAGAGGATATGCTTGCATGTGTGACTGTTGCTGGGCGGTCAATTCGAAACAGCACGGGTATTCTCGCAGATCTCTCGCAGTCGCTTCGCGACGATGGTATCAATATTGATGCTGTTGCATCTGGCATGGATTCAATTACATTCTATATCTCCGAGGATATTGCTTCGAAAGCAGAAAACCTACTTCACGCGAAGGTCATAAATAATCAAACGCTTTCATCTGTCACTGTTGATGATGGTATTGCAGTTATCAGAGTCACTGGCGGTGAACTTCCTAATCGTCCTGGCGTGATTCTGGATATCGTCCGACCAATCGCAGAAGCTGGAATAAATATTCGTGATGTTATCACTTCTGCAACATCTGTGGCCGTTTTCGTCGCCTGGGATGACCGTGAAGAGACGCTCTCGATCGTCCAAAGTAAGTTCTAAAATATAATCAATAGTCACAAACAGGTCACGGTGAGTCGGAAACCGTATTGACTCTCTACCGAGATAACAGACAGAGTGTCTCAGAGCTTCGATGTGATCCCGAGGTAGTTCACGTGTTGGATTATACTCAATGATATCTCCAGCACATACGATTTGATCAACCGGAGGCATCGCAGCAAGAACCGCTTCGAGTGCCACTTTATCATAGCCAAGGGCAGGAGTCCCTTCTTAATGAGTGAGTAGAACGAACGAGTAGCGAGGGGATACGCCCAATAATCATAACAGCAATACTGTAGCCTGGCGTGCGTTGACATTATCTGACGTAGAAATTATCGAATATCAAGGAGAATACTTGCGGCTTCAGCCGCAGGATGAATCCGACAACTCTGAACTCGTCCACGCAGTGATAGCCGATTGGAAATTTGATAATCCGTGAATTAAACTAACAGGCAACCCTGTGGATAGCCAGGAATCAGACTGGGAATAGAGCGATTCTGGTCACTCCGACGATGGCGGCCTGTCCACCCCAAGCAATGAGACAGTAATCGGAACCAGTCAGCTGAACGGTCGGTTCCTATGCTGAACCGAGGCAGATGCTGTGTCTGAGTGCTGTACGCACCACAGAAAGTAACTCCAAGTCCGTTGAAGTCTGCTGGACTCTCTGGGGCACAGACAACTCTAGGGGTCCCAACATAACAGGGGATAGAAGTACTGGGGGCTGAGATGTGGCACTCCCAGTAGTCCCAGTAGTCCCAGCAGTCCCACTCTCCCCGCTACAGTCCACGAACCCCACACGGATTCTTACCGCACTGTGGTTCGGTGGGGTTGGAAACCTGAAATCTCCACCACTCACGCTCAGGATTCCTCCGCAGCTAGTGCTCCGTGAAACATCTTGAACCATCGGTTCTACGCAACAGTATCAGCGGCTACTCTATGACAAGATTTTGAATTGAATTCCTCAATAAGCTTTCAGGAGCAGTATATGCGGAGGAGGATGTCAATCAAACTACTAAGATAGATAGCAACAATGTTCGTTCTCGTCATCTCGCCATATTTTCGACAGGCAAGCCCAATTCGGAACTATTCAGTTCTGGGGGGTGTAGAATGTGTTGTGGACGCCCTACAGCGAATAAGTCTCTCCGATCTTGATCTGTTGGGGTTTGAAATAATCTTTACTGGAACCCCCATCCCCGTTCCTCATGGAAGCCGTCTCTGACGGCTGAGAGAGTGGGGTAGTTTACTTGCCATTGTATATTTGAGCTACAATATCCCCACTCTCACCCTCACCCTCACCCTGACCCTGATGTGTAACCGCAGCAGCACATACTGGATGCTCATACTCTAGTTCGTATGCTTTCTGTGCAATTTCTTCAATGTCACCTTTGAGTGACAATTGCGCTGTTGTTGGAGCATCATTCTCATACGTACTCACAAGTGTTGGTTCTGAGATTGATCTAATAATAACCGCGTCTTGACGGATGATTCCCACATATGAGGAGGACCCAACGATTCCGGCAATTCGGGGGGTATTATAATCATCTTTCTCATAATCAAGCGCAAGTAATGCTTCTGCAAGGGCATCTCTTGCTGGATATCCTCGATCAATCTTCTCTGCAATGGGGTCAACGTGCGATCCATTCCCGATAACAATCTTCTCTCCGCCTTGGCGCATACAATTATATGATACGTATGGATTATTAGTTTGGGCTGCTTCTGACGTTGGAACGACGGTCAACATGTTATCTCGAGAGATAATCTGTCGGTTTGGATATGACCGTGATGAAACCCGATATACCGCAGTTGTCTCGCCAATAATGATGAAGCGACCAAGATACATACCAGTGTTCGACGATGAGCGTAGTAATATATGCTGATATGGCTATCATATTGATATCACTCACTGCTTCGCAACACTCAAATAGAATCCAATCTTAGTATTAGCTGAAGATAGTCCCGTGGGGTAGTGGCCAATCCTGTTGCCTTCTGGGGGCAATGACCCAAGTTCGAATCTTGGTGGGACTACTTTTCACTCTGTTCAACTGATAACTCCTCTGTGCCTACATAATAGACACTGGGGGATTTGAATATTATTTACTCGTCGGTCTCATATCAACTCTATGATTGCTAAAAGATGGAAGTTACTATTCCATTCGAATTAAAATCTGGATTACAGATGCTTATAGTACATAAAATAGCGGGGCTCCAGTAGAAATAGAGGGGTGGGTACACATCGGACTCACCGCTCAACAGCAAGTAATGCAACCCGTTCAAGAACGAGCGATTCAGTATCGCCATTGACAACATCAATCTCGTTAGCAGTAATATCAAAATACGGCTGCACCAAATCAGGGTCATATGACCCAAGAACTTCATCGGCAGGTGTATCAAGTGTATTTGATTCGATAGATTTTGCAGCTTCGATTTCATTACCACCATCGATAGCGACCACAATACGATTTAGACCGGATGAAACCCCAATCTCAAGCGCCTCAGTAATCTGTCGGCGACCAGCCGCGTATAACAACATCTCGATTGATCTATCCCGTGCAATATTATTATTCCGGCGTCGGGCTCGGTCAGCACACTCGATAGCCCGATTAATATGTTTTTGATTCACAATATATCGAGCGTCGAACGCCTGTATTGTTGCACCCGTTCCTTTCTCAATCTTATCGACAATTGAAACAAACTCATCCACATCCTCAATAGTCACCTTACCACAGACGAGTTTCATGAAAAGTCCCCGAGTCCAGCCTGATTTCCATCTTGATTATCCATATCGCGATCTTGTCGCGTCCCCTCTGTCGTGGCACCTCCACCTGTGTTCGATTGTGTCTCATTCCCTGTGTCTGAATTAGTGGAGTCCTTCGACACTTCATCAACACTATCCATTGAGGTATCTGTGCGTCCAGCGTTTTCAAGAATACGCTCAGCTGTCTTTCGCCGACCCCGGAGTGCCCGAAGGATAGTTTTCTTTTCAGCTGTTTGAAGATCTGCACTGTCCTGGATGCCAGTATCAAAAAGCCGTCGAGCACGCTTCCGCCCAACGCCACGGATATCAACGAGATCAAGTAACTCTGCTCTAACCCCATCCTCGACACGCCGTCGAGCATCAGCGATAGGTTTCGTCTTCATTCCAAGCTCACCAGCCAACTGTTCTGCTGCCCCGAGGAGCCAACTTGCTGTGTCGACCTTTCCTCTGATATCACCAGGTCCAACGTCATATTGCTCTGTAATCTGGTCTTCAGATGTCTCATCCGCCCAATCTTCAAGTAATCGCCCAGTCTTCAGTGCCGACAGCCACGACTCAAATCGAACATCGTCGTACTCAGAGGGCGTCCGTCCGAGCAACTCAGCCTCGCGCTCATAGCAGACTTGGGTAAAACGCTCTTTATCACCCGATTTAAGATACAATTCATACATATCCGGTGTCCGACAAACAAGGTGATACAATCCAAGTGCTGTTGGATATCTCACTGTCGATTCATCACTGTCTTGATGTGTATCATGTTTTGAGTTGACAAGTTCACTCGCTGGCTGGAAGCTCCCAGTAGCTTGTTCGGTTGAGTTGTCCTGAAGTGCACTGCGTTGTGTAGTCTTATTCTTTTCAGCCCATCGTAATCCATCAATAATTGTTGCAGCACTCATCGGATCAAGATATAATCGTGAGACAGTATGACCGAGTCCGGTTGCTGAGAGGGTCTCCCCATCCTGCATGATGAATTCATTTCGCTTTAGATAGTCAAGAACGGTGTCTGTAACCGTTTTTAATCGCCCATTAGTATCTGTTTGTGTTGCATATAATGTCTCTTTCAGGAATGCAAGGAGCTCTGTCCGACTTCGTGCAAACCCTGTTGCGATTGTTGCAAGTGCATGTGTCCGAAGCGCAGGCTCACTTGCAAGCTTTGAACGCACTGATTCAAGATCCGCATCAATATATCGATCAAACAGCTCATCACGCGTCTCAGTATCCCCAGCAAGCAAGACCGCTTCACCGTATGGATCAAGACCAGGTCGACCTGCCCGACCCATCATTTGATGAACCTCAAGTGTATCAAGTGGTTTCATTCCCCCATACTCGCTATCGTAACGCCGCCAATCGCGAACGATCACCCGACGACTTGGTGTATTAACGCCTGCAGCAAGTGTCGGTGTTGCAGCAATACATTTTAGTTGACGATCGCGAAAGGCATCTTCAACGAGTGAGCGATGTTCTGCTGCCAGCCCAGCATGGTGAAATGCAGCCCCCTTTTCAACGCATGTTGCAAGTGTTTCACTCGTTTCAGTATCTGAAACCTCTCGAATCGACGCGGCAATCTCCGCTAATGATGCTTGTTCCTTTTCGGTCAAAGCTGATGTCGTAACATCACAAAGCCGTCTTGCAGCGGATTCTGCATTTCGTCGTGAATTGACGAATACAAGCGTCGACCCTTGATCGTCTTCACTATCACCTGCAAGTGTGTCTGCAACAAGGGCCGGCGTTTGTCGTTCTCCATTTGCAACTGGAACCCGCTGTTGAGTAGCATCATCAAATGTAATCGCATTTCCATAGTGAACTCCAATCTGTAATTCGATTGGACGCCAATCTGTATCGACAAGTGATGCATCTAGCCACTCAGCAATAGCATCTGCATTTCCAATCGTTGCAGAGAGCGCAACGACTTGAAGTGCAGTGTTTCGTTGACGAAGTTTCCCAAGCGTTACCTCAAGCGTTGGTCCACGCGTCCGGTCATTAACAAGGTGAACCTCATCAGCAACAACACATCCTAATTGATTGATCCACGGTGCATCATTCCGAATAAGTGAATCAACCTTTTCAGACGTTGCAACAATGATATCTCGCGAAGCTAACCACTCACCACTAGAATCGTAATTTCCGGTTGAAACACCGATGTCAACACCAAACTCTTCCCAACGTTCGAACTCAGTTTGTTTTTCTGAGGCGAGCGCTCGAAGCGGTACAATATATAACGCTGTTTCACCACGCTCAATTGCTGCAAGCATTGCTAACTCGGCAATAAGCGTCTTTCCAGAAGCAGTTGGTACTGATGCAACAAGGCTCTCCCCATCAGTCAACCCTGCCTTGACGGCTGATTCTTGTGGTGGATACAGCTCTGTGACGCCCTCTGTACGAAGTTTGTCAGAGACGCCCGGGGGCAATCCGGAGACGTCGTCAGGTTCCATTAATATATATTCACATTACTGTCAATTAATCATTGTTGGTTATCCGATGACCAGGCGCAAGACCCGGCGGTTTTTACTACGGGAAGGATGTCAGTGAGAAGACAGAGTCTACAAGCATCAAAATCGCCGTTTTGCGACCCGCCGTATCATTGCTCCTAATATGAGTATCAGTGTCGATAACAGTGCCAGCGATCCGACGAGTGGAAAGTTTCCTGCTTGTAGAGCATCCCATGCAAACGGAATAAGAGCAAGTGCAAGAATCGCATGTAATCCAAACGCAATCGCTGGAAATCCAATCTCAATGGATGATATTCCTCCATCTGTTCGAAGAGTTGACTGTTGTGACGTATCATCTGACATAATTAGGCGTATGATGGCAGCCATATAGACCTTGACGGCTCCGCGTTATCAGCATGCTTGTTTTAATCCCGTCTGGATGAATGAGATACTAAATATATTGACAGAATATAAACTACTCCCATCGTCGCTCGATTCAACTAGATCTCCCACATCTCAGCATCACGGGATGGCAATTATTACTCATTTCTTGGAATAAAGAGCTACTCATTGATATTAGACGAAATTAATCAGGATTGACAATTATTCTAATGAGAATTATGCATTCTTATGTAGTTCGACACTCGCTCACAGTGTCGATATACTCATTCAGTGTTGCCTACTTGCATGATATTGCACGAAATATAATATATGATATGGATCATATTTACCTCGACACGATCAAAAATATTATTACTGAGAAATTGAGTGGACAACAAGTATAATCCGCCTCGTCTCTGAATAAAATTCAATTAAACGCCATGGCATCGATAGATCCCCGAGATAAGCTCCCACTTGTTTCAGCCGCCGTTGTAATGGCCCTTGGAAATATTATCGGATATGCTGTTGGAACGACAATCTATTTAACAATCCTCGCAGGTCCTGTTGCAGTCCTTGCATTCGGTGCTGTTCGGTACTTCCTTCATGGGAGTCCGTATCCTGAGAGCATGAGGCAGTAACTTATGAAACGCGTCGCTGCGACAGTTACTATCGACCCAGAACTCCCACCTGATACTGTTCGCCTCCGCTGGCCTCCAATTGATGCGACGACTCATACATATGACATAGCAGACAGCACAACCAATGACTCCGCATCTCCGTTAGATGCAGATGTTGTTCAACTTCGGACCAGTAATGGTCGGATGACCGCTGCGGTCGTTCGTCCTGATTCGATGATTGACCCTGATACCATTGCTGTATCATCAAATCTTGCAGCAGCACTTGATATTTCTGCAGATATAAAAAACACTTCAGAAACTGATACGGGCAGGACTATTGATTCGGATCAGAATGCTCAAACTGACCATGTCGCGACCGTTGAACCAGTAAGCGTCTCGCCCGCACATCAACTTACCGTTGCACCGGTTGCTGAGTTGTCGATTAGTGGGGGTGAACAGACAGTTCGTCAGGCACTCGATACTCGGCCACTCGTTCGTGGTGATACTATTCCAACTGTATTCCTGGATGGATCACTTGAGCTCCCGGTTCGCGTCACTGAAACCCGCCCAGACGGTCCCGTTGCTATCACAGCAAAGACAGAACTCAAATTAGAGTCTGGTCCGGCACCTGACTTGACACTTCCACAGCAAGCTCCAATTCCCCCGTCAGGAGTCGGCGGTTATGATGAAATCATCGAAACATGTCAACATACCATTGCAGATCCGCTAATATATTCCGATGCATATCATGTCGACGACCGCTCGGCAGCCTCGGGCGTCCTGCTTGAGGGACAATCTGGTGTTGGTAAGACACATCTTATCCGACACACTGCATGGTATGCAGATGCAACGATTCGAACGATTGACTGTGCAACACTTGCTTCACAATCACCTTCTGATCTCACTGATGAACTTGATTCACATACAGCAGCGATTACGACGGGCAACGCAACATCAACAATCGTTCTTATCGATAATCTTGATATAATTGGTGAGGACAACGATACAGTCGCCCGTCAAATTAGTTCATGGATTGAGAAAACGCTACAACTTGATTCAGCAACTGTTGTTGCTGAATGCACTGACGCAGACGCGATTGATTCAATGTTTACCCGTGGTGGTCGACTTTCACGGATAATCTCGGTCACTGCTCCAACCCCGGATGATCGTGCAGCCATTATCTCGGTTTTGTTTAATGACATACCGACTACCTCTCATATCGATTATACCGCTGTTGCTGAGCAGACCCTTGGATATGTTGCCGCAGATATTCTCAATTTACGTGCACGTGCAATTGAGGCAGCACTCACCCGGTGTAATGTTGACTCCACAGAAGAAATGGCAGAAACAGAATTCAGAGTTCTTCCAGCAGATATTGAGACAGCAATTACCAAAACGACACCAAGTGCCGCTGAAACGACCGGTTCAGTCCCGTCAACATCATTTGAGGATATTGGTGGACTTGCAGCACCAAAACGCGAACTTACTCGAGCCGTTGAGTGGCCACTCCAATATCCAGAGGCGCTCTCTCGACTTGGTGTTGATGCGCCTGCTGGGGTTCTGCTCTACGGACCACCAGGAACTGGAAAGACAATGTTGGCACGCGCAGTCGCCTCAACAACAGATGCAAACTTCTTGACTGTCGACGGTCCGGAACTTCTGAATAAATACGTTGGCGAGAGCGAACGCCGTGTCCGACAATTATTCACCCGTGCGAGAGATAGTGCCCCGGCGGTCGTCTTTTTTGATGAAGTTGATGCACTCGGATCTGCCCGCGCAGGCGACGGGGATTCCTCTGCTACAGAGCGTGTCGTATCACAGCTACTAACCGAACTTGATGGTCTTCATCCTCGTGAACAAGTGACGGTCATAGGCGCAACAAACCGCCCTGATCGTATCGATGATGCACTTACTCGACCTGGAAGATTTGACCGTGTTGTTGAGGTTCCACTCCCAGATCCTGAAGCCCGTCAGGAGATTATCCGCATCCATACCCGTGATCGACCGACTGAGCCACTCGATATTGATGAGATTGCAACAAAGACCGAGGGATATTCCGGAAGCGATATTAGTGCTGTCTTACAGGAAGCAAGTCTGCTTGCACTTGAAGAGCACCTTGGTGCAGCTGAATCTGAGATAAATGATGAGACAAGAACTATTGAACCCAACTCGGGTCAGAGTACCTCGTCGAGTGCGACCCCTGAAGCCGTTGAATCTATTGAAGCTGTCCGTATTCATCGTCGCCACGTTGATGCAGCACTTGACCGTATTGGACCGTCACTATCAGCAACCGCAAGAGAGCGATATGCATCATTTGACGGGACTGGCTCGTAATTGGGGAGATAACTGTATGTGGACTGTACAGGTGGAATAAGGCGAGTGCCTTGGAGTTTGACCCAGAGGTGCTTCAGGTTACGGAGAGCCGAGGAGAAAGCCTCGCGCTTCAGCGCTGGGATGAATCCGACACTTCCTTTCACACTCCACCAGCTAATGTCACAGCTGGACATTCCACGCTACTCCAACCCAACCCTACCCTTCAAATTAGTTTATCTACATAGGTTACGTATGGCGAAACAGGTCGTCACCCGCACCTACATCGCTTCCATACGGAACCAGTCTCAGGTGCAAGACGACCTTGATTCGCTCGGGTTCGCTGCCTCGAAGCTCTGGAACGTCGGACGGTGGACGTGTAGTCGGATCTGGGATGAAATCGATCATATCCCGAACCACAACGAACTCACCACGTACCTCAAAACCCACGAACGCTACGATGACCTGCATTCGCAGTCAAGTCAGCGAGTCCTTCAAGAACTCGCTGAAGCGTTCAACGGTTGGTACGGTAAACGACGCAACGGGGACACGAACGCGAATCCGCCCGGCTACCGCAAACACGGCGATGACCACCCACGTTCCACGGTCACATTCAAAGCTGCTGGCTTCAAGCTCGATACCCAGTACTACCGCGTTCGACTCTCAAAGGGGTCGAACCTCAAGGACTACTGGTCGGACTTCATTCTTTGTGAGTACCAAACCCGCCCCGACGTCGATCTCTCCACTGTCGAGAACGTCCAACAGGTGCGAATAGTTTGGACGGGTACGGAATGGGAACTACACTTCGTCTGTAAGGTCCAAATCGACGTGGCTGAAGCCCCCAGTGAGAATACGGTAGGCGTTGATCTCGGGATCAACAACTTCGCCGCGCTCGCGTATGAAGACGGCCACGGCGAGCTCTATCCGCTGAACTGTCTGAAGCAGGACGACTACTACTTTAGCAAACGGATTGCCCGGTGTGATGACTCGAACTCCGAGCAGGCCACCCGGCTGAATCATAAGAAGTCGGCTCGTCGCACTCACTATTTCCATACGCTTTCGAAACACATTGTTGAACGGTGTGTTGAGGAAGGCGTTGGAACGATCGTAGTGGGAGATCTCTCGGGGATCCGCGAAGATGATGACACCAACAAGTCGAAAAACTGGGGGAAACACGGTAATCTCGACTTGCACTCGTGGGCGTTTGACCGGTTCACCGACCTTCTCGAATACAAGGCGGAGATGGAAGGAATCACCGTCGAGGAAGCCTCTGAGGAGGACACGTCGAAGTCGTGTTCGTGCTGTGGTCGCAAGCGTGATGCGAACCGTGTTGAACGCGGGTTGTACGTCTGTGATGACTGTGGGACGGTAGCGAACGCTGATGTGAACGGGGCTGAGAATATCCGACAGAAAGTATCTCTGAGTTCACTGAATCTGTCGGTGAATAGGAGTAACGGCTGGTTGGCACAGCCATCGACGTTCCTGTTTGACAAGGAGACTGGTGCGTTTGCACCTGAAGAACGGGTTAGGTCGTAAACCACAATATCCCAACTCAGCGGTGCGGTGCCGTGGGAATCCTCGCGCTTCAGCGCGGGGAGGATGTCAACCGAAGTGCTGTTCTCGATGTAGTCGGAACATTGAGATGACAACACCAGCTGTCGCAATAAGTTCAATCACAAGCACAATGGTAAATGCTGGAAAAAACTGTAACTGAAAAATCGCCTGGATTGCTGGCAGTGCAAACAATCCTCCAACGCCAATAATCACAGAAAGGATTAAGCCAATGAGTGCCTGCTGATTCAATGATTCCGGCGCAAGCGGTTCTTTCTCGCCATCATTTTGATTCATGGTCATTTGATAGTCAACAAATATAGTATGTATTTATGAACACTTGAACCTACTCGCTATGCTCATGGTTATCTCAAGATGATGCACAGCATAAGTGAGTGTCTATGAGAATAGAGCATACTATCAAAAGATCATATTGTTTGTAATCAAACAATAATTACTGCACGTATTGTGCTAAGTCACAGAGCCTGGGCTATCTCTCGTGTGTGACAAATCAAAAAATGAAAAGCTATACTCGGAGTGAATTGCGGTCATATACTGTATGACAACCACGATATGTGGTGTCATTGTTACCGCAACAATCGATAATTGTTGTTAGGTAGTCGTTAGTCCGCAGCGGTTTCTTGTGCTGACGGTGTTGGCTCGCTGCCGCCACCCATAATAGCTCGACTGCGTAGGAGGATAAATCCGAATCCAACCTTCGCGACCAAATCAAGAACCATGAAGAGAAGCGTTTCACCGTAGAGACCGGTGAGTGCAAGCCCTTCAGTTCCAACAAGCCATGCAACTGGATATATTGCCCACGTTACAAGGATAATATTTCGAAGCGCGTTGAATGTCGACCGCGTGTCCTCATCTGCATCACTAACTGCCTCACCGAAGACGGCAACCAGGTAGTATAGGAGGAACACCATTGAGATAGTGCTTATCGTCCAGAAAGCATATCGTGCGACCACGACCTTTGTCAACGTTGCCACAAGACCAGTCACGATCATGAATGCGTCAATACCGACAAGCGCACCAATATCGCGCTGACTTGCACCGGCAAGGAGGCCAATGTCAAGCAGAAGCAGTGGTGTTGTGAACAGCCAGTCAGCATATCGTGCCCAATACACGTCAACGACACGTCCGTTCGCCAATGACACTTCGGTCAATCCGAAGCCAAAGAACATTGATAGATACGATGCAGCTGCGATTGCTGGAATGAGAATTGTGATGACGTAGAACTCCTTCTGACGGGGATCTTGGACATCCAATCCGTCAGCAATGAAGTACAGCATCCCAAGTAACATTCCAATTGTTCCAAGGGCTAGCCATATGCCCTCGCCTTCTACTCCGAGACTGCTCATTTGCAGCGCCAGCTGAGACATTGCATTGTCCAGTATGTGCTCCTCACACTTAACGATATTCGCCGACCCGGCAATAAATTTTAAGTCCAGTACCCATCAAATTTAGATGGTACGTACAATAAAATTGTAGAGTAAACCCATATAGACTGGAGACAACTCATGTGTGTGGAATCAAATGAGCACTATCAAATATCCGAAATCAACCCTGCGGTTAGCTATCCAATAAAAAATTATGAGCGGAGATGAGACGACAGAAGTTGAATCCGAAGATGAAACGACACGGACAGACACTACAGTAAAGACTGAGACTGAGACCGAAACCGAAACTGAACCAGAAACAACGCTTGATATTGAGGCAGCAGCTGAGCAAGAAGCATCCATTGAGGCGCTTCAAAATACTGTTGAGGAACAAGGTGACCGAATTGAAGAGCTTGAGGACCTTGTGTTGGATCTCTCCGCGCGCGTTGCAAGTGGTGATGCAACCGGCGTTTGTCCGGACTGCCATGGTCCAGTTATTAAATCAAATCCGTTCTTCCGCAGTGCAAAAATAAAATGTTCTGATTGCGGACGTGTCTTTCACGAATATTAACGCCGTTAATATTGGGTTATTATTTTATTTCATCGAGTGTCACAGCCGCTATTGCAGATATAATTTCTAGTCTGTAAATTGAATTTTTCTCGGGGGACTCGACATACTTCACAGAGTTACAAGGCGAATACCACATAGCTGATCCTGAGGCAGTCTATGACTTCTTTCCTCGATAATCTTTCTCGCTTCTTCTGAAAGCTGATAGTAATTCAGGGGTTAATACGCTTCTTGCAGCTCACCAGAGTCACACTTTGAGTGACTATCATCTAATATCCGCTCGTTTACTATCTTCAAGATACTCATCCTTGCAGGCGACTGCCGGACTGCGTCGTCGGTGACTTGCTCTTTATATGGAAAATTAGTGGGTAATGCATTCGGTACATTAGTAATTTTCAGGTTTGAGTTCCGAGGTATAGTGAATAAGTTATATTCGACTGACTGTTGAATAGTATCTAGTGATATCAGGAAACCGGAATCTCTAGGCGCTTTGCATACGCTCTGATGCACGCCCTACAGCGTCACCACTATATTATTACATCGTCGATAACAGATATGCGAATCAGATATAATCGTGAAACATGTATTGGAATGTTTCAGTGCGTTAATGAATGGGATGCATTTGAGGAAAATATTGACGCTGGAAAGGCTGAATTAGCCAAGGCAGATGAAGTCGAAGATGGGATATTTGAGCGTGAGGTTCCTGAAGATGTGGAATTCGAAGCGAAATTCGCTGCCCGTGTCTGTCCAGTTGACGCAATTGAAGTGTATGATGACGATGGCGAGCAAATCGTCTAATATTTTCACATATAGGGATCAACATGGCTTTGAGCCATGTATCAAAATAAACTGATGAATCATATTTTTATTTATCATTCAATATTCTAGCATTTAATAGGCGCTAACCCCCCTTCCTCGTCCTCAAGGAACGAGCGAAATGAGTGAGTGAGGCGGAGACACAGCGCTATTATGATTCTGTCATGCATTTTAAATACCCACTTATGACTGTCTCGATTGATCTCCGCAAGTGTCAGTGTGATTTTATATCGTTCGTCGACGATGGATGACTAGCAGCCTGAAGAATATCTTGACTCCCTAGTAAAACAGCACCAAATCCAATTTTTGTTCCAATATCAAGCATAACGTATAGCATTATTTCTGTGGTGACAGCGATTATACCAAATCCACCGCCTGTTCCAAGAATCCATACGATTGGGTATAGTGCCCAGAGTCCGAGTGTAATATTACGAAGTCGGTTGAATATTATACCCGTCTCTGCTGATCGGCTTCTGGCGCGTTCTGAGAGTTCGCCGAGTAGATAATATAATAAAATAATAAATGCCGCAGTACTCACTGCCCACCATACGATTCTAATGACAGCACCTTGCTGCATCATCGACCCGGCGAGTCCACCGAGAATCATGATTGCATCAATGATGATCAATTTATACAGTGTCTGTTTTCTCGCGCCTGCAACTAATGCTAAATCAATTATCAAAAGTGGCGTTGTCAATAGCCAATCAGCATATCGTGCCCAATAGATATCGATCACTTCAGTTCCTCTTATTGGCATCGAAATGACCCCCAGTCCAGTCGCCATTGCGAGATAGGCGGCTGCTGCAATCGCTGGAATCAGGGTTGTGATAATATAGTATGTCTGCTGTTCGGGATCAGTTGATCCTCGCCCTCGCACTGCAAAATACACTGTTCCTAGCACCATTCCGATGGTTCCAATCCACAGCCAGGTCGCTTCTGAGCCTGGTGTCGCCATACCCACATAACATGTTGTCCTCTCACAATTTATATGCTGTGGCGGATCGTGATTATCTAAATTTGAGGGCAAGACCCCTCATCAAGAAGTGAGTGAAACGAACAAGTAGCGAGGGGATACACCTGACAGACTACAACAATTAATATCTAAGCTAACAGACAAGTTATTCTCTAACGTGGAACTAATTCAAACTACTAATACAGACGGCAACACCATTCGTTCTTGTCGTTTCGCCACTGTTCAAACAGGTACGCTTAGTCTCTTGAACAAGATGTTTGAGAAAGAGAATCCACAGCGGCTCGTGGACGCCCCACAACGGATAATTCTCTCTGCTCATAAATCTGGTCAGATTCTGACGGCTGAGCAGGTCGGGGTCGTTCACTCAGCACAACCGATTTTTTTCTTAGTACTGTGGAAATCTGAGATGATTCTTTATTCGCTCTGGGGATACAGAAAATTCTGAGTTCCCGGAATCAAAATCGGAAATTGAAATTAATCGAGCATAGTCGAGGGTGATATGAGTGGTAATTAGTGACGCTCTTTACCCGTCAATATAAATCTGAATATAAATTGTCAAAATAATATTTCGCTTGCTGTCCATATTTTAGCTAATACAGGCTAAGTCCCCTTCCTCAAGGAGCAAACCGGGGCAGATTGAGGTAGTTCAGTATTA
Source organism: Haloquadratum walsbyi C23 (assembly GCF_000237865.1). NCBI lineage: Archaea > Methanobacteriati > Methanobacteriota > Halobacteria > Halobacteriales > Haloferacaceae > Haloquadratum > Haloquadratum walsbyi. The sequence goes on from NC_017459.1 coordinate 21,840, forward strand.
TCTTGATATTTATTTCAACCGAACTCATCGGTTAACATTACACTTATTGCTGAACCATCCCTATCTCAACTCATGCATTACCTCCGTAATTGTCGTTATCAGTTCAGCCACTTGTGAGTGGACTCTCATATGCGGGGTTTCATGTCTTATTCACACTCCCGCCACTTGCGTACCTCTTTGTGTTTGGGACGACTCCGACCCGCCGAGTTGCCCGTGTCGGAATTATACTTATGACCGTCGTCGCGGTGATATACACGACACCGTGGGACAACTATCTTATACAGCGCGGCGTGTGGTGGTATGGTCCAGGTGATATATTTGCTCGTATCTGGAAGGCACCCGTTGGTGAGTATCTATTTTTTATTCTTCAACCAATCCTCACTGGACTGTGGGTTACAACGCTCACGCCTGATGCCACATATCGTAATGGTGATTTTGATCGTCGACCTCGAACACTCGGTGCTCTCGTATGGCTTGGGTTTGGTATTATTGGTACTGTCCTTCTTACAGTTGAGTCCGGATTTTATCTCGGTGCAATCTTAGCGTGGGCTTGTCCAGTTGTGGCACTCCAGTGGGCTGTTGGTGGCGGATATCTTACTCGACGATGGCGTGAATGGTCGCTTGCTATTGCTATCCCAACAGTATATCTATGGATGATAGATAGCATCGCCATTGCCCTTGGTGTCTGGACAATCTCCGATCAGTATTCAACTGGGATTAACCTTCTCGGTCTTCCAATTGAAGAAGCTGTATTCTTTCTTATAACGAATATACTCATTGTATATGGCTTAATTCTCTTTGAGTGGATTATCGATTACTGGTATCACCACCCAGACGCTATTGGACCGGAGGTGTCCCGAGAGTGGCTGTAAGTGAATCGCTCTCAGACACTACCCGTCAGGTGCTTGAGCGCAGTGTCTTCATACCTGCGTGGCTTATACTGATAGGCTGCATTCTCCTTGCACCACTTGTCGAATCACTCTCGCCGCGGTTGCGCTATCTTCCGTTTGCTTTGAGTCTGCTTATTTTTGGACTTCCACATGGTGCGGTTGACCACCTTACACCAGCACGAACAGTTAATACACCAGTCACGGTTCGCTCAATGCTATCTGTTGGTGGATTATATCTCAGCATCGGTGGAGTGTATCTTGGCTGGTGGTTCTTCGCTCCAACCAGTGCTGCGATTATGTTTGTATTCATTACGTTACTTCACTGGGGACAAGGTGACCTTTATGCAATCTTATCATTTCTTGACGCTGATCACCTTCCAACCCGATTTGAGCGAGCGCTCTCAATTGTAACTCGCGGGGCGATGCCAATGCTTATTCCACTCATTGCACATCCGATGTCGTATCAGCGTGTCCTAATTGGGTTTATTGAACTCTTCAGTGTGAGCACCGTATCAATTGGATTTCTATTTTCATCACCGATTCGTAACGTTGTCACTGCTGTGATTATCGGTCTCAGTATAATGACTATCGCTGCCGGTGCATGGCGTGTTTACACAGGGGCGAGTGCTCGCCCATATCTCATTGATGCCGGTGAAATTGGTCTGTTATGGGCATTTTTTATTGCTTTGCCCCCTATATTTGCTGTTGGCGTCTATTTCTGCATCTGGCACTCACTCCGGCATATTGCCCGACTTGCGATTATTGATCATCCGTCTCGGCAGGCGCTTGACTCAGCGCATATTCGCCCTGCAGTCTGGCGATTCGTTCGCGATGCAGTACCCCTTACTGCTGCTGCTCTCCTCTTTTTTGCTAGTTTATATATTCTTGTTCCTCGTCAGCCAAACAATATTGAGTCTCTTGCTGCATTCTATTTAGTCGGCATTGCAGCGCTTACTGCGCCGCATGTCGTCATCGTTTCATGGATGGATCGAATGCAGGCAGTCTGGTGAGAGCGGTTATCCGGTTGCTATTTCTGAACTATCCCTATGCTTACTCACGACTTTTGCCGTTCACCCTTTGAGCGTGGGGGAGACTTCTCTTTTACTATGCTAAATCATATTACCCACACCACCGGATGTATAATTAACCGATAACTGTTAGTCCCTGCTTAATATAATATATCTCGATGGCTGCCACCGATGACTCCGCGTATGTGGACCATCCGCTTCTTGTCTCGTCGTTCATTGAGCAACGCTTGTATCAAATTCAGCTTGCAGGAACTGCCCGCAAGACGGATACTCTCGTTTGTCTCCCCACAGGGCTTGGAAAAACAACGGTAAGCTTACTTGTTACAGCAACCCGATTGAACTCTATCGGTGGCACTGCGTTATTTCTCGCCCCGACGAAACCGCTTGTTCGTCAACATGTTGAGTTTTATCGTAATGCGCTTACAATTCCTGACGAAGATATCGTTGTGTTCACCGGAGAGGTAAGTCCAGATGATAGAGCAGCGCTCTGGGATGACGCACAAGTCGTCATCGCAACCCCACAGGTGATTGAAAATGATCTTATTGGCAATCGAATTTCGCTCAATTCAGTCACGCATTTAACATTCGATGAATGCCATCGCGCGACCGGCGAGTATGCATACGTCTACATTGCAGAGCGATATCACGACGACGCGACAAATCCACGTGTGACCGGTATGAGCGCCTCTCCAGGCAGTGATAAGGAAGGAATCGTGACTGTATGCAACAATATCGGTGTCTCAGCGGTTGAGGTGATGACAGAAGATGATGCGGATGTAGCTGAATACACATACACCACGGATGTCGAGTGGAAGCATATTGAACTTCCTGATGAGATTATACAGATTCGAGACGCGCTCAACGATGTAATTCGTGATAGACTGCAACAACTGAAATCCCTCGGAGTTGCAGACACGACCCAGCCTGATGTTTCACAAAAGCAACTGAACCAAATGCGGGGGAAATTACAGAAGCTGATTGACGCAGATAATTCAGATGGGTACGCTGGGATGTCAACGCACGCAGAGGTCATGAAATTACGTCGCGCTGTTGAACTTGTTGAGACTCAGTCAGTTGAATCCGTTCGTCGGTATTTCGAACGTCAACGTAATGCAGCACAATCATCGGGAGCCTCAAAAGCTAGTCAACGACTTATTGCTGAGCCGAAGGTTCGTCAATCAATGCAGCTTGCGGAATCATTTGATGGGACGCATCCGAAGTTTTCTCGGACCCGGATTATTCTTGCACAAACACTTGGTATTGAGGGTGGTGAGCGCGTGATTATTTTTACAGAGTCACGAGATACCGCTGAGGCGCTTACTGAGTTTCTCTCAGCGTCATTCGATGTCCAGCGATTTGTCGGACAAAATGACACCGGTCGTTCCGAAGGCATGACCCAACGCGAGCAGCAAAAGGCACTTACAGCATTCCGTTCAGGCGAATTTGAGGTGCTTGTTTCAACCTCAGTCGCAGAAGAGGGGCTTGATGTTCCTGAAGTTGATCTTGTGTTATTTTTTGAACCCGTTCCGACAGCAATTCGGTCAATACAACGAAAGGGTCGAACAGGTCGCCAAACTGAGGGGCGTGTGGTTGTCCTTCTTGCTGAAGATACACGAGATGAAGCCTACTTTTGGATCTCGCGACGACGACAAAAAAAGATGGAATCTGAATTACGGTCGCTCAAACAATCTGTTGACGATATCGAGTCCTCGATTATCTCCCCACAAGAAGAACTGACAACATACAATCATGATTTATCGACCGAAACCGATGCTAAAGCGTCGGATGAGGACACAGATGCAGAAACAGACTCAGACTCTGACTCTGACTCTGACTCTGATATATCCAAACAAAAAATAGCAGATTCTGCGAAGGACAGTCAATCAGGGATCACAGACTTTGCTCCTAACGATTCCGAACTGTCAAATACAGAGACAGAGACAGAGACAGAGACAGAGAGAGAGGCACAATCAGCAGAGACAGCATCTGAGGAAGTATATTCCACAGACACTGAAACGAATACTGCTGTCTCTGAGTCTCCTCCAACACCGGACGTTGACATCAGTGAGGATACGATTGAAATTGTTGTTGACCAGCGTGAGCTTGACTCGACGGTCCCACGAAGCCTCTCGACCCGTGATGCTATTCAGACTCGCTTAGAAACGCTTGCTGTCGGTGATTATGTGCTCTCAGATCGTGTTGCTGTTGAGCGAAAATCAGCAACTGACTTTCTTGATACGTTACTTGATGGCAATCGGTCATTATTCGAACAGACTGGTGATCTTGTTCGAGCGTATGGACGACCAGTGCTTATTCTTGAAGGGGAATTGACCACACTGTATACAGAACGGAATATCGATCCAAGCGCAATTCAAGGGGCACTTGCATCGCTTGCAGTTGATTTTGACATAAGTATTCTTCAGACGCGCAATGATAGTGATACAGCGGATATGCTTGAGACAATCGCAACCCGTGAACAGACCTCACGCGATCGAAGCATGAGCGTGCATGGAGAGAAAAGCGCCAAAACATTACAAGAACAACAGGAGTATGTTGTTTCTTCAATTGCCGATATCGGTCCTGTGACTGCACAATCATTGCTTGATGCGTTTGGTACTGTTGAAGCTGTGATGACAGCAGGTGAAGATGACCTTACAGCAGTCGACGGTGTCGGTGCTGTCACTGCAACCCGAATTCGTGATGTTGTTGGAAGCAACTATTCATGATGGATTCCTTGTGATGGCCTCGAAACATATCAGTGATTACTGGGGAGACGGAAACTACAATACGATACCTCTCGCGGTTCCAGTATGATTGCTAGTATTTCTGATCTCCTTCGATTATGTATCATGCCTATTCTCGTGTGGGCTGCTTGGCGTGATGTGAAAACTCGTCGTCTCCCATCATACCTCTGGCCACCGCTTGTTATGCTCGGTGTGGTGCTTCTTGTCTGGGATACATCAGTGTATTTCTCGGGACTTTCGCCTATCTATACCCCAATTGCTATTACGTTTCTTTTTCGCGTTAGTGTTAGCTGTTTAATCATTATCCCACTCTCGTATGGCCTCTGGGCTATCGGGGGCTTCGGCGGGGCAGATGCAAAAGTGCTGATGACACTCGCAATCCTCATTCCGACAGTGCCGATATATCAGTTTCTAGGCATGACATTTCCTGTGATCACAGCCCCATTGGGCGTATTCTCACTGACAATCCTCACAAATACAGTGGTACTTACCACCGCATATCCAATTAATTTGATACTTCATAACATCACTGACCGGGTGTGGGAATTCCCGGCGGCACTTTTTGCCCGACCGGTCAGTATTGATGATCTTGATACTGAACACGGGCAACTGGCTGAAACATCAGACCGTATCACTCGAAACGGAATTGATCTTGACGCGCTCCGGATGTATCTTCGATGGCGCGGTACGACACTCAGTGCAATTCGTGAGTCACCGACGACACATCGCAACCCTGCGAGCATTATTCAAACATACGCCCCGACGGATGGTGCTGTTAGTATCACGCCAGATCATTCATCCGCAGAAAGAACATCTGCTAAATCTCACACGGACATGAGGTCCTCCGATCTGACGGACTTCGATTCAGTCGATGCAACAGACGTCTGGGGTGCTGATAGATTCCTTGAGGCTGTCAATCATCGCGCGTATGGAAGTTCACCTACACAGCTCCGAAACACACTGACGCTTCTCTCAGCTCCCGACCGACAGACTGTATGGGTTTCTCCAGGAATCCCGTTCCTCGTCCCAATCTGTCTTGGTACGATTATTGCATTTACCTACGGTGACATACTGTTTGGGCTCGTTATTTCACTTTACATGTGATATATTCACTACTGTGTCTCTCTGTTCGACTCACAGTAAGCAGCCTCGGGCGTGCTAGTGATTCAACAAACTTCTGTGTGAACTGATTCACTCATTCGATGCGAGAGAACTACCCTGACCGATGCATGTCTACTTAATCACCCAGTTCTTCTATGGATTACTATGCCTCGAAGCTTTTATTCCCTCCCTCAGCCGTACAATAGCACTCTCTGCTCGGCAAGCGACCCGGTAGACCGGGGAACCCGTCCTCGCAGGTTGTTAGATGCCAATCGGTGAGTAAGAACAGCTCTTGAGATTGCGTGTGAGAATTTCATACTCATGCTGTGAAACCTCTATGATAGCGATCATGAATCAAGAATGTTGGCAGTATCATTCAATTCCTCATTGACTAGATATATGATCACAATCGACATCTACAGATTAACAGGCAGAGTGCTTCGGGGCTTGACCCCGAGGTACTTCACTGTCCGCCGCTCACTTTCCTGGAAGAGTAGATAATTTTTCTGATAGAAGTGAAAAATAAAAACGGAGACAAATATCGATGAATTACACTATGACGCTGATCAGCATTATGAGAGTGAGTAACATAAATACTGTTTGGACGCAAGACCTATCGGCCACAATCATCTCATATTGACTCGATGACTAATGATGCTGTGACTGGGAGTCAAGATGATGCTGAGATTGAAATTAGGTTCAATTCAGATGGGCTTGTGCCCGCCATTGCACAGGATGCTGATTCTGGTGAGGTATTGATGCTTGCATACGTCTCACCAACGGCACTCAAACGAACACGCGAGACCGGGCAGGCGCACTATTATTCTCGGAGCCGAGAAGAACTGTGGAAAAAAGGCGAAACGAGCGGTCACACGCAACATATTCGAGAGATTCGCGCCGATTGCGATGCTGATACTATTTTATATCTAGTCGAACAAACTGGCGGAGCGTGTCATACAGGTCGTCAATCATGTTTCTACCGCACTCTCGATGGAACGGAGGTAACTGAGCGTGTTTTTGACCCAGAAACAGTTTATGAGTGATAACGGAGGCAAGTATGCCCATCGCTGATCTTGATAATGATGCTTCTGATGCGGTAATCGATTTACTTGAGACTACTGAATCGGTACTCGCGGAGTTACAAGACGCTGCGGAGCAACATGAATCCATTACAACCCAGATCAGCGACACAGGGCATGATGCTGTTGTCGAAACGGCGGACGCATATCGCCGAGCAACAGGACTTCTCGACCGATATATTGACTCAGCAACTGGAACAGGTGATTTTCAAGCATACGTTGAATTCCAAGACAAGTTTCTTAGTTGTGTTGAGGAGTTACCCGATGAACTCCCAGCGCGTGGAGCATTTGAGACCGCCGCAGACCGACTTGACAGCCGTCGACTTAGTAAAAGCGATTTTGCGTCCGCTCGTGAGGACCTTGCTCCGGCAAAGAGATACATTGAGCAACTTGAGTCATATAACCAGACAGTAGAGGCAGTCAAAACCGCTCGTCGGAATGTCACACTGCACCGTCGCAAGCTCACCGATGCAATTGATGCGCATGATGAGGCGCTTTTATTTGCAGATATTAATCTCGATGCTCCCGTTGAGCAACTGTTAGACCCAATTGAGACATATAATGATCGACTTCATTCAGAATTTGATGAGTTTATTACAACTGAATCAACGGCAACAGTCATTGACTTTCTTGAATATGCTGATTCATTTCCACTTGTTCCGTTTCAATCCCCGCCGCCTGATCTCAGGCGATTTGCTCGTGAGAGTCCTGATTCGGATGAGCCAATTCCAACATTACTGAAATTTGCATCATATTCCGGGTCTAAACTTGATCACTATGCAACAGATCCAGCGTTACTACAAACAACGGTTGCAGTACATCAGACATTTCTTGAGCGTCTTGACGCAGAGCCACTTATGATTGAACGACCCCCACCTACTGCTGGTACACTTCGTCAATTTACTGGTGAGGCGATATCGATACTTGGACGATTCGCGAGTGAAAAAACAATCGCTCGTCTCCGAGCGCTTCGAGATCAAAGCTATGATGACTCATATACCCAACTTCGAACTGCTCTTCGCGCACAAATTGAACTGAGTGCTGATGAACGTGAACGACTCCAGACCGGAACGATGGCTGATGAGCGCGATGCGCTTGTCACTGCTCGCACTCGCCTTACAGAAGCGCTTACTCAAACCCAGTCACAAGTCGAATAGCCGGCATATGTGTTATCATATATTTATACAAACTTTCATTTGTTGTATGATAATCGATAATCAATCTGAATATATTAGTTATCTGTCATTGTGACACGCCGTTTGATAGAGGGCTTCATTTGATGCTATCCAATATCATCAGTAGCGTCATACAATTTACCTGCAGCGTCATCAGCAAGGTTTTGTGCTTGAGTCTGTTCTGTTGCTTCTGCGTACACCCGTATTACCGGTTCTGTTCCTGACGGTCGAATAAGCACCCATGCGTCACCATAATCAAGCCGATACCCATCAATCGTGTTTGGTGTTACATCAGCTTCCTCTGCAAACTCCTCCGCACCTCTCATTAACGCCTCTAGCTCTTTCTCAGAACCATGTTCAATATTGATTCGGGCGTTTGCATACTTAGTATATGGCTCAATGATACTACTCGCTGGCTGTTCACAAATTAACCGCAGGAACTTCGCTCCGATATATGCTCCATCACGAACCAACCGGAACTTCGGAAAAAATATACCTCCGTTACCTTCGCCAGCAACTGGAACTGACACTCCGGATTTCTGTAATTCCTGAATCCTTGTAATAATATTTGTTGACCCAATTGGGGTTAGTTCTAGTGTAGCGTCAACACGGTTACATACGTCAACAAGGCGTTGTGATACATTTACCGCAGCAACGGTTGCGCTATTGCTATCAAGTTCAGCCGCGGCAAGTGCAGCAAGTGATGCCTCACCGGCGATTTGTTTCCCTTGTTCATCAATGAAGACAGCGCGGTCGGCATCACCATCGTGTGCAATACCAATATCGGCGTTCGAGGCGGTCACAAGCGACCGAAGCGCAGTAAGATTTGAAGCGATTGGTTCAGACGGGCGACCAGGAAAATGACCATCCGGTGTTGCATTCACCGTCACGACATCGCATCCAAGTTTACGAAAAAACTGTGGGCTGGTCAGACATCCTGCTCCATGTCCTGGATCAATAGCGACAGTAAGATTAGCATCTGCAATTGCCTCACGAGACCCATCTTGTTCAAGTGCAGTGAGCAACTTATCGATATATTCAGTATTGACCGTTTCAGTCCGCGTTATCGATCCTATATTATCCCATGATGCCGGTGTAAAATCCTCGTTGAGTACACATGCTTCAATCCGTTCGAGCCCCTCAACCCCAATCTCAACCCCAGTTTCTCCGATGAGCTTCACTCCATTATACTCCGGTGGATTATGTGATGCGGTGATTACTATGCCAGGGCGATCAGTTTCACCGGCATAATGGACCACACTAGGAGTTGGAGTCACTCCAAGTCGTATGACATCAATCCCGACACTTGTAAGCCCACTCACAGCCGCATTCACGAAGGACTGACTGCTTGTTCGAGTATCACGTGCGATGATAGCCTGATTAGCCTCCCATACCGTCCCAGCCGCCTTCGCGACTTGTAGTACGAGTTCAGGTGTTATCCCCTCCCCAACAACCCCTCGAGTGCCACTCGAACCGAACAGCTTCATATCTCAGTGCTCATGTGCCGACCTAAAAGCGATTGCGGACTATGACGTAATCTAACGATTATTTATAGACCAACGATCACATCCAGTTTCACCCTGGTGAACCACCTCGGGGTCAAGCGTCGGGCTATTCGCCTTGTCTGTTGATAAAATAACCTGTGGTGCTTGGATTACGATATAATACATCTTTTATCATTATCGGTGTATTTAGGTTTCAGTCAAATCAACATTCATGCGTACATGTCCACGCTGTTCGAGTCATTTGAGGTTATTCCAGCTGTAGATATGCAAGATGGCGATGTTGTTCAACTCGTACAGGGTGAACGGGGGACAGAGACACGATATGGCGATCCTGTTGTCGCAGCAAAGCAATGGGTTGAGGCTGGTGCCAAGACACTTCATCTCGTTGATCTGGATGGTGCTTTTGAGGGTGACCGAATGAATGCAACTGCTGTTGACGCGATCATTGACGCTGTTGATATTCCCGTTCAACTCGGTGGAGGGATCCGAACGGCTAATGATGCCGCTTCACTACTCGATCGCGGTGTCAACCGAGTGATTCTCGGTACTGCAGCTGTCGAAAATCCTGATCTTGTCGCTGAACTCGCCGAGTCATATCCAGGTCGTATCATTGTGAGTCTTGATGCTGCAGATGGTGAGGTTGTTGTCTCAGGATGGACAGAGTCGACTGGCATTGACCCTGCAGTCGCTGCGGCTCGATTTGCAGATTATGGTGCTTGTGGTATCTTATTTACCGACGTTGATGTCGAGGGGAAACTTGCGGGAATTCAATCAAGTGTCACTGCCCGTGTCATTGATGCAGTCGATATCCCTGTTATTGCCTCTGGCGGTGTTGCATCACTTGATGATATCCAGACACTGCATATGACCGGCGCGGCAGCAACTGTGGTCGGCACTGCCCTATATGAGAATAAATTCACGCTTGCAGATGCAATGGAAGTGTGTGAATCTGATTAACGCAAAATTATCTGAGATAGACTCATACTGCGTTGACTCCTTGTCTATATACACTGCATCGAAGTATCCCCCAACATTCCAGATGAGTCGACAGTTATCTAACCTCCACAGCTTATATCAAATAAAAAAGACGGAACGATGATACAGGCGGATAACGAAATTAAGGTATGACTGAGGATACGGAAACATCATCAACCGGTGCAGGTGCAGATGATCGAACAGCCGCAATTTCACGTGAGACCGCCGAGACCACAATCAACGTGACACTCGCAGTCGATGGTGATGGAGAAGCAACGGTCGATACAGGAATTGGATTCTTCGATCATATGCTTGAAACGTTCGCAAAACACGGACTGTTTGATCTGACTGTCCGCTGTGATGGCGACCTCGATATTGATGATCACCATACTGTTGAAGACGTTGGGATTGTTCTTGGCAAGTCATTTAATAATGCACTTGGTGAGAAGCGAGGAATTGTCCGCTATGCTGATCGCTCAGTTCCACTTGATGAAGCGGTCGCGACAGTAATAGCTGATATTAGTGGTCGCCCACACTTCGAGTTTTCAGGTTCATTCTCACAACCGCAGATCGGCGGATTCACCAGCGACATGGCACGCCATTTCGCTTATTCATTCACAATGCACTCGGAAATAACACTTCATGCGTCTATTGAAGGAATAAATGCACATCATGAGGTCGAAGCATTATTTAAATCACTCGCGCGAACGCTCGATGAAGCAACACAACTCGACCCTCGACGGGGTGATACCCCAAGTACGAAAGGTGAACTATAATCCTATCAGGATCGGTCGAATCGAACTTAGATATTGAGCTATACTATATCAACTAACTCTTGACCCACCTGCTCTTGAAATGTTTCTCCCTACTGTCTTTTCGCCTGCTGACTGGATTCGAGAACATTATTTATAGACAAAATATAGGTCACCTATAGGCGCCCTACACTAGTTCTTTTGTGCACCCCTACAGAGTGAATAATATGTTTGATGAGATTATGCAGAAATTTGAAGAAAGCCCAAGCCAGCAGGCTGTCATCCGATTGCTTCTTCAACGGGGATTCTCTGTCAATGATGAGGGTCGGGTTGTTTCTGGTGGAATCGAAATTCCAAACACGGGCATTGCCCGCGAAATTGACGTTGATCGCCGGGTCGTTGACTCAACTACAACGGCAATTCTTAATGATGATGAGTTAAGACGTATTTTCCAAAATATTTCCTCAATTCCAAGCCTAATGGACCTTGCTCCTGTGCTTAATCTTTCGGCACTCATTGTCGAAGTAAATAACGCCGATCAACCTGGACTCGTTGCTGCCATTGCCACCCGTCTTGCCGACCGAAACATTTCAATTCGCCAGACAATTAGCGAGGATCCTGAATTTACTGATGATCCAAAGTTATATATTGTCACCGATGATCCAATTCCTGGTGAATTAGTAAATGAGCTTACCGAACTCTCATTCGTTTATCGAATTTCACTTGCGTGAATTACAAAGAATCGAGGAGAAAGTCTCACATTTTACCGTTGAGATGAATCCGACACTACCCTTCACACTCTACCGTTCGATGACACAGCTAGATATTCCACACTGTGTCAATACATATCTTCAAATAACTTTGTCTATATGGGCTACGCATGGCGGAACAGGTCGTTACTCGCACCTACACTGCGTCCATACAGAACCAGTCTCAGATGCAAAACCATCTTAATTTACTCGGGTTCGCCATTTTGAATCCTTGGAACGTCGGACGGTGGGTATACAGTCGCATCTGGGATGAAATTGATCGCATTCCCAACCACAACGAACTTATCATATATCTCACAACCCACGAACGCTATGATGATTTGCATTCTCAGTCAAGTCAGCAAGTTCTTCAAGAACTCGCTGAGGCGTTCACCGGTCGGTGCGGCAAACAACGCAACGGAGACATAAAAATGAACCCGCCCGATTACCGCAAACACGGCGACAAGCACCCGCATTCCACGGTTCCGTAAATATATCATGACCGACCCATCTCCCTCTTCAACCAATGATGGCACTCAGTCATTCCGAACGGTGCAAACTCGTGGAAGTGTCTCTTTCAGTATCCGTGGGTCAGAGTTTATTGGGGTGGTCGCTCCTGTTAAAACAGTCGCTGAAGCTGAAAACTTCATTAATATGATTCAAGAAGAATATACTGATGCGACGCATGTCGTTCCTGCATACCGTGTACCTGACAGAACTAATACTACAACAACAAAAATAGACACTGAATCTGCTATTGGGTCATTTTTGCGAGAATATCAATCCGATGACGGAGAGCCAGCAGGCTCAGCGGGAAAACCGGCACTCAATGTTCTCGTTCAGGAAGAGCTTCGAAATGTCGTTACAGCGGTAATCCGATATTACGGCGGAACAAATCTTGGGATTGGAAGACTCACACGAGCATACAGCCGTGCTGTTTCTGATGCAATTCAGGGAGCAGATGTCGTCGAAAAAAAGCCACATGAATATATCACCATCACAGTTGAGTACGATGACTCTGGGACCGTTCGTCGTCTCCTGAGGAGCGCTGATATTGAATTTGAAGCATCATATGATACTGTTGTTACCTTCTCTGTCGATGTTCCAACCAACAAGACAGCAACGCTTTGTGATCAGATTCAAAGTGCAACAAGCGGACGGGCAACGATTGATACATAGCTGCCTCTCTGAGCTCAAATTAAACGCTAATTGATCATGAGAGTATCATTTGAGAGATCTATTTAATATAATACTATTATGTGAATATTACCCACAGTAGTAATCAATTATCCAATTGTGGGGCGATTCAGTTGCTTCGATTCGATAGTAGACCAACAGACGAATACGACACTCTAAGTGAAACAGAGGGGTTGCTCTACACCTGACACCCTCCTCTGCGTGAACGCGGGGGAATCCCACGGCACTGCAGCGCTGCGCTGAGTTGGGAGTTTCAGGTGCAGATTCACAGACTGCCAAACTCACGCACCGTGGGAATCGGTAGGCACCCAGGGAACGGACAACCTCTTAAGAACGGGTTTCTGCCCCGAAATTCTATGAGTTTTTCCAGGAGTCACCACTCAATCCATCATAATATATTCAATAGAATAAATTGAATACGTTATATCACATCTTGAAGTGATCTAGACCGTCCGAAAGGCTCGATCCCCTGCATCCCCTAATCCAGGGACGATATATCCCTCATCATCAAGATAATCATCGATTGCAACAGTCAGCAGATCTGCGCTTGGGAACTCTGATCCGACGTGGAGAAGCCCTTCTGGGGCTGATACTGCTGAGAGCACAAAGAGATTCTTTGGTTTACTTTCTGCGGCATCATTAACATGATCCAACACTGCACACATCGTTGATCCGGTCGCAAGCATTGGATCTGCGACCACAACAGTGTCATTAGCAGTAATTTCTGGTAACTTAACATAATCAATGGTAATTGGAAACATACCGTCTTTATTCATCCCAGCGGCCTCATCACGTCCTGCGCTGATTACACCCTGCTTCGCGCGCGGGAACGCCTTTAATAGTCCCTCAACAAATGGTGTTGCGGCTCTGAGAACATTGACAATAACAATATTATCAAGTCCACTTACTTGCTCTCCGGTTGTCTCTGTTAATGGTGTCTGAACGTGCGCATACTCAGTTTCCATCGCGCCGTCGATAATCTCATATCCACAGATCCGCCCAAGCTTAACCAGTCCCTTGCGGAAAGCAACCTGTTCTGTTTCAATGTCTCGAAGTTGCGAGAGGGTGTCCTTTGCAAGTGCATGTGTGATAAGATACGCGTTGTCTCGATCTTCAATAGGCATCCTGACCAAATCCGGATTGCCCATCATCATAACTCCCGGGGTTATTTTGCTCATTATCTATCCTCACTTTATCAAACAGATGCTCTGACTTTGCGTCCAGGCACAATACCATATCGTGCCCTCAGGATATGTCGATGTTCACATAACAATTGCGTATGTCACGGCTGCAATGATGAGTGTTAGTGTGACTACGTTTATCAGCGAGAACGTTGCAATCTCTATGAAGCTCAGACCCCAGATAATCCCGGTTCCAAAAACTGCAGAGAGTATAATGTTCATCGCGAAGAGTACTCGCGGGTCTCCGTCTGAACGTTTCTCCATACGTGAAGCATAATGGTATGGGTACTTATGTTATTGCGTCACCTTGCCGACCCGCGTGTGAACTAAAACGCCAGCTTTTATTTGGAATACATATTGAGATATGAAATCTCACTAGACAACTTTATGACACATCTCTGGTTAGTTACAACTACATGAAAAAGTCATATTATGAGTATCTCATCACAAACCGTCATGGTGAGACAGTGGATCCGGTTCCATTTATTGTAATCACTGGATCAACCTGGTTATTATGTCTTTCATTCGGACCATTGTATCTCGATTTATTCGGAATACCATGGACCCAAGGTCTCCTTACTTGTGCAATACTTGCAGTAATTGCTTCATCGTGGGCATATCGGCGTTTTGTCTGGACCGTTGATCCAGCGGTACAAGATAGCCTCCCTGCTGGCATTCGATTTCATCGCCTCTGCCTTGGTGGAGTTATCTTTGGGACGATACTTATTATACTTGCATTTATCGCTGCTGTGATGATTGCCTGATGAGACGGTGTAATGTGCTCTCATGAGCGTTACTTCGAGCGCTTGTGTATTCTGTCTGGACGAGCGAGCGAGATTTATACCTCCCTCACAAATATAATAGATAATCATGGGATTGATTAGTACTCTCATCGACACGTTTGAAGCCTCAACAGAATCACCAAACCGGGGAACAGATAATTCGTCTCGAGGGGCATACTGGTGTCATGACTGCAATGAGCGGATTCCTGCAAGTGATATTGATGAAATGAAAACGCCGAATTGTCCGGAGTGTGATAATGAAATGACACTTGAACGCTCACCAAGTTCAACCGGGTGTGCCTGCTAGTCAGATCTAAATCTGGGATATTCTGTCAGGTTGATTCTTTTCGCACTATTGCATTGTTGGTCCAGTGAGAGTGAGTTCTTCATCAGGATCCGTCGGGAACTGTTCAAGCCCACACAATGAATTATTCTTTTCAAATTCTGTGTCAGTAACAATGGCGTCATCAAGTTGAGCAATCAGCGCTTCTGTATCAATATCATACCCGATGAAAACTAGTCCCGTCCGTCGGTCACCCCATTCCTCATCCCACTCAAACTCAAGTTCAGAGCGATTATTCCGATATGCATCTTGTTCAAACTCGGGCAGACTTGCTATCCATCGACCGGTCACTGAGATAATCGCTGATGGGCCTGCTTGACTGAACGTTAGCTGTGCTGTTTCTCGTCCAGCAACCCAGAGATGACCTTTTGACCGGACAACGGCTGCCGGAAGATTACTCAGTACGGTAGCAATACGACTGGGATGAAACGGTCTTCGCCGTTCATAGCTGAAAGAGCTAATCCCATACCTATCTGCTGGATGAGTATGGCTATGATCATGTTCATGATCATGATTGTCTCTACTCGCATGATTCTGGCTGTGAGTATCCTGTACGCTCTGTTTTATTTGCTCATCGTGTGTTGTGTTCAATATTTGTTTCCATCCTGCTCGCTCTGCGGCTGTTGCTGGGTCGAACCGATTGATTCCAAGTATTATTGCTGGATCAACCTTGCTGTACGTTGTTGTGAGAATTCTCGCATCCGGTCGGAGTGTCTCGATAATTTCATTGACATTTGTCTGCTGTTCATTATCAACGAGATCAGTCTTATTTATGATGACTACATCCGCAAACTCAACCTGCTCGACAAGCAGTGAGGAAAGTGGTCGTTGATTATCATCAACATCATCATTGCTGGTATTTTTGAGTACTTCATCATCCGATGCGTTACCTTCATCAACAATATCTGAAAACTGATACGCGTCAACAACAGCAACAATAGCGTCGATCTGATATCGCGCAGCCGCCGAAGAGCCCCCAGTGAATAACCGCGCAACGGGTGCTGGTTCGCTAATCCCAGATGGTTCGACTACAAGATAATCAAAGGAATATTCGCCTGCAAGTTGGACAACAGCGCGTTCAAGATCATCACGAAGCTCACAGCAAATACACCCATTTGAGAGCTCAGCAATAGCATCATCTGTCTCCGTGAGTGCAGACTGTTCGGCTATAAGATTAGCATCCACATTCAACTCACCCATATCGTTGACTAATACGGCAATAGAGCGATCATCTGATTTCGTAAGCAATCGATTGAGTAAGGTCGTCTTTCCAGCGCCAAGACTTCCAGTTAAGATTGTTACAGGAGTTTCTATCGAAGTATCCGACATAGCATATATTTACACCATGGTCACTTGAGCATGCGTCTATAGATATTCACTATCCACTATTCAGTTAGATACCCTACTTACCATCATGGTATACCTTTCAGATGTCTTAACCCAGAGATTCTTGACTAGTGAGTATCTATAGTGAATATATGTCACTTTCGACCACGATAGAACGGTACCGAGCGGAGCTTCGACATTGGCTACGCGGGCTTTATCATGGGCTCATCACACATCCCGCGTATGAAAAGGTTGAAAAAGAGGCTGAGGATACTGAAGATACATTTATGCTCGCATGCTTCCCTGAAGCGTTTGGTATTCCATCGCCGGTATCATATTATACCGCAGAACTGCTCCCATATCTTGAAGATGAATTTGATGCATGGGAAAGACGAATGTGGAATCGAGGATCGCTACTTGAACGAAAAGGTCAGCAATATCACTTCTAAGATACCTCATGCGCACTCACGTATTTTTTGGCGGCAAAGGCGGTGTTGGCAAAACCACTGTTTCATCGGCATATGCACTAAAATGTGCACGCACTGGTATTGATACACTCATTGTATCGACAGATCCAGCACACAGCATATCAGACGTCTTTGATCAGAACTTCACTGATGAACCGGCTGCTGTTGAAAGGGTTGATAATCTCGATGCAATGGAAATCGACCCTGAGGCTGAGACTGAGCGACATTTAATGGAGACAAAGCGAGCATTGAGTGACCAGGTAAGCCCTGCGATGGTCAATGAAGTGGATCGTCAAATTGAGATGGCACACCAGACGCCAGGCGCGTATGAAGCAGCACTCATGGATCGCTTCATTGATGTGATGCGGAATTCTAATGAGTACGATCGTATTGTTTTTGATACATCTCCGACGGGTGGAACGCTTCGATTGCTTTCACTTCCTGATATGCTCGAGGGATGGATTGATCGACTAGTATACAAGCGCGAGCAATCGATTGATCTGTATGAGCGTGCTGCAATCGGGAATGAGGAACCACGTCGTATAATGGATGGTGACCCGATTCTCGATAGACTCACAACACGAAAAGAACGATTTGAATTCGCTGGTGAGACGCTTCGGACAAATGCAGCTTTTTTCCTTGTTGCAAATCCTGATGAGTTATCTATTCGAGAGACGCAGCGTGCCATCGATGAACTCCAATCATATGACCTTGAGGTTCGTGGACTTGCAGTGAATCGGCTCACACCCGAACCTGACCCTAATGAGAATGGTCGTGGAGCGCGTTTTCTTCGTGATCGAGTTGCAACAGAGCGTGAGCGCTTAAATGAACTTCATGAGAATATTGACCCACCAGTCGTTGCTGAAATTCAAACTCGGGTTTCAGAAGTAAAAGGTACAATACTTGACACAGTTGCGGAGGAACTGGCAATTGATGTCGATCAGGTATCACCCGATACTGTCTCATCAGGATAGTCTGTTTTTAAGCCGTCCTATGTATTGAATCATCAATCGTTAGCATTATACCGGAACGTTACATTATAAATCCTTGAGGACTTAACACATGGTTCAAATTATTTGGCTTGTTGTGGCAGTAATGGCACTGTTCACTGTTGGGTATCTTGGATACTCAAAATATCTTTCACAATTCGTCGATCTCGACGATAGTCGCGAAACACCGGCACATAAGTATGAAGATGGACAAGAATACGTCCCATCAGCAAAACCGGTTTTACTCGGACATCATTACTCAAGCATTGCTGGTGGTGCGCCAATCGTTGGTCCAATCACCGCTGGAGTTCTCTGGGGGTGGGTCCCAGCACTTGCATGGATTGCAATCGGCAATCCACTGATGGGAAGCGTTCATGACTTTGTCTCACTGTCAGCCAGTCTCCGACATGAAGGAAAATCAATTGGATATATTGTTGGTGAGTATGTTGGTGAACGAGGCAAAAACATGCTCTTGTGGTTCGCATTCTTGACCATCATTCTCGTTGTCGCTGTTTTCGCCTTGGTCGTTGCAATTGTGTTTAATGCATACCCACAGGCAGCGACTGCAAGTTTGATATATATCGGTCTTGCCGTCCTGCTTGGTGCATGGCTCTACCAATTCGATCTTCCATTTATTGCCGGAACAGCTATATTCGTCAGTTTGATGTTCGTCGGCGTTTGGGTCGGTATTCAGTACCCGCTTGCGCTCGTTCCCGGTGATTACCCTGCACAGACGATTGTCCTGTTAGGCTCACAGCCATCCTGGCTTCCAGCCGCAGGTGCGTTCGGTGCGAACACTGCAGCATGGATTCCGATTGTGCTGATTTATGGCGCTATTGCAAGTGCGCTTCCAGTATGGACCCTTTTGCAGCCTCGTGATTATCTTTCATCATTCCTACTCTACACTGGTGTTGGCGGAGCCCTCTTAGCTGTCATTGTAGGAACCGTTCTTGGAACCGCGAACCAACCACTCACAACCAATCTTGCCCCATTCTATGGATTTATTGGACAGAACGGTGCACCACTGTTCCCGCTTCTGTTCATTACGATTGCCTGTGGAACGATTAGCGGATTTCACTCACTTGTTTCATCAGGAACAACAGCAAAACAAATTAGCCGTGAAAGTGATGCTCGGGCAATCGGGTATGGTGGTATGCTTGGTGAGGGGCTTCTTGCGACAGTTGCACTTGTCACCGTTGCGCTCGTTGCACCTGATGTTGGCGGTGGAATCGGTCTTGCACTTCCAACATTTGCGACTGGTGGAGGCATCTTACTCACTAGTTTTGGTATCCCAACAAGTTTCGGTGCTCCATTCATGGCGTTAGTCCTTGTGAGCTTCCTTCTCACTTCGACTGATACGGCAGTTCGCCTGGGTCGATACATGATGGAAGAGATCATTGGAACGCCAGAATCATCGGTTCAGTCCTTTGCTGCTGATCGTTATGGGAATGCAGCAGTCCAAACTATTCCTGCATATGTCCTCATTGCGAGCGGATCGTGGGCAACGCTGTGGCAACTCTTTGGTGGTGCGAATCAACTTCTCGCAGCACTTGCACTTCTCACTGCGACTGTCTGGCTTGCTAACTGGGATGAGTCAAAGCAGCTACTCAGCACCGGCGGTCCAATGGCTGTGATGGTTGGTATCACTGTTTCAGGACTTCTTTGGCTTGCTTTCTACAGCAATATTTACACCAAATTCCTTAATGATGCATGGATGGCTGAGGCGACTATCGTCCAGATACTGTCTGCAGTAGCACAGATTTCACTAGCGTTTGTGCTCATCTATCTTGGACTCTCACTTGTGAGGATGGGCTATGAAAATGTCCAGAACGTTCGCGAAGGCGATGGAACCGGTGCATTCTCACTCAGCGATGACTGAACATAATTAAGCTATTTGGATAACCAAACATCCTAAATTGCCTGTTCGCTGCTTTTTTAATTCATTACTGACTACTTGTAGTTCAGCTCCTGTGAACTCACCCGTTGTTTCATTCGTAACTGGTCACCGGGTGACTCGTGAAACTCTCGCTTATTTTCAGAGGTTTTCCAACATCATAGCGAAATATATGCACTCGGTAGCGTATTTCGGATATCCCGATGGGTGTGTTCATGTGAGTGTACCAGTTAATAAATAAACATAATCTCACGAAGTATCAGTTATCCTCTTAATTAATAATTGAGATATAAATGATAACTCCATAGTACATATAATCAGCCTCAGAAGTTGAGCATACCGCGAATCCGACTGATAAGACCGGATTGCTCATCAGTAACATCCTGCCACAGCGTGAAGGCTTGAATAGTATCAGCCTGTTCACTTGCAACGGCTTCTTGACGATCTGGAGCAACAACTATGAGATGAATTTCATAATGACCATAATACCCGAATTTCAATAGATTTCGGTCACGAAATGATGACACGAATGATTCGACACTCTCTGGCACCGTCTCGGCAATAACGACAAAAGTGAATTCAGTCCCAAAATGCTCCTCATCAGGATCAAGCCACGTAGAATCATCCGAAAGATCATGTCCAAGCGTAATAAATCGCTCAACGGTCTCAACATGTGGTCGATCAATCTGAGTGACAAATACATGTTCATGTGTTTCATGATTCGCATAGTCCAGTGCCGGATGGAAGAAATGCTTGTGACTTTCAAGTCGCATTTCGGCATACATGTTAAATGTCTCACCATTGACCTGCTTATTCTGCGTGAGATCATAGTTGAATAATAACCGATCAGAGACACGATCAAGATACGTATCGTCCCACTCAGGTACCCCTGAAAGATCGATGCCTGCTTCCTCAGCCGCTGCTACTGGGTCGACTCTGTCTGTATCCGACTCTGTATTCATTGTCCTGTCCGTGTCAGTAGTCATCTATTCATCTCCCCAGTGGAGCACATATTCATATATCCCTCGGTGTACACACCGACACATAATTGCTTCAATCGTATCTCTGCTGTGGAACCCTCATCCGGTTTAATTGTAATTTGACTTCTCTGATTCGAGACCGGAATTGAGTATATTGTCTGAGTCGAATCTAGCATCGTTTCTATGATGCTAAGTATATTTATATACATCAATTAACTCCCGGTCTCTGGATCATACGCAACAACATCACCATCAACAGCCGGCGCACCAACAGCAAGAGCGACTACATCCTCCTCGGCATCACGAGAGTTATATGATCGCTGTGGGCTCTCTGTATCAACGGTGGGTAATTCTCCAGTCTCAACAGTAACTATTTGTGTAGGTGTTTCAACAGAAAGCGTTCCATGAAGAATGTAGAATGCCTCTTGTTGGCTTTCATGATAGTGGTATGCGAGTGGAAGTTGCTCACCCGGTTCTGCATGAAATTTATTAATTGCAATATTTGAGAGTTCTGTGGCTGCACTCAACCGACGGAGTTCACATGGTCGACCATCGACTGGGGTGACAGTCTCAGGATCGACAACCTGATATCCCATACCTCTCCCTCTGTATCAGCGTAAAAAAGCGCACGGGCGGTCAGGAACCCGTCACGACAGTATGATAATATATTACTGGAGACAAATATTTAATCACAGCAAATAATTATGATAATATATGAAGACAGACGATAATACTGAATCATGTGGTCGTTGTTCAATGTCAGCAGTTGTTGATGCAAGTATCGACACGACCGACCACGATAGTCCGTTTGGTGATAATCGAATTGAAGTTGATGATGAGACGCTTCGGAAAGTATCTCCAGGAGCGTGGCTCAGCACCCTTACAACAAAGCTTGATTCGTTTGCATGGCGTTTTCTCGACAATCGTGATACAAAGTGAGATATTAGCCATCAATTTGTCTTTTTTGACATTTAGACACAGTAGCGTAGTACTTTATATGTCCGGACACGTATATTGCGATAGCGATGCAAGAAAGTGTCTCCGGATTCGAAGTTCGGGGAACATGGGGTGATGTTGTTGAACATGGTGAGCGAATCACTCGTGCACTCCGCGATGCGGATATTGATGGTGAAGCATTTGATGAATGGAATGAATGGCGACCAAAGTCACATGAGCGTCTTGGTGAGGATGTAAGTCAAAAGACAGCCGCACAAGCGAGCGTCAGTGAGGGCAAGGGTGAACGTGCTGGAAAAGCGCCAGATGAAGACCTCCAAACAGCCGGAGAAATGTTGTCTGATTCATATGATCATGTTGAGGCTGGCGAAAGTGACTCTGCGGTTGAACGGTGGTCTGACTCACTTGGATATGTCGCACGAGCGGCCGACTCTGCAGGACGTCGAGCATTGCGTCGTGTTGAAGATACTGTGTACCAGCGTGTGATGACTCAGCTCGCACCATATTATTTTGATAATACATTAATCAGCGCAAATATTCAAAAAACTACCCGTGGAGACGCTGCTGTGGCGTTTATTTTTGAGGTGAATATCAACGATGATGAACTTAAAACTGCTGTTAGTAACCGTCTGACCGACTATGATGATGAGGTAACTCGATGGCACGTTGATACGAAAAAACAGACTGAAACCGCAGAGGCTGCCGAGGGTGTTGAACCCCCGACGTCTACTACTAATCCGCCGAAATCAACTAATAACTAATTTATCATTATGAAAAAAAGCGGGATAGAACCAGAGGCTACCCAATGATCCTATTAACAGTGGTCGCGCGATCCGACATTGATTGACCGACAATCGTTATTTATCTGAGTCTCTATCTATTATGCATGAGTAACGCGCCAGCGATGAGCGACCTGTTGGATACTGATGAACCTGGATTTCAACAGGTGTTGGCATGCGTTTTTGGAATACAACAGCATGAAAGCCGGACATATCTTGTTCTGCTTGACCATCCCGAAAGTACAGTTGCAGAGCTCTCAGATGTACTTGAACGCGACCGAAGCAACGTTAACCGATCACTGACCACGCTGTTGGACAAAGGACTTGCAGAGCGCCAGCGCCGGTTACTTGATCCCGGTGGTTATGTATATCAATATACTGCAACAGAACTTCCGGAGGCAAAGTCACTCCTTCATGATGCGCTCGACCAATGGGTCGAACATGTTCATCAGAGCATTGAGGACTATGGAGATGAACACTCCACATCGTAATTCCTGTTGTGATGTTCTGCGAATATTAATATAAAGCTGCGTTTCCTATACAGAGTATCAATCTGAACCGATACTCCGTGGAAAAATATTATATAAACAACATATACCATCACATCTGGGTTAATTTTGCGCTTCACACCGTCCTCTTTTTCACCACGGGGTTCAGTGAAAGTTATAATGAGTCTTGAACTTAGCGCCGCCGCTCCAGCCATCCCCCCGGAGGCCACCGACGGTGTCTGGCTCGCGGATATCGAAACGGGAGAAACATACGCCCCGTTCGAGGAGATCCGCTATACGAGCGATGAGGATAATTTACTTGAGGTTCGGTATGCCGACCTTCCAACATTTGAAGATTTCCAGGGACAGGGTCGCGGTGTCTGGCGGTATCACGCTGCTCTTCCGTTTGAGAATGGAGTTAGCCTTCCTGAGGGAGATACACCACTTCATCGAGCACCCAGTATTCGGGATGCAGCCGGTGTTCGCTCATTGCGTATTAAACATGAAGGGATGAACCCAACTGGATCATTCAAGGATCGTGGTATGACTGTTGGTGTCCGAGTTGCGAAAGAACTCGGCGTTGGACGGCTCGCTTGTGCATCAACGGGGAATACATCTGCCGCACTTGCCGCATACGGTGCGCGCGGTGGGATGCAAACGCTTGTGTTGTTACCCGCTGGAAAGGTTGCAGCCGGAAAGATCGCTCAAGCCGCACTTCATGACGCCCGTATCTTAGAAGTCGATGGCAACTTTGATGATTGTCTCGATATCGTCCAGGATCTTGCTCGGCGTGGTGAAGTGTATTTGTTGAACTCATTAAATCCATTCCGACTTGAGGGACAGAAAACAATCGGGCTTGAAATTCTCGAACGATTTTACGAGGAGTATGGTCGATTCCCTGATCGAATTATCCTTCCGGTTGGTAATGCCGGTAATACTTCAGCTTTATATAAAGCGTTCCGCGAGTTGGTCCAATCGGGAGCACTCAGACCAAGTGAAGTTCCAAAGCTCACGGGCGTCCAAGCGGCAGGCGCAGCACCAATGGTTGAAGCGGTTGAGCATGGATGGTCGGATATCGAGCGCTGGGATGATGTTGAAACCCGAGCAACAGCAATTCGGATTGGAAATCCAGTTAACGCTCCAAAGGCGCTTCCAGGGATTCGTGAAACCGGCGGCACAGCTATTGCAGTGACTGATGATGAGATTACTGTTGCTCAACGTGATCTTGCACGGGAGGGTATTGGTGTCGAGCCCGCATCCGCAGCCTCTGTTGCTGGATTAAAGAAACTCCGTGGTCGGAGTCGAATCGACAGTGATGAAGACGTTGTTTGTCTTACCACCGGACATCTGCTAAAGGACCCCGATGAAGCATTCAAGGCTGGCGGTAATCCAGAACCCGTTGGCGGTGACACTGACGCTGTCTTAGAGCATATCGGCGCGAATTGACATTACCCAGAATTATACATCATATCGACACTCAAACAGAGAATATCCACTCACCGCATATACAGAGAGTCGAGGCGAGTGCCGCGGAGTTCAGATGTGACTCTGAGGTATTTCAATTACATACTCACAGCATTCTGTGACTAACTGTCCTTTTGCTATGTCATACCGATATGTGAACTTCCCGACCGATCGAGCCTTGATCAATTTGTTGAGGAGGTGAATGAGTACGTAGTCTCGTCCAACGCAAAATCACGCCGACGCCAGCATTGATCAACTTGCAATTGCCCAAATTATACATTCAGATATCGCTTGAGCTATTTAGTATCTGAAGCACCGTTGAGAGTCAAATACCGAACATCAATCATCCGCTCGTCGGCAAGAAGTCGCTCAACAACATCGGTTGGGACAGAATCATCAAGATTGTATATTGTCAATGCTTCACCCCCTTCAATATCGCGTCGTGCGTTGAACATCCCGGCAATATTAATATTATGCTCACCGAGCACTGACCCAATAAATCCAATGACACCTGGTTTATCAGCGTTTCGCGCGACAAGCATCTTACCATGTGGGACTGCATCGACTCGATATCCATCGATTTTCACAATCCGCGGTTCACCTCCAGTAAACTGCGTTCCACTTACCGCAAGTTGATCGTCACCGTTGCTTACCTCGACGGTGACAACACTCTGGAAGTCATCCGATTGCAAACGTTTTGACTCGGTGACATCAATTCCGCGCTCTTCAGCAATTTGTGGCGCATTAACCGCATTCACCTGCCACTCTAATGGTTCAAATACACCCTTCAGTGCTGAAGCGGTGGCGAGTTCAACATCCTCATCTGCGATATCACCCTCATATGAAACCGAGACTGATGAGATACGCCCATCAAGTAGTTGTGCAGCGATCTTTCCGGCTGTTTCTGCAAGGTCAATATATGGGCGAATCCGTGGGAACACACTCTCATCGACTGATGGCGCATTCAGCGCATTCATCACCGGCGCTCCAGCAAATGCAGCATCAATCTGATCAGCGATTGACGTTGCAACATTCTCTTGAGCCGCTTCGGTTGATGCGCCAAGATGTGGTGTAACAACAATATTATCAACGCTGAGTAAGGCACTATCGGGTGCGACTGGTTCATCTGCAAAGACATCTACTGCCGCACCATCAAGCACTCCATCTTCAACTGCTGCGGCAAGTGCGTCCTCATCAACGACGCCCCCACGAGCACAGTTGATCAAATATCCACCATCCATCAATTCAAGTTCTGCCGTTGAAATCATTCCTGCTGTTTCAGATGTAAGTGGAGTGTGGACTGTCAGGAACTCTGCGCGCTCAAGACACGTATCAAATTCAACAAGCTCAGCACCTAGCCGCTCGGCTCGATCCTCGCTAATATATGGATCATACGCAACAAGATCCATCCCAAGACTTTCAAGTCGTTTTGCAACCTCCTGCCCGACCCGACCAAGCCCAACGACACCGAGCGTCTTTCCGTTTACCTCAGTACCAAGATATTCGCTCTTTGCCCACTCACCAGTTCGCAAACGGGCATGTGCTTGTGGAATTGATCGTGCTCCTGCAAAGGTCATTGCAACAGTATGCTCTGCTGCTGCGCGAACGTTTCCTTCTGGGGCATTCGCAACAATGACGCCATGTTCGGTCGCAGCATCAATATCGATATTATCAACCCCAATTCCAGCCCGTCCAACAATAATCAGATCTGAGGCAGCCTCAAAGACAGCTTCATTCACGTCGGTTCCGGACCGAACGACGAGCGCGTTAACGTCCGTAATCGTATTTAAAAGCGCCTCGTCTCCGATGTCATAGGCCGTCTCAACGCTATGACCGGCGGCTCGAAGCCGTTCAAGTCCAGCATCGTCGATTGGGTCCGTGACGAGTACCTGCATGTGCATAATCACATCCCCGGTCTTCGGTTAAACGTTTCTTCATCGGGATATACAGCTGTCTGTGAACTGTTAATTATGTATGTGTGCCAGTTAGGATATAATTCATACAGCTGATCAACAGAAAAATAGCCTATATTTCAATCAGTGCTTATCTAAACGCTAAGCTCAAATCATTGGCTATCGACACCCCAATATGCGACTCATTGCGTTCGACTTTGATGGAACTCTCTCAGACTCAGAGATGACCGTTCTTCTTGGCGGTCGATGTGGTGTCGCTGACGAGATGGAATCAATTACAGATCGTGCAATGAATGATGAACTTTCGTATGCACAGAGTCTCCGAAGGCGTGCTGCACTGCTAGAAGGGCTTGATGACGAGAAAGCTCACAAGGCATTCAACGCTGTCCAACTCCGACCAAGTGCTGGCATGGTCATTGATCGACTTCGTGATGCTGGTCACCATGTTGCTATTTTTACTGGTGGATTCGAACGCGGTGTTGAACAAGCATTAGATAAAACAAATACCACTGTCGATACAATTGTCGCTAATCGGCTTCCGACATCTGATGGTGAGCTCACTGGAACCGTCGATGGACCGCTTATTGATGGGACAAAAAATGACACTCTTTTATCACTTGCAACAGACTGTGATGTTTCACCTGATCGGACCGTTGCCATTGGTGATGGAGCAAATGACCTCCCGATGCTTGAGGTAGCCGGTCTTGCTGTTGGGTTTACTCCAAAGGATGCTGTCCGTCCAGCATGTGACGTCGTCGTTGCCTCAATGGATCAGCTCATGCATGTTTTTGAGGAGCACAATATTATTTAACTGAGCTATAACAGTGAACCGCCTCAACAAGCGGGAAGACAAGGCGACACTGCTCGATCCTCGTACAGATACTATTATCGGTGATTATACATAAATTATTACATATAAAATATTTATATTTATACACTTCATATATAATCCCACAGATTTAGCTACCCAGCGTAATATAATCACGCGGAGCCGAGTAGGTATGGGCAGTTCACCGCGGGATGACTCCGACAACAAAGATATCACCTACGGATTTTATGACTTCCGACAGCATACTGAAATAAATACAGCAGACGAAACCCGAAATGGGGTTAGATCGAGATCTATATTCATAAAAAGCAACCCTGCGTCGAGTGTCCTGCTCACACATGGTGGTTGAGTCAGGTCGATGTCACGGTCTATGAGGTGCAAGCGGATACCCCATCCTAAATATACCATGTCTCCCTTCGGAGATCCGACGCACTACCCAAAAACACAACCGAGACTCCGGCGGTCTCGATCAGAATATGTTGGGGACGCATGATTGGCATGCTATCTCGCGAGAGGAGCCTTGCGTTTTCACCGCGGGAAGGATGTTGATGATAGTATCGGGCTATCCTTCGTCAGTTTTGTTCAGTAACTCACACGTTCCATCAAGACATTGCTGTCCCCGCGATGTCTCGAATATTGGTAATCCGCACGAGCAGACATCAACAACAACACCTGTGGGGATTGCAAACGCAGTCTCGCATGCTGGATATCCACTGCATCCCGCGAGTAATCGACCACTCCGCCGAATAATCTGCATCGGCGCTCCACAGTCTGGGCATGTCCACTCATCATCAAATCGCTCTCGAACAGCGTCATCAAGCGACTCACACTCGCGATCAAGACAGATACTAAACCGTTCGCCAGCTGTTGCTTCGATCATTGGTAGCCCACAACTCTCACAACACTCATCTTGCACAGTTGCACCCTTTGGCAGAGGATATTTGATATCAGAATTGATTACAGTAATCATATTACCGGTCTGAATGAGTGACTCACCACTCTTTGGGTGTCTCCCGACTGGTATACCTGCCTCCGTCACCGGATACTCTGCGTGACCAGTAACTTCGTGTCCAATAATGCGCAGAACCTGTTCACCCGCCCGTGCGGTAATTCCAAACCCACCCACATCACTCTCAACTGTGATTGAATCAGAGCGTGTAAGCCATGCGACAGGCTGATATCCATCAGTGTCGTGAACGAGGACAGTTTGATCAGGTTTAATAATTACAACGACACGTCCACGTTGCGTTTGGTCATCTGATCCCTCAAATGTTGTTGTACAGTCACCGGCAAAGACCCGGATTGTTTTATCCACACCGGTGTTGGGTGCTAATTATAACATAAGCATTCGCGCGAATTTACTTCAAGTAAAACGGATACACGATCCCCTGATTTCACCCGGGGATGACTCGCTGTTATTCATTATCGACCACTGATACTGCTCGTTGCGCACGGACTGGATGTAGTGGCTCCGCCGGAAATGTTATCTCAATCGTAAATTCCAGTTTCTCAGTATCTGCACCGAAAACCCCGACTGGAACAGTTGTTGTATTATCCAGGTATGTCTCTGTTGCTGTCATCTCAATATTATTAACTGTAATACGAATTCCGACATACCCACTACCACCAACATTTCGAATTGTGACCTCACAAATCTCATTCGCGCCACGAGTGATTTCATCAGGGAGCGATTCCCATCTCACATCAATATCGGGAAACTCCCGTGCATTTGTCACGATCTGCTTTGCAACACCTTCAGTCAGTCCTGCGCGCTGGAGTTCCGTTACCCCAGCGTCGATAATGTCCGCTGGACTATGCAACCCACCAGTTGCAAGTTTATTTGCTCGTGTTGCACCAATTCCATCAATAGCAGTCAGCGCAACAGCATCACGCGAAACCCCGTGTTCTACGCGTGCTGCGACCCGGCGTGCTAGACTCGCTGCTCGCGGTCCTGCGAAGGAGTCAAGAAATTCCCGAAGTGCCGAAAGCAGTCGACGGGCGTTCTGTCGGATAATCCATGCATCTGATCGAAGATCCGCAGGTGTTGCCCCATTCATCCCAGCATAGAGGATTGCAAGCACCTTTTTTGACCCATCTTCAAGCTCGGTCGAGATGGACGCATCCGATAGGACCTTATCAATAGCATCAGATTCTGATTGTCGAGCTGAGACAGCATGAAACTCACCTGCACCAGCAACGGTCTCAAGAATCCCAGTTGCGGTGAGTGTCCCCTGATCACAAAGCAAATCAAATCTCTCGGCAGTCGACAATCGCAGGTAATATTTCGAGGTAAGTCGCCCAAGAGTTGTTCCACTGACAGAGAGGTCATCATCCATCTCCACAAATCCCCGGTTGACGAGTGAATCGAGTGTCGACCGCATGCGTTCTTTGAGTGTATCAAAGTCATATGCACCAGGATTTGACTCAGCACGTCGATAGTAGAACGTCGTCTCAAGCCATGTAAGGACGTCATCAAGATCTTTGATAGTCCCCATTGCAATTTCAGCGTTGAGATGTGAATCAAGATCCTCAGCAAGCCGAGATTCGATTTCCTTTCCTTCTGCGAGTAATCGACGATACTTTTCAGCTTCTGAGCGGTCACAAACCACCCACCCGTATCCAACATCATCATAGCTTGGTCGTCCTGCTCGCCCAAGCATCTGTAGCACATCAAGTGGTGAGATATCGACTTCTCCCTCGAGCGGGTCATGATACTTTGTATCTCTGATAACTACACATCGTGCAGGAAGATTCACACCCCACGCTAGTGTTGACGTTGAGAAAAGTAATTGAATTTCTCCAGATTTAAACCATGATTCAACACGGTCACGATCGTCTTTTGCTAGTCCTGCATGATGAAACCCAACACCGTCAGGGGCTGCTTTGCTTAGTGCATCATTTTCTAATTCCTTCGCACTCGTATGGAATTCATACTCTCCACGTGCACCCATTGGAATATCTCGTTGTGCAATTTCATCCCGTGCCTTCCCAGCAGCACGGACCGCGTCTTGGCGCGATGACACAAAGACAAGTGCTTGTCCACCATCCCGGAGGTGTTCCTCAGCACAATCGAGTGCCCGATAGAGTCGTCGATACTTATCTGCAAACGTATTGTCACCGTGGGTGTACAGCTGAATGCCAGTGTGTAGCTCTACCGGACGATAATCCTCTCCAAATTGAAATGTTGTTTCCGACGATGCATCGAGCCACCCAGCGACATCATCAACATTCGACATCGTTGCTGAGAGTGCAACAATTCGGGGATCACACAACCGACGAAGCCGTGACACTGTGACTTCTAAAACACCACCTCGCCTGTCAGAGTCAAGGAGATGAACCTCATCGATAACGCAACAGTCAATATCAGTAATAAACGAATATCGTGCCGAGTCGTGCTTTCGTGTCGCTGAATCGGCTTTTTCTGGAGTCATGACCAGGATATCGGCTCGCTCTGCTCGTCGGGTGTTGAGTTCACGCTCGCCAGTAACGACATACACTGAGTACCCAAGTGACTCAAATCTATCCCACTCGGACTCTTTTTCGTTTGTCAGCGCTCGCAGTGGGGCAATAAACAATGCTGTTCCATTGTGACGCAACGCCCGACATATTGCTAACTCTGCGAGGGCAGTCTTCCCACTAGCTGTCGGTGCAGCAACAACAACATTTGAGTCGGTTTGTAGAATCCCTGGTGCTGCCTCTTGTTGCATTTGATTGAATTCATCGAAACTGAACGCATCAGCAAATTCTGGGACAACATCTGCAACTTTCACGCATTACCCTCCCAATGTGAAATCCGTCTACCAACATGTGTGGACTGATTTTCCCAACGACGTTGATACCTGCTTCGACACCGACATACACAGGCATGTATGAATCTGTATTCGCATCTCGTTTTATTATCCTGCACGCACCACCACCTTCGACTGACTTGACACTGAAATCGATGTGAGCACTGGAATTGACGGTTGTGTCTGTTCTTACACTTATAATATGTATGATAATTACCGCTGATTAGCAGACCTGGAACAGATAGACTCACATTGTTTATCGAGTCCCCAAGCGAAAAAGACGTTTCTTCTTCAATACAGCTATATGAGACATTCCATTTCTATGATAGAGTAAGGATCCGGCTTCCTCAGTCTATCTCAAAGTCTCTCTACGACGTGAATCGGCATATGCTCACATTTAATATGACGATGCGGTCAACGCTGATGTGAATGAGGCGGAGAACATCCATCTCGACATCAACAACACAGAAAGTCACTCCGGATCTTTCGGGTGGCTGTCCGAGGATAGGAGTACCAACTGGTTGCCACAGCCCGAAGTCTCCCTGTATGACTTGTTTACTGGATTCCAACCGCAGGCATAACTTCTAAACTGCCTCGGGGTCAGATCAACATCAGAGCCCCGAGGCATTCGCCTTGCTCATCTGTCGACTGCAAACGGTAATATCCAACCCCACTCTTTGGATTCCTCCACCTTCGGAGGGAAGAGAGTGTCAAATACGTCTGTTCGCTCAGTGAATAAATCACCGTGGAGCGATTGCAACAAAGATAGAAGTCCACTGCGATAATATAAGAATAGATGGAAGGGACACTTGTTGATGGAACTGTTCAGGTTGGTGCAGACGCCAAACAGCGCTTTCATGATGCTCGAGGATACGGGCGCATGCGCGATAGCACAATAGTTGAACTCGCCCCCGTCGAAGCAGCACACTTGCTTGCCCGTGGCGATCTTGAGACAGTCATCATCGATGCATCCTCATCTGCGGGTGAGACAGCTTCGGTAGATGACGTAAATACCACACCACATATCGGTGCATCCGATACGTCTGGACCACACTCAGCAGATGACTCATCGACATATCACGTCGGATTTCGAGGGTTCCTTGCATATACAGATGCAGCCCGTCAATTTGCGGTGTATAAAGATCTCCGTGACCGCGGATTTTATCTCTCACCTGCCCGCTCATCATGGCCTGGTGTTGACCCAGCAGTTGGTAATCAGATCGATTTTATTGTCTATCCACGTGGCATGGGACCACATGATGATGAAGTCGCCCATCAAATCTGCGTCATCGGTGAACGCGAGACTGTGTCAATGTCGACCCTTGGTGATGTTGTTCTTGCAGTTGTTGATGAAGACGGCGAGTTGACATACTTTGAGACTGATTCTAACTCAGCATTCCATGAGGTCATCTCTCATGACGAAGATAATACAGATTCCAAAAATATTGATCCAAGTGAAATCAGTGATAATCGAACAACTCAAGACCAATCATCGCTTCCAGCAGATCTAAGCGCTGACGTGATTCATGATCGCGTCGTCTGTTATGACGCCACTGATTCATTGTATGACGAGAATTTCTATGGACAGCGATTATTCGGTCGTAACGCCGATACAGGTCCAATTCAATTTTCACTTATTGAAGCTGCATACCTTGCCCAGCAGGGTGTAATCGCAGTCGATACAGCCACAATTGTTGCTATCGGACGTGATGTTGAGGGTGAGCGGTTTGACCGTCGTCTCCGTGTGTATGCAGCACTGAGAAATCATGACACTGTTCCGAAAAGTGGATTTAAATTCGGAGCGGATTTCCGCGTTTATACAACATTTGATGGGATCGACTCACTCGATCATTCAACTGATCTCATCCGTGTCTGTCAAACCGATATGAAAATATATCCACGCGATTTATCGTTAGATATCAGATTGGCTGGTGGGGTCCGCAAGCGAATGGTTTTTGCGCTCACCCCAGCCAACGGCGATATACACTGGCTTTCGGTAGCCCGACTCACTTTATGACACGTGACACTGAAGACGACATCACTAACACTGGTTCAGAGACAGAAACAGAAACAAAGACAGAAACAGACGCTGATATTGATATCGAGACCAAGAGTGGATATGCCATTGACATCGGTACGGACGTAGATACTCATAACGATGATATAGATGTAGCAGCTCTCTCTACAGCTACAGCCGTTTCTGATGGGGGTGCAGCGGGCGCTGATGACGTTGCACTTGACCCATGGGGATCCTCCACAGTCTCAGATTATCAAAAACTTTTCACGGAATTTGGAATCGAAACATTTGATGATGTCCTTCCAGCCGTTCCAAACCCGCATTATCTCATGCGTCGAGGTGTTATTTTCGGACATCGCGGATACGACCCCGTTGCTGAGGCGCTACAGAATAACGATCCTGTGGCTGTCCTTTCGGGATTTATGCCAACCGGCGACCCTCATATTGGGCATAAGTTAGTTTTTGATGAGATTATCTGGCATCAACAACGGGGTGCGGATGCATATGCTCTGATTGCGGATCTTGAAGCACATGCTGCTCGTGGACTGAGTTGGAGCGAAATTGATGATCACGCGCGTGATTACCTATTAAGTCTTCTTGCACTTGGATTCGATCCTGAGTCAGGTGAACTCTATCGACAATCAGAGAATCGTGAACTACAGGACTTCGCGTTTGAACTCGGGTCAAAAGCAAACTTCTCAGAGTTTGAGGGCATCTATGGATTTGATAGCGAAACAAATGTTGCATATATGCAATCTGTCATCACACAAATGGCTGATATTCTATATCCTCAGCTTGAAGAACCAAAGCCAACGGTTATTCCCGTCGGTCCCGACCAAGACCCACACGTCCGGTTTGCTCGCGATCTTGCTGCTCGAATGCGATTTTTTAAAGTCACTAAAGCATATGCCAGCTTTGAACTGACAGAGTCTGAACGGGAGCTCGTAGCCGCTGTCTATGATGAGCGTGAAACATACGCTGAAGATGTGTCTCGACCACGGTGTGCAGAAGCAGCGACGTGGCTTGTTGACAATCTAGTGACTCCTGTGGACAATGGTAGTGATGATGCTCGGAACGAGGATACGGACGTTTCACCCGACACACTTGGTATCATAGTTCCCGACGCTGTGATTGAATCAACTATTAAAAAACTAGAAAATGCTGGTATGGAACCACTTCGCCCCCGCGTTCGGTTTCTCGATGCCAACGCGACCGATGAGGCGTTTGAGGCGCTTATTACGGCGATTGATGGTGAGAAGCGACGATATGATGAACATATTGATGCATTTGATCTTAGCGCTGCGGATGCAACTGACCTTGCTCGTGAGGTTGAAACTAATAACGGTGGCTATGGATTTGTCGCGCCGTCATCAATTTATCATCGATTTATGACAGGACTTACCGGTGGAAAGATGTCCTCATCTGTTCCAGCATCACATATTTCGCTTCTTGACGACCCTGAAACGGGGTATGAAAAGGTAAAATCAGCAACGACCGGTGGTCGAGAAACAGCAGAAAAACAGCGTGAACTTGGTGGTAAAGCTGATGAATGTCCTGTGTATGAATTATATGCGTATTTACTTGCGAACGATGATGATACGCTTGCAACACAGGTATATGATGAATGTGTTTCCGGAGACCGCCTCTGTGGTAGCTGTAAAGAACAGGCGGCTAAGCTGATGCAGGCGTTTCTCGAGGAACATCAAGAAAAACGAAAAGAGGTAGAATCATTACTTGAGGATGCTGATATTTCGTTGATATCTGATCGACGAACCGTCGCACCAAGTGACACTGCTGATTCAACAGATAACGAAAACACATAAATCACACATAGCTATCAATCAACAGTATTAGTCGATTACAACCAATATAATATCGTTAGTGAATCGGTCTAAGCAACTACTGATCGAATACCTCTCGGATTACTGTACAGTTCATATATCAACCATGTGCTTCGGAACTGCTAACTAGCGCCCGACCAGTAAACTGGATAACGAACATACGCGACAGAAACGATTATGAGTATGCAACTTCCTGACCCACAACTCACAGTTTTGACGACTGCGAGTGCGACCGCTGAGACGTCAATCGAGCAGCTCGCGGATGATGCTGAATTAAATCCAACAACAGCAACACAAGCTGCGTTTGAACTTCGTGATGCTGGGTTGGTTACGATCACCGAAACCGAAACAACATTCTATGAATTAACAGACGAAGGACAACGTTATCTCGTCGATGGACTGCCGGAAATTCGACTTTATCGAGCAGCGATTGACACTGACACTGACAGTGATACTGATTCGGTTCCGCTTGGATTGATAATTCAATCAGCAGATCTTGACGACTCTGAGGTTGATATTGCACTTGCGAACTTTGCGCGTAAATCGTACGGGTCGATTAATAATGGTGAAATCACTGCCACAACGTCGATTGACCCAGATAATGACCCAGAAGCGACTGCACTAGCGCAAATTAATTCTATCGACGCCGACGCCGGCGAATCTGAAAACGCTGCTGGTGTCGATTCTAAGAGCATTGCTGATATTGACGACACTGTTCTTGAACAACTCATCACTCGTAGTCTACTCACGCAACAGACAGACACGACACGGGCAGTCTCGCTCACCGACGCAGGTGTTACTGCTCTTATGGAGGGTGTTGAATCAACAGAAACAATCGACCGCTTGACTCCAGAACTACTTACCTCTGGTGAGTGGCGCGACGCTGAGTTTGCTGAATATAATGTTGAGGCGGACGCTCCCGACATACAAAACGGGAAAACACATGTCCTCAGACAGACAGCAGAACGTGTTCGTGATGTGCTTGTTGGAATGGGGTTTGAAGAAATGGATGGACCGCACGCGGACGCGGACTTCTGGATTAATGACTGTCTATTTATGCCACAGGATCACCCAGCCAGAACGCATTGGGACCGATTTGCGCTTGATGTTCCGCCAATTGATGACCTTCCCGCAGATCTCATCGAGACTGTTGAATCGGCTCATCGTGACGGTGTTGGTTTTGATGGTGATGGATATCACTCACCATGGGATGAGGATTTCGCGCGTGCGATTGCACTTCGCGGACACACAACATCATTATCAATGCGGTATCTTTCCGGTACTGAAATCGGTGAACTCGAGCCTCCACAACGATATTTTTCGGTTGAGAAAGTCTATCGAAATGATACTCTTGATGCAACACATCTACTTGAGTTCTTCCAAATTGAAGGATGGGTTATGGCTGAAGATCTTTCAGTCCGCGATTTAATGGGTACATTTGTCGAATTCTATGAGCAGTTTGGAATCACTGATATTCAATTCAAGCCACATTATAATCCTTATACGGAACCATCATTCGAACTCTTCGGTCACCATCCAAAAACAGGTGAACTGATTGAGATTGGTAACTCTGGTATGTTTCGGACAGAAGTGCTTGACCCACTTGGCGTTGAATGCGATGTAATGGCGTGGGGATTGGCACTTGAACGACTCGCGATGCTGACCACCGGTGCTGAAGATATCCGTGATCTTCATGGAACACTTGCTGACCTTGAATTCCTTCGCAACGCGGAGGTGACGTATTAATGCCAATTGTTGATATCAATATGGACGAACTGCGGAGTCTTACCGGTCATGATGAAAAATCAGATGCAGAGTTTAAATCTGACCTCTTCGAGCTTGGGCTTGAATTCGAGGGTAAAACTGACACAGATCTTCTTCAATTTGAATTCGGTCCTGACCGCCTTGATCGTCTCTCTGTTGAGGGTGTTGCACGATCGCTGCGATATCACTACGGTGATGACCGTGGCATCGCGGTTCCGTCAACAAACAACCCTGAGTTCCAATTTATTGTTACTGATACTGTTCCCACCAGACGACCCTATGTCACCGGCGCTATCGCTCGTGGGGTA
This sequence comes from Haloquadratum walsbyi C23, assembly GCF_000237865.1. Taxonomy (NCBI): domain Archaea; kingdom Methanobacteriati; phylum Methanobacteriota; class Halobacteria; order Halobacteriales; family Haloferacaceae; genus Haloquadratum; species Haloquadratum walsbyi. The sequence goes on from NC_017459.1 coordinate 59,142, forward strand.
AGTCTTGATAAGCATGCGCTTGATTCACTGATCCAATTGCAGGAAAAACTTCATGCAACGATGGGTCGGAAACGTGCAAAAGGAGCAATTGGAATTCACGACCTCACAATGTTGAAGGGTCGCACACTTGATGACAGCGGTGTCGATATTACTGGTGGAAGCGAGATGGTTGATACTGCTACTGACTCTAGACCTACCGCAGATCGTGAAGCAAATACTTCTGCGACTGACTCTCCAACACATTCGATTACATACACCGGCATTGAACCAACAGGTGATACCTTCGTGCCACTTGATTCGAATCGTGAACTAACACCTGCTGCAGTCCTTGATGAGCACCCAACGGGCGAAACATATGCGGATATCATTGCGGATTATGACCGATATCCGGCTATCTATGATGAACTTGGACTGTTCTCGTTCCCCCCAGTAATCAACGGCCGCCGAACGGAGGTGACAACGGACTCACGGAATCTCCTAATTGAGCTGACCGGAACTGATCAGTGGACGATTGACCGGATGTGCACGATTATCTGCTATGCACTCACAGCGCGTGGTGCGACAATCGAGTCTGTTAATATTGAATATCCTGAACAGACCCTCTCCCGACCTGACCTCACAGTCGACACAAAACACATCTCGCATGACCGTATTGAGACGATTCTCGGCGTTTCATTTGACACAGCTGAGATCATCGACTTATTCGAACGTGCTGGACTTGCTGCGACTACCACTGATACGACTGATACAGCAGTAACATCAAATGTGGATATTGATGGGTCCAATAATTCTCCTGTATATGTCGTTTCAATTCCCCCATACCGCGTTGATGTGCTCCATCCACTCGATTTAATTGACGATGTCGGTCGTGCATATGGTTTTGATAAACTTGAACCACGCTACCCCGATATTGGGACAGTCGGCGGGAGACATGAACGGTCACGGCTTGAAGCGGTAACTCGGACAACACTGACAGGACTTGGATTTGAGGATTTATTGAACTTCCATCTGACAAATGAAGCTGCAGTATACAACCGCATGCGAATGAGCCCACTGTCACCGGCTACATTTAATTCAACAACCGATGATATAGACCTTGGCTCAGCACCTCCCGCTGAAATAACAGATCCATATAGCGGTGATTACACCATTCTTCGACCATGGATCCTTCCATCGCTCGTACAAGTTCTTGAAAATAACACTCATCGTACATATCCGCAGGATCTTGCGGAAGTTGGGGTTGTTGCTAATCGTGATGACTCTGTAAACACTCATGTCGCTGAACGCCGCCATGTTGCAGGTGCTGTTGCTCGTCACGATGCAACTTATGAAGATGCAAAGGCAGCACTTCAAGCAGTATGTCGTGAATTCGATGCTACACTCCAGACACCACCAACGACACACCCTTCATTCATTGATGGACGGACAGCAGCCATTATTATCAATGATACCTCAGTGGGCGTCATCGGTGAAATACATCCTGAAGTACTTGTTGAGCATGATCTCGCAGTCCCTGTAGCTGCATTTGAGTTTGAACTTGCAGCGCTTGCCTCGGAAGCGTAACTCGTCAGATCCCACCAATAAAAAACCCACAGAAAACCTGCTCAATAATATTGTTTGCCGCATTGAATGACCGACTTTCTTTCATATTGTCACATATCAGCGAGTGTAACGGTAGCGTGATATCACTATCAACACCGCATATACACAATAGTATGTAAGCTTTCGAAATCCTGTGTAATCGAGTAACTTAACACGCCTTCCGCCGTTATTATTCTTTGGTAATGCCGAGCGGAGAATACGACCCCGACGCTGTCGAAACGAAATGGCAAGATCGCTGGGTCGACGAAGAGACCTATACATATGCATCTTCCATCGTCAGTGCTTCTGACTCTGAGTTTGACCCTCACTTGGCGTCCGAGTCTGAATCATCTGACGAACACACGCTTGATAATTCATCTGATGGAGCACATGTAGATATTGAAGCTGATCCTGATACCGCATTTTCAATTGACTCTCCACCACCAACAGTATCAGGTAATCTTCACTGGGGACATGTCTATGGATTTACGCTACAGGACTTCGTCGCGCGATTCAGACGGATGCGTGGTTCAGATGTCTTCTTCCCGTTCGGATATGATGATAATGGGATTGCTTCTGAACGACTTGCTGAAGATGAACTCAACGTTCGTCATCAGGAGTATGAACGTCGTGAATTCCAACAAATGACCCAAGAGGTGTGTCAGCAATATGAGGCTGAGTTCACCGAGAAAATGCAACAACTGGGTATCTCTATTGACTGGAATCAGACGTATCAAACAATTTCATCGGATGTCAAACGAACATCACAACTATCATTTATTGACCTCTATGAACAAGGTCGCGAGTATCGTAAACGCGCTCCGACTATTTGGTGCCCCGAGTGTGAAACAGCAATCTCACAGGTCGAAACTGAAGATGACGAACAACCGAGTCATTTTCATGATATTGCATTCGAGTTAATAAACAAAAATAACCCTCGTTCTGAACATCGGACAGATACGTTTACCATATCGACAACACGTCCTGAGCTACTACCTGCTTGTGTTGCAATCTTTGTTCATCCTGACGATGACGATAACCAGGACCTCGTCGGTGCCGATGCTCGTGTGCCCCTCTTTGATCAAACAGTTCCAATAATTGCAGATGAACGCGTTGACATGGAGACTGGGTCAGGGATTGTGATGTGTTGTACCTTCGGAGACCAGACCGATATTGAGTGGTATCAGGCACACGACCTTGATCTTCGAATCGCCATTGACGAATCGGGAACAATGACAGACGTTGCAGGTTCATATAGTGGTCTTGATTCAACTGAAGCTCGCGAATCGATTGTCGCTGACCTTTCAGAGAGTGGCGCACTCTTAGACCGTCGAAAAATCACACACACAGTGAACGTACATGAACGCTGTGGGACGAATATCGAATTCCTTGTTAAAAACCAATGGTATGTCAAATTATTAGATAAAACTGATGAGTATCTCGCTGCTGGTCGGGAAATGGAATGGTATCCTGAGAAAATGTTCACTCGATATAAAAATTGGATCGAGGGACTTCAGTGGGATTGGGCTATCTCACGACAGCGTTCTTCAGGCATTCCGTTTCCTGTCTGGTACTGTGATGCATGCGAACATGTTGTTATTGCAGAAAAAGAATCATTACCTGTTGACCCGCTTAGTGATGATCCACCAGTAGAATCATGTCCTGCGTGTAATCATGATACATTCATTCCCGAAGATGACGTCTTTGACACATGGGCAACCTCATCGCTCACACCGCTCATCAATGCTGGATGGGACTGGAATGATAATACTGAAACTATTGAGTTTGGAGATTCAGGATTGTATCCATTTAATCTTCGCCCCCAGGGCCATGATATCATCTCATTTTGGCTCTTTCATACCGTTGTGAAATGTTATGAGCATACTGGAGAGGTCCCCTTCGACAGTGTGATGATTAATGGAATGGTTCTTGATGAGAATCGAGAGAAAATGTCGAAATCTAAAGGTAATGTGATTGCCCCTGATGAGGTTATCACAGAATATCCGGTTGATGCCGCACGATATTGGGCAGCTGGATCCGCGGTCGGTGATGATCTTCCCTATTCTGAAAAAGGTATCCGTGCTGGAGAAAAGCTGCTTCGAAAGCTATGGAATGCATCAAAACTCGTTGAAGATCTCACCACTGATGCACCTGACCCTGAAACAATGTCTCACGCTGATCTTGAGGCGATTGACCGATGGCTTCTCGCTCGAATCGATACCGAAATCGCTCGACTTACTGAGAAATTTGAATCACGTGAGTTCTCAAAAGCTCGAGATGGTCTTCGCAGCGTCTTCTGGCACACGTTTTGTGACGATTATCTTGAAATTGCAAAACACCGAATACGGGAAGGGACCACCGGCGATGCTGCCGCTGCATACACGCTGACAGTTGCACATCGGCGTTTTCTTAAGCTATTTGCTCCAATCCTAGCACACGCGAGTGAAGAATTATGGCGCGACATGTACGTTTCAAATTCTATCGACAAGACGGACGATATCTCGAGCGATAGCATCCATCGTCAGTCATGGCCAAACCCACTTGGCATTGATGCTAATGTCGATGCTGGCGAAGCAGCAATGTCGGTCGTCGGTGCGCTTCGAAAATACAAAAGTAACGCTCAACTCCCAATGAACGCAACACTTGATCGGGTTCTTATTTGGGGAGATATCGACGGTTTTGAGTCTGATATCGCGGACGTCATGCATATTGAGACACTTGAATCAGTGAGTGAACGCCCATCAATTGAATCCGTTGTCACTGGCGTTGATCTCGAGTACTCCCTTGTCGGTCCTGCCTTTGGCAATGCTGTCTCTGATATTGAAACAGCTATTGAATCAGGAGAGTACGAGGTTGTCGATGATCAACTTCATACAGAAGGTATAACGCTTGACCCTGAGATGTTTGACATTCAAAAACGCCGACAGTACACTGGTGACGGTGAAATGCTTGATCTTGACACTGATGACGTGATTGTTATTGTCCAGAATAATTGAACTGAAAGACAATCTCTGAGAAAATTCTCATTGTCATCGTTGTTCTTTTTCACACCTACTCTATCTCATTCTGTCCTACCGAGAGTGGAATTACACCTTTGTGCTCGCGTATTTGTCCCTCTCGTTTCACTGTCAACTTAAACTCACATCTCTCTCAGTTAATTATATATCTGCACCAATAGCTGACTCAATTGAATCAAACCCATCATCCTCCAGTAGTTGAAGTAATCCCATATTGATATCCCGAGCAAGCGTCGGTCCTTGATATACCAATCCAGTATATAACTGCACGAGACTTGCACCTGCTCGAATCTTTGCGTACGCTCCTGCTGCGTCGCTCACTCCGCCAACACCAATGATAGGGACATCTGTTCGCTTTGCAACGAGTTGAACTAACTTTGTTGCGTGGTCTTCAATTGGTGCACCTGAGAGTCCCCCACGCTCTGTTTGCTTAGTGGACTCAAGATTCTCAGGACGTTCTGTGGTCGTGTTTGTTGTAATTATGCCATCAAGATCAAATATATCAACAAGATCAATAACATCCTCAATCGCACTGAGAGAAAGCTCCGGTGCAAGCTTTACTAAAACTGTCTCCGCGCCGGCATTAGTGAGTGCATCCATAATCCGACTGAGTGAATCACGCTGTTGTAAATCTTGCATACCCTCACTATTCGGACATGAAACATTGACTGCGACGTAATCTGCACTCTCTGCAATCTGTTCATATGTATATTGATAATCTGCTGGTGCTTCATCAGTCGGCGTTGACTCTGACAACGCAATATTCACACCAACTGGACCGCAGTGATCAATCTCACGTCGGTGACTGGATAATCGCTCACCAATAACATCTGCACCCTCGTTGTTTAATCCCATCCGATTAATCAGCGCCTCATCCTCCACCAATCGAAACATCCGTGGACGCATATTTCCGGACTGTGATACAGCGGTGACGCCGCCTACCTCCACATGTCCGAATCCAAGCGCCCCAAGAATGGCTGGTAGTTCGGCATTTTTATCAAACCCAGCAGCGACGCCAATAGGATTATCAAATGACTGTCCAAACTCCTCAACTTGGAGCCGATCATTATCGACTCGAAACTGATTGCTAAAACCATGTTCAATTGGTGTCTGTTGAACGGTCTCTAACCCAGTATGGACGAGTCGATGGGCTGTTTCTGGCGGGAGTGCGAATAATAGCGGTCGAAATGCACGATAGAGTTGTTTAATTACCACCTCGGACACCCCAGAAAGTATTGGAATACAAATGCGAACATGAGGATATGTATGAATACATATAATATTCTGTATATATCACTGAATACTCAAAAATCGTGTTCAACTGATTCTGGATTGGCTTTCTGAATGATGATCTTCTCATCTCTGACCCGCACGAACACCTCATCACCAATTTCCATCCCAGCAACGGTGAGTTCATCTTCATGCAAATTCACATGAACATTGTGATACTCGCCATCTTCATCTTTCGCGCCACTTGGGCTAAGCTTCTTTTTCCGAACCATCGCGGGTATCTACGCTGAGACTCACCGTAGCGCATACATAAGTGTTGTTTATATGCGGTGCACATATATCCATGAACTGTTGTCCTGACTTTTACAAAGTGAATATTACTTTGAAAGTATATATATTATTGACCCATGGTCCCATGCGCATCCATGGCTAACACAGCACTCCCTAATAGTATCCACCTAATATACCTGAAACAGACCGAATAGACCAGCCATACAGCCGATTGATAGACTCATATACATTCACACATTCATCTCATAGCTATCCCGTCGGATATGGATTGTATTAATTATATCAACATGAGATTACTCAGTATCTGCTGTCTCAACGAATAAATTGTTGCGCGGTCGGAGGCCGACACATCATCCCTCGCTTTGGACGGTTGGTCAGATCGGGTAGAACCCGCGCATCATCATCTCATAACAGGACACTGAAATGTATATCGACATCCATATGTACGAAAAGACACCACGTGATCGGTAATCCCACCATTACCGGAATCACCGAAGATAATATTATGACTTGGTACTCAAAAAAATCAAAGATGCTAGCTATTCCATGCGTTTGTACTTTTCACGTTATTCAAGATGCTCAATTTCTTGTTTGGAAACGTTTCCCTTCGTAACCGTTGATATCTCACCTTCCATCCACTCAGGCTTATCACTAGGTGCATCATCCATCCATGCCCATGCATGATAGACATGTATGCGATCTGTCCCACGCTCAAGTAATCGAATTTTTGTTGGATTATCTTTTGCCGCAGACTCAGAATTGTACCCATCGTACCCCTCCAGCCGCCGTGCAGCTTTCAACGCTGCCTGCCTTGGCATTCGTCCAGTGAATTGTCGGGTCTTTTCACCATCTTCGAGCATGACAAAATTTCGTTTTCCATCTTCACGTACCATAGTCGTGTTCCCCTATATCACGCGAGCACACAATATAATATAAATATACCGGCGCTAATCACCGCAGTAACACGTTTTCACCACTATTATGAGCTGAAGCTGTGTCGATACTGTACAATTATGAACACATTATCATTATATCTGCCGCAGTCTCAGTAACACAATGTATACCCACGTGGTGTGAAATCGTATGACGGGACGGTGTTAGTTCGACGAGTTTTTATGTTCGACTTCCATTGTATGTAATACGCGGAAGAGCATCAGGTCGCCTGGTGCTAACTTGATTGATAACGATGATTTGATCAATCAAGGTATATTCCAATTACATGTGGACTTAACCATGACGACGATGCCGATGGGTTTATACGAACCCATATATTACGGTTAGGTCCGAAAGAAATGAGGATTCCATCCCTGCGGTCCGCCGTACAGACGGAATCTGATGTTAGCTTTGGTGGTTCGGTGATACCTGTCTGGTGTCTCCGAACCACTCGGACCATGCAATGCGAAATATCTGATCAACTATCAGAATATATCATGACGTGACGTTTCGTGTGTAATCGTCACTCTGATTCTCTGCTAATACAGCATCTAATGAGACTCAGACTGACACTCACCCCGTGACAATGATACGATACAATACATAGGATACGTATCCCTGTCACATCGGTGATTCGTTACCACGAATCCCGCCACCCTCCTCATGACTCATACATGTGAGTCACGAGGAATCCCATTCCGGTTGATCCTGCCGGAGGCCATTGCTATCGGAGTCCGATTTAGCCATGCTAGTCGTGCGAGTTCAGACTCGCGGCACCGAGCTCAGTAACACGTGGCCAAACTACCCTACAGAGACGGATACCCTCGGGAAACTGAGGTTAACCCGTCATACCGATCTCAGGCTTGAATCGCAGAGATCACAAAATGCCCCGGCGCTGTAGGATGTGGCTGCGGTTGATTAGGTAGACGGTGGGGTAACGGCCCACCGTGCCCATAATCAGTACAGGTTGTGAGAGCAAGAACCTGGAGACGGAATCTGAGACAAGATTCCGGGCCCTACGGGGCGCAGCAGGCGCGAAACCTTTACACTGCACGCACGTGCGATAAGGGGACTCCGAGTGCGAGGGCATATCGTCCTCGCTTTCGTGTACCGTAGGGTGGTACACCAACAAGGGCTGGGCAAGACCGGTGCCAGCCGCCGCGGTAATACCGGCAGCCCGAGTGATGGCCGATCTTATTGGGCCTAAAGCGTCCGTAGCTGGCTGCGCAAGTCCGTCGGGAAATCCACTCGCCCAACGAGTGGGCGTCCGACGGAAACTGCACAGCTTGGGACCGGAAGGCTCGAAGGGTACGTTCGGGGTAGGAGTGAAATCCCATAATCCCGCACGGACCACCGATGGCGAAAGCACTTCGAGAAAACGGATCCGACAGTGAGGGACGAAAGCCAGGGTCTCCAACCGGATTAGATACCCGGGTAGTCCTGGCCGTAAACAATGTTCGCTAGGTATGACACAGACTACGTGTCTCTGTTGTGCCGTAGGGAAGCCGAGAAGCGAACCGCCTGGGAAGTACGTCTGCAAGGATGAAACTTAAAGGAATTGGCGGGGGAGCACTACAACCGGAGGAGCCTGCGGTTTAATTGGACTCAACGCCGGACATCTCACCAGCTCCGACTACAGTGATGACGACCAGGTTGATGACCTCATCACGACGCTGTAGAGAGGAGGTGCATGGCCGCCGTCAGCTCGTACCGTGAGGCGTCCTGTTAAGTCAGGCAACGAGCGAGACCCGCACCCCTAATTGCCAGCAACAGTTTCGACTGGTTGGGTACATTAGGAGGACTGCCAGTGTTAAACTGGAGGAAGGAACGGGCAACGGTAGGTCAGTATGCCCCGAATGAGCTGGGCAACACGCGGGCTACAATGGCTAAGACAATGGGTCGCTATCTCGACAGAGAACGCTAATCTCGAAACTTAGTCGTAGTTCGGATTGAGGGCTGAAACTCGCCCTCATGAAGCTGGATTCGGTAGTAGCCGCCTTTCAGTAGAAGGCGACGAATACGTCCCTGCTCCTTGCACACACCGCCCGTCAAAGCACCCGAGTGAGGTCCGGATGAGGCTATCACTGATAGTCGAATCTGGGCTTCGCAAGGGGGCTTAAGTCGTAACAAGGTAGCCGTAGGGGAATCTGCGGCTGGATCACCTCCTAACGAACGGGACTAGATCGATGTATCTAGCCCACCACGATCGCAACCGCGATCGCAATCTCGACTGCGAATTCGACTATGATCCGATTGTACACTGATTGAATCTCACATCACACTCAGTTACAATCACATATTACAGACGAAACGATACACCACGATATATACCACAGCACCGTCCGAGTGGTCGGTACCTCTGTTCGTGTATTCCAACAGAACAGACAACACAAACATAGACGACAGACAGGCACCTTAGAACCACCAAAGCTAATTAGGGCCCATAGCTCAGCGGGAGAGTGCCTCCTTTGCAAGGAGGATGCCCTGGGTTCGAATCCCAGTGGGTCCATTTCAGCCATCGACACTGACCATTTGAGTGAATCCAAATTTCATTCAACACAAGTGTCGTGGTGTTCCGAACTGATGCACCATTCCGTGAAAGCGCGAATGGGAAGGGTTCGATGAACGCGTCAATAACCACTTAGATCTGACCGTTCCATGACAACCGTATGTACGCGTGTAATCCAGACGCCCACTGAACCCGTTCACACGGGCTCCATCGTGGACGTCAACAACACAACATAACTCAACACAACCATAACGTCACAACGACAATAATAATGTCAGTCATCAAGACTGCATTATGCTATACTATACTGTAACATACTAGATTGTCTTATCATCGAGATGAGACTGACTATACTATACACTGTATACTTATACTATATACTATACTGGCTACTGTACTGGCTGGTGAATGGCTCGGCTCGAGAGCCGACGACGGACGTGCCAAGCTGCGAAAAGCCTGAGGGAGCCGCACGGAGGCTAAGAACTCAGGATCTCCGAATGGGAATCCCCATTGCGATTACGAGGTATCTCGTAATCGGGAACGCCCCGAATTGAAACATCTTAGTAGGGGCAGGAACAGAAAGCAACCGCGATATCGTTAGTAACCGCGAGTGAACACGACACAGTCCAAACCGAATCCGCAAGGAAATGTGGTGTTTCGGACCAACAACCACGGACCGCACGATACCGAGAAATCTCCTGGAACGGAGTACGACACAGGGTGACAGTCCCGTATCGTCATCACGCGATCCCGCGTTGACTCCAGAGTCGCAAGGGTTGGCTATCCCTTGTTAATTCCGCAGACATCAACTGCGAAGACTACACACTCCTCGAGACCGATAGCGAACAAGTAGCGTGAGCGAACGCTGCAAAGCACCCCGAACAGGGCGGTGCAATAGGGCCTGAACTCAGTCAGTGATAGAACGACGAGGCATACAAGGTCCCACTCACAACGACCTGAGAGCAATCTCACTGTAGAACGAGTGGGAAGCCGATGTCGCGTCGTACGTTTTGAAAAACGACCCAGGGAGTGCATCCACCCGGCAAGTCTAACTGGTCTACCCAGGAAGACGCAGGGAAACCGATATGACCGCAGTCATGACATCCCATACTCATGACCAGGGTCACCGTACTTACATGCGGGGAGTCGCGTGGATGCGACCCGAAACCGAGTGATCTACGCGCGGGCAAGGTGAAGCGTGCCGAAAGGTGCGTGGAAGCCTGTTAGGGATGGTGTCCTACAATACCCTCCCGTGACCCACGTGTAGGGGTGAAAGGCCCATCGAACTCGGCAACAGCTGGTTCCAGCCGACACATATCGAAGTATGTCCTCAGCCGAGGTAGTCTGCGAGGTAGAGCTACCGATTGGATGTCCCGCCTCCGAGAGGAGTCGGCCATGCTGTCAAACTCCAAACTTGCAGACGCCATAGACGCTGGGAATCCGGACTGCGGGGTAAGCCTGTGGTCCATGAGGGAGACAACCCAGAGCAAGGTTAAGGTCCCCAAGTGTGGATTAAGTGCAACTGAAGGTTGTCTCGAGCCCTAAACAGCCGGGAGGTGAGCTTAGAAGCAGCTACCCTCTAAGAAAAGCGTAATAGCTTACCGGCCGAGGTTCGAGGCGCCCAAAATGATCGGGGCTCAAATCCACCACCGAGACCCTGCAATACTTATTATCAAGTAACTTCGTAGGCTTGGCGTACTGACCGGATGGAAGTACGGGCGAGAGCTCGTATGGACCGCTCAGTAACGATAATCCTGGTCACAGTAGCAGCAATAGTCGGGTGTGACCCCCGACGGCCTAACGAGCAAGGGTTCCTCGGCACTGCTAATCAGCCGAGGGTTAGCCGGTCCTAAGTCTGACCGTAATTCGACTCAGACAAACAGGGAAACTGGTTAATATTCCAGTGCCGTCGTGTCTTATCGAACGCTTTCGGAAACAGTGAACGGGGCCATCGCCCCGTCGAATCATGGAATCTCGTGGATGCCGTAACGGCACGAAGCGGGAGAATCATGAGACCGCGCAAGTCACTGGTACCAAGAGCCCGTGAAACAAACACACGACGCCCGTACCAAGATCCGACACAGGTGCTCAGGCAGCGAAAGCCATGGCCCGTCGGGACCAACCGGCGTTAGGGAATTCGGCAAGTTAGTCCCGTACCTTCGGAAGAAGGGATGCCTGCTCTTGACCGAGCAGGTCGCAGTGACTCGGACGCTCCGACTGTCTAGTAACAACATAGGTGACCGCAAATCCGCAAGGACTCGTACGGTCACTGAATCCTGCCCAGTGCAGGTATCTGAACACCTCGTACAAGAGGACGAAGGACCTGTTAACGGCGGGGGTAACTATGACCCTCTTAAGGTAGCGTAGTACCTTGCCGCTTCAGTAGCGGCTTGCATGAATGGATCAACGAGAGCGTCACTGTCCCAACGCTGGACCCGGTGAACTGTACGTTCCAGTGCGGAGTCTGGAGACCCCCAAGGGGAAGCGAAGACCCTATAGAGCTTTACTGCAGGCTGTCGCTGAGACATGGTCGCTGATGTGCAGCATAGGTAGGAGCCACTACACAGGTATCCGCGCCAGCGGATCACCGAGGCACTCATGAAATACTACCCGTCAGTGACTGTGACTCTCACTCCGGGAGGAAAACACCGGTAGCCGGGCAGTTTGACTGGGGCGGTACGCGCTCGAAAAGATATCGAGCGCGCCCAAAGGTCTCCTCACGTGAGTCGGAAACTCACAGACGAGCGCAAGAGCACACGGAGGCCTGACAGTGATCTTCCCAACGAGGATCGCTGACGCGAAAGCGTGGTCTAGCGAACCAACGAGGTTCAGAGATGGGACCCGTTGATGACAGAAAAGCTACCTTAGGGATAACAGAGTCGTCACTCGCAAGAGCACATATCGACCGAGTGGCTTGCTACCTCGATGTCGGTTCCCTCCATCCTGCCTGTGCAGACGCAGGCAAGGGTGAGGTTGTTCGCCTATTAAAGGAGGTCGTGAGCTGGGTTTAGACCGTCGTGAGACAGGTCGGCTGCTATCTATTGGGGGTGTAAGGTACTTGCGAGGAACGCTCGTATAGTACGAGAGGAACTACGAGTGGGTGCCACTGGTGTATCGGTTGTCCGACAGGGCAGTTGCCGAGCAGCCACGCACCACAGGGTAAGAGCTGAATGCATCTAAGCTCGAAACCTCCCTCAAAAAGAAGTACCATGAAGGATCCTTCTAGAAGAGAAGGTAGATAGACTCGGGGTGTACGCATCGAGGCAACGAGATGTTGAGCCCGCGAGCACTAACCATCCAAGCCACAATCATATTATACTATATTATACTGTACTACAATATACTGTATCATATCAGAGTATATCAGACGTATACTGAAAGTCAGACAACACTCATATCGAGTTGGTTCGTCTCACACACGAGTGAGAGACGAAACTGACAGTATAGGATTGAGAGATGATTGGGTTGATTGACACTGACACTATACTACACTGGAACCTGCGTGAGCGGGTTCAGGCGGAAACTGGATTACACGCGTATATACGGACATGGACACATATGCGGATGCAGAGACGCACACGCATACACATACACAAAACAGATCAGGTAAGAGAGACGCGGTATAACCGAGCGATGGTTCGACTGGGATCACTTTAGACAGCACGTCACAGTGTGTCACAGCACATTCCAGATCAGATCGGATTAGAATAGATCAGGATAGGAAAGTGATCGCAGTGATAATACAATACAATACAATACAATACAATACGGTTCGATTCCGTAAGTTCGGATTTGAGGCGGCCAGAGCGGCAGGGAAACACCTGTACCCATCCCGAACACAGTGGTTAAGTCTGCAAGCGTTGGAGCACGTACTGGAGTGAGAGATCCTCTGGGAGCGCTTCATCGCCGCCTTGCTTTTCATACTTTTCACTTCAAATAAGTCATTCATGAGGAGCCACGCGGATAATACTCCTCAGTTACACGACGATTATCGCTAGGCTTAAACACAGATACACAGTATTATCGATGCAGTGAGCAGTGCCAAGGTGGCAGAGTCTGGCCTAACGCGTCCGCCTGCAGAGCGGATCATCGCCGGTTCAAATCCGGCCCTTGGCTTCAATTAAATTGACAGACTGAAATATCATTTTATACTCAGAAAACCAGAGTCCCATTAGTAGTTAATATGAAGGCTAGTTATCTTCATCATACACCCATATGTTGATATATAATATATTTTATTACAGATTTAAGCAAGGATTGGCGGATTTGTCAAATTAAACTACTCTGCGTCTGGGATTGCAGTTACCTGAAACTCATGATAGCCACCATAGGCTGTTTCAAGTGCTCCAAGCCACCAGTTCCATCGCTCGGCAATGCTTAGATCATCCGGGGCATCTGATAGATTATCAATTACAGTTGCGACAGTCAATGTTTCATTACGATCCATTTCAACAATACCGGCGTCAGCAAGATCGCGAACTTGTCGTGCAACAACACGGCGTTCACCCGGTGATCCGCCGAATGCCGATCGAAGCGCTTGTTCAACTGCATCCATAGTGACTGATGGAGTAGCATTATCATCATGATCGTGTGTCGTCGGTTGTTCATCATATGGTGTCTCTGTCATCCCAAATCAAATCCTTCTAAATTAATTTATCTCGGGAGACATTTGAGTGTCTGGATATCTCAATATGAATTACAATATGAATTACAATATGATCCTGTGTCACTTTTACTGATAGATTATAGTGATTCGAGGAGAATGCCTGTAGCTTTACTCACACGGAATAAATCCGGTAGTCTCCATCCAATCCACCGTCGATGGCAAAACCCGATATTTCACGCCAATTGGTACTGTCACCAAGACAGTGTTTATGACCAGTTATGAACTCAGAAGATGAGTCGGACCTTCTGAACCTTCGAGGTCACCATCACCATCACGAACTAGCAACAGGTTCGTGCTGTCTACAAATGCGACAAATGGCGACTGTAATTTGTCTGTCGTGCCACTATCGACCGGGAATTACCGGGAAATAAGATAACTGGTGTTGACCTTGTGATTTGCAACTTCGTTGCCGTCTCCTTCAGCGGGGAATCGGTGTTGTATCCTGGTGGCGGACTCGAAGAGGATGAATACTAGTTATAAAAAGAAAGCCAAGCGCGACGATTCCTTATGCCGTGAAGCCACCCGTCTTGATCCAAAACGAAGGGGGACGTCGAACACAGTTCTTACACACACTCGAGAGCGATCGTAGAGGTATGTGTCGAACAACATGTTGAGACGCTTGTCGTTGCTGACCGTGGTGGTATTCAAGAAGATGACGAGAACGGTGAAGCCTGGAATTGTGACGACCATGGCAATATAGAGTTACGCGGGTGCGGGCGTCAACCGTTTCAGGACACTTCTGGACTACAGGGTGGAGCCGAGGGCATCGACGGAAAGCTAGAGTCTGAGCGCAATACATCGAAGTCATATTTGATGTGTGGTTACACTGACGATACCACAGCGCGTCGGGCGTGGATCATTCGTGTGTAAGGAGTGTGACACGATTGCGAACGCAGACATGAGTGGTGTGGAGAACATTCGGCAAACGGTACTCCCAAATCTCGCCAGGGACGGTAGTGATAAAGATACCGGCTGTGTGGCACAGCCAGTGATTCAGTTGTTCGACCGTAGTGAGGGCTGTTTCTCCCCACAAGGATAGGTCTGAACCGCGGACCCTAATATCCCAACTCAGCGGGCGGTGCCGTGGGATTCCGGCATCCTCAGGTCTGAGAGGATGTCAAGTCATATTGATACAATATTGTACTATACTTGAAGAATAATGTGGCTGAGAGGAGTAAGCCCCCTTCTGTTCAACTCAGCATTCGGCTAAGCGTCCACGCCCTGTCCGGACTACCTTTCTGGCGTGGACTTGCACCGGTGAGGATTCGCCGTTCCATCCATTCTCACCCATCTAATGCGGTTTTATTCCGTTATCGACACGTCACATAGCCGCTCCCTCGACGGGTTAACTGCCGTCCCTTACGGGGTGGTTCGCACGTCTCATTGGTCAGGCTGAGTGGTATCGTTTCTGTTCCAGTGCCAGCTGTCTCCAACTCCAAGCTTGTGCTCGGTCACCTGTCCAGACGGTGGGGGGACTTTCCTCGTTTGCCGATACGGCAGTTGATGTGTCAATACATCATTCACCATTGTATCGACCACGGGAGCTGAGCTCTCTCTGCCAGTTAATTTAAGACCGACGTATTGAATAAACTGTTCGGTCCGTACAATATCATCGAGTAAAGGGAAGCGTTCAAGTTATCAGGGAGACTGTCTGGTTATATGCCAAAGGCGCAGGCCGTTTCCCTTTCCTATGATGATGGGGCAAGAGCGGTCGAGTTAGCGCGTGAATCTGTCGAATCATATGTTCTTCATGGACAACGTGAACAGCCAGGAAGTATGCGCGATTCCTTTTATTCTCGGACAGGGGCATTCGTCCGCATTCGGTCAACCCGTGGGCGGGGTCGACTTCGTGGATGTGCTGGTTCATCTCGAACTAGCGACCAACTTGGTCATGCTATTGTTGATGCAGCAATTCAAGCAGCATCAAGTGACTCTTGTGGGTCAGAAGTCGAACAACCTGAGTTATCAAATCTTGTTGTTTCCGTTTGTATTGTTTGTGAGCACGTCTCAACCGACACTCCTGTCGAGGATGTTGAACTTGGCACTCATGGGCTTGTTATTGATCGTAATGATAAACACGAATGGATGTATCCAACAATCCCTGTTGAGAATGATTGGAACAAGCAGCAGTTTTTCACTCGCGCCTCTCGGAAGGCTGGACTCAGCCCATTAGCCTGGCAAGATGAGGCTACTACGGTAACGTTATTTGAGGGGCAGGTATTTCGCGAGCGTCCTGATGGTGGCAGCATTGAAGAATTGTAATCAGGAGATATTGAATTGAGATTCCTTTTGTTCATGTAAAAAAGCGTCAGTTGTGATGGCTCGGAGATGGCGACGGGAGAGAGTCACCCAACACACAGTAGTCATTTACATTTAGAGATCTTGACCACTGTGTCTACTACTAGAGGATATCCCAGCTCTGTATGAATGTCACTCGCATGTACAAAGCTCAATATATGTAGTCGAAGAGGATGTCCCGAGAACATCGACATGGTCATACTATTTTCATTTTTATTTTTATTCTATATTTATTTCATATCCACACCGATTACGGTCTTGGGTTGCTCGATCGACTGCGGCATCGATACCAAAGTCGATATGATCAACCACTTTGCCATCCCGGATCACAGGGTTGAGAAGGGATTCACTGTCATCGGGTGATGGTTGATCATGAAGACCGATATGATGACCACCCTCCGATGTTCTGTACACAGATTTAATGCCAGCAAGCTTTCCGCGCTTGGCGACCGGTTCATCATCAACAGCAACAATATCAAGCGCAAAGTCAACTGGGTCTGCATTTGAAATATATCCACCAATACCAAATCCGTCTGCGACATCGCGAAGATTGAGTAGATCATTTGGATTGAGTCCGCCTGAGACAAAAATATCGACATCTTCGTATCCATGTGTATCCAGCGTCCACTGCACTTCACGAATAATATGTTGGAAATCGCCACGGCGTGATCCTGTTGTATCAAGCCGCACACCATCGAGCCGGTCACCGAGGGTCCGCGCCGCTCGAAGCGCCTCATCAGCCTCATCAGAGTATGTATCGCACAGTGCAATTCGAGGCACAGCCTCAGGAACAGCTTCATCAAATGCTTGCCACGCTTGCTCTTGTTCGCCACGTCCAAAGCAAATTAGCAGTGCATGTGGCATCGTTCCTCCGGCTGTACGGTCAAGAACATCGCCTGCAGCCATATGTGAGAATCCATCAACCCCAGCGATGAGTGCGCTTCGTTCAACCATCGCTGCAATTGTTGGATGCACATGTCGAGCACCGAATGAGAGGACAGTTGATGATGGAGCAGCTTTCCGGGCATTCGCTGCGGCTGTTGCAACCCCAGATGCATGTGATAAAAATCCTAATATCGATGTCTCAAGACGGGCAAAATCAAGATACTTTCCTTGAATACGAAAGACCGGTCCACCATCGAATAGACGGCCAGGGAGGAGTGAGTTGACATCGACATTGCGCCCCTCGAGTAACGCAACAGCATTTTTGACTCCGGCTATCATCTCGAAATTTCCATCTGGAAATTGATCGGCGGTTACCTCGGCGGTAATGGTTGGATTTCGATCAGCATGCTGGAGTGTTGTTTCTGTTCGCTCAAAATATGCATCTGTCGCCGTCCCAGAAGTAATTGCCTCAGTGTCGATGATATCAAAATCCATGACACTGAGTTTACTCGGCATGGTGAAAAGCGCATCTGCTCAGAAATTATCTCTGAAGCAAATTTTCATTCAGAGCCATTTACTGGAGACTCCAATGCAGGAAGCTATGCATATGATAGATATTCCAAAAAGAGCACTCATGAATTGCTGTTCAAGCCGTATGTTGTGTTGATTGTAAGAGCATGACGTGATTGCAGTGATAAGAATGAATATATTAGAGTGGACTATGCTGGTGATGGCTTTGATTGTGCTCGGATATTGTCCAGAGACGTAACATCTGGTCCATTAACGATTGTAACTTGTGTGCCATCTTGCGTGACTCGAAAGGCATCAGCATATGCTCCATCCGGTATAACATATGTTGTTGTTTTTGCTGTTTTTGCTGTCGATCCAGTATTCTCAGATTCCGTTCGTTGTGGCGTCGTTGCATCACGAGCGGTGAGGATCGAGCGGTATGCATTCCGGAATTCTGTCGCGTCTTCATTACTTTCCCATGTCGTCACCCATACATATCCATATTCAGATTCAGATTCAGTTGACACCCCATTTTGTGTCTGATATGGGAACAATCGATCATTTTCCCATCCTGTCGATGGGTCAGCGATATAATTATACGCATCATACTGATTGGTCGGTTGGGTGAGCGTTTGTGGTCTGACCGTTTCAGCACCGACAGTTCGTGCTTGATTCCAAAACATCACAAATATCGACGCTTCTCCAACAGTGTCAGATCCATCCTGTCCGACTGATTCAAACCGCTCCCATTTCGCGGATGATCGATCAGTGTAGCTAATTGGCTGTGGTGTCTCATCGGTTCGGTGAATAACTTGCTCACTCGCGACTGGCGGTGATTTGAATCGATCATTGACAGCATCCCATCCGCCTGACTCACGGAGATGATTGATATATCCAACACCGTCTGAGTACGGCTGGAAAATCGTTACAAAGATTCCCAGATTCGATGGACCACCACTTGACCCGCTATCTTCGTCGGTATCATCTGGGAGCTCAACGCACTCCCAACTGCTTCCACAGCGATCACCATACGCTGATTCGACGTATCTTGCATCCCCCTCAATTAATCCATCAGTAGCTAATTGTCCATCTTGTGTTGTTGCTGCGTATCGATCTTTCGTGAGGTCATACTGTTGATCCTGTACTGCGTGGACAAGTTCATGAATCAGTGTTGTATTTTCAATTGTCGGCGTATCTGGTGTGTCGGTAACGATTGTGATTGCATCATCGCGAGGATCATAAAAGCCAGCAACAGACGAGCCTCGTGTTTCTTCAATCGCTTGCTGTGTACTTTCTGACTCACCAACAGCAAACAGCGCTTCCCACACTTGATTATTCCACTGTTGAAATTCTTGATTCTCTGATGATCGTGTGCTTTCATCTCTTTGCGAGCGGTATTCCGACCGTGAGATAACGGAGACGGGGACTGATGATTTGAACTCCAGTTGTCGAAGGTATTCAACACGAGCCATTGCCCGTCCAACATATGCTTTCATTTCCGCATCTGTAAGCCCATCTGCCTGGTCAACTTCGATTGATTCATTATACCAATAGCCCGCTTCCCACCCAAGTGGATCACCAGCAGGGTCACTGAAGTCTGAGTCTGGCGTCGCAACGGCTGCTGGTGGACCAGTACCATTTTTCTGTCCGATACCTTCTGCTGTGGCTGACTCGGTGGATGATGAATCTTCTCCGACATTCGGATTAAAAAGCGACCCACCCCCACTACACCCTGCGAGGACAATGAGGAGACTGAGTGCTATAGAGGCACGTGAGATTCGCCGCGACATGATAATATGTATTTTATCAGCAGGTCTACGCGCAAAAGTACCTTTGTGCTCGCATCATAATATCAAATATGGCTGACTATTCATTTGATACAGATACGACCGCCATCGTTGTTGTTGATATGCAAATAGGCTTTTGTGATCCCTCTGGGAACATGTATGCTCCAGGCAGTGAGGCCGTTGTTGATGACGTTCGTACTCTTGTCACAGATGCACAGGATGCAGGTGCTCGTGTTGTGTATACGCGCGACGTGCATCCGTCAGGTCAATTTGATGATGCGCACTATTATGATGAGTTTGAACGCTGGGGTGAGCACGTCCGCGAAGGAGACTCGGAAACGGCGCTTGTTGATGGACTTGAGGTTCGCTCACAGGATCACGTTGTCATCAAACATACCTACGATGCATTTTATAATACCGAACTTGATGGGTGGCTTCGTGCACATGGTATTGATGATCTCATCTTCTGTGGGACGCTCGCGAATGTCTGTGTGCTTCACACTGCTGGCAGTGCTGGACTTCGAGATTATCGTCCGGTGCTCATTGAGGATGCAATCGGTGCGATTGAACCAAATCACCATGAATACGCACTTGATCACGCTGAGTGGCTTTTCGGAGAGGTCTGCTCACGTGCCGATATCAAATTTGTTTGATTCAGTTTCAGTCACCCCACACCACTACAATTAATTGCTATAAGCTATTCTCTTGTCCTCACAAAGCGATCTGCAGTCAAATAAGTAGGTAGAGTGGTTCACTAATACCAAGAGTTTCGACGGTTTCGACACATCAAAGTTAGAATTGAAATCAAACATATTAGTTACGTTCCGTTATACTCAAAACATAACTGACGAAAGGAGAGCATTCTATTCTCCAAGTATGATACCAGGAATTGCGAGGGTTAGCTATACCTATTCTCGTTGGGAGAGATAATTATGCCAAGCGTATTCAAATCAGCACGACTTCCAGATGGTCGCATCCGCGATGTTCGAGTTACTGATGAGACGATCACAGCTGTCTCGGATTCGATCTCGCCTGCATCAGATGAGACCGTGTTTGATGCACGCGGTATGCTCCTTTTTCCAGGAGCAATTGATGTTCATGTACACTTTCGTGAACCCGGTGGAGAACATAAAGAAACGTGGAAGACGGGATCTCAAAGCGCTGCAGCCGGTGGTGTGACGACTGTTGTTGATCAGCCAAATACTAATCCCCCGACAACGACAAAAACTGCATACACATCGAAGGCGGCGCTGGCGGCGGATTCAGTCGTTGATTATGGCATTAACGGTGGTGTTACCCCTGATTGGAACCCAGACACTCTCTTTGAATGCCCATTATTCGCGCTTGGCGAGGTTTTTCTTGCCGACTCAACCGGAAAGATGGGGATTGATAAGACTCTCTTTCGGCAGGCGCTCATTAGGGCAGCCAAGACTGAGATTCCGGTGACGATCCATGCTGAAGATGCAGCACAATTTAATACAGATATATATGGTCATGAGTCAGGTGGAACTGGGACTGACGCTGCTGTTGACATTTGGAGTCAGTATCGCTCAGCAACAGCTGAAATCAAGGCGATTGAGCGAGCCATTGAAATCGCAACAGAGGTTGGTGCCGATATCCATATTGCACATACAAGCACCCCAGCAGGTGTTGATGCGGCAACAGCAAGTAATGTCACATGTGAGGTAACACCACATCATCTCTTTTTGTCTCGTGATAATGCAGCCAAACTTGGAACATATGGGCGTATGAACCCGCCACTTCGGAGTGAAGCACGTCGAAAAGAGCTTTGGGACCGACTCATTGCTGGCGATATAGACATGATAGCAACCGATCATGCACCACACACCTATGATGAAAAAGCAGCCTCGCTGTGGGATGCACCAAGTGGGGTACCTGGCGTTGAGACAATGCTTCCGTTATTATTCGAACGCGCCCGTCGAGATGAGATTAGTTATGAACGTATTCGTGACGTCACCGCCCGTAATCCAGCATCCCGATTTGGGCTCAATAATAAGGGTCATATCGCTGTTGGCTATGATGCTGATCTTATCCTTATCGATCCGACTGCTACTCAAACAATCAAAGGTGATATACTTCACTCAAAATGCACATGGACACCCTTTGATGGAATGAACGGGATCTTCCCAGAATTGACAATGGTTCGTGGGACAGTGGTATATGATGGCGAGTCGTTTGGACCAACAGTCGGTATGAACGTGACTACTAGCGAATAGATATCATTTGAAATTGACACTCGGTCGAAACTTGGATACATCGAAACGAACCACAGACCGAGTTCAATGCAGATTCATATTTCTCCTGTTGATTCTATATTCTCTGATTCTTTAGATTGATAGTCATTAGTTCGAATAGTTTCACCGACGGTGTCGAATGACGGGGGTTCAGCGGCTCCCATCACTGACACCGATAATCACGGCGGTAAAGACTTGCATTAATCAGTATGAGACCCACTCTCAGTGCTAGTATCAGCATCAGTGTCAGCATCGACATTTTCGGTCGTCCGAAGGTCATCGCTTGCTTCACGTACTTCTCGCATCACAGTTGAGATTCGGTCTTCGGCTTCTAATTCATCAGCAACTGAAAGGTCAACCCCTTCAACCTCAAGTAAGAATTTAGCCGTCTCTGTGACCTCATACATCAGTTTATCAAGCTCATCAGCGGTGAAGAACCCGGACATCGCTCCATAAAGAAATGTTGCACCGGCTTTTGTGACCTTTTCCTCAAATGATGATCGTGCCTGATTGACCGCTTGTGGTGTATATGTGTCTGTCATGAAGGGAACTAATTGTGGTAGGTTTGTTCCAATCTTTGTCATCTCGACGCCGGTCTCTGTCCGGAAGTCAGAGCAAAGTCGGGCAATAGCCCACTCCCGAGCAGTGATATATGTTCGATCTCGGAGAAAATTATTAACCCGGTCATACTGTGCTCCATCGACCTTCTTGAATCGTGCATACTTCGCTACATCAGGTGGTGATGACTGCCCACTAGCATTCATTTCATCGTCCGCTTCAGTCGATGGTACCGTCTGTGTCTCTGTCATATCCGCTTGAGTGTCGCTGGGCGTGTTCGAGACAGTAGTGGCGCTATTGTGGTCATCCGATTCATTATCTGTCGGATTAGCCTGTGTTGTGACATCCCGTTCGGTCATCTGTTCTTCGTGATGACCGCGGTCATGGTTCTCATCTTGGGTGACATTATCTTCCTCTATTTCACTGTCGTTCTCGTCAGCACTGTTCATACCCAGGTCAGTCGCCGACACTGGAAAAATCGTTCTGTCGCCAATAAAAAAAAAACTGCTTGATTGCTCACTCAGCAACTATATAAACTATACTTATATCGATATTGGCAATACCGTTGTAGTAATGCAGCATACTCTGCGATTGTCTATTGCGTGCGTTCATGTTAATAACCACATATTAAATCAGATACGATACGGGTATCACCCGACGACTTTTCTATCCTGGCAACGACACCCGCGATATGAAGATTCTTCTTGGCGTGGACGGGACCGATACTTCCCTTCACGCGCTTGAGCAAACGGTCACACGAGCCAAAGAGGCTGGCGATGATGTAACAGTCGGCATCGTCACTCGTGATTCCGATCGGTCTGTAGCAGGAACCAGATCAGATGTTGATGAGATTATTGAGTCCTCAGAGATTGATGTAACAGTTCAACATCTTGATGGTGACCCTGGTAGTCAATTGGTTGAGTTGGCTGAATCAGAGGATTTCGATAAACTCGTTATTGGGGGCGGCAAAAGAAGTCCCATGGGAAAGATTCAGATCGGAAGCCTTGCTGAATTCATTTTATTGAACTCGCGGATAACCGTTTCACTCATCAGATGAGCCCTGATCATACGTGTCCGGATGACTCTGCTGGACCATTCCCACTTCCTCCACGTACATTCACTGACCGTGCCGGTCGTGATATTGAGATACGAGTCTATGATGGAAGTGAAGACGAATATGAAGCACTCGTTGAAATGTATCGTGGCTTCGACTCGAAAGACCGGGCACAGGGTATTCCACCAGGTCGTGAAGAACGAATTCGGAAATGGCTGGATAACATCCTTTCATCTGAATGTCTGAATGTTATTGCATGGGATGGTTTGGCTGTTGCTGGTCACGCGACACTTGTGCCTGATGACGAATCATATGAGTTGGCGATTTTCGTCCTTCAGGTATATCAACAAGCGGGCATTGGTACGCATCTTATTGAAGCATTGCTTGGTCATGGAATCACCTCAGACATCACGCAAGTGTGGCTTACCGTAGAGCGATGGAATAACGCTGCGGTTGGCTTATATGAGAAGGTTGGATTCGAAGTGAGCGATTCAGAAAGTTTTGAACTGCAGATGGGAATCAATCTTGATAACGCTGAGACATATTAACTCAGGACTCTTCTTTTTATTAGCATCATGATTAGCAGCTTATTTTCAATAAATGATTGTTACTATGATTGTCACGGTCAAGATCTGGGGTCATACCGAGAGCACAGGTTGACTTGCATATAATAATACGTATTCTGCTGCTCTTGAGAGTACTTCACCGGGATCACCAGAGAGTGGCTCTCGCGGGACCACAAGGAAATCTGCGTTTAGATCTTCTGCTGTGTCGAGGACGACCCGACCAGGATGTGTTGTCTTTATTTGAGTCGAGAATCCATAGACAACAGACGTTGAAACGGCAATATCGTACTTGGCTGCGATTGTCTCTGCAGATTCAGTAATTGTCTGTCCATCAGTCGCGACTGCTGACTTATCGACAGTTCCAGTTTCGATTGCCTGCACGATATCCTCATCAAGCACGTGGACAACATGGACGGATGCATCGTACTTCGCGGCAATGACGCTTGCATACTCGACGGCGTCAAGAGACTCCTCGTTAGCGTCGATAGGAGCGAGAATGAGGTCTACAGACAGCAGTCGATTCTCGGTCATGCTGGCATTTCTCCCGCCCGAGAGCAAAAATCCTCACATATCTGTCTGTGATTCGTGTCCACATTTCGATACAGTATCGGGCTTTTCCATCTGCTGTCGGCAATTCACATTCTGTTTGCTCAATCTCATTGTAATCGCTTGAACATTATCTCCACACAAAGTTGACTGGATTTATACGAATTAATATGATATACCTATCTATGTTTGAGACGATCGTCATCGCTACCGACGGCTCTGAAAGCGTTCGTCGAGCGGTTGATACTGGGTTAGATATTGCTTCGCGGTTTGATGCAACGGTTCACTGTTTATATGTCGTTGATGAGAATAATACTGATAGCAATAAACCACTGAGCGACTCGGATAATGATCAAATGACGCTTTATGAACATGGAGAAAAAGCGGTCAATACCGTGGCAGGACGAGCCAATCACGAGGTTATCACAGCAATTAAACATGGAAATCCATCAGATAAAATCGAAGCATACGCACGTGATATCGATGCTGATGTCATCGCAATGGGTACTCGTGGTCGACATGGTGAAAATCGATTTCTCATTGGATCTGTTGCAGAAAAACTCGTCCGAACGGCCCCACTCCCTGTGTTGACTGTTCGTCAACTCGCTGCTGATGAGACTGATGAACGATTGAGTGGAACTCCAGAGCGAATGTGACGTTCTCTCAGGAATGAGTGCCGAGAATCCTTCGGTAAATACTCCATCTATCGCCACAGCGCGCATATCGGTAGCGAACGTACACGCTTGTTGATAGTGAACTGGGTAGGTGATACGAAGTGCGTTTCAATATCGAACTTGCGTTTCAATATCTTTCCCGCTCCAGATTCGAGCAATTGATTTATTTATCCACTGAATCGTCCGTATCGCTCAACAATACTGACATCAAGACAGTTACTGTCTTGAGTATCAATCACATAGTGTAGTTGTTGATTCAATAATTATGGACGACGAACTCATTAATAGCGCACATCTCTCACTTTCGCGGAAATCTCGACTCCCAGGGGCTGGATTTTTTTATCCGGATTCGGTCGATGATGACGATGAAGACACACACGAGGCAGTCGCAAATGCGGATGTAGTCGTTATTGCAGACGCTGATGCTGATGGACTTGGCTGCGTTGCATTACTTCGTGAGATGTATGATGCGACGATTGCGTGGGATGCGTTTGAACCAGTCGTTGCAAATCGTGTCACTCGGTGGGAACGTGGGACTGATTCCACACATACCACCGATGAGACAACAGACGCATCTACCGACGACCCTTCTTCTGAATTCACAAAAATATCACAAGAAACAGAGACGGAGGTAGAAGTTGAGAATGAACATAACAATAAGGATGAAGACGAAAATATAGTATCCACTTCATCTCCTGAATCGGCTGTTGCACTCATTACAGCGAGTCCATACTCAATTGATGATGCACTATCAACTGTTGCAATGGAAGCGCCAGTTGGCGTTGATGTCTATATCTGTGATCTTTGCCCTGATGAGTTCAATTGGATCGAAACAGAACTTACTGCGGTTGCTGACCGTGCTGAAACGGTTGCATGGTATGATCATCATCAATGGGATTCTTCTACAGCCGATGCGGTTCGTGACTGTGGTGTCGAGTTGGTGATTGGTGCATCCGATGAAGAATGCTCAACTGATGTTGCCCTTCGATCACTTCCATATGAGTTCGAATCGCAATGGAGTGAACTGGCAACTGTCACCCGGGATCATGATCTGTGGATAAAAGAAGATGCCCGAAGTGATGACCTCGCTGATTATGCCTACTGGGCTCCTCCGGAGGAGTATGCAACGGTTGTCGGAACATACGGTGCTGATCTTCCAACCCTCGCATCAAGATATCTTGAACTCCGTCGCGTTGAAAAAAATGCACTCATTGATGCTGCCGTTGATCGTGCAGAACTTACGACTGTTGGTCCGTGGACAGTTGGAATCACCTACGGTCGCTGTTCACAGAACGAGGTTGCGGAAACATTGCGCTCACAGGGTGCTGATGCAGCTGTTGTGGTGAAACCTGCTGGCAGCGCGAGCATTCGTGGATCCGAGACGTTTGAACGTGCACATGAAGTTGCTGGACGACTCAACGGTGGGGGTCATCCCCGTGCAGCAGGGTGTAAGCCAGATATTTATGATGATATGCTTGATTATGCACATCATTGGACAACAGAAGGGTCACCAGCGAAGCATATTATTTTGCAAGCGTTCGAGGAAGTCGCTGCATCGCTTGAGACTGACCCCAACTCAAGCTAAAACCGACTTTCAGCTTCTCTGTTGTCCTGTTCGTATCACTGTCTAAAATATATATATACACATGTACACATATACATACATATACGATCATCCGATACAATCCGGTGTTGAGTATATAACATACTGATTATCTGTATAACAGCGTTAGTTGTCTTCGGTTAAACTCTCAACTGAAACGTCTTCACCAGGTTGAACACCGGTTTCAGTTTCTGACCCAATAACCCATTTATCAGCATAATTGCAGCCACACGTACAATGAGCGTACGCATGCACAACGTCACCACGCGCATAAAGCCCACCAACAGCATCGTTCTGTGGTTCTGAGAACGCAAATATGAATTCAGTCTCGTGCGTATCGGCGTCCACGGTTCGCTTTGGACACTCACCACCCGTCAGCTTACGAGTAATATGACCGCGTGTTTCCATTGCCGTCTGTGCGAATGACATCGCTTCGATTCCGGTCGCTGCTTCAAACGCTTGTCGCCCGTCCTCACCATTGATTATGAGTATATCTCCGTTATCGACTGGGTTGGTCAGATGAGAAAGAGTGTCTGCATCAAGCGTGCCATCGGCGAGAAATAAGACAACATCCTCATGACGATCACCACGGAGAAATGACTCACGTTTATCCATATTCCTGTGACGCTATGAAAGAATAAAAACCGCCTGAACACTGCTGTCATATCATACGCCCTGATCATCACCTAAGCTAGATGTAAAGTAATATATAATCTAATTAGACCGAAAGATAGTACATTAATATATGTATAATCTTGTAATTAATGCTATAGTGTCGCATTATATCGAGCAATATTTTTATTTCTCAATGTCATATAAATAAGTGCACTTGGAGGTGAGATCAATGGTCCAAAACATGCCAACAACATGGACAAGTGGTCTTGATCTGCCAAATCGACTTTTCGGTTCTCAGACGAATCGCGCCAATGGAACTGAAAGTAGCTATGAACTGTATGAAGAGGACGACCGATTTGTCCTCAGCATCGATCTTCCCGGGTATGAACCCGAGGAGATTTCATTGCGATGGTATGATGGTCGTCTGAATGTCTCTGCTGAACACGTTGATGATGAACGTGGTCGTAAGCAGCAGACACACCGAACGTTCCGAATGCCGAAGGACGTCATCGATGATAGTATTGAAGCGTCATACCGCAACGGCGTACTCGAGATCACACTCCCGATTGAAGATGAGTTAACAGCTGGAAAAGAAATCCCAATCGAGAGTTGACCACGCAGTAGTGGTTGGTAATACGATGAATAATTAATTTACAGAACGGTTTGTTATACTCGATACAAGACGAGGACGAGTAGCATGGGGGGATTCCCTTGAGGCAGTTTCACCGGCTCTTACGGTGTTTTGATGTAATTGGACAGTAATGTGAGTCGATTCAATCGGTTGTATCAATTCTTGTGATATCTTCATCATCCTTTGATAACAGAATCATGACTGAAGTCGTGGGCTTCCTCCCACAATGTGGTTTTGACCCGAGTGGGTAGCTGACCTGAGGTATACAGATTCGAGGAGAACACCAAGGACTGAGATGCGGCACCCCCAGTAGTCTAAACCCACCTGAGGTCACGAGCATCCCGGTGGATTCTCACTGTCTGGATGCTTGGTGGGACTGCAACCCTGCAATCTCCACCACTCATGCTCACGCTCACGCTCAGGATTCCTCCGCGTTCACACCGAGGAGGATGTCAATACAGGTTCAGGTTAATCACTGTTCAAGACCGCATGCAGCCCTTTCGACGTTCTTTTTATTACTGGTCGCTTGGTCACGAATATGGCTGAATTCAAAGTCGTCGTCTCGGATGAGACAGGTCATACTCGACAGTTCGAGGTCGACGAACAAGATGCAAATCGGTTCCTCGGTCGCAATCTTGGCAATGAGGTCGATGGGAACGCAGTTGGACTTGATGGAGCAACACTTGAATTGACTGGTGGCTCAGATGATGCCGGTCGTCCAATGCGTGAGGATGTGTCCGGATCTGATCTCAAAGAACTGCTTCTTGAGGGTGGCGTCGGATATGAACCAACCCGTGATGGTGAGCGGAAACGCATCACTGTACGCGGTCGTCAAGTCTCTGATGAGACAGCACAAGTCAATGCAGCTGTTGTTGGGGAGACACCGATCGCTGTATTACTCGGTGAGGAAGAGCCCGAGGATGCAGATGATGATGGAGATTCGGATGTGGATGCAGATGATGATGGAGATTCGGATGTGGATGCAGATGAAGCGACTGACACCGACGCAGAAAGTGAGGAAGATAATGACGATGATATAGCTGACGCCGAGTAGTTACTGTGGCGGGTCGTCTTCCAAGTGATCATGACCAGGTCCAGTCATATCGAGCATCGCTTATTCGGAGTGGGCGAATCCGACGTCCGTGTTTGCAACTCCCAACTGAGATCACGCTCACAGAGGATGAGGTCATACGGCTTCTGCTTGATGAGCAACAGACGCACGCTCGTATTAGTATCACCGCTGCCGATGAGCAGGTAATTCGCGGTGCGTTTAAGAACTCGCGAGTCGCTCAGGCGCCCGGTGAGGGAGAAAATCTGCTTGAGGGGTGGTGTGAGAAGCATGATCTCCAGATTGGTGATGCAGTTGAAGTCGATGTGCTTGATGCAGGATTCTGCTATGGCTTGCGGTCGCCGGGTGACCGTGTTGTGTACTCTGTTCCATCTCGTCCGAATGCGTCACTTCATAGTATCGCGCGTAATCTTGATCAAGATACCACTGAGTGAATCACAATATCGGCTTATTCGATATGGTCGATAGACCGATTTGATTAGTATCTATTGCGTTATAGAAATTCTAAGACAGCAAATCGTGCCGAGATCTTTTTATTACGCATTATCACTTATATGCATGAGCGAAGATAATAAATCAAAAGAAGAACTGATTAGAAAATACGTATTTACACCGCGCTGGTAATTATCCTTGGTGGCATTATCCTAGTAGTTCCTGAGTTTATTGGGTGACTCACGCTTCATATCTTGCCCAATCATTGGATAACGCAAATTACAGATCATATTATTTGAATCTTATTCAGATTCGATCATTCTCACAGTACCTTCCCCCTCAAGAGACAAGCGAGTGAAGAACCAGACTTGATAATCTGATTCGCACCGTCTTGTAGAGATCAGAACCCGTAGAGTATGGATGGATACCCTCCAGGATATGCTACCCATATATCCGAACAGTGTTATTGTCACTATTATCGAACGAGAAGCCTCCCACGAGAGCGTGGCAATCTTCGATACTATCCTCATGGGATGAATGACGAGCGAAAAACTCAATACAGGGAGCGGTATCACCAGCGTACTGATATACCTGATTCGAAGGCAACGACGTCGTATCCTTGCGCTTCAATTGCAGTTGGTCGATAGTTATTTGATATCAGTTGTTGTGGTAGACGGCGTAGCCCAAATCGATGATCTGCCTCCACATCAATGTCGATAGTAGTCCGTGTCGAACTGTCAGATTCGTCGGTCTCGGTTATAGTGATTTGATAACTACCCCATGCCGAATCGCCTGCAGTAACCACCAATCGAAAATCGGCGGCATCGTCCGATGTTGGCTGACATTCAACAGCCATCTCCAGTGACCGCAGCCCTCGCAAATACTTGATCACATATCGACCACCACTATCCGTCGACTCAATCTGATTAGCTAGCCCCCAGTAGAATGGCAGAACTGGTGGTGTTGAACTTTCAAACTCTGCGCGTACTGTTTCAGGGGGTTTGTCCGTTGTAAGTTTGGTTTGACCGCCTGTGACAAACAGCGGGAACCGAAAACCGAGAAAAATGATAATTGCAGATAAGAGCCATTGCAAAAATGGGAGTAGAAAGAAGCTCAGAGTAATAGATCCAACGACAATGATACCAACAAGATAC
The DNA here is from genome assembly GCF_000237865.1 of Haloquadratum walsbyi C23. NCBI lineage: Archaea > Methanobacteriati > Methanobacteriota > Halobacteria > Halobacteriales > Haloferacaceae > Haloquadratum > Haloquadratum walsbyi. The sequence continues at coordinate 90,006 of NC_017459.1, forward strand.
GTCAGTGCGCGGGAGCGCCGATAATATTGTTCTGCAACCGCAGCTGCCTCAGCGGGGGGATCAACAGACTGAGTCGTCGACATAAAAATATATCCTGGCTGGACGGTCAAGACTCTAGCGTGCTCTCTCTGGACATGAAAATACGGTATCGACGAACACATTTGTGAGACTGTGAGGGGTCGTCTGTTCACCGATTCAATTAGAGTGATGCTTGTCTGAACAGATACTACCATTGTCGATGATGGCTCGGTGAGACTATATCACTGTGAGAATCTGTGATATATCGGGGATTAAGATCGAGCAAAGAATAATTAGTTTCAAACAACTGTAATTATCAGGTACTCGATTGGTTTATGCTGATTTATCCTCTCCATGAAGTGGGCGAGGTATGGTTGTGACTTTGACCCTCTCCCGACAACTTTTCACTCTCGATTAATGCTAATACATTACAGTCATGCGATTATCTCCCATGCGCTCTGAATCTCAACAACAGATTCTGGTTCTTCATGTCGATGATGACCCCTCGGTCACAGACTTGACAGGAAGATTTCTCGAACGCGAGGATAACCGGTTCTCTGTTGAAACAGCAATCAGTGCAACAGAGGGGCTGGAGCGAATAATTGAATGCTCTCAACCACCTGATTGTGTCGTTTCTGACTACGATATGCCTGAGATGGATGGGATCGACTTTTTACAGACTGTTCGGGAGGAATATCCTAACCTCCCATTTATTCTCTTCACCGGCAAAGGAAGTGAGGAAATCGCAAGTGATGCTATCTCCGCAGGAGTGACCGATTATCTCCAGAAACAACCTGGAACTGAGCAATACGAATTGCTGACTAATCGGATTCAGAATGCTGTCCAAACACAGCATCAGAGGCATCGAGCCGAGCGAACAGACGAGTTGATGCGTCTGACAGAGTTTGCTGGAGATACCGGCGGATTCGAAATCAACGTTGACACCGGTGAAGTCTTAATGACCGATGGCTGTCGACGACTCGTCGGATTGGCTGACGACGCCACCCTCTCGCTAAAAGAAGCCATCAAACTCTATCATCCAGACGATCAACCAGAGGTACGGCAGGCTGTCAACCGGGCAGCCGATACAGGCGAGCAGACACAAGGGAGTTGGCGTCTTCAAGCGCTGGACAACATTGACCGCATCGTGGATGTGACACTTACGCCAGCGATACCGAGCCAAATTAGCCCTCATCCCAGCCACAGCATGAGCGAGGGGAAGACTGAGGATGAGACTGAGACTGACATCACTATACTTAGAGGTGCTATCCACGATGTGACTGACAGTCATCAGCGTGAACAGCAGCTTACCGAGCTCAACCGAGTCTCAAAGGACCTCCTCACAGCAGAGACCCAACAGGAGGTGGTCGATATCGGTGTTACCGCTGCCCGGGATGTTTTAGACTTTCAGGCAAATGCGCTTCATCTATCTGTATCTGAAACGGGGGATACACAGCTAGTGCCTGTAGCGCAGACCGACGAGCTCATGTCACTCCTTGATGAGGTCCCCACTCTTTCTGTAAGCGAAAGTATTGCTGGACGTGCCTATCAACGTGGAGAACCAGATATTATTGAAGACGCGCGTCAGCACCCAAACGCTCATAATCCAACGACTAATCTCAGAGGGCATGTTTACTTTCCCCTCGCTGAACACGGCATCTTAATTGCTGGGTCCACAGAGAAGGCATCATTCGATGATCAAGATCTTGCTGTCGGCGAACTGCTTGCAGGGGCTCTTGTAGCAGCGCTTGATCGCCTCGACCGTGAGCAGACCGCTCGACGACGGGCAAAGGAATTATCGCTCTTTTTTGAAGAATCACCGCTGGGGGCTGTCCAATGGGATGACAAGTGCCAATTTAAACGCGTGAATAGGCAAGCTGAGGAGATTCTCGGGTACAGCGAATCAGAATTACGTGGGGAATCGTGGGAACTCATTGTCGCTGACACCGATCTTGAGCGAGTGGGGAACGCTGTTGACAGCTTTCTTAATGCTGATGGTGGAAGCCACATCATTAACAGTAACGTCACAAAAGCTGGTGAAACCCTGACTTGCGAGTGGCACAATCGTGTTGTCACCGATGCTGACGGAACTGTTCAGTCGGTTTTTTCAAGTTTTGAGGATATCTCAGCTCGAAAGCAACGCAGGACCGAATTGCAAGAATACAAACAGGAGCTGGAAGCACAAAATGAGCGTTTAGCGGAGTTTACTGGCATCGTCTCTCATGACCTACGCAATCCACTTGCTGTAGCTGAGGGTCATCTTGAATTGGCAATGACTCAAACCCAGGATGTTGGTAATAATTATACTGACGGTGACGCTAACGGCAATCATATTATCAAGGCGAGGCACGCAATCGAGCGATGTCAGAGACTAATTGAAGATCTACTGACGCTGGCGCGAGATGGCGATCGGGTGGATGATATCGAACCTATCAGATTCGATACAATGATTGAGGAATGTTGGGAGACTGTAGAAACGACAACGGCAACACTCACTATTGCGGATCAACGCTCACATTCGGACTTATATATTAAAGCTGATAAGAGTCGGCTCAAGCAACTACTTGAAAACCTCTATCGAAATGCTGTTGAACATGGCGGTGATCAAGTAATAGTCTCTGCCGGGATCATGAGTGATGGCTTCTATGTATCGGATACGGGTCCTGGAGTCCCTAAATCTGCTCGCGAAAAGATATTCAACGCGGGATACTCGACTGCTGAGAACGGCACCGGGTTTGGTTTGCGGATCGTCAAGCAAGTCGCTGACGCCCATGGATGGGAGATTGATGTGACCAATGATACCGAGCAGGGCGGCGCACGATTCGAATTCACTGGTGTCCAATTTGTGGATTAATCAATATACAAGCAGTAATAAGACGACTGCCCTGGGGTTGGATGTGACCTGAAGTAGGACAATACGATAGACGGTTTATGTCGGGTTAATTGTCAAATCTCTTGGGGTCGAGTCTCGGGACACTCATCATATTTTGTCTATAGAAATGTATTATGGCTTGAGGATCCAATACTATGCTCATGATATCATACCCCCGAAGGGTCAAACTCAGGGTCCCATTTGAATCGCCCGTTCCGCTGGATAATTTCATCATCAATTTCAATCTGTGCACCAGAGCCAATGTCAGTAATCAAATCAACATGAACGGCTGACTCATTTCCGGATTCATTTGCTGGAAGACAGGCATCATATGCACGCCCGACCGCGAAATGGACTGTGTCGCCCATCTTCTCATCAAATAATATTTTATTTGTTATTTGATCGATTCCACGATTCATCCCGATTCCGACTTCACCAAGTTGTCGGGCGCCCGGATCGGTGTTCAGAATCTGAGCAAGCGTCTCCACCCCTGCTGTGGCATCATAATCAACAACAGTCCCATCCTCAAACGTCAATTCTGCATCACGGATCCGCGTATCACGTATCACCATCGGCACATCAAACTGAACAGTTCCCGAAACAGTTGTCTCGACAGGTGCGGTGAACACTTCTCCGGATGGAAGATTATGTGAATCATATGCAACGGATGCTGCTGAATTCACTGCTGTTCGATGTTCGATTGACATTGTTAAATCAGTCTCGCCATTATCACTCACAACTCGCAGTTCACTGCCATCATCAAGACAGCGTTTGAGACGTTCCATCTCCTCAGCTAATGTTTCCCAGTCACGAAGGATTGCGTCATAGACAAAGTCTTGATATTGTGTATATGACATTCCTGCTTGCTGAGCCAATGCCCGTGTTGGATGTACTGTTGAGACCCAGTCGGTTGACATTCGCGCCTCTCGAATCTGTTTGTTTGCTTGTGCGGCTGCTTGTTTTGTGTCACCACTCACATCGGCTGTTGCGGTCGTATTGCGGTCGCCACCAAGGATTAACACACTATCAGCAGCATCATACAATGCGCGTTCATGCGCTGGTGCTGGCTCGAAGTCTGTCTCATGTCCACGAAGGTATGCACGGGAGACCTCCGCTGAATTGTATGTCATCACGAGACTCGCACCTCGCTCACCGAGCACGTCAGCAACGGCAACCGCGAGATCGTGTGCACCCTCAGCCACGTTGACGACAACATTGTCACCAGCGGTAATGCGTGCACTCCAGTCGACAAGCACCGACGCATGCTGGTGAATCCGATCGTCCATGTTGAATTGGTTATGCATCGTGAATCAAAATACCGACGGTCATTATCTGATACAGACCGATAGCGCATACCTCCGTCTTCAGGCGAGGAGGTCAAAACTCCTCAGAGAGGTGCACTCGTTCAGTGCTGGATTCTGACCCCTGAGGAACTCGGGGCTCTATATCATATCAGTTCGTCTATAAATTCATACTATCGCTTATCCCCCGAATCACAGCAACAATCATGAATATAACTACAACTATAATCACAACCACTACTTAATCCGGGAATCGAATCGACAGTATGCAACTTGGTGTCGTCGGACTTGGGCGGATGGGACAGATTGTGGTTGATAGATTAGTCACTGCAGGACACGATATTGTTGCGTTTGATCTTGATGCGGAAGCTGTGGCAACAGCTGCTGATATCGGTGCCACGCCAGCCGATAGTCTTGATACACTGCTTGACACCCTTGGGGAGACAAAACGACTCTGGCTAATGGTTCCTGCCGGTGAGGCTGTCGACGCAACACTCACACAATTGGAGCCATCATTGACAGAAACAGATATTATTGTTGATGGTGGAAACTCACATTTTGAGGCGTCAATTCGACGTGCAGAGACGAGTGATGCAACGTATCTTGACTGTGGGACCTCCGGTGGTCCTGCAGGCGCTGAACTTGGATTCTCATTGATGATTGGGGGTCAACAGTGGGCATATGATGAGTTGATACCAGTATTTGATGCTATCGCCACCGGACCTGACGGTCATGATAGAATGGGCCCTGTTGGTTCAGGTCACTATGTAAAAATGGTTCACAATGGTGTTGAGTACGCGCTGATGCAGACATATGGCGAGGGATTTGAGCTTCTTGCAAATGGGCGGTATGATCTTGATCTTGCGGCTGTTGCACGCACATGGAACAACGGCGCTGTGATTCGATCATGGCTACTTGAACTCTGTGAAGAGGCATTTCGCGCTGAGGGTGTTGACCTCGGTAATGTTGCCGATTATATTGCTGGTGGGTCAACGGGAACATGGACAGTGCAAGAAGCACTTGAACAGGAAGTACCCGTTCCACTCATTTATCAAGCGCTAGCTGAGCGATTTGGGAGTCGCGCGACCGGGGCAACAGGTGATCCCGATGGACGTTTTTCACGCCGTGTGGCGAATCGTCTCCGATATGGATTTGGTCGTCACGATGTTGCCCGCCGTGACGAATAATCACAATTTCCTTAACTCCTGGCTTCATACGCGGTCGCATGGTCGATATTAATTTCCTCGGAGTGGGTATTGGAGCGACCCTTACCCTCCTTGCGGTGTCGCTTCATTACGCTCGCGGCACCGGATGGACACCGACCGCAGACATTTCTCAGGAGGTGCTTGAAAAGCGCGCAAGCACTGTCCCAGAGACAGAATTCCCTGAGCCAATGAATCGGTCAATTGGTGGGGGGGCAATTCCCGCTGGATCGGTCACCGGTGGAGGCGGCGAACTTGAAGAGACCGACACAGAAGTCGATGAGAGCGAGCAAGTTCCAGGTGATATCCCTGATGAGGAGGCCGAGTACTTTGAAGTTGAGTTTGAAAAACAGGGATCAACAATTGAAGTGGCGAGTAATCAGACGGTTCTTACAGCTGGCGAAAATGAAAGCTGGGACCTACCTTACGCCTGCCGACAGGGACAATGTGTCTCTTGTGCTGGTCAAATTACCTCTGATGGGAACGCTGAGGACTATGTGGAACATGATAACCAGCAAATGCTTGATGATACAGAACTCGAGGACGGATATACACTGACTTGTGTTGCATACCCGAAAGACGACTTTACGATTGAGACTGGCGAAGCCCCCTGATTCACGATTTATACCCTGCCATTATTACACCTGCCCGATCCTGACTCTGATCCTGATCTTCAATCTTTGATTATTTCATCTGCCGGATAATCCCTATATATCAATAATTCGAATCTAAACGGTCTGAGTCCATCAATTGGGTTATGTCTCAATTATATGAATACCGAGAAACCTGATCTGGTTTCTAACAGCCTGGATATATTGTGAGATTAGACTGGAATCAAGAGGCGACGAATCGAAACGTGTAAAACCAAATCTACGCTAGCGATATATGCGCCTGGGTAGCTTAGCGGTAAAGCGCGTCCTTGGTAAGGACGAGAGCGCGGGTTCAAATCCCGCCTCAGGCTTTCTCCCCCTTCTCTGTCCTGTAGTTACCGGGCTCTTCGTCGGTGAAAGAAAGATGACGACGCAAGGACGAGTTCCCGGTGTTATTTTCGTGACCCCGACGCAGTAATGCGTTTTCGAGGAAAAACAAGCATATTACATTATACATAGGATCAATATCACCGATTAGAGCTCATCGGCATACTTTCGGCTGGTCAAAACAGCGTACCCGCTGATCATAAGAATGATTATAGTGTATCCGGTCCAGTAACTCACCTCAGCACCTGGACTGATGATCAACATCGGGTATGTCAGACCAGCGAGTACAGTTATGACGGCGACGACAAGTACTGATCTTCCGACTACTCGTGAGAGTTCCTCCGCGTCGGCGGGCTCACCGGCCCGATACCCGGCAATCAGATGAACGTCGCCACGATATCGGATCCGGTAGCCAAGCCAACCGGTGAAGACTCCTGACAGCATCATCACTACTGTCACGACCGCGGTGTTCGTACTGATTTCAGCAATCATACTGCCCTGTTCAAACATCATATAATCTATTCCACTTCGCTGATGGTCTTCTTTAATCCTACGTCTGGATGAAAAAGATCTCCGACCGAACACTCAAAGAATGCCGCCAACTTGAATACCAGTTCGACGGACGGGTCGTAACGGTCGCGCTCAATAGCATTGATCGTCTGCCGAGTCACCTCAACATAGTTAGCCAGCTCCTGCTGACTAATATCAAAATCACTCCGATACTCATCAAGAGAATTTTTCATCTCCTATCACCTCCAACGCGCAAACGCGAAGAAAAATGCCGTATGTCAAATACAGCCCAGCCACAAACAACGCGACACCCACGAGCCAGGGCTGCCATTCAAACAACCCTACTCCCCACGCTGCTGTCAACACTGGGAAAACACCCGCCGAACCCAAACCCAACAACATAAGCGTCCACTTGGCAGCATCTCTGGAGATTGCCTCATCACGCTCATCAAACACCGGTTTCTCAGCCCGGTACCGAGCACCAACAACCCCTGAAACAGCGACAACATAGGCTCCGACCCCGATCAACGGCTGTTCGAACACCGTAAACCCGGCAAGGAGAACCCCACCAGCGACTACTAAGACAGCTATCGCTCGTCGGATTTGAGAGGGTTTTTCAAGCAATTGAATCCTCTCCCTCGTTGTACAGATCCAATAACGAGAAGCCGCCAAATATGACGTAGAGACTAGCCACAGCGAACCCGATACCTGCCGTGAGACCTGACCAGTTGAAATATCCAAGTCCATCGGCAGCCACGAGTATAGGGAACCCTATAGCAGAAGCCATTCCAACTGCCCACAGAGTCTTGTCGCCCGGAGAAGCTGCTCTAAATTCCTCAATCTTGGATTTCTCTCCTCCGGTTTTACGCCAGAGCAAAACTGCCCCGGTCACAGCCACAGTATAAAACGCAACGCCAATGAGAGGTTGAGAGGCCGAGAAAACGCCCAAAGCGGTCGCTCCAATACCGAATAAGACTCCTGATCCAGCCTTTTTGACTCCTTCATCTGTCTGTTGTGCGGTCATCATTGTGTGTTTTGTAAAACAAGTTTGTCGTAAATAACTTTTTACATATTTCGGAATAATTATACACAACAGAACCCTCCTCCAACGACACCATCCATATGAAACGAGCCGCCTCAAACACGCGGTAAAAACACAGCTCCAAAATCATCGTCTCCGTGAGCCTCGTACAGAACACCAAAGCACTCCAACCAGAATACGTACCCTCAAAACTCGAACACCTCGGAGACCAGCGCAAAGAGGTAGAAGCTGAACTCCAAGGCACCCTACTGCCAAACTTACTTCGCCACGGACCCCGTGGCACCAGTAAAGCCGCTCTTGTACACAAGATACTCATCGAACTTGACGCCGTAGAAATCCACTACATCCCCTGCAACCAGTACAACACCCAGTACAAAGTACTCCAACAACTCCAAGCCAGCATCACCGGCAACAAAACACAGAGCGGATACCACACCTCCCGCCTCCAACGAGAAATCAAAGAACAAATCCAACACACCCAGCACCTCGTAATCTCTCACAAACCGAGGACGTCAAACGATGGACCATTCTAAACACTCGCTTCCTACTTATTTTCTAGATCTGCGGTCAGTCAAGTTCTCTAATAAAAATCAATCCCCCAACAGTTTCTATAGCAGAATGAGCATTAAGCAGGTGCTTGAAAAGTACGGGCTTTCCCGTGAAATAGCAGCCAGGTACATAGACGCGATCACTCGGAGCAACCAGACACAGACCGCAGAAGAGCTCGATGTCTCGCGCGACACTGTAAACCGGTATAAGAACGCTTTCCAGGAGATGAACGCGCAGGAACGCCTGCTCCTCATCTCCACCCAACCCAGGAAAAACTCCTTGACCAAGCCGCAGAGTGATCCATCTATCGCGCAGGCATACCAGAAAGGTGACCGAGTCAAACTCATACTCGACAAAGAACTTGGACCCGACAAACACCTTCACGGCAAAACCGGAGAAATCATCGACGTAAGCTTCGATGACGCCGCCTCAGTAACCGGAGACAGCGAAGACAACTTCATATACACCGTCAAACTCGACAACGGCGAAATACCTGACCTACATTTCAGACGACACGATCTCAAGAGAATAGACAGTTAACGCCCGAGGGGACTAATCCTAATGAGAGTTGGACGTTATAACCCGTGTAAGGATGCCCCGTCATCACTCTGCTAATCTAGATCTGTATTCGATCTCTGAAGAGGTAGAGGACTTTCCAGCAGTTGAATCTACAGAGATGTGCGACAGTGGATTAGTGATCGAAACAGCGACCGAGGCCTTCTACATGTTTTACTCTGGCGGGCCTCACGGACAGAGAGAAAGGGATGCCGGGGTGATCTAACCAGGGGGGTCATCCCAGGGGAAGTCTTAGAAGCATTAGGAGAGATGTCTGATAGTTTAGGTCAAAGTGTTATCGTTATAGCGATAAAGTATTCAAGTTGTTATCGCTATATAGATAGCATGGGTTTGGACTTCGTGAATCGGCACGTCGCCAAGATTTTATTGGCGGTTGAGGACGGAGACTCGATTAACAAGGTCTCCGAGAAGATCGACTCGTCCTACAGCTACACCTACGAATGGGTAAACCGATTGGAAGAGATCGGCGTATTCGAACGGGACGACGGAATCCAAGCCTTGGACGATGAGTTCGTCGACTCCTTCAAGAACGTTGCCCAAACCGTGTTGAAGCGAGACTTGGATTTAGATGATGCCTACTTGTTGCCGAACTACGCGGGGATGGAATACCGGTACTCGAAGACCGATGCCGTATTCATCTGGACGAAAGGAGGCTACCAAATCGGACGGGACCAAAATGTCTACCCGGTCTTCATCGACGTGTACGAGAAAGACGTCGAAGAATGGAGGGAGTTCTTCCAAGGCTTCGGCATCAAAACCAGCGTCGGCGAGAGGCCTGAAGCAGAAGGGATTCACTTCGTCTTGTACCCACAGGAAGAGATGGAGGTCGACCGAGTGGAGAGTGCGTCGGTCGCTCCGTTAACTGAGACGGTGGAGTGGGCGGAGAAGTACAGGGCAAACTTTCAGCCCGCGTTAGAAATGTTGGATGAAATGTATGACTTAGGTCTCGGTGTAGAGTACCGAGAGCGGAACGTGATGTAAATATGAGTGGATTCATCGATAGAGAAAACGAGATATTTGGAGTTCTTCAAGACTTTAAGGCTGAAGGCCTGGATTTCGTAGTTGTCGGGGGCTACGGTGTTTCTGCGTATCAGCACAGGTATTCGGTTGACGCTGACATCGTATTGCGGTCGGAGGACTTGGAATGGTTTACCCAGGTTTTGGAACAGCGAGGTTTTGAGAAGGATACGGATCGGGACTTGGTATACAGTGGCCGGTATTTGGCGTATCTGAAGGATGAGGAGCTGCCTGTTACGATTGATCTATTGGTGGATGAGCTTCAGTGCCGGCAGACCGACGCTTCTTGGAGTTACCAATATTTCGAAGGTCACTCGGTGGAGAAGGAGATCGAGGGTTCTGAAGAATCTGTGCAGGTCCGCGTTCCCTCTGAAGAATTGTTGATTGCGGTCAAGCTTCACAGCGGTCGCCTCACCGATGCACGGGATGTCGTCGCCCTGATCGAAGACGCAGAAATGGAAGAAGTAGAGAAGCACATCGATAGAGGAGACCGGGAGAGGCTGAGGCAGGTATTGGAGAACATCGAACAAACCATATCTGACACCGATTTCGAGGACTCGTTCAAAGGCGTGTTCTCCCAGAACACTCTCCCAACAAAGCAGATACAGCGACTACAGGGATTCATCCAAGAGGTCACAGAGTAGGCTGGGAGACGGTGAAGTACCTCGGGGTCACATCAAAGCCCCGAGGCTTCACCGTTTTGTCTATGTCGTCCAGAAATGGACGGATGGACGCAGGCGAATTTCAGTCCCCTTGACCTTGACCTTGACCTTGACCTTGATCTTGAGCTCCTTCTCTCGAAGTCGGCTGGAATTCACACCCGAACACCTCGCTGGTGTCCGTGAGGGTCGGTCGCTCCACCACGACCACGACCACGACCTGACAACTTCCGTTGCACCACGAATAGCGGGTTGTGAGAGGGAGAGGGAGAGGAGTGGAGTCGCATTTCCACACTTCCCCTGTTCTGTGTCGAGTTCTTCTATGGCTTGGTAGGGCAGCCGATGGTGATCAGTCAGTTTCTGTAACCAGTGTTTGGTGCAAGTTTGAGAGACCTCTTCTTTGACTTCTTTCACGAGTGTTTCTGTCATTGCGTCTTCTGCGTGGTGTGCAGATACTCGGAGCCAAGTCAGTCCGACCTTCAGGTTCTGTGTGGATGAGGCGATGTAGGTCAGGGCCTCTCTTCGCAGGCTGCGGGGTTCCAGCGATTTTCGTGCTCGATCAGCGAGGACCTCATAGATCTCTTCTCCAGTGAATGGCTCGAAGCCGATCCGCTGAGGCTGTAAAGTGCTGAAGGTTCTCTCCTCCACTTGGCAGCTCAGATCTTTATGCAGAGTCCGTGTCCCTTCATTGAGTCCTGTAATGCGGTGTGGACTAGGAGCTGGGTTTTACTGTGCCCTGTGGGTCCTGTGTTGAGGACGTGGGTTAGTCTGTAGTTGTCGGTGAGTTCGATGTTTTCCTCGATTCCTAACTGGCTTTCACGGTATCCGAGGAATGAGGTGTTCAGGTTTTCTGTGCTTTTGATCAGTGTACGTGTTTCTTCCGAGTTCATCCTTCTGCGTTGAGAATGTTTTCTTGATCTGTGCTTGGTAATGATAGGAGGGCTACGAGTTCGGGGACTGAGGTTTGGAAGCTGTGGCTCTATGAGTTGAATCTGCGGTGGGCGATTGCTTCTGCGTAGTTGAGGATTTGCTGTTCTCGAAGTGGTTTGATGATGACTATATCGAGGTATCTCAAGCGACACCCCGGACTTCGCTAATCAACGCTCACAGGACGGACGATGAACCGTGGTCAGGAATGTGATAGAACTGCTCCTTGATGCGGCTATCCACGTCGGTTACGCGGTGAGTGAGCCTCCGCCGAAACAGCTATTCGTAAGACCAGCGTATTATATCTATATGTCTGAAGCGGCCACAAATGACGGCGATGGGAACGACATCGCCACGGTGAATTTCAAACTCACCGAGTCGTTCCTCGAACAGATAGACGATACGTGGCAAGGGCGCGGATTCAACAGTCGGAGCGAATTCATCCGGTACACGCTTCGGGACGCCGTCGAGTTCCCGACGTTCGACCGCGACGAACTCGTTGCGCTCCTCGAAGCCGAGGAAGACATCCGCGAGGGACGAACGACGAGCGCCGAGGAGGCCCGCGAGCGGTTCGGCGCGAGCGATGAGTGACGACCGGTGGACGTGGGAACTCTCCTCAACGGCCGAAGACGACCTCGATGGACTGTCCCCCGCCGAGCAAGACCGGATACTCGACAAGCTCGATGAAATCGTCTCCTCGCCGTGGCGCGACCCGCCAGACTACGGCGAACCGCTCCAGAACAGCCCGTACAAGAAAATACGCGTCGGGGAGTTTCGGCTCTCGGTAAGCTTCCGACAGGACGACGGGCGGCTCGTCGTCGCACGTATCAAGCGTCGGGGCGGCGCGTACACCGCTGATGACGACTAAGTGATTGAAAATACGCCGGCAGATATTTTTCACTGCCTGACGGATATTCTCGATATGGTTCCCGTATCGATGAGGTGAGAACGATATAAGTCTCTTGACCGCGTGCAATGGTCTGCTGGTTTGCATCGGCCTGTATCTGCTCCTATTTTGGCTGACTGTCGGGTACTACGTGTATTCCGATTCGGAGAAACGGGAGTTCTCCAATCCGCAACTCCGTGGTGTCGTCTTGGGCATCCTCGGATTGCTCGTCAATTTGTATATCGTCCAACGGCAGGACTGAGTTCTCTCGTCACGTTTGCCCGACTCGATGAAATGTGCCATTTATCTGAACTACTCGAACCCCGTATGATTCTGATGTGGCGGGTGCGGTAACGCTCACCCAAGCTTGTTTGTCGATTTTCGGTGCCCACAGACAGTATACGGGGTCGAACACCCGATTTTTTAGTAGCGTTGCTAGTAGAGGGACAAGAAGCACGCAAAGTGCGTTTTTGGCAAAAGTAGCCGCTTTCAGGATGAAGACCTCCTCGGCAAAGTAAGTCCTTGGTAAGGACGAGAGTGCGGGTTCAAATCCCGCCTCAGGCTGTTTCCTCTTGATTTCACCGGTTAGAGATCTTTTCTGTGTTTCAGCTATGGCCCGAACTCAAGGACGCGACCCCGGTGTCAACCCAAAAACACCGACGCGGTAAAGCGATTACAAGAATTTGAACGGCTCTTTAGATAAGTCATTTAAAAATTGGCTGCGAAGTGATCTATATAAAGGGATACGATGACATCGACGGTTGACGACGAAAACAAGGTGTAGAGAATCATTCTTTTAGCAGCTAAAATCTTGGTCGCGCCTCAGAACAGTTTACACTTCACCTCCAGTAGCGGCAACCCAGACAGTGCAGTGGATCTGCTCGTGAGTTAATCGACAGAGTGTCTCATCGAAGAACTGGCTGAACGATTTTGTGATGCGACTAATCTATTAATAAAACCTGGATCTCATAGTGACTATTGCAAGTCTTTACCGCCGTGATTATGCATGTCGGTGATTGGAGCCGCTGAACCCGCGTCATTTGACACCATCGGTGAAACTATTCGAACTAATCACTATCAGAGAGGGTAACTGTTCGTCACGGTCACCAGCGAGAGATGGAGTGCCGTGTCGAAAAAACTCGTCTATCGAATCGGATGGACCGTCATTTGTACGCGAGCTCTTTGTAAATCTCTTCATAATCGTCGAGATACCGCTTCCTGAGGAGCCGAATCAGGTATCGCCTAGCCTCCTCGGATGACAGATCGTCCGGCAGACTTGTTCCATCGCTCTCAGCAGCCATATCTAGTTGCTATCACGCGAGTCTGAGTCATAATCGTTGGGTTCGTTGCGGTTCTGGCTCTCGGATGTGTCAGGTCCAATGTTGTCCGAGATTCGTTCGGCATCCATGATTTGTGTCAACCACAACTCGATTGTCGTTTTATATTTCGGTTCGAGTGGCTCAGTGTGTTCGCGGAGATACAAAGAACGACTCCTCTCTCGACGTTCGTTTCGTTCGTGGTCAGCGTTTTCAGAACCTGCTTAATCTGACGGTTGTACGCGAACTCCAGTCCGTTCAACGCGCAGAAGCTACGGACCGACATGAGCGTTGTTCGTTTGTTCCCATTGACAAACGGATGGTTGACGACGATGAGATGGAGCAGCTGGAACGCTTTCCCGTGGAACGACTTGAGGACGTGGTCAAATGACCCTCACGGACGTGCTCGCCGGCGGTAGTCACCGCTGAGCGAGTACGCGTCGCGGAGCGTTGTTAGCGGTCATTAAAATCACGGTTAATATGACTTCTTGACACCCACAGATAAAACAACGAAAGTGCTTCGAGGCTTACATCTGACCCCGAGGTACTTTACGCAGGGTAGATGTTCTCACTTACCGTTGGTCATGTAATTATCACAATAATGTTAATTATGCATAGATAGCAGCTGTTTGCATAGCTCAATTCACAATACAGCTTAGTGTTACAACCAAATATTGCCGATAGTACGCATCATCTATTTTCTGATAGTATATCAACTACTGAAGAGATAAACAGAATTTATTTATTCGTATTGTGTTAGGTTGATTAGAGGGTATGGGAAAATTATGTAGTCAGAGGCACCAATCCCGTTCTCTGAATTATCTAAGACCAATTTATGTGAAGTGATTGAATCTAAGATGATTCAGAGATACCCTCAACAACCGGACGATACTAAATTCCCTGAGTACTAGTATCTTCGCCGAATCTAATTCATACTATAGCGTATATCCTGATGTTAGTTCATATGATGAACTTGCTTTATTTATATATCCCTCAATATGAAATCACGAAAGCTGTTCATCTGCGCGCACGTGAGAAATAATAAATAGACTACTCATAGTCAGTATTGAGATGATCACATTCTGTCGATGAGGTTCTATTGAAAATGCCACTCAGACTCGCTTAAGATACTGTAAGTGTTCACAATTTTATACATGATTTATGATATATTTCTCATCGATTGATTCTAAAGGAAACAGCGAGAGTTCCACGGGTCACCTCACCCGACCCGTGGTCGTTTACTTTAGGACTTAGCATATGAGTATATTTTTCAGGTGAATCGCCTCGGGGTCAAGCCCCGGAGCATTCTCCTAGACCGCCTGTAAACACCTGACACAGTATGAACCATGTTCACTGTCTCAATAATTCTGATAGCTGCTCGTATATACGTCAATTATTTTGGAGCGTTTGAGATAGCCAATGAAATGAATCTTATATTGATTGAGTATTAATAGTACAACATATTTTG
The DNA here is from genome assembly GCF_000237865.1 of Haloquadratum walsbyi C23. Lineage (NCBI taxonomy): Archaea > Methanobacteriati > Methanobacteriota > Halobacteria > Halobacteriales > Haloferacaceae > Haloquadratum > Haloquadratum walsbyi. The sequence goes on from NC_017459.1 coordinate 105,326, forward strand.
ACACTCTCCTAAAATTGAGCTGTGAGCTTTCTTTTTCTTTTTAATTTGATTGAAAGAGTAAAAGAAGTAAGTGTCGAGGATGAGACTGCACTGAAGTGTTCTCGGTCCTCAATTTTGGATCACTGAGAGATGACAAATGCAATCCCCCTGTGCTCCCCTATTTTAGGTGTGGGGACGAATCATATGAGTTCATGTGTGACATATGTCTATTGTATCAGAATTCGTATGTAATGAGTAATATCATACAATCGTCTTCAATCAGTCTACTCATCAGGACTGCGCATCTAGACAATTGAGATTCCAATCATGAACAAGGTTAGTGTATCCTGCCTTTGAACAATTCCTGTTCATTTACAGTGAGACCAGGAGCGATCCGATACAATTCGTATCGTTCTGTAGACGATTGGAGATTGCAGACCGGCACTCCATGTTGATGAAGTGACGTATATTAGGTGTCTGCAAATATCATCATAAAAATAGGAAGCCCCAGTTCACGGAAGCGGCGTCAGCCGCTAAGTATGTAAGTGTAGTTCACTTTAGACCACTGATTGCGGTTGTAAGCATTGACACCGTTGTAAGACCAGACTTTGCCGTGTGAACACACATGAACATACATTCAGTTTCAGTTCATTTGTTCTGGGATAACTCCTCACCACAGTGAGGGCAGACATTGTCATCTGTTGCTTGTGAGTCCTCAATAAACCCAGCAGCCAGTATTGATGCTGGAAGAGCAAATAATCCAATCCCAAACACGGCAATGAGAGAGCCAGCTACCTGCCCACCTTGCGTTACTGGGTACATGTCTCCATAACCAACGGTTGTCAGCGTCATCGCTCCCCACCAAAGCGTCGCTGGAATTGAACTGAACAGTTCAGGTTGCGCATTATGTTCGAGTTGATACATAATTGACGAAGATAACACAAGTAAAATAAGATTCATTGCCGCTGCGACAACCAGTTTCTCTTTTTGTGACCGGAGGACTGTTGCAAATGACCTGATTGACTCAGAATAACGTGCAATCTTTAGTAACCGGATCACACGTACCAACCGCATCGCCCGAAGAAAGCGTGTATCGACAGCAAAGATACTTGCTAGATAGAACGGAAGAATGGCAAGGAGATCAATAATCATCAGTGGAGTGAAAATAAATCGGATGCGCCCCAAAACAGGATTATCATACTTTCTTGTCTCGATAATTGACCATACATGAGCGAGATACTCGATTGTAAAAACGCTGACCGAAATAATTTCGATTAAATACAGCTCACGCCCATATGTAGCTGCAATTGGATCCACAGTCTCGAGTAAGACTGCAATGATATTGATCACAATCAACCCCATGATGCCCCAATCAAATGCTGCACCAAGTCGCCCACCTAATCGCGGGGCAAATATCTCATATGTAAACGACCGTGCTTGTGTGTAATTCATTATCCTAAATATTATGAATTATTATTCAGATGCATTTTATATACTTGAGCCATCTCAACCCATTCTTCTGCGGTCTTCGCGTCGATTCCAACCCCTGCTCCCAGCCTGTCAGGGTTGATCGCAGCCAATTGGCTTACGGTAGTTATGCCGACTACAGCCAACTGGTTCACTTCTTTCTCGGATAGCGACTGTGAGGAGAAATGATCCTCACGCAGCCGATTGCTTTCGAGTTGAACTGAGCTCTTTGTTTTCATAGCGATGAACACTGATTCGACTCTCACGACCCCGGCGACAAGTCGCTGGTGTAAGCCTCGAGTATCAGGTGTTTCAGCTGTCGCCTGCGTAATCCACCGGTATGTCTGGTTCGAAGATACATTGATCCGTTCGCTCAACCGCTCGGCTGAACAGGCACTCAACACAGCAACATCAGTAATCCCTTCTTCAACTAATCGGTCGCTGTACTCGGGGCCGATCCCGTCGATAGATTCAAGCGCACCACTTGGACCGTATATCCATATAGATACACGATATAGCAATCGACGGGAGAATGATTGTATCCTCTCAAATGCCCCGCTAAGTATGCTGGAGACATCTCCTTGGAGCCACCCAGTCACCCGAGCCAATTGCCTGCCCCCGATGTCGGTTATTGAATGCACTGATCCCACCGAAATAGTTGGAATGGAGACGCCCGTTTGCACTATCTCAGCGATCTGCTCATATCGGGCTTGAATTCGCTTCCCATTTCGCGTTTCGATGAATGCTGGGCGCTCTGTACTCCCGCTTGCGTGTCCAGCCCGGTTCACCCACCCCGCGACGGCGGATTCATCTGTCTCAAGCGCGCTTGCAAGCTGCTCTGGGTCAGCGCTGGCTAACTGGTCGACGGACTCAACACCAACCTCATTCAATTCGCTTGCAGATTCACCGGCGATTGCAGCCAATGACCGACTACTGGATGGGGAGTCCTCCCCACTGAGGAGCTGCCATAACCGGGTCTCAACGGTGGTTATCCAGGCACTCGATTGGATTGCCAACTTCGCATACCGTTTCCGCGTTGAATCAAATCGGTCCATTGCCTTATCCTCGATCCAGCGGCGGATCTCGCCCGTAATCACTGAGACGGCTGTTGCTGCAGGTCCAGACACGACACCGAGCCATGCGGGCGCTGCGCCTCTCAATAGTCCCCCAGCAACCCAGTTAACACCACCACGCAGACGACCACGGAGCCAGCCACGGTATTTCCGCTTTCGATTCCCCCGATATTTGCTCTTCAACCAGTTTTTCATCCCCTCACGCGATGCGAGTTTTCGGCGCTTCGCGATGAATTCACGCCAGTACGACCGGGTGAAGTACTTCCGGACTCCGGCAATCTGTGTGCGAATTTTTGCCCACTTGAGTCGGCGTAGACGAGCGAGTAGCTTGCTGATCTGACTCCGTGAAGAGCCTCGGATCCGGCGCCGGAGCCACGACTGGAATCGGCGACGGGCAATGTTCAGTGGTGTCTGGATTCGATCACCGCCAAGTCCATATGCGGCGCCAGCTGCCCCAGCACCAGTGGTCGTCGCGACTGCGGCTTTGCCAGCTGTTGACAATGATCCAAACCACTTGAATGGTGCTGTGATAACAGTGAGCGCGTCCGCAATCATACCACCGGTGCCACTGCCGCCACTACTACTGCCACTACTACTGCCACTGCCGCCACTGCCGCCACTACTGCCACTGCCGCTACTACCGCCACTGCCGCCACTACTGCCACTGCCGCTACTACTGCCACTGCCGCCACTGCCGCCACTACTGCTACTACTGCTACTACTGCTACTACTGCTACTACTTCCACTGTCTCCGCCATCGCTACCGGCTTGTGATTCCCCGCCAGTATCGCCATCCCCAACGACGGCTTCCGAGTCGGCTTTATTATTCACATTATTTTGACTTGGAGGGTCATTACTATCTTGACTTGGAGGGTCATCGACATTCTCCTGGTTCGAGGAATCATCTTCGAGAGCCGATTCAGGCACTGGAGCCGTGGAATCAGCTTTAATATCCACGTACGACGCTGAGTAGGAGATATTCGACACGTCGACACTAATCCCACCGTCTACATCCTCGACGGTCAGATTGCGCTCACTAGATTTGTATTCACCAAACAACTGGTGGGTAGGATGATCCGCCACTCCCCACTCCTCTAATTGTGACTGTGGGATCTGCGCTTGGTAGAATCCCTCGTATTTCGTGCCACTGGCTGTCTTGTACCGTGGTCCAGCAATCCAGGTTCTCAGTCGGTCATTCGATACCTCTGGGAGGGAGATCCGCTGGGCGTTTGTCGAGAGGATCAATCCCGTCAATCGGTCACGAAGTGATTCGGGTCTTGTCGAAAGGTCATACACCGAGAAGTACACTGTCTGATTATACTGAGAGTCAGCCGTATCTGCAGCACCACTCGGCCATGACACTGTTGATGGGTCCTCACTGACGAGCGGTCCGACGCGCTTTTGTTGAGTTGATGTCGTTGCCAATGACACCGGACTGCCCGTGATGATGATATCTGTCGCTGCTGGGTTCGTTGCGTTCGGTTTCGAGTTGAACTCGGCATCTCGAAGCGCCCAGAACAGTGTATGTGGCGTGTAATTCGTGACGGTCACCCGAATCCTGAATTTGGTTTCATTCGTCACGCCAAAGTTTTCCAGTTCTGATGGATCCTCAACAACGGATATATCTCGGTTTGGATCACTGTTATTTGCGATTTGAATCTGTAACAATCCGTCAGTGACTTCCGGAATCACTACCATCTGATGACCGTCTGCGGTCACGCTTCCCGGACCAGAGGCAATACTGAGTGAAGCTGCGGTCTCGACTGGCTGCGGATCGAGTGTCACGGATTGCTGAATGGTTTCACCAAGTTCCACGCTCACTTCTCGGGAAGCGTTCCCGGAATCATTCCCAAGTGGCGCAACGACATAATCGCCGGGCTCCACCGCGACTTCGTACTCGCCCGTGCTGTCCGTTTTCGTATAGTAGGTTTCACCCCCGTCTCGGCTCGCAATCTGGACGGGAATATTTGACGCAACTGTCTCATCAGGATTGATGAACTTCCCAGCGACAGTCCCCGATCCTTCAAGCGTAAGATTCTGTGATGTTGGTGTTTGTGGTCCGACTGTGATATTCTCACGTTCATGGACCGGTGCTGAGGTGTTCTCAACGACGAGTCGGTAGTTCCCAGCTGGTACCGTCGTATCGAATTTGCCGTTTGAGTCCAAAGAGACAGATTCTCGATGAGTTCCGTCTGAGCTGATTATCGTCACGTCGCCCTGAGTGACCCTGCTGCCGTTCGTATCAGTGATGGTTCCACTAATCGAACTCATTTCTCCGAGTGCTGGCTCTTGATCTTCATCATCTGGGATACCATCATTATCGTCATCGTTGTCCGTCGGCACGCCAGTCGCTTCATTATCATCAGCCAATCCATCACCGTCGATATCGCTGTAGAAGGTGACGCTGACGTCAATAACAGTCTGTTTGCTTCCGTCGTCGACGGTGAGTGTCGGCGAAACGGTTGTCTCTTCGAGATACGATCCTGGGTCGTAATCACGCGTTACTGTCGAACCTGTCGAGGTGTCACCATTGCCGAAGTCCCACCTGTATGAGACGCCAGTACCCTCTGGGTCGACTATCTTGCTTGCGTCGAAAGTGTATCCAGTCTTGTTCCCGACGATGGATATCGTCCGATCACCTGGGTCCCCTCCGGTCAGATTAACCTGACCTGTTGGTTGTTCGTCGACATCAGTAATGGTTACACTGATTGATTGTGTGGCATTGGCGTTTGCAGTGCTTGCGGTGACATCGAGCTCATACGCATTGTCACCATCAGCATCTGCCGGACTCTCGAAGTCCACAGAATCAGCGAACGACAGTGCACCAGTCTTGCCGTCAACAATGAATAAACTGCTGTCCGCGCCACCGGTAATTGTATACTTGACTCCACTGTCGAACAGACCCCCTTCACCGTCAGTTGCGTTCACATCAAGGAGAGTTCCACCCGGGTTTTCAGGAGTCGTGACTGTTCCTGATGACACGAACGTCGGGGTCGATCCGGTCACAGTATGGTCGTGTGAGTCGGTTAGTCCCGATCCACCGCCATCATTGCCGGCGCTATCGGTGGCGGTGTCGACTGTTGCGGTGTAAGTACCTCCACCATTATCATAAGGTTGTGCTGAGTCGAGATCAAGCGCGTACGTGTATGGTCCTGATCCACTTTGGATAAGATCGTCTCTATTGAATGTATACACGTCGTTTGTGTTAGGTCCATCAATACTCACGGACACGTCATCTGTCGCCACCCCAAGTTGCTCGTTTGAGTCAACGGTGAAAGTGAGATTACCGGTCCCATCGGAATCGAGGGAAACGTTCGATACTGTTGGTGCCGTTGTATCTGAGGAGTCCTGTGATCCGCTGACGGTAACCGTTCCTGAGGAGTACGTGACCGGCATGGAGACGAATATTGCTCCTTTCTTGTCTTCAACGGTCAGACTCGACCCTGAGACGGATTCGCCCTTGTATGTTGCTGTCACCTGTCCAGGAGAGATACCCCATGCTACAAGGACGCTTTTCGGAATTCGGGCATTGTAGAATCCTGTGTTGACTGTGGTTCCATCAGTCTCATAGTGTGGGGCTGCAACGGTGATGCTCAGTGATCCTGCGGAATCACTTCCGCCAGCACTGGATTTCGGCACACTGAATGCTTGTGCGTTGGTTCCGATGAACGCTCCATCGAGACGGTTGCGGTAGCCTGGGTTCACCCGTCCTTCCATTGAGACAGCTATCATATCCACAATCGCGCCATATCGCTTTGAAGCCGTGTGGTCGCTCAATGGCCACTCACGTGGGTCTGGGTTTCGAATGTCGGGTTCGACGTACGCCTCTGCCGGCGTTACGTTGATACTGATTTCTTTGGTGTTTTTATCGACTCTCGTCTTCTCCCACCCATCGGCATTCCCTGTTCCAAGCATGAACACTGGATCGAAATCGTCCACGGCGATTGTCACCGCAAGCGGCGTACTCGCGTCAACACCGTCGACGATGCTGATGTCTTTCTGCTCCGGTGAACCAGTTGGGTGAAGATACCACTCAACCGCGCCGCGGTTATGATCGACCGTGGCGTTCACTTCGATCCCAACCGAATTCCCTGTTGTTGCATCAACGACTGTGGTCCCGGTTTCGCTTACGGTTGAACACGGGTCCTTCTGTGAGCCGACACAGCCGTAGCCCAGTGAGGACTGAATCTGGCGGTTTCGCGATGTGTCAACAACTTCTGTTTGGACATTGAATCGGCTATTAGCTTGTTTTGGCACAGGGATTGTCACTGTGCCCTGTTTTTGAGCCGGAGTCACTGTCTGTGTGGTAAATTTGCTTCCGATCGTTATTGGAGAGACCCGGATTTGCGCATTTGCTGGGTCAAGACTCCCGAAGTCGTGCTTAACAGTGATTTTGCCTCCAAGTGATCCCGCTGTCACGCTGGTTGAGACATTTTCATAGGCAACAATCTGTTTACTCTTATTTGCCAGTTCTGTGTTGGCGCTGGTATTCACAAGCGTTGCCCGACCGGTGAACGTGCCGCCGCCGACTGCTGATGATGGCACAGTGAGACTTGTGAGCCCTTCAACACTTCCGACAGTACGGGTCGCGATTGGGGTCGTTGTTGAGTTATTATCGTTGTATAATTGAATCTCAATATCATCACTCGACCCGACCTCGCCTGTCGCGTTGTATGTCACGTCGACCGTCGAAAGCGTGCTGGAATCGAGATCACTCGTTGTCAATGTCACCGCTGGGGCGATTCCTGTGTTGATTCCGCCAATGTCATCCTCAGGATCTCCCTGATCTGACTCAGTGCCGTCACTCGACTCGTTACTGCTGGTACTATCCTCACCTTGTCCGTTCCCAGCCTTATCTAAGATGCCGTCACTCGACGAATTAATCCTCACCGTCGGGGTCTTCCCACGAATAGCGTCGGTAAGTCCAATTCGAACCGTCTGTGTCTGGTTTGACCCATCCGTGACTGCTGACGTGTCCACGCTGGCAACCTTTCCAGGTTCAACAGTGAAATCAGCCGCGCTAATTGATGATTTCTCAATACCGCTCAGCCCACTTTGGATACTCACGTCAACTGAATCTCCACCTGCGCGTGAGACAGAGGTGATCTCCGGTGCTTTCGTGTCGACAGTGACGCCGCTCACCTGGATCGTGCGAACAGCCGCGTTTCCTGTATCATCAGTCACATTCACAGTAAGTGATTGATCTGATCCATCGGTCGGGGTCGATCCAACAATAATTATACCACTGTGTATGCTAGCGCCAGTCTCCACGTTGGTGCCATTTGGACTTAGTGTGGCTGTTTCATCGTCATAGTCGGTGGCATTGACTGTCACCGACGAGAGAGTAGTGTCAGTGTCTGTGTTAGATTCAACAGTGACTTGGACGCGATCGCCTGTGGTGACAATACCATCGTCGTTCGTATCGTCTGAGACAGAGACGGTGTCGATGCCTGGCAGCGTTGTGGTGATATTACTCAGCTTGTTGCCGGACCGATCAGTAATCCCCCCAGCCTGTGATGTAATATCTACCGTCACAGGTCTGGTTTCAACTGATGAACTAAGACTCAGTGTGACTGTTTGCGTTGTGTTAGTGTCAGTACCGCTTGTGCTAGTATCAGTTGACGAGATCGAGTTATTACTCACTGCGAAGTCAGTGTTATCGATCGATGACGTGTCGATACCGCTCACGCCGCCGTCAATTGTTAATTGGATGGTTGTGCCATCCGTGGAGGTCACCGAGGTGAGGGTTGGTGGAGTCGTATCGCTTGCAAAGCTGGGAGCGGTCTCAGCCCGAAGTTGTGGATAGCCGTTGACGAGTGACCATGTCGAAGTATAATTCAGCGCTGACATGAATTTCGATGGCGACTGCCCCTGCATCTCCGTCGCTGGTACGTCAGATCCAATCGATCCGTATCCGGCGACTCCATTCGGTGTTCCAGTCCCGAGTCCGCTTTTATTTCCAGTTGCATTCGTCTGAGTGCTTGCGCCTTTGTCCCAGTATGCGTCCGAGAGTGTGCCACCGGAGCCAACGAGTCCACCGACCTTGTTGTCGCCCGTGACCTGTCCGCTGGCGTACACGCGCTTCACATCTCCGCTCAGTTTACCAGCGATTCCACCCACATTCGTTCCCTCAGTGGTAATGTTCCCGCGGGCATATGAGTCAACAATCTGCTTACCAGCAGCCGAGCCAACGAGTCCACCAACGTTGTCGCCCGATGTGGTGACATTCCCCCGTGCGTATGAATTACGCACCTGCCCACCCGATTGAGACCCAATAAGACCCCCGACAGATGAACCAGTAGCGCTATCAGTGCCGACATCGCCGGTAGCAGAGGCGTTTGTGACTGTATCAGCGTCGTTCTGGAACGATGCATTCCCAATCAACCCGCCGATATCATTACCGTCCGTGCTCGTGACGTCGCCACTGGCGCGTGCAGTAGAGATCGTGGTCTGGGAGGTGCTCTCAACGCCCTCTGCATGCCCAATCAATCCGCCCACATTGTTCCCGTCAGTCGAGACATTGCCTGTTGCCGTGACGTTCGTCGTCTTTTCCGCACTGAGTTTGAGATATCCGACGAGTCCACCGATCTTGTCTCCAGTGCTGCTTTGAACCTCGCCACTGGCTGTAGCATCACTGAGTGATGCCCGCGTCTGTCCGATGAGTCCGCCCGCATTATTCCCCTCAGTTGACACGTCGCCTGTTGCGGTGACATCGCTAACAGTTTTGTCATCGGGTTGATAGCCGATGAGTCCACCAACGTTGTTGCCGTCAGTCGAGACATTGCCAGTTGCTGTGGCATTCGTGAGAGCCTGTCCATTCCGATGGGCGCCAATGAGTCCACCCACTCGCTGACCGGTGGTGGTGACGTCGCCGGTCGCTGTAGCGTTCCTCAATGTGAATGATGTCGAGTCATGCACTAGTTCGCCCGCAAGTCCGCCAACGTCGTTTCCACTCGTACTCGAGACATCGCCAGTCGCAGTGACGTCAGTGACGTTGCCGACATTAGAGAGCTTGCCAGCGAGACCACCCACGTATGCGTCATTTCCACCGTTGTATGTCGTGTTCACATCACCGCTAGCCTGTGCTTCAGTTATCGTGAGTGGATTACCAGACGATGAGGTCGAGGTCCCTAAGCCAACAAGCCCACCCACGTACTGTCCTCCTGAAGAGACGTTGCCCGAGGCACTGACATTCGCAAGTTCTTCAGGAGTGGTCACATCGAGATCGCCGACCAGTCCACCAGCGAAGCCTCCGCTCGCAGTAACGGAGCCGCTCGCACTGGAATTGGTCACTGAACCACTACTTTGACCCACAAGTCCACCGATCTGGCGAGTGCCGGACGTGGTCACCGCGGTCGACGAGTCGGCGATGACAGCACTGGAGTTACTCGCTCCAACCAACCCGCCGATCTTGTTGTCACCGGCGACCGCCCCCGTTGAAGTCACATTCCGGATCGCTCCATTGCTCGTGCCAGCCACAACTCCAACATCACTACTCCCGATGACGGAGGCGTTCTGGAGTGTCAGGTTCTCCACTACTCCAGATGTGCCAACCTCGCTGATGAGACCGACTGAATCAGCGCCACTCCGGTCGATCGACAGGTTCGAAATTGTCGTGCCATTACCATCAAGTGTTCCGGTGAACGCCTCATCGGTGGCATTCGCGATTGGTTCGAAGCCGTTTCCACCGTTCCAGGATTCGATGGTGGCAGACGCATTGATATCGTCCGTCAGCTGGTAGTGCTCATCCCGGGTGGTGGCGTTCTTGTTAATCACCTGCAGATCTGTAAGGGAGTTAGCCAGATACGGGTCATCCGGGGTGCCGCTGCCAATGTACGTCCCTGTCAGGTTTGTACCATCCTCGCGTGTGTACGTGCGCACGGCACCTTCTTTGACGATGATGTTCGCGGTCGTTGAGACTGCTGTATCACCTGCGACACCGAACGTTGGTTTGTAACTGTTCGCATTGGACTCCGAGAAACTGAATGTTGCAGTGCCGTCCTGATCGGTCACAGCTGTGGCATTTTCAAGACCGCTGAGACCGTCCGATTCACGAACGGTGATAACAAATCCGTCAGTAGATTCGGAGTCAGCAGCTGTAACCGTGATCGAAATCGCAACTTGTTCGGTTTGGGCTGAACTCGCGTCGGTGGCATCGATTGTCTCGACTCTGCGAGGCGGTTGTTCGGTCCCAGTCGCTTGCGCCTGCAACACTGGATAGCCACGTGTGGTGTTCCAAGTGGTCGTGTAATTCAATGCAGACATGAACGCCGTTGCCGCCTCGCCCTGCATTCTTTCGGCTGGTGTGTCATCATTGACTAACCCATAGCCGTCAGCCCCAGTCGGTGTTGCACTTCCGGTTGCATTCGTTTGATTGGTTGCACCCTTGTCCCAGTAGACGTCGGAGAGTGTGCCACCGTTATTCTTCCCGACGAGTCCGCCAACAGCGCTGTTCCCCTCGACCTGTCCAGTAGCGAACACACGGGTCGCATTGCCCGTGTCGATCGTGCCAGCAAGTCCACCCACATCGGATGCCGCGGTAACCGTCCCTCGTGCGTGCGAATCGCGGATGTTAGATGAGCCTTCAAGTCGTCCGACCAATCCACCAACCTCGTTTCCAGTACTGCTGCTGACGTTACCACGTCCCGCGGAGTTCGTCACATCCGCACTTGCATTTCCAATCAAACCACCCACACTGTTGCCGCCGGTACTGCTTACCGCACCGCTCGCTGATGAATCGTGGACAGCAGCCAGCGAACGACCGATCAGCCCACCGACGCCATCGCCGCTTGTACTGTTCACGACACCGCTCGCCGACGAATTGCGGACAGTCGCATTTGTACGCCCAATAAGTCCCCCTACATCGGCAGTTCCGGTGACGTTCCCTGATGCAGCCGTATTAGTCACTGGAATCGTGCCTTGGGACTCTCCGATTAACCCACCGGCGTACTGTCCTGTTGCGGTGACGGTCCCGTTCGCAGTCGAGGTGTTCACGATCCCGCCGGCAGTGCCGACTAATCCGCCGACCCGCTGGCTTCCAGACGTATTCACTGCTGCTGAGGACTCGGTGAGAACGCTGTTCAATTCTGTTGTTCCGATGAGCCCACCAACCCGATTATTTCCGGTTACTGTTCCCGTGGTAGTTACGTTCCGGAGTGTTCCATTGCTTGTTCCAGCTACCAATCCGACATCGTCGCCTCCGGTGACCGAAGCGTTCTGAAGGGTCACATTCTCCAGCACCCCGGCTGTGTCGAGCTCGCTAAAGAGACCGACGGCGTCTGCCCCGCTTCGATCAATCGACAGATTTGAAATCGTGTGCCCGTCGCCGTCGAGTGAGCCGGTGAACGCCTCATCAGCATCAGTGGCATTTGCGATTGGTTCGAAGCCGTTTCCACCGTTCCAGGACTCGATGGTGGCAGACGCATTGATATCGTCCGTCAACTGGTAGTGCTCATCCCGGGTGGTGGCGTTCTTGTTGATCGCCTGGAGATCTGTAAGGGAGTTAGCCAGATACGGACTGTCGGGCGTCCCGTTCCCGCGGTACACCGCCGTCAATTCCGTGTCGTCTTCGCGGGTATAGGTTCGCACCGCCCCATTGTCCACAGTGATCGTCGCGTTTGTCGTTGCAGTCGAATACCCAGCCACGCCAAATGTTGGGGTGTACGTGTCAGGCGACGATTCAGTGATGTTAAACGTCGCAACGCCTGTGTCGTTCGTCACAGCCGTGGCGTTCTCAAGGCTAGTGAGACCTCCGGTATCCTGAACACTGATGACGAAATCCTCACGGATGTTGCTGTCGGTTGTCGTCACTGTGACCGAAACCGAGACCTGTTCGGACTGAATCGCGCTCGCGTTGGTAGCGGTGACCGTATCGACCGTTCGAGGCAGCTGTTCGGTTCCGGTCGACTTCGCTTGCAAGACCGGATAGCCCCGTGTGACGTTCCACGTAGTCGTGTAGTTTAGCCCCTCCATGAGCTCAGTCGCCGCCCGACCCTGCATCTGCGGTGCCGGCGTGGTGTCACCGACAGATCCGTAGCCGCTCACTGTAGCCGGTGTGTCGCTTCCGGTCGCATCCGACTTGTCAGTCGCGCCTTTGTCCCAGTAAGACTCGGAGAGTTGTCCGCCGTCGTTTTTACCAACGAGGCCGCCGACGGTGCTACCGCCCTCAACGCGTCCGGTGGCATAGACGCGGAGCACTTTGCCCTCGCTCCGACCAATAAGACCTCCGACATTATTGCCTGAAGTGTTGACATCCCCGCGTGCGTACGAATCACCGACGCGGCCCCCATTCCGTCCGTGAACTCCGATGAGTCCACCGACGTTGTCGCCCGACCCGGCGGAGACATTCCCTTGCGCATGTGAGTTGTCCACACTCCCGGTCCGGTGGAATCCGATCAACCCGCCGACCTTTTGACCCGTAGTAGTAACGTCGCCAGTTGCCGAGGCGTTTTTGAGTACATCAGTGCTAGCCAGTTGGTCTAGCCGTCCGATCAGACCGCCGACCTCGTTTCCGCCGACACTACTCACATCGCCGGTCGCGGAGACGTCGGTAATCGCAGACCCGTGTTCGAACCGTCCAACGAGACCACCCACGGACGCGGGGCCTCCATCGTCGGACGTCATCTCGATGTCGCCTGTGGCTCGTGCTCCAGACATCGTGATGTTGCCGTTGTCGTCTGAATCCTCGATGAACCCAACCAGCCCACCGACGTGATCAGCGCCTGCAGAGACGGTTCCTGTCGCGGTAACGTTCGTAACGTGGGTGCTGTCGTCGTGGCTTAACCGTCCGACCAGCCCACCAACATTCGCTCCGGTGGTGCTTTCGACTTCACCGCTCGCAGTGGCGTTCCGCACGGACGCACGCGTGAATCCAACGAGTCCGCCAACATCGTCACCGTCACTCGAGACGGTGCCCGTGGCGCTGACGTCCACAATCGTCTGGCCAGCCTGATGATTACCGATCAAACCGCCGACCTTGGTGCCGGAGGTACTCACCACATCGCCGGTGGCAGTAGCGTCGGTGACGTTTGCTTGTGCTCGGCCGATCAGCCCGCCGGCGCTACTCGTGCCACTAACGGTTCCGGACGCGTTCACGTCGGTCACCGGCGTCGTACTCTGGTGATCACCGATGAGTCCGCCAGCATACTTGCTGTTCGCAGTGACTTCCCCGCTCGCACTGGCGTTGTTCACCGCGCCGCTACTTTGTCCGACCAGTCCGCCGATAGCCTGGTTTCCGGATGTATTCACGGATGCAGTCGAGCCAGTAATAACACCATCAGCGATAGTTTCGCCGACGAGGCCACCAACCCGATCGTTTCCGTTGACCGTTCCCGAGGTGGTGACGTTCTCGACGGTACCGGCGCTGGTCCCGACTGCGGCTCCGACGTCGTTGTTGCCGGTGACCGAGGCGTTCTGGATCGTCAGGTTCTGAATCGTTCCGTTCGAGCCGAGGGTGCCGACGAGGCCTGCTCTGTTCGCTCCGCTTCGGTCAACCGAGAGATTCGAGATCGTGTGCCCGTTGCCGTCGAGCGTGCCGGTAAATGCCTCATCGGTGGCACTCGCGATTGCCTCGAATCCGCTGCCACCGTTCCAGGATTCGATGGTGGCAGACGCGTCGATATTGGCGACCAATGTATACTGATTGTCGTGTGCCGTGGTGCTGTTGTCGATCGCCTGGAGATCAGCCAGCGAATCGATCTCGTAGGGGCTGTTGACGGTCCCGTTCCCGCGGTACACGGCTGTCAGTTCCGTGCCGTCCTCACGGATGTAGGTTCGCACCACTCCGCTTTCTACCGTAACCGTCGCGGTCACCGAGGCAGCCGAATTGCTCACCGCCTCGAACTCCGGTTCGAATGTCCCGGTGTTCGGCTCGGTGAAGGTGAACGTTGCAGTGCCGTTCGCGTCGGTCAGAGCCGTTTCGTCTTTGAGTTCGGTGAGATCGTCCGCATTCGAGACGTTGATCAGGTATCCTGGACCAACGGGACTGCCGTTGATCGTCGCGTTGACCTCGACTGTTATCTGCTGTGTCTGAACCGCTGTCGCGTCGGTGGCTTCAATGGTGTCGACGGGTGCAAGCAGGCTTCCACTCGTGTTCGACTCCCGCTGGAAGACCGGATACGTGCTCGTGAGCTTCCACGGTGACGTGTAGTCCAGCGCCGACATGAATTGCGTCGGGGCGCGACCTTGCATCTCTAAGGCTTGAGTGTCGTCACCAACGGTCCCGAAGCCGGTTGCTCCACCCGACGAGCCGCTTCCGGTCGCAGCCGTCTGGTTGGTCGCGCCTTTGTCCCAGTAGGCGCCCGAAAGTTGCCCAGTATTGTTCCCGACGAGTCCGCCAACGGTGCTCCCGCCCTTGACGCGTCCGCTGGCGTACGACCGAGTTACATCTACATCCTCGGTCTCGCCGACGAGACCACCAACTTTGTCGCCCGATGTGGTGACATCACCGCGCGCGTACGAATCGGTAATAGACCCGTCATTATTCGTATCGCCGATGAGTCCACCAACGTAGTCGCCATCAGTGGAGACGTTGCCTCGTGCATACGATGTTTCGACACCATCGCCATCCTTGTAGTACCCAATCAGCCCACCGACCCGCTGTCCAGTTGCGTCAACGTCACCGGTGGCCGAGGCGTTTGTCAGGATGTGATCAGCTGAATCGTGGTGAAGTTCGCCAAACAGTCCACCGACTAGGTTCCCGCCTCCGGGGTCACTGGCGTTGACATCACCGGTAGCAGAGACATCTGTCACGTTTCCTGCGTTCTGGAACTCTCCGACGAGCCCGCCGGTATACGCATCTGTCCCCGTGTTCGTCGCGTTAACGACGCCCGAAGCATGAGCGTTAGAGACGGTGATCGGGTTCCCGGAACTTGACTTCGCCTGACCGACCAATCCGCCCACGTACCCACCGGAGGTGCCGTTCACGCTCCCGCCTGCAGAGGCGTTGATCACGTCAGCCTGCCCCCGGCCGAGGAGACCACCAATGTAGCTCGTCCCGGTGACAGCCCCGGAGGCGTTCACGTCGGTCACCGGCGTCGTACTCTGGTGATCACCGATGAGACCACCAGCGTACTGATCAGTCGCGGTGACGGTCCCGCTCGCACTGGCGTTGTTCACCGCGCCGTTACTCTCTCCGACCAGTCCACCGATGGACTGACTGCCGTTTGCGGTCGCCGTTGTGGTCGCGTCAGTAACGACACCGCCACTATTGACGGTTCCAACGAGACCACCAATCCGATCGCTTCCGCGGACGGCTCCCGAGGCGGTGACGTTCTGGACCGTGTCGTTGTTGGCTCCGACGGCCACGCCGAGGTCGTTGACCCCGTCTATCGAGGCGTCCTCGACCGTTAGGTTCTGGATTGTGCCGTCGTTAGTTCCGGCTACCACGCCAAGTTCGTCGCTCCCGGTGACCGAGGCGTTCTGGATTGTCAGATTCTGGATCGCCCCGTTCGAGTCGAGCGCGCCGACGAGCCCAGCCGTGCTCGCTCCGCTTCGGTTGATCGACAGGTTCGAAATCGTGGTGTCGTTACCGTCAAGTGAGCCGGTGAATGGCGCAATCGGCTCGAAGCCGCTGCCACCGTTCCACGAGGCGTTGCCCGTCGCCGACGTGTCGATATCTTCGGCGAGTCGGTAATTATCAGCACGCGCAGCACTGCTGTTGTCGATTGCTTGCAGATCTGCAAGCGAGTCGATCAGGTACGGATTGTCAGCGGTGCCGTTTCCGCTATACACCGCGGTCAATTCTTCGCCATCTTCGCGGACGTAAGTTCGTACCGCCCCATCGCTCACGGTGACCGTCGCGTTCGCCGTCGCGGTCGAATAGCCGACCACAGTAAATGTCGGGCTAAACGTCCCGGTATCCGATTCAGTGATCGAGAGTGTTGCGGTCCCCGTCTCGTTCGTCACGGCCGTAGCGTTCTCAAGGCTGGTGAGACCTCCGGTATCCTGAACGCCCACGATGAGCCCCTCAGCCGTGCTGGTGCCAGCTGTCGTCACTGTGACCGAAACCGAGACCTGCTCGGACTGAATCGCGCTCGCGTTGGTAGCGGTGACCGTATTGACTGTGCGAGGTGGCTGTTCGGTTCCAGTCGACTGCGCCTGCAAGACCGGATAGCCCCGTGTGACGTTCCACGTAGTCGTGTAGTGTAGCCCATCCATGAGCTCAGTCGCCGCCCGACCCTGCATCTGCGGTGCCGGCGTGGTGTCACCGACAGATCCGTAGCCAGTTGCCCCGTCCGGCGTGCCGCTTCCTGTCGCATCCGACTGGGCAGTCGCGCCTTTGTCCCAGTAAGACTCGGAGATCTGCCCTGAGTTATCACCGATGAGCCCGCCAAGACCACTGTTCCCCTCAACTCGGCCGCTCGCGTACACGCGTGCCGTGTCGCCGTTTGTCTGCCCGATGAGTCCGCCGACGGGTCCCGTCCCAGAGACATTACCCTGTGCGTATGAGTCCTGCACTGTACCGAGCGTCCCTTCAGTGCCCCCAATCAGCCCACCGGTTGGCCCAGCCGCATCCGCGTTGACATCACCTGTCGCGGAGGCGTTTGCCACAATGTTTGCCCCCGATTCGTGGTCAATTACCCCGATGAGTCCGCCAACATGCTCACCATTAAAACCAGTACTAGCGGATACATTGACTTGACCACTGGCGGAGACGTTCGTCACGTTCTTTGCGTTTCGAATTTCGCCAATAAGTCCGCCGACGTACCCGCGACCGCTGCCGACTGCCGCGGTGACATCACCGCTTGCGTCCGCATCAGAGATACTAACGGGACTGGTCTGTATGGCACCAACCAGTCCACCGGCGCCCTGGTTTCTGGTCGACACGTTACCTGATGCCGAGACGTTTGCAATTGTCGCTACCTGGCTTGGGTCGTGCTTGCCGATCAGTCCACCGACGTTACTACCAGTACTATTCACGTCCCCAGTTGCTGACGAACGTCGGATGATGCTGGCGTCCGCCGATCCGAGTAATCCACCAACACTCTGGCCAGTCGCAGAGACGTTGCCTCGTGCATTCGAGTCCTCGACTGTACCGCCACCACTGTATGTCCCGATTAATCCGCCGACTTGACCGTTCGTGTCAGTAGCAACATCGCCCGTCGCAGAGGCATTTGCAACGATGCGTGATGCCGATTCGTGCTCAAAGCTACCGATGAGTCCGCCAACACGTCCATTGACGCCTTGTTTTCCGGCGATAGAGGCATTCACCTGACCAGTGGCGGAGACGTTTGTCACGTTCTTTGCGTTTTGAATCTCACCGATGAGTCCACCGGTGAAAGCATTGTTACCGCTGAGATCCGATGTCGTAACATTACCATCAGCACGCGCGTTCAAGATAGTGACAGGAGAGCCGGAAATCGAACTGCCAACCAGTCCACCAACGCGCACGCCCTTACTGGTCGAAACATCACCCGACGCCGAGACGTTTGCAATTGTCGCTACCTGAGTTGGGTCGTGCTCACCGATGAGTCCACCGACGTTAGATCCGGTAGTACCGTTCACGCGCCCGCTCGCCGAGGAATCGGTCACGTTAGCCTGTGCTCGACCAATCAGCCCACCGGTGCTCTCTGTCCCGGTGACGGCCCCGGAGGCACTCACGTCGGTTACCGGAGTCGAACTCTGGTGATCGCCAATGAGCCCACCAGCGTACTGCCCGGTTGCAGTGACAGTTCCGCTCGCACTGGCATTGTTCACCGCCCCGCTACTCTGTCCGACTAACCCGCCAATGGACTTGCTCCCGCTTGTAGTCGCGGCTGCAGTTGAGTCGGTTAAGACGCCACCAGAGTTGACCGTCCCAACGAGGCCCCCGATCCGGTCATTTCCGATAACCGTCCCTGAGGCAGTGACGTCCTGGACGGTACCAGTGTTGATTCCGACTGTCACACCGACGTCGTTGTTCCCGGTGACAGAGGCGTTCTCGATGGTCAGGTTCTGGATCGTTCCGTCGCTGGTCCCGGCTATCACACCGAGGTCGTCGCTCCCGGTGACAGAGGCGTTCTGGATTGTCAGATTCTGGATTACCCCGCTGGAATCGAGCGTGCCGACGAGCCCAGCCGTACTCGTGTCGCTCCGATTGACAGATAGATTCGAGATTGTGTGCCCGTCTCCGTCGAGCGTACCATCGAATGTTCCGCTCTCACCCGCAATCGGTTCGAAGCCGTTGCCACTGTTCCAGGAGGCGTTGTTCGTCGCCGACGTGTCGATATCCTCGGCGAGTCGGTACTGTTCACCACGCGTGGTCGCGTTGATGTTGATCGCTTGGAGATCCGCGAGCGAGTCGAGGAGGTACGGGCTCGTGTCCGTCCCGTTACCGGGATACGTCGCCGTTAGCTCGGTGTCGTCATCACGAGTGTACGTCCGCACTGTGCCCGGCTCCACCTCGACCGTCGCGGTCGTCGAGACGGTCGATTCTCCCGCTGCACCGAACGTCGGCTCGAACGTCCCGATTGCTGATTCGGCGAAGGTGAACGTTGCAGTGCCGTTCGCGTCGGTCACGGCCCCGGCGTCCGCGAGTTCGGTGAGGCCGTCCGCGTTGTCGACACGGATCACATAGCCTGCATCAGCAGGGGTACCGTCGACCGTCGCGGTGACGTCGATCGTCGTCTGCTCGGTCTGCAGTGCTGTCGTGTCGGAGGCCTCCATCGAGTCGATGGGCGAAAGCGAGGGCCCGGTCGTGTTCGACTCCCGTTGGAAGACCGGATACGTACTCGTGAGCTTCCACGGCGACGTGTAGTTCAACGGCTTCATGAACGTCGTCGGCGCTCGGCCCTGCATCTCCAAGGCGCGGGTGTCGCCGACTGTCCCGAAGCCAGTGGCTCCAGCCGACGAGCCGCTTCCGGTTGCACCCGTCTGGTTGGTCGCGCCCTTGTCCCAGTAGGCGTCCGAGAGTGCTCCGTTGTTGTTCCCGACGAGTCCGCCGACAGTGCTCCCGCCCTCGACGCGTCCGCTGGCGTACACGCGCTTCACATCTCCGCTCGCTTCACCGACGAGGCCACCAACGTAGTCTCCCGAGCTATTGACATCACCGCGCGCGTACGAATCGGTGATAGAACCGCCATTCGTATCGCCGATGAGTCCACCAACGTAGTCACCATCAGTGGAGACGTCGCCTCGTGCATACGAGGTTTCGACTCTATCGCCATTCTGGTGGTAGCCGATTAGCCCGCCGACTCGCTGTCCCGTCGCGTCAACGTTACCGGTGGCCGAAGCATTCGTCAGGATGTAGTTTGCCGAATCATGGTGAAGTTCGCCGGCTAGTCCGCCGACTCGGCGACCGTTTCCGGAGGCACTGGAGATATTAACATTGCCGGTGGCAGAGACATTTGTCACGTCGGTCGCGTGTCGAAGCCTGCCAAAGAGTCCCCCGGCGTACGCGTACGTACCAGTGTTTGTTGTGACGACATCACCTGTGGCGTGTACATCAGAGACAGTAATCTGGTTAACAGACTCCGAAGTACCGACCAGTCCACCGACTTTCTGACCACTGGTCGATACGTTACCCGACGCTGAGACGTTCGTGATCGTCGCCGCTTGATTATGGCGGTGATCGCCGATCAGTCC
This sequence comes from Haloquadratum walsbyi C23, assembly GCF_000237865.1. NCBI lineage: Archaea > Methanobacteriati > Methanobacteriota > Halobacteria > Halobacteriales > Haloferacaceae > Haloquadratum > Haloquadratum walsbyi. Next base: position 125,407 of record NC_017459.1, read on the forward strand.
GCCAACCCGGTCGCCAGACGTACTATTCACCTCGCCGCTGGCGGTCGACTCTCGGATGTTGCTGGCGTCCGTCTGTCCGAGTAACCCGCCGATATGATCTCCCCCACCCGACACGGTGCCGGTCGCGGTGGCATTTCTCACCACCTCACCGTTCTGGTGATACCCGATGAGCCCACCGACTCGCTGTCCTGTCGCGTCAACGTCACCAGTGGCCGAAGCGTTCGTCAGGATGTAGTTTGCCGAATCATGGTGAAGTTCGCCAAACAGTCCGCCGACTCGGCGACCGTAGGAATTATCTTGAGCGGAAACGTCACCGGTGGCGGAGACGTTTGTCACGTCGACGGCGTGTCGAAGTCGACCGAAGAGTCCCCCGGCGTACGAGTTTGTACCAGTCTCCGTTGCATTGATCTCACCCGTAGCGTGGGCATCAGAGACGGTGATCTGGTTGCCGGACTCCGAAGCACCGACCAGTCCACCGACTTTCTGACCCCCGGCCGACACGTTACCTGACGCTGAGACGCTCTCGATTGTCGCTGCCTGATTAGGGCGGTGTTCGCCGATCAGTCCGCCAACGTACCCGCCGGATGTGCTCGTCACGGTCCCACTAGCTGAGGAGTTGCTCACGCTCGCACTTACACGTCCGAACAGTCCGCCTGTGTAGTCGCCGTCACTGGCGACGTCACCAATCGCAGAGACGTTTTCAATTGTCTCACCGTTCGTATGATCGCCAATCAGTCCACCCGCGTAACCAGCGCCACCCGACACATCGCCAGTCGCGGTGGCGTCTCTCACCACCTCACCGTTCTGGTGGTAGCCGATGAGCCCGCCGACTCGCCGTCCCGTCGCGTCAACATCACCGGTGGCCGAGGCGTTCGTCAGGATGTAATTAGCTGAATCGTGGTGGAGTTGGCCAAACAGTCCGCCGACTTGGCGACCATAGGAGTTGTCTTGAGCCGAAACGTCACCGGTGGCGGAGACGTTTGTCACGTCGACAGCGTGTCGAAGTCGACCGAAGAGTCCCCCGACGTACGAGTTCGTGCCGGTCTCTGTCGCGTTGACGTCACCCGTAGCGTGGGCGTTAGAGATGGTAATCCGGTCGGTAGTCTCTGAGGTGCCGACCAGCCCACCGACCTTCTGGCCACTGGTTGATACGTTGCCTGACGCCGAGACGCTCTTGATTGTCGCCGCCTGATTGGGGCGGTGATCGCCGATCAGTCCACCAACCTTGTTGCCAGACGTGCTATTCACGTCACCGCTGGCGGACGACTCTCGGATGACGCTAGCGTCCGTCTCTCCGAGTAATCCGCCGACCCTCTTTCCCACAGTTGATACGTCGCCCGTTGCAGTAACGTTATTGATCGTCCTCCCTTTGTCGTGATACCCGATCAGCCCGCCGACGCGCTGTCCAGTTGTGTCAACATCGCCGCTTGCTGACGCGTTTGCAACGATATAATTAGCTTGATCGTGGTGGAGTTCGCCAAACAGTCCGCCAACTCGGCGACCGTTTCCGGGCGTACTGGAAGCGTTGACATCACCGGTAGCAGAGACGTCTGTCACGTCGGTCGCGTGTCGAAGCTCGCCAAAGAGCCCCCCGGCGTACGCGTACGTGCCAGTGTTTGTTGTGACGACATCACCTGTGGCGTGTACATCAGAGACAGTAATCTGGTTGCCAGACTCCGAGCTGCCGACCAATCCACCGACCCGGTTGCCGCTGCCCGACACGTTACCCGATGCCGAGACGTTCCTGATCGTCGCCGCCTGATTGGGATTGTGATTGCCGATCAATCCACCAACCCGGTCGCCGGACGTGCTCGTCACGTCGCCGCTGGCGGAGGCGTTGATGACGCCGGTCCGCGCCCGCCCGACGAGGCCGCCAGTGTAGCTGGTTCCGGTGACAGCCCCCGAGGCGTTCACGTCGGTCACCGGCGTCGAACTCTGGTGATCACCGATGAGCCCACCGGCGTACTGCCCGCTCGCGGTGACAGTCACGCTCGCGCTGACGTTGTTCACAGTCCCTCCAGACGTGACAGTCCCAACGACGCCACCGATTTCCCGGCGGCCCTCGACCGTCCCTGATACGGTGACGTTCTGGACAGTCCCAGCGCTTTCTCCGACCACCGCACCGATGTGTCTGTCACCGACGACCGAGACGTTCGTGAGAGCGAGGTTCCGAACCACACCACCCGATTCCAGTGTCCCGACGAACCCGAGCTCGTTTTTTGTAGTCGCACTCTGATCGATCGACAGGTTCGATATCGTGTGGCCGCCGCCGTCGAGCGAGCCACTAAATGCGGCACCGCTGTCGATGCCAAACAGCCCACCGATCGGCGCGAACCCTTTCCCGTGTTCGCTGGGCACGTTCCACGACCGCGTGGCCGAGGCGTCGAGGTCGGAGCCCAGCTGATAGTTGTATCCGCGCGTGGTGGCGTTTTTGTTGATCGCCTGTAGATCGACGAGCGAGTCGATGATGTACGGGTCCACCGTCGACCCGTTGCCGGCAAACGTGCCGGTCTGGATGGTACCGTTGACCTCGTGATCCCACGACGCCTGACTCCCGGCAATCGTCGTTGCGCTGGCGTTGTTCCCCAGCGAGTCTGTCATCGACACGATTACCTCCCGAGACAGCGCCGGGTTCGCCCCAACAGTCACATTCCCGGTGAAGTTCCCGTTGCCGGTGTCTGTCAGCGTGACGGAATCACTGTCGGCATCCAGTGCGGAGACGTCGGCCGTGGCAGTGGTGATTGAGCCGGCCTCGGACACGGTCGCGTTGATATCGAACGTATCTCCCTCCGACAGCGGCGCGGTGCCACCGGTCCGTGTGATCGTCACCGAATCGATACTTGGGGGTGAAGTGTCCACTGCGAGCGTGTTCGACCGGGTGCCGGTCACCTGCGTGCTGGCGTTCCAGGCGAGATAGCCGACAGTCGTAGGTGCGTGCCCATCTTTATCAATCGCTGCATCCTCTTCAACCCGAACGTCGACACTGTCTTTCGTGCGATCATCATAACGGAGATAGGCTGGTTGACCTCCACTGCTATCTTGCAGATCAGCAATAAATCCGGCAGGATGCGGGTCGTCGAAAGTGATTTTCTTAAGCTGGTTATTGACCCCGCTGATCTCGTCAGCAGTGAAGTTCGTCTCACCCAGCACTGAGTCGCCCTGTTCAATAGCGATGTACCCTATCGTCTCGGTCCCGTGTGCCGTCCCGTCGTTTCCGCTCGCTTCGTCTTCTTGAATAAACACGTCCAGCCCGTTCGAGTCGATGTTTTGATTTCGCGTGCTCACCGCGTCGGGATCGTTGAATGTCTGCGGTTGCGTAAATCCGATTGGCGTGCCGGATAATGACTGGTTAAACGCGACTGAATTGATCGTGCCTTCGCTCAGAGTTGTCGTCCCAGCGTCAACTTTTGTCCCGTCGTCGAGTTCTGTCGTGCCGGCCTCGGCTACGATGTATGAGACGTTCGCGGTCGGGTGGCCGTTGTCTTGGTTCGACCACTCCTCGACGCGAATCTCGAAGGAATCCGACTGGACGTTCCGAATACGGGTGTGGCCGCGCTTCTCCGTGGCCACGTCTTCGCTATCTTTTTTAGATGAAGTCGACTCCAGCGGCTTCGCGATGACGACCGGGTTCTCGAACGAGCGCGGAAGCCTGACGGTCCGGAAGTCGGTCGTCCCCTCAGGGTTGACCGTGATCGAGTCGTATACGAGGTCTCCTGGTGGCGTGCCGCCGTTTCCGGCCTCATCAGTCGCGGTGACGGTCACCGACTGGGTCTGCTCGCTCGGGTCCGGACCAACGGTGAACGTCGCACTGTACACGTCGTCGGCCGCAGTAGAGTTTGGGCCGTCGTCGCTGAGATTCACTGTCCCCGCATCGAACGCGATCGCGGAGGCAGTGACAGACTGGATCGAGGACACGTCGGTCACAGTGGCGCTCACTTCGATGGTGTCGTTCGTCGTGACGACACTGCCGCCGTCGATTCGTCTGATCGTGACGTTGGTGACGTTGGGTGCGCCGGTGTCGACGGTGAAGCTCACTGTGTCGGTGTCGACGTTCCCGCTGTTGTCTTCGATGTAGACGGTCGCAGTGTGCGACCCATCGACGAGTCCCGACAACGTCACATTCAGCGTCTGGGTGCCGTTGGCGTCAGTCGCCGTCTGATTGGGGCCGCCGTCGACGCTGTATATCCAGTTGCCCGATTCATTGGCGCTGACGTTGAGCGAAGCGTTGCTCGTGGTGAGCGTCGCACCTCCCGCTGGCTGATCGATACTCACGTTCGGCGCGGTTGTGTCTGGTTGGTGAGATGATTCGACGATCGAGACGTTATCGATAACCATACCCGCTCTGCCGCTTGTGGGAGTTATCTGCGTAAATTTTAGTGTTTCAGTTGTGTTACCGGCTGTGAAATTGTGAGTCGCCAGTGTCCAGTCCATTGAGCTATTCGCTGTTTCCGTTATGTTGAGATCAGCAATCTCCACTCTAGCTTCATGCTTTCCTGTATATTCCGTGTTGTTCTTATAATAGTACGTAAGCTCGTAGTGTTTCTCAGCTTCTAACTCAGTCACATCCTGTTCAATAGCTCCGGGTTCGCCGCCTGAGAGATCGATCGAAACGGAACCATCCTGTGGTGGCCAAAAATTTCCTACTTGATCAACTTCGCCCGACGACACGCGCCAGCCATCAATTGTAGTCGACCCCGCGTCGAGTTTGTTATTTGTCTCATCCGAACCAAAGTTGTTTGAAGAGTTCTCAAAACTCCCATTCTGAACCAGGTTCGGTTGCTGTGCAGACACCGACTCAATGAAAGCTACTCCCGAAATAAGCACACTTAATGCGACAACAACCGCGAAAATTGGTTTTGCCGTCTGACTCATTCTGCCCTCAACCTAGGTGGTAGTGTTGTCCGCGAAAGAGAGAGATTATGATCGATAAATGATACTTCATGTGAGACCTGCTCTGTGAATCCGTTTATGATATCCTTCACACAAGAGCCGCTAGCAATATCTCTGAGTTCACAATATTTGATGGGTAAAAACCCACGACAGTTTGAAACGTAGTTACTGAAAGAGTCAATCGCGCTGCTGGTGAGTGTCTTTTGAGTGATACATGACGAATAGATTATACCAGTATCGAGGGTGAGAGGTCGTGCTAAGGGAGCCCCGCTTATCTGGGTAGACGTGACTGACAAGAGGTCAACCGGCGTGATACTATTGAGCGGAACACTGCAGTCCATTGCTTCGTATACGCAATCAAATACCTAGTAATCATTTAGGGCTGGGTGGCCATATGCCCATCCTATCATATGTATTACACTTTAATTGTAGATATTCAACTAAGATCGGGTTTTAGTATCAATATCTGCCATTTATATAGATATTATTAATTGATACTGTCTTTTTCACGCAGGATTTTCTGTGGCGGCAGTTTTAGATAAATTAGCCCAATGATAGCGCTCAATCGGAAACTGACTCAACACTCTCCACATTACCGTCCTGCGTTTCGGTTGATTGTGTTATGAAGCGTGCTCATAATATAGTCGGCAGTCAGCTCATCCTGTGGGCAACTCAGGTTCAACAATCTATTATCACACAACTGTAGCAGCACCCCAGCGCGTTATTATTCAACTGAGTGATTACCCCCTATTTGACCTATTCAACCGTTCGCTGATTAACCTCTGAAATAAAGTCACGCATAAACTCTGACACTGTATTCCCCATCACGTAGATAGGATACTCATCAGCAAGACATACATTAAGAACATCTTCCGGAGCTGCTGATTCGGGATGATGGACGAACTCGCAATCCACACGTCGCTCTAACAGCCTCGCATGTGAACCTGCAACATGAATCTGACCAATAAGCTCGTGTTTAGTGAGCCAGTTAAGATAATGCACGAAAGATGTCGTTCGACCAGCGCGGTCACGACGCGTGTAAATAAATGGTGTGATTGTGTCAGTGCTACTGTCAGTATCGCCATAGCGTTCGACAAGAAACTGTCTCAATAGCTCTGTAGATTCGATATCGTTCATCATTGCCCCATTTGCAATTATCCCTCCATCTTCGAGTCGCTGCCATCCCCATTCGGCGTGCAGGCGATTGATATAAGACTCAATTTTCGCTGGTGGTAGCGGATCGAGATCAAGTGCACGGAGCGTTTCATCAACAATAAATGCCGATCGTGCGCCGAATACATCCTTATGCGGGTACTCTGGGCGCGGCGTGGCAACGAGAAATTCATTATTCGTCTTCTCGAACTCTTCTCGCAGATACTGGTTGATAGCCTCATTTCGGTCACCGCTGATTACACAAGCGCCTGCGGGGACAGTCCGAGTAAATACCCGAGCAATATCAGTGAGGTCAGTGCCTAGTGTTGATTGATGATCACGGCGGATATTAATTATCAGAACAACCTGGGGTTTGAACAACTCATTCGCGAGCCGTGTCGTATGTTCTCGAATACCCTGATTTTCGGCAATAATAGCGTCAACAGGTGAATATTTTCGAAGTTCGCGCTCATTTTCATATAGACGCGTTGATCCACTTCGAGGAATCTTATATTGATTGAGATTTCGATATGAAAGCGGGTGATTGCCAGTAACTTTCGCATATGTTTCGAAGCCACGCGAGACAAGTGCCTGATTAAGCCACCGAACGACCGTTGATTTTCCACGTACACCAGAAACAGTCACGCGGTATGGTGTTTGCTCAACTCGCTCAGAGTGTGAACGCCCACGACCAATGACATGCTGCATAGTCTTTGCAGAATTGGAGATTGTCTCTTGAAATCGAGAGAGAATACCGTGTTGATCGCTCATATCTATTTATCCTCTTGATTATCAGCAGTTAGCGATGACTCATAAGATCCAATTCCATCAACTGAACTGCGAGCGAAAGCCGACTCGCTGGCGAATGCCGTCGCATCAGGAATTGATTGTTCAAGACGGTACATCTCAATTACTGCGAGTGCAACAATCATGATGCCAACAAAGATGTAGAAGACAAGATTGTCATGAAGTAGACCAGTAACTGGGATATCAATAAGGAAAAATAAGAGGGTATAACTGATCACGAACAATCCAGCATCAATCCGAATATGTGCAAGACGGGTTTTCCGTGACACCCGATTAAGATTATACGCACCAATCCCAACGAATATACCAGTGAAGAAGAGCGAAACCCCGGGAATGAGGACTAACTGAGAGAAGAAAACTCCGAATATAAGACTGTAGATGGTGCCGAGGAGAATCGATACTGTGAGCAGAACCCGCCCATAAAAAAGTGTCATATATTGAATGTAAGTAATAAAGTAATAGATAATAGTTGCACCAAGAGTATAAAAAATAACGACAGAAGAAGACTGTACGGTGAATAACCCTAACGTGGGAATGATAACTATTCCAACGAGGCGGTGATCGTATCGCTGTCGAAATCCCTCATAGATAAATATACTAATAGGAAGAATGATAAGAACAATCCAACCTGGAATAACTCTTGAGTGTGGGCTCCCGTGCGGTCTGAGCTCAATCCAAGCGGTGATATCACTTATCTGTAATGTGAGAAAAGGGGGCGTCTGGGTCACAAAAGTTGGGAAGAGCCAGAGTAAGAGTACCCCGACTGCTATGAGCGCGAGATAGCCACATCCAATGATGAGGAGTTCTGCACGGCGGTTTCCAGAACTTACTCGCATAAGATTGAACGCTGTGATTCCCGGAAAGATACTGGTGATTGCCTCAGCAGTTTCAAAAGAGAGCTGATTCGGAAACACCTGCGAAAGAACAAATCCGGTCAATATTGTTGCGATTACACCAGTGCTAACGGCAGATAAAAACAGCCGACGACCATAATTAAGAGTATACTCTTGAAGTACCCACAATGAGATCCAAGCGGCTACCGTGCCAATAATAAATATCACCGGGGTGAAAAACTCACGAAGCGTATATATCGCGAGTATCGGGAGAACCATCACACCACCTAACCGGTAGCTCTTGAGCTGCGCAGCAAGAGCACCCAGCGTCAACCCAATAATCATAATGATACTGACAACAATCAATAGTAGATACTTTCTCCATCATTCACATTTATGTGCAAGATAATAAATTCATTCTTAATCTCATATTAATATCAAAACATAAAATGTAAAATTAATGCTAGCAGCAGTTATTTTATTACGTCAGTTGGTATTGATACAATACACTCAGTATTCAACCTGATTTCATCTCATTCATCAGGGAGCGAATCCTTCATAGATGTGCAGAGTGCCCGTTTCTTCTGGGTTCACATACACGTACTCGTCCATTCTGCAAAGAAGCTCAATTTCTTTCCTCAATCAAAATCACGGCGTCTACGTCTATGCAATAAGTTCGATATCTTACTCACATCGCTTATGTGTCATGTTCATTCACACTACATGCGTCTCACATATCGTGTATTAATTATAAATCATTTAACTTTCGTCAACAGAACCAAATACTTTCGCAAACGTTAGCATTATACCTCAGGTGCTCGTGATGCAATTAGTGACAAAAATCAGTGGATTCTCAGTTATACTCATCACGGTGGGTATCGCTGCAGCGAGTAATCTTATTAATAAAAAATCAATTATCGACGTTGCAATCGTCATGAGAATTGCGTACAATCTAACTGAATCCAGAGGTCAGAGATAATGACTCTTCAGTTTCCACTGGTAGCATATTTTAGCATATTACTGACTGTAGGGTTACTCTGTACGGGATACGCGCTTCTTCGGAGGTGCCGTCAATCAGGCGATTACTTGACATTTCGATTTGTCGGCATAATCATTGGAGTATCGCTCTGGTGGTTAGTCATGTCGACAGTAAAATTCACAGCGACAAGTCTTGAATTGAAAATTCTATCTTACCGACTCTCGATGGCAGCGTGGATTGGGCTTCCAATCTCAACATGTATTTTTTCTTTTATCGGAATATATCATCGCGATGCGTCCAGCACCCAACTACACCGTGGCGTCATTGCATTTCTCGCTGGACTTCTCGCTTTCATTATGCTGATTCCACAGTCAGCCCTGTTTACGACACCACATCTCTTATCAGTTGGTGAGTTTGTCACGCTTGAACATGGAGTTAGTGTCACAACGGCCGTCATTACCGGTATTGCATGGACAATAACTCTTTTTGGAATTGCGATTGCTCTCTCCCGTGTAGTTCATAAAAAATATGTCCCTCCGGTTGTCGCACTTGCTGCTGTAATCCCATCGTTACCAGGGATAATAGGCGTGCTCAAACTGTTCGAAATATACCCTGCTGGAGGGGCTGGATTCAATCTAGCCCCTCATCTCGCCGGTCTCGCTACTATCCTTTTTGCTGCTGTGACGCATCGAAAAGGGCTCACGACGATTATTTTGGACTCGCGACACGCCGCCATTGAGAATGCGACTGAGGGATATGTGCTTGCTGATGAGACTGAGATAATTCGTGATATGAATACGGAAGCGAAACGATTGGTCGATGCCACGGTTGGCGACCAACTTCCCTCATGGCTTGCCGAGTCATCCGCTGAAACCGCCGAAGGTGTGAATCGTACCACTCCAACGGGAAAGGAGATTGATCTGCAACAACACACGGTCGGCAGCCATAGAGCCACAAACAAAGTGTTTCTTCTCCGTGATCGAACCGAACAATTGACCCGGATGCGCAAACTTGAATCTCGTGACCGTCTGATTGCTGACCTCCCAGTCGGCGTTTTTCGAATTCAACGTGGGACATCACCACGTTTCGTATATATGAATCAAGCGTTTGCTGAGTTATTTAATATCAGCGACGTGGATCAAATTGACAAGCACGCGGTATCAGATGTATTCGGAGCGCAGCAACCACAACTGATCGGTAATCAATCGAATTACTCAACTCCAGAGAACCCAGAGACAACTGAACAGTTATTTTCGCCACCGGGCACCGATTCGTTTTGGGGGCTTGTCTCCACGTATCCCTCGTCGACTCAGGATCCTGATATGATTGAGGGTGTCATTGTTGATATCACTGCTGAAAAACAAGCGGAGGCTCTCCTTACAGAGGAACTTGATAATATATCGCATGACCTAGAGTTAACTGAGCAACTCTGGGAACTCTCAGTTCGTCTTGAGGGGTTCGACGCCTTCGCTCAGGAGGCACTTTCATTACTAACCGATATTGATACTATTGAGTGCGCTGAAGTTGTTCGGTCAGGACGGGTATGCTGCGGTGAACCGGAGACTATTGTTGCAAATGGGACCACCCATATTCCGGATACAGCAGTGTCGAACGCGATAGAACACGCATATACTGAGGAGAACAAGCGTACTGAGACACTTACTATAGATGATGAGAGATATACGCTCATTACGACGCCGATCATGACAGAACACGTTGCTGACTCCGCCCTCATGATATTGAGTGCGTCGCCACCAGATGATCGCGTTGAGCATCTGGTGACAGACACCGCTGAAGCATTGGCGTATAAACGTGCAGTCAATTACCGCGAGAAGTATACTGATGAGGATAAAATGACCGAACTCCGCATTGCTAATACAGATACGGACAAACCACATCCACTGAGCCAACTTCTCACTACTGCCGACGTGGATGTTGATATAGAATCATCGCCGCTTACGTTCACTAATGTACGCGCTGAGGGTCAGATAACATGGTATCTCTTACGGGCGGATCAAGCGGTATGTAACGCAGTGACTGCAGCAGCAACGGCACACGACTCAATCAAAGCAACGACACCGATATCGATAAACGATGATGAGAATCAATCTCGGTGTCAAATCGGCATTGAGACGGGTGATATTCATCGTTCTCTCAATACCGAGGGGGTCACAGTGGTTACTATCTCTGCTAATGCGCGTGGAACAGAATTTCTCTTACACCTTCCAACTGATCTCAAGGTTGCGGACATCATTGACATCTTCCGAACACGGTTTCCAGCAATGCATCTCCGGTCACGACAAACAATTGAGCGTGAGTCAGTGGACACGCAGGTATTCACCGAATTAGATGAATATCAGCGACAGGCTATGGAGGCTGCAACACGAATGGGATTTTTCTCACGCCCACAAGGTGCAACAGCGGGGGATGTCGCAAACACATTAGATATCGGTCGAACAACATTCACACGTCGTCTTAAAAATGCGCAGACAACAGTATTCAATAAGCTGCTTGATTCACAGACTGATACTGAACCGGCGGATGACTGAGCAGTTGATACTCTCAGATACGCCCGTCACGCGACACTGATTAACCAATAGCTATACAGACTCGATCTTTTCTGTCGCCGAACGAATAAGCCCATCAATAATCTCAGGTGTTGTCGGGTGATATGCCCGATCTGGGAGTTCTCGAACATCGAGTCCTAATTCAACAGCAACTTGCATTGTTTTTGCCATCGGGTCAGCATGGTAATGTAATCCTTGCCATCCAAGCACCGTACCATCAACATCAACAACTAACCGAGCAAGCCCATCTGGCACGTTTTTTGATTTAAATACTCCATCGCTTGCCGCCTCTCGGGTCACAGTAATAAAGTCATGATTGCTTGCTTCTGCGGATTCAACCGAGTGACCAACGCGAGCGTATGGCAGAACGCCAAGTCCGCTGAATACAACATGATGATGAATATTCTGATACGATGTGAGTTCGTCGCCCGCAGCATGTGCACGAATATTTTCCGCAGCGGTGACACCTTGCTCCTTGGCAACATGGAGGATTGGCTCTCGTCCATTCGCGTCACCAGCAACGAAAATTCGGTCACTCCCACGGGCTTGCATCGTCGCTGGAACCCATCCAGGTTCAGGATTCAATGAAGTCTGTTCAAGACCCAGATTGTCAACTGCAGGTCGACGCCCGGTAAATCCAAATAACTGGTCTGCCTCGATTGTCTCTTCGTGTCCATTTCGCCTGACCGACATTCTCACTCCGCCGTCTGCTGTCGGTTCAACGCGGCGCTCGTCAGTTTCAGTGAGTACTGTGATATCAAATGCATCACGGTAATACGACAGCAGTGCATCACCAAAGGCTGGGTCAGCTTCATCAAGTGGTCGAGAATCATGCTCGATTACGGTGAGATCCATCTCCCCTGCCTCAGTAAGATATGGGACCATTTCCATACCGACGTATCCAAAGCCCATGACGATTCCTGAATCTTCGAATGCGGTCGCATCAAGCACATCCGCACTTGTCATCATTGAGACGTCCTCCATACCAGGAAGCGAGGGCTCATTTACTGTCGATCCAGTCGCGATGACAATATAATCTGGCTCAATGACCGTCTCACCGACTGAGAGTGTTCGATCATCGATGAACTCTGCTGTTTCGGTACGAAATTGCACGTTCTCCTTTTCAGCAAGCTTCTCGACACCTGCTCGTCTATGTGCTGCGAAATTTAACACACGCTCATTCTTTGTCTCAACAACTGCATCGAGATCAACATCCGGTATCGGTCCATCTATCCGGTTGTCATGTCGAGCCGCAAAGCGATGTTCAGCAGCTGAGAGTACCTCCTTTGATGGCATACATCCTCGAAGAATACAGAGCCCGCCCCCAGGTTCGCCGTCATCGATCATTGTCACTTCAACTTCTGGCATCTCGGCAAGTCGCTGTGCAGTAGCAATCCCAGCGCTACCATACGCGCCGATAACGGCGACATGTGTAGACATAATTATATTATGGCATCCACCTGATTAACAGTTCGGTGGCGTTGTTCAGTGGTCACACAGCCGAATTTCCATCTCCAGATGAAACAACATGAGTATCTCAGAGCGTTCAATTATTGATGAGAAAATTCACTATCTGTTTTGCTAAAATAACTGATTCCATACGTGTGAACTACCCCCTACTCAACAACGCTTTGCGTTGCTTCCGTGAGGGCGAGGCTTCCTACTTCTACGACGCGACTTGCATCCACGACGATAGACGATGAGTCGCCACCCTAACTGTCTGATCAGTCATTGAGACTTATCTCCGGTCAACATACCATATGATGCTAGTTATCCCAATAATGATTAGACTGGGCCAGATATCGGAACTCAGATAGATATCTCCTGATGGGAGACGTGCCCAGGTGAGTGGATATAGATATGCCGGTGCAGTGCCATCAGTCCGGATGACTAGAAGGTCAAGAAACATATGTGTCACCACACCGAGGCTGAGACCTCCAACTATTGCCGGTCTCTCATCAGCCTGAAATAGCAATACTCCGGCAAATATAAATGCTACTGCTGACCCAATCGTCTGCAGTGCATACCAGGACCCTCTGATTCCGAATACGACAAACTCTGGTCCTGTGAGCAACAATCCCTTAGCGGCATCTGGAATGACTGCCCCAAGCATTGTGATTCCAACATAACGGCGATTAAACCAGTCAATCTGCCACACTGCGAGCGTGCTCAAAACATACATACTGAGAACATGTGTCAGTAAGTCGCTCATGGGTCACGTGGGACGATTGTCCAGCGCTCGGTATCTATTTTCCAGTGACGGACAAACATAATTAATGCAAGTAGCACACCTCCTGCGGAGACGGCTATCATGTACAGGCGGTTTGACTGGGGGCTCACCACGATACGCTCGACGACGAGTTCCTGCTTTGCGTTGAGTTCACCGTATACCTGAACCCAGTCACCAGAGCGCACTGAGAGATCAGACGTTTGAATATACAGCGGTTGTCCATACGTGACCCCGACTGTATCCTCTTGAACTATACTCACCTGACTCCAGAAGTTCACCTGATCGCCGATATGTGTTTGATAATCATTTTTTACCTCTTCGGCTGTTGGATACGGTGATTGCCTTTCAGCATGATGGGCGTAATCAATCATCATCACCCCATTGAGAGATAGAAGCAAACAAAATACAATAGCTCGAATCCAGAGAGTGGAATTCATATATGATTGATTGACAGTGAAATATTGTCAAAACTTCTGATTATTTACAGGCGGAGCAGGCCGAGTGTCTCGGGGCTTGACTCTGAGATGCTTCACCTGCTATGATGCGTGATATTGATAGGTTATACAACGATGCGGCATATTACTTTTTGATAGAGCATCCATCCCAATGTCCAATACCCCCAGCGATCACTCACCCCATGATACCGATAAACAAGATGTTCAATACGATCCTGACGATGACTCATATAATATTCTGCAATGCACACAATGTGATACGACCGCTCTTAGTATCGGTCATGATGATCCACCGATATCCTGTCATGACGAACCGATGGAACATATCAACCAGGTCAATATGACAGTCAAGCCCCCAGATATCCGCGAGGTCTTATTTCAAGTATTTGGACTTCCAAAGTCAGGTCTTGATATCTGCTTATGTGTAATCGGCGAGGGTCCGCTGTCAGCCAGCGAGGTAGCAACAAAACTTGATTATGATCGAACAACTGTCACTCGGTATCTTAACAAACTCGTTGATCTTGGATTATTACGCCGCTCTGAACTCAACCGAGAAAATGGTGGTATTATCAATGTATATCACTCAGTTGATCTCGAGCAGATGCGTCTAGAGACACTTACTGGATTCTATCTCTGGGCGGGCGAAGCAGCAACACTCATTGAGAATGCGAATATGACAAAACAAGAATATCTTGCGGAAAACCCCGACCAAGATCTTCCAGATGTGTTTTGGGAGTCATTCCCTCATAAATAGCCTTTCTGAGAACACTCTCAGATCAGCTATCCCTCTTTCATAGGTATCGGAGGCTCAATATCAAAACGAACCATACTCATTACGGCGGTGCGAGGAGAAAGCCCCCGCGCTTCAGGGCTGTCTCTTACCCACAACTCGAGTCAGGATTTTAGCGGAACGGGATCGGCGATCCCGACTGAAATCCTCGGTGTCTACAGTTTCAGCATCTCTTTGGAACAATTGTAGTGGGCTTGATTACCGACGTTCTGTCACCCCCACAGCCGATATCACTGTCTGAATCGCTTCTCGCCTCGGTTTTTTGAGTTCAAAATACCTCTGAAAGCGTCTGAAACGTCCGGTTACGACTCCACAAACTTATGGGTAAGAGACAGCCGTTCACGGCGGGATGAATCTGACAACCCCTACGTGAACCACGTTCGACGTGTCGAACGGATGGGTTAAGTGACGAGATGCCGTATCGATACATAACCGAGGCGGTCTACCCCACTAATCGGATAATATCGGGATTCCCCGATTCCATGCAGAAAGCACCCCTTTCTGTTGTGGAACTCAGGGTGCAGTAAGAAGTACCTCCGAATCCCATGCCGGGATAGGAGTAACGGCTGGCTGGCACAGCCAGGAGCCGTCATCGAGACGGCTACAAATCTTGAACATCCCAATCCAGCGGCGCGGTGCCGTGGGAATCTTCGCCCTTCAGGGCGGAGAGGATGTCAAGTCTAACCTCAATATTGATCAGTCGTTGATGATGGCATTGGATTATCCTTTTCCTGGTTGGTCGTATTGAGCATATGAATACGCTCTTTCACAGTTTCTGAAATAATCTCCTCAGGCGGAAGCCCCTGGTCGATTGTTCCTGTTCCTGTTCCTGTTCTTGTTCCTGTATACGAGTGAGATAATTCTGACGCGTACTCAAGCACTGCTTGCGTAGCCGTCTTACCAACGGCGGATGCACCGACTGCAACAGCAAGTGCAAAGATATCAGCTTCAAGATTTCCATCATATGTAGTATTCTCATCGTCTTTTATCCGCTGGAGCGTTTGGTCCTGACCAAAGGCACGGACAACGCCCACCGCTCGACCTGCCGCGTCAGTCCGAGCAAGCAAAGCAAATCCACGTGAGACGAATACATCCGCAGCAAGAACCTCAAGATCGGCGTCAATATCTTTTTTTATCCCCGTCTTTGCTGTTGTTGACCCGACCCATGGTTCTGTGTCAGCGAGCGTTCGGGTGAGGCGTAATCCTTCATATATTAATTGTACGCCCGCTGCACGGTCAACTAACGATAATCGATGCACATTCTCAGCTGCGTCTGTCTGTTGAGTGAGACGGCGATGACCGGATGACTCATCCGCTGATTCCTTGTTCAGATTACCGCTTGATTCGGCATTTGGGTCATGAGAATGCACTTCGCTGTCGTTGACCCCGGATTCAGGAATATGTCCATGAGTCCCTCCAGATGCATTCCCAGCTCCATCGCTGATTGGTGGTCCATCTCGGTCCTGGTCTTTACCCTTGTCTTGCATATCATCAGTGTCGCCACTCTCATCAGAACTGCTGAGTGCACGAGCGCTCGCGAGTGTAAGCACCGCGGGTGTCATCGCCGTGTCTGTGAGGCGAGTGTGAAGCGCCGTGCGGAGAGGACCAGGTTCAATATCCATAACTGCCTCCCGGGCGGCGTCACGGACCCGCACGGCATCGTCCATTAAACATAAGTAACTACGGCAGGGGCAAAGACCTTTGGAAAATCACCGCCATACGGCGACCGAATATATAATTGATCTGAATCAATGACCGTACTTAGCACAATTTCTTATCCATACCGAATTACCAACTACGATAGTCTAAGCTCTTCTTACTCAATGAGATTTCCTGTGCTCATGTAATATCAATCAAATATGTATATGATGCCGTCTCAGAGGGATAGTGACGGTGGTGCAGGTGGCATCTGTCGTTTATGTTTACTCTTCTCATATAATTCAACAACCCGAGTGATATCTTCAGACGTCACATCAAGCTGTCGAACAGTCGCATCGACTGATAATGGTCCATCAACATGCAGTGCAAGAATGGCATCGACGGTATCATACCCTAATCCAAGTTCTTCTTCATCAGTCTGTCCAACCCACATACCTGCAGAAGGTGTTTTCATTACTAATTCTTCAGGAATTCCAACTGATGCAGCCAATTGCCTCACCTGTTGCTTATACAGGTTTCCGATTGGATTGCAATCGACTGCTTGGTCACCGTATTTTGTGTAGTATCCGGTCAATGCCTCCGACCGATTTCCGGTTCCAAGAACAATTTTGTTTTCATGATTTGCAAGAAAATAATTGAGCACTGCTCGTGTCCGGACATACACATTCCCAACAGCCATTTGATCATCTGCAGCCTCTGGGATTGCCTCAAAAAATGACTCAGCAATCGGCTGGATCTCAATAACCTCATATGGAATATCAAGTTCCTCTGCAACCCACTCAGCGTCACTCATATTCGCATCATCATTGACCTCGCTCGGCATCACAAGTCCGTGTACATTCTCTGCACCGAGTGCATCAACCGCCATATATGCGACTGTTGTGCTATCGATTCCTCCTGAAAGTCCAAGAACGGCACCGTCTGCTCCTGCATCAGCAACGATATCAGTGATAAACTGACTCACATGTGATTCAACCGTTTCGAGCTCTTCCGGTGATAATCGAAGATCAAGCGGTGCATCTGTTGAGAGAACTGATTGTTGCATGCTCATCACCGAATCATACATTATCAGCGGACTAATATCTACTTCCTTTTGATGACGCGATTCTCAACCTCCTTGTAAAAAAGCTATTTCAGTACACTATCATAGCTGATACAGGCGCAATACCACGGTCTTGCGGAGGAGAATGTCAATTGGGAGTATATACCCCGATGAATATTATGCAACAATGACTGATCTGATATCGAGTATCAACACCACTCACTGACTATCATAATCAAGATACTCTTTGTGAGTGTCTGCATGTGATGTAATCGTCACAATTAAGATTATTGCATTGATAATTTCTATGTAGTATATTATACTCATTTCTCGCGCCGGTGGTCCAATGGTAGGACTCGGGCTTCCCAAGCCCGCGGTCCGGGTTCGATTCCCGGTCGGCGCACTTTTGAGTCCTCTCTGACGACGATGGATTACCGAAGCACGGGAAGATGTCGAAATAGGGTGCATGCAGTAAGAAGTACCTCCAGATCCTCCAGATCCCCTACCGGCACAGGAGTACCAGTTGGTCGGCACAGCCAGTAGTCGTCATCGAGGCGTCTCCAAACTCTATTCATTCCAACTCAGCGGTACAGTACCGTTGGAATATTTATGATTATCAGGGCAGAAATGATGTCAACTCCAACTCTATCTCAATCGATAATCGATAGTCGATAGTCGATAGTCGATAATATAGTTCAGACATCGAATCCGTTTCGTCGCAGTGCGTCTGCTAAGTCGCCATCAGGGGCAGCCGAAAACTCTGTAAACGATGATTCCGGTCGGGTTGTCGTATAGAGGTCAGAGTCAATATTGTCCGGAATTTCGTTTGCGTGTGTCTCTTCAACGACGGCGACCGTTAGTGCCCGCCGTGTAGGGTCATCATCTGACTCACTCATTACTTATTATAAGGGAACCTGACGTTTGTCACTTTGCATTCCGACAACTACTTTATTTATTACAGAACACGCTGATATGATTGTCAAACGTTGTCATGACAACTGTGGTCGTCCCTGCCCACCATCGGGTATGTTGTATATACTAAACCACGGGAAGCCTTGGCTTGACCCCGAGGCGGTTCACTCTGTAGGTTTGTGTAGTTAGCAACATGTAGAAATGCTCGTGGATGTAGTAATCATTCGAATGATGCTTCTACACCTGTTGTCGGATTATCTGAGGATAGACGGGCATTACACTAGCATATCTCTTCGCCCGCTCGTGTGCGTACGATACAAGAATGGCTAAGTAAGTCGCATGCATTGTTTTGGTATGCACTATCGAACACTGGGCACTTCCGGTGTTGAGGTCAGCGAAGTTGGATTCGGTGCATGGGTCGTCGGAACCGATTGGTGGGGTGATCGCACCCGCAGTGACTCAATTGAATTAATACATCACGCTATTGATCAAGGCATTACCTATTTTGACACAGGTGATGTCTACGGTCATGGTGATAGTGAGTCAATCATTGGTGAGGCGCTTGCACCGTATCGTGATGAAGTCACTGTTGCAACGAAAGTTGGCTATGATTTCTATAATAATCCACAAGCTGGACACGGCGAATTACCAAAGGAAATAACAGGCGAGTGGATACGAAATGCAACCCGTCGTAGCCTTGACCGGCTTGACATGGAGTATGTCGACGTATTACAACTACACAATGCAAATGTCGATGAGGTCGATGCAGACGTACTTGAGACATTAGATGAACTCCGTGAAGAAGGGCTCGTTGATGCAATCGGATGGGCACTTGGTCCCTCAATCGGATGGCTGGCTGAAGGTGATTTGGCTATCACCGAAGAGTTTGATTCAGTACAACTTGTCTGGAACCTCTTTGAACAGGATGTCGGCAATCACTTTCTTAATACAATCGAAAACACAAATTCCTCAACAAGCCTCATCCCACGCGTCCCTCACTCATCAGGGATTCTCAACGAGCAAGTAACACCCGAAACAGGGTATGATCTTGATGACCACCGTGGA
Organism: Haloquadratum walsbyi C23; assembly: GCF_000237865.1. Taxonomy (NCBI): domain Archaea; kingdom Methanobacteriati; phylum Methanobacteriota; class Halobacteria; order Halobacteriales; family Haloferacaceae; genus Haloquadratum; species Haloquadratum walsbyi. Next base: position 144,788 of record NC_017459.1, read on the forward strand.
TTCCGACCGGATGCATGGTATGAAACCGGATGGGAAAAAATTGAGACACTTCGATTTCTTGAACGTGATGATGAACGGACCATGGGTCAGGCTGCGATTGCATATCTCCTCAGTCATGATGCAGTCCCAACAGTGACACCAACGTTCCACACTAGCGAGGATATCTCTGCGTGGGCAGCTGCCTCCGATGTTCCAAAACTCTCAGCCGAAGAACTCTCTAAGGTATCATCACTCTATGCAGAGAACTTCGGGATCGACCGCGATGATGGAATGGATCAACTTCGCTCATCTGTTGATGGTGAAGATATCCGTGCTGCTGGAATTAATAAACGGGCAACACGTGGTCCGCGGAATACAGCATCATCAGATTAGGCATATCCAATCAACCAATCAACTAAGTGTTGGACCACAAATACAATTGAACTGTTCAAGCTAAAAACACATGTCGTGGGCGCTCAGAAAGAACGTCACGCCCCCATTCGACAGTTTCACTGAATTCATCAGACCGGAAAAATGACATTGCATCCTCACGTGCATCCCATTGACTTGAAATAAACATATCATTCTCATCTTCGAGATTTATCATCAAATCTGTCTGTTGGTGACCGTCCATCTCGGTGAGGATCCCCCCAACAGTATCAAACGTGTCATTGAATTCACCGCGATATTCTGATTTCACCGTATAGAACATTCCCATTGTTCCAAAGCCTGATTCTTCACCTGCTCGTGAGACAACATCCGGTAACTCTGAAATAAATCCAGCTGCCGTCTCTGCGGCTGATTGTGTCTCCCAAATGCTGACAACAGCATTCCGATGGCGATTGCGAGCTTCGTATACCGCTGTCTTTACATGTGTCTCATAATGATCGAAGTTCCCTCTGAGTCCCTCAACCTCTGAAAATAGCTCATCGGTAGTGGCTTCTGAATACAGAACTGTTGCATAGACATCTTCACCATGTGGTTGTCCTGCATAGATGTCATACTCTGCTAACTGTTCGCGAATTTCGCTATCTTGAGTGTTTGTGTTTGTGTTTGTGTTTGTGCTTGTGTCTGATTGTGTTGTATCCGCACTCGTGGTCGACCTGGAGTCGCTATGATCTGCATCTTCTGTCCCATGTGCTGATCCGCCGGCACTGGCACCTCCAGGTGACTGTCCATGGGAGCTGCCCCCACCCCCTCCGCTTCCGTGTGGGGAATCCCCATGGGCGTGTCCGTGTGCTTCACCATGTGCTGTTGGCGCGTCAACATCCTGTTCGACTGTCGGAATTGCCTTTCCTTCGAGAAGTGCACCGAGGTCAGCTGGCGGGAAGCGTTGTCCAATATAGAATGTCCCGAATTCGCCATATTTTGCAGACACCTCATCGAACCGCATCTCATAGACAATATCTTTGATATCTGTTGGATCATCGGCGAATAGCGTTACCCCCCACTCATAATCATCAAAGCCAACTGAGGATGCAATGACTTGCTTGATCTTCCCTGCGTATTCCTTTCCAGTTTCAGCGTGAGCCTCCATCATTTCAGCTCGCTCATCAATCGGGAGATCATACCAATTATACGTCTCACCTCGACGCTTTGACATCGGGTAGAACCCAGCATAGTCCTTATCAGGTATCTCAGGTGTCAACTTTCCTTGCATATACTGCCGTAATCCCTCGTCTGCGGCATCTGGATTCTCAAAATATCCGGGTGTCGTATATCCTGATATCTCTGCGACAGAAACATACGATGTTGGCTGCGTTGTAAATCCGGCAAATGTCGTTTGCTCAAATTGTCGTTCAGCACGTGAGAGTGCATCAAGCGTCGGTCGAAAGTGTGTGATGAGGATGTCAGCTTTATGTCCAAGCACAGAGAATACCGCTGAGGAGCCCTCTTCAGCGTCAGCAATCGATTCATGTTTTCGAAGATACTCCACACCATCACCGATTGCAGCCTCTCGACGGTGTGTTGGTGCTTCACGCCATGCATCCCAGTCAACAGTGCGAAAATCATGCAGGACAAACCAGCCCTCGTCAGTCGGCGGAACCTCTGACATATCTGTATATTCAATCGCCATCTGTATGTGCGTTGCGAGTCAGCCGTCTTCTCTTATTCAACTATTATATACGATAAGAGTCCTCTGCGCTTCAGCGCCAGGATACAGTGCTTGCACGTGGTCTGGCGGTTGTCCACCGCCAATGGACCTTGATGGATAGAGATTTTCTATCCACTGAGCACCGTTGGACCGAACACTAACAGTAGCAATGATAAAAGCATAATTATTCCAACACTTGTTGTGATTGTTCGAACCAATCGGCGCTTTCCGCTCGCAGGGAGCGGTAATCGTGAAACAACCGCCTCAGCACTTGTTCGAAGAATGCGTCCTCCATCAAGCGGATGCCCAGGAATGAAATTAAATATTCCTAACTGGAGATTAATCCACGCCGTCCAAAAGGCAATATTTGCTATGAGGAACACTCCACTCCCAATCGGCTCGAGTGGACCAGTAATTGCATAGAAATTATGTACTGCTCCAGTAAATCCCGGGAAGTTTGGAATGCCAAGAACAACGGATGCAAGCGGCAATACAAGCGATACATAGACGGCTCCAAGTGGTGAATCAGCAATTGTCCCACTCAGCCCAATCGCCCCAGGACCACCCTCTCCGCCAAGCAATTCAAGATATGTTCCGGCAGGATATGATTGCGCACCAAAGTCTGTTAACAATAATCCGCTTGTCCCTGGGAATATATTCACACCTAAGAAACCACTCCCATCTTGTGGATTCTCGCCAAGACGGACTGAATATTCTTTTCGTTCACCTGATACGACAGCCTCAACCATGACTTCCTCACCCGGTTGTGTTGTATCTAAAACTGCTGTTAGTTCATTCGAAGATACAACACGCTGACCATCGATTGCAGTCACAATTACGCCGGGGTTGCTTGGAACACCAGCCTGAGCAAGCGGTCCATCAGACGCAACTCGTGTCAGATATGCTCCAGCAGGAATTGTGGTCGTTCCGCGCGTTGTGGTCAATTCAATGAATCGGTCTGTCCCAACAGCATTGGCAAATCCTGCTTGTGTATAGACTGCGGTGCCATTCACTGTCTCGACGCCAATTGGGTCGCCCTCGGCGTCGACATTAATATCCGCAGGATTCCCACCAACCGATCCAGCAACAATCAATTCTCGCTCAACGGTGAGCGTCTGCGACTCCCGCTTCGCTGCACTTGTCCCATCATTAATCTTGACGGTGATCTCTCGATTACTTCTCTCCGATAAAATATTATTGAGTTCGCTTTCATTACTAATTGGCGTTCCAGCCACGGTTGTAATCCGATCACCTTGCTCGATTCCCGCTGTTGCTGCCGGTGATTCATCATACGCCCCAGAAACAGCCAGTCCCGGTGCAACAGTGATGCTTCCGATTATCGGACCGAATAAAAGCACAAACGCAATGATCGTGATTGCGAAATTGTTTGTGACCCCTGCTGCGAACATCCGTGTTCGTCCTCCTCGACTTGCGAATCGCTCGCTCTCTTCATCAGGTTCGACAAACGCACCAAGCGGTATAATCGTTAAGAGGAATACCCCCATTGATTCAATCTCAATCCCTTCAACTCGACAAAGTATTCCATGACCGCCCTCATGAACAACCAGCCCAACAAGCAGTCCAAAAATAATCTCTGGAGCAACGGATAATGGGAGAAAATCATTCACACCTGGAATGACGAGGAAGTTCTCCGGCTGATTTACCGCCGATGGTGCCGGTGGGTTCTGAAGAATTGAGATTCCCTGAATAAGTAAGAACGCAAACATTCCAACCATAATCACAAGTGCTGTGCCGACACCGAAGTTCGTCCATGCTCGCCAGAATCGCTTTGGCTGCGCAATCCACTCGATGAATTCTCGCCCACGCTGGGTATGAATCGTTGTAAACGGTCCTTGCACCTGAACGAACTTTGGCAGCAGTCCACGCTGAGAGAGAAAGAATGTGCCTGCTGAGTATGCAGCAAGACCAACAAGCACCCATAGAAGCGTGTTCATCAGAATAAAAAAGACGTGCTGTGGGGAAATGCGTTCGGGTTAGTCACTCTCAGTACCCTATCCTGTCTGTTATGATATGTGATATGACCGACTGACAGGGAGATGCTGAATCCATGGCAGGGGAAAATATCAGCACTCAATACTGATCGTCATTATATTGATGATCTCGCTCATATACTCACCAAATTGTCAATAAGGTGAATGCACGAGAATGTTTATATTAATGAGAACCACCCACGGTCATGTTCGAGAGTCGGTATTATGAGGTACGTCGAGGGTTCGGCTTCGGGACAGCATATCACATATATGAAAATGAAACCCCGATTCTCAAGACCGCGTATAGCACACTCCAACGAAGCGAAAGCTTTCGATTTAGTGATCCACAAACGGGAACCGACCAATTCGGTATCCGAGAAACCCCGACAGCGACCGTTGATGAAGCAAATACATACGATATTATTGATGCCCAGACCGGCGAACGAGTCGGGACTGTTCGACGTAATGTAATCTCCCATCTCCAACATGAATACACACTCTCCAATGATGATGGTCATATCGTTGCCACGTTACGAGAAGATAGACCCCCAGTGGCGGTCGCACGCCGTCTTCTCAGTAGCATTCTACCCTTCTCGTGTGAGATTATTGCATCAGGTGGCACCCAGGCAGGAATAGTCACAGGCGCGCTTTCACTTCGCGATCAATTCAGTATTGAGTTGTTTACCACTCAAATTGACCCACAACTTGCTGTTGTTGGCACGATCGTTGCCGATGCTATCGAAGATATTGAACTCTGACTATCCAAACCGTCAGTCTGAATAACATCTCAGCCGTGCATCCATTCAGCATAACTGACCGGGATAATACCAAGATCGACTCAAAATCGACTATAGTATAATCCATTCAATATGTGATACTGTATTTTCGAATGAACCCTACAAATCTATAACTCAATCATCACAGGGTTGACCCTGAAATAATTCAATGTGATTCAGTGTAATTGATATTGATTGTATACGATGATTTCAGCTTTCATTGATGCGTCACCCCTCTCGGCGGAGGCGCTGCACAACAAACTCAGCATCAAGTTCGCCAAGAAACTTGCCAAGACGGGGACCCGCTGACTGATCGAAAAATAGCTGATATCCGACTTCGAAGAACTCACCAACGGGAATGTCATAATCTCTTGCAATGTCAAAAATTGCCTCTTGAATCTCCTCACCATCACTTCCCTCTGCAACAACCTCAGCGAGTGTATCGAGGGCTTTTGCTGTATCTGATGTTGGATCAATATCAATAGCCGGTTGGGTTTCCTGTAATTGATAATTGTATGTATTATCCATTCGCTCTGCCCATATACGGGCTTTCTCGATACGATTGAGCGCATCAGTAACTGCCCATTCAGGCGTTTCTGCATCAATATGACCTTCATTACGTGCCATCTCAATCTGGAGTGATCGGTCGTCCGTCATCCCCAGTACTGCCGCAAAAGTATATGGAAGCCGAACACGTTCTGAGTCAATATTCTCAACGACATATGGATATGCCTGTTCAGCAAATTCATTTATTGACTCATCATTCACCCCATCGAAGTATGCACGCTCAAATCGGTCAAAATCATCAACAAGTTGGTCAAGATTCTCAAGATCGAGATCACGCGCCCGCCGCGGGTCAAGTGCAAAGAAATACCGAATAACGGCTGGTTCAAGCAGCGTGAGGAGCTCAGTAACTGTTACTATATTTCCTGTCGATGAAGACAATGACTCATCATTGACTGTGAACCACTCATACACCATCGGGATAGGAGGAACAGTATCAAGAACGTTTTCGGCGATATCCGTTCCGGACGGCCATGATCCCTCAGCATGGTCCTTACCAAACGGCTCAAAATCGACATCAAGAATTTGCCACTGTGCAGGCCATTCGAACCGCCACGGAAGTTTCCCCTCTCGGAATGTCGCTACACCTTCATGTCCACACCCGTCAATTGTCTTTTCACCGGCAGTCATATCGGTACACTGATATGTGACTGTCTGCGCGTCAAGATCAATATCGGTGACAGTTTCTGTTATTTTTCCACAGTTTTGACAGAGCGGATTGAATGGAACGTAGTCCTCATCTACCTTTGATTGATACTCGCTGAGTACTTCACGTGCGGTATCAATATCTTCGAGTATACATTTGATACTCTCCTCAAATTTCCCTTCTTGATAATATTCAGTATTCGAGATTATCTCAACCGGAATATCGAGACGGTCAGCATCGGCTGCTAACAATTTTGTGAAATGAGCGGCGTATGACTTCGATTCGCCAAATGGGTCGGGGATATCAGTGTATGGTCGCCCTAAATTCCGACCAAGAGCACCGGCGTCGACATCGCCTAAACCAACAATCTCACCAGTATCATCAGCAAGTCTTTGTGGGAGACTCCGCAATGGGTCGCGGTCGTCACTCGTGAACACCTGTCTTACCTCATGACCACGCTCTCGAAGCACCTCAGCAATATAGTACCCCCGCATTACTTCATTGAAATTCCCAAGATGTGCAACTCCAGATGGTGACACCCCACCTTTGATTACAATCGGATCAGTTGGGTCAGTCTCTTCAATCTCATCCGCAGCGGTTGCAGCCCAAAATGCGTGTGTCTGTGGTTCATCTTCATCTGTTGATTCAGCATTCTCTGTCTCGGCAGTCTGTGTGTCATTATTCATCGGTAGTTATTGCTCAGCGTGAACCCATGTTGCTAAATCATCTTTCCCGTCGGGAGGGATAATATCTGTTCCGTTATGTTCACCATCGAGAACGGCTGATTCGATGTGTTGTGGGTCAGCTCCATCAAGAACAATTGTTCGCATCCCTGCTCGCTGAATGAGCTTTGCTGCAAGAAGGTCAACGGGTGCAGACGCACCAGCATCACGACTCATTGGTGCAACAACATCGACTAATTCGGTTGGCAGCAACTGCGTATACTTTTGAGCTTCATCCTGTGAACTTGGGTCAGCATCGTACACGCCATCAACACTTGTTGCATACACGAGTAAGTCTGCATCGACGTACTCAGCAAGCGCAGCAGCGACCGCATCAGTCGTCTGTCCTGGCATAATTCCACCCATTATGGATATATCACCGCGTCGCACAGCATCACCCGCGTCCTCATAATCCCGTGCAACTTTAGGGTCAACACGCGACCCAAGCGCAGCAATAAGCAACCGTGCGTTAATTCGCGTCACATCGATGCCAATTTGGTCCAGTTGGACTTCATTTGCGCCTAAATCTCGAGCAGTCCCGATGTAGTCGCGAGCCACGCCACCACCACCGACGACCGCTGCAATATCATATCCCGCCTCGGCAAGCGTCTCGACAACCGCCGCGTGGTCTTCAACGCGTCGTGCATCGAGATTAGGAGCAAGGACACTCCCGCCGATGGAGACGACAACTCTCATTGAACGTGATTGCCTCGAATCGGGCTTAAGAGTTATCAACCAATATTGATGCTAGTTGAATCACACATCCAAACCTTTGATATCCTTCTCACCATGAGGAAAGAGAGTTTTAGCCTGTGGTTTCAATAATCTGAATCCACGCGCCGACAATATGAAACCGATTGGTCACTCGAAGGAAATTATGCAAGTGCTCGGGATCCTTGGGCAAGATGCAGGAGCGCTCTGTAGTGATGTCATTGCTCAACTTGATGGCGCGGTTGCAGTTATCGAGACACAGGAGACGATAGATCAGACATTCAACGATCCACACGACACATCATATGATGTGACAACACGATATGACCTTGCGGATACTGGTCACTGGCGTGCGAGCGGGGAAAATCACAGCGTGGTCGACATTCTTGATGAACTCTCAACGACGGTCGATTATACACTTGTTATCGGCGCATCAAATGCACGCATTCCAACAGTATTACTTGAGACTGCAGTGACAGATATTGATCCTGACTCCACTCATGTTGTCCTCACTGCTGAGACAGCAACAGCAATCGATACTGAAGATGTTGTTACTGCAATTGAATCTGTTGAACCCCATATCACTCTTTCAACACTCATTGATCGAGTGAAGTCATCTTCAGATGCAGATCATGCCGGTGCGATTGCAACCTTCACAGGGCGAGTGCGAGCACGTGACAGTGATGATGACCCGGAAACTGTTCGCCTCCGATTTGAAACATATGATTCAGTCGCTGATAACCGGATGCGTGAAATTGAGTCTGAATTAAGCGAACGTGATGGTGTATTTGCGGTCGAATTATTCCATCGAACAGGTATTATCAACAACGGAGAAGACATCGTCTTCGTCGTTGTCTTAGCCGGGCATCGAGCGGAAGCATTCGAAACAGTTTCGGATGGAATTAATCGACTGAAAGCTGAGGTTCCAATCTTCAAACATGAGACGACCATTGAGGAGGACTTCTGGGTTCACGAACGCAACTGATATAATTTCTAATTAAAGTAGGCGAATACGAAAAGTCAAAAATCATCGACCTATGGCTGGTCAATAGATACTATATAAATTGTTGCTCCGCCAGATATCCAAAAATCTCTGTATATAGACCGTTCATTGCTTTGACTGTCTGACGACTGTCGAACATATTGTTATCTGTGCCCCAATTTAATTTTGCTGTTGAGACGCAGAAATAAACAATCAAAAACAATTATAAAAAGTAAGCAACTCACAGAGTCAATAATAAACAATTTGAAAATACTATCTATATCGTGAATAAAACCGAATTTTACCGAACAGTCTCGCCCATATATACTCCCGGGGGATATATGTAGACATGTACTACCGATGAGCACAACTGCAACACCCTCCACAAACGCGGACGAGGATCGATCAAAAGAAGAGCGTCTGAAGAACTATCTTGTTTCGAAGGCACAAGATGGTGAGATGTACTTTAAATCGAAGTTCATCGCTGATGAGGTTGGACTTTCAGCGAAAGAAATTGGTGCACTCATGGTCAAACTTCGTGACTCCGCAACTGAATTGAGTGTTGAGAAGTGGTCATACACCAGTGCAACTACCTGGCGCGTTGAAACCACCACTGAAGTCGCGTAAACTACCTCGGGGTCATAGCATCCAGCTTATAATTCTGCAAATCTCTCTGATATATCATACATAACATACTGATCACACTCAATGATGTTTGCCAATAAAAACTATCCTCGGTTGAGTATCTCGAGTGTTTTCGTTAATCGAGTATACTAGTTTGATATACTCAAATCATCAGAAATATTACCAGTCAGATAATATAATACTAGATTCATGAATGGCTTGATTCTATGCTGTATCATCAGCACAAAGTAGTCTTCCTGCCGCCAATTGTTTTAACGATAACATTAGTCAAGAGGTTTATTGGTCCCTATATCATATTTATCTTCAATGGAATCACTCGACCCGGCAGTGGACCCGCCGGTCGATGCCCTCCAATCGGTTTTTCATCTTTATGAAACACAGCGGGACGGCGACCGCATCCTCTATTATGGTGAGTCGCTCGTGCCCGAACAGATGTTAATCCGTGAGGCATGGCCAGCGTTCCGAGAGGCGGGCTATGAAATTGAAGTGGCATCCACAGAAACACGTGAAGATGTTGTCGTTGCGCGCCCAATTGATACCAGTATTGATGGGATTCCGTGGAAGAATATGCTTCTATTTCTTGCAACGATTGTTTCGACGCTTCTTGTCGGTGCAATCACATGGTACTATATCCCACCATCAGATCTCCTTGCAAACCCATTAAGTATACTCCAAGCGTTACCGTTTACAGCAGCTATTCTTGGGGTTCTTGCGACACACGAACTTGGCCATTACGTGATGGGACGATATCATGGAGTTAATGTTTCGCTTCCATACGTTATCCCATTTATATTTCCTTTTGGTACACTCGGGGCGATTATTCGGATGCGTGGACAGATGCCTGACCGAAGAGCCTTATTTGATATTGGTGTTGCGGGTCCGCTCGCTGGACTGACGGCAACAGTGATTGTGACTGTCATTGGTCTTACTCAGTCACCCATTCAGATTCCAGCGCGGGCTATGGAGCAAAGCGGTCAAATGATTATATTCAATAATCCACCACTCCTTGATATAATTGCGACTGTCATTGGAGAGCCAACAGCGTACAACGATCCCCGTATGTCTGTATCTCCCATCATTATCGGTGGGTGGGTTGGCATGTTTTTTACTGTACTTAATCTGCTTCCTGTTGGACAACTTGATGGTGGACACATTCTTCGAGCGATGCTTGGGACTACTCAAGAGCGTGTTGCCGCTCTTGTTCCAGTCAGTCTTATTGCACTTTCAGCATATCTGCACTACGGTCTTGGTTATGCATTTAATGAGTCGGTTGGACTGTGGGCATTCTGGGGAGTCCTTTCGGCGTTTGTTGCGTTCAAAGGTCCTGCAAACCCCATTGATGATGCACCACTTGGCATTCCTCGGGTCCTCCTTGGAGTGCTTACTTTCGCTCTTGGAGCACTGTGTTTCTTGCTTGTCCCGATTGAAGTCGCAACAGTCAGTTAGGTACACGACAAAACGAAGTGCGAAGTGCGAAGTGCAGAGTGCGGTTATCGAATCGGACAAGCCATTATTGGTTCAACTACACTCCTATCCGTCGTGTGGTTACAGAACAGACAGAGATCAAACTACTTCAATAGAAGTTCAGCGTCTTGGATCGGAAGAATTGTGAGTGGATTTTGAGCGAGAAGAACTGTTTTCTGCGGGCTCAAATCTAGGACTTAGACAGTTCGAATCAGAACGTCTGTCGGAGACCGGAATCTTTGATGGGACTCGTTATCGAGACGAGTTGTTTTCAAATTCCGTCGTTGAAACAAAATATCCGATACGAGAGCACGGAAGCCCCGTCCTCACCGGAGCGACAGCGGAGTACGGTGTAGTTCACTTCGTGGCGTGCGTATATCCCTCATCTGGAAGTGATTCATCGTCTACTATAATTCCATTATCGGATTCCGTGACTTCGCCAATGACATGTAACGGAACTGATGTTGTCTCACGAGCATTTGCGAGTTCCGATGATGGAAGTGTCAATACGAGCTCAAAATCTTCACCGACTGTTGTCGTGAGTTCCCGCCGTGTCGACACGTCATCAACATATTCTTTCACATCTGGATGTGTCGGGATGGCGTCCCAGTGTAGTGACATTCCAACCTCAGAAGCAGACGCAAGTTGATGAACCGACCGTGCAAGTCCATCAGACGAATCCATCATCGCTGTTGTATGTTTTGCGAGCGCTGCTCCAGTGTTCACGCGGGGGGTAAACCGAAACAGTTCGTTTGCATGTGCAATATCACCGGTCTCAAATGCTTTCAGGCCTGCTGCTGTCCGTCCAAGGTTGCCAGTCACACATATACAATCACCAATCCGTGCACCGTGGCGATACGATGGATGAGTAACAGTACCGAGTGCTGTTGTTGCGATAGTTAGTTCCGATGTTGTGTCGAGATCGCCACCAACATACTGAGCATTAGCAGCATCACACACATCAATTGCACCGGCAATAAATGAGTCTATTTCATCTGGATCAAATGCTGGCGCACCATATACAGCGACGGCAGCGGTAGCCTGTCCACCCATTGCAGCGATATCTGAAAGTGAGGCACCAACGGCACGCCATCCTGCGGTGTATCTGGTGGTCCCATCTGGGAAATCTGTCGTCTCATGGAGCATATCGGTCGTGATAACGAGTGATACTGAGTCTAGTGAGATCACTGCTGCATCGTCGCCTGCCTGTGGCAGGGTCTTTGCTATTTGCCCAAGCGCGTTACGTTCGTCCATATACAGTATCATCACATCTGTAGTAATACGCGTTTGTCATCTCGTGATATCATCTCAATCTGTGTGGATAATAAATCATCATAAGGGTAATAAAAAGCAATCTTGTGTCGAATGTTCTACTCAGACATCATGATCGAATCGGGTCGATGGCATAGCCCGTGAGATGCAAACGGATACTCAATCTCAGACATACCACACCACCTCTGGTGGTCTGACGCAGTACTCACAAACCACAACCGAGCCTCCGATAGTCTCAGCCAGGGTTCCGTTGGAGACGCACGGTTGGCGTGTTGTCCCGCGGAGAATCCTCGCTATTCAGAACGAGGAGGATATCAATCAGTATAACCTGTTGTTGAGGGTTTCGATGGGTTGATAATCAAGACAGCAAAGTACAAATATATGAATATTGATGACATCCGAACTACCATCATCGGGTTCGGTAGCGTCATCATCATCTTCGCTGCGCTATTCGCTTTTGCCGGCGTTGAAGAGCTCATCGCAACAGTGCGCACGGCTAACCCACAATATGTTGCACTAGTCATTGGGGCGACGCTTACCTGGCTCTTTGCATGGAGTGTGTCACTCCATACAGTACTTCAAACGCTTGACGTGCATCTCTCGTATGCTGCGTCGTTTTTAGTATTTGCTGGTGCGATGTTCTCCAATAATGTCACCCCATTCGGACAAGCCGGCGGTGAGCCCATCACCGCATATCTAATTTCACGGACTGCCGATGCCGAGTACGAGACGAGTCTTGCAGCAATCGCAAGCGTCGATACATTGAATCTAATTCCCTCAATCACAATTGCATTAATTGGTGTGGGATACTTTACAACAGAAGTTGCACTTGGCTCACGCTCAAACATACTTCTTGGGAGTATTGTGGTCATTACTCTTGCCACCACCATTTTGATATTTGCATACGCTGCGTGGCGATATCGATATGAAATTGAACATCGTGTTGTGCATGCACTTGCACCAATGATTCATTGGGTTGCGGATATTGTTCCTCGCCTGCCGGATATTGCTGAAGCAGAGATTGAAACTCGTATTGAGGGATTCTTTCGAGCAATCGAACGTGTTGCTGCAAACCCCCGACAACTCGCTGTTGCTCTAGGTGCATCAACGATTGGATGGATCTGTCAGATGACTGCACTATGGCTTGCATTCCGTGCTATTGGAATCGAACTTCGAACGACATTTATTTTGATTATCGTCCCAATTGCTACTATTGCTGGGGTGACGCCATTACCCGGCGGTGCCGGTGGGATTGAGACAGTGCTTGTCTTTTTGCTATTAGCTGCTCCACTTCCACACGTAACTGAGGCGATTGCAGTCACAGCGGTAGTCATTTTCCGCGGTGCCATCTATTGGGTTCCCGTTATCCTTGGTGGTGGTGTAGTCGCTTGGATTAGCAGTGGTGCTAATATCGGCAGCCCTAATTGAAACTCACTAATAACATAGGTTAATCTATCTCAACTTGAGGTCCTGATTGATCGAGAGGCGATTCACTCTGCGCTCACAGGGTTCTGTCATCGTGCGCATCGTAATCTCACCGGATTACTTTACTGATTAACCGCCGGTCTTGAGCCATGAAGCGGTGATACGATGGCTTTAAACGATATCGGCAGGTATCGATGCATATGGTTAGTGTATATGATGTGCCGGCGGATGCCCTTATCGAGGATGTCGCCGACCGACTTGCCGATCGGATTGAAGAGCCCGAGTGGATGGCGTATGCAAAGTCTGGACAGAGCCGTGAACTCCCACCTCAACAGGATGACTTCTGGTATGTCCGTGCTGCTTCATTATTGCGCAAAGTCGCAAAGAATGGTCCGATTGGTATTGATCATCTTGCAGCTGAATACGGTGGTCGTAAGCGTGGGTCAAATCGATATCGAGTTGCCAGTGATCACTCGACAACAGGCAGTAAAAACATCATTCGGACTGCGCTTCAACAACTTGAGGACGAAGGACTCGTTTCAACCGCAAAAGGGCAAGGTCGGCGTATCTCACCAGAGGGTCAGCAATTTCTTGATAACGCTGCTTCTGATGTACTTGAAGAGTTGGACCGTCCCGAGCTTGAGCGCTACGCATAGACAGTTTTATGAAAACCATAATTTCGACCGATCGCGCATCACTCAGACCCCGTAATCGTTTTTAACAATCAGAGGGAATTATATATCGATGAGTGAAACTCCTGATGATTTAGATGAGCTTCGACAGCAGCGGATGGAGGAACTCCGCGATCAAGCAGACGGTCAACAGAGCCAGACATCTGATAATACTGCTGCCGCGCAGGAGGCCGCTCGTGAGAAGGCTGAAGCGCAGCAGGAGGCTCTGTTGAAACAGCACTTGACTGATGGCGCTCGACAGCGATTGAATGCAATCGAAATGTCGAAGCCCGATTTTGCAGAGAAGGTAAAAAAGCAACTTGTCACTCTTGCACAGAGCGGTCGGATTCAGGACCGTATCGACGAGGATCAAATGCGTGAGTTGCTTCAAGAGTTGAAACCTGACTCAAAGAGCTATAACATTCGTCGTCGATAATGTAGTTGTGGATCTTGCAGTTCTTTACAGCGGTGGCAAAGACTCCTCACTTGCAGCATTACTTCTTGAGAAATTCTACGATATCCATCTTATCACTGGTTCCTTTGGAATAACAGACGACTGGCAACATGCTGCTGTAGCGGCTGACCAACTTGGATACTCATTTGAAACAATTGAGCTTGACCAAGATGTCGCTGAAGCAGCCGTAACGACGATGATCGAAGATGGATATCCGCGAAATGGGATTCAACGTGTCCATGAACATGCACTTGAGATGGCTGCACAGTTGGATGTCACCGCCATTGCGGATGGGACACGTCGCGATGACCGCGTCCCAACTATCTCACGGGCGCAAGCACAGAGTCTTGAGGATCGCCATGACATCGATTATCTTTCACCACTCAGTGGGTTTGGTCACCATGCGATTGATGAACTAGTCACAGAACGCCTGAGTATAGACACGGGACCCTCAGTTGAAATTCCGAAAAGTGATTATGAAACAGAACTCCGCACACTGATTGCTGACCGTGTCGGACCTGAGGCTGTCACATCTATCTTCCCAGCGCATACACAATCATATGTCAATCATCTCCGCTCCAATGATGACACATAACATAGATGAATAACGATGATCGTAATCTGAGCTATCTTCTCACCTCCATTTGATTATCGACTCTCGTCATATCGGTGATTGGCAATATGCTGTCTAATGTGGTTCAACAGCTTCAAGCGCAAGACTGCCGAAACGCGGCGTATGTATGACCGATTGAAGGGGTTTCGCGACTTTTACCCCCCCGAGATGACCGCTCGACGGCAAGTTATTGATATACTTGAGACGACCGCAACTCAGTATGGATTCCGTGAAGTGGGGACGCCAACGCTTGAACAGACACAAATGTATGTCGATAAGAGCGGTGAGGGTATTGAAGAAGAGTTGTATGCGTTTAGCGATGATGGCGGACGGGATGTAACATTAATACCCGAACTGACGCCGACGGTCGCACGGATGGTTGTTGACAAACAACAAGCACTTTCAAAGCCAATTAAATGGGTTTCCACGCGACCATTCTGGCGGTATGAGCAGGTCCAGCAAGGACGGTTCCGAGAATTTTACCAGACAAATGTCGATATCTTCGGTACTGCCGATCCAATAGCTGACGCTGAGATTCTTGCGTTTGCTGCTGACGCTTTGAGGAATCTTGGACTGACTGCATCTGACTTTGAGTTCCGAGTCTCACACCGTGATATCCTGAGCGGACTTTTAGCCTCGATTACGAATGATGATGCCGATATTGATATCCGCGCTGCCATCCGTGCAGTCGATAAGCGTGCGAAGATTGAGCAAGCGGAGTATCACGGACTACTCACCGATGCTGGACTTAGTTATGACCAAGCACAGTCATTTGATGATCTTCTAACAACGGCTGATTTAGATGAAATTGCAACTGTTGGCAACGATACAGTCACAACCGCAGTGCAAAATCTGCGCTCGGTCCTCGCTGCCGTTGATGATCTTGGTGTCGGTGAGTTTTGTGATATCTCATTAACAACTGCACGTGGACTCGATTATTACACTGGCGTTGTGTTTGAGTGCTTTGATGCAACCGGCGAGGTATCTCGATCTGTCTTTGGTGGGGGACGATATGATAACTTAATTGAAAGTTTTGGTGGGCAACCAACACCCGCGGTCGGAGTTGCTCCTGGTCTCGCACCATTGTCACTGTTATGCCAGCGTGCTGGTGTCTGGCCGACTGAGGAGTTGACAACAGACTATTACATTCTTACTGTCGGTGATACTCGCTCTGTTGCCACTCGAATTGCTCGTGAATTACGTGTAAGCAAAAACACTGTCGAGATTGATATTGCTGATCGGAGCTTCGGTGCACAGATGGGTTACGCAGACAGTATTAACGCTGAGACAGTCATCATCGTTGGAGAGCGGGATCTTGAGAATGATGAAATCACAATTAAAGATATGAATTCCGGTGATCAAACAACGGTTCCTGTGGAAGCATTCCCTGGCGATCATGATGCACCAACATACGAAGACGTAGTGTAATCAATCATTCACCGATATTACAGTATTATGACTCTCAAATACTACCTGCTCACGCCATTACGCCCCTAAGATGTCGGCTCAGATGCGTGCATTTCGGCTTGCATACGATGGACGTCCATTCTCTGGATTTCAGCGGCAACCGTCGGTGCCAACCGTTGAGGATTCGCTTTTTGATGCACTTGACTCACTTGATGTGTTTAACCGTGATACTGATTCGAAGCCATCAGGATACGCAGCAGCAGGCAGAACGGATGCTGGTGTATCAGCACTCAGACAAACAGTCGGATTTGAGTGCCCCTCATGGTGCACACCTCGAGCATTAAATAGTGAACTTCCTACAAGCGTCCGGGCATGGGCAAGTGCTGATGTTCAATCTGGATTTCATGCCACTCATGATGCTCTCCAACGGACATATACATATTATCTGTATGGACCAGAACTTGATATGAATCGGCTCAACACTGCTGCAGAGATACTTTCTGGTAAGCATGACTTCCACAATTTCACATCCGATGATGATGGCACGACACGCAAGTTATCGATCACACTCGAGTTTGATGATCCCTTCATTACTGCACGAATAACTGCTGATGGATTCCCCCGATCACTCATTCGTCGTCTTATGTCTGCACTTCGCGGCGTTGGCTCAGAGTCGATGACAATTGAAACACTTACAGGACTGTTGAATACAGTGCCACAAACCGGTCCAGATGGTATTCCGACAGCCTCCCCGGAACCACTTATTTTGACAAGGGTTACATATCCAGATGCTACTTTTCGAATAGATAATCGTGCAATTAACTCTCTCAAATCTGTTTTTACACATCGATATCAGCGCTGTCTTACCCAGGCACGTGTTGCTGAGCACATTGTGTCAAAATCAGGATCAGATCAGAACTAGTGACAAACTCAGACACTGACAGTAATGTACACGACGATGCCGACTCATAGACCCAATGAAATCACACTGAGTAGTACTCTTGAGCGGACTGTATCATATTCTAACTCGGACACTCACCGACTGGTAGGATATCATGATACGAACATTCCTCAAACGTATATACAAACATTATAAAATATCCTAAATTCATGTATTTGTCCCTAAATATTATGATAGTTGGGCAAAGATGCGGAATTAATGCCGCACTGTGAGAACTGTGGTTCATTTGTCACCGCGGAGTATGTACGCGTGTTTGCCCCTGAAGAACTGGATCGTCCTCGTGTATGCCCAAATTGCGATGATAAAGTTCGAGACGGTGCTGACGTTCGTGAAGCGCGTGCAACGAGACACTCCTAACAGACATGATAACTGTGGAAAACATAGAAATCCTATCTCGCCTGCATATCATGCTTCACTCTCACGGTTATTGCGCGGTCTGGATAAAATAAAGATACCATTGCCATTGATATCTTTCTCGGCGTGAGCGCGGAGGAATCCTGAACGTGAGTGTGAGTGGTGGGGATTGGAGGGTCGCAGTCCCACCATGCATCCAGACGGTGAAAATCGGGCGGTCATCGACTGCTTCCGATCATTGTTTGATTGCCCGAAGTGGCGAAGCCGCCATCGTCGGACACGGCAGAATCACCCCGTTCTCGCCTGATTCTTATTTTTGAAGAGAGTTGTCTGCGAATTAATATCACGGATTGAAATCTCGGGTGATCAGTCGAACGTGGAATGCTTCCGGATTGTCCAGACAGACTATTGAGTGATAAGCTTCACCTCTGTTGCCGTTTATCTATATATATGAGTTCGATTCCCGAACGAAACGAGATTGAGACCGAATATACCTGGGATCTTTCAGGTATCTATACTGACGCTGCGGAATGGGAATCAGCGTATGAGTCAGTTCAGGATCAACTGACAGATCTCAAAGAATATGAAGGACATGTGACTGAGTCGCCGTCAACACTTCTGGAGTTGCTTGAGCAGCGCGAGGAGATATTCCGAACATTGGCAACGGTAAGCACATATGCGAATCTTCGCAGCGCTGAGGACACGCGTGATCAGGAATCTCAGGCTCGACAGTCGAAAGCTGAGTCGTTATCATCTCGCGCCCGCTCGGCAATTAGTTTCATTGAGCCTGAATTGCAGGAGCTTGACAGCGAAGAAATAAGCTCATTCTGCGAACACGAACCGGCACTCAAGCAATATGAACATTTCTTCGATGATGTCCTTCGGGCAAAGCCACATACGCGATCTTCCGAGGTTGAGTCTGTGCTTGCAGATCTTGGTGAAATCGCGAGTTCACCGTCAGATATCTATGGAATGTTATCAAATGCCGACATGACATTCCCAACCGTTGATCATCCAGACCCTGGTGAGGATACAATTGAAATAACTCTTGGAAACTTCACAAAGCTACAAAAACATCCAGACCGCGCATTTCGACAGACCGTTTACGAGCAGTTCTATGATGAGTGGAAGGATGTTCGGAATACAGTCGGAACCGCATTACAAAACAGCGTAAAGAAAGATGTCAAATACGCCCGTGCCCGACGATATGAATCTGCCCGTGCTGCCTCACTTGATGGTCCAAATGTTCCTGTAACGGTATATGATACTCTGTGCGAGACCGTTCGAGATAATCTTGAGCATCTTCATCGTCATGCCCGACTAAAACAAGCAGCTCTTAATCTTAATGAACTTCGTCCCTGGGATTTTTACATCTCACTCACCGGTGATGAGAGTCCTAAAATTCCATATGACCGTGCAACAACATATATTACTGATGCCGTTGCTCCACTTGGGTCGGAATATCAACAGCGTGTCGCTGATGGGCTTGAATCTCGGTGGGTTGATGTCTATGAGAATCGCGGAAAACGATCTGGTGCGTTTTCCTCTGGAGCATATGATACGCAGCCATTTATTCTGATGAATTATCAAGATGATATTTCATCGATGTTTACTCTTGCACATGAACTCGGTCATTCAATGCACTCCGAGCTCGCGAAGAACGCCCAACCGTGGCAGTATGCTGATTACACAATATTTGTTGCTGAGGTAGCGTCGACAGTCAATGAAACGTTATTAACTAATCATTTGCTTGAAACGCTTGAGGATGACACGCTTCGTTTACACATTCTTGATGAGTATCTTGAGCGTGTTCGCTCGACGCTTTACAGACAAACAATGTTTGCAGAATTTGAATCAACCATTCACGAAATAATCGAGGAGGGTGGCGCACTCACGCCTGATCGCTTTGATGAAATATATCGTGACTTGAAAGAAACATATTATCAACCAGCGGTACTTGATGACCGAATCGCTCGTGAGTGGATGCGTATTCCACATTTCTATTATTCGTTTTATGTCTATCAGTATGCAACCGGCATTTCAGCCGCTATTGCGATTGTTGATCAAATTGATACAGACGGAGAAGATGCGGCTGAAGACTATCGAAGTGCACTCGAACTTGGAGGCTCAGCATATCCAATCGATATTCTCCAAACAGCTGGTGTTGATATGACTGATGCGGCACCAATTGAATCTGCACTCACAGGATATGCCGACTATCTTGATCAGATGGAGGCGCTTATTGAGTAGGCGTTCGTAGCTATACTTGACGGAGAGGCGATGTTGAGCAATTAGCACACTATGCTTGTGTGATATCCTCCTGATGAACGGCGGGGCTTTCCCGCACGGTCGATCCGTGCTAGTTTGGAAACCTCGGGTTTGTCTCCTGTCGTGATACAGGGAGTGCCACACCCCGTTATCTCTATCCACGGTGGATTCGGGAATACTTTGCTTATTTTCTGACGCTTTCCACAGCGATCAACTCGGCGGGAATACCGTCGAACGACCAGATACAACTCCTGATACTGTCCGTTATACCGGGCGGATGAACCGCTTCGATTGGCATTATAGACGGGTTGTACCTCTAAACATACTGGTGACGGCAGGGTTTTAGAGTCTGCATTCAGTATAAGTAGATTCTGCAGACGTTGTGGAACATTGATACAATATCAAGTCGGGTGACACGTGGTCTGTGTGTCTGAACCGGGGGAAGACCCCGGAAGGGTGGGTATGGACCAGTACTTTGTCTAGCCCGATATTGTTCGACGAGGTAGTGTTCGGAATCTCAGTGCAACTCAATGTGAGCAAAAATATAAGATATCGCTCATCTGTAACGATGAGTACTTTTTTAGGACGTAATTTGTAGCTAATCTCAAGATGGTTAGCAGAGAAAGTGTCAACGAAATCTTTCTGCCTGACAAGGAGGATTGTCTGAAATATCTCCGTGAACATCGATGACCAGATGAGGTAACGTGTCCGCACTTCCATAGCACTCCGTGAAACATCTTGAATCATCGTCCTACGCAACAGTATCAACGGCTACTCTATGACAATATTTTGAATTGAACTCCTCAATAAGTTCTCAGGAGCACTACACGCGGAGGAGGATGTCAATCAGTCTCGAAAGTATCTTCGAGTGCATTACTGACTATTTGACCCGGCGGACGATTTTCGACAGACGCTCGTCGTCGCAGTTCGCGATATAGTGGGATTGGCAATGAAAGTTCAATCGATCCAACAGTGATTCCCCGCTCAGCGAGTGCTTCAGCCGCGGTTGTATCATTATCAACCTCACTTGCAATCCGTCGCACTTCACGAACAGTAAGATCAGCATCAATAACAGCCCACGCGAGATCAAGCCGATCAAGCCCTGAGACGCGCGCAATATGTTTTGCGGCTGTTGGCGCGATATCACCGCGAGCAACATGGCGTCTAATCGCCTGTGGAAGGTCATGCACTCGTGCCCACTTTCGCACAAAAGAGATTGAAACATCACCACCTGCACGTTCCACCGCTTGCTTATATGACCCAACGCCTCTTACAAGGGCAGCACACGCAGCGGCTCCGCGAAGAATATACACATTGTCATCAGCACCAACAGTGTTCTCAGAAAATGCCCGTACGGTCTGTGCAGCCGATGTAATACTTGCTGGGTCTGTCGGGTCAAATTCAACTGCCTCGCGTGCCCGCTGTCCTGTGATAGCCGGGTCAGACCGAACAACTGGTTCGCCAACAGGCTCCTCACGATCCGCTGGTGGACGAACTGAGGGGTCTCCGCCGTCGCTGCGAAGTTGAGTAAAACTTGGTGCAGAATCATCATTATCAATATTACTGTTATTATGTGTCATAGTGAGGCTAATATTAGTATCAGTGTCAGTGTCAGTGATAGTGATTAAACAAGTGGCTTGAATTTTCGTCTCATCCGACTCAGGTCCAACGTCGATATTGGTATCAATATCGCTGTTTATGTCGAACTCTCGTTCCGAACGATGTCTCGACACTGAATCCAGCCGGTTGCTAGGTTTCCCACTAGAGTCATAATTATCCTCACTCATCTCGTATATTGATAATCTGGCATCGGGTAAAAGTTCCACCCCGCTTCTGCCTGTCAATCTCGACTCTCTGAGAGGTGTTCCCAGATTTCTGTGCATCCAGCACCATCAGCAAGATCATCGAGGTGACTACTCTCGTCATTTGATGTAGATGCAGCGTCAGATGAAGCAGTGTCAACGTTTGATTCCTCACTCTCTATATCCTGTTCGTCGCTGTCGATGCGTTGCTCCGGGTCAATAGCATCGATCTGGCGATCACTATCACTGCTTACACCCGTCATTGTGACGACTCCTGTGTATCAGCATTATACAGTTCAGGAGCGACATCTGCGGACGCATGCTGACGGGAGGTCACATCAAGATTCTTTTTTGATTCAGATCTGAGCTTATTTTCATTTGTCTGTTCAGTATTAGCTTTTCTCGTCCCAGAGTCGACGATCGCCGCTCGTTTAATTGCTATTGCAGCAACCGAGTTGATTGCCGACTGTGGATTCAAATCAGTCATCACCTCAAATAATCTCTTTACTGCTGTATAAGAGCCGCTGCAAGAGTGAATTCAACCCCTACTCCCGAATACCAGAATTTTATGCTGGTATTGGCGACATAGATTATATGGTACATACGGCTCCCGTCTAGCGATTATGATTGATTGTGCACGTCATCGGCATCGTCGCCGTTTGCATCCTCCGTCACACACTGTGGTGTTCGGTCCAAGTTAATACTATGACTGTCCGACTTCGAGTACTTGATGATGGTGCATGGATATCCGTCAACGATCATAGAGAAGTAAGCGTAAGCGAACTTTGGCGGGTTGAAGCAACTGATTTTTGTTCATGTGATCTTGTTGATTTCGTTGTTGAAAATTTCCAAACAGTCGGTGTTAACGGTCAGACAATTGAAGTTATTGTCTATGGCCAATGTATCGCTTGTGGTGCAACCGGTGAGACCGAGTGGCTTCCAGTTGGTCGGGTCATAGACGGTGAATTCGCCGTATTTGATGAATCAACTGTTCGTCGAACACGGGAATCAAGAAAACCGGAAACAAATTCTGGTTAGCGGGAGCAGCGGGGAATGGTGACGAAACACTATCACCTATGTTCTTGTTCCTCGTTATTAATTCTATCATGCCGACGGACGTCGAACGCTGGAAATCAGAGGTGTATGGGCAGGAAATACGCGAGCATCTCTTTGAGTTCGCTGAGGAGGGATATGATACAATCCCGGAGGATGAACGAGATGCATGGTTTGAGCGGTTCAAATGGTGGGGTCTTTACCATCAGCGAAACGGACAAGAAGGTTACTTTATGATGCGGATCGGGACACCAAACGGTGTCATGAAGCCTGGTCAGCTTCGCGTAGTCGGTGAAATTGCATCCGAATATGCCACTGGTCCTGGTGTGAATCCAATATTCGGTGATGGATACGCTGATTTCACAACGCGACAGTCAATCCAACTTCACTGGATTGAATTATCAGATATCCCGGATATCTTCGAGAAGCTTGAAGAAAACGGGCTTTCGACACAACAGGCATGCGGTGACTCATGGCGAAATATTGTTGGAAATCCTGTTGCCGGTAAGGATGCACGTGAGGTTATCGATGCATGGCCAGTCATTCATGATCTCAATGAGACATTCAAGGGGAATGATGATCATTCCAATCTGCCACGAAAATGGAAGGTTTCTGTTACCGGTACGCCTGATGGTTCCGGTCAAGGCGATATCAACGACCTTGCGTTTGAACCAGCCTACAAAACGATTGATGGTGAGGAGACTGTTGGATTCAACGTTCGTGTTGGAGGCGGTCTTGCTCGTAACGAGCCACGATTTGCTCGTGACATCGATGTTTGGGTCCCTCCAGCGGATGTGTCAACAGTCGCAGGTGGACTTTCAGCGTTATTCCGAGATAACGGCGATCGTGAAGATCGATATAACGCCCGTATCAAGTTCCTTGTCGACGAGTGGGGTGCAGACAAAGTTCGTGAGACACTCCAATCGGAGTATGTTGACTTCGAGTTACACACGGCTGGACGTGACGTTCGAGAGGAATACACATATAATACCGGAGATGGTGACCGCAATGACCTGATTGGGGTACATGAACAGCACGACGGATCATACTTTATTGGATTGAATGTCCTTGTTGGGCGAATGGGAGCATCTGATGTGCTTGAACTCGCTGATCTCGCCTCTGAATACGGGTCTGGTGAAGTTCGACTCTCTCAGCGACAGAATATCATCGTTACGGATATTCCAAAGGATGCTGTTGATGAATTCACGAGTGAGCAACTTCTCGAAAATTACTCACCAGATCCATCTCCATTCATGCGGGGATCTGTTGCCTGCACAGGTACTGAATTCTGTTCGTTATCCATTGTCGAGACAAAGAACCGACAAGTTCGATACGCTCGATGGCTCAAGGACAATGTCACGCTTCCGGGTGACGTTGACGAGTTTCATATCCACCTATCAGGATGCACTGCTTCCTGTGCACAACCACAGATTGCAGATATCAGCCTTCGAGGGATGAAAACGCGCAAGAATGGGGAGCCTGTTGAGGCTCTCGATGTTGGTCTTGGCGGTGGACTTGGTGCAGAGCCACAGTTCGCACGCTGGGTGACCCAACGTGTTCCTGTTGATGAGATTCCCGGTGCAATCTCAAATCTGATTGAAACATTCGCTGCTGAGCGTAACGATGACGAATCATTCCGTGCGTTCATCGATAGACATGATAATGATGAGCTTGATTCATTTGTTGCGCCTGAGGAGACCGATTATGAGGATCCAATGATGCACAATACCAAGCGTACGTGGTATCCATATGCAGAGAATGACGGTCTTGATGCCGGACCATCTGCACCCGCGGACGACTAACACGAATGAGTGATCGACTCCTCCGCGTGAACGCATACACAACACTCGACCTCGCCGATGTCCGTGCCCGTGGACATGACTTTGACGTAAATACGCTTGGCGTTGTAAACGTTACCGCGCCACGAAAAAACCCGGATCATGTGACGCTTCAGGTTGAAATTGATCATACAACTGTTGAAATGCTTCCTGCCCATGCCGATGAAGTCACACTGTCAGCCTCAGAAGCTCGCACAATTGCTGATGATTTACACTCATACGCTGATCGCGTTGAGAACGCACAATCATCGGGCTCAGATGACGCATAAAGTGACCGAGTAGATTAACTGGGTCATATTACTTCAGAAACATTTTGCATGTAACTTTTTGTCCGACATGCTTCTCTAGCGCTCATTTCGAGACATTATCGAAGTATATCAACAGGGCTAATTCCCACGGTGAATTTAATCTAATATATTTTGAAATCAATTCTCGTTCACGACTAATATTGCAGTAGTACATTATAATGTAAACCAATTTAACTTTTGAATCAGTTGTTATGGGCGGTCATATGTTTATAATCAAAACTAAAAGTCGAGATGTCGTTTCATCGGCTAGATTAATAAATATGCTTGATGAGACCGATATCCAGATTCTTGAACTCCTTATCGAGGACGCTCGTCGCTCATACACCGACATCGCTCAAGTAGTCAATCTCTCCCCACCAGCAGTCTCAGACCGAATTGATCGTTTAGGTGAGTCTGGTGTTATCCGTCGGTTTACTGTTGAACTTGATCGATCACAACTCCGTGCTGGTGTCCCTATTTTGGTAACTCTCCGACCGTTGACATCCGCGGCTGACTCGGTCTACTCTGCCGTTCGTGAATCTCCGAAAGTTGAACACACATTTATGACCGCAAATAATACTATTACATTCTCTGCTCATGTCCGTGGAGACCGCGTTCGCGCCGCAATTAACGATATTGTCGACCCTTCACGGATTGATAGCTATGATGTCAGTATCGTTGACACTGCTGAATGGAGCCCCACCGTCGGCGAGACCGAATTCGCCCTATCATGCGCTGAGTGTGGCAATACCGTTACCACCGAGGGGCGTAGTGAACAAATTGGCGGCACAAAACGACAGTTTTGCTGCCCATCATGCTTAGACCGCTTTCGCAAACGATATAACCGAATTGAGGCTGATGCTGATACCCGATAAAAAACTAATGCTGGGAGTGATGATGTACAATAATAACTTTAGAATCAAAACTAAACGACCACTGATACCCCGGATTTGAAAAGGGAAATCGTGGTAAGCATAGACACCGTATATATCAATATGCCCACTCAGAGCACACGCATTGATATCGCGGGGATGTCTTGTGCTACTTGTTCACAATCGGTTCAAGATGCACTATCATCGCTTAGCGGTGTCGAAACGGTCTCAGTTAATGTTGCGACGGATGAAGCAGCAGTGACGCATGACCCAACCACAGTTTCTGTTAAGCAATTGTATGATACAATTTCGTCTGCTGGTTATGACCCGCTTGATGAACGCGCCTCAATCGGCATCACAGATCTTTCATGTTCGTCCTGTGCGCAAACAGTCGAGAGTGCACTTGAATCGGCTTCTGGTGTCCTCACCGCAGATGTCAACGCGGCAATTGATGAAGCACAAATTCAATATAATCCTGCTATGATGGCGAGGAGTGATCTTGCAGATATTATCACTAGCGCAGGATACACGCCGATTGCTGATGGATCAAATCCTCGAAATAGTCATGATGTAAGTACAGAAAACAACAGTAATGATACTGATATAAACACCGAGAGCGACAATACCGACGCTCGTGAAACTGCCCGGACGGCAGAAATAGACCGTCAACGTCGACTCACAATTTTCGGTGCAGTTCTCGCAACGCCGCTTGTTGGGTTTCTTTTAGCGCATCTTTTTATGCCAAATGCAATTCCGGCAACAATCCCATATCTAGACATTCCATTTGGGTGGGTTGCTTTTGTTCTCGCGACACCTATCCAATTAGTGTTAGGTCGAGAGTTCTATGAGAATAGCTACACCGCAGTTGTACGTAACCGAACGGCGAATATGGATGTGCTAATTGCGCTCGGATCCTCAACCGCATATCTATACTCTGTGGTTGCCCTCCTTGACATTCTTCCGCAGGCAGGATTGTATTTCGACACTGCTGCACTTATCTTAGTGTTCATTACACTTGGAAACTATCTTGAGGCTCGCTCAAAGGGGCAGGCATCATCAGCACTTCGGGCACTTCTTGAAATGGAAGCTGATACTGCAACGATTATTGAAGATAACACCGAGCAAACTATTCCCGTCTCCGATATCACCGTTGGTGATCAGCTACGGGTTCGCCCTGGTGAGCAAATCCCTACTGATGGCGCCGTTATTGAGGGATCCTCCGCAGTTGATGAGTCGATGGTAACTGGTGAGTCTGTCCCAGTATCAAAGAGCCCCGGAGATACTGTTGTTGGCTCAACCGTCAATCAAAATGGTGTAATTACTATTGAAGCAACAAAGATTGGCTCTGATACCGCAATACAACAAATTGTCCAAACAGTCAAAGAGGCACAATCACGCCAGCCAGATATTCAACAATTCGCTGATCGTATTTCTGCATACTTTGTTCCTGCAGTAATCCTCAATGCGGTTGTTTGGGCATTATTATGGTTTGCTTTCCCGTCAACATTAGCGAGTCTTACTGAATTCATTCCAGCAATTGGTATTATCGCTGGTGGACCAGTTGTTGCTGGCGGCACCGTTTCAACGGTTGAATTCGCCGTTCTTGTGTTTGCCTCTGCAGTTCTTATCGCCTGCCCTTGTGCGCTTGGTCTTGCAACCCCAGCAGCAACGATGGTCGGAACGACAATCGGTGCAAAAAATGGTATCTTATTTGAGGGGGGTGACGTATTAGAGCGTGTTCGAGATATTGACACTGTTGTATTTGATAAGACGGGAACGTTGACGACAGGTGAAATGTCCGTCACGGATGTTATTGCCCTCAATCCACAGACAGATGGTGGACAACTAGACTCAGAAAATAATGGCTTGCTCGACTCAAATACACGCTCTTCGGGTGCATCCATAGACACAGATTCGGATGCAGACGTAGACGCAGAAATAAAAACAAAGACAGATATAGATCCAGATCCAGATCTCGTGAGAACCCCTCGTGAGATGGCTGTTCTTCGCCTTGCGGCTTCCGCTGAGCAAAACAGTGAACACCCATTGGGAGACGCAATTGTTAGTGCAGCTCGCAAGTGTGATCTCAATATCCCTACGGCGACAGAGTTCAATGCAATTCCTGGACAGGGTGTCCGCGCGACTGTTGATCAACAAACCGTCATTGTCGGAAACGACCGACTTCTGAAGAATGCAGGTATTGACATCGACCCTGCAGCGTCGACACTTCGTGAACTCGAATCCAATGGTAAAACCGCGATGCTTGTTGGCGTCATTGATAACCCAGATGTCTCGATTCTCGATGATACTGATACTGATACTGAGATAACCGATACCCGACGCCTTGTTGGTGTTATTGCTGATGCGGACACAATCAAAGATTCTGCCATGGATGCGGTTGAAACTCTGCGTGCCCGCGGAACAAATGTTCATCTCATCACAGGAGATAACGAACGAACCGCGAAAGCAGTCGCGAGTCAGGTTGGTATTGACCCCGAGAATGTCCGCGCAGAGGTCCTTCCAGAAGCGAAAGCCGATGCCGTTGAGACAATCCAATCAGCGGAAGACAGCCGGGTGATGATGGTCGGTGATGGTGTTAATGATGCACCGGCACTTGCGGCGGCGTTCGTCGGAACTGCACTCGGTTCTGGAACTGATGTTGCTATTGAAGCAGCCGAAGTAACACTCATGCGAGATTCCCCTGCTGATGTCGTTCACGCTATCCGAATTTCTGAGGGCACTCTTTCAAAGATCAAACAAAATCTGTTTTGGGCACTTGGATACAACACTGCGATGATCCCTCTTGCGTCACTTGGATTATTACAGCCCGTCCTCGCTGCTGGGGCAATGGCGCTCTCATCGGTCTCAGTCCTTACAAATAGTCTCCTATTCAGAGGATATGACCCAAATAGTCGATATCGCTTTCTCAACTCACTCCGTCGAAATAAATGATGGATCTATATCTCGCTGATTCCCCTAGTTAACGCATATTATATATCACTATAGTTTATAGATTGTTCAAAACGAGTATCACAGACTACATGTAACTCGTATATTGTAGTTTTGAACGTTACATGCCCTGAGCACTTCACTACAATTTTCCGTTTAATACTTTTGCAGCGACGAGGACAGGATCCCATACTGGACTGAATGGGGGTGCGTATCCGAGATCCTGCTGTTCAAGTTCGCCAACAGTCATCCCAGCACCAAGCGCTGTCGCAATAGTATTGATGCGAACAGCGGCACGGTCAGCTCCAACAAGACTGCCACCGAGTAGCTGACCACTCTCTTGATCAGCGGTAAGCGTGACTGTTGTTTCCTCAGCACCTGGATAATATCCAGAGCGTGACCCAGCGGTGATTGTCTTCGTGATGGGATCAAATCCAGCTGCTTCTGCTCGGTCATGGTCAAGCACTCCCGTTCGTCCACAGCCGACTTCAAATGCTTTTAACATTGCCGTCTCAGCGACATGACCAACCTGTGTTGGCGACCCACCGACTGTGGCTCCGATTGCCCGTCCTGCCCGGTTTGCTGGAAGTCCAAGTGGACTCCATGTAGTTTCACCTGTGACGATCTGTTTGAGTTCAGCAACGTCTCCAGCTGCATATACATTCTCAACGTTTGTCTGTCCATATTCATCTACTGCGACTGCCCCAGCTGTTCCAAGCTCAATTGATGTCTCTGTGAGTAATTCGACATTTGGACGGATTCCAATCCCGATGAGTACAGCATCAACATTGAGTCGGTTTCCGCCTCCATAGACAATATCATCTAGCTGCCCGTCCGTCTCAGTAAGTCGATCAACTTCCTTGTTAAGATGAAGCGTTACGCCTGCTTTTTTTAATGTTGAGGCAATGACATCGCCAACTGCTGTCCCAAATGCGGGTAACAGCCGCTCTGGTCGCTGAAAGAGATGTACTGCGCAATCCCATGCACTGAATGCCTCAGCCATTTCTACGCCGACATATCCACCACCAACGATTGCAATTGTCTCTGGCGGTTGCATTGCCCCATACTGTTCAGCGACTGATGTCGTGAGCGCAGCTCCGCCACCTAGATTAGCACTATCGAACTCCGCTGGTGGTGTCAGGAACGACCGAAGTGCGGTCGCATCAGGCAATCCATGAAGCGTAAAGACCGTATCAAGATCAGCTCCCTCAATGGGCGCTGATATGGCGCGTGCTCCAGTCGCAATCAGTAGTTCCTCATATGGGTATTCGAAGGATTCGCCATTATTCACCACAGTTATGACATCGGATCTGGTATCGATCGCAGTTACCTCGTGATCTCGTCGAAAATCAATTCCTCGCTCCTCAATATCACGGGGTGAGAGTGACTGCAAATCCCTAAGGTGTTCAACGTCGCCTTTGATAAAGTACGGTGTTCCACAGTGTGCGTATGAAACCCACGACCCCTGCTCAAAGACGACCACATCCCGCGCTGGTGACTCCCGTCGATATTTACTTGCGGCTGATAATCCTGCAGCGTCACCACCAATTACGACGAATGGATCCGTCATGTGATATTGTCACTGTGCAATCAACGGATAGGTTTTGGGGGAGCGCATTTTATGTGCACACATAGATCATTTAATTATTATCGTTTAAGAAAAAACTGCCAATCTCAGTCGCTATGAGAGATTATACAGGGTCAAGGAGAATACCTGCGGGTTCAGCCGCAGGATAAATCCGACACCCCGGAGGAAATCTACGCTGCAATAGCCACGCTCAGATTTGGGACTCCGGAGCTTGAACTGACAGGCAGTCCCATATTTATGTAGGAATCAGATCGGGAACAGGGCAGGGCGATTCCGGTCACTCCGACGATGGCTGCTTCGCAACCCCAAGCAATGATAGTGATTAGTTTGAATAGTTTCACTGACGGTGTCGAATGATGCGGATTCAGCGGCTCCCATCGCCGGCACCGATAATCACGGCGGTAAAGACTTGCACGAATCACTATGAGACAGGAATCGGAACCAGTCAGGCGAACGGTCGGTTCATATAATATACTGAGCCGATGCAGATGCAGATGCAGTGCCCGACTGCCTGACAACACCGCAGAAAGCAACTTCGAGTCCACCGAAGTCTGCCGAACTCCCCAAGGTAAAATCAACTCCGGGAGTCCGGACACGATGGAGGATAGGAATACCGGGGGCTGAGATGTGGCACTCCCAGCGCTCCCAGCAGTCCCACTCGACTCGCCACAGTCCGTGAACCCCACACGGATTCTCACCGTGCCGGGGTTCGGTGGAACTGCAACCCTGAAATCTCCATCATTCACGCTCACACTCACGCTCAAGATTCCTCCGCGTTTACGTGGAGGAGAATGTCAATGGGTGATTCAATATAATTTACTTTCAGATTGATATTTCTTGCCCAAGCGTCGGTGCTGTGGCATCGAATTCACTCGCATTCAATTCATCAGCAAATCGCTGACAGCGATCACCATGATTAATGAGCACTCTCGTATCTTTATACTCATTAAGAAGCTCCATGAGACCATCCTTATCTGCATGTGCAGAGAAATCATACCATTCAACCTGTGCGCTAATCGGCATTATACGATCGTTTATTTCAGCACGACCAGTCTCCAGAAGTGACCGACCAGGCGTTCCCTCGACCTGATATCCTGTAAGCGTAATCTTGTTTGTTGGATTTGACCGAATCTCGGGAATATATGTCATTGCAGGACCGCCAGATAGCATTCCGCTTGTTGTCACAATAACCGTATTTTGTTCTGCGATTCGTTTCCGCTGACCATCCCGACCAGTGACAAATCGAGCGTTCGATTTCGCATGCCCGAGTGCCTCCTCACCCCGAACAAACTGTGGGTATTCTTTGAGCATCTTTGTTACTTGTTTTCCCATTCCATCAACATAGCAGTCAATATTGTTTGCTGCACACACGAGTAACAATTCTTGTGTTCGTCCAATTGCGAATGCAGGAACGATAACGGTGCCACCTTGCCACATGGTTGTTCGAACACTCTCAACGAATCGGGTTTCAATTTGCTTTCGTGGGTCATGTTGAACGTCTGAATAAGTGCTTTCACAGATGACAACGTCTGCCTCAGGGCGTGCTGTTGAGGCTGAGACGAGCCGTTGATTCTCCGTATGAAAATCAGCGGTGTAAAATAACCGTGTGTCACCATCATCAATGAGCACATGCGCACTTCCAGGAATATGACCGGCGTTATAGAATGTGATTGAATGATCAGCAACATCGAACGTTTCTCGATATCCATGTGTCTCTGAAACTTGTGTGACGCGATGAAGTTCCTCTTGTGTGAAAGGGCAATCATACGTCCCACCATGAAGTTTGAGCGTATCACGAGCCAAGGTTAATGCCAATTCTTGTGTTGGGGCAGTCCAGTGAATCGGCGGTCTGCGGTCTCCGGAAAGCAATGATGGAATAGCACCAACATGATCAAGATGACCGTGACTGACAACAACGGCGTCTGGACGGGGTGTTTCAATTGGAAACTGTGGCGGATTCCCAGTCAGCATCCCATAATCAAGAAGCAATCGATCATTAATCAGGATGGCACTTCGACCGACCTCCTCTGCACCACCTAAAAACCGAATATCCATTTATACTACATACTGACCCGATCCGTTTGGACGCATCGCTTCACATCTTATCTGTGGCTTCGAAACGATAACCGTTATACACTATGTCGCTAAATCCGAGAATATGCAACGACGTGCTGCGGCAGTATATGTCGCACTATTCATTATCGTTGGTGCGGGTGCTTACTCGCTCATCGCGACAGCAGAAGCGCCGCATGTCGAGTTTGAGGATCCAACATACGAACTTAGCTCTAGCGACCAGTTTGAGCTTGGTGGACAAACATACACCGTTGCATCAATCTCAACGATGGAGCAAGGCGGCGACCATGGGGGAACAGCAACAACAGTAACACAGGGTGCTATTCAGTATACTAACGAATCTGCACAGTACGCCGCTTCATTCGAGAATAATTCGACGCAGACCGTTGATCAACAACAATGGCAAGTACTCGTTGACCGCAATGGTGATGATCCAACGCGCTTGACGTTCCGTGAGTCAATCAATCAAACAGCGATCCTCGAAGCAGATCCAAACGTAAGTACTGAGACAGTCACTCAAGATAGCGAAGAATATGTTGTCCGTAATGGTAACGAACTTATTCCAGCTGCTGAATATTTCCCTGAGCCGGAAACACAGTCGTACGCAGAGGGTGACACACTTGCGTATCAGGGCAATACAACGACTATCAAGACGGTGACGAATGAAAGTATTCAGCTCGTATGGACTGCCCCACGAACAAATACAATTGATGTTGGGCATAATGATAATATCACTGTCGGTGATGAAACATATCTTGCGCATTTCCCCAGTGATTCAACGCTGCAACTTACACAGAATTTCGAGAGTTACCAACAACAAAAAGCAGCTATGGAGCGGTATCAAACACAGAAGAATGGATTGTGGGGCGTCTCAATTGCATCCGGACTTACTGTGGTTTTCTTAATTGGATTTGCCTATCTCCCCTCTCGGTACTAACATTCACCACCACGCTGATACCGATATCTACAGATTAACAGGCAGAGTGCCTCGGGGCTTGACCCCGAGGTACTTCACTTTTTTATTCACTTAGATCGATATATGATATATCAAATAAATGAAGTAAATATCTGTGATAATTGAGTCGGATAGCCAGACAGAAACCAATAAGCTATTATATGACCTTCCCAATTAATCATGTATGTCGGCGCAGAATTATCAAGATATTGGGTCACATTGGTGTCCCGACTGTGGAAATGAGATGAATCTTAATGGCGTGCAACCAGCAGGGTACGCACAGTTCT
Source organism: Haloquadratum walsbyi C23 (assembly GCF_000237865.1). Lineage (NCBI taxonomy): Archaea > Methanobacteriati > Methanobacteriota > Halobacteria > Halobacteriales > Haloferacaceae > Haloquadratum > Haloquadratum walsbyi. The sequence continues at coordinate 178,492 of NC_017459.1, forward strand.
TTTGCGAATATTGTCGATACCGTCGTGACCGCTTCGTAGGCGCCGTTGCAGACGATTGAATGAAGAATGAATAGCAATCGGAAGAGTGAGTACCGATTGTAACCATATGAAACGGTCTTATATTTACGATAATTCAAACCCGCCCACTCTCATCCCACGAAATCGCTTTGCGTGGAGTGATAATAAAATAGACCGGGGGAGCAACAAAAGCAACGGGTTGTGTGAGCCGTGGTCGTTTACTTTAAGATGACAAATATATAATACAGACACTTCCTCCTTCTATATTATTTGAGTCCTCGGATTGTTGCTAATATTGCTATCGCTTATTACTAGTAGTACTCGTCAACTCCCCCGTTTATTCCGTTCGCGACGATATCAAGGATATGGTCGATAATACGGATGCAACATCAGTCACTGCTGACCAACCGGATAGCCCAATTCAGACGACTGGGACTGATCATATCACGATTTGGGGGAGTAACGAAACGGATACGATTGAATTTTATCAAGAGCTTCTTGGAATGCCACTGGTTCTTAGACAACCAAACCTCGACGATCCATCACAGACACATTTGTTTTTTGACACTGGTGATGGTCGAATTCTGACAGTGTTTGTCGGTGACCGTCAGTCAACCCAACAACAGCGCGGTGGTATTGGTGCTGTCCACCACCTCTGTTTTAGTGTCGCGCCGTCAGACTTTGAAGATGTGATGGCTGCGCTGGAGGCTGATGGTCGGGGATACAACGTATTTGACCGTGGTGTTTTCTTCTCACTATATACACAGGATAATAATGGATTGATTATTGAATTATCAACAGATAAATACGATATTCCAGCTGAACGTCGGGGGGAGGTGCTTGCAAAGGCACAGGAACTTCGGGTGGCTGATGATGCAGATTATGCAAAAGATAAACATCTTGCAGCCGCGCTTGAAGCACTCAATATTGATGCACACGCACATGACCTTCCTGACGCGACCTCAGGTGTTGGCGGCATCAACTGAAATCTATAGTAACATCAACAATATATCGATCTTATATCTCAACAAGAACCTTAATTGCATCCCGTTCGTCCATCGCTTGATATCCCTCCGATATTGAATCAAGATTAACGGTTTTTGTAAACACTGGTGCAGGATCAAGCGTCCCCTGAAGGACGTCAGCTAACAGTTCATCTGCATATGCACGGACGGGAGCAACACCGCCTTGTAGCGTAATATTATCCCCAAAGAAGGAAAATAGATCAAGACCATCGTCAAGCCCATGTGGAACACCAACGTACCCGACTGTCCCTCCGGGTCGACACACCTCAACAGCGGTTTCCATTGCGCTCGTTGCACCGACGCATTCAAGCACATGTTCAGCACCGCCACCAGTCATCTCTTGAACGGTCTCAATAGCTTCTTGCCCGCGTGCGGAGACTGTATCGGTAGCGCCAAATTCACTCGCAAGTGATAATCGATCTGGGTGATGTCCGACAGCGACGATTCGCGCAGCCCCTAACCGGCGAGCCGCAAGCACACCACAGAGCCCAACAGCCCCATCGCCGACGACGACACACGTCGACCCGGCGCTAACACCTGCGCTCACCGCTGCATGATGACCTGTCCCCATGACATCTGTCAGCGGGAGTATGGACCGAAGTGCGCTATCGTCATTGGCATAAGCATCTGGAACACGAACAAGCGTTCCATCTGCATGTCGGCAGCGAATCACCTCACCTTGTGCACCACCATTGTCATCGCCCCAACCATCACCATTCACACATGATGTATGCAATCCACGACGACAAAATTCACACATACCACAACTTATCTTAAATGGTGCGAAAACACGATCCCCGACATCAACAGACTGCACATCATCGCCGACTTCTTCAACAATACCCATTGGTTCATGACCAACTCGAGAAGGAATGTCGCGGTCTGTCTTTCCTCGATAAAACCACAAATCGGACCCACAGACAGCGGTATGTGTGACCCGGACAACTGCGTCTGTTGACTCTTCTAACGTCGGTTTAACAACATTCTCAACGCGGATATCACGGGGACCATAGTAAACAGCAGCACGCATACTCATATGTGTAACCTATGTTATCATATCGAAGGTAAAAAATCCCGAGAAATGTGACTACATTCAGATCATCCATATGACAGTTGCACTCATTATCACGTTTTGATTTCAACGAATACAACTAATGAATTGAATAGGTGCCGTATTACCAGTATTTAACCCTTTAGCGTCATATCTTATCGTACATCGATGAGTCAGGGAACTCGCGAGCCAACGGCTGAACTCGGACTGTTAGATGCCACGATGATTGGAATGGGGGCGATGATTGGTGCGGGGATTTTCGTCCTCACAGGACTTGCTGCGGAAATCTCTGGTCCCGCAGCATTACTTGTGTTCGTTCTTAATGGAATTGTCACAGCATTTACCGGATTGTCATACGCTGAACTCGCTGCCTCAATCCCAAAAAGTGGTGGCGGATACGCCTTTGTTCGTGAGATTTTTGATGATCGTTCATCCTTCTTACTGGGATGGATGCTCTGGTTTGCATATATGATTGCAGGAGCACTTTATGCGCTTGGATTTGCCCCAAATTTCATTGAATTACTCCATGTTTATGGATTCACACCGAAACCAGGCGCTGTCAATGCAATTGCCCTTCCGATTATTAGCGTTGATATTCCTGTTCAGTTAGGACTCGCTTTTATTGCTGTTACATTCCTTGTTGTCGTAAATGCGCTCTCGACAGCTGCCAGTGGGAGTGCAGAGACGTTCTTTACAATCACGAAAGTGCTTATTCTACTGATTTTCATATTATTTGGATTCCTTTCAGCCGGTGGTGGTGAACCGACAAGTTTCACGCTTCAGAACTTCGATCCACTGTTCCCCGATGATTCATCTGCATTAAGTATTCTTCCTGCAATGGGACTGACGTTCATTGCGTTTGAGGGATATGATCTCATTACGACTGTCACCGAAGAAGTTGAAAACCCGAGAGAGAATATTCCAAAAGCTATCTTTTTGAGTCTTGCTGCAACTGTCATTATTTATGCACTTGTCGTTTCTGTCGCTATTGGAACGCTCGGAGCATCCGGGCTGGCACAGGCTGGTGAAGCGGGTATTGCAGCAGCAGCGACATCATTCATGCCAACAGGTCTTCCAATTATCAAGAACGGTGGTGCAGTCATTGTCTTCGGAGCCGTTTTCTCAACGCTAACAGCATTGAATGCAGTTGTCATTGCATCCTCACGCGTTGCCTTCGCGATGGGACGCGAAGGGCAGCTGATTGGCTCAATCGGGAATCTTCATCACCGATTTGGAACACCGTTTGTTGCAATCATCGTTAGTGGTGCTGTCATGCTTTTCTCAGTCGCGCTTCCAACAGCGAGTGCCGGTAATATGTCCAGCTTATTTTTCTTATTATCATTCATTATCGTTAATTTCTCAGTGATCAAGCTCAGGCGGGAACGCCCTGACATGACTCGCCCTTACAAAATTCCGTATTATCCTGCACCTCCAATCATTGGAATTATACTCAATGTACTACTCACTGGAGTGCTAGTCTGGTATCTGACCCAAACTGACCAACTCGCATTACTACTTAGTGTGGGATGGATTGCTCTTGGATTACTTGCATACTACGGATTGAACTGGCTTCGATCGCGGTCTAATCCTACTCCAAGTGGTGGTGGCGGTGGTGGTGGCAGCACACCTGATGGACCAACTTCCGGGTCCGGTCCAGGTCCAGATTCAGACCCAGACCCAACTCCGACATCTGACCCTATTGACGCAGCCATTACAGACTCGAACCCATCGCTATCCGGAGATACCGACACTCAAGAGGCCCACACACATACAACTGCTCAGGAGGAAGTCTGATTATGTCATCAAATCAGCCGCGAACTGTCATTGCCGGTGGGGGTCGTGTTGGTCGACGAACAGCAAATATACTCAGTGATCGCGGATATGATATCGTTGTGATTGAGCCTAACTCAGACCGTGCACAGACAATTGCAGATGATTATGTTGCAACCGTTATTGAAGGCGATGCAACACGACCAGCAATCCTTGAACAAGTCAATCTTGACCGTGTTGATGTCATTGCTGCGCTCACTGCAGAAACAGGAACAAATCTTGCAATCTGCCTTGCAGCGACTCGTATGGTACCTGATCTAAAAACAATTCTTCGGACTGATGTTGAGACCCGCGGCGAGTATGATGACTGGGTTGATGAAGTTGTCTTCCCTGAGAATGCAGCAGCACGTGTTGCTGCTAATACTGTTGAATCAGACGTGCGGGCTATTGAGGATACAACTGGTAGTTTAGACCTACTTGAGGTGACTGTTGCACCCAGTGCCCCGGTTGCGGAACGAACGCTTGAAGAGGTCGGACTCCCTCGCGGATGTCTTGTTGTTGCCAGCACTGGCGGAAATCGTATTGCCGGTCCAGAAACAGAATTGATACCAGACGAAACATATACGATAGCTGTTGAACCATCGGTAAGCGATGAAGTGCTTCAACTCTTCCGCGGGTAAACTGCTGGGTCACATGTGAACTACCCCTGCCTACTCGCTGCCGTTGGCGGCTTCCTCGAGGCAGGGGCTTCCTATTTCCACGACGCGCTTTGCAGACACTTAGCTGGTGTCTGTAGGGAGCGCAGTATCCACATCTACAGGCGTTGACGAGAGCGAATTTCCCATTCGTACATCAGAATCGCTCCGCGATTTGAGGGCGTCTCTTCGGGCTACTTCAACCCTCACTCAGAAAATACCCGTTGGAATAAGAAGTTACGATTGGATGGGCCTGTGGGCCTGTGGGTCAGAAATAGAACAACGTATGGAAGACGATGGCGGTGCTGTATCCACTCCTTGCTGCGCTCCTTGTCTACAGATTAACAGGCAGAGTGCCTCGGGGCTTAATGACCGCGACGCGATTTGCAAATTAATTCTCAATTCTGGAGGTAACCGGTCTCTATTCGTTATTCTCAGGGAGCGTGGTACGGTGAATTTGTGGTTTATACGTGAGCGGTGAAAATTACCGTATCAAGATTTCTCCCGGCTGGTTTTGGAGCCCGGTAACTCAGAAAAAGAAGATTCTTGTAGAGTAATAGTGATCCTAAAACGCTGTTAAATCGCTGTGCACTTGGTGCACAGCTGTCTTAGTCTGTTATTTTCTTGCTACGTCTTAGTTTTCAAAGGTTCTCTAAGCCATTAGACCCCGAGGTACTTCACTTGCGCGGACTACGGTACTTCTTGAGGGAGGGGAGTTAGCGCCTGTATTTAGCTAAATTACTGATCCTCAGGACGAGAGCACCTCTAGAGTGCCCTGAGATAGTGAATCGTCTCGACGTTATATCTAAGCCCCGAGACACTCAGCCTGCTCCGCCTATAGAGAAGTACAGTTCAATATTTGATTCTCAATTAATCACCTGCTGCGGTCACCGGTGCTGTTTGAGCATCTTCAATGGTATTAATCCGCCATCGAAGTGCCCCCACAGTCAGGAGTCCAGCAATCAAGACAACATTGATAATATACAGTGCAGTCGTGTAATCACCAGTTGACTCAAGAATGACCGATGCAAGCGTTGGTCCAGCGACACCTGCAAGTCCCCATGCTGTAAGACTATATCCATGGATTGCTCCAACCTCGGTTGTTCCAAAGAGATCACTCAGATATGCTGGTAGGCAAGCAAAGCCGCCACCGTAACAGGTAATAATAAGAAATAGTAGTCCTGCAAGAATCCAGACGCCGCTGACCTGTGGCATCAAAAAGAAGGCGACAATTTGAATCGCAAAGAACGCTCCATACACTGCAGTCCGACCAACATAATCTGAAAGGCTTGACCATGCGATTCGTCCAGCACCATTGAATATCCCAATATACCCAACGATGAATGCAGCTGTTGTTGCACTGGCGCCACCAATCGACTGTAACATTGGAGATGCAAACGCCAAGAGCATGATCCCAGCAGATACATTGATAAATATAATTAGCCAAACCATCCAGAATCGAGGTGTTTTCCGAGCCTCTCGTGCGGTGAGTTCTTCAAGATCGCCCCAAATACCACCTTCATCGTCTTCGGCTGCGAGGTCGTCTTCGGTCATACCGGATGGCAGCCATCCGTTTGGTGGTTTCTTGAGGTAGCTTGCTCCAAGCGTCATCAACACGAAGTAGGTCGCTCCAAGTCCATAGAACGCAGTAGATATGCTATATTGCTGAATTAAGAAATTTCCGACAGGACCCGTCAATAAGGCACCGGCACCGAATCCCATAACTGCCATCCCAGTTGCCATACCTCGCCTATCAGGGAACCACGCAACAAGTGTTGAGATTGGTGAGATATACCCAATCCCAAGCCCCATTCCTCCAATCACGCCAAATGTTGCAAAGAATAATGGGAGGCTTTGAAGTTGTACGCTCACTCCTGCTCCGACTGTCCCAATCCCATAGAGAATAGCGGCGGTAAGACCAGCAATCCGCGGTCCATATCGCTCAACAAATATCCCAAGGAATGCGGCTGTTAGACCAAGGACAAAGATTGAAATAGTAAATGCTAATGTAACATCCGATACAGCCCATCCTAGTGTCTCACTTAATGGGTTCTGATAGATACTGTACGCATAGATGCCACCAATTGAGACGTGGATCAAAATCGCTGATACTGCAATAAGCCATCTGTTCTTGTCTGTGGTAGTAGTAGACACATTAAGTCATTAGATAATAATGATATAACTCATTGGCTATGTATAGTGAATTTCCGCAATGATAACTTTAATAATTGTATATGTAAATTATTGACTATATTACATAATAACTTAAATGATACACCCAATCATTTATGCTATTCAAATACTTCCTAGTTGTTAGACGATAATTAATGACAATACTCACTCCGACCGGCGGTCTTCAGCTCCGAGTTGCTGGCGTTGATGCTCTGGATAACACCGAGATAGATCTTGACGCCGCAATTGAGTCCCCCGTTGCTACGGTCGGTTCAACAGGTGCTATAGCAGCCGAACCACTTCTTATGGCGACTACCGACGGAACAACAGCATTCTACCCTGCGTGTTCGTCTACTCGTCTTGAAACCGTTGCACATCGTATCGATGAGACTGGTGACATTACCGTTGCAGACCCAGCAGCAGTTGTCGATCACGACCCCGAAACGCCTGAGATGCCCACCACTGGTCTCAGCACTTTCCAAGACGAATCCCGTCGTGTTCTTTCTGGGTCCGGATGGCGACGTCCGGCAAATGTCGACGATTATGATGCTGCTGGTGGATTTTTAAAAGATATTGACCCTGATGCCGTCTTTGATGCCGGTGAGAGCATACATGGGCGCGGATGGGGAGATGCCTGTCACGATTCCCCACTTACTGAGACATGGATGGATGCCGACGATGCTGAGGGAGAGGCCGCAATCGTTATTAATGCACATAGTAATCCAGGAGATTCCCTTTTGCTCTCTAGTGTGCCATTTACGATTCTTGATGGGGCGGTGTCGCTAGCACAGACCGTTGATGCAAGTGAAATCGTCATATTCGCATCCATAGCGGATGAATCCACGATTGAGACCGCTCGTACCGCTATCGATCGTTATCCGAATGAATCGTCAATCGCAATTGACCTTGTCACCGGTCCAGCCGAGTATCGTGCGGCTGAACCGACGATGGCGCTTGAAGCGATTGAAGGAAATCACCGACTTGAGGCTCGACTTCGACCGCCAGGTCCCGAATCAGTCGGTCTCTACGGTCGCCCGACTCTGATTCACACTGCGCGAACGCTTGCACATCTTGCTGTTTCGCTTCGTGAAGACAGCATTGATTCTCACCCATCGACTCGCATAATGAGTATTGAAGGCGATGTTACTGATCGGACAATCATCGAAGTCCCAGAAACAACAACGCTTGAAACAGTTTGTGCAGCGGCTGACACTACTGACGGCATCAAAGCCGCCTGTGTCGGGGGTCGTTTCGGTGGTCTTGCAGCTGATCTTGATATTTCAGTTGACCCAGAAACGCTCATCGATGCAAATCTTGGGACTGAAGGCATCGTCCATGTCCTCTCTGAGGATCGTTGTGTTGTCGAGTTTGTTGGTGAGCGAGCCCAATTTGCTGCAGAAGAAAACTGCGGACGATGTGTCCCCTGCCGCGAGGGGACAACACAACTTGCTGAGTTACTGCGGTCGCTGTATGACGGCACGTATCAACCTGAAGCTATTGATGAATTGATTCGAGTTATGACTACCACAAGCATCTGCGAGTTCGGTGTCAATGCAGGTCGACCAACGCAGACTGCGCTCAACGCATTCGAATCCGAATTTGAGGCACACGCGAATGGTCGATGCCCGACTGGCAGTTGTCTTGCAACTATGGAGGCTCAATAATGAGTTCAGAACGCGATAATCGAAATCACGCACACACACATTCTAATCACGGTCATGATCATCCTGACGCACCGCCATTAACAGAAGATATTGCTCCTGGAACAGCTACTGACCCGGACGTTGGCTCGGAAACATCATCAACACTGACCGTTGATGGACGAGTCGTTTCTGTTGCTGCAGGTGCGACAATCCTTGACGCGCTCAATGCAGTTGACACTGAGGAATATGTCCCGGCATTATGTAGTTACGAGCGTGAAGACCAAATCGGTCCTCGAAGTGAGTGTCGGACCTGTATGGTTGAAACCGAGACGCATGGCATCGTTCCCGCCTGTAGCTTCCCAGCCGAGGATGGACTCACTGTTCAGACAGATGCTGAGGCGGCAGCTGAGGCTCGCGATGTCAATCTTGATTTGGTCCTCTCAGATCATAATCTGCGATGCACTGCCTGTGGAAAGAACGGTCGCTGTGAACTCCAGGATGCAGCAATTGAACAGGAGGTTGATGAACCTCGGTATGGCGTCCTTGAGGATCGTGATGAGTATGAGCCGATTGATGATTCATCACCGTTCATCCAGATTGATCGGAATAAATGCATCCTCTGTAATCGATGTGTTGAAGCGTGTAATGACGTTCAAGTCGCAGGTGTGCTCCAAATGGAAGGGTCTGGACAGGATACTCGGATTGGATTCCAGAATGACTCTCCAACAATGGAAGACTCAACATGTGTCTCCTGTGGACATTGTGCAACAGTCTGTCCAACCGGGTCACTTGTAGAGAAAGGAATTGAGGATGCAACGACAATTCCACTTCCTGGATTTAACCAGAAAAATAGCGTTGGAAAGACAATTGAGGGGACTGGTGAGGATAAAGAACCAATGACACAGAAAAAAAGACAGCACTCAACAGATACAAACGCGAACGCGAACGCAAACGCACAAACTGATGGTGGGACAGCATCTGTCGAACATTCAAATTCCAATACTGAAGATAAGAACAATACCAATCAGACCGATGATTCTGGCTGGAAAGATATTTCGAGTGGTGAGTGGCCATGAGTAGCGATAATGATCTCAATGGTGTTGCTGGCTACATGCAACATGCTAAGGAGCAAGCACTTTCGAATGTTGAGAATATCGCTGAGGATATCGCTGCGGATACATTTCCGGAGGGCAAACTCTTCGAAATTGCACAGGCAATCGGTGACAAACGACTTGAAGAACTGAATGTTGCTGATACGACCTGTGGATATTGTGCAGTCGGTTGTCGATTTGACCTGTACTCTGATGGTGAGGAAATTCTGGCTGCTCGTCCGACCGAAGATGAAGACGCCCCGATTAATGGCATCTCCACATGCGTGAAAGGAAAGTTCGGATACGACTTCATCAACTCTGATGATCGGCTTACCGCGCCGCTTGTCCGTGATGAGAGTGGACAATTCCGTGAAGCAACATGGGATGAAGCACTTTCACGTGTTGCTGATGGACTCGGTGAGATTCGTGACACCCACGGTGGCGAAGCATTATCAGTCATTGCATCCTCAAAGGCAACAAACGAAGAGAACTATCTGATGGGCAAGTTCGCCCGGCAGGTGCTCCAGACAAATAGTATTGATAATTGTAACCGTCTCTGTCACTCCTCGACGGTTGCTGCACTTGGGCAGACGTATGGATATGGTGCAGCATCCATCAGCACTGATGATCTTGAGATTGCCGATTGTATTCTCCTTACCGGTTCGAACACGACTGAAGCACACCCTGTCCTTGCAACACAGATCAAACAGAACGTTCGTGATGGGGCTGATCTGCTCGTCTTTGATCCGCGTGAGATACAAATGGCTGAGTACGCCTCTCAGTATACGCAGGTTAAACCAGGGTATGATGCAGTGTGGATCAATGGTATCACTCGTTATATCATCGAGCATGACCTCTATGATGAGACGTTCGTTGCAGAGCAGACGACTGGCTTTGAAGAGGTTAAAGACTCTGTCGAAGAGTTCACCCCTGACCGTGTTGAGAAGATTACCGGTGTTTCACACGATGAGATTGCCTCTGCGGCAGAAATGATTGCTGACGCTGATGGCTGTGTCTTCGGGTGGACACTTGGACTGACAGAGCACTCACATGGAACTGAAAATGTTATTGCAATGGCAAATCTCGCAGCAATAACCGGAAATCTCGGTAAGCCTGGTGCGGGTGTCTCTCCATTCCGCGGACAAAATAACGTTCAAGGCGGCGGTGGTGACATGGGACCATTGCCAGATAATTTCCCTGGCTATCAAGATATCGCCGATGATGATGTCCGTGCCAAGTTTGAGGATGCCTGGGACTGTGAGATTGATCCTGAGTATGGCTACTATACGACACAGATGTTTCTCGAAGCTGCAGAAGACAACATCCGTGGCATGTATATCATTGGTGAAAACTCAGCACTGTCAGAACCCGGTGTGAATCATGCTGAGGATGTGCTTGAGAATCTTGACTTCCTCGTTGTTCAAGATCTCTTTGTAACTGAGACTGCAAAATACGCCGACGTTGTCCTTCCAGCCTCATCATTCGTTGAGAAGACCGGGACATTCACCAATACTGACCGAACTGTCCAAATGGTAAATAAGGTGATGGAGCCGAAGGGCGACTCCCGACCAGACTGGATTATCTTACAGGAACTCGCAAACAGAATGGGTCGTTCCTGGGACTATGATTCAACGGCTGAAGTCATGGATGAAATAAATTCATTAACACCAATCTACGGTGGTGTCTCTCACGAACGAGTCAAAGAAAACGGTGGACTTCAATGGCCGTGCTGGGACATGGACCATCCTGGCACTGTCCGGCTCTATGAAGATGAATTCAACACCGATAATGGAAAAGTAAATCTCAAAGGTGTTGGTTACAGCGAACCTGCAGAGACGCCAACTGAGGAATACCCACTGACACTGACGACAGGTCGTGTGCTGTATCAGTATCACACTGGAACCATGACTCATCGTGAGGAAGGCATCATGCAGTATAATCCAAGCGACTTTGTTGAAATTAATCCTGCAACAGCAGCAGGAATGGGTATTTCAGGCGGTGACCCTGTCCGAATCGAGTCGCGGCGTGGTGAGACGGTTGTTCCAGCACAAATAACCGATCGTGTCGGTCCTGAGAATGTCTTTGTCCCAATTCACTTCACTGAAAGCGCAATCAACAGATTGACCGATGAAGAGCATCTTGACCCTACAGCAGCGACGCCAGAATACAAGGTGTCAGCCGTACGTGTTGAACCAGCAGACGCAGATGCGCTTGATGCTGACGTTGATACTGGGCAGGAGGCAATGAGTCAATCACTCAGTAGCGATGACCGAACAAGCATGAGTACAGGAGACGACTGACGATGGCAAAACCAGCCGACGAATATCCTAATTCGGCAACGAATGGCACACAGGAGGCCATCACCAATGGTAGCATCAATCTTCATGCAGATGATGATACAAGCAGCCAGGAGGCACTCGACACCGATGGTGCAGCAGCACTTACTGCAGCCATTGACGCACATGGTGAGGACCTCGCAGCCGCAATCGAGCGTACTGATGAATTAAATGATGCGCTTACCACAGCAATAATTGTTCTTGCGACCGCTGATGAAGAAGAGCTTGAATATGTCACGAACTCAGCGGCAAATCTTATTCAAGCGGCTGATGGACTCTCCACAGAGGGGTCTGCAGCACTGGCGACAGAACTTGGAAAGAACGCAGACGACCTCTCAGAATCACTCGATACTGTCGTTACGCTACAGCGTGATGGACATCTTGATGATCTTGCGATGATTGCAACTGCCTTCGCTAATTCATTATCATCAAATGAGGTCGAAGAGCTATCAGCGATACTCGAAGATAACGGCACAGAGGTTGTCGAGGCGCTTGATCTCGTTCTTGAACTTCAACGAGAGGGGCAACTAGAGGAACTCCTTGATCTTGCAAAAACGCTCTCAGTGTTGGAAATTGATGAGGATACTGCACGCGGATTGAACCAGCTTCTACAAAGTGTTAGTGAAGCCCAGCGAGAATCAGAACCAGTTGGATTATTCGGTGTTCTTGGTCACCTTCGAGGGTCTCGTGCACGTGCTGGGATCGGGTACTTCATCAGCATTCTTAAATCACAGGGACGACGACTTCAAGAGTAATCAAGAATTAGCCATTCTGAATCTGCGCACAGTCTCAATATATTGTATTTCAACCATCAGTTGTATATCACAACTATAATTCATCAATATACGACTATACCTGCCACACCATGACCAATAACGCATCAGATAATTCTGCGACCATTTGCCCACGTTGCGGCGTTGGTTGTCGGCTCCGCCGTCGAGAGGACACATCCAGGACAGGTCGTGCAAAAGGAGTTAATGGTCCAGCGAATCCAAATGGTCGGCTTTGTCGCCGGGGGATTAATGCATTTGATTTTAGCCTTGATGATCCAGAGACAGCAGCCAAGACGGGTGTTGATAATCCTGAGACGGGTCGATTGATACATCCCCGATGTGCACTTCCTGAGACAGAACCAACTGATAACACGGACTCAACTCATATGCGCCGTATCTCATGGCAGACTGCATATGAAACTATCTGCGACCGATTTAGCGCAGTTCGTGAGATACATGGTCCAGATGCGCTTGCATTTCTTGGCGCACCTCATTGCACAAATGAAGAGAATTATTTGCTTCAAAAGCTGGCACGAACACTTGGAACGAATAATATCGACAATCGCGCACGTCACTGTCATCGTGAGACAACACGAACACTTGCCAGTCGCCTTGGATATCCAGCAACATCGACAAGCCTCGATGAAATACTCGACGCGGATGTTATCATAGCCGCTGGTGCAAATCCAGCCGATCGACAACCGATTGCATTTAATAGTTTTATTCGGCCGGCTGTCTCGGAGGGTACAACACTCATTCATATTGACCCTGTTGGAAATGAAACGACTCGACTTGCAGATATCCATCTTGCTCCTCGACCGGGTTATGATGCTGCTGTTTTCGATCTACTGAGCACGATAATAGTCGAACAGGGTGGTATTGATGAGACATTTCTTTCTGAGCGAACTCGAAATGCTGAGCGGTTTCAACAGTCTTTGATGACGCTTGATGCTGATGATGCACGTGTTGCCGCAGATATCGACGCTGAATCACTCCACTGTGTTGCACAGGCGATTATTGATGCAGATCATGTAATTGCGCTCACCGGTACTGGTGTCGATGAAAGCGGTCATACTGAGACCAACCAGCCGGACCCTAATGCGCCAGCAGCGTTGATACATCTTCTTGGACTCACTGGAAATCTTGGCTGTTCCGGATCTGGTGTGATTGTCCTCCGTGGTCTTATCAATGAACAGGGAGCGACGGATACCGGCTGTGTGCCGGACCGCCTTCCTGGAAACCAATCAATTCAAAATCCTGAAGCTCGTGCTCGCGTTGGTGATGTCTGGGGTATTGACCCCCCATCGACCCCGGGGACGTCTGCAACGGCATTACTCGATGGATTTGGTAATGATATTCATGCAGCACTTGTCGTCGGTGAAAATCCAGCACTGTCAAAACGCGACCCAAGCTGGGTCAAAGATCAACTGAATTCCCTTGACACGCTAGTTGTTATTGACCCACTATGGAGCACAACCGCTGAACATGCAGATGTGGTTCTGCCAGCAGCGACAGGTGTCGAGAAACGCGGAACAGTCACAAATCTTGAACGCCGCGTTCAACGCCTCACACAGACACAAGCACCACCAGGGCAGGCTCGTACTGACTTTCGAATTCTCTCTGACCTTGGTCGTCGGCTCATTGGCGAGACATTTGATTATCAAAATATCGAGGCAGTGTTTACTGAGTTGACACAAGTAAGCCCACCACATGCAGGTATTTCGTATACAGATGTTGGTGTCGATGGACAACAATGGCCATTCCATACGGATAGTCGTCTATACGACAAAGAGTTTCTGACTTCGGATGGGAAAATGTCATTCGGTACCGTTCAACCAATTCCTGTGGTCACAGATGATTCTGCGCAAACATTTACACTTTTAACAAATGGTCGGACAAGTGAAGTATATGGAGAAACTGAAAAAGAAAATCCCCAAGTCCAACTCCATCCTACAGACGCGAAGAAGCATGATCTCACGGATGGGATGATTGTCACTATCGAAAACGCTGATGCTGCGGTGGAGGCAACAGTGACAATTGAGACGAACGTTCGCCAGGGAACACTCTCAATCGCAGCCGTTGCTGCTGATTCACTCATCCGTGCTGAAACAGGTGATTCGGTGGTCACAATTGCGTCATCTTCACACTCAGATGATGTAGATACAACTAATCAATCATAGGCAATGAATTGTTTAGGATCTATCTTGAGGCGGGTATCTTAATCGCAGCTCAGACCCTCCGCTAGGCTGGCAGGCAGTGTGGAAGAGATTGCAGAAACTTCGCATGTGGGCAGAGGGATACGATCTTGATGCTGAATGAGCAACTCTCATTCAGCAGCATCTCCTGCAGGTCAATCTATCTCTCGATAGTTCCATCGGTAGGTTTCTCGCCGTTATTTTGTTTCGCGTGCTGTTGATCCTAAGAAATGAATTTTCTGATCGCTTACTTCTTTTCAGGTCTCAATGAATTGACCTTACCTGTTGAGACTGAATTATGAGCAAGGGATAGCCCTTCAGGGGTGGAGGATGTCAAAGCAATAGTGTTCTTATCAGTATAGCCGATAGAGCTGATAGCTGTGTTATTCGTTCGCGTTGAATCCTGAGGAAGCGCTACTGGTATTACTGTCATTGTTAGTGCTCTCATCTCCATCTTCGGTACCAGTTGATGATTCCGATTCGGCTGATGATGGTGAGCGATGACCAAACGGTCGTGGTCCTTCATCCGTCTCGCCCTCGTAATCTGGTTCCTCGCTTAGCCACGCTTCGTGACACTCCGGACAGTAGTTACCGTGGTAGTTTCCTCCACGAACAAACTCTTCTCCGCAGTTCACACAGGTGACGTGCGTCCGAGTCATCATATAATACCATGTGGTGAACACTCATACGTTCGTCGCCGGTTTATATCGAACACTGTCGACAGCGTATTGTTTTTCGATTGTATATTACCACTGTGGATGAGACACTCTATGCTGCTGCCGTGTTATTCAATGCTGGCGAATATCGCCCTGCGCAGACTGCATGTCACCTAATATATCAACAGGAAGATCTTTCAACTGATGATCAGACCGTGTGTATGGCTTTCAAGGAATCAGCAACAGCGATTGATAATGCAGAAACCCACAATTGGGTCTCAGCAGCAACAGCCGCGAGTAATGCAAGCACAAAACTCGCTGCGATAAGAACTTCACAGCCATCAATCGTTCATAATCAGCTTTGTGAGTACATTTCGACGCTCAGTAGTGACCCTGTGGTCATTGAGCGCCGCCGCGTTCCCTCATGGTACATTGATACAGAACGACCGACAGTAGCAACGCTTCGATTTGATGCAATCGGTTATGCAGCCTCCGCGATTGCATCTCATCTTGAAGATGTTGATACTGATATTATTGCTGATGCAATCCAGTATGGTCATGACGAAGTTGGGACTAACTCTCGGACACATACCGAATCAGATGGGTTCATTGGAACACTTTCTGTGTTCGTTCGTGATTCCGACCACCGTCGGCTAATCTATGATCGACTGTATAACCATGTTGAACGGCGACGACAGCGTGAACAGGATATAGATGGGTTGTTTGATTGATATTTTTTCTCTCCTGAGAGGGACGCTATCTTTATATAATAACTCCTACGATGAGATCAAGCAACATATGATAAAAGACACTCATTACTAGCGGGCATATCAACAAAAAGAGGGTATCTATCGGTATCACATCTATTCTCCCTTTTTTACTATCCGTTCTTTACCTTGCCACTCCGCGGAATTATCCTGTGGGTTATATCCAAGTGTCTCCTTTGCATGTGCAATCGAGTAGTACTTCCGGTCATTGTCAGAGATCCCATAAATAATTTCGAATTCATACTCTGCGTCAATGCACCGCGAGAATAAATGCGCACAATCTCGATATGAGAGCCACATCGCTTGCCCTCGCTCATAGTCGATAGGTGGATGACCCTCAGTCAGATTCCCGATACGGACATTTGCAACGGCAATTCCATGGTTATCATGATAATATCGCCCAATAATCTCTCCAGTTGCCTTGCTCACCCCATAGAGATTACTTGGTCGTGGGAGCTCTCTTCCATCAAGACGATATGTATCATCGCTACGGTACATTGCTGGTGTTCGTTCGTTTGTTTCATATGATCCAACAGCGTGGTTTGATGAAGCAAATATAAACCGATCAACATCAGCGTTGACCGCAGCCTCATACACAGCCTGTGTTCCATTGATATTATTCTCTAAGACGCTTTTCCATGGTGCTTCAGGGCGTGGATCACCTGCAAGATGAATAACTGCTTTGCATCCTTCAATTGCATTAATAAGCGCATTTGTGTCTGTAACATCGGATATAAATACATCGTCAGCAGCAACTCTTGAGGGGCGGCGATCCCGCGGGACGGGTTCGCGGTCAAACAACCGCCATGCAAAATCTTCACCAGCGTGACGTAAAATTGCCTCACCGACCCGCCCACTAGCTCCCGTCAACAAAACCGGCTCGTCCATTCATCTCTTATTGAGACAGGCGTGGCTAAGAAATCCTCGGTTCGAATCCTCTTGAGTCTCTAAGACTCATAGCGATAGCAACAAGCATCATTATATCCAATACTAACTCACGTACAT
Organism: Haloquadratum walsbyi C23; assembly: GCF_000237865.1. NCBI lineage: Archaea > Methanobacteriati > Methanobacteriota > Halobacteria > Halobacteriales > Haloferacaceae > Haloquadratum > Haloquadratum walsbyi. The sequence goes on from NC_017459.1 coordinate 195,689, forward strand.
GACCGCGGAGGACAAACATATGCAGACTACTGCAGCAACGACCGCCGAGGAAGCATGTTTTGAAGCCGGTATCAAATTCGGCACACTCTATCATCAGTTCGCTGGAACTCCTGTGAGCCCAGCCAGTGCATCGACTCTTGAAGATGCGATTGCAGATGCAATCGAAAATCAACCACACTGTGAGGCTGTCAGCGTTACTGTGAGGACTGACCGTCTTGAAACTGCGCTTGCTGAACAGTCCGCCGAGTACACTGAATTGACTGGAAAGTTCCTTGATGTAACAATGCAGATTGAATATAACCGCTGTCGGGTGCAAACGCAGATGACAATGCATGGTGATTATCCACTCATGGAGATTGTTGCCGTTGAGTCACCCACAGATGATTCATCCTGACAGCAAAACCAAATTCATCATATAATTCGGTGTCATATTCACTTTCGCACTCGGACATGTCTTTATAAATCTTGGCGTCTAATCCAGGCGTATGAGCAGTCAAAGTACGCTTAGCGACGATGACTTATTTGGCGAAGCAGCAGAAGAAATGCGTGAAGAGGTTGAGGCTCATCTTGATAACGCTCATGCAGCACTCCCAGATGCCGCCTCAATGTGGCAGACTAATGCCGATAATGTGCTTGGAGCGCTCAATGGACTTCGCTCAGCGCTTGATGCAGGCGATGCTGAAGAGCACCTTCGACAGGCGAAAAAGACCTTTGTTGTCGGGACTCGTGCAGATGCCTTTGATGACCCTGATGAACTTCGCTCGGAGGTTGAGTCAGTTGAAGAATTACTTTCATCGATTAATACGGCCGACGAGCTTGCCAGTGAGTTGACAACAACAGTACCACAATTGCATGATCAACTCCCAGAAGCCGATGAAGAAAGTGACGAATGATATCATACAGACATAATGATGTCATCGAGCACACTCACAACATGCTTGTGTGTTTCTAAATTTTATCATCATTTACATTTAATAATCACCTTCATTACCTCATATCGTACGTACTGATACATTTATTCAGCAAAGTGCAATATATGGCACTCTCTGTGTATGTCATAACAAATAGCACGCACTTGAAAATAATAGCGTCAGTTACTATATGGTCGATTCAGTCATCTGCGGCATCAGTCTCAATCGATGTTTGTGAAGCGCGTTGTGTTGCTCGTTGAATAAACGTTTCAGGTAATTCTTCAATTTCGCCTGCTTGAACACCCCATAGATGTGCATAGAGCCCATCAGCACCGAGCAAGTCAGTATGTGTCCCACGCTCAACAATCTCTCCATCATCGAGCACAAGGATTTGATCTGCATCTTTAATTGTCGAGAGTCGATGTGCAATACTGAATGTTGTTCGGTCAGCAGTCAGGCGCTCTATCGATCGTTTGATCAACATTTCTGTTTCAGTATCGACATCTGAGGTTGCCTCATCAAGTATGAGAATCTCGGGATCCCTGAGAACAGCGCGTGCGATTGAAAGTCGCTGTCGTTGTCCACCAGAGAGTTTGACCCCTCGTTCGCCAATCTCTGTATCGTATCCATCCGGGAGATTCATAACAAATTCATGTGCTTCTGCTGTTTTTGCAGCATCAATAATCTCGTCGCGAGAGGCATTGAATGTCCCATATCGAATATTCTCTGCCACTGTCCCATAGAACATGAACGTATCTTGACTCACATATCCGATTGATTCTCGAAGGCTTGGGATTGTTATCTCACGAACATCTGTTCCGTCAACTGTAATTGCCCCCTCATCAACGTCATACATCCGAAGCAGGAGTTTTAGTACCGTTGACTTTCCAGCTCCAGTTGGACCAACGAGTGCAAGCGTCTCACCGCCTGGAATTTCAAAGGAAATATCTTTGATTGTCGGCTCTTCATCGGTTTCATACCCAAATGTGACATCACTGTACTGAACGGTGCCTGTATCAACATCGAGCGCCGGTGCATCAGGGTCGTTGACAATCCGCGCAGGCTCATCCATCAATCCAAAGATTCGCGCTGCGGAAGCGTACGCCCGCTGATACATATTGATTATCTGACCGAACTGTGACATCGGCCAAATAAATCGCTGTGTAAACAGGATAAATCCAACAAACTCGCCTGGCGTTAGCGATCCTGAGAAGAAAAGCGGTGCTTGACCAGTTTGTTGATATGTCAATACCCATGCCCCGCCAATGAGGAATGTCAAGACGAATCCAACCCCAGAAAGAATACGCAATGCAGGGAAGAACGTGATCCGTGTTTTGATTGCATCCCAATTTGAGTCGAAATATTCTTGAGAAGTATCATCAACTCGGTCTGATTCGAAGTTTTCAGTGTGTGCAGACTTAATAACTTGAATACCACCAAGATTATTCTCAAGACGAGAGTTTAACTGTCCGACTGATGAACGGACATCGGCGTATTTTGGCTGAATTATCTTCACAAACCGATAGGTGAAATACCCAATAAGTGGGACCACACTGAGGGTGACAAGTGCAAGTTGCCAATTCCAATACAATAGAATCGCAGCAATACCAATAACCATCACTCCAAGCCGAAATGCTGAATTCATCCCGTCATTGAGAAACCGCTCTAATCTATTCACGTCATTCGAGAGAATTGACATCATCTCACCGGTTTGCTTATCAGCAAAGAATGAGAGACTCAGCCGCTGCATTTCATTATATGTATCTGTTCGAACCGCATGCTGGACACGCTGAGCGAACGCATTCCATCCCCAGTTTCGCGTCCAGTGAAATCCCGCAGCACCAAAGAATGCTCCGGCAATAAGCGCAACGGAAATATATAATTGCCCGACCTGGTCGGTCGGTATCCATGCTGCTGGAACGAACCATAATGAGAATGTCCGCTCATCGAGAAATATTGCATCCACCGCGACTGCAAGTAGAACTGGCGGAAGGAGGTCGAGAACACGAGCAGCAATACTTGAGATAACACCAACAGCTATTGCTGGTATGTTTTCGCGACCGTATGTCGAAAAGAGCCGTCGCATTGGATTTGACACGCGTTCGCGCTGTGACTCGAACGGATCATCATCATCTGCAGGGACCGCATCCATCACTATAATTTAGGGTTCAGGTCGGATAACGGTTGCTGAGACCGGGAATAACCCCCAAGACAATGTGTGTAAACAATCATAGTGTTCGATCTTCCACTGCAGGATCGATCCCTGCATCTGCAAGATCAGATCGAATCCGCGTCCGCAGTGGGTCTGGAACAGTCATCCGACCGACTGGAACTGCCGTTTCTCCATCTCCTTTGACCTTCCAATAAAGCACACAATTTGAGGGTGCGTAGAACTCAATACTATATCGATCACTCTCCCCCTGATAATGAACGCGAGCTGCATATGTGTCGACGCTCCATCCTTCCAACTCGCTGAGACCGTCTAATGTGTTGTTATCAGCTACTGTATCAACATTCTCATATTTATTATTCGCTGATTTGGATATTGATTGATCTCCTCCGGCGTGTGTCTCTGCAGCCTCCTCTGTTTGATTATCACCGACTTGCTCTTCATCTGGAACATTGTTCATGTTGATAAATTTGCACGGAACCCATTTAGCCTGCTGTCTTCTCGCCAAATTCACAGAGTTACAAGACGGATGCTACGGGGTCTGACTCCAAGACAGTTTACAGAAAAGAACGGGGCACTATACTTAGCCATTGGAGAGACTCCCAGTGTCACCGACTGTGCGATTAATCTCACAATGAGTATGAACAGTTAGCATGTAATGTCGTGGCTGTCGTGCCTGTCGTGCCTAAATCAAAAACAACAGATACCGCACAACATTGTCTGGGTCAGTATCCAGGTTAGAGTTGTAATGTTATTCTGAATTGAATTTATTGACGATTAATTTGTATTTCGTCACCAATTGTGATATTATGTCTTTCTGTATAATTATATGATACTTCGAGCACATACCTCCCACGCCCTGAATATCGGTTAAGTTCATCAGTCGTCGTGTCTGTCGGCACTTTTGCGTGATATATTCGTGTAATCGTTCCTGTTGCATCAATAAATATGATATCAATCGGAAATGACATATCGCGCATTACATATCCATAACGATCTTCACTATCATGAATAAATAACATCCCTTCATCTTCCGCAAGCGATTCTGTGTTACTCAATCCCGTATACCGTTTTTGCGGCGTATCAGCAATACGCACAGAGACACGCTCCAATTGGTTACCCGTCTTGTTATCAGTAATCTTGACTGTTTCACTGTCATATTCGCCAGTTGGTCCGATTCCGGGGATAACTGTAATAACTATCATCCCGACAACAAGAACACCGATTGCCACGATGACAGCCCGCAAAAATAACGTCCTGTTCATATACTTGAGTGTTGACCTCCGTGCCCTAACAGTGTCGACATTCAGACTCTGATATATCAGACGTTATTCTATTGTTCGATCACCGATGGCTCTATGCAAAATTGAAAACGGTTATAACCGCGAGTGGGTTGACTAGAAACGTACGGCTGATCTCATGTGTAGAAACGTAATGACATGAGTATATATTAATACAAAATACAAATATGAGTTAATAGGGCTCGTGGTCTAGTGGTTATGACGCTTCCCTTACAAGGAAGAGGTCGGTGGTTCAAATCCGCCCGAGCCCACTCCTATTGGATGTTATCGAAGTATAATTAACGCTATCTGATCATTATGATCAATTAGGCTATCACTCGCGTAATCGTGCGCCAGGTTTCCATGTATTACCATCTAGGTGGACCAACTCATACCGTTCAAGAACCTGTAGCAATGTTACTACGGCGTCAGCATCATCGGATAATGATGACTCGTCTGTGAGTTGTTCGGCAACGACGCTTCGAGTGCCACCATCAAGTTGTTCTACTGCCTCAAGCACTGCCTCGGCATCTGCAAGTAATGGCTCAAGTATATCCGCACCTGTCGTGTCAATCCGGAGTTTAGACATAACCTCATTATACTCCCCGGAAAGGCTCATCGAGACCGACACACCATCGGATGGTTCGGAATCATCACTCATCATAATTACATATTGTCTCAATAGTATTTAATATTCCGAATCCAATTGTGTATTCCCAAAATTGGCGAATCAATTCTAAAACTAAGCAGTGATTATGTATATTGGCATATCAACTGGTAGTTGATACCATCGGGTGCATGTAATATACCTCTATATAACTGATAAATCACATAACTGCTGATGAGTTACTAATCATGTCGGGATAGATATTAGTAGGTATATTCTGGACTCGAAATAATAATCAATAGATACTTGAAGCAAATACCAATGATAATGTCAGAACACAGCGCCAGACTGCTGTGGGTTGCTCTTTTTGGTATAGTACTCTCTATTGGACTTTCTGCACTTACGACTGTATATTTAATAATCGCGATTACCTCAGGAATCATCACTGCGACCCCGCTCGCTGAACTTGTTGTTGATGTCGCTATCCCTGCGATTATTGCGCTTGGAGTCTTTGCGATACTCTGGATTGCCTCAGTAATGAGCCTTCTGTGGGCGTTATTTCAATGGATTATGCAGATTGAAAGTTATCAGCTTGCAACCGTATTTGCCAGAGTTGAGGAAATAATCCCACCAATCAGTGTTTTTCATCTCCCGGCAAGATTCACGCCGATGCCTGCGAGTATTGAACGCGATCTCTCCATTGAGACAACACGTGCGCTTGCTTCGTTGCGTCGTCAATATGTTATCGGTGATATCTCGGATGCAACGTTTGAACGGCGCATGGAGCGTCTTCTCATGAAATCCGATTAATATGTTATTAGTGCTGGTAACCACTCTGTGGAAATTGAATTGTCATGACGCTCATCTTGTATACATTATTCTACAGGTCCCAACAACTGGTATGGCTATGAGAAACAAAACACAAGACACTTTATGATAGTGTTGCCAGATATTTTCGTTCCGATGGAGGAACGCCCGCCTCTGGCTGGGCAGTGTGACGATCAACCAAGCCAAACTATGACACGCTGCGTCTCGCCACGAGTCGTTTTGCTGTCGGGTTACTCTTTCCAACAGCAGCGACGACGCAGCGAATAAATGTAGATGACGCGTCAGTAAGTGTATTGTGCCGTTCACCTCGTGCTATCTAATATTGACTCATTAGAGTTGTATCACATATTGTGTAGATCTAAGACGTAGGCTGAGGGACTTAGAAAAGCCACGGGTCACCCGACCCGACCCGTGGTCGTTTACTGAGAAGTTGTGTTTCGATTGCTGAAGAGTTATAACTGATACTACCCTATAGATCGGCTGTCTGGAATCTGTAGAACCCAAATATAACTGGGAGTGACGTCCAAATAATCAGCACACCGACCGCAATCCACCATCCAATATATGTTGGTGCAGTATTTGCAACATACTCACCGGCAACATCAATACCGACACTCGATCGCAAAAGGAGATTATACGATGATTCGGGACTGAGTAATTGAAATAATAGCGTCCAGTCCGGAGGCGAAGCTAGGATATTGAAATTAAATCGATGCAAGATAAGCAGTATTGCTGTCGTCAATCCATCCCAGATAATGACTAATAAAAAATAACTTCCAAATGTGCTGAGCGTGATCCAGCGCTCACTTGTGGTCAGCGTCGAAATACCAACGCCAATTCCAATAAATGCAGCGCTATACAATAGCGTCATCAGGATAACCAATGGATATGCAACGATTCCGTTAGTTCCATACAGTATAGCAGCAATCGCCCCGCTGAGGGTCAATCCGGCACTGATTGCCCCAACAAGAAGCGCCCATCGACTAACTACAGTTCCAATAATCAATCCCGCCCTCGACTGTGGAAATGATAATGCAAGTAAGATACTCCCCGTATTCCGTGCATGAGCAACTGATTTATATCCGAGAAGCAAGCCAATGGCTGGGATAATAAACGAAAGCAGTGTAGTAATCCCATCAAGAAACCCCATAAATGTCAATTCGCTAGGTCCAACGTATGTATAGGCTATACTGTATCCAATCGAGGTGATGATAGTAATACTCAAAAGAACTAATATCGTCGGTGTTCTCCGAGCTCGCCGTGCGTCGGTTCGAGCAACACTCTGCCATCCGGTGGTATCGATACGCCAACCCCACTCACTCATTGTAGATCCCTCCGCTCGAATCGAAACACACCAATTGCTAGTGGACCAACAACCCAGGCGAGTAGCACAATGGCTGCAATCCACTCACTTAGATACCACGCACCTGTAACCTCTTGTGTTGTATCAACAAACCCAGTAATCAGCGTTGAGAACGCATTTCCTGGTGAAAGTGCAAATACAAATTGAATCGGTTCTGGAAGCCTCCCAGAGATAATATCAGTGCTCAATAATACCCCGCGAAGTACATTCTCAATGGTATCCCATACGATTGCAAATAAAATCACTGTTGCAAATCCAAGTCCAAGTGCTCGACGAGTTGTTGCAACGAGCGTTGAGGCTGCGACACCAACGCTAACCCAAGTGGCACTGAAACCAGCAATAATACTAATTAGCATCACTACGCTAAGTGGCTCAAATGATCCAAGTGGGTACACAACCAGCCCTGCCCCAGCAACGACTGCAATGACTGTTGGGATAATTAGCAATCCAGCACGTGCTATGTATCGGGCAAATACAATTGTTCGACGACGCTGCGGTAATGATAACATGAGTAACAGCGATCCTGATTCAAAATCACCGACAATAGCATTATATCCAAGTAATACGCCAACAATCGGTATTACCACACGCAGTAGCCCCCGAACAAAACTCCCGAATCGTCCAGTCGTGATTGGCGATTGAGATATTACCGGATAAAGATATGCGGATAACAGGATTACAACGACTGGTAACGCAAGCAAAACTTTCACACTTCGTTGCTCAACCGCCTGTGACCAGTCTTGTCGCGCGACTTGCTGCCATTGCGATGTCATTCTGACGGAACTCCTGATTCTAACCCCGATTCCGATTCTGCGGTTGACTCTTCTGCTGGCTCTGATTGCTCTCCCGATTGCGACCCATGATTGCTTTCTTTCTTTTTACCGGAAGCGTTTGTTACTCCATGATCTGCATTGTCGTGATTCGTATTATTATTGTGAAACTGGTCAGTCTCAGTATATTCAATGAACATATCCTCAAGTGATGCTTCCTGTGTCCGGAAATTAACGACATCAATGCCTGCATCTCGAAGTCCAACAAGGATATCCATCTTTGCATCATTCGTGCATGTTGCCTCAATTGTCGAGTTATCCGGTGTCACTGCTGTCTCGACCCCTTCGATTTCCTGGATTGTATTAAGCGTCCCATTTTGTAGTGAATCAACCGTAATTTCGAGCTTCGTTCCACCACCAAGAGAGCCTCTGAGTCCTTGGATTGTATCGACAGCGATCAATGTACCGTTCTGAAGAATCCCAACTCGGTCACAGACGGCTTCGACCTGTTCAAGCACATGACTGGAAAAGAAGATTGTTGCACCGCGCTCGTTTTCTTCGCGAATAATTGAACGGAGTTCTGCAGCACCTGTTGGGTCTAACCCAGCAGTTGGCTCGTCAAGTAAAAGAAGGTCTGGCTCACCAGTTAGTGCCATTCCTAAGACAAGTCGCTGTTTCATACCTTTTGAGTATTCAGTTGCCATTCGCCCGGCATCTTCGGTCAAACCCACCCGATCAAGCACATTCAGTGGGTCAGCATTATCATCAATCTGTTTTGCTTCAATTGCATATTCGATATGCTGTCGACCGGTCAGATGATCAATAACGTCATATCCTTCCGGTAGAACGCCGATACGCTCACGAGCCATCACGCCCTCATGCTGGCAGTCATAATCAAATACGCTGATCGAGCCTGCTGATGGGTGCGTAAATCCTAGCATAAGATTCAGGAATGTCGACTTTCCTGCACCATTTGGTCCAAGGAATCCAAAGATCTCACCTGATTCAACAGTAAGACTGACACGATCAAGTGCTGTTACCGTCCCGTACCGTTTCGAGATATCTCTGGCATCGATTGCTGACATATCATACCTTTTCTCCCCAGTCTTTCTGAAATAACATCTCTAATTTCTCAGACTGAAAGACTCATCAAGGCGCCCACCAGTACCAGTCGTTCATATGAGTTTGCTGAATCCCCGCAGACTCTTCGCGCTTGAAATGAACTATTACATATGAGCGACCCAACTATTGATTCATACTCGCCACCACAGACACTGTTTATTGCCGGTGCAAGCGGTGATACCGGTCGTGCGGTTTTGCGGCTTGCTGGATCGCGCATTCCGACTGTCCGGGCTCTTACCCGATCAGAACAAAAACGATCAATGCTTTATCAAGCGGGCGCTGATGAGGTTGTTGTCGATAACCTACTTGACCCAGATGATCTTGAGAGTGCACTCCTAAATGTCGATGCAATCATTAGCACAGTTGGGTCCACAGTTGATGATATTCGCTCTGCTGATCGGTTTGTTGATGGCGCCGGCACCCGTGCGCTTGTTAACGCAGCCATTTCTGCTGATGTTGATGTATTCTGTATGGAGTCAGCAATTGGTGTTGGTGATAATTCAGCAAACCCCCTCGCAATGCTATTTAATACAGTTATTGCTCCGATACAGGCTGCAAAAGCCGATGCAGAGGCGGCAATTCGAAACGCATCATTCCGACATGTGATCCTCCGACCTGGTGTCTTGACCAATGGACCACGAACCGATATCGCCACCATTGCTGAGGCAGAATCAAAGACAAATTTGTGGGGAACAATCTCCCGAGCTGACGTCGCCAGAGTACTCCTCGCAGCACTTGGTACCCCTGCTGTGCATAATAAAACGTTTGAGATAATCTCAACACCGCAGCCGATGGCAGATGCCTCTAATACCACATGGCAACTTCCGACCCGTGGCAACGATACAAATGAAATTCCAATATCAGCTATCTCTAAATAATAGTCTATTGATACTTTTTGGGGTCAAATCAAATAACGATTTCATAAAAGAGATCTCACACAGGCAATTAAGCCTCTGGTGGCGCCCACAGGCTTGGCTAGATCAGAACCAGGTATTTAGTTTCTGACAATTAGACTTAGGGGTGTATTTCCATTGACCGCGAATGGATCTATTATAGTCGGTACTCGGATCCACACTATTTCCGTGTCTGACGATGCGCGCTCACCGCAATTGGAGTCGGAATTATAATAGAGTTCTATCAACGGTTCTATTCAAATTCATCTTTCAGCATCGGTATTATTATCAAGTGCATAGCCGCAGTGACGACAATATTGATCAACGACGACGACGCTTCCATCACAGTGTGGGCACTTAATTCGGTCTGCTGTGGTGAGATCCCGTTCAGGTGTTTGTAATCGACTCACTAACCAGGGAACAAGCACGAATCCAACAAGCACTGAGGTAACCGTGACCCATCGTCCTGCGACTGTTTGTGGGACAATATCACCGAATCCAACCGTTGAGACAGCAATCACGGTATAATAGAATGCGTCACCAAAGTTTGAAATCGCTTGATTTGTTGGAGCTTCAACAGCGTAAATAAATCCAGTCGCAACAACAAATATCAGTAGAATCGTCGTCGATACCTCCAACTGTCGGATGGTCCGCCTCTCAATTGATTTGCCGAATACCTGCTGTTCATTCATTATCAATCGGAGAAACCGGAACACACGCAAGATATGAAGTCCCCGAAGAAATCCAATATCAGGTCCGAAAATAACGAATACCGGAATAACTGCAATCAAATCGACAATTGTGTATGGATCTGTTATCTCTGCTTTTGGATTCGATGCGGAGGTCACTCTAACAACGTACTCAATCAGAAATACGACTCCAAGACCAATTTCAATAACACGAATAAGTGTGATATAGGGTGTTGAAACGGCATATGTTGAGATAACGTAGAGACTGATAAAGATGATATTAAGTACGTATAATGACGCATTTGTCGCTCGTCCTGCTGGTGTCTCACGGTCCCGAAGGAGGAAGCCAACCTTCCTGAGTAAGCTAAGTCCGCTGAACGTTGTCATGTCTGCTTATCTGGACAGGTAACCGCGACATTCACAGTATAACTATCAGTATTTTGGATATCTCGCGCATCATCACTCACTTGTTGTATGATTGCCTCTCCTGCACTAAGCGTTCCTGAGACAGTTGACCGCCCAGTTCGGGCATCAATTCCCAATGAGGTTCCCTGTTCAAAAATAACCTGTAATTCGTATTTAATTGGCTTTGATCCCTGATTTTTTATCCGGAACTCAACGACCGGACGTGTTCCACCACCGACTGTGGCTCCGATTTGTCTAATCTGTAGGTCATCAGCACACGGCGGTTCATCGGGAACTGCAATTTGTTGCTCATCTGGTTCAGACGCCGTTGTCATGCACCCTGTGAGGATACCAACAGTACTGATACTGAATAGCCGAAGTATATTGCGCTTCGTCAACTTACTTGTCATTAACTCATACTGTGAATGACAGCAGTATGAATCTGTATCCATTATTGATTCCACTGTCGCGTTCGTTTTTCACTTTCCTGAAGTGAAAGTATGCGATGTCTATAACCGCTATATTGTGACTTCTATATCAATATGTACCCTCGATCATGAAGAGTCGAATACGGATTTAGGGAAATACCAGGAGAAAGTCCCGCTCTTCAGGGAGGATGTCAAGGATGCACAATCAATATGCCTCAGCGTATAGCGTCAAGACTAGTGGTCAGCTGGTCACGCGTTGCAAGTCCAGTCTGAAATCGATTAACAAGCTCTGATTGATGCTCAGAGCATGCAAGAATCGCGACTCCACCATTTCCAATAGGAATGACGGGATGATTGGGTGTGCGTGGTGCAAGTTGGCAACTTGGGCAATTAACGCCTCCAGCAGGCAGGTACTCGACGACTTGGGCAGCCTCATCACTCGTCAACCCACAAATTGATGCAAACTCTTCGCGATGCTCTGAGCAGCCGACAATCGGGATTGTGAGTGCATCTAATAACAAAAATGCAGTTGTTTCACGTGTTGCCTCACGAAGCGCAGACTGACACTCCGAACAACCAATTACAGGCTCGCCAGTAGGATACCCATCTTCGTCTGTTGGTTGGGGAGAATCAAACTCTGGTATTGGCGATTGAATCGGATCTGAGATACGGGATTTATCTTTTTCTTCTTCACTGTTTCCGTCATCATCGCTCATTGTTTCCTCGCGAGTGTTTGCGTCAGCGGTGCGTTCATGATCACTTTGCTTTCTAATTGTGTCATTTCTTTAGTAGTATTCTCGTCTTTTGCTTATTGCTGTTAAATCCATCATATTCGTCAGGGCCACGTGTATCAGTGGTAGCTATATCAGTGCCAGCACTAGGATGATTCCACCAGATTAGTTGATCATTGGAATGTCTGATATCGGTACATCCAAAATTCATACTTATATCAATAGTATCACTGATTGTGTCAGAGTTGATATCAACCGTACATCGATGTACTTGATATCTATTTTCGCTGCCTTCGCTGAGATTGACACCGTCTTGTTTTGATTTCATAACTGACGATGGTCTCTCTCTTGAATCCATTCAGTATGATATATTGTATCGCCACACACCTAAATAATCCGGCACAGTCCGCCCAATATAAGAGATATATTCACTGTCAGTCGAGGCGTTATTGCCCATCGGATTCTATTTGTTGATATGGATATTGATATTCGCGAACTGCACCGCGATCTTGTCTCTTTACATGAACGTCCAGACCCAGCACATACTACAGATGGTGTTCGACAACTTCTCGGAACGATTCTCTCACAAAGTGTCGCTGATGCCCAAACTGCCCGTGCAACACACGCACTATTTGAAGCATATCCAGATTATAGAGCAATGGAGACCGCACCACATGAAGAACTTGCAGATGTTATCGAAGTTGCAGGGTTAAAAAATCAAAAAGCAGCTCGAATCCAGCGTGCGTTGACGGCGATTCGTAAGGAAACAGGTGGTGAATATACACTTATGTTTCTCGCTAATCAATCAACCGAGGCAGCTCAGTCGTGGCTTACTGATATCAAAGGAGTTGGTCCAAAAACAGCAAGTGTTGTCTTGAATTTTCACTTTGAAAAGCCAACGTTCGCTGTCGATACGCATGTTGAGCGGCTTGCAAAACGATTTGGGCTTCTTGATTCAACTGCATCAAATAAGCGAGCACATACTGAATTAAACGAACTGGTTCCGGATGATCTCAAGTACTCACTGCACGTGCTAATGATCACCCATGGTCGCGAGTATTGTACCGCTCAAAGTCCTAATTGCGCAAATTCTGTCTGTCAAACCTACTGCTCATGCTCAGCATGTGATTCTCTAGACACATCTTAATTTTGTCTCCACGCTCGCTGAAGCAATTGTTAATAATACCTCTATGATGGATTGATGATCTGTTGGTATCCGTTTGATATATTACGAATCCTGACTGACGATACTGACTCAGCGCTATCTCTCCTGTTGGTTCTGTCAATGGGAAGTGATAAATGTCTCAGCAGATACTGAAGCTACCCTGACCTGCCCTCAAATCTGGATACAGTTCGACTCAATCCCTATGCCCAGACGGTCAGACAACTCTCCTGGAGAAAGTTCACATGCTGAGGATACCGAGTTCAGCTCTCTGAGTGCAGTCGCTCGGCAAGTATCTCAATCCCCTCAAATAGTGCTGGACTTGGTTGATTTAACAGATCATCATCGAGAACATGGACTGATGCATCAATATCCCACCCTCTCTCATGAAATGCCTCTGCGTTTGTATGTGTTCCATGACCACAGTGATGAAGCACGACGTGATCAGGAGCAGCTTTCTCAACCTCCGTTTGTGTGACCTCACGAGAGCGTTCGCCAGGATCACAAAATGGGTGATGTCCACCAGCAGCGGCAATTGCCTCTGGTACCCAATTACCAGCCGCCATCGGGGGATCCGCCCATTCTTCGGCATAAACGGTCACTGTTGAGTTACTCGCAACGCGATGACGGACGGTGTTCAATTGTTCACGTGTTTGTGTTGCAAGGGTTGACCCGACTGTTGGTCGACCAATTGCCTCAGCAAGTGTCTCAAACGAGTTGATAACTCCATCAAGGGTATTGGGCTCAAGATGACAGACAGTGTAGCCACGGTCACGGAGTTCATCACGGATCGATGCTTGAAGTGCATCAGCGGTGCAGATAATATCCGGATCGAGTGTCTCAAGACGAGCATAATCAGGAGTAAGCCACCCACCAATAACAGGACGGTCAACTGAGCAATGTGCGGTAACCCCGACAAGAATATCAGCTGCCCCCATATGTGAAATGATTGCGCTCGCACTCGGAGCAGCAGCAACAACACGTGGTGTCGCATCAGATGTTGATGACATATACGATACTGCATATCGTCGTACATGACTTGTATGGAATCGTATTCCGAACTATTTTTATCAGTTGACTCAATTATTCCGGTACGAACTGCTTTGGGTCTCTCGTCATTTGGGGTGTCTGCGGTCGTTCACTCAGTCATTCGCACGATAGTATATCATTCGGATATCTGTCAATTCCGAGCCGTGCAATCAGATTCAGACATCCACATATAGATTACACAACGAACTCAAAGCATTCGTCTCTATACCGATGAGCGAGAAAACCACACACACTTGCGAGAACGCGAGAACGAGAGTCGAGTCGAATAATGAATCAGAAGTAACAACAAACAGTGCACACGACCGCATTCGAACTGACGGTGGTACTGTTGGACAACGATGGGTTCGCCCTGGCGAAAAAGAATCTGAAGAAGAGTCTGTGTCCGAGTCAGAAGAGGAGACAACAAGTGAAAGTCTTGTCTGCCCAGAATGCAGCGGCAATGTTGTCGCTGATGATGAGCATGGAGAGACAATTTGTGATGACTGTGGTCTCGTGATTACGGAGGACTCTGTTGATCGTGGTCCTGAATGGCGTGCGTTTGATGCAAAAGAAAAAGACCAGAAGTCCCGTGTTGGCGCCCCAACAACAAATACAATGCATGATAAGGGGCTTTCGACAAATATTGACTGGCGAGACCGCGATGCATATGGCAATTCTCTATCCTCAAATCAGCGACAGAAGATGCAACGACTCCGAAAGTGGAATGAACGATTCCGAACTCGTGATTCAAAGGAGCGAAACCTCAAACAAGCACTTGGTGAGGTTGATCGAATGGCCTCAGCGCTTGGGCTTCCCGAAAATGTTCGTGAAACGGCTTCTGTGATTTATCGTCGGGCGCTCGATGAAGATCTACTACCTGGACGGTCAATTGAGGGCGTTTCAACATCATGTGTCTATGCGGCTGCACGAATGGCTGGTGTGCCCCGGTCACTCGATGAGATTGCAGAGGTATCACGAGTTCCAAAAAGTGAGGTTGCACGGACATACCGATACATTGCCCGAGAACTATCATTAGAGGTAAAGCCTGCGGATCCAGAGCAATACGTTCCTCGATTTGCCTCTGAACTTGGGCTTTCGGATGAATCAACGCTTCGTGCGCGTCAACTATTACAGAATGCAAAAGAAAAGGGCGTGCACTCAGGAAAGTCCCCAGTTGGACTTGCTGCTGCGGCAGTGTATGCTGCGGCGCTGTTAACCAATGAAAAAACAACACAAGCAGCAGTAAGTGAGGTAGCCGATATCTCTGAGGTAACAATCCGAAACCGATATCATGAGCTTCTTGAGGCGAAAGACGCAGTTGGAGCCACATAAGATACCGTTATATCTAGACGCAAACCGGGTTTCATAATGGTTATATGATACGTTGGTCGTCTTTAAATTCTGGCTGTCTCTCCTCACACTCGCACAGGATACCATCTTGAGAGCAAACTGGTATAAAAATATTAAATCCCATATCCGAATCCAAATCCAAACCCAAGCAAAAACATGAATATGAATATGAATATAAATATAAATAAACATATACATTCAATTATTACTCTCAAGACGACTATACGGCGATTATCGATATTCGTAAGAACTATTCTCAGCAAGTGTACATTTCACACTCAGGGATATCAATAATAATAGAATCTGGTGTGATATGATTGAACCCATCCGTATTATGAACATAGTATACATATCGCTTCAAGCCAAATGACATCGACACAAGCGGTCTCATTTGACACGTTTCAACTCGCCGCTGCAACAGCAGATCTCAGTGATGAGCCTGCTGCCAGTGATTATGCTGATATAGTCGAATTCCGACTTGACCTTGCATATGCAGACACATCACTTCCAGATCCGCTTACTGCAATATCAGCATATGATCACAGTAGTTCACTTCCATTGATAGTGACCAACCGCCCGGAGTGGGAAGGTGGAGCCTATGATGGTGAGACCATAGACCGACTTGAGATGCTGATAACGGCAGCGAAACATGATGCTGTTATTGCCGTTGATATTGAATTGGAAACGTTGAAATCACAACACGGAAAGAGAGTTGCTCGCGATATTCGCAACAGCGGAGCAGTTATAATTGCATCGACACATGATTTCACCTCAACACCTCAACAGTCTGTGCTTCACGAGCGTCTTCACACAGCCGCACAACTTGGCGATATTGGAAAGCTTGCTGTGACGGCGCAGACACACCGTGATGCCCTTCGTGTGCTCGCCGCGACTGAACAGGCATCTCAATGGGGTGATACTGTCGCCACAATGGCGATGGGAGCGCTTGGTCAACATACTCGAGTAGTTGCTCCTCTGTATGGGTCACGAATCGGATATGCACCCGTCAATCCTACAGATGCAACTGCGCCAGGACAGTACGACATAAAAACGCTTTCAGAAATGATCGATACTCTCACTCATACGAAAGTTGAGGATGATTAGCATCCTCAATGACAACTACTTTCGGTACTTCACGAACGGTGTAATGGGCCGAATTAATCCGGTGAGTTAACCGGAAAGAAATGTCTGGTTCTGGATGTGTTAGACCTTACAGACCCAGACGGGTACCTTTCGGCATCAGAAGTCAAAGATACCGCGGAAGCGGTTATTTCTCCGCTCCCACTGCCGGGTGTCGAGGGGAGCCCCCTCGACCCCGGCGATATCTGGCTCGTTGTTATCTTTGCCTGCGTGAACGAAACCTCAATCTGGGAAACCTGCAACGAACACGATGGAACACCCTGCGATGATACTGTTCTGGCGTGGCTTCACACACTCAATCGTGGGTGGCTCGAAGTCGTTGCTAACCTCCAGCTTAGCCGCCTCGCTATGACGATTCTCGACGCAGAGCAGTCGAGAATCGTCTCTATCGACTTCATCGACAACCCCTATCACGGCGACCACTACGACGAGGAAGGAGAGCTCTGCTCGATGGCTCCGAAAGATGGCACGACCACGTGCCATCGATACTGTACAGCGTACGTCGTTTCCAACGGAAAACCGGTGACGCTGGCGATGACGTACGTTCGTAACGACGAGACAGAGGCTGACGCGGTCGAGCGCGTGCTCGCCCGCGTCGAGAACTACCCCTTTGAGATCGAGTTGCTGCTTGCTGACAGCGGTTTCTTCAATGAGCGTGTGATTCGTCGGTCACGAGAAATCGCTGCCACAGTCGTTCACGTTCCAAAGAAAGGAGATCGCATGAAAGAGAAACTCGACGTGCACAAGTCGTACATGACGACCTACCGCATGTACAAAGACAGCGAGCGGGAACTCCGTGTCCCGCTCGCGGTCTCTGTCTCCTACCAGAACGGTGATCGGAACAAACACGGCGAGGTTGTCCGTGGCTACGTGGCTTGCGGCGTTACCGATCATACCGCCAAACAGGTCGAACGGATCTATCGGAAACGATCAGGCATCGAGACGACCTACCGGCTGATTCGGCAGGCACGAGGGGTCACGACAACTCGTGACCCCGTCGTTCGGTTTGCCTTCATGCTCGTGGCTGCTATTCTGGAGAACCTCTGGTTGGTGCTTCGCTGGGCCGTCGTCGCCCGCCCGCAGCGGGGCGGGCGCGACTTACCTGAAGAGTTCACGTTCTCTGTGTTTTGCGATTGGATTCGGAGGGAGTTGGAGGAGCAGTTGGAGCGACGGTGGAAGATCAAGATGAACGGGACAGGTATTCCACCGTCATACCAAGCGGCCGCGGGCTGACCACGGTCAGCCCTGGCCAGTCTGCCTCTGTATGAGCAACAGCTCTCTTCGAGAAGTAGTCGAAAACGGGGGAAACGAGCTATTTGAGTGCGTACTCTGTTCGAAGTGGAAAGCAACTCACTGATTTTTGTAACTCATCCGAGAAACCATATAGAATATGACTATTCGGCCGTCACTGTCGCTGGAAGTTTCGACTCATTCGTGAAGTACCGACTTTTAGTATATTATGATAGCGCTATGAGAGACAGATTTGCTGATATGTATGCATTGATACCAATCTTATTGAATATCTTATGTCGAAATTAGACCACAGTGAAGCAATATAGTAAGCGGGCCGGGAGGAATTTGAATCCTCGATCTTCTGGTTAAGAGCCAGACGCTTTAGACCAGCCTAAGCTACCAGCCCGTAATTGTACATTAGTATTCACTCATAAAAACGCTTCAATTTGCTTGTCTCCATCGTCGTAACCATATCGCAATGAAATCTAATATACTATTTATAATCCTAAGCAATCCTATATTTAATAATTACAAGAATAAGTCCCCTTCCTCAAGGAGTGAGTGAAACGAATGAGTAGGGAGGGGATACCGCCGTGTATCATCTCGCCAAGACGTAACTAGCATGCTTTCTCGTACTAAATTGTGAGAGCAGTATTCATCAGACTGACTTAGAGTGATATACCAACCACGGTCAGCCTGATAGCGATTAGTTCGAATAGCTTCACCGACGGTGTCGAATGACGCGGTTTCAGCGGCTCCTATCACGGCACGGATAATCACGGCGATAAAGACTTGCACTAATTACTATGAGTTATCATTGTTACTATTGAGTAGGGCTGGGGCAGTCCGACTCAGAACATCTGTGGAGACTGGTATCACTGTGGGTACGCGTCATCCGGACGTACCGCTTGCAAATATTATCACAGAAGCAGAACGTTCGATACGAGAGCACGGAAGCCTCAGTCTCAATGAAGCGATAGCGGAGTCGGGTGGGGTAATTCACTCACTGATAATATCTGACTTTTTATGTTCAAAATCATGCTCATCCGAATTGAAATGCTCATATGGGTACTCCATTTCAAATAAAGGAATCACCGCATTGATACTGATACCACCCGAGAATGAGCTAAATGAGCTTACTTCTCAATGATGCTTTCTTCCACTACCTCACCGAAGTGCCGAGCTGTTTCCTCATAGAATAACCGAATTTCGTCTCCAGACTCAAGATCTGTGACTGCTGTTCGTCCTGACTGTGTATTGACCTTGATCGTCTCAGCATTTTGTAGTAGTGTCTCAACGCGGTCATCATCATACTCGAGTTCAATTCGAAACATTGGGCGCTTTTCGATTTTCACGCGACCAACGATTGCTTCACGTGTTTGTCCATCAGTATTGACGACCTGAACGGTATCACCACTTTGTAATTCTGAAAGATATGCCGTGCCACCATCAGGCGTTCGAAGATACGCATGGACAGCGCCAGCGTTTACACGAAACGGACGCGATGCAACATACGGTGACTCGGCTGTCTCAGCATGGACGAATATGAGCCCACGGCTCATGCTTCCAATAAGCATTCCTTCATTATGCTGCATGAGATTCGCTGTATCAACGCAGACGCGATCAGCCATCCCGGCGCGCTCAATATCGATCACAGTCGCCCATTCAAGTTCAAGCGTTTCACGCTCAGTAGCGTCGCGGACAGCGACCGTTTCACGTATCTCATCTGGGTCATCGGTATCAAGCAAGACACCATCAACCCCAATCTCAAGCGTCTCAAAGGCGGTCTGTGCCTCTTCAGCTGATGTAACACCGGCGATAAGGGTCGTCTCAGAACCGATACGTGCAATGAGATTTTCAAGCGGGATAATCGTCCAGTCCTCACCAATTACAATAGTATATGATGCATCTGCCGCTGCAGTCTCAGCTAACGCTTCATACTCTTCTGAAAGAATTCGAATATATGCACCAGTCTCAGCCACAGTGTTATTACTATGAGTTTCAATTGCGCTTAGATCAGCTGATGCAGAGAGTGTTTCCGGGAAATCATCTGTCCCGTCACTTTCGCTTTCTTTTCCAATAACAACAGTGTCAGCCTCTTCAACCCCCTCTGTTTCAGCGCTACGATGGGTCTCACTATCTGCTGTCGAAGTAAATGCTGCTATTGAAACATCACCAAGCGATTGAACACGTGAGATATCCTCTGGGTCGACAAGCACACAGTCAACGCCTGCTTCGAGTCCCGTTATGATACGACGCTTTCGCGTTTTCCAGTCACCAACATCACTATCTGCTTTTATCCATACACGACGTGAATGTGAGCGTGATTCTGTCATTA
Organism: Haloquadratum walsbyi C23; assembly: GCF_000237865.1. Taxonomy (NCBI): domain Archaea; kingdom Methanobacteriati; phylum Methanobacteriota; class Halobacteria; order Halobacteriales; family Haloferacaceae; genus Haloquadratum; species Haloquadratum walsbyi. The sequence goes on from NC_017459.1 coordinate 216,138, forward strand.
TCGGGTCGACTCGGCCAGCGCGCTTGAACGTGGCGACTCTCTGTTGTGTCAGATGAGCGAATCAATCCCATGCGTCTCGGTGTGAAATTGACCTTCAGTAAATAAGAGATACAACACCCCACACCCCACACATCGGGTCGTATGCATCCGCGTCAGACTTCGATCTCAAGTCCAGCAATATCAAGTGCGGTATCAACGCTGGCACCGTCATGTATCACAGCACTGACTGCTCGTGTAATTGACCCAGGATTATCATGTTGAAATATCGAACGCCCCATGGAGACGCCTGCCGCACCGGCATCGATTGCCCCTCGGACCATCTCAATAGTTTGGCGATCAGTCCCGCGGCTTCCCCCAGCAATGACAACCGGGAGCTGTGTGGCTGCACACACCTGCTCAAATGATTCAGGCTCTCCAGAGTACGCCGTTTTGACCACATCTGCACCAAGCTCTTCGGCAATTCGGACAGCATGAGCAAGACTCTCTGGGTCATGTTCATCGATACCTGGTCCACGAGCGTAATTCATTGCAAGTACAGGGATACCATAGCGGTGAGCCTCCTCGGTCAGATTACTTAGTTGTGTCAATTGATCAGGCTCGTGATCACTACCAATATTTATATGAAATGAAACGACATCAGCGCCGGCGCGAAGAGCCCCCTCAACGCTTCCAGTCGGTCGTTTATCCGTCGTATCAGGACCGATAACGGTCGATCCGTTTAGATGGACAATATACCCCTTTGTATTCTTATTTGGATGAACCCGAGAGGCAACCCCACGCTGTGTGAGAACAGCATCTGCGCCATTATCAGTAATCGCATCAACAGTCGACTCAAGATCGACAAGCCCCTTGACTGGACCGAGTGTGATACCATGATCCATTGGGACAATGAGGTACCGCCCGTCTGTCGAGATACGATTGAGTCGTGCAATGAGTCCTGATCTGGCTCCTGCTCCTGTGTTCATTATATGTTAACCTGTATCAATCGGCGGTTATAGTCATTTCGAGGTAATGATATTCCGTCATATCCATACTAGTGTTCGATATGTGAACTCATCCCGGGGCAGTTATCTTGACCGCCTGTACACAATTGTTCTATATCAAAAATCAACAATACAGCACAGTCATGCGTATAATATGTTCATGTATCCGGCTTTGGCATCCGTTTTTGATACCCTCGCTGGACCCCATCTGTAAGTTCGCGAGCCTTTGTTTCAAGTCGGTCAGCAACCGTTGTTGTTGAATCGCCAGCTTCAGTCCCCGAAGCAACGATATCAACCAATGCACTTCCAACGATGATGCCATCAGCACCACCAGCGACAATCCGTTCGGCATGCTCTCCGGTCTTAATTCCAAATCCGACTGCCTTCGGGACATCGTATGCATCAAGCCGCGAGAGGCTTGACTCGGTTTGTGTCGAGACATCATCACGGGCACCAGTCACACCAAGTCGCGCTTGCACATAGACATATCCTGATACCTGTGACATAATCGTATTAAGTCGGTCGCCTTTCGTCGTTGGAGCGACAATAAATACAAGATCAAGCCCAAACTCATTACAAGCTGTCCGGAGCGGATCTGATTCCTCAGCGGGCAAATCTGGAACAACAAATCCTGAGAGTCCAACATCCGCGGCGCGTTTAACAAACGGTCGCGGACCCTCCTCATCACCATATTGATAGATGAGATTATAATACGTCATGCACACGAGTGGAACCTCAGTTGGATCGACATCGAGGTCGGTGACAAACTCAAAAAACTGATCTGGAGTCATCCCTGCTTCAAGCGACCGAACAATAGCACTCTGGATTGTTGGTCCTTCAGCAATCGGCTCTGAGAACGGAAGTCCAAGTTCAATGATATCAGCGCCACCGCGTGCAAGTGCCTCCACATATGCAAGCCCAGATTCATAATCTGGGTCACCTGCTGCAAGATATGGAACGAATGCTGGACCGTCAGAGAATGCAGATGCAAGCCCCTGTCCTTCCATCCGTTCTTGTTCTTGTGTATTACCGCTGGACATTCACAATCCTCCAGCGAATTCAGACATATCGGGAGCAATATCGATGTCGTGTTCAGCGGTCTCCTCAATCGCTATTTCCAGATCTTTATCACCGCGTCCGGAAACATTAATTAATATACTGTCGCCGAGAGCACTCCCCTGTTCTTCAAGATATCCAAAGGCATGTGCAGTCTCAAGTGCTGGAATAACGCCCTCCAGTTGTGAGACTCGATGAAATGCAGCAAGTGTAGCTTCATCATCAACATTTACTGGATTCACACGGTCCGTATCGACAAGATGTGCGAGTTCCGGACCAACACCAGCATAATCAAGCCCAGAAGAGACGCTGTGGCTTTCCATAATCTGACCATCACTATCCTGCAGTAGCTTGGTTCGCGCACCGTGCAGAACGCCCTCATCGCCGGTTGATAATGATGCTGAATTCGGTGCAACACCAGCGTCTTCGTCAACCTCAAGACTTGATCCGCCTGCTTCAACAGCATAGAGGTCAACATCCGTATCATCGATAAAGTGTGCAAATGTCCCCATTGTGTTTGACCCTCCACCAGCACATGCCAACACAGCATCGGGAAGTCCACCGGTCTGTTCACGCACCTGTCGTCGTGCCTCCTCAGAAATAACTGCGTGGAAGTCACGAACCATCGACGGGAAGGGATGTGGACCGACAATTGAGCCAATAATATAATGTGTGTCTTCGACGTTTGTTGCCCAATCACGCATCGTTTCAGAGATAGCTTCTTTGAGTGTTCCACGACCGATTGTAACAGGCGTTACCTCTGACCCGTTGAGTCGCATTCGGAATACATTCGGACGCTGTCGATTAATATCGCGTTCACCCATATACACTTCACAGGGCATATCGAGATGAGCGGCTGCCATCGCAGTTGCTGTGCCATGCTGACCGGCACCGGTCTCAGCAATAATTCGCTCTTTACCCATATATTTCGCTAATAACGCCTGTCCGAGGGCATTATTAAGTTTGTGTGCACCACCGTGGAGAAGATCTTCGCGCTTCAAATATACATCACAGCCATGTCGCTCTGATAGACGCTCTGCGTACTCCGTTGGTGTTGGTCGACCACCGAAATCCCGAAGTCGCGCTCGGAACTCATCCATGAATCCGTCTTCATTCTCTAACACGTAACGCTCATACGCGTCAGTTAATTCCTCAATAGCAGGCATCAATGCCTCTGGAACGTACTGTCCGCCATATTCACCGAATTTCCCGTCTGCGTATCGTTGTGTCATGATGTATGTGTCTCCGTTGTTGTGTCTTGTATGTCTGTGTCTGTTACGGTTGTAAACCGTCTTGTATTTGTTTGCACGTCTCCGTTCATAATAGCCGTCCCGATAAGCAATGCATCGGCTCCAGCCGCACGCATTTGTTGAACGTGCTCAATTGTCTTGATACCACTCTCGGCAATAAGTGTGACATCATCAGGGACGTGTGGTGCCAGTTGCTCAAAGGTTTGAAGAGTAACCGCAAGGCGACCAAGATCACGGTTGTTGACTCCAATAATGCTGGCACCAATTTCAATTGCACGTTCAAGTTCATCACGGGTATGAACCTCAACCAAGGGCTGGAATCCACGATTTTGTGCTGCGTTATACAGCTGCTTTAGTGAATCTGTCTCCGGTCTATCGAGAAACCGCGCAATAAGAAGAATCATATCAGCCGCAACCGCATCAAGTTGAGATTCATGCACAATGAAGTCCTTCCGAAGAATCGGAACCTCAACCACATTGCGTATCTGAGCAAGAGTCTCAACCGACCCACCGAAATGCTCTGGCTCTGTCAATACTGATAATGCAGTTGCACCACCCTCGACCATTGCTGATGCAAGTGCAACCGGGTCATCATCTCGCTTTCCATCAGTTGTTGGACTGGTTGGCTTAATCTCTGCAATGACTGGGGTTTGACCGGCTGCCTCAGTTGCTGAGATAGCTGACTGAAACGATGTTGCATCGACGCTACATCGAGATGTGCCACCAGCACGCTGTTTTGCAGCCGTAAGAATTGATTGCACCGCAGGTGCAAGAGATTCTTCACTAGCGTCCATCTATGTTCATTAATGAACTGAATTGCACATAAGGCTTGCGTGTTTCACTCGGCTAACGTTCAAACGGCGGTAGCACAAACCACAACATATGAGTACAGAGCTTGGTATTTTCGCTCGGTATTTTACACAAATTGATCGAGCTATCGCAGTCGGGCTTGCAAGTGGACGTGTCGTGAGCGTCGATTTTCAACCGACAGTCCCGAGTGATGCTGATGATGATCACGCATTACTCGATCGTATTAATACATATCTCAACGGTGACTCAGACCATCTCGCAGACGTCGATATTGCACTCACTGTCCCAACAGACCAACGGCGTGTGCTGGAGGCAACACGAAATGTTCCATATGGCGAAGAGGTAAGTCTCGACCGCATTCTCCGGATGGCGGGACTTGATGAAGATAAGACGGATGATCAATCAACTGCCCAGCGTGCGCTTGCTGAGAACCCAATCCCGTTGATTGTTCCTGATCATCGTGTCCGAGATGCGCCAAGCGGGGCGCCATCGGATGTTATTACACAACTTCAAGATATAGAGCAGATTGAAACAGTATCGTGAATGACATATGAGAGTCATATCAAAAAATTCTGTCCCGACTTGGCAGTGTATTGACCACCCACCGCAAAGTTGATACCATACAGTGTGCGCTGCCCTTTCCATTTTTTAGGTCTGACTTTGATCACATACGGGGAATAAGCAACTCTTATTCCTCAGATCCAGCCTCAATACGGGTTCGAAGATTCTCAAGTGCTGTAGTAAGTTCACGCTCATTATATCGCTCAGCGAATGGCTTGACGACCGAATCCAGAACTGGCACGGGAATATCGTACTGTGCAGTGTATGAGAATATGGTCGTCTCTCCATCAGCCTCAAAAGCCCATTTAATCTCACCAGTAATATCACCGTCCATCTCCCAGTGGATGGCTGATTCGGGTTCATACGTTGTTGCCGTGATCTCACCGGTAAGATCAATTCCAGCCATTGAATATGTATATGCAACGCGTTTTCCCCCATTCGAGAGTTCTTCAATCGGTTTAGAGCGCGTCAGACTTGGTGTGAATTCTGGTTGATTTGTTGGATCATCCAAATACTCAAACACCACTGCAACAGGAGCATCAATGTGCGTTGTTGCTGTGACATCAGTTCGTGTCATAGTTCACATACTGCTCTCTACTGCAAAGAATCACGTGTCCGACATAGAATATAATTCAATATCAAACCCCTCATGTACGATAAATTCGAGCGCATTCACGATATAATGTGCGATAATCACAATAAGAAGACTATTACTCAGAACAAAAACAGCCGCGAGGACAAATCCAAACACCCCTGTCACGGCAATCCCGATTCGTCCCTGCGCTCCGTGTCCAAGCGCAAATGCAAGAGATGAAACAACCGCTAAAATCCATGGTGAGACATTGTACCCGGTGGCAATGACGCCTATGAGCGCACCGCGAAATAATAATTCCTCAAATCCCGCAATAATCGGTAACACAACAAACAAAAGCACAACCCATCCACGTGATGTCTCGGGGGCAAGTGCAGACCGGAGTGTCTCGCCATTGTCAACCCCAAAGTGCGCGCCAAGTCCCGACCCAACCTCATTGCCAATATATAGAATAACACCCGTGCCGACCCCTAAAGCAAGTATGAGCGCTTTCGTCGGACCCATCCCAACACCAAATGCTGAGACAGGAATGCGCGCAATCCATGCACCACTAATCAACAACATTGCGAATAGTCCCTGTGAAATAGTAACATTAGCAAGTAACGCTATCGTTGATAGCCGTGTCTGATAGCTCTCATGCTCATCATCAGCGTGTTTTACATCGGTAATTGCCGTATCGCCTGAGGGTACAATATGATCAGTTGTCTTGGTAGATGACTGAGTCGGACCGACTGTATCGTTCGTATCACTCTCGTTGTTCTGCTCTGCGTTAGAATCTGATTCTGTGTGTGTAGCTGTTATGACGGGTTCAGAGAGTTCTTCAGCTACATAATCTTGATATGAATGTGAACGTGGTTCCGAATCTTCCGTCTGATTCTGGGTAATATCACCAGCTATCGTCGAAGCGTCCATATCTGAGGTAGTATTGATCGCTCCACGTGAAGCGTGTGAGAGAACCAGAAGCCCGGCAGTAATAATAAATGTAAATCCAACGAAGGTTGCCCATTGTGGCATTAATACTAGTTCAATGGTGACGCATAATTAGCTTGAATGGTCTCTTCGGATACCGTATTGAAAAATAGTAACATAGACGTCAAACAAAAAGAAAAAGAAAGAGACCGCGGGTAATCCGCGTGTTATTATTGCGGACTTGGGTTTGACGGTCCAGAGACCGTTTCGTTCTTACTCTGTGAAAGAGCCGATCCGGTAATACTCTTAAGCCGCGCAACAAGTGAGTCTTTTTCAGCTTCACCTTCGAGAGCAATGTCAAGCACTTCGCTGATATGTGAGACGGGAATGATTTCAACCATTTCCTCGTATTCTTCCTCAATCATTACATCCTGTGAATTTGCTGCTGGGATGATGATTCGCTCACACCCGGATTTGGCGGCTGCCTCAATCTTGTGTGTGACGCCACCAACTGGCAGAACGTCACCACGGACGGAGAGACTGCCCGTCATTGCGAGTGATTGATCGACACCAACGTTTTCAAGTGCCGAAATTACTGCTGTTGCGACAGTAATTGATGCTGAATCACCGTCAACACCCTGTTGTCCTGTCTGAACAAACTGGATATGCATATCTTTCTCAGAAATGTTCTCATCAGAGAATTTCTTGATGATCGCAGAGACATTATCAACAGCCTCTTGTGCCATTTCTTTGAGTTGTCCAGTTGCAATGACCTGACCAGGACCCTGTGATGGTGTTACCTCTGCCATCACGGGAAGCATAATACCTGAGTCTTCGCCCATCACAGCCAGACCATTCACACGACCAGCCTGGTAGCCATCGGATACCTGAAGTTCGTAGTCTTTCCGGCGCTCAATGTAGTCATCAGCAAGCTGCTGTTCAATTGACCGACTACGTCCTTTCGCCTGCAGCACGTGATCGCGTCTGACGTAATCAGCATCTGCAGCGCGGGCAATATCACCAGCAACTCGGACAAGACCGCCGAGATTTCTGAGCTCAAGCGTGAGGTGCCCCTTTCGACCAGCGCGGCGACGAGCCTCAAGAATGATTTCCTCAATTGCTTCAGCGTTGTAATCTGGAAGTCGACCGTCTTTATTGACTTCCTGAGCAATAAATCGAGTGTACTTTCGCCGCATATCTGGAGTATCCTCAATGGTATCATCCATGTACACTTCATATCCGTATCCCTTGATTCGTGACCGAAGTGCAGGATGCATATTCTCCATTGCATCAAGATTCCCTGCAGCAATCATAATGAAGTCTGTTGGGACCGCCTCTGTCTGGACCATTGCACCTGAGGATCGTTCAGACTGTCCAGTAATTGAGAATTCTCCCTCCTGGATAGCGGTCATCAAATGCTGTTGACTGCGAATATCAAGGGTATTGATCTCATCGATGTACAGCACACCCTTATTCGCTTTATGAATTGATCCAGGTTCGACACGGTCGTGACTTGGTGTTTCCATGCCACCTGATTGGAATGGGTCATGGCGAACATCACCAAGGAGTGCACCTGCATGAGCACCCGTTGCGTCCTCAAACGGTGCCGTTGCCGTGTCAGCATTGTTGACGATGAGGTTTGGAATCATCGCATCGCCACCGCGCGATCCATAGCGGAATGCAAGGTAAATAACACCAGCAGCAAGAATCCCAAGTAGAATTTGACCAGCAATGATGAGTGAGTATCCAAGAACAATTGCGATGATGATCCACATAAGGAACGAGCGCATTTGATTCCGCTTGCGTGCCTCCTCTTTGTGGGCATCGACAATCTGGTCACCCTTCCCGGCTGGGACTGTTCGAACTTTCGGATTATTGCCATCATCTGGGTTATGATAGACAAGAACGTCCTGAAGCTCCTCTTTTGGAAGAAGTTCTGACATTGCTTTTGCAAGCATTGACTTTCCTGTTCCAGGGGAGCCGATCATCATCACGTGTCGTCGCTGCTTCGCCGCCTTCATGACGACGTCTCGTGCGTGTTCTTGCCCAATGACTTGGTCGACAAGTCGGTCTGGGACGTCAATCTCGGCTGTTGAGCTAATTTTTAATCCGCCGAGGAGGTCATCTTCGTCAACATCGTCTTTAACCTCAGCGTCAACCTCAACATCGCTGCCGAGTTCTTCAATTGACCCGTTCTCACGGTCTGTGGGACCGTCTGGATCAACCGTGTCAACAGAGTCATTATAGCTATCATGGCCACGGTCGCGGTCACCGCGATCATCGTGGTCTTCGCGGCCGGAATCATCGCTACGGCCATCGGCACCTGCATTGGCGCCAGTATCAGTATCAGTACCGGCTTCGGCGTTGGCATGTTCCTCAGAGAGCCCATCATCGCCATGTTGTGACGAGTCTGGCGTCTCATCGGTAAAGCCGCTGCCCTCTGCCGGAGGGTTCTCGTCTGAGTCCGTATCGTTACTCATAGAATGCGTCGCTATGGAGAATAAAGGCTGGAACACTCATATACTTTCTCCCCATTTCATCGTGATAAACAAGCGATAATCCCCGGTGAGAGTACCGATATTACCCAAATCAGGAAACCCGGTTGACTCGGATTATTTATTTGTGATGGTCACAACAAGAAAGATATGCGGGGGTTCTATATCGGTCGATTTCAGCCATATCACAACGGGCATCATAAGATGGTTGAAGCGATTACGACTGAGGTCGATGAATTAGTGCTTGGGATTGGGTCAGCCGGGCACTCACACACACAGCGGAATCCATTCACCGCCGGTGAACGGGTAATGATGGTGACGAAATCAGTTGCTGATTTTGATATTACAACATATGCAGTGCCGATTGAGGATCTTGACCGAAACTCTGTATGGGTCAGTCATGTTCAAAGCATGTCTCCAACATTCGATGTTGCATACTCAAATAATCCTCTTGTAATCCAATTATTCAGCGAAGCAGACGTTGAGGTTCGACAATCGCCGATGTTTAATCGCGATATCCTGAAAGGAAGTACGCTTCGGGACCGAATGGTGCGCAATGAGGACTGGCAGTCACTTGTCCCAACTCAGGTTATTGATGTAATTGAGGAAATAAATGGTATTGAACGAATGCGTCGACTTGGCGCAACAGACACTCTCAAAGACAACACCGAAATGAGTGAGACCGTCGAGAATACACTCAATGATCAGATCGAGACACGGAGTGACGATATGGATGAGAACTCAAATCCAAGTCCAAACCAGAATCCAGGCACAACTGAGCGATGATTACCCTTTCATCTGATTTTGGCTCACCGTACCCTGCTGCGATGAAGGGTGTGATACTACAGACGACTGATGCCCGGCTCATTGATGTGACACATGAACTCCCCCGACAGGATGTCCGAGCGGCGGCGTTTTGGTGTCGAGAGATAATTCCGTATTTTCCATCAGCAGTTCATGTTATTGTTGTTGACCCTGGCGTTGGAACTGATCGTGATGCGATTATGATTCGAGTTGGTGATCATGCTCTAATCGGTCCAGATAATGGTGTTCTTCGACCAGTTGCCCGTCAACTCGGTGAGCAGTTGCAAGATGAAACAATGGGTCTGAAAAATAATATTGAGTACTTCCGGTATGAATATACAGAGCCTCAGTCAGCAACATTTCATGGTCGTGATGTATTTGCGCCAGCTGCCGCCGCGATACATGACTGTGGGATTGCTTCCGTAGAAACACTTGATGCAGTGACATCTGTTCCTGCCACGGCAACAGTGCAATGTAAGTTCCCATCAGCAACAATCGACACTGACGATACGACCGCAACGGGTGAAGTATTAGTTATCGATGATTTTGGCAACATAATAACGAATATTCCAGGATCATTTCTTGCTGACCGGGCTGGTGAGATGGCTACAGTCGGGACAACAACCGCAGAAGTAACATCGACATTTGCTGATGTTGATACCGGTGACCCATTGCTCACTGTTGGGAGTCATGGTTTTGTTGAGTGCGATGTCAACCATGGGCGAGGGACGGAGATATTTGAACTTGAGGTTAAAGATACCGTTCAAATAAGGTTTTGACCATCGATATTGTTAGATGTGAAGTAAAATACGCGGCTCAGAGCGTCTGTTTGCTTCCGGATTTATATGCTGAGCAGGCGCAATACCACGGCCTTTAGCGCTCCGTGAAACATTTTAAATCATCGGTCCTATGCAACGGTATCAACAGCTATTCTATGACAATATTTTGAATTGAACTCCTCAATAAGTTCTCAGGAGCACTACACACTAGACGCGAATATGCATTGAAGTCCTTGTTTGCATCCCGCAATTGCGGAGAATCGAGGAGAGAGCCTCGCTCTTCAGGTCGGAGAGAATATCAAATATAGATGATACATTATACACAACTGACATGCGGCAGATGCAGGCCGGTGAAGTACCTCGGGGATAAGCCCCGAGGCTTCACCGTTTTGTCCGTGTCGCCCGAAAAGTGGGCGGACGGACGCAGGCGAATTTCATTCCCCTTGACCTTCCCCGAGAGTGTGGGATCGGCTGGAATTAACACCCGAACACCTCGTTGGTGTCCGTGAGGGTCGGTCGCTCTACCACGACCCGATAGTGTCCGTCTCACCACGTCGAAGACGCGGGTTTTGAGAAATACCACATTTCCATATCGTGTCTCAGTCAGCGTTAGATTAAGATCTTTAATCCGTCTTTTGGGTTTTCTGACTGTCCTGATATACTAGGAACGCGGTTTAGTAACTGTTCCGACGGGCTTCACCCCATATGGTCAAGCCCCGAGGCACTCGTCCTGCTCTGCCTGTAGATATGTAGCGACAGACTACCGGCAGTTCATGTCTCAATGACTTCACTCAGAGGAAATAACGTCGTCAATTCGGACAATCATTGTTGTTGCCTCTGTCGCAGCGGTAATTGCTTCATGTTTAACCCCTGCAGGATCGACAATTCCTGCTGTGAGTGGATTCGCAACCTCACCGGTCTGTTCAGTTGCCACAAGACCAGCACAGTCTTGATCTTCAAATGTTGATCGAAGGTCAACAACAGCATCGATTGGATCCATACCTGTGTTTTGTGCCAATGTCCGAGGAACAGCATCGACTGCGTCTGCAAACGATTCAACAGCGAGTTGTTGTCGCCCCTCGATTCCGGCTGCTGCAGAGCGAATCGCATCGGAAATTGCGATCTCGGTACCACCAGCACCAGGGACCACACCACTCTCAAGTGCAACAGTCGTTGCGTTTATTGCATCATCAATTGCACGAGAAAGCTCATCAAGAACGTGGTCCGTACTTCCACGAACTAATAGGGTTGCTGCTGTGCTTTCAGAACCACCCTCAATAACAGTTAGTTCATCTTCACCGTATGTCTCGGTTGAAACACTATCGACGGAGCCAAGATCACTCGCTTCGAGTTCTTCAAGCCGACCAAGACGAGACGCCCCGGTCGCACGAGCAACAGTGCGAGCATCATCATCGTCGATGTCCTCAAATGCAACAATATCCTCACGAGCAAGGTATGATGCAACACGGTCACTGATTGAGTCTGTTGAGAAGACAACATCAGCACCGGCATCTGAGAGGGTTGATGCATATTCACGAAGTTCATTATCTTCGGCAGCAACGGCTGCCTCAAGTTGATCGACAGACGAAATCGCGTATTCTGCATCAACCTCACCTTCACGAAGATCAAGTTCAACATCGATTACTGCAACAGACGCATCACTCACTGCTGTAGGCATTCCATCAGCAGCACGCTCAGTGTCGATCACAACCCCTTCGAGTAGATCTGTCGCAGAGGAAGATGCGCCCGTCTGAGTATGTGTTTTGATATCGTCGGCATCGAATTCATCATTGGCTGCACGGACTCGTTGTACAGCATCAACAACAAGACCAGCTAAGCGATCAGCGGTCACGTCACCGGTTCCCTTGCCGGTCATAGATGATTCTGCAACAGACTGAAGAAGTTCATCATCGATTTCAACACTATCCGCCTGAGCATCAATAGCGTCGTGTGCTAGCTCTGCAGCCCTGCTGTATCCCTCAGCGACGACAGTTGGATGTAATCCATCGTCAAATAGCGACTCAGCCTCAGACAGAAGTTCACCTGTCAAGACTGCTGCTGTTGTTGTTCCGTCGCCAACAGATTCCTCCTGTGATTCTGCCACTTCGACAATCATCTGTGCTGCAGGATGTTCAATATCCATCTCACCAAGGATTGTCGCTCCATCGTTTGTGATTACAACGTCACCACCAGAGTCAACGAGCATTTTATCCATTCCACGCGGACCAAGCGTTGTCCGAACAGAACTCGCAACAGCTTTTCCAGCCTGGACATTCGTGTCTTGTGCATCCTCACCGCGAGTACGCTCACTCTCCTCTGTCAGTACCGCAAGCGGCTGCATTCGTGTCGACATTGTTATGAAACCTCAACTAAGAAATGCAAGCACTTCTATAAGTAACTTACGAACAGAGAATGATTTGAGAATCATAGACATACCAATTGATCGCAAGACCACGGTGGGATTGTCGTTTCGATAGTTGGATTAAGAGTGAAGATGAGAATCATGATCATAATTAGTATATCAGTCGATACTGCCACTGTACAAACTGAGTAATAAACTTGGTGCTATCAGGGAGATCTTTTGTTCTTATATGCTGAACAGGCGCAATACCACACCCGTTCACGGCGCGGATACGCGCCATCATTGAGTGCCACAAACCACAGAGACGTGATATCAAACTTCCACAACAAGATTTATTTGACAGATAGTTTATCATAAAACGAAGAATTGGGCGGGAAACAGAGCGATTCCTAGTTTCCTACGATGCCGGCCTGTCCGCCCGAAGCAATGAGGCAGTAATCGGAATCATTCTGGCGAACGGTCGATTGATATAAGTATAATGAACCGACGCGGTGTGACTGCTGGACGCAAGTTAGCAAGTAACTCTGAGTTTGGTGACATTGTGGTGGCGTTCCTGTGGCAAAAACAACACTGGGACGCCATACGCGACCGAGAATAGGAGTCCCGGCGGCTTGGCACCGCCAGCAGTCCCACCCGCGACAGCCCAGCTCATGAACACACCTTCAGATTCGGACTGATTGGGTGTCCAGCGGGACTGTGAAACCTGAAATTCCTCACACTTGGGATTCCTTGGCGTTTGCGCGGAGGAGGATGTCAATTGCTGGTTACTGGTGATACACACAGATATACTACCGCCAGTCATGTCGAGAAACAGCGCGATCAGCGCGTGCAGAGCAACCGTGAGGGTTTCGAGTTGTTGACCGGTCAGCAAACCGTGCTTGTAACCCAGTTACAACACCAGCAATAGCGCCAGTGGCAGCATCACGCTCCACACTAAGATAAGTTGAAAGAGCGCGGTTATCCGCAAGAACGTCTCTGGCAGCATCAACCGCATCAGCGCCGATATGGGTGAGTATTCGGCGGGCAACAGTAGGGCGGATACCGTAGTTTTTCACCAGTCGATAAGTCAAAGATCGGTATTTCCAGTCGGTGTCTCGCTGTTTAATTCCACCATCTGTCTCATATTCGGTCTGAACACACATCTCCGGCTCCCATGCGACGCGTTCACTTGCTGCAGCCAATCGGTGAGCGGCATCGCGAGCCCCACCAGTCTTCAGATACTCATCAAATCCATCGATATTCTCAAGTGTTGATGCAGTAAATGCAACATTTCCGCCATTGAAATATGTCACAGTTTTGGAACCGATATTGGTCTGCTCACACGCAGTCGTTGTCATTCCGGCAGCTAACATCTGATGGACGGGTCCGGTAACGACTGCTGCGCGTGAGAGACCTGAGATAATCGCATCAACCCATGTTGACTCAATAGTAAGATCATATTGCAAAACCGCAATTGCCTCTCCTGTTGCCTCAATAATACCAGCATTCCGAGCAACATTCAATGTCCGTTCTGAAACCTCAATCAATACGTCAACATCTGTCCGATTTTGAACCATTCCGCTCGTGCCATCAGCGGAAGGACCATTGACAACAATGACCTCTGCTGCGGGAGCATGTTCAGCAATGGCATCAAGAGTATCGATAAGTTGCTCACGACCATTTAATGTTGGAATAACAATCGAAAGGTCAACATTGGAGGTATCAAGCGATAATGAAGGCATTACTCAGTATATTAATCATCTGCCGCGACTGTTCCGTCGGGTGTATGCTGTGATGTTTCAAGATTGGTCTCAGCTGTATCTGTCGTCGCCGAATCAGTGTCCACCGTTGCAGTCCAGTATGAGACTGATGCAAGTGCATCACCAAATTCACTCTCTCCAAGCGATTTATCGACGTCGCGAAACCCATGAGCAAGGTCATTTGGTATCTTGCGATAGAATCCATATGGTAATAAAAAGTCATGAGTATCATCAACCATCGCAAGCTCAGCGTCTGAAAGAAGTTTCTTTACCTGTGACCGGGAGTATAGGTGTGATCCCATTGGGAGAAGCCAATTATAGATAATACGCGTACTGCGGTGATTGAACGTATCAAAAAAGACAATATCGTTTGAGACTCGTGCCATTTCGGTGAGAAAAGTCCCTGGTGTCTCCGCAAGATGGAAAAATCGCATTGCAAAGACTGCATCAAAATGATTGTCAGGAAAAGGTAGTCGGGCAGCATCGCCACGAAGTAATTCAAGCGTGTCGTTCACGCCGTTATTGCGTGCCTTTCTGCGACCCTGTGCGAGCATTGCATCAGAAATATCAATTCCAACAATATTCGCTCCTCTTTCTGCAAGCATCGCCGTGAACCGACCCGTCCCACAAGCAATCTCAAGAATATCGGCGCCAGTAACGGGATTAAGTGAGTCAAGAACAGCACGTTTCTCTCGACGGTCGATGAGTTGACCGCCACGTGAGAATCGCTTTGACTCGTATGCTTGCGCAACGTCATCAGCTTGATACCACTCTTTTCCTTTCACACTACGCATATGTGCTCACTCAGATAGTAAAACCGTATTGGATACGCCTTGATATTGTATTTGTATCTGCGTGTCACATTTACTATGAGAGTCATCAACCAAACGACCACGGGTCAGATGACCCGTTACACTCTCACTGGTGGACTTACGCCTATCAAAGACATATAAGGTATTAGTATTATACTAAGAGACTTCGAGATAACCTTTACACCATATACTAATATTTTCGGTTATATGAGCACCAGTGTTGTCGACCCGGAGAATGCAGTTCAGCTGTCGAAGTCAGAGTTCCGTAGTCGATTACGAGAATTGCCACCAAGTGCCAAACTTGTTGTTAAAGTACTTGAGACTGATTCTCCGCTTTCGCAGGGGCAACTTGCAGAGGAGTCACTATTACCGGATCGAACTGTTCGCTACGCACTAAGCAGATTAGAGGAGAATGAACTTATTGGCTCTCGATATAGCTTCAAAGATGCTCGAAAGCAGGTGTACTTTCTTAATGATCATGTGTGAATTGCCTTAGGGTCAAGCCCCGTGACAGTCGCCTTATTCAACGTGTGAATTCACCTGCGACTGATATTATAAAACTTGCTCCGTTAGAGGATGTGTCGTGTTCCTCTGTCCTCAGGGGTGCAGCGACGCTTTCAGCTCCTGCGCGCTTGCACCAAGTGAATGACTCTCATGAAAAAAAGTGTCGTGAATTACCTGTATCTCGACGTATACTTGTTTTATTCTATGTTGCCCTTATTATATCAAGAGCAAGCGTCTTACAACACAGAGTTAATTTGTATTGGTCGGTATCCAGTCGATTTTTATTTCTTAATATAAGTTTGGATTCTCTAGACATATACTGTCAGACGGATTGATAATCGTAGTCCACATCATAACGATGATACTGTCGACCCGAATTAGACACATAATGTCAGTCAGGTCATGACACGTGTTCGCCGTATTCCAGTCGGTGTCGATTCACAGGTTCCGACAGGAAAGACAAATGCATACGTCATTATCACATCAAATGAAGAACATCAGGGCGACACCGGATCACGCCCAGAGGCAATCCTTGCTGATCCACCGGCGCAGGCACCTGAGATTGATATGGTAGTTGATAAGCTCACTGTAAGTCATATTCTTGTTACACATACGCATCCAGACCATGTTGGTGGTGTCAGCGTATATGCCGATGCAACCGATGCAACGGTGTGGTGTCGGCATGGTCGAGTACAACGGTTTTATGAGACGACAGGTGTCAATCCTGATCAAACATTCCGAGAGGGTACCATACTTCCCGTTGATGAGAGCGTTCAAATACTTGATCTTCCAGGGCATGCCCCAGATCATATTGGAATCGAGACTAAAATCGGTATATTATGTGGTGATATTGCCCGCGCAAATGGCAGTGTCGCAATTACATCACCTGATGGTGCAATGCGTGCATACTTTGTTGCACTTCGACGTTTGCATGCGCGACAGCCAGCATGTTTGTATCCTGGACATGGAGAGGTTATCTCAAATCCACGAGAAACCTGTATGCGACTTCTTATGCATCGACAGGAAAGAGAAAAGAATATACTCACCGCGATTACCGGTAATGCCACATCCGTTGAGACTATTCTTGACCAGGCATATGATAAGAATATAACAAGCGTGCGTGATCTTGCACGAGCGACTGTTGTTGCGCATCTTGAAAAACTAGACGCTGACGGGCGTATTGCATTCAATCGAGAGACAAAAATGGTGAGAGAAATATGAAAGACGCTGAAATGAATGAACTGAGTGATAGTGAACAAGAAGAAGTTCAAAGTCTTGAAGCAGAACTGGCGCGTGCAAAATCGCTTTCTGTCAAGTCACTTGCCGATGCAATTGAATCAATTGGGTTTGAGTGTACACGATGTGGTGCCTGTTGTACAGCTCATCACAGTGGAGAAAATAATGATGAAAAAACAGAAAATGCACATGAGGATGAAACGGAGCCAGCACATACTCAAATAAACAATACATCAAAGACTGAGGCTCCCGCCGTCACTGCTCCGACAGAAAACGGTCGTGTCAGCCATAACAATGGATCAGATGATCAAACACGGACTGTCAGTAATCAAGATAACAAAGCCAATACCGATGTAGCCATGGAGTCGGCATCGACATCAACATCAACAGAACCACATACAGCGACCGTTTTTCCTGATGAGGTTCGAGAATTACAGGCAACAGCGGATAACATGAGAGATGGTACAGCCGATACTGACGCACATTCACCGACTGAATGGCGCGATGTTGCCCGTCCGATGCCGTATGGGCTTGATGATGAGAACTCAACCGGAACAACGTTCGAATGGGCACTGCAGACCGATGCATGCGGTGATTGTGTATTTTATGAAGAAGCAGATGGGGTTGGGTCGTGTCAGGCACATGATAACCGCCCATTAATTTGTGCAACATATCCATTCAGCGTTGCCCTTGGCGGGACCAGCCAACCAATGGGTGAGGCTGTTGATACGGCTGGTATGGTGCGTGCACATGAATGCGAGGGACTGGGTCGTGATATCACTCGTGAGGCAGCCGAGGAGTTGGCAGCAACACTCCGAACCCGTGCAATTCGCGAACTTGAGGAAGCAATCTCGCTTAGAGATACATACGAACCACCAGGTAATACCGACGGTATTGTTGTTCATGACTCTGAAGGTGCAAAGCGACCTGATGGGACAGCAATCGATAATTAAGTTGGATAAAATCAGAATAGAACAGAACTGCTCTGACCTGCAGTTATTCATCCGTTCTTTGAGATGCTTATATGTAGACGATCTGGGAATTCATGGCTCAACGTTATCATATCAATTTAATGAATATCAAATCGTGGGTTTATTTGCAGAGATAATAAGATAATCCCGTCCGTTTAACGGTACTACTTTACCGATACGCCGTGAGATACCATCGGAGGTCTATACTGTGGAAATCTCAGATAAACTCCTGTGCCTGTTCAACGCTGATATTCGGGCGGAAGATGATCAATATATCGTCGAAGTACCGAAGCGTGAGATCGAAACTGGATCTCTCGACCCAGACGAAACGTATCGCGTTGCTCTTATCTCGCGGTCAGCGACTTCAGAGGATGAATCGATTGAGCGCGAGCAACCATCATCAGAGCCTCAACCACCGGTTGAACCGGAAGAACTCCGCTATGTCGAGATTGAGGATATTGGTAAACAGGGTGATGGTATTGCTCGTGTCGAACGAGGCTATGTGATTATTGTTCCCGACGCAGAGGTCGGAGACCGCGTCAAGATAGAGATTAGTGAAGTCAAATCTAACTTTGCCGTCGGTGAAGTAATCGAAGAAGAAATATAACATAGATTAACAATCCTTGGCAATATTCGCTATATGCCGTTTTTGACATCCTCCTCCGCCTCCGCCTCAATCTCCGTCTTCGCCTGCGTCTGAAGACATTGTCATGCGGAACTGACTGCTCGCCAGATGCGATCTGGCGATGGAGGAGTCTTGACCCTAATGAGGAGTAATTAACAGTATCTTTATTATTGGGTCGTATCATTCGTGGCTTTATGATAATAGAATTTATGAATTAATTGCCAGTCTCAACTAGTCTTAACCGGTCTTAGATATCAATCTGCGCGTGGTTCATCATAACCGCTTGCATGAGCGAATGTCGATAAATCAACGTCTGAGACAGGAACGTCAGCAAGACCATCATATGGTCGGTTTATTACAATATCACCAGCAGTTCGCGATCCAATCCCAGGAATTGCTGTCAACTCATCCATAGAGGCTGCATTCGGGTCAAGCGGATATGGAACAGCAGTGATCGAGCGATATCCATGATCAACAACTGCGACATCAATCGTCTTTCCAAGTGGTCGCTCACCAGGAATCCCAACTAATAGTGGATACGTCCCGAGTTGTCGACCAAACGTCCGCCCATCACGATGATACTCTAGATACACATCTGGAAGGACAGTTCCAGCGGGAACGAGTCGTCGAAGCATTGGCTGGTCAATCTCCTCACGAACCTCCTGTTTGTATTGCTTGAATTGCTTTTTATGCTCAATAGCGACATCTGCACCTGTCTCTGCCATTTCAGTCCCCTCAAACGCCATTACCTGTCGTATATTGATCCGACGGAGGAGAAGCCCAGCGTCAAAAACACGGTGAAGAAAGCGCTTGTTGTGTGTGAATGTTTCTGTACGCTCGCCTGTAAGTCCATGCAGGAGGTTAATGCCCGGAAGTAATTTCGGAAGTCTATCCGGCGCTTCAATACCGTAGCTTGGGGCATCAGCGGGATCCTCACCTGGACGCCACCCAGCGACCTCATTCACGATACGGACAGCCTCAAAGCATTCATCGGCGGTGACGTTCAGTTGATTTTGATCTTGAACCACAGGGTCAGCCGACTCAAGTCCAAACGCAGCGGTGTCTCCTGGTGTATTATATGTAGAGATAATATCAAGACATTCCCGAGAGGCGTCAGGCCAATTAACGATAGTAATTGGATTCATATTATCAAGATGTAATGTTTGAAGATCAGGTGCGACATCACGAATCCCGCTGTATAATCGTCGAAGAGAATCAGGATTGGGTGCTTCACCATCACCCCCAAAAGCAAGGATATCGGCTTGTCGACCTATTCGGAAGTGAGCGACTCCACGATCAGCGAGGGACTCAACCTCTCGAATGACCGAATCAGCGGTCCGAAACGACGGGTCGCCGTACATTGGTTCAGTACAGAATGAACAGCGATAGGCACAGCCACGAGAGGTCTCAATCTCACAAATAAGATATTCGGGATAGTTTGGATGTTGTACAACAATAAACGCCCCTTTTGATGCCCACCGATCAAGTTCGTCAGTACTTCGATACCGATCATTGAAGCCTTCAAGTCCACTTTCAACAAGATCGTATGCAGCTGCTTCAACATCAGCCATCGCAAGATAGTCATAATCAAGATTCTGACGCTCCATCTCTTGAGCACCGGCGTTCTCATCACCAACGCCAAATCGAACGGGTCCACCCATCATTGAAACGCCATCAGCCGTCCAAGCTATTTCACGAACTTCATCAGGCTCAGCAGGAGTCCCGCCGACGTACTTACCTGGAACCGTCATTCCACCAAGATATATCAGTAAGTCTGCATCCGCAACATCTCGCCACCGCCCTCGGTCATCTCGAAGTGCATCGATTGTATGATATGTTATTTGATCGTGAGGAACGCCAGCATCAACGAGCGCACCGGCAGTAAACCGTGGATACGTTGAAATATATGGTGGCACACCGAAGTGTGCGGGCTCATCAACGTACCCATCGACGAGCGTCACCGAAAGATTAGATGGATGAATGTGTGTCATGAATGGTGTAGTGTAGTGTGGTCGTATACGGTGATATGGTATGACGTGGTGTGTATGTTCTGATTAATATACCCAACTTTGATTTTGAGTCTCGAATTGATATGTCACAATTGAGAATCAAGCATGTATATGATATGATTAGTTACCCTATTGATATATAAGTTCATTATGCAAACACTCATAATATTTAATCACATCATGCGTAACTCTATGTAGGAATAGTCGTTCACGGTACTGAACTCAAAGCGGTATCTCTCTTCACGAATATCAGTTATAATGTGATTGAATTACATTCACGCGTTTAATATGCGAAAAGTATGATATTATTCTCATGTGTTGTGTATAATTGTATGATAATCAATGAATCAACGACTGGGAATCTCATAGATCACATTATATTGAGAATCAGGACACGATCCAGCCTTCACACTGCCATCGGTCATCCGCAGATGATGGAATCGTGATACCATCTCGAGCCACATGAAATGTCGCAACAGCCGCAATAACAGCATCAAGTGCATCACCATCAGGGTCCGTGAGTGCAGTTGCCTTTGCCTCTGGGGTAAGGGTAACATCATCGCGAGCATCAATCTCCTCGATAATCATCTGACGGCGATTATATGCATCATCGCTTGTCGATTTATACCCATCATCTGGAAGCCCAAATCGGTCAAGCGTCGCTGCGGGATACGCTTCGACAATCCAGGGAATATCCGACGTTGGAGATTGCATTGGTCGGACACGGATACTATTGGTTTTGACGAGTGGTGCGAGCACATCTCGGATTCCATAGAACGTTTGTGATTGGATAAAGAAGTGATATGGTGAAAGCGCACCAACACGGGTGTCGGTTAGTCGTTGGATATACGTCCGTTTTGTCTCGGTGGCAGCAGCAATATCGCCTGCCCATGATGCGAATGTCGATGGATCCGTCATATCGCCTGGAAACCATTGGAGAAACGACTGCCAATCGGTAACGTCATCAACAGCGGCAATATGAACCATTGGAATGCTAAATGCGAAGTCACACCCGAATGCAACTGAATCCGTGTCTGATGTTGGGCGAGTAGCAATGAACTCACGAAGACCGGACAAGACAGCATCACGATCAGCAGTGGTGTCTAACAGCGTCGGTGCAGGGGTACATGTCTCAATATGAAGCGTTTCATCACTGGATGTAGTTGGAACACGCCCACGTGTGAGATATATATTATCACCAGCGCGGGCAGCTCCGGAGAAATCAACACCATAGATGGTGTGTGCAAGCATAATATAGTACTAGCCTGTAAATATCATACACGCTTCGATATAGTGAGCCAACCTAGACCCAAACAGAGATCTAAAATTATCCATTTCGCATTTCATAGAGAGATTGTATACATGATTTCATGAAATTCCCTACCTGTATCTCAGGCACTCATACATATCTATTCAGGCTGAGATTCAAATATATTATTTTATATTATTTTATTATACCTGGAGTAAATTTCAGCTAAACAACTGATTCTGTTCGGTTTATTCTTCTGTTTATGACTTGTGAGGTTCTCTTGAGGTGTATTATAACTTTCTCAACTGCTTCTGGGTAGCGTTTATTGAAGTCGAATCACTCGGGGTATCCAGTAAGTCGGTTCTGGTACTTATACGCTAAATTAAGTTTTTGATGATTCAGGGGTATTTGGCGTCAAATCCACTTATATTCGCCTTTTCACCGATTGCAATTGCTCTCAGTGTTATTCAGAAAGATCACTTTGAGGGCTAGATCTGCCCGACGGACGTTGTGCAAATACAACCCCGATTAACACAAATCCACCCCCAATAATAACCGGGATTGTAAGGGCTTCATTCAGGAGTATAACACCAAGAATGACAGTCACAACCGGTTCAATCGTGCTTATAATCCCGACGCGACTCGCCTCAAGCCGAGACACACCCTGATAGAACAAGATATGGGGTAGCACCGTTGAAAAAATAACAATACCAAGAATAATTCCCCAGTGGGTCTGTTCACGTGGGAGCGACAATCCGCCATCAATCACACCATATCCGATCATCGTGACCGTTGTTCCGATGAGGACACCAATTGTCAATCCCTGTGGGGTAGCCTGGGTGACAACACTTCGACTTCCCATTGTATAAATCGCATAGCAGAGAGCCGCACCAAGGGATAAGAGTATTCCAAATGAGTCAATATTGGGACTGTCGATACCGATGACGATTATCACACCCAGCGTTGTGGTTGTGAGAGCAACTAATTTCTGCGGTGTCATTGTTTCCGTTTGCAATACTACTGAAAATGCAACGAGGAATATCGGATAGGTATACAGTACAATCGTTGCGAGCCCAGCAGTAAGTGAACGAAGCGAAAAGAAAAATAACAATGTCATTGCGGTATATATTCCCCCAAGCCCCAATGTGATGACCCATTCACGACGGGTTGGTGGAAGCGACCAGTCGCGAATAACAGCAAGAAGTGTAATTATGATAGTTGCAAACGCAAATCGAATCGGTAAGAGTGCTGCCAGCTCAAGATCGACAATCGCTGCGAGTTCACCAAAGATTCCGATGGTCCCAAATCCCGCAGCAGCAATGAGTACAAAAATAGTTCCAAGAGTCGCATCTCTCACGGGTATATCACGCTCATATAACTGTATCTGATACGGTTAGGTGCTTTATGATTCGGTAGGAAGCATATACACCTTCTTAGGAGTATGTAATAGCACTTTGCCCGGACTATTCAGTTGCGAAGCGGCAGTCCATCACAGATCAAGAGATAGCAGAGATAGAGATAGAGATAGAGATAGAGATAGAGATAGCAGAGATAGAGATAGAGATAGAGATAGAGATAAAGTACATACCAGCGCGACACGCCCGCGATGTTTATGATGATGGCTGGTGAATTATCATTCATGCCAGCAACGCTTGAAGTCAAATGCACTGATGGGAGTTGTACGCTAGATATGTTTGAACTCCACTATACGTATGATATGCCAGATGATGTTGGCGTAACCGACTTTACCTGTCCGTACTGTGGTGAAACTGAGACACTCGAAGCAATTGAGCTATGAGTAGGCTTACAGAACTCGGTGAATCAGCGGCACAGACAGTTCTTGATCGAGTCGGACGTGGAGTCTCAGAGGTGCAAGAACGAACACCACTCCCATATGATCTACTCGAAAGTGATGAAGCGTATTTGATCATTTTTGATGCGCCTGGTATTGAACAGACTGATGTCCAAGTGCAATTTCTTGACGGGAAGGTTGAGGTTCGACTTGACCGATTCCGTGATTTCTATGAGGATTTTGAGATGCGATTTCCTGGTCGTGGACTTTCACTTGATGGATCTGTATCACTTCCTGATGACGCCGCTGTCGACCCTGAACGCGCGAATGCAACTCTTGGACGGAATGGGACTCTTCAGATTCGACTTCCGAAAGATGGGCGTCATCAAACGGTTGCAGTGAGTGAGGCTGATGAAAATAATGAGCATGACGAGATGATTGATTCAGGTGACTCAGACGCGAGTACTGCAAACAATACTGATGATGCTAATCATGATCCCGATACTGATAGCTAAAATCAGTCCTGCGGCAGTGAACTAACTGTATTTGATTTCGTTTTGTATTTGCTCTATTATTTCATCTCACCGATTATAGAAATGCAAGGTGAATACACCCGCCTTCCCGTGAGGAACGAGCGTTACGACCGGGACGGTCGTAACCGAGCGACGAACAGGCGGGTGATGAAACCGACATGGGCGAGTCATATCTACACCACACTAACATGGCCGGATATTCCACGGTCTGACCACAAATTTTATAATAAAACAATTATAAACGATTATACAGACGTTTAGAATGCTGGTATGTGTTTACTCCCAGAACGATTTCGCCACTCTCTAGTAAATTGCTCTTGACTCTGCGATAGAGCAATGCAGACGACAAGGTGTTTTCTGAGGGACGGTCTCCCTGCCGGAGACCGTCCTGTGTCGTCTGCACTGGTTGAGGTGTATTGTGATGGTCACTGATAAGAAGGTGGAGCAACTGCTTGAGCGGATCACTCATCTCGAAAATCGCATTGATGAACTTGAGCAGGAGAATAAAGAGCTCAAGCAAGCAAATCAGCAACTCCGGAAAGAGAACAAGCGTCTCAGAGCCAAGCTTCGGTGGTACGAGGGACCACATACACCACCGAGCAAAGACCAATCGGACCAGGAGGAGTCGTCCTCGTCCACACCGGACGAGGACGACGAACAACCACGTACTGACGGTGGCACCCCTGGTCGAAAGTCCGGACATGATCCGGAATGGCGCGACGCTCCTGACCCTGATCGAGAAATCGAGGTTACCTGTGACTGCTGTCCAGACTGTGGTGAAGCGTTCGACGAGTCGGCGGGCGTCAGCCCCCGACTCGTCGAGGAACTCCCGGATCCACAGCCGCCAGAGGTCACACAGTACAACCGCCACCACTACGAGTGTCACTCTTGTGGTGCCGAAACTGTCGCCTCACATCCCGACTGCCCCGATGAGGGGCAGTTCGGGGTGAATGTCATTGCACAGGCGGCGCTCTCTCGGTACGATCACCGCCTTCCCTACCGGAAGATCGGCGATCGCTTCGAACAACTCCACGGACTGGAACTGTCAGGCGCGTCCGCATGGCACTCGACCGAGCGCGCTGCGCGCGCCGGTCGCTGTGAATACGAACAGATTCGCCGTCAGATCCAGCAAGCCGGCGTTGTCCACGTTGACGAGACTGGAATCAAACGCGACGGCGAACAGGCATGGATCTGGACGTTCACTACCGAGGAACACACGCTGTACGCAGTCAGAGAGAGTCGAGGAAGTGATGTTCCCGCGGAAGTCCTCGGCGAGGACTTCGCAGGAACGGTCGTCTGTGATGGGTGGACGGCGTATCCGGCTTTCAGCAGCAACCTCCAGCGGTGTTGGGCGCATATTTTACGGGAGGCTGAAGATGCCGCCGACAAACAGGTGGAAGGCGAACCAATCTACCGTGCCCTCAAGCAGCTGTACGTCGCTCTCCAGACCCGGCTGGAGAGCGACTTGACAGTCCGTGAGCGAGCAGAACTCCAACTTGTGGCGCGGAGAGAGCTTGAATCGCTGATAGAACGGTCAGTCCCTGACGGACCAGTGGCAACACTACTCGGGAAGATCGAAAGGGGTCTCGACCACTGGCTCACCTTCATTGGTGAGCCAGCGGTCTCTCCAACGAATAATTCGGCTGAAAACGCCCTCCGTGAGCCCGTAGTTCTCCGGAAAATCATCGGAACTCTCCGCAATGACCGCGGGATGTTCGTTCACGAAACGTTGCTGTCCCTGCTGGCGACATGGCGCCAGCAGGGACGCAATCCCTATGGCGAATTCAAGCGGGTCTCCCAAGATAATGAGATGATTCCACGGGCTCAAACCGTGCCGGCAGTTGAATCATCGGGGTAAAGACATACGAATGCTGGAAGTCCACCGCACCCATCAAGCGAACATCCGCAACCACAGTCAGGTTGCAGAGTCACTTGACCGTCACGGGTGGAGTGCCAGTAAACTCTGGAACGTCGCTAACTACCACTCCCGCGAAGTCTGGGAAGAGACGGGCGATATTCCTGATCATGAGGAGTTAAAAGCCGGGTTGAAGACTCATCCAACCTACAAGGGACTGCACTCACAGTCCAGTCAGCGGGTTCTGGAGGAACTCGCTGAAGGCTTCAACTCGTGGTACGGCTCCGAAGACGACAGGGACAACCCACCGGGCTACCGCAAACAAAACTACTACGACGACGAGGGTCGTCGTGTCCACGAAGAACACCCACGCAGTACGGTGACGTGGAAGCAAAACGGATTCAAACACGACCCCGAAAACAACCGTGTCCGCCTCTCTAAGGGCGCGAATCACAAAGAGCATCCGAAAGCGTGGGAGTACATCCTTGTCGAATACGAAACCCGCCCCGGCATCACGGTCGAGAACATACAGCAGGTCAGATCCGTCTACGATCAGCACAAAGAGCGATGGGAACTCCATCTCGTCTGCAAAAACGAGATTGAGACACCCGACGCTCCCGGCACCGAGACGGCGGGTATCGACCTTGGTATCAGCAACTTTGCCGCTGTCGCCTACAGCACCGAAGACGCTGACCTGTACCCCGGGAACCGCCTGAAACAAGACGGCTACTACTTTCCGAAAGAGATTGCTACGTGCGACGACGCGGGTGGTAACCGAGCTACCAACTTACAGAAGAAGTGGTCAGAACGACGCACTCACTTTTTCCACAGCCTTGCGAAACATATCGTTGAACGCTGCGTTGAGAACGGTGTTGGTCGCATCAACATCGGTGATTTGGAGGGTGTTCGAGAGGATGAAGACGGTAGCTCGAAAAACTGGGGCAAACATGGCAATCTTGACTTACATGGATGGGCGTTCGACCGATTCACCAGTATCCTCGAATACAAGGCGAAGGGTGAGGGAATCAAGATCGTGGAAGTGGATGAGCATGATACGAGCAAAGCGTGTTGTGTCTGCGGTCGGACAGACGAGAATCAACGTGTTGAACGCGGGCTGTACGTCTGTGAGTCGTGCGATGCAGCGTTCAACGCTGATGTGAATGGGGCGGAGAACATCCGTTTCGAGTTGAACCAAAGTAACTCCGAGTCTGCACCTGATTTGGGTGGAGATAGGAGTACCGGCTGGTTGGCACAGCCAGCAGTCTATCTTCATGACTTGTCCCACGGATTCTCACCGCGGGAACAAGTGGTAGACTGCAAACCCTAATATCCCAATCCAGCGGTTCGGTGCCGTGGGATTCCTCCGTCTTCAGGCGGATGGAGGATGTCAAATGAAGTGAATACCTGAGAGAGCCGACTGAGAGCGTTATATCATCTCGAAGACCCATGTTAATTAACCAATTAATGATTGTATTTGAAACAATCTACTATATCGGGAGATCAGAATCAGGATCAATCACACGATCAACTTCTTCCGGTGCACTCCAGTCAGTTGTTAATTCAAGTAACTGAACGAGCATTCGACCGGTTGCACCCCACACAGTATACCCATTAACGTAGAAAAAATGAAGTCGAATCGCACCATGGACTGGGTGTTCGCGCCGAGTCAGTTCATAATTGCTCAGATCAGTGAGCGCTGAGACTGGAAGTGGAACAATCTCAGCCACCTCACGCTCATCAGGGTGATACTCACGATAAGGAATACGGACGACAAACGGTCGAACAGCGTAGTCCGTAACTGTAAGGATATCATCAAGTCGCCCATGGAATTGTGCCTCTGTTGAGTCAAGTCCAATCTCTTCATTTGCCTCACGAAGCGCAGTCTCTCGAAGGTCCGTGTCACTTGGTTCATGCGATCCCCCAGGGAAGCTCATCTGACCAGGATGCTCACCAAGATGATCTGCACGTTTCGTGAATAACACATGTCGCTCAGCGCCAATTCGCACAATTGGTGCAATGACAGCTGCGCGTCGACCAGCATCTATGACTGGTGTTGGGGCGTGAGTATTCACTGCCGAGAGGTTCATGTACAACATCACATATTAGTTATGCAACCCGTATAGCCGTGATGGTTGCATATAATATGGCATGGATACTAAAAATCAAACCGTAGGTATTCTAAAAGCATCCTCGCAGTTGATCGGAGCTATACACATGATTCGGGGGCATGTTAATACAGTCCATCTCATCAATCTCAGACTCATAAAGAGAGCAAACGAATCTAGTGCCAGAAATTAGTTATTTTGTTTAATCCTCGGCTAATGCAGAATTAAGCCGGCACCGCACATCGCTGATCAGGTCATCATTTGCTGTTGCTACTCCAGCCCATGTTTCAATATCGTATGTGACATCACGGAGATATCTCATTAATTCAATATCATTATTTGTGATTGCTTGTTCGGTATCATCACGGAGTCGATTTATGACAGCATAAGTGGCTGCTTCGTGGTCGATTGCCTGACCATCTGTCTCAAGAATTCGCGGGAGATCCTCAGCATGCGCCGGAAGTGTCGGAAATGCGGTTGGACCAGGCGCAATCCGATTTAATTTTGTTTCATCGATATTAGAATTGATATCACTCGACTGTTCATTCGGATGTTGTATTGAACGCATCTCATCCTCGGTGGATGGATAGATAATAAGTCGATATTGATTGATCGCGGTTGTGATCATCTCCTGTCGTGTGTCAGACTCAACCTCGATACCCTGTCGAAATGCCATTTCAACAATTGCAGTATCGACTGCGTCGTGAGTCAATGTCCCGAAGAGATCAACAATACCAGCCAATTCATCGAGTGAGATAAACTCCTCAGTCATTGCTTGAGTGCTCACAGTGTGGGTGTATTAGTCTATCTCTGTTTTGGACTGTATCTCATATCTTACTATCGATAGCATAGATGCATATACATATGCATATATATACAATCACACTGAGGTATCTTGACCTGCTTGCGCTCATCACATATTAACAAGGATAGTTGATTCAATAAAATATCAAGTATGATTTTGCGTATACTCTTCGATATAATGAGCTACTTATTCAATTGATGAATCAGTATCATCTTCAGTCAATTCAGTGTTGACTGCATCAGCATCTGCAACTGCGGCATCAACAACAGCAGATGGTGTTATATCAACATCACTCCACGCTGGAAGATAATCTGGGCTTCCGGGCGGTTGGATACTCTTTGTGTATGTCTCAATCTGCTCGCGCTCACGAGAGCGAGGATATTCGAATCCATTGAATGTAGCATCAATTGCATACTGATCAAGAAGTTGCTTTGCTGTGTTTCGATATCGGTGTGGAAGTGTTTCGAAGTCAATCGAAATATCATGTTGTGCGATTGTTCGAAAGAGTGTTTCACCAACTGAGCGACTCATCTCTGAGAGTCCAGTGGGTCCAGAGACAGCCCTATGATCATGCTCATACCGACCAAGATCAACCTGCGCTGTATGTGCAAATCCAGCAGCATCAAACGCATCAGCAAGCGTTCCGACCTCAAGTCCCCACGAACGAGGAGCCCGAATCTGTGTAACCATCTCGGCAGTTGCGGCGAACTCTCCTGCGAGTGCATATCGAAATGAATCCAAATAGCGGAGATATGATGTTGGATGTGCCGTGCGAAGTGCACGAATAAGTGGGACGTAAAATAATCTAAATAATCGCCCGTACAACTGCCGATCCTCAACACGTGCATAGTATCCCTTTGTGAATTTGAATCCGTGCGCAAGCGGAAAGAGCAATCGCGTGAGAAATGAGCTATCATAACTCACTGTATCCGCATCGTGTACGACGACAAATTCTTCTTCAGCTGCACGACCAAGTGCAAGCCACACATCACGACCCTTGCCACTTCGTCCCTCAAGTCCAGCCCCTTCTAAGAGCTTAGAAACACGAGGACCATCACACCAAAGCACCTCAAGTGTCAGGTCGTATGTTGCAAGCCACTGTCGAAATGAAGTAACCCGAGTTGGTGGTGCCCGAAGTGGGACAATGACCCTGGCTGGATTGAGATCTTCGAGTGTAGTGAGCACACGGTCAGCCGCAAGTCCAGCGTATTCCCGCTCGGTCATTGGAACAACTACAGATGCACGTTCGATTGGTGCTGATGGCCGAGGATCATCAAGTTCGTGCAAAGTCGCGATTGATGATTGCACATACTCCATTTAATTATCTCTATTTGGGATAGGTCAAAAGCATCTGGATTATCGACGCCAGACCTGTCTTGATATTGAAAATAAGACGGTGGCAGTGACGATGATATTGACTTCCTCCACACGACTGAACTCGTGGGATTCCTCCGTGGGTAATCCAACCAGTCGATTACCCCGGCTGTGAACTTGCGGGTTCGCTGACGCTGGGTTGGTCAAATGAACGCGACTGTTCCCCAAATTCGGCGGGTATCCAGTCGTGCTCATTCCACTTCCAGTACGCCCCATTAGAGGGTGCGTCCCTGTTGCGTTCAACACACAGGGCAGCAGGCCGAGCCATCGACCCAACTTCAGACTGCATGATGTTCCACGCCCCTGCCACGTCACTGTGACCCTTTGATTCACACTCATGACAGCTAAACGAATCGCCAGTCCGAGTCACATCGTTACTCCCGCACTTCGGACACTCACTACTCGAATCAGCTTCGCTCACTTCTTCAACAGCAATCCCAACATCACCGAGTGTCAGTTCTATCCGCTCCAGTAGTTGCCGATGCGACCAGAAGGCGTAGTTCTTTTCGTTCACGTCAGCACTCCAATGCGTGTCTAACACATTGATAAGCTCACCAACGTACACGGTGTCAATGTTCCGTTCGAGCAGCCACTCTGTGGCGTGTTTTACTGCCGCATTGCGGCTGTGATCTCGTATTCGTGACCGCTCTTCGTACAGGCATTGGATACGGCAGCTCGTGTACTTGTCATCTGGGAGCTCCGATTGGAGTGTAGCGATTCGCTCAGAATAGCTCAGGAACCGCTCAAACTCTGGACGAGCGTGATACACCGCCGTCTCACCATGTTCAGTGACGACAGCCAACGTGTTGTTTGCACCTACGTCGATGGCAACTGTCTGCGTCGTGTTAGATGATCACTTGGCTTTCGGTCGGCAGAGACTCTCAGATATGGATAATCAATGACAAGGCAGGGGCATCGTGTGTGGATGTAGCTATTACTCAAATATCGCATCAAACGCTTGAGCACCGAGTGGGTCAAATGTTCCAGCGGCAACGTTCTCAGAGACATGCTCTGGGGATCCAGTGCCAACAAGTGCAGTGGTGACTCCTGGGGCACTGCGAGTAAAATTAATTGCTCGTTGTGCCGGCGTTTCCCCTGATAATTCAGTATCAACAGCTGGCGGGATTGCATCTCTATTTGTGAGGTCACCTTGCGCAAGCGTTGCACTTGCAATGACGTTGATTCCACGCTCTTGTGCATATTGAAGCGCGCTAACCTCTGTAGTCGTCTCAGTATCTGTGTTTGTATTGTTATCGAATATACTCTGATTTTGAGCAATACCGGTAGTATCTCCCTGCACAGCCGTATCGTCTCTATGTGCTGGGTCAGGGTGTGCCATTGTAGTAAATGCATCTGACATTTGAATACTGAATGGAAGCTGTATCGCCATGAATCCACATTCATCGACTCCAACGGTATCAGCAGCCGCTTCGGCACATGCAACAACGCGTGGAAGTGACAAATATGAGTCGTGATCCGGAGAGACACGGAATGCGTTCCAACTTGCGACGCCATATCCCCCAATATCCCCAGTCGCGCAACGGCGCTCAAGTTGCTCAAAAGCTGCAGTTAATTGTTCATAGACAGCTGTCTGAGAACGAACAGTGAGTTGTGTCTCAGGATTATGGACATAATAGCAATCAATGTCGTCAACACCAAGATTTCTTAGAGACTGATCAACCATCGAATCAATAAATGCCGGAGTGAGAGCATGACATCCACGAGCCAGTGAAGCAGCGTCCAGGGTTCCATTCTGAATAAATTCCTCAGTAATGTATTCACCCGGATCTGCTGGTTTCTCCCCATCAAAAGGAATAAATCCGCCTTTTGTTGCAAGGACAATCGCATCGCGGTCAACGGTTGCATCAGCGATTGCATCTCCGACAACCCGTTCGCTTCGTTGGCATCGATAATTGATTGCAGTATCAAGATGATTGACACCCGACTCAATTGCATCGACTAATGCACGGTAGTAGCGGTTATCTGCATCATCTGTTGCTGCTCCAAGGTATGTTCCAATCCCAATACTGGAGGTAACGCCTGGATCAAATCGGCGGAAATATGTCCGACCAAACTCCTCCCCAAATTGTTTTCGATAATTCCACGTACCCCGCTTCGTCGCCATACATTATTTATCAATCACGCAGATAAACGCCCATCGGTGCTGAAATATAGATATACTCCATCATCTGTGGATGTCAAATACAGATAGTGACTTTGAGCGTATCTGATATCGAGTAGCTCTGTTTCTGATATGAATCATAGTGATTAGTGCAAGTCTTTACCGCCGTGATTATCGGTGTCGGTGATGGGAGCCGCTGAATCCGCGTCATTCGACACCGTCAGTGAAACTATTCAAACTAATCACTATCAGAGCGTGTCCGGGTCTGCTCCATCGGCGACAGCCGCAGTTGGTTCAGCGTATCCCTCACGATACGTCGGATATGAAAACGTATAATCAAGTTCATGCAGATAATCGTTTGAACATCGCTTACTCGTTCGGACGCGCCGTTGTGCTGTCTCAGAGAGGTTTGATTTCGCAAGTCGCTCCGAAACAGTCTGTTTGGGTGGGTCAGGGCGACCACATGCCGTTGCAATCCAATCAGCGAATGTCCATTTATGAGCCGGCTCATCATCGACGGCAAGGACACATTCCTCACGAGCGACGTCTGCAGTAAGTACGTGATTAATGACACCGGCTGCATCATCGCGATGGATCATATTGAGATATCCCTCAGTTACCGGTCCTGAAAGATATCGCGTCAATCGATATCGATTTGGACCGTATAATCCAGCAAATCGAGCGACAGTTCCATCGATTCCGACATCCCCTGTTTCCTCGAGTGCGATTGATTCTGCTGTTTTGAGAACTTGTGTTTTCTCAGTTGTTGGATCAAGCGATGTTGATTCATCAACAAATTCACCATTATGATCACCATATACACCGGTTGAGGATGTGTATATGAGTCGATCTGTCGACTCGCGTTCAGCGTATGTAGCAATTGCATTTCGAAGCCCATCAACGTAGATTCGTCGGGCTGACTCAGCACCTCGACCACCGGAACTGGCGGCGAATATGATCCATTTAGCATCTGGGAGTGTCGAAAGCGTCTCCGGATGGGTTACATCAGCCTGCTGGGCATGAAATCCTGCTGCCTCAATCGAATTCAGCCCACTTTCTGAGCGTCGAACACCAGTCACCGTGTGCCCGGCTGCCTGAAGTTGTGTGCCAAGTTCAATACCGACGTATCCGCAACCAATAATAACGGCATGAGCCATTACTGATCATTACGTTCAGCAAGGAACTGCTGAATCGCTGCAAGTTGTGCAAGCGTCATTGCCGCTCGACCCTCGAGTGCCTGTTGCACTTCTTGACCAGAGAGATCAAGATCAACATTTGACGCAATAATATCAACATCAACAACGGTTGTGGTCATTGACATCAGTAGATGATCACGAAGCTCAAAAATGACTGACTCCGCATCAGGACGAGTCTGATGAACCGCAAGGATTGCTGCTGCATCTTCAGTCCGGAGATCTGGGATTACTGGCGTGTCTGTATCGGGATCGATATTCGAAAGCGTCTCAATTGTCTTTGCATCAACGTCTGTCTCTTCGGTGACAGTATCAACCCCAACATCGGTGATGACATCATGAAGTTGCTGTTCATACGCTGCACAAAGTGCATCAGGTGTCAGTGAACCAGGATTATCTGCTGCATCATAGAGCATATCGCCTGTCAATACCGCGGCGATAAAACAGTTGTTGACATATCGATGCGACCTCCTACCATATGGTCGATATAATGGAGTCCGATAGAAATATCACATAAGATAATGTCAAGATATAAATTCAGATTAACTCAAAGATTCCTATATACTATATTATCACGGGTAATAACTCACTCAGGTGGGCAGTATCCGGTCGGGGTTGTGCATTGTGCGTCAGCGCCTGCCCCTGTCCACCCAACAGAACGCTCATCCATATTTCCATCAACATCTCCAACACCGAATGGACCAGATGGGACGACCACAACCGTGGCGGTTCGAACGGTAAAATCAATCCGTTCATTCCGCCCGAGTGTTTCTGTGGTTCCATCGCCGTCTATATCGAGCGACACTGCTGACCCATCACGAACATACTGCATTGACCCGGATGCAGTGCCAACGGCAAACCGCCCATATGCGCCGCGAATATCGACTATCCAGAGGTTGACCGTTGCAACCCATGGATTGAATGTCGGGAGTATCGGAAGTCCGGCAGGAATTGTTGTCACTGTTCCTTTTGTTGCCCGTGTTACAGCACGTTCGGTTGCATTCGCCGCCGCCCCAGAGGCGACTGATTGAGCACCCTGTTTGAGTGATGACATTGTGTCATCGACTGCTGGCTTAGGGACTTGAACTGACTTACTGGTTGCTACTTTTCGAAGGTCAACTCGTAATGCGGTCTCAACCCGATCATACTCATGCTCATGTCCATATGTATATGCTTCGCTTCCCCGGCTGAGTGCTTTCGTTGAGATAGCTTTGGCAAGCGACCCATTCGCAGCGGCTAATGCGACCGAACCACCATCCCACATTGCAATCGAATCATCAATCGCTGCTGTCCGCGCTGCATTCGAGAGATCTGTTTCCGATTTGAGTGTATGGTCAGCTTGTTGTTCAACATCTTCCATTGAGTCATTAATTGCTGCTGCGAGTGTATTGCGCCGGGTGCGTAAGGTTGTATCCGGGGCAACGGCAAGACGAGTATCCGCTGCAATCAGCGCTTGTCCAGCTGTTTGGAGTGAAACACGCCCTCCAGAGCCGAAGACCTGGGATACAATTGTATCGGCTGTATCAGCATATGGAATGGCAAACACATTCTGATTGCGTGCTGCAAGCGGGATGTATGACGTCTCATCACTAACACCATCGACAAGTGTTGCATTAACAGGGCTCACTCCAAGGTATGCGGGATCACCGTCAGGGATGATAGTCAGCGGAGCAGAAACACCATTGGCAGTGCCAAGTGTTCGACGGGGTGGCGTGGTCATCGGAGTCAACCCTGCAAGTTTGTTTATATGAGATGCAGATATCCCTGGCAGATCAAGTCTCTCCGTTATTCCATTGTTTTGTTGCGTTGTCTGCTCTGATTGCTCTTCGAGTTGGGCAATGACAGCGTCAATATACGCCCCTCTCATTGCGACTCGAACACGGTCGGCAACGCCATCATATCGCCGTGGTGGGTCAATCAGAGAATATCGCCGACGGTGGAGTATGTCTGTAAGCTGTTCTGCAGCGTTTGCTTGTCCTGTTGCGATATCATCACCGCTGACCGTCACCGAGATGGTTCGAACCTGCTCACGGAGAGAACTCACATCCTCATATATCCATGTTGAAAGTGATTCCGGTCGTTGACCCCTGACAGTCCGGGTTGCAGTCACATCACCATTTACTGCCGCTCGTCGTGCGATATCGTCATAGCCACCATTATTTTTTATTAGTCGTTGTGCTGCATCCGTCGTTTCAACGAGATTCGGACCGTCAATTGCCCCACCGGGTTCAAAACTGGGGGAAATCCCACGCGTCGGAACCGCGAGTGGTACAACTCTCCCTGTAAGGTGTATCTGCACATGCGAGCGCTGACGCCACGAGTCCGTTGTTGTCCGAGGAGATTTCTCTGGTGCATGCCATGTCCATTGCACTGTTGAGTCAACTGTTACTGAGCGTGCAGCGATATTGATCGTTTGTCGCCCAATTCCATCACTAAATCGAGGGCTCACCCATGTTGGAGAGGCAGGCGTCACAGTCACTTTGCGTGATACATCTGTCTCAGCAAGCGTCCAGTTTGCTCCTGGCGGGGTAGGTGTTGTCGGACGCCCACGCCACTGTATATCGACATCAGTTGTGAGTTGAGCCCATGCCGTATAGCCGGTCTGACTGATCTGTTTATATGATGCTGTGGTATCCCCTTCTCGGATAACTGCAAGAAATGCCTCATCAGCCGTGCCGTTCACCCCGACTGTAATCGTCCGCTCTGCTGAGGGGACTGGATCGGGATATTTTGACTTCGTTTCGCGCACGCGCAACCGTTCAGGGGCGTTTGGTCCTGGGATTGCACCGGTAACCACAGCGGAAACACGCGGTGGTGTCAATGGGGTAAGAACATCATTCATCCCTGTATTGAGTGTTGCTATTCGGAGTCCTGCAGCAGCATCGGGGTCACTCCGTCCAAAAACCGCTCGCTGTGAGTCAACAAGACCAGCATTCGTTGAAAGTGTCACATGTGAATTCGATAAAACATTTTCAATTGGTGCACCAGCATACTGTCCCAGCCCACGAGCCTGTGTGACTGCATTTAACCCGATTGTTGTCCGTCGAGCAAGACCTGGACCCCCAAGCGCATCAGCATCAAGTCGACGCTGAAATTTCACTGTTTGATCATGAAGCGCAAGAACGGGAACCGCAACCGTCATGCTTCGATTAATAACGCGAGTATTGACAACGCGGTTATCACGCATGACTGTCAACTGTATTCCTCGAACCGTCGTGCGGAGCTCAGTCCCATCATCAACACCTACAACGGAGACGTGTGTAAGCAACGGTTCAATATCACTATACTGTGGGAGTGTAACACGTGCGGCACTTCGACCACGCTGATGCTCAATATTCATCAATGCCTCACGCGTTTGAAGATAGATTCTCAACTCAAGCGCTCGACGAAATGTGGCAGTCGTCCCAAGCGCACGTCCAACAGCGCTCTCAGTGGGGATAGTAACAGGCTCTCGGGCTGCAGCATGGGCTGCACGACGGATCGCACCACGAAGGGCAGCAGTTGTCTCAGCGTCGACACGGTCGGCAACCGCATCAGCTGTCCGGTCAACTGGTGCTGCCCCAGGTGTCGCAAGTGAAAACGTAATCATTGAACTCCCAACAAGCAAGAGCACACCAACCAGCGCGAATGGAACACGAGCACGATCATCAGACCCGATTGAGCGACCCATTATGATCTACCGCCATGATCCCATGTTCGAATGACAATCTCGACCGTCGACACCGATACCGCCTCAGTTGCCACTGCTGGTGTTTCATATCGATCTCGAAGATCACTCGTGATTTCTGGGGCAAGTGCCGCTGTCAATCGTTCATTTGCCTCAGAGGTATCCTCTATTGCCAGTGGCTCAGCAAGCGATGCATTGGTCAATGACTGCAATTGAGCGTAGCGATGCCGAGTGAGAGTTATCTCTGGTTCATCATCACGCATCATGACCCGTGCTGGTCCTGGTGGAATAACAACAGCAATAATACGCGCAGCAACAGCAGTTCCAAGAGTTTGAAACTGGTCATGGGTATCGATTGCGAGTGGCTCAACGCCGACGGGGATGCTTACAGTCGCGGTATGCACATCATCAGACAGTGGTCGTGGACCAACACTGAAGTGAGCAAATAAAGGCGACCCTGGATATGGTATCCAACGAGCATCAACACGGACACGCCCACCTGTTCGAGCGCGGACAGCGTTGCGAACCCGAAGGCGAAACATATCATCTATCCGTGTGATTTGTGCTTTTTGTGTTCGAGTTCCGCTGATTGTCGCATGTGTAATAAGTCCGGCAAGTGTCCCATGAGTCCGACGAGTGAGGTGATGACGGTCAGGAGAGATTGCTTGATCAGCGAGATTATTGACTTCTAACCGTGGTGAGTGTTCAACAGTTGTGGTGGTGGTTGTGAGTGTATTAGCAACGGTATCAGCACGGTCAATCCGTGTTGGTGGTGATTGATCGACGGTAAGAACGCCTGCAATCGCAGCCGTAATGAGTATAATACAAACAAGTGCATCAACGGCTGCATTCATTGCCACACTCGAACAATAATAATACCCCAATCAACACCACTGTCAACGGCAACACCAACCGAGCGGGTGACACTGTCAGTGTGAGCATTGTCTACCGGTGGGTGTGGTCCATACTGCCATTCATCAGAGTCAGTATAAATTGAAATATTCGCTTGATATCCCCGAGGAACAGACATCGATGCTGACGTAGGAGCGACAGTCACGTTGGTTGGGTCAAGCACACCACCGGGTGCGTGAATATCGATAATTCGATCTGCAGTCGGTCCGGCGAGTTCACGATCAGATGATGACTGAAAGATGTCTGTTAGTGTCGTTGCATACAGTGATACGCCCACGCAAACAGCGAATAATGCAATTAGTGCAACAATTGGTGGTGTTTGTGCGCGACACTCAATAGAATCAGGATTAACATCAAGACTAAAATCACGATTAGCCATCCAGGTATCTGGTAATATTGACAATGGTGTCCAAGAGCGCATATTACACCCCCACGAGGACAACATCTTCGTCATTCCATGAGACACGTCGAATGACAACAGGACCATCGACAGGACGCCATGTTACATTCATTCCATTCGCTTGGGCAGTTGTGACTGCATCAAGAAATGCAGCTTCTGAGTCAAAGACGTATGTTGGTGGTGAGCCATACAGAATATCACGAAGGCGGTTATCATGTGAGTTATTCGATTCAGAAAAGACGGGCGTGACTGGACCAAATGCAAGCGTTGCATGGGCAGTTCCAGCATCTGATTTTAGTCCAATACGATATGTTCCAAGGCGAATTGCATCTGCAGTAAGCGGGTGTTCGGCTGTTGCAGGATACTCTGCTGCCCCAACGCGGTCAATCGTCGTTGCAACAGCCGCTGCATCTGGTGGCTTTGTTGTTGGAAGACCACTAACAGCACCAATCAGCGTAATACCCGCAATGGAAAGACCAATCCAAGCATACCACGCATCAACAGGAATATTGAACATGCTGTGAATGGTTTCGGTGTCATATATCAACCTACACCTCAGAATATAGCGATATTACCGAGTGAAATAGCCTGTACTACTATAACCAGTCGAATTGCTGATTGTCTCTATGTGAAGTATATCATCAATAATACTGTAACATATCAGTATGTTCGAATTGGCTAAAATACTGCTATTGCACCGATATATGCAGTAAAATACGTCGCTGTTCCTGACAGAAGCGCAAGTCCGACACGATATCCGACAAGCGAGCGTTCAAGCCCTTGTTCTAGTCCTGTGGCAAGAATGGTAAGGATAGCTGCTAAAAGAAGAATATAAATACCGACAGCAATCCCAAGTATCTCTGGTGGAATTGCTGTTGCACCGCTGACGGTGGACCCAACAGTCGGAGGCTGTGAAGATGGTCCAAGAGCCGGTCCTGTTGTTGCACTCATCGAATCGGTTGAACCGCTTGCCTCAGCCATTTTTGTTGCCATTGAAACTGTTGCCCCACCCACAAGCGGTCCAAACAGTGCTGCTGTGTGGCTGAGTGTTCCAGTAATACTCGCGAGTTCACGTCGTGCGGCTGACTCTGTTTGTTGAACTGTTCGAAGATGATCGGCGAGTGTCTGAAGCGTCTCACCAGCAGGTCGCCCTTCTCGTGCTGCAACCCCGATGAGCACTGCTGTTGCACGTGCTCTATCACTGGGAACATCTGAAAGCGCGCCGTATGGACCCAAGAATGCTTGCTGGATATCGACACGAAGGCGATGTTGAACACCGGCAGCTGTTTTGAAGACAGTGCTTGTCTCACCAATCGTTGCATCCGCAGCAGCGGTCAGTGATGTTTCGACTGCCTCACCTGCTCCAACACGTCGCCCGATAACAGCGGTTGCGTCTGCGAGTCCCGATTCAATATCTGCAACTTGCTTTCGAACCGCCGCAGCAGGGTGATATTGAACGGTAAGCCCAGCACCGACTCCGATTCCACAAGCAGCGATTGGACCACCCCATGGGACGACTGTCGAGCCGATACCCCATCCAATAAGGGCACCAGCTGATACAGCAACAATACCACGGACACTGCCGGCTGGAAGCGCAGGATGTGAGCGTGGGATCTGTGTTGGGGCAAACGCAACCGGGCGCTGAAGCAGTATCCACCCGCTTGCAGTCAACAACCCGATAGGAAGCAGAAAATCATAGAATAAAACGAATGCACCCGTTGGGATGGAAACACCACCAGCCCGGGCGGCTGGAAGAACCCCAACAAGTGCAAGTGGAAGCAACACCCCAAACGCGTAGAGACCACTCGCCGGTCCACGGACTGTCCCCGCAAACCCAGCCGTTGTTGAGCGGATCCCGGAGAGGACGGCATCAATTCCACTCTCAATCGCGTCAGTACGATCTTCAGGCGGGGTATCGACTGCTGCCCGAAGTAAAGTGAGTGACCGCTCAAGTGGGCGAAACCAGGGTTTCCACTCCGAAGCAAAACGCATCAGTCCGGCTGTTGGACCCATGTTTGTCTGATCAACATGTGCCTGCAGACTTTCTGCAAGCGGTCCTGTTCCAGTCCGCGCAGCGAATGCAGATGCACGCTCTGGTGGACCATCAAGTTGGAGTCGAAGACCAATCCGACCAACAAGCCCTGGTGTAGCCCCAAGTGCCCGAGTGCGACGCAGCGTTGCAAGTGCAATTGGAAGTGTCTGAGTGAGATATGTCACGCCAACTCCAATGGCACCCGATAGCAATAATACAACACACAGCGCTCTGAGAGAAAGAGAAGTGCCAATCAGAGCTATCCCTCCGATCAAGCATACGGAAGTAAGTATCCCAACAGGGACGGCAAGCACGTATCCAGCGGCGATGATCGTCTCTGGACGGATAGATACATTTAGAAATGCGAGCGCTCGAACGAACTCAGGTGTCGCTGAGACATCTCCTGGATACTGATTGGCGAGTATTCTTGTGAGCTTCTTGATTCGACTTGCAGTATTATCGAGAATGAGTTCTCGTCGCATTATTCACCTAGATTTTGGGGATTTGTTGTATCCCACGAGACAGCACCTTGTTTTGGATTGACTAACTCAATCTCAGCGCGGCGTTCAAGTGTCTCATGACGGTCAGCAAGTGCGGTTCGAAAATCAGCGTATGAATCTGTTGTCCCTCGACAGAGACGCTCAATAATACGGCTATCTCCACGTTCGATCACGCCGGTTGAGGTAAGTTTCCCATCAATTCGGGTGAATAATGAGACAAACTGAATATCGTCAGTTGTTTTTCCGGTTCTGACCTCCTCAACATGAGATACAAATCGGTCATCACCACGACGAGTACAGGTTACAATGAGGTCTGTTGCACTGAATGCAGAGGCTGGTACTCCAAGATCCGAAACGACCCGTTCACGGACAGCGACGCCGGAATCACCATGGATTGTTCCAAGGACAGCATGACTGTGTGCACCAACGCGCATCGCCTCATACAGTGCTGCCGCCTCCTCACCACGAACTTCCCCAATCGCCAGTGCGCCATTCCCAAGTCGAAGTGCTGTTCGAAGTGCGGTAGTCGGCGTAAATGTGGCTCCAGTAATTCCAGTTGTGTCTGTCTCAGTATACAATGGTTGTATATCACGACCATGCTCACGTAATGCTTCAACAGGAAGTTCAGGTGTATCTTCGACGCTCACAAGACGGGTTGTATGTGGAAGTTCCCACAGGAGCGCCCCGAGTAATGTTGTTTTGCCAGCACCGCGGGTTCCTGCAACAATCGTTGCTGCACCACGAGCAGTTACGACAGACAGAAATGCGGCTGCAGCGGGGGTGAGTGACCCGACAGTGAGCAATCGAGTGAGTGTCCATGGCGTCGTATCACGAGCGCGAAATGCAAATCCAAGCCCGTCACTCGCTGGTGCTGTAATACCTGCAATACGGATTTGTCGACCAGTCTCAGCAGTGACAGTCGCATCTAGTGTGGGTGTACTTCGAGAGAATGCACGACCACTTTCACGACGAAATCGCGAGGCAAGCGTGGCTGCACCGGATGGTCGCAAACGGATATTCGTCGCCATGCGCTCGTCATCAAGGACAATTCGAATCGGTGTTTTACTGACTGGTGATGACGCAATCACATCGGAAATACGATCATCTGCAAAGAGATGTTCAATCACCCCAAGTCCCTGGGTATGACGAGTCAGAATCGCCGTCAACGTTTCAACAGGATCCTCATCAGTGGCGACATACCGGACAGCACGACTTGGTGCCCGAGAGCCATCTCCACCACCGCCATCGACTGACCCTGTTCCAAGACATTCATACGCCATTGCTAGTGTGTCAATTGCGGTTGAATCGAGATTATGAAATGCCGGGTCAAGATGATAGTACTGTTTTGCTTCAGTATTGCTATCGACATTCGTATCGGTGGAATACATCCGAGCTGTTGCGTCAGTCGAGAGGTCTGTAACATCGAGAAGTGTTGCATCCGGTGGTGGAGAGCGTTCAAGATGTGATCGAGACAGCGTCGGGGCGACAAATGGACTGAGTGCTGTCTCAACTGCAGTCTCTGTAAGTGAATCAAAGCCTGTGTCGGTAGCGATATCCCCAACGGGACCGGCTCGACCTGTTGCGTGGTATGCGGCTTTTCCAGGATCCTCTCGAGCGCGAGTGGCTATCTCTGGGTCATGAAACCGGACACGCTCGATAAACCGCCCAATCGCTTGAAGCGTGGCTGCAGCGTCATCTGCGTATGTTCGCTCAATTCCATCGGATATCGTTCGAATAATAGCGACGTTATTGTGTGTGAGTGCGTCAATGACAGTCTCTCGACAGGCAGATGCGGATGCAAGGTCACCACTACCTGGACAGTCCGTTGCATCAACAACAAGTTCACTTCGATCAGGTACCCCAGTTCCAGTTGGTGTTTCAACGGCAACACAACAGCGACATCGGGACTCTTTATCCGAGTTTGCATTATCAGACAGTGCATTCATCTCGATTGTTGACGCTGAAACAACAGACGATAGATATTCACAGACTGATGATGGCAGTATCCGTCTGAGATATGCGTTGATACCAGTCATACTCGCAGTATCAATAGATAGGATCGACACAGACTGCGTGGTGACGGGATATTACTTGAGCATCAGGCTGTGCTCGTCTATGTGTGAATATGATTCCGAGTGATAATGAGAATGTTACCCGCGTGTGATGACAATCACCGTACGTGATCGCTCACGGACGAATGAGAGAATAATATTATGAGAACCCGCTGATTGAAAAACGACAGGTCCTTGTGGTGTTCGAACCGGGACAGGAAGTGAGATCACGCGACGAGGAACCGATGTCTTCGCCGACGTCGCTGAGAGAGCGTATGTAACTACAGGTTGGTTTCCAACAGTATTCGGAGAGCCACCGATAGCCACAAATTCGGTTTCTGGTGCAGTCAATGATTGTATAGGAATTGTAATATCAACATGCCGTGTTGCTGCATACAATCGCGACCGCGTTGCATCCTCATTCATGACTAATTCGCGACCGGCGCGCTCAATTCGGTCAGCAGCAGCGTCATATTCAGTCGCCGTCCGCGTTTGTGTTGCATCTGTAATTGCGGGGATTGCAATCGCCATCGTTGCAAGGAGTAACACAGCCGCAATGACCAGTCGGATCACTCAAATGCTGCACGAAGGCGAGCCGCTAATGATGTTTCATCCGAGTCATCAGTGTGATTCTCCGCTGTGTCCTCTTGATCGGATGTATTATGATTCCGGTGAGACCGTGATTCACTCTCAGCATTGTTTTGATCTCTTGTCGGCGTGTCTCGCTCTGCAGTTGATCTCGGTACTGATTGCTGTTTCACCGCATCATGCGCTTTCGGGCGATGTGTTGCCATCCCTTCACAGGTCGCACATGTCGATATGTCGTGTGTCGCGGTTTGGTTTGGATTAACTCCCGATGAACGGTCGCTTGAGGGTGCTTGATTCTTGTATTGTTGGTTTAGCTGTGTTGTCTCCGATTCTGTTGTTATGTCTTGAGTTCCGTCCTCTTCAAGCCGTGATTCGACTGCTTCAATTTTCGCAAGCGCAATGTTCGCTCGTTGTTCGACGGCTTCATCAACTGCACTCACACTCTCAATAAGTCCGCGGATAGCCGCCAGTTCACCGGTAATCGCGTTGAGACGTGATTCAATCCCTCCGACTCGATTCATAATCTCTGGACCTGTCTTTGTTTTTGTCTTTGTCTCTGTCTCTATCGGTGTTTCCTCGCCTGATACTGATGATGACATGTCGCTGTTCGTATGTGCAGGGTGCGATGTCTCCTCAGTAATCGTTGAATCCGGATTTGAACTTTCAGGGTCGATTGTATCGGACATGTCGATAGCCTGGAGATCTGGCACTGATGAGAGATTCACACCACTATTGTGATCCGATGATACCTCAGTCGAATCGATTGTATCGGTTACTGTCGATTCACTGACAGCGCGTTCGACAGCATCAAGACGGGCAGCAAGCGCATCATCTGCGGAGTCCATGCACGTCAGTGCTAACCTTCTCGAATATGTATCTCCGGGTCGACAAAATCAGCTGAGAGTTCTGCGTGTGATCATACATGAGTGAATACCAGTGTATACTCCGCTCTATCGCCTGATCCAAATCACGGATACAAAATCGAATACTCAATCCTGATAATTGGGTTATATCGGTATTGTGATATCTTGATCTCCCCTTATGATTATTCTATTTTATTGTCGAGTTCAAGATTTATTTTTATATTAATTACAGATTCAACCAATTTTGATATCCAACCCCGAACAGAGGATTTATACTACTGATTCGGATTTTAGATTCTACTCAGACACGCAGATAGTGGCGCTGTCTTTAGATGGCGCACT
The DNA here is from genome assembly GCF_000237865.1 of Haloquadratum walsbyi C23. Lineage (NCBI taxonomy): Archaea > Methanobacteriati > Methanobacteriota > Halobacteria > Halobacteriales > Haloferacaceae > Haloquadratum > Haloquadratum walsbyi. Next base: position 261,018 of record NC_017459.1, read on the forward strand.
GGGTGCACCGGGAGCACGTACTTAAAACCCGAAGATAGTCACAACTAAGCCTATAAATGTCAAATCATAACTACGGACGCGCGGTTGTACTGTTCATTATCCTCTGTCTTGTTGTAGGAAATTGGTATGTAATTGGCAGCGGTTCAGCCTCAACAACAAATCAAAGCAGTATCACGCTTGATAGAAATCTCTACTATGAAAATGATAATATCCGTGTCACGCTTGATGATGCTAATTTGTCGACGGATACGAATTATATTGTAAATATCGGGTCTGATACTGAAAACCCCATACTTAGAGAAGAAGCTTTACCATCGAGTGTCAGTGTTTACACGACTAATCATCCAGTTTCGAATAGGAACAACGATGCCGTGCTGAACCAGAGTGATTTTGATTATCAATATACTGGATTTGCATCAAATTCCATTGAATCTGTCCAAGTAAACCTAGATAATACCGTTACAATATCGTTTACTGGGGAGACAAGCGGTTTTGATGATATAACATATGACCAAGGAGAAACTGTTACTCTATCACACGCTGGCGACACAACGTTCACCGGGACAATTGATGTTAGTCAGACAGATGCGCTCGGAACACTCAACGCAGGAGATGGGGATGCGATCACTGTCCGGTATTACGATGTGAATGCACAGGAACACCGAACAGATAACGCGTCATTTAGCGCGGAACTCTCACCAACAGCAACCCCAACTCTGACACCCACACAAACACCGACTCCAACTCCGACACCGACGCCGACACCAACACCGACGCCGACACCAACACCGACGCCGACACCAACACCGACGCCAACACCAACTCCGACACCGACGCCAACACCAACTCCGACGCCGACACCAACACCGACGCCAACACCAACTCCGATTCCGACTCCGATTCCGACTCCGACGCCAACTCCGACACCGACTCCGACACCAACTCCGACACCGACGCCAACCCCAACTCCGACTCCAACGCCAACACCAACCCCGACACCGACACCGTCTCCAGCGACATCGACTAGTGACAGCGGAGGGGGTGATAACACCGATACCGATGATGACTCGGCGGGAGATTCAACAAGTGAGGGTACAGCGACACCTACTCCGGAGACACCGCGAGCATCAACGTCGCGTCTTGAGGCTGGAGTCGCAACCGGGATTCATGCGGATAACACCACTCAGGTTCAGAGTGACGTTGAGAGTATTATTGAACTGCCGATGAACGCACCAATCGTGAGTGCTCGCAGTGATAACCCGATTGTGCTTGGTGCTGACCTTGTTGTTCGCATCAATGAAGAAAATGTCACAGAGACGTTTCGTCTCCTGCAAAACGGGGCAGAAACCGGACAGATACTGCTTACAACATCAGCGCGGTTGAACCCAACAGATGAGCTTTTGGTTGACCTTGCTGCAGTGCAGAATACAACAACTGATGAGACAATCGATGCGAGTGAACATACCGTTCGTTTGATCGAGCAGGTTGCTTTTATGCGGAATGCGCGGACGGAAATAATCGAATCAACCAACTCACATCCAGTGGCTGTACTCACGGGAACAGTTGGATCAGATGACGTCACACAGATAATCACTGTCATTGGAGAGGACGGAGTCACACTCGAGAAAATTCAAACGGGGGCAGGAAGCCAATTTGCCGTGTTTAACCCGAGTAATCACGAACTCGGAGAATATACACTCAAATCTAATCAAGGAGGTGAGACGACTCTTAATCTTAAATCACTGGAACTCACTGCGACAGTCGATGAAACAACGGCTATACTCACACAGGGACTGAGTGGACGTGTCACCGCCGCTGTTAATACATCACGAGATATCACACTCGCGCTTACTGATGAAACTGAAACAACTGTTATGAACACAACCGCAGAGATTCGTCCAGATGGGATTGGGTCATTTATATTTGAACCTGCATCATTGTCCACTCTCACACCGGGAGCGTACACAGTCGTCGGAACGGATATCGAAACCGGGGTGCAGACACAAAGCGATATAGTAAATCTTCAGAGAAATACAAACGCGACTGCAACATTCACACGGTCGATACATACTGGCACGCGCGGTGGCACCGTCTCAATCCCAATTCGGGTTGGTGTAAATCAGACAGCCACAGTGAGAATCAGAAAGAGTAGTGATACTAATGCTGACAATAGCGATAATGAGTATGCACATTCGACTGCAGTCATTCATGATCGAAACGGGGATGGCATCATTACACCCCGAATCAACACATACGCTGCGAATCAACAAGCGCTTGATGATGACACCGCTGGGTCGGTGTTTATCATTGGGGATGAAACTGAGACACGAGCGAGAACGGGGGATGGGAACATATCCGAATCAAATATTGATACCGATATTATCCTGAGTGAGGATATAGGATACGATACCGCAGATGCGACTGAGACAGCCGTGGAGTCGGAATTGATATTGTCGTCTGGACAACACAAACTCACAGTCTGGAATTACACTCATGGAATGAGACATCCAAATGATACCGCGACACTACAACTGAATCCACCGACAATCGAACGATTTCGATCGTACACTGCTCCTGCCGGGACACAGACGAGGACACTCACAGGATTGAATACTATAACTGAGACAAATCAATCAATATCGAGTGAAATCGTTGCTCAGGGTGATACTATTATATATGAACTCATTGCTAGTGGACTGAGCGGGCGTCTTGAGAGTGCTGAAACATCACCGGCGCAAGCATTTCGTGCGCTGGTGAGTGACCCTGATGATTCATATCGAGTTAGTATTGCGATGCGAACGGATGCAAAAACGAATCTGGAGAACTCATCAATCAACATTCAATCGAGTGAAGACATATGGGTAGTTACCGACAGTGCGAATGATACCTATTATCTTGGAATGAGGGTCCCATCTGATATCGATCAAAAGCCCCTCTCGATGGGGAATACAACAGAATCAAATTCAACTATTGAATCAGACTATCCTCAAAAGGAACTACTCACGACAGTCTCCCTACATAATTACCTGACAGAATCAAATTCAACAACAAAGCAAATACTCACAAACGTTCTTCCAGGGCACGTACAGATTGACTCTGGACTCTCTGTTCTGCCGGCACCACAGCAGTCGATTACCGGAACAACGACCGTTGCACCGGGAACACAAATATCGATTCACCTTCGCTCCAATAATTCACAATCTGCGTTCAATCAAACGGTCACTGCGACTGTTGGGAGTACTCGTACCTGGGAGATGCTCATCAACGCTTCTTCGATGACACCTGATACGTCATTTACCCTCCAATCGATTGATACACGCTCGGGGGTCGAAACGATCGAAGGCTACGCTATCGGATATGTTCGAACGGATGCGCAGTCAAGAGAAACGCCGAATGAAACCACCGCCGATACAAAGAGCAGCACGGGTGGCGGTGGTGGTGGACGAATTGCCAGTGTGATATCCAGATTATTTGGTGATGATGTTGATGATGGGCGAGGACAGGGGCAATCTGAAGAGAAAACCCCGTCTCAATCAGAAACAGAGCGTACAACAGAAGAGACGACTCTGGGGAATCCACAGGCTGTCGTCGGCAATCTCGCAGACGCTGTCCTTGGAACGGTCGTTGAAAATGTTGTTAGGTCATCATTGCTTGGTCGACTGTCGCGTCCCGCTGCAATTGCTGTTGGAGCCCTCCTAACAATCGCTGTAGCATTCCTCTATCGACGGCATTAGTGAGTTCAGATATATGTCAGAATTTGAATATAATTAATCTGTTATGTGGTGGATATAACTCAGATCTGCAGTCGAACACACAAAGTATTTACCAGATACATTGTATTTTTAATCTACACCCCTACCTATGTCGCCAACGACGAGTATGGATATATCGGCTCATTGGTGTGCTGTGTGAGTTCGAGACAGAAAATCAGTGGTGACGATTGCGATTACGATAACGATACAATCAAAAACAAACTATGACAAACGATAATAATCATAAATTACGTGCAGTCATCCTGGCTGCAGTGATGGTATTCTCCGTCATTGCGATGTCAGGGGCTGCATCTGCTGAGATTGTCCGTGGAAACGGAAATGCCCAGTATGACGTGAACACAGAAGGCGAAGGGAAGTTTAACAATGTTACAGATGGTGCTATTATTTTCCAGGGTGAGGAAGATATTGTCTTCCGTAATAATACTGATGATACTGATCCCATTCCAGCTGGAACACTCTCACGGGCCGCTGAGGCTGGTGGCGAGACATTAACTCTTCCAATTCCAGAAGGTCAAGCTGTGGGACAATATAGTACACCGCAGAATGATTTCAATGTCACCGTCCAAACACCTCGTATTACGACCTTTGACGTGAATAATAATTTCACAGACGTCAATGGAGGGACGATAACTACTGATCAGACCGGCGCAAACGTCGTTGTCGAATACAACTTCCAAGATTCGGAGAACATCACACTCACCGTTGAAGATGAGTCTGGTCAAGAAGTTACACAAGAGTTCCTCCGTGGTAGTCAATCTGACACAATTAATGGATCTTCACAGAATGGTGACGTTACATTCAACATCACACCAGCAGATTCCGATGAGGGTGAATACACCTTCACTGTCGAAGGTGACGATGATCTTGACTTCGGCGAAGCATCGCAGAGCACCACAGTAACGATTGTCTCTGATCAGAAGGCAAACCTAGACCTTGCTGAAGAAGAGACTGTTCAGGGTGGCAATCTTGACTTCACAATTACAAATCGCCAAACCGGAACTTTCCATTTGGTCCGTATTGACCAAAGTGAATTCCGAGATAATATTGATGTCTCTGATGCCGAAAACATATTCCGTAATGTCGATGATACAGTCCAAACAGGAATTATCAACGGCACCAATGTTAGCGCAGGCAGCATAAGTGAAGTTGACGCAGCATTTGCCGTTGTTGAGATGGATGATGGATTTGGTGGATCGATTGAGACACAGTTCCTCGATGATTCAACGATCACAGTTGATCTGCTTCCATCCAATGCATCAGCATCACCATCATACCTAGAGAACGATAGGCTGACAAATGCAAGTCTAAATAATGCTGGCGGTGACCTCGCTGACGCTACAACAGATGATGATGTTGATTTCAGCATTAACGAAGGTGAAGTTAGCATTACGAATCCCGCTGGATCATATATCGTCGGATCTGATGTTGATATCACTGGCGATGCAAATGAAGGCATCGACGATGTATCAATATACGCACGAGATCAAGGTGATTATGAACTTGTCGACATTGATAATAGCCGCTCAATAGCAGTCGAAGGCGACAATCAATTCGATGAAGAAGATGTCCAACTGAGTAGTTCCGGTGGTGACCTTGGAAACCGTCTGTTGTCACTCCCAGGCAACTACCGACTTGGTGTCATTGATGCACAAGATGCACAAAATGATAGCGGCATCGTTCGAGATACACTAACTACGTCTGAGTTCAATGGTGGCGTGAGTAGTGCAACCTCAATTGTTGTCACAGATACCGAACTTGATGGTAACTTCACAACATACAACGGACAGATTGCAGTTGAAGACGAAAATAATGCTGTTGATGTTCAGGGCGTTGCACCTGGCAAAGATGAAGTGTCTGTCATATTTGTCGGTCCACGCGGAAACACTGAAAGAAATGCCATCACCGTTGACAGCGACGACACATTCGATGAAGAAGATCTAAGTGTTGCAGGCCTCGCAGAAGGAACTGTCTCAGCACACATTATCTCATCCGGTCGTGATAATGAGTTCGGAGACGACTTCGCTACAAGTGTCAGTGGATTCAACAGTCAGGTCGATAATAACTTCAGCGGTACTGCTGACCAGGTTCGGTCACAGATTGTCGCCAACTCCGTTGATGATACGGCAAGCGATGATCTAATTGTTACCGAAACATTCCGGAAGGCGGATGGATTGACAACAATCGAATCACTTACCGATCCAGTCGAAACTAACGGCACGGTAGAGATTCAGGGTCAAACGAACCGCGTACCTGATGACAATACAATCACTGCTGAAATACTCACTCAAGACGACAACGTAGTTACCAGCACGAGTACCGATACATGGGGTTCTGACGGCGTGTACAGCCTTAACGCTGAATTGAGTAGCGTCGAACCAGGTAACTACACGGTTGAAGTTGACGACGGTGACAATACCGACCGCGCATCAATCACCGTTGTTGAGCAGGTTCAGGAAACACCAGAACCAACACCAGAGCCAACAGCAACGGAAGAGCCAACTCCGACAGCAACACCAGAGCCAACGGCAACGGAAGAGCCAACTCCGACAGCAACACCAGAGCCAACGGCAACACCAACTTCAACACCGACCGGCACGCCTGGATTCGGTATTGTAGTTGCACTGATAGCACTCGTTGCTGCGGCACTGCTCGCGGTTCGCCGTAACAACTGATAACTAATCGGACACTCGCAGTTCGTCCGATTCTTTCGAAGTAATTTCTTTTATTTTTTCACTCGCGATAAGCGATAGCTAGCGAAGCATCGCTGAAACTGTGAGACAAAAGTATGATTATCCACGAGATTTCCATGCACATTTCACTGAAAAATGATTCATAAATAATTGACAATATACACAAAGCTCAGATCATTTCTTATGATTTCGAATCAGTAAGATTAATTATTATTTCATAATATTTGTAATACTAAATCTAATCTAGTATAAGTGATATTCAGATATGATTTATTATCTCTTCAAAATAAGATAAGCTGGAATTTATATTCACTTCACGCTACAAATTTAAAGAAGCGTACATATGATAATTGACTCATTTATTTGCGTGGTCAATCACCGTATCATTCAGCGTATAACCCACTAGCTGAAGTGAAGAGTCACTCATTCCGCACTTTCACGGTATATTTATCCGATATGCGACCAATCATTCCATATGTCAACCACACAGCGAGATAGTTCAACGACATTTTCACTTCCTACAAATAGCGTGGGATATGTCGCAATTGTCGCTGCAGTTGTGACTGGTGTTTTGCATCTAGTTCTTGGAATCGTATTCCTTTCTCAGGGAGGAATTTCATCGATCACTGCCATCCTCACGCAAACACTTCCTGTGTTATTTATCCTCAACGGGATTGGATTTCTGGGTGGGATTGGTGTGTATCTCTCTCAATATTGGCGACGTGAACTGCATCTTATCGCTGCTGGCTATGCCGGTGCGACAATCGTTGCATTCTTTATGTTCAACGGTGGATTCAGTCCTGTTGTTGCCATTTCGAAGATTGCAGAGGTCATATTCATTATTTCGGTTTTATATCTCTATACCATCGAATAGTGATTATACTCGACTAGACAGGGATATGTGCCGATGTGTCTACCAGTAAGTTCCACACTCAAAAGCGAATCAAATCCTCAAATGAGCTGACGAGTCGGTGTGTATAACAGGACAGGTTGATGTGCACGCATCCATTTTCAAAGAGCAGACTTGAAAGACGACACAACAATTCTGCCAAACGCGCCCGATGACACCCATACTGAAATCCTTCGGGCTACCTTTCGGGTTCTTTGCGAGCGTGGGTATACTGGCGTGACAATCTCACGGATCGCTACTCGGACAGATATCGCGAAATCAGTCGTTTATTATCATTATGAGGATAAAGACGATATTGTCCAGACATTGCTTGATCAGGTACTCAGCGAGTTACTTTCAGAGTACTTCCGTGATTCTGATGATGATCCTGCCCATCGTCTTGAGAATTTCTTTGGATTTATTTTTGCCGTTGCTGATGGGGATATCACCGACACAAAACCGGATAGCGATATGGATGAGAACGCAGATCTGAACACAGACTCGTCACATACCGTTGAGAAAGGATTCAAACATTATGTTGGTGCGCATAGCCAGGCGTATGTCGAATTGCGGGCGCAAGCTGCCCATGATCAGGTCTTTCGGGAGACAATCCAGGCAAATGAAACAAAACTTCGAGATGAATTACATGCGTGTCTTGACGCCGGTGTCGCCGCTGGAACGTTTGATATCGATAGCGTAAATGATGCAACAGAGTTCTTATTAACACTGATTGAAGGGGCTATTTTTCGGGGGGCGACGACCGACGAGATTGATACTGAGGCACTTGCGGATATTATTGAACGAAAACTCGGCATTATTATTCATGAAGCGGATTTATGAATATAATATTATATAACGACCATTCGATAGGAACCTTCATACTCGAAGAGCCAATTACTGTATATACACAATAAACTAGTAGACATAGACCACTGTCTACCCCGACGTGACACTTATTATACTCATAAAGAACGAATGCGACAGAAGATACTCACATCAATTCTTGTATTGTTTATGATTACCGCTGGATTTGCTGGACCGGTTGTTGCTGCCGAAGAGATTGTTGTTGGATCTCCGAATATTACTGCCAGCGCTGCTGATGTACAATTCCGTGCCAGTGAATCAGCGACGCTGAGCGTGACAGTAAATAATGATGGACAACTGACCGATGGCGGTCGAGACGAATATGAGAACGAGGTGCAGACCGCACAAAGTGTCCAGATTGATATTGCTGAGGATCAAATTGACGCCCCCATCGAAGTTAATACAGGGACACAGACACTCGGCAGCCTGAGCGATGGGCAGAGCGAAACAGTTGATTTTGCATTAGAAATCGGACGCGCGACACCAGGAACATATCAGATTCCTGTTGAGATTACGTACAGTCATTCTCGAGTGATTGCTTTCGGTCAGTTCGAAGATACTGACCGACAAAATCGCGAGCAGACAGTCACAGAGGAAATTACAATTCGTATTGAGGACCGCCCTGAATTCGATATGAGCGAAGATGAAGCGAATGCTGTGACTGCCGGTGATAACGGTAAAATTGGGTTTAATTTACAGAATATCGGAACCGAAACCGCACGCGATGCAACGGTTCGCTTACAGACACAAACGCCAGGTATCTTCTTTGGAAAGCAAACAAGCCAGTCAGTTGATACATCAGTGTTTGTCTCTGCACTTGAGCCAGATTCGAGTGAGCAAATAACCGTTCAAATGGGTGCTGGTCCGGATGTCTCTGCTGGGACATATACAGTAACTGCGATTGTTGAATATGAGGATGAAAATGGGATTACACAACAATCAGATCCATTACAAGCTGGTGTGACGGTGCGCGAAGAGCGAACATTTGAGCTTGAGAATGTCGAATTGACTGACTTCCGTGTCGATGAGCCAGAGGCTCGAATCGAAGCAACGGTCATCAATCGCGGACCAACACCCGCACAGAACGCTGTTGTCTCAGTCAGTGGGACAGAAACGATTGCTGTGACGAGTGGTGAATCCGCAGTTGGTGATCTCGCGGTTGGTGATAGCGCTCCTGTTTCATTCACACTGAATATTCCGGGCGAAGCTGAGCCCGGATCAATCTCACTCCCATTCGCTGTTGAATACGAGAACGAGGATGGTGATGTGTTGCAGACAACAACACCTATTCGACAGTCCGTAACAATCCAGCCAGAACAGGATCGATTTGAGATTGTTGGAACTGAAACAGGTGTTACCCCAGGTGGTAGTGCAACGCTTGCTGTCACACTGCGATACACAGGCAGTGAGCCGGTTTCAGATGCAAATGCAAAGTTATTCACCAGCGATCCAATATCGTCAGCCGATGATGGAGCATTTCTTGGAACTGTTGAACCAGGGACGACAACAACGGCGACATTCCGGGTAAGTGCATCAAGCGACGCTATTGCGAAGGAATACGCATCAAGTGTCGAAGTACGATACGACGAAGCCGACGGTGACACACGCTTCACTGGATCACTTCCGATTGGTGTGTCGGTCTCTGCTGGTGATTCCGGTGGGCTTCCACTGATGCCGATTGGTGTCGCCGCAGTGATTGCTGTTCTCGGTGGCGGCGTCGTGCTCTACAGACGGGTGTAAATCAATGAAACAATCTCGTCGATTCTTCTCTCGGATTGGACGGTTTGTTCAGGCACATCCAGTTATGACGTTGTTGCTTGCCGTTGCGCTCATCGGGGTTGCCTTCGTCGGTGCTGGTCAGATTGAGAGTGTCACCGGTGATCGTGCATTTGTTGGGTCGAATCCAACGCTCGATACATTTGATGATGAGTTTGATTATGGAAGTGTCGCAACACTCGTCCGCGGGGAGGTGACGGACCCAACGACGATGCGGGCAATTGATCGCTATGATCAGCGGATGAGCGCGGTTGAAGATGTCCAAACGGTCAATAGCCCTGCTGATCGGGTGCGTGAAGAATACGGACGGATACCCGACTCACAAACGAAAATTGAGCGTGTCATTGGGAGTCCTGATACTGCTGTCATCGGCATTGTTAGTGATGCCGGGATGACTCAACAACAGTCACGACCAATCTATACGAAAGCAGTTGACCGCAAAGAATGGGTGCAGTTCCCTGCTGGTGTTTCTGTGACTGTGACTGGGTCTGCTGCATTCTCGACGCAATTATCAGCGCTCATTCAACAGAGCACACAACAATTGCTTGGACTTGCGGTTGGGCTGATGACCGTTGCATTGTTCTTCCTTTTCCGTGGGGTTCGACTTCGATTACTCCCGATTGTCGCTGTCTTTGTTGGTGTCATCTATACGTTTGGGGCAATCGGATATGCGGGCGTGCCAAATTCAACGCTAACGAGCGCTGTATTCCCGATCCTCATCGGACTTGGCATTGATTATTCGGTGCAGTTCCATGAACGATATGAAGAAGAATTGGAAACACATCCTCCGAAACAAGCGCTTCCACTTGCACTCGGTGGGATTGGACCACCCGTATCGATTGCTGCGATTGCAGCAACGCTTGGATTTGGAGCGACGTGGATCTCCTCGGCGGGGACTCCTGCATTTGTCTGGTTCGCACAGACATCGATGTTCGGAATTGGGCTGACATTCCTATCGGGCATTATTGTTCTTCTTCCAATATTGACGCTGTACGCACGCTGGCGTGGTGATGGAGAGACAACAGACACAGATGCAGACGCAGATGCAGACGCAGAAACAAACTCAGATTCTGCTGATGAAGCGATAGATACCACGACACCGACGGAATCGACGACTGATACAGATCTCGGTGATATTGGAATGCTCGGTCGGACACTCGGACGGACAACTCGGTTTGTGGCTTCACACCCGATTGCAGTCCTGTTGATTGCTGTTGTCCTCCTTGGCGGTGGATTAGCTGCTGGTGACAGTCTTGAAACGCTTGCAGACTCTGAAGAATTTATTCCACAGGACTTACCCGCATATGTTGACCTACAGCAATTCCGGACAGTCACCGGTGGTGGAAGTGCGGTGCAATATGACATGCTTGTCACTGGGAGTAATATCCGTGATCCAACGGCGTTGCGATGGATGGAGCAATATCGCCAAATCGCGACAGACAAACCACTGATAGATGGCATGCAAACACCAGCAACGCTGGTTAAACAACACAACGGTGGTGAGATCCCAGCAACAGAAGCCGGTGTCAAACGAGTATTGAGTGATATTCCAGCATCTGAACGTGCGAATTACTACAGTGATGGATACGCTCATATCACCATTATTGGTGAACGGAATATGAACACAGATGAGTTACTTGATTTCCTTGCGATTGCAAAATCTTCCTCAGAGCTCACTCGACCACCGGCTGGGCTGACTGCTGAACTCACTGGACAAGCAGCAGTATCAACACCATCGATCGTTACCCAGATTGAAACCAGAAATGTGACGACGGGTCTTGGTGTCCTGTTTGTCTTTGGAGCTCTGTTACTCTATTACCGGAATCTGATCCGTGCGGTTGCACCGTTAGTTCCAATGTTATTCGTCATTGGGTGGCAGAATCTCTACATGTCAGCGCTTTCAATCCCAGTGTCTCCGCTTGGTGCATCACTTGGTGCAATGAGCGTTGGAATCGGTGCGGAATACACTATCATCGTCATGGAACGATACTTTGAGGAATTCGGACAATCAGGAGTGTCACGACTTGATGCTGTTGAGATAGCGGGAGCACGAGTTGGAAAGGCAATCACTGTGTCTGGATTAACCACTGTCTTTGGCTTCTCGGCACTCACGCTGTCGCCATTCCCGATTCTTGGAGATTTCGGCTTCCTTACTGTCGGGGTGATATTCCTGACCCTTGTTGCAGCAATCTTGACGCTTCCGCCGACACTCATCGTCCTTGGACGCTTGTCTGATCTTGTTGAACGTGTCGTTGCAAGCCGTCGTGATATTGCCGTTCAGGGTGACCCAGACGAGGTGAAAGCTGATGACTGAATCGAGCGCTAACCCCTCAGTTGAGCACATACTCGTTCCAGTCGATGGATCACCACAATCAGAGAGTGCTGTTGAGTATGTAACTGGAATCTTTCCAACAGCCGATGTCACGCTTCTCACTGTTATTGACCCTGTTAGTGGATTCGCAGCGTACGATGGAACAACAGAGGGCAGTTGGAAGACACAAGCACAACAAGCAGCCGAGTCACTATTAGCTGAGAAGAGGTCGATACTTCAAGCTGAGACAGACGAATCATCTAATGACGATGCCGACATCGATACGGACACAGAGTCTATCTCACAGACAATTGAGACAGTCGTTGAATTTGGGGAACCAGTCGAGTCAATCCAAGAGGCTGCGGATACGTATGATGTTGATCAGATTGTTATCGGCAGTCATGGTCGAGCAGGTCTCCAGCGAATTATCGTCGGCAGTGTTGCAGAAAATGTGATGCGCGGCGTTTCGATTCCAGTCACGATCGTTCGATAAATACTGGGCGGTTCTCATTTGATGCTCTCGAACGCTCAAACGCTCAAACGCTCAAAAACTCAGAAATTCAGACGGTTACACACATGAGTGCGATCGACTGATTATCTCTGTCATATCGATACAATACTTATAGTTTCAGTTTTATCAGATAGTATTCTCGAAGAAAATTATTGTCGAACAAGACTTGCGCCGTCAAATTCAGTTCGTGAGTATTCGATATCCATCAGTTCAAGAATCGTTGGCGCAATATCATAGATATCTGCGTCTTGGATATCAACCGCAGGATTATCCACATATAGCGTTGCATTATCGAAGCTATGCATTCCGTTCCGAGGACCAGTATCAAAGATGGATTCATGACCTGAGAATCCAGATTTCAGATCAAAGCCATGATTTGGAATAACGACAAGATCGGGTGCAATATCATCATGATCACCACGGAATGCCTCCTCGCGTTCAACAACTCGGTCGGCAACAAGATTGCCATCAGGTCCCTCAAGCGATTCCAACATTGTCTTCAATTCATCGCGGGTATCCTCATATTCAGATTCCGGGACGCTTCCATGTGCCTCTCTCCCTTCAAGATTAATGTAGAATCGACCAGGGATGAGTGAGTACGCACGTGACTCAGATGAAATATCTGCAAGTTCATCATGATCGTCATTCGCATATGAGAGCCAGCCCTGTTCTTCAAGCCATGCATTGCAGTGGAGTTCATACTCAAGCGTCGTGAATCCATGATCAGAGGCAATGACGAGTGTCACATCATCTGGCAGTTGCTCACGAATCCGACCAATATACTCATCGACAGTGCGATAAAACTCCATGAATAGCTCGCGATCATCACGCTCTTCTTCATAATCTTTGAATAAGAAGTGATTCACTCGGTCAGTTGTCATAAAGACGCCAAAGAAGAGATCCCAATCGTCTCGATCAATGATGTCAGTAAATGCCTCGAATCTACGATCAACCGTTTCATAAGCGTTCTCCATGAAGGCAGTTTTGTCATCGTCATGACCGAGTTTTGCATCGACATCAATCCGATAATCCGCCGCAGCGAGATCATCGGCAAAGGATTCAGGATGAGTTGCTTTCTCAACGCTTGGTGAAAGGAACCCAGAGACCATTCGCTGGATATTTCGCTGTGGAGGGAATGTAACAGGGACATTCATCACAGTTGCCATCCGGTCAGCATTGGTCACACGGTCCCATAGTCGGGTTGCTTGGACATCTCGCCCCATTGGCACATATGTGTCATCAGAGCCAACTTCACGATCTTGAAATCCATAAACACCCGTTTCACCAGGATTCACCCCAGTGGTCAATGATGGCCAACACGCTGAGGACTCTGGAGGAACGATACTATCGATTGCACCGCCAGCTCCCTCCTCAGCAAGCGCGGCAAAGGTTGGAAACTCCTCAGGATTATCAGCGAGTAGACTAAATGGCACGCCGTCGATACCGACGAACGCAACACGAGGGTGGTCTTCACCTCGTAATCGATCGAACAAACCCATGTATACTTCGTACTTCCAGGCTGCCGCATAAGAGCTTTTATCTCGGGGGTGATACCGCCGTTGTCTCAGACGAATTCTTGCATTCTCATCAGAAAATCTATTACACGACCTCCATCACCGAGGTCGTTGTCACGAAATACGACAATCGGTTGAACTAGGGCTCAACTGTCGGATACTAACCCGTATATCACAATTCCACGGGTGAATATACTCACTCCTTGTCATATCCTGGTATTTTAGCCGTCGCCGTTACACGAATCCAATATGAATCAATCAGTCATCAAGCGTTTTGAGTCACTATCGACTCAACAGACCCTTGCGTTGACAGCCCTCGGCGGCATTATGATTGGTGCGGTGTTATTTTTCACAGCCGTGATATTCATTGAACCACTAATAGTATTACTTCGGGGTGGAGGTCCACCCGTCAGTGCCGGTCCACCACCGGAAGCGAGTGCCCCAGCACATGCAGGTCCACACAGGGCAGCGCCTCATGGGGGCTCACTCAGTGGGTTATTGCTCACCATTTTCGGGCTTATCAGCACCGTTGTCGCCATTTCTCTCGTTATGATATACCAGACAGTGACATTCGCTCATGATTCAAACTCGGATGCAGAGCATTCAGATGATGACCCTCTCAGGACACTTCGGCACCGATATGCATCAGGTGAGATTGATGATGATGAATTTAAGCGGCGCATGAGTCGAGTCAGTGAAACAGAGTCTTCCTCAACACAGGAACAATCGGAGCAAATACCAGCGAACCCCGATACACAGATTGAATAAGAATACTGGCGACTGACTACTGCTATTGATCACTACTACGTATGTAACCGTGTGGTTTTATATTATGATGTGACGTGAGGGAGCGAAGGAGCGAAGTAGTCGCTTACCATTATATTAATCAACACGTGAGGGAGTTCGAACGAAAGCGGTTATTGGAGCGGGTCAACCGTGAGGCAGCGACCGTCGGCGTTGATATTCCTGACGTCGTCGAGGTACAAGGCGAGGAGGTCGAACTCCGTGATTTCGTCTTTGAAATTAACCGACGAGATACAATTCCATCTGGTGAGCGCGACCGTGTCAACCGTGCAAAGAAGAATCTCCGTCGTGAACGCCGTGAACGATTGGATACAATTGAGACAGGAGAGATTCCATACGAGCAGGGTGAGGAGCTTGCAGATAGTATCGTTGGTATCGATCGTGCACTAAATGCACTTGAGCAACTTCGCAGTGTTGATCTTGAGTCAGAAACCCAAAAACAGACTGCTGCTGATCGGAAACGTTGGATGAACTTTCTTCAACAGGCACTCGGGCATGAAGACAGCGGCGTTGGAGCAGGTCGCGGTCGCGGTGGTCGCGGTCAAGGAAGTGGTAGTGGGACATATGGAGGACAATCATAATGCGTCGAAATGATGAAATCGCACGCCGATTTGAGGAGTTCGCAGACCGACTTGAGGCTGATGGAGTTGCATATAAGCCAAGCGCATATCGCCGCGCTGCAGAAAACATTCGTGAGTGTGCTGACCCGATTGAGGACCTTGCAGCAGAGGGACAAGATGCAGTCGAATCAATCAATCGTGTCGGTGATGCAATTGCCTCAAAAGTCATTGAATACATTGAAACCGGATCAATTGATGAACTTGATGAGCTTCGTGACCGCCTTCCAGTTGAGATTGATGCACTCACTCGTGTCGATGGGGTTGGTCCAAAGACCGTTGGAAGCCTCTATGACGAATTAGGGATCACAACGCTTGATGAACTCGCTGCGGCGGCTGAAGCCGAAGAAATCCGCGATGTCAGTGGATTCGGGGCGAAAACAGAGACAAATATTCGTGAAAATGTGGCGTTTGCCCGACAGGCTGGTGAGCGTGAACGAATTGGAGATGTCCGTCCACTCGCTGATGAAGTCCTCACGTTCCTCCGCCGTCGTGAAATAGTCGAAACCAGTGAGGTTGCTGGGTCAATTCGCCGATGGCGCGATACGATTGGTGATATCGATGTTCTTGCTGCATCAACCGAGAGTAACCAGGTTGTCGACGCATTTACTGATTGGTCAGCAGCAACAAATGTGATCGAAGCCGGCGAAAATAAGGCAAGTCTCCGTGCTGAGGGTGTTCGGATCGACCTTCGGGTAGTTGACCCCGACGAATTTGGCGCTGCACTGCAATACTTTACTGGGAGTAAAGACCACAACGTTGCATTACGAAATCGAGCGATCGAACGCGATCTAAAAATGAATGAATATGGCGTCTTTGACGTCAGCGATGTCAATACAAATAATAACGCTGATAACGATGCTGATATCGACGAAAGAAACACTCAGCGCATTGGTGACCGGATTGCCGGGAAAACAGAAGAGTCGATGTATGAAGCGCTTGAGTTACCGTGGATTCCACCGGAGCTCAGAGAGAATCGTGGTGAGATTGAAGCAGCAGCCGAGGGAACGCTCTCAGAGCTACTGACAGTCGAAGATATGTGTGGTGATCTCCATACACACACAACCCGCTCTGATGGTCGTGCAAGCCGTGAGCAGATGGTTGATGCCGCAGTTGGTCGAGGATATGAATATTACGCTGTCACAGACCATGCAAGTGGTCCTGGAATGGTCGGTGGGATCGGGCTCAGCGATGACGACCTTCGTGAGCAACGAGAGGCAATTAAGACTGCAAGCGAAACACGAGGAGATGAGATTGAACTCCTTGCAGGGGTTGAGACGAATATTGACGCAGAGGGCGACCTCTCGACAGGAGATGATATTCTCACAGAGCTTGATGTTGTTGTTGCATCGCCACACACTGCGCTTGGACAAGAGCGTGAAACAGCAACGGAACGGCTCATCCGAGCAGTGAATCATCAAAGCGTCGATGTGCTTGGTCACCCAACCGGTCGGCGAATCAACGAACGCCCTGGACTTGATATCGATATTGAACGCGTCGCAAAAGCTGCTGCTGAGGCAGAGACTGCATTAGAGGTAAATGCAAACCCCACACGACTTGACCTCCATGGAACGTTCATACAGGTGGCTCGCGATGCCGGTGCAACGATTGCGATTAATACCGATGCGCATGCACCGGAGTCACTGGCATACGCTCGTTATGGCGTGCATACTGCTCGACGTGGATGGTGTACCCCACCAGATGTATTGAATAGCTTTGATCTCACAGATCTTCGAGAATTTTTGCATTAAAATCAAGATATGCTTCACTCCGGTCGAGATCACCTGCATCACCGATATTACCCGTTTATTTTCTGCGTGAATCTGCAGAGTAATAACTATTAGAAATGGAAACAGGATAGTAATACTCGATGACAGACACTGAGGCATCATCTGAACGATTCCTTCTTGATGCAATGCTTGGCTCGCTCTCGACATATCTTCGGATGTGTGGACATGACGCCGCCTATGTGCTTGATATAACCCCTAATCGAGAAGTCGAAGAAGACAGAGATACAATAAATATGGACACTACTCCGAGTCCCTCATCTCGTGGGCTAACCGATGATGAAATCCTCGCACACGCAAGCAGTGAGAAGCGTACCATCCTCACACGTGACACTGAACTCGCACAGCGAGCAGACGATGTAGTCTTATTGACTGCCCGAGATGTTGAAGATCAACTCCATGAACTCGCTACTATTGGGTATGATTTGACGCTTCGACCACGACTTAGTCGCTGTGGTGCATGCAACGGACGTATTGAATCTCTCTCATCAGATGTGGTAGTCCCCGAGTATGCGCCCGATCCAAGTGAAAAGGACTGCTGGCAATGTCTGAGATGTGAACAGATATTCTGGAAAGGAAGTCACTGGGATGATGTCGAAGCGACGCTTGAGCGTGTACAATCATCATATAACTGATGTGAATAATAATCAGAACAACACTATCAGTCTATACGCGAAGCCCACTCCTCACAGGGAACCATATCGTCCATCAGTTCATCATGTGCAGCACAATATGGCTCGATACCAGAGTCGGTTTTGACATACTCAAAGTGTGCACAGTTTCCGCAGTATTGATCACCAAGGCTGGCATCGACATCTGCTGATCGCCATGTATTCTTCTCATTCTCTGGATGTGTTCGCGCTGACGAACTTCGTGGTGTTGGTGATGGGCGCTTTGACTGGACAGGTGATGGCTCTGATCTTTGTTCTCGTGGGTTCGAACGTGGATTTGCGTTTGTCTGTGGAGATCTTGGAGATTCTGATGATTCACTTGCAGCTGTCGGGTCAAACGGTGATGTAATCGATTCAGCTTCAGTCCCACCATCAGACGTCGGGGTTGTGTTTGTCTCATCACGAGAGGTAGTAAACAACCCGAAGGCTCCTGAAGTCGCATCAGACTGATTTCCAGCGGATGCATTCTGAGATGACTCAAATGGATCTGATTCAGCATCTGTCGCGCGGAGATTCGTGACTCCAACGAAAAGACACCAAAAAGTGACCATCGTCCCGAATGAAAAAACAGCAACAGTGAGCAATGTCAAATCTGGCTTTCCAGCTCCACAAACAGCACCAGACCACTGACATGGATACGCATGGTCGAATAAGAGCACTCCCATGAGTGAAATTCCCGTCCCAACAGCAGCCGCAGCCTTCGTCAGTCGTGCAGAAGGTAAGATAGCAAATACCCCAACTAACACAGCTGGAACGCCAACGCCAGCAAGTACACCACCGAGTTGCCGCTTCGCTGTGAGTGCCGCCGGGTCGGTCCCATAAAGAAGCTGTGTCGTTGTGACGCCAATTCCAGAGACGACGAGCATCGACCCCATGAGGAATAATGTAAGGCCAAATGTCAGTCGCCGGAGACTCGGACCCCCCTTAGTACTATTATATGTCTCCGCGAGACTGGTCATGCTATTGTATTTGAATAACAGACACAAAACCCTATGTCAGACGATTGTCTGACAGTGAAAGAGATGTGTATGTTTTAAGATAAATATTGGTTGGAATCAGATATTCAACAGATTGAGAGCGATTATTCCGGTATCGCTCACTGTATGTCACTCATGATGTGTCGAAGAGATTATTGCATCGGATAGCAAACCGGCGCATATGGCAGACGAAGCGGAAAGCGACGGTGATGACGAACCCATCGTCGAGTTGGGAGAGAAGACACCCGTCGCAGGGCAACCGCTTGCGCGTGTCGCTGCACGGCTCACCTGGCCGCATGAGGTAAGTCGGATTATCAATCAGGAGGGTGAAAATATGATCCGAACGCCATCAGGTCCACAACAAGTTGAGTCAATTCTCGCAGATATTGATGAGACATATATTGATTCACGACAGACATTTGTCTCGCTTGTTGAGGATGTTATCGGGAGCGGTCCTGTTGCGGCTGAAAGTGATGATGCGAATGGCAATGATGACGGCAATAATACAACTAATACGGATGGTGATGTGGATCCGGAAGCTGAAGCGATTTGATGTTGTGAGACAACCGACCCAGTAATATATGAATGACATACGAGAAAAACGCAATCGAGATAATCGATTATCGAGAAGTCGACATATTGAATTAATTGTATGTTATACACCACACAAAACACCATCATGATATCTATCACCTGCGTGCGAACCGGATTAAATCAAGTCAGTATAACCACGTGTTGAGCGGGCTGTGTCGGTTCGCACTCACGTCTTTGACATCATCGATCGAGTTAGTTGGCTTCAGCGAACACTTTTTATCGGAGCACTCTGCTCCGTGCTGTGGACAGTATGGACAGTTCCATCAACAGCGCTGTCACAGCGGGTCTTTCGAGACGTTTTTGTTTTCATTTGTATTCCACTGGCGCTTGCAATCACGCATGGACGGAAACTCGGATATCGTATTGATCGCACTGTAATTCGTGATACGATTATTCTCGCAGCATTTGTCCTTCCATTCTATCTTATTGGGTCATCACTCCCCAGTATTCGAGAGTATTATCCAATGTGGTCAACGACACTCGCGTTTGGAGACTTTCTCCCACATGTGATTCAACAGCTTATTATCGTTATTGCCGCAGAAACATACTATCGCGGGCTACTTTGCGTTGGTATCAGTGATGAGATTGGTCCAGTGAGTATTTTTATTAGCCCCATTATCTATGCGTTTCATCACGTTGGAAAGCCACCAATTGAATTACTCCTGTCCGGACCAACTGATATTCTGTTTGGCGCTGTTGATTATCATGCACAATCGTTACTTCCCTCAATCGTTGCTCATGGACTTGGATTGGTATTGCTTGATTGGCTTGTGCTGCATGACCCAGTACTCCCGCCTGAGTTGGTGTTAAGATTGCTTCGATGGCTCCCCATCCCGCTATGACTATAATAAAGACACATACACATGAGAATCGTCATGCATATTACATACAAACCAGTTATTATGATGTTATAGCCAAAGCAGGCTAATTGTTTCAGGAATCTTCTTTGACTCCAAAGCGGTATGTGAGGGGATATTAACACCCTTTCATCACATCATAATCATATACAAAAAATAGAGACAAAAAGATAGCATTAACGACCGAAATAAAGCACTGGTCAACTGCCTCGGGGTCAAGCTCCGAGGTATCCGCCTTGCTTCTTGATGAATAGTACAATTGAACTGTGATAGCAGCAGTATTTATTACATACTCATCGCTAATCTCCTACTCCTATCAATATCACGCGAGGCTACTGAGCTTGCAGAGAACGTAATATAAGATATCTTAGACAAGCTGCATAACTGCCTCACGAAGAGTGCTGTCGTCTTGGCGGATGTCACGGCGATAATGCATATACACTGCACCAAGTGGTGGCTGAATGACATACGCAAGCGCGATTGGAAGCACAGCCTCTGCCGGAGGGAATCCAGGGGCTGCGACGACTGCAACAGCAATTGAGAGATTTCGCATACTCGTTGCATATACGAGTGAGACACCGCGTGCATCATCCAAAACAATTCGACCAAAGAACGCCCCGATAGCAAGAATAACACTGTAAAAAATGATGAGTGGAATAACCGTGCTCATTGACGCAAGCGGGTCTGCGAGAATACTTTGTGATCGCATTGCCATTGCGATAAACACAATAAGCATAACACCGAGTGAGCTAATCCCTCCAAAGATTGGTTTGAATCGTTTGAATCCGCTGGTGCCATACCGGCGTAAAAGACCACTTCGGGTGAGCACGCCAGCGATCATCGGGACGACAACAATGAATGCAAGTTGCTGATACAGCGCCGAAGGGTCAAACCCAACATTTCCTGGGATTAACACAGAAAGGTACAGCGGTAAAACGCCAACAGCCGCAAGTAAATTCACTGACATGGCTACTAACGCTGCCTCGAGATCCCCATCGGCAAGTCCTGTCCACGCGGCTGTCATGCCAGACGTTGGGATGAGCGCAATAAAGTATAGCCCAATCGTGTATTCAATCTGTCCAGTAAAGAAGAGACGCGAAAGACCCACCGCAAGTATTGGAGCGATTCCAAAATTTATCAGAAGACTCACGACAATCACTGTTGCATGATGACGTATATTCACGATCTCACGAAGATCAATATTGATCATCATTGGGTATATCATGACAAATAACACCGGCACAACAGCGGCTCGTAACACTGATTTTGTCTCAGTGCCGGCTATCTGCCCGAATGCGAGCCCAAACAGTAATGATCCGATTACAACATAGATTAGATTCTCCTTCATCGCAGTGAGTGACTGTCGAATCATGACAAGTCACCGGTCAAACCGAGTAAAATAGCCGATATTGAGCTATCATTGCTGTAGTATTGATACTGATATTGTATTGCATTACTGAGAATATACCTACAATACGACTGCAGATGCTGATCTATAATGCGGATATGAGCTATGTCCATCCTATCTATAGTATTGTGCTTGATACTCAAAACTGTTGAGTTGCTCACTGTTAGCATTGAGCGAATAATCTGTTGTTCGTGCTCATTGCAGTCAGCATCGAGACTCGTAGCCGTCTCTCTTGACATATAGTATCTCGCTTGGAGAATAACAAATACGCATCATTAGTTATCTCAGCGCTGTGATATGCATATCAACAATCATCGATACTATTCAATTTCGGTTGATATTACCAAGGTTAAATATGAATTCTTCAGAGATAATAGCTGTCGCGTTCTGAGTTAATAAAGCCCCGGAGAAATCAATCTCTCGGAGAGTAGCTGGATCAGGATTGTCGAGAGTGTTCAGCTCCGAAAAGCTGCCAATGAACCAGATGTTGGACCGAGAGAAACGGCGTCTCAGGGTCATAGAAGAGGAAAATCACGGGTCGGGCGACAGCCGTCGCTGGCGGGCGACGGCTGTCACCGGTGATTGAGTGGTAATCAGCCGAACGTATCCAGCGTCTTATTCCAGAAGGTCCGGACTTGTTGAATTGCACGCGCCATGCCACCCTTGACTGGGTGGCACTGGCGGAACCACTCGACAAGCACGTAGCCAATCAGCGCACAGAACAGCTCGAACAAGACGCCGTTCAGCGATTTCGAGTGAAAGTTCTCGATGTTGAGATACTGCTTCAGCTCCCGAAACAGAATCTCGATGCAAGTTCGAAGCGTGTAGATACTGATCACATCGATAGGGTCGTACGCTGACGACGCCAGCGTCGTCAGGTACTCGATCTCTTCTCCATCTGGCGCGTTCAGAACAATCCGACGAAACTCCTCACCAGTCTCGGCTAACTCAATTCGCTCATCACGAACCTGCCGTGTCGATTCGTCAGCAGAATCCCTTGGCTGAGCGCCTCTCTCGGGAGTAATGCTGACTTCAAACTCTTCGAGTGTCTCAATGAGTTCAAATCGAGCGTCTGAGTACATCAGTGTGACAAAATCATTGTCACTGTGCTTGATCTCACAGAACCGTAGATATCGCGTGTATGCACGGTCAAACGTCCAGATGACCGAGTCGAGGTCTGCGAAGACCTCGACATCGTCTTCAAGGAGATCGAACTGCGGGCTTTCGTGGGTATCGCCTTCTGTGACAGTTGCACCAAGCGGATGCTTGTGTTTGCCGTCTACACGTGCGGCACAGTGAAGCTCAACTCCTCCGCCATCCGTGTCTATCTCGTAGATGTCTTCATCGTCTCCGACGAACTCGTCTGAGACGACAACAGAGCGCGTAAGTTCGAGGTTTGTGGCATCAACAGCGACAACACCTCGTGTCATCCACCCCAGTCGTTTTCGTTGAACTCCACGTTGATGATACAACTGTGGCGTGTGCAGTAACTCGAATAGGAGACGAACGACCGCACGGTAGTCGCGGTCGTTCGTGAGTTCTGAAAACCGTGATTTAGGCATGTGTTCGAGTGAGTCGTCGACAATGGTTTTATCCTCAAGTTCAGCGAGTGAGCTGGAGGGGTCAAGACCCTCACGAACAACCGTCTTGACGTGGTTCGTGAAGTCATGTTTGTCGGAATGGAGCCCAATCTTGAACTCATCGGCAATCGACTCGCTGTCGACTTCGTCGAGCAGCGAGTACAGTTCGTCAGCGACGAGATCAGTAGAATTGATATTAGAGGCGTCCGTTACGTCTTCTGACGGCCTGTTTGCTGAATCAAATTGCACAGACATTACGGGCCGTCACTAACGGCTCACGCCGTTTTTATATACTCAGAACGCGACAGGATAATAGTAGTGAGGACATATTTCAGGTGAACGTATCAAAGGTTGCTTGCCGTCCGGCAGCAATTGTTGAGGCACGATGCAGACGTGCTGACGATATGGGCAGATGCTCACAGACACCATCGATTGCTTCATGCATTGTTTCTGATATCGCCGGTGTATCATCAAGTGTATCGCGAACCGTTTCACGAACCTGCCAGACACCGACTGGTGCCCAATAATCTGCTGAGATGTGTCGAAGAATAAGCGCTTTTGCTCGACGTCCTCGCTGAGCGAGATGTTCAAGCACACCAAGGCGAGCAGCGTGATATGCGCCTGCAGTTTCAGAGACATATTTTGTTCGTCCCTCTCGGCCTTCCCAATCAGTTGTTATTGCGGTTCCTGCCTCCGGTTTCGGGTTCCAAATGCTCCCGGGGGCTTTCATTTCAACGAGTTCGTACTCCCACTCTCCAGGTGCAAGGATAACCCAGAACGCATTCCCAAGAAACGACTCACGATGTATTTCAACGCTATTGATATCTTGATTTGTCCGAATTCGACCGCGCAAATAGCGTCCAATAACATCATCAACAGCAGTAATTGACCATCGGGTTGGGACGAGTCGGCGCTGATCAGTTCGCCCAAGTGCTCCTGCTGAGAGAATGGTGTTTATATCATAAATATCGAAATCCCGACGATAAAGATATGTAATCGCTCCTTCTGCGTTCCAGTCATCATCCGATATTGTCTTTTCGACTGCCCGTGGAACATGTGGATTTTCATTAAGCGCTGCGGATTCTGCTCGCGCTCTTGGTCCAACCGGTGTTGAAACATCTGCTGGATTCACATCAAAGTCAATATTTGGACGATTTACAAGCCCGATTTCGACAGTTACCGGATGATCAGCAATGGCAATTTCACGTTGCGTCCCGAGAAATCCATCTCCATCCCACGTTTCTGCGACATTTGTGACCGGACGAGTTGTTGTTGAATTCAGTAATGATGCCCGCCGCTCGAAGACATCCGAAATTGAAATATCCTCATTGTACCATGTGTCCGATGTAATAAACTGACTTACGTCATCATTGTGCCCAACTGGTGAAAGGACACCTGTTGAGACATGCGGATAATTTGATGTGCCGACAAAAATAGATGGAGAAACCCCACCATACAGTGAATCTCCCTGGACAGTCGACTCAAATCGATCCTGAAAATCATCGAGATACTCAACGATATCATATGACCGATTTTTAGCGAGTCGACGTCGTTCTGCCCGCTTATTTTGCTCAATATCCACATACTCATCTAGACGCATCAGTATTCATCGAAAATTAAAGAGCAAACAATATGAACGGTCCGACTACACTATCCGAATTCGTGGGCAACATCAAAATATCAGCGTGCTAGGGTATCAGCTTATCAATTCAATATATCGGATAGA
This sequence comes from Haloquadratum walsbyi C23, assembly GCF_000237865.1. Classification (NCBI taxonomy): domain Archaea; kingdom Methanobacteriati; phylum Methanobacteriota; class Halobacteria; order Halobacteriales; family Haloferacaceae; genus Haloquadratum; species Haloquadratum walsbyi. The sequence continues at coordinate 286,367 of NC_017459.1, forward strand.
CTGGGTTCTGAGCGGTACGTTTCAGGTCGGAATCCCCATCGCCTCAATCTGTTCTTGATATCGATTCCGAATCGTCACCTCAGTCACTTGCGCAACATCTGCAACTTCCCGTTGTGTTTTTTTCTCATTACAGAGTAATGACGCAGCATAGATAGCAGCAGCAGCGTATCCTGTCGGTGATTTCCCCGAGAGAAGACCCTGTTCGGCTGTTGTCTCAATAATTTCATCTGCTTTTGATTGAACTTCTTTCGAGAGGTCAAGTTCTGAGCAAAACCGTGGAACATATTTCTTTGGATCAACCGGTCTCATCTCCAGACCAAGTTCCTGAGAGATATATCGATATGTTCGTCCAATCTCTTTTCGTTCAACACGCGATACCTCTGAGATCTCCTCAAGTGACCGAGGGATCCCTTCTTTTCGACAGGCGGCATACAATGCAGAGGTGGAAACACCCTCAATTGATCGCCCTCGGATTAGATCCTCACTGAGCGCTCGTCGGTAAATAACGGATGCAACCTCACGAACTGACCGTGGAACACCAAGTGCTGATGCCATACGATCAACCTCTGAAAGTGCAAACTGAAGATTCCGCTCGCCGGCATCTTTTGTTCGAATTCGCTCCTGCCACTTGCGCAGCCGGTGCATCTGTGAGCGCTTCTCAGATGAGAGTGACCGCCCATAGGCATCCTTGTCTTTCCAGTCGATTGTTGTTGTCAGCCCCTTATCGTGCATCGTTTTTGTCGTCGGTGCACCGACACGGGACTTTGATTGCCGCTCAGAGTGGTTAAACGCCCGCCACTCAGGACCTCTATCGATTTGCTCTTCTTCAACGACGATACCTGTTGGCTCGTGTATAATCTCCCCATCCCCTGTACGAATGAGGTCTTTGTCGTCGACATTGTCAAGATCAATATCGTCAACAGCCTCATCCGTATTAGTATCCTTTTCCCGTTCGCCCTGCCATCGCGTTCGTTCACTATCTCGTTCCCGCTGGCGGGTGGACCGTGTCATCGCATTTTTATATTCGATATCTTGATTTACTTAAATCTTGGCTAAATTGCTGTATATCCATGTTCTGAGTGAGGTCATATCGCTCATATTATGTCCTAACGAACTGAGAAATCACATAAAGATAGCTGATTAACCGAGTATGTAATAATTGTGATAAGTATGAGACCACCGGACCGAACGGTTCTTTTCTGCGGTCGGCATACTATGCATATGCCAAGTGTGGACTGTGACCCAGGTGAAGCCCGTGAACGACTCACCGAGGCAGGCATCACGGTCATGGCTGGGAATACTGAGTATGAACGCTGGCGCGCTGAACGCGGTGCGGCGACGGCTGTTGCATATGATGAAACAGTTGTTGTTCAAGGGTCGCGTCCTGATGATCTATTGGGACTCCTACGAGTTGACACCGGTGGTCGGGCACACGTGTATTTTGATGGGGCATGTCGAGGGAACCCGGGACCGGCGGCAATTGGATGGGTCCTTGTGACAAATGAGGGTATTATTGCTGATGGTGGTGAGGAGATTGGTAAAACAACCAATAATCGAGCGGAGTATGCCGCACTGGAACGTGCAATTGAAATGGCTCGTCAATATGGATTTACTGAGATTGATATCCGTGGAGATTCACAGTTAATTATTCGACAGGTGACTGGTGAATACGACACGAACGAACCAACACTACGTGAATATCGTGTTCGTGTCCGTGAATTGCTGCAAACATTCGATCGCTGGAGCATCGAACATGTTCCTCGCGACGTGAACAGTCATGCTGACAAACTTGCAAATGAGGCGTTTGATAATGGGTAAACGCGACCACAACCACGACCGCGACCACGGTCAACAAGACGATGCAGAAATTACAGATGCAGAGAGTGGCGATGCAGAGAGAACGTCACTTCCACAGTCTGTTATTGATGAGGCTGAACGACTCACGCGTCTTTGTATCAATACCACCGTTGATGCTGAGATAACGGCGTATCGGAATGAACGGCAGTCCTTGCTTGATGAACACGGGTATGCTGCACGAGTCCGCGATGCGGACGACACACTCGTGTTATATCCACAGTCGTGGCTTGTAGATGGTATTGCACAGTTCGATCAGATCGATAATACCGACCGAGCAGTCGAAATATCACTGTCAGGCCCAGCTATCGGGGCAGATTGGGAGAACGTCGAAACAACCAATAAAACGATTATTGACATGATCCGACAGGAACATGGAAAAGCACATGCAAGAAATATCCGAGCATTTGCTGATTTTATGGGAAATCATTATCTCAAATCCGTCACTGAAGCAACAAAAGATGAGCGCGAGGAATTTATCAACGAATATTACACACGAAACGTTTGGCCTTCAGAGAAAGAAGCAGCAATCGTTTCTGAAAGTATTAGACTGCTCGATACTATTGAGGGGTAGGTGCCCGAAGCCTACCATAGATTGCGTTTGTCTTTGTGTTTGTCTATGTCTATGTCTATCGGATAGACTTACAGCTCTTCTTCGACAAGATCAAGAAGTCTATTTGCCCGAGACTCATCTGTAACAAACTTTGAGAAGACCCATCCAAGACGGTCAAGAACGGCGTCATATCCCTCATCCGTGAGTTCGTACTGATTTGTCCGTTTGTCAAGCTCACTTTTTGTGACAAGACCAGACTCAACAAGATCATCAAGATTGGGATATAGTCGTCCATGATTCACTTCAGTCCCATAGTACGATTCAAGATCTCGTTTAATCGCAAGCCCATACATTGGTTCTTCTGAAAGAATAACCAAGATATTTTGTTGGAACGCCGTCAAGTCGCGTACAGATGAGGAACCATCTGTAATTGATTGTGCCTCTGACATACAGATGTACGAAGTAGTGTAAGCATTTAATCTTTTATACATTCATATTATCAGGAAATATAAATACTCAGGTTGAACAAAACAAAAACGGTCCGTAGAGTGGATGCGAAAGGATTTTTTACCTAATCAATAACGTCACTAGTATGTCGAATCTTTGGACAGACCTGGAGACAGGACCGGATGCCCCCGATGTTGTCTATGCTGTTATTGAATGTTTGAAAGGTGAACGAAATAAATACGAATATGATAAAGACGTCCCGGGTGTTGTGCTTGACCGGGTGTTGCACTCAAATGTCCATTATCCCTCAGATTATGGATTCCTTCCACAGACATACTATGATGATGAAGACCCCTTCGATATCATGGTGCTTGTTGAAGATCAAACATTCCCTGGCTGTATTATTGAGGCACGTCCAGTGGCGCTGATGCGGATGGACGACGATGGTGAAAAGGATGACAAAGTCATTGCGGTCCCTGATGAGGACCCACGATATGATCATGTTGAAGATCTTGATGACCTTACCGACCAAACAACGGCTGAAATTGCTGAGTTCTTTGAAACATACAAGAATCTTGAAACAGGCAAACAGACTGAAACACTTGGATGGGAAGGCGCCGACGCAGCAACCGATGCGATTGAGCATGCCATGGAACTGTATGAAGAACAGATTGACTGAGTGATACTAGCCAGCAGACACCCCTAATGATTGAATAAACATGTGAGTAATATATGATAGGGTTGATATGCGATATGCGCATGAGTAATTTTTTGTCTACTGGTCCGGTAATATATGATGATGAGTGCTGAGAAACCTGACTTCGGCGTTGCACATCCCACCGTTATTCCTGGAAGCTATCAAGGATTAGATATAGTTGATGCTGACTCAGATGTTAATGAAGACATTGATAACCGAACATCTGAGTTGGAAATGCTGACTCAATAATTACATTTTGCTATTATATCAATTATTTGACCACTTAATTGAACAACAGGTGATGATTCGGATATGAGTCGTTGGCAATATAGTCACTAATTATATCCGGAGCCACAATTACGTATGTTGGAATTATATTTTATTTGTCTTATTTCGAATAACGAAATCACAGTACCAACAATTGATATCCGGGTTTAATCTGCCAAGGGGAACCGCTTTTACTTCCGCCCCGAGTATATTTGATAATGGCTACCTGCGACGAGTGCGGGAAGCATGAGAACCTCCCGTATCAGTGCCAACGATGCGGAAGCACGTTCTGTGCGGAACATCGGCTCCCCGAGAATCATGACTGCCCAGGGCTTAATGGCTGGGATGATCCTGCCGGCGTCTTTGACAGCGGATTCGATGATTCAGTGAATAATCCTGGTGGACAATCAGCTTCGAGTAAATTATCCAGCAAGCTTGCTGATATCGGCGGTCCACTTGGGTACTTCCGCAAGAATATGAGCTACGTGTTCCTTGGGATAATGTGGATTACATTCGGACTTCAGTTTTTTATCCTTCCATTATTGGGAGCATTCCCTGGTAGCTCACTTTGGCAAGCTATCTTTGTGCTCTCCCCGGATCACGTTGGATACATCTGGACATGGCTCACCTCGATTTTCGCACATGGTGGATTCGCGCATATTGCGTTCAATAGTATTGCGTTGTACTTTTTCGGACCGGTTGTTGAACGGTATCTTGACACAAAGCGATTCACTGCACTATTCATTGGTGCTGGAGTCATTGCAGGGCTTGCACAGATTGCATCAACGCTGCTTACAATGGGTCCAACAGGCGCAGGGGTCGTTGGTGCGTCTGGAGCGATTATGGGCGTTCTTGGAGTATTGACCGTATTAAACCCGAAATTAAAAGTGTATTTGTATTTCATTATTCCAATGCCACTGTGGGTTTTGACATTTGGGTTTGCAGCCTTCAGTATTGTTGCTGGATTTGGTGCTGCAGGCGGTGGGATCATTGGTGGAAATGTTGCTCACCTCGCACATCTTGCTGGGCTCGTGATTGGATTAGCATATGGGGTTCGTGTCCGTGACCGAGTTGGTGTTCCGAATTCATTACAACTTGGCGGTGGCGGTCGGGGTGGCGGTCCTGGTCGACGATTCTGATTTTGTGAATACCATGCAGCCAACAGATTCAAAACGCATTCCCGACCCAGAGATGAGCCAAGATGAAATGAAAGCTCTCCAGCGACAAATCGCTGATGCTGCATGTTGGCAGGATACATTGAGCGTGAATCCTGAGATGATCCGATGGGAACCCACCGAGACGACAAAAGATACAACACAGAAAACAATCGACTCATCGACCTCAACGACTGATATACCCAATCAAGGCGCAGATGAGACACAACCGCTTGTTGCTGGGGTTGACCAGGCATTCCGCACAGAGCAATCAGAGGTTATCAGTGCAATTGTCCTCACTCGAGGAGCGACTGTTGTTGACCGTGTCGTAGCGGTAACTGATCTTTCAATTCCATATATTCCTGGGTTACTTTCCTTTCGTGAGGGAGGACCCATTCTTGCTGCATTTGAAGAGATATCACAAAAACCGGATATTACCATGTTTGATGGAAGTGGTCGGATGCATTACCGGCAGGCAGGACTTGCAACGCATATTGGGGTCGTACTTGATATCCCAACCATTGGTGTTGCTAAAAGCCTCCTGTGTGGGACGCCAGAGTCAGACACAGCACAACGACCTGCAGGATGGCAGACACAAATCAATGCTGATGAGACGGTTGAAGATGCCGATACAGAGACTGTCATTGGGCATGCATTACAGACACGACAATATGACTCGCGAAAAATCATTAATCCTGTCTACGTCAGCCCTGGTCACCGTGTTTCAGCTACAACGGCAGTCAAGATTACTCAAGCACTCTGTGATGGATATAAACTCCCTGAGCCAACCCGTCGAGCAGATGCATATGCTGACGAAATCAAACGTGAGTACTCTGATAATTGACCACTCACGCAATAATAATATCAAGTCACTTTTGATCTTAGTTGGTCTTTGTTTTTGTTTTTGTTTTCGTTCTCGTTTTCATTATTCAGTAAGTAAGCTGGGTATACTCAATTACAGTTGACCTACCAGGCAATCATTACATGAAATGGTGGTATGACAAATTAGTATACATCAACCAATCGAAACAGTCTTGAGTTATTCACGAGCAAATCGCGTACAATTAACATCTCGAATATCTATCCATCTATATGCAGCAGACAGTTCTTATCACCGGGTGTTCGTCTGGAATTGGGCGAGCAGCAGCACATATGTTTCTTGAGGCAGACTGGCGTGTCTACGCAACAGCTCGAAATCCTGCTGATATTGAGACGCTTGGTGAACGCGGATGTCAGATTGCAACGCTTGATGTCACTGATGGTGATGATATTGACCGTGTTGTTGATCGAATTGAAGATGAATCTGGGTCTGTCTCATGTCTGGTGAATAACGCTGGATTTGGACAGTTTGGCGCAATTGAAGATATCCCGACAGCACAGGTACATCGACAATTTGATGTCAATTTATATGGACCTCATCGACTCATTAGAGCGGTGCTTCCGAAGATGCGTGAGAATGAAGCAGGGACAATCATCAATATCTCTAGTGTTGCTGGGCAGGTTTCATTCCCAACCGGTGGAGTTTATGCCGGGTCAAAAGCCGCTTTGGAAGCAATGAGTGATGCCCTCCGGAATGAGGTTGCGCCATACGATATTGACGTTGTCATTATCGAGCCTGGACCGGTTGAAACGGCGTTTCCTGACCGAGCTGCTCGTGAATTCCAAGATGAAACAAAGGAGAATAGCATAGCGGATGACACTCAACAGATTGAGCGCTCTGGTGCGTATGAATCATTATATGAACTACTCACCGATACTAAGCTCGTCGGCGGTGGAGGATTTGGTGCTGTATCAGCCGAGCGTGTTGCTGAGGATATTCTTGATGCCGCATCATCAACAAGTCCACAGCCGCGATATCAAACGGGAGCCACAGCCCGAGTTGGTGTCCTCGCCCGGTTTGTTCCATCAACATGGCGAGATACACTCTATCAGAAGCTTCAATCGCTATGAATACACAGTCCGGTTGGGGTTCCCAAGCGATATAATCGTGATTTGATGATATACCTGACGCCCCTGGGTAGAATTCCTCGCGATGATCGCCAAATCAAGAAGAATCATATGTCTTAGTGTAGTGAAATACTATGTGTTTTTCTGCGGGGCGATTGCCAGATTCAGCTTGAACCAGTAATTAATTGAGACATGCAGCAACGACGCGAAGGGCATTCCAGCCACGAACTTCTTCAGCAAGTAATGGTACCCGCTTGACATCCCGTCCACGAAAAAGATCGGTCGCACGCTGGATTGCTGTCTGTTGAACATTCCATCGTCGTTGGCAGAACGCACAGTCCGATGGATTCGGTGAGACAACCCACTCTGAATCAACGTCCGCATTAATTTCAGTGACATCAACGAGATCCTCCATCACTCGATTAACAATAAGCGTTTGAACAGGAATCTCATATCCTTCTAGTCGGGTAATAAGTCGCTCGGACTCGACGACACTCATCTCCTCGGGGATCATTACCACCCGAAAGTCGGTTCGTGTCGGATCTCGCAAGACTGATCGAAGCCGCTCAATCCGCTCACGAAGTTCATCTAAGTCAACCTCTGATTGAGCATTGGTCTCATCACCAAACCCAAACATCCCTTTGACGCTTCCCATCATGCCTGAAAATTGCTGTCGAAGCGACGCAATGCGTCCAAGCATCGTATCCATCAACTCTGGAAGTTCGAGTAATCGAAGTGTATGTCCAGTTGGTGCGGTATCGACGATAACGCGGTCGAATCGAGGGTCATCCAAATATTCGAGTAGTTGTTGCATTGCTGCTGCTTCATCCGCGCCAGGCATTGCTCCCGCGCCGCTAGCTGGACCCATGAGCCCTCCAAGCATATCATCCATTTCATCGAGATTACCAAATGGCATTCCAGTCTCCGCATCTGGGTCGCCACCAATCCCGGTCTCAAAACCAGATTCTGGTTCACCAAATCCCGCTGAGGCGTCTTCATTTCCGCCGATATTATCAGATATATTATCTCCCTCTCCCTCTTCCCCGGCGAATGGACCAGCAGCAACCGAATCGGGATCAATCTCAGCCGCATATAATGGTATATCATCCCGAATACGAGCTGGTTCGGGTGGGATATCAGTATCAAATGTATCGGACAGTGAGTGCGCTGGATCCGTTGAGACAACGAGGGTATCGGTCCCAGCGGTTGCAGAGGCTACTGCAGTTGCTGCGGCCATTGTTGTTTTTCCAACACCACCCTTTCCGCCGTACAGAACGTATTCAGGGGCATCAACGCTTTCTGGAAGTGTTGTTGCATCATCAACAATCTCAACATCAACTGCGTGGTCATGATTCGACTCGGTTGTATCATCTGCAGTCGAGTCATCCTCGACCGCATCAACTGCATCAACATCGATACTCGACATATGAAGGGCGACGAGACCCATGTTTGTGTACTTCTCGGTCGGCGTGACGGAACATCAGATATCAATTACAACAGGACAACTGAACACATAATCTCACATTAATTATCTTGGAAGAACGTCATAAGACGGTCGCCAGCAATTGAAACTCGATCAGTACATAATGAAAATCGAATCCAATCATCGTATGCATTACCAAATGCCTCGCCAGGCATGCCCGCAACGCCTGCTTCATCAATCAAGTACTCAACATTCTCCAGTGTACCGGGCAAATCATCAAATCGCGCCATGACATAGAACGCACCTTCGGGCTCTGTATACGCAGCCCCAATCGTTTCAAGTGCGTTCGTAAAAGTATCAATGCGCTCGCGGATGGTGTTGCGAACAGACGCATAATATGATGGCGGTGTTTTCTCAAGTGCATCACTCACAGCCCGTTGAGCTGGGCGACTTCCAGAAACAGTGACAAGCATATGCCGGGTCTGTGCGGCATCAACAAGCGCTGGGGGAAAGACTGCATATCCAACCCGAAAGCCCGTAATTGCCATTGATTTTGAAAATGCAGATGTGACGATGATTCGGTCGGTATATGATGACAATGTGAGTGCACTCTCAAAATCACCGGTAAAATCAAAGTGATCATACACTTCATCGACAATGACAAGCGCATCAATATCAGCAGCAATAGCCGCGACGTCATTGAGGGCTGCCCGATTATAGACGGCACCAGTTGGATTATTTGGTGTATTCAATACAATTGCGACAGTATCAGTTGATGCGGCGTCTTGGATTGCATCGATATTGAGATGACCATCGTCATGAACAGGCACATGTGTTGCTGTCGCATCAAGCAGTGACGCCTTTCCTGGATAATACGGATATACCGGGTCTGTTAACAGAAATTCCGGAGTATTGACATCCGAACACTCCACTGCTTGAGCCATCGCAAGATAATTTGCTTCGCCAGCCCCATGAGTGATGATGATATTGTCAGAGTCAATATTCCGACGGGCGCCAATCTGCTCTCGAAGGTCGGTAAGTCCCTCACTCGGTCCGTACTGAAAATCCGCTGCGTCTGCGTCGGCATACTCATGAAGTCCATCGCGAAGCGCGTCTGGGGGCTCCCAATCAGGATTCCCTGAGACCATATCAACGATATCGCGATCAGCATTGCTCGCATACTGCATCACTTGGAAGAAAAGTGGTTCATCATATTCATTCATACCCTGGTCTGTCTTACTCATATCTGCATCTGCATGGGAGTTTGTCACGGAATCTGAATTAATTGCCGTCTTGTATCTACGTAGACTCGATTTTGACCGGAAGATTTCTTATTGAGCATCAGTCTTTCTTCTCGCCCATTCGCGATCTGACTTCGAGCTTATACCAATTGATACCGTAAAGACCGCACTCCTTGTCAATATCATCGCGGTATCGCAAGAGTCTGCCGTGGAGATGAAAAACCCAGTATAAATGGGGGCTTCGCCAACTTGCGGTAATCCATCATGAGTATTTTGAGTGCCCTCTCCGTATCTGAATGCAATGCACGATTTTGCTACTGACCCACCAATTGAGGCTCGCGTCGGTGAGATACTTGAAAAAGCGGACGCAACAGTCGCTGTTGCGGAATCTTGCACTGGTGGACTGATTGGGTCATTGCTCACAGACATTCCAGGTGCGTCTGCGTACTTTGATCGATCTGTTGTCACTTATTCATATGACGCAAAACTGACTGCACTTGGTGTCTCTCGAGAAGCGCTTGATGATCATGGTGCAGTATCGAAGTCTGTTGCGAGTGAGATGGCTGCTGGTGTCCGTGATACTGCAGATGTTGATTGGGGTGTCGCGACAACGGGGATTGCTGGACCAACAGGTGGGACAGATGCTGAGCCGATTGGTGCTGCGTACATTGGCGTTGCATATCAGGGTGATTGGGGAAGCAATGAGTCATACCGAACTGTCGAACGGACTGTCTTCGATGGTCAAAGAACAGCGATTAAAGAGCAAATCGCTCGGCGAGCACTTGAGTTACTATGTGAGTCTGTTCAAGAACAACCCTGACCGTCTGAACGTTCAAGACACGTTCCAAGATCAAGAACTCAAAAAATCGTCTGTACATCGATTCAATACTACTGTTGGTGACTTCCAGATAATACAACCCGATACCCGATCATGAGAGTTGACCTGAAGGAGGTTAGCATCCAGAAGACTGGTAGGAATAGCCTGCAGATGGATAATCGATGAACAAAGATGGACATGTATTGAATGCGGCGCTTCTCGCTATTGGTCTTGGTCTTATTTTGACAGTTGATATTGCAATCAGTGCTGAACGACTCTTTACTGCAGGTGTCACGGCTAAGCCATCTCCTAGCGACGAAATCCAGACATCAATTGATTTTGCCGCACAACTCGGTCGGTCAGTGCTTGCATTCTCGCTCCCGATTATTCTTGGAGCGTTATTCCCAGATGTTGATACAGCATTTGGTCGTCATCGAAAGACGCTACACAATCTCCCCGTTTTGTTGCTCTTTATATTATTTCCACCGGTATTTGGAAATCTCCAGTTTGTCTGGATCGGTGTTGCCACACATTATTTACTTGATGTTGTCGGGTCGAAACGTGGGATTGCACTGTTTTATCCACTTTCAGCAAGCGAGTACGACCTGCCAATAGGTGTCGCGACAAGCAGTCGCTGGACAACAAGTGTCACACTCATTGTGACTGCTGGTGAACTTGCTGTATTATTTATTATTCATACATATATCATTGCTCTCGATACCGCACCAATGGTTGTCAATGAAGCAGTTGTAAGCGTATTAATGTCATGAGTGTTGTCAGTGGATCTGAATATCGTATAATCTAAGAAATATACGACGCTCTCAGAGCTTGAAAAAAGAAATTGTATACCTAACAATAACAGCAATAGTTGCATGGATTACCTGATCAGTGGTCGGTTATATCTATGCCCAAATCCATCAACATAGTGTGAATTCAATATTCCGCGACATCATCGTATTTTCCATCATATGCAATATGTTGTGGATGAGTCGGCTCCATCCCCGATAAGAACAGTCGATCAAGCTTTTTCCATGAGTTCTCATATACGAGATGAACGAACTCAGCGAGTTCATGAGCGGTATACCTCAACCCACGTTCATGATACACCCGGCGCGATACTCCTGATTTGAGTGCTTCAACAAGATCAGCTTCAGAATCAATTGCACAATCGAACGTTGTCCAGACACGACCAACGCTTCCTGGGAGGTGTGCGTATGACGACCCAAACGGTTGGTGGTTGGTTTTGGTAATGAGAGAGATACTACGGGTGTTTGCCCATCCTGGAGACTTGAAATTATATACCTCGATTGCATCAACTGCATCGGCGTTCGCTTGAATATCTGACTCGCTAAAACTGACATTCATGAATTCTGGATGTGGAATAAGTGTGGCTGCACCTTGTCGATCAAGAGCGTCTAGCGCACCGGTAAGTGAAATGAAATCCGGAATAGGCTCATTAAGCCCAATGGCAAGTATATGTCGACGAGTCTGCCAACTACCTGTAAAAATCTCTCGAGCAGGGATAACAAGAAGGTCATCATCAGAGAATTGAGCGGCGCGTGAACGGATATTATCAAACCGTGTGAAATGCGGTGCATACACAATAACATCAATTTCTCTTGCTTTTGCACAGGCGACGACCTCGTCGGATAACACCTTAACATGAAGATCAACCCGTGTCGATGCGGTCGTCTCAGTCACGTTATCTGTTCTGTATGGTGTGAGGTTAGCAGTTACCATTTGAGACTATTAATATCAAATATGCTATATTACAAACATACTCTACCACGTGAACCAAATATAATACCACATGCATCACACAATTATCAGCCATCCATCTAATCTCGAGTAATATTGATTCTTCGAATCCACACTGTGAAACGCTGCGTCTAAGAGGTTAATAGTTTCACGCTATCGTGGATCGATGTCAATATTAACCTAGGGTAAACTTATATATCCGAACACTCGATCCATTTCTACTTATAACAAACCTATGAGCCATAATCTCATCAACGGTGCGAGGAGCGTTAATAGATACATATCGTATTAATTATACAAAAATTTCGTTTCGAATGATTCTGGCGTGGACGTCAGCCGATACTGTACTATGTTTTCGTCTTCGCTTTACTCTCACCGTTCATCGCTGTCGAGGACGCGAATTTGATCTCCACGGACCGTGACAGGGATTGGAACAGTTGCCTCATATAGTTCGACAGTCACCTGATCTTTCGTCTCATCAATTCGTTGGACTCGAGCCTTCTCACCTTTGAATGGTCCAGCAATCAACTCAACAATATCACCTTCAGCAATCCCTTCGACATCTGGTGTTGGCGAGAGGAAATGTTCAACCTCTGCGATTGTTGACTTCCCAGCCTGACCACCACTTTTCACTAATCCCCGCGCGTGTGGAATTTCTTCAAGTACTCGTGAAATGGCTGCATTTGAGTCTGATTCGACCATTACATAACTTGTCAATGAGTCCGGTGCTAACACAGCGTGTATATCCGGCTCCTCGCGGGTCGCAATCATATCAGCAACGGTTCGTTCTTGACTTGCAGTTGTTTTGACAGCGAAAATCGACATAGTATATCACACACCTCCAGGCAACAGCGTCATTATTGCGAAAATGAGGAATCCAAGGAATCCAACGAATACAATTCCTGCGCCAGCAATAAGTCCAATCTGAGAGAATTCATTCCACGAAGGGGTGCTTGCAAGCTTTAACACCCGTACATAACTACTCAACTCAATTTTGACGTCCATTCTTAGTATATAGATATCTGACCGAGGGTTTTCTATCTTTCTACAAACATTGCTAGGGATAGTCGGTCAAATCAACCGTTCTGCAGAGTGCCTCCTCAATAGACTAACGTTGTAGCGTCATGGAATTATTTGATATGACTATTGTGTCAGTAAATGACTCTTATCCACAGATAGCAAGGCAAGTGCCTCTGAAGTTGTCCCCGAGGTACTTCCGGACACTCGTATTTGCGTGAGTATGTCGATTGTTGTCATGTTCAGATGTAATCGGATTATCGGATCTGTATTTATATTATCATTCCAGATATACTGAGTACCTCGACCTGTCAACTGCCTCGGGGTCATCTCAAAGCCCCGAGGTATCCGGCTTGATTCTTGATGAAATCTATAGTATGATGATATGAAGACACTCAGAGCAAAGGATAACACCTGAGATAGACTCAATTATGCGACGGTCTCAGATTGAAGCGGTGATTATTCGATAAAATCGGCGTCCTCATCTGGGAATGGGACCTCAGTCCGAGTAGCTGTCTCAGCCTCATCTGTCTCTGCGTTCGACCCTGTATCCGTCTCAACACTTTCAGCGGCGTTCACGCGACCATTGCCGTCAGTATCGACGCGCATTCCCTCAACACCTTGTGCATTTGACTGTGCAGCGGTATCAGATGAACCGTATATCTGTGGTGATTCGACGCCAGTAACGACAATCATTGTCCGCATTGTTCCATCAAGATCATCATCAACAGACGTTCCCCAGATAATTCGTGCATCAGGGTGAATCCGGTTGTGGATTTCCTCAACAACGCCTTCAGCCTCTTCAATACTCATGTCCGATCCACCAGTGACATTCACAAGTGCTGAGTTTGCACTTGAAATATCGACATCAAGCAGCGGTGAGCGAAGCGCACTCTTAACTGAATCTTGTGCTTTTGATTCTGAATCAGACTCACCAAGTCCGATCATCGCAACCCCGCCACGCTGCATGACTGTCTTGACATCCGCAAAGTCGAGATTAACGAGCCCTGGCTTTGTAATGAGCTCTGTAATCCCCTTGACAGAACGCATTAACACCTCATCCGAGACTTTGAATGCCTGTCTGACGGGAAGTTTTCCAACAGAATCCAAGAGTCGATCATTTGGGACGACAATCACAGTATCGGCAACATCACGAAGTCGTTCGAGACCTGCCTCAGCATTTGTTCGTCGGACTTCACCCTCAGCGGTAAACGGTGTTGTCACAATAGCAATCGTGAGCGCATTTGACTCACGAGCTGCTTTTGCAACGACTGGTGCTGAACCAGTACCGGTACCACCTCCAAGACCAGCGGTGACAAAAACCATATCTGATCCTTCGATTGCGTTATAAATCTCCTCTTGAGATTCAATTGCTGCTTCTTCACCGACCTGTGGGAGTGAGCCTGCCCCACGACCCTGGGTTTTCTGCTCACCCATGAGGATCTTCGTATCTGATTCAATCTCAACAAGATGCTGGACATCGGTGTTTGCAGCAACAAGTGTTGCTCCTTCAATCCCTTCTTGATGCATCCGGTCAACGGTGTTTCCTCCGGCTCCACCGCAACCGACGACGGTAATGTCGGTCTGGAGATCCTCAAGAACATCCTGGAGTTCATCATCAGTCATTGTCCCGCTTTGTGAGAGCCCATCATTGGTCGCACCCGTGTCGGCAGTTGATTCAGACTCGGGCTCGGCCTCGACCGCGGCTCCGTCGACGGCGTCCCCACCTCCTGTTTTCTCAGCTTCATCTATTGCGTCGTCGACGATGGAGTCCATGATATAACCGTTCGTATCAAACACAGCTTAATTATCTTTCCCCTTGATGTCAGACAGACGGCTGACATTAATGATCAATTCAATAACAGTTTAGCAGTTTGTGGGTGATAATCTGTCTCCAAGCACGGTGTTCGTAAGTGAGTGAGCGTATTATACTCGTAATTAATACCCTGAGATCAGTATCCTCGATAGTGTTCATACCCCTCACACAGATTCGAACACCGGAGCCGATACTATGATGATGAGGATGAGGATGAAGATGAGGCTGAGGTAGAGAATACCGGAAATGTGACTGTCTCCGTTGTATGGACTGCTTCTGGGTCAATAGTCCGTCCCGCAACTGTCACTGATTCACCAGCGGCAAGACGACCAAATGCTGGACCTTCAGGGACGTCCAATGTTGCCGCCTTTGCAGGGTCAAAGACCTGACGCCTCACGCGGAGTGTTTCATCGGTCCGCTCAACCCGGTCATACTTCAATTTAAGAATATCTATCAGCGCATGAGTAATTGACTCAACCGAGAGATAATCAGAGACAATCATACGTCCAGTTGGTCTTGTCCCACCTTCAGTTGTCTCAAATGCGAGTGTGTGCTTAGAGAACACCTGGTTTGTTGTCTCAATATCGATTCCGGTAATCGTCTCCATGAGTGATGTTGGAAACGCGAGTACCACAGCATCCGCACCAGCCCAGTCTATTGCATCCCGAATATTATGACTGTCTTCGCTTTCAGTTCTCTCTGCATCGACGTTATGATTCGTTCCAGTATCAATATCACTTGATTCCTTTGTGTGAATTGTTCCAACCGCGTCATTATCTGTGTGTCTATCAGTGATAACAAATTCATCAGACGTCGTAGGGTCATATTCTGTTGCAGGGGTTCCTAGACGGAGCCCTGCGGCTATCGGAACAAGGGCATTTTCAAGAGCGCTGACCATTGGGCGAGAGACGCCAGTGGTCTCTCGAAGCCATCTCTCCTGGACAACGCGGATATCGGCTTGGCTAATCACTTTCGTTAGCTCTGGACGATCATCAGCAACAAGTGCAACATCTGCATCTGATGCGGTCACTGCATGATTGATAATATCACGATTCGCTGCTGGCGCACCCATTGAATCGAGTGCCCAGTCAGCACCGATATGACCGACAACCCAGTCTGTTTCTCGAATAATACGCTCGAATCGCGGTGCATAATGTCCACCCCCAAACCCAACCACGGTTCGGTCAGTCTCGACATTAGCTGGTGCATCTTCACCTGAGAGCTCAAGAATCGCTTGTGCGACTGCATGTGCGCCATCAGGATCATTCCACTCCGTTTCACTACTCCCCAGTTCAACAAAAAGTGACGGCGCGCCTACGGTGGTTGGACCATGATGCGTACATTCAATACCAACGTCATATTTCGATGGAGCATACCAATCAAATGCTTCAAGCAGTGTCTGTTGTATCATCGGACAAGCCTGTGCAAATGAACCAGGTTCTCCACCATATTCCGCCGGACCAAAATTACCAGTGAAATGTGTGGTTAAAAGCGGTCCTGTATCGCCACTATGTCGTGAGAGAAATGCAATAATTTGTGGTGTCGTCGAGAATAATTCAGACGCATTTTCAGCTTCAAGATGCCACTCATCAATCGTGCGCATTTCGAAATCATCATATTGTTCATATTCGTCGCCAGCAGCGTCACGGTGAGATTCCCACTCGACAAGTTCATGCAGCTGATCACTAATCGTAACAGAGGCAGCATCAGCACTGCTCACGACAAGACCAATCACAGTGGGCATTCGATAATGATAAAGTAAAACTCATCGAATGAAAGCAAACAAGATCAATTAATGAATTATCAGATCACCAGGTCATCAGGTTATCATGTCAGTACCCCTCACCCTGATTTACTCACTGAAGATATCAGGGTTAGTTCATCCCTTCTAAGAGAGAAATCACAGTCAATGAGAGCATGGAGTGGCGAGAAAAGACGAATAGACATACCCACATTGTCATGAATATCGGTTCCAATACCGATACCGATACCGATACAGAAATTGTATTGATGTTACCAAACTAAAGAGGATACACGAATGGACATCTATGGATTAATCGGGAATCCAGTTGAGCACTCATTATCACCACCAATGCATGAGGCAGCATATGACGCACGCGGAATTGACGCACGATATGTGACATTTGAGCCGACGAAGGATACTCTTGAGACCGCAATTAACGGTGCTAATGCGCTTGATATTGCTGGAATCAACGTCACAATTCCATTTAAGCAGGATGTGCTTAATCATATCATTCCCGATGATATTGCTCGCGAGGTTGGCGCCGTAAATACAATCAAATTTCACGATGGTGAAACACCGCGTGGATATAATACCGATGTCGCAGGTGTCAAACGGGCGTTTCAACATCATAATATCAGCATAGACGGATACGATGCTGTCGTCGTTGGTGCTGGAGGTGCTGGGCGGGCTGCTGCCTTTGCACTTGCTGATGCCGGTGCACATGTTCATATCGCAAATCGGACTGTCGAGCGTGCTGAGACGATTGCTACAGATATTGGTGGGCAAGCAACTGCTGGCGGGCTTGACACCCGTGATGAAATTTCTGATGCAGATATATTGCTCAATGCAACGAGTGTCGGGATGGATCCAGACAGTGATCAAACTCCGGTTCCACAGTCATATTTACACGATGGATTAGTCGTACTTGATGCAGTATATACCCCCATCGAAACCCGATTACTCCGCGAAGCTACCGCAGCAGGTGCAACGACAATTGACGGGGCATGGATGCTTTTATATCAGGGTGTTGTTGCATTCGAGATTTGGACCGAGCAGGATGCGCCAATTCAACAGATGAATGCTGCGCTTAGAGCAGAACTCGAAGATGCGTGATGAACTTCCCCAGTTTATCTATATTCCATAACATACAGATCTAGATCAGATCTTTGCAGAATGAGCTAGCCCAAATTGACTGGCTGAATAATTCTCTTCGCTGATCAGATAATATTCAAGAGTGTGGTCACCGATCTATTTGTGCACAGCTCCGAGAGTACTATTCACATCATCGTTATCATATTTTCTTCGAATCCACCCAATTCCACTGCATGTAATCGATACAGGAAGTACGACTCAAAACTCGATATCAGCGAATCATAATTGTTTCAATATTCTGAGAATTTATTTAAATATACACCAGGCATATCTGATAAATATGAGCATATTTAATACTGTCATATCCGCAATCCGATCATTATTCGGTGAGAGTGATCGTGACAGACAGTCAGCAGCAGAACCGTCATCACGTGGAACAGTCTCAGTTGAGTATGATCCATCCGATGAAGAGACAAATAGTACTGTTGGTTCTGACAGCGACGCTGGTGTAGATTCACATGAGGAAGCCGTGTCAACATCTTCGTCTGGTGATGATATTATTCCAGAGCCGAAATACGACACAGAACCAAGCCCAGATGCATCAACAGAAGCGACAGTCAAAGGGACTGACATCAACGTCGAGTCACAAGCCAGCAATGATACCGATACCAGTATTGATGATCCCGCTGATAGCCATCCTGCAGCGACTGAGACCGATGCGTCAGCATCGACAGGTTCACTTGTTGAGGATGCGACTGGAAAAGAGCCCGCAGAGGCAGTAGGGACAGCTACTAGTAATACCGATACTGAGCGCATGGACGATTCTGATACCAATTCAAATACAGAGACACCGACTGATGCGGTCGGAACTGAAACCGATGCATCAGCATCGACAGCCTCACTCATCAATGAGGCAACTGGGAAGGAACCTGCAGAAACGGTCGTGTCCACCGGAACAACCGAGCAACAAGATGAAACTCCGGATACTACTGTTGGAAGATCAGTTCAGGAAATAACTGGAATCGGCTCGGCGTATGAAGAAAGGCTCTCAGATGCTGGTGTTGATTCAGTTGCAGATCTTGCTGCTTCAGAGCCCACAGTACTTGCTGAAGCGACTGATATCGCTGAGACGCGTATTGCACGATGGATTGATCAGACAAAGACGGACGGAGAGGCGGAGTGAGTCGCAATCGCTCTATATCTGACTCTCCATTATACGCGCATGTTGATAATGAACTTGTTCCCATGGAAGATGCGACGGTTAGCATTCGTGATCGGGGATTTATGTATGGTGATGGTGTCTTTGAGACACTTCGAGCGTATGGTGGTGAGGTATTCCGATGGAAAGCACACGCCAACCGTCTTGCGGACTCCGCAAGCGCAATTAATCTTGAACACGGACTTTCACGGGCGACACTCAAGAATCGAATTGATGAAACGCTCACCGCCAATAATCTTGATGAGGCTTATGTTAAACTCTCTATAACACGTGGAGTGCAACCAGGGAAATTAAATCCCGACCCAACTGTTGACCCAACCGTTGTTGTCCAAACGAGCCCACTGCCGCGTGGTGGAGTCAACAGCAACCCAGTATGGGATGGCCCAGCGACATTGCAGACGGTAAAGACACGGCGGATCCCAGATCGCGCTCTTCCTTCGCATGCAAAAACGCATAATTACCTCAATGGAATCCTTGCACGAGCAGAATTACGCGTGAGTGATGCCGACGAAGCGGTGATGCTTGATACAGATGGGCAACTCGCAGAGGGTGCAACTGGTAATATCTTTTTTGTTGATGGAGATGCGCTTTGCACGCCAAGCCTTGATGGACCGATTCTCCCAGGCATAACTCGGTCAACTGTTCTTGATATTGCTGCTGAGGAGGGAATTCCAATCCGTGAGGATAGCTTTGATATTAATACTCTACGTGAGGCTGAAGAAGCGTTTGTCACGAACACAACTTGGGAAATACGACCAGTTAAGACGATTGACGGTATCGATATTGGGCGCGGACCACTCACCACACTGCTCCAGCAAGCATTTCAAAACCGAGTCGAAAAACGATATTACGATACACATAGGGAGGTCCCAAACGAAGAGTAACCATCTCTGACATGGAATACTACCCGGTGCTTACCGTTAAGCTTGAATTCAGTCATGTCCTATATACAACAGATGAATGATTCATGCCGGATAGCTTCGAGTGAAGATGTATCAAAGGATGAAACACTTGTATTTACTGCCTCAGCAGGATTTGATACGACGGAGGGAATTCTCACCCGTCTTTCTGATGATACAATTGTTGCGTATACGAATTACTGTCCACACTGGCGTGATGTTCGTCTTGACTCAGGATCAGGGGCACTCGTTCGCGATGAGACGGTTGTCTGTCAGAAACATGGAGCAACATTTGAGAAATCGACCGGACACTGCGATTTCGGACCATGTGAAGGAGCTGTGTTAGATACGTTTGATATAACAGTCACAGATGGTACAGTGTACCTGACTGATAATGAATGGGAAGAGGCTACCCAAGGAGTATCTGAGGACCGTGACCTTTCTTCAGGGACTCAGATTGGATTCTGACGTTTACACAGTACAAGGAGAATCGAGCTAAGTGCCTTGAGGTTTCGAATGTGATCTTGAGATACTTCTTGGATCACAAACACTGTGGGGGTATACAACATTTTTTGAATCATGTTTATGTGCAGACGGTACAAGATTACCGCCCCCGAGGCTTGATTGTGGTGAGTTCACGAATATGACTGATACCCATCTAAAAAAATAGTAGCGGGAGGTAGATTTGAACTACCGATCTCCGGGTTATGAGCCCGGCGGAATCTCCTGGCTATCCCATCCCGCTAATTAAGAAACAATCAGCTATCCTGTTAAGGATTGTGTTTCGACTGTTGTGTGGTAGTTTGTTCTTAAATCATGACCGTGTGACGCGCCATGTAAGAAGACTCTCAGCTATGTAATTTATTCCGAGTGAGCCGGCAATCGCAATTGGAATTGGAATTAGTTGCCAAACATCAAATCCAGCAATAAGTATCGTAATCTCAAATTGACGAAGTGCACGAACAATTAAAAACTGGACGGCTAATCCACCACTCCTGACGAGATTTGAGCGAAAAAATCGACTTATTGTTGGAGCAATTCCTGGAGCACCCATATCTGCGAACGTCCATCGTTCGTTCACCGCAAACATCACAATAATTGCAACTTCCGCTCCGAGAAGTTTGGCGTACTCATCAAGTAAATCAAAAATAACGATAAGCGCTGTAGTCGTCATAATATCAAAAACGGCTCCAAGAGCCCCTACCGAAATGAATTTTCCGAATCGAATGCGTGAAAAAAGCGCATTGACAATACCATGATCACGACCACGACCACGACCTCGACCCATTCTCACCCTACCTCAATCGAACTTTGATCTGTTGTGTCGATATTAACATTCACATCAGCCTCAGCCTCAGCCTCAGCATCTATAGTAATATTAGTTGCTCTCTCGCTCAGCGCCGTCGGCTTAGATGTAGCAACCGAGTCAATGACTGGCTGTGATGATGACCTTTCGATTGATGCAAGAAGCCGATGAACTGGGTCATGAGCAAGCGCTCGTGCACGATGACGTGCTGTAACAAGGACACGACCAAGCCTGAGTGCTGTCCGAAGGGGTGAAACAGTTGACCCAGGTTGGTCTTCCCACCGAACAGGCACCTCAGCGACTTGATATCCAAGTCCACCGCTGATTGCTAACAGCTCAATATCCCACGCGAACCCAGAGGCATAAATATGTGACCGAACTGCCTGCCATGCATCTGTGGTGATCGCTTTTGCACCGCATTGATAATCATATAATTGTTCATCAAGCAGTCGACGAGCGAGCCATGCAAACCCATCACCAAGATATCTTCGCCCTAATGTCTGATGTGCAGTGACATCAGCTGATGGATGTCGTCGCGAGCCCGTTGCGACATCGGCAGTATCATTGATTAACGCCCTCAAAACAGTCTCGAATGATGATGCTGGCGTACTGCCATCTGCATCCGCAAATGCAAGTATATCAATAGTTGACGCAGGAGGCGTTGTTGTCAGATTGATAGTTACGTCTGTATCTCGATCAAATCCTGGATCAATATTTGATCTTTCGGTCGTCTCATTATTACTCGTAACTGTCGTTGTTGTTGAATTCGCAGTTGTGTTTGTACATGCACATAATCTCTCAAATCCAGCAGTGATTGCTGCTCCCTTTCCTCGACGAGTATCAGCAATTGCAATTTCAACAGATGCAGTAAACGTCGAGTTAGAAAGCCGTGAGTAAAGCTGCTTGAGTAATGATGAAGAAGGGGCGTCAAGCTCAATTCGAAGGACAGCCGGTGATGGTGTCACCTGTGTGTCGAGCTGTTGAAGATATGAGGTGAGACGTTCGGGATCAGGCTGATAAGCCGGAATGACAACCCCGATAGAGCGAGTCATCATATGCAATATCTTCGGTGGTGTAAAAAAGAACCCGCTCTTTGTATGAATTCAAAACATAATATGGATTTGATTCAAATCAATGAAATTTGAGTATCATAATCCATACCGAAATATGGATCCAAGGGATATGTATAAAACCACAGATATAAACATAAATCGCATACAACCAGATATATCGATTGACTGAACAGACGTCATGCACCTATATCGGTCAGAGCAAGCAATCTGGAATATGGTCTTAATCATTGAGATACCTGATATGCAATCACAACATCTATTCTACAACTGATGGAGTATATTATTATTGCGCGATGGCTGATTATGTACGCGGCGATATTCCTCTTTGGACTCCCGATTGCCGCTCGATTGCTTCCAATGACAAGCAGCCGCGGCGTTGGACTTGCTATCCCAATTGGATTGTTACTCATAAGTTTCCCAGCTTACTGGGTTGGTCACCTTCCGGGTGGATGGGGACTTCCAGCGCTACTTGCTGGGACTGTGGTGCTTGTCGTCTCTGCTGGGCTTGCTATAATTGATTTTAGCAAACTCCGTAATGAACAAAAGCGGATACAGATCCGATTCACTCAGGCGATGCGTCCAAGTCGACGAGCTATCTCCGATACGGTAGTCGTTTTCGTCGCGTCATTTGCGTTTATTATTCTCATTCGGGCATTTGACCCGGCTGTAATCCCTATTGGTGGGGAGAAATTCCTTGACTTTGGGTTATTGAAGACATTATCACGGTCATCATCGCTTCCACCAACTGACTTCTGGTTTGCTGGAGAGCCGGTGAAATACTATTATGGTGGCCATCTCACAACAATACTTCTTGGATGGTTAACTGAAACACCACCTCGGTTCGCATACAATATTGCACTCGCAGGATATTACGCAACGCTTGTGACAGCCGCATTCGAGGTAAGTGGTGCAATCGCAGAGGCGAACGGACACGCGCGGCGAGTTGGCGGGACAATAGGTGCTTTCTTTACTGGAATCGCTGGAAACTTACTAACAGCCGCCCGACTCACGGTTGCTTCGCTTCCGGCATCACTCGAGCGTCAGGCTACAGGAATCATTGCACAGCAGACAGGTGATTCAGCACAGAATATTAACACAGCGTTACAATCATTCAGCTATTGGGATGCATCTCGCGTTATCGACGGGACGATTAATGAATTTCCACTTTTTGCGTGGTTAAACGGCGATTTACATGCCCACATGCTGAGTACACAAACGCTATTACTCGGGGTTGGGATTGGATACGCATATTATCGGACATCGAGGTATAAAAAACGACGAAGACAAATCCTTGTGTTTGGAGCCATCCCACTCACCGCCGCATGGCAAGCAGTTCAGAACACATGGAGCTTTCCGAGTATCATTGCACTTGGTGGTCTTGCTATCCTTGTTGCGCCTACTCATCCGGTCACACTACTTCCATGGTCTGAGCACCCACGTGAAGCTCCAAAAACTAATTCGTACATCGATCGCATTTATTATGAGATTATCCGAATTGGATGGACCGTTGGGATTACACTTATTTGTGGTGCTATTGCAGTAGGATTTGCAGCACCATTCCTTTTTGAGACAGCCACTGGGGGCGGACAGCGTACTATTGAGTTCCTTGCCCCGACAATGCGAAGCAGTATTGCAGGGTTACTTCTCGTCCACGGTGCATTTATTATTGGAATTGTCGGTTATCTTTATATACAATTGAGCGATCAATTGAGCGCTGATTCGGAGAGTAGAGCACGTGTCGTGACTGGTTCGATTCTGCTGGTTGGAGGATTCACTGTGCTCACTTGGTGGTTAAACCTCCCTGTAATAATTATAACACTGCCGGTGCTCGTTGCGGCGCTGATCGGTGCGCGGATAACCCACACGGTCGGATATGAAGCAGTCTTGATAATCGGCGGTGCTGGGTTGATTACACTGGTTGAGATTATGTATCTCAACGAACAAGCCGGTCCAGGTCGTATGAATACGGTCTTCAAGACATATGCACAGGTGTGGGTATTGTGGGCAACAGCAATGGGGATTGCAATCCCAGGCTTACGCCGGGCGCAAACGCCTCCAAACTCATCATCATCACCATCATCAACAGAGCAATTATCATCAAAGCCAGACACATCCAGTTCACCGACCGCGACGGTGACAGCAACAACTCAGGCAGACTCACCAACATCGATTGGCGAAAACTTGCAGTCGGCTGAGTTGTTCGGATCAATAACACAGAGTATAATCAGTGTCGTGATTGCATGTCTGATCATCAGCACAAGCATGTATGGTGTACTCGCGATTGGTGGACATCTTGCTGCAGGTCCACCACCGGGGGGACCAACACTTGATGCGACCGCATTTGTTGATCGGGCACATCCGACTGAGGCAGTCGCAATCGACTGGATTGATAACCGTCGCGGGCAGCCAACGCTATTGGAAGCACCTGGAACGACGCGATATCACGATGACTCACGAGCACGCGCAACCTATAGTTGGTATGGCAACCCAGCCGCAAGCCTCACTGGTGTGCCAACTGTCGCTGGATGGAATCATGAAGTTGGATATCGCGGACAGGCTGCTTACCGTGATCGTGTCAGTGATGTCGATTTAATGTATACATCGAATGCATCCACTCGGGCTACATTATTCGACAAATACAATATTACGTATATCTGGGTTGGACCAGGCGAACAGGCTCGATATGATAATATTTCATTCTCGATGAATGCGGTGTCTGTTGCACATCACTCAGGGAATGTCACTATCTACGCTGTTGATCAATCGGATCTCCCGTCATAATCTCCTATATGCCTTGGTCGGAAAGGACGGTAATCGCCTCTGCATCAACAGCAATGACATCAAGAAAGTGTGGAACATATTGCCGTTTCTCAAATGTTTCGCGTTCATCCTCAGTACCGACAGTACACCACAACTGCGGTCTGCTGGGTCCATGATAATCCCCTTGTTTGTCAATCGAAAAGCAGATAACCTCTTCGCCATCAACCTCGATTTCTGCCCCGCGGTTAATGCCCAGACTTCCTCGAATGATGAGTTTCTTCATGCCCTCTGATTAACGAACTCAGGTATTAATCGCTTCGGAGATAGTCCAGCCTATACCAACTCAAAGCGAACCAAACGGGTTTTAACTGGTGATAGCAAAACCGACATAAGGTAGATATTTATGGAGATGCCACGCCGATTCAATACGTACTGTCCACATTGCGATACGCATCATGAACATGAAGTTGAAAAGGTCCGAACAGGTCGCTCAACCGGAATGAAATGGAACGCACGACAGACGCGTCGTGGAAAATCAACAATTGGAAATGCCGGAAAGTTCTCAAAGGTTCCGGGTGGGGATAAGCCGACAAAAAAGACAAATTTGAAATATATCTGCTCAGACTGTGGAAAAGCACACATGAGAGAGGGATGGCGTGCTGGTCGTCTGCGGTTTCAGGAGTAATTAATGGCAGGGAATTTTTATCAACTGCAGTGTCCGGACTGCAACAATAAACAAGTTATCTTTGGAAAGGCATCAACTGTCGTTAATTGTGCTGTATGCGGGACGACACTTGCAACACCAACCGGTGGCGACGCCGAATTCAATGGTGAGGTAATCGAAACCGTTGAGCGACGTTCGGTTGAAAATGCAATTTCGCGCGTCGATGATAGCCCCACCGACGCAGATTCATAATTTTTTATTAACGGTTTGACATCCTCCCCGCTCTAAAGGGCTGTCTCTTACCCATAAGTTCGTGGAGTCGTAACCGGACGTTTCAGACGCTCTCAGAGATATTTTGAACTCAGCAAATCGAGGCGAGAAGCGATTCAAACAGTGATATCGGCTGTGGGGGTGACAGAACGCCGGTAATCAACTCCACTGCAATTGTTCCAAAGAGGTGTTGAAACTGTAGATACCGAGGATTTCAGTCGTGCTCGCCGATCCCGATCCCGTTCCGCTAAAATCCTGACTCGAGTTGTGGGTAAGAGACAGCCCTGAAGGGCGGGGTTTTAGCCTTGAGACTTCCATAACTCCTGAACCAGGGAGTTCCAAACAGCAGGGAATACAAAATAAATACAAATAAACACGTAGACAGATAGAAGTATATATGAAATATACTGGATGGCCTGAGCCAGGCGAGCCCGTTGTTGGAGAAGTCGATGAAATTGCAGATTTCGGTGTATTTGTTGATCTTGAAGAATATGCAGACAAACGCGGACTCTGTCATATTAGCGAGGTCGCAAGTGGATGGATCAAAAATGTTCGTGACCATGTGCGCGAAGGACAGACAGTCGTTGCGAAAGTGCTCGATGTTGATGAGAGTGCAAAGCAGATTGATCTCTCAATAAAAGATGTCAATGAGCATCAGCGTAAGGAAACAATCCAGGAGTGGAAAAACGAACAAAAAGCCGATAACTGGATGGAAATCGCCTTTGGTGAAGATATTGATGATGAACGCTACACTGCTGTTGCAAATGCATTACTTGCCGAGTTTGAAAGTCTGTATACAAGCTTTGAGCAGGCAGCAATACATGGAACTGAAGCATTAGATGCTGTTGAGCTGGACGATGAAGAGATTGCTGCGATTGTTGAGACTGCGCGTCGAAATGTCTCTGTCCCATACGTGACCGTCACCGGGTATGTTGATCTTGAGTGCCCGGTCGGCGATGGTGTTGACAAAGTGCAATCAGCACTTCAGGCTGTAGAGGGTGACTCACAGACCATTGGTGATGAAATTGATTTAGACGTAACTTATGTCGGTGCGCCAGAATACCGAATTCGTGTTGAAGCTCCGGATTATAAAACAGCGGAGGGGGCGCTTGAGGCGGCTGCTGACCGTGCAAAGACCGCAGTTACTGATGGTGGAACGGCAGAGTATCATCGTGAACGGCGGTCTGATGAGGAATAGATAGATTGTACATCTCACTTATAATATCTTTCACGCTAATAGATAATCATAGATTTGGGATGTGAAGTGTTTGATATGCGATATCTGATCTACACTACACTGAAGCAAGCATAATTAATATGAAATCCAATATCAAGATCTGTGCGTCTTGGCAGGAAAATCACGAACAACCAGTATATACACTCGCTGATACCTGTCCGAAATGTAATTCAGTAACAAAGAATACAGCACCAGCGCCATTTGATCCGACAGATGCCTATGGTGAGTACCGACGCGCTCTTAAACAGCGCGTCCGCGAGTGAGGACATGGAAGATATTGAGATTGAGACAGTCGGAGAAGCAACGCTTCGCGACCCAGTGCTTGTTGAGGGGTTACCAGGCGTTGGTCATGTTGGGAAACTTGCTGTCGAGCATCTAATTGAAGAATTTGACTCAGAAGAACTCACTCGTATATATGCCGATGAATTCCCACCACAGGTAACTGTTGATGATGATGGTGTCACAGAATTAGCTCACGCATCATTTCATGCTGTATCTACTGATGGACCGGATCTTCTTATTCTGACGGGAGATCATCAAGCACAATCGCATGCTGGTCATTATCATTTGACCGATACCTTCTTAGACATTGCAGAAGACATGGGCGCTGAGTCAGTGTACGCACTCGGAGGTGTTCCAACAGGTGAACTCGTTGAGGAACCCGACGTACTTGGGGCGGTTGCTACCAACGGGGGGATTGACCCACTAAATGATGCTGGTGTCGAGTTTCGCGAGGGCGAACCAGCAGGCGGTATTGTCGGTGTTAGTGGCTTATTACTCGGCTTGGGCGGTCGACGCGGTCTTTCAGCAGCATGTTTAATGGGTGAAACAAGCGGATATTTAGTTGACCCAACAAGCGCACAAGCTGTTTTAGAGGTGCTCGAGACAGTTGTTGGCTTTGAAGTTGGATATGAGTCGCTTGAGGAGCGTGCAGAAGAAATGAAAGAGGTTGTCGAAAAAATCCAACAAATGCAAGGACAACAACAGGGCATGCCGACTGATGATGATCTTCGCTATATTGGATAATTGAGTTTGTTATCTGGCAATTATAGGTGATACAGGCGCAATACACGGGCTTCAGACCGTGGGTCGAGCCGTCGCAGCCGGGAGTTTCCGAACGGTCGCAACACGATGTATATATAATTGTCGGCGCGCTGACTATGATCCTACTGTAGCCGCATGCCTGAAAGTGATTAGTTTGAATAGTTTCACTGACGGTGTCGAATGACGCGGATTCAGCAGCTCCCATCACCGACACTGATAATCACGGCGGTAAAGACTTGCATTAATCACTATGAAAGGTGGCGGTCCGAGTATGAGTGTCCGCCCACGCTGGAAGCAGAATGTGCTCCGCGTGGAAAACAAACAATAATCACCGGGCGCGTCAACGTAAGTAACTCCGAGTCCGGTGAACCCGAGTGCCGACCACCGACCACCCTCCTGTGGGGAAACTAACACACGAACGCGTTTTCGGCTGAGGAGAGGAGTACCGGAGGTAAGGTGTGGTACTCCCAATTCAAAGAGGCTGTCCGTTACCTAGCTGTATACCGATTCGCACGGTGTGAGCTTGCTGACCTGTGAACCTGCACCTGAAACTCCCAACTTTGCGGTGCGGTGTCGTGGGATCCCCCCATGTGAACGTGGAGGAGCACGTCAATATCGCTTGTATCAATTAATGGCTGCTCACGATTTTCATATATACTGAATTCACTCGATTCACGAATCACAGATGACATTTTTCAACTGAAGCACCACCCAACGGTAGCGCGCTCGTGCTACTTTCCGTTTAGGGTAGATGATTAACGGGTATTATATTTGTTCTGACACCGTGTAATTGTGTGAGGATGGAGTCAAATCAGCTTCGAGAGGCGTTTATCCGGTCAGATACGTCACCGTCAGGCAAGTGGTGGATCGATCTCCCAGTCGGACTCTCGATTGGCGGCAATGATGAGTCTGCGACTATTGATGCTGTTTGTCTCACTTCACGACCACAGGAGCTACCAGAGGTGTATCCAGATCATACCGGGACAGCATACGTGTTTAATCGGAATGATGAGCGCGTTGGTGTCGATAAGTCTGATATGTTTGATGGGCTACGTAAACGCGATCATTTCACCGAAGAGACGGTCGTAATTGTTGGTTTTGAATCAGGAGCATCATCAGTTGGGAGTGTTGGTGAACTGCTTGCCTGCCGTGAACTACTTTCGGCGGATTGGAACTGGACAGTCGATGAAACAGTGCTGGTAAGCGATACAGACAGCGATCATATCAGTTATGTGTGTGATGAACTCTCGATTCGGGCAATGCGAGTAACTGAGTAATCACCCCACAAATTTAATTATAAAATTTATTTCATTCTGATAAATACGGACATTTTAGCCTATTATAGGTTGAACAAGCACAATATAATACCGTTTACGGCGTGGATATGCGCCGTCAGACAGGGACGGAGACGAGGACGAGGACGGGAAATTTTGAGCTTTTTTCTTCGATAGTATCGTGTACAGGCGGTCGAGGCGACTGCCCCGGGGCTTGACCCCTGTTTCTTACCCACAAATTGAGTCGCTGTCGAGATCGATGAATCTGATAAAAATCCTAATATCCACAGATGAAACACCCTTATGAAACGATTTTGTTGATCTCGTTTATCCGCATTCAGTACCCACCGCCGATATCCACGCCCGAATCGCTCCTCGCCTCGATCTTTTGATTTCAGATTGGGTTCGAAAGTGTTTGAAACAGCCCTTTGAGACTCGGTGAGCTTATAATTAAGAGACAGTCCTGAAGGGGTGAGAAGATGTCAAACAAGTCATCATCAAATGGTCACGGCTCAAGGATGTCATTATCATTTGCGCTTGGGATTGCAACTGTCCCATCGAGCGTCATAACAGCATGACCGCCGACGCGAACACCACCCTGTGCATACGAGTCATTCGATTCGTCTAGTTTATCATTTTGTTGTTCAGGTTGAATCAATTGCGCGCGGATGTACCCTGGACGGTCACAAAAATGTCCCTGCTCACACCGCACGGTCGGGGGAAACACATCAAATGCATCGAATGTGTCGAGATACGCTGTGCATGCACCAGCAGCGGTTCCAGTAACAGGATCTTCAGTGATACCAAGACTTGGAACAAACGCACGAGCATGGAGTGTTGATGCTGATTCAAGCGTGTCAAAGCTAAATATATACATTCCAGCAGCATCATATGATGTCACGAGTGTATCAATAGCCGCAGCGTCAGGATTCACATCGCCAATATGTTCAAGAAAATTGACTGGAACGATAATAAATGGAAGACCAGTTGAAGCAACGGCGAGTGGAAGTTCATCTCCGATATCACGGAGTGCGGCAGCATCAATACTAAGTGCATCTGCAACATCATCATAGGCAAGATCAATTGAAGCAACTGTCGGCGATTGCTGTCTCATCCAGACGGTCCCATCGTCGTCAACTGTAATTTCAATCACGCCAACGTTTGTTTCAACAGTATGTGTACCAGGATCGATCTCCCCAGTCGCATCGAGATATGCGTATGCAGCAATCGTTGCATGACCACAAAGATCCACTTCTGTTGTTGGTGAAAAATATCGAAAACGCCTCTCAGCAACTTCTGAGTCAGTTATAAACACTGTCTCACTAGCCCCGAGTTCGGCCGCAATCGCTCGTTGTTGATTATCCGCTAATCCCTCAGCGTCTGGAATGACCCCAGCCGGATTCCCGGCGAGTGGGTCAGTACTAAATGCATCAACAAGAAGCGCACGACATGAGTCCATTCTAATTGGTAATCAAATTCAACGGGCAAAAAACGCAGTGTTCGATACAAATGGTTGTCTCGATCAGAGTAATGAATTCGTCATCAATATACACGAGAGCGTCCACGTGCCGATATGAGCGACTTACCAGATCAATTTAATTGCACAATCACAAACTGGGAGTACATTTATGATTTGTGTCGTGACGTAAGCAATCAAATTCGGGCTGATAGTTTTGACCCTGATGTTGTTGTTGCACTTGCCCGTGGAGGCTGGTTTGCTGGACGATGTCTTTGTGACTTTCTTGGGCTTGATGATTTAACGAGTCTGAAGATGGAACATTATGTTGGGACTGCGCAAACAACAAATGAGCCAGAAATTAGATATCCAATGCCTCAGGGTAGTGTTGCGGGAAAAGATGTGCTCATTATTGATGATATCGCCGATACTGGCGGGTCGATTGAGCGAGCATATGAATACGTTACCGATCGGGATCCAAACATCGTTCGAACAGCGACATTACAATTGCTTCAGACGAGTGCATTCGAACCAGACTTCATTGGCGAGCGACTCGAGACATGGGCGTGGGTTGTCTATCCGTGGAACTTCATCGAGGATATGACCGATCTCCTCACTGGTGTCATGCGCAAGACCGACGCAGAGACATTTACGATTCCAGACCTTCGGGAGGGACTCAAAGAGTATCATTCGGTCGAGCGAATCGAAATGGAAATTGCACAACCTGACCGAATGGAAGAAGTGCTTGATGAAATGCAACGTCGTGGATATGTCGAAGCAGTCACTACAAACGAAGCCAGCGGAGACGCGCCGGTAGAGACGGGTGATGACGTATCACAACCGACTTGGCGAATTCTTGAGACCGATGAGGTCGGAGTGTAATCCGCGACTGACGTGGTCTCATTTATTTCTGTCTTCGCGACGGCAATTTTACCGATTGTTGGTGTTGGAGGTGTTGGGTACCTACTTGGGCGGTGGCGATCAGTTGATACAGACGCACTCAATACAGTTATTGTCTATATTCTTGCACCGGCGCTTGTCTTCTACAGTCTTGCAACAACAACACTAGCTCAATCAACCCTCTTTCGAGCAAGTGTTGCAGTCATTATTTATCATCTTCTTGCGATGGGTGTTGCTGCTGGGATTGGACGACTATTTAATAAGAGTAAGACAGCAATTGCCGCACTCATGCTGGTGACTGCGTTTCCGAATTCCGGAAACTATGGTATTCCTGTCTCAAACTTCGCGTTTGGGTCGACAGGGAGAGCAACAGCGGTCATATATCTCTCTGTGCAGGGGATTATTTTGTATACACTTGGTGTATATATTGCATCACGTGGAGGAACGAAAAGCCGTCTTGCAGGAATTAAACGCGTCTTCACCGTCCCGTTGGTGTATGCTGTCATTGCTGCGCTCATTGCACGGGTATTTCAAATTGTGCCATCAACAGATACGACCGCAATGGCAACGATAAAATTAGTCGGTGATGCTGCAATTCCACTGATGTTATTAGTTGTTGGGATTCGCCTGGCACGAACAGACATTGGGTCAACGTTGTCAGCAGTTGGACTTGGCGTTGGATTGAAAATGGTCATTGCTCCAGTTATCGGATTAAGTACTGCGGTTATGATTGGATTTGATGATCCGATCGTTGCGCGGACATTTGTGCTTGAATCTGCGATGCCATCAGCGGTCACGCCGATGATTCTTGTTGCTGAGTTCGGGTCTGGTGATGTTGCCGGTGTCCCCATAGCAGAGTTTGTCTCAGCGGCGGTCTTTGTCTCAACAATGATTTCTATCCCGGTATTGACACTTGTGATTGTCATTCTGAAATCTGGAGCCGTTATTTAAACTAGAAGAGTAATTGATATTCTCCTCCACCTGAAGGCAGGAGGAATCCCACAGCACCGAACCGCTTCGCTGGGTTAGGAGTGTCAGCTTTGGGATTGGTTGCAAACTCCCAATACCAAGCCAGTCCACCGTTGGAATCGGTGCGTGACCGGTCACTGCGCAATCTCCAGGGAGTGCCACATCTCAGCCCCCAGTACTCCTCTCCTCACCCGAGGCAAAGCCCCTGTGTTGGTTGTGTCACAGGAGCGGTGGTCAGTGGTCGGCACTCGGGTTCACCAGACTCGGAGTTATTTGTATCATTGACGAGAGTCCGATGGTTATTGTTTGATTCCCACATGGGGCACACCCTGTTTCCAGCGTGGGCGGACACTCACACTCGAACCGCCACTTTTCGGGCATGCGGCTACATCGGCGTCATAGCCAATGCGCCGTTGTCCATCAGAAACGGTTGGAAACCACAGTATGACGGCGCCTATCCACGCCGTGACCAGGCGTGGTATTGCGCCTGTACCATCTATAACTCAGACTACTGGAAACTCATCCACCGCGTTCATCCCATCTGGCTTACTCGTTATTATTGTAATGAGTATTCATACAGACCGTTTACTCATATTAGATTTGATATAATATACAATGTATACTATATACTGAACTGACATCAATACGGACAACCAATAATGGCTTGCTGATAGCGGCATGAATCATGTATATGACCACGATTGGATTTATTGGTGGGAGTGGAATTTATGAAGCGCTTGGACTGCAGAATACACACACAATAGAGATTGAAACACCATTTGGTGAGCCAGCAGCACCACTGACCGTTGGTGAAGTAGGTGAAACTGGTCGCGAGGTTATTTTTCTCCCACGACATGGAACATCGCATGAGTACTCCCCAACGACAGTTCCATACCGCGCGAATATCTTCGCACTGAAACAAGCAGGCGTTACCCATGTGATTGCTTCAAACGCTGTTGGGAGTCTTCGAGAAGAAATCTCGCCGCGAATGCTTGTTATTCCGGATCAAATCTATGATCGAACGAAGCATCGAACATCGACATTCTTTAGCGATGGCATTGTTGCCCACCAACAGTTTGCTACCCCATATTGCACAGAGCTTCGTTCGATTGTCACTGATGTAGCAATGGAAAATACGGCTGCGGATATCGATATTGTCAAAGACGGAACGTATGTGTGCATCGAGGGACCACAGTTTTCAACTCGTGCGGAAAGTGAGTTCTATCGATCACAAGGGTGGGATATTATTGGAATGACAACAATTCCAGAAGCAAAGCTCGCTCGTGAAGCCGAACTTGCTTATGTGACAATCGCTGGTGTAACCGACTACGATGTCTGGAAGGAGGATAGTCAAGTCACACTTGAGGAGGTGTTATCGAACGCTGAGCGAAATCAAAAGGCGATTAAATCAGTTCTCACAGCAGTCATCAATACAATCCCGGCTGAGCATACGTGCGCATGTCATACCTCGCTTGCAGGAACAATCAATACAGAAAAAGCAGCTATTCCTGACTCAACGCGTGAGGATCTTGATTTGCTGATTGGTGAGTACATATCTGAAGACACCACGGGTGGTGAAGAAACAGGTTAATCCAATCCTTGAGTGATTCATATGACCGATACCACACAGGGTCTCCGATTGGAGATAGATGTTATCTGACCGCGATGGAGTAAGTGAACCCACTCAGGTATCTATATCTGGTCAA
This sequence comes from Haloquadratum walsbyi C23, assembly GCF_000237865.1. Taxonomy (NCBI): domain Archaea; kingdom Methanobacteriati; phylum Methanobacteriota; class Halobacteria; order Halobacteriales; family Haloferacaceae; genus Haloquadratum; species Haloquadratum walsbyi. The sequence continues at coordinate 320,971 of NC_017459.1, forward strand.
TCATCGTCTGCAACGGCTGTTGGAGACGATTCAGCGCTTGTCTTTGGGGTCTGTATCCAAAGATCGCCAAACAGATCAGTCTGTTCAAGCATAACCTTGTCACGATGTGAAAGAAAGAGCACTGCAAGATATGTGCTCACAGGTGTTGATGCAACATCAGCAACCTCGGTGAATAACACCTCAATACGACCTTTCTCATATTGGTCTGTCAATGCTGCATACACTGCTTTGATCTCCGTTTCAATATCTTCACCATGAGCAGTATCAGTGACATCAGCAGCTGTAGGTTCCGCTGCATCGCGAAAGTCATCTGCTGTATGATAATCAAGTGTTTGTGTTCCACGCTGGTATCCTGATGGAGAGTCTGAAGTGTCATACTCCCGATGTCGCTTCCACCATGACTCTCGTTCAGCCTCACGGAGTTCCCGAACAAGTTCATCAAGTGTTTCTGGCGATCCACGGGCTTTTTTTCGTTCTAACCGCCGATCCATCTCATCTTCAAGTGCATCTATGGGGTCACTATCGGAATGCGGGGTTGAATTAGAACCATCTGTCATGTTTGCATTCTCGAACTCGTCGATTGGTCTTGTTCCCGCCTCAAGTGCAACTTCCCATGGTTCAGACTCAGACGCATCTGCCGGTTCGTCAGGTTCAATGAGCGCTTCACTCTTCATACGGAGGAGAACTGCTGCATAAAATAACGCTCGTCCAGAGGTCCGCAGGTCTGTTTTATCAAGTCGATTGAGAAATGCGTCGGTTGCATCAACAATGTCGACTTCCCACGGGTCGATTCTCCCTTCCTCAGCCAACTGGACAAGAACTTCAACAGGCTCAATTGCGTCTGAGCTAGTATCATCATTCTGATCAGCATACCCACGTATATCGTCTATCACCCCAGCTTCTGGTTCCTCAGAGTGAGGACTCGACCCCATATCAGTCATCTGCGGGCGCCTCCGGTGACTCATCATTTTGTAATTGGATCCCGGTTACAGCACTGATATTATTTCCTTGCATTGTCACGCCAATAGCACGCTCAGATCGTTCAAGCAAGGCTGAACGGTGCGAAACAACGACAAACTGTGCATCTGTTGCGAGGTCATCAACCATCTCTCCAACACGTTCAGCGTTTGCAGCGTCAAGGAAAGCATCAATCTCATCAAGCGCGTAGAATGGGGCTGGATTATGTCGTTGAATAGCGAATATGAATGCGAGTGCTGTTAGTGATTTTTCACCACCAGACATGGCATTTAGCCGCTGGATCGGCTTATCTCCTGGTTGAGCCTTCATTGTCAAGCCACCCTCAAAGGGTTCATCTTGACTTTCGAGATGGAGTTCACCAGTGCCGTCGGAAAGTCGTTCAAAGATGTCGGTGAAATTCTCATTGATTGCCCGAAACGAGCTCATGAATGTCTCTCGCTTTTGCGATTCAAATCGGTTAATCCGTTCCTCAATCGCTTCGCGTTCCTCAACAAGGATATCGCGTCGTGAGCTTAACTCATCAAGCTGTGATTCGACATCATCATACTCATCGATTGCGAGCATATTCACTGGTTCGAGTGAATCCATCTTTTCGGTAAGACGGTCGATATTAGCTTCAACCGTATCATAATCGGGGATATCTGTGGAATCGTATGTTCCGACTTCACTCTCAAGTTCGTCAATCTCCCACTCAAGCCGTTCGATTGCACCACGAAGTGACGATAATTTTGACTCTAATTTGTCAACAGTGTCACGCGCCGACTCACGCCGGTTTTTTGCCGCATCCAATGTTGCTTGGAGATCTGACCGATCAGATTTTAACGAGATAAGTTCATCTTCGATTTCATCAACAGCGACGCGTTTCGCTTCAAGTGTTGTATTGTACGTCTCGATATCCTCTTGGGCAGTCGAAATTGTTTCCTGTGCATCTGCCTTCTTCGCTTGTGCTTTCTCGACTTGCTCGTTGAGTTCATCAATCGCTTCATTCGCGTACTGTCGTTCTAATTCAAATTCATTCTGACGGGCATCGAGATCATCGATTTGTGATTCTGCGTCATCAATCGCTGTGCGTAGCTCATCTGCTTCAGCGGTAAGTTCGGGAACTGGTGATTCCTCAAGCGCTTCTTTAATCGTCTGTATTTCTTGCTCTGTTGTTGTAATCTCAGCGTCAAGAGTATCAATATCATCATCAACAGACTGCATTGTCTTATCAGCCTCTGCGCGCTCCTCGCGAAGATTAGCAATACGACTTTCAGCCTGTTCAATCGCCGCTTCTGTCTCCTCAATCTCAGTTTTGGTGGCGTCAATCTCTGATTCAAGTTCACGCACACGCTCGCGGGCACTTGCTGCCCGTTCACGAGCGTCTGATATATCATCATCGACAGTCCGAATCTTCGATTGATATTCCTGACGACGGTCTTCGAGCGTTTCGATCTTCTCTGCCAGTCGCTCTAATCGACCACCACCTGAAGTTGAAAACGAATATCGTGATCCACCACCAGATCCACCTGTCATCGCCCCAGACCGTTCGACGAGATCGCCGTCGAGCGTCACCATTCTATATTCACCCATGAGTTCACGGGCTGTTTCCATTGTCTCGACAATCAACGTTGACCCAAGCACATATGAAAAGATGGGGCGATACGTATCATCATAGCTGACAAGATTTTGTGCGAAATCAATTACACCGTGATGATTTGGTTGTCGTGGAATCCCGCGGTCATCCATTTTTGTAATTGGGAGAAATGTTGCACGCCCAGCATTCCGGGATTTTAGATACTCGATACAATCAGAGCCAACCGTATCTGTGTCAACAACAACATGCGCGAGCCGTCCACCTGCGGCTGTTTCACATGCGGTTGCATACTTTTTTTCGACAGACCCAAGTTGTCCAACAGTGCCATGAACACCAGTGCGATTCGCATTTAAAATCGTTGTCACAGCGCGAGGCCAGGATGTGTCAGTATCATTGCCTGTATGCCCCTCGAGTGTCGCATACTCAGATTGCTTCGATTGAATCTCTGATCGAACTGTATCCAGATTATCTTTCAGTTCTGATCGTTTATGCTGTAGTTCTGAAAGAGCATCTTCAATTGTTGATTCATTCTTTTCAGCAATATCAACTTCCGAATGAAAGTCAGAGAGTGCAGCCTGTAACGTCGAAAGCTCTTCACGGAGTTTCGTCAGCTCTTCTTTTGCATCAGCAATGTCACTTGCTCGCCGCCGTGTCTTATCCAATAATCGATCTTTTTCACGTTGTGCGTCGCTACGCTTCGTTTTAAGCTCATTAACCCGATCAATTGCTGATTCAAGTTCGTGTTTTCGCTCGTCATACGTAGCATCAACATCTTCAATTTCGGCTTCAACATCGGCAAGGTCACTCTCAAGTGATTCGATCTCTGTGGTTATTGATGCTTTTTCGACCTTTATTGAGCGTATCTCTGTATCCAGCTCCTCAATCTGTTCTTGTTTCTGATCAAGCTGAACAAACGCCTCTCGACGGGTGTTTTCTGCCTCTGTGATCCGCTCCTCTGCTGTCTCAATATCATTTTCACGACGTCTGATTGCACCCTTTATTTCTTCAATCTCGGATTTAAGCGCCAGTTGTTCATCTTCACCCTTACGTTCGATTTCTGCTGTAACTGCATCAAGCTCAGCAGTGAGTCGAGAGACATGCTGTTGACGCTGAGAGAGGGTCTCATTTGCCTCTGTCAGATCAGCTTCAACTTCCGTCGCCTGCTCAACCGTTTCATCCCGGTCTGCTCGTTTTGACTCAAGTTCTGCTGCTTTGAGATACTCCTCATACTCCGTTCGCTCATCACGAAGCGACTGATATTTGAGTGCGGTTTCACGTTCGTCCGCAAGTTGTCTAAGTCGCGTTTCTTTTTCGCCAATACGCAGGTCTGCTTCTTCAATTCGACCTTCGACAGCATCGAGTTCCTCAAATGCATCATCGCGTTTTGCATCAAATTCAGCAACTCCAGCGATTTCATCAATAATACTCCGACGCTGCTGTGGCGTCATATTAATAATTTCAGTAACATCGCCCTGCATGACCACATTATATCCTTCAGGCGTAATGCCAGCTTGTGCAAGAAGATCTTGAATATCCGAGAGGTTACAAGACCGACCATTGAGATAGTAGTATGAGTAATAATTGGTTTCGGTTTGTTTCACACGACGTTTAACGCGGATCTCATCAACATCTCCAATCGACTCACTGCCAGCAGCATTAATAACCTGTGTGCGATCGATTGTCCCTGCACTATTATCAAGGACAACCGTGACTGTTGCCTCATTTGGACTTTCTGATGAGTTGGATCCGTCTGCTTCCGTGGTAGCATGTCCGGGATTATAGATAAGATCAGTTAATTTCTCCGCGCGGATGCCACGAGTGCGAGCAAGTCCAAGCGCAAAGAGGACACCGTCAATAATATTCGATTTTCCAGACCCATTCGGTCCAGTAACAACGGTGAAATCCTCATAGAATGGAATCTCTGTTGCACGACCAAAGCTCTTGAAACCGTCAAGGATGAGCGTTTTAATATGCATGTAATGAAGAGGATAGGTACATAATCACGAGAGAGTCCGCGGCGATGCGTATCTCATAGTGAGGATATTATTCGATAGCAAGCATGTTTACTCAATACTGCGTGTTTATTAATGACTCTTGAAGTGTCGTTATGCAATGATGATGTCTGAATCGTCCGTCGATTCATTATCGCTTGCGTCGCTATCAGATGCTGCAGTGCTCTTTGATTCATCCTGAGACATTGCATCTGTTGCAGAGTTAGTATCGGTATCAGTTGTTCTGGACTCTTGTGATTGTGCGGCTTCGTCTGCTTCATGACCAACCGAACGGCTTCCAGCTGAGAGATCAATCTCAATATTATCCTCAATCAGATGCAGCCGCTCTTTTGTTTCGACGAGCTCCTCTGTCAACCCGTTAACAGCCGCTTGTAACTCTGTGACCTGTGACTCTAGCTCCTCTAGCCGATTACTCATGCTATTATCACTTGTATCGGGATATATAAACGTATGTCAGACATTTCAATGCTTTTTGATATATCTGTAAATCCTATACTCACAGGAATTCAACCTAACCTTAGCAATATCATGTGACGCTCTGATTTCATATCAACTGTATACAGGTATCATCAGAGATAGTCGGCTTGATCATAGAGATTATATATACATCTTGATTTCTTCGTAGTTCATACAATATAGTATATATCCTAATCACAACTTTCGGGATTCGGTCGTGTGAACGAATAAGAATAAATCAAAAACGAGCAGGTGCGATGGGATAGACTTCTCATACTAGTTTGGTGTGACCGATTAGTCCCGTTAGTCTTTAGCCATACTATATCAAATGAAATACAATGACTGCGACAGCGCTCGCCCAGCGCGATTTCACTGCCGTTATTGGATTAGAAGTTCATGTCCAGCTTGAGACTGATACGAAGATTTTCTGTGGCTGTTCAACCCGGGATAATAACGCCGAACCGAACACACGAACATGTCCTGTTTGTCTTGGATTGCCAGGTGCACTACCGGTATTGAACAAAGCCGCTGTTGAGGCAGCAGTCAAAGTCGGGAAAGCTCTCAATGCTGATATTGCAGAAAAAACGCAGTTCCATCGAAAAAACTATTATTATCCTGATCTCCCAAAGAATTTCCAAATTTCACAATACGATGCTCCTATTTGTTCCGATGGACAGCTGTCAATCTCTGTCGAAGATAATCGTCGAGAGGTTGCTATCCGACGAGCGCATCTTGAGGAAGATCCAGGCAGTCTCACCCACCAAGGTGGAAATATTGATACTGCCGAATACACACTTGTGGACTATAATCGAGCAGGAACACCACTTATGGAGATTGTTACTGAGCCAGACTTTCGGAGTCCAGCAGAGACGCGAGCATTTCTTAATAAACTTGAGGAAGTCTTAGAATATCTCGGAATTTTTGACCCAACAGCGGATGGCTCCCTTCGTGTCGATGCAAATATTTCATTGATTCCAACCGAAGACATCGACAATGGGTCAATCACTACGGCAGCGCTTGAATCAGCAAATCGAACTGAGGTAAAGAATATTTCAAGTCATAAAGGCGCTGAAAAGGCACTTGCGTATGAAGTAACACGACAACGAAATGCTGTCGAACGGGGACGAGCAATTGAACAAGAAACACGACACTGGGATGAAAGTCGTGGGATCACCGTCTCTATGCGTTCAAAAGAAGCTGAAAAGGACTATCGATATTTTCCGGAGGCTGATCTCCCGCCATTAGCAGTTGCTGATTGGAAAGATCAAATCTCAATTCCTGAACTCCCAGATGCCCGTCGTGAGCGATTTCGTGAGGAATATAAATTGGACTCTGAATCCGCTGCGAAACTTACATCAACGAAAGCCGTTGCAGATTTCTTTGAGAGTGTTGCTGATCAATTTGATCCTGCACTAGCAGCAACATGGGTTGCTGATAATCTTCTCGGTGAACTCAATTACCGTGATATGACGGTTGGAGATATTGATGACCGATTCGACGAGTTCACACAGTTGATTGAATTGGTCGATGATGAAGACATTACTACAAAGAACGCAGAAGAGGTTGTCCTCCGGCGGATGCTTGATGATGAACTCACGCCTGAAGCAGTAATTGAATCTGAGGGGCTTGGTAGGGCAGATGAAGATGAGGTTGTCACTGCAGTCACTGATGCGATTGATGAAAGCCCTGAAGCTGTTGAGGATTATCATGCTGGTGAGGGTGGTGCGATTAATTTCCTTGTTGGACAAGTAATGCAAAAAACAGGTGGCAGTGCTGACCCAAGCAAAGTAAATACATTACTTCGTGGACAACTTGAGGATAAAAAATAAAGAATAGTCATATCACTATCGATAGTATATAAAAATACATATTCCACACGTTTGACAGTGATATTGCAATTATGTTGCAATCGGTCGATTTAGCAGTTTTCAGGTGTTAAGCCCTCTACTGTCATCATCTCAAATATACTGTCCTATTGCGCAGTCCCACCGACCCACGAACCGATACTAGAAACAGGAAACCCCACCCTCACTGGAGCCGCGTCAGCGGCTAAGTAGGGTGAGGTAGCTCATATAATTTTGTTGTAGGAAAGTTTTAGGCTATCCTTCGGCATACACTTTTATATTAAAATGAGCCAGGGACCAGAACTCATTATCACCGAGAAAGATAACGCCGCGCGGCGGATTGCTGATATCCTGAGTGGTGACTCAGCAACAGCAGACCGCGAGCAGGGTGTTAATGTGTATAAATGGGGTGGGAAACGCTGCATCGGTCTTTCTGGACATGTCGTTGCTGTCGATTTCCCACAAGAATATAGTGATTGGCGTGATGTTGAGCCTATCGAACTTATTGATGCGCCAATTGAAAAAAACCCAACGAAACAAAATATCGTGACGACATTGAAAAAACTCGCTCGGCGGGCACGCCGTGTGATTATTGCGACTGATTATGACCGAGAGGGTGAGTTGATTGGAAAAGAAGCATATGAGCTTGTTCGCAGAGTGAATGAGTCAACTCCAATAGATCGCGTTCGATTTTCATCAATCACCGAAGAGTCCGTTACGACAGCATTTGAAAATCCAGACGACCTCGATTTTAATCTTGCAGCAGCAGGTGAGGCTCGACAGGTAATTGATCTCGTATGGGGAGCTGCATTGACTCGATATCTATCCTTGTCAGCAGGGCAACTTGGGAGTGATTTCATCTCTGTCGGTCGGGTTCAAGGACCAACACTGAAATTGATTGTTGATCGCGAACGCGAGATTGAGGCGTTTGATCCTGAGGACTACTGGGAATTGTTTGTTGACCTCACGCAAGCAGACAAACCTATTGAGGTGAGCACAGACGATACTACAGCAGGATTTGAAGCACAGTACTTCTATCATGCAGATGATGGAACTGAAGCTGAACGAATCACTGAGGAATCAACTGCAAAAACGGTATTCGAAACATTAGAATCAGCTTCTATTGCTCACGTCGACTCGGTGAAGCGCCGGACACGAACCGATGAACCGCCCGCACCGTTCAATACAACACAGTTCATCAGTGCAGCAGGATCAATTGGGTACGCCGCGCAGCGGGCGATGGATATTGCAGAGGACCTCTACACGGCTGGATACATCACATATCCACGAACTGACAATACCGTCTATCCCGATGACCTTGATCCTCGAGAGCTTATTGAAGCACTCACAAATGGATCTCGATTCGGATCAGATGCACGTGATGTCCTTGATCAGGAAACACTCTCACCGACGACTGGTGATGAAGAGACGACCGATCACCCACCAATCCATCCAACCGATGAACTTCCTAAGCCCTCAGAATTAGACGATGATAAATGGGAAGTGTATGAACTCATTGTTAGGCACTTTCTTGCTACTGTCTCTAATCCAGCAACATGGGAACATCTGCGTATCGTTGCTATTGTCGATGACGCTTATTCAATAAAATCCAACGGACGACGGCTACTGAATCCTGGATATCACGCCGTATATCCATACTCAAACGCAACGGAATCACTTATTCCGGATATCGAAGATGGCGAAACGCTTAGATTGATTGATTCGCGAATCGAGGCAAAGCAAACCCAACCGCCGCGACGGTACGGCCAGTCTCGACTCATCGAAACAATGGAGTCAATGGGGATTGGGACAAAATCAAGTCGACACAACGTCATTCAGAAACTTTACAATCGAGGATACATCGAAAGCGACCCGCCACGACCGACACAACTCGCACGAGCCGTTGTTGAGGCTGCTGAAGAGTTTGCAGAATTAATCGTTAGTGAGGAAATGACGGCTCAATTGGAGACAGATATGCAGGCAATCGCAGAGGGTGAGGAAACACTTGAGTCAGTAACTTCTGCGTCACGCTCGATACTCACGGATGTATTCAAAAAATTAATGAACACAGATGCTGAAATCGGCGATCATCTTCAGCGGTCGATGAAGGCAGATAAGACGATTGGACCATGTCCACAGTGTGAAGGCGATCTTATTACCCGAAAGAGTCAGGCTGGGTCACACTTCATTGGATGTGATAGCTATCCTGATTGTGAATACACGCTCCCATTACCCTCGACTGGAAAGCCACACATACTTGAGACGGTGTGTGACGTACACAATCTTCAGCAGATAAAAATGCTTGCTGGAAAGCGCAGTTTCGTCCATGGCTGTCCGCTGTGTGAGGCTGAAGCAGCGGATGAACAAGCTGATCGTGTGATTGGCACCTGCCCAGAATGCAACACCCATGCTGATGGTGAACTTGCAATCAAACGTTTGCGGTCTGGGTCACGACTTGTTGGGTGCACTCGATATCCAGACTGTGAGTATTCATTGCCCCTTCCACGACAAGGAGAGATTGACGTTACAGATAATATATGTGATGAACACGCGTTACCTGCATTACAGATACTTGAGGCAGACGAGAACACGACAAAAGACAAGACCACCAAAGAGAGTGATGATATCTGGGAACTCGGCTGTCCAATCTGTAACTATCGGGAGTATCAATCTGATCAGACCGACAGCTCAACGCTTGAAAGCGTTCATGGGATTGGTGCAAAGACAGCTGAAAAGCTAAAAGACGCTGGTGTTGATACTGTTTCTGCGCTTAAATCAGCAGAAGCAAACACGCTTGCTGACCGTGTCGACGGTGTCAGTGTGGACCGACTGCGAAAATGGCAATCAACTGCAGACTGACCAGATTTGCAGACTGGTTGATTATTCTTACTGGGCATATTTATCGATTGATCATTAATTCCACACTGAGCGAGTGAAGAAGCCAGAGTCAGCACGAGAGTAACACTCACCACTGATACCGTCAATTATATTCAACTGACAACAGATAATCAGATACATCGAAAATGTACTCGATATAGTGAGTACTGCTATCTGTAAGTGAATTTTAATAAAGAGACACCAATAGTACCGTATTAGTGTATTGATATGATTATAGATGCCGATATCTATAATAAATTATTTCAAATTGGGTTGCGATTAGCCAATTAGTTGCGAATGAGATTTGCTGCGCGTGGTCCTTTTGGGGACTGCTCAATCTCAAATTCTACTTCCTGTCCTTCTTCGAGGTCCGGACCGCCGACATCTTCCATGTGAAAGAAAACATCATCATCCGTATCATCAGTCGAAATGAAACCGTAACCGCCTGTATCGTTGAAAAAATCAACCTTACCTTCTGCCATTGTAAACATATATATGATGACGCAATGCATAATACTTCCGAGAGTCGTGATACCATGGAGGTAGAGCTAATTCATACGTATCTATCCGCACAATACGGTCAATATCAATAGTGTATACATGCACTTGAGCAATACTCCGGGAGCCGGTTGTTCCTGTTACCCCTGAGACGGAGGACAATTATATCACGACAACGATGAAATAGCTATAATCTGGTGTAGAGGTACCGGACAATCAGCGTCTCAAGACAGTAGAGCCCCATTCACAACCTCATGATATTGTTATGTTATGTTATATTATGTTATTGATATATACAAACCAAACAGTGGAGTGAGGTTAGATAAGAGATATTTCATTGCCATCTTCCGCGTTATTTTTATCCATGCCCCGGGAGAGATATCTGCAATGAATGGACCTTGGACAGAATGGGATCATGTATTAAAGGTAGATCCTGATAAACCGCTTGTTGATGGTGAAACATTCGAGGATGTGTGTCAGACAGGTACTGATGCGATTGAAATTGGTGGCACACTCGATATCACGACTGAGAAAATGCAAGAAGTAGTTGATGCCTGCTCGCGATATGACATGCCGCTGTACCAGGAACCATCAAATCCAGCAGTTGTTGTTGAATCAGACGCGCTTGATGGTTATCTTGTGCCAACAGTATTCAACGCTGAGTCAGCGTTCTGGGTGGCTGGAGCACATAAAGAATGGGTCCGAATCGATGGTCCACTTGACTGGGAGCGAACGGCAACCGAGGCATATATTGTGTTGAACCCTGACGCGTCTGTTGCTGAAGTGACTGAAGCAAACACTGATCAGACAGCAGAAGACGTTGCTGCATTTGCAACCGTTGCTGAACGACTGTTTGGTCAGGAGATTATCTATATCGAATACTCTGGAACATTTGGTGATACAAAAAAGGTGGCAGCGGCGGCAGCAGCACTTACTGAGTCAACATTATTCTATGGTGGTGGGATTGGGGGGTATGATTCTGCATATGAGATGGGAGCCCATGCCGATACGATTGTTGTTGGAGATTTACTCCATGATGAGGGAGTCGATGCTGTCAGTGAGACTGTTGCTGGTGTCAAAGATGCACACGCAGACGGTGAGATTTGACATCCTCCCCGCGCTGAAGCGCGAGGCTTTCTCCTCGATTCTCCGTAATAATCTCATTTTAGCTCTAACTTTCGATCTAATGCCGTTGGTAATAATAAAAATATCAAATAATCAAATTATAGACGATCTTATCAAATCTCACCATAGATAGCACGGGATACGAACCGTATTTGAATTTGATCCGGTAAATAAAATTAGCACTCACTGAAATAACTCACACCAATTGGTATCGATCTCTGTTGGTTTTGATACATGATATTCTTCAGGTCTGGCTACAACCCACAAACACAGATACAAAACTATCATTAAGACTCTTCGTCACCGTCATCTCTGATAAGAGAGGTGAGAAGCTATGAAGTTAATTCTGAGACTGACTCCGTCATGAACACCGACCCACCGAAACTGAGCATCGATTCCTGTAGGTGCTATCAGTGAGCTAAGAGGATGACTCCGACATGCTGCATACTGACAATTGCGAATCGACTATTTTTAAGAATAGAACCGAGAATACCAATACATGCAGGATAGAACGCTCACGGCTGAGGTTACCCCTGGTGATGAGATTACAGTTGCTGGGTGGGTTCATGAAATCCGCGATCTTGGGGGGATTGCCTTTTTAATTCTCCGCGACCGAAGCGGGAAGATTCAAATTAAATTTGAAAAGGATGAGATGAATGATGAGATTGTCCAGACGGGACTTGATGTCCCTCGTGAAAGTGTAATTAGCATTACTGGTGTAGCCGATGACGAACCACGAGCACCAACTGATGTTGAGATTGTACCGACGGCAATTGAAGTTCTTAGTTCTGCTGATACTGAACTACCGCTTGACCCATCAGGAAAGGTGAATGCTGACCTTTCAACACGACTCGATAATCGAACCCTCGATCTGCGAAAAAAAGAGGTAAAAGCAGTCTTTCAGATCCGTTCTGAGGTGCTTCGTGCCGCTCGAGATGCATTTCGCGAACTTGGGTGTACAGAAATCAATACACCGAAAATTGTCGCAACAGGGACTGAAGGTGGGACCGAGTTATTCCCAATCACTTACTTCGGTGAAGAGGCATTCATGAACCAGTCACCGCAATTATTCAAACAATTGATGATTGGGTCAGGACTTGAGCGCGTTTTTGAGATTGGTCCAATCTTCCGTGCCGAAGAGCACAATACACCTCGACATCTGAATGAGGCAACATCGATTGACTTTGAGTCAGCGTTCATTAATCATACAGAAGCAATGGACGCCTGTGAATACGTGGTCACAGCCGCTTATCAGGGAGTTGCTGAAAACTGTATAACCGAATTAGAGACACTTGGACTCCGTGATGGATTTAGTGTCCCTGATGAGTCATTCCCGCGAATTAGCTATCAAGAGGCGATTGAGCGGATCAACGCAACAGGTGAGCTCGATGAACAATTAGTCTGGGGTGATGACCTTCCAACCGATGGCGAACGAGCACTTGGCGCGGATGTCGGCTCGCATTACTTCATCACCGATTGGCCGTCTGAAATTAAGCCATTTTACATCAAGGATCATGACGATAATAAAACGCTTTCAACAGGATTTGATATGATGCATCCGCAAATGGAGCTTGTTTCTGGTGGTCAACGTGAACACCGATATGAACATCTTGTCAGTGGGTTCGAACAGCAGGGGCTTGACCCTGAACAGTTCGATTATTATACAAAAATGTTCAGATACGGAATGCCACCGCATGCAGGATGGGGGCTTGGTGGTGAACGGCTTGTGATGACAATGCTTGGGCTTGAGAACATCCGTGAAGCTGTTCTTTTCCCCCGAGATCGACAGCGACTAAGTCCATAAATGACAACGACCGCTACTCGCGAGGCGGAAGTGTTCGTCCCAGGGCATATTACTGGGTTCTTTAGCGCACACCACACAGATGACCCCGCTACAACCGGGTCGCGGGGAGCTGGTCTCACAATAACAACTGGGGTTAAACTAGAGGTATGTCGTGGACCAACGGTCAGCCCGGGAATTACACTAAATGGTAAATCAATCTCTATCGACGCCGTTGACAACGTCATTGACAGACTTGATATAGATGATATCAATGTTAATGCACAAACAGCATTACCGCTCGGTGCTGGATTTGGTGTTTCAGGTGCAATGACACTTGGTGTTGCATTTGGAAGCAACGCTGTCGCGGATAAAACCAATACACGAGCAGAAAGTGCACTCATTACAGCTGCCCACTGTGCAGAGGTGCGCGCAGGAACTGGACTTGGCGACGTCGTTGCACAAGCCCGAGGTGGATTTCCAATCCGGGTAGAGCCGGGGGCACCACACGTTGGTCAACTTGATGGAATTACCGCCACACCGCGGGTTGAATACTGCTCATTTGGAACCGTCTCAACAGAATCTGTACTAAATGCAGATACAAATACCCTAACGACTGCGGGTGAGCAAGCACTCGAGACGCTTCAATCAACCCCAACAGCAGCTCAGTTCATGACACTTGCACATCAATTTGGTGTTGAAGCAGAGTTGATGACGCCCAAAGCACAAGAGGTGATTGCTGATGTTCAAACAGCAGGTGGTACTGCTGCAATGGCAATGCTCGGAAATACTGTCTTTGCTCTCGGTAATGATCTCTCTGCTGCAGGATATGACCCAGTGGTTTGTCAGACTCACAGCGGTGGAGTGAGTATACAACAGCAAGGAAACTATCAAACCGGTGGTCAACATAATCCGCGAACGATCGAACACTCATCATAATTATATTATCTGCATCTGTATCTGTACACAGGTAGATATTTAACATCCTCCTCCGCGTGAACGCGGAGGAATCCCGAGCGGTGGGAGTTTCAGGTTCAACACTCCCACCGAACAACCAGCCAGTTCGAATCTGAAGGGTTATTCGCGGTCTGAGGCGGGGGCGGGTGGGACCGCTGGCGGTGCCAAGCCGCCGGTACTCATACTCCTATTCTCGACCATGTACGGCGTCCAAGCGTTGTTTTTGCCGCAGGGGCGCCGGCAGGCGTTAGCAAACTCGGAGTTACTTTCTGTGGTGTTTTCAAGCAGTCGGGCACAGCATCGGTTCATTATCGGAACCGACCGTTCACCAGACTGATTCCGATAATTGTCTTATTGCTTGGGGCGGACAGGCCGCCATCGTAGGACTGGCGGGAATCGCTCTGTTTCCAACCGATTCCTCTGTTATTGTGTGATTGCCTGTCATTTAAATATGTGTATTTTAAAATTTGAATCGAGCGACGACAGTAGGATTTCGGAGGGCGTGACGACGCGTATCCACGGCCTGTAGTGCTCCTGAATACTTATTGAGGAATTCAATCCAAAATCTTGTCATAGAGTAGCTGCTGATACTGTTGCGTAGAACCGATGATTCAAAATGTTTCACGGAGTACTAAAGGCCGTGGTATTGCGCCTGCTCAGCATATAGTCCGAGTGCACTTGGCATTGAACAATGCAGATATAATTATGTCAAGCCAACCTGTTTTTATTATAGGTCAGTAACAGGTGCTATATGACAGGCGATATAAATGTAATCCAGCGATATCGTATAATATTCAAGATATTCAAGTGATGACACAGTAGTCATGAATGATTCCTCACCAACACAGGACCCAGAGAAAGAGACTGAGACTGAGACTGAGACTGAGACTGAGACTGAGACTGAAACTGAGATACCGCAGGATCATCCCAGGTATCAATCACTCATAACACGACACCGAATCGAGGAGGGTGTCGACACTGGAATCACGAGTCCACAAGGTCTCATCGCGGAGGGTCGTGGTGAAGCATTTGATTATTTACTCGGCGAAAAGACAACGTCATCTGCGGACGATGCCGCACGAGCAGCAGCGGCACTACTTCTTCATGCAGAACACCCTGTTATTTCAGTGAACGGTAATGTTGCTGCACTCGTTCCAGAGGCGATTGTTGAACTCGCTGAAGTGGTTGAGGCGGATATTGAGGTGAATCTATTCAATCGAACAGAAAAACGTATGAATGCAATTGCTGATCACCTCTACGACCATGGCGCTCAGACTGTTAAGGGGTTAAAAGCTGATGATCAGATCCCTGGGCTTGATCATGAGCGTGGGACTGTTGATGCGGATGGAATTGGTGCTGCAGATGTTGTGTTAGTGCCGCTTGAAGATGGTGATCGAGCCGCTGCACTTGATGCGGTTGGAAAGCGCGAGATTGTCATTGACCTCAATCCACTTTCTCGATCTGCACTCGCTGCAACAGTCCCTATTATTGACAATGTCATCCGGGCAGTGCCAAATATCACTGAACATGCATCAGCATTGAAACAAGCTGATAATGTCGCTCTCACAACGGTTATCAACAGGTTTGACGCGGATGAAGTCCGTGAGCGCGCGGAACAAGAAATACGACGTGGTGAATTACGCTCATCGTGATTACTCCTTCTGGAATAACAGTTCAGTGTCATACATACACTATATGAAGCGGATAAGCATTCTTTATGAAAAACAGCGCGAGTTCTGTCTCTTCGATATCCTCTTTGATCACTTCCTCCGACACCGCACCTCTCGTTCCCACATACTACCCGACCGTCCAGAATCCGCCACCCCAGAAATACGACTGCCGAATCTCGCGATACCGCTCCAGCAACTGCTTACCACAGTACGGCTTGAACTGCCGGGCGAAGTCGGCTTGACTGTGTTTTGGGTCGCACTGCACGAACAGGTGCACGTGATCGTCTGTGTCTGCAGTCTCCAACGTCAGAATCTTGTCTCCGAAGTGGTCGGCAGTCTCATCAAACAACTTTCGTATATCATCTTTAACCACGGTGGGCACCGGGCGGCGGTACTTGCGACATCAGACAAAATGATACCGATACTTACAGGAACTAACCGAATGTGCATGACTCCGGTAGCTCTCTATTCCTCATATCTATATTTATTACAGTTTGAAACGATTGTCGTATAATCGCTAGTTGTCCACTCTGTCTCAGTGATGCCGTCGCTGACATATAGTGCCAGATGAAGCGGGTGAATCAGGAAGCTGATTCATCCGCTGCCCGGATGTGTGTGACGTGAACCTACCAAAGCTCAAACGAATCCTCACCGATCCGGACGAGTTCATTTCGAACAGCCAGTTGAAATCTCTTAGCATGGAGTTGCTTGAGTTGATACCCATGGAAGGAATCGAGGGCTCTGGCCTCGATTCCGACCAGATCATGGAAGTCGTTTTACGAGCTGCTGTTGACCAGACATCGGTCAACGGTGTCACAACCAGCACTGAGGACACACCAAACCGGGAGACAGTGATGGATTGGCTCCACACGCTGGAAAAAGAGACAATGCTTGATGCTGTCAACGACATTCTCGCGCTGGTAGCTATGACGGTTCTCGACCGCGACGGGTCGAGAACCATCTGCATCGACTTCATGAACAACCCATTCCACGGCTGTCCAGACGATGAAGACGAATTCCGGCGGATGAGTGCCCGCGACGGCACTACAAAGTGTCACCGCTACTGTACAGCGTTTGTTCTTGCACAGGGGAAACCGCTGACGCTGGCGGTTGACCCGGTTGATGGCAAAGATAGCAAGGCCGACGCGGTCGAGCGTGTGCTCGCCCGCGTCGAGACTTACCCGTTCGAGATCGATCAGATTCTCATGGACAGAGACGCCTTCTGTGGCGAGTTAATCGGCGTTCTCCGTGAGGCAGCACCGCCGGTCTTTCCGGTGAGAACCGGGAAAGAAACCCTCGAAGAGAAGCTCACAACGGGTTCCTCGTACATGACTGAGGAGATAATCTGCGAAGGGAAAGAGCACGAACAAACGTATCCACTGGCGGTCAACGTCACGTATCAAAACGGAGATCGCGGGAAGTCAGGGCTCAAACAGACAGGATACGCGGCGTACGGTCTGGAAGACCGAACGCCGCGGCAAGTGGCGCAGGTCTACAACCACCGGGCACAGATTGAGAAGAGCTACGAGACATTCCGGAAAGCGCGTGCTCTGACAACAACACCATCGACGACAATTCGGCTGTTCTACGTGGGCGTTGGGTTCCTGCTGGAGCAGTTGTGGGTTGTGTTGCAGTGGGCAGTGCTCGCCCGGCCACGGCGTGGCGGGCGAGCACTTCCGACCGATTTCACGTTCAACGACGCGTTTCTCCATGGGGTCGAAGAGGTGCTGGACGATGAGCTCGGCTGGAAAGATGAACACCAGACGAACGACCAGGGACTACCAGCAGGGCACGAACACGGACTCGGGTAAGCCGCCTCGCTTCGGGCGAAGCGAGGCTGGCGACCAGCGACAGCTGTATCTGAATTGCGGCTTCAACACAGAGCTCAGTAGAGACAAGTAGTAAACTCGATATCTGTTTAGATCACTGAGACAGCTGTTGGCGTCTTTGTCTTGTTTCGACGTCTTCCGGACGTGAAGTTTTACTTTCGCGGCTGCGGTTATCGGTAGAGTGGACAACTAGCGATAATGGGTGAAGAAGACACGAAGACGATCCAGATGCGCCTCCACATAGCGTCTGGTGAACGATCGTGGCTACTAAGATAATATAAGACGAATAATCCACGTACAACCACTGTGCTGTCGTGGTCCGAGAAATACCATCTCCTCAAATAAACTTAATCGTCAGCAACAGCAGCAGTCGTCTCGCTCTGCAATGTGTCTGGTAGATCTGCGGGCAAACGATCGCGGTTATGTGGAGTACTGAAATCAATATCAGGACCTGTTGGGACAAGTCGTTTCGGATTCACATCATCGTGGCTAACATAGTAATGTCGCATGATGTGATCAATATTTACTGTTGATTTAATTCCAGGCAATTGATATAATTCCTTTGTATAATTCCATAAATTCGGATACTCATGGATTGCACGACGATTACACTTGAAGTGGGTATGATACACATGATCAAAGCGAATTAGCGTCACAAACATTGCGAGATCTGCCTCGGTAAGTTTGTCGCCAGCAAGGAATCGCTGGTCGTCAAGAACGTCTTCCCAATGATCGAGTGCATCAAAGACCTCCTCAACAGCAGCATTATATGCTTCCTGTGTATCCGCAAACCCGGCGCGATACACACCATTGTTAATTGGGTCATATATCTCATCAATAACGCGATCAACCTCCTCGCGGTAGCCTTCTGGCCACAACTCGACATCATTTGACCCCTCAAAGGCTGTGTTGAGCATCCGCATAATCTCGCGAGACTCGTTGTTCACGATTGTTTCTGTTTGCTCATCCCACAGCACAGGGACGGTGACACGGCCGGTGAATTCGGGGTCTGCACGAGTGTAGATGTCCCGGAGATATTCCGCATCGTACAGCGGGTCTGGATAGTCTGTAGAGAACTCCCATCCATCCTCATATCGCTCAGGTTCAACAACTGAAAGAGAGATATCATCCTCAAGACCACACAATCGACGTGTCATTGCAACACGATGAGCCCACGGGCATGCTCGGGAGATATATACATGATACCGTCCTGATTCAGCCGGGAATTCGGCATCTGCATCGGAGACTATCTCATCGCGGAATGACGTCTCTTGTCTGTCAAATTCACCGTCGTCATTCGTCGTCTGATACGCATCAGTTCGCCACTCACCATCAACGAGCATATTCATCGATTATCACCTGTGGATGTCAGGAATGTCATTGTATAAATATACGTCTGGATGCGGGTAAGTCGTTCGTATTGATGCCTGTACGCCACCATTTCATCTAAAAATTGGATATGAACCCAGTTCGCATGTATTTTCGAACGATTTTAGTAGTTGGTAATAACACCAAGTAATATGTCGTTTGATGAATTCGCAGATGTCAGCGAGGCACAAGTCACTCGAGCAATTGCAAAGGATTGGGGTAACGAATTTATTGATCGCGTCGACACGGAGGTCATTATTGTTGGAGGTGGACCATCAGGACTTGTTACAGCCAAGGAACTTGCCGAACGCGGCGTTGATGTAACAATCGTTGAGAAGAACAACTATCTCGGTGGCGGATTCTGGCTTGGCGGATTTTTGATGAACAAGGTCACTGTTCGAGATCCTGCCCAGTCAGTGCTTGATGAACTTGATGTTCCATACGAGGAATCAGACGAAGCGTCTGGATTGTATGTTGCTGATGGTCCACATGCTGTCTCATCACTCATCAAATCAGCCTGTGATGCTGGTGCAGAGGTGCAAAATATGACCGAATTTACAGATGTGGTCACGCGTGAGAATCATCGCGTCGGTGGCATTGTTCTCAATTGGACACCTGTCCATGCTCTGCCACGTGAACTTACCTGTGTTGACCCCGTTGCTGTTGAATCCGACCTTGTTGTTGATTCAACCGGTCACGACGCTGTTGTGATTTCAAAACTCTCAGAGCGTGGTGTATTGAATGCACCGGGCATCGAACATGCTAATGAACATAACACCGGGATGGACAATACTGCTGATGATGAATACGGTGCACCTGGACACGACTCACCAGGCCATGACTCAATGTGGGTCAGTCGATCTGAGGATCAAGTCGTTGAACATACTGGTGTTGTGCATCCCGGTGTTGTTGCGACCGGAATGGCTGTTGCGACTGTTGAGGGACTTCCACGGATGGGACCAACATTCGGTGCAATGTTACTCTCAGGGAAACGTGGTGCACAAGCATGTCTCAATGAGCTTGGTCGCGAGGCAACACCAATTGATTTCACCCCCGCAGCACCCGCAGACGACTGATTGATATGGGTTTCTGAGTAAGCCATGGATACGCATCGGTATTTTCAGTGATTGAGCGTTCGGTAATAGTCAGACTGAGCAATTCTCATTATCCAATTGCTCATCTCGTGATGACGGCACTTTTCAGATCTCTCACCATTCGAAATCAATATTCCCGCAGGGTGGACAGGATAATTATTCTGAGGCTTAGCTGTGGATATGGCTGTGACTCCAAACAGTTCATCCGCGCATTTCTGGCGCAAGAAGTTCTTGAACGATTTCCACAATTATCTCAGCATCGCCTGCAAGGATGTATATGATTGGCTCGACACCATATCCACCTGTATGATAACAAACAGCAGGTGTCATATCTGATTGGACGTCGTCGTTATTCCTGATCGATGAAAATGCGGTCTGGATTGGGTCCGCATCGGCATCGGCATCGGGGTCAAACTCAACGAGTTTATATCCCGCGGTAGAAAGCTGCTCAACCAGATCTGTCTCATAGCAAATATTGATTGCACTATTAAATTCAAACCCGTTCTCTCGAGCAGTGAGCAGCACCGATGCAACATGCTCGCTCACACCAAACTCTGGATCTCCTGGAACAGTTGCATCACCTTTAACATCAAATATTCGCCCAGGGACACCTGCAACATCATCGACAGTAGTCGCATCTGGAAGACATGCAACGAGATTTGAACCTACGTTTGGAATCAGGTTGGCGAATCCAGTAATATTCGTTAATCGACGAAGTGCACGCCGAAGTGATGAACGAACCTGTTCACTTGTCCGAAGACCTCCCTCTGGGTCATGAATTCGAGAATACCCGTCGTATTCTTCGAGTTCGGGCATGGACTCCTCATGAAGTCGAGCGATGACTCCACCAGCTTCAAGTCGTCGAATCAGTACCTCAGATTCAACAAGTGCTTGAACGCGTGAGATATCTCCTGTTGTAAGCCCTGATCCAATCTGGTCAACGAGCGTCTTGACATCATTATCAGTTACAACGACATCGCGACGGCTGACATCACCATGTGCATATTTTGAGACTGCACTCTGACTGATACCAAGCGCTTCAGCAACCTCATGTTGGGTGAGTCCGCGGTCACGAAGGTCCTCTGCTAGCATTGAACGGAATGTTGGAAGGAATTCCTCAACGACTACTTCCTCAATAAATTTCATGTTGTATTTTCTTTATTATGCTGTGCTGTATCATCTGTTTGGTCGAACTCTGGGTCCTCACCAATGCGTGATGCCTGCGGTCCAGTTTGATTTTGATATTTTGAATCGCGTGCAGCCCCGTACGGGCGAGCAGATGGCTGTGTGAGTTCTGTGAACACAAGTTGTGAGACGCGCATGCCAGGTGTGAGCGCAACAGGTGCTGTTCCAAGATTCGATAATTCAAGCGTGATCTGTCCACAATATCCTGGATCAACGACACCAGCTGTAGCGTGAATCACAACCGCAAGTCGGCCAAGAGATGATCGACCTTCAACCGTCGCAAGGAGATCTGAGGGAATTTCGACTCGCTCTTTTGTTGTCCCTAAGACAAAATCACCTGGATGGAGAATAAATTCGTCACCTTCGGAGACAATAGTCTCAGAGACATACTCGGATACCTCCTCTTTGCGATTTGGATGGATACATGAAATGTTTGTTCGCTGAAACTCAAGGAATTCCTCGCCGAGGCGAAGGTCAATACTAGCAGGCTGAATCTGCATATCGAGATCATCGATTGGCTCCACAACAAGTTCTTGTGTCTCAAGTCGGGCAAGAATATCATCATCAGAGAGAATCATGCAACAGCCACCGAAACCGAACTGTTGAAATGATCTTCAGACAAGCATGAAAGACCCCAGAGATCCGAGATGCGCGGCATAGATTTTCTCATAGAACTGAGAGAGCCGACTGATATTACCCCAAACGTTAATTTAGGATTTTGATGTCTTACATAAATCCGTCCACAGCGCGACTGAGTATTAGTGCTTTTAAACTCTACGTTAGGTACGAACTGCGATATCATATCTCTCTGTTCAGTATGTCTTGATTTAATCTTTTATCTAAGTTCGAGCATAAAATCCCTTGCTCAAGCAGCGAACAGAGCATGGCTTGTTCGAGTTATCGGACAGCATTCATGACAATCCTTCGAAGAACACCGGTTTGCAGCATCTCCGTCGTCTGTGATAATGACCGCGACGCGATTTGCAAATTAATTCTCAATTCTGGAGGTAACCGGTCTCTATTCGTTATTCTCAGGGAGCGTGGTACGGTGAATTTGTGGTTTATACGTGAGCGGTGAAAATTACCGTATCAAGATTTCTCCCGGCTGGTTTTGGAGCCCGGTAACTCAGAAAAAGAAGATTCCTGTAGAGTAATAGTGATCCTAAAACGCTGTTAAATCGCTGTGCACTTGGTGCACAGCTGTCTTAGTCTGTTATTTTCTTGCTACGTCTTAGTTTTCAAAAGTTCTCTAAGCCATTAACGCAGACGATGGAAGCGAATCCGTAGATGTGCGGTTGAATCGTGGGATATTAAACGTGAGTGGGAAGCACAACCCTCCCGTCACTGTTGAGGCATAGAACGGGAGCCCACGCAAAATCCTCCGAGGCTTTGATGGGACCCGAGACAGTTCACACAAGGATATCAGTATCTTTGTGATTGAAAACTCACATCATCATTGCTCATATAATAAACATACCTGAAGCTAGCGACACTGCACCGTTGGACTGGGATATGAGGATTCGCAGTCGTTCAGCCGATAATTGTATTATGATATGTGATCCAAGCAGCAACCGATATGTGGGCGTGGGAGTGACGCGTACATATGAAACAAGCTATAGTCGCCCGTGCTGATCTAGGAATGGGAAAGGGGAAGCTTGCTGCACAGGTCGCACATGCATCCTTATCTGCTATTGAGGATACTGGCACAAGATCAGAAAAGCAGTGGAAAGGTGGCGGTCAAAAGAAGATCGTGCTCAAAGCTAATAGTGAAAAGAAATTATTTCAATTAGCAGACGAGGCCGAGCGCGATGGAATTCCACACGCTGTGGTACGCGATGCTGGGCATACACAACTTGAACCAGGAACAGTCACTTGCATTGCTATTGGACCAGATAGCAAGGAAAATATTGACCGTATCACAGGCAGTCTTAGTTTATATTAACATAGAGACGCCGTTCACATTTCCTCGATGGTTATTGTATCGAGATCACGGTCATTATAGAATACAAGCAGAATACCCGCGTCTTCAGGCTTGCCTCTTACCATAAGTCCACAGCATCCCAACGTGGCGTTTTAGCCGCTGTTTGAGAGGATCTGAGAGAAATCCTGACGGACTGAGACGCCAACTGGGATTACCGATCGGGTCACAGGGGCTGCTCGAACCGGATAAAACGGTAACAACGGTGATTGAGCAGTAATTAAGTATTCCCGGATATATCCCTGATATCACATTTAGCTCTATTTGGCCAAACGACTTACACCATATCCGGTCACAGTAAAATATGATGCGAGAGTTGGCGAATGAGTCGGAGTCGGCAGATGGCATATTCCAACAATTGCTGGATGAGCTTGATGATGTTGTAGTCGTCAGAGCCGCTGAGACTGGCAAGACTCTTGCAGTGAATGATGCTGTCGAAGATGTTTTCGGGTATACCTCCGCTGAATTTCGTAGCCTCGATATTGCCGATTACACTGCTGGTCCAAATTCACCAGACGAAGCGCGTGCACAGGAGGCGTATGAAACAGCTCGTAAGGTCGGAAGTGCGACATTCTTATGGCGTGCAGAGCGACATGATGGAGACCCGTTCTGGGCAGAAGTTAACGTATCACAAACAATGATTGATGATCAGGAATATCTCGTCAGTGTCATTCGTGACATCACAAAGTACAAAACCCGTGAGATTGAGCTAGAACGTCTTGCTAGCGTCCTCAGTCATGATCTGCGGAACCCACTCAACGCTGCAAAAGCGCAGACAACACACTTGAGAGAACAAACGGGATGTCAAAACGAGTTTGTTGATCGGCTTGAAGATCTTCATGACCGAATGCTAAATATTGTTGATGATGTTCTGACCGCTGTAACTGAAGATCAACAGATAACAGACATAGAATCTATTCATCTTGATTCAATCGTTAACGATGCGTGGAAGACAGTTGGCGGAGATGGGAAATTAAAGCTTAGAGACAATCTTGGGGTAATCGAAGCCGACAGACACAGACTCCAACGGCTTTTTGAGAATCTTTTTGAAAATGCTATTGTCCACAGTGATGAAACTGTTACTGTGACCGTCTCAAAAATTGACGGAGGTATTCTGATTAGCGACGACGGACCAGGTATTCCAGAGGACGATCGCGATCAGGTTCTTAAATATGGGTATACAACAGCTGAGAGCGGTACAGGGTTTGGATTAAATATCGTTTCGACAATCGCAGACGCACACGGATGGGAACTTACTGTTGGAGAAAGCGTCGATGGGGGAGCACAGTTTAGACTCACTGGAATATCGAGAGATCACAGCGATGAAGACAATATAAACCCCACCCGTTCTTCATCAAGTTGGAGTGAGAAAATCGATGATCACTCACATGAACAAGAGTAGCTCTGTTGTGAACATGCCTCGGGGTCACATCAACATCAATATCAACATCAACATCAAAGCCCCGAGGCAATCGCCTTGATAATCTGTACATATGCTTGGGATTCACATCTAAAGGAAACAGCGAGAGTTCCACGGGTCACCTCACCTGACCCGTGGGTGAATCGCGTACACTCACCTAATGGTCCGTCTCCTTCCCTGTCTCCTTCTTCTCGATGTATCGACGAACCACGTCCTCGGAAACTCCACCCGTCGTCCCGACATCGTAGCCATCCTTCCACGAGCCACTTCCGCAAAAATACCGCTGTTTGATTTTCGGGTGACCTTTCAGAATCGTTCTGCCCGAGTAGCCTGTGAACTGCTTGGCAATCTTGGCAGGACTCTATTTCGAGTCAGCCTCCACGAACAACTGAACGTGGTCAGTAGCAATCTCCACTTCCACTTCCACTTCCACTTCCACTGACACAATCTCGTGACCGAACCGTTCAGCAGTCCCTTTGAGCAACTCCGCAGGTTCGTCTCGAACTAACTGGTATAATCCTCATTGTGTGCATGTTTATATTGATGTTGGCGCACGTGTGGATACGATAGCTCCGGAAGCAGGCACTATTCTGTGTGTCTGTAGAGTATCAATCGGAGCGACCTTGCTGATTGAGTAATAATCAATCTACACTTGCGATGCGCATTTCCCCCTCTCGCGAACAGACAGTTGGAATTGAGTATTATTATAGTGACACTGATGGGACAGATGGACGACTCCGTGTTCGCCCAGCAGATTTTCAGGTACGAGAGATTGAGACAATTGAACCAGAGCCAATTGATGCTTCGGTTGGTGATTATCCACACGTATTACTTCGCGTAACGCTTTCTAAGTGGGATACAAACGACTTTGTCCAACAACTATCTGATAATCTTGAGATTAGTCGGGAACGAGTTTCATGGGCGGGCACGAAGGACAAGTACGCAATTACTACACAGTTATTTTCTATTGCTCGAATCAATCCGAATAATAAATCACTTACAGCAATCCCAAATGCTGATATAGAGGTGCTTGGACGGATTGGACGACCGCTTCAGTTTGGAGATCTCGGGGGAAACAGCTTTGAGATTTGTGTACGGAGAGCGACAGACACCAGTGTTGTTGACGCAATAACCGCTGAATTACATGCATATACCGTGAGCAACAATCACAGTCAAGATGATGATACTCAAAGTGTGTATGCCGGAGATGCGAACAAAGTGAGTATCGCATTTCCAAACTACTTCGGTCATCAGCGATTCGGTAGTCGTCGACCAATCACACATCGCGTTGGTCGAGCAATTGTTCGTAATGCATGGCGAGATGCAGTATTGCAGTATGTTGCTAATTCCTTCGAGAGTGAGCCCGAGACAACACAGCGAGCTCGTGAATTTGTGAGTGAGCAAGCTGGGAGTTCTCGCCCAGACTGGGAGGAAGCAATTGAACGAATGCCGAATGCACTCCGGTTTGAACAATCAATGTTACACCGACTGAATGAAGCTAATGCTAACATAGACAGTGATGCTGCAACATGGCGTCATGCACTCATGGCAGTCCCAAAAAACCTTCAGCGGCTCTTCGTCAATGCAGCGCAGTCAGACCTATTCAATCGGATCATTAGTGAGCGACTTCGACACGATATTCCAATTCATCGCCCTATCGCTGGTGATATCGTTTGCTTTCAAGATCAGAATTCACCAACAGAGGTGATACGACCGGATCCAGCGCGAACACAACTTACAACAGAACGTCGTGTTGATATTATGCAACGACATTGTGAGCGTGGACGGGCATTTGTCACTGCACCGTTAGTTGGAACTCAGACTAACTTTGCAAGCGGTAAACCAGGGGAAATTGAGAAAAGTGTGCTTGCAGAATATGACATTACACCGGAGGATTTTGATCTTCCAGGAACATTTGATTCAAGAGGAACACGGCGTGCTATGGCCCTCCAGACAAACATATCTACGAAAGCTGATTGTAATACCGATAGTGATGAACATAATATTGATAAATCCGGGCAAAACTATAGATTAGTATTTACGCTTCCGCCTGGTGCGTACGCAACTGCCGTTCTTCGGGAGTATCTAAAGGTTGCCCCGGCAAAATTATAACTAGAGATATCACATCATTGTTGTGAACCTGCCTCAGGGTCATATCCACATCAACATCAAAGCCCCAAGCTTCCTGCTTCGTCGACAGAACTGACAAACCCACTCTCACTGAGAGAGCCGTTTCAGTGCGCTCCGGTCTCCACAGGTCGTTCGAAAATCGAAGATTTTCGTGATCACGGGAGACTTCATCTCTCGGATGATGTTGATTTGGACGTCCTATCCCTCTCTGAGTTGGACGGTGCGTGGTGTCTGACCGCCTATGTGATGAGACTCTCAGCCAGACACGCTGACCATGACAGTCACTATTTAATTACCAATCGAATTACATATTACGGGTCACTGAGAGGTGTCGGCTTTACCCTTTGGGGTCAAGCCCCGAGGTAGTCGACTTGACAATCTGTAGATTAATTCATCTCAAAGAGCGTGTTTGATAATATCTTTTATGATCATAATCTGTAGGCGCTCAGATCCCAGCCTCACAGAGCCAAATTCTTCTGATGAAAGGATAGTGGTTCAGCGACGTCTGCAACTATAGAGTGATAAAATAACGAACCCAAGCGCTTGAAACTCAATTAAACGACACAATACGCATGTGATGATGAACAACCGTGCTTTTATTTACGCACCAGTTTATATTTGTATGGACTGTCGGCGGTGTGGAACGCCCTTAGAACGACCAGGCGATTATTGTCTAGTTTGTGACACCGCCAACTGCGATACAGTCGTCATTGAGTTCGAACGTGACCGAGCAGATGTGACGATGCTTGAAGCGGAAACGACAATCGCAACAACAACTGTAACCACAGTTCCTGAGGATAATCCGGAGACCCATGTCGTTGAGTTGCGAAATTTTGCTGGAAAGGTTGCAGATGAAGTTCGTCGAAAACGACCTGAGACGGTCTTTGCAACCGGCAACCGTGATGTTCTTCGTGAGACGCGTGCACAGGTTCATTATGAATTTTACCGTGTTGCCGGTGAGCGCCCTGTTGAGCGTGTTCTCGACAAGCGGGGTGAGCGATCACTTGAGGTCGTTGAAACGCCACCACGTGAGAAAATCGGTGGGACACATTCAACACTCATTGGTGGTCGACCCGGGCGGAAGGCAATCAGCGTCATTGCTGATCATCCACATGTGAAAAAAATAATCCCAGGACCAATTGATGCTGGTGGAACAGGATCACAAAGTGGTCTTCGTGCGAAAGTCACCCGATCCGATAATAACGGAAATGTTCGATTATTGCTTCGAGATGGTTCAAGCGTCCAAGAAAATCGTGTGGTAACAACAGCAATGGATGTTGAAACAGGCGAATACATTCGTGATGACCTCAACGATGCGCTCACGGCCGCAGAATTACGTGAGTGATTCTGAGACAGAATTGTGTATATTCGAATTGTCGATCGATCTTATGTAGCGATGGAACACGGTGAGTGTCCCAAGACTGGAAGTGACACCAAGGTACCTCACAGCGTAATCGCAAGATATGCAGATAAATAACACGCCAGCAAACAAAATTGTATTCACAAAGACTGACCTCAGAGTTTCGTAGTGTCGTTAAACCCCATCTCGTAGGATTTATACTCGCGCCTCGGATACCATATCATACTATGGCTGAAGAAAAGGCACGGACGACTGGAAGTGCTGGTCGATTCGGAGCACGATATGGACGTGTTGCACGACGACGGGTCAAAGAAATCGAATCAGAAATGCGTAATGCAAGCATCGATGGTGATGATGTCACCCGTGTTGGAACAGGAATATGGCGAAATGAAGAGACAGGTGAACTCTTCACCGGTGGAACGTACAATCCGGAAACACCTGGAGGAAAGCAAGTGCAGCGCTCAATCCGTGCTGCGCTTTCAACAGATGGTGACGAGGATAACTAAATATTTTTACATATAATGAGCTATAAGTGTTCTCGCTGTAAGCGTGATGTCGAACTCGAGGAGTATGGCGGCGTTCGATGTCCATTCTGTGGACATCGTGTGCTATTAAAAGAGCGTGCTCCAGAGATTAAAGAAGTCCCTGTTGAATGATTGTATCGATTATACCAGCCTACAAAGACGTTTTCTTGCAGTTCAAAACAGTGACTGCGGTCCTTTTTCGCTAAAGAACACAGTGAAAACTCTAGGCGTCATCCGACGTAGTAATTCATAGAATGCAAGGAAATTGCTCCGAGGATTTGATGTGACCCTAAGATGATTCATATTCGGTAGGATGTAGTATGCAACTGAGGATCATCGAAAAATCATGAATATTGATTCGGGTATCGATGGGGATACTGCAAAAAGTGATCACAGTGGTAATATTGGCAAAATTGAAATGTCCGCTGACTCATCTCATAATACTATCACAGATATTCATTCATCGGTCACAACGGATAGGGAGACCAACAGTGTCAGTCAAAAATGTCATACACTGGAATTAACATGGGATTACACCAGCGTGCAGCATGCACAAGTTGTGCGCTTAGCCGTCGAGCAAGAAGTCGGAGAAATTGACGATGCACGATCTTGCGCGCAGGTCGAGAATAATGGCACAACTGTCACAGTGAACATTGCTGCAGCAGATCTAATTGCACTTCGAGCAGGCGCAAATACGTGGACACGATTTGTTGCGGTCGCAGAACAACTATTTAATAGCGCTGATGATCTGAAACTTGAGTGACCGGTGATTGAGAGCATAACTTGTCCGCATATAGTTCGATCTGTATATAATCGAGAAGTTATATAAAACTTAATTGAAATTATTTTCATCTTGAGGAAATTATGGTCCAATCTCTTCATCGCATACAGTTCTTCTGGATTGAGCGAACGCCCCATGAGAAACGACTTACTCCATCTGTCGAGAATACGGGTCTTTTTCAGTCCGCATCTCCCATTAACGAATATGCAGGGCAATCTGCCACCAGAGGCACAAGAGAAACTCGAAGAGCTGCAGGACCTTCAAGAAACGGCACAGAAGGTGGCAGCCCAGAAAGATCAAGCTGAGTCGACACTGAATGAGTCTGAAGCGGCGCTTGATGCGCTTGAAGATGTTAATGAGGAAACGATGATGTATCGAGAGGTTGGTGAATTACTTGTTGAGACGGAGTATGACACCGCTCACGACGAACTTTCAGACAAAGTTGATAGCCTTGAGATTCGTGTTGAGCAACTGCAGAAACAAGAAGATCGAGTTCGCGATCAATTCGAAAGTCTTCAAGAAGAACTTCAGCAGATGCTCCAGGGCGGCGCTGGTGGTGGTGGTCCGATGGGTCCTGGCGGCGCTGGTGCATGAACACGAAATTATCGTAATGTCACCCTCGACACCAAGCGATGAAGCCGTAGTTCAAACGGCTGCGGATGCTGCTGAGGGAGTTATTTTCGCTGAATACCGACAGTCGACGGTAACCGACGTTGATATTACCGTTAGTTTTGAATCTGGCGTTCTTGAAGTTGATGTGTATCTCAACATACCTGATGATGTCTCACCACCAGCCGACGATGTAGCTGATGAGGCTGCGCGAACCGCACAAGCGGCTGTTGATGAACTGTTTGATGAGACACAAGGTTAACTTGGAGTCTGGAGAAAATCCAACTCTGGGTGTGGTAACTAAACAGATAGACGTCTATTTTGTATCAATTTGATATCAGTGCAAGATATTTACCTGGAGTCCTACCGTGTCTGAGCTCGGTGGAGTTGCAAACCTGAAACTTCCACCACTCACGCGCAGGATTCCTCCGCGTTCACACGGAAGCGAAGATTAATACCAGGATATAGTGACACCGTGCTCTAAGCAAACAGAAAAATCACCACACTGACAGCAATGGCAGCAAGCGCCACTGTCACGGCAAACGCTCCACCAATCGAAACAACAGCATTCGCATGGCTTGCGAGCGTTTCTGTTCGGTCACTGCCAAAGACAGTAACAGACACTCGCTCGACAGCCATCCCACCTGTCACAGTCTCATAATCACGACGTGCCTCTGTGGTAAGTTCCGTGAGTGTGTTAATGAATATGTCATTATCGATTGCCGAACCAACCTGATTATTTGCCTCGACTGTATTAACTATATGTGTATCTGTTGTCATTATTTCTGCAGCGTCAACTGGTCCCTCATCGACAATCGCTTCGATTATCTGACCACGGAGCCCAGGTTCCATGTTATTACCATCAACAAGTACATATGCAGTCTCATTATCGGCAACTTTCAGGACAGCAACGCGGACGCCCAGTGGTCCAATACCATCCGTTGGGTCCCATGGCGTCTCTGCCCATGCAGTCCCCAGTTCCATCGGGTATTGCTCAGCTGTTGAAAGGCGATCTCCACATTGTCGAGCCGCACTAATCATGTCAAATGCGCGGGCAGAACCAGGAGTGACATGCCCTAGAGTAGGACCACTAAGACCGTTGTTAGAGTTATGTGCATCAACAAGCATCACATTACTTAATCCAGTTGTCCGAGCTTCAGCCGACGCTGAAAGACCGACACCATACGCAATATCATCGGCGAATCCCGGCGCATATGTTGAAATTAACAATCCATTGTTTCCAATACACTGCCCGAGCATCGATGACTCTCCAGAGTGGGTACGAACACTCCGTGTTGCCTCAGTCGCGTATTCGATGCGATTGGCTGCGGTCTCGACGGCATCGATGATTGTGTCAACCTCACGTTCAGTCACAAGATTAAAATCGTGACCAGCAGTTGCATGTGGAGGGAATGCAAGTCCATTGGCTGCTGTAGCCACTCGCTCAGGAAGATTTCCTCCGCCAATCTCACCCATTGGTCCAGGATGTATCATTGGAAGGACAAATCGAGCTTTCTCAACATCATCTAACGTCTTGAATGAAAGCACTGAAACCGGAATTAATGCATCCTCACCGAGTTGCTGAAAGAATTCCTCAAGTTCACGTGAACCTTCTGCGATGTGACCGATGAATCCACGAAGAAAATCAAGCATTGAAACATTAAGACTCCGACGCCATGGGCGATCAACAACAATAATAAATCCATACACAGCAAGCGCATAGAGCACAGATGTAATCCCAAGAAGTGCAAAGTGCTCCATCGATATCGCAGATAACTCTGCTGGAGCTCTTTCAGGACGAGCCAAATATGGCATCATATATGCATCAAGCAACGGTCCGCCAAATGAGATATAGCGTAAGGTACCACTATAGACAAATAACAGAACAGCAGCAACGAGTGTCTGGATACTTGCTGGAAGTGCTGCGATCACTAATGATGAACGCGAGACAGCCATCACAATAAGCAGACGAAATGCGAAGATGGAGGCGAGCGCAACGACAAGAGCATCAAAAATGAATCGCTGACCAAGTCCTGTGATGACTGAGATTACCGCAGCAGTTACAACAATAGTCACAAGAATCAGTTCAGAGATTAATGCAAGAAGTGATGACCTATTTGCCGTGAGCTTACCTCCCACGAACCGATCAACGCCGGTTGTTGCAAAGGCAGCAACAACTGTTGGGATTCCAATAAAGAATACACCTTCCCATGCATCACGACCAAAAATAAAGAGTCCACGCCATGTTGTAGCGTACGCGCCAGAATCAAAGGCAGCGACACCAACGGCAGCTGCAACGACGATTGCGAACGTAAGGCTAACGTACCACCGCGGAGCACGGAATATGTATCGTGACAGATTTGCAAGTTCGCTTTGTGTTGTAGTCATATAAAAAAATTTTGAGATGACTACGCGCTATTGACACCGAGCTATGAAGTTCTTGAAGACCTCTTCACCGCGCTCAGTATGTGCGACCTCAGGATGCCACTGGACACCATACCGCTCTTGATCACGATTACTCATTGCTTCGATACGGCACACATCTGATCGTGCCGTTCGTTCAAACCCCTCGGGGACGGATTTAACCTCATCAGCATGGCTTGCCCACACACGCGTTTCTGGGGCGAGTGATCCAATGAGTGGGTCGGTATCATCAAGAATCTCAACATCCACATCGGCGTAGCCACCGTAATCACCAGCAGCGACTGATCCACCAAGTTCGTTCGCGAGTAGTTGCATACCAAGGCAGATACCTAATATTGGAATATCCAATTCAAGATATTCTGGACAGTTACCAACTCGATCAATATCGGGACCACCAGAGAGGACGAGCCCATCAGCGGTCTGAATTAGTTGCTCGGGTGATGTCGTGTTATCAACGAGCTCGACATCAACCCCAAGATCACGGAGTGCCCGCTGTTCGAGATGCGTAAACTGACCGTGATTATCGATGACAGCGATATGAGTCATTCGGTATTCAGGGATACAACAAAGACAGGCAAAAAGCGCCCGGTCTCGAAACCAGACAGACACATTGTGACGAATACTAGATTTGATAACACAGCTGTTGAAAATATAGAATTATTTATTTTTATCATACAGTTTGTGACTATATTCGGAATAGATTTATTTTGTGCTTCAAACCAACTAAAAAGTCGTATTCTCAACAACTCATAGATAATAAGCCAATAGCATATGAATCTACCTCAGCGGTGGTTCAATATAACGTGAATAATTGACATCCTCCTCCGCGTGTAGTAGTTCACAGAAGAACTGGGTGGTTAACTAGACATGCACCGGTCAGAGTAGTTCTCTCGTATCGAATTAGTGAATCAGCTCACCCAGAAGTTTGTTGAATCACTAAAGGCCGTGGTATTGCGCCTGCTCAGCATATAACCGGTAATGTACAGGTATTATTAATCATGAACCGCTGTCAAAGATCAGTCATTATTTTTTTCACTGGCAGGAGAGAAGCCAAGTTCTTGTTGTTCACGCGCACGGCGCTGTTCCCGAGTGGCGAACGCCTCAGGATCCGGTGACACATCATCTTCTAACCGAGCAATCGATTGGTGGACTTTGGAATGACACCATCGGCACAATGCGACTGTTATTTCATGACTACAGGTTATTTGTGATTCCGAATTGTTCTGTGTGGTTTCATCGGTGCCCTCACTGGTGTCTGAGATACCCGAACCCTGAGTAGTATTGTCTCTGTATGAAAGGTGATGCTCTTCAAGAAGCGATTGTGCGTCCGTATCGTGCGCGATACGAACATCTTCGAGCCCACAGCGAACACAGGCATGCTTAGCGGTCGTTGACCGGTAATGCGGACACTCACGAAAGGCGCTTACAGGAATAGACGGCTCTGCAGATGATGATACATCACTGGAGCCTGTGGACGTTATTTTGTTTTTTTCCTCATATGTGTGAGCAAGACAAGCGTAATTATCCTCCCGTCGGTCTGTCGCAAATTCAGGATGATTATCACCCTGTGAGAGAGCGAGTCGACATCGGCCATCGTCTGTCAGATGATCGCAGATATCGGCATGGTCATACGGATCATCAACACCGACAGATGTCCCATCTGGTGTCTTATACATTATATTGAGATTCTATCATCATACTGATGAATAACTATTTAATAAATTGCTGATATTTCCTTACACTAATAATTCTATTATTCAGTCCAATTATTTCTTATTCGCCAATTAAATCAATGTATCGTCAATACATAATTGAAATGACGATCGAAATTACATACACCAGCGTATAATCACTTGCCCTGACGTCCTTCCGGCGCTAACGCGCGAGACTTTCTCCTCGATTCTCAGTAATCGATACAATCCGCATGTGATATGTCGACCGCTGGAATAATAGTAATATCACGCTGTTATGTCTAAAGACACGTGTCTATAAGCAGATTTATTCATACTGTATCTGATAACATATTATGTATCTTAAACATATCTCTCATACTGATAGTTCTGTAGACACACTCGCGACAGATATCGAAATTGCAGCAACCTGGTGTACACATATTCGTGGATTGATGTTCCGCCGAGATTTCTCCGTTGGGTCTGCACTCGTATTTCAATTCGATCGCGTCACTCAACGAACGATACATATGCTGTTTGTTTACAGCGATATTGACGTCCTATGGCTCAAAGATGATATCGTTAAAAAATGCACACGGCTTTCTGCATGGTATGGGATTGGGACTGCGGAGGGAGATACAGTCATCGAACTTCCATCCGGAGTTGCTGGTGCTATTAGCACTGGCGATACCGTTCGGATTGTTGCAGATGATTAAAACGCGTGTGCGCCTCGATTATACTGCTAAACGTTCTCGGCATTGGGTCATTAAAATCCCTCGATTGTGTTCGACTGCTGCTCAGTGCAGAGAATCTGAGTTTGTGCATACGTTATCGGATTGTTAGGTGAGTATTATCGAAAAACAGATAGTTTATATACATTCAAAAATACCAGTCATATGAGTATATGACTCGTGGTCGATTTATTCGGGGGTAACCCCGGCATACCCCTTGCATCCGCTTTGGATTCTGACGGTACGGTACAGCTCCTCGATACAACACTTCGAGATGGTGAACAAGCACCTGGTATATCGCTTGATCCCGATGAAAAAGCCGAAATCGCTCGTGAACTTGACCGCTCTGGGATTGAGTTTATTGAGGCTGGCAGCGCCTGTACCGGTGAAGGTGAGCGAGAGACAATCCGACAGGTAACAGGGCTTGATCTTGATGCAACCGTTACAAGTTTCGCTCGTGGTGTCAAATCCGATATTGAACTCGCAGTTGATTGCGGCGTTGATGGAGTAACGATCGTTGTTCCTGCGAGCGACCAACATATCGAAACAAAGGTTGGATCAACACGATCAGAGGTAGTCACAACGACCGCTGAGCTGGTTGAATATGCCAAAGATCATGACCTCTGGGTTGAAGTCATTGGTGAGGATGGTTCACGGGCTGATATCGAGTTCCTTGAGAGATTGATGCGAGAAGCACTCGATGCTGGTGCCGACCGGTCATGTTATGCTGATACGGTTGGACACGCTAATCCCGAGACGACGTATGAGTATGTGTCACGACTTGCAGCGCTTGGTCCAGTCTCAACACATACGCATGATGATCTTGGACTTGCAATGACAAATGTATGGGTCAGTCTTGCTGCTGGGGCTGACCTTGTCCACGGTACAGTCAATGGGATTGGTGAACGGGCTGGAAACGTTGCACTGGAAGAAGTCGCAATTGCACTCGCACATGGTTACGATATCGAGACAGCAACGCTTGATCAGTTGTACTCTCTTGCGCAGACCGTCTCACAAGCGACTAATATACCCCTACCGCCAAATAAAGCGGTTATTGGTGAAAATGCGTTCACGCATGAAAGTGGGATCCATACGGATGGAACACTGAAAGATAAGACGATGTACGAGCCGTATTCACCGTCATCTGTTGGTCGTGAGCGGCGGCTTGTTCTCGGGAAACACGCTGGGCGCGCAGGTGTTCAAGCAGCACTCGATGAACATCGCATTGACGTGTCCGAAGATGAGGTCACAGCCATCGTCGACCGTGTCAAAGAGCTTGGAGACCGTGATAAGCGTGTGACTGATGCTGATCTACTCACGATTGCTGAGGAAGTCCAAGGGCGCGAGCGAGACCGTCATGTTGAGCTTCTTGATTTAACAGCAGCATCTGGCGGAGGAACACCAACGGCATCAATTCGACTTCGTGTTGGTGAGAATGAGCGCGTTGCGTCCGGGACTGGAAGTGGTCCGGTTGATGCTGCTGTTGAAGCAGTTCGAGCAGCACTTGGCACAGATGCAGATGCACAATTAGACTCATATCATGTTGATGCGATCACTGGTGGAACAGACGCTATGGTGACAGTTGAGGTTGAAATGTCGCGCGGTGATCGGACTGTCTCTGTTGCAACATCTGACTCTGATATCACACGATGTAGCGTTGAGGCAATGGTTGAAGCGCTTGATCGACTCCTCTCAGTTGATACCGGTGGTACATCGTCGAATTCTGAATCCGACGTCGATGTTGACGCTGATGATGTGAGTCTTGCTGATGATTAAGTAGGGATGACATCCTTCACGCGGTAAACAGCGGGATTCTCTCGCTGTTAAAGATAGCCAGCTAATGACGTATCAATTTTCATCATAAGCGACTAGTTATTCATCTTCTTATACTTGTACATCTACCGTGAGCACGTTCCTTGTTGATATCAAACCATCTGCGCGGCGAACGAATGGATCCGTTGGGGAGATCATTCGCGATCAAGGAAGTCGTCACCAATTCGATACCCGTGCAGATGCAGAAAAATGGGCTGCGAAGCTTGCAGTATGTGGTAGGGCAACAGTTTGGATCCGAGCAGCAAATCCATCAGATAGATCTGATATTGATGCATATCTGCTTGGGCGATACACACCATCGTCGCTCTCATCGCAACCACGAACTCAACCCAAGATGGCTGTCGCATCAGAGACAGATGGAGTCTCTGAGAACGACAATAATAACAGGAATACAACAACCGAGCAATATACCCTCTCAATGACCCAATCTGTTGAATGAATGCGAATCCACCGAGATAGCAGGCAGAGTGTCTTGGCGCTTTAATATGACCCCGAGGGTGAATGCCGTAAGCTCCAGTGAACAAGCTCCGTTACATTTAATCATAAATATATACATCTGTATGCGAAATCAGTATTAAATCGACGGTGAAGAAGCTCTTAATGATGAAGTCTCCTTGCAAGGAGTTTGGGAATAGCGCCTATGTTTAGCGTCTCAAAACGCTGGCGCGGGGCTGATGTGAAAGTCGTCTGTATAGGCAGTACAAGGCGACTACCTCGGGGCTTGACCCCGGCGTTCACCTCAGAACCACCGAAACCGATCAAGAATGACGCAGACACAGACTCTCACAAAGACGCTCGTGTCCAAGACAAGCGAATTCCCCGGTGTCTAAAACCACCTGAAAAACTGATATTCTAGTGTAGTGGCAATATATCTCTTCAGCGGTATCCACGCAAATAGGCGAGAGAACATATGACAGATATGATATAATATGGTGCCTATTTCATTTTTGACACATATCTGGTCACACTGATATCCAAGCTAAGGAGAATATTTGCAACGCCGAGGGTGAGATTTGAACTCACGTGTCCGAACGGACAGCAGATTTCGAATCTGCCGCCTTGACCAGGCTAGGCTACCTCGGCTTGATATATACTATTCGATATGACAATTAATCGGTTTCGATTTCATTGAGTTCGCTATGTTTCTGCTCGGGCGGACAGGGCTGATAATGTCGCCGCTTCTCGAATATCACGGAGTGAGCAGTACCATGCACCGCGGACACCATGCCCATCATTTTCGACGGGAGATTCGAGTGGAACAAGCTCATCCCAGATAAATACAATAACAGTGCGTTCTGTAGAAAACGGGTCAATGAGCGTTTCCCAGTCTTCAGCCGTCATCGGGCCATCAGTCCCACGATGTTGTTCAACTCGGTCTGTTACACGTGCATAATGTGTGATTGCAGAAATTGGTGCTGTCCGGTAGAACGCAAGATATTCAAATGACTGACGGGTTCTGTCATATGATTTTGGCGACGGATAGAGACCATCGCGACAGCGCTCAAATGTATCTGGTTGTGTCGCCACAACACAGACACTCCCATCGCCAGGAGCGTCATCAGACGGCGTATCCGTGGCAAACCGATCGAGATCCATATATATTGTCTGTATGCAATGCAGAAAATACCCCAGTGTCAGTTCAAACAATAACCGTATACCAGAACTAACGCGTCGTTTATCTGTACGACGGATATAATGATTGTAATGGGACGCAGTGCGGTTACATCGCTCGAGGCGATGACCAAGAGAAATCAAGATGATAACTCACCGGCACTCGTTGTCGATAGTGTAGGTAAGCAATTTGGCAGTGGAGACAGTGCTGTCACTGCAGTTGACGATGTGAGTTTCAGTGTTGAACGTGGTTCAATTGTTGGATTACTTGGACCAAATGGAGCAGGAAAAACGACACTAATTAAATCTATTCTTGGAACGGTTCTTCCAGATACAGGGACAATTCGAGTGCTCGGCACCGATGTCAAGAATGAGCGGCGAGCGGCGTATGCGAATGTTGATGCGATGCTTGAGGGTGCTCGAAACGATTATTGGCGACTCACTGTACAGGAAAACCTTCGATACTTTGCGACAATCAGCGGTATTAATCCGGACTCTGTCGCTACTCGGCATGCACGGTTACTTGAGCGGCTAGATCTCACTATGTGGGCAGATACACCGGTACGAGATCTCTCACGCGGTATGAAACAGAAAGTATCTCTCGCAAGTGTACTCGCCGGGGGAGCCGAACTTCTATTTCTTGACGAACCAACGCTTGGATTAGATGTTGAGGGATCTCGTACGCTCCGGAGTGAATTGCGTCGACTCGCGATTGAAGATGGACTGACAGTCATCCTCAGTAGCCATGATATGGCAGTCATTGAGGATGTTTGTGACCGTGTTATCGTGATGGCTGATGGGGGTATTGTTGCCGATAGCGATGTTGAAACACTTGTAGAAACGGTTGGAGGTGACCGACTCCAGATCAAAAGCAATGATCTAACTCCACGCATTGTGTCAAGACTTCGTGAACGTATCACAAAGACAGCACTCAATGCAACTATCGATAGTGACTCTGACCCTCACATTGAAGTTGAGATTTCAGAAGTATCATTGTATAGATTATTTAATATATTAGAGGGAGCGGATGTAGAGATTGAGCAGATTCAGACAATCGAAGTCGGACTTGAGGAAGCATTAATTGAGTTGACGAGTACTCAATCACAAGCTGACACTCAAACACAGGTAGGCAGTGTGGATGAATCACATACCAAAGTGGGTGATCCATCTGTCAATAAAAACCAACAGGAAGCGAAATCACCGGGAGGCACTGAGATATCCACTGACAGCATTCAGCGTAGTAATCATTCTGAGAGTGATATGGGCAGATCACGAGAACATGATATATGACCGATTCTCAACTCTTCTCTACAGCACATCAAGACGACACAGAGCAATCAGACCCACAGCCAGCCACGTATTATCATCTCACGCGAGCAGTTCTTCTCCGTGAGTTCTTATTGTTTATTCGGTATCCGGCAAACGCGGTTGGTGGAATTGTAGTTGCTTTATTCTTTTTTATTGTGTTATTTTATGGCGGACAACTGCTAGCTGGGCGAGCATTAGCTGATTCAATTGAGGGTATTGTTGTCGGTTACTTTCTGTGGACACTGTCATCTGGTGCGTATGCATCGATATCGAATGATATCGGAAGCGAGGTCCAATGGGGGACACTTGAGAGACATGTCACCACACCATTCGGATTCGCGCCTGTTGCGCTACTCAAAGGTGTTGCCAAACTTGTTCGGACATTTCTCACATCGGCGGTGATCCTTGTTGGGATGTTGCTAGTGACAGGAACTAAACTTGCATTTCCTCCGGTAACAGTCATAGTGGTTGCAGGAGCAAGTGTTGCGTCCGTACTCGGACTTGGCTTTGCTGCTGGGGGAATCACGGTATTATATAAGCGAGTTGGAACGTGGCTCGGACTTCTTCAATTTGGATTTGTTATTCTTGTTTCAGCACCTGTTTTCTCAATTCCGTGGCTTCGGGCACTTCCGTTAGCACACGGAAGTGCGCTTCTCCAGCGAGTGATGGTTGATGGGACACGCCTCTGGGAATTTAGCATCACTGAAATCAGTCTGTTATTCGCTATTGCAGTTGTATATCTCCTTGGCGGCTATGTTGTTTTTCACTACTCAACACGCCGAGCACGACGGCTTGGTGTACTTGGCGATTATTAGTGGATTTTACTCCAGAACGACTCTTGAATGATGGGTGCAGTTGAGCGTATTGTGGTATAACTACTATGCGTAAGATGAGAGAAATTCAATATACTTCTTGTTAGTATTATGACCCCCGACTTGGGGCAATGCGTGCGAGCGTCAGATATAGTCCAAACGCAGCGAGAAGTAACCCAGCGAACTGCGTGCCAGCTGTTGCAATAAATCCAACATCATACAACAATGGCGCAGCCATAAACCAACCTCCAAAGATCGTTGTTAGCACTGCTGGAGCAAGCGCAACGACACCATCTCGGCGAAGCAGCCGAAGACTCTGAACCGCAAAAACAAGCCCGAGAAGACTGCTTGAAACGATACTTCCGGTAAATGCTGTTGATGAACCACCAATCAATGGGGTCACACCAGCGAGTAAACAGCCAATAACTCCAATCACAGCGCTGGTGAGTAAGAATGGCTCATCCCGCTGTTCAGCACTTCGTGCATCTGATGTGAATGACATCCTATCTGAAAGTATGTCCGATGGTCTAAAAATTAGTGGGGGTTGCCAACTGTCATATATTCAGACTCAGAGATACTCTCCACAATCCATCCAATCGGCAGCCGAAGGCTACTATTCACTCCAGTACATAATATTCATATGCGTTTATTTTGGCATCGGCGCGACCCTCGGCTTCGAGATAATGCTGGGCTAGCCGCTGCAGCACGGGCTGATTCTGAGTCGGTTCTACCAGTATATGTATATGATTCAGACTTATTTGACGCCATTGGGGAGCGACAACAGGCATTTTGGATGCATGCGGTTCGTGAGCTCAAGGAAGCATATCGTGAGCGCGAAAGTGATC
This sequence comes from Haloquadratum walsbyi C23, assembly GCF_000237865.1. Taxonomy (NCBI): domain Archaea; kingdom Methanobacteriati; phylum Methanobacteriota; class Halobacteria; order Halobacteriales; family Haloferacaceae; genus Haloquadratum; species Haloquadratum walsbyi. Next base: position 362,256 of record NC_017459.1, read on the forward strand.
TTATCGTTCGTGCTGGCGATCCAGGCGACATCATTCCAGCATTAGCTGAAGAGTATGACATCGATGGTGTACACTGTAATCAGCACTATCGACCGGGACGCCAGTCTCGGCGCGAGCGTGTTGCAAGTGAACTTGATAAGTCTGGGATTGCATTTGACGTTCGAACAGATCACGTGCTTGTTGATCCCGGTCGGCTTGATGCATCATATCCAAATCATAGTCAATTTCACAATGATTGGGAAGATGTTCCAAAACGGTCAGCATATAATTCACCACCGGCTGAGACGCTTGTCGATATTACTGATAGCAAAACTGTCCCTGTCCCAACGGTTGAGATCGATCTTCCACCTTCGGGGTATGAGGCTGCGCGAGACCGCCTTGATCGGTTCTGTGACCGAGGTATTTATGATTATAATGATACGCGTGATGACCTCGCACAGGCTGCTGAGAAACCAACAACAGCAGTGTCACGAATGTCACCGTATCTCTCTGGTGGGATGATTGGTATTCGAGAGGTATGGGACGCTGCAAGTTCAGTATATGAGGCTGTACACGGAAATGAGCGCCGTAATGCCGATAAGTATAGATATGAACTCTCCTGGCGCGAACAAAACTATCACTTATTATACTATAACCCTGATCTCGCAGTTTCGAACTATAAATCGATTCCAAACGAGATACAGTGGCGAGATGATGATGAGGCGTTTAAATCATGGGCTCTAGGACAAACCGGCTACCCGCTTGTTGATGCTGGCATGCGGCAACTCAATCGCGAAGGCTATATTCACAACCGTCCGCGACAAGTGGTAGCGAGCTTTTTAACGAAGCATCTCCTCGTTGACTGGCGTCGCGGCGCACGGTACTTCACCAAACAACTCATCGATCATGATTATGCTTCAAATCACGGGAGTTGGCAGTGGATTGCATCAACTGGTACTGATTCCGTTGATGTTCGAATCTTCGACCCTGTGAGCCAGTTGTCGAAATATGACGATGGCGCAAACTTTGTGCGTGAGTATGTTCCCGAATTGAGTGATACACCAACAGAGAAGATTATTGAGTGGCCAACATTGTCGCCTGGTGACCGTGCACAGTTTGCCCCAGAGTATCCTGATCCAATTGTCGGAAGAAATGAAGGGTATGAACGCGCACAACAGACATTTGAGAAGGCGCTCGGAAAGCGATAGATCACACAGCACAGAGACGAAATGTAATCTCGGATGATGCTTATTTCAAACTGAAGCTAATTATTTCTATTTTCTTGAGATAGGTGACCTTTGGCAGCGGCAGTCCTCCCCGGTCACACAATGGTTTTTAGAGTTCCGACCACAGAATGAGTATGCGTCTTGCATTACTTGGCGGAACTGGTGATATTGGCGAAGGTCTTGCACTCCGTTTTGGCTTTCATACAAACCACGATGTTGTCATTGGCTCTCGTGATCCTGATAAAGCACATGATGCAGCAGAAGCATATACTGACGAATTGAATGAACAAGGCGTTGATACGAAAATTACTGGATTTGAGAATGAAATGGCAGCCGATCGCGGAGAGATTGTCTTCTTATGCGTTCCCCCATATCATGTCGCAGATACAGTTGCTGTTGCCGCAGATAGATTATCATCCGATGATATCATTGTCACCCCAGCGGCAGGTGTAAAGCGTGATGAGGATGGATTTCATTATCACCCGCCAAGTGCAGGAAGTGTCACAGCACTTGTTGCCGATGCCGCACCTGACTCAGTCCCTGTTATCGGCGCCTTTCACAACCTTGCAGCGGGGCGACTTGCCAATCTCGATGCGGATCTTGGTATCGATACCTTACTAATAGGCGATGATACAACAGCAAAGGAAACGATTGGCGACCTTGCTGAAGATATTGATGGTCTTCGGGCGCTTGATGCCGGAGGCGTTGCAAACGCCGCTGAAGTTGAATCACTGACTCCACTTTTGATTACAGTCGCACAACAAAATGAAGATCTTCATGACCTTGGTGTGACATTCGATTAATACTATTATGATGCCCAGCTTTTCAAATAAAGTGCACAGGGCAAGTAACCTATTGAAATCCCGCTGTGCTCTTCAGATACAAAAGCCACATACTGTATCGAGAGGAGTGAGACTGACACGGTTGGATTGAATTCTCACTCAAGTCCCAATCAGGAGAGTTATCTTTACTATGTCGGATTCTCTCCCAGCAAACGCGATTTTATTTTGATACTAGTATAATATTGAATATATTCTCATTTACGGCATATATCGAAACTAACAGCAATTCTTTTTAAAGTCGTCCATGCAGCTCCTCCCGAGGTCATCAAGCGTTATTTCTTCCATTGCGAGCACGACAAAAAGATGATAAATAAGATCCGCACTTTCAGCCTGGATTGCTGCTGAATCACTATCTTTTGCTGCAAGGATCGTCTCGGTTGCCTCTTCGCCTAATTTCTCGAGCGCAGCGTTTTCTCCTTTCTCATGCGTAAACAGTGATGCAGTATATGAATCATCTGGTAACGTTTCCCGTCGAGATTCAATTACTGAAAAGAGATCATCAAATACCGTCTTTGGCAATTCATCATCAGTCATATGCTATTATTTTCATCAGATGAAAAAGAATCGTCCGATACACATCTGAATCGCCTCGACATCAAACCGCATGGTATTTGTCTTAATTTCATATGAACAATTGCTCAAAAAAGCATTACACAGAGATATGATCGCTTAGGGGAAGGGTTCACATTACATGAAACTGATCAACGCCCATCACGATTCGATTGATCAGTCAATCGATACTGCTGTGTCAACATTGTTGTTTTGATTGGCAAAAAACGCGAGATCATGAATTCGACTGTCCGGTGTCAACTCCGGATGAAATGCAGTGGCAACGACCGCACCATCTTGGACAGCAACCGGATTGTCCTCCCACTGTGCAAGCACTGTCGCGTCCTCACCGGCAGCGTCGATAACTGGTGCGCGGATAAAGACCGCTGGGAATGGTTCATCAAGACCGTCAACATCGAGTGGTGCTTCAAAACTATCGATCTGTCGACCGAAGGCGTTTCGATCAACTGTGACATCAATAATATCAAGCGTCTCAACACGATCATCCTTCGCGTCGCGAGCAGCAACAATCAATCCGGCGCATGTGGCAAGAACAGGTTTTCCAGCTTCAACGTGAGCTTGAATTTCAGCATCAATTCCTTCCCGATCTAGTAACCGTGAAATAGCTGTTGACTCGCCACCAGGAAGCAAAAGAACGTCGCAATCAGGAACAACACCGGACTGTCTAATTTCAACAATCTCAACGGATATGCTGTGAGATTCTCCAGCACGACGGATAGCTGCCGCATGTTCAGAGACATCGCCCTGTACTGCGACGACACCAGCTTGAATCATACATATACGATAGATTCACAATGACAAAAGATGTCCGTTCAAACCCGTATAACAGAATTATAAAAATCCAATGGGTTTAAGCCGTGACTGAATCTCTGTGACGTTCAAATACAAGACGCTGCTACCTAGATTGCAAGTGCATTCAGTACAAGCACACCTACCCCAAAGAGCACACCAAATGCAACGACTGTCTTCGGGTCAATCCGTATTGAATTCCGATCTTCAGCGTCGAAATACCGTACAAGACCTGCACTGGACATCAATCCACCGGAATTTTGTCCGCTACTCATACATTCACTTAAATGATTTCATAGTCTAAATGTTTCGGCTTGTGAGGCATTTTACCAGCTGTTCACGACGAATGCCAGGGGGTTGATGTGATCCCGAGGCGGTTCACTCTTCGTCTGTACTGTTCTGTCCTGATAACCGGCATAAAGAAGACCCACGTCCTCAGCTAACAGTCGTTGGTAATTTGATTTTTTTATCTGAAGCGGAACACGCACATAGACGTTCCAGATAAACTGACTGTGGGCTTAGATCTAATCGTTGCTCAGAGTGTCACCGACTGGTCAAGACGGCACTCAAAATGGATGTTTAATCGTCGACAGACGGTGTCACGGTGGAATATATCTCATATCTGGCTTGCGTAACAACTTTGTAACTCAATCTCTTAACTCTCTTGCTACATCCTGCGAGGGTACTGAGATCTAGCCATTGCTGTCGAACCACAATCAGATTGTTGGAGTCAGTTATGGCAAAAAAGCCCTCTCGGGGATGTAGCAGTGTCGTGTCATAGTTTGTGCTGGTTGACGCGTCTGCCTGACATTTGGCTTGAGGTGTCGCGTCAACCAGCTCTCATTCCGTCTCATCGATGGAGACAGACGCCTACTCCCCACCGGGCGTTTGTTTCTCGGACAGAGCAGTGGCAAGTGCTTTGTGTTCTCCTGTTCCCCTCAGAATATCAGCTATCTCTGGATACCACCAGTCGGTGGTAATGTGACCACTATTTCTTTTCGACATCGTGTTCGTTTCATTTGGAACGCTCGATAGCGCGTTCCGATTCACATTCGAGTAACGAAGCTCACAGTCCCAACATCTGTTGATGGAGTGATGATCCTCCACTGTCAGCGGTAACCCGAATAAAATCGGCTTTGAGACTATCCCATAGTTCTACGTGTGGGCGCGTAGACACCCGCTACAGTGTTTATAGTCGCTCATAAGTTCGGACACTACTCACGTATGGAGTTGGACCCGAGTCCCATTAGACAACTTCTGTTGTGTTACTGAAAGAGAATACGTATCAAGATACAATCGAATGCCCCAGACTTGGACATGACCTCAAGATGATTCATTGGCACCGATAGCACACAATTTATATTGATCATTCATTATATATAGTGTATGAGTACGACCGAAGACGTGCTAGAGCATCATCTCGAAGTATTCGCCGCGAGAGATGTTGAGGCAACGATGTCAGATTATGCGGATGACGCAACTGTCATCACTCATGATGGGATGTATCACGGGACTGCGGAGATCAGAGAATTATTTGAGACATTGTATGATGAGTTTGAAACAGCAGTCGAATTCAACTTACAAAGACAGGTTGTTGATGACGACTGCGCATATATTGTTTGGAATGCTGAAACTGACGAAAACGTCTATGAGTATGCAACAGACACATTCGTGATCAATGACGGTAACATCGTCACACAGACCCTTGCTGCGAAGATTGACCCGAAATAGCTGATGTTATCCGATGCATAGATACAGTATTTCAACGGCAGCGGTGGTCACGGCACAATACCCAATTCGACCTGCCCAAGATGACGAGATAATATCTTAGATGTGTGGATACATACTTCGGTTACTATATTCCCTGTGAGATACACAGCCGAATGTTCGCCACGTCGTCTATGTGAATCAACAGCCAGCTCACGCCGTCACTCTCAAATAACTCGGAGAAAAGCCAATCCGTGGTTTGAGTAACGAAGTCATCGACTTTGAGATAACTTACCATCCGATAATTATTGCCCGGTTGGTGATCTGGAGTGGACAGTGTCGACGAATGATCTCCGTGAAAACGAGTCTGGATGCTCTCTATATTGGCTGTAAAATGCAAATCTGTCATACACCATTCACAGGAGAGTTGAATTGAGGTTCTGCTTCAATTCTTCTGCGTACTCCTCACGAAGATTAAACATGTCCTCATATTCTGACACCGACAGCCCACGCAGATCTTCTTCTGACATATCGAGTTTATTGATAGCCGCCTCAATAGTGGTAATCTTCAGCGTCTTCGCTGTTTGTTCGCCAAACCCGTCTACCTCTGCTATCTCATTAATTGAGGCATCAAGAATGTCGTTCAGTGTGACAAGTCGCTCCATCTCGAGTTTCCGAAGTCGTTTCTCACCAACACCTGTGAACATATCTGCATTGGCTTCGAGCGTTGCACCACTGCTAAATATATTCTCAGAGGATATATCATCCTCAAAACCGGGTTCAGGCGGTGTTGGACGAATATCTAGTGGATGGTATACCGTTACGTCCTGTTTTGTGCTAGTGCTAGTACTAGTGCTACCGGACGAACTCTGTTCGACCTTTCTGTACTGTGTTTTTTGCTTGAGAAAGCGATAATCCACCATTGTTTTCAGTACGTCATGCACAGTCCGACTGCTTGCATCGACCTGATCTTCGATATACTGCTTTGTGAAACCATCTGTCGTCAGTGCAATGCGCCAAATACGGTCACGCCGGGTGTCTTTTGTCACAGAGCTTAGTTACTGTCTCGACAAGAATGAACATTATGCAGTTATCTGCATGGCTTGAAGAGTGAGATATCATCCACAGTCGCCGCTACAGTTATTTCAGTGTCAGTCTGGTTTCCATCTAAGCTGAACTACACTGCAGTAAGAGAGTGTTTGAGGCTGGCATCGTAATAATATATATGACCGACAAGGTGAATCAATCACCTGGCGTGGATGCCCCCTCTCAAGATTTCGGTGATCACTGGGACAGTATTCTTACAGACATTGAAACAACAGCGACTCGGTATGATAATGACGGATGGAAATCACTGGCGCTTCATCCGGGGCATATCACCCCGCTCGCCGGGAAGTCAAATAACCTCTGGGGATTCGATGTTCTTCTGCCTGACGATGAGTTCGCCACACTTGAGAACACGATCGCTGATATCACTATCACCGATTATGAACTATTCTCAACGGAGGCATCTGGTGGGGTCTTCTTAATGAGCGTAATGCGTGCAGAGTCTGAAACTGTGGCGGTCATATTCCCACTGTACTACCGCCTCGGAGATGATTCTATCTCAGCACTCAAGACACATACTGCAGAAACGGGTAGCGTAAGAACGTATCTCCGTCGGCTTGAAAATGACAGACGTATCGAGTTCCAATATGACAAGCCAGGGTTATTTTTTCCTTCACAGCTTTGATGCGCCTATCACCCTCCGATTCCTCACAGAATGACCAGAGTGAGTGAGTATGACGGAGAGAAACCTTTTGTCCCTCCCAGCTAGATTGAGAACAGACACAGCAGGTGTCTCAACATCACTGTGGTAGAGACAAGCAGTCACTCAGTGACGAAGATGACACGCAGCAGAGTGATGTGTCTTATCTGAGTGTTCTGGACGGTCATGCTCGCATACCGTTTCAAATCGATCACGAAGTGTTTCAATTGCTGCTTGTCGATTACCGTCACGAAGTTCAGCACGGGCGGTCTTGACCACAGCTGCATTGTCTCCATGTAATGATGAGCTAATCTCACCTGGCCAGACTGAGTTAGCTGTCATACTCTGTTGGCTCGGTGTGCCCGCATCTGCTGTGTTTGATGTTGTGCTATCGACGTCGGTAGTTGTGAGGGTTCCAGCTTCAATCCGCTCTCGGAGATCCATTACCTCGCGATAGGCAGTTTGATCGATATCAATATCGGTCGGTGGAATCACCACGGGACAGCGAGTCCGAAATCGACAGCCCGACGGCGGATTACGAGGTGAGGGAACATCATCTTCGAGTGTCGTTATCTCACGATCAGACTCACTGAGATGTGCACGCGGGACACTTTCTAACAGTGCCTTCGTATATGGATGCTGTGGGCGCTCAAAAATAGCCTCAGTTGGACCAATCTCCGCGATATTACCAAGATACATCACCGCAACACGGTCAGACACATAACGCACGACGGAAAGGTCATGTGCGATAAACAAATATGCCAGTCCAAAATCAGTCTGGAGATCAGCTAAGAGATTCAGTATTTGCGCCTGCACTGATACATCAAGCGCTGAGACCGGCTCATCAAGTACGAGAAAATCCGGTTCGACTGCGAGTGCACGTGCAATCGCGATACGTTGTTGCTGACCACCCGAGAACTCATGTGGATATCTATCATACTGGTCTGCTGAGAGCCCGACCCGTTTCAACAGACTTTTTGACCGATCACGCTGTTCATCTTGAGTGCCGACATCGTGTACACTGAGTGGTTCTCTGATAATCTGACCGGCAGTCATTCGAGGATTTAGACTTGCGAATGGGTCCTGAAAGACCATTCCTGTTCTTCGTCGGAAGTTTTTGACCTCTGTATTAGAGAGGTCACCGATCTTTTTTCCATCGAATTTAACCGTTCCACCGGTCGGGCTACGAAGCGCCAGGATCGTTTCGCCAGTGGTCGATTTCCCACATCCAGACTCACCGACTAACCCAAGTGTCTTACCTGCTGTAATCTCAAAACTGACCCCATCGACAGCTTTGATTGGTGGTGATGTACGACGAAATAATCTATCAGAGAGTGTCTTTGTGCTCGTATAATGTTTTTTGAGATTCTCGACACTCACCAACGTGTCCTCACTCACGGTTCACCCTCTCCGCTTGGGGTGTTCGAACTCGGATTCGGATTCGCGTCCGCGTCTGCGTTTGCGTTCGCGTTTGTCTCCGAACTTATCCTCTTAATTATATTTTTGATTGAATTGAATGTACCTTCTGTATTATCTGCGCTCATGTTTTTGGAATCGTCGCCGTCGCTGTCGCTGTTAGAGTTGGCGTTGGATATCGATACCGATGCGTCGGGATCATATCCTCGCTGCGCTAAGACACACTTCACGCCATGTCGATTTTCGGTGTCATGTTCAACTACGGTCCCTGTGTCAGCGTCAAACTCTGGAGGGGGATCAAGACAGGCTTCCATCGCTTTGGGACATCGATCCGCAAAGTAACATCGTTCACCCATCTCTTCATCAACGAGACTTGGGACGCTGCCTGCAACGGGTTCGAGCCGTGCGCCTGGAGTATCAATATCCGGCACACTGCCGAGCAGTCCTTTCGTATATGGATGGACTGCGTCTTCGAAGATATCCGCAAGTGACCCCCGTTCAACAATCTCTCCAGCGTACATGACGCCCACTCGGTCACACATTCGCGCTATGACTCCAAGATTGTGTGTAATGAGAATAACACTCATATCTGTCTCCGCTTGTATCTCTGATAATAACGAAAGAATCTGTGCCTGAATAGTCACATCAAGTGCAGTCGTCGGTTCATCCGCGACGAGAACATCCGGCTCACCAGCCAGCGCTTGAGCAATCATTGCCCGTTGAAGCATTCCACCAGAGAACTCATGTGGATAAGCCTCAGCCCGCTCAGTCGGGTCAGGGATGCCAGCCATGTCGAGTAATTCGATTGCACGCTGCTTACTCTCCGTGCTCACATACCCGCGATGTGGAATCAGACTGTCAACCACAAACCGCATGAGACCATACTGTTGAGTCCGCGCCGAGACCGACCGTGGGTTTGTCGAAGCCCGGCGTTGTGCCTCGACAGCTTGTGCAATCTGTTCACCGACAGTCACAGAGGGATCCATACTTGACATTGGGTCCTGGAAGATCATACCAAAAGATGGTCCTCGAAGCGCTCGTCGCGTCTCTGCATCGAGCTCGACGAGGTTGACAAACGCACCATTGCTCTCATCAACCCCAACCGCATCAGCTAATGCGGAATCACGGTACCAAATTTCACCACTCGTGATTCGTCCGGGAGACTCGATTAATCCCATGATTGTGTGGGCTGTCACCGACTTACCTGACCCTGATTCACCAACAATCCCGAATGTCTCGCCATCACGAACAGTGAAGGAAATATCTTCGACAGCATTGATCTGTCCTGTTTCGGTCAAAAATCGTGTTGAAACATTACGAACACGAAGGAGATCGTGAGTACTCATGAATTCAAAGTCCTCCCTCGCTTTCACCCTCAATGCCTGGGTCAAGTGCATCCCGGAGCCAGTCACCGATGAGATTCACACCTATCACAGCAATGACAATACCAACACCAGGAAGCGTTGTGATCCACCATGAGGTTGCCAGATATTGTTGCCCCTGTGAGATATCGAATCCCCACGACAGCGTGGTACCGGAGAACCCAAGATACGCAAGTGAACTCTCAAGGAGAATATTTGCGGCGACAAGAATCGTCGCGAGAATTAAAATTGGGGTCAACGCATTCGGAAGCACGTGCCGGGTCATAATGCGAATATCACTTGTTCCATAACTGCGTGCAGCTTTGATATACTCCGCTTCAACAATCGAGAGCGCTTCGCCCCGAGCAACACGCGCAATCCACACCCAGTTGACCAGTCCAATAACCAGGATTACCATCCCAGGAAGTGTGAATGTCGCTGGCATTGTCGCTGATGCGATATTGAAAACGACCCATGGATCAGGGACCGTGACAGCAATCCGACCGAATAGTCCAACAAGTGATATTGCAAGCACGAGGGAAGGAAATGCGAGCATAATATCTGCAAAACGCATGAGTGTATCATCAACAAGACCACCATAGTATCCTGCTATGAGACCAATTGGTGTTCCAATCAATGTAGCTAGTGCTGTGCCGAGAACGCCAACAAGCATGGAAGTCCGTGCGCCGTAGAGTACTCGTGAGAGCATATCGCGTCCCAGTGGGTCTGTCCCCAGTGGATACGTCCACGTTGCATTGATCTGTGTTCGTTCAGTTATCGTCGTGACTGACCCATTCACCATCTGTGTTGTTGTTGTTGTCGTCACTCGACTGAGTCCCACTGGGGGTAACAGTTTCTGATCAAGATGCTGCACATTTGGATTATGCGGCGCGAGGAATGGTGCAAAAATAGCCATTCCAAGAATGACAATAAATAGACTGACACCAAGCTTGGCAAGTGGACTCTGACGCAATTCTCCGACCAGATTCTGCCATGTCCGCGGTGAAAGCATTACACTGTTACCTCCGGATTCAAGTATGCATATATCGCATCAACGACTGTATTAACGATCACAAAACCAGCCCCGACGACGACCAGACATCCTTGGAGGATGACCCATTGTCGAGCGTTGATAGCATCGATCAAGAGACTTCCAAGTCCAGGCCATGCAAATACACGCTCGGTTATGACTGCCCCGCCAATGAGCGTCCCGAGTTGGAGACCAAGGACGGTCACAATTGGCACAAGCGTATTTTTTAATGCATGCCTGAAACGCACCAATGTCTCCGGCGTTCCCTTTGCTCGAAGTGCTGTAATGTATTGCTTGCCGAGTTCATCTAACATGCCACTTCGAGTGAGTCGAGTAACAAGCGCTGTAAAATACGTCCCGAGCGTTACAGCTGGGAGGGTGATATGAGATAGCCACCTAAGCATAACCTGTGGGCGTCCGCTCAAAAGGTATCTTAGCGCGTCAACAAGCAATAATGGAGTGCCGTTCACCCGAGCCATTCCTCCTGTTGGGAAGATATCAAATTGCACTGCCAACAAAAGCGTCAACATCAGTCCGAGCCAGAAATTCGGCGTTGAAATACCAACTAACGAGAATGTTGTCGCTGCGTAGTCAGTTGGCTCGTGACGGTTCGTTGCACTGATCACTCCGAGTGGAATCGACAAAGCAACTGCAACAATGGTAGCTGCAACGGCTAACTCAAGTGAACGCGGGAGTGCAGCAAACACCTGACTACTCACACTCGTTCCAGCAGCAAACGACTGCCCCATATCGATATTCGGGGGGAGTAATCCAACTACATACTCAATATACTGCACGTATAGCGGCCTGTTGAGCCCGTATTCCATCGCAATCTCCTCTCTGAGCGCTTGTGACGCGTCGAGTGGGGCAATGAATGTCACTGGGCTTCCAGGTGTAATATATCGTAATGTGAACACGACAGTCACGACTCCCCAAATGACAACGACACCCTGGCTCGCGCGCTTTAGGAGAAAGCGTGAGTACCCCATTTATTCGGATGAACTGATTGAGTATGCATCGATCCGCTCATCATTCCTCGGCTGCCAGTCAATCCGATTCGTTGAGCCGTAAACACCAAATTGTCGATTCAGGAAAATCCAAGGCGCCTGTTCGTGACTGAATGCATTCGCTTGTTGAAGGAGTTGCTCACGTTGTTCGCTCTCGGCTGTTTGGTTTGCCTCAGTAATAAGACTATCAAGCTGATTAGTTTTAAATGAAGTCAATACTCCATCGCTCGTGAGTGTCGGATTAATTGTTTGTGAGGCATCGAATGTTGCATTCCCCCATCCGATAAGATAGAACTTCGGTCCGGTGGTGATATCACCATCAGTGAGTTCCGAGGCAAGAGTGTTGAAATCCCGTTGTTTGACATCACAGGAAACATTCGAGAGATCATCAATCATTCCAGCAACAGCCTGTGCAATCTGGAGGTCTTTGAGATATCGTCCTACTGGTGTATGTAAGGTCAGACTCGCTCCTGCATGTCCACTTTCCTCAATAAGTCGTTCAGCCTCAGCAGGATCATGTGCATACGGTTCAATGTCGTCGTTGTATCCAAAGAACGGTTGTAAGGTTGGTTGACCAGTCTGCTCACCAAATTCCTGGAGTACATCCGTGATGATACTCTCCAGATCGACTGCAAAATTCATTGCCCGGCGGAATGAGAGCGAGGAAAATGGCTCAGCATTGCTTCGCATCCCATTGTAAATAATTCGCGTGCTGCCGACTGCATTCACACTTACGCTCTCACTGCTATCAACTCGGTTGACTGATTGGGGTGGTACATTGACAATAATATCAGTCTCACCGGCAATGAGTTGATTCACTCGTGCACTCGCTTGCTGTGCAGATGTGAATGTGAGTTGAGTCACTTCCGCAGGCTCGCGCCAGTATTCATCATATCGGTCAAATGTCACCTGCACGTTCTGCTCATACTCAGCAAGTTCGAACGGTCCTGTCCCGTTCATATTCTGTGCGACATATGATGACTCGTTCTCCTCTGTCCACGCTTGCTCGACAACATCACAATAGATTGCAAACTCAGCGAACACGATTGGATTGAGACCGTCCGAGAGGACATCGACAGCCCGCTCGTCATCAACGACCTCTGCACCAGTAACGCCACCGAGCTGTCCGGCTTGTGGGCTCGTGAATCCAACATCATCATCAACCATCCGATTTATTGTATATGCAATGTCCGCGGGCGTTAGTTGATTATCCGTCTGTTGGAATGTTGGCCCTTCTCGGATGCTGAATCGAGCCCGACCCGGCTCCACGCGTCGCCATTCTGTCGCAAGCATCGAGACGATTTGTCCCTGCCGGTTTCGGGATATAACACCTTCATAGCACTGTCGCATCACGATGTCCGCTGGAATGTTTCGGTGGTCGTGCGGATCCAGTGTGTCGGGCATCTGACCCTGTGTGATTGTCACAGGAAATTCCTTACTCCCTGTCGTTGATTCGTCGGTGTCTGCTGCTGTCTCGCCTGATTGAGACGTACCAGCCGTCTCATCTCCCCCTTCAGCTCCTCCGCCTCCGCCACTGCTGCCACATCCGGCGAGAGCAGCAGTTGCTGTGGCTGTACCCGCGAGCTTTACAAATGATCGTCGATCTATATCCCTCTCACGACTCTCGTCTGACACAGTACCGACATTATCTTGATAAGAGTAAAAAAGCTGCGTACGCTGTCTGTTGACTGCGTGGAATGAGTCGTTTATGAACTATGTCATGTACTTAACCCCGGAAGGATCTCGCCGCTGTGGTTCACATTCAGAGTACCACTCCTCGGAATCTCTCCTGTGAATAGATCAGGTAAGCTTCTTGAACACACACAAACCTCACAGCCAGAGGACGTCACCGCATGGTGTCACACAGCATCAGCATCAGCAGACAAAGTTCATCCCTCAGTCTTCGATATCACAGTCATTGCCAGTGTAAGTCTCGTCACTCAAACTGACTGGAACAGAACAGAGCATATACTTCCGTTTTCAACTCTGGTAAGTACGGTTTTGCAGACAAGCACACATCGCATGGTCATATTGCCAACCACTGTTGAACACTCGAGAACTTACACCGACATACTCAATCATCCGTTGTCTTCTGAAGAGTCACAATCTCCACCACGTCGAAATCCTCGGCTCTCGGCTCCCATCTCCTATCGCATGTTCACTGATTAATTGTGAACGCACTAACGACTCCGACTACACTCAAGTTCAATCGATATCATGGAGAGATGCGGTATATCGTCTGAATCAATTCACCAACTAGATGGAATTCGCACTAAGCGCTGAGCGCTGAGCGCTGTCAGTCCCCGCGATTCTTCCTAAGAAAGAATTCGACGGCTCAATACTTCGGTGTAGTGTATTCAGGAGATTATTATACCAGCGTTAGCGTTGATAACCGGCTATCTCCACTGACTGTCAAGTCGATATGCGAAAATATTATTTTAATTACCTTTCTGTCGGTGTGTGTCCTAACAATCATAATATTACTATATTTTATGACCAGAGATAATGTTAGTACATCGATTTGTTTTGACTACCGACTACATTTTTTAATCATAAATAAAATACCAATGGATACATCTTACGAAGAATATATACCCACAGTATTTTTGATTCCAGAAAATCACGTACAAATGAAATCATCATGACGAAAAGAAACCCGCAATCGATTGCTGTTGACCAGCGGGGACGGGAGTCCGACTCAAAACAACGAATCACAATCGACTCCCTTTCCTTTTGGATGAATGAAACATCGACTTTCCACCATTTTAATTGGACGAGCAGGCATAATCATGAGTTATAAAGTTCTCATTACATTCGATCTGCCCGACGCTGACGCATTCCCATCGGTGCTCATTGAGGCGCTCACAGCGACAGAGGTAGTCGCACTCGGACATTACAAACTGCCAGAGCAGACTCCGCCGGGAGCAGCACGCAATCAGCTCGAAACAGATACTTGTAAGACGCTCACTGACCTCATTCGCCCATTTCACAACGCAGATATCCCTGTTCAGACACGACTCGTGTTCAGCAGCGCTCGGGAGAAGGCAATTGACCGTGTCGCTCGTCAGGACGACTGTGACGCGATTCTGAGCACAGGTGAAGTGAATTCGCTTGACCGACTATTCGTCGCGCTCGGAGACGGACCGGAGTTTGACCGAATCGTTTCATTTGTTGCTGATTTATTGGCTGCAGTCGACGCGTCGGTCATACTATTCCACACCCGTGAGGAGACGCTCACGAATGCCACGGACCAACTTGTCAAAAGAGGCGTTGATTCTAATCGAGTCTACCAGCAAGTATCAGGAGGCGACAATGTCAGACAGCGTGTCGTTGAATTGAAGGACAAATGTGATCTTCTCGTCATAGGTGAAGGGACCCCAGATCCCCTCAATAAGACTCCAGTTCTTGAAACCGCCTCGACTAAGATGCCCCTCAATACGAACGACCCTGCATTCATTATCCGGAGTCCTACCCAATCATGATCTCGGCTGGCACAGGCACATTCGATACATATCCTGGACATTCTGAGCTCTGTGGTCTTGTCATACATCTCACTGCAGTCCTCAAAAATGATATTTGGACCGACATGTTGCACCGACGAGGCATATAATGGGATCGGAACAAGACACTCGATCACCAGCCGCAAGCCTTGGACTGCTGGATGCGACAATGGTTGGTATTGGTGCGATGATCGGTGCGGGGATTTTCGTTCTGACCGGGCTCGCAGCCAGAATTGCCGGTCCTGCAGCGCTTCTTGTGTTCGTTCTGAACGGCGGCGTTACCCTCTTTACCGCGTTATCGTACGCCGAGTTGGCGAGCGCAATCCCAAAAAATGGTGGCGGATATGCGTACATTCGTGAGACGTTTTCCGCACCCATTGCGTTTGTGATGGGCTGGACCCGATGGTTCACGTATATGGCTGCCGGCGCACTGTACGCACTTGGATTCTCCTCGAACTTTATCGAGTTTATCCATCTTTACTGGGGCGGTCTGCCGGCAGGACCAATCTGGCAGGTCGGTTACGCATTGCTCGCGGTTGTTTCATTCGTGATGCTGAACGCACTCTCTACGGAAGCCAGCGGTGGCGCAGAGACGCTTGTGACGCTGGTCAAAATCGGGATTCTCATCGTGTTCATCTTCTTCGGTATCAGTGCTGTCTCGTCAGCGACGTTTTTCGGAATTGATCCGGGGGCTGCTCCGACAGTGTCTGATTTCTTCTCGAAGGGCGCCACAAAAGTTCTCCCGGCAATGGGATTGACGTTTATTGCGTTTCAGGGATATGATCTTATTGCGACGGTCACCGAAGAGGTCGAGAACCCAAAGAAGAACATTCCACGAGCCATCTTCATCAGTCTCGGCGTCACGGTCTTAATATATCTCTTAGTCGTCGGCGTTGCAGTCGGGACACTAGGGGCTCCTCGACTCGGCAGCGCAAAGGAAAAAGCCGTCGTTGAAGCGGCGATTAGCTTCATGCCTGACGTTGCATTCTTTGGAGCCTCAATCGGGGCTGCGCTTATTGCATTCGGTGCTGTCTTCTCAACAATCAGTGCGCTCAATGCTGTTGTCATCGGTTCAAGTCGTGTGGCGTACGCGATGGGGCGAGAAGGTCAATTGCCCGAACGGCTCGGAAATATCCATCATAAATACGGAACGCCGTATTCGGCGTTAATGGCGAGCGCGGCAATCATGCTTGTTGCGACTATCGTTGCTCCAATTAGTCTTGTCGGCAATCTTGCGAGTTTATTCTCACTACTTGGATTTATTGTAGTGAATCTCGCGGTAATTAAGCTTCGACGAGATCAGCCGAATCTGAATCGACCATTCGAGATTCCGTTCTATCCCGCACCGCCGATTCTCGGTTGTGTGCTCAATTTAGTCCTTGCTATATTCATTTCATGGGTAACATGGGCTGTCGCAGTCGGGTGGTTACTGGTTGGAGCAGTTATCTACGTTGGGCTTAACTCAGAGCGGACTCGTACTGTGCTTTCGAATACTCAATCGACAGATGCAGAGACTACCCCTATCGAGGACTCAACGATGAGCGAGACAGTCGAAGAGGATTGAATAATTAGCATAATGATACAAATACATACTATCAGCACATACGGACTTCAGACTCATTCATGAGCAAAGATCTTCAGATCGTTATTGTCGGTGGCGGCCGCGTCGGGTACCATACAGCACAGCGATTGAGCAACCGTGGTCATGACCTTGTCATCATTGAGCAGGACAGTGACCGCGTCCAGTTTCTGAGCGATTAGTACATCGCCTCCGTAATCCATGGAGACGGTGGTCGTCCAAGTGTACTCAGAGAGGCGCAATTGGAGCGGAGCGACGTCATTGCAGCGCTAACGAGTCACGGTGCAATGACGAACGTCGGAATCTGTATGACCGCACAACGAATCGCCGCCGATATCAAAACAGTCGCCCGAATCGACCATGGCGAGCATGAGGAGTTCGAACAGATCGTCGATGCTGTTGTCTATCCTGAAGAACTGGCTGCTCACACGGCTGCCAACGATATTATCGATGTCAGCGGCGGTGGGGTTCGAACAATCGAGGAGGTCACAGACCGGCTGGAGCTTATCGAGATAGAGATCGCCGAACGAGCACCAGCAGCCGGGAAGTCACTGGATGCTGTCTCCTTCCCGCAAGGAGCAGTTATCATAGCCGAGCAGCATACAGGCGCGTTCCCAGGACCAGACATGATACTTGAACCCGGCATCCAATACATCCTGGCAGTCCAACCGGATGTGACTGATGAGGTCGTTCGACTCCTCCGAGGGTAGAGGTAGCCTGCTTGCGATTCACCCACTCGTCAGACTCACTGTCGCTGCCAGCGCTGCCTCCGGCGACTCTCTCAAACCGAATGCACGCTCTCAAATCAACTGTAAGTCGAACGAGCATGGTATCACAACGTCTTTGCCCAAATAACCGATAAATAAGATCGTGACCTATCGACCCGACGAGATCGATCGGCGGATCCTCTATTATCTTGGGGCGAACGCAAGAGACACGTCCGCACCAATGATTGCCGAAGAGGTAGATGTCACCCCAGCAACAGTCCGTAATCGTATCAGTCAGCTGGAAGAAAGTGGAATTATCCGTGGCTATCACACCGATATCAATTATGAGCAGTCAAACGGAAAGGTAACCACACAATTCACCTGCACCGCTCCCGTCGGAAAGCGATCGACGTTTGCCGACAAAGCAGCAGCAACCCCAGGAATCATTCATGTGCGGGAACTCCTCGCTGGACAGGATAATCTTGTAATCACCGCTGTCGGCGAGGATACAAATGATATCAATCGTATCGCTCACCAGTTATCGGCTGCCGGATTGAGTATCCAGCGTGAGGATATCGTTATTGATGAGACATTTCAACCGTATCATCGATTCGCTCCTGAGGAGGATCGTGCTCCATCTGCGGTTACTGATTTCCAAGCTGTCGCAGGTGGCGGTGAGCTTGTTGAATTCACCGTTTCAGAAACCGCTGGTATTGCTGGAATGACCCTTGCAGACGCTCACCGCGAAGGACTACTACCAGAGAAAGTCCTCGTCGTGGGGATTGAGCGTGATGGATCTCATATCACGCCGAATAGTGATGCAGAGATTGAGCCGGGGGACCTAGTCTCAGTGTTTTCACCTGAGGCGCTTCCGGAACAACTTGTCACTGCTTTCGACAGCGATACACGATCCGCTTCCGAGCAGGTCTAAAGGAAACAGCGAGAGTTCCACGGGTCACCTCATCTGACCCGTGGGTGAATCGCGTACACTCGCCTAATGGTCCGTCTCCTTCTCCTTCTCCTTCTCCTCGATGTATCGACGAACCACGTCCTCGGAAACTCCACCTGTCGTCCCGACATCGTAGCCATCCTTCCACAGGCCACTTCCGCAAAAATACCGCTGTTTGATTTCCGGGTGACCTTTCAGAATCGTTCTGCCCGAGTAGCCTGTGAACTGCTTGGCAATCTCGGCAGGACTCCATTTCGAGTCAGCCTCCACGAACAACTGAACGTGGTCAGGAGCAATCTCCACTTCCACTTCCACTTCCACTTCCACAATCTCGTGACCGAACCGTTCAGCAGTCCCTTCGAACAACTCCGCAAGTTCGTCTCGAACTCACTCCAGCATCCCCTGGCGGTACTTCCGACACCACACGAAGTGATACTTACACAAACTAATCGAATCTGCATGACTTCTGTACTCTTCTATTCTAATCTTTACTTTTATTATCACTTAATTCAATAATTAAATTATGGGTATTGAAGAAGTCACGAAGACCGCACGTACCCGACTCTGCATAGAGTCTGGTGAGCGGTCGTGGCTCAAAGATGCCCGTTACACCGCACGAGACATCGCCAACGATACACTCCAACTCAAACAACAAGGCTACAACAAAACCGAGATTCAACGCGAGGTTGACCGTGATGGATTTCTTCGGAACAACAAGTGTGCAGTCGTCAGGAAAGCCCTGCAAGCGTGGGACTCTTACAAAAGACTCCTCGAGTGGTGGGACGACCAAGACGATACCCACGTCGGGAAACCGTCGCCACCAGCCACAGACAAGAAAGGAGCATACCCGCTCGTCATGGCACACACCGAAGGCTATTGATACTGTTGGCTATAACTACGTGGAGATTTCCGACACCCCGGGTGCCGAAATCCTTCGCGTGACTATAGCCAACAGTATGACTCACCGACACCGACACCGACACCGACACCGACACCGACACCGACACCGACACCGACACCGACACCGACACCGACACCGACACCGACACCGACACCGACACCGACGAAGACGAAGACGAAGACGAAGACGAAGACGAAGACGACCGCGTTCAGTTCCGTGTGAGTCCGAAACCATACAAGAAGGTGAAAGGACATCTTCGAGGACGACCGGAAGACCTCAACTTCATAGAGTCCGCCTTAACAAAAGATGAGTGGTCGTTGGGACAGGCCGAACTTCTGTACCGAGATGGGGTGTACTACCTACACGTCACGGTTAAAACAGAGGTAGAAGTGCCTGAATCCGAAGACGCTGACACACTTGTCGGCGTCGATATTAACGAGCGCAACATCGCTCTCACCGCTGTTAATCGCGAGACGATGGATACGGATACGCTCGGAACACTCGTGCTGGACTACGGCTCTGTGAAAGCCGAACGCCAACGCTACCACACCATCACGAAACGCTGTCAAGAACACGGTCAACACTCCATCCACAATCAACTCGGTGTGAAAGAAGAGCGCTACACCGAGTGGATTCTTCACCGAATGTCCCGAGTCGTGGTGGAGTTCGCCCAACAGTTTTTGAACCCAGTCATCGTGTTCGAGGACCTGAGCGAGATTCGAGACGCCATCAACTACGGCACGTAGATGAACCGTCGGTCGCACAAACTGCCGTTCCACAAGTTCGAGCAACAGGTTCGCTACAAAGCGACATGGAACCAGATTCCGTGTGAGATAGTTGAGTCGCCGTACAATTCGAAGTCGTGCTCGAGTTGTGGTTCGAGTCATCGGGGATATCGTCAGGGTCGGCGGTTCCGGTGTAGGAATGATTCGTGTGAGGTTCAGCAAGACCATGCTGATCGGAACGCAAGTGTAAACGTGGCGTGGAGAGCGTGGGCGTGGGCGAAACATGCTGGCGTAGATGTTGACTCGGGTAATTACCGGACTCGCAAAACCCAACCGTTTGTTCGGAAGGTGAGCCTGTCTGGGTCGGGGCGTTCTGTAAACCGCCCATCCTCATCCCGTGAAATCGCTTCGCGTGGAGTGCTTACGACGTAGGCTGAGGGAATGAGAAAAGCCAGGGGTCACCCGACCCGTGGTCGTTTACGCTGATACTCTGAGAAATGTGATCCGCTCCAGGTTTCGGGGTGACTCGATTCAATCCAACTTAGCTCACCTCTACTGCAGTCAACTGTGAGTTCTAACGAATATGACTCAAAGAGTATTGTCCTTGCAATATACAATTTGATACATGAACATATACACGGATTTACACGCTGACACTCTATCAGCTAGACCGTCATCAGACCGAAAGCCTCGGAAACAGGCTCAATCCGGTATCCAAACATACGTGTATCACGGTAATGGGATTTCGGATTCAATATAAACGATGACTGTCTCTCCCAGACGAGTGTCATACTGGAGAGAAGCCCCACTCCGGCAGAAAATTATCCATGTAGGGTCCGCTGACTGTTCGCATACTAATAAAACGTCAATCAACACTCATCAGTATCCTGTTTGCTGTCGTAGACTGAATTGTCAGTAATGACGAATTGAGGAATATTTCGAATAAAACCGAGAATTGATCCGTCCATATCAAATAAAATACTTTTAAATGGGACGCATGTCTCCGATCGTCAGAGGGTTGTCACTACTCCGTAATGGGTATTGCTCTCGTTTTCGCTACAGTTTATATCAATGAAATTCGCATCGCCAATCAACACCTCAGCAGGGGACAGTCTCGACAAGATGCTCACCACGGTCAGTTTGCGGGACGATCGATGGGAGCGCAACCGAGTCATTGTCATCTTCGTTCTCGTTAACTGCGACCATCGTGAAACAGGCTGATGTCGCTGGCATGGCTTCTGTATCGCGCGGATTACGACTCTCGACGGTGACTCGAACTCCAAGACTTCTGTTGCCGGTCTCATACACATATGCCGACAGTTTCGCAACGTCACCGACGGGGATTGGATGCTGGAAGTCAACGCTCCCAATGTGAGCTGTGACGCAAGTTGTCCCCGCGATAGTCATCGCCGCAATTGCTGCTAATTCGTCCATTAACCGAACCGTCTCTCCACCATGTATATTTCCATCGTTGTTCGCTTGGTCCGGCTGGATCCGTTCTGTCGATTCTACGTATGAATCAAGCACTGAAACTGCCACATATTATCAAGCGGGTTGGAAGTAATGAATTCAGGGATGATGTTACCTAATACGGACACTACTGGTAAATACAGTCCACTCAACCGATTTGTATCACGATTCAGAAACTTTCTCGTAGTGCTGGTTCCAGGTGGGACGTACTCGCTAAATGCGACAGTTGCCCTGTCGTCGCCCACAACCTCCCCGGCATGAGCTGACTCGCTCGCAGATCAAAACCTGATGACGACTTGTGACAGTGGATCGATACCCATACCGGAAGTCGGAATCGTGTCCAATTGATTACTACTGTCTATCCGAGTGACGCGCTCGATGTCACCATCACCCGGTATGACCCGAAATCGACCACCATTCTACTCTGTAATGTGGTCGATAACGACGATGTCAAAATATTAGATGCTGACTTTGGACTGAAATATAATCTGGGTTTGATTACTCACTTCGACATGAATGGTATCTCGACAGTTCATGCTGTTATCGAATGAGGACATATCACTGGATGGTGCTCAAATATGGATACGTTAGATGGACCCAAACTCTCGGATACTTATTTCACCTATCTGCCGGTGAATTATGATAAGATTGCTCGTGTGAGTATGGGAGATGCAAGGCTAAAATTTCATTCTTCAGGGCGGGGAGGATATCAACTAATGCAGATACAGCATACAATATCCTACGCCTCATAATCGCCTCTCACGAGACAATAATTTGTTATGTCTAGTGTCTTTACCCCGCCCATTTCTTTCATTTCGGTCTTATGATCAATCATAAGAACTGTCTCATTATCTGTGGGACTATTATCATCTATCCGTTTTACTTTGAGTATCTGTTCATTTCCGCACTTTGGGCATGAGTCCATCTGACTCACCCGAGGATGATTATCACTACGTGTGACATGTGCTGTGAGGGCATCTTTCGTCTCAAATCCATCACCGCACACATTGCAGATATATGTGCTTGCGATATTATCTGAATCGGACTTGACAGTATCATTCATCTTAATTTCCTCCATATTGGTATGTCTGTCCGCTGAATCGGCGCTGTAAATCACCGTTCCGTGAATAGCAGTGCCACTGTCTCCTTTCGGCACTTTCACACGCTGGTTGGTCTCGGTCAAGATACCATATTGGACCATTGTTTTCAATACATCATGCACTGTCCGGGTTGACGCATCAACGGCATTGTCCACCTCACGTTTGGTGAATCCATCGATGGTTTCCCCACGCAACGGTTTAACAACGCGCTCAATATCACCATTTTTGAATTGATGGACTGTTTTCCATACGCGGTCTCGCATCGTGTCTTTACCCATGTAAAAT
Organism: Haloquadratum walsbyi C23; assembly: GCF_000237865.1. NCBI lineage: Archaea > Methanobacteriati > Methanobacteriota > Halobacteria > Halobacteriales > Haloferacaceae > Haloquadratum > Haloquadratum walsbyi. The sequence continues at coordinate 385,146 of NC_017459.1, forward strand.
ACACAGTAGGTCAGCTGACTTCAGGTCTATGCAAGATACATAGTGAGTCGGACAACGCGAACGAACTCTCCCACAGATTCGGAATTTCATCGGACATCGAGGCGGATACTCCGAGGCTCGACCCCGGAGAGGAAGCTGACGGTCAACTGAGTTGCAACATATCTATTACTAATAATCCCCCATAATTCGGTAGTGACTGGCGGTCACGAGTGTTGTCAGTAATGGGCTGCCAGTCAACCAGCCCCAAAGTCGGGGTCGCTGACTCGTGAACGCCTGCAACTCGATAGAGACTAATATCCAGCCTCACTCGGATATGACGCGACGAGACTACCGATAAGCCTCGGGGCTTGACACCGAGGTCGTTGACATGCAATCCATCTACAGTTCTTACAGCGCTTAGTAGATACGCGTCATCAGTCGAATGTTTCTCCGAAGCCCTTGGTATACTAGGACACGATAGACCACGCGCTGGTCCGACGGAAATTCACATCGAGTATCACACTATACGCGTCGTGAATGACGTCATGCGCATCTCGGTCGACCGATTCCACGTCGAGGACCACGACTATCATGAACGACCTCTGGGCTGAGGAGATATTTGCCCGCCTATATACCCATCGACTTGGGGTACAAAGCTATCGCTGGCATGACAATCTGATGCGGCATCATCTCTCTAGCTACGCTGGTATTTGACTTCAATAAGGTCGAGGTATCAGGAATGTATTCGAAACTCGACTTCGTCCGTGTTCAAAAAGTATTCGCGTGCAACTGCTGAGGTCTCTCCTGATTTGACCGTTTGCTCAGAGACTGTTCGTCCAGTTACTGAGACGAGTAATGGGTCGGTTTGAAACGGGTAGGGAACAATTCGATATGTGTTCGCCGTTTCTGAGTGGATTGAAATGGTGATATCAGTGCTCGTTGAGACCGGAACATTCTCGATTGATGTCTCTCCTGTTGGATTGGTCGTTGCACACAGTATGTGGGATAGTGTATCCCATATTTGGAGTAATTTATAATTACACCAGAGTTGTCCCTCATATTGTTCTGGATTATGAGCGTCCTCCTGAAGTTGTTTGAGCGTTGTTCTATCCTTGGAGCTCATGTTAAAACCGTCTTGCTCTGATATCTGCTCCATCAACTGGCGTTGACGCTTCTGTTCTCTTTGAATAAATCCATCAAATTCTGAACGTGGATTACTCCATTCCGGGGTAAGCCCATATCGTCTATTCTGTAATCCGACCCCATGTAATGACACCACTAACCCTGCATAGGGATCGATAGCGGCAATTGCATCTATCCCTTGCTCATACATATCAATCCACGTTTGTGGTGATAGCTCATGAAAATTGACTGGCGTGGGATTCCCTGTTTTCTTATCACTTTTGAGACGTGGTTGCTGATCGAACTCCTGCCATCCAATATCATGCAGAAATGCCGCTGTAACTAGTGAGCCCTTTGGATCTAATGACTCAAAGTCATCATTACCCCAACGCATGGCGCATCTCCCCGCTATTTTGCTGTGTTCATGTTGGGTAATAAACCGGTACCCGCTGGATGACTCTGTAATAATCATATATGGATGTAAATAATATACTCTGTATCAATCCTATACACTCTGTGGGTTTCACTTTGCTATTCTCTCAATATTCCTGAATGTTTACTGCATTGTTCACAATCTGGTTCATCGTTATATTTACATAGCTCATGCATGCACAAACCCAATTTACCTGAATTGAGGCGCTAAGGCTTTTTGCTTAAGCGCGAGCGGCCGGGCGAGCGGTAGGGTGAAGTAGTTTACACGATTGAATTCACGTCTTTCTCCAGACATGAACACGGCTTGTGTGTATATGATAGTCGGTCGTTTCACAGTCAGCATCGGATTAAGATAGTTAATTCATGTTTGAGGGTTTCTGATGAGTCTAATATATTAGCAGTGGTTAATTGATGATATGGTGGAACTTCACCCTCTGCTACATCCACATCAAGTCTCTCTACACCCCTCATCCGTCTGTATGCGTAGACGTTTCGAGTCATAGGCAAAACTCCCTGTCAGTGGAGCATTTTGCTTGGTATGATTGCGCAATACTTGTCATCTCTTCTCTGAGAGAGAGAAAAAGAACTGTCAATAATATGTGATTCAAAGGTGAACATTGGCAATGTGAAAACGTTTATCAGATGAACATGGTTACTGCTAGTTGAATACGATGACTGTCAAGTTACTTGATTTCTATGCTGACTGGTGTGGTCCATGTAAAACGCAGGATCCAATTCTTGATGAACTTGAATCCGATTACAATGAAGTTGCATTCGAAAAAATAGACGTTGATAGTAAACAAGATATTGCGAATCAATATGAGGTTCGTTCACTCCCAACAGTTGTGATAGAGAATGATGACGGGGTTGTTGACCGATTTATTGGGGTTACTCAACGTGAAGACATTGAGACGGCAATCCAGCAAGCACTCTGAGAGTGAGTACCTTTCTATCAGTTGATGATTATTGTTTGTCCCATCTTCATAGACGTGATTATCACACCTTCGTTACTATACCAGTAAGCGAACTCTGAATGATAGTCACTTCATTCAATATCAGTATATAATACAGCCCTTACAGGCTGACTCAACGTTGCCCTCCACGAGGGTCAAATTACCAACTCAGTGAGTGGGTGTTATGGGACAGTTTACGTTCACATTTATAAGAAATTTTCATTAGTATGATCAGTGACACAGTTGCACACGTTCGACAATCACAGAGACGCAGCGAAAATAAAACGGGATACCTCGCAACTGTTATACACATGTATAGGATATCATGGGTATGGCAAGGAATGAAGCTGCAATAAAACGAACGCTCGAAAAGCAAATTTGTATGCGCTGTAATGCACGGAATCCACAACGTGCGAGTGAATGTCGTAAATGTGGGTATAGCAATCTCCGTCCAAAGTCAAAAGAACGAAGAGCTGCGTAAGCGCCCTAATGATATCGATGTAAGTCTAGATAATATCAATAGCCTAAATTTATTAGACGCTGTGAATTACTCACTCATAGTGATTAGTGCGAGTCTTTACCGCCGTGATTATTCGTGTCGGTGATAGGAGACGCTGAACCCGCGTTATTCGACACCGCCGGTGAAACTATTCGAACTAATCACTATCACTACCTCCAGACTACTCACTGTGAGAAATATCACTTATTCGCTCTTTCCAAAGTAAATTGTCGGTCGGGCAGATCTTGCGCTACGAGAGCGTGGCAGGTAAGGGTAACACGGACGCGTCACCTGAATGTAATGTTCCCATTTGAATTGCTGAGTTCGGAGGCGAGCGCCGCGAAGCCGCTGTAGCAGGCTTGCTGGCGTGAGGGACTTTGTTGCCCGCGCTACCAGTCTGGGTCAGTGATCAGACATCAAACATGGCAGCTATCGAGAGTATCAAGGGTATCTCTGTAAGGATCGCAACCAGACGCTCAATCACAATACCGGCACAATCTTCGAACACTCTACAATCCCGCTCAGGATGTGGTATCTCGCCATCTATATATATATATCCGGCAGAACACAAGCATTCAACAGCTCGACGCTGAACCCGCCGTTTCACACAAGACTGTCTACCGGCGCGTTCGATGCTTCCCGCGGGCGCTGGACACATCATAATTGGGTACAGAAAGCCGGTCTACAGTCGGTCAACGGCAAGAACCCGAATCACATTGCTGCCGGCAAGACTGTGATTTAATTCAACGATCATCGGTTTTGGCTGTACGCTGTGGTCGATCCTGACTCGAACAAATTCTTCCACGTGAGGCTGTGTTTGACCAGAAGAACCGTCCTGAAAGGCGATTTCTGTAGGGACTCCAGGAGAAAACACGACGTCGCCGACTGCGGATACGTGTTCGCTGTGCACATGTCAACCGAAAGCCTGCGTAGCGTATCGATTGGATTCAGAGTATCTGTTCCAATCGTTCGTTCGCATCTAAAATACCTCCAGAACTCGGATCATACAGTCCGATACCAGGGTATAGTGTATCGTATTCGGACGGGAGCACCACCAACTTTCTTCAGGGCATACGACGAAATGAAAGCGAGCGGTACGGCTCTTTGCTATTACTATGAGGGATATATTTCTCTAACGAATCGGCTACCGGAGGTGGATGCGCTCGCCAATTAAATGAAGAAGACACCAATCACGCCGGTTAGCCCAAATGACGGGGTCTCGGCCATCTGCGGATCGTGACCTACTGACTACCGTTTTCGCTGTCGTTCGTTGCATCAACTATCGATCCCGTGTTCGCCTCAAATCCCCGCTCGAAGTGATTGTCCGCGCGAGCAGCGGGGAGCCATGCAGGCGGTACGACGCCGCTCGCTGACCGGGATGTGACGCTATACTGGAACCGCTTGGGCTCGCCCGCCTGACCGTATAGGAGTTGAGCCTCTCGGACGACCCCATCCTCGTCGACAGTCAGGTACCCTCGAACGTCAGTCGCGTTTCGGACGGCGACATCGGTGATTGCGTATCGGATGCGGCGTTCACCAGTGTTCTCGGTGACCTGGATCACTCGAAACTCGCCGATCGTCAGAATCCTGGAGACCACCGCCCACATCGAGTCGGCCGCGCGGAACCGGGTCTCGCCGACCGAGCCGTTCGTCATCTTGAAAGCGATCCGCCCGTTCCGCCCGCTACGGCTGTGTCGAACGTTCGACTCGACGTAAACGTCGTTCTGACTGACGTCGGCGTACCCGTTGTGCACGTCGAGACGGAACCGGGCCCGCGTCGCGCCCGCTTCGTATTGGTAGTCGGCGTACGCGCCGGGACGGAACCGTTCGAGAGCAACCCCGGACACCGGCTCCGTCCGGAGGAACGTGATCGATAGCCTGCGAGCCGTCGCGATATCGATCTCAGACCGGGAGAACCCCTCCGGGAACTCGGCGTCGGCGAGCGTCTCATCGGAGATAGCTGTCGAGTTCAACGCCGGACTTGTCGTCGGGGTGGGGTCATCAGGGGCGACGTACCCATACCCCGCGAGAGCGAGGAGACACGCGACCGCGATCGCGGCGAAGACCCTCCAAGACACGTCATTTTTTCGTGGTCACCGGGTAATGAAGTTGTTGACGACCCGCGCTGTAATCGCTCCCGCCGACGTTTCATTTATTTGTCCCCCGATAGGGGGCCGAATCGGAAACTGAGTTATCGAGGCGGCAATCCGACTGACCCATCTTCAATCCCCGCTCGGTCTGTCGGTCGCGATACCCTCCGTGCCTTCTGATAACCTCGTCGACGTGACCCCAGGCGACCGGCGGTTGACCGCCGAGAGCGCGACGTCGAGATGTTCAAGCCGCTCGTCGACCCAATCGTCATAGCCCGGACCGACTCCGGATCCTCACCCGTCCAGTCGGCGACGCCGTCGATGGCGACGCTGAGATAGAGACGTATTTGAGGTTAGAGGACCGCCGGGTCAACCTGTTCGCACTCCACCAACCGGTCGCTGGTGACCTCCGGCTTGCCACCGCCTCGTTCAAGATCATTACAACCTCGAACGGGTCGATATCTCAAGTCCCCGATGCCAGCGAAGCATCATAGTCTGACCTACTATTTCAATTGTAGTGAGATTGATTAACTGCTTGACCAACCGGAATAGCACGAGACGTACGCAGATCGCATCAACGACCTGCTGAGGGACCGCGACTTTACCTCGCGTGCCGAGCAACCGCAGTTTCTAGACCCGCATGGCTTTCTCGCGAGCTACAACTTCACTTATATCGATAAGGCAAGCATGGCGGCCGGCGTTGAGGTCCGGGTACTACTAGCCACACACTACATCACCGAGGAGTACTTCGGCTAGCCGCTCACAAAAAAGATGATCGACGGTCTGGAGACACCGCTGAAATCAGTCGCTCGAGATGTCTTGATCGATGAATACGTCGACTACCGAAAGGAGGGCTTTGGCTTTCCTATCGAGATCAGACGATACTCGACTCCGAACAGATATGGAGGAACTTCAGGAGATGACTGATGACGAGCGCATCCAGCGGTTGTTCGACGTCGAAACAATCAATAGTCTCGTTAACGACCGCTACCAGGAGCGAGCGCAGAACGCGATAAAACTCTGGAAACTCTACACGCTGTGTCTCTGGATAGAAGAGTCCGACGTGACCATCTCGGGGCGAGCGTAACCGGTCGTCGTGGACAGGTTCGGAAACATCATCCTCAGTCCAACAGGTCGCTGGTATTGACATCGATGGCTTGATTCTCCCGAATGGACCGTTGCACCTCGAACGAAAGCAGTGAACCCCAGAGTAGTTCGCCCGCCGGGAACGGGAATGGGTCGCCTTCTCGTGCGTAGTCAACCAGCGTCTCGAACTGCTGATTGTGACCTTTCTTTTGATAGTGATTAGTGCAAGTCTTTACCGCCGTGATTATCCGTGTCGGTGATTGGAGCCGCTGAATCCGCGTCATTCGACACCGTCGGTGAAACTATTCGAACTAATCACTATGAGACAGCGGAACGATGCGGTCGTTCTTGTAATTCTCGACCGTGTGTATATATTCCCCAGTGAACGCCTCGGCGTACTCGCTTGACGTCGAAGGATCGCACAGTGTACAAGATGGTGCTAACCGAACCGTTCTTAAATGAGACAGTCACCGTGAGGTTGTCCTCTGTATCATGGGCACTGTCGCCGGAAATAGGCTGTGCGTGGACCTGCTGGAGGACGGCATTAGTGAGAAACTGGGGGTAATCGAGGAAATGACACAGTCCGGTGACGAATTATCCGCAAACTTGGTCAAGAAGCATTGAAACAGATTGTCCGAGAAGTTCTCTGACTCATCAACAATGTACTTCATAAGAGCGTTGTTCATTAGACTACAGAAGTATAAATATCGCCGCAGCCGTTCTTGAGACACTCTATCTCAGATCGATATCACATGCATGAGTCCACACGTTCGTCGCGCCACAACTATTGGCTCATTGAAATCTATGTCATACTGATCCATTAAACACTAAAACAAAACGGCGATTCTCACACGCTGGACTCCTCCAGATTATACAAAATCAAGGAAAATACTTGATCCGTCGGCATCAGGATCAGTCCGATAACCCCTCTACAGTCTGTCACCAATACCATGATCCGATATCCTCCGATTTCAAACCGAATATTTATCATAGAGATGAATCTGGGTGGTTATACAGCCGTTTTGAGTACTCAGAGTCCACCGCAACACCAAGTGAAAATCAAAGTCTTCAAAAACAATCAGGTCGTGGAACCGCTGGACCGCCACGGGTGGTTGGCAAGCAAACTCTGGAATGTTCTCAGATAGTGTTTGCGAGTCTGTGAAACGTAGTTTTATGATACTGTCAACTACTACTCCAGAAAATCTGGAGTGAGACGGGCGAAATTCCCAATCAGGTCGATTTCCAGGATATCCAGCCGATCTCAAGGATGTTGGAATCGAGCATACTCCGATCTAATCACCAACAATTCCTCACCCAAGAGACGTGGATACTCAATAGCCCATTCCTAGAGGTTTTTTTCGCTCCAACAGATCCGGTTCTTACGAACTGCTTTTTATCGAGATGCTCCAGCTGTTCACTGTTTGGATCAACGGAGAACATCATTACGTCACCTATTTTTGTAAGAGATGGAGTAATCTCTCCGTCATTACGTATGTCAGATCTATCGTTTGCGGGGGTAGCTCACTACGAGATCTTTATTTGGGAGACAAGAGCCACAAGAACAATGTAGGAGATCTTTCAACCTGTATCAAACTACTGCAATGCAAAGTCGTCCTGACAATGTAATCGACACATGTTTATTCCGTTCCTTAATCCAAGAAGTGACATACCCTGCATCCTCTAGTGAACTAACGTGTCTAGTAATTGTACTTTTAACAGCTTCCAGATTATCTGATAATTCAGGTAATGTTACTGATGAATTAGCATCAGCAACTACTCGGAGTGTCTCTAAAGCCCCCTTCGATGGCATAGTAGAAACAGATGGTAGTCCGAACTCACGAACCTGACCATCAATATCGCTGTATCCAAGCGTGGTCGTTATCGCTGCTTCGTGAGCCATCGTCGCTACCGTCAGCGGTAACAGCACATCTCGCGCACCACCGCTAAGACTCACAACGACTTCTCCATCCGCTGTTCTGAGGAGATTGCTGCAGGTCATCACAGCGTCTTCGAAATCATTATGAGGTATTGATTCAGTATGCACAACAATTTTCGGTTCGATTTCCTGCAATAGTCTTTTTACATCTTCAACAGCCTCAGTCGCTCGATTATCATTAGTTTCAGTGGCCGGACGAATCAGTTGCACTGTATCCTCGCTGTCAATTCCGTGCTCAAGCAGGCTCCGAGTCACGCTGGTCGTGTTGAAGCCGATAGGTGAGATGAACGTCTGCATAATCGGCTGCTTGTCGCTGCCAACATTTAGTGTTGCAGTATCCTGCAATTGTGGTATATACATTTCTGATTTGATAAGTCGCTACATTTAACATTATTGGCTGTAAGAATTGGATAACTTCGCTATGGAAACACAGTCGGAATCAACTAGCCGCCTACGTCGGATCGAACTGACGCTCCGCGTTGACGAGCGGTTCGACGTGCCACAATCGGACGGTTACTCGGTGTACAGCGCGCTGTTGGCTCTCCTCCAATCGGCCGACGATGAGGTGAGCCAGCGGGTACATGACTCCGAGATTGGCAGCCTGCATACCAGTGGGCTCCGTGGTCCCTTCGGCGACGGCGAGCGGTCGTATCACAAACAAATACTCCCCAACAAAGAGTACACACTCTCGCTAGGGGTCACCGATCCCAACGACGAAGCGATATTTGAGGCCCTCGTTTCCGGGCTGGTGTTCGCCGACGAACCGTTGGAACTGACACACGGTCAGCTCCAGGTCGAATCCTTCGAGAGCGAGAACACCTTTCACGAGACACTGCTCACGGAGACCAACAAACTCGACGATCCGACTATCGAGATGACTTTCCAGACGGCGACCTGTATCGAGGAGGCCGGCTCGGTAACGACAATGTTCCCGACGCGGGGAGCCGTCTTCGGCAGCCTGCTCGGGAAGTGGAACAATACGGCTCCAGATGAGCTGGCACTCGATGTCGGTCGGGATACACTGATCGAGTCGGTGATCGAGAAACCCCACGCCCGAAGTTACGATACCCACAGCGTGTTGGTCAATCGCGTCGACGATCCTGATGGTGGGACACAACCTCTATTTAGGCAGGGGTTCTCGGGGACGTGCGCATACGCGTTTAAGAATGCTAGTGAATCAGTTATGAACGCGGTGACGGCTCTCGCGCTGTTCGCTGAGTATTCCGGTGTTGGGAGTGCTGTGGCTCGGGGCTGTGGACAGGTGAGTACAGACGTAAACAAACAATGACAAATAATAATAAACAGATCAAGTTGGATGAAGTTGAATCAGAAGAAGAGTCTCATGTTGAGGGAGTCAATTCCTTTTCATCGGCTCTCATCGAAGATCCAGAAAAGGAATTTGGAAGTGACTCCGATTCAGAGTCCGCGGAAGCGGAACTAGATCACATCTTAACCGAGTATATTTCAGAGATCGATCCACGGCTTGTGGAAGCTGGCTGGTCGTTCCTCCCAAACAAGAGCGTCGAATATGGGAAAGTCGATCAGTCGATGGTTAACCATACTCGAAATCTGGTGTACTTTTTACATCAACTCGGTCGGCAGGTGCAGAATACGAACCTGCCTCCAATTACATCAAAAAAGCTCCGCCATCTTGTCGCACTTGCAGTCACTCACGATTATCACAAACTTCGGGAGGAAGACAAGAATCCAGACAAACGGTTTGATATCGAAATCGACGAGCTTGAGTCGTTTATTGATAAAATTGGGCTGACCGATTTTAGTGCTATTCCAAATGATCCCGACTCAGCACTCACAATGCGAACGTTCCGTTCATGTGCCGTCGATCATCATGACACTGAAAACGCCAATTCGACTCGTGTGACGACGACATGGCGAGAGTATCGACCATTAATCCGTCTAGCCGACTCAATGGCTTCTTCGACAACACCGGAGGCAGCAGCGGATGCTCGCGTCCAAGATCGATTCCATGAAGCATACCCCAGCGGAAGCGTTGAACTCGCATACCACCAAACCGACCATGTCAGTGGTATTTTCACGAATTTGCTGAACAAAACGGTAAGTGAGTATTTGCGAGAGGAGCACGAGTATCAACTGCTGACAATGTATCAGGATGGCTGTGTATACCTTGCACCAGCCGAGCAAGATCAATTAGAGATTGACGAAGAAACCGTTGCTGCGATCACCTCACGATTGGGAGACAGCATCAGAGATTCTCACCCGTCATACGATGATGTTGATCAACTACAATCAAACTTTTCGATTGTCGGGGCGCAGGGACTCTACAGTCTGAACGAGCCTGATTTCTTCTATGCTGGTAGCAGGACAATGTTACAGGCAGTTGTTCGAAAGGGAATTACCGATGGCGACGCAGATACCGGTGCCACAGACGCTGCTACAGAGTCGATGAAACTATTAGAGGCCGAACTGGGTAGTGAATTCGAAAAAACTGAACAACAGTACGGTCTCGGTCGTTTTGTAAACACAATAAAAAGCTGGTTTGTTGACCCACTGCTCCCCAGTCATCGAACTACAAACGATCTGATTCGCACCACTGTCTCTGTATTTGATCTTTCAGATGAGCTATCAGAGAATCTGATTGCTCTTTCTGAGGACATCGACTCAGAACTTACCGGTGGCGGTAAATGGGAGTACTCTTATGCAATCGCACAAAGGCTTCTTGATCGACATGGAACCGGCCCGGTAATTCCTACCGTTGAAAAAGAAATCGTTTCGACACTGTCGGAGGGGCTGACCGAACTCGTTGGTGACGATACCGATTGGCAGACTCAGATTCAGAACGAACACGCAGGGAACATGTCGACAGAAGTTCAGTCATTCATCGGTGAAAACCTTCGTATCGGCGGTGGTAATCTCATTCTCACAAATGCAACAGTTGACACCTACGACGAGTATGTAAAATCATCGCGAGGGAAGACCTGTACACTGTGCAGTCGTGGCGTCGCAGCGGGTGGAAATCTTGGTCCGATGAAGTCGAAGCAATCCCTGACGACATTACAGGGGGGATTCTCGAACAGAGAAATGGTTGGCGGAATGAAGCGTGATAAACTCCTGCTGTGTTCGACCTGTCGAATCGAATTTTCGTTGCGTGAAACGGCAGCATCAAGACGGGACAACGGACGACTATTCTTCCATTTAGTACCAGATTACTTCTATACACCCTACTCTTGGCGGCTCTATTCCCGTTTGGTCAATCGATTCACTGGTGAAAACCGGGTTCGACTGGGACGACTTGCTGAACGGGTGTTCGACATAGATTCGTTTGAAGAGTTTACTGGTATAATGAACGAACTAACACAACCGGAAGGAAACGGGAGAACGATGATCGAATCACTCTCTCGACAGTTCGACCGTAATCAACAGTTCGGAGCACAAACAATCGGTTACTTCAAGAACCCGGACAACGATACTGAATTCCAGTTTTTCAGTGCGTTTCTGGCTCTCACCGTGAGTGCCTACACTGGGATGCGAGTATATCTGAGTTCGTCCCCAGTGCCAGAAATGCGCTCTCGTGATTTTCCGGAGTTCGCAAAGATCGGGAGCGGGTTTACACAGGTGACTAGCTTCTACGGTGAGACCATTTCGCTCACCCACCTACGTCCAGTGCTCCAGTCAGCGGCTGCCATGGTGAAGCTCGGCTACGCAATCCAAGGCAACGATCGTAACGACTCTCTGTTTGCTAAATACCTCCGGACGACACGAAACGAGCTATTACCGGGGTCATATCTCCTCAAGCGCGCTGTCCAGACCTCAGATGAGGGGCCATATATACCGGCTCTGATGAGATATGCAGTCGTGCTTGATCAGCAAAATTCAATCAGACAATCCAATTCACAAATGAGTGACACACCACATAATCGAATCACAACACTCGCGAATCTCGCATACGATGCAATTCGACCCGCAAGCGGACATGGTCGGAAACCACATCGCGTCGAACGTGTCTTCCGTGAGAGTGTCAAGGCGGTCTCGAAGACAGGAAAGCAACTTGATCGAGAGGACTACAGAATGTGTGTTTCCGGTCGGCTTCAGAAGATGATTGACCGGCAAGCTGGCAATGCAGTCTATCCGGTTAGCGCTGAGGATTCAGACGCCGGGACACCACTTCAGGAGCGTATCGAGGGATACGCGACGTACTTCGTTGATAAAATCCTCTACGGAATCGCAAACGGACGTCCATCACAATTGAAACGACTCGAAAATAACCTTGCAGACGGTTTCTTCGGTGCGACACTTCGAGCCGAAGCGGACTACTACGACGAAGATAACGCTGAAAAACAGACAGCAGATCAAGCCTGACAATGATTCCAGACAATATCACAAACGCACTCGCAGATGGTACCGTTCCAGTCGATAGTATGACTAACACACCTGGAACAAACTATACGACACTTCTGGTACTTCGGGAATTAGAGAGTCACGCCGTTTTTACAACGAATGGACAGGATGCAGACATCACCTCACTGCCTATCATTGACGGAGATGAAAGTATTGAGTACTCTCCCGGTCTAATGTTTATGCGGAAACAAACCGGTAGTGATCGGCGGACTGGGAAAGCGATTCAGCGGGAACTACTGGAATACGAGCGAAGCGATTCTATGGATGTTAACGATATGAATCCCCAATCTGTTGAATCGGCACTCTACGGCAGTGCAGCCAGTGGGGACGATGATGTCGATATTGGTGTTACGTCGAGAGTGATGTACGATACTGCGTTCACTGTCCGTGATGCAAGTGCGTGCATTGACGAGAAATTCCAGAACGCACCAGGTGAAGGATACGCTAAAGGATCAACTGCGAATATTCGGGAACCGGATTTTTTTGAGCCAGGAACGTTGTTCCCATGCACTATTACCCTTCGAGACGCGACACCTGCTGAGGTGGCGTTCGTCACTGCGATTACGAGCCGAAATAAACGGTATGGGGCAGCAACGACTCGGCTCGGTCGGGTGAACAATCGTGTACTCGGTCTCTATACTGGTTCAGAGGAAGGCTGTTCGAACCGAGAACTCACAGCCGAGACGATTGTTTCGTTTGCCAGTGAGGGTGACCGAACACTTGGTGATATCGTCCAAGCTCCGGTGCTAAATGCTGATCAAGCAGCGACATTCGTCCGGGAGGCTTACGACGCAGCATGTGCGGAGGAAATCGCACAGGCTCCCGTCGATGATAAGATTCTTAATGAGATACTAACACTAACAGGCGACGAAGAACTCCAAACTGTGCTTGAAACGCAACAACCACACTCACAAACGTTCATTGACGACGCAATCGCGGCAGACGAAAATTAATTCCCAAATCATGGAGGTACTCGAAGCAACCCTGACAACACACGGGAAAGTTGGATTTGCATCCCGAGAAGTCGGTCGGATGGCTGACACCGACCCGTATATCCTCAACACCGCACTGCACTATGCACTCAATCTCGCAGGGGGTAACTACGTAGATGTCATGCACCAGCCAACATACATAGAGGATACAGCTAACATCGTAAACGAGGTGTATGTGACACCAGCGGTGCCAGTTGCAATCAAGACAGAATCGATCCGAACAGAATATCTAACTACTAACCGGAACGCAAGAACAGATACCTATGCAACCCCAAACTATCCGGCTGAGGACGATCCCACAGGGAAGGCTAATCAGAACCTGCCGACGTTTGAACGCGAACGAGCCTTGGCACCAGGAAATCATTTCCGGTTCTATATATTTCCGTATGGTCGGACAGCCGAGTCGGTCAAAGAGACGCTTCCATCTTATATCCGACTGGGCAAAAAGCGTGGAAAAGGCCACGTTCGATATCGCATCGTCAATGCTGAGCGAAACTCTGGACAGTTTTCATTGGGTCATCCATTAAGCATTTACGATCATGAAGCAAAGCCACTCGGCGGTGTCATGATGCGTCAAATGCAACCTACACCACTCTGGTTTGAGGGTGAATTCAAATCTGAGCACTACGCGATAGAGTCTCCAGCGGGTTCCACTGAACGCGTGTGCTACCCGGCAGATGCCAAATTTCTGGCAACAAAACGTGACGATGTCTGAATTACCCCGATCAAGTATTCGATTGAAAGGACTCGCATTGCGGGAATATTCCAGTAGTTCGTATCCGGTCAATGACATTCTGCCTCATCGTCATCAGTGGGCACTACATGATGCCCTGACAAATGATGTCCCAGGAGCCTTTGTGAATGACGCACCAACCGGTGCGGGAAAGACGCTTTCTTGGCTTGCACCGACGGTTTCAGAAGGCTTAGACACGGTTACGGTGTATCCAACGAACGCACTGATCGAAGATCAACGCGAAAATATTGAGTCACTGCTAAGTAATATAGATGGTGGTGATGACGTTCATTTATTGCCAATCTCAAGTGAAATACTCCAAGACGAGCATGCAACGGAGTATGACGTAGATTCGAACGGTAAAGTACTCTCGTACCTCTTACGAGATGCGTTCCAGCGTCCTGAGACAGTAATTCTGCTCACAAATCCGGATATATTCGTTCTATTACGACGTGAAATATATTACAAACGAATTGATGGTATCAACCTTTTTGAAGTCGCTGTAGTCGATGAGTTTCACCGAGCGACACGGAAGGAACAAAATACACTCCTATTTTTATTAGATGAAATGCAGGAGGCTGATACTGAAATATGTCGGTTATCATATCTTATATTCCTCAGTGCGACGCCTGATGAGAAGCTAGCTGAACGGTTCGATAAAGCAGTCTCCACATCTTATTATCCACTCACGGATTTTGGATGGCGTGATACACCACACCCAGCAATAACTGAGGACGATAACCCAGTTATCGCGTTTTCACCTGGGCAGCTACCGACCGCGTACCGTCCAGTGTTACCACCAGTTGAACTCCAATTACACCCAGCCGCGACCTTTCAGACTGCGACATGCCTATCTGAGGAACAAGAGGAAACTGTTGACCGCTTCTCGCAGGGACGAACTGTTCTGATGCTGGACGGGATACATGAGGTCGACGAGGTATACCGATTACTACAAGATTCTGAACTCGATACTATCGAACGAATTGACGGGTTTCATTCCAAGGACATCGTAGATAAACTTGATCGATTCGATACACTTATCAGCAATTCAGCAGTCGAAGTTGGCGTCGATTTCGATACTGATCAAGTGCTGTTCTCAGCACACAGTGCCGCATCATTCTTTCAACGACTCGGTCGTCTTCGCACACGTGAAGAGACATCTAATGCTTATGCGTACATTCCATCCCACGTATATAACGAACTCCAGCAGGAGATCAAGGAATTTGACACTGAGTGGATCAACCGAAATAGGTTTGAACAGTTGGTAAAACAACACTATATTGATAATTCGACACCAGAATCGTTTGACTGGCGGTACTCGGCTGTCGAAGCATACCATCACGTTGAAAATCGTGTCGAGAACGCGCCTTCAGATGAGACTGTATCGATCCGTAAAGAGGGCTGGAAACGGATTGACCGGCACTTTTTCAGACTGCACGGCTCTGTCATTTCAAAACAAGATCTGAGTCGGTGTCATGAGGCAGTCCAAACAAAAATCCTTGATAAGTTACAGATGTACCGCGGTGAAAGCCTCCAACTATTAGTCTATGATCCGGACCAACGAGTTGTACAGAATTATAACATGACGTATTTATTACGACATGGAAATCTCCGATTACTAGGGCGAGATGAATTTCTCACACGGGTTCCGGATCATCTTGAAGAGGATGTGTTACGAGTTGAACGCTACAGCATTGGATACTGCATCTACTACGGAACCTACGACAGCGATAGCAGCGGCGATGATGGAGAGTATACCGGACGTGAGCTATATTTCAAACCAACTGGTGAGCTATATTCATTATTGAGCGAAGGACAAAGACAAACCCGAGAGCCCAAAGTGTCCACCGGACTCGAAGTAGAAACATCACCAGATATCGATGGATTAGGTCAACTAAAGATCAATCTCAGTGAAACTGAACTCCTCTGTTACCCGATTGAAGGACACGTCAATGAAATATCAAAACAATACCCAATTGGTAAATTCGGATTTGTCTACCCACTATTGAACCCAGAAGGGGACCCGGCCGCAATCGCATTCAGTCACGATGCCCTTTATTTGTATTGCCGGGTGCAAGATCAGCAGGAATCTGATGTACTCAATACTGAGGTGGATGAGCTGTGAAACCAGTAACTTCCATCGCAGACCACGATGAGCTTGTGCATGTGAGTGCGCTGAACGAGTATCTTTATTGCCCGCGACGTTTCTACTACCAGCGATATCATGATGAGATGGGGACACCATATGAACTACTTGATGGAAGGAGCAAACATGAAAATGCTGCTCACCGAGGCGGCTGGATCAGCGAGCGATACCTGTGTGATACGTCACTCGGTCTCCATGGAAAAATTGATGTCATTGAATCTGAAGATGGTGTCCTAACACCGATCGAGCGGAAGCGGGCTGAAAGCGGGGGATACTACACTAATGATGAAATCCAGTTAGCTGGCTACTGTATGCTGTTATCTCATGTAATAAATGAGCCCGTTAATTTCGGATACATATATCTATATTCTACAGATCAGCGACATTCAATCAGAATAACTGAGGATCACCGTCAGGCAGTCAATAAAATCGTGGAGCAGATCCAATCCATGTCGGCGAAAAACATCCCACCGCTCACCGACAACCCCTCGAAATGTGAGGCCTGTTCCGCCCGCGAGTACTGCATGCCTGAGGAAACCGCGATGCTCGAACCCGAGAAAGCACGCGGGACGGGTTGGGAGGGCGAGATATGAAAGCCACCGAAGGGATGTTCAACGAGTCGGTCGTCTACGTCACCAAACAGGGTACGCAAGTCCGCACCGACGGCGGTCGCATCGTTGTCTGGGACGTTGACGGCGACGAGGGCGAGCTCGCCTCCTTCCCGACCGAGAAGCTGGATACAATCAATGTCTTCGGCGGCGTCAACTTCTCAACACCGTTCGTCGCCGAGGCGAACAAACATGGGATCATCCTCAATTACTTCACTGAGAACGGGAAGTATCGCGGCAGCTTCGTGCCCGAAAAGAACACTATCGCCGAGGTACGACGAGCACAGTACGCGCTTGGGACGACCGCAGAGGTCGACATTGCCGCTGCGATGATTGCCGGGAAGATTCGAAATGCTCGGACGCTGCTCTCACGAAAGGGCGTTTATGGGACAGACATGCTCAAAGATCTTGGCTTGCGGGCGACAACCGTTGCGACGAAAGATGACCTCCGTGGCGTCGAGGGCGAAGCAGGCGGGCGATATTTCAGCCAACTTAACGAGACGCTGACCGACGGCTGGACGTTTGAAAAACGGACCAAGCGACCACCAGAGGATCACATCAACTCACTGCTTTCGCTGACCTACGTGTTCATGAAAAACGAAGTGTTGAGCGCGTTACGACAGTATAACCTCGATCCGTTCCTCGGTGTTCTGCATGTCGACCGTCACGGTCGACCGTCACTTGCTCTTGATCTACAGGAAGAGTTCCGACCGATCTTTTGTGACGCGTTCGTCACTCGGCTGGTGAACCGCGGTGTCATAACGCACGACCAGTTCACCAAAGACAACCATCTGGGTGACGACGCGTTCAAAACCTACTGCTCAAAATTTGATGAGTTCATGCAGGAGGAGTTCACGCACCCATATTTTGAGTACACTGTCACACGGCGGAAGTCGATTCGCCAGCAGGCGATCCTGTTGCGGAAAGCAATCACTGGTGAGTTGGACGAGTATCATGCCCTGACCTTCTCAAAATAATCATGCGCTTAGCAATTACATACGACGTCAGCGACGACGGGAATCGGCGGCAGGTGTATCAAACGCTCCAACGATATGGAGCATGGCGACAATTCAGTGTTTTTGAAGTCGATATTACCAAAGCCGAGCGTGTTGAGCTTGAAAACGAGCTGGAAGCCAAAATCGAACCCAATGACGGTGATCGCGTTCGGATCTATCGGTTGTGTAAGGCCTGTCAGGACAAGACGACCAATCTTGGTATGGAACCACCTGATGAGCAATCGAACGTGCTCTAGATTAGACTACTTCAACCCTTATTAAATGACTGTACAGCCACAGTCAACGTAATAGGGGTATGATTTTGACTCCTGAGAAAGCTTTTTGAGTATTATACCCGTATTTTAACCCCCTGTTGCAACGAAGAGAAAACCCGCTAAGGGATTGAAACCCTTCTAATTTGGTGCACCGTTGAGACAGTGACATCGTTGCAACGAAGAGAAAACCCGCTAAGGGATTGAAACAAACCGAGTGACTGCCAGGCGTCTCCTGCCTGCCGGTTGCAACGAAGAGAAAACCCGCTAAGGGATTGAAACGGGATTGAAGTAGCTCCCGGAATTCTCCCGCTTTAATGTTGCAACGAAGAGAAAACCCGCTAAGGGATTGAAACAAGCCGAATCGCTGGGTCAATTGAACATACTACGGTGGGTTGCAACGAAGAGAAAACCCGCTAAGGGATTGAAACGCTATCATCATCGTCACCGCCACCACCGAATGATGGCGTTGCAACGAAGAGAAAACCCGCTAAGGGATTGAAACGCGGCTCCGTCTTCACGACTAAAACAGCAGAAGATCGTTGCAACGAAGAGAAAACCCGCTAAGGGATTGAAACGTTTATCTTCCTCAGGTTCGAGTTCAAACCCAATTTGTTGCAACGAAGAGAAAACCCGCTAAGGGATTGAAACATTCCTCAGTTTTCGAGATTGGTTGGTGCTAGCCATGTTGCAACGAAGAGAAAACCCGCTAAGGGATTGAAACAATTCTCTCAGACTGTACTGTCGTTGTGAAGCGTCGTTGCAACGAAGAGAAAACCCGCTAAGGGATTGAAACCACGTTTGGTTGTCGGGCTGGCACGGTCAACCGCGTTGCAACGAAGAGAAAACCCGCTAAGGGATTGAAACCAGTCCCAAGTAGCGCAGCATCGTCCACCCAAGTAGGTTGCAACGAAGAGAAAACCCGCTAAGGGATTGAAACTATTTGTCACGGCATTGCCATCTGTATCAGTATCGGTATGTTGCAACGAAGAGAAAACCCGCTAAGGGATTGAAACTGATTATCATTCACACACCATGACACATTCTGCTGCTGTTGCAACGAAGAGAAAACCCGCTAAGGGATTGAAACTAACTCTCCAAAGTGTACAAATTGCGGTTCTCATGGTTGCAACGAAGAGAAAACCCGCTAAGGGATTGAAACGCAGCCCCCGTCTTCACGACAATAAATCTGGTATAAAGTTGCAACGAAGAGAAAACCCGCTAAGGGATTGAAACGAAAATGCAAGTACAGGAGTTGGTAAAACAACTTGTGCTGTTGCAACGAAGAGAAAACCCGCTAAGGGATTGAAACAATAGACAACAGTTTAAAGGAATAGACAGTCTTTTAGGTTGCAACGAAGAGAAAACCCGCTAAGGGATTGAAACAATTGGATGTATGAGCAGTCTGTGAAAAATGGGTTCGTTGCAACGAAGAGAAAACCCGCTAAGGGATTGAAACTGCACGGAACTCTCGAATATCGATAAGATTACCTGTGTTGCAACGAAGAGAAAACCCGCTAAGGGATTGAAACATGACTCCGACAGAGGACCCAGTGAATACTGTTGTTGCAACGAAGAGAAAACCCGCTAAGGGATTGAAACACATGGGCAACTGGCGTAGGGTTGACTGCCGTAGAGGGTTGCAACGAAGAGAAAACCCGCTAAGGGATTGAAACAACACGGGATGATGTTCGAAAGCTACGCCGAATGTTGCAACGAAGAGAAAACCCGCTAAGGGATTGAAACCTGATGTTTTGGTCACTGCTCAGAAAAACACGGCAGCGTTGCAACGAAGAGAAAACCCGCTAAGGGATTGAAACCTGATGTTTTGGTCACTGCTCAGAAAAACACGGCAGCGTTGCAACGAAGAGAAAACCCGCTAAGGGATTGAAACTTTCAAAGCCGACGGCGAACAGCACTGCCGGCAAGTGTTGCAACGAAGAGAAAACCCGCTAAGGGATTGAAACCTCTCAGCCTCAACGGCATTCTTTGCAGCCTTAATCGTTGCAACGAAGAGAAAACCCGCTAAGGGATTGAAACTATTTGCATGAGCTAACCCACGTTATCGCTGTTTAGTTGCAACGAAGAGAAAACCCGCTAAGGGATTGAAACTCCCCGTGGTCAAATCCGCTGTCTTAACTGTATTATGTTGCAACGAAGAGAAAACCCGCTAAGGGATTGAAACAGCACGGCTAACGACGTGGTGGATCTAAGTAAGCCGTTGCAACGAAGAGAAAACCCGCTAAGGGATTGAAACTGGTTGACCGGTGAACTGGGAACACCGGGAACACAGACGTTGCAACGAAGAGAAAACCCGCTAAGGGATTGAAACATTGCTATCATTGGCTATGTGCTGCTGCAACGTGTTGTTGCAACGAAGAGAAAACCCGCTAAGGGATTGAAACCGCCGAGGAGGCAGTCGCTGCCGTGCTGTCTGTTCGGTTGCAACGAAGAGAAAACCCGCTAAGGGATTGAAACACTCCGCGAGGATAGTAATTCAAAATTGGTGAAAAGTTGCAACGAAGAGAAAACCCGCTAAGGGATTGAAACGATGATCAGCCAGTTCAACATGATGATCCAGGTCGGTTGCAACGAAGAGAAAACCCGCTAAGGGATTGAAACGATGAGTCGTGAGCGTAGATCGTCTGTGGTTGATTGGTTGCAACGAAGAGAAAACCCGCTAAGGGATTGAAACGATGAGTCGTGAGCGTAGATCGTCTGTGGTTGATTGGTTGCAACGAAGAGAAAACCCGCTAAGGGATTGAAACACCACTTTCCTCGTGGATTCTAACACGTTGAGTTCGTTGCAACGAAGAGAAAACCCGCTAAGGGATTGAAACCCGGCGGCTTCG
Organism: Haloquadratum walsbyi C23; assembly: GCF_000237865.1. Taxonomy (NCBI): domain Archaea; kingdom Methanobacteriati; phylum Methanobacteriota; class Halobacteria; order Halobacteriales; family Haloferacaceae; genus Haloquadratum; species Haloquadratum walsbyi. Next base: position 406,218 of record NC_017459.1, read on the forward strand.
TCCAAGACAATCACGGAGGGTTGGTGTTGCAACGAAGAGAAAACCCGCTAAGGGATTGAAACACCAATAGGTTAGTTCTCGCCAGTGTTCATCATGTGTTGCAACGAAGAGAAAACCCGCTAAGGGATTGAAACACCATCTAGATCAAGACAGAAACCGGTCTGCCTCAGTGTTGCAATGAAGAGAAAACCCGCTAAGGGATTGAAACCCGATCCACCGAAATTCGTGAAGTGACTACCTGGTTGCAACGAAGAGAAAACCCGCTAAGGGATTGAAACGATACGAGTTTTCTAACTTGGTTCGGACGGTCTGTTGCAACGAAGAGAAAACCCGCTAAGGGATTGAAACAGAGTCCCCGAGTCCGTCGAGATCCGGGAGTCCAAGTTGCAACGAAGAGAAAACCCACTAACCAATAAACCCTGCCGTAATCGTCAAACTCGCAATCATGAGGGCACAACTGAGCAGCCCTACTGAATTCTCAGGATTTTCGAGTCATATTCTCACATTATTGATCTCAGTTTAATCGTCAGTAACAACACCTTCACACGAGCTATCCTTACCATCTTTGTCTTCCTGAGCTCAGAGTTTTCTCATGTTCACGGTCGAAGTTCTCCTGAATGACTGCCTTTCTCCTCAAACTCATGCTTATCTGAAGAGATGTTGGCGTTGATAACACCTAAATCCTCTATTGATGAGGATTTTATAATCCAAATTGGTATATTTGCTCTCTATAGATTGTCTCAATATCCTCATAATATGTATGAATATATTCGTCCATTACATCAAGATTCTCTAGTTTTGAACCACCGGGCGTATCACCGCGCATATATTTAACCAACTCTCGGCTCAAATCCTGTTCTACCCCCCAGTAAGTTGTAAATCGATGACGACCATAGTGACTTGTTACTGCCCGGAATCTTTCAGTCTCAGCGTATTCTGGATGAAAATAATTTTTCCATATCTTATTAATGTCACTGTATTTAAGTTTTTGACGCCCAATTTTCGATAGGAACAGCCATGGCTCATTAATATCAGGGCGAATCAAAATATATCTCAAGAGTACTTCACGCAATTCATAATCCAATGGAAGAACGCGGGGCTTTCGAGACTTATTTCGCTCTCTGTCGTGAGGAATATAAATAGCGTTTCTACGATCATCTAACGCTTTAGCGGTCCCCATTTTAGTATAATGATCTTCAATAACAGTATTAGAGAGATGAATTTCTGAGATTTTAATGTTGCATACCTCGCTTGCACGAAGCCCAAGTTTGAGTTGTATCAAGACAAAAGCTTGATCTCGAATATTCGTGATTTCTTGTAATTTCTTTGATAGCTCATTCACAGTTAATCGTTGTAGCTTCTTTTGCGGTTCACCGCTGAGGTCAGCGGTTTTTTTTGCTAGATCAATTGGATTGTAGTCACGTGAGTGAGGGAATGCTGCATCATCCTGCCAATATTTGTACGCTTGATTAAGATACATCAGCCGATTTTTGATCGTCCCTGCCGCATTGCCACGCTCTTCCTGCAAGTAATCAATGAACCGACTCACATGGGTTTTATTTGGACATGCAAAATGGCGCTTCTCGTTGTACATGAATTCTTGCCATTGCTGAAATGAGCGACGGTACTCCTCGTCCGTTCCCTTCGCTAAGTCTTTTTTCGACAGTCGTTCATCTATATACAACTCAAATGGATTTATTTCGATCGAATCAAATTTCTGGGTATACTTTGCAAGTGGATCCAAATCGCGATTGAACGCATCTGCAATTGTTTGCCGATCAGAATCACGCATTATTTCTCTCCTGTTTTTGAATCCAGACTTCGTGGGCACTACTGCCGGCTACGGAGGCAGCCATGTGGAATGGATTATATGTATGAGGGTGATTGACATGCCATTTAAGCCATTCATATAACCCCTCAATTACATACCAGTGCTGATATGTACGATCACGAGAAAACCGGGATAATAATTTTCCTGACCATACTTCAACATCAGTTGGTTGAGCTAATATACAATGTCGACCCTGTTCAGACATATGCTTCCTCCATCGACGTAAAAATAATTCCCAGTCTTCGCTCATCCGATCTGAAAGCTCAGTAGTCGCTCGGTATGACTCCCAAGTCGATGTATTTTGATACCGTCCCTCGAACTGGCATAATCGGCGGGCGGTTGGGACATCCGAGAGCTGTTTAAATATACCAAGCCGATTTTGTGGCGGTCGGAACTTTTCCATCAGATATTCCTCTCATTAATCATACATTGTAATACGGTGAGACTATCTACAGCTTTCTGTGTAGTATTCTCCATAATACAACCGTTCTTGCCGCCTTTTGCTACTAATACTCTCACAATAGAATACTGACATATTAACTGTATATCAACATAGCAAGTTAGACACACAGGTTATTGTGGACTTCGAGATAGCTATAATTGACAATTAACCGATATTTGTGGACGATGAGTACATGATAATCAGAAGAAGCGTTACATATTGAGATGCAGGCTTTCAGATCCGAACATTTTCGCTCAAACCAGATGGGTTGATAAAACGATTAGTTCATGCATGCTCTAGCACATCTAAGTAACATGAGTCGTAGCGAAGGTAAAATCATTGTCGCATCATAGAATGCCCAACAATATTCATCACTAGGTCTTATATTGTCGGATTTAATTGGCTGGGAACCTCAGAGGATAATTAAAAGAGATAATATATTAATAAACTACCTACATGCTATCTAGATGAATATGAGTGCCGAGGCCAGCTTTCTATCTACACACCTGCGAGAAGAAGTGTACGGACATGGGAGAATCGTGTCTGCTACCCGCTGAGAGAGGGCGGTCGTAATCTAAAGGCGAATAGAGCACACTCCGAGACTTCCAGGAGCGATTGCCCCCGGTCTCTACACTATCTGCTTAATCCAAGTCATGATTCACCGGGATACATAACTACCGGCACTCTTCCAAGACATATGAGAGCGCTCGTACTCGCAGAGAGCTCAGGAACAGTCAATAGTGATGCTGAAACGGCTGTTGATTACTATCAGGGAAATTTTCTTCCAGTTTCACAATTGATTGATGGAATAAAGGGCTGTGTTGAATCGCCATACAGCGGTGGAATTCACTGTTTCACGGCTCGCTTGATGTTATAGACCACACACATCAGCGCGATTTCTCGGAACTCACGGAACCAAGTACGCGCTCGCACGGCGAAGCCGAGCGAGCGCTTGACAGCCGAGTTCACTGTCTCGGTCATTGAGCGCTGATTGTAGCGTTGTTCGTCGATTCTGGCGTTATGAGCGTGGTCGTACGGAGCGAAGATACGATGTTTGATGAGCGGGCGAATCCCGAGGTCACGAAGAGATTCGCGGAGCGATTGCTTGTCGTATCCCTTGTCGGCGGCGAGCGACCGCAGATCGCCCGCGTTTCGGCGGGCGATCTGCTCGGCAAGGTCTGCGTCACTTCCCTTCCGGTTCGTCGAACAGTGTACGTCGAGGACGGCCTGCGACGCTGTATCGACGAGTTTCGTGACCTTCAATTTCTGCACGCGGTAGCTGATTCGCTGGCAGTAGTGGCGGCTCGCAGCTGAGCGTTCGTAGAAGGTAGCGTCGATCGCACCGTGTTCGGAGGGGTCGTGCAGCTGCGCCGACTGGCGCAGCAGCACTCGACAGACGCTCATGCTGATCCGGTCGAACGCCTTACACAACGTGGATGGTGAGGGGAGATCGGCCGCTTCAAGGCCGATCTCCCCGGTTATTTGTGGCATCTCCTTCAGCAGGTCAATCGTCATCCGGTAGGACGTGTCGAGGTAAATTCGGAGACAATGGAGGGAAACGAGCGCGTAGTCGGCGAATCCGCCGCCACCTTCCGGGGCGGCGGATTCGTCTCCGTCGCCAGTAACCCTTTGAGAAATCGGGACAATCTCGCTAGTGAAGCGGGAGATTTGCGTCATGGACATTCGCAGTCTCCCGCTTCAACTCCTTTGATTTAACGACCCATCCCGACGCCGCCTAGCGATTCAACACAGCCGAATAAAGCCATACGGTGATGTTGAGACTCGTATAATCACAGATTCCAACAGCTTAATCTCGGGGTCATCGAATGTGTCCGAGGAACCAGAACAATCCAATGAGGATGCTCTGGAAGCCGCTACTTCTCTCCTCATTGAATCTGGTTCCGATTTTCACGCTGTCGTCATTTTACTTACTACCGATGTGTTTCGAGAGGTTGTAGCTGAAGATTGGGACAACATAATCGAGGAGGTAAATGAGGATGCAATCTGGTGTCTCGGAACCAGTAGATCTGGTATTTCCAGCTGTGATATCGATAACCTGCAAGAGAACATTCGAGAGCTATTCATTTACGAACGTGTTGGCGTCGCTCCCATTGATAGTGATACACGCGAGTCGTTGTTAGCCTCCGTCGAATCTCACGACAAGGAACTACAATAGTACCTTTCCGAACCCCTATAATAGATGACGGGCGATTGTTGCATATGACTTGGACCGACGTGATATCATGAATTCTAACCCTGAGATTTCGCCGTTGAACGAGGAAATCATGTCAGATAATGGAAAGGGATCCCTCTTTTACCGGGTACACCCTTACCCCACTAAGGTTCCTCCATCTATTCTAAAACAACTGATCGAGCACTACACTGATCCTGGTGATTTGGTACTTGATCCGTTCTGCGGTAGCGGCGCAACAGGATACGCTGCAAAGCTCTCCGGGCGGGACTTTTCAATCTCAGATCTTAGTCCCTACGCAGTCCATATTGCTCGAGGATACACTGAATCTTGCTCGACAGATGAGATCGACGATGCATTAGAGACCGTTTTCACTATCCTCAAAGAGACCCGAGATACCTACAAAACGGCTTGTCGATCCTGCCAACGGCAAGTGGAAGGTCGATATTGGGTCTGGTCGTGGGAATTTGAGTGCCCAACATGCGAAAATACTTGGACGCTAGATCCTGATGAAGGGCAGTCGGGCCGAGGTAAAGTAACATGTCCAGACTGCGACACAGAACACTCACAGAGCGACGTACATTCTGGTCAAGATGTTCCGATTCGAGTTGCGTATAAATGCTCGGAGTGCAACAGCAAGGCCGTCGAAAAGCAGGTATCTCCAGCAGAACAGGATCGACTTGTCGCACTGGAAGACTCCGACGTTGGATCGAGTCGCTACGACCGACCGATGATGCACGTCGAAGATGGCACTGAGTGGGGTGACCAGTACCGTGACGGCAATCACGAGTACGTAAACTCGGTGTCTTCGTTCTTCACTGGTCGAAATTGGGAGATATTGGTCGAACTCTGGGAAACACTAGAGTCAGTGGAAAATAATCTGGTGCGAAATGCCCTCGAATTTGCCTTTACTGCGTCTCTTTACACCTCCTCAAAAATGGTTCGCTGCCGGCCTAAACGAGATGGCCGAAGTAATAATCCAGGAACGCTATATCTCCCACCCTTAGCCCTCGAACAGAATGTCTTCAGGGTTTTCGAAAGACGGGTTAAGAAAGTACGGAAGCTCAAGATTAAACTGTCAGGTGCAGAAGCCCAACAAATGCTGACCTCTGATGGAATCGCCGCACGTGGGGAAGGGACCATTGGGGTTCGAGATGCGCGAGATCTCGAGGACCTGAAAGACGATTCAGTAGATTACGTGGTCACTGATCCCCCGTTCGGTGATAGTCTTCAGTACGCAGAATTGAATTTCATCCCAGAGTCGTTTATTGGCACTTTCACTGAGGCAGAGAACGAAATCGTCGTCAACGATACCCGATCAGTTTCTGAGACGGAATATCTTGATCGGATGGGGGACGCATTTGAAGAGGCGTATCGCGTCCTCAAGTTGGGGGGGTATATATCTATTATCTTTAATAATACCTCGCCACTCGTTTGGGCAGGGATGAAACGACGTCTCCTCAAATCTGGGTTCGAACTTCCAGCAGTAACAGGAATTGTCAAGGGACACGCAAGTAAGAACCAGACCGTGTATGCAGGATCAACGAGCCGGTTCGACCCTGTATTCCACGCACGTAAACCGAGAGACTTAGAGTCCGTATCCGAGATTATCGAATATTCAGAGGAAGAGAGTGAGGAACTCGCCATTGATGTCGCATCAGGGGTTATCGAAGAGGATTCTCACAAAGAGTTCGCGGATTCAATCGCGTATATCCACAGTCAGGTGACTCAACGTCTTCTGGAGATGGATGCAATCGTTCATCCTCCCTCTCCAAAAACACTCAAGCGTCTCTTAGAAGACGCGGGTCAAGCTGATTTCGTCGAGGCCTGAAACATGTGTGAGAAAGAATCGCCTACACTTGAGGATGAGCTATCTGTGGAACGAGCGGGGACTAATTCGACTGTTTCGCGCCAAGAAGACGTTTCAAAACGCAAGGCGACGGGCGCGTTCTACACGCCTCCAGAACTGGCAAACTTCGTCGTTGACCGGGGACTGAGCCTTCGAAACACGTCTGAGCGGCTCTCTGCTCTTGATCCTTCTGTCGGTGGTGGGGTGTTCTTAGACAGTATTGCCCAGCGGTTTCAAAATGAACCAGAAATCTCTCTTGAGCTGGTCGGTGTTGATATCGAAGAGCGTGCGCTTGCTGCCACCGAAGATGTTCTAGCAGCATACGACCAGTCGACGATGACGGTCAACCTAGCTCATGACGACTTCTTCCGCTGGCGTTGGTCGGCGATGGACGCTGATTTCGACCTCATCGTCGGGAACCCACCGTGGGGACTGACAAGTTCCGAGGCGAACGGGTCACCGATTTACCGGGAGTTGTCCCTGGATTTCGTCCATCATAGTCTCCAACTGCTGGGCGATAACGGATGTCTAAGCCTCCTCCTTCCGGGAACATGGGTATTCTCACGCTCAGATACAGAATTCCGCGATTTTCTCCTTGGCCTGAATCGGTCTATTGAGATATATCAAATCAGTCCGGACTGGTTCCCTGATGCAACTTTTACAGTTGAACCGGTTGTCTTGATCGTGGGGTCGAAAGCGGGCGAACAGGATCCACAGCTATCAATCTATGACGCGACAAGCATCCCGATAAACAGTAACCAACTCTATCAGTTGCCGTTAGACCGCTTCCACGACTATCCCGCACAGAAGTTCCCGATCGCCCCAGCATCTTTTCATAGATTCATTAATGGGTCTGAACTGTCGAACATAGTCACTACCCCACCCGGACTCGGGTATCAGCCGTATAGCGGTGTTAAAACATATGCGAACAAGACGTATGTCTACGACGCCGTGAGCGCCATGGAAAATAAAAATAATGATGATATCGAGATTCGGATGTCGCTTGACGACAGCGAAAAGCAAAATGGCGTTGAGTCTGATTGTCCTGTTCTTATACCATATGATAAAGGCGGGCGAACCAGAGATAAAGATTGGACGGCATTCTGGACTCCCACTCGACACTACCTTCGATGGGACGCTGAGGCAGTTACATACTACCGCTCGAAAGGCGGTCTCAGAAATGAAGAGACGTATTTCACTGACGGGATTCACTTCTCATCGAGTGGCCGAAACTGCCCAGTGTTTCGGCTCTCAACCGGACTAGTCTACGACGCCGACTTCCCGTTCGTCCCAGTCGAGGGTCGTGAGCAGTGGGATCTCCTGTCCCTGCTCAACAGTCCACCGTGCATGTATTTGATCAAGCACTGTATCAATCCAACTGTTCATTTCAAAAACCAGGACTTCGAAGACGTTCCGCTCCCGGAGTTCAAGCAGATGGATACTGATGTGCTAGTTAACACAGGTCGCCAAATCACGAAGGTCCGAAAAGGAGAGGGACGAGTTCCAGTCGACATGTATCGGAAGCTATCGAAGGAAAGCGCGGAGTTGTACGGATTAAGTGACGACGAGGAGGAGACGGTGTGGAAGTGGTTTGAGCGAGCTCGGCTTCAGTCCTGAATTATCTCGACTCCAGATCCTCGACCAAAGTGAACGGATCGAGATAGACCCTCCATCCGCACTCTACAAGTCGTTCTAGGTTGTCACGGTGACTCCAATCACCGTCCACCCACATCCACCATTCGTCGTCGGAATATTCTGGCTCAATCTGACCGTTTTGGACGGGGAGGTTGAGTTTACCGAACCAGCCCTTCCCTCCTTCTTCTCTGGCTCGTCGACCTTCTTCATTCTTCGTCGGTTTCGACTTGATGTACACCGAACTGTCGTCATCCTCGAAGCTGAACTCCGCCCGTGCAAACGTCGGGCGCCACATATCCTCAGCCTCACGGAACGTAATGAGGCGGTCGACGAACTCATCATATGGTACGTCTTTGATAAAGGAGTACCATCGGCCGCCTGTGCCTATCCGATCGCCGAACTGGAGCGACGATTCTTCGATCAGATGACTCAGTGCCCAATTAGTTGGTGTGCTATTTGTCCCATTATATGCTTGATAATTAACGGAACTCCCGATCAGTTGTCGACCCGTTCTCACCCACTCGGAACTTGATTTCCCGCTAGCGTTCGATGTGATTTGATCGACAATCTGCTCGAGGATACGTCGAGTGACAGGGTCGTCAAATCGTTCACGAGAGAAGTTCTGTTCAGTAACACTCGTCTCTTCATAGAAATCGTCGACTGGACGTTGATACAGCGAACGTAGTGCGTTTCGGTAGGCGATACGTTGGGTCTCATCCGGGTGGTTCCAGTACTCCGCCAAGCCATCGATATCACCGGACTCACAAAGGTCGCGTATCTGTGGCAATATCGATTCGGCGTTATCCACAATGTCGCGTCCCGCTTCGACTTCGGGTATCTCCTCTGCAGCCTTGTCGAGAACGGCACGGAGAAGGGGCTGACCCTCTTCGGCGAACTGATCAAGTTCTGCGTCTCCATCCCCGATTTTCTTCCAGGCCGCTTTCAGTCCAAATCTATCCGCAGGGGTCCCTCCCGAGGTAATCTGATCATCCAGAAAGGCCATATTCAATTTGTGCTCATCGGTACCTCGGTAATCATGTCGAGCACGGTGTTCTGTTAGACCTAATGGAGACAAAGGGAAGCCATTCTGTTTGAACTGTTCGAATCGGTCGAGTAATCGTCCTCCGACGAGGTCTATGATTTCATTGTCCGATTTGTTTTCGAGACGGTCTTTAAGCCAAGTTACGAACTCAACAGGGTCGTCAAAGGGTGCGTACGCTTCAAGAAGTGCCTGTTTGATTCCAGTGTCGGGATCAGTCGGTTCAGAATCTAAGTATTCGTACGAGGGGTACGAGACGAAGTCTAGAAAAAGCTCGTATTGCGTTGGAATCCATTTCCTGACGTATCGTCGATTACCGAATATTACGTCACCGAACGCTGTATCCTGTGGAAGTCCTTCAACGGTCGAATCAGGGGCTCTTGTTCGTGAACCGAGGAACGAGAATTCTTCCAGTGTTTCGATTGCTTTGTACGACTTATTCGGTTCCTCAGACACGTTCTTCTCGTCTTTCCAGTGGGTAACTTCTAAGACTAACGCGCGGTCGGCGGTCTGTGATCCGTCAGCGACTTTGAATATTCCGAGGTCGAAAACATCGGGAACATCAGCGTCGGAATATTGCGGTGTGTACTGGTGAACGATCCTCCAATCTTCAGACTTTGGAAAGGTCAGCTCTGCACAAGCCTTCGTTAGAGCTTCAAAAAGATCGCCAGCATGGACAGAGTCTCCACGGGCGCCATGGAAGCCGCTACCACTTATGACGCTATCACTCATGTGTTTCGTCTCTAAGTAGATGGTTTCCTATTCGGTCCATATTGTTACGAAATTCATATTTATTTTCGGCCTTCAAAACTGTTGTTCCTGTTGGTAGCTCTCCACTAGCGCAAGGGTTAGAATGTTCAAGTATGGCGGCAGTATTATTGCTTCTTAGTTCACTCAGAAGATCTACCTGTTCTCTTAGACGCTCACATGATTTGTTTAATGACACTTCCATACCGAGGGTTGGGAAAATCGGTTCCCCCTGGTCTTCTGCGGCGATCGGACCATTAGAGTTGGTTTCGGTCTTATACCGCCTCTCACCTGAACTGCTTCCACTCCAAGATACGATTACATGCTCTCCTACGAATGGATCCGAATGTTGCTCAATCTCGAAAGTCCCCGAATAGACAAGTAAATCTGGCCGGTCTCGCGATCGTAAGAACGGACTTCCTTCTCTAAAAAAAGACAGTGACTGTTGATCTCGCTTGACTTCAAAAATTGGCGAAACCCAAGATAGGAGATCCGAGATATCCGCTTGCTGGTTTATTCCCGAGCCTTGGGTTACACGACGGTATGGTATATGATTCGTGTGCGAAAGATCTAGCTGTTCGTCAACCGGAACAAAGTCATTTTTTAGGCAAAATTGAATTAATTTTGCTATGGTGATTGACTCAAAGCGTTTCGGTCTTCCAGGTGGTTCGTTTATAATTTCTACCCCTTCTTCGGTTAATGATAGAGAAAGCTCACTCAGTGCTTGTTTACTCCAATGATCCATATCACGGGGATTGTATCCCCATAAGTTGAGTATTTCTCAAGAGTGCTGTGAGCCATCCATAGAAGATGTTTTGTCGAGTCGGTAATTAGAAACGATCAAGCTTGAACACTGTGAGACGCTGATTCAGTAAAATCTCCAATGGTTAAAGTCGTTAATATCGTAACGTCTGGGTCTCTCGGCACTGAACTAGATCTAGAGAATGTATATCGCGATGTTGGAGCAATTGGTGAGTACGATCCCAACAAATATCCAGCAGTGTATTTCAGATTCAAAGAAGACGCTCCTTTGGTTACTCTCTATAGAACTGGGAAGTACATCGTAACCGGAGCAGATTCAAAGGAAGAGGCGTATTCGATACGCGACCGCTTCCTCGGTCTGCTTGCAGAGCAGGGGATGATTGCAGAGCAGGATGACGAGTGGTTTCGAATTCAGAACCTCGTCTGTACGGCAGAACTGGGGGAGTCGTTGAATCTCAATGCACTCGCAATCGGTCTTGGTCTCGAAATGACTGAATACGAGCCTGAGCAGTTCCCTGGGTTGACTTATCGACCAACCGGTACCGATAGTGTCGTTCTCCTCTTCGCCTCTGGCCGTGTCGTGATTACGGGCAGCCCTGACCTCGATACAGCAGAGGAGACGTTCGCCGCGTTACAAGAAGAAGTGACAGACCTCCTTGCCATCGACTAAGGCACAGACCGAGAGACTCCGAGGAGACGCGGTTTTGTGGCGAGGGGCTGAGGGATACACCGGATTCCATCTCAACTCGCAGAGCCTCGCATCTCTTGACCAGAAGATGACCTAGTCAGAGAACCGGTTTCGCTCTGTAAACGCGAAACTCCGGAATGCTCTAATCCAAAATCCCGGAATAGCGGGGTAAGACGTTTGACGCGTCATCAATCCTGCTCTAAGTTGTGAGTTGGCAGGTCGATCAGCACATCTGGGTCACAGTCGAACGGACTCGGGAGTTCGTCAACGAACGCTCGCACGAATCCCGTGGTTCCTGGTTTGATCATATTACCTCTGCATCGGCGTGAGCCGTCTCACCATCCTCGTTCTCGTAGGTCGTGGGGACGAGCACGGGGATACCCTCCTCGAGATACTCCTGCGAGACGTTTCTGAGCGTCTCGCTCTCCGTGTCGAGGTTCCTGTCCGTATCTATCGTCCCGACGACTCCGCCTCGTTCATGATTCAGTATCTCGACCTCTACGACCTCGTGCGACGTCTCTGTCGTGACCTCGACGTCCTCACCGAGATTTATCGCAGGTTCATCGTTGAGGCTATTAAATCACTCACTATCACGAACCTTACAACAGCAGTCCCATCATTAGCTGGTCGATCCGCCCGAGTTAGCATTCATGATACACCAATTATTGACCGTGGCACGCCGACAAAGTCACTAATTCGCCGACGCGTCCTCATTGAGTCATACACAACACGTTCTCAGGATATTGTACTCGCCAACGTATCTGGGAGCGAATCGTCCAACATCTCTATTCCAGAACATGTTGGAGACGTGACTGTATCCATCTTACCAACTACGAATCGGACAGTCCAAACTATCCGGGCAGATGGTCGGGTAGTTAGGCATAATCCAACGGGACTCAGTGTACAAAAGCATCATATTTCTTCATCGAGACATCCACTTAATATCTCGATTGTCTCAACCGGTAATACCTCAGGAAAACTACTGATTGCGTGGCAGACAGCAGATACAACGCTCGCGTGGGTGGAGGTGCGTGTCGGTGAGTAACGTCTGCTGGTTATTATTTGACATACAAAATAGCAATCGTGCGCCAGTCGATAATATCGATGAGTGTTCCCAGTGCGACAATCAAGCGGCAACCTTGACAGATCAAAGACGAGTAGATAGTCGCGCACAGCTAGCAACATCACTTATTGAGTCAGGCGTTGGGGCATTGGTAATTCTCGCTGTCGTGTCTGGATTTCTTTGGGCTCCAATTGATACAGCTAACTCAACACCTGAACTTGACCAACTTGCAGCAGACACACTTTATATTCTTGACGAAGAGACTTCCTCCAATTCGGGTCAAACACGCCTCGCAGCTATGTGTCATTCATCGTCAATGTCAATGAGTGAGCAGACGCTCCTTCGTGACCGAATAGAAACAATCTTACCACCCACTGTTTTCGCAGAAATAAAAACGCCACATGGAACTATCGGACCAGCCGCACCAGTGGGCGGGTATACTGGGCGAGCAGTATCTGTTGGGAATCACTGTACTGTTGCTATTGAGATATGGTATGTATGAATATGATCCGATCCTCAGGTGATACCCGAGGTCAGGTCGTTCTCGTCGCAGCAACAGTCGTCGCCATTGCGCTTCTCACAATGGTATTTGCGTATACGCAACTTGGCTCTATTAGCTTTGACACCGCAGATGAAGCCTCGTCACGCATCGATACTGGAGGGGCAATCGTGAATCCAGGCTCACCTGTGATTGCACTCGATACAGTTCACAATCAACTTACAGCATCTGTCCAGGCAGCAGTATTTGATGATCGTAAAAAGCATAATTGGAATGAACGTCAGCGTGTAATTGAGCGCGTCCGAACAGATATTACTGAAGACTTCCATCAAATTGAATTATATCATATACAAGAGGGACGGTCACTCACACTCAATTTTGCTGCATCTCATGCTCACGAATGGGCGCACATGCAATGCCCGGGTGGTCCTAACCGTATGTTCGGTCAGTGCCAACCAGTAAATGGAATAATCATACAATCACGTGCTGAGGAAGCAACTATTGTCGCTATAGCTGTCGAAGTTCAAGTCATTTCACCAACAGAAACGACAAATGCGATATTCATAATTACCATTGAATAAGAGATCTGAACACTGACAAGATTTTTATTATGTATCGGATTAATATTTAATTCGAACCCTGAGATACTTTTTTATTAATATGTATCGACTCAACACAATATATAAATTTTAGAGGGTGTCATAAAACAGTTAACATGGTTTTCTGACACCGGTTGAGAGGACTATTGCTGCTTTTGAATAGCGGCAACATTTTCTCTCTCAGACGCCGGTTTTCTGAAAGCTACTGAGGTGTGTGAATCGTTCTATGACACCCTGATTCTTCTCTAATTTGGGGATTCGATAATGATCAAAGCAACGAGGATATCATTCTTCAATACTGTCGATGGCCATCTGTGCGACTGACCGAACATCCTCATCAGGGTCAGTCGCAGCAAGTTCGGTCAACGTCTCTAATGCACTTGTCGCTTTTAGTCGTTTTAGAGCCCAGCAAGCATTGAACCGCGTATCAGCGGATTCGTCATTGAGCACCGCAAGCAACTCTTCTGTGGCCGGACTCACTGTATCGGGATATTCTTTCGCAACACGAGCAAGAATGGATGTTGCGTTGTATCTCACCAGCTCGTCTGGGTCTTGCACCAACTCTATTACATCTGGAATCCAAGGTTTCACCTCGGTTGGATACTCGTCGGCGATATCTGCGAGTACACCAGCAGCATTAGACCGGATCGTGTACTGATCTGTTGATAACAACTCGCCAGCGGTCGGGGCAACGTCGACCGTGACGTTCGCATGTTCTTTACTGAGGTGGCCGATTGCCCGGAGCACCCAGACGTGAGCACGCTCCGGCTCAGTCTCTAAGAACAACTCTAGCTTCGTAACAACATCAACTAATGCGTCTGGTTGTGAGGATCCGACTGAAGCCAAGATTCGGGCTGTTGAGTCCGTATCTGTCGACTCATCTCGAAGCAACCTCGCAAGTTGCGGTATGGCATCAGTTACTACAGTGGGATCATGATCAGCGAATTCAGCAAGAAACTGTATAGCTTCGTTCCGGAGTAAAGAGTGAGTAGACTCATCCACGAGATGGATTGCCGGTTTGACACCCGCTCGCGTGCGTTCTGGGTCCGACTCAACGACACGTGTGAGTATTCCGAGAGCCTCACCTTGTACTGCAGGGTGGCTATCACTTAGCAGCTCTATCACCAAATCAACAGCAGGGATACACTCATCAGGTGATGTTGCTGCCATCTTGGCGAGGTGAGCCAGAGCTACGCGCTGTGATTTCCCATCTGAAGACGCGATATCTGAAACGACTTCATTTACGCTCGTAGGGTCTACCGTGTCGGAGGCTTCGTTCAGGTCGCCCTCAGTGTACGTGTTTCCGAGGCTATCGACGAGACTGTACTCAGTCAAATTCCGGTCTGTCCGTACTGACATCTCGAATAATTTCAACCGATTTGTATGAGTGAGCGGCATTACCCGTTCGTCTGGCGGTTTTAGCATATCCCATTCAACAATTTGATACCCAACTTTTGGATACGCGTTCTCAAGTGGATCTGTCATTCAGTGGGTCCTCTCTTTGGTTTATGTATTTGGTGTCGTGAGCTAAAAAGGCTGTTTGACTTTCATGCTGATCTCATATCCCAATTAACACTTAACTTTTTGTCCAAATCTATATTCTCCTGCAATTATGGAATTATATCGGATTGAACCAGACAATATGACGCGTATTAGCGAACGAAATCTGGACGAAGAGGAACAGCTAGAAAATAGATTAGTGCGCACAGAGGCAGCACAAATCGGCGATGTCGAACTTCTTTACATTGGTCGGCAAGGAACTATCGAGACTGGTGGTATATTTGATATTCTTGCTATTGATGAACTGGGTAATACAGTGGTTGTGGAATTAAAACGAAATGAAGCGCCACGCAGCGTGATTGCTCAGGCTCTTGAATACGCAAGTGAGATTCAAGACGCTGAGTACGACTATCTAAATAGTCGATACAGTTCTTTTCTAAGAGAAGAGCAGGGGTATGGTGACGAACCTCCTTCACTCCTAGAAGCCCATGCAGAATATTTCGATCTTGATGAGCCACTCTCACCCCGTGAGTTCAATACTGAACAGCGGTTGATTCTGGTCGCCAGCAAATTTGATGAAGATAAGCTATTAAATATAGTAGACTTCCTCCGAAACCACGATGTTGATGTCATCGCTGTAGAGCATAGTACCTACCGCGACGACGATTCAGATATTGAGTTGCTGGCCACAGATGCTATCCGACGGCCTCTAGCACAAGAACCCTCCACAGCAGGAGATAGAGACTCCCACTCTCGAGTGTATGGGCGAAAGTGGCACATAGAAGAGAAACCGAATCCCGAGACAGGTGAACTTATAGAAGAGATCGTAAGCCAACTATCTACTATTGACTCCCTACAAGATCCATCTTGGAATCAGAAACCATATGTTGCGCTTGATCATCAAACTCTACAGTATCGTTTAATAATCAGGACTCAGGTAACACAGCTACAAATATGGATGGGATTAACTTGTGATCCCAAAGGTCGGAACAGGATAGCAAACGAAATTGGAGTTCCAGAGAGTGAAGTTGAACAGTCAACTAACAATAGAGGTGATCCACGTCTTGTTATCCGATGTAAACCTGATTACGATATTGACGTGTCCACACTACGTAACGAGGTTAAAAAATTGATATTATCTTCCGGAGAATAATTCGTATACTAGATGTCATAGACGGTCACTCTCCCGTGATCTGGCTTAAGTCATGTTATATTAGCGCGCTCAATCATTACATTTATTCCAAAAATAAACTGATTCGGTGCATTTCGTACTGGCTAGTTAACGATAATAAGAGTTCCATGACACTCTCATCTCAATATATTGATATTCTCATGGCAATCCAGCGTGGGAATTTTATCCTGTAATATATGGTGAGTAGACAGATGTACGCACGGATAAAACTAAAGTTGGATATGAATGTTATCTCTCTCAATTGTCCTTATCTTGTAACGGAGCAACTCTGGGACTCACACGAACACACGTCACGGTTTGCTTCTGGAATCAGTCATCATCGCCCCACGTAGATCACAACTCGATGATCAAATACGGATTTGGTTACATCGATCGTTTTACCTAGCGGAAATCAGCAACTGAGAAACACTCCATCCATAAGACAGTGTTACTCCACTTCGAGGTGAGAACAGCAACTTTATCTGTCGCTCAGGGTGAATTGATTCCAAGATTACTTTCAGGAGGTCAATAGTGACACAACAAACACAACAACCGGAGGTGAATATCGGACTCGTCGGTCATGTCGATCATGGGAAAACAACGCTCGTTCAAGCGTTGTCCGGTTCATGGACAGATCAGCACTCAGAGGAAATGAAGCGAGGTATTTCAATTCGACTTGGATATGCCGACGCAACATTCCGTATGATTTCTAATGTTAATCCACCAGAGGGATATACCGTTGACGAAACAGGTCCTGACGGCGAACCAACTGAGACGCTTCGAACGGTTTCATTTGTTGACGCACCAGGACATGAGACACTGATGGCGACAATGCTTTCTGGAGCAG
Source organism: Haloquadratum walsbyi C23 (assembly GCF_000237865.1). Lineage (NCBI taxonomy): Archaea > Methanobacteriati > Methanobacteriota > Halobacteria > Halobacteriales > Haloferacaceae > Haloquadratum > Haloquadratum walsbyi. Next base: position 423,081 of record NC_017459.1, read on the forward strand.
CAATTATGGATGGTGCTGTTCTTGTTGTCTCAGCAACAGAGGATGTGCCACAGGCACAAACTGAAGAGCATCTGATGGCACTCGATATCATTGGAATTGAAAACGTCGTTATTGCACAAAATAAAATTGATCTTGTGGACCGTGAGCGTGCAATCGAATCACATAATCAGATCCAGTCATTCGTTGAGGGGACAGTCGCTGAGGATGCTCCAATCGTTCCTGTCAGCGCTCAGCAGGCGGTCAATATTGACCTTCTTATTGATGCAATTGAGCGTGAAATCCCAACGCCTGAGCGCGATGCAGATACGTCACCTCGGCTTTATGCTGCTCGATCATTTGATATTAATCGTCCAGGAACGACTTGGAAGAACCTTTCTGGTGGTGTTATCGGTGGCTCTGTTTCCCGCGGACGACTTGAAACCGGAGCAGAGATTGAATTGCGCCCAGGACGTGAAGTTGACCAAGGCGGGCAGGTTGAGTGGCAACCGATCATCACAGATGTTCGCTCATTACAAGCGGGTGGTGAAAGCGTCCCTGAAGTAACTCCTGGCGGATTATGCGGGGTTGGCACTGGTCTCGATCCAAGTTTAACGAAAGGAGACTCGCTCGCCGGACAGATTGTTGGTGAGCCAGGGACATTACCACCGACGCGTGAATCATTTACTATGACTGTCGAGTTGCTTGACCGAGTTGTTGGTGATGAAGCGGGTGATGTCGAGACGATTTCAACAGGAGAACCATTGATGTTGACAGTTGGTACAGCAACAACCGTTGGGGCGGTCACAAGTGCGCGCAGCGGTGAAGCCGAAGTCTCACTTAAACGACCAGTCTGCGCTGAAGAAGGGTCAAAGATTGCAATCAATCGCCGCGTTGGCGCCCGATGGCGGCTCATTGGGATTGGGACGCTTGAGTGAGTGATAATTACAATTCATTAACACGATCGCCTCTGACATTGGTATCAAACCCAATCTGCGGATATCACGCACGATACAAAACAGAGCGGCATATGACAGGCGGGACTGAACATGACATGGGTATAACACGATCTCATTGTAATGAATAAATATAAAATATTCAGTATTTGACATCATGATCGCCGTAATCCTCGATACAAACGCATTGATGTTGCCTGTTGAACGAGATGTTCGTCTGTTCGAGGAGCTTGATCGGATCCTCACAGAGTCATATATATCACTTGTTCCGCGTCCGGTTGTTGCTGAACTGCATCATCTCAGTGACGGTGCTGGAGTTGAAGCGACAGCAGCAAATGTTGGTAGCGACCTACTTGATCGCTGTTCTATCATTGATACTGAAGCTGATTTCGCTGATGACGCTATTGTCGAGTTGGCGACCACTGAGACTGTATTGGGTCAAACTGAGATCTGTGCTGACACTACTACAGTTGACAGCACTCATAATCGTCAGTCCGATGAGAAAGATATCGGTACACATACGAATGTCCATAATAATATACATGCAGGCAGACAAATTAATGTGGAAGCCGACGCTCACAGTGACGACCGAAATGCAGACCTGATTGAGATTTCCGACCGGGAGTCAACGGCGGAGGCGACGACAGAGATAGCTGAAGACGAATATTTGACGATAAAACAATATGTCGTCACAGAAGATAGACCGCTCCGTAATCGATTATACGAACATGATGTTCGCGTAATCGGTATAAGGGGGCGAAACACATTGGAGATAACAGAACCATAACGTATGTATAAACGGGTACAACTTACAGATACAGTTGAAGTGCCTCCGCGGCACCTTGCAGATGTCACACCACAGCGTGTTAAGCGACTTCTACAAGACAAATTAGAGGGACGGATGGATGAAGATATTGGAAGCGTTGTTAGCGTCATCAGCGTTCTTGATATTGGTGAAGGCGCAGTCCTTCCAGGGCGTGCTGGTGTATACTACGAAGCTAAATTCGATGCAATTACATTCGACCCAGCAATGCAGGAGGTCGTTGATGGTGAAGTCGTTGAAGTTGTTGAATTTGGGGCATTTGTCGGAATTGGTCCGGTTGATGGGTTGTTGCACGTCTCACAAATTTCCGATGAATACCTTGCATACGACGGTGAAAATCAGCAACTTGCGTCCACAGAGTCAAATCGGACGCTTGGTGTTGGTGACTCTGTGCGTGTTCGCGTTGTGACAAAAAGTATTGATGAGCGAAATCCCCGTGATTCAAAAATAGGTCTTACCGCGAAACAACCTGGTCTTGGTAAGCATGGCTGGTTGCAAGCGGACCGACAGGCCAACGCTGCTACGACGGAGGCCGGCGCGGAGGGTAAGTAGATGGTACAAACCCGCCTTTCATGTCGCGAGTGTCATTATATCAATCACGCCGATTCACAAACCTGTGAGAACTGTGGGTCAAGTAGTCTGACTGAGGATTGGGCGGGATATGTTGTTGTTACGCACCCAGATGATTCAGCAATTGCTGAGGAGATGAATGTCAAAGAACCCGGTGGATACGCGCTAAAGGTGCGCTAACGCAGCAGCAATGGCTAGGCTGCCACTCGAACTTCCATCATCACTCCGGCAGGAATTTAAATCACCATTTGGTCCAGTCTACACTGACGTCACCCAATTCCTCGCCGATGCCGGTCGACCGATTATTGCTGTTGGTGATATCGTCACATATCACCTCCAGACAGTCGATTACACTCCGGCAGTGGCTGTCATCGACGGACAGACAAAACGTGAAAGCGTCGATGAAACAGTCAAACCAGCGCTCTCGAAGCATAACAAACGGATAGATGTTGAAAACCAACCGGGGACAATATCTATCGCGCTATTAGAGGCGCTGCAGACCGCAGTCGAAACACCTGAATCTGTTATGATCGTTGTCGACGGCGAAGAAGACCTTGCAACACTCCCGGCGGTTCTTGTAGCACGACCTGGGGGGACCGTCGTGTATGGACAACCCAACCAAGGGATGGTACGTATTGCTGTGACTCCTGAGACAAAGACCACAATGTCGAGATTACTTAAACGCATGGATGGAGATGCTGCTGCAGCATTTGACCGGCTTGGAGTGGATCGCAGTGGCAATAAAAAATGACTTGATCGTATCGATAATTGAATTAATCTGTTTGTTACGTCAGTGTGGCAGGATAGGGTGCTCACTTCGCGTTTTAGCATCGGAGTACAGTGCTTGCATATAGTTTTTAGAAATTCTATGATGCACTGAATACCAATCGAATCGGTCTCTCTGCCGTATCTCACTGAGGCAGCATCGGGGATTCCTCTTTTTTGCGGAAGGCACTCTCTCCATCAGGCAATGTACAGTCGTATGGTATTGCTATTCCCTCAAAATAATATCCTGTCAATCTCTCAATTCAGCACGTATCTGTTATATCGGGTCCTATCGTTTACGATTGGGAGGATATCACACCGCAACATACACTGTGAGCAACGAACTGTTCCGTTTCGAGTATTTAAAACCCGGCGGTGAGTTCCATCAGGTATCGTTAAGAGACAGATTCAAAATCGGTTGCAGTGACTGCAACAGGAAGAAAGTGAGTCAGAGCGTCCCCTTTCGACGACGAATGATCAACTCACGAACGCGTGCTTCGTGGTCAATGTCACTCTGGAAGTACGCGGTCAGAATCGCCTCAACAACCTCTGAACGGCTTGCTTGGAGATCGACGCACTGCTCGGTCAGATCGTCCAGTTCCTCAACGAGTTCATCCGAAATGGACACTCCAAATTCCGTGTTTGACATCGGTTAGACCTCTTCAAAAACAGTTGCAGTTGCTGCAACGTAATATTATTGTCTCATCCGGCTGAAGAGATTCTTCGCGACACCACCATTTATATACTCGAAACGCGAGAGGCAACGAACGCGAAGTGATGGCAATTCATTGCTTCGAAATCCTTTTAGTCGTTTCAAAATGAATATGCATTAACTAACCAATGGAAGTCGATATTCTCTCTGAAGATGAAAATTCGATGTTGCACCGCACCGACATTCAATTTGAGATTGCACACGAGGATGCAACCCCATCTCGATTGTCTGTTCGTGACAGCCTTGCAGCGAAAATAAATAAGGACTCTGACGAGGTTGTTGTACATAAACTTGATACCAAATTTGGGATGCGAAAGACGATTGGATACGCAAAGGTATATGACTCACCACAGTCCGCTCGTCAAGTCGAACAGGATTACATGCTTAAGCGAAATAAAATTGAGATCGAATCGGAAGATGAAGACAGTGCAGCAGAAGGAGCATAACAGGGACACTCGCGAATAACAGTGATGACTCTTGGCTGATTATTATAGTATCACTAGATAGTAGATACCGGATATCAGATGTCAGATATCATATGACGTGTGTGTATTACCCCGGTGACTCCAAACGAGTGATTAATTGTGGTAATGAATAACTGTATTCTCAGGACCCACTGTGTGAGTCATCCATCATAGTAAGATATCATATTTATTATGCGAATTCTTGGAATTGAAGGAACAGCATGGGCAGCAAGTGCGGCATTATACAATACGCATGATGAAACAATAGTAATTGAGTCTGACCCATATCAGCCTGACAGCGGTGGTCTGCATCCACGGGAAGCGGCTGAACATATGAGTACAGCACTCCCGGAGGTTATCTCAACTATTCTTGAGCGCGCGGTAAGTTCTGGGAACACAGATGCAATTGGAATTGACGCCATTGCATTTTCACGTGGTCCTGGACTTGGTCCATGTCTTCGAGTTGTTGGAACCGCCGCTCGAACGCTTACACAGGCGCTATCTGTCCCACTTATTGGGGTAAACCATATGATTGCACATCTTGAGATTGGACGTCATCAGTCTGGATTTACAACACCAGTCTGTCTCAATGCCTCAGGAGCCAACGCACATCTCCTTGGGTATCATCGTCGTCAGTATCAGGTGCTCGGTGAGACGATGGATACTGGTGTTGGGAATGCAATTGATAAATTCACCCGTCATCTTGGATGGAATCACCCTGGTGGACCGAAAGTCGAAGCGGCAGCGACTGATGGGAGTTATCATGACCTTCCATATGTTGTCAAAGGGATGGATTTTTCATTTTCAGGGATCATGTCAGCTGCCAAAGATGCCGTTGATAATGAGGTCCCTGTTGTTGATGTTTGTACAGGACTGCAAGAAACAATCTTTGCGATGTTAACTGAAGTTGCCGAACGGGCACTCTCCTTAACTGGGAGTAATGAACTTGTACTTGGTGGGGGAGTCGGACAGAACGATCGTCTTCGCGAGATGCTCTCAACAATGTGTACTGCTCGTGGTGCCTCATTTTATGCGCCTGAATCACGATTTCTTCGGGATAACGCAGGCATGATTGCTGTATTGGGTGCAGCGATGTATGAGGCTGGACAGACAATTTCAGTCAACGATTCTGCTGTTGATCCGACCTTCCGCCCGGATGCGGTTACTGTTATGTGGCGTGATGATGAAACATCAGTGACCCGTACCCCGGCAACACTCGATAAAACGCCAGTACGAGGGGCAGAGGCGATAGTGAGACGTATCAATGATCACGTCGTAAAACGCCGTGTTGAAAAGTCATATCGGCATCCTAAACTTGACACACGACTGCGTGCTGAACGGACACGGGCGGAAGCACGACTGACAAGTGCTGCACGGCGTCTTGGCGTTCCAACGCCTCTTATATTCGATGCTGACCCCGAGACAGGAACGTTAGTGTTTGAATATGTCGGTGAGACTGATCTCGCAGCAGACCTCACTGTGAGTCGGTGCCATGCGGTAGGGCAACATCTCGGGCGGATACATAATGCGGGTTTCGTCCATGGTGATCCAACAACACGGAATGTTCGTGTTGACTCAGCACAAAATTATCTTATTGATTTTGGGTTAGGATATCACACTGATCATGTTGAGGACCATGCAATGGATCTTCACGTCTTCATACAGAGCGTAACTGGAACTGCATCAGATCCTGCCCCGCTTATCACTGCATTTGAATCCGGATACGCTGAAACAGGAATATCGACTGTTCAATCACGACTTCGTGATATCGAGTCACGTGGACGCTATCATTGACATCCTCCTCCGGGTTCACGCGGAGGAATCCCGAGCGGTGGGAGTTTCAGGTTTCACACTCCCACCCCCACCGAACAACCAGCCAGTGCGAATCTGAAGGGTTGTTCGCGGTCTGAGGCGGGGGCGGGGGCGGGGGCGGGTGGGACTGCTGGCGGTGCCAAGCCGCCGGTACTCCTACTCCTATTCTCGACCATGTACGGCGTCCAAGCGCAAGCGTTGTTTTTGCCGCAGGGACGCCGGCAGGCGTTAGCAAACTCGGAGTTACTTTCAATGTTGCTTCCAAGCAGTCGGGCACAGCATCTGCATCTGCATCGGTTCATTATCGGAACCGACCGTTCACCAGACTGATTCCGATGATTGCCTGATTGCTTGGGGCGGACAGGCCGCCATCGTAGGACTGGCGGGAATCGCTCTGTTTCCAACCGATTCCTCTTTTATTGTGTGATCACCTGTCATTTAAATGTATGTATTTTGAAATTTGAATCGAGCGACAACAGTAGGATTTTGTGGGGCGTGACGGCGCGTATCCACGGCCTGTGGTGCTCCTGAAAACTTATTGAGGAATTCAATTCAAAATCTTGTCATAGAGTAGCTGCTGATACTGTTGCGTCGGACCGATGGTTCAAAATGTTTCATGGAGTACTAAAGGCCGTGGTATTGCGCCTGCTCAGCATATAATTCATCCATTAATACCGACAGTATCGATGGTATAATACACGCTCATGCTGCAAATGAGGGCGAAGAGAATCATAATGATGATTATAGATTGGATTGCAGTTTCGCTAGCTGATAGAAAAACAATTTATGACCGACTAGCGTAGCTATACATATGGACGAAGAAACGAAACAGGGAGATATATTCGGCGTCCCGTATAATTTCGAACGACCATCGCTCGGGCGACTAATAGCCGCTCGCTGGCAACCCGATTCGGGGATGATCGTCAAAAAACCGTTTGGAATCGGGTATACACTCAACCTTGCAAACTGGCGGTCATGGGTTGCACTTCTTGTTGTTGGGCTACTGCTCTTTCAAGAAGAACGAGGTAACAGTGAATCTGAAGATGATAGCCCTGTTGAGGTTATTGTTGACTGATCCGCGCGTATTCCGACGCTTATTGATACAGTCAATATGGAAGTTCATGCCAACAGTATACCGAGTGAAATCACAGCAGTTACGAATCAACACACGGTGGCACTATTCGTGAGTGCTGACATACTCCGATACGTTACGACAAATAGTGGGAAAGTCCGCGAAGCTCGACAATATCTTGACCCAGACGCAATTAAATCGTTGTCCTATGATTATACCGAGATTCAGGCGACATCCCTCCGTCCAATTGCAGCAACCGGAGCTCATGAAGCATATCATTATACCGATTCGCCAGTGCTCGTTGATGATGCTGGGTTGTTTATCGATGATTTTGATGGGTTTCCCGGTCCATACTCTGCCTTTGTCGAGAATACACTTGGTGTAAAGACTGTACAGCGCGTCGTTGAAAGTGAATCTGAGATATCAAGAGATGCTACTTTTCGATGTGTCCTTGCATACTGTGATGGAGAGGCAATTGAGCCATCAGATGATGAGTACCTAAACACAAATACAGATACAGAGACACCTCCAGTGAAACTATTCACTGGAGAAGTAAGCGGTCGTATTGTTCCCCCCCGGGGTAACGGTGGTTTTGGATATGACCCGATTTTCGAATATGATGGCATGACACTTGCTGAGCGTGATGCTGCTGAGAAAAACGAAATTTCACATCGTGGTCGCGCGTTGACAGCATTTGCTGAATGGTTCCAAGCGCGTTGACATCTCCTACCACTCTGAGCGTCAACACTATCTCGTAACTTTATATCATCCTTATTATGCCCAAGCCGCGATTATGCAATCATTGCATTCGCGAACCCCGATCAGGACCGGGGTAAGTATCAGTATCAGTATCACTGACGGTGGCATTATACAATCGGTCAGGTGAAAATACCGCTGTATATGCCGCTGGGTCACGAACGCTGACCGGGAACTGCCCACGAAGCGATGCACCCGCTTGGACTGACCGCAGTTGGTCATTGAATGAAAGAATATGCATAGCACCACCTCGGTATGCTGTTGCTAGTGCCGGATGATCATCAGGTGGATGTGTTACAATCGAGCACCAATCTGTCATATGCGCTCGCCATTCACGAGCGAGTTGATCTGTGGCTAATGTTGCGATGAGCGCTTGTGCATCGGTGAGTAATGTGTTGCTCGCAAAGAGCGTCATCCATGAATGCGTCCAGAGAATTTCAATTGCTTGTCGAGCATCAGTATCGCTCCCACAGAGAAAATCAGCGACGAAAACATCCGCATCAACCACAACAGATGTCGGCATTGGATCCGTAGCCGGTTCAGTAATACTCAGCTCAGACTCTGTCTGCGGTTCCTGTGCAGATATGGATGCTGACTCGGGCGGCGTTGGCGGTTTATTATCTCCCGTCTGACGTTCAGTGTCTGTCTGATACTCGCTGTTTTCAGAGGACTCTAACCTATCTGTTCGCCGGTCGTCAAGCAGTTGTTTGATTTGTGTCCGACCAATATCACCGTGTTCATTCATTAAATCAGCTGCCCGCTTGAGAAGCGTGCTCCACGAGTCTGTATTCATACAACCATCTAACCCCTACATGGATAGAAGCATAACGACCATACTGGGGCGCGGTGATGCAGATCAGTGTGAAATACCTGATAACCGATTGACCGTATGATCATATACCACCTGCAAACTGAATTACCTCGGGGACAAGCTCCCGAGGATTTACCATTTTGAGTCTGTACTGCACCGCACCGAACCCGCAGGCGAATTTAATTCTCCTCGATCTCCCCCTGAAGGGATCGACTGGAATTCACACCCGAATACTTGCTGTGTCCGTGAGGGTCGGCAGCTCTGTCTCGCCCAAAACAGTCACGGCGGGCATGAATTTAGTGTGTGGATGACATCAAGATGTAGAACCAGTCAATTATCACCCATGAGTGTCCGTCGGACTTCTATAAGGTTATTTTGCTCAACGACGAGTGCGAGTCTATCACCACTTTTGATTATTGTGGCTGGTAATGGAATCGTCATCGGCTCGTTTGCCCGACCATGTGCGTATATACGTCCATGATCGCCCAGTTCAATCTCATTCACCGTTTGATCAATGATCGGAGCATCAACCGGGACTGAAAGACTTGTTAAACTCAGCCCCTCAGTAAGCTCATCAAGCACGTTGAAGTTACCACCGAGAAGTGCGGTTTTAGCGCCCGCAGCTCCTAGCCGCTCTGGGTCGATTACGTCATCAACATCAGATTCATATTGTTCATATACATTTGAATTGATATCCTCGCTAATACGCATCACGACCCGACAACCATGCTGCTTTCCGGTCAAACAGGCAGCAAAATTAACCGTTGGGTCGTCGGTGAGTCCTCCAAGTGCAACGGCTTCATCGATACCCGCTTGTTTCAACACTGAAGCATCACTTCCGTCCCCTTCGATGACATCAAACCCGGCGTTATCAGCATGTGTAATTTTATCTGGGTCATTGTCAACAACAACGACATTGTATCCGTCTGTCTCAAGAATCTGTGCAGTCCGTGCGCCGACGCGCCCATACCCGACAATAACAAATGACATATCAAATTGTGATGTTCTACGAATACAAAATACTATACCGTCTTTTAGCGTCTGCAGAGAACGTCAGTATACTTTATCCCGAGGATGAATATAATACAGTTGTCTATTCCTTTCAGTCAGTTGTCTGAGTCATCGCCTATGCAATCGAAAGCTGGCGGCAATAAGGATAATTCCCACCGCTGCAATCGCAGTGATAGCAGTGAATCCAGGTGTTTCTGTTGTCTGTGTGGGTGATGGTGCCGCTGTGATGGTTGATCTTGTTGGGGTTTGTGTTGGGGTCGGCGTTGGTGTTGATGTTGACGTTGATGTTGCCGTCGGTGTTGCTGTTGGTGTCATATCTGGCGTAGCCGTCGGAGTAGGCGTCGACGCAACGATATTTACTGCTTTGATATCTGTTTCATCACCGGTCGATGCTTCAATTGTATACGAGCCGGGTTCGATGTCACCCAACTCAATCGTCACGCGCCATTCACCGGATTCACCCCACTGCTCGTCACTCGCGACCGTGACAATATCACCGCCATCACGACGTAATTCAACGATAATCACAGCATTATCTGGATCTCGATTTGTCACTCCACTAACAGTAAAGTCAGATCCAACTGTCACTGTTTGTGCACTCTGATTTTCGTTGATTCTCTCAATTTCGACATTTGCCTGTGTGAGCTCGATTCCTGTCACAGCTGTTGTCGAGCCGATGAATCCGACAGTCAAGCATAAAACGATGAGTGTTAACAGAAGCACCGATTTAATGTGATCTCTATCAATAGTAGCGCTGATAAGTCGTTTCAGTGACATTTATTGATCGCCTTACATAAAGTACTCTACTCTCTCGATACTCGAATGTGTTGTTACTACATCATGTACATATACTAGTGTCATACTCATCGTTATAACCACAACAAGCCATAATATTAGAGGTTGAGACTGGGCGCACTCAATCCACAAAATTCGCCAAGCAATAACAAGAAAACGCCGGAACAGGGATTTGAACCCTGGATCCCAGAGGGAACACGCTTTCCAGGCGTGCGCCTTACCACTCGGCCATTCCGGCTCTATTTAAATATAGTATATCATGCTGATTAAAATCTTCTGTTCGATAATAGCCGGACCTCGAATATATATGCAGTGCTCGCCACTATGATACCAATCATCACTGCAATGGCTACAAGTATCCAGAGACCGATATTTACCGGTCCGATAAGTAAGTAATACGCTTGGATTAATACACCAAATAACAGAATGCCAAGGAGACCCCAGAGGAGTGCAGATATAATCCGTTTCATTACTGAATCAGCAGCAAACCCTGTTACTCACAGCATGTGAATATAATGCAAAGAGTATTAGATATGATTGATCTGTCTCCAAACACGACATAGAAAAATTATCTGAAGCTATCTACTCTAATATATCGTTTGCTACATGTTGCATGCTATGATGATGATGAATCAAAAAGAAACCACATTGATACTGTGCTATACGAGTACCTCAACCGTATATCCGGACTCCCGAAGCGCAGATAATATCGTGTCGATATGGTCGTGTCCACGCGTTTCAAGATCTATCTCTACATCTGCCTCGTTCATTTCAACAGTTCGAGATGTCCTATCGTGTTGAATGGCATATATGTTCGCTTGGTAATCAGCGAGGATTGCAACGAGTTCCTCAAGCGCTCCCGGATAGTCTTCAAGTACTGTCCTGATACGCAGATACCGTCCAGTCTCAACAAGACCACGGATAAGAACAGTGGTTAGTCGATTCATATCGATATTGCCACCACATAATGCTGGAACAATTGTTTCGTTATTGCTATAATCAAATGCATCAGCAAGGACAGCAGCCATTGCAACAGCGCCAGCTCCCTCAACGAGCGTTTTTGAACGCTCAAGAATATACGTTACCGCGACAGCAATCTCATCATCAGTTACCGTCACAACATCATCAACACGGTCATCAATCACTGCAAATGGACGATCACCAATTCGACGTGTTGCGATTCCATCTGCAATTGTATTTACTGTCTCAAGTTTGTGAATTGAGCCGCTCGCGAGTGATTTCCGAGCAGATGCAGCGCCCTCCGCTTGCACACCAATAACTCGGATATCTGGATTATGCGCGGTCACAGCTGTTGCAATACCAGCAATCAGTCCACCGCCACCAATAGGCACTACAACAGTCTCAACATCAGGACAGTCCTCGATGATCTCAAGTCCAATTGTGCCTTGTCCTGCCATAACAGCTTTATCATCGAATGCATGCACATACGTCTGTCTAGATTCCTCAGCGAGTTGATGTGCATACGCCTGTGCTTCATCATAATCTGTCCCTTGAAGTACAGTATCACCACCATACCGCTCTGTGGCTTCAATTTTTGAAACAGGTGCTTGCTCAGGCATAACAATCGTTGCATCAACACCGGCGCGTGATGCTGCCAGTGCGACCCCTTGTGCATGATTCCCAGCACTTGCTGTGACGACGCCAGCAGCTTGTTCATCGGCTGAAAGCTTTGCAATACGATTTGTCGCACCTCGAATTTTAAACGCACCAGTTCGCTGTGTATTCTCAAGCTTTAGATGGATATCAGCACCTGTCATGGAACTAAATGTCGGTGAGCGCTGCATTGGAGTGCGTCTCACAACCGACATGATCCGGTCGCGCGCGGCTTCGATATCAGCAACTTCGAGCATTCAAATATATGCGATGGTACAGCGCTGCCTAATACTGTCGCTATTAATAATATAGCTATGCAATGATGGAATCTATCCATCTTGAGAAGACATGCTACCACTCATACATATATCATATATCAAAAGTGGGGGAAAGGGGGAATGCACGCATGTGACGTGCAAGTGTAATCATAATCCGCAGATACATAAATATCCGCCATGTGGAGTGAAAGTAAAAATCAACAGACAGAGGATTATTTATACAATAGTTTCACTCCGCCTTATTCGAGTGTATATGAATCAACGTTCTTCGACAGATTTGAACATTTCATCTTCATTGCCAACATATCGGGCTCGAGGTCGAATCAGTCGATTTTCATCATATTGTTCGAACGTGTGTGCAATCCACCCAGCAGTCCGTGCCATTGCAAAAATTGGCGTATAGATATCGATGGGAATTCCCATTTGATAATATGTTGATGCAGAGTAAAAGTCTACATTCGGGGCAAGTCCTTTATGATCGTCAATGTATTCCTCAATCGTAATTGAATAATTATACCAACACATTTCACCAGCAGCCTCTGCAAGTTCTTTTGAGCGCTCACCAAGAATTCTCGCACGTGGATCTTTAACATTATACACTCGGTGACCAAAGCCTGGAACCCGTCTTCCAGATTCAAGTGCGTCTTCAATCCACGTTACTGCGTCAGCATCGCTAGCATGAACCTCTTTGAGCATCCGCATCACATTTGCATTTGCACCACCGTGTAATGATCCCGAGAGAGTTCCAACCGCAGTAGTGATTGCGCAATGCAGATCGGATAACGTCGAGGCTGTCACTTTCGCCGAAAATGTGGAGGCATTGAGTCCATGGTCCGCATGTAAAACAAGTGCCATATCGAACGTTTCTGCAAGTACTGGGTCAGGTTCGGACCCATTCAGCATGTATAAGAAGTTTGCGGCATGGTCTAAATCAGGTCGTGGTGTGACCGGGTCATTACCCTCTCGACACCGCTGAAGTGCTGCAAGGGCTGTTGGGAGTTTAGCGGCAATCCGTCGCGCTTTTCGCGCATTTGCCTCGTGATCTGTCACTTCAGCATCAGCATCAGGGTCATATGCTGAAAGTGTCGAAACGATTGTTCGTAGCGCAGCCATTGGGGATTCATCAGCAGCAGCCAACCGCTCAATTTGCTCATATACACCCGTATTGATTGTTCGCTCCTCAATCATTGCATCAGTAAATGACTGAAGTTCATCACCAGTCGGAAGTCGACCATGCCATAGCAGATAGACGACTTCCTCATATGACGCTTTTTGAGCGAGGTCTTCGATGCTATATCCTCGATAGACGAGTTCTCCAGCATCACCGTCAATACAGCTGAGTTCCGACTCAGCAACGAGAACATCTTCCAGCCCACGTTTAACCTCGTCTGACATACCATTCGATTTTTATCCGTCTGAGAAAAGCGTTATCGTTTACGGACCGTTTGAGCCAGATACAATCACCAAATATCCGACCAAAGCATATTGCAGACAGTTATTCCTCTGAGCAGAGACGACACTCAGCGTATTGAACGAAGTCTATGCGTATATTAGGACTGTGACGCGATGCGCATAGCGTAAATATGGCGAATGTAATGTATCAATCTCAATGACACAGAATATAATTGTGACATCCTCCCCGCCGTAAGCGGCTGTCTCTTATTCATAAGTTTGTGGAGTCGTAACCGGACGTTTCAGACACTCTCAGAGGTATTTTGAACGCAAAAAATCGAGGCGAGAGGCGATTCAGACAGTGATATCGGCTTGGGGGTGACAGAACGCCGGTAATCAACTCCATTACAATTATTCCAAAGAGATGTTGAAACTGTAGATACCGAGGATTTCAGTCGTGCTCGCCGATCCCGTTCCACTAAAATCCTGACTCGAGTTGTGGGTAAGAGACAGCGCTAAAGCACACGGGGTTTTAGCGCCTGTCCCATCAATAAGCCAACAGATAGCACAGATCGAGTGTCCTAGGATCCAGACGTGAATATGTTATTGACATGACCATAGTGTACATCACACCGACTTTGAGTATATACGAGGACTGGCTGATACACATCTAAGCTTGAATATGGGCAGATCTTATAGGAAACTTCCTTGTAAGCCCAATCTGCAATAAAGTCACGTGAATGACTGGGTATGGTAAAGTAAGCTAGTTCATGAGCATACAGTATCCAGACAATGATTCGAGCGTGAGTGAGCGAACTCATCGCTGGATTCATTCCGCAACTAGAGATATATTCTCATTTCACTCGATACACATTTCAATAGTATAACAACTCATCAACTATTTTTATCATCGCACCACCAATGAATCCATATGGATCGTGATGTGGAGTACGAACCGGTTAATGTCAAGACTATTCTTGCGGAGATGAAAGATACCGCTGAATTACTTATCGATCTCTCGTACTCCGCTGTTCTTCATGAGAGTGACGAAATCGCTGATGAGGTTCTCGATCTTGAAGCACGGATGGACCGACTTCAATTACAGGGACGAATGAGTCTCCTGATGGCGGCACGTCGTCCAGAGGATGCAGAACAACTCGCTCCTGTTCTTGGCGTGATGGCGGCTGCAGAGAAGATCTCAAATGCTGCTGGTGATATTGCGAAGGTCGTTGTTGAGGACATCGGTCTTCCAAATGCTATTCGTGGCTCTCTTCCAGGTGCTGTCGAAGTATTAATTCGAGCGACAGTTGAGTCTGGTTCACGGTACGCTGATCATACTCTCGCCGAAATAAACATGGAGACAGAATCCGGTGTTCGGGTGATTGCAATCCGTCGTAATGCGGTCACTGGAAAACAGCAGTGGTTGATAAACCCTGGAGCTGATACACATCTTTATGAGGGCGATTCGGTTCTTCTTCGTGGACCACAAGATGGAGTTGCAACGGTATATGCGGCTGCCACAGGGGAATCATATGAGCCGCCTGTTGTCACGAAGGAACCGATCGATGATCTTGAGCGTGCTGTCAATTCAATAACACTTATGAAGGATATGAGTGAACTTGCTGTCGATCTAGCGTATGGAGCAGTATTATTTGAGAGCACAGGAGTCGCAGAGGAAGTAAAAGAATTAGAAGCAGAGGTTGATGCACTCAAATCACGGTTTGAGGCATGGACGCTGCGTGCGGCTACCAGACTAGCGGATCCGGTTCGTCTTCGAGGGCTTGTTCATATTGCTTCAGCGACTGAAGTTATCTCTGATGCTGCATTAGAAATCAGCGAGGGTGTACTTCGGGGAATTGATGCACATCCAGTTGTCGCCGCAGCGGTTGAGGAATCTGATGAAGTCATCGTCCGACTGTCAGTTGGCGTTGAAAGTCAATTATCTGGTCGAACTCTTGGGGCAGAACAGGTTAAGACCGAAACTGGCATGCGCGTGATTGCCGTTCGACGTGGTAACGATGATGATGGATGGGTTGTACAGCCAGGACCAAAGACCGAACTCCGTGCGGGTGATACCATCATCGCGAAGGGGACGCGCGCTGGTGCACAGCTGCTTGGTGATGCAGTCGACGATCCACAGTCATTCGAGGTGTAATATCTGTGCTTCTAATTTTCAACATTCTATAATTCCCGAATCAACCGGACTGCGCTCACAACTGTGAGTATCGTTGTTACAAGCAGTGCTGTTGATGTTGCAAGGACAAATGCAAGCACAATAAACCAACCCTCCGGTCCAACGACTGGATACTGTCGAGTTCCTGCAAATGGACCAAGGATTTCGAATATACGGGCAACATAAACAATTATTGCCAGCACAATGCCAACAGCAACACCGATAATTGCATTTCGAGGCACTTTCAGCGCAGTAATCAGCCCTGATTGTTCTGGACGATCGGGTATCTCGTTGCTCATTATATTCGAAAGATTATCAATGTCGGTATCATCCCACGTAGGATGCGCACCCACTAAATTAAATCGATAGTATACGGTGGAATATTCATCGTGAAGGAATCTGACACCGAATCCATAAAGGGAACTGCCACTGACTATTCATTAATGACCACACTCGGTACGGCGAGTGCGGCCCCGGGTGAAATTGATACGGGCCGACTTGAGATTGGGGAGACACGTGATGGGACAACTGTTGGGCTCCCCTGCGCAGTTGTTGAAGGAGCTTCTGATGGACAAACCCTCTATGTACAGGCTGCTTCTGATGGTGATGAATTGAATGGGATTGGTGTATTAAACCGTGTGATTCCTCAAGTTGATCCGGCTGTTCTCTCTGGGACTGTGCTTGCTGTTGGTATTGTGAATTATCATGGATTTCAGATTGCAGAACATCGAAATCCAATTGACGACACGAAAATGAATCGAGCGTATCCTGGTAATGAATCTGGAACATCATCAGAGCGGATTGCTGCGGTTACATTCGCAGCCGCGAAGCGGGCGGATCTTATCTTAGATCTTCATCAGGGGTCAACCTCACAAATGATTGACGAAGTGCGTGTTCGGTGTGGTCGCCGGCATCGACTCCACGATGAATGTCTTGGGCTTGCAAAAACATTTGGATGCGGCTATGTGTTTGACCAGAAGGGTCCAAACGGTCAACTCGCCCGTGTCGCCCCTGATGAGGGTATTCCAACGGTTGATCCTGAACTCGGTGGATGTATTGGTTGGGATGGTGAGAGTATTGACATTGGTGTTCGGGGAGTGTTCAATGTCCTTCGTGAATACGGATTTCTCGATGGAACAGTATCAAAATCTCGTCAAACCCGTGCACGAGGTTTTGATCAATATGGGTCACCAGCCGGTGGATTGATTCAATTCGAAGCTGAACTTGGCGAGCGGATTAAAACCGGTGACGTACTCTTTGAAGTAACAGACATCTTTGGTGAACTGAAAGCGCGTATTACTGCTGATAACGACGGTGTATTTTGGCGATCACGACGACTTCCACAGGTCGCGACCGGAGAGTATGTCTGCTCCGTCGGAACGAGCGTTGATTCATATTGAGAAAATAATGTCAGCATTACCGACATCACTTCAATTATGCTGTCATGTATGTGGTCAACAATATAACGATAGGTGGGTATGGCGGTGTCATTGTGGTTCGCCCTTGGATTTCGCCGTTTCACAGACTCCAGACGGCGAACCACCTGCGTCACCGACATGGAGAGATACCACCGATGGACTTTGGGCATTCACAGACCTGCTTCCGGTTGAGCCTACGGTCTCCCTTGGTGAGGGATTAACCCCACTTGTGAACCCACTCTAAGGTCAAGCCCCGGGGCTTCCTGCCTCAACGACGTTGTCAGACTGCGTCTGACAGCCCACCAGACGGAGTCTGGTGAACGCACTTTGCATCCACACGCTCTCGCTGAGGTGTGAACGTAGGGAGCGCAGTCTGCACAGGTCGTTCGAAAATCGAAGATTTTCGTGATCACGAGAGACTTCGTATCTCGGACGACGTTAATTCGGAGCGTCCCGCCCCTAACTGCTTCAAACCACGATTAAGAATATTCTTCGCTGCGTTCAACTCACGGTCTTCAGTATGACCGCACGCAGGACAGGAGTGCTCTCGCACCCAAATCGGTTTTTCCGTCTCAACACTACACACAGCACACTCTTTGGTCGTCCCTTCCGGTTTCACCTTCTCAACATGGGTGCCATGTAGGTCAGCCTTGTACTCCAGCAACTCGATAAATCGTGACCACGCGGCATCTTGCTTGTTTTTCGCGTTCTGGCTCGTTTCCAGCATTGGCTTCACGTCTACGTCTAGGTCTTCGACAGCCACAACGTCGTACTCTTGCACCAGCCACGTCGTGAGTTTGTGCTGGTAGTTACGCATCTTCCGCTTAATTGCTCGTTTCGCTTGAGCGACCTTTCGGTGTTGCTTCTCCCAGTTACTCGAGCCGTGTTCTTTTCGTGAGAGTTTCCGTTGCTCGCGGGCGTAACGGTCGTACTCATCCGACAGGTCAAGTGTACCCACGGACAGGTTTTCAGAGGTGTAGATGTAGCTCGTGATACCGAGGTCAACACCAATACAGTCGTCTGGGTCAATCTCGGTGAGTGGCGGTTTCTCAGGTGTGTCTTCGACAGTGGTGACGAGTGAGACGTACCACTCACCGGTCGGCTCTTTCTTGAGGATTCCCTCATCAATATCGCCCGCTGGTGGTACGTCACGATTTGCACGTATTTTGAACCAGCCGATTTTTTCGAGTCGGAGTCGCACGAATCCCTCATCGCCCGTGTTGTGATCCACGTTGAAGCGACTAGACTGATTGTACGACACCGACCGAAACTCACCACGACCTTGCCAACGCAACCGCCCGACATCGGAGTGAAATATATATTCCAGCGTCAATCAAGCCAGCAAAACGACGGGCAATTGAACGCACTGGGGCAACGCCGATTAGTATCGAAGGATCTCGTGAGCAAGTCACAAAAGCGTGTATTGAAACCGTGAAGTCCGATGAGGCGTGGTATGCCTCACATGCATGGAATCCCGCCTTCTTTGCGGAGACAGCAACATTTGCTGAAGTATGTGCACAGCGTGGATGGAGTGCACCAGACGTCGTTGTAATGCCACTTGGTCACGGTACATTATTCCTTGACGCATATCGTGGCTTTGTTGATCTGTTGAACGCGGGATGGATTGACTCACTCCCGCGACTCCTTGTGCACAGGCGACTGGACATGCACCAATCGCACGTGAGCTTCATGACATTTCAACAGCGCCGACAAAAGTGAATAACCGTGTTGATGGAATCCAGATTGCGGAACCTGTCCGCCGTAAGCAGATCCTTACAGCTATTAATTCCACTGATGGTGATGCAATTGCACTTTCCGCTGATGTTGTTGATACGACAGTCGATGCACTTCACGCCCGGGGATTCTATACTGAGCCCACCTGTGCAATTGCCCCGGCTGCACTTGACATCTATCGGGATCGGGAGATAATTGCAGCTCATGATGATGTTGTGGTTCCACTCACTGGAAGCGGGCTGAAGACGACTATATAACAAATTTTGATGCGTAATCTTCGCTGACACTCGTTGTATCGATATTTATACTAATATATGGTGTCTTAGAGATATCTAAGAGAAATGCGATTCATCAAACGTGGAGTATATATGATATCAAGAGTATCATTTCTGTAGATTTAGGACAGTCTACTGCCCCTGATAGGAATTTAATGTTGGTTTTTATCCCAATCAATCCACTCCTGCTCCCACCCAGTTGGTGCAAAATATCCACTCTCATCGAATTCAGCGTCTTCACGGACCGTTCGGTTCCGCGCTGGACCATCACCGCTTTCACCTTCAACCAACAGTGGATCTAGTGCGACTGCACCCTGTTCAGTAAGTATGTTCCCCTGTGCATCAACAGTTGCAATTGTTTGCGATGGTCCTCCCAATGGAATGACCAATCGCCCATTGGCTGTGAGTTGATTGAGAAGTGCTTTCGGTGGTTCGAGCGATGCGGCTTCAACGAGAATTCGGTTAAATGGCGCATACTCAGGTAATCCATGTGCACCATCGCGCGTATCAACAAGAACACCCTCATATCCAGCTACTTCAAGATTTGACCGTGCTGTATGGACAACTTGGCGATTAATATCGATTGCGTGAACATGCCGCTCATCGGTAAGCTCAGCGAGCACTGCTGCAGTATATCCAACACCAGCACCAACAACAAGCACATCATCTGAGGCTGTTTCATGTGTACTCTCACCCTTGGCTATACTCTTGTCTGCACTCTCAGGATTTTCCGTGGACTCAGGTGAATTCAACTGGACATTGATATCTGGTTCTGTTGAGATGTGCAGTGCAGTAAGCAATCGTGCAACGACGCTTGGGGCGAGAATTGTCGTTCCGATATGCTCAGAGGAACTATTCTGATAGGGCGCATCTTCAACAAATGGTTCCCGCGGAACAGTGCGCATTGCATGAGAAACAGGCGCAGCGACGCTGACATCAAGCTGTGTTTCAACGCTGTTGACCATATCTTCACGGAGTACCGCGGGGTCCATATGGGTATAATGACGGATGCGTCCTAATCAACTATACGCTCTGGCGTCTGGTGACAGGCGACAAGCGACAAGCGACAGGTGATGTTACACTCACCACGCTGACCATGCAGACGTTGTCTGGTCAGTTCCATAGACTCGTTTGATATCTCTTGCGTACACCATGTCACCATCATGCTCAAGCTTCCCATGTCTATATTCTGGCGCGTCCCTTCGAACTTGGATTGCCTTGATTAAAAACTCCTCATCACCGAATGACACTGTCTCACCGACTGTGAACTCATGATCTCCCGGCAATTGAATCTCAAAACTCCGTGTCGATTCACGCGCTCCCGTTCCTTCTTTCGGATTAACAGTTGCACTCACGGCGACATTATCGATTGCACGAGTCCAGATTGTTCTAATATCTCCAACAGATGCCTCCTCTGCCCGTTGTTCAGGACCAACTTCAATACCAGTGACTCGAACTAACATGATCGCAGCATCACTATCAACGATGAATTCATCACCAACGGCAATCTGCTCCTCAGGCGATACCTCTGTCGTCGTTGCAAAGGAATCTCCATCCTGTGAAATAATAACATCGCGTTCAATCTCCTGTTGCGTTTCAGCTGAAACTTTATGTACATGACCACATGCGGTGCAGCGGACGGTATGTCGTCCTCCACCCTTGCTTAGCACCTCATGTACGGTCGGCTCTGAAGGCGAACAAGAGGGGCATCCAACACCACGTCGGTTTTGTGACATACTCATATTCATAGATATTCTATGGATGGGTAAAAATCCGCCTTTTCAGCAGATTGACTTTGTGAACCTAGCTCACTCTTCTTTTATTTGTGGAGCCAACAGAGGCTTCGAGTAAAAAACCACGACAATCGAAGTAGGGGCGATGCAATCAGATGTCTGAAAAGATAACTTAGGGTTCGCTGGTAGGTGGATTGATGACCCGTTGACACAGTACAGAGTTGAACCGTTCAATTAGAGGAATAACCAAAGAGCATGTAGAGATATTGATTTGAACGATAGATGATTAATTATCAACAAATATGAATTTTATACGGTCTCAGGAAGGAAGTGATACCTTTTCACCATCGACATAAACGGTTGGGTCCTGAATAATTCCATCAAGATGTAATGGTGCATCAGTCTCACCACCAATACCAAGATTATCACCAATCGCAACATGAACCGTTCCTGCAGCCTTCTCATCAAGAAGAACCGATCCACCGAGTGTGCTCACACCAACATTTGTTCCAATCCCCAATTCAGCAAGATTGTATGCAGCATCACCGGCGGTCTCTGCTGCAGTCTCAATTTGATTGCGAATCGCATCATCGCTTATTCTGCTGACGGTCCCATCTTCCACTTCAAATTCAAGCAGGTCGTCCGGGTCAACTCGACCATGTGGTCGCATTGTGCCGTCGACAACATACGTACCTGTTGCTGTTACTGGTGCGGTGAATACCTCTCCAGCAGGAAGATTTGAGAATGACCCAGCAGTATCAATGGATCCTGTGTCCTGATACCACTCTCGCTCACCGGGAGTCACTTTGAGATCTGTTCCTGCAGGTGAGGTGATGCGTATCTCATTTGCGTCTGCAACCTGGTCATAGATATTACGACTATGGTCACTAATTGTTTGATAGTCGGCGTCTAATCCTGTCATAAAGACATCTTGTGTGATGCCAGGAAGCGTTGCCCCTCTTGCCCCTGCATCGCAGGCTTCTCCTCGTGCCCGAGTGTGGCTGATGCTCTTTGTTGTTGGTGCAAAAAACACATCCGCATTTTTCATTGCTGTTGCAACAAACGTTGGTGGCTCTTCACCATGCTGTGATCCTGGCGGGTACTGAATTAATGAGACTGTATCACTGATTGTCTGCGCTGCATCAAAGAGCGCCTCGGCGATTGGACGGCGATTGTGATCTGTAATAATCACACATGACTCTGTAGGCTGGAGCGATGCACACTTCTCAACGGCCGTTGTCGCCGCAGCAGCAAGTTTGGATTTAGACTGATGCATATCATATAATCAGAGCGCTGTCGTGTTATGGATTCGGGTCACTGCGGCTATCATCCAGATATAACACAGTACTCGTCCGGTAGTTAATTTCTCTTTAATATCTTCGAAATAATTATAGACGTGCTCACTTGATTGTCCAATAATGATACGAGTGGGTGTCAACGGCTATGGGACAATCGGCAAACGTGTCGCCGACGCTGTTGCGTTGCAACCCGATATGGAAGTCGTCGGCGTCGCAAAGACAAAGCCGAATTTTGAGGCCCACACCGCTGATCAACGCGGTTATGAGATGTATGCTGCAATCCCAGACCGCGCTCCATTATTTGGGGATGCTGGCGTTGAACTTGCCGGTGCGGTTGATGAATTGGTTGCGGCTGCTGATATCATGATTGACTGTACACCATCTGGAATTGGTGCGGAGAATAAATCACTGTATGAATCATACGACACCCCCGCCATTTTTCAGGGTGGTGAAGATGCAACGATTGCTGAGGTGAGCTTCAACGCTCGGGCGAATTATGCTGCTGCCTGTGGGACTGATAGCGTTCGAGTTGTTTCATGTAACACTACTGGATTATCACGGGTTATTGCTCCACTTCAGGAAGCTTATGGGATCGAACAGGTTCGAACGACACTCGTTCGACGTGGTGGTGATCCCAGTCAAAATTCCCGTGGTCCGATTAATGACATTCTGCCAAATCCAATCTCAATTCCCTCACATCATGGTCCGGATGTTAAGACGATTTTTCCTGATCTTGCAATTGATACGCTTGGATTAAAAGTTCCAGCAACACTGATGCACGTGCATGCACTCAATGTAACGCTCAAGTCTGATGTAACTGTAGCACACGTTCGACAGTTGCTTGAAGAAGAATCTCGAATCTATGTTATTAGTGAGGGAATGGGGATTGACGGCGCTGGAAAACTCAAGGATTTTGCACACGACGCTGGGCGTCCACGGGGAGACATCTGGGAAAACTGCGTTTGGGGTGAATCAATTGCTATCTCAGGTCGTGACTTGTATTTCTTCCAAGCAATCCATCAGGAATCAGATGTTATTCCAGAGAATATTGATGCGATTCGAGCAATGACCGAATCAGCAACAGCCGCTGAAAGTATTGAATTAACAAACCGAACACTTGGCGTTGGGATTACCGGGTCACCAGTAGGAGTCGTTGATACTGATCACTCTGGAGTTGAGGCTGCAGATGACTGATTACTATTCGCTCACAGGGTGAGAAATCTGTAAATATACCTCAAATCTGTTCAATTGTTATCATAATGCAACTATTGAAAATGTTGTCCTAATTATCATTAGCACTGATCGCATGAACCGTCACTGCATCTGTTGATACTGCATGATTTGTATCATCAGCGCCTGAAATCGGGAGTCCACCTGGATTAACATGGACGAGCCATCAGACAGTTCGACTGTTTGTTCATGTGTGTCCGCGAAGGACGTAATCATATTGTCCACATCCAAGCAGCGCATCAACAAGACGCTCACTGGTCCCATGATACACGGCGATATCAACCGTTGAATCTGAGGATTCGTTTGCATGATTTTCAAGTGATAGATGAGCACTTTCTCCGTGGTACGTTCCAGACCCGTTTTCGAATCCCTCAATCGTTGACGCCAGTGCCCACTCACCATCATTGTTCCCGCGGACAGCATGCAGAGGTATCCCAGTATCAAACAGTGACGCAGTGAACGGCGAGACGATACCACCACAATGGACGATCATATCAACATTAGCACTCGTGAACGTCTCAATAGCCTGTTGAGCAAGCTTGAGATTATCGTGTGTATCTGAGCAACATCCAATGCGCATTAGTTATTCACTAATTAACCCTTATCTGAATTGACATCTTCCATCGGCAATCGCTGTGACGCTTCAGACAATCTCGATTAATTTCATCGGCAGTGCAAGGAGGTCAGCTAACTCATGATGATTGCACATTACCACTTTTGTATACAGATTGAGAGACTCCCTTGATAATTGAATGTGACCTCAGCTGGGAATTGACAATTTGTGACACAAATCATTAATTCAATGCATTTCTTATGAGTGAATATTGATGGAACACAGTCACCGCTACTACACTTACTCGGCACAATTCGTGGTGGAGTTGAATTAGTGACTCCAATGTCTCTTGGTATATTAGACATGATTGGGATTGCAGGAACGCTCATCTTTGCCCTCCCAGTCGGTATCTTTGGCGTAGAGCAGTTGGCGACTGGTCAGTTCGGTCTTGGGAGTGCGCTCATTGGAATTGCGGCGTTGATGATTATTCTTCCACAACGTCTGATTACCCCAAAAGAAATCCCTGTTGCAATGAGCAAACGACTTATCGGGATAGTTGGGACCTCCACTGAGGAACAGTCTGCGGATGGTACCGACACAACGGATGAACCTGACTCAGCCGTGAGTAAAAACCACTGAGACAGCATCGGGGTAATATAGTAAAACAGCAAAATAAGATTCTTATGACTGTTGAAAACATAGACATATCACTCAATATGTATATCTAAGTCGAATAAGTGACACAATATCTTTATTAGTACGCTGAGTCTGACATTAAATCCGAATCCATCATCAGGATGAATATGAGTTTGCTGTAGGTGTAAGCGACCGATTCATATCATTCGATGAAGTTGCCCGACTCCCAGCAACTGAAACCCCGTCCTTACCGATAGTAACCACATCGCAGAGTCGGACACCACCATATTCTATATTAAATACTCCTAGTGCGATTGAAACAACTGTCCCAGGGTCCATTGTCATTTCAGAGTCAATATAAGGACGCTCTCGCTGCGATAACCCAATTCCGTGTATCATAATATTAATACCCTCAGATTTCTTAGCTGATCCCTCAGATGCACTTGGATTAAATCCAAAGGCTGCAAGCTCTGCGAGAGCCTCATTATAGACAGTTGTAGGCGATATTCCTGGTTCGACTGTCTCAATTGCTGTCTCAAGCGCAGCCTCAACAGCAATATGCGCTCGTCGTTCCCATCCTCCCTCACTCTCAACGACGATGGTCCGCCAGATAAGTCCATGATATCCATTTGGACCGCGTGGACAAACACCAATCTGTATTGGGACGCCAGATTGTATCGATGTCGAAGACAATACGCCCGATCCGATATTCCTCGAGAGGCGTGACACTGCTGATTCGGTCGTTATTATACATACGCAATCCCCGCTGCCAACTCCGCGATGGGCAAGCTCAGCGGCTGCAATTTGTTCGAGATGTCGTGTAGTAGTTGGTTCTCCCTGTAGGAGTAGTTGCCCATCACTTACGGTCATATCCGCAATTTGAGTCTCAATACGAGCGATTGCTGCCAGCCCTGCTGATTGTACAATCTTAATCGCCTGACGTTCAGCAGCATCTTTTTTCACCCGAGCGTTTGTCACCGCCGATGTAGACTGAAGTGTGTACCCAGCTTGTTCAAGATGAATAGCGCTGTCGTGTGGAATTGTCGATGGAACAAGTACTGTCTGCGTGTCTGCACATTCTGCATCTGTTGTCCGCGCTGAATCGAGAACAGCCGCTGCCTGGACACCAATTGGTCTGGAATCCTGATAGATTGGAATTGCGATGTCTGAATTGACACGATTATCTCCAGGCTCACTGGCGGCGGATATTTCATCACAAGCTATCAGCGAATCACTATACTCAATTTGTTTACTAAGAGCACGGTATTCTGCCTGTATCGCTTTTTTAGCTGCTTCCGATTGTACACAGAGTACCGGTCCTGAATCTGTATGAACATAGGCACTATTGTTTGAGGATGATATCGCGGTCAAGTATCGAAACGAAGCTGTGGGGTACTCACTCTCAGTGGTATTGATATTTACAAACCCAATTGCATCATGAGATTCAATCGCAGTAACAACAGGCGTTCGACTCGGTGTGACGACAACTGATGGATCATTTATGCCGAGTCCGGCATCAGTAGCGCTCTTGAGAGATGTATTATCGTTCACGCGTCCGGTTCAGGGGCTGGAGCTGACTCCTCTTGAGTCGCCGCAAGCAGATCATCAACCGATTCATGGCGAGTCTCATTGTGAAGAAGAACGCTAATTGGTAGGGTTGGTGCCCCCCGACAAGATTCTCAAGTAATACAAGTCGCTCACGAGCACGCGACATCCCAACATAAAATACGCGTCGTTCGTTGTCTGTAAGAATCGGCACCGGGTCGGTCCGTGCGGTAAATTCGTCGACGCCAGGAACTGCACTTTCATCAACAGATGCAGCCATCTGTTCGACGACCTTCTCCGTCAGATCAGTCGCAACAAATACATGATCTGCTTCACGACCCTTTGCAGAATGGATTGTCCCAACACGAATGCGGCTTGGGTCCATTCCACCATAGTCCCCATCGAAATACGCCTCCACAGATTTTCGTTGGAATGAAGTCACTTTCCTGAGCATATCACCGGCTGCAGCTGTATTCGGAGCGAAAGGCGCATGTTCAGAAATAATATCTGGCTCAATCGATAGTTCTGTTAAATCGTCGACGTCGGCAGCTTCTTTTTTATCATCGATATAATCAAACAGTGCATCACGCTCTTTTGTCCCGAACGCAGATGCCTGAAGCATATCGGCGAGTCGCCGCGCCTGTAATCCAGTGAGAGTTTCATCACGGTCCAATTGTTCAATTCCACGAACATACTGCGTGAGTCGATCTGTCCACATCCGCTGGTCAGTGAGTGCTGAAAATGGCATTCCTAATGGGAGGAACTCATCAATAAATTGGAACATCTGATATCGAGCACGAAATAGGATCATTAACGTTTCTTCACCGTCGCTCCGCTCGACAGTATGACGAACGTTACGTGCGAGATCGAGCATTGATGGGGATTCGATTCCCTCAACGGTGCCTCCTTGTTTACGCGGATGGAGATCTTTTTCTTGTCGCTTGTCGATATGTCGGATCTCTTGATTAACGACGCTAAGGACCTTTGATGGGAGACGGTATGAATTTGGGAGTACAACGTCTTCATCGCGATTAGCATCAAGTAACAGATTTGGATCAGCTCCCTGCCAAGCATATACGACCTGGTCATCGTCACCAGCGATGAGTACACGATCAACACTCGACCTCCATTTTTCATAGACGTCATATTGTAACGTGGTGATATCCTGAAATTCATCGATAACAAGATAATCTACTTGCGGGACAAGTGAGCGCTGTTTTACCCGTTCGAGCATATCGGCAAATCCAACCAATCCATGATCCCCTTTGTATGCCCGCCATGCCTGGATTACTTCTGGGACATGAATACGGTCATCATCAGATGACCATGTTGGTGTGTACTTATTTCCCTCCTGTGCATTTGGGTCGACATCAGGTGGGAGTCGGACCTCTTCAACATTCCACTGAAATGGAACTTCATACCAATCAGCTACATCGCGTCGCGTTCGCTGAAGCCATTGACTGGTTGCAATTATTTTATTCCCAAGTGTTGTTGACCGCGCCGTTCGCCGACCTGCACCACCATATTTATCTTCGAACTCAACGCCATATTCCTCGCAGAACTCTTGTTTATCACTATCATCGATGACATCTCCCCGCGAGAGATTTAATAGCTCATAGGCTTTTGCGTGCATCGTCGCGACATTTCCTTGAAGAGCGCGTGGAGAGATATCAAGTCGCTCGGCAAGCCGCTCGCGAACCTCTGCGGCTGCGGCCCGTGTATACGAAACAACAAGGATATCACGAATGCTAACATCATCGGCATCAAGAATCTTGTCGACCTCATCAAGTAACGCAGTGGTCTTTCCACTGCCAGGACCACCGAACAGTCGGGTGATTTCCGGGTTGGCATCGCTCATTGTCCGTATACACGCTCTTACTGGTGATAAACCGTGTGCTTCTATGCTCAGTGGTGATACATGTTACTGAGCACTTGAGTATTATAATATAGATAATCTATCAGCAGTGATATTGGTGCTAGTTCGACTCTGGAGTCCACTCGCAGACAGAACACACTGTTGCCGACATGTCATGCAGTGCACCACAATCCGGGCACTGTTTCTTATTATACGATTCCTCCCAGCTAGCGGACTCTACCTCATGTCCACGATCACTGAGAAACTGATCGAACAGTGCGTCATCAGAGGGCGGTGCTGATGCCATACACATTATGATACTCGTTACCATTACTTATGCTTACCGCTAACTTAGGTCAGTATATCCAGCTCAATCATACATAATTAATCGGTCCACTAACTCTGCTGCTGCATCATTCTTCAACATTTATTTGTTTCATATACTCACACAAAACGGTCTTGACAACTGGGGGCATACAGTCGACGATGAGTTTCACTCCGTCGCGCGATTCAAATACCAATCGGGCTTCTTCATCTTCCAACACTACGAACATCGACTCTCGTCAGAACTCAAAACCTGAACCTGAACCTGACCCAGACCCAGACCCAGATTCGACTGGTATATGGCATGCATTTGTTCCATTTGGCTTCGTCGCCGCAGAAGTTGGTGTTCTCTTTGACTTCACACCTATAGCCGTTGGTGGACTCGTCCTCTTCGGACGAAGTATTGCTGGCGTTCTTGTTGAGATGCGCTTCGTTCGTGGACCGATGTATCTACTCACTGCTATCGGCTTACTCTATGCGCTCGTTGGAAGCGGACTCATCTATGTGTTTGGCGGATCAGCCGGGGCGTTTGAGCTAGGGTTCCGTGGGATTGCGCTCGCTGTCGCAGGCGGTGTTACGACCGCACTCGCTGCATGGCGCTGGTTTGAGACTGAGACTAGTGCAGATCCGGGTGTTGGATCGTAAATATAGTTGCGTGTTATATGCTGAGCAGGCACAATGCCATGACGTTCAAACCGTGGATACGTGCTGTTGCTCTTTATGCTAATCTACAGATTAACAGGCAGAGTGCCTCGAGGCTTGACCCCGAGGGTGAATGCCGTCACTATATGCCACAAATTTAACCATTTCTAGCGTTCAATATAGCGACAACGACCAGAAACAACCCATCAAAGTATGGAAATGAAGACCTCATTTCCTTCGCTGGTCGTTTGACAGTTTGGAAATGTGGCCGCTCTCAAAATCCGCTACTATGATGGTGCGACGGGGGTTTCAACGGGCAGAGTGAAGCCGCCGACCTCCACGGACTCCTCGCGGAGTTCGGGTGTTAATTCCAGCCGACCCCTCACGGGGAAGGTCGGAGGGAATTAAATTCGCCTGCGGGTGCTGTGCAGACCCCAAACGGTGAAGCCTCGGGGCTTGACCCCGAGGTACTTCACCGTTATCTTGCGACTCACGCTTCAACATCAATACGTTTCATCGGATATTGAGGCGGATACTCCGAGGCTCGACCCTGGAGAGGAAGCCAACGGTCACCTGAGTTGCAAAATATCTATTCTTAACGATCCTGCATGATTCGATAGTGACCAGCAGCCACAAGTGTTGTTAGTCATGGGCTGCCAGTCAACCAGCCCCAAAATTGGGGTCGCTGACTCGTGAATGCCTGCAACTCGACAGGGAATAATATTGAGTCTCACTCAGGTATGACGCGACAAGACTACCGATAAGCCTCGGGACCTGACCCCGAGGTTGTTGACTGACGGACACCCATATTATAATGTAGGAATCGAGTGAGAATAGGGCGATTCCCGCCAGTCCGACGATGGCGGTCTGTCCGTCCCGAGCAATCAGATAATCCTTGGAGTCAGTCCGATGAATGGTTGGGTTCCGACACTGAATCGATACCGTGCTGGGTTGCTTACAGGCATCCTGAAAGTAACTCTGAGTATGCTGACGACTGTTGACGTCCTCGTAGTCGTGGCACAAACAACACCGGGCGCGGTAATGGTCGAGAACAGGAGTTCTCCTGCTACCACCACTAGTCCCGCCCGATTCAGCCAACGAACACCCCGATCAGATTCGAACTAATTTGGTATTCGGTGGGATCGCGAAATCTGACACTCATACCACTTGGAATTCTTTCGTATGAACGCGAGAAGAATGTCAATTCCCCACACGAAACTCTTGATCAAGATCATATAGTGATCCATATTTTTCACTCACGTACGAGATGAACGCGTCTGCAGTAAACGATGAGCCCGTTGCCTGTGTGATGAGTTTATCAGTCTCGTACCGCGCCCCGTGTTGATGAACATTTGTCTGGAGCCACCTACGTATCTCATCAAATGACCCAGCAGCAACCTTTGAATCAAGTTCAACAATCGATTCCTTAGCAGCAGCATATAGTTGTGCGGCCATTGCTGATCCAAGTGAATATGTGGGGAAATACCCGATATTTCCGTGACTCCAATGAATATCCTGTAGGCAGCCCTCAGCATCTGTCTCGGGTCGAATTCCAAGATACTCCTCGTATTTATCATTCCAGATGGCTGGAACCTCCGCAACATCAATGTCTCCAGCAATCAGCGCACGCTCGATTTCGTATCGAATTAGAACATGTAGATGATACGTTAGTTCATCTGCATTAACACGAATGAGATTATCCTTATATACCTGATTTGCGGCTTCATATGCTTCATTGACACTCAATGCATCTGTCTTTGGGAAATGAGTATTAATTTGTGGTAACAGCACATTCCAAAATGCACGCGAACGTCCAACGTGATTTTCCCACAAGCGCGATTGTGACTCATGAACCGAGAGATCTCGATCCTCACCAAGCGGCGTTGCATATGCATCATCTGATAATCCCAGGGTGTAAGTTGCATGACCGAATTCATGAATTGTTGAAAAAAGTGACCCAAGCGGATCAGTCTCATCAAATCGCGTCGTGACCCGGGCATCGAAGCTTGTCCCCATTGAAAATGGATGTGGCGCTGTATCGAGACGACCCCGCTCCCATGGATATCCGAGTGTTGTCAGAACGTCTCGACAAAGGGCTTCCTGATTGGCAGACGAGTATGTTCCCTGTCTGGTAAATGCATCCGTCGCTAGTGTCGTATCTGATGCACGAATCGCATCAATCATCGGAACAAGCGCCTCACGAATTTCTCGAAGAACAGATTCTACGTGATCAAGTGGAAGGCACGGCTCAAATTCTTCAAGCAAGACCGCATACGCATCACGAGTTGGGTCAATATACTCAGCGTATTCGCGGTTTAGTTCGACATGCCGCTGTAGATACGGGGCAAATGCATTAAAATCATTGTTCGCTTTTGCAGATTCCCAGACCGAGAGCGCCTCTGAGGCTGTCTCCGACATCTCTGCAACGAGTGACTCTGGGACTGCTGCTGCTCGTTCGTGTTTTCGACGAATCTCCCGTACAGTCGCTTTTTCATCAGACGAGAGTGAATCACTGTTAGCACGCAGTGTTTCAAGCGCGTCTGCGATTATATCATCAGTGAGTGCGTTATGTGCAACAGTTGAGAGTGCTGAAAGTTGTGCTGTTCGAGCCGGAGTTCCACCCTCTGGCATTGTCACTTGTTGATCCCATGAAAGCACACCCTGCGCATGCTGAATGTTTGCTATCTGCTCATACTGCTCACAAAGTGTCGCGTATGCGTCTGTCGACATTATCAATATATACCACGGTAATGCAATCAACCCACCGCTCGTTGATTGGTGGTGTATCATAACTCCGACTATTTGTCAAGGTGAGAATAATTACGTCGGTAAACTGTCTCGAGATTAAGTCCCGTGGTATCCGCCTTGTAACTCTGTGAACTCCCCCGACCTACTCAACCGTCGGAGACGGCTTCTGTGAGGACGGGAAAGGGGCTTTCAGTGAAGATTGATTTAATCTCCGAGTGTTCCACATTGGAGAGAACTATCCGCTGTAGGGCGTTCACAGCCCTCACTAGACTCTTTTTTCAAACATCTTACTTGAGCGATTGAGCTTACCTGTCCAAACTGTGGCGAAACGACAAGAACGGATGGTGTTGCCGTCTGATTCAGCGGTTTGAAAGACTTCCACATTAGACAATCAGTGTATATCGGACTACAGTATTACCGTTATGATCATCGGGCATATCTCCTCGCTACTCGTTCGTTTCACTCACTCCTCGAGAAAGGGGGTTTTACCCTTTATTGTGATAAAATTACAGCTGTGAACTACTAATCGGATGACCAGCATTCATTATTGTCGATACAATGTTGTGATGGAACAGCACGATATATCTGATAACATCGCTCGATTGCATCAATCGAGACACTCTCTTGAGCAGTATGTGCTTCTCCTGGTTCAGCAGCTCCGACGATAACACAAGTCGTCCCGGCATCCGAAAGCCATCCAGCATCGGTTGCATGTGGCTTTGTCACCTTTCTTGGCGTTGTTTCTGAATGTATATTCGCTGCTACGTTTGTCACAGCAGTAGCAAAGGTTGGGTCATCACATGCCATCGGCGGGAGATCTTGGTCGATACTCCAAGTTACACCTTCGACAGCTGCCCGCTCAATTGGAGCACGTTTGCCGGGCACAGTCCGTTCGTCGATAGTGATCTGACAAGTATCAGGGATAGTGTTCCACGCAGTCCCCCCATCAATCTCAGTAACAGCTACACTCCCTGAAATCTCTGTCTCCCCGACAGAGGCAACCGGTGCATCAGCAGCCAGTTCTTGAAGAATATCGATAGCATCTGAGGCACGATAAATAGCGTTTATGCCACAATCAACTTCACTTGCGTGAGCAGCCTCACCGTGTGCAGTGAGTGTTGACCCCCGCCGTCCCTTAT
This sequence comes from Haloquadratum walsbyi C23, assembly GCF_000237865.1. Lineage (NCBI taxonomy): Archaea > Methanobacteriati > Methanobacteriota > Halobacteria > Halobacteriales > Haloferacaceae > Haloquadratum > Haloquadratum walsbyi. The sequence goes on from NC_017459.1 coordinate 456,191, forward strand.
GTGCAACGACAACATCTGTTTGTTTCACTCCAGCGTAATTCGTTGAGCCTTCACCAACAATAGCATACTCTGGGCTAAACCCATTTTCAATCGCTGCCTGTGCACCGATGCCACCATCTTCCTCGCCGATGAATGATGCGAATACAACCTCAATACCGTCAGCAGGAACTATATCACGAAACGCAAGGAGAGCAGCGGCAAGTGATCCCTTCATATCTGCGGTGCCGCGTCCGTATAGTCGTCTGTTCTGCTTTGTTACTTGATACTCCCCATTATCGGTCACTTGCTGTTCATCAGGATCAACAACATCATGATGTCCAGTAAGTGCAATCGACACCGAGCCTATACCTCGTCGAGCGATGATATTTCCGTGTGAGTCCCGTTGCGCCGCTGCATCGGTGTTGTTCTCAATCCAATTGTAAATTACGTCACCGACAGCAGTTGCGTCGCGATGACTTGGGATTGAGACAAGCGTTCGTGTGAGTGAGACCAGCTCATCGCGAATGTTTGTGTGCTCTAAAGACATGCTATCATATGCTATCCCCAGTGTTAAAATGTCTCAGGGAGATGAAACACGTTGATTTGACACCGCCCGGACGGGTCAAAGCCCGATGTGATGTCACATCCTTATCCCGCTGCCACACTAAATAGTTCATATGAAAGTAGTTCCGGACACGAGCGCGGTCGTTGACGGTCGCGTGTCCGAACGCGTTGAGTCGGCAGAAACGGCGACAATCGTTGTTCCAGAGGTCGTCGTTGGTGAACTTGAATCGCAGGCAAATGATGGACGTGAGACTGGGTGGGATGGACTTGAGGAGCTACAGCAACTTGCATCCCTTGCTGATGCTGGAAACGTTGATGTGCAATATGTCGGTGATGGGAACGCTCAAAATGAACTGACAAACGGTGATGCTGCATCAATTCGTGACGGTCCCGCTGATATTGATGCTATTATCCGTGATGTGGCTGATGTTGAGAATGCAACACTTCTTACGAGTGATGTTGTCCAATCAGAGGTTGCAAAGGCAAAAGGAATTACTGTTGAGTATGTTGAGCCTCGTCCCCGTGGGACTGCATCAACATCAGGTGATCTTGCTGTCGAGGATTTCTTTGATGAGCAGACAATGTCTGTTCATCTTAAAACAGATACTATCCCAAAGGCAAAGCGTGGAGCGATTGGTGATATGCATTATCAGCAGATTGCTGAGTCTCCCACCGATGAGCCAACAATGAAAGAGTGGGCGGATGATATTGAAGCTACAGCACGGAGCAGTTCTGATGGATTTGTTGAGCTCAGTGAACCAGGAATGAAAATCGTTCAATTCCGCGATTATCGCATTGCTGTTGCTCGACCACCATTTGCGGATGGAATCGAGATTACCGCGGTCCGTCCGATTGTCAAGACTGAACTTGATGATTATGAGTTTGCGGATGACCTTCGGGAGCGACTTGAAGCTAAACAACGCGGCGTCCTCATCTCTGGGTCACCGGGAGCTGGAAAATCAACATTCGCACAGGCGGTCGCGGAGTTTCTGACAGACAGCGATTATGCTGTGAAGACAATGGAGAAGCCCCGTGATCTTCAAGTCGGTAGTGACGTGACACAATACACTGCACTCGGTGGTGATATGGCAAAAACAGCCGATTCATTGCTACTTGTTCGACCGGATTATACCATCTATGATGAAGTCCGGAAAACAAAAGATTTCAGTGTATTTGCTGATATGCGATTGGCTGGTGTTGGGATGGTCGGTGTTGTCCATGCAACGGAGGCAATCGATGCACTTCAACGACTTGTTGGTCGTGTCGAACTTGGGATGATCCCGCAAGTTGTCGACACAGTGGTATATATTGAAGATGGTCATGTTGAAACCGTCTATGATGTCACAACAGAGGTAAAAGTTCCAGAAGGGCTTGCGGCTGAGGACCTCGCACGACCAGTTATTCAAATATCAGACTTTGAAACAGATATTCCAGCGTATGAGATTTATACATTTAATCGGCAAGTTATCACGGTACCATTGGATGGTGAATCAAGTAATGAAGAAACTGGAGTTGGACGACTTGCACGACAGGAGATCGAGCGAGAAATCCGCTCAATTGCGCGTGGGCATGTCGATGTTGAGCTAAAAGGACAGAATGATGCTATTGTATATGTTGAGGAAGATGATATCTCATATGTAATTGGCAAGGGTGGTGGACGCATCGCTGATGTCGAAGATCGCCTTGGAATTGATATTGATGTCCGAACACACGAAGAAAACCCATCAAATCATCGAGGCGATGGGGGCAGCTCCCAAGGAACCGCCTCAAGTGATAGTAATCCCCGTGACACTGCGGATGACACGATGACAGTCACGCCTGAGGTCACATCCAGGCATGTAGTCGTTCGACTTGACGAACATGTTGGTGAGACTGTTGAAATTCGCGCAGATAATGAGTATCTGTTCACAGCAACCGTTGGTCGCGGGGGAGATATTCAAGTCTCACGTGGAAGCGCCATTGCTGATGATCTTGAGACAGCCATCGACCGTCGAGCACAAATTACCGTTCATCCGACATGACACGCCCTAACTGACAAATCTAGTCTCTACAAATAAAACCAAGGCGAGTGTTTAGTGATTAACGCAACTTTTTGATGAACTGATTCACTAATTCGATACGAGAGGACTATTCTGACTGATGTATGTCAGTTAAGCACCCACTTCTTCTGTGAATTACTGTGCCCCCGAGGTACTTCACCATTGCTGGCGCAGGACACTACTCAAGATTGGCACGTTTGATCCTGCTTCTATCGCATCATTCGATAAGTTGTGAGAAATCATCCGAAGAAACATTATCCATGTTCATATCCTTCGAAAATATCTGATAGAATAACTAAAAGATGTACAACACTCACAAGTATTGACGAATAATAGTGTGATTCGCTCACAAATCGAAACCACTAGTTACAACAGTATACCTGCATCTATCTCAGCGTTATTTGATCACGCGTATATATGGCAATTAATTCACTCAGCATGACGAGGTTCGACTTCTGAGTCCGGCTCTGAATCTGATTCTGAATCTGATAGCGATGACGTTGAACCTGATTCACCACCGTCAGTGCTAGTCGCTGCCTTCGGAACAGCCTCTGTAAGCTGATATAAATTCTGTCGTGCGTCTGCAAAGTAGACGTCCTCATCCACAATATCAATATCTTCGAGTCGTTCAAGCGCGTAGCGGACCGTCCGCGCCGAAAGCATCGATTCTTCGACAATCCCCTTCTGCGTGAGGGGACCACTATATTCGAGCACTTTAAATACCAGCTTTGCACTCGGTGGGAGGTCATCAAGCCTCTCCTCCTCTCCCTTAGCCATTATACGATAACGAGGTAATGAATCGGCATAAACCTTCGCGAGTCGTGTGCAAAAAGCTCAGCATTGCTGTCGACACCTGTGGAACGAACGGCTTTTGACGTCCGATAGTAGATATAACTGTATGGCTACGGAAACGGGTCGCAACCTGTCTGGTCACCTTCGAGGGATCACAGTGACGACGCTTGCCTGTCTTGCTGGCGTCGGCGCTGCGATTACATCTGGACAGGTTATTGGTACCAGCGTTGCTGCTGCTGGAAGTCAACAAACGCTAATATTGGTGGGTGCGTTTGTGCTACTTCAGTTCCCAGTGTTGAAACTCGCTGGTATTGATGTGAACGAATTCGGCGCGAAGGACCATCTTTATGTGGTGTTCATGACATTTACACTGTGGTTCATCACATTCAGCATTCTTTTGACTGAAGGAGTTACGCTGTAAATCAATGGCGGACGATAGCATTGCTGTTGTTGATCTTGATCGATGTCAACCTGATCGTTGTAATTACGAGTGTGCAAACTACTGTCCGCCGAATCGAACGGGTAAAGAATGTATTGTTACCCGTAGTGATTATTACGACGATGATGAACCATTCGACGGAGACCCAAATCAAATTCGCATTTCAGAGGAGGTTTGTCTTGGTGAGAGCTGTGGTATTTGCGTTGAGAAATGTCCCTTTGACGCCATCGAGATAATTAATCTTCCAGTTGAACTTGAGGACGATCCCGTTCATCGGTACGGTGAAAATGCGTTTGCGCTCTATGGATTACCGGTTCCTGACCCTGGTACAGTAACAGGTATTCTCGGACCGAATGGAATTGGCAAGACGACCGCTGTTCGTGCGCTTGCCGGTGAGTTAGTTCCAAATCTTGGTGAGTATACCGCAGAAGCAGCTGAGACGGCAACATGGGATGCTGTTCTTGATCGATATCGTGGAACGAAGCTACAAACATATATCGAGCGAATACGCTCTGATGATATTTCTATTGCGCAAAAGCCACAATATGTAGATCAAATCCCCGGACAGTTTGACGGAACAACCGGTGAACTGCTTGAATCAACAGATGAACGGGGTGCGCTTGATTCATATATTGATCGTCTTGACATTCGTCCGGTTATTGATCAACCATTATCCACATTATCTGGAGGTGAACTTCAGCGCGTTGCACTTGCAGCAACACTTGCTCGTGACCGTGACTTCTATTTCCTTGATGAAGTCTCACCGTATCTTGATATCGGTCAACGTGTGACTGCTGCTCGATTAATTCGTGAACTTGCCGAGGATGCTAATCGTGCTGTCTTAGTCGTTGAACATGACCTTGCAATCCTTGATTTACTTGCAGATTCATTACATGTTGCTTACGGTGAACCCGGTGCCTTCGGTGTTATTACCGACCCGAAGTCTGTTCGTAATGGGATTAATGAGTATCTCAAGGGATTCCTCTCAAATGAGAACATGCGGATTCGTCCAGATAAAATTGAATTTCAGGAACACGCCCCACGCAAAACAGCGAAATCGACACCACTTATTGAGTATCCAGCAATATCAAAGTCATATGGCACTGATGAGTTTTCACTTGAGGTTGAATCTGGCACAATCTATGAGTCGGAGGTTCTTGGTGTGGTGGGACCAAATGGAATCGGGAAATCAACGCTTGCGAAATTATTCACTGGTGCACTTGAATCGGATCCGGACAGTCAATCACTCTCATTCCAGCTTGATATCGCATACAAACCGCAGTATATCGAAATAGATCAACCGATGCGTGTTGATGCATTCCTCTCATCAATCACAAATGATTTTGGTACCTCATATTGGAAAACCGAGATTTCACAACCACTGCAATTAGAGCAGATTATGGAACGTAATCTTGATGACCTCTCTGGCGGTGAGAGACAGCGTGTCGCTATTGCAGCATGTCTATCTGATGATGCTGACCTGTATGTCATGGATGAACCATCCGCGCATCTCGATGTTGAGCAGCGAGTTCAAGCAACATCGGCCATCCGGCGCTATGCTGAGAATAATGACGAAACCGTCCTTGTTATTGATCACGATATTTACATGATTGATTTACTTGCCGATCGATTAATGGTATTTGACGGTCAGCCCTCGGAGTATGGACATGCAAGTGCTCCACAGGAAATGCGTGCAGGAATGAATGACTTCCTTTCGGATCTTGATATTACCTTCCGCCGCGATGAACGAACACAGCGCCCACGAATTAATAAACCAGGATCCCAGTTAGATCGAAGACAAAAACAACAAGGCGAGTACTACTACGCCCCATAATGCCTTCTCTGTATTAGAAATCGATTAACTGAGTTAATTTATGGGTGGGTAGCTCAAAGGTCTAAGCATCAGACCGAGAAGAATAGCAATTAGCTCATTATTGCTCTTCAAATAACTATTCTATACTACATGGCATAGTACCAGAGGCGATACTCGAGAATATAAATGGAATATATCTGGACTAACACGGGGCTGATTAATAATTTGATTTATATGTCGGTGTATTATTATACTATAGAGTATCTATCATTTCTCGAAATAAACATATTAGACTAAAGTAAATATAAAAAATAGATATGATGAATTATCTTGTCGCCGTTGATGGTTCTGAGTCCAGTATGGATGCAATTGAACATGCTGTCGATCTTATCACGCAGACTGGCGGTTCATTATTGATCGTGCATGCCGTCGAGGCACGAGTCCTTGTTGATGATGCTGAAAGTGTGGGAGCAGCCCCAACGAATACTGAAGTGGGCGATCGGATATACACAGAGGATATTACTGACGCCGAAGCGCGTGGTAAATCAGTATTAGCAGATGCCGAAGAAACAATTGAGGTTGGCGATGACGTTGATATTGAGACCACGCTGCTGTATGGTGACCCTGTTGAGTGTATCAGTAGTCATGCAACTGAGATTGCTGTCGATGGCATTATTGTTGGTCACCGGTCGCTCTCAGGACGCGTCGAAGGTCTTGTCGGGAGTGTTGCAAAAGGACTCGTGGAGCGTGCCTCTGTACCTGTCACCGTTGTCAAATGACTATCCGGTATGATCTGAGGTATCATTGGGAAACGAGTCTTAGATGGGATATTGAATATATGCGTCGCATGAGTCTGAATAATAGCATCAATCACTCGCACACGTCTACGAGCGATTGAACAACCGCCGCACGGCGGTAGGACTATCGTGAGAAGCTTGCGCACTGGTACACACGAGAGTGCGACGCGGTATTCCTCGAAGACTTGGACGTGGTCTCAATGATGGGACAGGAACAGCCGCAATATTGCTGCAATGTCGTGGTATCAGACAATCAAAACCTTTGAGCGCCACGGCGAGAGGAATGGATGCCGCGTCGTACTCGTTAACCCTGAGAGAACGACCAAACAGTGCGCTAACTGTGGCGTCGGAACTGAGAAGCCACCCTGGGTTCGTGAGCATTCCCGTCCGAGCTGTGGGTTCACGACTGACCGCGACCACAACGCGTCGCTGGAAACCCATCAGCGTGGGTTAGAGAAACTGGGAGTGGTGATTGAGCAGTCAGAGTTAGGGCTGAGACAGTCCGAATTAATGTCTGTAGAGACTGGTGTCACTGCGAGCAGGCGTCGTCGGGACGCACTGCTTGCAAACACCGTCGTAGAAGCAGAAAATTCAAACCCAGAAGTTGGAAGCCCTACCCTCACCGAAGCCGCCTCTGGTGGCTGAGTAGAGTGGGGTAGTTCACCGTTAGTATAACAGTCGATTACAACTTCCGCAAAGATTCTCTTCTTTTACATCGACCTCACGAACGGTCGGCGAGAATGACATCACACATTTGCTGTTATCACAGTGTTCTAATCCGAATGTATGACCGATTTCATGTACAACCTCCTTTCGGATACGGTCTGCAAACACTGCATCTGGTGATTTAGACTTGAGTCCACCATCAGACGATGTTTGAAGTCGATATGTTGAGATAACCGACCCATTACCATTGAGATATGCAAGTCCAAACACGTAATTTCGGCGGCGATAATAAAGATCTTCAGCAGTAATACCAATGTTTTTTTCACCACTTCCAATACGACTCGCTAATTCAATGAACTGCTCGGCACGGTACTGGCTCCGACTATGGTCGAACGCGCCGTCAGGGATTGATTGCTCTTCATGTACTGTTACGTCGCACTCATAGACGCCTCGCAGCGCTGCGGATGCTTCCCGCTTTACTTGCGCTGGAAGGTCCCCGATTGGCACGATGTCGACAAGCATAGACATGATTAAGTACGGTGGTATGATAAATATCCCGCCGTGCATTCACTGGCACAAGACGCTCTCGTTGAGCGGTTTTCATCATATACATCTGCTGTTGAGGTCGGCATTGGAAATCGACCAGCTGTCGCTGCCGCATTGGTCTCATGTGGTGTTGATATCGTAGCTACTGATATTGTCTCGTGTCCAGTTCCACCCACGGTGACATTTGCTTATGATGATATCGTCACTACAAGTGAACAGCGTGCTCCAGACTCGGTCTACGATGTTGAGTTGGTATATGCATTAAATCTCCCACCAGAACTACATCGACCATTTCGAGATGTTGCCGATACCGTCGGGGCAGACTGCCGACTTACGACGCTTGGATATGATGCTCCGATTGTTCCTTGTCATCCGGTTTCACTTCCTGGTGGAGAAACGCTGTATATTGTTGAGTCGGAATCTAGCTAATCACAATAATAATTAAACAGACTAACATCGGTGTTAGCTGGATAGTGCTCGATTCTAGCATAGTCAACTCCAATATGATCACTAATTAAAACTTGGAACAAACAGCGCTAAGTCCACCGCTCATACGAATTATAGTATGGATGCAGACGCGGTTGTACTCGATATTGATGGTGTTCTTATCGACGTCTCACAGTCATATCGGCGAGCAATCGTTGATACTGTTGATCGATGTTATAATCAAACAATCAAGCGGACAGACATACAGGAGTTCAAAAATGCTGGTGGATTCAATAACGACTGGGATGTGACCAATGCTGTTGCGTTATATATCCTCACAACACGTCATGAATCGGTTAGTGTCGACCAATTTACTACCCAAATTGCTGCTCATGGTGGTGGGCTTGAATCAGCACTGACCGTTGTTGATAATTATCTGAGTACTGTTGACTACGAAATGGTATTGGATGCATGGAACAGCGACCGTCTCCGTGATATGTTTCAGGCACTCTATCTCGGGAGTGAGCGATATCGTGAACTCGAAGACGGCGAGCCACCTATTGACACACAGGGATATATTACCGATGAGCCTGTCATCATTGAGACTGAAACGGTAGACCTGCTTCGAGAAACGACTAAAATCGGCATTCTCACTGGTCGCCCAGCGGCTGAAGCCTCAATCGCGCTTGATCGCGTGCAGTTTTCAATCCCCTCATCACATCAATTTACTATGGACGACTGGGAGGAAGGGAAACCACATCCACGGGCATTGCAGATGCTCGCAGATCGACTTGAAGCAAATACAATTGTTTTCGTCGGAGATACTCTTGATGATATTAAAACAGCTGTTAACGCTAATATGGCTGATAGTAGTCGGACATATCATGGAGTTGGAGTTCTCACCGGTGGACTTAGTGGCGATGCTGGGCGAGATGCATTTATCTCTGTTGGCGCACATACTGTCATCGACTCAGTGAATGATATCTCCGATCTCGTTCAATGAGAGTTGATATATACTGTATTTATCCCTGAATATTCCGAGTGGATTCAAAATTATTGATGATTTATTTGATCAAATAATCATAGGATGGCTTGGTCTTCGCACTGATATTATGATGATTCATGCTTATAATTTCTCTGAGGTATTCCAGCGTTGAATGAAGACGCTTACTGGAAGACTACGAATCGAGTCCTAGTTCTGGTCAAGATCCTTCAGTTACAAAATAACGTCTAAGCTCCTTCTTCAAGAAAGCCGCGTCAGCGGTTGAGTAGAGCGGGGTAATTCATTATACCCGTCGACAAGAAGATCAGTTATTAGGGTATTTTAATTTACGACGCTCAGCACGCATAAGCGCGCGTTCAATAATAGTTTTGACACTATCTATAGTATCATCTTCAGGTGATCCATAATAGACGTCACCATGTCCTGCATATAACTCATTAACAGTCTGTGGGAGTCGTTCAAGCAGTCGCTGTAAGCTTGTGATGAGTCGCTCACGCGATTGACCAGTCATATCCGTTCGTCCAAAACTCCCGTCATCAAAAGCACCATCATTGTATACGACGACATCGCCACTGAAGACGCGCGTATTACCGACAAATGCAACATGATCTGATGCATGACCAGGTGTGTAAACAACCTCAAATGGCTCATCCCCAATTTCAACAGTATCACTATCTTCGAGAGTGCTATCCCGACGAGGGTGATCACTGTACGCATATAGCTCTGCATCAAATTTATTAAGGATGGAATCAAGCTTAGCCACATGATCGGTATGCTGATGTGTTAAATAAACAGCTTCAAGATCATCTACGATATTATCGATGATATCGACGGCTCCAGGCATTGCACCAGCGTCAATTAAGACCGGTCGGTCGCCGGAGACAAGATATGCATTGCATGTGAATACCTCAGCGTCTGCTGTAATTGCGTGTACATCCGTCATATATCCTCATTTGAGCGGAGATGTTGTTCAGTCTTCGGCTTGGTCTCCTTGCTTTCAGTATGCGTGAGCCATCTTGTCTCTAATTTTGATATTCATCATAATCGAGTATGACCCTAGACCCTATTTGTCTATGAATGCAAGCGTCGAGACCATCACGTCCCGTGATTTCCATGACCAGGACCATGACCAGAACGGGAGACAACCGCTATCGATCATCCGGGCTGTAATATATAATATATCATAAGATATGTTGAAGAGTTCATATATGTACAGTTATTCTATGTGGGGTCTCGATAGTATATCATATATCTGAGTAAATCAACACATGGTTGTATACACAGCGAATCAATCACGAGACTCTGCGGTCCATTTTTATATCTTCATATTATATTATTTAATGTATGGGATTCGGGAGCTACGACGAGTCCGAGCAAGAAAATCAAGATTTCGAGACTGATCTCGAGGATGACGATGGTGTCTCGACCTCCCAGTCAGATCACAGTGGTGAGGTCGAATATGAGATTGGTGCCTCGAATGATGAGCTGCTCAATCGTCTCAAGGATATTAAAGATAATTAATTGGCAGTTGGAAGTATAGACATACGAACCACACTAACGGGGAACACTCGGCACAGTCCACCTTCTTTATTTATTATTGATCGATGAATATACGTAATATATGTTCTTAGTGTTCGTACTACTATCAGCGAATATATTATCGAAAGTAGATATATCAAGTAGTTAGACACGTATATGACGAGTATTAAGCCTGGAACACGCGCACTCGGCATTGCTGAATCGACTGCTGAACATACAAATAAATGCGTCATCGGTGGTGCGGTCGTCCGCCGGGACCGTGTTACAGACGGGTTTGCATTTTCCAGCGCTACAGTCGGGGGCGTTGATGCGACATCGGCAATGCAGACAATAATTACTGAACTCTGTCGTCCGGATATTCAGTATGTCTTACTTTCCGGAGTCGCCCCAGCGTGGTTCAATCTTATTGATATTTTCTCACTTGCACACGCAGCGGAGTGTCCAGTGATTGCAGTCTCCTATGAGCAGAGCACTGGACTTGAATCAGCACTACGGAAGCATTTTGAGGATAATGCGCTGGAGCGACGATTAACGCAATATGAAAAACTCCCAGACCGTGAGCAGTTGACAATAGCAGCAGATAGCTCTGAGAATAATAGAAATGATGACAATACGTTATTCTTTAGAGCGGTCAATATCGACGTGTCAACGGCTAAGACGGTTATCCGGGCGTACACACCGGTTGGAGGTCGTCCTGAACCAGTTCGTGTTGCCCGACTTGCTGCTCGAGGCGCTCGACAGTGGAGTTAATAAGATAATTCATGTTTATGAAGTCACTCATCGACTGACCGTTATGTGTAAATTTCTACCGTTCAGGTCTGTAGTATGACTGGTGATGATAATCACGATCAAGATACCAGCAGTGATCTCAATACTGCGACTGATGCGCCGGGGTCGGCATCAACGGTAAATGGGCTTGATGTCACTGCTTGTAAACGCTGTCAAGGGCTCGTTGAGTCACGCTCACAAATTGTCAACGGAGTCGGACCTGCTGACGCTGAGTTAGTGTTTATTGGTGAAGCGCCTGGTGCGAACGAAGATGAATATGGTGAGCCATTTGTTGGGCGCTCAGGAGATGTTCTTGATGACGCTCTTAATGAAGCTGGCGTCAGTCGTGATTCCATTCGTATCACTAACTGTGTCCGGTGCCGACCGCCAGAGAACCGAAATCCAACTACTGAAGAGCTTTCAAACTGTCGCAGATATCTTGAGCATGAACTTTCAGCTCTCAATCCAGCGGTTATCGTCACACTTGGAAAGGTGCCTTCTGAGCATTTACTTGATCGCCAGATTGCAGTAACAACAGCTGCTGGTGATGTCACTGATATTCGATTAGGTGATCAATCATATCGAGTTATCATATCTGTTCATCCTGCAGCAACGCTATATGACCAGAGTCAATCAACGACATTTGTTGATACAATCAAAAGCGCAGCGTCACTTGCTGGCGTACAGAGCGATATTGATAATCCGACTGATACAACGTCCGGTGGTCAATCTCGACTTGGAGAATATGAAGACTGACTCAGTCAGTTGTTCGCCCAAGCCACCGGTCAGGATCACCAAGCTCGCGAATTGATTGGACCAATCCCTTTGCATCGTGCTCGGACGGACGGAGTCGGGCACGAAGCCGCGATGAGAGTAGTTCGATTGAAAGAACAAGTATGAGAAGAGTCACAAGCCCGGCTCCAGCACGGAATGAATTGAACAGATTGAGATTTTGTTGTATATACTGTCCGAGTCCACCAGCCCCTACAACACCCAATGAGATTGCGATTCGAGTATTGATTTCAAGAATATACAATGTCCAGGCGACAAACGATGATGACACCTGTGATAACATTCCAAAGTTTATTACCTGAACTCGGGAAGCACCGGTGGATCGGATTGCCTCAATCGGTCCGTCATCGATCTCTTCGAGCTCATCTGTAAATAATCGACCAAGGTTACCAATAGTATCCGTTGCGACGGCAAGCATTGCTGTTAATGGTGAAAGTGGCACAAGCGCGGCATAGATAAATACCCAGACAAGTGCTGGGATCGCTCGAATTGCCGACATTACTCCTCGAAACACAAAATTAAACGGAAACGGGGTGACACGCTCCGACCCAAGGACACCAAAGAAGAGAGCAAATGGGAATCCGAGTATTGTTCCGACCGCACCAATCGTTAGTGTCATTACGACTGCAGAAATGATGAGACTACTCCGGAGTGAACTAATTGTTGTGACGATTGATCCAGGGTGAGTCACACTTGCAATAATCGCAGCAAGACCGCTGATATTATTATTCTGTGTATAAAATGTCAAATCAACGAAATTTGGCTGTACATATTTGATAAGTTCAGCAGCAAAGAACTCAAACTGTGCAAAGCGAATAAGTTCAGGCACAGGGCGAGCACCGAGAAATCCAGTCCCAAAGTAGACAGCACCGACAGCAAGTGTAACCGCGATACTCCAGAATATACGACGAATGAGAACTGCACGCTCTATTCGAGAAAGGATCTCATCGAGTGTATCTGTGCTCATAACTGTGCCTCCCCAGTATCGGTTTCAGTATCAGTGTCAGTGTCAGTGCCAGTGCTATGGTCACGACCGGAAGTGGTCTCCATATCGGAGGATACGCTGGTATCATCTGGTTTGGTCAATCCCTCCCCTTGACCTTCGATATCTCCGTGACTGACAGGAGTACTCTCAGAACCAGCATAATATAGATCATCGATAACATCCATTGACAATTCCGCACGGGATCCATCAAAGATGACTGTTCCATCACGAACACCAATAAATCGATCTCCAAATTCACGGGCAATATTGACCTGATGAAGGCTTGCGACTGTTGTGAGTTCGCGCTCACGTGCGGCTTGTTTCATATATCTCATCACATCTCGGGCTGCTTTTGGATCAAGACTTGAGACAGGTTCATCGGCTAAAAGCAATGATGGATTTTGCACGAGTGCTCGGGCAATCCCAACGCGCTGCTTTTGTCCGCCAGACATCGTTCCTGCGCGTTGTTCTGCATCTTTAAGAAGCCCAACTGTGTCAAGCGCACGAAGTGCAGCACGTTTATCATCTGTTTGATTGAGTGTGAGAATACTCTTTAAATTGGTTGTCCGTGAAAGTGCGCCTGTCAGTGCATTCCGATACGCCGATAGCGACTCAATAAGATAGTGCATCTGAAACACCATACCCACATCACTACCAGACTCTGAAACAGGAGAACCACCAATCTGGGCGGTTCCCGTCGTTGGTTCTGTCAACCCATTTAGAATTCGAAGCAGTGTTGACTTTCCAGCGCCAGATGGTCCAAGAATGACAACAAATTCACCTGCGGTAATTTCAATTGAAACGTCATCGAGTGCAATTGTGTCTTCACCAAACAATTTTGTAACATTCTGCAGTGAGATATGTGGCATAGTGAATTAATTTATTCGTCAGAAAGGGGATTAAGAGTCAAGAAGATCGGTAGTAACACCAAGTTCACTTGCCACCTCAACAACTGGCTGATATGTATCATCATCTGCTTCACGTACATCACTAAACCACAGGTCATCTTCGGTATCTGACTCTCCATCTTCGCCGAAGTATATCGACTCACTGGCAGTGAGTAATGCATCTTTCACAGCCGTTTGTTCGTCTGCTGAGAGTTCTGGACTCACAACGATTGGTGCTCGAGGGATGTCAGTCGTTGTTTCAACATATCGAAAACCATCCTTCAACTCACGGTTATCATCGAGTGTAATAAACTTCCCAACACCAGCAGCAGCAACCTGTCCTCGCTCAAGCGCAGCAAATGCCTCCGCATGACTTGAGAATTGCGGGGTAAACGATGCATCCCCGGTATCGGTTGGAAGGTTTCCAATGCTTAATCCAGCTTGTTTAAGCATGAATAATGGATATAATGCACCAGAAGCCGATAACCGGTCTGCAAACGCAACTCGCTCATTTTCAAGATCAGAGAGTGATTCTATCGAAGAATCTTCTCGCGTTGCAATAACCGATGCATATGTCCATGACCCATAACCATACCGCTGTAAAATGATATTACATCGATCATTATCAACGCCGAGTGCTGCAGCGAACGGTCCAGTCTCAGCGATATCTCCAGTTCCTCCGGCGAGACTTTGGAGAACGGCACTGTATCCCGCTGCATATCGAAGCGTTGCAGTTTCAACCGGAAGCTCATTTTCGAGAGTGGTCCTGACTGGGGCATACTGTGCTTCCATCAGTTGTTGTGGTTCACTCGGTGACATGTAGAACGTTGCCCGATTGTCATCGAAAGGAACTGAGTCTGACGTTGTTGTGGCTGTTGTTTGATCGGCACTGTCGGTATTGTTATTGCTATTGTTGGTTGACCCAGTGCATCCGGCTACAAGACCGACTGTGCTGACTGCACCAATACCTTGGAGGAACCTGCGTCGAGACGACATCAGTACTGGTTATTCGTCAGTCAATGTCGTTAAATATGTTGTATTAGTCATGAGATTGAAGTATAATATTTAATTAACTCACTTTTCGGCGATATCAATTATATACGTCATGAGTGTTATCATCCAATTTGTCTATGTCAGAAACAACTTTAGCAATGTATGTGAAAATTTCTGTGTGAGCACTCAAACAACTGCAGATATTATACTTGTTGATTATGGGCTTGGAAATCTCCGGTCAGTGACGCGAGGATTAGAGCGCGCCGGAGCATCAGTGACGCTTTCGACCGATCCAGAGACTCTCGCTGATGCGGATGGCATTGTTCTTCCAGGTGTTGGGGCATTCAGCGAAGGAATGGAAAATGCAGGTCCATTTCGAAACGCACTTGCTGCTGCTGTTGACCGTGGTCAACCGGTTTTTGGCATCTGTCTCGGAATGCAAATGCTTCTGACGAGCAGTGAAGAAGCCGACCACGCTGGCGAAGGAGAAGTGAAAGGGCTTGATTTTATCTCTGGACGGAATCGTCGTTTCGATGGTAATCAGAAGGTTCCTCACATGGGATGGAACGAACTTTCGATTAGCCGCGAACACCCACTTGTTGATGATGTTGATGGGAAATATGCATATTTTGTGCACTCGTACTATGCTGACCCTGATGACTCAAATGCGGTTGTCGCAACAGCTGATTATGCGGGTGAATTTCCTGCAGTTGTTGCTGATGAGTCAGGTTCCGTCTTTGGAACACAGTTTCATCCTGAGAAATCCGGAGAAACAGGATTGCAAATTCTCAAAAACTTCGTTGAATTTTGTCGGACTGCGTGAGTCCGAGAACTTTTCTTACCTCCTCAAGTAGAAATTGCCATGCAAATAGTCACGCTCGGACCAGCAGGGACATATTCACACCGGGCTGCCCGCGCTGTTGATAATAATGTTGGATTCAAAGAATCGGTCTCTGCGATAGTCGCCGCTGTTGATACTGAAGAGTACGAACGTGGTGTCGTTCCGATTGAAAACAGTATCGAAGGGAGCGTTACTGAAACACTCGATTCAATTGCTGACAGTGACGTAGCAGTTACACAGGAGATTGTCACGCCAATTCGACATGCACTCCTTGCACAATCATCAGAGTTTGAATTAATCGCCTCACACTCACAGGCACTCGCGCAGTGTCGATCATATCTCGAAGATACCTATCCTGACGTGCGCGCTGAAGCGGTTGCAAGCACAGCTCGTGGCGTTGAGCGCGCTCGTGAGGACCCGGGTGTCGCTGGAATTGGTCATCCAGATAACGCGGGTGACATATTAACCGTTATTTCAGAGGATATCCAAGATCGGTCATCAAATGCAACACGATTCTTTGTTGTTGCTCCTGAGACTGAGCGTGTGACAGCTGGTGGACGCTCAACAGTTGTCGTCTATCCAAATGCGAACTACCCCGGACTATTATTAGAGCTACTGGAGGCATTTGCTGATCGTGATATTAATCTCTCACGTATTGAGTCCCGACCGAGTGGAAATCGACTGGGCGACTATTTGTTTCATATTGACTTTGAAGCTGGATTGTATGAATCGCGAGCTCAAGAGGCACTAAAGTCGATTGAATCAATCGCAACTGATGGATGGGTCAAGCGACTTGGGTCATATGACCGTCGACATGTTGTTGAATGATATCTTATCTGTGTAGTTCAACTGAATCTCACTAATGGCATGAGATCTCAGCGTCCACAACCCTGATTTCGACTTCATTTTTACGCTCATATGTAGAAATAAATACTTAGGATTTTCTCAGGTCAACGGTCTGTATTGAGTGTGAAGCTGAAGAAGTTCAGATAGCCCTGTAAGTGGTGTTTCGAGAAGCCTCGGAACCTTCGCAACCAGTTGAGAAGGAAGTTGTGGCGGTTCTCACAGCTGTTTGTGTAAGCATCACCTACGACGTAATCGTCGTCGTGATTAATAACGAGATGACCATCAATCTCGTCGTGCTCGTCGATTCCGTCGTAGATGCTGCACTAATCTATGCAGAGAATCGCCAGACCGTCTTCATCGCCGCATTCAATGATGTCCTCGTCTACGTTTTCAAGATCCTCACGAATAAGAAACCGAACTCGTCCGTCGGATAGTGATTTAACAAACTTCTGTGTGAACTGATTCACTAATTCGATGCGAGAGAATTATTCTGACTGATGAACGTCTAATACTGTTGGCTATAGTCACGCGAAGGATTTCGGCACCCCGGGGTGTCGGAAATCTCCACGTAGTTATAGCCAGCAGTATAATTAAGCAGCCAGCTTTTCTGTGAACTACTAGCGGACGAGTGTCACGACTGGCGGTTTGTCTGACTCGAAGGGTTCCCGTCCGTTTTTTAGCCCACGGTCACGCGGCTCATCCTGGTTGAGACCGTTCTCACCAGCCACAACGTAGATCTCGTCAGATTCGCAGACACCAGTGAGATCAAACTCTGGATCATCATCAAGAGCGTCTTAGACTTCATGCAAGAAGTCCAAGACTGTCTAACACGTTCGGTCAAGTTCTTGAACAGTTTTCTCTGTCGTGGACTCTTCCATCTCCCGAATGATGTAGAACATTTCCGGGATAGAAAGCTGATGATCCGGAAAAATTGTCTCGGTAAGATCGTTGAAAATACTATCACAGTGGTGACAGCGATAGCGTTGAACGTCTTTCCGCGTCGTTCCTTTCTTGATTGTGTCCGCACTGCGGCAGTGCGGACACGTCACCCCATCTGGCCATCGATGTTCATGGAGATATTTCAGACAATCTCCCTTGTCAGGCAGAAAGACTTTGTTGACACTTTCTCTGCTGACCATCTTGAGACCAGTTACGAACTCCGTCCAAAAAAAGTACTCATCGCTGTAGATGAGCGTTTCGAATACAGCTAATCAGCATCCGCAGCGACTGGTGTATCACGATTGAGTTTGTCTCGACGGCTTTCATTGAGTGCATCACAGACACCACCTTGTCCAGTCATATTCGTCTGTGCAAGCCTTCCTCGTCGATGGACGAGTTCAAAGTTCTCAACCGAGACCGGTTCGCCCTCAGGTGTGCGAAACAGCGTGTCATTCTCTGAGGTGATATATTCGACTGTTCGCGCCTTTCGGAGATACCGATCAAGCGGACGCGCTGGAACTGTCACTGCAAATGATTCCGATTCAAGATAGACAGCCGCAAATGCATCCTCAGAGCGGCGATCATCACCAGTGTGAATATCGATATCTGCTGGCGTTAATCCACATATCTGTGCCGGTGTGATATCAGCCTCAAGCAGTGATTCGACTGCTTCATACTGGCGTGAGAGACGCGCCTTGTCATCAAGCGTTGCGCGGACAGAGGCAACCTCTCCATCGGCGTCTGGGAATGATGCATCGAATGACCGTCGGGCGTTCACGCCCTCATTGATTTCATCTTGGTGCATATGCTCACGAAGGCGGATGACTGCCCGATTCACACCAGCGATTGATTCAATCTCATCGCGAGCGTCAACCGACATCATCCACGCAAACGCAGGCGAACACCACGCCGTTGGGAGTGTGAATGCAAGCGTGACAACCCCATACTCATCACTAATTTCGATATGATCGACATACCCGAGTTCGACGATTGATTCATCAAGCTCGGGGTCACTAACGCGGTCAAGCCGTGCCCGGACGGTATCACGTGTTGTCATTCGCGTTAGTCATCCGCTGGGGCAGCTGCGTCGTATGTGTCACCAAGACCGAATTCTTGGCTAATAGCGTCGGTACTGAGCTGTTTCTTTCGCTCTTCAATATCGATATCATACAATTCGGCGATATTCTCACCCATGAGCTTCTTTTTCGCCTCAAGATCGAACTCAACGCCGTATTCTTCGACCTGCTCATCGCTGAGTTCGGTTTCCATCACTGCCTCAATGAGCCAGTCAGGATCCCAAATACCGTAATCCGAGCCGAAAGTCAATCGATCCTCACCAAGCCAGAATAGTAATTCAGCCATGATTTCTGAGAACCGCTTTGGACGACCGAGTGCCATCGGAGCTGCAACTGCAATCCCACCATAGACGTTTGGTTCCTGGGTTGCAATCCAACAGAAGTCATCAAGCCGTGGAAGACCAACGTGCTCAACAATGAAATTCAGCTCTGGGAATGATGATGCTGCTTCATCAACATCGCCTACATCGAATGCGTCCTTGTTGAGCGGTCGGATTGTTGGACCCTTGTGTGGGTGGATATTCTTCACACCGAGGTCAGCACATTTCTCTAAGAATTCAAAGGCATCGTCGCTGTCAAGCCGCCATCCCTTAGAGTCACCTTTCCACTCCGCGGTGTAGACCTTTGCACCCATGATATCATACTCTTCTTTTTGTCGCTCAAGTTCTTTGAGCCCTTCTTCGCCATCGCGTGGGTCCCAGCGACCATTGAGCACGAACCGATCAGGATGATCCTGATAGAGTGTCTGTCCGAGATCATCGACAGTATTGAATCCTTCTTTATAGAAATCTCGGAGGTGTGTCGGCTGATAAACACCGACGTCGACATGATTATTGAATAGATCCTCTTTGACATCCTCGGGAGTGAACTTCCGATATTCCTCCATGTCGCGCTGTCGGTCATCAGGCGTGAACCCGGTGTGATAATCATGGAAGCACTGAATGAACTGCTCGCCACCTTTGTGTTTGATATTTTCCTCCGTTGCATCCCACATGTGAACGTGCCCGTCGATGACAAACACATCCTCACCCTTGTATTGGTACATGTACCCATGTCTGAGGATAGCATGCATAAATAATTAACATATTTTTTTATTTGACTCGTATTAGAAAAGAAAAAATATAATAATAGTAATGATAATTCTCAGAGAATATCGGTATACAATATCTCTTCTTATTTATGAGAGTGTGAACCTGTATTTCAGAAAACGTATACTTCTATGTCTGTTTGGCACTCAAATTTACTCACTTACTCACCCTGCAGGTGTCTATCTATCATATTTCGTGTCACCAATTCATACACTCTGATTGATCCTCTCATTTGTGGAGTACACCCCACCAATCAACACTCCCTCTAGACTGACTCATCTATCACGGTATAGAGCCGGCAAAGGATGGGCGGAGGAGTATCGATATTGCTGATGCACATATATACCCATCATTCCGTAACGGCTTTGTCATAGAGTGCAAACGCGAGTATATGGAGTGGCCACATGATCCCGACGGAGAGCAGGGCTCAGAAGGGCGTCGAAAGTATGGGCATGCTGTGATTGCAAAGAAAGTAAACGAAGACGAGGACTTCCCGCTTGATTGCGACGCATTCGTCAGCGAATACGGCGACCACCCAGTTCGTATTGATAATGAGACCGTTATTTCGGTTGCTGACGTGTTCGAACACGTTGAAGAAGCAGAGTTCGCGGACTTTATCGAATTTCATCAAGCACTTGGACGTGCGATGCGCCAGGGTGACCTTTGGTCGTATGAGGGTGCAGAGGAATTTGTTGGGACTGAAAGCGAGGCTTGAGATCGTTTGCTCTTGTAAATATGTCTTTGCCGGTCGTTACTGTGCTGATCTCACGGCTCAGAGTCATCCCGTATAGACGTAATTGATGGATACCGTCGTGTGCGATGAATAATCAAATCGATTGCTCAGCGGAATCCCAACAGAATCACCAAAGACACTTTTACTGTGTATTTCTCAGTGATCGGTTGAATTGTAATTGGTGAATCACCACAGATCGAGTCATGTGTGACATCCGTGAGCACCGACGCTTGCGATTTCGCTCATTTGTAGAAATTAGTACTTAGGACTTTCTCGAACCACCGGCCTGTATTAACTGTGAGGCTGAGGAAGTTCAGATAGCCCTGTAAGTGGTATTTTGAGACACCTCGGAAACCCTGCAAGGGAAACTGTGGTGGTTCTCACAGCTGTTCGTGTGAGCATCTCCGATCATGTAGTGGTCGTCGTGATTGATGACGAGATGATCATCAATCTCGGCGGACTCGTCAATTCCGTCGTAGATACTGTACTGATCTGTGCAGAGGATCGCTGGACCGTCTTCATCGCCGTATTCAACGATATCTTCGTCTACGTCTTCGAGATTCTCACGAACGAGGAACCGAACTCGTCAGCTTCGCAGACACCAGTGAGATCAAACTCTGGATCATCATCAAGAGCGTCTTAGACTTCATGCACGAAGTCCAAGACTATCTTGTGCGTCCGATCAATTTCGTGATAAATATCGTTGGTTGTGTGCTCCTCCATTTTGCTAATGATGTGAAACATTTCAGGGACAGAAAGCTGATGTTCCGCAAAGAGAGTCTCAGTGAGATCGTGACAGATACTATCACAGTCCTTACATTGGTAGCGTTGCGCAACCTTTCTGATTGTCTCCTTCTTGATTGTGTCCGCACTCTCGCAGTGCGAACACGTCACCCCGTTCGACCACCGGTGATCACGCAAGGTACTCCAAACAGGCCTCTTTGTCAGGCAGAAACACCTCGCTGGGGCTCTCTGCTGACCATACTATAGCGGACTGCGGACTCCAGTTATGAGAAAGTATCTATCACTACAGATGAACGTTATATTTAATTTATCTATAATTTCAACAAATAATAAATATTAATTATCGTATGTAATCGTATACAAAGGATAGGATGAAAATCACGTATAATTTTGTGTTTTTTTACATTACCGGGTGCTTCCGATGTCTCGGATGTAAAGCGCGCCGTCGAAACAGGAAATCCTACCCTCAAGAGAACCACGCCAGCAACTGAGTAGGGTGGGGTAGGTCACAGCGTCTTCTGACTTGACATCACAGAAGTCAATCTGCTCCTGCAAAGCCGAGAAGGTCAAAATTATATCCATTACCATTTGCACATGCATGTTCATAAACGACGTGCGCAGTCGCGACATCTTGAATTGCAAGACCGGTTGAATCAAACACTGAAATACCCGTCTTTTGATCTCTCCCTTGATGCTGATTGAGGACTACCTCACCAATTGAAGCGTTGATATCACTCTCATCCAATTGGTTCGCCTGCCACAGAACATTAATTTCGCCTGAGTGGGTCGTCTGTTCGTGATCATCAATAATAATCATCGCGTCAAAGAGAATTTCATCTGCAAGTTCGTGTTTACCTGGTGCGTCTGCTCCCATTGCGTTGATATGTGTGTGGTCACCAACCGCTTCTCGGGGAATGATTGGGTCTTCAACAGGCGTTACAGTCGAAAGAACGTCACACCCAGCCGCATCACTGACTGATCCTGCATGGACGTCAAATTCGGTATCAAACGCCTCGATAAATTCTGCAACACGGGTATCGTCACGATCGGCAACAACAACAGTCTCGATCGGTCGAACCTGCGAAATCGCCTCTAATTGCGTGTATGATTGAACACCCGCGCCCACAATCCCGAGCGAGGATGCATCTGGGATGGCAAGGTAATCGGTAGCAACAGCCGCAGCAGCACCAGTTCGCTGCATCGTCAGTTCTCGTCCATCAAGTATCGCAAGCGGGAATGCAGTCTCAGGATCAGAATATATCATCGTCCCAAGAACTGTCGGGAGGTCAAAATTGTCGCGATTATCTGTATGAACATTTACCCACTTGATTCCAGCTGCATCCCATGTTCCAGCATCAAGATACGCTGGCATTGAGCGGAAATCACCATTATACTGTGGTAACTCAATATAAGACTTCGCTGGCATCTGTGCGTCTCCACGCTGGAAGGCAGCGAACGCGTCCTCAATAGCAGGAACAACCTCAGCCATCGGAGCATTCTGTTTGACATCCGTGGCATTCAATAAGAGCGTCTCACGTTGCATACTGCATAATTCGCCGTTCAGGCGTATATACTGCCTGCTCATCATCGCTTTTGTTTTACTAAACCGACTCAGATCATATTGAGAACTCTCGAATATTTGTTTTATCTGTCTCAATAAAAGTGATATTAAAACATAATCTGAGTGGTTATATCAATGCGTTATCAACGTAAATAACATATTTGTAGCGCAAATACAAATTAGAGGCTCTGAGATAGTAGGTTACCTTACCCGTGGATTACATTGCACCGCCCATACCGCCCATACCACCCATACCGCCCATGCCACCGGCTCCACCTGGACCGCCTTCCTCATCATCACCGCTGGTGCTCAGCTCGTCAGCGGCGATAATATCGTCAATCTTGAGAACAAGATTTGCGGCTTCAGCGGCTGAAGCGATTGCCTGTTCTTTCGAGTGTGCTGGCTCAACAACACCGGCGTCGAATGAGTCTTCAACATCGCTACTGTATACATTGAGACCAGCGTTCGCGTCGCCGTTCTCATGAGCTTTCCGCAGATTGACGAGTGTATCGATTGAATCAAGACCTGCGTTTTCTGCGAGGACTCGGGGAACAAGTTCAAGCGCATCTGCGAATGCTTCAACAGCCAACTGCTCACGACCGCTGACAGAATCAGCGTAGTCGCGAAGGCGACGAGCGACCTCAACTTCGATTGCTCCACCACCAGCAACAACACGACCATCTGAGACAGTTGTTGAGACCACATCAATTGCATCATTGATACCGCGCTCAAGTTCGTCAACAACGTGATCAGTCGATCCACGGAGCAATAGAGTCACACCATGCGTCTCTGAGCCCAATCCTTCTACATAGAATAACTCATCTTCACCATCGCGTCGAACCGATCCATATCCAAGATCACTCTCAGTAACACTGTCAAGATCAGAGACGACGCTAGCTTCAAGAACATTCTTTAAGAAGCCGACATCTGATTTCTTTGCCCGACGGACTGCAAGGATGTCTTCTTTCGCAAGATAATGTTGTGCAAGATCATCAATGCCTTTCTGACAGAAAACAACGTCAGCACCAGCATCTGCGATTTTCTCAACCTTCTCCTTGAGTTGTTTTTCTTCTTGATCAAGGAACTGCTGCAACTGGTCTGGTGACTCAATATTCACCTGCGTATCAACATCCGTCTCTTCAACCTCAATCGGTTCGTTCAACAGCAGGATATTTGCCTCTGCGGCAGCAGTTGGCATATCATCATGAACTGGGTCTTTATCAATTGCCGCCCCGTTGAGCAACTCAGATTCGGCTGCTGCTCGTCCGGTTTGGGTCTCAATATTGAGATTTTCAAGATCAACAACGTAAGATCCATCATTGGCTTCAACAGTGATTGCCTCAACGGTCTTAACGACCAATTCAGCTAAGAGCTCTTTATCGAGTTCAGAGCTCTTTCCTGTCATTGATGTTTCAGCGACCTTCTGAAGAAGCTCTGTCTCGCCAGGTTCGACTGCCTGTGTTATTTCACCAATCTCTGATCGGGCTTCTTCGCTCGCAAGATTAAAGCCACGAATCGCGGCTGTTGGATGAATATCCTGTTCAAGAAGTTCTTCAGCGTTCTTTAGAAGCTCACCAGCAATAGCAACCGCGGTTGTTGTTCCGTCGCCAGCCTCATCTTCCTGCGTCTCGGCGACTTCAACAATCATTTCAGCCGTTGGATTATCAATATCCATTTCCTGCAGGATAGTGACGCCGTCATTCGTGATTGTGACATCACCCATTGAGTCGACGAGCATCTTATCCATTCCCTTTGGTCCGAGTGTTGACTGTACAGCCTCAGATACGGCTCGAGCCGCCTGAATATTGTATTCTTGGGCGTCTTGATCCTTGACGCGCTGTGCGTCCTCGCCCATAATGATCATCGGCTGACCCTGCTGCATTCGTTGACTCATATTCACTCGCTGATTGTTTGCGATTCTATATAAATATTTTGTTGACGTCACACAATGTCGTGTGATGTCTTATCACATAACTCGGTGGAGAGTGGGTTAATCTCTTGATTTCGACGGGGTGGATCAAACAATACACTAGTCTGTTAATTGTTAATTTCCCTGCTGGTGTGCGGTTTTATATGATATTTGGATGAATATACCGCTCGACAACACGTTTTCAAAGAAGATATTTCGCCGTGGTATCACACATCGCACAACAGTTATCAGTAACAAGGGAGTTGATATATTTGCAATGGCGCAAGGTACTGTCGACTTCTTTAACGACACAGGCGGTTACGGATTCATCTCCACCGAGGATGCAGACGAGGACGTTTTCTTCCACATGGAAGATATTGGCGGTCCAGACCTCGAAGAGGGCCAAGATCTCGAGTTTGAAATTGTGCAAGCGGATAAAGGTCCGCGTGCGAAGAACGTCGAGCGCCTGTAACCCGATATCAGAGTCGACACACACGTAGCGGACGGAGGCTGACGGTCCGGCGGGCGGCAGAGTCCACTTCGGTTGCGACAGTTCTCTGAACTACTTTCTTCAATACACATCTACGAATAGCTATGTGGCTGTTTGTCCAGTTATCGAAAGAGAACCGATACAGACGCTGGGTGCCTTCTATTTGCTGTGCAATTATTATTTTTGCTGTATCAATTATTCCACTACAAAACGGGGGTCATACAACGATGGGTATTGGATTCATTCTGCGTGTGGATATTATCTTACACGTAGTTGGATATGCAGTATTAGCATGGGCAATTGTTGGTGCGCGAAAAGTTGGTCTTACAGATTATGATGAGATACTTCTAATACTCATTTTTGTGACTGTATTTGGAGCTGGAATCGAAGGAATCCAAACAATAATCCCGACACGACAATCATCAATCACTGATATGATTGCAAACGCTGTGGGTGCTACAACCATCTTCACACCTTCCGTTTTTGATTGTGTAAGACAACGATATCAATAGGTGGCTGATGACCACAACAAGACTTTATCGACCAACACATCGAGATGCATTCGAATTACTAGGGTCTGCATTCGAGGATGAGCGACTTCTGACAATGTTCGGTCTGTGTGAAGTTCAGTATGAAGGACGAGCGAGCTCAACATTGGGTCCAGGACAGCGTCTTGTCATATACAAACCTGATGGAACTTCGCTCGTTCATACAGGCGAGAATCATGAACCGGTAAACTGGCAGCCACCCGGGTCAACGCACAATGCGAGCGTTCGTGACGGACAACTTCGTATTCGAAGCACGCGGAGCAATCCTACAGAACAACTTGATGTTATGTTTGAGCGCGTTGAGACGATCTCCGCATACGCAGTCACTGATCGAAGTGATCTTAAATTAACTGGAAGCGAAGAGGATCTTCGACAGTGGATCCTCGATCAGCCAGAGGTCATTGAACAAGGCTTTGATCCGATTGCAACTGAACGACAGACAACAGCAGGACCAATTGATATTTTTGGAACGGATAATGCCGGTCACCCTGTCGTTATTGAATTAAAACGGCGTCGAGTAGGACCATCGGCTGCAAGTCAACTTCAGCGATACGTCGAAGCAATCACAGCGGAGTTGTCGGATACCTCTACACGCGGGATACTTGTTGCCCCCTCAATCACCGATCGAACAGCCTCACTACTTGATAAATGGAATTTTGAGTACCGTTCTGTCGATATTGAATAGTATCTGTTCCCTCATTGCTTCGAAGCGTTTTTAGCCCATATAACCATTCGATAATATAAGAATATACAATGTCTGATAAGCCCGCTTCTATGTACCGGAAGCTCTCAAAGCCGTCCTATACGCGGCGTGACTATGTCACTGGGATCCCCGGTTCGAAAATCGCACAGCATAACATGGGAAACCTCCAGACAGGACCGCAAGACTATCCTGTTCAGATTAGCCTTCGGATTGAGGAGGAGTGTCAAATTCGTCATGGCTCACTCGAGTCCGCTCGGCTCTCAGCAAACCGAACAATGCTCAAGCAGGTTGGACAAGATAATTACAAAATGGTTCTCCGAAAGTTCCCGCACCAGATTCTTCGTGAAAACAAACAAGCAACTGGTGCTGGCGCAGACCGGGTCTCAGATGGGATGCGACAAGCTTTCGGAAAGCCTGTTGGGACAGCTGCCCGTATCCAACAGAATGAGCGAGTATTTACTATTTACTGTGAGGTTGACGATGCGTCTGTTGCGAAGGATGGTCTTCGCCGTGCATATAATAAGATGTCACCGCCATGTCGAATCGACGTTGAGAAAGGACAAAAACTGCTGATCTCCTGATCTGACATCATCAGTGACGGTCTTGACATTCTCCTCCGTCTAAAGGCGGGAGGAATCTCACGGCACCGCACCGCACCGCATCGCATCGCTTCGCTTGGTTGGGAGTGTCAGGTTTGGCTCTGGGTTTTGGCTTTGGTTTGGGTTTGCAGACTCCCAATACTAAGCCAGTCCACCGTTTGAATCGGTGTGTGGTCGGTCACTGGGCAATCTCTAGGGAGTATCGAACCCTAAGTACTCATATCCCCAACCGAGGTGAAGTCCCTGTGTTGGTTGTGCCACAGGAGCTTCGATCAGCGTCACCGGACTCGGAGTTACTTGTATCGGTGACGAGAGCCTGATGCTTATTGCTTGATTCCCACGTGGGGCACACCCTGTTTCCAGCGTGGGCGGACACTCACACTTGAACCGCTACCTTTCGCGCACTCGGTTACACTAGGGTTAGAGCTGATATGCCAACACTAGTATATACACCGCTGTCCAAAAGATCTGTTCGGAATCTCCCACTATAACGGCGTGGTATTGCGCCTGCTCAGCGTATGACTACATTATGCATACTCTGACCACGAATACTGATAGATTTCTTCTCTCTAATCTATAACGAATGAGAGAGGGCTGTGAACTACCCCACCCTGCTCGGTCTGACGGCCTCGATGAGGGCGAGGCTTCCTGCTTCTACGACGTTGTCAGACTGCGTCTGACAGCCCACCAGACGGAGTCTGGTGAACGCACTTTGCAGATACAGGTGTATCCACAGGGAGTGCAGTCTCCACAGGCGTTGACGAATCGCGGGGCGATTCGTTCGCACACCAGAACCAGAAATCTCCGATTTCTGGGGACGTTTCTGCGGAGTGTCCCACTCCTAGTTGCTCAACGGGGTGATTCCGTGGGACAACGCACGCTTCTTGTTGCGTTTGAACGCTATCCCTGTCCGTCAGCCTCGCACGGAGCGAGTCGTTCCGAATGGAGCGACGAGCGAATCGAAGCCGACAGGTCGGAATGCCCATCTTACTCTTTTGTCCGGCGTCCGACAATATAACTGCTTACATAGGCTGTGAGCCTGCCGACGCACAGTGTACAACCAGATGATGACGGCGCTGTATCCCCTTCCCTCCCTACTGCGCTCCTTGTCCGCTCGCGCGGACTGCGGTGCTCCTTGAGGGATGGGGCTTAGCGCCTGTATTCAGCTAACATACATACCCTGTTCGTTCATGATATTATCATTCGCTGTATGACAGAGATTAACACTTGAACAAGTATGAGCATGAGTATGAGTATGAGTATGTCATAGCAGAACAGGGCGGAAACCCACAACTTTAGCTGTGGGTGACTAACTCATACTGGAGTGACTCACGCGATGCTCACACTTGCTGTCACGACCGCTTCAACAACCTTCGATCGGATGCAGGAACCACTCACTAATCATGATATTACTGTTGAACACTTACAGGCGACTCAACGGACAGTTGACCTCACACAGTCACCAACAACTGAGTATGATGTCGGATTTGTGTATCCAGGGCGACTGATGGAAGGTGGTGTTGTCTCAGCACGTCATAACATTCCATGGGTCAACGGTCGAGATGCGATACTTACCTCACGGAATAAAGCTGGTGTGCTTGCGATGCTTGAGCGGGCAGAAATTCCAGTTCCTGAAACACGAGTTATCTCAAACCCAGTCGAGTATGATGCAGTTACTGCAGCCGTTGATACACTTTCATTTCCAGTCGTAATCAAACCCAATTCCGCAACACGTGGTATCGGGGTCACAAAAGTGGATGATATTGACTCATTACTCGGAACTATCGATTATCTTGACCTTGTCCATGATTATCAAGCAACGGACGATAAGTCATACTTAATTCAAGAGTTTCTTCCGAATGCACGCGACTATCGGATAATGGTCGTTGACGGCACTGTCGTTGGTGGAGTTGAACGCCGGATATCCTGTTCACATGCTAACACAGACGACACACGGTGGAAACATAATGTTCACCGTGGGGCAACAGCTCATGGTGTTCAAATTCCAGACCAGTATCAAGAATTAGCATTAAAAACTGCATCAGCGCTCGATATTAGTTATCTTGGTGTTGATATTCTTGTCACTGAGCACCGAGTAGTCGTTTCTGAAACAAATGCGCGACCAACGATCGATGATACTAAAAAGTATGATGCAGACTTCTGGGATCGACTTGCCACATTAATCCATCAAACTGCGAGAGAATAATATATTGCTGTTAATCCAGCATATATTCAAATCCAGTCTGATACTGATTAGTGCAAGTCTTTACCGCCGTGATTATCCGTGTCGATGATGGGAGCCGCTGAACCCGCGTCATTCGACACCCTCAGTGAAACTATTTGAACTAATCACTATGAAGCAATCTTAATGAATCCACATTAATGCTGAGGGGAACAGGTCACAATCGGTCAGAGACAGAGACTGAGACTCAAAATACGTTCTTTTTATTTGATACTATTCGACGTCAATCGCTGCTGAATCATCTGATATTTGAAATGTCACCTGGAGAATACCATTATTGAACGATGCATCTGCGCTGTGTTCATCAACGCGTGTTGGTAATTGAACTCGTTCGTCGTACTCCCGACGATCACTCGCAGCTGAGATTGTTAGCACAGTCCCATCGCATTGGAGAGTAATTGCGTCCTTTGTGACGCCTGGTAGATCAGCAATAAGTTGAAGCTGTCCATCAGTATTGTAAACATCAATATGTGTTTCAGACGCGAATCCAGCAGCATCATCACTCGTCATCTCGTTCATCATCCGTTCGATCCCATCAAAGAAGTCATCAAACGGATCGTCGGGGTCATCTCTCATTCAATTATATATATGATTGTGTTCGATAAAAAGACTTCTCCCCACAGACATATACCGCATGATGAGATACTGTTTTACCCCTGATTCCGACACAAAATTGCTGCGATTGATTGGTTACTATATATGAGACAGAACGCCCGGGGCGATCCACCCCGAGTTAAGAAAATGAAATTGAACTTCATCTATCTAATTTTCCAGCCGGTATGTCTTCTTCTATCACCCTCAGTTGAGTTTCCCCTTGGCTTTCGATTGACAGACTGAACCTATATCAATCAATGCCAGCAGAACATATGGATTCAAGTATATGTATGAAGTGTACTCGAATATGAGTGAAAAATCGAATTTATCTGCTAATCCAAGCACAAATCCGATTCGGGTTGGATTGAACGGATTTGGTCGGATTGGGCGAAGCGTTCTCCGGGCAATTATTACTAATCCATCAATTGAGCTTGTCGGAATAAACGATGTGATGGAATTCGATGATATGGGTTATTTAGCGAAGTATGATACAGTTATGGGTCGGGCTGATGATATCTCACAGGATGGGAACATGCTCAGCGTTGGCGAGACAACCGTACCACTGTATAATATCCAAGATCCGACGGAATTGCCATGGGGTCAACTTGAGGTAGACGTCACACTTGAGTGTACGGGTATTTTTCGAACCCGGTCAGACGCCGCGGCACATCTAGAAGCAGGGGCAGATAAGGTGATTATCTCTGCACCGCCGAAGGGTGATGAGCCAGTCAAGCAAATTGTGTATGGTGTCAATCATCACGAATATACCGGTGAGGATATTCTCTCAAATGCATCTTGTACGACCAACTCCGTTAGTCCAGTCGCGAAAGTCCTCGATGATGAATTCGAAATCGAAAGTGGTCTTTTGACCACTGTCCACGCATACACTGGAAGTCAAGCACTTATCGATAGTCCTATGACAAAGACGCGACGGGGACGGGCAGCTGCAGAGAATATTATTCCAACCTCAACAGGAGCCGCACAAGCGACCACAGAGATACTTCCGCAACTTGATGGTAAACTCGATGGAATGGCAATGCGTGTTCCAGTCCCGAACGGGTCAATTACAGAGTTGGTGGTTAATCTATCGACTGCGCCAAGTGTTGAAGTCGTAAATGATGCATTCCGCAATGCTGCTGATGATGGCCCACTTGCTGGTGTACTGGGCTATACTGATGATGAGGTGGTCTCATCAGATATCATTGGACTTCCATTCTCCTCGATGGTCGATCTTAATTCGACCAATCAGGTAAATGCAGGAGGACTTTATAAGATTCTCACGTGGTATGATAACGAATTCGGCTTTTCAAACCGGATGCTTGATCTTGCACAATTCGTCACGAATACGAGTACAAATACATAGTCGCATGTATAATTGTGATATTTACCTCAAATCATCATATAATATCTCTTCAACGTCTCTTATGTCTCAACCGACAACTAATCATAAAGCTTAGAATTAGCCTGTATGCCCTCATTTGACACTATTGATACCCTCAACGACGACACAGATGCGCCCGCTGAAAAGCGAGTTCTGCTTCGAGTTGATATAAACTCGCCTGTCAGTGATGGTATCGTTCAGGACAATCGCCGTTTTGAGCGCCATGCACGAACAATTCAAGAACTATCAAACGCTGGATATCATACAATTCTTCTTGCACACCAAGGTCGCCCTGGGGGTGATGCGTTCATTTCACTCGAGGGACATACAGCAGTACTTGAAAAATACCTCGATTGTGAGGTTAATTTTATTGATGATACCCACGGCAAGCGAGTTGCTAAGGCAATCAATGCAACTGAGTCTGGCGACGTATTATTATTAGAAAACACGCGTATGTGCGAGGATGAACTTCCAGAGGCGGATCCAAATATAAAAGCCAACACAGCATTCGTGCAATCATTGTCTAAGCACGTGGATGCGTATATAAACGATGCGTATTCGAGCGCACACCGCTCACATGCATCTCTCGTTGGATTCCCCAGTATGCTTCCATCGTATGCTGGTCGTGTGATGGAGACCGAATATCATGCAAATACTGCTATCGGGCAGAAAGAATTTGACGGCACTGTCGTTATGACTCTTGGTGGGACAAAAGCAACCGATGTTATTGACGTCATAAATAATCTTGCTGGAAGTGTTGACAGATTTTTACTGGGTGGTGTTGTGGGTGAACTATTCCTCCGTGCCTCAAACGTTCCAGTCGGTTTTGATATTACATCCGAGACTGACCGATATGACACGCAATGGAAGCACAACAGCAAGGTAATCAAATCGATATTGACAGAGCATTCTGATCAGATAACACTTGCAAGCGATCTTGCATATAATGAAGCAGGTGAGCGTGCAGAAGTCGCTGTTGATTCGATTATAGAAAAAAGTGTCTCGTTTATGGACATTGGAACGACGACGGCAGAATCGTATGCTGAAGTGATTCGCGATGCTGATGCAGTCTTCGTTAAAGGTGCTCTCGGTGTATTTGAGACTGAAGCGTTCGCTAAGGGAACGGTGCGAGTGCTTGAAGCGATTGCAGACAGTAACTGTTTTTCTGTCGTCGGTGGGGGCGATACTTCTCGAGCGATTGGGATGTATGATATGAATAGAGCGGATTTTGATCATGTCTCAATCGCCGGTGGAGCATATATCCGTGCACTAACTGGACAGCCACTTGTTGGTGTCGAAGTACTGAAATCTGGGAGTATCTAAACGGAAAGCAGCGCAAGTTTCATACACACCGTGTGCGGGGTAATCTAATTCATCGTTTCTGCCCTCTGCTCTTGTTTTGGAGAGCGGTTCTAATGATTATAGGATACACCTGATGATTCGGGAGCCTTTTTCGCGTCCGTCCTAATTATATTGTATGTTTACCGGTATTATTGAAGGAACTGGGGTCATTACCGCAGCAACAGCAGATGAGGGTGGTCGACGGCTTCGCATTGAACCGCCAGCAGCAATCAATGCAAAACAACTTGAACATGGACAATCCATTGCTGTGAGTGGTGCATGTCTTACTGTCGAGTCATCCGAAGCACGGACGACAGATACAAACGGTTACTTCGAAGTGTTTCTCGCGGCTGAAACTATTGATAAAACATACCTCGGTGAAATTAATGTTGGTGACCGTGTGAACATTGAGCGTGCACTCGCAGCCGATGATCGGTTTGATGGACACCTTGTCCAGGGTCACGTTGATATGACGGCTCAAATAACATCGATTGACCGTATTGGTGATGATTGGACGTTTGGGTTTGATTTACCCACTTCAATTGCTCCATATGTTGTTCAAAAGGGATCGATTACTGTCGATGGAATTAGTCTTACCGTTGCCGAGCGCAACTCAACAGAATTCAGTGTCGCGATTATTCCAACAACGTATGAGGTAACAACACTTTCAGAGAAAGCCGTAGGCGACCCTGTTCATCTTGAGGTCGATGTTGTTGCAAAGTATGTTGAACAACTCACAAGTGGCTATCGTGAGTCGCTTGAATAATAGCTACTCATCTTCAACATAATATACAGCCTGGCTTCTTTCGACTCAGTAATCATTCATATCAATCACGTGAATGCGCAGATAATTTAATTTACAGGCGGTCTAGGAGAATGCCTCGGGGCTTGACCCCAAGGCGATTCACGAGAGCATAATTATCATGAACTGAGTGACCTACCCCACCCTACCGCTTGCCTGACGGCTTTCGATTGAAGACGGGGCTTCCTGCTTCTACGACGCACTTTGCAGAGACAGACGTATCCACAGCGGTTCCGGTCTCCACAGGCGTTGACGAATCGCGCGGCGATTTGTTTGCACACCAGAAATCGGAGATTTCTGGGGACGTTACTTCGGCATGTCCCAAAGTTAGTTTTGATGATACTGCATGGTGTCTGACCGTGCCCATGTTTTGAATTACGGCTCAAAGTTCCAGCAGTGAGCGTTTTGTGAACTGCAACGCTACATCGAATACAAAGCCGAAGAATACGGCATTGATGTAGACGATCTGAAGCCACGCTACACGGCTCAGCGATGTAGTCATTCTGAATGTGACCTGACCCCGAGGCAGTTGACACACGTCAAACCTATGATATTCGCCTTGAACCACCTGAAAAACAACCGAATAATGAGGTGATGAGATACATCTGAGAGACCTCAGTCACTGCGTTATATCGTTTTCGTCCGGAGTAACCTCATTATCCTTATTTGCAGAATGTACACGCTGGTAGCTGTTACGATATCGCTGTATCTTAATGAATAATATAAGACCGAAAATACTGTCATAGAAGACAACGTATATCAGATAAGAAACAATTCCACTCAGTCCGGTAATCGACGCAATGACTCCAGACCCAAGACCAACAGTCGCATTATACGTTGCATGAATTATCGCTGCAAGTAATATCCCTTTCATTACAATTGGTCCCCGCTGACCAGGATTGAATTTTGCAAGACCAAGATAATACCCGGCGATTGCTGAATAAATAACATGACCAGGACCAGCAAGTGCTCGAATAGCCGTTATTCCCCCACCAGCACCAATAAGCCCTAAGCCGAGATCAAGTCCGCTGCTTGGTAGCTGTCGAGCGATATACAACGCATTTTCGATAACCGCAAATCCTAATCCGGCCATTGCACCGTAAACAGCTCCATCAAGAACAGAATTGAACCGATCGTCGCTATATGCATATAGTCTGACAGCTAAAAGTTTAACAGATTCCTCGATGGGACCAACGACGAGAAAGAAAAATACAATTGAGCTTATGAACCCAAGTCCACGGAAGTATGGTCGAAGAACCGTATTAAGAACAGCCGCAAAGTTCGCTGTAAGAACCCCAAGTAAAAACGTTGCAACGAGCAGTAATATTGGTTCGGTCTCAGTAATGTCTGTCAACGAAACATATACAGCAAGTCCGACGGCTGGGATTGCTGACAGAGCAGTCAGTATTCCTGTTTGTGGATCTGTAAGCGCAGCAAGACCACCAACAGCAAGCAGCAGTGTCAACGCGATAAGAATGACAGTCACACGTGCGGACCCCGCAAGAAGCCACCAAAGCACAGACGCAATCCTGTCAGTTCGACTGCGGACTTCCCATGTTGCAATATCATAGAGGTCAAGTGAGTCGTCAGCTGCCTCCTCTATGGGGTCTTGAGGTCTAACCATCCTATGTACGCACCGATTATTACTGATCAAACATATCAGTTGTTGTAACCAGTTTTGTGTCTAAATATGAGAAAAATCTATAATCGGAGCAAAGTGAACCCCCCCGACTCTTATTCTCAAGGGTGTTCACAGGTCAACCGATTGTGGTCGTGATACCTCACCCGATCAGAAATCATTGGAGATCTTACTGAAAGTCACACTTTTGTGGAGCTGCTTCTGATAAATTCAGCATCAGTCATCCAGCGACAATATTGGCTTGTATATTATATACTGGTGATCATAATCACATCCTGGTTAGATCAAATGATAGCATACGATAGGACCGATAGCATTCACAATCGTCCATGCATATAGGCTATTATGGGAACTGACAATCATAGCGTTCGTGTCAGTGTGCGTGGAATATACGCCACAGCGCTGACAAAGCGTCTTCTCGATGCTGATTATGAGATAGTGCAAGCCTCACCAGTGATTCGTGAGCGCTTTGATATTGACTTCGATACTGTATACAACACTGTAACAGTCACCACGACAGACGATCATCAAGGGGTTGGTATACATGGGACAGAGTCTGCAGTTAACTCAGTCGCAGATGTGCTCATTTCATGCGGGCGAGATACACTTGCATGGGATGATTTAACGCCGCCAGGCGTCATTTTCACTGCACAAATCACAGAAATGCAGGGTTCAGGAGCAATTTGCGCGCTTATTCCGGCGGAGAACCCCGATACTGAGAGTAAAACTGAATCTGATCTCAACGACGTACACATACCAGATGAGAGTGTTGCTACGGGATATCTTCCATATGACAGTACTGACAAGCACATTGAGCAGGGGGATATAATGACCGTTCAAAGTCACCGAAGCATGCCCCCATGGGATAACACCGATCAGCGGGCAGATGCGGTAGTCGGGACGACACTACGAGCGAACGGTGGACTTGCTACATTAATACAGGGTCATGAAGGCGTCACAGTTGACACATATGATGATGAAGACGCACGCGAACTCGCTGGGATGATTGAACTTATCGATATTGATCTACCGACAGGGTGGGGCATCGAAGTAAATCACGCAGCAACCCAGGCATCGCTCACAGCACTCAAGTCAGGGCTTGAACGAGCAATCGACCGTGCTGAGGATATATCTGATGGAGCAGTGGCTAAAGAGGTCACATCAACAGGACGGTGGCTCTGGTTTGGTCGTGAATCACGCTTTGCGCTGGATGAAATCAGACGAAGCGTAATAACGACAATACACGGTCATCATCGAATCAAAGCCGCAGGGGAAACTGCAAGTGCTGGTGTTGACCTGGCTGAGGCGCTGTGTGGTGACACTGGAGATGGTAATGTACAAATACAACATAACGAATTTCCGTTTGAGGTAGTGACGCAGCAATTTGGACCGACAGAGGGAGAGCGAGTTGAGCTCTACCATGGAAAACCTGAGGGTCATGCATTCTCATTAGGTCAAGGAGAAGTCACCGACTGGGACGCTAATGGGACGATTGAGGTAACACGGAGGATCTCTGGGCACGGGAGCGGAACATACGATGAACTTGGGACTCCTCGAGAGTCTGGTGATACAGCCGTCACACGAGTTCGAGAAGGACGGTGGTGGTATCCAACAGTATACCGGAGTCGTGACGGTGAACATAAGGGAACATACGTGAATATATGTACACCTGTTGAGTGTTTCCCCAAATCGATTCGATATGTCGATCTTCATGTTGATGTGGTTAAATACCCGGATGGGACAGTCGAGCGTGTTGATGATGATGAACTTAATACAGCAGTTACTGCCGGACATATTCCGCCAGCACTTGCAAAAAAAGCCCAGAGTGTCGCTAGTAGTCTTGAACGGGCACTCGATGAATAATCACAGAACTGAGATCATAACTCAATAGTTGAACATATCTCTTATATACGAATGATAAAAATGACGTGTGATCAAGGATTGTATGGATTCTTGTAGGGTTAATCTGGACATATTCTCACTCATCAAGTAAAAACACATACAGACAGAACCGGTCAAAGAACACCTACGTGTGACTACAGTGCAGTTCGAGATGGCGTATTCTAGGAGTACCTACATGAGATCCAATGAAGGAATATTTGATGTAATCTAAATTTTGAGCGTATCGACTACTCCTGTTGACTCATATCGCGCTCACCATCGAGTGCCTCTGTGCGAAGTTTCCGACAACGTTCTGACTCCACGGAGAGATCTGCGACCGTTGTTGGATTCATATCTTCATCGACAGCCACAAATACAAAGTATGATTCGGTGGTACGTTCGCGACTGCCGGTCTGTGGGTTCTCACGGTATGCTCGAAGTCGAACGCGAATTGAACTCTCTCCAGTCGCGTATGCATATGACTCGATAATACAAGTATCACCCTGCGGAATTGGGCGTTCAAAGTCCAGTCGGTCAATACGGGCGGTGACACATGTATTCCCTGCATGACGCATTGCTGACATTGCACCAACTTCATCCATCCACTTGGCGACATTTCCTCCGTGTGCGGTGCCATAGTTGTTTACATCGTCTGGCTGAACTCGCTCACGATTTTCGATGTACGTCGCGGTAACAGTACTCATATTGATACTAGTTCGTCACGACAATTGAGGGTTCTGACGTTGTTCGATATCCTTCTATCCAAACCGAGTATTTTTCATATCACTATCATTCTCACAACACCGCAACCACAATCAATAATCAATAGATTGCGTGAGCCACACCCCAAACTCGATCCTAAAGAATCCACTGTGTTGTTACTTATCGGTTTATCGGCATCGTTATCAAAAAAAAGTAGCCCTATGCGACGCGTGTCGCGTGCGACAGTCAGCAGTATCCAGCTACTCGTCGTCGTCGCCGCCGTCAGTAACGATACGAACGTCCTCGGCTTCGTCCATATCGGCAAATGGCGACTCAGGTTCGTCTATCTCGTCTTCTGCTTCCTCATCCTCACGTGCTGACTCATACGCCCAATCGTCCGTGTAATCTCCAAAGTGACACATTGTTGTAATCCATTTAGTCGAAGGAAATCCAGAGACTTAATACTTGATAATATCAAAAATTCTATATAATTTCATACATAAAAGTCACATATCAATCGCCGGGGCATACAAGTGTGATAAGACCATATTATATTTTGTATGAAAAATCCGATATGCTCATCTGAGGATAATGAATCGGAAAATAAGAATGCAAAGCGTGGAGCAAAATTCGGGAGTCAGGTCGGTGCTGCTGCGGGCGCACGTGTTGGTCCGTTTGTGACCGGGCTTTCATCTGGACTGGGAGGTGCTGTTGGTTATCTTGTCGGCAGTGTCGTTGATGATGTTGCCGATACTGCAAAGCCCATGACCGATGGTGGGCACCAGCAATCAGATAATTATCCTCATGAAGAGCCGGACACTGGTGATGAAATTGATATTCCAGTCCAAATAGAGACACCGGAGTAACTCAAAGAGATCGATACGAAACGCTCAATCCGATCATTATATACTGAAACCATCGGTATCAATTAAGTGGCATTTCACCAATATATTTTATATTCACTACTCGTTGAGAACGCGCCGCATCAATCACCCGTGATATTATGAGTAGAAATCGCATCGTGGTAATAAAAGCCCATACCTGCAAAGAACCGAAATCAGCGGTTGAGTAGTGATTGGGTAATCAGCCATCTGTGAAATACCAGATGTACAGATCGTCAAGGCGACTGCCTCGGGGCTTGACCCCGAGAGGGTAAAGCCGACACATCTGATTGACCCGTAATATTCGGTACGATTAGTGATTAATAATGATTCTAATGGTCAGCGTGTCTGACTGAGAGTCACATCACACGGGCGGTCAGATACCACGCACTGTCCAACTCAGAGAGGAACGGGACGTTCCAAATCAACGTCGTCTGAGAGACGAAGTCTCTCGTGATAACGAAAATCTTCGATTTTCGAACGACCTGTGGAGACCGGAACCGTTCTGAAACGGTCCTCTCAGTGAGAGTGGGTTTGTCAGTTCTGTCGACAAAGCAGGAAGCCTCGGGGCTCTGATGTTGATGTGACCCCGAGGCAGGTTCACTGTGAGAGTAACATTTTGATTGACATATCGATACCGAATTAGACATGGGTGCAATTGTCATATATTATTCACCAGGTGAATTACTCTGATTCTGCTTAGAGTCGTCAGAGCTTGTTCTATTATGACGAGCGTTCACATCAGACTCACTTTCATACACATTATCTCCCTTTTGTTGAGCTGAATCCTCAAGCGTCCTGTCTTCATCATCTATATTTTCATTTTCAGTGGTCTCAGGTGGTCCAAGTTGATCAGTGAACCCCCATTCAGCCGCACGTGCTGCTGCCTCTGCACGTGCCTCTTGCTTAATTGACTCGATTTGGTCGGTGTCCGCGAGAAACGCTTCAACCGCTGTTTGTGTGTCTGTGCCATCGACACGCGTTTGCGGGGCAACGTTACGAGTCCGCTCAACCAGTGTCGCGTCATTAGTAAGATGGCGAGCCGGCGCAGTCGGAGCGACAGCGAATGTATCGGTCACATCACGATGTATGCTCATCAACGCTGCTGCGGGGAGAGTATGGACATCAACATGTGGAGTGCCACTATCTGATAGAGCATCAATTGCTTCAGACCCAACAACATCATTATCAGTATGGTATGCAGCCATTGGAACTCCCTGTTCAAACGTGATTACTGCGCGATCATCCTCACCAGCGAGGATTGATTGTTGTGGTTCAAAAACAACGTACCCAGTCAATGATCGATTGAGCGCAGATATAAGTGTCTCAGCGATATCTGCATCAGTGCGAGATCGACACAAGTCACCAGTTGGAATCTGTTCATAAAATACCATTTTACAAGCGTTCAGGGACCACAGCATTTCGAAATCTATCGGCAACACCGATCGCGTCACCATCATGAATATCGAGCGTGGCTGCTGCACTTCGGAACGCACTTGCGGCTGTCGTTTCTGGGGCGTGTGCAAGAAGCGGTTTACCAACCCGTCGAGCCATACGGACAGCATCGCTCTCAGGGACTGTTGCGAGTGTTCTCCCATCGAAGTATCGCGTCGCCTGTTCAGCAATTGTCGCGACATCTTCATCTTGCCGAACTCGATTAAAAATAACACCACCGGTTACTGTCCCGTATGCCCGTGCGTATTCTTGAACTTTCAGACCATCTGAAAGTGAGGGAACAGTTGGCTGAAGAATAATCACAATACGATCTGCGAGGACAATCGGGAGTACCGCGCTTTTTGACCCTAATGCTGCTGGCGAGTCAAGAAGAAGAACATCCGTGTCAGCCGCAAGGTCAGCAACAACGTCTCGAAGTACTGTAGGATCAGCAGCCTCAAAATCTGCTAAACTTGTTCCACAGGGCACAACTGACATTCCAAAACGGTCATAAACGGCTGCTGAGGCTGGAAGATCACAGTCCGTCAATAATAAATCATGAAGTGTTATTTCAACATCGTCAAGTCCAGCATGAAATAGAAGATTTGCCATCCCAGTGTCAGCGTCGATGACAGTGACATCATAATCAGCCGCAAGTGCC
This sequence comes from Haloquadratum walsbyi C23, assembly GCF_000237865.1. Classification (NCBI taxonomy): domain Archaea; kingdom Methanobacteriati; phylum Methanobacteriota; class Halobacteria; order Halobacteriales; family Haloferacaceae; genus Haloquadratum; species Haloquadratum walsbyi. The sequence goes on from NC_017459.1 coordinate 496,854, forward strand.
ATGCCGAGTGCGAGTGTGCTCGTTGTTTTTCCTGTCCCGCCCTTTCCACTCGCAACGGCAAACGCTTCAACCATATCTCTCGCTCACAGTGAGAGATAAAAAGTGTTTGAATTCTATACGGCACAAAGAGACACGTTCTGTTGGATTTTTGATTATTTCAATTCTGTAAGAGGGTGCCCGAGAATGGACTCAAATGAAATTGAAGAGACAAGATGTGCTGCACGCTCATACGGGTCGCTGCGTGATGTCATATCGATATCAGGACGGTCGGTATTAGCAGCACTGAAAACCGACTCAACAAATGCTTCACAGACAGCTTCATTATCAAATAACCCATGTAAATACGTTCCAATCACAGAGTCGGTCGCCGCCCCGAGTGCGATTGGGTCACGCGAGTGGTGATTGGTCATACCCTGGGACAAATCAGCAGTATTATCTGTTGATTCGATACGCTCAGTTGTCAGGGATTCAAATGGGGTCTGCACCGGACCGCAAGCTGTTGTCTGTCCCGCATGAATTTCATATCCAGTCACCATACCAGTCGCATCTGCGAGTGGCCCAAAGCCATCGAGAGTCCATGTAACTGGTGCAACACGTTTTGTAGGCGAAAATTGCGTCTCAACTGGGAGTATCCCAAGACCGCTGAGTGTCTGATGACCACTATCATCATCGTTGCTATCATTACTGGGTGCTGGCTCGATCTCGGTCTTCTCATTTGAGTCAGTCTCTTCAACATGGATAGCAGTGAGCCGTTCACCAAGGAGTTGATAGCCACCGCAGAGTCCGACGATTGGACCCTCAAACTCTCGGAGTTCATCATCAAACCCGGAAGCACGAAGTGCACGTAAGTCATCAACCGTGTTTTTCGTCCCAGTAATCACGACAGCGTCAATATCAGCCCGCGAGAGCGATATATCAAGCGGGACAAATGCAACACGAACGCCTGGAACGGCAGCGAGCGGGTCAAGATCGGCAGTATTCGACGCACGAGGAAGTCGTGGAACAGCAACTGTCACAGTCTGTTCCGCTGGGGCATCATCATCTGCTCCACGCACTGACCGTTCACCAACAGCAGGAAGCGACACACTGTCTTCTGCCGGAAGACCGGGATCATCATACGGTATAACCGAAAGAACCGGAATTCCGGTTCGATCTTCGATCGTCTGAATACCAGGGGCAAGCAATGACTTATCACCACGAAATTTTGTGATAACAATGCCAATAACTTGGTTACGAACATCATCTGGGAGTAATTCGAGTGTTCCGATAATTGATGCAAAAACACCGCCTCGTTCGATATCGGCGACGATGATGATTCGAGCGTCTGTGAAGCGAGCCGTCTCAATATTCGCGAGATCATGATCATGAAAGTTAATCTCCGCAATTGATCCCGCTCCCTCGGCGATGATAACGTCATGGTCGGCTGCAAGTCGGGTATGTGCGGTAACAGCAGCAGAACGTGCCTGCTCCCAATACTCGGCATAAAATGACTCAGCGGTATAATGCCCAACAGCGACACCATCAATAATTAGTTGTGATTCTGCATCTCCACGGGGCTTCAATAAGACTGGATTATGATCCGTGACTGACTGGACACCTGCAGCCTGCGCTTGAACTGATTGTGAAACGCCAATTTCACCATATGTGGGGTTTAATTCAGAATTTAATACTCCTGCAGTAATTGTATTTGTCTCTTCTTGCTCTGATGAGTTTACTGCTGTCGAGTCGTTTTCATCTGCTGTGACTGATTTCATATCGGTGTCAGCTGTTGGACGGACGACTGCTCGTGCCTCATTACTCATATTTTGAGCTTTAAACGGAGCAACACGAACATCTGCGTTTGCGAATCGTCGACATAATCCAGTGACAACGGTGCTTTTGCCAACGTGACTTGCTGTGCCAGCGACGAGAATTGTTGGTGTTGATCTCTCAGACATAAGGATATTTAACCGATTGTTCCGACATTTGCGCGTCTCTTAATCATATAGTCAACAAATATCTTGCTAATATCTCAGGATATGGATTCAGTGCGATGATGCCACTGCATAACCCGGATATCGATTGCATCTGGATGCCAGTGGCTCTCTTGATAAGTATCAATACTGTTAATATTCAGTTCCTTTTCGCGCACGTATACCATCATCAAAGAGATGTTTCTGTTTTCTAACGTTAGTTATCAAATCAACATCATCGAATAAATACGTCGGCTCAGTGTGGCTCCCGGTGAGAACGAGTTCGAGATTATCTGGCTTTTGTTCAATAACTGAGAGAACATCATCCTGTGTAATAAGTTCTTGTTCAACAGCATAGAGAACTTCATCAAGAATCAACAGGTGAACTCCATCCTCAGGGTCTCCGCTGAGATCAATTGGGGTGTCCAATGAAGCATCAGAAATCCCATCAAGAAGTGCCCGCGTCCGTCGCATTGCTCCTTTAGCTTTTGCATGATGTTCATCATCATCGGATCCATCAAGCAACCCATGCCATCCGTAATGACCCGTGTTCTCATATGAGATTCCGGGAACAGCAGCGATTGCATTATACTCTCCTCGAGCCCCCTCGACTGAATCGGCACCGCCTTTCATAAATTGAAGCATATGGACACGGAAGCCATGTCCAACAGCACGGAATGCCATTCCAAGTGCAGCAGTTGTCTTTCCCTTTCCACCACCCCACCATACCTGCACTCGACCGAATTCCTCAGGCGCGGTCGGTGTGATTGTCTCTGCAGCAGGGCGTTCACCACCGCCAGGTGTTTGTTGACGGGTTTTTTTTGGATTCATTGTGGATGACTCATTTGCTTCGTCTGTCATGACATAATTCAGAGGACCGAACATAAAGAAGGCGACGTGTCGGTGCTTCCCTTTATTATCGGTGTATAACTGATACAATTTAATCTGATATGCCGCAAATGAATAGGCGAATATCGAGGATTGCGCTTGAATATAACATATCTCTACTATCTTTAACAGCGAGAGAATCCTGATTTTCAGACGGGCGTGAATCGCGTCAATTTTCACTCTGCTTTCCACGGATCTATACATACAGAGAACGTGCAGTAGAGTAATTCAATCGTTGGAACTAATTTGGGAACCACTTGGAGTCTTCCCCGCCGAAACGCACCGTATGGTGCTGACAGTACCCATGCCCCTACCCTTGCAACACGGGATGGGATGACGCAACGACACAATTCAACCCCTTCGACGTGCGAGCCTGTTCACCGTGGTAGAAAGGACAGGCAGACCGATGGCACGACCCGTGCGTCCCCGACCACGAACGGCGGGGGCGAGTCCGATGCAGTGTCGGACGCTGTGCAAGGAGATACCGCATCTATATCGGGATGCCGAACCCGCCACACTCTTCACCGGGCTTACGCACTGAGCGCGAACCGGAGTACACCCACGCGGCGGAATCTTGCCTTTGTTGGTGTCGTATCGCTCGACACCAAGCGTGCGGTTGAGGGAAACCGCGCCGTCCAGGGCGCGGAGGATATCATACTCGCACCATTGGGTGTCTTGGCTGATGCCCTAATAGTCGGATTTGTGATTGTTGAGATCCGCTGCTGGCATATAGTGTTTTCATGATTCTGTTGTTGTGTCTGTCTCTTCCGATATTTGAACAGGACTAACGAAAGCGCGATCATCGGTCACAATCCCGTGTGAAGCCATTTCGACGGACGTTGGAAGAGGCTCAGATTTGTATCGAGATGCAAGCGCAGCGCAGAGAGCATCACGAACACACACTCGTGCAGCGTTGCCAACAGCAGTGGCGCTGCCAGAAAACCGCTTCATATTGCCTGTTGGGTCTGATGCAATCAGAACTGCATCAGATGTTGTCCCAGTAAATCCGGTCTGTGCCATGAGTGTTGCCGCCTTTGCTTCACTCACAACAGCAACAAGATTTGAAAGTGCCCCTGGAGTGAGTGACCGTGTCGTCCCAAGGATGATATTCACGGTTCCAAAATCATCTCTATCAGACTTGTTGATTCGGGAATCGTCCAGTTCACCAGATGTATCTATATTTGTATCGGGTTCAGCATCCGTCATTGCATTTTCTGTTGACTGGTTATCATTTATCATCTCTGACATTGGGAGTGTTGCTGGATTACTAACTCCAGCGGTGACGATTACCTCAACGGGGTCAAGACGTGCTCGTCGGGCATGTTGGAGGTCGACACCAGTGAGTAGTGCTGGTGTGTATGTCCTTGTCTCAGTATTCATCCATATGGTATCATCAGTACCTGCGTGTGTAGTGTTGTGAGGCGTTTCTGTCTGCGTATCAGTTAATGACCTCCCCCTCCCATCGGTGAAAGTGGAGATATATTCAAATCCAGCAGTTGCACATCGCTCGGCGACGTATGCAGAAACAGCAGTTTCGGTCCACCCATGGGGGACAGAAAGAAGATATGCCACATCGCCTCGAGATACCCCGCCATTGTATCCTGTCGAGAGCCATCGAGTATCCGGACGATAGAGACGACACACTCCATCTCGAACGGTCAGATCAAAAAATGTCATATCGTCGTTCTCAGATGAGATATTATGATCAGTGCAATCAGTGACATCTGAGGTAGTATCAGATTCCGTATTTTCTTTAGTCATTATTACATCACTCAGTCTTCAAGCAGGACAGAGAGAAGTCTATCATTCTCATGTGGACGACGGATAGCGACGCGAACATGTGCATCTAATGTCTCAAATGTTCGTGCATCTCGAAGTTCAATACCATTCTCACGAGCATGAGCAAGAAGAGCATCAACAGCATCAGTCTTTGTTGTTGGACTTCGGTCGGCAATGGCTGAAACAGTTGTATCAACATCAAGTAGTAAAAATGGGGCATCTGAAGGAAAGACGGTATACTCTGTCTCAAGCGCTGTTCGAAGTCGTTCACGCTCTGTACTCACACGCTCACGAGTCGCGCGAACAAAATCATCCTGTGTAAGACAATACTGCCCGACAGCAGCCGCTGGTGTTGAGAGTGACCATGTCGGTCGTGCTGACTCAAGTCGGTCGCTTAGCACCCCATCCGCAACTGCGAACCCCGCTCGAAGTCCCGGCAGACCGAAGATCTTCGTCAGTGATCGGGCAACAATTGTTCCGCGCGCGCCAGCCATGCTCGGTGCATCAATGAAATCCATAAATGCTTCATCAATAATAACTGTCGTATCAGTCTCGATGCAGCGCTGTCGAAATGCATCGATAACCTCTGGGTCAATACAATCTCCGGTTGGATTATTTGGCGTACAAATAATCACTGCGGCAATATCATCTGGTGTTGTATCGGCAGTAACAATCGTATCATGTGCAATGCCAACCGGTATACCTCCCTGGAGTTTGACCTCTCTAGCATACTCACTGAATCCCGGCTCAGGAATGAATACTCGATCGCCTGATGAAACGGTGACAGCAACTGCAAGCCGAAGAGCTGCAAGCCCTCCCGGCACCGGTGTCACCATTGAAGCGTCACAGTTCACATATGAAGCTGCCGCCTGAGTGAACGCAGAAAAGTCATCGCGATATCGTGTTGCATCTGAGAGTGCTGACTCATATACCTCCGCAACACCTGGAGGGCGGTCGGGATTGGTGTTAGCGCTGAAATCAAGGCGAGAAGTATCCTCACTTCCACCATGTGGGACACGGTCAACGTCGGCTACAGCCTCAGGATTCATCGACCTCGATCGTATGACTCATCGTTTATACATAGAGTCTGAGTCTCTGTCAGATTCGATAGTAGCATTTGTGATATGTTGAGTGTCATTATTGAAAGATGCAAGGGTAACTCTGTCATTCAGGGCGGAGAGGGTGTCAAGAGCAATCGTATGTAATCATGTGTCAAAGGTTCGTTTTAGAATCAATTTAAGTACTCTTCGTATCGGTATACGTAACAGTATTTTCGTGAGACTGCTGTTGTTCAATACGATTTAGAACGTGTTGCACTGCTGGAATCACCTCGTTCAGTCGGTCCGCCTCCGCAATAAGCGCAAGTGCACCACCCATCCCAGCTCCTTCTTTAGCAACACCATTGGCGTACTCACTGAGTGGTCCAGCGTCGACATCATGAGCCCCGAATTCAGGGTTCGTGACGATTAAATCAAGATTAAGTGCTGTTGCTGTCTCATTCAATCCTGTGACATCTGCAGCAAGATATGATGTCGTTGCGAGCGTCGCTCGCTCGGAAACACCAGCATGACGGACAAGAGCTGCAACCGTCAGCAGTTGTGTTCCGCCGCCAAGGATAACATCCGTATTAGATTCGATTGCGCCAACAGTTGTCCCCGCAGCAACAGCTAATACCGGATCGCCAACAGCCCGAATCGCATGTTTAGGATTGTGTGCGAATTGACCAGGACTGATGCCTGCTGTCGAAAGGGCCTTATCAGTCACATTTTGTTTGAGTCTGAGTGGGTTTGTGGGGATTGATGATGATGTTGGGACATCAACACCAAGGGCACGACAAACAGCGAGTGCTGTTGTTGTTCCACCTGGTATAGTTTCTCCAATAACAATTTGATCATCAGGTAGTGACTGCCCAAACTCCCGTGCGTTAATAAATAATTCCGGGGCGGTCGGAACAGGCTCTGATTCACGAATATCGCGACCAGGACGAGCACCAACAGAGACCGTCGGCGCACCAGTTGGACGGGCAAGTCCAGCATCGATGATAGTCAGATCAAATCCAATCCGTTCTCGAATTGCTCGGGTTATCACTGCAGGCGTTGGACAACCGCTTGGACTTATCGGGGTAACAGGTGCTTGGATAGGGAGACCATAGCTAATGATTTCTGCGTCTGCACTCGGCGTGTGCATGAGTAAACGAGACGTCGCACCAGCAGCACTGATGCCTTCTATTGTAGCCGTCTTCGTCGTTCCTGCAACAAGTATTACTCGCATAGCTTTTCTGCGACACGCTTATCTGTCGGTCGGTTCACATTAATTGCTAGTCGAGCATCATAACTCAACTGTACAGTGTCAGTATCTCCTGCAACGATATTAATACCACTTGGGGCGACCTGGAGATGATCATGCTCAAATACTGTATCAACAGAAACACCAAGTTGTTTTTTTAGTGCTGCTGGAACACACAGCATAGTCGACGTCGGGTCATTATCATCGTTTAGACGAGCGGTGTTGATTACCTTTGCAATATGATCGCTTGATATAAGTGGAAGATCGGCTGGGGTGGTTACAACTGGTGTGTCGAGCATAGAAAGCGCATGCTGGAGGTCAGAAACGTATCCATCGCCTGGGGTTTCGATTGATGCTATTGATTCAAACCGAGATGCTTCACGAACCGCGGTTGCAGTTCGGGGTGCATTCGGTGATGTCACTGCCCAGACCGTCTCAACCGGGCTTGCTGTAAGTGCACTAGACACATGGGAAAGCATAGCAGTGCCATTAATTTCGATAAGTGGCTTCTCACAGTCAATTATCGACTGATCTGACACAGCAGATGACCGATTCGTGACTGAATTGTCTGGGCGTAATCCATCACCATGATCAGCGCTATTATCATTAATTTCGATATTTAAAACCTCATCCGGTGGTCGAGTCTCATTGTCTGAACTATCATTCCGTCGACCGCGAAGACGTGTCCCATGACCACCACACATTATCAAAGCGTCCATACAACCACCCCTGCATGAATAGCAGCAGCGCGGCTGACTTCGTTTACAGCGCCAAGAACATCACCGCTGATACCACCAAGTGCATCGTCAGCCCACTGCTTAATCACCAATGCGACGATGAGCGGGGTCAATACTACCGCTGCAGTCGAACCAGCGCCCAGGTATGGAATACCAAGTAGCAACGGCGTTAGTGCCAGTATAACTGGAAATAAAGATAGTGGCGTTGACTCATCGATTAGTGCAGCGCCAAGACCGTCATGTGCAGCATCACCTGTGCACACAAGTAGTGCCATTGCAGATTTTGCTCCTACCTCTGCAGTGAGGACAAGTATAAATGTAACCTGCGGGGTGGTTCTGGTAGCGCCGAGCACTCCAAGTGCAAGTGACACCACAGTCACCGTCACAGCGAGTGCCCCTCCAACACCGACCTGTGAGTCATGCAATACCGAGCGTCGGCGACTGTGTTCATCATCAGTATCATGAACAACTGCGGCATCCCCAATATCTGCTATCCCGTCTATGTGTGTAATGCCAGTTACACCGATAAGAATCAGAAGATACACTCCAATGAGTGTCGGCACAGGAACAATAGAGAGAAGAACAAATGGAAGAGCGACTAATGTACCGAGTGGATAACCAATAACTGTAAACGCAACAGGCGTCTGTCGAAATGCATCCCAGGCTTTCTTATCGTGCCCAATTGGAACACGAGTGAGAAAGCCAATCCCTCCACGAATGGCACTTATAACCACGTGATTCCCTCCAAAATAGTAATTGTAAGCACAATAGCTATTACTCCTGCTCGTCGTGTAATCTGGATTGCATAGGTAGCCACGGATTTGTCTGGAAGTGATGCAGACGTTCGAAGCTCATATGTATCTGGTTTATGAAGACGAGCTGGCAGAAGCGCTGCTATTGTTGCCATCGGCCATCCAGCATTGGGTGATGTAGTCTGTGCTGCGTCTACACGAACCTGCTGTCGAAGTGGGAGAAGTGGGTGCCCGACAGCAACTGATAGTAATGCTGCCGTGAGGCGAGCAGGTACCCACATGATAATATCGTCAAGTCGCGCTGAGGCAGTCCCAATAGGTTTTGACCGATATCCGAGCATTGAGTCCAGTGTGTTGATTGCTTTGACCCATGCCGCGCTAGCAACACCAATCGATACCGATACCGGTGCAAACAATGTAAACGCAAGTAGCGGTCCAATAAATCCATCAGCGAGGTTTTCAGCCGCACTCTCAACGGCTGCTGACCGAATATGTGCTGCATCTAATTCACTGGCATCACGACCAGCAAGGGCACGAAGTTCATAACGAGCCGCCGAGACATCAGCGGTGGTCATCATTACAACGTCATGAACTGTCCTGAGAAGTAATCGCAGACTTATTAGTGTGAATAAAACACATCCAGCTGCGAACGCACCGAGTTGTGAATTAACACTAAACACGACATACACACTCGTTGCTGTAACAATGCCAAATCCAATCGGAAGGGTCGTTGCAATTAATATACCAACTATGTTGGGACTGTCATACGACCGATCAACTATATCAACTAGTTGTCCAAAAAGCGCTACTGGATGAATGAATGCAGGCGGTTCACCAATGATCGTATCGAGACCAATCGCAACGATGACTGCAATACTGCCGAGTGTAATCACCTGCGCGTCTCCCAAGTCGAGTCGTTGTCATTACTGCTTGTATTAGGATCTGCACTCATCTGTTAGTTGATATTGCTGTCGTTATTATTGAATTCACCGTCAAGTGCTGTACTAATCTGCCCGAGCGATGTCTTAGTGATATTATGAAAATGCCCACCAACATCGTTGATACCACCATCTGTTTCTGGATTATCACCAATGTGAATAAGACTCGTCGGATCAACGCGAAGCGACTTTGCCACCGCTTGAAATGCTCGTGGGTGTGGCTTCCTCCATCCACAATCAACACTCGTGACAATCGCGTCAAATAATGAGCGGTCAATATCTGAGCGCATCAGTGTTCGATGAACTAATTGTGATACTGAACAGTTCGAGAGAATCCCGACTGGACCATTGGCTACTGCAGTCTCCACAGCAGTAATTGCGTTGGGACGCGTCTGTACAGTCGGATCAAAAGCAGCAGTGACCGCATGTCTAATATACTCAGCTGGAGCCGAAACATCACGCGACTGAAGTGCTGCATTTACATGAGTTGACAGTGGCACCTCCGAACCACGCTGTGACTCAACATGGACCGTCCTGTACGCGGTTTCCCAGTCAGATGGAACAGTCACCCCGCGCGTCTGGAGTTCAGATGCAACTGCAGCAGCAGGATCTGCAGGGCGGCTGACGGTGACAAGGGTATCAAATAAATCAAAGGTAACTGCCACGACAGCTGTATTGATAAGATTAAACTTGAATATACCGACGTGAGATCCTATGACTGACCGGTTATCTCTATTTGGAGAAGCGCATGACATCTGTCAGACGGAGGGAAAGTATTAATCTAGTTCAAAAATGATAGGATAATTATGAGCAAAATCACCTTCCGCGCCGACGATGACCTCGTCGGACAACTCGAAGAATTCGAGGGATCAAAAAGTGAGGTGATGCGTGAGGCACTCCGCACATATCTTGAAAATACGGGGGCTATGCACGAAGGCGGCAATGGGAGCCTTAACAATGATCTTAATTCAGACACCACTCACCATGCGACAGGAAATAAAAATCACGCTGGAGAGTCAGCTAGCCGGAAGGTGACGGTGAATATTGTACTTGATGATGAGTCAGGGATTGTTTATGCAAATAAACAAGAAGACGCAGTTGCAACGGCAACCGGAGAGCCAGACACTGCAATCGATGCTGAAGTAAATCGTAAGACATCAAGTAGCGAAGAAATATCAGAATGTAATAAGTGCGGAAAAGCACTGATAGATGGTCACGTATACTGTCCAAATTGCGGTGAGAAAGCCGCTCATCGGGTATTCTGTGAGTGTGGCGATGAGATCCAATCAGATTGGGCGTTCTGTCCTAGCTGTGGCCGACGAACATCTGCTGCGGATGTGCTCAAAAAATCATCCTGATTGACAGAATAATGTGATTCCAATTAGAATTGTCTTACTTTTGTCGATAGATTTATACGGCATCACTTTATTTGTATGACTGCGTAAGACGGTGTATGACATATCGCACATCGAAGTGTGAGATCGGCGTAGTACCCGATTGAAATGTCTCTAAAAGCATTCAATGAAATGCGCGAGCCGTCTTACCGGGGGAATGCAAATATGGAGCGTGTGACACTACGAATTCCGAAGCAACAGATAGAGGAAGTCGAACAAATGGTTGAAACGGGCGAGTTCCCGAATCGATCAGAAGCCATTCGTTCGGCGGTACGTGAGATGATTAATGAACAACAAGACGACCGTCACGAGTCGTCAAGCAAACATACGTGGGCGAAGGTGTAAGACGATGCAAGATATTGTCGAGGAAGCAATGCAGCGTGATGAAGAAGAGCGCGATGTTGCCGCTGAAGCTGGAGACGACCCCGAAGGCTTTGGCAGCCCACGAATCGTGATTGTCGGTGCTGGCGGAGCCGGTAATAATACAGTTAATCGATTGTATAACATTGGTGTCGACGGCGCCGATACAGTCGCGATTAACACCGATAAACAGCATCTAAAGATGATCGAAGCCAATACTAAGATTCTTGTCGGAAAATCCCTGACGCAGGGACTTGGTGCTGGTGGCGACCCATCAATGGGTGAACGGGCGACAGAGATGGCACAGGGCACAATTAAAGATGTCCTTGGTGAGGCTGATCTTGTCTTTGTCACTGCTGGTATGGGTGGTGGGACCGGAACAGGGGCTGCACCCGTTATCTCAAAGATTGCGAAAGAACAGGGCGCAATTGTCGTTGGAATGGTTTCAACGCCATTCAATGTTGAGCGTGCACGAACGGTAAAAGCTGAAGAAGGGCTTGAAAAGCTCCGTAATGAGGCTGACTCGATTATTGTCCTTGATAATAATCGACTACTTGATTACGTCCCTAATCTACCCATTGGTAAGGCCTTCTCGGTAATGGATCAGATTATTGCTGAGACAGTAAAGGGAATCTCAGAGACAATCACACAGCCATCATTGATCAATCTCGACTACGCGGATATGTCGACGATTATGGATCAAGGCGGCGTTGCGGTCATGCTTGTCGGTGAAACTCAAGACAAGAATAAGACACAGGAGGTGGTCAACGATGCGATGAATCATCCACTATTAGATGTTGACTATCGCGGTGCCTCAGGTGGGCTTGTTCACATTACCGGCGGTCCTGATCTTACTCTCAAAGAGGCAGAGGGTATCGCAGATAGCATTACTGAGCGACTCGAGGCAAGTGCAAATGTGATCTGGGGTGCACGAATTCAAGAAGAGTACAAAGGGAAGGTTCGTGTCATGGCTATTATGACAGGTGTCCAGTCCGCACAGGTGTTGGGTCCATCCACGCAAAAACAGGCTGATGCCTCACGTCGTAGTCTCGAGGGTTCAGCGTCTGAGTTCAACTCGACGCAGGGCAATACGGCAAATGGCTCGACATCAGGGTCTGAGTCAACTGGATGGCAGTCTGATGGCGGCCGTGCACCGCGTGAGAAACAACACGGGCTTGATGTCATCCGCTAATCACGTCCAAATCGACTCCTAATCGAACCTGTATTGCATCGATTTAAATTGTGAATCATTGATATTTTTTACATGTTCTCTCATTGGTTAGTGAAAATACAAAAATGTCCTCGATATTAACATATCGCTCTAGCTATTGAGAACGCTTGATCTTGTTTAATATCATATTATATTAGCTTTTGAGCCATCCAAATACTACTACGCCTGATCTGACGACACACGGCCAACAACAACATCAAATGGAATAATCTCCACGCGACGGTACGTCTCACTATGTATCTGATCGACAACCGCCCGTCCCATTTCACGCCAATCGTGTCGAAGCGTGTCATAGGCGTCATCTGAAAGCTCTCGACGGAGTTCAGTGCGGTGATCCCGTAATGCGGTGGCATGCGCTTTTCGAGCTGCTGCAGTTAATGCGGTATCATCATAGGGGGGTTCAGTTGTTCGGCGATGGTAATGTCGTCGGCGAACAATATCATCTAACCCTGCGTTATCAAATGCCGTGCTAAGTCGGTCACCAAGTGCAACATCAGTTTGAATACCAGCGATATATGCTTCGCGAGCCCGGCGTTCAATTTGAGCCTCAGTATCGACCGTTGATGCAACGCTGACAGCAGCATTATCCGGTTCAACCGCGGCAACAAGCTCAGATGAAACACGCGCAAACGTCTGAAGTATATTGACCGGATCCGGGAGGTTACTCAATAGCGCTTGACAGGTGACAAGATCGACAGCGTCAGATTTGATCGGGAGTTGTGTTGCATCAGCAATAATCGTTGTGAGGTCAGTTTTTGAACGTGCAATAGTGAGTAATTCAGGATCCATGTCAAGACAAACAATATCGCCAGGAGACTCGGTGTCAAGAACCTGTGCAAACTCACCCGTTCCGGTCCCGACATCAAGAATGCGAGTTCTATCCTCAAGTGAGAGTGGTGTCAGTGCTGCACGCGAATCAGCCCATAATCCGCGGCGAGTGTATGTAAGGTATTCAGATGAAAACTCTCGCACGAGCTGATTAGGCGGGATTCTCCGCAAGATTCCGAACTCGGTCAATATTCCATGCAAATCCTTTGCCATTCTCATTTGGGGTCTCTAATACGAGTGGAATCGGATCAATTGCGGAGTGATTAATGAATGCCTCCATCCCAGACTCACCAATTTTACCTTCGCCAATATGTGCGTGTTCATCCTTGTTTGTCCCACAGGCGTGTTTCGAATCATTCAGATGGACACATGCAAGATTATCCACTCCCACGGTTGTGTCGAATTCTTTGATTGTTGTATTGACAGCAGCTGGGCTTGAAAGGTCATATCCAGCCGCAAAAACGTGTGCAGTGTCAAGACAGACCTCAAGTTCATGAGTGCTTTCTTCAAGCACGTATGCAAGGTGGTCAAATTTATTACCAAGTTTTGTTCCCGAGCCGGCATCAGACTCGAGTAAGACTGTCACACTATCTGGAATCGTAAGTTCATCAAGTGCAGAGATTGCATTATCAAGCCCTTGTTGTTCGCCTGCTCCAGTATGTGCGCCAAGATGAACATTTACGTATGGAATCGATAATTGCGCTGCAGCATCAACCTCCTGTTGCATCGAATCAATTGACTTTGCTCGAAGGTCATCTTTCGGCGTACAGAGATTCACAAGATACGATGAGTGAATAACCCATGGACCGATGTCATGCATCTGAGAGCGGTCACGAAATGCTTCTGCGTCTGTGTCATCAATCGATGGGTCCTGCCAGACTTGCGGAGAATGAGTAAATATTTGTCCACAATTACCACCGTTCTCAAGTTGTCTATCAACGGCATTCGCGACCCCACCAGCAATGGATTCATGTGCACCAACGAGCATACAGCTAATATTATCTAGGCTAGTAAAGCCACTTCGAAGTCAGCTATGACCTCATAATTGAGTATATTGACTCGCATCTCCGAGGCTATCATTCAAGCCCGATTCTTGTCTATCCCTTTAGAAACAAATCTGCAAATGACAGAGATCATTCGACCCACAGCGTCTTTCGATTGGTGAACTCTGTAATCCCCGCCTCGGCAAGTTCACGACCGTATCCGGACTTCCCAATCCCACCAAATGGGACACGTGGATCAGACTTCACAAGCTGATTAATATAGACGCATCCAGCATCAATACGCTGACCAACCGCCTGTCCGCGGTCTCTATCAGCCGTCCAAACACTTGCACCGAGACCAAATTCGGTATCATTCGCTGTCGTAATCGCTTCGTTTTCATCTTTAACCTCAAATACTGCAGCAACAGGACCGAATAGCTCTTCATTTGCGGCTGGAGATGGTACTGGAATGTCAGTGAGAATTGTTGGTGGATAATACGACCCTTCACGATCAAGTGGCTCACCACCAATCTCGAGTGTTGCCCCTGCTTCGACAGAGCGCTCGACTTGTGAATGGAGATTCGCACACAGATCATTTCGAGCCTGTGGACCGACATCTGTGGTCTCATCGAGTGGGTCACCAATTGTGTACGATATCATCTCATCACGCAGTCGGTCGAGAAACACATCATAGATATCTGAATGAACAATAAATCGCTTTGCGGCAATACATGATTGTCCGTTATTAAGTGTGCGAGCCCATGCACCTGCCTCAACTGCAGCAGTAATGTCTGCATCATCAAGCACAATGAATGGGTCACTTCCCCCGAGTTCAAGAACAGTCTTTTTAAGATTCTCACCGGCTGTTGATGCAACAGCACGTCCAGCCGGACCACTACCAGTGAGAGTCACCGCTCGGATGCGGTCGTCTGTAATAACATCACTGACTTGATCTACCTCGATAAGAAGTGTTTCGAAGGCACCATCGGGGTATCCGGCATCATCAAACACCTCAGCAATTGCCTCTGCGCAGCCGGGGACATTCTCAGCATGTTTTAAAATCCCGACATTACCAGCGGTCAGATACGGTGCTGCAAACCGAAACACCTGCCAGAAAGGAAAATTCCAGGGCATAACTGCGAGAACAGGACCAAGTGGTTCATAGACAGTTTGCACGGAACTACCAGGTGGGCTTGGATGACCATCTGGTTGCAGATGTGCACTCGCGTGGGTTGCGTAGTACTCACACACCCGTGCGCATTTTTCAATTTCAGCGCGAGCCTGTGTGATTGGCTTGCCCATTTCTGTCGTCATCAATTGTGCGTACTCTTCGATACGATTTTCAAGAATATCACCCGCAGCCGCAAGAAGCTGCTCACGCTCACGAACTGATCGATTGCGCCATGTCTGAAATGTTGTTTGTGCCCGACTCAACGTTGCTTCGACATCATCGCTCGTGTCAGGCTCATACCGATCGATTTGTTCGTTTGTTGCAGGATTAATCACATCCATGTATATGCGATGGTATGCCACGGTCATATACGCCAGGGCGACCATGTGCAACAGATCGGTTGAGAGATATCAATCGATGTGTCACGTTCTTTAAAATAGCTTCTCACACTCACCGGTAATGATCAAAACACATGAGATCCTCCTCGATCTGGATGATAGGATTCTTTGGCTTTGACATCCTCCTCCGCGTGTGGTGCTCCTGAAAACTTATTGAGGAATTCAATTCAAAATCTTGTCATAGAGTAGCTGCTGATAGTGTTGCGTAGGACCGATGGTTCAGAATGTTTCATGGAGTACTAAAAGCCGTGGTATTGCGCCTGCTCAGCATATAATAGATACCCATCCTACCCTATGTAGGATGCAGACTTGCATACCGAATGGCGCATACGATAGTTGATTGCTGATCGAGGACAGGAATACCCTCGATTGATGATAATATAATTTCGCGTGATTATTGTCATCCCAGTCATAATTCTATTGATTGTATTCTGTAAAAAACTAAGAAAAATTGTCGAGACGTGATTGCCAAGCTCAATCCATACGATCTTATATTACGTCCTACAATAAAAATCTCAAAGTACCGATAACAGCGTGACATGCACGGGTTATCTGCGGTTGATTGCCGGTTGGAGAGCCACGTGAACTACCCTGCCCTACCGCGCTCGGGGCTCCCCGCCCCTCGCTTGGTGAGGACAGGGCTTCCTGTTTCTGGAGTCATCCGTTAATGTATCTATTCGTGTCATTAACGCAGATCTCCGGTATCGGCATCGAGTTTTTTACCCTCCGTTTAATTATTATCCTACTATTCACCGGCGCCGAGGTCAACTTAGATAATCGACTGACACCTAAACAGGACCATATTATTATTACTATTTGTGAGTACCGACGAGACTCTACCGTCCTTCTCGGCGAACTCGAAGAGCTCGGGATTGAATATATCCTGATTGCATCTGGTGAAGAAAATGCTAAAGATTTTTCTGATGCTGGATACTCGGTCATTCACGGCTCTCCGCAGGATAGGAGAGCATTCGAGCGGGCTAGTATCGACGCCGCGCGAGCGGTCATAACGGATGCTGAAGATGCGAACGTCAACACCATCCTGACCGTTCAGTCGATCACCACAGATATTGGCATCATCACCCTTACCGACGATAGCGGCATGCGGAGCGTTCTGCTTGATGCAGGCGCAGATACTGTGTTGTCCCCCCACGGGGTGCTTGGGCGTCGACTTGCCGAGAAGGCGGTCTCCTCGTTCAGTTCGGAGCTGACAGATACGATCGAATTGGGGAGCGAAATGGAAATTACGGAGATCCCGATTCAGCCGGGGAATCAATTGGTTGGCGCGCGAGTCCGTAACTCAGGGATTAGAGAGCAGACGGGTGCCAATATCATCGGCGCGTGGATCGACGGCGAGTTGCAACTCCCGCCCAATCCGGATGCGGTTATTCGATCGAACACAGTGTTACTCCTCTCAGGCGCCCACGACGAATTAGAGGCGTTCGATGACTTCACGCAGTCATACCCATACCGCACGCTTCGGCGACACGAGCGTGTCATCATCGCCGGTCAGGGCGAGGTTGGGCAAGCCGCTCGGGAGATCGTCGTCAAAGAGGGTCTTGATGTCACGACAATCGATGTTGAGGATCATGACAGTGTCGACATCGTCGGTGATGCAAGTTCTAATAAAAACTTGCAGGCAGCCGAAATCGAGACTGCGGGTGCAATCATCGTCGGCCTTCCGGATGACTCCGCATCGCTTCTGACAACGGTGCTGGCACGCTCGTTGAATTCAGATATAGAGATACTCACACGCGTAAGTGATATCGATGCGACACAAAAGGCACTGAGCGCCGGCGCGGATTACGTTCTCCCAGTTCCTCGAGTGAGCGCCCGAATGGTGGTCAGCGAACTCCGCGGTGAAGATATCCTCGCCCCCGCGAGCCAGATTCGACTCCTCCGCGTGCCAGCAGATCCTCTGGTCGGATCGACACTCGCGGAATCGAGCATCTATGAAGAGGCAGGCTATCGCATCATTGCCGTCGAAGACGATTCCGGATTGACCAGCACGGTTGACCCCCAGAGACGGTTCACGGGCGACGAGCGAATCGTGCTTGTAGGATCTCGCGAGGCAATCCAGGAGTTCAGAAAACAGTTCAATGTCTCAATGATCGAGCCAGAGGCTTGAGTATTCGTCAGAAACGAAGTGTAATAAATGCGACTCCTTCCAGCTAACTGGTGTACTGCACAAGCAGCAAACCGAGTACACTCATCGTCACCACATATCCGAGCGTGAACGCGTAGATTGTCTGTGTCTGCTTTGCGAATAACGACGCCGGTATGGATCTCGGTTGATGAGGGCAAAGAGCGTCCACAGGCGTTTATTACGAACCTGGATATCGACGACGAGATCGGGCGAGATCGGGACCAATTGACCTGGTGAAATTGAGATGACCTACAGGAAAATCAAGGAGCTCGCTGTCTGGACCACTTCAAGATCGTTCAGCGTTCGCCTGTTTCACTCCAGGTTCGCATTCTTGCTGTACGACACGTAAGTGCTGGTGAATTTCCTCGTACAAGTCTTAGTTGAGACCGTCGAGCACTGGGTGGAATCATAGATTATAGCAGGTCGATCCAGAGTGTTACTCAGTCAGCACCTCAGGACACTCATATAATCCCGGCAGACGAACAGCGCGCGGTCAAAGGCTTCATCCTGGATCGATGACATTTTTTCCTGCGTTGGCAGTGGCTCCGATTCACTCAATGGATCAGATAGCTTCCGTTGGTCTCTGAGACTCGTTCAGGTCTGGAGGTACACACTAAGCCGGGAGACTCGTGCACAGAATCGAAATCACTCGCAACTGCACAGTTATTAATTTGATATAGCGATATACAGTATATAAATTTTGAACAGTCGAACTCACGATATTTTTAGGCGTTGCTGTCATCAAATAATTATGGTGCGGAATGTCGCTGGCGTGATGACCGAATTAGAGCCTGAAGATTTCTACTTGCTCTCAGGTGTCGAGCAGGGAATGCGGTTCTCTGAGTGGGTTAATCGCGGGAAGTTGCCACAGTTGTCAGGACTCTCACCCGAGGAGGTTGGTTACCGTCTTGATCGATGTGCAACCCGGGAATTAATCGAGCGGAAAACAATTCAATATGAGGGATATACACTCAAAGCTGAGGGATATGATGCTCTTGCTCTCCGCACATTCAGTAAGCGTGAGACAGTTGATGGGGTTGGTGCACCACTTGGAGTTGGAAAAGAGAGCGATGTGCTGGAAGTAAAATCCTACAAACCACTTGCTTTAAAATTCCACAGAGAGGGATACACAAATTTTCGTGAGGTGATGCGCGAGCGCGATTATACAGCTGATAATGATCACGTTTCATGGCTTTACACTGCTCGAAAGGCAGCTGAACGTGAGTATGAGGTTCTCGAAGCGCTATATCCTGACGTCTCAGTCCCACGACCGATTGATCAGAATCGCCATGCTATTGTGATGGATAAATTTGAATCTGTTGAGCTTAACCGCGCACAATTACCACAACAGCAGGCTGTTGGCGTTCTTGAGTTAATCCTCAGAGAAATGCAGTGTGCATATGAGAATGGGTACGTACATGCTGATATGAGTGAATACAATGTCGCGGTGAGTGAAGACGGAGTGACTGTCTTTGACTGGCCACAGGCAGTTTCAACAGATCATGAAAACGCTCATGAACGTCTTTGTCGTGATATCTCAAATCTATTAACATATTTCGAACGAAAATATCCAAACTCAACCGATAAGATTGATGCTGAATCAGATACTGTCCGTATTGCTAACTCAATCGCTGCAGGGCAGTTTGAGTCGGTTGATGCAATCCCATAATTATCCAAAATTATGCTTATCGGTTGGTATTAAAGAGCCACTACCGAGAATTAAGCAGAACGCTCTTATGAAGTACATTGTTGGTGGCGAGCAGTCGGGCGATTTTTTGTATTTCTCTACGGCGCCTGAGCTTCCCAGAACGAGAGTGAGACAGGGTGAAAGAACCGATCTACCGAATTTACTCAGTTCGGAGAGTCATCACCAACAATCTGCTTCACAAGAGCGAAGCAGAAAGCCCCGTGCGTCAGCGCGGAGTGACTTCGACAAGCAAGACGCCATTTAGGGGTTTTATATTACCAGACACGACGTGGTACGCGCAGTAAATAAAAACTGGAGTTGGACTTGGGGGTCTCAATGCAAAAAACTAATTCTGCATCGAGTTTTCTCCCTACTCACCGTGGTTGGACCGGATCGATGGCACGGTCTGTGAGGTGCAAGCGGATACTCTATCGCGAACACACCACGATCCATCTAGAATCCGGACGCACTGCTCACAGACTACAGCTGAGATTCCAGTGTTCTCGGTCAGGGTGCCTTCGGGGACACAGAACCGGCGTACTGTCCCGTGAAGAATTCTTGGAAAGGATATTAATAGTACAGATGAAATTCAGTGATTAAGACTGATCTGATTAATGCATATGGTCTGAAGACCAGTTTGTGGCTATGAATGGTTCTCCTGTCATATGTTCGTTATCAAACTTCTACCAACAGACGACCGGAGGGCTGCTTATCTCACGGAAAACCATGATATTGAACTCAAATCAAAGCCATGACTGGGCGTGGTGATTCCGGTCCAACTGTGGCAGATCTGCTATCCACCCTAAGTAAGCTGATCAGCCGTTGGAAGCTAATCCTACTACCGTCTCAACTTCGAATGAGATTCTATCAATAAACTGTATATTGCGATATCAAAATCTATTCGATCATCAGTGACGCCGAGCACATCACAAATCATTATTCTTTTATTGAATCTACGTCATTCCTGTGTCTTATTTAAAATCGAAGCCAAGACGCTTTGCCCAAGAAGTGACCGTATGGAGTGTATGCGTCACTCGCGCGCAAAGAGGTGAACCGCAGTTGATGAAAATGTAATCTCGACTGTCTCATCTGGAATAAGTGATAATTGATGTGTCATCGGTGGATGGACAGTCGCTGTTAGCGCAATATCTGCCGTCTGGACAGCAATAGTTACTCGAGTCATCGATCCTTCAGTTAATTGCTGGACAACTGTCCCTGTAAACGAATGAGACGGATCTGTGAGATCACTCATCGATTGTGAACCGACTTGTATACGAGCAGGGTGAATAGAGGCAGTAACGCAATCATCGCCTGTCCAGTTGACTGTGGTCTGAACTGTCTGTTCGCCAATGCGGATAATGGCACCGTGCTCATTATGACCAGTTACAGTGGCAGTAAAGAGATTTTCATTCCCGGTAAAGCGAGCGACAAACGCACTGTTCGGAGCATTTCGAATCATTTGTGGGGTCCCAATCTGTTTAATCATCCCCGCTTGGACGATTGCAAGGCGGTCACCGAGTGCAGTGGCTGTTTGTTGATCATGGGTGACATATATAACCGGAATATCGAGCGTCTGGAATAATGCCCGGAGGTCACCTCGAAGTCGGCGACGAATCGGCGTATCAAGACTTGAAAGTGGTTCATCAAGCAGCAATGCACTTGGATCAGCAGCGAGTGTTCGAGCAAGCGCGACACGCTGGCGCTCACCACCCGATAACGCTGCTGGCTTCCGGTCAAGAATTTGTGCAATATCTAACAGCGTGGTGTATTTGTCAATATGCTCAGGAGTAGTTGCTGCATAAGCAATATTTTCATATGCTGTCATATGTGGAAACAATGCCCCATCTTGGAACACAACGCCAATATCTCGTTGCTCAATCGGACAATCAATCAGTGACCGTTCATTAAGATATATCGAGCCAGTGTCTGGTTGGACAATTCCGGCCACTGATGAGAGGATGGTTGTCTTTCCACTCCCAGATGGACCAAGCACTGCAAGAACTTCATTATCGACCACGAGTGAGAGCGGTCCAAGTGTAAAATCCTCATATGTCGTTGTGATATCGGTGAGTGTAAGAGTCATGTCCAGGGATTGTGCGCAATGGTATGCAAAACAATGAGTGAAATTAGCGCAACAGCAAGAAGAATAATCGCAACCGGATATGCCCGCTCAACTCCAGCGGAGACAAATGAGACCCATATCTGAACGGGCATAGTCCGCGGATAATATGCAAGCATCATTGTCGCACCGAACTCGCCCATTGCCCGAGCAAACGCGAGTGTGACGCCAGCCAGAATACCTGGACCCGCCAGTGGAAGGGTTATTTTACGGGTTGTCTGGAGACGACTCTCACCAAGTGCGCGGGATGCATGTTCAAGCGTCTCATCAACCCGTTCAATAGCTGCCTTCGCCGTAACAACCACAAATGGTGAAGCGACAAACGTCTGTGCAAGTACAACACCAGCAAGTGATCGGGTCAGGCTAATCCCACTAACACTTGCGACGTCTCCAAGTAGTGTTGTTGGACCGATAACAGTCAATAATACAACGCCACTAACCGTCGGCGGAAGAACAAGTGGTAGAACAACGAACCCAAGAGTCACTTGCTGCCATATCGTCTTTCTGCGCGCGAGCCAATACGCTAAGGGGAGACCAAGTACAGTCGCAAGGAATGTACTGAGTGATGCACCGAATACGGATGTCACTATTGCCCGCTGAACTGCTGGGTTCGCCAGTTCAGCAAAAATTGTGGTCGGTTGAACCGAAAGAAGTAATGAAACAAGTGGAATCGAATAATAAAGTAATAAGACACCGCCAAGACTGAGCGCGATACTCAACCAATCACGTTGTAATGAACTCAGTTTGGAAGTAGTATTTGTCTGAGATGGAGGCATAGTTGTGAAATAATATATCAGATAGATGTAGTTACTGAGAGTTTTCTTCTTTTCATGTTGGTAGACAATAATAAGAAGACGTGATTGCTACTTGAATCCATATATAAATCTTGAAGTCGGACAGATATGCTCTTAGAGCGATTGGTTATTCATTCTATCGGAGGATTCTGAGAGAGTCAATTTCAACATTTGTCAGTGAGCCTAAAGATGATTTCGCAGGAGACTCACCGTTTGTGGATGTCGCATTAGACGGAATTGCCTGTTCAACCGTTACGGGAACATCGCCGACATACTGTGGGAATTGAGCACGCTGAATAAATCCAGCATCGGTGAGATACTGTCCAGTCGTGTGGATATTAAAAACCGCTACTGCGGCTTTGCTCATATGTCTAATTGTTGATCCATAGTTGATGATATTACCATTAATTGTTTGCCCACTCGGGAGTGTATACGAGACGGTTGAATACCATGAGTCAACGTATTGAGGATTACTAAGATTGATTTGATCTGGGAGATCAACATACGCGTAATCACGCTCTATTGCCATGTTTCGATACGTGACTGCGGCATCAATTGATCCTGTCTCAAATCGACTGATCAGTCCGGTTTCTGGATAGATATTGTTTCGATTTTTAAATGCCGGAATGAGTCGTGATGCATCATCATAATATCGCGAGGCGAGTTCCAACATAAACAATGTTCGATACCCGAGAGGATCCTGATCCGGATCAGTGCGACCAAATCTAATCGTCTCATTTAGCAATGGTTCATACCATGCATCTGCCGCTGCAAGGCGGCGACCGCCTGCTGTGTCGGGATTGTACGCAAGAACGATTGCGTTGCTCGTAAATATTGAATGCCATCTCGGAGAAAGGGGCTGATCAAATAATGCGGTATCAGCTACGGTGACAATATCTGGATCTCGTTGTCCATCAGCAATGAGCCGAGCAACAGTCGCAGATCCATGTGACTCAACCTGGATTGGAACTTCGAGTGATGACCTCAGTCCATTCTCAATCGCATATTGGAGACTGCCAGCGGCAAGAATCGCAATCGTTGGTGAGGTTATCGAACTAGCCGTATCTGATGTGATCGTTTCCGACTTTACCGCAGAAGGGGTATTCTGCGTCCCACCTGTTATTATACTGTCATCAGACGCAGTGCACCCGGCCACAGTGGTCGTCAATCCACCAGTGATCATCCCGAGAAACCCTCGTCGAGATGTTGGTGCGTCTTGAGACATCGTATGATGGGGAGAAATCTGTCAGTAAAAACCTTTACGTTTTATTTTAATTGTTAGTAGATGCAGTTTCAACTATGATAAAATATCAAATAAAAGTAACATATTAAGATATCAGTACTTACGAATATACGCAGAATCTACTTATCAATTTACATATGTTGATTATTTTATATTTATATATCATTCATGTTGAATCAGGGCAATCCATATGTCTACCGACGGCTAGTATCACATTTATATATACTGAGGAACGCGATATCGAAGTGATTAAACGCAAACGTTTGGTATTTAGTGTAACTCGCTGGTCAGACGGGACGCCAGTGGGCACCCGATTGTTCGGGACGACATGTGGGAATACGTCATTGACGTTCCCGAATCACAAGCGCCCGTGGTGAAAACAGATGGCACGAAGTTTCTACTCACATATTAAAGAGGCATGGAAACAACCCGGCGATGGCAAGCTCGCCGAGTTGCAATGGCAGCGAAAACAAGAATGGCGGGACCAAGGTGCAATTGTCCGTATTGACCGTCCAACACGACTTGACAAGGCACGTGAACTTGGATATAAAGCCAAACAAGGTGTTATAATCGCACGTGTTGCTGTTCGAAAGGGTGGTGCACGGAAGAAACGGTTCACCAGCGGTCGCCGAAGTAAACGACAAGGTGTTAATCGACTTGGTCGACGAACGAGTATTCAACGCATTGCCGAAGAGCGTGCTGCACGCAAATACCCGAATCTCCGGACACTCGCGTCATATTGGGTTGGTGAAGATGGATCTCAAAAATGGCACGAAATTATTCTTATCGACCCTGAGCATGCTGCGATTGAGAATGATGATGATCTCAACTGGATTTGTGATGATACTCATAAGGGTCGTGCTTTCCGGGGACTGACAAACGCCGGTCGGTCAAACCGAGGTCTTCAAAATCGTGGGAAAGGTGCTGAGCATACTCGTCCAAGTGCCGGATCTGGTAGTCGACGCGGGAAGTAGCCTTACCACGGCAGGACAATCTCATATGGACGCTCTGGTTTTTTGTTGATTGACGCATACGACTATGTATGTCACCGCCGCCAGCACCTCGACCAAATGATGGGTCTGAATCAACATCAAATTCAGACGAATCCACGAGGGTACCAGGTGGTCTATCACTTGATTCGACACAGCTCGACCGATACTCGCGACATATAATTATGGATGAGCTCGGACCGGAGGGACAGGCGCAACTATTGAATGCAGATGTTCTTATTGTCGGAGCCGGCGGGTTAGGGTCACCAGTCATTCAGTATCTCGCAGCTGCTGGCGTTGGTACCATCGGGATCGTTGATGATGATATTGTTGAGCGAAGTAATCTTCAGCGTCAGGTCATTCACCGTGATGAGGACGTGGGGGATTCAAAGGTGGATAGTGCAGCTAGATTCATCACCGATCTCAACCCAGACATTACGGTCGTGACGCATCGGACTCGAATTGATAAACAATCTATCAGGGAAGTTATCCCCGGATATGATATGATTGTTGATGCCTCAGATAATTTTCCTACACGATATTTATTAAATGACTTCTGTCAACTTCAAAAAATACCAATTGCGCACGGAGCAATCTATAAATTTGAGGGACAATTAACAACTCTCATTCCTGATGGACCATGTTATCGGTGTCTATTCCCAGAAGCGCCTGAACCGGGCACGATTCCTGACTGTGCGGCAACTGGCGTCTTAGGAGCTCTTCCTGGGACAGTTGGGTGTCTACAAGCAACAGAGGCAATGAAAGTCATTTTGAATGCCGGTAATCCGCTTACTGGCAAATTAATTTTTTATGATGCACTGGAGGCAACTTTTGAGCAAATATCATATCAGCCGGATCCTACGTGCCCAGTCTGTGGTGATACACCAATTCAATCTATTGAATCAGTCGAATATACTGGAAGCTGTGAAGTGAGTGAAGTGAGTGAATGAGTGAGTTGGTATGAATATCTTTGATTCACCCCACTGGATCCTTGGTTGAGACTAGGGCTAGATCAGGACTAGGACTTTGGACTCTTATGCAGATGATGACTCACTGCGTATCTGGATTACTACAATCACGCGAAACGGTAACTCAAAACCTCAAAACAATACGCGACTAAATGATCGGCAGTATCAATCCAATAGCTAAAAGAACATTTGTTGACAGAATAAATATGACATTGTTGCGAAGCACAGCCATCGGTGGTCGCTGCTTAGGCGTCTGAATTGACCATATTACCGGGCGAAATGCGGCAACAATCCCAAGAAGCGCAAGCAAGGCTGTACGAGGGAACACATTTGAGATGACTCCAATAATAATAACGATTGGAACAGATACTGTCGCGACCGCATAGAGGCGACCACCCCATACACGTCCGAGCCGGTGAATAAGATTTGCTCGACCACCGTATCGATCGGGGCTAATATCAGGAAACTCATTGAGCAAAAGCAAATTAAATGTTAAAATGAACGCTGGTACCGCAGCAAGCAGTTCAATAGATGAAATCTCTCCTGATTGGACAAGTGCCGCTCCAATAACAGGAAGCCCACCGAGTCCGAGTCCAGCAGCAACCTCGCCGAGTCCAAATTTTGTCAGATATTCCGTATATGCAAGCACGCTTGCACCACCGACTATATAAATTGGAATTAATATCGGTCCGATAATCACAAGAAACCATACTCCGATAATTGCACCGACAGCCGCCGTAAGATATCCAAGTCGATAGACGGTTGTAGGGTCGATATTCCCTGCTGGGAGTGTTTTACTTCCCCCCGAGAACGGTGTGGCGTCTGTACGTTCATCAATTCCCGATTCATAATCAGCTGCCTCATTGAGCGCATTCACTGAAACATGTAATGAAATGAGCCCGATGAGTGCAATCCCAGTTCGAACAACACTGATGAACCCAGTATTGGCAACTGATGCGGCAGCACCAAGTGCAATAAGTGTGACTGGAAGCGCTAAAAACGGCGGGCGAGAGACGCTGAGGAGTGGTCGCAATTGACCAATATACTGAGCAACGGCAGCCATACTGTTCATTAATGACCGGTGAATAAGAGCTACTCGACACATCCATGTTAGAATATATCAATTTATCAATCATAACTAAAACGCTGTAAAGTCGTATCATATGGTGTCCGACTTGGGTGTGCAGGATGCCCGTCAATAGTTGTAGTAATTGCATACCAGTTAACATCAAGAGCTGCCGTGATCTCGTGCCCTCGTCCATCTATCGTACCATGGATTCCCCACCCAGCAACAATCCGGTCGGATTCATGACAGATATCTCGAAGGTACTGGTCGTTCCTTGGACCAACTGGGGCTGGATGTGATTTAATAACAGTTGGATCCGTGCTTCGTATCGCGAATAGATTCCCGATGATCACGCGACCAAATCCCATCCCATTCGCATAAGTCATACACCGTGTTGTTGTTCGGTCATCTTTTTCGGCATCAGCCTGGCTGGGATTCACCAATACAAACGCCATTGTCGGCGCTTTTGAGTCCCATGTACGGTCAAGTCGATATCGATACTCATTATCTTCACTCAATATCGCGTCACGCATGACATCCGTTGGTGCTGTCGGATCCGGTCCTGCTGTGTCGTGCACATAGTATATACTGTTAATTAGATACAATAATTCATCTATCTGATAAAGAGCAAGGAGAATGCCCGGCGGCTTTAGATGCCTCCAGAGATCACTTCTGGTGCGCGAATAATACCAACGGTCTCACTAATGTGGGATGAATCCGACAACCCATTTCACAACCCACCATCGATGGCAAGCCCCCCGGATATTCCACCGTTCTCATCCAAAATTTAGAATAGACATGAGTATGAGAAGTTATAGTAACGTTCAGAATACTGGAAGTTCACCGGACTAACCACAGTCAGGGAGAGGACTCACTTGACCGCCACAGGTGGAACGCCAGCGCTGGAACATCGCTAACCACTATACCCGAGAAGTCTGGAAGGAGGCAGGTGAGATTCCCAACCACGAGGAGTTAAAAAGTGAATTGAAGGAACACAACAAATATTGAGGACTCCGCACTCAGTCCAGTCAGCGCGCTCTGGAGGAACTCGTTGAAGCTTTCAATTCGTGGCACGCCTCCGACGACAGGGACAATCCACTCGGCTATTTTAAGGAAAACTACTGCGACGATCAAAGCCGCCGTGTCCACGAAGAATACTCCCGGTCAACTGTGGCATGGAAATAGAACAATATCCGACACGACATTAGGAACAGTCGCGTGCGCACATCAAAATAACGTGAACTGCTTCGGGATTAACCTCCGTGGTATCTGCCTCGTACCGCTAGTAAGTGAAGTACCTCGGGGTCAAGCCCCGAGGCTTCACCGTTTGGGGTCTGCACAGCACCCGCAGGCGAATTTAATTCCCTCCGACCTTCTCCGTGAGGGGTCGGCTGGAATTAACACCCGAACTCCGCGAGGAGTCCGTGGAGGTCGGCGGCTTCACTCCGCCCGTTGAAACCCCCGTCGCACCACCATAGTAGCGGATTTTGAGAGGGACCACATTTCCAAACTGTCAAACCACCAGCGAAGGAAATGAGGTCTTCATTTCCATACTTTGATGGGTTGTTTCTGGTTGTTGTCATTGCATTAAACGCTAGAAATACTTAAATTTGTGGCATATAGTGACGGCATTCACCCTCGGGGTCAAGCCCCGAGGCACTCTGCCTGTTAATCTGTAGATACTAGCTACTGACGAATCGCTTTTATCCCTTTCTTTGCACCATAATATGCCCACTCTGCACTATAACAGAATACGCATCCGCTGAATTCTGGTCTATTCTCTGTCTCGGCTGACTCTTTATCTGTACTCATATTCATTTTATTATTATTTCTACAACGTAATGAACTGCTTGACAAATCACGACATCAGATCGAGTTTTGTATCAGTTAAGTCACGTACACATATCACCTTAGAGATAAACTCCGAGTCTCTATCCCACTATTATTATCTCAATTCTAGCAATAAGCACAGCTATGTATATACGTGATTTCTCCGGATTGAGTCGCTATATTGGTGGAGTTGGGTAATTAAGTTGGTGTAACACCTATCAAGGTATACATGGACGGTTCGGGTGGAAATATTGCATTATCGGAGCGACAAAAAGAGGCTTGGAAACTTGTTGAGCACGAAAATATGTCATATGGAGTTGCAGCAGAGATGATGGGAATTACCAAAGATACACTCGAAAAACATTTAATCGCATGCCGCCAGAGAAAACAGGACTGGCAGCATACGATTGAGTGGATGAATGGCAACTCATCTAATACTGAGCATGAGTAACTCAGAAGAATATATTACTGCGTGTATGTTTGGAGACCGCTCATACTATCTTCATCAAAACTGAATATATCAACAAATTCGAAGAGTAATTCTCCATCTTGAACCAGCCGACCACGAACAGCAACCTCATTATTGTCGGTGTATATACTCTCTACGACGTGAGTCGTATCAGTCACCGGACGCTCATCGCGCATGAACTGAACGAACTGTTCTCGCCCGGCAAGTGTTTGATCAGAACGCTGATGTGTAAACTCTGGTGTGAGAAGTGAGGTAAGTTTAGTATAATTATCCTGGTCAATGCTTTGATAATAGGCACGAGTAGCCTCTATTTGTCTTGAACTTAACGTCATTGTCCGTATTTAGATCCCTTCTTAATGATACTATTACGCGTTTGCATCGAACTTATCAACATAATATCTTGCATATTAGCAATCATTTTGATATTGAGTTATATTCGATATGCCGATACATCGATTATGCCACACTTAATTATCATTTATTATGGTTGATACTACTCGTTGACTGTCGAGATAGCATCATCGATTACCGGGTCAGAGATGACTTCGGCAATATCAGTCTTTGTTAGGATCCCAACCCCATCACCGTCGGCATCAGCCACTGGTAGATGACTATATCCACCCTCATGCATCTGCTCGGCAGCCGCAGCGAGTGCCACATCTGGGGAGACGGTTTCGACACCAGTCGTCATATATTCTTTGACAGTTGTCTCATCCGTCGGGACACCGTCTGCTATGACCGATAATGCGTCTGTTGAAGTAAAGATACCCGCCGGTTGACATCCGTCACTGACAACAACAACAGATTTGATTGTCGCCTTGCGCATCGCGTCGGCAGCTTCACTTACCGATGTCTCTGCTTCTAAGGTTAACATTGGTGTCGTCATCACGTCTTTGACGCGTAATTCGGTCATAGCCAGTGACTTGTCGCGACATATATATTACTTTCTACAGCGGGGCGGATTGAGCGCCCTAAGATCGTTCGGAAATCGAAGCCACTACCCCTGCTGTCATGTGATATACATTGCCCCAGACTATTGGATGAGCCACGGCATAAGTTAAGATGTCGGTGATGACAAGAGAAATCTAGAATACGACATGATCAAACTCGGTCGTGCTCATAGAAAACATCATAATTCAGCACCTGCAATCATTAATTGTCCGTCTGCAGAGAATATACGACTAAAATAACATGCACATTGACACAATTAGTCTTTTTCCCAACTATTATGTTCATAAAACGCTCGACATTCCTGTGAATACCTAATGGATGCACAAACCGTCGTGGAATTATCGGGACTGACTAAGCGGTATGGAGATGTTACTGCAGTCTATGATCTTTCTTTTTCTGTCCAACGAGGCGAATTCTTCTCAATTTTAGGTCCAAGTGGTTGTGGGAAGTCGACAACATTACGAACGATTGCTGGCTTCGAAAACGCTAGCGAGGGGACAATCAAAATCGATGGGGAAGACATTACAGGCACCCCTGCACATCAACGCGAGACTGGTATGGTTTTTCAAAATTATGCACTGTTCCCACACAAAAGCGTTGGTGAGAATATTGGATTTGGGCTCAAAATGGATAGTGTTCCGAAACCAGAGCGTGAAGATCGGGTAGCAGAGATGCTTGCCACCGTTGATCTCGATGGATTTGAACAGCGAATGCCAAGTGAACTCTCTGGTGGACAACAACAACGAGTTGCATTAGCCCGCGCTTTGATCATTCAGCCTTCGGTACTCCTGCTGGATGAACCACTCGCAGCGCTTGATCTGCAACTTCGACAGAATATGCGGTTTGAACTACAACAAATCCAAGACCGACTTGATATCACAACAATTTATGTTACACATGATCAGGAGGAGGCACTCTCAATGAGCGACCGTATCTTGGTGTTAGATGGCGGAACAGCTCAACAAATAGACACACCCCGAGAACTGTATAATAACCCACGTAATCGGTTTGTTGCTGACTTTATTGGAGAGGCAAATATTCTCCAAACACAATTTAAATCTTCTACACATGATACTATTGAACTTGAACCAGAATTTTCCTCAATGAATACGGTTTCACTCGAAAAAAACGGACTTGATACAAACGTATTCTCCAAAGGTGAGCAGATTTATTTGAACATTCGTCCGGAAGATATCATGATTCGTCCACCAGATGAGGATCTTACAAATGGACTCACCGCCAAGATAACAAATAAAACATTCATCGGCAAGACAACCCAGTTCGTCGCGACAGTTGGCAACAATCAAGAGATACTTGCAGAAGCCACAGGGCTAGCTGCTCAGCAATCGATTGCCACTGGTGATACGGTTTCGCTTACATGGTCACGTGATGATTGTACTATTATTGGTGAACATCGCGAATGAGTTCTGTTGAGCCACGACAATGGGTAACTGATCTGTATATGCTCATCAGTGACCCAATCGAAACTTGGTTTGATCAGCAAAAATCATATATCCCACTTTTACAACTTGCTCCTGGACTCATCTGGGTGCTTGGACTACTTGGTAGTTCAGTAGGTATTATTTTAATGTATAGTTTTCTTGAATCTGCACCGCTCTCTGCGGAAACACCGGTAATCACTATTGCAAACTATCAAACAGTCTTTGCGACTACGTATTATCTGACAGTCCTTCTCAGATCATTTCTTATTGCTGTGACCGTCACAATGATTTCATTATTGATTGCATATCCAGCAGCATATCATATCGCATTCATGAATAGTCGATTTCGAAACCTGTATTTATTAATGCTTATTTTACCATTTTGGATAAATCTGATAATCCGAACCTTTGCTTGGCAACTTATCCTTGGACAAAGCGGACTCATCAATTATGTTCTCGTGAGTCTAGTGGGCATTTTTGAAACACCACTACAACTACTTTATTCTCCGTGGGCGGTCATTATCGGACTTGTACATGTATTCATGCCGTTCGCGGTAATCCCAGTATATACTTCAATTCAGCGCATTGATCATTCGCACATAGAAGCAGCACGCAACCTCGGGGCAAATCGACTCCAGACATTCTATGAGGTAACATTCCCGCAAACACTTCCGGGGATTGCAGCTTCTTCAGTAATTGTGTTTGTCCTTTCATTTGGCTCATTTGTTATTCCAAACATGCTTGGCGGGCAGGGTAATCTTATGATCGGCAATATTATCGCACAACTCTTTGGAGAGAGCTTTGACTGGGCACTTGGAAGTGCAATGGCAACATTGTTTATTATTACTGTCATTATATTGGTATACATCTTTAACCGCATCATCGGTCTCCGAAGCCTCTATGGTAGTGATGCTGCATGAGCCGCATAACGCAACTTCTCGGACGAGTTTCATTCTCCTCGAAAACTGGATCTAAGATACTCAGATTTGAGACTATCGCGCTGTTCATATTCCTCTATTTACCGATTTTGGTCGTTATTATACTTTCTTTTAGTGCTGATTCAGTACCGAGCTTTCCAATCTCTGGACTCTCAATTGAGTGGTATCTTGCGCTCATTCCAATTGGCAGAACGTTTGATGCACAGCTTATCCGTGCTTTTTTGATGAGCGTTCAGATAGGAATTATCGCTGCAATCGGCTCAGCGGTCATCGGCACCGCAGCCGCAATTGGAATGGTAAGAAACGAATATGCACGTTGGCTTTTTGATGTTGATACACTCAATACGCTATTCATTACACCGATGATGGTGCCATGGGTTGTGACTGGGATTGCTGTTCTTTCACTGTACTCCATGGTAAACATCGCTGGCTCGTTCATCTCACTCATCCTGGGACATATCCTGATTACACTCCCATTCATGATTGTTGTTGTTGCTGGACAATTATACGGATTTGATCGTTCATTAGAGGATGCAGCACGAAATCTTGGCGCTGGTCCACTCCGGACGTTCTATGAAGTAACACTCCCTATCATTTCACCAGGTGTCATTGCCGGCATGATGTTTGCTTTTACAATTTCATTCGATAATTTCACACAGACTTTCTTTTGGACATCCAGCACGCTCAATACATTACCAGTTGTCATATTTTCCCGAATTAATTTCAGTCTCACCCCAGTGGTAAACGCGATGGGAACTGTCATTGTTGGAGTTTCACTGACAATGGCTTTTCTTGCTGAACGACTCTCAAGTCGCGTAATCACCGATTAAAAGCTGGCATCAGTACGTTTTTACTTATTATTCTATTATTCATACTGTGAGCAACGATCAATCTCAAGCTCAAACGACATCTACATCTCGTCGCCGATTTCTACAGAGCACCGCTGCTGTGTCTACTGTTACTGGACTTGCTGGCTGCATCACAGGCAGCTCTACTGGGAGTCAAGCAAACAGTCTCACATTCATGCAGTGGTCTGGTGAATTTGGTGAAACTGCAGAGCGTGTATTGAAAGAGCCATTCGAAGAGGAGTTTGATGTGACAATTAATCAAGTCCCGCTCCCTAGCCCATCAGATATGCTCTCAAAACTCCAGGCTGGAAGTGCGGATTTTGACTTAGTCTCGCACTGGGATTATACTCTTTATCGAGGCGTCCAAAACGATTTATTCCAGGAAATCCCACTCGGTGAAGTGCCGAATGTTCGCGACCGGGTTCGAGATCAATTCAATCCGACGTCGGTGCAGTACGACCCAGGCAATGAACCACATCATGCTCCATATTCAGTTAGTGGATGGGGGATGACATATAATTCGAATGCAATGGACGAGCCATCCAGTTGGCAAGCTCTACTGACGGATGAAATGCAAGATAACGTGAGTTTGGCAAGTTGGATGAGTTGTTGGCTTGGTGTTGCAGCAAAACGTGCAGGTGTTCCATTTGCCGAAATTCCAAATCGAATGGATGAGATATGGGCTGCAATCGGTGAATTTGATGATGCCTCACAGACATGGTGGGGAACAGGTCAGGAGATGGAGCGATTACTGACGAATGAGTCTGTTCTCGCTGGATCGTTCTGGTTTGCACGAACATACCGACTCCGCGTTGACAACGATGTCCCTGTCCGATATACAGTTCCCGAAGAGGGTGCTCCAGCATGGATTGAAACATATACAATCCCAAATGGTGTCGACGAGTCAAAGAAACAACTCGCACTTGAGTTCATTGATTATATCAACCGTGAAGAAGTTCAAGAACGATTCGGTCGTGAGCTTCGATATGCCGTACCATATGACTTCAACGACATCCCAAGTGATCATATATACAACGACCATCCCGAGCTTCCACTTTTGAACACCGAACGGCTTGAACCAATGCTACAGAACATTTATAACTCAAATTATAACGATTATACAAACGAATTCCAACAGCAAACGGGCTAACAATCAGGAAGATTCATTCCTTGTTTGATAGATTCGAAAATCAATATCGATAATCCCTTTATTTTGATCTCTTTTGAGTCTACAGATCACACTGAGGCTGTGAGTGCATGCACGTTTGTCAGCACTCATAAGTAAACGAGATAGTTCAGAACCCTTACCCCCCATTATTACGGGAGATAAAAGAGAAATCCACGTATTTTGATCTAAGTATGAACCGACAGTAGGGATCAATTGTCAGCGATTATTATTAGAAAACAGACAAAAAACTCAGATACGTCCTGACGGAGATTTGAACTCCGGTCCCTGGCTCCGCAAGCCAAGAGGATAGTCCACTACCCTACCAGGACCCAAATAAACAAATTATACATTCGCTTATGAGGGTTACGATGTGTGAGATACGATAGCATTGACATCCTCCCTGCTCTGAAGGGCTGTCTCTTACCCATAAGTTCACACCATCCCAACGTGTCGTTTCAGCCGCTGTCGAGGAGGATCTGAGAGAAATCCTGACAGACTGAGACGCTGATCGGGTCACAGAGGCTGCTCAAACCGGGTCAACTC
Source organism: Haloquadratum walsbyi C23 (assembly GCF_000237865.1). Lineage (NCBI taxonomy): Archaea > Methanobacteriati > Methanobacteriota > Halobacteria > Halobacteriales > Haloferacaceae > Haloquadratum > Haloquadratum walsbyi. The sequence continues at coordinate 531,752 of NC_017459.1, forward strand.
GTCGTCGGCATACCCGGTTGCTCGGGATGAGACTCCCAACTCCCGATAATAAAAGCAATTTTTACTGCCTCGCCCCGCCCACTTCGTCGGGACGACTTGTGAGTAAAAGACAGGCCTGAAGCCACGAGAATCTCACGGTATCGCACCGCTGAGTTGAGATATTAAGATCTGCACTTTACCACTTGTTCCTGCGGTTGAATCCGCTGGACAAGTCATGAGGATAGACCCCGGGCTGTGCCAACCAGCCAGTACTCCTATGCCCACCCAAATCGGGTGCAGACTCGGAATTGCTTTCCTCGTTGATATTAAAACAGATGTTCCCCGCCCAGTTCACGTCAGCGTTGAACGCGGCGTCACACTCCTTGAGAATGAATATGATCGTGAATATCACTGCATCATTATCATGACAAGCGATACGATAATTCTTAACCGATGGTCTACCCTGATACAAATATAACTATGATCACGTTCACACCCCTTGCGAGCGCTGCGTCGCTCAGGCGCTCCAGGGCGCATGTCGGTACTGATATGATAGCAACGCTGAGAATGATAGTGAAAATAATGGATGCAATCTACTATCGTATCCATCGACCGACCTCGTCTGTTGGCGGTGATCAACATGATATCAATATCTATTTCACTACGATTACAGCGTACATATCTTCACTATTGCCTGCGAACGTGGAGGTGTCCGTCTCATGAGTTCATTGACTGACATTTACGACGAGCTTGATACCGATGTCTCACGTGAGGAGTTTGAATCGGCTGTTGAAGACAAAGTCGAGCAGATGGGTGGGCTTGCTGATGAGGAAACAGCAGCAAAACTAATCGCACATGAACTTCGTAATGAAGAGGTTGAGGGGGTTGCGGATATCGAACCGGGGATGGATGAAGCAAAATTCCTTGCGAAGGTACTCCAGATTGGTGACTGTCGCACATTCGAGCGTGATGGCGATGCCGAGGACGGTCGTGTAATCAATATCGAGGTCGCGGATGCGTCTGGGCAAATTCGGGTTACAATGTGGGATGACATGGCTGATGATGCGATTAACCAACTTGAAGTTGGGCAGGTCCTCCGCATTGGTGGTCGACCAAAAGATGGATATGACGGTGTCGAAATTGATGTTGATACTGTCGAACCTGCGCCTGATGCTGAGATTGATGTCGATATCCATACTGTGAATACACACCGTGTTGAGGACCTTTCATTAGGACTTTCAGATGTAAATCTCCGCGGTCGTGTCCTCAGCACCGATAAAATTCGAACATTTGACCGTGATGATGGCTCTGAGGGTCGCGTTGCTAACCTCAGTGTTGGTGACCCAACTGGTCGTATCCGGGTCACTCTTTGGGACGGCAGCGCGAGTCTCGTCGATTCAGTCGATCCAGATGACAGTATTGAGATTGTTGATGGATATGTCCGTGAACAAGATGGGGCACTTGAACTCCATGTCGGTGACCGTGGTACGATTGAATCAATTGATGAGGATGTCGAATACGTCCCAGATACAGATCCAATTGAGACAGTTGTGATTGATGAGACGGCTGATATCGCCGGTGGCGTGATTGAAACGGACACAAAGCGTACGTTTGACCGTGATGACGGTTCAAAAGGACAAGTTCGAAATGTCCGGATTCGTGATGATACTGGCGATATTCGAGTTGCACTATGGGGTGATAAAGCCGATCTTGATATCGATCTTGCTGACTATGTCGTCTGCACCGATGTCGAAATTCAAGAGGGATGGCAGGATGATCATGAAGCCTCAGCTGGATGGCGGTCGGCGGTATACAGACTCGATGAACGTCCTGAAGATGCAACAACCACAGTAGAGTCATCCTCCAATCAACAACAAACGGAGACAGGCAAGGCGTCGGGACTTGATGCATTCGCAGAAACGAACAGCGATGAGACAACAGTGACCGCCTCACCTACGTCTCAGGATTCCAATATAACATCCTCCGACTCAATGCGCGACAATGCTGACCACAATCATGAGCAGGCTGCGTCTGATGGCGGTGCCTCAACCATTGAGTCTCCTCAAACGTCTGAGGACGACAACACAACAGATAGTGATGTCGAATCATTCACCGGCACAGTCGTCCAAGCTGGCAGTCCGGTTGTTCTTGATAATGGAACTGATACTCGTCGTGTTGAGACAGACGCGTCATTACGACTTGGCGAAGTCGTCACCGTTAGTGGCTCGACGGATGGTCAGACAATTACACCCACTGAGATTGACCGCTCTTCATAACAGTCGTACCGATACTACCGAGACTCTGTGGATAGTTGTCAACCCATCTAATTACTGTTGTTAATACATAGTATGCGATGAATATCAATACATCAGACTGATACGTGATGTTATACTTTCGATGACCTTGTATTGATGACGCATGAATATGTCACGCGTATACTGGGGGTATTCATCATACTGGTACGGAAAGGATTATACCGTGGTCGTACCCGATGTATGTGTATGAGTGTCGAGTTACCGTTCGCCCCTGTGGACACTATTATCCGTGGGAAGGCCGGTGAACTTCGTGTCAGTGCGGGTGCAGCTGAGGAGTTGGCTCATCGCATCCAAACGCACGGGGCTACCCTTGCGGTCACCGCTGCAGAAGAGGCGGATACCGATGACCGAAAAACACTAATGGCAACTGATTTTGGTGTCCGACAAGTTGTCCCGCGTCGGGAACTCGAACTCCCTATTGCACCAATCGACCGCATTGCTCGCCTCCGCATTGACAATCAATATCGCGTATCAATGGATGCTCGAATCGCGCTTGCAGACATTCTTGAAGATTACGCGAATAATGTTGCAGATGCGGCTGCGATCCTCGCTCGGCACGCTGACCGACGAACGATACAGGCTGAGGATATTGAAACATACTTTCAGTTATTTGAGTAATACGATGCAGTTTGGGTACAGCGAGATATGTCTCGCACACGATACTGGTAACCGACACCCCGAAACCGCAGACCGACTTCGGGCTATCCGTCGCGCTCTCGCAAAGCGCCATGGGGCATCATATATTGATCCAAAACCGGCGACTGATACGGATATTGCGAGTGTTCACGATACTGAATACATTACAGAGATTCGTGAGTTCTGTGAATGCGGTGGCGGCAACTGGGATCCAGATACAGTCGCCTCAATAGATACATGGGATGCAGCCCTCGCTTCTGCTGGGCTCGCACAGTGGGCTGCCCGTGTGGCTGTTAATGGAGCGAGCGGTCGGCAAACACCATTCTCTGTTGGACGTCCGCCTGGCCACCATGCAGTCGTGGATGATGCCATGGGATTTTGTTTCATTAATAATGCGGCTGTTGCCGCTCAGACTCTTATTGATGATCCTAGCTCAGATGTCGATACAGCAGCCATTTTTGATTGGGATGTCCATCATGGGAATGGAACTCAAGATATCTTTTATGATAATGCCAATGTTCTCTATGTATCGACACATGAGGAAGGTCTCTATCCTGGTACCGGGGAAATCGAGGAAACTGGCACAGGTGATGCTGAAGGGACAACACTAAACATTCCACTCTCTGCTGGTGCTGGTGATGCGGAGTATCTTCATATGATTAATACAATCATTCGACCCGTCATCGAATCGTTCAATCCTGACTTATTTATCATTAGTGCAGGTTTCGATGCACATCGTCATGACCCGATCTCACGGATGCGTGTCTCAACAGAAGGATATGCTCTTCTCACCGACCGCGTCCGCTCACTTGCGAACGATGTCGATGCTGGTCTTGCATTCGTGCTTGAAGGTGGATATGGACTCGATACCCTCGCCGATGGCGTCTCAATTGTTCATGAGACATTTGATGGTCGGACACCGCTTGCACATGATGATGAACCAGATGAGGAGGTTAAGACTCTTGCTGATGATATCCGGACAATACATAATATTGCGTGACACGGTCAGCTGAAAAATATAGACTTCTTCTTTCAGTTATATTCGGACTTGGGGAACGACATTAGTCCTGAAATTGACGTTCACACACCCGACGCTGTTGGTTCAAAATATTGGGTCAGCGACTCACCAAACTCGGAGGTTAATGCTATGATCTCGTCTTCGACAAGCACTGTATATGTGTCCGCAAGCGCTTCCTCAATTTGCGCGCCAAGACCAGCGTTGAAAATAGACTCTGACTGAAGAAATGCTGCCGCGTCTGTCCACGTCCGCTCACGTTCAACAACATATCGATCGCCGTCAATGAATGGTCCATATGTGTCTGCGTCGGTCTCGTAGGCTGTGTAGAATTCACTTGCGTGTTCGCGAACAGTAATCGGCGGACCAGTGTGACGCTCAATCGCTGGACAGTGTCGATGCATAAGTTCAATAAACAGTACTGCTTGGTCATCTGCAAACGCTGCTGTCCGAATGACGTCGAATCCCTCTGTTTCGAGTGCTGTTCGTATTCCCTGTACTGATTTTCGTAGCTGTGGATATAACTGATCATCGACGATATCAGGTGAATCGAACACGAGCGCCATTGGGGATGTCCCACGACGTTGGAGATGTGTCCGAACTGTCTCAATGTCCATCTCTGCAGCCATCTCAGTCGGCGACTCAAAATATGTTTGCTTTGGCTCTTCGAGAAATTGTCGCGCATAATGTTGGAATCGAGAGATGTTTGTAGCTGAGCAAACAGCAGCAACATTCCGGGCTGGATCTGTAGGATCGACAACGGTAAGTGGATCATCGTGAGCAGCGGTTCCATGAGCTTCTGGATCAATTTCAACCGGTGGTTGCCACCTCGCTGCAGCTTTGAGCACTGCCTCAAAGTCACCGTACTCAATCACGAGTAACTCTGTTAGATATCCTGAGAATCCTCGTGTTCGGAGGTCACTTCCATATGCTCCAATTCCCTTGAGGAACTTCTTCAGCACTCGTACCGCTGCAGCAATTCTTTCGTCTATCCGTGTCTGAAGATACTGGTTATGATGCGGAGTTCGATCAACTGCCGATTGAAGCTCGCTCCCAGCATCAACATCATAACACGGAACGAGATCAACCTCAAATCCCTCGAAAGTGCCAGTGATGTATGGATGTTCAGCGTATTCTTCATGACCTGATGGAAGCACAGCACTTCCCACTTTCAGTCCATACTCTTCGAGAGCCTCTCGATTAAGCTCAGTTGGAAACCGAACAAAAATATCGATATCACGGTCGCCCGCTAACCATGTCCCCCGAGCTGTTGATCCAACCTGAACGACATCCGCACTAACCGGAAGCGACTCAACCTCAGTAGTGATACGATTGCGTAATTGACTCATGACTCGCTGCATTGCCTCGCGTTCGGCACTATCTGGGTCAATCCGGTCACGAATCTGCTCAATGACCATCTGATGCTCAGATTCAAATCCGTCTTTAGCATCACCCTTACTCATACTCTCTTCCCATTTTTATCATATATATGGCTGCTATTGGCGAAAGGGTATCGATACCGGTTTTAATGTTAATTCATCTGCTCAATCTGTTCTTGACCACGAAGCGAAAGCCATATTATATTACCTCGGTTTATTTTTGAATACGTTAAGCCGTCGTAGCTCAGTTGGTAGAGCACCTCGCTGTTAACGAGGTGGTCCCAGGTTCGAGTCCTGGCGACGGCGTCTTAACGGTATTCTCAATAGCTCACACATGCGACTGCGTGCTCTACAAGCGGAGCAGGGCGAGTGCCTCGGGGCTTGTCCCCGAGGTACTTCACTTTCCACGAAGTTTATTATATAATTGGTTATCAGCAGGGTGAGTGAATGTTCGTATGAATGACAATATAATGTTAAAAATTGACCGTCGAAGATAACACATAAGAACGTCACTCCAAATTTGCATATGAGGGCCCTTAGCTCAGCCTGGTGAGAGCGCTCGGCTCATAACCGAGTGGTCGTTGGTTCGAATCCGACAGGGCCCATTCTTATTTTTATTCCCAGATACAATTACACCGCAGCGACATCTCTGTGAACTGAATTCGTCATCTATATTCGTCGAGTGCCCACTCTCCCTGTACTCAAGTTTTCGCCCTGTTTTGGATAAGTCGAATATACTGGGCGGTGACTAAATCTCTGAAATAATTCATGATAGACAGTTCAGTTTATGACAGACGTGGCAATTCAAAAAAGAGCATATACCAGCCGTGAGACGCAGATATACAGTCAGGATCAGAGTGTATGGCTTACATTGATGAAGCCATATCAAAACGTGATGACAGCAATACATGGTATAAAGATTCAGAACCCAGCAAAACTAGGTAGCACTGAATAATACAACTCATGTAAAATAGTAGCAATAAATGCCGTTACCCCGCTTGCTAGAAGTGCTGCATTCCAGCGTTTATTATCGGCAGTACAGAGACCGAGAGCAGGACCCCACGAACTAACCGGCCAGAGCGGTTTCACTCTGAATCCACCTCCCTTTGTCAGAGTATCTGTGATAATATGTGTAAAGAGAGATATTGCCACCACTCCAGCAAAAAACGCCCAGACAGTAGATGGAACTATCAACACTGTTGTAATAAGATTATGCTCGACAGCTAACTGCTGTCCAAAATGAAACGGATATGTGATTGTACTTGCTGAAATAAACGCAAGGGCGAGTGTGAATACAATACTGTGTGTCGGTCCTCGATGGCTAATAATGCTCTCAGGAATGTATTGATCCTGATCGGGTATGCGAGCGTACATCATCATTACTGCCGTTGCAATCATGCCAGTAACGATCCCCAGTCCAAGCACACAGCCCGCCCCTACGAGCAATGTTGTTCCATAATGTCCCTCTCGATGCATTCTCTTATCTCTCAAATACCGTTAATTGGCAATGTCACATGCATATTATTCGACCTATGCTGCGTTTTAAGATAATTGAATTTTCTCCGTAATGTATAGTCATCGAATACTAGCTGATAGATTCTTCCATATCAGCGACTGAGCTATCTGCTTCGATAAAGATAGGCACAGTGACAGGTAGTTTAACATATGGGTAGGAATCAGGCTGGGAACCGAGCGATTCCCTCCAGTCCGACGATGGCGGCCTGTCCGCCACAAGCACTCAAACAGGAATCGGAACCAGTCAGGCGAACGGTCGGCTCCCATAATGAACCGATGCAGATGCAGTGCCCGACTGCTTGAAAACACCACAGAAAGTAACTCCGAGTCCGTTGAAATCTGCCGGACTCCCCAAGGCAAAAACAACTTCGGGAGTCCGAACACGACAGAGAATAGGAGTACCGGGGGCTGAGATGTGGCACTCCCAGTAGTCCCACTCGACTCCCCACAGTCCGTGAGCCCCACATGGATTCTCACCGTGCCGGGGCTCGGTGGAACTGCAAACCTGAAATTCCTACCATTCACGCTCACGCTCAGGATTTCTCCGCGTTATAGTAGTTCACAGAAGAAGTGGGTACTTGAGTAGACATGCATCGGTCAGAGTAGTTCTCTCGCATCGAATGAGTGAATCAGTTCACCCAGAAGTTTGTTGAATCACTATACGCGGAGGAGGATCTCAAGTCGGTGAAATTGTATTTGTGACTTCACAACAAGATATCAGGAGTCACTGACACCACAGAGCAGCACAACACTTGTCCAGTGGAGGTGGACATCTTATATATGATCAAAATGGACACCGATGTTTGACCCGATAATATCAAAGAGGCAACAGTGATGATTGGTTTGGCTATATTCGCTGTCAGTGTCATCGAATTGTGGCACATAAATCCAAGATTCATATTTCGAGTTGATGCTATTGTCGAACAGGTAACAATCGGGGCAATACCAGGAGTGGGGTACTCGACATTCGCCGAGGATGTCACTCTGCAGATTGAGATTCGAGAGGTCGAACAACTGAATATGAACAGTCGTGAGACGATACATGAGTACGGTTATCACTAGTGCTGATGAGATTATCTAAATAGACTCCCCTGTCACACTTGCTTATTGAATGATTGATATTTTCGAAACAAGTTGGAGTGGGGAATGAGATTAAAACATCAGTACTCTTAGGAGCGTATAATCAGATATGAGCGACATACTCGGGGCGATCGCTGGGACGGCAGTATATGAAAAGGTGCGGATTGAGGTTCAGAACTCACGATATAAAATAACTGGTGAGTATCAAGCCAGCGAAGTTACCTATAACGTCCCGCATGGGTGTCTGCAAATAGAACGCATGGACGTTGAATTAGAGCAGGACTCGGTACTGATACTCAACGCTCCAGATGAGACTTTCATTTGGATCGACCGAATCGAGGACAATGTAAATATCACTCGGGAGAACCCAATATAGATTTTTTAGTCTTCAGAGGACCATCTGATGATGTCATATGAGTTCTGTGTCTGGAGCGGTCCCCGGTACTTGCTCATGAGTTGGTGACGCCCTTTGTTGAACTCAAACTGCCTGGATGCCGATGACCGAACAGTCCTGTAGTGAGTCGAGAGTCGGAACACCATCCGATCCTGACAAAGAATACACTCGAAGAATCTAAAGAATACAGCGAGAGTTCCACGGGTTATTTATCCCATGTTAGTTTAAGAACTTTTTTTGAATGCCCCACGCTTGGTGGCGTGGAGAAATCGCGCTGCTTTCCGTTTAGAGATGATAGGCTGCGGGCAGATTATCGACAACTACTCGGCGGAAACCACAAAAAAATCTTATTTGAGTCGGCTCTCAGTGCTGATATAGCTTCGACGAACTGCGGGCACCCCTTCCGGCGAACAGTATCAAATCACAGGAATGACTCATATAATCGCTTGTCTTAATCAGATAACTAAATAAATAGGCATATATATACCTACATACAAAAATACAGTACAATGACGTCAGATCAGACTCGACGACGCTTTATATCGGTAGTTGGTGCAGCAGGTATTACAGGTCTCGCTGGTTGTAGCGGGGGCGGCGATGCCGGTGATGAGGGATCCGAGACAGAAGCCGCTGAATCAACGGAGGCAGACAGCGGGAATGAAAACACACGTCTGAGCTGGCACGCCGGTGGAACCGGTGGAACATATTTCCCTCTCTCAAATGAATTCAAGACGGTTGTTGAGGATAACACCGACTTTTCTTTGAATGTCCAATCAACCGGTGCAAGCGTTGAAAATGTTGGTAGTCTCACCGATGGATCCGCAGACTTTGCACTTATTCAGAATGATATTGCATTCTTTGCGAAGAATGGAACAGGTATCGATGCATTTGATGGAAACCCTATCGAGAATCTCCGTGGCGTTGCTACACTTTATCCAGAGACAATTACAGTCGTCACACTCGCTGATAGTAACATTAGCACACTCTCAGATTTAAGTGGGAAAACAATTAATACAGGTGACCTTGGGTCAGGCACCCAGGTTAATGCGAATCAAATTCTTGAAGCAGTCGGTATCACAGAGTTCACCGAACAAAATGCTGGCTTTTCACAAGCATCAGAGCAGTTAGCGAACGGCGATATTGACGCCGCTTTTGTTGTCGGTGGGTGGCCAGTTGGTGCAATTGAGGATCTCGCAACAACAAATGATGTTCAAATCGTCCCGATTCAGGGTGAAAACCGTCAGACCGTTAAAGGTGCGGCCTCGTGGTTTGCCGATGATACCATTCCTGCAGGAACATATAATGGCGTTGACGAGGCGACTGAAACGATAGCTGTTCAGGCAATGATTGCAACGCGCGCTGGGCTTGATGCTGGCACCGTTGAGACTGTTACAGCGGCACTGTTTGAGAACGTCGATGCGCTCACGATTAAAACTGAGTTTATCTCGACTGGCAGCGCACAGGATGGAATGTCGATTGAACTACATGAAGGGGCAACAGCATTCTTCGAAAACTAACACTATCATCTCTCAGATAAATAATCTCATTGGTTCATTACCAATCTAATTAATCAGTTAGATAGTTTTATTTTGACCACTAATAATATACTTTAATTGATAGACATATCTTGATGATACGAGCGCACAATCAGGCTATGAGTGATAGTATGGAATTATCTTGGGTCACACCTCAATAATTTGTTATGTTACAACATCACTTCTGGAGGCATTTGTCTTATACATGCGTAGAGATCATTAAATCTAAAAACAAGTCAACACCAGCGACAAGCCGATAAAATAAGACAAATCACGAATGCAGCATACGACAAACATACGATTTATTACTGGATTACTCGTCATTGTTCTTCTTGCTTCCACAATAGGAACATCAATAGCACCAGGATTTGTTTTGATCATTGAAGATATTGATACAGACGAGACATACATTCGTCACCCAGTTGACAATGGAACAACATTTGCTGTTGAATATACTCACAGTGTTGAGAAAACACGCGTCTATGACGAATATCAAGTCTCTGGTCAACAATTTGTCAATACGCGAATGGAATTCGAATCATATGGCTGGGGACTTCCAGCTACCGCTAATGTGACAAATCGCAATGGAACGTTTGTATATAACCCTTCAGGTCCAATCACAACAATGTCTGAACTTCTTTTATCACCTGGTCGGATCGCGAATCACACACTCATCGTTAACAATGAACGTTATAATCTTGTCACCCAGACAAACGCGAATGACGTCCGAATTCATATCGAACGCCAATCCCCGATGGAACGAGTTGTATGAGCGCTGACACACCTTCTGATAATCCTCGCTCTTCGACAGAGACGGACAATGATAATGTAATACAGTCTGCTTCAGATACCGAGGATACAACGGAACTCATTGACGAAATTGAGCGACGACGTTCACTCACTGGTATTGCAGCTGTTATTACAGCGGCAATTGGTGTGCTTTTCTCAATCTTTCAATTATTACTAGCCGCACAGAGTTTCACGATAACACTCTGGGCACCGATTGTGGGAACAGTCAATATTTCATTACAGCTACTACAGGCAAATGCTATTCATGTGACATTCGCGCTTGTACTTACTTTTCTGTTGTTTCCAGCAACGATGGGAGAAGGTTTCATCTCACAAACATTCAGTCGCGCACACGCCACTATTGTTGAGACGCTGGGTGAGTCAAATCCACTCTCGAAGGTAATTACTCATCTTGCGACTGTTCTCCGGTGGGCATCTCTCGACCCAAATCGCCGTCGCATCACCCCATTCGATGTCATCAGCATTATTGCGGCTATTCTCACAACGACGTATTTCATCACCGACTTTGAGGAAATACAGCGAATGCGTGTGTTTGGTCTTGAGTCAGGGCGTCCAGTTGTTGAAATCTATCCCATACTCGACCCAGTACTCGGTGGACTTCCGATTATCGGTGACATCTCGTATGCATTATTATTAGGTGTTATAGGTATTCTCCTTGTTCTTGAGGCGACACGGCGAACCCTTGGACTCCCATTAATGTTGATCGTTGCGACATTCATTATTTATGCTCGGTGGGGATATCTCATCAGCACAACGACACCGTTGTTAGGATTACTTGCCATCCCTGAGTTGACGTGGCCAGACATTATCCAAAACCTCTGGTATAATACTGAAAATGGTGTATTTGGGATTCCGGTCACCGTCTCGGTCAGTTTTATCTATATTTTCATTTTGTTCGGTGCATTCTTAGAGATGAGTGGCGCTGGTCAGTGGTTTATTGATCTTGCATATGCGCTCACCGGTCGTCGAAAAGGTGGTCCAGCAAAAGCGAGCATTCTTGCTAGTGGATTCATGGGAACGATTTCAGGATCTTCAATTGCCAACACGGTCACAACGGGTGCATTTACAATTCCATTGATGAAACAGTCGGGATACTCTGCTGAGTTTTCTGGTGCTGTTGAGTCATCATCATCATCAGGCGGACAAATCCTCCCACCAGTGATGGGTGCTGCTGCGTTTTTGATGGTACAATATACTGCCACCCCATTTGCAGATATTATTATCCTTGCGACAATCCCTGCGGTTGTGTTTTTCTTTGGGGTGTGGGTGATGGTCCATCTCAAGGCTGTTGAAGAGGGAATTGGTGGTGTTGATGCAGCAGAACTCATTTCACTCCGCGAGCATCTGCTTGATGGATGGTATTATATCATCCCGATTGCGTTGTTGTTATTCTATTTGATCATTGAACGACTCTCAGTTTCTCGTTCAGCATGGTTTACCCTTGTCTCACTTGTCGCGCTTATCACACTCGTCGGTGCATATAATAAAGATACTCGTGGCGTGCTCACGCTGTCACTCGCGACTATCATCGGCGTAGAATTACTCTCACACAGTTTTGCCGGCGTTAGCGTCGTTGAGTTTATCTCTGGTACACGTGCAAATGCTATGCCAGCAAGCGTCGCAATAGATGCTGTCCTGCCCCGGATTGGTTGGTATATAATAGCAGCAAGTATACTCACACTTCTGTATAAACCAAAGGCAGTATCTGCACATCTCGAATTGAATCCATCCGTTTTGAATACTGTTGAGGATGTCTCATCACGAACAAACGCCAATATTGGTGATTATCAACTATTCCGACTAGGCGCGTTCATATTTGAATCAATGGAGAATGGTGCCCGGACTGCTGTCCCCGTTGTTATTGCTGTTGCCGCAGCGGGAATCATTCCAGGTGTCATCAGCGTGTCTGGATTGGGACCTAATCTTACATCATTACTTCTTGTGCTTTCTGGTGGCTCCGTGGTCATTATGTTAGTTGTGACTGCCTTTGCAAGCATCCTTCTTGGCATGGGGATGCCGACAACAGTTACATACATTATCCTTATCTCGATGCTAGCGAGTCCACTTGTTGAGTTTGGAATTCCACTGCTGGCAGCACACCTATTCATTCTATACTTCGGGGTAATCGCTGATATCACGCCCCCAGTTGCTGTTGCTGCTTATGCTGCTAGTGGAGTTGCAAAATCAGACCCATTCGAGACGGGTCTAAAAGCATTCTCACTCTCATTGAACAAAGCAATTGTTCCCTTCGCGTTCGTGCTGGCGCCTGGTATCGTCCTATTACGTAAAAAATCAAACGCTGCAGAACTCCCTCTCCGTGAGCGATACCGCGTGATTGAGTTTGCAGATCTTCTCGATTTATCATATGCTATTCCAGAGATTGCAATCCCGATTATCGGTGTATTTATTGGTGTCGTCGCTTTGGGCGTCACTGTCATTGGGACATTATACACAGAGGTATCAACGATTGAGCGAATAGGCTTCGCAACGAGTTCACTGATTTTGATGTCTCCACAACTCCTCTGGACGCTTATCATCGATATTCTGACCCTCCTTGGGACAAGCCTCATGATGACTGGGTCAGTAATTGAACTTATTCTCCGCGGGATTGGACTTGCTCTATTCGTTATCTTGGCTACGCGAAATCGGAAGGATGCAGCAATATAGCTGATAAATTAGCTATACTCAATGAATATGATACTGTCTCAAGAGTAAACAGAGATTGACAGTCACTGACAGTATAATATAATTTCTCCTTGTGATACTGTTTTCCCGACGGATTCATATCGGTTACTCGCTTTCATTCATATGTATTGATGAGCGACGACGCCGGAGTTGATAGCGATATCACATCGGTTCCAGTATTATCAGACATCCCTACTCCCACCGAGGCAACCACCACCGACACCGATGTTGACCCTGCGACAGCACCATCTGATGTGAATGGCTGCGTCGTCTGGCATCGTAAACACCTTCGAACCGCTGACCATCGAGCCCTCGCGAATGCTGTTGCCGATGCAGATATTATCTGTCCGCTGTTTGTATTTGACCCAACGTTCTATGATAATGATGGATTAGCATGTGATGCCCGTATCAGATTTTTGCATGAAGCCGTTGATAGCCTCAATCAACTATATGAAAATTCACCGACACAGTCAATCACACATCAAGCATCTGCGTCACACGATTATCTTGCCGAAGAGACACCTGTTGAACCGCAGCAAATCCAGTCTATCACTGGGGAATATCAAATAAGCGCAGATTCAGATTCGGGTTCAGATTCGACTTCGAATACACCGCTGAAAACAAATAACAGCGAGAGCGACACAATACAATCATCACCAAGAGCATCTGAATATTCATCAGGACTGACAGTTGGTTACGGTGATCCAGTAGATATTCTCTCACACTTTGTCGATCGTGGATGGTCGATATTGACGATGGAAACGCCGACAAGTCGGTATGGCAAACGTCGTGATACCCGTGCTCAATCAGTTTGTGGTGATGCTCTGAGATTTATCTCTGGTGATGGGCTCATACGTGACGCAGAATGGTCACGGGCAAATTGGAAGAACCATATCACTGAGTGGCTATCGGCTGAACAGCATACGCCTGAGTGGAGTGGGAATACAACACAACTCACAATCCCAACAGGTATTACGCCATCAGTCGTCGAAAAGACACATAAAATTAATCCAGCAAAAAAGATGGTTCCGACCGGCACACATCGTGCCGCAACGACGCAACTGCGAGCATTTGTCGATCAGATTGGATCGTATCCAAGCAATATTTCTGCACCGCAAGATGCCCGAACAGGAACAAGTGGGCTTTCGCCGTATTTTAATTTTGGACTACTCTCAATCCGCCAGGTGCATCAATATGTGAATAATAATACGCCTGAGTGTCGTGGTCGACGAATGTTTACGAGCCGGTTGATTTGGAACTGTCACTATAATCAGAAACTTGCCGATTGGGCAGGATGGACCGACCGTGCCGTCAATCCTGCATTTGAGGAATTCAATGCAGACCGTCATAACCCAGCGCTGGTTGATGCATGGAAACACGGACAAACCGGGTTTCCGATGGTTGATGCTTCCATGCGATGTCTCCGCGAAACTGGCTGGTTGAACTTCAGAATGCGTGCAATGTGTGTATCCATTTTCACACACATTCTCCAACAACCATGGTGGATTGGTGCCGACTGGTTTCATCATCATCTCATTGACAGTGATGTCGGCATCAACTACACACAGTGGCAGAGTCAGGCTGGTTTGATTGGTAAACCATCTCAGCGGGTGTATAATCCGCGAAAACAAGTCCGTGATCATGACTCTGATGGAGAGTGGATCACCAAATGGGTCCCTGAATTATCTGACCTCCCTGCACAGCATTTTCCTCGACCTGAGCGAACACCACTTGCAGTTCAATCTGAATGTAATGTAATTATTGGCGATGACTATCCACGACCGGTCGTTGACTTTGATGCCCGTCGTGAAACATTCTGGTCGCGGTATGAGCGACGACGTCCTGAAGCAGCACGTGAACTCGCCCGTCCAGAAATTGCGAAACGAGCTTCCTTTTCTGGCGGTTATGACGCTGCACAAGCAATTGCACAACGTTATGCCGTGGACGAGTCTGATAATGAAGCTGATAATATACAGCTATCATTTTCTGAGATTACGACTATTGATACAAACAGCGATTCCACGGGTGAAAATACCCCTGCGATCAATGAGCTAAATGATACAGCTCACACCGTTCCTGACTCATCGATGACGCTTCAAAAGTCAGTTATCTCAATTCCAACAGGCACTGGTGACTATGCTGGTGAGCCTTCTCCAGACGATCGTGAGGCTGTTTCAAACGCAGTAGATCTCTCAACGACAGACAAGACTGGTGACTCAAGTAATGATAATATAAACACGGATAGATCAACTGAAACGGATGAACAAACAACGATTGAAGGATTTATGTGATGGTTAATTGGATTTTCAGCGATAACACTCATTGCTAACATCATATACCAGTGCTGTATGAAACCCAGTGGTAACATGAACAACACAATAATCTGAGCTTTTATATCGTCAGCAATCTATATTATATCTAATATGCTTGGGCTCCGATTTTTCGCCTGTAATGTCTGTGAGACTGTGATGGCTGCTCCAGTGGAACCATCTCAATGTCATGATTGTCATGATGAAGATATTGCTGAAATCTCTGAGATGCTCCAATCAGATGCCTATTTCACGAGAGCACAGAATTAATAAAATTCTAACACTATTCTCTGCATCATCAAGTTCAAACTCACAATCCAATAAATGATATGTTCGTTTCATGTACAGATTCTCAAGGCGACTGCCTCGGGACCCCAAGGTAGATTCACAACTCACCATGACAACTCATCTTCATTATACTACACCTTTTCATTAATCTACCGTGATCAATAATTGACATCAGTGGACAGTAAATACCGAGATGGAATCCTTGCGGTGATAGCCAGTGGGGCTCTTATTGGGGCTGCACTAATACTCAAGACCGAATCAGGCGTGAATACTGAATTGACTGCGACTATTTTCACCATATGGCCGGCTATGATAGGTATATTTGGGATGATTGCGATTGAATTGATATGCTTATACAATCCAAATCGAACACAAGCAATCTGGAGTCGTCGCTCCATCCAATTCAGTAGTGTTATACTTGTTATTATCGCAGGCGGGTTCGCACTTGTGAGTGACATTCAGTGGATATTCACAGCACTAGTCTGGGGGCTTACTGCATATTTGATATTACTAATTATTGTCATTGTTCTGGGCACGAATCCGCTTTTAGGATTAGTCTCCTCTCGGTGAAAGACATAGATCGGTCTCAATGAAAATACAGATCAACGGACGTCCCGGCTGGACGCGACTTCGTCGTTTATCAAATGCAATTACTGAAGACTCATCAGCAACTTAATCGTTCATACCGCATGCAGTCACAGGCTGCTGAGGTACTGATCTCACGCTACTTCGACTAGGTGTGGCTATTCACAGCTGGCGTAGCTGTGACACTCACTGTTCGTGTTCGGGGACCGTCGCACTCAATCAGAAGGACTGATTGCCATGTGCCCGTTGTGAGTTCACCGTCTTCGATCGGAATTGTTGCGCTCGCTCCAATGAGCATCGCACGGATATGCGAATCAGCGTTTCCATCAATTTCATTATGCCGCCAACCAGTATCATCAATGAGTTCATTAAGTGCTGTCTCAAAGTCACTTTGTAGTCGTTTCTCGGCTTCATTCACGGTTATAGCAGCGGTTGTATGTTCAACAAACACTGTTATGATGCCCGTCAGGTCATCTGGTACAGCGGCATGGACTTGCGCCGTGATATCTGTGACCGACAGTTGATCTTTTGTTGATATCTCAAACCGTGTTTGTGCCTGTGAGCGCTGCATCGTCATCACTCTTATATCATCTTGATGAGTTCTGTTGCAGCCTCATTGACGTCATCTTCATTCTCAACGAGGTGGATTGGAACATTCACCGAACTTGCATATTGCATTCCAGCCGTCCGATTGAGATCCTGTTCAAATTCAATCGTTACGTCACTTGTGGACCCATACGTACGCTCGCTTTTTTCACGGCGAGTCTGTATTGTTCCTACCTGCGCTTCAACCAGTACAAACTGATCTGGGGCTAACTCGCGGAGAACATCATCAGGAAGCCCTGGAAGGTATCCAGCGTCAGTCCTGACAGCCAGATGCGTTGTCAATAACACAGACATCTCTTGTGTTGCATCAGCAACATACTCACTCGCACGACGCTGCAACCGTAGCGTCTCCCGACGCTCAAGCTTACCAAGCTCAGCCCGGCTTGTCGCAAGGTCGTCCATAGCAGCCTGCTCAAGCATCACATCACCAAAGTTGATCAATTGATACTCATCAGTAAGCTGGCGACGTGCTGTTCGCACAAGCGTTGACAGTCCAACTCCGGGGACACCAGCAATAATTGTTATAGACATGTTAATTCTAATTTAAAAATGGACAATCTCATCATCATCTGTGTTTGAGGAGATTCCGCTTCGGTCATCGTAGTACTTCCGTCCAATGAAAGCATCACCAACACAAGTCAATAATGTGTCATACAACTCATCTGCATGTGTAAATTGTTCAACCCCGGATCGTCCAAGGATGGCTTCGATACTTTCATCATCACCGTTCGGTGCTTCAAGTTCCTGCTCACCAATCAATTCAATAACCGTCTCACAGGAGGTCGGAAACTCTAATTCGCGAACAAAAAGGTCCCGAGTCTCTGGTAATCGCATCGTATACGCGAATCATTCTCACCCAATTGTAAAGCATTACCGGGTTATATCTTGTCGAATGTTATTATAAATATATATAATTCACGAAATATGCTATATGATGCATGTGTATATATTCATGTTAATTCCCCCTGTGGTCAGTAATACGGCATCATAGATATACGTCTCAATCCATGTAAAAATCAAAATATAAATATCCCAATCAATTTCTGGGGCATGATGATGAATTGATATTGCTGGTGGTACATCAGACGACAAACGTGTATATTTTACTCTCAGATAAGATTATCACTGAAAGAGTAATCAACCTCCAGAAGCAATATCACAACTACAATCATAATCATAACAATACCAATCAAGATCTTGGTGGACACATCATAGCTCGCCCTTGTAGAGACAATGCCCAATGAAGAATATGAGCATGCAGACCAGAACCAGAGTATCGGGTCAATTTGAAATGTTGCTTTGAATACTACGGACTATATATGTGTAAAAATCGTATCAAAAGAACCTCACGACTTCGATCGTGACCGGATGTCATCTCTCGGAATGTAGTCGATATGTGCAACGATCGCTAAGTAATAATCCTTTGATAAATAAAACAGATACATAACATCCGAAAGCCAACAAGTACATTGCACCTCGATAATCTTACCCCGCCCGTATCAATTGATTCTGAGTACCGCTTCATCACTATCTCACCAATTATAAATATATACTATGGCTGATTCACGTCCCACCGCGCAATCACAGGTTGATAATGAGACTGATGACGGTATTCCAAAGCAGGGTGAGGTGGTGCCTGAGCGGTTCTCTTCAGACGAAGTCTTTCAACGAATTGTCGCTGATGCTGATCATGAGGTTACTTCAAGCGTTCGTGAATTGTTTTTCAGCGCCCTGGCGGCTGGATTCGCAATTACAATTACCTTCTTAGTGTATGCATCAATGTCGGCGACAACCGAGACACCACTAGTCGCCGCATTATTATACCCACTTGGATTTATTTATATCATTATTGGTGGGTATCAACTGTATACCGAAAATACACTCCCACCTGTTGCACTAACGCTTGAACGACTCTCATCGGTTCCGACATTACTTCGACACTGGAGTATTGTACTAATTGGGAACTTCCTCGGCGGTGGAATTGGGGCGCTTGCATTAGCTTACGGTGGTGTCTTTAGCCCTGAAGCGACTTCGGTTGCTGTTGATATCGCGCAAAAGGGTATTTCAACACCTCCAGAGCAATTGTTCTTCAAAGCGGCGTTTGCAGGATTCATTGTTGCTGGTGTCGTCTGGCTTGATTTTGCCGCTCAGGAAACCATTTCTCGGCTTTTTGTTGTTTACATTGCGTTCTTAGCGATCCCATTGGGTGATCTGTTCCATGTTGTGGTTTCATTTACTGAGGCTGTATTCCTTATTGCACATGGAGGTGTCGGAGTCATTGCCGGCTTTGGCGGATTTGTCCTTCCCGTTCTACTTGGCAATACCATTGGTGGGGTCTTACTTGTCACTGTAGTCAATTATTATCAAACGAGTGAACGTCGACTTGAGATTGATCAATTTACCAATGTCCGACGGCTGTCC
This sequence comes from Haloquadratum walsbyi C23, assembly GCF_000237865.1. Classification (NCBI taxonomy): domain Archaea; kingdom Methanobacteriati; phylum Methanobacteriota; class Halobacteria; order Halobacteriales; family Haloferacaceae; genus Haloquadratum; species Haloquadratum walsbyi. The sequence goes on from NC_017459.1 coordinate 551,304, forward strand.
TCTCGGGAGATGTTGCTTGGAAATGTCGCTGGGAGATCATATGTCCCTGTCATTGATACACTTGAGAACTTTACTCGCGATCCTGATTCGTTTCGTGTACTTGTCCCCATTGCAAACCCTCGAACAGAGACTGAGCTGGTTGAACTTGCCGCTCGACTCGCATCAGCACGGGATAACGGTCGTGTTCATGTTGTCCATGTGATTCAAGCGGACAAAAATCTCGTTCTTGACCACGAACACGATCGTCGAGATGAAATTACAGCGCAATCTGAACAGTTACTTGATGGGATTGAGTCTATTGTTGATCAGCGCAACGCCAGTTTTGAATCGTCAACAATCGTCTCACCGCGATCATTTGAGGAAATCTTTGACTTCGCCGCACGAACCCGCCCAGATATGGTCGTTATGGGGTGGGGTGAAGAGAAGCTATGGAATAGTGCGCGAGCGGAACGACCAATTGATGAACTTACCAATCGCCTACCCTGTGACTTTTTAATTGCAAACGACCGTGGGCTTGATTGCTCTGATGTGCTTCTTCCAACTGTTGGTGGTCCTGACGCAGCACTCGCTGCGGAAACGGCGCATGCGCTTCAAGAGACCGGTAAATCAACACTTTCGCTCCTCACTGTTGTTGATAATCCAGATGAACGGGCTGCAGGTGAGCAGTTCCTTGATGATTGGGCTGAGACACATGATATCAGCGATGCCGAACGAATTGTTGATGTCACCGGTGACGTTGAGGCAGCAATCGAGCGTGAAGCGAAGGAAAGCACAATGGTGATGCTTGGGGCAACCGAGCAGGGACTTCTCTCCCGATTACTTTCGAATTCATTACACATGCAGGTCGTAAACAAAGTTGACGCCAGTGTAGTTCTTGCAGAACGTCCACACGAGCGCTCACTTACACAGCGACTCATTGGTAGTGGACGACGGGATCAATAACTCAGCCATCCCCTTTACCGGACAATAACTGATTCCCTAGAATATATTTGATGTAGTTGTATCCCTGTTCGAACTCATAAGAGCTAATGAGCTGTATCAATTGATAGCCGACATGGCACAGAGACGTCCAAGACGACCATGGGTTGTGCTCCTTCTTGGTATGCTTGCCACTGGGCTTGGGCATATCTACCTCCGGCGGTGGGTTCGCGGAATTGGTTGGTTCGCAGCGACTATCGCCGTCTCAGCGCTTTTTATTCCACCAGAGGCGATTCAGACAATCTGGAGCGCCAATAGTGATATCAGCACATTTGCCCCTGCCATTGGCGTTGCACTCGCAAGTGTTGCTGATGCATACGTACTCGCTCGAAACGACCAACGCTCATGGGATGACCCATCCACGGCCGGGTCTCTCCCCGATTCAGACACTGGTGATGGACCGCCATCATGTCCAAACTGCAGTCGTGATCTTGATACTGACATTGATTTTTGCCCATGGTGTACGACGAAACTTCCATCAGACATCGAAACAGATGCAAACTCGAATATCGAGTGAGATATACTATTTTGATTGATCAAACCGAAGTGGGCCCGAGGGTGCGGTCTTGGATCCATCGTGATTATTCGCCCCCCCGTTGGCATCTTCTCCATACGTTGAATGAAGAGTTCCGGCAAGCATACCATCACGCCGAAACACCACATATACGATTACGAACGATTTGGTTGCCGGTTCAAGAATAAAAACAGCACGTGGTTGTGTTGACTCAGGCGACACAGATACGGACGCAGCCTCCTCTTCATCAATTCGACGAATTAGTGGCTCAAGCGGCGTTATGCCGGTTTGAAATTCCCTGATGAGATTCCGAGCGCCCTGTTGTTTAGCGAATACATATAATGCGCCATTTGGCTTTGCGTCAGTTCCACGCGTCAATCGACTTCCCATTCCCTCACCTTCAGCAACTGCATTATTCCATGTCGATGTCGCTGCTTCAAAGATTCCAGTTATATCCTCATAAAATATAAATTCAGTCTCAGCGATTATATCGACTGCAGCGATTTGTGGACCGTCAACTGTCCATTTAATCGTTGCCTCGATGAGATATCCAGCGGCAAGTGTATCAACCGCTGATTGAATTGCGGTATCATGTGCGTTTATATCAATATATACTGGTTCAAACTTATCGATTGATACTGCGTTAGCATCATGTTGCGATGTCTCTTCATCTATCATCATATTATTACCATCGGTATCCGTCTCATGTGCATCTGCGTTTACGCTTGAATCTTGTAGCTCCTCATCCGTCTCATCACATGCAATAAGGACGAGCTGAGTCGACTCATGTGGATAGCCAAGAACCCGATATCGCGCTGTCGTCGTCAAACCCATGCAGATAGATATATGATGGATTATCTTGAGGTCACGGGTTAACTACGTCCCTCTGGGTGGAATGCTCACCATATTGTATTCATGATCAGGGAACACTGGTGAAAATCCAATATTTATTTTCACATATTTATGATATATTTATACTCTTCGTCTGACAGTAACGCCGAAATGACTACATAATGGCCGCCCGATTGTGCTGACGTGTCAGTTGACGCGTGGGCAAGTCGATCAGAAGGAGTGATGCAGTGGCTTGAACTCGGTGCGGCATATTTCCTTGTCGTACTATTTGCGATTGGCGTCTTTGATCTCGGGATTTCACTGTACGAACTCATTAATTCAGGCGCATTCACCGACCCAAACAGCCTTATCGACCTTATTGATACAGTTTTAGTACTGTTGATTATCGTTGAGGTGTTTGAGACTGTTGTTGCGTCTAGTCGACGTGAACCAGTTGTTCGGATTGTGATTAACGCTGCACTCATCGCCATTGCACGAAAAGTAATCAGTTATCGACCATCAGAATATGAATCTGTGCAGCAAGCATTCATTGCTGCGGCATCATTTACGCTATTGCTCGTTTCGCTTATCGGTGCTCTCTATGCTATCCGCCGGATAACCAGTCTCGGTATTGATAAAGCTAACAGAGATATGAAAACTCCTGAAGCCTCAAAATATCGAAGTGAGGAATAACCGGGAGGAAATAAATTAAAAAAATGCTGGGTGTGCTGTATCTATATCTATATTTATTCATGGATAACACGTAATTATCATCGTGAAATTCCCTCCGTAGTGTCTGTATCACGAACAGCTGCTACCTCCGCTGGTGTAATGGCAGCTATATCTCCCTTAATCGTCCGTTTTAGTGCCGCGGTCGCAGCACCGGTCGCTAATGCATGTTCAATATTGCTACAAGTAGTACCATTATGACCATCGTTGAGTTTTTGCGTAAGAAACCCCCCGACGAAGGCATCACCAGTTCCGACTGCATCAATCGTTTTAGCGTCGTATACTGGTTGTTCAAAAACGGTATCATTACATAAAGCAACTGCACCGTTCTTTCCTCTTGTCAAAATAACCGTCTCAAGATTAAATGTCGATGCAAGATCACGGACAATTGATTCCGGGTCAGCACTCCGATCTAAACATGTATTGACATCACGCTCTGCTCCAATGAGAATATCTACATCTGGGAGCAGTGATTGATATGCGTTTTTTGCCATAGTAGTGTTCCACAACTTTGAGCGATAATTGAGGTCAAATGCAGTTTTCGTCCCAGCTGACTGCGCTATCTGTAGAACTGTTTCGACTGTCGTCTGTAATGTTTCAGATAGAGCTGGTGTAATTCCACTCACATAACATATTGACGCTGACTTAATCATTTCAAGAGATATTTCTGCAGTAGTCAGTGTCGTTACTGATGACCCTGCTCGGTCATACTGCACCGTATCACCCCGAGGCTTTCCCCCGGGTTCAAAATAGTAGGTTCCAACTCGGCCGTCATCATCATGATCCCATATGATATCAAGTTCAACATCATAACTCTGAAGCGCTGTGGTAATACGACGTCCAAGTGGTGATGCAGGAAGTTTTGATATCCAACCAGTCTGGCATCCAAGTTGTGACGCCACCGCAGCAACATTACTTTCTGCCCCACCCACATGAACATCAAATTCATTTGCTTGAGTAATCCGAACACCGGGTGGTGGTGACAACCGAAGCATGGTCTCGCCAATTGTCACAATATCAAGAGCGGTGTCCACACTCGCGTCTGTACTGCTATCCACATCCGCTGTCTTGCCCATGTTAGATTCGCTCATATATTCCCGTTCTCGGATGGTACTACAATAGTGTTATTCTGTGAAATCATCCGTTAATACTCATTCTAATCGACGATCTTTGTGTCCTGGGTAATCACGCTCAAATCGCGCATCAAGCTCAGTACGATCAAATTCAATAAGAACCGGTCGACCGTGCGGACAGGCATATGGATTTTCGCATGTGTCAAGTTGTTCAAGCAAATTAACCGTTGATCCCTCAGTGAGTGCTGTGTTTCCAGTCAATGATGGATAGCATGCAAGATCGGCGAGAATATCATCAGTTAATGTCTTAATTGTTTCACTTCTATCATGACTGTTGAGAGATTCGGCTGTCTCAGCGAGCACATCACGAACCAGTGCCGGGTCAAGAGCTGATGCAAAGGCTGCAGGGACTGCAGTGACGACAATATTATCACCATCACCGTCTGTAACGCGGAAGCCGACTCGTTCAAGCGCATCGGCATACTCCTCAACTTGAGCGGACTCACCAGCAGTAAGTTCGATTTTAACTGGTTCGGCGAGCGCTTGTGTTGTCACCGTCTCAGCAAGTGTCGCTTGAAGTTGCTCATAATTGATCCGCTCATCAGCAGCATGCTGGTCAATAAGCACGAGTCCATCGTCTGACTCTGCAATAATGTATGTTTCATCGATCTGTCCAAGAATTCGCAGCGATGGAAGTGATTCAACAGTCGGTTCAAGAGTTGCCACATCTCCACCGAGGTCATGCTGCACCGATTGCTCATTGACACTGTCGTTCGGATCGGCTTTTTCTGATTGGTTTTTATTATGGTTATTACCCGAAACGACAGCATCACATTCCTCTCCAGCGCCTTTATGACCGTTATCAACATCTTCAGTTGATTTCGACTGGCTCTGAACGGTTGTATCAGCAGTTGCATTGGGAGTGCTTGCTTCAATAGTCTCAGATGATTGCGATGACTGCTGATTTATTGATGAATCAATATCGGCATCTTCACTCCGACGATTATTATCAACTGTCCATGCAGCGTCGCTTCTCGGGTCAACGTGGCGTGCTGTTTCACTATCTACATCTGCACCCTCTACTGTTGTATCACGGCTTGAATCAATCGACGTCTCTCTTTGTTGATCTTTGTCGCCGACATCACTCTTTGTTATGTCTGTCCTCTCATCTTCGGCATCTGATTGGGCTTGGGTTGTATTTTTGATATTATTATTTGGCTCCGACTTTTCTGCGCTTGTATGAACTGACGTCTCAGTTATTTCATTATTATCGACGTTAGTGTCATCATTAGCACTCTTTGTTGTCACATCAGGCGATGACTGAGTAATCTCGGTCTCTGCAGGTGCACTTTGTCCACGAGGTGCTCGTGAGCGAATCAGCCCGGCGGATAATAATGCCTCACGTATTGCATTTGTGACAGCATCTCGAACACCGGTCTCATTATCAAATCGTACTTCCATCTTGCGTGGATGGACATTGACATCAATTGATCCTGGGTCAATATCAAGAAACAACAGAGCGAATGGATATCGATTCGCAGCCAACTGGTCACCGTATGCATTGATAATCGCCTCTCGCAGCGCACGTGCTTCCACATACCGTCCATTAATAAATGTCGAAAGATATTGCCGTGTGCTTCGTGTTGTCTCTGGATGTGAAATCAACCCCTCAATCGCTGTAATACGGTCACTTTCGATATCTCCGGTAGTAATCGATATCATCGACTCTGCGACCTCTCGCCCATACACTGATAATACCGCCGACTCAAGATTTCCCCGCCCGGTTGTAGCAAATACCTCACGATCATTATGTTCAAGTGTAATTGCAACATCCGGATTTGCAAGCGCATAGTGGGTAACGACCGTGTTGATATGGTCGAATTCCGTCGCGGTGGTCTTGAGGAACTTTCGTCGTGCAGGTGTATTGAAAAATAAATCGCGTATCTCGACTACTGTTCCCTCTGGACAGCCTGCAGCTTCAACGTCAACGACGGTTCCACCTTCGATATGGAGTTCAGTGCCTCGATTGCCATCGCGTGGTTTTGTCCGGATTGTCATCTTTGAGACCGCACTGATTGTGTACAATGCTTCACCACGGAACCCTAATGTCCCAACACCGGACGCAAGATCATTGATATCGTCGATCTTACTCGTCGTATGCTCTTTGATTGCACGCTGAACAGCATCCTCATCCATTCCAATACCGTCATCGCGAATACGAATTCCGTCTGCTCCTCCTGACTCAACAGCAACAGAAATACGTGTTGCATCAGCGTCAAGACTGTTTTCTATAAGTTCTTTGACAACTGACGCTGGACGCTCTACAACCTCACCAGCAGCAATCTGTCGAACTGTCTCTGTATCAAGCGCAGTGATTGCATTTTCGTTACTACTCATGACGAACGTTCAGGCTCTGGACCGATATCTGCTTCAGGATCTGATTCAACACTTGATTCGGATTCTGCCGGTGAATCAACACTACGTGATTCTTCAGTACTGATTGCTGTGCACTGACCTTGTCCAGTCGCAACGATATTGATAGCTGTGCGCTGAGCCTCACTCACCTGATTCTTTGCGGCGGTCGGTGAGAGCCACGTCGCATCGGTGTGTTCATGACTCAACTGCACTTCCTTGGAATTGACAGTACAATCATAATATACAGCAAACCGACCACAATCGTCGTCATTCCGCCATGCAACGGCATGGACGGGTTGTCCGATTGTCGCATCAAGTCCGGTCTCTTCGGTAATCTCACGATGTACTCCATCGACGGCGTCCTCATGTCTCCCCAACCGTCCACCTGGCAGTTCCCATTCACCATCGCTAGAACGAGCCATAATGAGCACTTCCTTATCAGGGGCAACAATCACTCCTCGAAGGCTAACCGTCGCTTCCAAATGATCTTCAGTCATATATTCCCATTATTACTATCATATTTGATATTCTACTCCGATTAGAAACTCCAGGGATACCGCCTCTCTACGCGAGTCACCGTGGTTGTCAGAATCTTCCGCAAAATTTGCGTTCTGATTGATTTACACTGGGTCTGTTCAGTGATATATGTATATCTCTCGGTATTTACAACCGCTTTTGCTCCTGAATTTACGCAAGATATTACATTCAATTGCATGGTCTATTACAAGGAGAGATACAAATCCATCAGATACAATAGTTCAAGTTTTGATATGCTTAATTATTATTGGTTTAGACGATTAGTTGACACGTCCTCTTGACTACTCTCAACATCGTTACATACCTTCCGCAGTTAGTTATGTGTCGCTTCTGATTGCATCTATTTCAGCGAAGAAGCACGAATCACCAGGTATAATTCACATCGTCAATACTTCAGTGTCAGGCGTTGCCCGGATGACAAACACATCAGCTTCAGTCGCTAGTGATGGGATATACACATTTGTATCGAGATCCTTCCGCCCTTCAGGAACAAGATTTCCAACCGGTAAGTACGCAGTCTTCACTGGTACATCATCAGTATTTTTAAACTGGACAGCCACTTCAGCTTTTGCCCCCTCTCCTTGATTATGGACAGTTGCTCTAATACGCGCTTTTTCAGCTTGGAGTGCCTCAACTGATTTTTGATTGCCGTCTTGATAGAACGCGTATTCGCTGACAACAATGTTGTCGACTGGATCGGATTTAATATATCTAAATAGCCGATCGCCCATGTCCTCGACGAGTTCTTCCATCTCGCTATCATCAACAATTGTCTGCACCGGATTCAGTGCTGCTCGGAGACTCCCCGCAGTAACCTTTCGATTACTCGTTGACTTCTTTAATTGCTCATATTCGGTAAGGAATGAATTCATTTGCGAGGGCAGTTCGCCATCAAAGTACTCCTGCAATGTTTTTATTTCACTATCAAAATTGATCTGTTTCGGCAAGGGCTTATTCGGCTTTCGCGAAACGCTGTCTGGAACTCCACTTGCTGTCTGCTCTTCTTCTGATTCCACGAGAATACTAGCTCGTGATCCGAAGTAACCGAGAAGGTCTAATACCATTCCTAACATCAAAGTAATGATGGTGACAGTGACAACGGCTGCTGCGAAGAACCGACCGATTGTTCCAGGAAATGCGAAGATAAAAATCGCAATAAAGAGGACGGTAACGCCACCAACAGTCAAAAGAAAGGCTGCAAAGTTAGGTCCGGCACCTTCGTCCATAAGTTGCTGTGCTGGCCCTTGCTGCTCGCTACTCATGCGTTTGAACCTGCTCCCTGTCGGAGTGTTTGTGTTGCAGTATATGTCATTGTCAACAGATGCGAAAGCCACAGTCCAACTGTGACGCCAAATAGAGTTCCAGCGCCCATGATTCGGAGCTCCATTCCAAGTGGCGCAAATGAGACCGCAGCTGTCAGTGTTCCAAAAACGACCATCAGTCCATATTGTATCTTCGTTAGCGGGTCGATATTCGTAAACATCGATTTCATATGTGTCTGAGAAGTACGCCGACCACTTATACTATCGGTCATTAACTGGAGACAACCGAAATTTATAGAAGATTAGTGTATTCTAGGACAACATTTAGTAATGCGGACAATAAGACATCTATATGATTCGTCCCGTTGATGCAGAGACAATACAGGATATTTGCCGGGACGTAGCCTTGGATAACTACGGCTTCCTGTATGTTAATGATCATAAAGAGTATATCCAAACGGAGTATGAAAGTGCCGAGACGGGTCTGAGAACCGCAGGTACCGTGTCATTATCCGATATTAAACAGACGTTACAAGACGATACTGGCAGAAATGGATTTGAACGTCGACGAAATGGTGTGTATTATTTTAACTCGTTCAATTCACGCGAAGGTTATCGGGTGAGTGATGAATTGAAGAGTATTTTTACATACGATTTTGTCGTGAATAAACAAACAATCGAATCACGATTTGATATCGCCCCTGCTGATGTTGACTTTTTTGCATCTGAACTTGCGAATGAGGATTATATCCGGCGGATTGCTGCCGGTGAGCGTGCTTATTATGTCAGCGGTCCCCGATTGAAAGATGAAACCTCAGGCGATGCGAGTGTTGACTCACGTCTAAATGAAGAAGCAGAACATGGCACGATATCTCACACGGACTTAGAACGAGTTATTGACGTTGCTGCGACGAGCGATGTCATTCGATTTTTTGAGAAGAATGACTTCATTGCCGATATTGATGATGAATATGTTGTCAAAAGTGCACTCGACGATTATGCTGCTCATCTTGCAAATGCAGTCAGTGAAGATTCGATTGAAGAATTCGGCGATATTGGGATTCTTCCACTTTCTGAATTCCAACAAGTAATTGAGAATGAGATCAATGACCGCTTTGATGTTCTCAAACATCTTTCACATGGTGATACATCCGAACTGCTTGAATTAGTTCGTGAACACATAGCAGCGAATAATGGACTTACTGTTGATAGAAAATTAGCAATCGATTCTGAACAGTTCGAAATTTATGTAACTCGCCGGGCGACGCAGATACGCGATGATATTGAGAGTGAACAACAACCACCGAGTCCAAGTGCGTATCGTGACCATGGGTATCCACAGATTGAATCGATTGAAGTAACAGATTCACAGCCAGTCAATCAGCATCTACGTGAGCATATCAAGGAGAAATTTGATACACTGGTCAATGAGCGGTTCTCCGTTGAGAGTGACGTATAAGCATGGACTAATATGAAACTGTACCTCAATATATCACATAACAGATCTATTATCCCGAGTAGCTATATCAGATAAACCCACGTGGTCAAATTAACCAATTTAACATCATGCCACAAACATACAGCGACTTTACCATTACAGAACAGGGCGGCCATCAATACATCATTGCACAACCGAAGGCAGAACATCAAGAACCAGTCCGGTTTTCTGGCGAACTTAAAGAGACAGATGATATTGATGCGACATTTCGAGATGTAATTAAAAGCCTTATTCAACAAGACCTTTCTGAAGCTTTGAATCTTGAGTCTGGTTCCGGCGGATCAATTGGTCGAGATGACGTTGTTGAAACGCTGATCAATGCAGATTCTCCAGTTCCAATTAATTCTGAGCAACAAGCGGAGGCGATTGTTGATTACTTTCTCACAAATGGGGTGCTTCAAGAAGCCGACAGTGGTTCAGAAGTAGTTGTCCTTTCAGATCCGGAGTCACTAGCGGAGATTGCGACCGAGAGTGGCGATAATGACGATACAGCGATGTTGCTTAATTGGATGTCCGCTATCGAAGGATGTACCACAAAAATTCAAGAGACAAACGACACGATTGAAGAAGTTGAGGCTGAGCTCCGCGAACAAATGGGTAATGTAGATGTCTCTGGGAAACTTCGCGAGTATCAGCAAAATCAAAAGGAGGTCGCACAGCGACTCATGAATGTCACGAACGGCGGTGAACTCAATCGCTCAGATCTAAGTGCTGATGAACAAGCAGAATATGATCGACTTGAACACCGAATGTTCCATCTTGAGTCGATGATTGATGCAGTTGGTGCTGGTGGAGATCTTGATCAAGAAATCCAAGAGATGACAAATAAACTCTCAATGCATATGAGCAATCTCTCTGATACGCAAGATGCACTTGAGGTGCAACTTACGCGTCTTGAGCGGGTTTATCGCGTCAATGATGAAATAAACTACGAGCAGGCAAAGAAAATGGCTGAAAAACTCTCAAGTGTTGCATCGGCGGTTGCTGGTGTTTCGGACGCCGATACACTCGCAGAAGAAACAGATACAATCGGTCGCGCCTCCGCAATTCTTGAGCAAACTGGGTCAACTGAAGAGATGGCACAGACAGCAAGCACCGATACTGGGACGACCAGTTACGAACAAGGGAATTAATCCCAGGTAATGTACGCTCAGTCGCTTCTCGGCAGTGTACGACGACTTACGCTCCGCAGTAAGTACCTGCTCAATCAGCGACAGCTAAACGCGGATTCTCTTATCGCAACTGGACGTCAGTTTCTCACAACACTTAGTACAGTTGATGCACTTATTGTCGAGGCGACTCCACTCCCAGTGCTCGTTCCGGGAGATGATTACACCACGCTGTCTCGCAGTGACAGCGTCACCCTCGAAGTGAATGTATCTGACTACACAAAATCGAACAAAGATACCTCAGACATGACCGACGACACCGAAAGTAGAAAATATAACAAAACTAATGTCGATCTTGATAAAATAACTCAGGAAATCCTTTCTGGCGAGCAACAGAATATGATGGATTCAAATCATATTAGTGACATCAACACGATCGTTTCATCTTATGATAACTCCGATGAGCGTAATAATGATAGCGGTGATGATACCACTGCGTCTGCTCATTCTGGAGTATCAACAGCACCGTCCAAACGCGATGAGGGATTGATTGCTACTCTTGCTGCTCACCTCTCGATGAACGGATCCCTTCGGATTAAAGCACTGAATGAAAGTATAAAGCAGCGCGCGCGTCGGTCGCGTCGTGTTCATACCTCACCGATGAACTCACAGTTTCGGATTCCACTCACCGACGATGGTCCAGGTGCGCACAACTGGCGACCCGTCATTCGAACCCTTATTGATCGATTTGACACACTTGTTCCACTGTGTGAACAGATTATCAGCCGACTCTATGATGTTTCACCAGAATCGGTTGCTACTCAATTATGGAGAAGTGCCGTTGATACGCTTTCCGAGATGCGAACTGTCCTGAAAATACACCTTGCCAAACAGGAGCGACTCCGACGATTGTATGATCGCCCATCACGGCAACCGGCTGAGTTTGCCGTGCAGACAGTTAATCAACTCACAGGAATCGACGTGAGGACCGACCAATGAGTAGTACACTCAATCTTGACCCATTGACAAAGACTGATCGACCGACCTCACATATCACCGTTCAAAAGCGTAAAATTGGACCGACAGATCTGATTGCAGTTGAACACGGCACGACAAAAGCATATTTTCGCGTTGACCGAAAGCAGGAGGTAATGAGTAATGACCTTCGAAATGCAGTATACCTACATGAAAATGCTGCCTCAGTGTTTGGTGGTATTGACCATAGCCTCCCATTCCGGATCCATACCGATGTTCGAACCAGTGAGGTACCGACATGCGATGAAGCGGTGATTGCTAATGATAATGTTAACGCTGATAAATTATCCACGCACCTTGCTTCTGAGCGATTTCTCCTTCATCATGGTATTGAGGAAGTGACTAGGCTTGATGGACATCTCGTCTCTTTTGATATCGTTGAGACAACTCCGCAGGGCTATCCAACAGTCATGATAACGGATGAAACAGACATCGAGGTTATTGATGAAAGTGAGGCCGCAGCACGAAAATCACAGGCAGGTGATGCAAGAAATAGCCCCGGAGGGGCAACTCCTCCCACTCCCGGTAATAATCCTCCTCCTTCGAGAGCGTCTGATGCGGGCGAGATGGACGTTGATATTGATATTTCCCCTGAAAAACCAACGGTTAGCTTCGAAGAGGATGTTGCCGGTCTTACTGAGATTAAACAGACAGCCCGAATGCTCCTTGCGTTGTTCGATCCAGAAACACGAGAGAGCGTCATCACACGTTATGGCGAGAACTTCGGCGCTCGGGGGGGGCAGTTACTTCTCTATGGTCCCCCCGGGTGTGGAAAAACGCTTGTTTCGGAGGCTATTGCGTATGAAGCAGCGAATAATACCAATATTGAGTCTGAATACGGTGAAGTGCAGTTTCTTCCTGTCAAAGGTGGTGACATTCTCTCGCGGTACCCTGGTGAGGCAGAACGCCGAGTTGAGGCAGTCTTTGAAGAGGCACATCGTGCTGCACAAAATGGGTTTGCTGTCCTATTTTTTGATGAAGTTGAAACGCTTGTAGCCGACCGAAGTGATGATAACTTACAACGGCATGAGCGTTCGCTCACAAATGCGTTTCTCCAAGAGATGGGCACAGACAAGATTGAAGATAATCTATTAGTTATTGGTGCAACAAATATGCCATTTAGCATCGATCCCGCTGCGGCACGCCGCTTCCCACTTCAGCAATTTATTCCACAACCCGGTCCAGAAGTGATGGGTGAAGTATGGGAAGCAGAACTGTCTGACCTGCAAGCAGCAAACGATGCTATCGAACTTGATTATAATCGTCTTGGTGAGGCATCCGTTGGATACACACCGGCTGAGATTGCCGACCGTGTTCTTGGAACCGATCTCCAGCGTCAATTGATTAAGAGTGTTGTTGATGATAACACAGATGCGATTATCCCAGATACGGAATACTTTCTTGACCGCCTTCGTGAACATCGTCCAAAGACGATTCGTCAGTTTGTCACGAGTGTTCGGAATGAGGCTGATGCACTTGAGGGCTATCCTGAGATGCGAGATTATGTCGCTGATCAAGCTGACCGACTTGGTCTTTCGATGCAACATGGTAGCACCTCTGGAATGAGCGATGCGGCTTCTGACCCCACCGCACTGTTTGAAGAGTTGGTCGCTGCAGACGAACAATTAGCCGGAGATGCTGACGATGGCTCCGAGTCTCAATCTGATAGGGAAAAATAATCACATATGTCTGAACACTCCTCAACCGCATCAACTGGCATCGATACAAACCTCACAGAGTTGACGACACTGTCTCTTGGAACAGACGCAATGATAGCTTCCGATATATCGACAATTGCTGTCACGGCGCCAAGCGGTCATACTGCACTCATTGAAGCCCCTACACAGAACGCTGGAGAAGATATGCATCTTCCTCCGAATGAGACTATTCAGACTATTTCGATTGGTGATAGCACCACTGCCCCTGTTATTGACATTGCGCTTGATCGGTATGTATTCTCATTATCCGGAACGACCGTCCAAGCATCCACATCGAGTGGTGTTGAGTTATGGTCAACAACCGTCCCAGCGGCGCAATCGCTTACCACGCTCAACACTGACGGTGTTCTTGCCTGTCTCACTGAAACTGGAACAATAATCGGGCTTGATGCTGAAACCGGAACAGAACTATTCAGTGTTGACCGACCACATGCAGAGGTCTCGGAACCTCAAGCTATCACGGGTGCTGAAGGGTATCTAGCCATTGGTGCATGGTCATTCCTGGTTGTGTTTGACTCAGCGGGTAACTGCATCCTTGAGAAAAATCTTGACGGCACAATCAGCGACCTTGCAGTGCTCTCTGATGCTGTTGTTGTTACTCTTCAACATGGTAATATACAACGTGTGTCATACTCAAACGGTGATATCGAGTGGTCACAGCATACAACAGCTAACGATATTGATGGGACCGCAACAGGAAGTGTGTATGCAATTACGGATAATCATATCACCCATCTTGATGTTGTTGGACGCGCCGATTCGGTTATTAACACTGGTGGTGATCAACTCATGGCGACAGCAGATCCGACAGTATTGGTTACAACCGATGGAGGCACACAGTCAGTATATCAACAACAGACTGCGACCGAACCGGCGGTCACAGCGACGCTGCTAAGCGATACTATTCGTTCTGATGATTCAATACGGTTTCAAATTGAGAATACAGGAACAGCAAACGTATCAGGTAATGTAAAAATCCAACCACCCAAAATGGCACTTACACTGGGGTCACCGACACCATCGACAGTATCGCTTACACCCGAAGAAGCAGCAACCGTCGCCGCTCCGATTCGTGAACTCCCCTCAGACTCACCATCTCAATCAGTCACAGTCGATCTATTTATTGACGAGCTAAAAGTTGTGAGTGAGTCTATCAAACTCGCCACACAGTCACCATCATCTGTTGAGACAACTGACGGTAACTCTGGAGAAAATACCCCAGCGAGCAGTTCAAATCCGATGCATGATACCGATACTGACACTGCTACTGATGCTGTTGAGAAGAACGTCAAGGGCTCACAGACTCAAGATTCTATTTCATCATTGCGTAATAAATCATTGTCAGAGTCGTCTACTGACACTCAAATTGAGTCTCCTTCAGAGAACGCCCGTACATCCGTCGATACATCTAATGAGAATAAGAATGCTGCACAAGTGGATGCGAATTACTCAAATAAGCGTTCTCGTCCATCGCAGTCTGAGTCAACAAAAGCTATCGACGCCGCAACAGCGAATGCACAGAGTGGAGAGATAACTACACAGACGAGCATAGCGGCTCAATCTCAGTTATTTGATGATATCGAAACGTCAGTAGACATTGAGGCAATTAGAGCCGATCATGCCAGTATCTCTCTCACCGTAACGAACCAATTGGACACTGAGGCAACAATCAGCATTGAGACCGCACAGACTGTTATTGACGCTGGTGAAACCTCAACACTGCAGACTTCGATTACATATCCCTCCAGCGATGAAATGGGCGATGAGACGGACCTATCATCATTATCATCGACGGTGCCGACACTTGCCGTAACAGTTGAGGGCAAAACTGAGGAACGAGCACTCATGCCAGATCTTTCTCTTGAGCGACCCTCAATTGATATCACTCCAACTGGCAGTGTGACGACCCCATTCATCGATATCATTCTCTCGATTCCTTTCGACGTGAGGTTCACTGATAAGCTCTCAGTGATGATTGGTGACACCGAGTTTATACGACAAATTACTGTCGATGGTCCAACGAAATTTTATTTTGCTCTCCCAATCTCTACGGCGGTAGTGACGATAGGGACAGTAATCGAGGTTGCTGCGACCCTTGGTTCAGAGTCAGATACCTCTCTCAGTCATAAAGCACAAATCGACGCAAGCGAGTGGATCGATATTGACTCCGATAGCAAACATGCTACACACTCAGAAGCCCCCTCATCATCTACGTCTGTCGATCAAGAGATAGCACATCCACTTTCTCCTATTGATGTTGAGTCGGAGACACAGACTATTTCTGACAGCGATGAAATCGTAAATGCAGATTCAAGCGAATCTTCGATAAGTGAGACAGTTACCAGCGATGATCACCTGCAGGAACTACCAGCAACTACTGCGGATGAGTCGAATAAAGAGTCGGAGCTACCTCCTAATCAGCAATCTAATGTTACCGTTGCGGAAAAAGAAGCCACCGATGCAGAGCAATCCGCCAGGACAGATATCGAAACGAATCGAAGTAAACATAACCGAGATGATATATCAGATACATCCACTGATGATACCGATGGTAGCACGACACGTTTAGATCTTTCAAGCGCTCGCAACGCTGGCGCAAATGATCTGACTGGTGAAAATACACAGCCACATATTACGTCAAACTCTGACGACAGGGGCAAGACTGGCGACGAGCACACTGGAAGAAAAGATGATGTTAATGATTCAGACAATACAATAGATTCAGACTCGGATTCAGACTCTGATTCTCAAACAACATCTGAACAGAGCGCTCAAAGCTCGGCAGAATCGGAATCCCCAGTCGAGTGCACCCGAGTCGTCCCTGATACAGTTCCGTATGGTCACCGATTTGAGGAGTCTATCGTGATCACTAATACTGGTAGTCGGACGATTGAAACTGCCAGCATTTCACTCGCAGAGACATCTCTCAATTTAGATGCGATTGATCCAGGCGAGCAGTCGACGGTAACTCGAGCACACGCCGGATTCGATCCTGGTAGTTGGAATCTTGAACCAGGGCAAGTTATTATTCCAGATGCAACTGTGGATATTCCGCAAAAATCAATTGATATTCAGCCGAATCCGATGAGTGACACTAGTGCCGACACAAAACAAGTTGCCTCATCTACCGCTAATGTTGACCCATTTATTGCGTATGTCACGCTACATGACGGCATTATACAGTTTGAATGTCATAATCTTGGCTCAAGCCCTTGTGATCTCACATCGTTGGCTGCAGATTCTCCTGATAATAATGCCAGTACTATTTCGTGGTCATTTGATGATCCTCCAGTGCTTGATGCAGGAGAAACAACACAATTCGAGTGTGGGGGCGGAGCAGACACTGAGAGTCTTACGCCACCGTTCACCGCCCGCATTCGATATCGCCGTACTATCCCCGAAGATGATCATGAATCAACGCTCGAACATACCACTCTTGCGATTCCTCAAACGGCAGCCGCGACCGGCGGTGATACCCCACTCTCGCTATCAGTCCAACCAGAATCTCAACCAGTTATTGATGAGCATAACACAGTCGCCTGTACACTCACGACAGATGCATCAATAACTGATGTAGTTGTCGAGGCAACAGGTGATATTGTCGCACCATTGTCTGTTGGTGAGCGAAGTCTTGGAAGGGTTAAAAATGGACGGACAAACAGACAGCTATTCGACATAACCCCACAGCAGGGTCCGACAGCATCATTTCATGTTCGCGTAAGTGCAACGCTTGATGGAAGTTCATTTTCACAGCACTATCGCATCACTGGTCCAATTGAGCGCTCTGATTCATCAAATCTAGACGAATCAGCATGGCAGGTGGTCCCGGTAGCTGACACAGAGACAGCAGAAGCAGAAGCAGAAACAACACCTCCAAATGTCCGAGTTACGACGACGCCTCAGGTTCAATCAAAAAGTCACCACTAATTGCTTCTTCTGATTCTTGAGCGTATCGATAGATGGCTCGAAGTTCAAGACTAACGATAATGAGAAATCCGAACCCAACAGCACCAGCAAGCCCGTATGAGAGTAGCCGCCCGCGTGATAATCGCTGATCAAACGCTGATTGTTCCTCTCGTGCTGTTGTTGCTTGTGCTGTTGCCCCAGCTGCGTCAAACTTCTCTGTGGCTTCAGCATACGCCTGTGTGATCATTTGCTGGCGTGCATCAACCCGGTCAAGTGCCCCAATCCAGAAAATCGGCTGCCCACCAATAGATGTAAGCGTCACTGCTGAAAGATTTGCTTCCGCTTGTCGTGCACGCTGGAGATTATCATTCCCCTCGCTGACAAGCGTGCTATATCTCTCGAATGCTGTTTGTGACTGCTGTTGGAACTCATTCGCATCATCTGTATTTCCGGTAAGTGCTGCTAATCGCGCTAGTTGACGCTGTGTTTGTGCTGTGGTGAGCACAGCGGTCTCGTTATTCTGTGCACGGTCCTGATAGTATGCCCGCTGTTCATCAATTGCGGTTGCAAGCGATTCATCGGCAGCCGATGCTGCCGTCTCAATTCGATTTTTGACTGGCGTTGTCTCAATTCGGGTTGATGCTGTTTCGAGTGTTCTATACGCTGCCGCTGCCCGAGTAAGTGACCGCTGTGCAGCAGTATAGTTGCCAGCAGCCTGCTGTTCACGCGCGATTGTGATTTGCTCAATGATCAATACTGAACTTCGACCGGCTGCGCTGACTGTTGTTATATCTCCTCTCGCCGTATCTGATCTTTCATCACTTCCCTCACGAAGTCTGTCTGCTAACGCTTCCATTGCTTCTGCTGATTCTGTTGCAACGACTGCGCGGTCACTTTCTTCAGGAATATCAGATTCTTGAAGCGATTCGACTGTTGCAGTGAAATCAATCGGTCGGGGAGTCGCTGTAATTGTGATTGTCTCAGTGTCGACATTTGACCCTGTAATTTCATATCTCCATGTATACGTGGTGAAGAACTCCGCTCGCGTATCAAACTGTAATGTGGTCACAAACGGTGCTGAGTCACCAGCCTCAAGTGATGATGGTCGTTCTTCGACGCGAAGCCACCCACTATCCGGTCCAGACACCTGTTCAATATTGAACCGACGGACATCTTGATATCCCAGTCGCTCGCTGATATCGGTACTCCGCGTGACACGCTGGGTTGCAACAACCTGCCCGTATGTCACATCGCTTTGCCCGGCTTCTATGTCCGTCTCGTGGTCGACAGTCACTGTTGAGGATGTTGTTGTCTGTCCTGGCTCGGCAGCATCGATACTGACGTCAAGCCGCCGATCTCCTTCATCTGCAGTTGCACCAGCTGCCACCGAGACCTCAACACTCTGTGTTGATTGTGCTGAGATTGTGTCTGGTGCTGAGACAATATCTGCACGCAAACCGCTCCCGCTCACTGACGCATCGACATCCTGAATATCCATTGGGAGATCACCACCATTTTCCACAGCGACACGAACAGTCTCACTGAATGACTCACGCTCTGCCTGCGGTTCGTCAAATGAAATAATCTTATTACTTGCCCCGACAGCACCGTAGTATGCTGGATATATAACCCGTGCATCAAATCTGAGATTCGCACTCACGCCGTCCGGATCTGCGGGTCGGAACGTAGCTATCCACTCAAGTTGCTCATATTGTTCAGCATCGTCACTTGCCTGAATTGACACACTTCCATCGTCAGACCCTCCTGCAGAGATTCGATTTGGCGGTGATAAAGAAAGTGATCCATCCCCACTCCGGCGTGTGTAGTCGACATCAATATCTTCGACTGATTCATCACCACCCTCCTCTCTGAGTGTAAATGATTCTTCTGTCGACTCGCCTATGAGAACATCACCAAGATCAATCGTTCGATCCGACGCCGAAAGAACTGGTGCCTTGATAATCGCAACATTAATTCCAAATGACTCTGAGCTACCAGTTGAGTCAGAAACTATCACATCAATTGTGTATGTTCCTTCTGAGACCGAGTCTGAGGCGGTGATTTGCGCATTCACCGATTCACGAGAGCCCGCTCGAATCTCTCCAGGTGAAGTGAGATCAACACGAATCCCTGATGGGCTATTATCGACTGATGCTGAAATCCCTGTCATAACGCCATCACCCACATTTGGTATCTCAACATCAACCGTGGCTGACTCAGTTGATCTACCCTTGAACTTAATTTCAGTGCGCTTTCCATCCACCGACCCAAAGCGTGGCTCTAACACATTGACATCAACTGAGAGACTCTCAGAATATGATCCGCCACCACTGACATCAACCGTCGGTCTAAAGGAGTATGTTCTTTCGTCTGCACCACTTCGCGCTGTTGCTCTATATTCAATTGTGTACCGCTGTCCATTCCGAACGGTAAATGAGCTAGCACTCTGTAATTCAAATGTCACGTCACCACCTGCCTGGTCCTCACTCCGCGGTGTGACACTTGCCGTTCCATTTGCATTCGCGGTGAATGTATAGCTCAATCTCGTTGAATCGCTATCATTGTCTTCAGCTGATTGAATCTGTACCGTGCCACTTTCTGCGGCGGTTGCAACACCTCCCGCAGCAATCATCGATATAATGAGAAGAGCAATTACAGCTACCTGCAAAGTGGCACTTTGACATCGGCTCAACTCACCCACGGAGCATCGCCCCCAGAAGTAATGAATCGCCGCGCGTGGCAGCTGTCATATCACGTTGCCACAAGGCTACCCGCCAGCCGATGATTCCGATGATAATCCCAGTAATAGTACTATACCCAAGAATAAGTGTCGTACTCGCGACTGCCAGTGTATCACGCCGTTGGGCAGCAGCTGATTGTGTTGACTGCACCGTTTCAAGACGCTCTGTCATCTCATGTTTTTCAGCGATTTCGGTTGCTTGGTCCGCGTCATCAACAGCTTCCGTGGCGGATCGATACTGCTCAAAAACTCCGGCACCGTACGCACTGATCGCGGTTCCTGCTCCATCGCAGTTTGAGCAGGCCGAAATAAATGTCTGCGCTGAAGCGACAGATGCGTTTAATTCGTCGCGATCGCGCTGAAATGTCTGTTTAAGTCGGTCAACTCGAATAAGTATCTGCGCATATCGTTCTGTTGAACCTGCTCGTTGGTATGCTCGTGCAGCGTCTTCAAGTGCTTTAATCCGGGTCTCTGTTGCACTGACCGTCTCAGCTCGTGATTGCAATTCTTGGCCAGTATCTGCATAAAACCGATCAATCGAAACACCAGCTAAGGCAGCGTACTGTCCACCCCCAGCTGTTGAACGTAGTTTTTCACCGACAACTGTGGTATTTTCTGCAGCGCGTATCGCCGCCTCGTATTCACCTGCCTGTTGTCGGTCATATGCGGTTGCGAATGTCTGTAACAGATCTAAAACAAGCCGCATCCGTGCTTGTTCAGCAGCGGTGAAATCACCAATCTGTACGGCAAACACAGCCTGTGATCGAATCACTTCGAACTCGCTATAACTGGTGTACGCGTTGTTTTGCTCAAGTCTGCGGAATGCAGCAAGGTAAGCACCAGCCGATTGTGGACTATCGCTGGATACACTTACATTATCATCTGTCTGTGTTATTGGTGTCTGATCAAACGTGTTTTGCGTGACTTCATCTGATTGTCCATATCCAGACAGTGCTGTTTCTCTTACCGCTTCTACCGGTATCCTCGTCTGGGCCATCGCCGCTCTCCGTTCAACAGTAGGTGCTGTCTTTACAATATCTGATTGTGCCGTATTGGTGCTCGTTGCCGTTCCAGCTCCTGGAACAATCCCGGTAAAGGCAAACGCAATAATAACCAGAATGATCGCATAGTTTCTCCAGCATGGTGTCATGCCCACACCTCGACGCGTTCATCGACCTCCGATTTCGTCCGCAGTTTCTCCGGTGCACACATATATCGATTCGGATTGTAACGCTGTACGTAATCGAAATTGATATTCGTTTCTCTACTCATTCTAGTATACGGTTCGTTCCATTCGTTCTCGCAGAGGATCGTGTTCAAATAGCTCTTCAACAGCGTTCAGTAATGCTTCTGCGACAGCAACAAACGCTGCTGATTCTACCTGATCAGTCGTATTTTGATCTCTAACCATTGTTGTTACAGATTCAACCATTTCTCTGGCAGGTGCAACCTCGGCGACATCACCAACCGCCGATGAAACTGCTTCATCAACCTCTCCAATTTGTTCGTTCACCACACTTCGCTGCTGTCCGATATCCTCGCGAGCGAGCGATGTAATTCGACTGATATCAACAGACCCACGCCATGTAACCGATACTTCAGCCATGTTCGAGCATGCTGAAAATAAATCGACGTTTCGCTTTGAGGTCATGACTGATTCCACAGTGTCAGCACTCGTTTCGATGGCATCAAGTAACGACTCTGCAACTGCGTCAGGGCGGGCATTACCACCAGCCGTCAAGAGCTCATATCCACTCGATGGGATACGCTCAACCGAACGAAGTGCTTTTGCGAGAACACTTGCATAATACAGCGGAATTGCACTATCACGGCGCTCAATCGATCCTATTTCATCAACACGGCGCTCGAGTTGGCGTCGACGGTTGCTAAGCTCAGATGGAAGTCGATAATCAAATGAAACTGGTAGTTCGATTTGCTCTGTCTCACCATCGATAACTCTAATTTCTCGTTTACTCTCGGTAAATGCATTATCGTATTCTGAGAGATCCGGTTTGACAGTATATGACCCGACTGGAGTATTCTTGAATATGACCGAGCCATTTGTATCCGGGTCAAGGACTGCTTTATTACCAGTTTCCTCTCGGATAGCGATAATAGGCACAGTCGAGACTGGTTCATCACCAATTGTGATGGTTGCGTGAATCTCTCCAATGAGTTGCCGCATTTGGATATCAACCTGTGCTTGACCCTCTCCGACTGCTACTGTTTGGGTCGTTTTCTCATATTGATCATGATCAGCAGTTATGTCAACTTCTGATACTGATAATGGCACTTGTTGTCGCCACTGACCGCGCTGATCCGTCTGTCCGCGATAGGATTGTTTTTGAGAGTTGTCAGTAACTTCAGCTGTTATCTTAGCTCCCGCAATTGGGCTCGGATCCTGAGAACCCGATTGATCAATCGTCTTCACCGCGAGTTGTTGCCCGTCAAACCTGAGTGTGATACGACTTTCAGTACCGTCCACAGACGCTTTCGCCTGCTTTTGTTGCCCATTAACCACTGCTGTTGCTTGGACATGTCCCTGCCGCATCGAGATTGTTTCACTTCCACCAGACACAGAAATTAATTTCGAGTTTGACGCTGAGGACGATTGTGGCTTGATTGTGACATCGACTTCTCGCTCGATTGGAGTACCCGTCGCATCACGTAACTGAATCCGTAATGTGCCTGTTTTGTAGGAGGAAGTAGTCGTCTGTCCTGCTGGCTCCGCTCCAGTTTCAACTGAAAGATACGTGATAATCATACTGGAGGTGATAAGTCCATATACGAGCCCATATAATGAATTTTGAATATTACCCAGGTCAATGACTATCGCTGCGAGCGATATTATCAGCACTACGAGACAGCCCCCAATGATACTAAGCATTGCAGCACCGATATCATCCTCCGCAAGCGATGTCGTCCTCAGTTCGCCCCATCCAGCAGTAACAGCGACGCTGACGAGCAACGTCGTCAACACTGTCAGTACTAAAGAATCGTTGCTGTACGCCCACCAGCTGAATAGTAATATAAATACAACTGCGGCAATACCTACACCAATACTAGTCGCACGTGGGAGTGACTGTGTCCGACGCACCACGCTTGCACCACCGAGCACGACGACCCCAAGGACACCACTCAACACGAGTAATACCGGATTATCACCCCCGAGAATCGTTGCAATTAGCCCTTCTGAACTGTCGTCGGGTGATTGACCACCTGAGATCTGCGATGCGCCTTCGCCACTGGATCCAGACGCAATGTTGACATTCCAGATTGTCCCATCTTCATCAACAAGTAAGACGGATTCATTCTCCGGAATCGGATACCCACTTGCGTTAATACCCGATGACATACTGGTCACGGAATACTGAGTATAGGAATCATTCTGCGCTATCCAAAGTGTTGCCTGCCCAGATACTTCAGATCCGCCATCCACTATAATCTGATCTGTACTAGTATTCCAGGTTGCCGTCTGTCTTTGTGACTGAATATTAATTACGTCGTTCGGGGATCCTCGTCCGTCATATACGATATTTCTGACTGCTCCATTTTTCTGCTCAATTGTAATACTGAGTGTGTTTGCGAATCGAACTTGTCCAGGGACCGTGAGCGATTGAGTATCGGTAACTTCCTGTGTCTGTGTGTATGTCCCGTCTGGATTCTTTGTTTGGACAGTCAATGTATACTCTTTACCAGGTGTAATAAGTGGATGCGATATGCTCTGCTGTTGAGCGCTCTTACTACCGGTGATTTCTGGACGAGGGTTCTGTTCTGTGGTAATCGTGTATTGTTGCGTTGACCCATCCGGCAGAACACGGACATCTATATTACTCGTGAGTGCGACGCCAGTATCGAGAAACGCTTTCTGTCGGACTACGATTGCACGCTCATCTGAACGATACTCGCCGATAATGGTTTGACTAAGACCGTTTTGAGAAATCTGAATCGGGACCTCTGCTTCTGGAACTCCAATCACTGTCGATGAGGGAATTTTGATACCATCAGATGTGATCTGTGGGGTACCATCCCCCTTTTTAACATAACGGAGGTCTGCGTTTGTCGATCCAGTCTTGTTCTGATTTACCACAGTCAATGTAATATTAGCAGATTTGAGATTGAGATTCCGATCATTGCTGATATTCCGTATGTTGAATGTAATTGATTGACTCTGATTGAACGAAGTCGGCTTGTTATCAATGACAGTCTGCCCAGCGACGGTGACATTAACTGGCTCTGTCCCGTTGATCTCAAATCCTGAGGGCGTGACAGTGACCTCTCCGCTGTTATTATTCACACTCACATCAATCGAGGCAGCCGAGGCAGTTCCGACCCAATCAAAAGCAACTCCGCCAACAGCAAACACACACACAGCAACAATAATTAAAATGCAGACCCGGCGAGCAATCATCCATACTTGAGTATCAGTATCATCCTCACGCTGTCTTGGGGGACCCGTCTGCATCTGCTGACCTGATTGTGATTGTGACTGTGGGCATGCTTGAGACGTTTCAGACGATTCGATTGATGCGTGTGGTCGTGTGTATGGATGCGATGTACTCATATACTCACCCAGAATTATCCGAAAGATAATCCTCAAGATTCTGTTTGATCTGTCGAAATCGTCGCGGCGGGAATGTCTCTCCCTCAAGACTATCGACCTCACTTGAGAGACCGCTGTCTGTCGCCTCATCCATCATTCGTTCGAATTTTGACCATGAGACATCTAATAGTGGATCAAGATCGAACCCACCGAATAATAACAGCACATCGATACTATCTCGACGAGACTGATGTGGTGTGAGCGTCGGCATCTGATGAACAACATTATCCATCCCATTGCTTGCAAGCCACCGTTGGAGGCGACGTTCAAGACCAGCCTCTGAGTATTCACCACTATCGATTGCGTGTTGTGGGACCCGAACAATCGCGTACACAACTTTTGCGGTAGCCGGATCCATTGGTATAAAAAGATTATCTGCGGCTTTATCAAAAAGCAATTCTAACTCAAATATTGATGGCTGCTCCATGGCAGTCCCGGCAGTAAAATGATATTCATCAAGCCGCCGTGGCCATGCAATAAGATCTCGAACGTCGACCACACTGTACGTCTCTCGACCAGCGCTAATCATCATATCAACTGCTTCAATCGCATTTCGATTAACCGTCTCATGACGACTTTCGTCATCCTCTCCAAGTTCTTCATCGTTTGAGACATGTGAGTTTGAGATTAATAATACCATCTCAGCGTTTTGACTCCCATCATACCATCGAAGTAACCGTGAAAGTCCGGAAACAGCATTAAAATGACGTTGCCCTCCCTCAAAATCATATGGCCATGCCGCGAGAGCAACATGCGTGACATCGCGCATCGCATTTGTTGGTGGGTTATTTTTCAAACTATCAATAATATATGGCACTGAGCCATTCCCTGTCCCGCCGCCAAGAGTCGTCATATAGAGAAATGCATCTGCTTCATCAACCCCACCAGTGGTGATTGCCTCTGTAATTCGTGTTTCATCAACTGCAGCGCATTGCTCACCACCAGGGAAGTAATTTCCAACACCGTCGAGCGGACCGAACTCAAGCGTGTGATCAGCTCTAATATCCTGAATGTCGATTGTATTCTGTTCAATACGGTCAATTGTGTTTGCGATGTCTGCGCGATTCGTGTTCATGACTAATACCCGGTCATCGATTCCAGGATTCTCAGTGCGACTGAACAGTGTCGATGCCATCCGGCCACCCCCCTCACCCGATGCGAGAACGGCCCAGCGCGTGTACGTGTCTGATTGGGACATATATATCGGTATACGTGCAGTGTGTAGTTGTATTTATATGTGTGCTCGATGTCAACTGCGATTGCGTCTTAGTATCGTTGTTGGTTTGATTGCGTTTTTTATTTTGTCTGTGTTCTTGCTGCAGATGGATATCACAAAGCAAGGTTCAATATCTCACATAATAGCCGATCCTGTCGGCATATCGATATCCAGAGTGGCTTCTTGAAGTAACCTACTGATGATACTGCTGTCTGGATTGCTACCGTGTCGGCTTACTTCCAAATAGTCATTATCCATATACACGATGATGAGTTAATCCGAATGGTATTCGCTGATATATATTTTCGATTCGTATCATCATATATACATTTTTAATTCAGTGCTAACTCATTGATGCATATAATTACATGCGAACGTGTATATGTAAGTCTAGTTGTGATTGACATCCTCCTCCACATAAACGCGGAGGAATCCTGAGCGTGAGCATTAGAGATTTCAGGTTTGCAGTTCCACCGAACCCCGCATGGTGAGAATCCGTGTGGGGTTCACAAACTGTGACGGGGCGAGTGGGACTGCTGGGAGTGCCACATCTCAGCGTGGCTATTGCAGCGTAGGATTCATCCTGTGGCTGAACCCGTAGGTATTCTCCTTGACCCTGTATAATAGAAATCATGTGTGCATTTTTATGTTATTCTCAACGACAGTATGAAGTAGCTCATGATTCCTTTTTTTGCAGTTCTCCGTCAACTATCATACCGTCCTCATTATTTGTATTGATGAGTGATTTTATTTCACTATCCGGAACTGGAGCTGAAAGGAATCGCTCTCTCAACCCATCAAGTGAAATTGTCTCACCCTTATCAAGATTGTATGTGAGTACGTTTGTTAACTCCTGCCGCAGACGGTCACTATCGTACACGATAATCGTTCCATCGGTATTTTCGATTGCGGTGTGGTCAGCACGTTCAGCCCATAACACGAGCAAGCATGGAACGTATGATTCATCAATTTGATATGACATTGTTGAACTCAGGTATGTTTTCTCATCAAACTGCGTCGAAAACCGTGATGCAAGATCATCAAGATACGCTGAGGCTTCCTCAATTATTCCATCACAGACCCGGTCTTGAAGTGTTATTGATGGTACTGATAGCGATATTTCAGTATCATCACTCACAGAGATCTCCGTTTCAGCTGACCCGAAGTCATCAACAGCAGCTACTGCTGTAACTGTATATTCGCCGAATGGGACATCACTGAACGTTGCGGTCCCAACAAGTGGCGTCTCAACGGTCATTTCATCCGTATAGTCCGTACCGTCCAAAACGATTCGAATTTGACGATCAGAACCACCACGTTCGAACTGGACAGTCACTGTCACGGTGTATGTTTCAGTTCCCCCAACTCGTCTGAGACTTGGAACATCCATGTTGAGTGTCACATGATCGGGGTGTGACCGATAATACAGTCCTAAGAACTGAGTCTCATGATTTCGGACAGGAAGCTCCTCGCCGGTAATTTGCCCATCGCTCTGAAGCGCAGATTCAATCACCGGTTCAACTTGATTATATCCGCTGATGACAGCGACTTTTGGCTTGACCTTGTCAATTCCGTTCATCAGTGCATCAACTGCCGTAGCCCATCGCTGTTCAAACGTTTGAAGGGTATCACTATCCTGCACTTTTCTGAGATAATCTGTCTCAACCGCTGCAGGTGGTGTATAATATCCATCTGGAATATCCGCATCAGCGAGCTCTGCATCCATTGAATTGAGCTCTGTGGTCAGCGCGTCAATGATCTCAGTGCACTCTGCTCGCGTTTTCTTTCGATGCATCGCAAGTGTTGAAAGATCGACAGCATCAGTAAGTTCGGCGACAGATCGCCTTCTCTGAGCGATGTCCGGTGCTGAGTCAGGAAGGTACTGCTCGATATTGTACTCATCAACTGTCTGTAGAAGCGACTGAAGTTGCTCTCGATTTGTCTTGAATGTGCTTTCACCCTTGGTTTTAATTGCATCGCGTGCACGGAGGAGTGCAGTCACTGCATCAATTATTTGATAACTGCTGGCTGCTTCCCGTGCCGTCTCAACCTCTGTTTCGATCGCTGTCGTCTCAATATCATCAGCACTCCGTGCAATGGATTGAATTGTCTCTGCGGCCGCATCAACCGTCTCTACTGCCTGCCCTCGAGCAGCCTCGAGTGACTCACCCGCAGCAGCAACTTCTGCACCTGCGGTTGTCGTTGTGACATCAATCGCACGTACAGCGTCTCCACCATCCTCAATGAGTGCATCCAGTCGATCGAGCGACTCAGCGATCGTCTCAATGCGGTCTTCGACAGTCTCAGCGAACGCTGCTGGCAGTTCCTCCTCAATATCATCGACCTGTCCTGATAATGAATTAATTGTTTCAAGATCTGAAACATTACCAACTGAAAACGCACCAGTTTCTGTGTCGACATCGATTCCTGCTGTTTGAAGATCACGCTGCAGTGAATCAATCCCAAGTCCAACTCCAGTATCAATGATAGCCGGATATGTTTGTTTCAATTGTTGGCGTGTCTGCCAGATATCACTGAACGTCTCACCAACTTCTCGCGCACGTCGTCGAGTATACTGCGTTTGGTCCGTCCCGCTTGCGTCAACTCGTCGTTGAATCCAGACACCACCGCTGATGAGTAACAACGGTACCATCCCAACTGCTGCATATACTGCCCACTGTGACCCAACAGCGACGAAAACACCTGCACTCACCGCTCCAGCAAACACAACGAGTCCAATAAGACCGGCGGCTGTCCGAGTTGATGATTTCATAATATTGCTCCTATTGTTCCACTGAGGACAGCGATAATAATCCCAGCAAGAATCAATGCGCCACCACCACCGAGTTGAGCGGAAATTGCAGACCACTCCAGTTGCCGACCAAAGTCGGCGAAATCCCTAGTTTTCCGTCCAAGTATGTGTGTCCGATAACCAGCAATAACAGCTCCAAGTGCAATTCCTGGGACCGCACCAATCGCGAGATTACTTAACACGCTAATTCGCGCACGCTGCTCAACGGCTGCAAGTTTCGTTGCATACTGACTCATGGTTGCATTTACCGCCTGCGATTGGTTCTGTTGTTCTGCTGTAATTTCCTCAAATGCATTTAGATGAGGTTCTGAGCCGTCGCGCGCACGATTGAACAACTGCCTACGGAGTTCTGCTGCATCCGCGCGGGCAGCCGTTCGTGACGCGTTCAGTGTGTTGAGTGTCCGGTTGGCTTCCTGAAGTTTGCTTACAGTCATATCGACACGTTGTTCATTGGCTGTGAGTTCCTCAGTAGTCGTATTAAGTGAATTAAGTGATTCTGTTATTGATTCCGTGGCATTACGGTAATCCTGCTCATTGCCTCGGTATGCAGTAGCATTCGAAAATACAAGTGGCTCCTGTGCTAAATCTGATTTGACAGTCCCCTCACGCTGTGTCTGTATTCGTACTGTATTATCAACAGATGCGCTCAGGGTGGTGTCATCGAGCGTCACGACTGTACTATCGAAGCCGACCGTCGCTCGATATGTTCGCCCATTGGCACTCGGTGAAATATCAACCAGATTTTCCGTATCAATATCCCATACTGTTGTCTCTCCTGGCTGAGGTCGCTCCGCACCGTTTGCTGTGCAGTACCCGATGTATAATTCAGTTCCTGGATACACTGGTGTGTTAGCATCATATTGCTGATTATTTAGGAAGACAACAACTGTATCAGTCTCTCCCTGACACGCGCTCTCGACGGTCTCCTCAGCGGGTTGAACAGCAGCAACTCCGCCGGTTGCTACCGTGAGTGTCACACCAACATTAACAATTAATATAATGACAACGACTCCATATCGTATCCACTGTCGGCATTGCATCGGCAATTCATGTTCTTGTGGACGGTTTGTATTCGTCATAGCTGATTATCCCAGTACAGAAACACACCAATACTCCCAAGAATGCTCCCGATGCCTGCTCCGAGGAGTACACCAGCCCCAATATGTTGTATTGTTTGTTGGCTTGTCTTCACCGCTGCAAGCACTGATTCTGTCTGCATTTGCATGGTTGATGCGCTCGGTGGTGCTGCACCAGCAACAGGATCTGGTGTGAGAGCAATTATTACGCCTACACAAACAAATATACCAACAGTGACGACCATCCCAATGGTAATCGGTTCACGTCTCATCAGGCAATCACCGCGTCTGATTCCGTTTCATATTCTTCTGCAAGCGTCTCTAATTCAGTAAGTCGCTCAAGATCCTCTCGTCGATATGTAAATAAAGTTGTGAATGAAACCAAACTTCGATTTGTCAATGTTGCACCAAGATTCACCTCATCACATCGGGCATGGAGAAATGACCGCAACGTCGATGTCTGAATTTGGTAGTCTGTATCAGCAATATACGTCGAAGGTGCACGCAACAGTCCAATTGCCTTTCGTGCCTCCCGTGTATCGACGTCTGCAACAGTTTGTTTTAGTTCAGCGACTTGTGAGAGTGCTGTTGCATCAATCTCATTTTGTCCAATAAACGGCAATAGATATCCAGCGAGTGATTTCGTCATCTCCACCGACCGACCCATCGACGCGTATCCGGTTTCGGTATCCTCCCCCAGACCGAATGAAAGGCTCGTTACGATATCTTGAATATCAATAATTGGTGGATCAACATCATATTCGCTCCGATCAATCCGCTCAAGAACAGTCCCTGAAATGAGACTCACAATTGCAGAGGCGACGTATTCGTTTAGATCCGTGAACTGTCCCTCTGCGGCTTCATGATATGAAAGCCGTTCATTATCAATGAGGATGATGCCATCTGCAACCTGCTCAATCTGATTGAGTCCATAGCGAGCATTCCAGGCTTGTCGACTCGGTGAAGCGCCCTCATCAGATTCATTATTGACCGTCCCAACCGGACCCTGAGTATTTGGAAGCACACAGACCGCGATTGTTTTGCATGTTCCGCCGGTGTACTCATCAATCGCATCGATAATATGTGCAGTGATTCCACACCCTGTTCCGCCACCAAGTCCACAGAACACAAACGCAAACGGTACGTTCGTTTCCTCAGTTTCGACCACTGGGTCTGTCGCTGTTGTTCCGGTATCATCCTCTGAGCTATCACCAGTATTCACCGTCTCTTCTTCGAATTTAATCTGCTCTGTCAATTCATCATACAATGTATTATCAAGCGCTGCCCGGTTATTCGTGATTACCTCATCAGCTCGAACCGGATTGCGCCCGAATCCACCTGTCACCTGCTCTTCGAATCCATCTGTCGTTCCCGGGACCAGTCCTGCACCTTCAGCAATTCCGTACCAACTATTTCGATCGATATTTGTGAGCTTCCGCAGGTCTCTGACTGTCGAATTGAAAACAAGATGTGTCGCAATCTCATCCATATTATTATGAGCGAATATCTCGTCCACAATAGAACTGCCAGCCTGTCCTGCACCCACAAAAAGGTATGGCATTATTGTATCTATGTTTAATCCACTCTGATAAACATGTCTGCTCGCTCAGGATTATATCTGTTATGCGAGTACGTAACCAACTCTACTGCGTTATGATGATCATCACGGTCACCCGCGTAACTGCTCGAGTAGCACACTGTATGCTTGACGCTCATATAGCTCCATCACCCAATCAAGTGTCTCATCAGCGGCCTGTAAATACCCAATTGCTCGGTCGGTATTCCCTGCTGCTCGTGCATCATCAGCTGCTTCCTGCAGTGAGCTCACGAGTTCAAGAAAGTGAATTGGGATGCTATGATCGTGTGTTGGATACTCAGAAGGATACTCTGTACGAAGGGTTGATCGCCGTGATTCAATCTCTTCAGCGAGTGTCTGAACGCTAAGCCCACTGGATTCTCCGGTCGGCGACTGTAGTTCTGGGCATAATGTTCGATCATAAAATCGTAATTCCTGTCGCGCTGCATATACACTTACACGATCTGCGGGTCCTGCTTGTGAGACAGTTGATTCAAGCTCAGCAGCGCGATCAGCCAATATTTTCCCAATTGCTGCATCGGTTTTTTGAAACTCAGTCACGAGTGACCCCGCTAACTCAGCGACAGAATCAGTCTCAACCCCCTCGAGCCGGTCTGCGGTAACAGCGGCTTCATCAATTACTGTCACAGCCGATTGCAGCGTCTCAGCGTACCTCGAAGCAGCAACATCATCTGCTCGGATCACATCAATCAAACTCTGACTTCGACTACTTTGTGGAGAAATTGCTGCCCGCTCAATGACAGTATTGATGTCAGTCAGTGCCGTGGTAAAGGCGACTTCCTCATTCGTTAGCGCCGTGGTGATTTCGTCGAGCGCTAAATCGGGATTGGTGTTTGGATCAGCACTAACTGACTCACCAGCCTGCTCACGAACAGCGTTGCATATTTTCTCAATGCTCGTAACCATTGACGCCTGTGTACTATGACACTCATCTCTGTCAGTAACGACATCTGCAAGTCGTTCGCCAATAATTGTGATTGCTGACCCAGCGTCTCCATCGATTTTGACCCCCTTTTGTTGCAGTGTTTGTGCTAATTGCTCTGGTTCAACATGCGGTCGTACTGTTGACAGTGCTTGGTGTGTCTCAGCATCGCGCTCAATTCGTTCAACTGCTGTGGTAAGTGTATCGGTTAGTCGTCGTTCAGCAGTGTTATTTGTCGCTTCAAGATACCGAAGAAGTCGGTTCGCAGTGTCTGTCTGTGGGTCTGTCCGTGCTGACGCTGTTTCAGCTGCATTAGCTAATAACGCCGAGACTGTCTTGTTAGTTGTTTCTGTTCCTTCAGTCATCTTTGTGTGAGTATTTTCACCACTGGTAGTGTTCGTGTCACTCATCACAACACTCACATCATCATGGCTTCCTGTCGTCTCCTGCCCTCCAGGCGACGCGTCGGAACCTGATGCAGTTGGTGGGATCAGCTTATTTTGATCTGCAGCGCGGAGGATTGCAGTCGCCTGCGTTGATGGATTTGCATTTTGATCAACGATTTCTCGTTCGATCAACCTGGCTTCAGCGACAATCTTATTGATAGCGTCGATGAAGACGGCAGGATCGTGATTTATCTTACCTATTGATTCTGTTGCTTCTGTTGGTTCTATTGTTTCTGACCCTGAGTCACCTTGCGTGCGAATCCCGATAATAAATCCTATGACTCCACCAAGAAATAAAGAAATCACCGCCGACCCAGCAAATAATGCTATATTCTCGACACCGAAATCATTGAGTATGTTGATAACGACTACCACACCCTTACCGGAAGCCACTCCTGCATCAACGAGTATATTCATCATTGTCCAATCACCCCATATTTTCTCGACCAAGACAATCAAACAGTGGCTCGATTGTTTCCCATGCTTCCCGTAGCTCCTGTGCTTCTTTATTTTCGCTTTGCTCAACAAGCTCTCGCGCATGTTTATACATTCGCTCTAGCGTCGGGAGGTTTGGATTCCATATGAGCCCCCACAAATAGACATTGTCTACGTGTGGCACAACGAGCTGATTAACATAGATATCAACCGAACTAGGTCCATCATATTGCTCGCGTGCGAGAAAGTCTTGACCGCTTAGGATTGATGTCAATTCACCATCTTGCAGTAGTGGCTCAAGTTCCTCCATCTTCTCTGCTGGACCATACGCCATGAACGTGCCACCCCATGCACTCTTTGGATCAAAATCAACGAGTTGCCCTTGCAGAAGCGTCGATCGTGCAAGTGTATCTAATCGCGCTCTATCGAATCGACTGGCACTTGTCGTTCCAATCACTGGCGCCATTACCACAGCGGGAGTGTATGCTCGCTCACTAGCGACGCTATATTTTCGTTGGACTGGGCGAAAACTGTCTGGAACATCAAACACCTCACCACTAATTCGTTCAGTCCCCGTAGTATCTGCTGACTGTGGTGTTGACGACATCGTAAACGCCTCAAGGAACGTCACCAATAGGCGATTTACATCAGTGTACATTGGTGGATTATAATGCTCAAGTGCCGCCTGATCAATATCGACAGCAAAATCGGTTCGCTGTGCATCAAGTTTGCTATTATCGAATGGGATGATACCATCAACGTGTTTTGAGAGATATGCCATTCCAACTACCCCACGAACCATCTCTGATGCGCCAAATTCAGTCTCCGACGGAAGGACCACAGAACTCAAAATTGGCTTCGAAAGTGTCGTTGCGTCTGCAACACCTGTTCCCTCACTCACGAGATTTCGAATATTCTTCGCTAAAACTGGAGTAGATCCACATCCAGTGCCCTTTGTAACGCTGTGGATCAACATCACAGCCTGTGATGCCTCTAAATCACGCTGGTCAACATCAAGCCGGTCCTTGATTGCATTTTTTTCATCCTCAAAATCTTTCTGCATGAGTGTTCGACCAACCTTCCAATTACGCCCTGCACCGCTGTAATTATGATGTCGGTAGCCAATCATCCCATTTGTAATGAGTTTTTCTCTTGAAAACGCTCGATCCTGCTGTGCATAAAATGTATTTCCTAACTCCGCAATATTGGTATTCAATCCTGCATAGTCTGCTAGCCCACCATCCCATACTTGTGCAAGCGGACTATTTTGCTCACGCAGCGTCTCTCGACGGAGTAAAATAGCGTCAAGAATATGATTACCAGCCCCACCGACACCAATCATCTGCCATTTATTCCCTGTTGCGCCAACCAGCGGCGTTGACCCAGGGACACTCACACTGTTGTCGACACCCTCGTCACTGATTGCATTCACACTCTCACTCTCCAAGCGATTTTGTCCGGCGTCATCACGTATCTCGATAGTGTCGGTCGAATTCGACCCGTTCCCTCTATTTACACTTCGTGTCGACCCCGATGATCCTTGATTAGTTGAATTCGATGTTGATTGTGTTAAATTATGTGCTCCTTCCGTATTTGAATTGGTATCACTACTTGCGCTGTCGTTATGATGTGATTCACTCTCATTTTGACTTCCAGTGCCTGACGTCGTAATATGTAGTGATGAGTCCTCATCATCGCTATCCGAGCTATCATCGCGATACTGCGGTCGCAACTCGCCATTGCTATCAAAGATTGTATTATATCGGTCTGCGTATACCTCTTGAACGGATGCTGGTGTTCCTGCATGGTCAGCAGCGATGTGTTCTTCAATACTTTGCTCATCAATTTCGCGCAGGCAGATTTTGCAATTGTCTGTCATTGTCGGTTATGCGTATACTGATTGTAGTTGCTTCATTACTCGTCGTGGGCTCACTCCATCTGCGACTTCAATAGAGAGGAATCCTGGTGGTGGATTCGATGGAACTGCTACGTGAACTACATCGCCTTGTCGCTCGGCGAATGATTTAATTTCATTAAGAACGGCTGATTTGATAAACTTCGCCGGGAGTTGCTCAGTTTGGAGTTCGACAGTGCTTTTTCCACGCTGAGATGCGGCATTCGCTTGCAGTTCACCAAGCACATACAGCACATCATCATGTGGTACCTCTGCATCTTGGGGGTTACCCCCGGTTAATGCTGCATGTTCACCTGTGCTATCTACCGTCCCACTATATTCTGCTCCGGTCGAATTGGTGGTGGCATCGCCTCCAGTAGACTCTGTTTCTGGATTGTTACTCTCTGTTATATTTAACACCCCCTCTGCAACCTCATATTCAATATAATAACTCTGTTCAAATGGCACGCGTAATCTCTCAACAAGAGTAGCATCGATTGACGATGGGACAGGAATTGAACCGGATCCGTACTCAATCGTCGCTGTGACGCTTTGACCAAAGAACTCGGCAATTTGAACTATCTCTCTTGCCTCTGTCTCTGCTGCGTCAGCCGATTGTATTGCTGCATCAAATCGACATTCATGTAATGTTTTGAGTGCTTCCTCACGATAATCATCAACAGTTGGCTTTGTTGGCAGAGATTCACCAGTCGATGACTCCGGTGTCCGACCTTCGAGGAGATACGCCTCAAGTCGTTCTTGTGCCGGTCCCTCTAATTCATCAAGATTTGCTGTCGCCGTCTCGATTGCTCTCTGTGCTGCATCTAGTGATTCAGCAATAGATTCTTCATGTGTCTGAAGTGTTTGCTCAATCGCATCAAGATGTGTATCAATTGTATCAATTGCCCCAGCAACAGCAGCAAGTCCATCCGGATCCGCTTCGATCGTTTCGGTAAGTCGAGTTGCTATTTCATGCTGCGATCCCCCAATCTGAATAGTTGGTTCATCAATTGTTGGTAATGAGACCGAGTTGTGCGTCCGCAGATTTCGGATCGTATACTCACGACTGAATCGTGAAACATAGTGCACATCACTGTATCGTTCGTTAATTTTGTCTTCGACTTGTCGCTCTAATGTAGATATTACTCGCGTAGCAGTCTCCCCTGCAACATCATTGAGTTTCGCCGCATCAGCTTGCAGTTGTGCAGCTGTATCATGACGCTCACGACTCGATGTTGACCCATCGACAACTGCATCCGCTTCATCCTGAACCGCTTGACACCGATCTCGAAACTCACTGCATTGTGATTCGAACGCTGTGACCGCCTCTGGTGCAATTGTCTTTAGTGAAGATTGTACCTGTTCGCCCACAACTCGCTCAATTTGACTGTTAAACGTTGTGAGCGCCTCCTGTGTGTCTTCGCGGGCAGTAGATAACGCCTTTGTAGCCTCTGAATCAAGTGTTATACTCCAATCAAAAACAAGCGATGCTGCCCAACTCATCGCTGCGGTTCCGATAGGGACAAACAAGAACCCAGCAGTTTGAATCGCTGGGAGCCCTGCGGAAGCAACTGGAAGATACACAAGCTCAAATAACACAAGAAATAGTGTCACAAATCCGGTTGCACCAAGCGTTATGACACGATGTCGAAGCGCAAATAATCCAACACCCTGTGCAGTCCATGCAAGTGCAATGAGGACAAATAATATAAAGACAATCGTCGAACTTGACCGGAAAATATTACCTGCGACCCTAAACACAGAAATTGACCATAAAAACCGAGTAAGTGACCCGATCAAGGGAATTACTGTGACTGTCGTCTCAAGCAGCGCGACCGTTGCCTGCACGAAGGATGCAAGAATTGGCAACCCAGCGACAGCCCAACAGCCTGCCGCAATTCGCCGCCTGTTCTGCAACATCTATACACAAACATGTTGACGGGGGATAAAATACTTCGTGCATATGATTCTCATACACGTGATGTAGGCATGATTTGCTGTGAAACCCCCTCGAATATAACTGAAACCCTCCTGACCGTCCCGATGGAAAAAGTCGGCTGGAATTCACACCTGGACACTCCTTACGCCTTATCGGTAGAAGCAGATTATTATTTTCATATATAAATAAGCTGACCGTAACTCCTGTCTCACCTGGCGTATAAACCGTTGGGAGGATGTACAGGCGGTTCGAAACGACTACTTCGGGGGTTGACCCAGAGTGAGTTCATGTCACTAGAATAGCAATCTTTATATCGGCTTTTCAGACCTGTAGGAGCCGTCTCAGAGTGTTTCGGAAACAACAATGGATAAAAATTAGCTATTTGTCATTTCGCATTATTCCTCACTATCAGCGTCTGTTAGCTGTTTCTGCCACTGCTCGACGGTTTGCAGGAGCGTCACCGGTGCTGTTGATTCAATATCGAGCGATTGGAGTTCATTGATTACTTCCTTTGTGTCTGAATCAACTCTGGCATGTTCAGGGTTTTCGGATGTAGCTCGATTATTCTTGAGTTTCCTGTTATCACTCGTAGGAGTCGTTTGGTTTTCTGTATTTTCGCCTGCTTCAGCAACTCGAATGTCACCACTATTGACGTCAAAGACAACCTGTTGTGTTGTTTCTGCGCTCTTATCGCCTCCAGTCATATTCTCTTCTTGATCGCGTTTGGATGTATCAGCGTGATTTTGTGTCTCAACCTCGATTGCTTCATCAGCACGAAGTGTTGATAGTACGTCTCTTGCTCGTGTGAGGACTGGATCCGGAACACCAGCAAGTTCTGCCACATGGATTCCATATGAACGGTCCGCTGGTCCTGATTCAACAGTGCGAAGAAACGTCACATCGCCATTACGCTCCTCTGCAGCGACATGGACATTTGAGACGCCTGTGATTCGATCTGCTAATGTTGTGAGTTCATGATAGTGTGTTGCAAAAAGAACGCGCGGTGATGGTGCTGTTGATTGCGCTGCTGAGAGATACTCTGTTGCAGCCCATGCAATTGATATTCCATCATACGTCGCTGTCCCTCGACCGACTTCATCAAGAATAACGAGCGACTCAGAGGATGCTGAGTGAAGAATCTTCGAAAGCTCCTGCATTTCAACCATGAATGTTGACCGACCCTGTGCAAGTTCATCTAATGCACCAACACGCGTGTAAATTCCATCAACAGCCCCAATTGTGGCGGCTGCTGCTGGGACAAAACTTCCAGCGTGTGCAAGAAGAGTAATAAGTGCCACCTGTCGAAGATACGTTGATTTCCCGCTCATATTTGGTCCTGTAACAAGCAGGAAATTCCGTTCATCTTCTAACTGGAGGTCATTTGGAACAAACTCTGTTGTCTGCTCGACAACCGGGTGCCGACCGGCCTCAATATCAACTGTATGATCGGCGCGTAGCGTCGGACGTGTCCAGTCGTTTTCGACGGCATGTGTCGCGAGTGAGTGAAGTGCGTCTATCTCTGCAATAACTTGTCCGACTGTCTGTAACATCGCAGCGTAGTCAGCAATCTGCTCACGGAGTTCACAAAACAACTCATATTCCATCTCACCACGTGATTCCTCTAATCGAAGGATGTCTCGCTCACGCTCAGCAAGTTCATCTGTTTTAAATCGCTTCGAGTTTTTGAGAGTTTTAATCTCACGATAGTGTTCTGGGACTTGATCCGCAACAGATTTGCCAACCTGTATATAATGACCATCAGTTTTGTTTCGATCGACACTGAGGTGATTTAGATTATGTGTCTCCGTCTCTCGCTGGGCTAGTTTGTCCATCCACTCCTGGGCAGTCTCATGACGTTCTCGAAGGGAATCAAGTTCAGCATCATATCCATATTGGAACAAGCCGCCGTCTCGAATTGTCTTTGGGGGCTCATCAACAAGCGCTGCTGTAAGTTCATCCCGAACAACTTTTACAGTATCCTCAGTTGGTCGAGTGACCACCTGCATCAAAGGCGATTCAGACAATATTGATTCTGTGATAACTTCATCGAGCGTTGGGAGTATCTCGAGCGTTTCTCGAATTCTAAGGAGATCAGTGGCATCAGCACGTTCAGAGATACACCGCGCAGCTAATCGTTCGAGATCATAGCTTCCATTCAGTGTTTCAGCGATTCGCTCACGAGCCAATGGTGCGTCTACAAGCGCCTCAATGCAGTCAAGTCGACGAGTTATCTCTGTTTGCACGCGCTGTGGTCGCATTATCCACTCTCGAAGTTGCCGGTGCCCCGCACTTGTTGCGGTATGGTCAATCGTCCCGAGAAGCGTTCCATCCCCACCGCGGTCGCCATGCATTGTCTCGGTCAATTCAAGATTACGTCGTGTCGTCGTATCCAGTGCGAGGTGAGTATCTGAATCCAGCGGTTGTAATCTCGTTATTGCGGCGCGAACACCTGTGTCTGTTTCATCGATATACGTAAGTATTGCACCAGCAGCCTGTATCGCAACATCAGTCTCAATATTGAGACTATCAATTGCAGTTGTACCAAACTGCTCGCTAAGAATATGACGCGCACGTCCAAGAGCAAAGGCTGCTGTTTCAAATGAAGACACTGTCGCATCAGTGCCGTCACGAAGTCGCCGAATAAAGTCATCAGCATTCCTAACGGTTGGACCAGGGAGAATTTCAACTGGGTCAAATCGAGTGAGCTCTGCATATGCAGTCTCAGCATCCGCAACGTCACCAATAAAAAACGAGCCGGTTGTTACTTCGGCAAACGCAATCCCAATAGTCGTCTCAGTTGTCTCAGTTGTCTCAGTCGCTGTGAGATCCCCAACAACGGCTGCGATATACCGCGCATCAGCATCATCAGTCGATAATAATGTTCCGGGCGTGACAACTCGACTGATGCGACGATAATGATCTCCATCGTCGGCTTCATATTGGTCTGCGACAGCAACCCGATATCCACGCTCAACAAGCGATTTAAGATATGGAGTCAGGTCATCAACCGGCACTCCAGCCATTGGATATGAGGACCCATGTGAGGATTTTTCTGAAACTGTGAGGTCGAGCTCCGCGGACACTAATTCAGCGTCTTCAGCAAAGAACTCATAGAAATCACCACATTGCATCGTCAATAGATCCGCGTCTGTCTCAGCGCGAAGGGAGAAAAACTCGTCTACGATTCCCTGCGAGGTCATACCGCTTTATCCGCCGCCGATGCGATAAAACGCTATGGTGTTCGTCTCATGAAGACCACCCAACTTGTGAATTTTATCTGAGTAGCCGCTGTGGTCTCTATCTCTACAGATGTGTAAGACGGGTGTCTTTGTGATCGTTCAGATTCGTTTAATTACACCTGAATTTCTCTCATTTTTCATATGCAACGTTACGTTCTCAACCGGTCCATCGCGTGCTCCAGATTGAATACAGAGACTGGCTGAAAAATAATCAATGGAATAATACAATTACGCGTGGATGATCAATTGATATTTATTACTATCAGTAATGAATCAGGCTTCCTGTAGCCGACCGCCGTCAATTGCAATATTCTGCCCAGAAATATATTCGGCTGCATCGGTACAGAAGAATAGTATCGGTGCGATCACATCATTAAATCGAGCTGGGCGACCACGTGGATAACCACTGACATCAACAACAGTATTCTCAACTGCAAACGGTGAGACGGCATTAACCGTGATTCCATTATCCTGTGTATCATATGCAACTGTTCGTGTAAATAATAGAACAGCTTTTTTTGCTGCGAAATATGGAAAATTCATTGGAACAGCACGATCATCACGGGCATCAGCAACACCAAAATTAATGATCCGACCCCAGTGAGTATCACGCATTGTTGGTAGAACTGCTTGAGTACAGAGATACGTACCATAGAGACAGCCCTCGATTGTGCGACGCCACTCTGCAAGTGAAAGTTCATCCCATCGTCCTTGCGGAAGTGGTCCAACAGCATTCACCAATATATCAATCGTATCAAGTTCTGTCTCACACCTTGCAATCATTGTATCCACCTCATCGGGAACAGTGACATCTGCCTGCACAGTTGTCGCTGCGACATCATATTCACGTGCGGTCTCGGCGGTTGCCGCTGCCGCCTCGCCACTCTGGCGATAATGAACAGCAACATCAGCACCTGCGTCGGCAAGTGCAAGAAGTACCTCCCGCCCGACACGCTTTGCTGAGCCAGTTACCAATGCGGTTCGTCCATCTAATGTTGGCGTGAGATTGATGTCAGCCATAGCAGTTATATTCGGGCTATGGATATCAGTTACCTGGCAGCGTGAAATGAATATTTCTATAGTTATAGGTGATACAAACGCAATCCAATCATATTCAGACCATGGATACGCGCCGTCGCAGCCGGAGGTTTCCGAACATCTTTGTGCAATATGACGTATGTATAATTGTCGGCGCACTGGCTCTGACTCCACTGTAGCCGAGCGCCCGAAAAGTGGTGGTTCGAGTGTTGGTGTCCGCCCACGCTAGAAACAGAGTGTGCCCCACGTGGGAAGCAAACAACAAGCACCGGGCGAGTGTCAACATAAATGACTCCGAATCTGGTGACACCGACTACCGACTACCGACCACCAATCCTGTAGGGAGACTGATACAGAAACGCGTTTTCGGCTGAGAAAAGGAGTATTGGGGACTAAGATTTGGCACTCCCAATTTAACGAGGCTGTCCCTTACCCGGCTATATACCGATTCGCACGGCGCGTGAGCTCGGCAATCTGTGAATCTGCACCTGAAACTCCCAACTCAGCGGTGTGGTGCCGTGGGATTCCTCCGCGTTCGTGGAAGAGGATATCAACTCGCAGTTATAAACCAACTTACTATTTCTGTCGCGACAATTTTTATTCATGTCTGAACCTGATAGCTTTCAGCTCGCTATCGTATAATGGCGCAGAGCTCACGCAGTAAGCACTCGGTCTTACCAAGAGATTAACAGACGTGTATTCTGCATTATGATCCATACACAACCACCTGCTGTGCTGTGTCGTTTTGTATGCTGACCACGTCATTATCATATATGCGAACTGAGATACTCGGTCCTGTGGATGTGGACGACGCACCTGATATCGCTGTAATCGGCGGGATTCACGGCGATGAGCCCTGTGGTGTGCAAGCGATCGAGCGATTCTGCTCAGGGGCATTGATAGACGCTATTCAGCGACCGGTTAAACTCATTATTGCGAATGAACGCGCGCTTGAAGCAAATATGCGGTATATTGAGGGCGATCTTAACAGATTATTCCCTGGTGACCCAGAAAGTGAACTGTATGAAGAACGCCTGGCATTTGATCTCTATCAGGAAATTAAAGATTGCACTACGCTTGGATTTCACTCAACAATCTCATTTGATGAGCCCTTTGGAACATTCGCAAACCTAACGCCACAGAAGGCAACAATCATGCAGGCGTTGCCACTTGAGCATGCAGCTGACTTTTCTGGGCATGTCACAGGGCGAGGCGTGAATCTATCAGAATTTGTGAATGTCGAAGCGGGCTATCAAGGCTCTGAGGCTGCGGTTGAGAACGCCTATGCATGCTTGATTGCATATCTCCGTGTGATGGATGCCCTCCCAGCAGAAGCTGATATAACGCCAACAACGCACTATCAAGTTCAACATACGATAGAAAAGATCCCAAATGAAACATACGACGTACATGTAAATAACTTTGAGCAGGTATCTCCAGGAATGGAATATGCAACAACCGGAACAGGAAAATCACTTCTGGCTGACTCAGCATTTTGGCCAGTGCTCATGTCCTCTCACGGACACGATACACTTCTTGGATATGCAGCTAAGCGGACAGGCGAGATCAGTGCCACAGTGACTGATAGTGATTAAGACGAATAGTTTCATCGACGGTATCGGAAGGTGCAGTTTCAGCAACTCCAGTCATTGATACGGATCGCCACGGTGGTAAAGACTCGAAGTAATCACCATGAGTAAGCTACACTAAGTTATCCTGCGGACTCGCTCGCTGAGGATACCGAATATGAACAGGAATTTCTCGAGCTATGTTGACTACATATTGCCTGTATCTCCTATCAGGGGCTTCTGAATTATCATCCCCTATACATTTACTGCGTAATCCATATTCGCAATCACTACTCTTTCAGATTACTTACAGATATACATAAGCCGACACTCAATTCGCTGTAGTTCAACTTATGTATATATGGGTGGCTCTCGCAGTGCCGTTATCACATGTAGTGTCGATTTGTGCTCATGATTTCGGTTCCTATGTGGATTTTGACTGGTGTTATCGCTGTTTGCGCTCGAGCAGTCATGAGTCCGTATCAGAAGCGGTTGCTTGCTGACGCTTCGGAGTCAGAGGTATTGTTTGTTCGAGATACCGTTGCGCTTGGACTGTTTCTACCAGTAGTTGGATGGACCGCAATTAAATATGGATTTTCAGGGACGCCGCGGAGTGCTGTTGCAATGGTGCTGACAGGGGCATTGAATGTCATCGGTGCATTCATGATATTTGCAGCATTGTCTCGAGAGGATGCATCCGTTGTTATCCCACTAACATCCCTATCACCAGTCATCACATCACTGGTTG
The DNA here is from genome assembly GCF_000237865.1 of Haloquadratum walsbyi C23. Lineage (NCBI taxonomy): Archaea > Methanobacteriati > Methanobacteriota > Halobacteria > Halobacteriales > Haloferacaceae > Haloquadratum > Haloquadratum walsbyi. The sequence continues at coordinate 595,182 of NC_017459.1, forward strand.
AACCTCTTTTGCGTGACACGGCTATCACACCACTTGTGATCGCTGGAGCTGTTCTAAGCGCTTGTGGGGCTGCAGTAGTGAATTCTGAACAAAATACCATCCAGAGTATTTTATACGGCTCAGATACGACAGCAGTCGCATTGGCAGTATCGGTTAACTTTGTTTTCGGCGTGACGTCCACGCTTGATGGCATCGCTACTGCAAGTATTAATCCATTATATGTCTCATCAATTATTGTATTATTCGTTGGAATCGGGAGTGCAGGTCGACTGTGGCGAGCTGGCGCTGTTCATGAGCCATCCCAGCGGAGACAACTTCTCGCGCTTTATAAGGGTGATAAAGGCATTCTTGGCATATTACAATTTGGCGGGCTTGCAGCAACCCTATTTACCTTTGGTGCAGCCCCGAGTGCTACACAAGCTTCGATTTTATTCCGGGCAAGTATTATTCTAGTTGTCATCATAAGCAGTGTTGGGCTGAACGAGGGTCATCTCCGACGACGCACTATTGGGGCAGTACTCATCGCTCTTGGAGTAGGGCTTGGTGTCAGTGGCTGAATGCACAGTTCACTCTCGATATGATCGACATCTCATGTCATAATATAAATTACTTGATTAGATTGATCCTCAATGTCCAGGGAATTTTTACCATTGCTTTCCGAGTCATTGAGTATGCCACCTGCTCATGGGAATCGCCTGGGGACACCAGAAAGTCCAAACGCTACGACACTGCTGTTACTTGGAAGCGGAGAACTTGGAAAAGAGGTCGTCCTTGCAGCCCAACGATTGGGGATAGAAACGGTTGCTGTCGACCGATATGAACATGCACCAGCGATGCAGGTCGCACATCGGGACTACATAATTGATATGACCGATGCAACTGCACTCCGAGAGGTCGTCCAGCAAGAGGATCCCACAATTATTATTCCGGAAATCGAGGCTATTGCGACCGATGAGCTGAAACGATTAGAAACACAGGGCTACGATGTCGTACCGACGGCTCAGGCGACTCGACTGACGATGGATCGTGAGTGGATCCGTGAATTTGCTGCTGAGGAAGTCGGTGTTACAACAAGTGAGTATGCCTTCGCTGATAATTATGACACATACCGCAAAGCGGTCGAGGATATCGGGATCCCAGTCGTTGTCAAGCCCACGATGTCATCATCAGGGAAAGGACAATCAATTGTGCGTGAAAGCGCCGAAATCAATGGCGCTTGGGAGACCGCCCGAGCAGGATCACGGTCGGATACCGGTCGTGTCATTATTGAAGAACTTGTTGAGTTTGACTCCGAGTTCACACTCCTCACAGTTCGTCATGCCGACGGAACGACATTCTGTCCCCCCGTCGGACATACACAACAAGACGGTGATTATCGAACAAGTTGGCAGCCACATTCATTGACAACTGAACAACGAACAACCGCGCAGCAGATGGCTCAGAAAGTAACAGATGGGCTCGGTGGATATGGCATTTTTGGCGTCGAATTCTTTGTGCAGGATGGAACAGTGATCTTCAGCGAACTCTCACCACGACCACACGACACCGGATTAGTAACACTAAGCTCTCAGCGATTAAGCCAGTTTGATCTCCATCTGCGCGCCATTCTCGGTCTCCCGATACCTGACATCGATGTTGAGCGCCCAGGTGCAAGCGCAGCATTAGTCGTTGATGAACCACTTACCCGACCTGCGTTCACCGGAGTTGATGAGGCGTTATCAATGTCTGACGTTGATATACGATTGTTCGGTAAGCCTGAGGCCTATCCTGGTCGACGAATGGGAGCTGCCGTTGCAACTGCTATCGATATTGAGATGGCACAAGAGCGGGCTTCAGAAGCCGTTGATTGTATTCACGTTAGTGATGATAAGACGTGAATCGTCCGTGATTGCCTCCACAAAAATCGGCTTATTATATCTGAAATCTGTTGAATGAGAATTACCACCCAGATACCGAGCTTTATTATGGGTTTGTGGATCACCACTCATGATTGATGCTTACTCAGACATCAAATCAGAGGTATCAATATGTGAGATAAGTTGTTCATGAACCGAACCATTGCTTGCAAGTAATGGTGTTCGCTGGTCAGTCGCATTGAAGCTCAATTCATATGATGACCCATACTGATCCGTCGTTTTCCCACCAACCTCTCGGAGCAAACAGAGTCCAGCCGCAACATCCCACGGATGTGTGTCATGCTCCCAAACTGCATCGGCACTTCCAGACGCAACATATGCAAGATTGAGCGCAGCACTTCCTAATCGACGAACACCCTGTGTCTCATGATAAAACGCCTGCAAAAACTCACCGCTAGGGTCATATCCAGAGAGTAACATGCTTTCATCAAGCTGACTTCTCGATGTTGGTTCTATTTTATGATCATTCTGGTATGCACCTCTTCCATCAATAGCATAAAACATATCCGCGGGTTCTGGTGCGTATACAACACCGACAACCGGAATTCTATCCTTCAGCAGTGCAATTGAAATCGAGTAATTTGGGTTTCCATGAGCGAAATTTCCAGTCCCATCGAGCGGGTCGATAATCCATGCATAGCCCTCTGTAGGGACAGTTTGATCATTTTCCTCAGATTGTACAATGTGATCAGGAAATTCACTATTGATGGCTGTTTCGATGATATCATTTGCTTGATAATCTGCTTCGGTGACGATATCTGACTTGTCAGTTTTATATTGAATATTCTCTACTTGTCCATGAAGTTCCTGAAGTGGCTCACCAGCAGACCGAGCAGCTTCTCTCGCGACGCGCGCAGCGCGCTCTTTGAAATCTGATGATGTAATATTGTCTTCAAGCGCTGATCGGGGACCATCATTATCGACGGTTCGAAGACCCCAATCAAGTTTATCAACCATCGCAGTTATAAATGCATCATCATACGGTGTGCGGACAGTCTGAACCGGTTGATTTGCACCAGAGATATGCACAACAGTATCTGATTCGAGTCGCTCGAACTGCCGCCCTCCATCAATGTCTATGTCAAAGTCAGAATCGAGAACGATATCGATCTCTGAATCTTGACTGACAACTATCGGGTCGACTGCCGCGCTGATTGTCTCATGCGGAATTATCTGCAGCGTTCGGTTGTTTTGCGGATAATGGACTGGACCACCGTTCGAGTATGCTCGCCCAGTGCTTCCTGTTGGGGTTGAAACAATCAGCCCGCTGCCGAAGTATTTACCAACATACTCCTTATCGACAAATACATGTAGTGATCCAACCTTCGTCCCATAGCGGTCTTCTGGCGGATGTTTTTGTAAAAACATCTCATTGATACCTGTTGTGTTGATATCTCCGGCAGTGACCTCATACTGCTGTCTTGCGTTAATTGATGCTCGCCCACGGTAGACAGCTGTTAATGCATCCTCAACGTCAAGTGGCTCAACACGAGCTAAAAATGCTAATGTGCCAGAGTTGATTCCCATCAGTGGGATCTGGAATGGAGCAAACGACCGAGCGGCTTCCAGAAACGTTCCATCACCACCAATTGAAATTCCAAGTGTTGTTTTCTCTCGTTCGATATGCTCATCAGTTATATCTTCACCGACGTCAAGAACGGTCAATCCAATGTCATTCGATTTCGCCCATGATTCGACCATATCTATAATCTTCGCACTTTCTGGTGCTGCCAGTCCAACGATCTCATCGAGCGTAGCAAGGCGTCTCCCGTGCATAAAAATAATGACGGTTTATATCCCATTAACTTCATTGGATGTCTCCTACAATAATATGGACCTATACGAGAGCACTATGATATGCACATTGCGAACATACAGACCAGTACAGTATCATATCCCACATTCGATAATAGATTATCAACATGCAGTATAGTATCATAGCACATTCAATCTTGATTCTGCCAAGCGCGATGAGTCATCTATACAGTTCAGGGCTACTCTCTTGTTGATGGCGCGTTCAACTGTAGTATGGAGCGTCAGCGTGCCTCAACTGGCACAGAATGGGAAACACAGAATGGTTACTCACGAGCGCTTCGAGCCGGAAACACCATTTATATCGCTGGGACAACAGCAGTTGATCTAGACGGAAATGTTGTTGCCGAAGGAGACCCGTACGCTCAGACCCAACATATTCTAGATATCATCGCGGATGCACTTGCGGACGTCGGTGCGAATCTTGACGATGTTGTGCGGACACGAATGTATATCACCGATATCGCTCATCAAGATGCTGTTGGGCGCGCACATGGTGAGATTTTTGCAGATATCCGACCAGCTGCGACCATGCTACAAATTGAGGGACTCGCCAAACCAGAACTTCTTGTAGAAATTGAAGCCGAAGCAAAACTAGAGGACATAAACGGATCTTGATATCCATCACATGACGTGAAAACCGTGTAGTCCATCAAATGAACCCTCTCACGGTGATCCGGTTTGTCCCGATTCATAAGAACGAGAAATTGGATCTTCCTGACCAAATCGAAATAGAATCCCGGTGAGAATTGTCGTTTGCGTAAGAATGCAATTGTGCAATCGTAGGTGATGATATCACTCCAGTATATCATGACTATCCGCACCGTGGTCGAATCGGATGAGAGAGGGTCGATATCACGGAAAACGGTATTTTAACACATTCGACCCTGTTAAAATATCATCAAATATCGCCCATCGAACCGATACCAACACCATCGCTGGTCACGAACCTATTGGTAATTGTTTTAGCTGAATACAGGCGCTAAGCCCCCTCCCTCAAGGAGCACCGCAGTCCGCGCGAGCGGACAAGGAGCGCAGTAGGGAGGGAAGGGGATACAGCGCCGTCATCATCTAGTTGTACACTGTGCGTCGGCAGACTCGCCTATGTAAGCAGTTATATTGTCGGACACCGGACAAGAAAAGTAAGACGGGTGTTCCGATCTGTCGGCTTCGATTCGCTCGTCGTTCCATTCGGAACGACTCGCTCCGTGCGAGGCTGACGGACAGGGATAGCGTTCAAACGCGACAAGAAGCGTGCGTTGCCCCACGGAATCACCCCGTCGAGCAACTAGGAGTGGGACACCCCGAAGAAACGTCCCCAGAAATCGGAGATTTCTGGTTCTGGTGTGCGAACGGATCGCCCCGCGATTCGTCAACGCCTGTGGAGACTGCACTCCCTGTGGATACACCTGTATCTGCAAAGTATGTCGTAGAAGCAGGAAGCCCCGCCCTCAGCGAGGCCGTCAGGCCGAGCAGGGCGGGGTAGTTCACGATGGTGCCATATCGATCCCAGATTCAGACATTCGCCAGACAGAGAATCCCCCTGCGACGCCAAGGCTGCCGGCAAACCAGAGTATTATTACATAACTACCAGTGATTGCAACAAGTTCACCGGCGATGACAGGCGCGACAAATGACCCCAGCCAACCAGCAACACTCGCAATCGAGACGGCTGTGCCGGCAGCCTTTGGATCAACAAATTCCTGTGCTGACTGGTACAGTAGTCCAATTTGAAGTTGAATGACTACTCCCGCCAAAATGAGCATCATGACCAATATGGTGACGCTGATTGTGTAAAAAAGAGCAACCGTGACCACGATAGCACCAACAAACGATGCGGCGAAGATAGGTCGTCGACGCTGATTCAATACAACATCCGAGACCCATCCACCAACTGGTCGGGCAATAATACCAACAGCTGGGAATAAGGCAACAAATGTCCCGCTCTCCGCCAATGAAATATCAAACTGCTGGATAATATATGTAGGCATCCATGAATTGAATACCATATATAATGAGTATGCAAGGACAGTAACAATAACAATAGACCAGATATTTCGATTAACAAACACCTGTCTGAATTCAGCAAATGTAGGTGATTCAGCCGGCGTTTCAAACCGAGTGACATTCCCAACCGCAAAATAAAATACAACTGACGATACCAGAACCGCTGCGCCAAAGAGTGGAAACACGCCTGGCCAGCCGACGATTTCGGCAACACGGGGGGCGCTAAATTGCCCGAGCGCGTATCCTGCTGGGTATCCAGAGATAATCACCGATGTTGCCGTTGCCCGTCGGGTTGGTGGAACAGTACTTGATGCAACATTGATACAAACAACCCATAAGACAAACATTCCAGCACCAGCGAACAGCCGCGAAGCAATGAGTAACAGTATGTTTCCTGCGCCGCCGGCAAACCAATCACCCACACTCCCGATAAGAAGTACAACAGCAGCGGCAGGGACAACGCCACGAGTTTGGACACGGTCGAGGTATAGCCCGACTGGTATGCCAACAACTGTTGCTGTAACCTGTGGCATCGAGACAAGGGCTGCAGCCGTGGCTTCGGTGATATCGAGGTCGTTCATAACTACTGTGAGAATACTCGCTGGAGTGATGAGATATGAGCCGACGAATAACAGCACCAGCCACCCAGTTGCGATGGTGACAACACGCCAGAATATTATACTTGTCTTCTCTGTCGACTCAAAAACCTCCATACTATTGTTGGATTGAGGTCTGAGGAAATTCTATCGATTCGGCGAATATACGGGGCAGTTGATGACTGGGAACTGGGAACTGAAGCCACCCCATGACTATTAACAGAAAGTCGCCTGCTGGAGCGAGAGTTCGGATATATTATCGACAGTCATCAATCCCGCTCCAGCATAGAACGAATGTCAGTGGTTCTTTGATGTTCAAAGGTGATAAAGAATAATCCAGCCCTAGTCTCAGCCTCAGTCAACCACAAGATCATCCACCTCCACAGTATCGGGACGTAACACAATATCTAGCCGTCTTTGCTATTTATGCTACGACACGGATTCAGACTCGAATTCGACACACATTATCCAAACTTTCCTGTGATATAATCCTCGACTCGTTCGCTCTGTGGGTTTTCGAAGACCTGATCGGTGTCACCGTACTCAACAAGCTCACCGCCGGTCAGAAACACTGCTGTCTGCTCTGATATCCGTGCAGCTTGTTGCATATTATGAGTAACAATAACAACCGTATACTCTTTGCTGAGTTCGGCAATAAGATCCTCAATCTTCGCGGTTGCAATCGGGTCCAGCGCCGACGCAGGCTCGTCCATCAGGATCACTTCCGGATCGACTGATAAACACCGAGCAATGCAGAGCCGTTGTTGTTGACCGCCCGAAAGGCCGAGAGCGTTGTCATCAAGACGGTCGTGAACCTCATCCCACAGCGCGGCGTCCCGAAGACACCGCTCAACCAGTTCCTCGCGTTGTTTTTCGTCACTGCGACCGAGTAACCTCGCGAGTACGCCGGTGTCAATATCGCCGTGTTTCTCCGGACCATATGCAATGTTTTCACGGATAGATTTCGGAAACGGGTTCGGTGACTGAAATACCATTCCAACCCGCTTTCGGAGTTCAACGAGGTTCACACCATCTTGATAGATCTCCTGACTATCAAGCGTAACCGACCCATCAATCCGCGCGCTTGACACGCGGTCATTCATCCGATTGAGACATCGAAGGAATGTCGATTTTCCACAACCGGAAGGACCAATAAGTGCGGTTACACTCTTTTCAGGAATTTCCATCGACACGCCTTCTAGCGCTTGGTCATCGCCGTAGTACACATCAAGATCGTCGACCCCAAGCTTTGTCGGGACGTCAAAAGAGTACTCACGCCACTCTTCGCGGACGTATTCATCGGTTTCGCCGGTCGTCGTTCCGACCATGCTGTCAGTACTATTGGTATCGTCGGTATCCTCGGTCGTAGTGTATGTAGTTTCACTCATGTTGGAGCTTCCTCCGGAAGTAGTATCGCGCTCCGATTCCAACTGCGTAGAACGAAAGCACAATAAAGAGCAGGACGAATGCAGTCGCCCACTGGAACTGCTCGGGTGAACTGACGGTGTCGCCCAGTCCAACCCCTGCAGTAATAAGCGCATATAATTGGAAAGGCAGAGCGGTTGTTGCCTGAAGCAACTCAGGATTCGCAACGAATGGTGGCGTTGCGGTGAACTGGAACCCACCGATGACATCAGCTGTCTGACCGCCTGGTACGAATGTCCCACCGGTCATCGTTAATAGAATAGGCGCAGTCTCACCTGCAATCCGACCCACACCAAGGATGACACCGGTCACGACGCCAGGCAATGCTGCCGGCACAACCACACTCCGAATCGTCTGCCATTTCGAGACTCCTAGCGCCGCGCTTGCGTCGCGGTACTCGTCAGGGACGGCGAGTATCGCCTCACGACTCGTGATCAGCACGAGCGGTAGTAGCATGAATCCGAGCGTCAGCATCCCCGAGATCAGCGACTTGTTGCCGCCGAACCGTGGCACTAAGAATGCAAACCCGAAGAGTCCGAAAACAATGCTTGGCGTGCTCCATAATCCATTTGTGGCTACCTCAACCACTTGAGTAAACCGACCGCGCTCGGCGTATTCGGTCAGGAAAACCGCTGCTCCAACGCCGAGGGGAACCGCAAACAAGACCGCGCCAATCACAAGCCAGATTGTCCCGACAATCGCAGGCAGCACGCCCTGGAACTCGTTGAACAGTGACGCACCGTTCATGACGAACGGCAGCGAGATTGGAAGTGTCACGCCAAATACTGTTGGACCGACCCCAAGACCAACTGTCGCGCCTGTGAATAAGCCTGGAACTCCCTTCAAAGTGGTAAACGCAATGAGAATAAACAGCACCCCAACAATGGAAGAGGCATTCAAGTAGATTAACAGATATGCTCCCATCCGCCGACCACGCGCGCCAAAGCCTCCGTATGTTTTCGCCGCAGCCCACCCAGTGAGAAGCGCACAAAACAGAGTCCCAACTGGGATCACAAACTCCGCGGTCAGCGACGCCTGCTGTTCCCAACTTAGCTCCCAGATCCATGCAGGACCGATTGTACCGGTGAGATATACAATACCTACAAACATGGTCACCGCGCCCGCTGGGAGCGTCGAGCCGATGTCCTCTCGTAGAACGGCTGTCACCGCGAATGCTGCCCCCCCAATAATAAGCGCGATAGGCAGCCATGTAATTCCGCCGACCCCGATTACCTGCGCCATGATCCCACCCAGGGCGAACCATACGAGCGAGAATGTCGCAGACGCAACGAGACCGGCGCTCGAGCTAGGCTGTGTCTCAACAACGCCTACGTATGACCCGATGCCAAAACCAATCACGACACCACCGAGTAGAACCAATATTCCACCTAACAGTGTTACGGTCGAGATCCCAGCGACGGGATCGCTGATTGTGATAATCTCGAACAGTGCAGCTAGCGACAGTACGAACAATATCGCTGACAGTCCGATAGTGACCGCTGCGATTGCGTCCACCCCTGAGGTGTCGCGACCGATGAGCCGAGTTTCTGTCGCACCCGCCATCAACTCTCACCCCCGAGTTTCCGTTGCATCTGCCACTCGATATACTGCGAGCCAATTGAAATGACGATGACAGTAATGAACAGGATTACGCCTGCTGCGAACAGCGCGTCCATCTGGAGTCCGTCAGCCTCGCCATAGTTATTCGCAATCAATGAAGTAAGCGTAGCCTGACCATAAAACGCGTTATATAGTGGTTTCGTTAACTGCGGGACACCCCGGAGCATAACCGTTGCCGCCATTGTCTCACCGATTGCCCGCCCGACTCCAAGCAAAACTGCCGCCGAAACCCCAGAGAAGGCAGCAGGCAGCGTAATCGAGGTCATCGTCTGCCAGTCGGTTGTCCCCATTGCCAACGACCCACTCTTCATCGACTCAGGGACACTATTGAGGGCATCCTCGGCGACCGACACAACCGTCGGCAACGCCATCAACCCAACAACGATTCCAACAAACAAGTACGACCCTTGACCGGTGATCTGAAATTGGTCGGCCGCCCATGGGCTTAGGATGGTGAACCCGATGAACCCATAAACGATCGAGGGAATGCCGGCGAGGATCTCAACGCCTGGCTTGACGAGTTCACGGACGGTTGTCGGCGCAATCTCTGAGAGAAAAAGCGCTGCTGAAACGCCAAGAGGTGCGGCTACCACTGTCGCAATCGTTGTCACCATAACTGTGCCGTGGATCATTGGGACCATTGAGTATCGAATTGGTGGTGACACCGCATCCCACTGAACCTGTGTGAACATCCGGAGCCCTGGCACACTGACACCGAGAACACTCTGGCTTTCGTATTGAATCACGGGAACTGACTTCATGAAAATAAATAGCGTGATCAAAAGCAGGATCAAGATGGTTGAAACCGTCATCGAGAGTGTCAGCATCCGCGCAGTTAGTCCCTGATAGTTCAGCCACCCATAGCTAGCTGCGATGAGAAATATGCCGAAGGGAATAATGGTAAATGGCGATACAAGTAGGAATCCAACAAGCGCTGACACCAGCGCGATTGTCATAATACCAACTGTCGCAACAGCTAGCGGCTCCTGATCCCCGACAAAACTGGATAATCGTTGCCACCGATGCGTGAGCGCGTTACGCGCAGCGACAACTTGTGTTCCTATCATAGTATGTTACGTATGGTTATGAACAAAAAACGGACGGAATATTATCGACGGACGGTACCTACACCTGATCTGGTAACTTCTCAGCCTCAGCTTGGATATCCTTCGTAGGTAGTGGGATGTAATTATTCTGCTCGACGAATACCTGCTGACCGAATGATGTCAAGAACATGTTGAGGAATGCACCTTCCTGCATATCGGTCCCACCTGGAGTCTCCTCAGTGATCCGCGTGTACATGTGGAGGTCACGATTAAGCGGGTAGGCGCTGTCGAAGATAGTGTTCTCAGCGTCCTTATCCGGCTTGTAGACCGTACCGTCAAAATCGATTGCGACTGGTGGGACCTGGTCGCTCGTGAACGCTAGCGCCATATATGCGATTGCGCCTTCGTTGTTTGCGACCGCTTCGGCAACCTGCTGATTCTGCCCGAATCGCGAGCTAACGCCTGACATCGATGCGTCAGCGGCGCCCAGCATATTCAGCCGGAATGAGGTGTCAGTACCGGAGCCTTCAGCACGACCGATAACGAAGATCTCTTGATCTGGACCACCGATCTCCGACCAATTAGTAATCTCACCCTGGTAGATCCCTCGGACTTGCTCGCCGGTTATCTGGGTCACGCCTGCATCGAAGATTTCCTTGCTCACAACGACTGGCTGACCGTCGCGACCGACAACATGGTCAACGTATTCCTCTGATGCTTTCTCGTCGCTGATCCCGAGTTCAGCGGTGATTGGACCAGAGGAGTTACCAATGTCAACGAGTCCGTCACGGACTGCTTTACACCCGGTTCCTGAGTGACTCAAACTCACCGTTGTCGGGTATGGCGGGTCGGAACGCGTTTCGGTTGGGTCAAAGCCATATAAACTCGCGAAGTAATCTGCGAGGTTCATATCGGTATTGTCGAACTCGCTCCATCCTGGCACAGTGCTCTCGTCGGTGGAGCCCCAGTATTCGCCGTCACTCGGCGGCGCGTTCGCATTCCAGTAGGAACTGCCCTTGTTCGAGATTGGATAGACAGTCGATGACCCCTCTGCGTTGAGGAGGCTGATTTCACTACCACCAGAGCTGTCACTACTGTCAGAGCTGTCGGAACTATCGCCACCGTCGGATTCCTCACTACTGTTGCCCTCACTTGACGAGCAACCGGCGAGACCGGCTGCGCCGATTGCCCCTGAAGTAAGGAGGAACTTTCGCCGCGATACTTGTGTGTCGCCCGCGTTGGCTTTTGACATCGAATAACTGTCTATCAAGTTCAAGTAAAACGATTTATAATACCCCTACCGAGGACTCAATAGATGTGACGTTTGAAGCTAGTGCTATATATTTCATTATAGCACTCCATGCGAGTAATGTTTCCAGGGAATGAAACTTATCAAGAGTTACCCATTGGAGACGCAGACTGCAAATATGCACACCGAGAAGTCCAGCAGGGTCACCGTTAGCGACGTGGTGACAGCAGTCGACGATCCCGACGCCGACGCCGACACTGTCCGCGACGCGCTCAGACCAGTGACTAATGACGGGATGGTCACCCAGGCGGCGATCGAGACCACTGTGTCCGACGTCTCAAAACTTCTTGCGACAGCAGAGACCCGAATTGAACTCGCCGGAGATGCTTACGACGATATAGCTAGAGTAGCCGAACCTGTTGAGGATATCCCAACGGTGCGGGCGCGTCTTAACAGATTCAGTGAGCGGTTATCGGCAATCGAATCGCGGATTCCAGAACTCCGTCCTGGGATATCAATCCCAGAGGACGTCGAAAGCCAGCCCGTCGAAGTCTACAAGTTCGCGGTCCACATCCGAGAGATTATCGTGATTGCACAGGAGGCGATTGAGGCGGCTGAAGATTTCTCGTTCGATGCTGAGCAGTTCGAGTCGTGGCTGAATCGCCCGGACCGCCGCTACGACGAGTTCGTCGAGGACTTGGAGGTGGTAGTTGACGCAGCCGATGAACTCGCTACCACAGTTGATGAGCTGGTGGACGAGTCTATGACCATGACCGTGGATCCGGCGGTCCAGTGGGCGGATGCCACGATGCGGACACAGGTGCTCTTACTTTTACTCACCGACCTCCATGCAGAACTTGCTGATCTCCGCAGGCTTGCCGACCGCACAGATGCCTATATCCGAACCGGACTCGCCGATCGAATAAACCGGGCGGAGGAGCAGGTCACTGATCTCAACTCAGCGCTCGATACGCACGCCACTCCAGCATGGCGTGACCGGTTCGGGGACGACGTCGAGGCGTTTGATGCGACCCTCAAAGGATTCGACCCGCCAGTTGACTGGGGCGCTATTGACCGGGCACTTACGGAACATCAACCGAATTGTCCTGATAAGGAGTAATGTGACCACATGATGCGCTTGGCTTAGCTATGCTGGCACTCCGTCGAACAGCATGCGCCATCACTCGCGTTTGAATCTCCCCGTGTATAATGTGCACCTCGCTGAAGTCTCATCTGTAAGGTCTGCGAGTAAAAACGTATCAGATATAAAATGGTAGTTGTATTGCCAACGACTGTTAAGCAACATGTTGTCGTCCTAATCACCAATTCATTCGAGACGGTGAAAACGGACAAATGATAGACTCTACTCTAGAGACTAGTTGCTAGATCTCTTATCACCCTAATGCGTATCTAGATATGGAAACACATTCATTACAGCGAGTCTGACTCTCTTGATGCTGGGTCTGTTGCACCAACACTCGACTGAAAGAGCGCTTGTTAGCACCTCAAGAACTTTCTCAAAGAATTATTTGAGGCAGTGAGTTGAACAATGACGTTTTCCCGTCAACATACCTGTCAGCTTGGATATTTAATTCGAGCTGAATTATTTGAGCGGACCAGCGCAGTTCGTCGACTCACATCCGCCGGACGTCATTGACCGCCTCCTGAACTCGCTTCGAGACGCAGTTCTTGTTGTCCAGCAGGAGTGGGAACGAGCCGATGAACTTGATTCCGCTGTTACGTGCTGTGAGTAGGTCCGAATTTTGCTGAGTTCTGATCGACACAAGAAGTCTGTGTTCACTCATAAGATTTATTCGCAGGTGTCTTCGCATCATTCATTATCGAGCCCCGAAGCTTCCAGAGGGGTCGGGTCACAAGCCGTTGCACGAGTAGAGCCATATTTGTCTGGATCTCTCGTAACGTCTAAATACCAACCTTTGGCTGGATATTGGTCCTTCTTCACTACGAGGAAACCCTATCCCTCATTAAAGAAAGCAACGGTGAATAAAGAAGGGGCATAGAGTGATATACTACTCAGAGCCTATCCCTACTGTCTTTTAATCTATCTGAGAATTTCACTTTGGTATCTCTGATAAGAATCTTCCCTGATCGTATCCCAGAAAACGAAACAGCAGAGACTGAGCACTATTGGCGCTATCGATGGTGCACTCGCATTACCGTGGATGTTGTAATTCCGTTGGCTTGTTCTAACTATACGAAGGAAGTGATTGGTTGAGGAGAGTTCCTCGTCCAACGTTTCGGTATTTCCGAGTACCCCTCCCATCTGACGGAGGTAATCAATATCGTACCTAGCAAGATCATCAATCTCCGCCAATGTGTTCTGTACCTCAGGTTCTGCTTCATACTGACGCCAATATTGAAATCGGTCGTGATAATTGAGGCCACTCTGGGTGGAATTATCTGGAGACCATACGAGATCCACAGAAGACCCTCCTCAATTACCGTCTTGATTTAGGTCACATCTCCTCTTCGTCAGTCCATCGAGAATAGCCAAGGAACTGGGACCAAAGAGCCATTGCAGAACACCGGACGTGACAGGATGCGCCCAGTCACCGGTTGAAATTGCGCGAAAGAAACCAAAATCGCATGACGGTGTCGGCACTCTCAAATCTCATTCGACCGATAACAGGATGCCGCCTCCCGGATTTGAACCGGGGACAGCTCGATCTTCAGTCGAGTGCTCTCCCAGTCTGAGCTAAGGCGGCTCATTTCAGGTGAAGCTGACTGCGTAAAAAAGGGTTTCGAATCGGAAAACCACCTGACTGCGTTGCCACAGATGAATAGAGATACAATAGTAACCGTGACTCATCACAACATCAGTCTCTCTCCGCCATCCAATATAACTCTGTAATCATCAGTTGAAAAAATCAGTCCTCGCTTTGATACTGAAAAATTGCTGTGCTTCGGTGGTCGAGACTCGGTCACTGATCACGCTAATTTTGCTCGGTGAGAATAACCTATTATTATAGATATGACATTGCTTCTGCGTCAGAGACCTGCTCGAACGTCTGATAAAACTGCCCAACACCACGGAATTGCTGTGGTGTATTCAAGCAAATAACCGAGTCAGCACTTTGTTCAAGCATTTTGACAGTATCAGATGGTGCAACAGGAACTGCAACCGTCACAGATGTTGTATTGATCTTACCAACTTGATCGAGACAGGCTTGGATGGTCGCCCCTGTTGCTGCGCCATCGTCGACGATAATAACATGACTATTGGTAAGATCTGGAAAATCATCATTCTCACGATAGCGGATTGCCTTCTGGTTAGCTTGCTTTGCAATCGCTGCTTGCTCCTGCTCAAAATACGTCTCACTAGCACCAGTTTGTTGGATTGCTGTATCATTCCGCCAGACAGACCCATCACTGGCAACAGCACCGATAGCATATTCAGTATTTCTGGGTGCAGCAATTTTCTTTGCAACGATAATATCAAGCGGCGTTGAAACAGTGTCCGCGACTACTCGCCCCAGTGGAAGTCCTCCGCGTGGAATAGCAAGTGTAATATCAGCATCGATCTCATACGTGTGAAGCGCTGCGGCTAGTTGCTCTCCCGCGTCCACCCTATCCTCAAACTGGTTTGATTTAGCCATGAATGGAATATATATCAAGTATCTATAAGAATCTGATCTAGATAGACACATATGATATATAATAAAATAATCAATACATCAGATATTGGTGATACTAATTAACGCTATCACTACCGAAGAGCAAACACAGTCAGCGTATGCGGTTAATGCCGGTTATTTGATTGAAACTCTTGAACGGTCGATAGCGCTGGAATCCCGTTTTGTGCGCCAGCATGCTGCGTCGATAATGATCCAGCAATAATCGCTTTCTCGACTGCCTGTAATAGTGACTTTTCCACCGGAAGCCGAGCAGCAAGATAACCGCTAAGAACATCACCAGCACCTGTCGTATCGACTGTCTCAACCGCAGGAGGTGTAATCGATAATCGAGTTGAATCCGGTATTCTTCCTTCGGTTTGAGTTTCATCTTCTGGGTCCGTTGTCACGTGTATCTGATCGGGGATATCAGACTCAGACTCATCAGGAATTATTCGAGGGGGAGAGAGGGTAAGATAGTCCGGTATCTCGACAATAACGTCATCACCACCTGCTTTGCGAATAAGGACACCATCGTACTCACTGAGTGCTGGTTTGAGTGCTGTGTATTCAGTCTCATTTGGTGTCACATAGTCAATAGCGCCCGGGTGAAGCAGTTTATCAGCGCCACCGGCGGGAGCAGGATCAAACAAGACAGCTGGTGAATTGTCACTCGCCGCAAGCCGATCAAGTAAGTGAGTGACTGGATCTGGCGGGATCTCATTTTGAATCAAGAGACAGTTACTCTCAATAATCGTCTCGAAGTGTGTATCAATATAGTCGATATCAATGTTCTTGTTAGCACCGGGGCGGACTATAATACGGTTATCACCGTCGGGATCAATAAAAATATCTGCGGTCCCAGTTGGCATTGCTGCTGACCGCACATTATCGATATTGACACCGAATTCACTGAGATGTTCACAAACGCCTGTGCTTTCCGCATCAGACCCAACAACACCAAGAAGCGTTGTTTGAGCCCCCGCCTTTGTTGCAGCTATAGCCTGGTTTGCTCCTTTCCCACCATATTGTACCATATCTGGCGGTGTCGGGATCGATGACGGGAGCGATTCGACATCATGTATAATTGTTTCGCCCTGATCCGGAAACCATGCATGCGCTGATGTGAGACCTTTGAGCACGTCAGCTGAGACGTGATGAATTCGATCCACGTTAATGCTACCAAGACTGATTACGTCAGGCATCTATGAAAGGAGACTGTTGTGATATGATATTTGAAGATTAGCCATCAGTGAACTATGTGCTTAGGATTCTTGTTATTATTTTGACACCTGATAGTGAGTATGAGTATAGATAGCGACTGTGTAAGATAGTTTGAAGTCTCTATAGGTAATAAAAGCGGTGCATACCGGAGTAGCAGAGAATAGCAGATCACCATACTCGATTACGCTGGACTTCGTGTGTTGTAATTCGAGTAATATCAACGATTATTCTCCAGATAATCCAGCGTTGAGAAATCGCTCAGGATTCGGGAAGAATGTCGTAGCGTCACCATGTAAGAGCGTTGCAATATGTGTCCCATCAAGATAGTGAAGATGTGAAATCATTCGATTACAGTTCATTGCAACCCTCACTAATGATGCGGCATGAGTGATTGAGTACGCGCCAGCGATAAATAATGACCGTGGTGGTGATACCTCCTCAATGCAGATGCATTCGGTGACGATGAATACTGTTCCCTTGACCACTCGTTGATATACGAGCGTTTCATCCACAGTGAACGGCGGATCAATAAATTCAATTGAATCCTCTGCATTGCGGGGGACAACATGTGAGATCCCCCATTTCGGTGTAGATGAACACTCGGGGGGAGTCATAATAATCGAGCTGGCGACATTGATATCACCACTCATATTCTCAGTATTTATTTTATGATCATCGTTAGTGGGTCCACGAGGCATTGTTTCAGCAGCGACCACAAGCGCTGTATGATATCCATCGGCTTCGCGATCATCAACCATTCGATAGGTATCCTCAATTGTTGCTTTCCATCCATCGCGAACGGCATCAGCGGCAGCAGCGATATGTGCTGGGCTACCACTCATGTCGTACTCGCGGGATTGCTCACCAGGAATACCAGAATCTGGACCAATCCGCATTATATCAGTACATGATTGCGCACCTGCCTGAATGTTCCCCATCTCAAGACGACAGCTCCTTATTCTCGTTTTTATATCATGTCATTGGCATAATATGACCACATACATTAATTCAGATATGAATATCAAGTCCAATCTCAAAATAAAGTGACGTCGCAAGGACAAGGAGACTTGTCGCAAAAAGTTTCCAGTCGCGACTTACTCGTTCGTTGATCGAAAGGCGATTATCACGTAATGGTGGGATTGTTTGAATCCGCGTTTCAAACCCATATTCAGTGTTAGTATCAGCCGAAAATTGACCAAGCGATATTTGCCGGTGTGTCCTGTCTGATGATCCTTTATGTTCCGAACGAGTGTTCATTGCACGACGACGAACACGCTTCGGTTGAATTCCAACACTTCCAATCCCAAAAAGTAGAATCCCAACCAGAAATAAGGCATTTTTTACAGCAACGAGGTTTGTCCAAATGACGAATGCGGTGACACCGCTTAGTATGACAGTTACTGTTGATGCAATCAACACCCAAAGCAGAAACTCAGTCAATTGTAATATCAGTTTAGATGTTTGTAGCATTATTGACTGTGTCTGATTGAGTGTCTAATCAACTGACGAATGCGTCCCAGCATCAGGGTCATTGAGACGCCGGTCAAATATCGTCGAGACATCGTCATGTTCAGATTTATGACAGTGACAGTAGCTTCGTTGTGTCGTCGCTATGGAAGATACTTTGGAGTTCTGAGACGTATCGATATCGCTGACAGCCTGTAATGTCGGTTCCTCGCGATCACAGATGCTACCGAATGTGTCCCGAAGTAACTCGCGTGCCTTCTCAGGATATCCTGATTTGATATGCTCGACGGCTGATTCAATTGGGTTGACAACTGCTGGTGGGAATTCCTGTAAGTCGCCAAAGAGATCTGTAACAGCTGAATCAATATCATCATGTGCTGAGAATACGCCAAGTTGTCGGGTAATCCGCCCACGAACACCAGGATCTACCCGGGAACGCTCACGAACGACTTCCCGAAAGCGCTCAATACGTTCCCACGTTGTTGCATCGAGATGATCAAGTTCGCTTGGGCGGAGTTTCGCTGGGCATCGTGTCGCGAACTGACATCCTGTCGGGGGATCACGAGGACTTGGTGGTGTCCCTGGAAGTGTGATACGTGTTGTCTCATCCTGTGGGTCTGGATTCGGAATTGCTGAAAGCAGTGCTCGCGTGTATGGATTCTGTGGATTTTGATACAATTGCTCTGTTTCACCAATCTCCATTATTTTTCCAAGATATAATACTGCGACTCGATCACATATATGTCTAACTACTGAAAGGTCATGGGCAATAAACAGATATGTCAATCCAAACTTTGCCTGCAGGTCATCAAGCAGTGAGATAATTTTCGCTTGAACACTCACATCAAGCGCACTCACCGGTTCATCAAGTACAAGAAACTCCGGTTCAAGCGCAAGTGCACGTGCGATACCGACGCGTTGGCGTTGACCACCAGAGAACTGGTGCGGGTACCGGACATAATGTTCGGGTTGAAGCCCAACATCAGCAAGTAGTGTTTGAACCCGGTTACGACGTTCACTTTTTGTCCCCCATTCATGCGCATCAAGTGGCTCACGGATGATCTCACCAACCGTCATGCGATCATTAAGACTCGACTCCGGATCCTGAAATACAATTTGTGCACGTTGACGCCACTCAGTCAGTGAATCGCCATGTAATGTCGTGACGTCAGTCCCATCAAAGGTAATATCTCCTGCTGTTGCTGTCTCTAATTGGACAAGTGTGCGCCCTAACGTGGTCTTTCCAGAGCCAGACTCGCCAACAAGTCCAAGCGTCTCACCACGCTCAATTTGAAAGCTGACCCCATCGACTGCTTTTACTGGTGGATCCGCAAATGCACCATCGCCACCATAGTATGTTTTCAAATCTTTAACAGTCACAAGCGGGTCTGTGGTTACATCGGATTCCAACTGCGAGGACCGTGCTGACTCGTCAGGACGAGAATCAACTGTTTTACTCATGATATTCACCGGTATTAGCATCTGCTTCTGTCTCTGTCTCTGCACGACGACGATGTTTCGCTACGCGCGGTGATTCTTCCATCTCCGCTGGATAAAGAAGACAGGCCGTTGTATGGGTTGAATTATCATCAACACTGACATGTTGTGGCGGCACGGCCTCACACTCATCGAAGGCTTTTGGACACCGCGGCGCAAATCGACAGTTACTTGCGGGTGCATTGGGCGTTGGGACATCACCCTCAATCGTCCGTAATCCATCATCACCAGACCGCCGTCCGGGGATAGCATCTAGCAGCCCGCGTGTATATGGATGTTGTGGGGATTGAAATAGCCGTTCGACAGGAGCTTGTTCAACAATCTCACCCGCATATACAACGTTTACACGATCTGCAATTTGGGCAATAACACCCATATCATGTGTAATGAATAGGATTGAAAGATCACGCTTCTGTTGTATCTCAGAGAGAAGATCAAGGATTTGTGCTTGAATAGTTACATCAAGTGCGGTTGTTGGTTCATCACAGATAAGAAATTCCGGATCACAGGCTAGCATCATCGCAATGACCGCTCGTTGTCGCATTCCGCCAGAGAACTCATGTGGGTACTCCGAAAGTCGACGGGCGGGGTCTGGAATTGCAACGGCTTCAAGTAACTCAATCGCTTGGCGACGTGCCTCCTCACCACGGATATTCTGATTAACAGCAAGTGCTTCACGGATTTGATTGCCGATTGTATACACTGGATTGAGTGATTGTTGAGGATCCTGAAACACCATTCCAATACCATCACCACGGATTGCACGATATTCATCATCGCTGTAGTCGGTGAGTTCGTCATTGTTGAATCTAATCGAAGACGCTGGGAGTATCTCACCCGGTGCATCGATCAGACCCATAATTGAGCGGGCAGTCACACTTTTACCCGAGCCAGACTCACCGACAATACCGACTGTTTCGCCACGACGGACATCAAAATCAATCCCATCAACGGCATAGATTGTTTCACGATCAGTGCGAAAAACCGTCGTGAGATTGTGAACAGAAAGAACGACATCATCATCAGGTTGAGCTGATGTCGACGTTTTTCGGTCGACATCCGGTATCATTGAATCTGAGTTGGATCCTGCTGACGATTCCATCAGGCACCACCCCCAGTCACTCCTTCAGTCTGATCACTGCCATTGCTTTCTGGATCAATTGCATCTCGCAGTCCATCACCGAATGCGTTCAATCCAGTCACAAGAAGGACAATCATCAGTCCTGGGAGTAATGAAATGTGCCAAGATGAACTGGAAACATAACTCTGTCCAAGCGAAACCGCCCGCCCCCATGCTGGTGTTGGTGGCGTAATTCCAAGACCATTGCCAAGGAACGACAAGGCGGCAAGTCCAATAATAATGCCCCCAGTTGAGAGAGAAGCATACACCAACAGATACCCAGTTACATATGGAAGCATATGCTTTCGCATAATCGTCCGTGGGGTCTGTCCAAAGCTGCGAGCAGCATCAACCCATGACTCGCGGGCGACCTGTAATGCCGGTCCACGAACAGCTCGCCAAAGAAATGGCCATCCAGTGAATGCAAATATCAACGCAAGAAGGAACCCACCATCTAACACCGTTGCAAGCCAATGATCAGCAAAGACGGCGCTAATCATAATTAATAATAATAACTGTGGGACAGAAACAACACCATCGGCTGTCGTGAGGATGCCAAGATCAATTCGACCCCCATAGAATGCAGACATCATCGCAAGTGTGGCAGCAATAAGACTACTCAATCCAATTGCAAGACCAGCAACGATAAGCGTAATCCGTGCGCCACCCATCATAAATGTGAATAAATCCCGACCGTTCGGGAGTGTTCCAAACGGATGGAATCGATTGAATTCATCATAACTCATTGGACCAACATTCTGTTCACTCGAACCCTTTGACTTCGAGTCAAAATTGGCATCGCCAGCAGTAATTGTTTCAACAGTTTGAGTATCTGTGTTGAGATATGTAATCTCATGACTATATGGCGAAATAATATTTTGCTCGACAGTGGTTGGTCCAAGTGCGGGTCCAAACAGTGCCATCGTAAGGAATAGTGCGATAATAATAATACCAAACTGTCCCCAGCGGTGCTCAGAGAGCCGATCAACGATATCATCAGTCGGGGTCCATTCAGCATGTCGGTAGTGATCACGAAAGATTGTCCATCCTCGGAAGATCCAGTAGAAGACAAATAATGAGTATCCAATAATCAATAATGCACGGAGCGCCCATGCGAGACCTGGTTCAACACCAAATATTGGACCAGCCCACGGGCCATCGGGGCTCATAAGATGACCCTGGTTCGGAACTGTCTCTCGACTTAAGAGCGTTGGAATCCCCTCAGCGGCATCGCGAGCAGTCGTAATTGCATTTGAAGCCGTTGTCTGTATATCAACAACGGTGGCTGCGAGTTGTGGATTAATCACGCCAACAGCAATATCAATAAACGCGGTCAGACCAATGACAACACCGTCAAGAATTGTCAATAACCCACCAAGAAAGGCGCCAAGCTCAACTGCAAGCAATCCAGCGGCAACAACCGCCCATCTGATTGCTGGCGTTGGTTCGGCAGTAATACGAGCGCGAACTGATTGGCCATCGCGCTGAAACGGGTCATCAGCGGTCGTCTCAACGGTCGAGGTTGTGTGAGAGCGTGCGCACATATGAACGAAGTTATGAATTGAATTCAGGACATTCGAGAGTGAGGCTCAGATTTGGAACAAGTCATCTCAGTATATAATAAGCAATCACGTACACGAGTGTAGGTACGAGTGCGGGTGGTAGTACTGACGTATTCGGTATGATTCATTGTTCGGTATCTTCGAGTGTGATCCTTGGGTCAACAACTGTGTAGAGAAGGTCTTGTGTGATATTGAATAATACTTGGATGATAATAAAGACAAAGACGAGTGTCATCACAACTGGAATATCCGGACCAAGAACAGCCCGGAAGAATAGATTACCAAGTCCATTAATACTGAATACTTGCTCAACCAGTACCGACCCGCCGATGAGCAAATAAAACTCACCCATGATCACTGGTAGTAGTGGCACAATTGCATTGCGACCAACATGTTTGATAATTATTCGTCGTGCTGAGAGTCCCTTTGCTTTTGCCGTTTCAATATACTTTGAGTTCAGACTCTCGAGAACTGCTGTCCGACCAATCCGGATCTCGTTTCCCATCGACGCGGATCCCAGCACAAGTGCTGCAGGGAGGATCCATTTGAACGCGATAATGAAATTCTCAACATTTGGAATGGGAATAATCACTAACCCAATGATTGGTGCTGCTCCAAAGGGGTCAATAACGGTAAAGAGCTGCCGCACTGCAGCGGGTGTTCCAATAACATCGGTATTCACACCAAATGCCCGATACCATGAAAGAACACCACCGGCCGAAAGACTCCCAGCAATCATCACTGCAAGCCAAAAGTTAGGCATTGCTCGCCAGATAATACCGCCACCAGAGGCAACGTAATCTCCCCATGTATTCGCTTTGAGTCCAGCGTACAGCCCAACCGGAATACCAATTAATAATGCAATGACAACCGACCACCACCCAAGCCATAGCGTGGGCGCCATTCGTCCAAGAATAACGCTTTGCACGGATGCTCCGCGCTGAATAATCCAGGATTGACCAAACTGAAAGGTGACAAGATCTCGTAATACCATCCCATATTGTTCCCATAATGGAATCGGTGTTCCATTCGGGCGAATAATCCCGAGCGAAATTCGAAGCTGACGGGCAGCCTCAGGATTTGCATCTCGACCAAGGATAGACAATACCGGGTCGATAGGACCCTTATACATGATTAAAAACGACATCGTCAACCCAAACAGAAGGACTGGAATGGCTAACGCAAATCGTTTCAATATATATATAAATCGGTTCATTTGAATGGTCGATGTAATATTGATAGACTTGGTTTCATCTGTGGGATGCTAGAAGTCTCATATTTTTACTGAGAGTCAGACTGTATTGTAATACGTACTGTTTAAACGAATATCCTACCCTACTTATTATCCCTGCCAATGTGAATTATACGCCGAGGTCCCACCAGGGTACACTTGTGGTGGCGTGAGGTGATATGCAGGGACACCCCGACCTTTGAATACATCATCGACAAATTGCTCACGATTAGTCACGTATGCCATTGCCTGTCGAACTGCTTTTGGAACTTTCTCCATATGGAATCCGACATAAAAGGTATTAATTGTCGGAGTGCGAGCCATGTTAACCGTCTTATCATTCTCAAGTGGACCGTACGTTCCAAATTCCTGTGACCCATCTGTTGATTCGATTGAGACTTTCTCAGGGTCGTACTTTGCTGTTGGAATCCCTGCAACATCGGCATTTTCGTTTAGGAAGTAATTGTACGATGCAGTTGTATCAGTGATAATTGCGCTATCGATACCCTCAATTGCTGCTTGTTGTCCATGATACTCATCAAACCGATCGACGGTAAATGAGCCACCATTACCAGAGTTCCACTCAACAAAGGTGAATGGACCAGTCCCGATTGGGTTTGTGGTGGAGAATTCTGTCTGTGACATCTCACCATCATACCCCTCAATATCACCAATAATCCCTTCAGGAATGACAGAGAACGCTGAATATGCAAGAACCTCAAGTGTGTAACTGAATGGTTGTTGAAGTGTGATTCGGAAGGAGTACTCACCAGTTGCCTCAACCCCTGTCGAATCGGGAATAACATTCCCATCTGCGTCAGTCTCACGCTCAATGTTTAAGACGCTATTTGGAAAGTACGTGTTCGTCGAGTTGTTTGACTCGACAAGTCGTCGAATCGAGTACACCACATCATCAGCGGTGACCTCCCCATAGTCGCCATGAAATTGAATTCCCTCCTTTAGCGTGAATTCATACTCTGTGAGATCATCGCTTACCTCATAATCACTGATGAGGAGTGGTTCAACCTCAGTATCCCCATTCGGATAGTTCATTGGCGCATCGAACATGTTCATGATTTTTCCTCCAGAGGCAGTATTTCCTGATGCAATTGGGTCAAGTGCACTGAATGTCGCTGAGGTCCCACTTAGTCTGTCTTTGCTCATAATTCCATCAACCGATACATTCTCTTTTGATCGTGAACCGCCCATGCCGCTAGGCGGATTATATGAGACACGATCATACCAAAACTGCTCAGAAACGCTATGATAGATTGGAAGTAATGCTGCAGACTCCCATAATCCGGCTTCTATATTCCCAACAGCATCGTTTCGGGTCTGAACAGCACTCTCATTTAACCCAGGGTTATCTTGAATTCGATTAAACTGCGAAGCAATGTATTCTCTGATAGGAGTATCGGTATTCGCGTCTTCTGACCAGAATAACCGCGCACCATTTGGGGTATATCCATCCGCATCATAAACCGTATTCTCAGGGTCGACAAGTTGAAGGAAATTCTGTGGAGCAGGATAATCAGCAATCCAACCAAGTGTGAACGCTTCATGACTTCCCTTTTCAGTCGTTTCAAGAAGGGCACCGAAGTCTGCCTCACTGATGCTCATATCGATATATGCAGACTCAAGCCGAGCACGAACCGTATTCGCAATTTCCTTCCATGTTGGACTCGTATATTGAGTCCAGCTGAGTTCATATCGGTTATCCGGACCAAACCCAGCTTCTTCCATGACAGATCGTGCGCTTTGAACATCTGTCTCACCGGGTGAATATGGGTATGATGACGGTCGAGAGAATTCCGTTGAACTTGGACCTCCACTATCATCGGGTGTCTGTGTCTCAGTTTCAGTCTCCCCGTCACTCCCCTGTGAACATCCAGCGACGCCAACCGTTGCCGCAACAGCACCAGTCGCACGCAAGAACCGACGTCGATTCACCTCAGAGTCATCAACCATTTGCTATAGAATAACATATTAATTGGCTTAAGCGTACTGACCGGATACGTGGATGAGTATCTGAGGGTTGATAATTATGGATTAATAATGATTAGACCATTAGATCATTAGATCATAAGATCATAGCGGATCGATCAATGCACCGAGAATAATCATAAATATAATCTTCAGTATTTGCTTCTTTTTACTCATCAAAATAAGTATTGTGAGTGAGACAGGTCATTAAATATGTTTGAAGAGCAATAAGATCAGCCTACTAAGCCGGCTTCCAAAATCACGCATGGCTTTGAGAGTTAACTAGAGGTATCAAACTATCATACCACACTGATATCAATATAGTATCGTTGCACTATTGATGATTCTATCAGAACAAAGATTAATTACAAGCGTCTAAGTTATGATTGAACAATCGTTATTTCAGGATATTATTATCGATCGGAATACCCGATATCATGCGACTGTGAGACATTTATCTCTTAATTATTATCAACATTCACCTGATGAAAAATAATACTATGCAGATTGACTATGCATCGCGTGCTCGCGACCAACTTGGCTTTTCGCGATGGTGGTTGCTTCTTGGCGCTGCTGTGAGCATGGCGCTTGTCAGTCCATATCAGTATGTGTGGTCATCAATTGAAGGACCACTGGCTACTCAATTTGGCGCTCAACCGCCAGCTCTTGGTGCTGTGTTTACCTTGTTTGTGATCTTCCAAGCAGGATCGCAATTTCCCATTGGGTGGTGGCGAGATAAACGCGGACCAAGAGCCATTTCATTCATCGCAGCGGTATTAGCCGGGGGTGGATATATTGGGCTTGCATACGCAACAGCAATCTGGCAGATATATATTCTCTATTCACTTGGTGCAATTGGAGTTGGCGTTGTATACACAGTTTCGGTTAATACGGCTTTGAAATGGTTCCCAGATCGACCAGGATTGACTACCGGTGTTGGAACTATGGCATTTGCGGCTGGAAGTGCGCTCGTAGTTCCATTTGTCCGAGCGAATGCAACAGCAACATCATATCCATTTGTTCTTCGGACGCTCGGTGTCATTATCGGTCTCGGTATCTTTCTTGGAGCGCTCATTCTCCGTGATCCTCCAGACGGATGGACGGACAGCCGGACAACCACTACTGAGGAAAATCAATCTGATAAAACTGACACTGAGATAACGAATGATACTGGCACAAATGAGACACAATATAGATGGCATGACGTGCTTCGAACATGGCAGTTTTGGGTGATGTACGGTATGTTCATTGCCGTCAGCGGAGCAGGGTTGATGCTTACCGCAAAGGTCGTCTCATTCGCAGATGCGCTTGGATTGACAGCGGTGACAGCAACTGCTTCTGCGACGCTATTACCTGTTGCTGGAGGCGCAGGACGTCTCATCCTTGGTGATCTCTCCGATCGGGTTCCCCGAGAGCATGCAATGGCGGTATCATTCACATTGTGTGGGATTGGTCTTGCCGCAGTCGTCTATTTCGCTCAAAACGGGTCGACACTCGGATTCCTAGCAGCGGTTGTCATGACAACATTCTTTTGGAGCCCACAGTACACACTCTTCCCTAGCGTTATCGGGACGTATTATGGAAGTGCCAATTCATCAGCCAACTATGCATTACTGTACTCAGGAAAGATGTGGGGCGGTGTCTTTGGAGGAGCTGCTGCTGGGTGGCTTATCAATCAGGTCGGGTGGTCAATTGCTTTTCTGGTAGGATCGGGATTGGCTGTTATCGCCGGTATCGCAGCACTTGCCCTTCGACCACCAGAAACACCCGCAACAGAACATATTGACGCTGATGTTGATACCGGCGACTAATGAAGGCTATCTCTAAACGAAAAGGAGCGTGAACGCGCCACTGTGGGTGAGGTACTTCAGTTGGTGTCTGACACGATACTACAGGAGAGGGGTCTTTTGACGCAATAATCATTGTGAACTACCACAACAATTGAGCATACTGGCTACCGCGTCTCGGATACACCAGTGGATATACTCATACTCAGTGCGGTCAACACTCAGAATTCAGAATCCGATTGCTGTCCCGTCTTTTCTGGGGTCTGTCGCACCGGAGAGGACATCGCCACGACGGCGAGCGAACTGAGCACCACCAAATGCACTCGGTGGACGGACAGTTAGCTCATGACCGCGACGAGCAAGCTTTCCAAGAACCCCGTCAGCAAATCGTTCTTCAACAGCGAGAGAGCCATCATCACAGTAGCGCCACCGTGGTGCGTTGAGCGCAGCCTGTGAATCAAATCCGTAATCAAGTAAATTCGCAAGAACCTGCAGATGTCCTTGTGGTTGCATATATCCACCCATCACACCAAATGCAGCCCAATCATCTGAATCAAATTGGATCAATCCGGGAATGAGTGTATGAAACGGTCGCTTTTTCGGCTCAAGTGTGTTTGGATGCGATGGGTCAAGTGTGAAGGACGCACCACGGTTCTGAAGCACGATTCCCGTGTCAGGTACAACAACACCGCTGCCGAATGGCTCAAAGATTGAATTAATTAATGAAACAACATTACCTGCCCTATCAGCGACCGTTAGCAACACTGTGTCACTATCTTCTGGAGGCATCCCTGGTCCGCCGACGCTAACATCACTCGCATATGGACCAATACTTTCTGCTCGATTCGCTGCGTATGATGATGAAGCGAGATCAGGAATTGACTCAAATTCCGGATCAGTAATGTAGTGATGTCCATCGTGGAATGCTCGTTTCAACGATTCTGCATAGTAATGAATTCGATCCGCAGAATCATATGCGTATGACCCAGCATCAACTTTAGACGCGATATTAAGCGCTTCAAGTGCAATCAATCCTTGATTATTCGGGGGGAGCTCATACACTGTTGCTCCGCGATATGTCGTTGAAACCGGGTCAACATACTCAGCCTCAAACTCTGCAAGATCAGACGACTCAAGTAAGCCACCACGGTCACGGACGGCACTTGCAATCTGTGTTGCGAGTGAGTCTTCATAAAAGGCGTCAGCACCGCCCTGAGCAATCGACTTGAATGTTTCAGCAAGATGTGGGAGTCGAATAACGTCACCAACAGATGGAGTGCCATCTGATACACTGAAAGCTTCCTTACCGATAGCATCAATAAACGTATCAGCATTACGCGTCCACGCATCGGCAATAATCTCTGAGACAGGATATCCCTCACTTGCATGCGTAATCGCTGGTTCAAGTGCTGTTTCAAACCCATACTGACCATAATCCGTGAGAAGCCGTTCCCATCCACGGACAGTTCCAGGGACAGTAACAGCAAGCGGACCGGAACTAGGCATTGTTGGGGACTCGGTGTTGAGACGATCACGAATAGTCTCACGAGTCGCAGCTGCAGGAGCACCACCACAACTTCGCATTGCACCAACATCACCATCTGCAGTTCGATACATCGCAAAGACGTCACCGCCAATCCCCGTGCTCATCGGCTCAACAACATTCAACGTTGCAGCGGTCGCAACAGCAGCGTCAAAAGCGTTGCCGCCACTCTGAAGTGATTGAATCCCAGCTTGTGCTGCTAATGGCTGACTTGTCGCAACAACACCAGTACGTGCGTATACCGTTGAACGACGGGAGTCAAAGGCATCTAAATCGGGACTCATCGACAATTCACCTGCTGAAAATCCATCTTTACATCGATGGGTTGAACCATATGCAAACGATTTACCCCCCAATATAAAATTATATGTGCATACCTATTTCGGCAAACCTGTGCAAACCCTAATATCTCTACCTTAGGATTCCTCTGTCTTCAGACGAAAAATATCAATGATATGATCGCCAGTGACGAGGATATGGTGAGAAATAAAGCGAATGTGCCCGCGACTGTATTCACACTGTGATCCTCCACCGGTCGACTCAATTGTTGACATCCTCCCCGCGCTGAAGCGCGAGGCTTTCTCCTCGATTCTGCATAAAAGTACGGTCAGTGCATATGTCAACTGTTGTGAAAATTATGAGAATCAACAGATGCGGTGGCTATTGATTGCGTGTCTCCGTTTGTGTCACTCCCTCAGCAGATATATCTGTATCACGATTGCGCACATCACGTGTCTCCTCAACAGCAGTCATCAATGAGACATTTAATCCAAGCATCGATCCATATCCACCGATGACCGTTATGAGATTCTTCACAGCGTGATCAACAACTGCAGCGCCAATCGCAATGCTCGGAGTAATTGGTGTGAGTCCAACGACAAGCAGTGTAAACGCGCCTTCATACAGTCCGACACCACCAGGCGATAATGGAAGAACTTTGGCGAGATTTCCAACGCTGACAGCAAAGAAACTCACCGCAAGTAGCTGTATCGTATCTAACGCAGGTGTAAATGCCAGTAAAACAACGAATGCAGTTACGACATCAATTGACCAAATGAGGATGCTCGTTGCTCCAACACGAGCAAATCCACGACGTGTCCCAGCAACAGTCTGTAAGTCCTCAATAAACTGATTAATCACACTGACGACCATCTTAGCATAACTGTCAGTGCTCACCCGATATACGACAGCTGATGGAATGTCAATCTCACTCCGTGCGCTCAGTATAATCCCACCGACAGCTGCGACAGCAACCAGACCGACACTCATTGAGACAATAACAGCCACGCGACCAGCACCCTCAGCATCAATAATTGTCTGCGCAAGCGTCGCTGTTTGACCACTTGCCGTGTATCCTAACAGGACGACCCCAGCTAATGACGCAATTGTCAATAAGTCAAATACACGTTCTGCTGCAAGCGACGCGAACCCTGATGGGTACGCAATTCCTCGCCGTGCTTTGATCACATACGCACGAACGAGATCACCTGCTCGAGCAGGGAAAACAAGATTCCCCGTTTGGCTAATAAAGACCGCTCCAGTAAGAAACCGAACGCGCTCATAATACCCAAGCTCGAATAAAATATCACGATATCGCAGCCCACGAATTGGCCATGACAGCGTATAGACAATCGTTGCAGCGACAACTAGCCATGGGTCAGCGGCGCGAACTTCAGAAATAACTGTGTTGAAATCAATATACTGCGTCATCAGCGCTAGTGCAACAATCGCCAACACAGCGCCTGCTCCAAGGCTCACTCGCGGAGATAGCCGCGGTTGTACTGATATCTGCCACCATGTCCGCAGAATCTGACTACCCATGCCAAAGACATCGCGGACGAGATCAACCTTTGTATCACCCTTTGATGTCCACTCCACAGGAAACTCGACAACCGTTAAATCCGCTCGTTGCGCCCGAACGAGCATTTCGGTATCCCAAAACCAATGACTATCCTCAACAATAGGTTGGAGTGATTCAAACGCTTCTCGGCTGAACGCTTTGAATCCACATTGATGATCACGAAGATCTGATCGCAGGAAAAGACGGACAAGTGTATTATACACACGACTCGGAATACCGCGTTTTGCCGGACGATCAGCAATGTTTTCGGGCAACCATCGCGATCCAGTCGCAATGTCAGCCTCACCGGTTTGTATCCGGGTGATAAGTTCCTCAAGATGACGGATGTCAGTTGCAAGGTCTGTATCGAAGTACGCGAGCACACTGCCGTTTGCGAAGTTGAATGCCTGCTCAAGTGCACCTCCTCGTCCTAATCGTGTATCGCTATGCATATGTCGGATACGCCTATCCGAAGCAGCGAGTTGATCCGCAATTTCTGGTGTATTATCTGTGCATCCATCTTCAGCAATCACTATCTCAATCGATGTTGGCTCACAGAAGGTCTCAAGCGTGCTGATTGTCCTCTGGACTGTTGATTCAAGTGTTGATTCCTCATTATACGCTGGAAGAACGACGCTTATATTCACATCATCCTCGGCTGCTGGTGATTCGTCACCACGTGGTGTTTGTCTGTCTGCACTTGTGGTGACAGTATCATCATCACTTCCGGTTGCATTTGACTTCGCTGACCCGGCAGACGGGGATTCCATTGCCAGTGTGTGGCAGTGCACGATGTATGAACTTTCTGACTCGAGATGCAAAATAAATCAACGTACTGATGAGATATCTATTAGTGAGACTCTCATACAGAGCGCCGATTGACTTTTGACTGCGTTTTGCCCTGAGTTATCGCAAGTTAACTTAGAATCCTCTACTGCTCAAAAACGGAATGACGTACCCATATAAATATTTGTCTCAATAACAAGTACGAATCGATTTTGTTGGCTACTACTCCAATATGTAACCCAACTTCATGCTCATGCCTCTAAAGAAAACAGTGAAAATTCCACAGGTCAGTTGACTCGTATCCGTGGTCGTTTGGCTGAATACGAGTACCAATCCCCCGTCCTCAAGCAACGAGCGAAGCGAGTGAGTAGGGCGGGGTAATTCACCATGGAATCCAATTGGAACAAGAGAATTATGCGATACTATATTGATGGATAGCGTCAAATGTGATTAAGTGATTGTACCTTTAGTCACTTCACAATCATCAAAAAGCCGTTTGCTGGAGTCAGATTTTACACTTAATCGGCGGACGGCAGCGACTTAAGTATCTGTACCAAACCGCTCATACGGTGTAGTGCGTATTATTATATATGAGTGCAACAACGGAAACAGAGACCGAAGCAGAGATAGAAACGAACGTGGATGGACGTACAACTGAGAGTCGATCTGAGTTACCGACGTTGAGCGAGAAACAGCAACGGATCCACCAGTATCTCATCCAACAGGCTAACCAGCAAACTTATTTCAAATCCCGTCTCATCGCCGCCGAACTTGGTCTTTCAGCAAAAGAAGTAGGCGCAAACATGTCTGCAATTATTAACAACAATACCACTGATGTTAGCATTGAAAAGTGGGGATACTCTTCAGGAACAACATGGAAAGTTACTCTTGAATCAGCTAACTGCTGAGGACGCTCAACGACAGGTGAATATGAGTCTCAATCCTGTGGACTGTACTTGAGCAGTGTTTCCGCCTCATCGGCGATTGCAACTGCATCTGGTCCGAGTGAATCTGCATGTCTGAGTATCAACGTGAGAATTATCTCGGGTTCTTTAATTGTATAATCGTCAGTACGGGATATGAGCCCAGCATCATCAAGCTTTGAACTGTATGTGCTCACCGTCGCCTGTGAGACATCAAGAACTGTGGCAAGGTCAGCACCAGTTGCTGTTGGATCTTTTAATAGCTCAATCAATATACCCCGTGGGGTCGTTCGGCGAAGAAATCCGAGTGCAACCTGTTCAAATGTATTAAACCGTCCGCTGAGATAGAATCGCTTGTAATCGCCATCGCGGTGAATTGTGAGTTTCCCATCATCAACAAGCCGACGGAGATGATGTTGTGTCTCACCAGTCCCGAGTTTTAATTCATCGCGAATTTTTGAGAAATGCACCCCAGGCGTTGAGCTAACATATCCAACAATTGCCTTACGAACCTCATTGCGGTTATCTGATCCAGTCTGTTCATGATCCTGTGTTCTTTCTGCGCCTGTATTATCTGTTGTCCTCTCTCCTCCACCGAGTACTGCAAGTGGTGACGCAGCACCAATCGTCGCGAACCGTCGCAGTGTCGCTCGCTTATTTTCGTCGATATTGCGATTTCCCATCTATACGAGTTTCAATTAATTTATGATTTACTGACAGACTGAATTACCGTACGATCTACTTTGACGGGTAAAATGCGGTGAGAGGTAAAGAAACCTGTTGTATTTCTCAGTTTTACGATATGGTGAAGATAAGTACATCACGTCAAGTATCTAATTACCGGTTTTCCCGGCTTTTTATTCACTCACGCTCGGTCTCAACAGCGCGCTCGGCTTCGCCGTCTTGCATTTTTTCGGTTTTTTCAGCAGTGATCTGATCTGCATCCTTGATATCATTTGTCTCTCCTGCTTTGATTGCTTCGGCTTCTTGTTCAAGTTCTTCGAGATCCATTTCTGCAGCCTCATCAATTTGTCCAAGAATCCTCTCAATGTCATCGAGTCCAAGAAGCTCACGCGTCTCATCATCGAAATCAAGACTTTCAAGACCGGCTTCCTCTTGTACGTCTGAATTGGTTAGTTGCCGACCATACCGACCGAGTAGACTGGTTAGTTCCTGTGGAAGAACAAATGTCGTTGATTCACCCTCACCAATTGACTCAAGCGTCTCCATTCCACGTTCGATCACGGCACGCTCACCCATCGATTCTGAGGACTTCGCCCGCAGCACCGTTGATATAGCATCTCCTTGCGCTTCAAGAATCTGACTTTGCTTTTCACCCTGTGCACGGACAATATTCGATTGCTTTTCACCCTCTGCCTGCTCAACCGCCGATCGGCGTTCTCCTTGCGCCTCCAGAATCATGGCACGACGCCGACGCTCTGCAGAGGTCTGTTGTTCCATTGCCTGCTGGACTTCTTTCGAAGGATTAACTTCCCTTACTTCGACGGATTCAACGCGAATCCCCCATTCATCTGTTGGTTCATCAAGCTCCTCGCGAATTTTCGAGTTTATTTCTTGCCGCTTATTCAGCGTATCATCAAGTTCCATATCACCAAGCACCGCTCGAAGGGTTGTCTGTGCGAGATTCGAGACAGCCTTTTTATAATCATCAACTTCGAGGAAAGCTTTCTTAGCGTCCATAACCTTGATGTATACGACAGCGTCGGCAGTGACTGGTGAATTGTCCCGCGTGATAGCTTCTTGTCGGGGGACATCCAATGTCTGCGTTCGCATGTCAAACGCGTATGTTCGCGAAACGAACGGTGGAATAAAGCTGATCCCCGGTTCGAGCAGGTGACGGAACTCACCAAAGACAGTTAATGCTTCTTTCTCATATGCATCAACAATCTCAACCATTTGATAAACAGTGACGATTGCAAGGAATAATCCAAGCAACCCGACAAGGGACGTGCCTAGACCAATCCCAGCCTGAATCGGGAGTTGCGCTCCTTGACCCGTCACAACAATGATATCCATATATAATATTAGGGCGGAGTTCGGATAAGCTTGGCTCTCAATTACACCTATCGTGGTTGTAATAGATAATATAGTCACTATCAGTATCTTAAGAGACCGATTATCGATCTGAGATAATCCAAATCAAGTTGATATCAGCATGTTGGAACTCATGTGATTCGAATTGTTTACTATATCATGCTGTATATAGATATACATGACAGCGGCACTCGTCGCCGAGAACGTGTATAAATCATATGGCGACGTAAGAGCACTTGATGGTGTTTCACTTTCAGTCGACGCAGGAGAGATGTTTGGATTGGTCGGACCGAATGGCGCTGGAAAGACAACGCTTGTTCGCGCGCTGACCGGAACAACAACTGTCAGAGGGCAATTATCAATTCGTGGAGTCACCCCAACGAAGCTTGATAAATCACAAGTCGGTGTACTCCCGCAATCATTCACACCCCCCGGTCGACTGACAGCACACGAACTCATTGAATACTATGCAGGACTATATGACGATACCCGTGATCCTGTAACGGTTCTCGATGATGTCGGTCTCAGTGGTGACTCAACAACACAATGGTATGAAACACTCTCAGGGGGACAGCAACGCCGTGTTTGTGTTGCAATCGCATTGATTAATGATCCTGCAGTTTTATTCTTAGACGAACCGACGACCGGCATTGATCCTGCGGGTCGTCGCTCCCTCTGGTCACTTCTTGAAACACTCGCCGCTGGTGGGACGACTGTCTTCCTCACAAGTCATTCAATGACGGAAGTTGAGCGACTTGCCGACCGTGTTGGGTTTTTGAATGACGGTCAATTGCTGACTATCGGTGACCCACAATCGCTTATTGACACCCATGCTGGAGAAAACAAACTTATCATTGAGACCGAAACTGCGCTTGATTCAACAGCATTTTCATCACTGTCATTTGACATTCAAACCAGTGTATCAGGCACTCGTACAGTCGTCAAATCGGTTGGTCCCCGTGATATCGGTGATATTATTGATGCAGTTGATATGACCACCGTGACTGTTGAATCGCTCACGTGGAAGCAGCCTGATCTTGAGGATGTTTATCTTGCATTGGCTGGTGAGACACTCAACCCGAGTAGAACCACTAAGACATCAAACTCAAATGAGGATACTGCTCCCCGTATTGACGATGTCAATACTGGTGGAAATGTTATGTCACAGACTGCTATTACAACAACCACAGAGGAGTCAGATCAATGACCCGTCATAGTCGTATTCGTGCTGAATTTACAGCTGCGTGGCATGCGTTTCTTCGCCGACGGACAGCAGTATTTTTCACCTTCTTCTTTCCAGCAATCATCGTCGTTATATTCGGTGCACTGGTGCAAACACAACCGACAGGTGGTGGTCTTTTTGCTGAGCCTCGAGCATATTATATTGCCGGGTATCTCTCCGTTGTCGTGCTATTCACGCCATTATCTCGTGTTGGCAGTACTGTTGCTCGATATCGCAGTGGAAGCCGATTTGAGAAACTTGCAACAACACCATTATCACGTGGTGAATGGCTTCTTGCACAATCACTTGTCAATGTGGTTGTTATCGGTATCGCCGCCGGATTACTACTAATCTTATCCGTGCTTGTGACCAATACGACACTTCCACTGAATCTTACAACATTATTCATTATTCCATTTATTATTCTTGGTGTTGTATTGTTTTGTGGAGTCGGTGCAATTATTGGTCGTGTTGCAGGTTCTCAAGATGGGGTCATTGCTGCGTCGAACGCTATTGCACTTCCATTATTATTCCTTTCTGAGACATTTGTCACCCCATCGCTCCTTCCGGTCTGGTTTCGCCCTGTATTAGGTCTATCCCCACTCACATATATCGCTCGAGGCATTCGATCAGTGACATATCTAGAGGCAACAACAGCCCCACTGGGCAACCTCGGTGTTGTCACGGTGATTGCGATCATCGCGTTCCTTGCTGGCACAAGAGCCGTCCCACAGACTGATTGATATCGATATCAACTCATGTTAGCGATCGAGAAATCGATGTATGATTAAGTTGGGACAACATTCAGTATATCCCCGACATCAATATTGATTGCACGAGATGACTACTAATATATCGAGCGTCTTCGATCAACTGATAGACAGTGGTGTCGTTGCTGTTATGCGAGGTGCGGATGCGGATACGATTATTGACGTTGCAACAGCGCTTCATGACGGTGGTGTGACTGCATATGAAATAACTGCTGACAACGCTAATGCAGCTGCCCTTATCAGTGAGGTCCGTGCATCGTTTCGCGATTCAGAGGCCATTGTTGGGGCTGGCACTGTACTTGATTCGCCGACAGCTCAAGAGATGATAACAAGCGGTGCTGAATTCATTGTTGGACCAACTTTTGATCCTGATATTCTCGAAATATGCAATCGACATGGCACGCTCGTTGCGCCGGGTATCCTCTCCCCGACAGAGGCGCTTAATGCATACGAGGCTGGTGCGGACCTTCTGAAGGTATTCCCAGCGGCGACAGTTGGACCAACACATCTTTCAAGCATTGCTGGACCACTTCCACATCTTCCGTTGATGCCGACAGGAGGAATCAATATTGACAATGTTGCAGACTATATTGAGGCTGGTGCAGCAGTCGTCGGGGCTGGCGGTGCACTTATGAATACGGATGCGATTGCTGCCG
Organism: Haloquadratum walsbyi C23; assembly: GCF_000237865.1. NCBI lineage: Archaea > Methanobacteriati > Methanobacteriota > Halobacteria > Halobacteriales > Haloferacaceae > Haloquadratum > Haloquadratum walsbyi. The sequence continues at coordinate 632,151 of NC_017459.1, forward strand.
GAGATTTTGAGTCAATCACTGAAACAGCCGAAATGTTCACACAGGAAATTGAAACTGCTCGCATGCGCAATTCCTCTTCTTCATCATAATATTCCTCGTGGAACACACGACTCCATTTGTTGAACCACAATTAGGGTACTGCTTTGACACGCACAGCCTGTTCGATTAATTAAAACACTCTGTCCTCATGATTGAACACGTATCGATGCCGTTGTTTCTTTCATCTGAGACGATGGCACCGATTGGTGAATTCACTCGATTGCTCATAAACTCGTCTAGTAAATGTGATGATAATATCGGGATGGCTTCCGATTAGTACAAACTATTCTGACTCTTCACTAGACCCACTCTCAGGATTACTGATATCGTTGGTTTCATTCTCACTTCTCCGTGTCTCTTCAGTGCCGTCGTCATCGCCACCATAATCATCGTTGTGATTATGATTATCTACTAGCTGATCATTATCGTGCGTAGTTGAATTATCATCTGTATCAGTCACCTGGCTTTTTGACCCACCATTGTCACTCTCAGTCGTGACTATCGTGTCTTTATTATTCGCGACTGTATCTGACGATGATTTTGACGATGATTTTGACGATGATACACCTGTGGTAGACATTGACCCAAGCCGATCCTTTCGAGCATGGATCGCCCGCTGAAGACGCGTTTCGAGTTCTGTCCGAAGTGTCGTCGCACGCTGAGCACTGATATCGACCGCCTGCGCGTCACTTCCACCAAGTGACCGTGACCCAGCAGTATCAGCTATAATCGTTGCCAATCCAAGTCGTCGCTGAAATACAGTTCGTGTATCAATAACAGTCTGTATCCGATATAACGGCACAATCCGAGTCTCTCGTGTGAATACGCCATTTCGTGTGACAAAGTAGTCTTCACTGATCCAATGACCTCGATGACGCCACAATGCAATGGCGATAATCCCTCCAACCGGAAGCAAGCCAATCGCAACCCACCACGGGAACGTAATTGACATGACAGTACTAATTGTATATAATCCAATAATAACAGCACCAACAATGAGTCCGGCACGCACAAGATATCGTCGTCGCGCACGCTTTGGTGGACGCCGTAACTCAATTGTGTCAACGGGCTCGATTCGCTTGATTAATTCATCTATTCGATCCCGCTGTGCAAGCGGGACTGCGACCTCTGACCCTCGACCTCCACTCCCACTTTGTCCAGGTGCATATCCTGCTGTTTCTACATACAGTGTTGCGTATCCAAAGTATCGCTTGAGCGGATCATCTTCGACTGTGAGTGTCTGGATTTTTTCAAATGGAATCGAACCATCGTAGCGCTGAAAAAGTCCTCGTTCATACCGCAATTCTCCTCTCGTTTCAGTTAGCCGAAATCCATAATATGATGTCACGGCTGAGGCGGCACCAACCAGCCACGAAAGAACAACAACCCCAATTAAGACAGGTAAAAGCCCCAGCAAAGCATTAACACCACCAGTTAATACTGATGGTCCGCCAATGACTGTGAGCAATGACCTGAGCGGACTCGCGGCTGGGACAAGCCCCGTCAAAATGGGACCAAGTGTTGAAAGCCCAGCAACAAGTAATCCAGGTACTCGAAGGTCAATCGAGAAGAACCCAACAAGTGCTAACTCACCATCATCGAGCACAAATAGCTCGTTTACTGTGCGATCTGGTGAACCACCGCTGGTTTCATCCTTATTACCAGTTGGATCACGTTCGGTTGAGTCTACTGTCTCTGATGTGCGCGTATCACTGTTATCATGCTTTCGCCGTCCAACCTCACGTTGCAGCCGTTTTGCCTCCTCTGCTGAGACAAATCGCAAGGTCGCCTCCGTAGACTCACCACCTGCTGTTTCAAATGAAACAACGGCAATATTGAGACCTCGTTGGATAATATTCCGAGAGATATCAACATTCTGGATTCGACGAAGCGGTATCTCACGATTCCGTCGAGAGAGAACCCCTGAATCGATATCAAGACTATCAGTCGTCAGCTTATATTGAAATCGTCTAACATAAGCAGTCTCATATCCGACGAAGATAAGTACAATCGCGACTGCAATCACACCGATAAAAGTCGAGTCAACAACACCAATTACGGGAAGTTCAGGGAGCGCACCTCCTTGACCACTCAGCACGAATATAAGTGCGAACGCTATACTCCCGCTACGTTGGAGGATGCGATACGGAATTGACACCGGTGAAAGTGTCCGTATCTGGGTCATCACTACACCGCGTCCTCACTTTCTGATTGGATTGCCAGCTCTCGAAGACGTTCGCGAAGCTCATTCGCGTTTGTCCGGCTGAGACCTGGAACAGAAACATCAGCCCCCCGCGACCCAGCAGTATATACAACAGTGCTTGCTAAGCCACTAAACCGTTCAACCGGGGATCGCGCAGTATCGACGTGTTGAATCCGAACAAATGGGACCACCGTTCGAACACGTGTGAGAACGCCTCTTTCAAGATAAATCGAATCTGCTCTGATTTCATATCGCCAAATCCGATATCGAGCGACCGCAAATATGACTCCAAGTCCCCCGACGATGACGAATGTGACTCCTGGTGCCCAAACAGGCAATACAGAGAGACTAAATAACCACCGTGCGCCAGCAGTGACCCCACTGAGTAGTGCTGCAATTGCCATAGCTCGACCAATCCATAGAAACCGAATCCGAGGGTTAAGTTGATTCATTGAGATACGACGATATTGATACTAACTAGCGGTCGATACACACTCATGGATGTTTTCTATAGATACGATATGACTACATAAATATCGTCCAGTCTGAGCCTCTGTTAACTATATCTATATTGAATCTGATGATGCTGTTTGCTCAGTATTGGCAATATTTGCTTGTGTCCGCTGAAGCATTCGCTTGATTGTTGCCAGTGCTTGAAATACCGGTCGCGTATTTGGACAATCCTGATACAATGTCTCTGACACTGTCCCGTGTGTCGATCCAAGCATCCGACGGTGTTGATCAAGAACGACCTGTCTGTTCGTAATGGCATCATCAATCTGCGACATCAAAAAATCGAGACGCTGACATGTTTTTTGATAACCAGCAGACGACCGAGTCGTTGGAACCGTATCACGAATGCGCATGAGAATTGGAAGAACTTCATCTGCAATCGCACGTGTTGCATCAATCGCATTGACTTCGGCATTAAGACGAGTTATCCATACGTGCCGATTGGCAATCGAAGCTGTTGAGCCAGCAATAAGCTGATCACAGATAGCTGGGGTGAATACAGTGTTCATCAATAATGACTGTGTCACCGTTGAACCAAATTCTGCGGTGAGATGCATCGGAACCGACATTACAGTTGTATCTGCATGTGGAGTTGAGAGAACTGTATTATCGTATAAATCACAGACATCATCTCTCGTTTCAATCGACTGTGCCTGTGACTGAGTAACCATTTCTGGGGAGAAAAACATCGTATTCTGATTGAACTCATGCCATAGTCTCTGGTCGTGTTGATGGAGATGCATCGACTCACAGTGCATAGTGTCAAGAGCGATATCGATGTGATCCTCTATCTCTGTATATGCACCAATACTGTCATCGTTTGTCTCATTTTGAGTTGTCCCCACGCTTGTGTCAATAGTAGTATCGGTTCTTATTCTGTGATCTGTGTCTATGGTATTCAAACACCGATTTGGACCATCCACATGCAGAGTGAGCCGGAACGTGCAAAATGCATCCCCCTCATCTGTGACTCGACGACGAGCGTGTCTTGTGACCTGTCTTGCTATTTCAAGCGCTGATGATGCCACAGACATCATTAATTGTCAGCTTGTCTTATCATAATAAAATATCGAATAAATTATAATTTTGACAATATACGTCTTACTACGGGTATATACTCTTAATTATATCTCGCCACCCAGTTGGAATTCGGTCATTCATCAACAGCAGCACTATCCGGCGCATCTAGAATATGTGTAAGATGCAAAAACACAGTTATATAATCATATTCGCTGTAAGCAGTCCAATATCAACGAGTAGCAGGATACTTACTCCAGTCGCTAACTGAAAGCTCCGACGAGACGCAGCGACCGGTGCGCGAACACGTTTTGCTTGAAGTCCACTCACAAGCTTCCGACGACCAATTTCAACGAATATAGCAAATATAACCCACATCAGTAGTGCTGCGAGTATGAGATTACCATTTGCTGTGTTGAGTAGTGATTCAGTCGTATATGTTGTCCCGGTTAGATACCCACCGGTAAGAGTCGTCAAGACCACGCCACTACGAGAGAGAGCCATCAACCGTCCAACAATCCGCTCCAGCGGAGTCGCATCAATATCACCTGTTGCAGCAGTTGGAAGGATTACTACGGTCATGCATGTGATACTTCCAACCCATATTGCACCTGCCACAGTATGAATAATTACCATTGCTATATTGACCACCATGATGACAATTTATCCGAAATGAACGGTATTTTTCTTATCGGTATGACCTCGAAACATCAAGATGAGTGCGAGTACAAGTACATCATATAGTGTTGCTTACACCGATATAAAATATAAGATAATAATCATTACGGATGTTTCCACACTGTCAAGCGCGGTAATTAAATAAGATAGCGAATTCGAAATTGAAAGGGGCTTATTCTTTTGATGAGTTACCAATCGACTGGATCCACCCTGCTGTTACATCAATATCCGATGCATAATGAACAATCGGACCGTCACTTGGTGGTTCAAATCCATTTGCAGTAAATAATGTATTCTCTTTGATTTTGATATGACCCTCTGCTATCTTCCAGGGCGAATGACGGATTGTCCCGCGATAAAGTGTTCGTCCATCCGTATAAAATTGATAATTTTCCGTGAGAAACGCAGTTAATGATCCTGTGGTCGGTTGTACGTAATTTGCTCCGTCAACCGGTCCATAAGTTGCCTCAAAACGTGCTGGTGCGACAGTATCTCGCGTTCGTTTGCTTGTGATATGGATTGTTTTATTCTTACCCTCACTAGCAGCGTTACGGGTCAATTCCATCTTCGCATGATAGTACGGTAGTTTGAAACCTCGTCGCGCAATCTCAACTCCGATTGTATCATCAGCATCAAGATTGAAGAAATATACACCACGTGTTTGTGACCCCGGTTGACGGACGTATGTCCGCAGATTTAATTCGGGGAATGATCGACCAATAGGCGATCCACGAGGTCTGATATCAGCCATCTCGAAGGGGACGATACCAAGAAAAGCATCGCCATTGTGGGTTGCAACAGTAACCTCTGATGGTAGTTGTTTTTCTACGACCTCTGGGTCGACACGCCAGTGCGCGAATAGAACGTCACGCCACTGCATCGTGAGTAAATCAGTCACACCGTCGAATCCTTGACCAACCGCTGATACACGGTCACGGACGCGGTCTGCAAGAGACATAATTACTCTACCGTCTGAGCATACTTGGTGGCACTGAATATGATACAGGAATAGAGAACTCTATTATCAACAAGTGAGGGATTATAGAGCCCTGAATGTGGTAGGTCAGGATAGTTCAGATAGTAATGGTATCATAGTTCCTCAATTTTCAGCGCGCGTGAGTGCACACAAGATATATATTTGTCATCATGCTTCCTCCTGACGGGCGGAAAACGCCAGCTGAGCCCTGCTCGTCGCCATACCCATCGACGACAGGGATCCGCCCGGTTCTTATTAATATTTTATCAATATGACACCGGCTTCGCCGTGTCTGCTTGTCAATAATATAGGATATTTTATTATTGTCTGACGAGAGTTTATTAGGACACGCACGAAATTCGCCAGGTATGGACTCAAGTCATACTGCTACATCAGCCGATGAAAACGAGCGCACAGATCGCAATCAAATAAATACCGTTGTTGATACAAGCGACTCGACAGCAGAACCATTATCGATTCGACTTCCGGACGGGAGTGAAAGCGTTTCTGAGGCTATTATCTCCCACCGACAGATGCTCACAAATCCTGGTGAATATGACCTCGCTTCAGCAGACACCGTTGCTGATATGCGCGAAACTATTGCTCGATTAACAGAGGACGTTCCACCAGGGCTCCGATCAGATCTCAAAACGCTTGAATCATCAGTTGAGAACGTCATCTCACAGCTAGAGCAGCAGCAACAACAAATCGAGGAACTGAGACAGGCAACGACATCTCTCGCCGAAATACTTGGTGCATCTGTTGAGTTTTCGACCGATATTGATTCTGCTGATGAGACCATAGAGACTGCTTCTTCATCAGAATCCGACGTACAGACAGACATGGAGAGTGATACCGACCATACTCCTGACGTTGATATTAATCATTAGTACTGGTCATTCACATACACACATCTTATCTATCCCCTCGTTATCTTCCGGTAACATGTCGGTTCGACGCTAACACAACTTCTTACATGTTCTCACATCACGATGTTTGTACTATTTTTACCAACTCAAAGACACCAATAAAAGTCGTATGAATAACGAGATCCCGTTTAGTGTGGAGTCCAGAACTCAACTTGGAATGACTGGTCAAAACCAGACTCAGGTCGAATAATATAATTACCTGAATACTAATATAGGATTACGTGATGCGCGTCCCAGACGACGTTCCGAATCAGTGTCCAGTCTGTGATGACGCATATGATTCCGTCTCAGCGCATGATGCCGGACTCATGGTGAATCTTATTGAGAATGATCGCTATCAACGCGTCTGCTTCGACCCAGTACAGTCTGACACTGGAGACGCTCTTGTGTATTTTTATCACCATACTCATCAGGAAACTGGAACGAACACTCATGTTGGCGGTTGACACAGAATGTAACGAGTCTCACTGGAGTTAAACGCCAACAATACCGCCGATATGATATTCGATAGTCTATGAACGCAGTGACATGCAGTCCTGTACACCGAGATTGAACTGGGACTATGGGATCACGGTCTGCTGCTCATGGTTCTGTCCGAGACCGGAAAGTCCCAGGCAAGTATATATAAGAATATTTCAGAGCATATTAAGCGACCGAAAATTATAGACTCACTCATAGTGATTAGTGCAAGTCTTAAGCGCCGTGATTATCTGTGCCGTGATAGGAGCCGCTGAACCTGCGTCATTCGACACCGTCGGTGAAACTATTCGAATTAATCACTATCAAACGAGTCTTGGATTGGGTCTATTTTCACTTAAATTAAACCGGATGCTTTCTGCCGTGTTCATGTTGGCGTGAACGTCGTGTCGGGCTCCTCAAAGATGTACAGGCTATCGACACCCAGTTTCGACACGATTAATGATCCCATTCGATATTCGTCAGTCGACAGTATATTATAGCCACACTGTAGTCCTTCGTTCATGGCTGTTGAGAACATCGTCTGGCCACGCTATCTTGACGCGTCGATTACGCGATCGGATGGGCGTCGGGTTTCACTTCAGGATGCTATCGAGGATCCGGAGGTTGATGAGATCGCAGAAGCTGTTCAACAGATTGGGTATGATGCTGTTATCGAACATGATGTTGCACATCCTCGTGAGTGGGGAACAAGTGGACGTGTCATCGTCAAAGGTGCCGATGATTCGAGTAAAAATGATCTCGTTCAAGCAGTCGCTGCTTACATACATCTTCTCCGAGAGTAATACATCAATGCAACGTCTTGGCATCGTAACACAGCACGTCCAACATGTCTTAATTGCCCGATGTGATAGCAATATGAAATCGCCCCCGTCAATCGGTGCGCATGCAATTGATGAATCGCTTTCAACCGTTGGTCGCGTTGTTGATGTTTTTGGTCCGACTTCCCAGCCGTATATAGCAATTACTCCAGTCGAAACTTGCTCTCCAGCAGCTATACTTGGAGAAAAAATATATGCTAAATGATACGGAAATAATATCAGCTCTGTCTCATCAAACTACGAAACACAACTAGCATACATTATGACCGAAAAATAACCACATGCATAGACGCGTCGCCTTCGGTATTGGATTTACCGCGGTGCTCTTTTTTCTTGTTCAACTCGGTGCACTCGCACTTGTTCCAACATTTTACGAGCAAGGATATCAAACAGTCGAAGATCCAACAAACCCAACAAACAGTCTTCTATATATTGGAGCAATCCTTGTTGCAACAGCAGTAATGCTTGCTGCGTTTAAATATGAACTTCAGTGGCTCGTCAAGGGATTCATCACCCTCGCAGCCGGTTCGCTCGCATGGTATGTTTTTTCGGTATTCTTCTCACCATTGCTGGCAGCTATCCCTGCTGTTGGACTTGCGGTACTTTTGATTATTTATCCTGAGTGGTATATTATTGATGCTGCAGGTGTGTTGATGGGCGCAGGTGCAGCAGGATTATTTGGAATTAGTTTTGGACTCCTCCCAGCGCTTGTTTTATTGAGCATTCTTGCAGTCTATGATGCAATTAGTGTGTATGGCACTGAGCATATGCTTGATCTTGCGGCTGGTGTAATGGATCTCAATCTTCCTGTTATCTTAGTCATCCCAACAACACTCTCATACTCACTCCGTGAGGATGTTTCACCAGTTGCAACAGACGACAACGCCAATGCTTCTGTGAGCGATAATGAAACACACACTCATACTAATGAATTGGCCGAGCACGATGCTGAGGCACCTAGCAGTATTGATGAGACTTCTACGGATGATAGTCATATTCGAGACGCATTTTTTATTGGACTTGGTGATGCGGTAATGCCAACCGTCCTCGTCGCGAGTGCAGCGTTTTTTCTTCCAGCTGAACTGACTCCTTCACTTGGTATTTTCGGTATTCCAGCAATGACCCTTCCAGCGCTCACAGCAATGATCGGGACATTTATTGGATTATTTGTCCTCATGTGGCTTGTTGTGAAGGGTCGAGCACATGCTGGATTACCACTCTTGAATGGTGGTGCAATTGCAGGCTATCTTATTGGAGCTTTACTAAGTGGTGTACCGCTTATTCGCGCACTTGGTCTCTGATTCGCTTGTTTGGGCTCGCATTAATTGCATCCACATCCAAGAGGTGCATTATAGTGCGATCTCAGGGTAATTCACTAGACTAGAGGGTTCATAGAAGAGGTTTCACACCGTGATCACGGTACTTCCCGGATTGTCTTCTTGTTCGTAGTTGGTGATTACGACGACGAGGCGCAGACACAACGCGAGGAACACCTGCGCTTGTGCATGGACGCAGCCTCGGGCGTGCGTATACCCGGGTCGCAGCCCTTGACTGATTCATTGGTTCGTTCGACACCACTCCGGCGGTTGTACGCCTCGTCCAGCGTTGACTGCTTCAGCTGAACGTCCTTGCTGTGTTTTTCGATGCGGTCGAGGGTGTCATAGAACAGTTGGCATGGTTTTCTGATACCAGCTGAGAGGACTGCTATTGCTGGTTTTGAATAGCGGCAGCATCTTTTATTTTTAGACATCTTTATTAAAAGCTACTGAGGTGTGTGAATCGTTCTATGATGCTCTCTCAAATTAATAATTTGTAACAGTTCGCAACTCTGAAAGAGTATCAATCACCGTTTCATCTCTTGTGCTCACAAGAGAAACGTCTCTTGCCGCGCTGAAAGGTCAATAAAGGTATCAGCCGCATCAACCAATTCATCTGCAGTCGATTCACGAAATGACATCACCTCAACTCGGACGCCTTCGTGTCTTAGGTGTGAACAAAGCCGTGAGAAATCACCATCTCCGGTACAAAGAACAACTGTATCAACATGATTAGCAAGTGTCACCGCATCGAGACTCATTCCAACATCCCAATCAGCCTTTTTACTACCATCACCGAACGTCTTAATCTGCTTAATTTTTGGCTCAAACCCAATATCGACAAGCGCCTCAAAGAATGTCTCCTCCTCTGGCGCGTCTGCTTGGATAACGTATGCAATGGCGCGCGTGAGTTCTCGCCCTGAAACACCTTTCTTCAATAATGATCCGTAGTCGATCTTTTGTGAATACAGACTCTGTGCGGTATGATAGAGATTCTGTGCATCTGCAAGCACTGCAACGCGTTGTCCGGGGTGAATTTCGGTCATACACACGTTGGATGCGGCTCATAGATTAATCTACGGTCATACATATGTCAATAGGATTTATTTACAAGCGTCCAAGGAGTTGATTAATCTTACACTGACCACTCTACAGATACTCACAGCGAGTGATTCAGGGTTTCTGTTTACTCTTGAAAATAATTCATTATGACAACCATATTTCATGCTCACGCGATGACGAAATGTATTTATTTATCCATAATTATTTCATCAATTGTGACATATATCACGGTATCACCACTGACACACTGTCGTCAACACGTGATCCGTGGTAGTATATCCAATCCACAGTACCGGTGCGTTCATCAAATCAACACCGAGCAATGGACATTACGCCCACTATACGCACCCCCTATTCTGAATGTATGCATCCGTTATACCCTGCATACACGCAATCGCAGCTGTAACCGTAATCGCAATCGTAAGCATAAGCGCAAGCGTACTCACACACTCATATTCTCTAGTCTTGGGCAGACATAGCGCCTCTGTCCTTGGCGATTTTATTGATACGCATTTTGATGTGTATCTCACATTGAGCATGCTGATACGACACCACACGTCAACGTCATTATTATGACCTCATACTGAGACCATATCATACAAGACAGTATTGTCTCCGACAGATAATCAACATACACACACTGACATACAACATATGACAGATATTGATCTTACTGGCGTGTTTCCTGCGATGACAACGCCATTTACACCAGACGGACGTATCGACTACGACATACTTGCCCAAAATGCACAACGGCTTGAGACAGCAGGTGTCTCTGGACTCGTTCCAGCCGGGTCAACAGGTGAAAGTGCAACCCTAACCCATGATGAGCATATTGATGTGATTGAAACAGTCATTGATTCCGTTAATGATGTGCCTGTCATTGCTGGATCAGGCTCAAACTCAACGCGTGAAGCACTCAATCTCTCAGAACGTGCCGCTGATGCCGGTGCTGATGCACTATTGTTAATCTCGCCATATTATAATATTCCAGAACAAGCCGGACTCAAAGATCATTACCGAACCATCGCCGATGCGATTGACATCCCACAGATCGTATATAATGTTCCCGGACGGACAGGAACAAACATTGAACCGGAGACTGTCGCTACACTTGCCTCACATAGGAATATTGTCGGTTATAAGGCTGCAAGCGGGGATGTTGGGCAAATATCCTCTGTGGTTGAGCAGACCCGGTCTGAGGCTTTTTCTGTTCTGTCCGGTGATGATATTCTCACACTTCCAATCTGCGGACTCGGTGGAAGTGGTGTTATTTCCGTCGGGGCAAATATTGAACCTGCTCAGACAACTGCGATGGTTGGTGCAGCGGTTAGTGGCGATTATGACCGTGCACGAAATCTGCACTATCAGTTGGCTCCACTCTTCGAGCATCTCTTTGTTGAAACAAATCCGATTCCGGTGAAAGCCGCAATGGAATATCGGGACTATGGTCCTGGCACACTCCGCCCTCCACTAACTGATTTATCAGACAAACACCGCAAAAGACTTGAATCAATTCTTGACGATCTCGATGCTGATCGTGAAATGGCATTAGCTGGGCAGACGGAGGTCATCTAATTATATCGATGTCTAATACCGAAACAAATTCACATAAGGATTCTACCAATACGACCGTTTCAAACTCGTCTACACAGCCCGGGGTTCGACTTGCAATCACCGGTGCAAGTGGTCGAATGGGCACTGAACTTCGATCGATGGCAAATGAGAAAACTGCCATTGAGTTTGTGCTTGCAATAACACAAACCCCTGATTCAGTCCCTGCCCCGAAACCCGACTCAGTTGATGCACCAGATGCGATTATTCCTGTAAGTGGTGAACCGTCTGAAACAGGACTCGAAGGGTCACTTGAGACACACGACATAGATGTCTTAGTTGATTTCACCACTCCAGATGCAAGTATTGAATATCTTGATGCTGTTGATACGGCGAATGTGGATGTTGCAGCCATTATAGGAACAACCGGATATGATGATGCTCAACGCTCAATGATTTCCTCATTTGCTGAGACGACCCCTATCCTCAAGGCTTCAAATTTCTCACGTGGCATTGCAGCACTTCGCCGGGCTGTTAGCGAAGTTGTCTCAACGCTTCCATCATACGATATTGAAGTGACTGAAACACACCACAATGGAAAGCGTGACGCGCCATCAGGTACAGCAGTGACGATACTTGATGATATTGAATCTGCACAAAATAACTCGGAATCCTCGACGCACGTTCACGGTCGTGTTGGCGACGCACCGCGTCACGAATCGGAGATTGGTGTTCATGCACGTCGTGCTGGTGATATCGCTGGTAAGCATGAGGTGCTCATGGCTGGTGGCGATGAGGTTCTTGAACTTACGCACCGGGCTGGCTCACGAGGTATCTTTGCAGCTGGTGCGTTGGATGCAGCGGTGTGGATTGCTGGACGATCTCCAGGGGAGTATGACTTCGATGCTGTCTTAGATGCTGGCACTGATACTACTGAATATAATGAGGATTCATAATGAGCATCGAATCTAATATCCATAATCTCTGGCAGCAATACAGCACTGATGAGCTCACCGCAGAGACAGCTGATACAGCTACATATAATATACTTGACGAATTTTTGACGGCGATTGAATCTGGTGATATCCGAGCAGCCGAGCCAGCAAATGATACAGCCGGTCCTGAGGGATGGGTTGTGAACGAATGGGTCAAACAGGGAATCTTATTGAATTTCGGCTTACGAGAAACGCGCCCACGGGAGTATGGTGATGTTACCTATCATGATGTCCTCCCACTTCGTGAGACGCATGACCTTGGTGACCGGGGGACACGAAATACCCCTGATGGGACAGTCATTCGCCGGGGGGCGCATCTTGGCTCAGATTGTATTATGATGTCACCGTCATTCGTTAACGTCGGTGCATATGTTGGAAATGGAACATTGGTTGACTCATGTAACACCGTTGGGTCATGTGCACAGATTGGATCGAATGTTAAACTCGGTGCAAATACCCTTATTGGGGGGGTTCTTGAACCGGTTGAAGATACTCCAGTAATTATTGAATCCGGTGCTGCGCTTGGTGCTGGCTGCCGTGTAACATCTGGATTTCATGTCGGTGAGAATACGATTATTGGCGAGAACACGTTGTTATCGCCTCGAATACCCGTATATGATCTTGTCGATGAGACAGTCTACTATGGAAAGCTCCCTGCAAACCGACGTGCATTCACCCGATATGTTGAATCCTCACTTGGTGATCACGATCTGTTTGAATCAGGGGCATACAAACCAGCCGTCGTTGCAGTCGATATCGAAGCTGAGACACTTGATCAAACACGCCGTGAGGAGGCGTTACGTGAATGAGCACCATTGATACAGAACAAACCACGGATAATACTGACAGCGGTGCCCCTATCAGGCGACTTGCTGCATGGGACGCTGATTCCCTTTGTAACCTTGCTGCAGAGTTCGAAACTCCACTGTATGTAATTGATGCTCAGAGGGTCCGTGAAAACTGTGCTCGACTTCTTGATGCGTTTCCAGCAGCAACAATCCGATATGCAATCAAAGCACACAGCGGACAAGCAGTCCTCAAAGTAATTCGTGATGCGGGGATTGATGTCGAATGCGCCTCTGCTGGTGAGGTCAAAGCAGCACTCGCTGCTGGATTCAATGGAAATCGGATTCAATACACTGCTGTCAATCCACCGGCCCGTGATCTTGATGCAATTATTAATTGGTGGCAAGAAAATAAGCAGCTAACAATTACTGTTGGTGCAGCCGATACAGTTGAGCGACTCCAAGAACGTGGCTTCGATGGTCGATTATGTATTCGCGTGAATCCAAATGTCGGTGCTGGTCATCATGAGAAGGTGACCACCGGGGCGAACGCGAAATTTGGTATTCCGTATGAACGTGTGAGTGAATTAGCTACACAGTGGGCAACAGAATTTGATCTTGTTGGGATCCACGCGCACGCTGGTAGCGGAATCAGCGGGGAAGACCTTTCTTCACACGAGGAACTTGTTCGTCGAATGGGAACCCTCACACGGACAATCACCGAGTGTGCTGGATCGCTCGAATTTGTTGATGTTGGTGGGGGATTCGGCGTCCCATATCGAGCAAATGATCCACCACTTGATATTCACACCGTCGCTGAGAGAACACGAGATGCACTTGGAACAGTTGATGCTACGCTGGCAATTGAACCAGGTCGGTACGTCGTTGCTGATGCGGGTGTACTCTTGACACGTGTGAACACTATCAAAAGCGCACGCGAAACAACCGTTGTTGGTGTTGATGCCGGGATGACGACACTACTCCGTCCCGCAATGTATGATGCTTACCACGAAATTGAGAATATCTCAGCATCACCGACCACAGACTCGATGCCGGTGACTATCGCTGGTCCAATATGTGAATCGTCTGATATATTTGCTGAGGGTCGATCAATCTCAGCGCCAACGCGTGGTGATATTATTGCAATTGGGACTGCAGGAGCATATGGATATGAGATGGCAAGCACATACAATGCCCGACCACGACCAGCAGAGGTTATCTATGATGATAATACAGCAAAAGTCGCGCGTCGTCGTGAGACACGTGATGAGTTAGATGTACTTGAGACATCCTCAGACGAGCACTCGGTTTCATTATCATCGGTGGTTTCACATTCTCATTCTTCAGTCGCACCTGAGTCGACTATGTCTTCATCTTCAACAGGAGATACGCCTCCTGGTGGTGAATCACAGTGAGTGATGAGTCGGCATTAGTTACCGCTGTGAAGTATCACGGGACTGGTAATGATTTTATTATTGTCGACGACACTAAGGAGATTCCTAACCGTCGAGCATTTGCAAAAGTCCACTGCAGTCGGGATACAGGCGTCTGCCATGAGACAACTGATCGACGCGGTGCTGACGGTGTGTTATTCCTTGCAATTAAGCAGCAACATACACCAATACAAGTGGTCATGACACTTATTCAGCCGGATGGGTCGACTGCGGCAATGTGTGGTAATGGTGCTCGAGTTGCGGCTGCATGGGCAGCTGAACAGACGGGAGCGACAGAGATGATGATTGAAACCCCTGCTGGCACCCGACATGCGACGCTTTCAGGGGATACTATCACGATTGAGATGGGAACACCAGTATTTACACCACGTTGTGTTCCACTTACCACCGATCGTGATACCGCTCTTATTGATGAACAGATTGGGTCGCTCTCAATCACCGCAGTAAACACAGGTGTTCCACATGCCGTTGGGATGGTTGATGATATTGACTCCATCTCATTGAATGATATCGCACCTCCAATCAGGCATGCCGATATGTTTCCAGCCGGTGTCAACGTGACACTTGCGGAACTGACTGGTGCTACTCAATTTCGACAACGGACGTATGAACGTGGTGTTGAGGATGAAACACGTTCTTGTGGGACGGGGGCAGTCGCTATCGCTGCTGTTGCCTGTAGAATTGGAATTATTGATACAGACACTCCAATAACGGTTAGACCACCAGGTGGTGCACTTCGCGTCACTGTCGCCTCTGATCAATCAACAACGCTCACTGGGTCAGTGGAACGTGAATTCCAAACAGAACTTACAGTCATTACTGAGTCATCACCACGTTCAACAGCACCCACAATGCCACAAGCAAAATCTTCTGATTCAGGTCTCTCCTCGGAGCATAACAATACCATAGAATCCTCACCAAGCCCATCTCAAGACGATGTCACTCGATAATAGCCACTCTTTTGACCCAATTGAGTTCCTTAAGCGAGCAGTCGCCTGCCCATCGAATGATAATGTTGAGAAAATGCGTGAACTGCTTGTCGGGACACTTCAACGGTATGATATCGACGTGCATGTTGATTCGGCTGGGAATACGATTGCGACCCGAGGAATAAAACGCGATTCAACTACAAACGATTGTGCCAACTCGAACAACTCAGAATCGACTCGTGAGACGCATCTTGTATTTAATACACATATTGACACCGTTTCACCGCATATCCCACTTGATCAAAGCCGGTCGTCTCGGTCAGTTTCATCTAACACAGACACTCACCATAGGTCTCAAAACGCAGCGACGACCTCAGAAGATACTGTAACGGACAAAAAGTCACGTTCGACCGAGTCGATGGTAGCTAATTCATCTACTGAAAGCGCTAATGAACCCGCTCGAATCCATGGTCGAGGCGCATGCGATGCTAAAGGTCCACTAGCAGCGATGCTCGCTGCGTTTTTACGTGTCGATGTATCTTCGAAAGCAACTATTACACTGGCTGTGACGCCGGATGAAGAGGTCCTCTCTACTGGTGCTGCTGCACTTGATCTCGACGCTGATATGTATATTGTTGGTGAACCAACCGGGCTCGATGTATGCACAGCAGCAAAAGGGAGATTTCAGGGAACTTTGACACTCACTGGCACTGCTGCACACGCTGCAGCGCCAACGAGTGGTGTGAACGCTATTGCAGCACTTGAGGATGCGCTCAAAGCAATCCGGACATACGATACAGATCAACCCAACGCCATACATCCACAATTAGGGAAGCCAACAGTAGTTCCGACGACAGTTGATGGTGGGACAGCAACCAATCAAGTGCCAGCGACCTGCCGTGTTGTTCTTGACCGCCGAAGTGTTCCCCCCGAAACGGCTGACACATTTCAAGATAAACTCACGACCGCTGTTAATACCGCAGTTTCTGAGGATGTTGGCGTCGACTTTTCACTGACAGATCGTCCCACTCCATTCCTAGAGGCATTTGCAACCAACCCAGATCATAAACTCGTCACGACGCTCATCGATGCAACAAAACAAACTGGAGAGTCAGCGCAACAACGATGTTTCACCGCAGCGACAGAGGCATCATATTTTTCGCCTGCACCTGTTGTTGTCTTCGGTCCTGGTGTTCTTGCTGATGACACTGGGGCGGTCGCACACGCTGACCGCGAGTACGTCACCGTTAGTTCGGTTATCAGCGCAGCGCGTGCACTTACGGATGCAACCCAACAACTTATTTAATGACAATTAATTTATGATACGATGTCTTTGATAACGGTCAGATAGTGTGTGAAGCTTGTTCAGTTATATTAAGAAACATAATTACCATGCGCATATAATATATTTTCATATCTATGTATGAGGCGGTTTATGTGTATCCTGACAGCAAAAGCACAGTCACTCGGTGTGCACATACCGCTGATCGATACGGTTATGATGGAATTATCACCCGTGCTATCGACGCTGAGCCGGACTTCGATCAAATTCGTACAGCCATGGATAATGGGTTCAGCACCGACTCAAATACACATACGACTTCGACCCCTAACTCAGAGCCGAGATCTGAGTCGGATGAACAATCAAACATAGATACAATTACCTCTGGGTTACAATCCTCTGATACCCACTCAAAATTATCAACGCCTGACATCGTTAATGGCGTCGAGATTGTCAGATCCGACCCGCAACACGCAAGCGGAGTTCTTGGAAACGAACGCTCCCAACGAACGATTGTGGCTATCCGGGGTGGGACGGATGTATTAAATAGATTTGCCGCTGAACAGCCGCGTGTCGACGTACTTACCAAGCCATTTATTGGATCAAATAAATCTCGCACCGGCGATATCAATCATGTTTTGATCAAAGCTGCTGTGCGGAATGAGGTTGCAATCGAATTGAATCTTGGACCTACTATTCGAGCGGAGGGTGGGCGTCGGATTAAACATATTCAGCGACTCAACAAATTAAAGCGTCTTATTGACCATTATGACGCACCATACGTTGTCAGCGCCACTCCAAATTCACATCTTGAATTCCGCACGCCACAAGAACTTGCCGCAGTTGGTGCTGAGATTGGCCTTGGTGAGACATGGGTTTATGATGGATTCACCGCGTGGGATGAGATCATTACGCGAAACCGACACCGACGCTCCGAGTCGTTCATAGCCCCAGGGGTTGAACATGGTCGATATGAAAAAAACGATTGATGAGCATGCGGAACGATTTTCTGAGGCGGCATCAACGTACGATGATGAACAGGACTCAGAGCCATACCGCATGTGTGCACAACAGGTTGTCAATCACGCTGCACCGACATCATGTGACACTGTGCTTGATATTGGGACTGGAACAGGGGCAATTGCATTTGAACTTACATCAGCAGCAGATCGTGTCATTGGTCGCGATATTAGCACAGGGATGCTTGACCAGGCACGAATGAAGGCAGACATAGAGAATATTGAAAATATTAGCTTCGCTGAGGGTCGATTCCGTGATCCAAATGTTGACTCTGATATCACTGTTGACATTGTTACCTCAAATTTTGCGATGCACCATCTCTCAGATGATGAGAAATGTAATGCGATTACAGTTATTTCAGCGCTTGAGCCTGATCGATTCGTTCTGGGCGATGTGATGCTCTTTGGAGCAGCTAATCCCGACGAATCATTTTATGATCCATCTGTTGATGATCCAGCAACGGTTGGGATACTTGCTGATGCACTGACCGATGCTGGGTTTGTAATTAGCGAAGTCGAATTTGTGCATGAGCAGGTTGGTGTTCTTGTTGCTGAACAATGACGATAACTCGGTTATTGCCCCTGTTTTAATGAGCTCAACCGATCTGGTCTTATTATCTTTATTAATATTGATATTAATATTGACACTATTATTCACATGAAACATCTTCCAAAACATCTCCGCCCACGATGGCGCTATCTGGCCGTTGCGATTGAATCGTGGCCACACGCAAGTATCGATCGAGAGACATTCCAGCGTGAATTATGGTATGCAGCACAGAATCTCTATGGTGATACACAAAGTGCACACACCGACCTTGCAGTGTTTAATTTCGAGTTTTCAGATGGTCGTGGAGAGACAATTATCCGAACGCGCCGTGGTACTGAATCCCATGCACGCACAG
This sequence comes from Haloquadratum walsbyi C23, assembly GCF_000237865.1. Lineage (NCBI taxonomy): Archaea > Methanobacteriati > Methanobacteriota > Halobacteria > Halobacteriales > Haloferacaceae > Haloquadratum > Haloquadratum walsbyi. The sequence continues at coordinate 651,105 of NC_017459.1, forward strand.
CAGTCGCATGCATTGATGAGATTGATAACTATGCCGTCGGAATTCGCATTTTGGGCATTTCAGGGACCGTCCGAGCCTGTGAGGAAAGGTATTTTAATGCGCGGACCGGAAATAAACAAGAGAGCAACGTCGTGTTCGAGAACGAATCTCGACCTGCCGTCATTCGCGAGGTATGCGTTGATATTGCAACAGGCAATATAAACACCACCGGTAACACTGATACTGATACTGATACTGGCGCTGACAGCAGTCGCAATATAAATACGTTCACGGGGGCGACGAGACTCGACTTCGAGTGATACTATGCAGGGACAAGCCCAACAGCAGGCATACGACCGTGGAATCACAATCTTCTCACCTGATGGTCGTCTCTATCAAGTCGAATACGCACGTGAAGCGGTCAAACGTGGAACAGCAAGTGTTGGTATTCGAACACCTGACGGCATTGTGCTCGCCGCTGATAAGCGTTCACGCTCGCCGCTCATGGAACCGACGAGTGTTGAGAAAATACATAAAACCGATGATCATGTCGGCATCGCGTCTGCCGGTCATGTTGCTGATGCTCGCCAACTTATTGACTTTGCCCGTCGACAGGCACAAGTTAATCGCCTCCGGTATGGCGAGCCCGTTGGTATTGAAACACTGACAAAAAACGTCACAGATAATATTCAGCAATATACACAAGTTGGCGGAGCGCGCCCATTCGGGGTTGCACTACTCATCGGTGGTATTGAGGATGGTTCTCCCCGACTTTATGAAACAGATCCATCTGGAACTCCATATGAATGGAAGGCTGTCTCAATTGGCGCTGATCGTAGTGATCTTCAAGAACATCTTGAGGAAAATTACACTGAAGAACTGAGCCTTGACGAAGGGGTTGGACTTGCGCTTCGCACGATTGCAATCTCAAATGACGATGAACTAACCGCCGCTGGGGTTGATGTTGCGACTGTTGCGAGTGATACTGAAGAATTCATTGAATTAACAAACGATGAAATCTCAGCCTATATCGCCGATAATGATCTTGAACCGGCTGAAGAGACAGACAGCGAGTAAGCACGTAGCTACCAATATTGATATTCGTATTCTTGATTCTTAATGCTTAATGATTAATATAGTGGGTTAATAATGAAATCTACCGAGATAGCAGTCAGAGTGCCCCAGCGCTTTGATCTGACCCCGAAGCAGTCCACATTTCAGTGACATCCATGGATTTACTGTAAGTATTTATTTTCTGATAGTGATTAGTGTAAGTCTTTACCGCCGTGATTATTCGTGTCGGTAATAGGAGCTGCTGAACCCGCGTCATTTGACACCGCCGGTGAAACTATTCGAGGTAATCACTATGAGACAGTGATAGGATACCTCAAAATATCAATACTGATATTCCTCACTCCAGCAATATTGTCAAGTGATTATTCATCATACGCCAGATTCATTAACCATTGTGAGAAGGCATCACTGTTTGCGTTGACTTCCTCCTCACCGATAAATGGTGAGAGCATATCGCCTGCCATCAGCATTGAGAACTCAAGTTCGCGAGCGGCTGGCTCAAGATGATATGTATTATGCCCATTGTAAACGGTCTCTTCGCGTTCGATAAATCCTAATGTGGCGAGTCGATCTGCGATTCGACTTCCTTTTCGTGATGAAATATCAAGCTCTTTCCAGAAATCGCTCTGGTGAATGCCGTTTGTCTCTCGAATAAGTTCAAGTCCCTTGAGTTCATCCTTTGAAAGATCTGCCTCAGCAGGCTCAACACTCATGATTGATTTATTCACTGCAACTCTGTTAAACCTAACGAGCGTAGATACAGTCCTAATATTGGGTAAACAGATTAAGACGAAGCAATCGAAGCTCTCAGGTTGACTGCGCACAAGGATTCAGATATGAGTGATATCATTAGATGTCAGTCCTGTAATAGTGTAGTCGAATATGACTCGGATACTTACTGGGCAAGTTGCTCAGAATGTGGATGGCGAACACCGATTAGTGCTGGCGCGTGCTAACTATATCAGTCGTTGATACTGTCATTTCTTCATTCGTAATGGAATAGCACATGAAGTATCAAAACTAGATCTGGGACATGCCGAAGTGACGCCTGTGGAGACTAGAATCATCATTGAGTGGACTCAATGAGAGTCCGTTGCTGCGAGTTTTCTCAGTGAGCCAGGAAGCCTCGGGACTTGATTCTGAGGTGATTCACCCTACCCCTACCAGTGATCCGATGTACCTCCAGTATCACGGTGTCCTATGTTTATGTCCCGTATGAAGAGTTTTTTCAACGTGTTCAAACATCGTCGTACATGGCGGACCATCAGCGTAGTGATATGTACCTTTTTTATCAGCACGTAGTGTGATTAATGATCCAGAGACAGTCCCAAACGACTGTGATTCATTATGTATGCAAACTCCAAACTTATGATTACTAAGCATATCCGCAGCCCGATTTCGCCACTTAGTGGCAGTGGCTGCCGTATGGGCATATTCGCTCAACTGATTATGAATTCGCTGTGCATTGTTTGTTTGTGCTGCTACAACTCCTGAATCACGATCCGTATCCTCAGGGTTCATATATCTGTCATTTCTCCCGACATTGACAACGACATGGACTCCCGGATCAATCTGAGTTATATCTAATGCGCCGTCCCACTCAAACGTCATCGCCATTGGGTCACGGTCGTCATTCCAGCCAACATCAGCAATAAGAAGATTGAATCCATCATATGCATGTTCATTAATAGCATTCTTAACGGCTGCTTTCGGATTAGTTGGACCATGTTCAGTAAGTAACTCAGTGACGAGTTGTCCTCGAGACCGACGGTCATTATCGGTCATTTCATTATTATCATCAGTATACGACGGTACTGATGTCCACCGGTTGGTAAGCCCAACGAATCGACCAGCAGCATTATACCCTATCCATGTTCCTCCAGCACGACAATCCTGGGGTGCTACTATCGCTGGATGATGAGTATCATTTGTGATTGATGGAGGATCTGATGGTCGGTCATACGATTCATCACGATTCGCAGCAACAACCAGTGGTGCGTCTGTGAACATGCGCCATGCGAACGTCAGCGTACACACATTCATTGATATGATAGCTTCGGTAATAATGGTCGCGCTATCTTATAATCGATATGAGTTTGATAGACATCTCGACAATATTATTTACGTCAGCGAGTCCAATCATGATATCCTCTCAGCGGTAAACGGCGGAGCTTCCCACACGCGGAAACCTGTTAGGTCGGAAAATTTATGATTTGAGATGGAATGCTGGTCATGCTACGCTACCGTTACTAGTATTCATCGTCGAGACACATGGCGATTCAGTGTTATTGTGTGCTTTCTGCATCCTGTTCGCCTGATTCATAGGTGGCTTCCACGATCAAAAGATAATCCCAATACTATCTCGGTAGAAAAGGCAGGGAGACCGCTTCAGCTAGCACTTTTGAGCTACAGATTGACGAAGATATCAAATACGATTCTATTAAATCCAGCTGACGTCTCAGTTCGTGAGTAATTCTATTGTATAATAATGTCTGATTTTGGAGTGTCAAACCCATTTTTACCGATCGAGGGGTGTAAAATAGAGATAACACAGTCATCGGTTTTTATCTGGAGGAAATCCACACAGTTAAGATATATACGACACATATAGAGAAATATTGTTCATATAACCACCTAGAGGACAACACTTAAATCTCGTCCAGACGAGTTAACAGGTGACATGATAGATAGACTTGAAAAAGAAGTAGATATGCTGGAACGTCACTTGCAGGTTCTTAGGATGGTTATCGACAGCGAGCCCATCGGCATCGTTAAGATGTCGAACGAAACCGGCTATCCACATCATAAGGTTCGATATTCTCTGCGTGTTCTTGAAGAAGAAAGTCTCATAGAACCGTCTAGTCAAGGTGCAATTACGACTGAGCAGACTCATGAGTTTGTTGATGAACTCGATGAAAAACTTAATCATATTGTCGGAAAGCTCGATGAGATGAAAATTGAGGAGACGGTCGAGGTCGAAGGATAACGTTCTCTTGAAACTGCGTGATAACTCTGCTCTGGTAGCCTAAGGCGACGTATTTATATCGATATACTAAATTTTATGAATAGACTATCTCTGGTTATTTGACGTTTTCATACTTTTATCATTAATTCAATACTTCACATCGGCTCCTGTCACATCGTATATCTGGTCCATTACATCATCACGTGCGGATTTCCAGCTATCAAGCGCCTCCGGACGACTTGGGTATCGCTCATACTGCCCCATGAGATCATCCGCAAGATTCTTTGTTCGATAAAAGTTCAGAATCTGCCCCCAATGACCATACGAGTTCTTGATAGTTTTGAGAATCAACAACGGACTAAACGACGTTGTTCCTGAGTATAGGGCTTCAGCCAATTTCTCACCAGGAAGTGATGCTAAAAGTCCCATGAGGTCATCAACATCAATCGCGGTTGAAAGCACATTATATACATCTAATCCGGCAAACCGGGTTCCGAAGTCTCCCATCACACGTTCATTATATTCCCATAGTGATGCTTCGCTCACATCACCCTCAGAAATAGCTGTAACTGCTTGCTGTCCAGCATACATTCCAGCAAAAGCTGCCCCGGCGATCCCACCACCTGTCGTTGGATTTACATGCCCAGCAGCGTCGCCAGCAGCGATGAATCCAGGGGCAACAGCAGAATCGTACGGACGACGGGTTGGGAGTGAAGCACCGAGTTTATCTTTGACAGTCGCATTATTGAATTCTGAGCGTTTTCTAAGATCGCGTGCAAGGTCATCAACCAGATTCATTGGCTCCTCGCTCATCTGGAATCCAAGCCCAGCATTGATTGTTGTTTCAGTCCGCGGGAAATACCATAGATAACCAGCCGCTCGCTCGGTTGGCTTGAATACCAATGCATCGTCCCACTCAACAGGCTCTTCAACCTCAACAATCTCACGATATGCCGAACAGAACTGTGAGTATGAGACATTCGTATCAAATGTTGTATTACTGAAATCAGCTTTATCTTGCAGGATAGACAGTGCACCTGCTCCATCAATCACAATATCAGCGTTGTACTCAATGACATCATTATTATTTGTTGCTTTCACACCAACAACGGTCCCACTATCATTCTGCACTACATCCTGTACAACAGTATTGTACTGAAACGTTGTCCCAGCCCTTTCTGCGCCTTCGATTAGTCGATTACCATATTCAAGACGATCAATAACAGCAAGTTCACCCGGAACGGGGATTTCAAGCACTGTCTCCTCTTGAGGGATTTCAAATCGACCGTGATCAACACCTGTGTTGGTGAACGCTGAATCAAGTTGTGATTTTGGGATTGCCTCAGGGAACTTATCTGCACCCTTTAATGCGTCACCACAGGCAATGTGACCTGCCTCTGCAGCAGTCTTTCGCTCGAGAATAATGACATCAAGTCCGGCATCAGCAGCTGTCGCTGCAGCATAGCATCCGGCTGTCCCTGCACCGACAATGACGATGTCATGCTCCTGTGAAGCACTCATACCTGTTCGTCTCATGTCCGCAGTCAAAACTCTTTGTTGTTATAGGCTGAACAGGCGCAATCCAACGCCGTTTAACATCGTGGATACGCGCCGTCGGACGGGGACGGGGATTTTTTGATCTTTTCCTCGACAGTATTATGTATTGATATATCGGGACGCTGGCTACGATCTTAGTGCGGCCACATGCCCGAAAATTGGCAGTTCGCGTGTGAGTATCCACCGAGACTGGAAACAAGATATGCTCTTCAGGGAATCAAATAACAGGCGACAAGCAATCATCAATATAAGTAACTCCGAGTCTGGTGAACCCGAGTGCCGACTACCGACCACCGCTCCCGTAGCAAAAACAATATGTGAACGTGTTCTTGGGTGAGGATAGGAGTACGAGGGCTGAGATGTGGCACTCTGAAGAGGTTGCCCCTTGCCCGGTTGCATACCAATTTGCACGGTGTGTGAGCTTGGCAGTTTGTGAAACTGCACCTGAAATCCCCAACTCAGCGGTGCGGTACCGTGGCAGTCCGGCGTCTTCAAGCCAGGAGGATGTCAAGATCAAACATCTGATGTAATATCAACTATTGATATTAGTCATCAGATACTATATCTGATATGTATATCTATAGGCGGAGCAGGGCGAGAACCCCGGTGGTCGGGGTTGTTCACCTTAGAGAGTTGCGTGGATTGGAAAATAGAAAATGACATGTCTCAATTTCAGCTGTTGTTCGACTCGAGTATTTCTTATTCAGGCACTCACCTCGCCTAATTAATCATATATCCGATTATATTCCCTATTTTTCTTATCGCGCAGTAATATGTCAGAACATCAATATGGTGCTTTTCCATTCAATTAGCTAGCTATCCGGAGATCATTTTGATTGTATGGACTCATACGATAATCAACAGTTATCTTAAGCATATCAGTGATAATCATCAACCTACTAATACCTTCATCCTGAATAGTAGTTTTGAGTTCTCACCGGTATAGAAGGTGGATACGAGATGTCTCAGTTCACTTTCAACAGTCATTCGGGTTGACTATCAACAGTATCAGTCGTATCCACTGCATTAACCGCAGCTGATACAGTTGTTATTGCATTTTGGGTAAGCGAGTCAATCGTTTCCGGCGTGGCTTCAGCGTACACGCGAACGTATGGCTCCGTTCCTGACGGTCGGATAAGCGTCCACGCATTGTCTGGAAACGTAGCGCGGATGCCGTGCTCTGTTTCAATTTCTGCATCAGGGAACTCCTCGGCTGCTGTCTGTTTTAGATATTCCATCACCGCTGATTTCTTTTCATCAGGACATTCGAGGCTTTCCTTGCGATATGGACGTTCACGAATCGGTCCTCGAAGTGTTGGAAGTCCATCTTCTGCAATGAGCCGCGTCAATACCGCTGCAGAAGCAATAGCGTCAATCCATCCGCCGAGCGCTGGGTGTGAATGCTTCCATGGCTCACCCGCGAAGACAACATCTCCACCTGCTATTTCAGCATCTCTGATGCCTTCATGTAATGATCCTAACTGAACGCGCTCAATTCGACCATCTGCTGCCTGAACATGTTCGTCGATTCGAGCTGAGGCGTTCGGGGTCGTGACGACCACTGGATCTGCCACATCGCTTACATTAACAAGATGTGCTGCAAGGATTGCAAGAACAGTATCTTCGTGTACAACTGCCCCATCTCGATCAACGATAACAAGACGATCGGCATCACCATCATGCCCAATACCAAAATCAAACTGTCCGTTCTCTACGATTGTCCGGAGGTCTGTGAGTGATTCTGCCGTTGGCTTTGACTCTCGTCCTGGAAAGTGCCCATCAATAGCGCCATTGAGCGTCACTACCTCTGCGCCCATTCGATCAAGAATCGGCGGTGTTGCAAGTGCTCCAACACCGTTTCCACAGTCTACAGCTATTGTAAGCTCTGCTGGTGTCTTCCCGTACTTATTTGCATATGTCAGCACTGTATCCCGATATCCTGAGATGATCTCTGCATGAGCGGTTGTTCCCCATGTCTGCCATGAAACTGGCGTGTTCTCAGCAGTCACACGTGACTCGATTATTTTTTCACGATCTCGAGTGTATTCTGTTCCCTGTCTAAAAAGCTTGATTCCGTTATCGGCTGGTGGATTATGTGATGCGGTGAGCATTACCCCATATTGTCCTTTTGAGGCGTATGCCAACGCTGGTGTTGGAACAACACCCACACGGGTCACATCGACGCCAGCCGCGAGCACCCCAGACTCAACAGCAGCAGCAAGTCCTGGTCCACTCGTCCGCCCATCACGCCCGATAACGACCTCAGCATCCTCCGCTGCAGCATCTACCCCAAGCGCGCGCCCAATCTCTAGTGCCAATGATGGTGTGACCGTCGTTGTTACATCACCACGGATCCCGGCAGTTCCAAATAAACCCATATTAATTATTCATTAGCCTATCAGTTATTCAACCCACGCTTCCACGGTGACTATTCGGGTCAGACATATGTATACAGGCAGTTACTTTGACTACTTATAACCCAGTTGAGCGACAGAATAATCTGGTTGCTCACAGTGTATTCATATCATGAGCGAAACTCGAACACGGGCACATGTGTTTGTCTCTGGAACTGTCCAAGGAGTCTTTTATCGTGCATCTACTCGCGATGCGGCTCGTGAACGCGGCGTCAGAGGGTGGGTGCGAAATCTTGATGATGGTCGTGTTGAAGCAGTCTTTGAAGGACCTGAGTCTGCAGTTGATTCTCTTATTGAGTGGTGTCACACTGGAAGCCCTGATGCAAGTGTTTCTGATGTCTCTGTGTCATATACAGAGCCTGAAGGAATTGATGGCTTTCATATCCGGCGATAGATCAGATCACAAAAATAACATATCATTCGATTATATGCTGAGCAGGCGCAATACCACGGCCTTTAGTACTCCATGAAACATCTTGAACTATCGGTCCTACGCAACAGTATCAGCAGCTACTCTATGACAAGATTTTGAATTGAATTCCTCAATAAGTTTTCAGGAGCACCACACGCGGAGGAGGATGTCAACTGTGCGGTCAACTATCTTTAATCAGCGAGAGAATCCCGCCGTTCACGGCGGGCAAGGGTGTCACTACAAACACATGAGTCTTTTATACTACTCCCATGATGTGTCGATAATATCGAGTTCACTCAATGTATCGAGGGTTATCCACGCTTCAACATAATCTCGCGTCTCAATCATTGGGTCATGCTCATACTCATCAATGGTCTCACGAGCTTCTGTAATTAGCCGCGATTCGAGGGTTGTCTGATCTGGTTCATCTTTTGTCCCAGCAAGGAGTGCCTCGAAATCTTCTCGAATATTGAATGATGCACGAGCAACATTGCATCGACCAAGTGGATTCATTTTCATCTCAGTTACAAGCTCAATAATGAGTTTCCAATCATCCGCGCAGAAATGCACTGATACAGTTCCAACAATATCGCGCCAAGCGACGGACCCGGCATTTTGCATCAACATAATTGAACGTGGTGGAATATCGACTCGCACGGCTGTATTGGGGTTATCACATAAACAACATGGCTGTGTTGTCCGACCGGTGTACATAGGTTATATACACAATTGAACGATATCTGTTTCTCGTTATATAATTATTATCGGGATATTTAACCTCGCGTCTCTCCGCCCTGTTGATATGAAAGCAACTGCACGTGCCCACCCAATACAGGGACTGATTAAATATCATGGAATGCGAGACAGTGACAAACGCTATCCCTACCATGACAGTATTAGTGTTTGTACAGCACCAAGTGCAACAACAACGACTGTTGAATTCCAATCTGATGCTTCTGGGGACGTGTATATAATAGATAACGAACGTGTTGAGGGGCGAGCAGCAGAACGGATTGATGCTGTTGTAGAGCATGTCCGTGAGCGAACTGGAATTCGGGACCCCGTCCGATTGGTCTCAACAAATTCATTTCCCTCAAATATTGGGTTTGGGTCCTCTTCATCCGGATTTGCCGCGGCAGCAATGGCACTTGTGACCGCTGCTGGAGAAGAACTTACGCATCCAGAAATTTCAACAATCGCTCGGCGAGGATCATCGTCTGCTGCCCGTGCCGTGACCGGCGCATTTTCACAATTATACTCTGGAATGAACGATACCGATTGTCATGCTGAACGGATTGAGACCGATCTTGATGCGACCGTTCGAACGGTTGCAGCGCACGTTCCTGCATATAAAGAAACGGAGGAGGCACATCGTGAGGCCGCACAGAGTCATATGTTTGATGCGCGTTTAGCACACGTCCATCATCAAATTGATGCGATGCGTGATGCACTGTATGATGCTGATTTCGATCGGATATTCGAATTGGCTGAGCATGACTCGCTATCATTGACAGCAGCAACGATGACTGGTCCTGCTGGCTGGGTCTATTGGCAGCCACAAACGATTGCAGTGTTCAATACTGTCCGCGAACTCCGTGAGCGTGAGTCAATCCCGGTTTATTTCTCAACTGACACCGGTGCGAGTGTCTATGTGAATACAACCGCCGCACACGTAGATACTGTTGAATCTGCAATTTCCGATATTGGTATTGATACCGATATCTGGACTGTCGGTGGACCAGCAACGGTGCTCTCTGCAAGTGATTCGTTATTTTAATCCGTCGGGCTATGCCGCTTGAGGACATCGCATCAATATGAACGTCACCGTTTTCGGCGCCGGATATGCCGGTGTGACACTTGCTCAGCAGCTTGAATCATCACTTTGTTCAGATATCGAATTGACCGTTATCGATGATTCTGACACGCATCTGCTCAAACATGAGGTTCATCGTGTTATCCGCCGCCCTCGTGTTGCAGATATTATCGAGGTTCCACTTACTACTCTTTTTGACCGCGCGACTGTCCAAACGGCTCACATTCAGGACATTGATATTGAAACACAAACAGCACAGCTCAACACTGGGACGACACACGAGTATGATTACGGCGCGATTTGCCTTGGCTCTGTTACTGCCGATTATGACATTCCAGGTGTTGCAGAACATGGACTTCCATTGAATACAACTGCAGATGCATTAGCAATCCGCACTGCCTTATTTGAAGCCGCAGGTGTCATGTCTACTGCTGATTCCTCCGCAGAGATATCGAATCCTCGCCAGCAGTCACCCTCTGATATCAACATTAACCCACAACAATATGATGCAGTACCCACGAACGATACGAGCCCTGTCGACATCGTTGTTGGTGGGGCAGGGTTATCAGGTATACAGACTGCTGGTGAGCTTGCAGCATTAGCCAACGAAGCCGGTATTCAAACGAATATCACGCTTATTGAGCAGCAGCCGACTGTCGCCCCAAACTTTCCTGAGAACTTCCAGAGTGCTGTTAGTGATGCACTCAGTGATAACGGTGTGAGAACATCAACAGCAACGATAGTTGAGCGTGCATGCGAGAATATCGTCAAGACCGACACTGGTGAATTTGACGCTGACATATTTGTCTGGACCGGTGGTATTCGCGGCACTGATGCGATGGATAAGAATCGACCAACGGTCCAGAGTGACCTTCGCGCTGGGACACGGACATTCATCGTTGGCGATGCTGGTCGCGGAATTGATGCTGACGGTGAGTCGATACCAGCCTCAGCGGCGGCGGCTCTTCGGGAGGCTCGCACTGTTGCAGACAATCTCTCTCAACTCGTTGAATATGATATCAACGGTGGCGGTGGATTTGAACCGCGTCTAGATCCGTATCGATTTGAAGTTCCAGGATGGATTGTCACCATCGGTGATGATACAGTTGCACAATTGGGTCCTGAGGTACTCACTGGATCTGCGGCAAAAGCAATGAAGGCGTCTGTCGGCGCTGGTCATCTTAGCTCAGTTGGTGCTCTCACTCAGGCTGCAGAGCTTGTTGATGCTGAAATTCGATCTTCAGAATAAAAGACTCTGATCTTATTGTACTCGCATATCTGTCAGCTGATGAACTATCGACCTCGTTTGTTTCACTAATTTAAATGATTGTTTCGAAGCGTTAATATTCTTACTCCCGCATAAAACAATGTCAGTATGCGCCTTGCACTAATCGCTCATGATGAGAAGAAGCCCGATATGATTGAATTCGCTCGTAATCGCCAAGATGATCTTAAGAGGTTTGAGTTGATGGCAACCGGAACAACTGGCAAACGACTCAAAGAGGCTACAGGACTTCCGATTGAGCGCAAACAGTCAGGTCCGATTGGCGGTGATATGCAGATCGGCTCTGAGATTGCAAGTGGCACCTGTAGTGGCGTTATCTTCCTTAGAGATCCACTGACTGCACAACCGCACGAGCCAGATATCACTGCACTCCTTCGGCTATGCGATGTTCATGATGTCCCACTTGCAACAAATCTTGCGAGCGCAGACGCTGTTCTTGATGAGCTCTGTGCTGTCCTCACCGGCGAGAGTGAACTTGAACAGGCAGATGAGGCTGGTTTTGAGATTGAATCTGAGACGACTGACAGCGTTTGATATCAACACCCAAACGATCCGCAAAATATGCAATCATAGTATATGATTACGACTGCAGATCAAGTGAGTTCGACATCCTCCGGCGGCTGAAAACGCGGGTATTATTCTTGCATTCTATAATATAATTGATATTCTCCTCCGCGTAAACGTGGAGGAATCCTGAGCGTAAGCATTGGAGATTTCAGGTTTGCAGTTCCACCGAACGGCACGGTGAGAATCCGTGTGGGGTTCACGGACTGTGGCGAGTCGAGTGGGACTGCTGGGAGTGACACATCTCAGCCCCCGGTACTCCTGTCCTCCATCGTGTTCGGACTCCCGGAGTTGGTTGTGCCTCGGGGAGTGCGGCAGATTTCGACGGACTCGGAGTTACTTTCTGCGGTGTTTGCAAGCAGTCGGGCACTGCAACTGCATCTGCATCGGTTCAGTATATTATATGAACCGACCGTTCACCTGACTGGTTCCGATTACTGTCTGAGTGCTTGGGGCGGACAGGCCGCCATCGTCGGAGTGAGCGGAATCGCCCTATTTTGATCTGATTCCTATCTATAGATAGGCTTGCCTATCAATTCAATCTCCGGAGTCCCAAATCTCAGCGTGGCTATTGCAGGGTAGATTTCCTCTGGGGTGTCGGATTCATCCTGTGGCTGAACCCGCAGGTGTTCTGCTTGACCCTGTATACTAAACTACCCTTATTGACTTTGATAGGAAAAGCGCCCAGTTGGGGGTTACACACTCAAAACCGTATTACACAATCACGAGTTGATGCCCTCTCAGCGTCCCATATGAAAGTGTGCTTTTGAGAATAAAGGAAGCACATGATGTAGAGGCTCATCATCTCATCTCAGTCCTATCGTTGGAAGAGATCAATCTGCTTGGATTGTGACTGATAATTCTAGTGTGAGCTTAGCACCTGTTGTTAACGCATCAATCATGTCCCGATCAATATCTGCAGCAGCGGTATCACCGTCAACAAGCACTGTTCGGTCGTCGGTATATGTGCTTGTGCGGGCAACATGGCTCCGATTATTATCAAAACTCAACTGTGGGCTCCCAGATCCGGTTATTTTTTCAGTATGTGTTCCGACTGCCTCAGATTCAACCGTAATCGTTGCTGTTATGATTGCATTTGGGCTTTGACAAGCCTGAATAAATTCAGTGTCAAAATCGGAGGGGACTCGATCTGCGTCAATACCAAGAATGCAATCACCAGCGGGTGTGAGCCAATCATCACTTGTCACTTCAAGCGTGCTTGCGTGCCTCGCAGAAACATTGGTATGACCCTGTGCGTGAATGACCTCTGAGAACTCTTTTGTCTCAGTTGAGTGATTCTTATTCTCCGATTCGGTAGACATTGAATGAATTGTGTGACCCAGTATATTTAGCAGTTTTTAGACGCTGAGACCCAATCCTCAAGCAACAACGCAACAAAGCGAAGCGCAGGATAGCGGGGATACAGCGTCCTCATCATCTCAAATACTATCCTGTTGCAATCCCACAGCCCCACGAACAATACGGTTAGTCTAATACAATGTCTCTGATGTAGCGACAGATAGACACGAAAACGAAGCCCACGAAGGCACCGAAGATGAGATTAAAGCCACTGGTACCGGTGTTCACGTTCACGCCCCGAAGAACTGGTGCAGTGCGGACATGAATATTGTCCAATCGTGTCCTGCGTGTGGGTTCAGGATGGATATAGGTGCAAACGCGCCAATCAACATTTTTCTCGTGGTTTCGAAAAGCGAGGACTGCGAGAGTCCGAAGCTACGACGCCTGTGGAGACTGCGCTGCCTCTGTTCACAATCACTGGCGCATCAACGTCTGTGGATGGAACATACATTGTGAAGTACCTCGGGGTCAAGCCCCGAGGCACTCTGCCTGTTAATCTGTAGAAACAGGAATTCACACCCTACTCAACTGCTGATTCGGCTTCCGTGAGAATAGGGTAATTCACCTCATATGACCGATTTTGATGCCACCTTTGTTTATATACATATCATAATTCTCCGTGTGAGTCAGTACCACGTACTTGACGCCTTGAGACGGACATATTCGCGACCCTACGCTACCAAAGCAATTAAATATCGATGGAATATATGATACAATACCAGAACGCCTCCGGCGTTCAGGCGGAACAGCACGCAGGATGATCGGAAATTCTTACAGCAGTGTTCGCAGACCTACAGAGGTGCGATCTTCTTTTATTACTCAATCAGGGCTGCATAGTTCATTGAATACAGTATCAACACTGACAATTGTATTCAATACGCGACCGCCACGGTCCGGAGCGGTGATGGTATCGAGGTTTAATTACGCATGGTAACGAAAAATAGTGTTGTTGAAACACACGATGTAGAGTCACTCAAAGAATCAGATAATATCAGTCTCACCGATAGTAAACTGGATAATGGGTCAAAGGGACAGCTAATCAAAGTCGCCGGTCAACTCCGTGATCGGCGAAACGATCTTAATCAAATGGCCTCAGAACGGGCTTCACTACGCGATGAACTAAATGCGAAAACGCGTGAGAAGGTTGATGAAGCTCAGAAACATCGTGAAAAGCGCGATGAACTGAATGAACAGGTTCAAGAGCACAAGGACAAGCGAAATGAACTCAATGCAGAAGCCAATGAGTTGTTCGACCAAGTCGAGGAAATGAAAGCTGAACTTGAACTTGATGAGGGAAAAAATATTGAGGAGCTTGAAGATGAGATTGAGCAACTTGAGTTCCGCCAACAGACTGAGGTCCTTTCTTCGGAAGATGAGCGTGAACTTATCGAAAAGATCGAAGACAAACGCGAGCAACTTCAGCAGAAAAAACAGAAAGTCGAAGATAGTGGTGAACTTGACTCACTGAAAGAACAAGCGGAGGAAGTCCGCTCAGAAGCTTCTCAGCATCACCAGAAAGTCACCGAGCTCGCTGATAACGCACAAGAACATCATAATCAAATGATTGAGGCGTATCGCGAGGCTGATGATATTCGCGATGAAGCTGATGCTATGCACGAGCTTTTTGTTGAGGCACAAGAGACAGCTGATGAACATCATGAGGACTTTGTTCGCGTGCAAAAGCGCCTTCGTGAACTCGATAAACAAGAAGAGCAAGAACGAGAGGATGAACGCACCGAGGAGCGCGAGGCTGCAAAAGAAGAAGCTGAAGAAATCTATCAGAAGTTCAAAGAAGGCGAAACCCTCGATACCGAAGACCTGATGAAACTCCAAAAAACAGGTCTACTCTAAAGAACACAGCGAGAGTTCCGCGGGTCACCCAACCCGTAGTGCGTTATAAATGACGAACTCAAAAGAAATACCCTATCTGTCGGTGCTTCTGAAGTAGACCGATCGCATGGTATATACTGACCAACCCCGACCAGAAGAGTTGGGCTCTTCTCCCTGCTCCGCCTATAGAGGTTGATTTTGGATTTATCACTAACCAGGCGACAAGACACTCTTCTTCAGGGAGCCGCCACGGGCAGCGAGTAAACAGGGTAGTTCACGAGTCTTTATTTTCCTACTATTCATATATAATTCAGATTACGGTCATATTTTGAGGAAAGATAGATACGATGGTACAATAATAACGTACACGTGAGCACGTTAGTCCTCTGTGTCGACCGATCAGATGATGTCGGTCGTGTTTCAGATTTTGAGACTCCTATCGTCGGATGGGAGGCTGTTCAATCATTAGTGACAGAACTCGGACTCGTTGATCCAGAGGATTCAAGTGTTAATTGTATTCTTGAGGCACTCCGCGTCACTCGGAAACTCCAAGATGATGATGCCGACCCAACAGTCGCAGTCGTCTCTGGAGGGAGTGGCTCACTTGTCGGTGCTGATCGATCGCTTGCAGCAGAATTAGATACGCTCGCTGAGAGATATGATGCAGAGTCAGCGATTGTCGTCATTGACTCTGCGAATGATGAACAGGTTATACCTGTCATTGAAAGTCGAATTCGTGTTGATTCGGTTAATCGTGTCGTAGTCAGACAAGCCCACGATATCCAATCAACGTATTACCTTCTTAAACAATTCCTCGCGGATGAGGAACTTCGCACAACAGTGCTCGTTCCGCTTGGTACGACACTGCTATTTCTCCCTATTCTTCTGATACAATTTCCACCGACTATTGCACTTGCTGGATTGACTGCGCTTCTTGGTGCCGTATTATTATACAAGGGACTTGCAATTGATCAGTATCTTGAAGAAGCACCAGAACAGGTTCAGACAGCACTCTATTCCGGTCGTGTCTCAGTTGTGACGTATGCGGTTGGTGCTGGACTTGCACTTGTTGGCGTCTTTCTCGGTGCACTTGCAATCCCAACGACGGTCGGTGCTGACTCTGTTATTGTCCAATCAGTGCAATTCGTTTATAGTGCTATTCCGTGGCTTGCACTTGCGGCGCTCACTGTTAGCGCTGGTCGCCTGCTTGATGAATTTATTGAGAGCGAGCGTATCACAACACCATACTTGAATCTCCCATTTGGGGTTGTTGCGCTCGGATTTGTCGTTCGTGGCTTTGCCGGATGGTTTCTTCAGCGCGAGACTATCCTTACTACTCCAGAAGTTTTCAATTATGTGATAACACCACAGCAACGACTCGCGACATTCATTATCGTTGGTATTATTATCAGCATTATTGGTGTACGTGTTGCAGCGAGTGTTAATAATCAGACAGATGATGACCTTACACAGCATTAATCATCATATTGCCACTCACTCGAGTGTGAAAATCAGACTCATAGATGGTACAGGCGCAATACCACACCGTGTAGTAGTTAATAAAAGAACTGTGTGCTTAATTAGACATGCATCGGTCAGGGTAGTTCTCTCGCATCGAATTAGTGAATCAGTTCACCCAGAAGTTTGTTGAATCATTAAACGGCGTGGATACACGCCGTCATACTGTGGTTTCCAACCGGTTTTGCTGGACAACGGCGCATTGGCTCTGACACCGATGTAGCCGAGTGCCCGAAAGGTTGCGGTTCGAGTGTGAGTGTCCGCCCACGCTGGAAACAGGGTGTGCCCAACGCGGGAATCAAACAACCATCGGGCTATCGTCACCAATACAAGTAACTCCGAGTCCAGTGAACCCGAATGCCGACCACTGACCACCGCTCCTGTGGCACAACCAACACAGGGACTTCGCCTCGGGTGAGGATAGCGGGGGCTTGGCACTCCCCGGAGATTGCCCAGTGACCGGTCACACATCGATTCCAACGGTGTGCTGGCTTGGTATTGGGAGTCTGCAAAGCAAAACCAAAACCAAAACCCAAACCTGGACCTGACACTCCCGACCAAGCGAAGCGGTACGGTGCCGTGATCCCTCCCGCCTTCAGGTGGAGGGGAATATTAATTATCCGCAATATCTCATCTAAATGAAAAACAGCGTGAGTTCCGTCTCTTCGATATCCTCGTTAATCACTTCCTCCGACACCGCACCTGTCGTTCCCACGGAGTATCCAATCTTCTAGAATCCGCCACCACAGAAACAGGACTCTCGAATCTTGGGATCCTATTCCAGTAGGTGCTTGCCGGAGGCCGACCTGAACTGCCGATCAATATCCGCTGGACTGTGCTTCGAGCCAGTTTGCATAAACAAGTGCACGTGGTCGTCTTGGTCTGTCGTCTCCAACGCCAGAATTTTCTGTCCAAAGTGGTCGGCAGTCTCACTAAACGACTCCCTCACATTCATATTTCCTTCCAGTACGTCAAGAACCGGATGTCGATACTTAGGACATCATATTAAACTCGATAGTAGCGAATCGAATTACCAGACTCACAAAACCCAGCCACATTCGGTTGGTGCGTCTGTCTGGGTCGGGGCACGTAAGCCGCCCACCCTCATCCGACTCGCTTGCCAAGCAAGGACTGCTAGTGCACGGCTGAGAGAACCAACAAAAGTCTCGGGTCACCGCGCCCGAGGTTGTTTACCTGCTCAAAATCGGGATTCCTGCAGAATACATATACATAACATCAAAAGAAAAGCTATGCCTGTCAGCATACTGGGCACAGATCGTATATTTTGATATTCAAGATACGTTCAAGCGCACGGACGAGTGATACCTGCATCTATACCGATATCGAAGTTGGAGCTATGGTGTCAAGCGGGTCCAAACGCGCCCTGCGAGCGCAATTTATATTTCATCTGCGATAGAATCCTTGCTGTTTGCCGAGCACGACATATGGCGGATGAAGATATCACCTTGCTGTTGTCCGATACTCGCCGTGCTTAACACCGATTACCAAACAAAGAAGTCCAAACACAAGCATCGATGGAGTTACCATCATTAATACAATCTGTGCGGGCATCATCTCGGTCAGAATCAATCCTGCTGTCCCAAGCGCGACGATTCCCACCAGGGCACCACCTGTTATTCCACGATTAAATTCCATGTTCCAGCGTTGCATCTCCGACGACAAATCGGTTTCTGATTATGAAAGACGAAAGAGTAGAATCCCGCTTTTCAGGGCGGGGACATATCCGACAGTCGATAACATAATCCACCGACAATAACCCACCAAATTTGGAATCCTCAATCTTATTCGGGGATCGATCATACGATATAATAATGGGCTTCCCTACGCACGGTACGACTGTTTCACAGTCCACTGTTCTTCGACCAGCGACGATGATGGGAAGACCCAGTTGTGTGCACGTCCTCGGTATTGACATCCTCCTCCGGGTTCACGCGGAGGAATCCCGAGCGTTGGGAGTTTCAGGTTCAACACTCCCACCGAACAACCAGCCAGTGCGAATCTGAAGGGTTGTTCGCGGTCTGAGACGGGTGCGGGGGCGGGTGGGACTGCTGGCGGTGCCAAGCCGCCGGTACTCCTATTCTCGACCATGTACGGCGTCCAAGCGCAAGCGTTGTTTTTGCCGCAGGGACGCCGGCAGGCGTTAGCAAACTCGGAGTTACTTTCTGTGGTGTTTTCAAGCAGTCGGGCACTGCAACTGCATCTGCATCGGTTCAGTATCGGAACCGACCGTTCACCAGACTGGTTCCGATGATTGTCTGATTGCTTGGGGCGGACAGGCCGCCATCGTAGGATTGGCGGGAATCGCTCTGTTTCCAACCGATTCCTGTTTTATGGTGTGATTGCCTCTCAGTTAAATATGTGTATTTTGAAGTTTGAATCGAGCGACGATAGTAGGATTTTGGAGGGCGTGACGGCGCGTATCCACGGTCTGAAGGCCGTGGTATTGCGCCTGCTCAGCATATAATTAGACGACTCACATTAAAAATCGCGCGCGAAAGCGTCGTTAAACCTCGAGGAAACATGGAACCTCAAACTCCCCTTCGGGGAATCCTCTCGCTTTCGCGCCGGGAGAGTGTCAATATATCAGTAAGATATACTAAGCTATGGAGAGTTGAGTATGCTTGATTGATTATGCGTCGGACCACATAAGAAGGCACAAGATTTATTCAGATTGTAATAACAATCCTATATACGCTTCATTACCATGGTGCAAAGCGTGGGTCAACACACCGGTTAGTTCGCTCAATTGAATCAATCTGCTCAATCTCTGCTGGTGTAAGTTCCAGATCAAGTGATGTCCAATTATCATGAATATGATCGTGTCCAACGGCTTTTGGAATCGCTGTAATTCCCTTTTGTCGAAGCCATGCTAATGCAATCTGTGCTTCACTCACATCATGATTATTAGCGACTGCGGTAATCTCCGGAACATCGAATACCGCACCGCGAGCTAGTGGGGAGTATGCAACAAGCTCAATATCATGTTTGCTACAGTGATCTCGCAGTTCCTGCTGTGGCAGGAGAGGGTGAATTTCAATTTGATTTGCAAATATCGGCACATTTGCTTTCTCAATCGCAGTATCAACCTGGTTTGGTTCAAAATTGCTAATCCCAATACGGTCGGCTTTTCCATCCGAGACAAGCTTATCAAGCGCCCGAAACGTCTCCACCGGATTATACGTATCAACCGGCCAATGTACATACAACAGATCAACAGTATCGATTCCAAGCTTCTCAAGACTTCTTTGCGTCGATGTCAGGACATCCTCGTATCCAAGCTTATCAATCCATACCTTTGTTGCAATGAACATCTCCTCTCGAGGAACGTCAGCAGCAGCAATGCCTTGACCAACAGCTCCCTCATTACCGTACACCTGTGCAGTATCTATGTGCCGATACCCCATCTCAAGTGCTATCTTAATTGTATTCGCGCATTCTGATGGATTATCATTTTCCCATGTTCCAAGCCCGAGAAGTGGCATTCCATCGGCTGTCGGAGCAACTGAACTCGTTGGTGATTGCTGTGCCATCATATCAAGTTAATAGAAGGTGCATGCAAAAGCCATTGGATGTCTGAATCACCCGCCTCACTGAGAGATGACTGTTATTGACCTCCTCCCACGGCTCAAACCCTGTCTTTTACCCATAAGCCATGCCGACGAGATGGACGGGGAGAAGCAGTAAAAATTGCTTTTATCGTCGGGAGTTGGGAGTCTTATCCCGAGCAACCGGGTATGCCGACGACGGGTTGACCCGGTTTGAGCAGCCTCTGTGACTTGATCGGCGTCTCAGTCCGTCAGGATTTCTCTCAGGTCCTCCTCTACAGCGGCTAAAACGACATGGTGGGATGCTGTGAATTTATGCGTAAAAGACAAAGACGTGAGCCTTCGCCTCGCTACCAGTGTAAGTGTTATACATCGCCAGCGCAGTCTCCCATTTCAGAAAAACACACTGTATGATGAGTGAGTCCACGCATGCTTGGCATGAGTCAATTCCTGCGTGCGTGAGAGTTCTGGTATCAATGACTGCTCTTCCATCCTCAGTAGCTCAATATTTCCGCGTTGCGCCAGTAAGATCATAGAATTCGTCCATTAGTTCATCACGATTCGCCTGCCAATCTTTGAACGCTGACGGTGAGTCTGGATACGCATCATAAACCTGAGTAATTTCCGTTGCACGGCGGCTCACTTTGTATAGTTCATACAGTGCATCCCAATGACCGAAAGTATCGATAAGCGTCTTTAATTTTAATTTGAGACTCATACTTGATGTTCCCTTACTAAGTGCATCAGCAAGTTGTTGACCGGGAACAGCAGAGACAATCTCAACAAGTTCATCGACATTATGCGCAGTTCCCCAGAGATTATACAGATCGATCGCCGCGAAACGCTTTCCAAAGCTTGTCATTACATCAGTATTGTATTCCCACAGCCGCGATTCGGAGACGTCTCCCTCGCTAATTGCATCGACAGCGTGCAATGCTGCCCAATGTGCAGATTTCGCGGCACCTGGAATCCCACCGCCAGTTGTTGGGTTCACATGTCCGGCAGCATCACCGACTGCGAGAAACCCGTCAGCGACCGCAGAGTCATATGGGCGTCGTGTCGGAAGCGAGGCACCGAGTTTATCTTTGACAGTTGCATTTTTCAATTCTGGTCGTGTCATAATATCCTGTTTAAGTGTCTCAACAAGTTGCATCGGATCTTCTGTCATCTGAAACCCTAATCCAACATTAATCTCTGTTGCTGTTCGGGGAAAGTACCAGAGATACCCTAACTCGTCTGTTGGTTTGAACACAATCGCATCATCATATTCAACCGGATCCGGAACCTCAAGCACTTCTCTATATGCTGAGCAGAACTGTGAGTATGAAACATTCGTATCAAAATATGTCTCAGTAAAATCGGTTTTATCTTGGAGAATTGAGAGTGCGCCAGCAGCGTCAATAGTAATCTCTGCGTTATATGTATGTACTGTTCCATTCCGCGTTGCACGGACTCCAGTGACAGTTCCATCATCATCCTGACAGACATCCTGCACAACAGTATCATATTGAATTTCCGCACCACTCCGTTCAGCCTCTTCAATTAGTATCTCTCCATATCGTTTTCGATCAAGAACAGCTCCGTGATCAGCGAAGTCAATATCAACGCTTCCTCCACGAGGGTTCTCAAATACAGCCCGCTGGATTCGTTGGTTGGTGAATGATTCTGATTTGAGGTATTTTCGATCAATGACATCTGGGAATGTGCTCGTTCCTTTAATCGCATCACCGCACGCGATATGACCTGCTTCATCCGCAGATTTTCGCTCAAGTATAATAGCGTCAAGCCCTTCCGACGCTGCCGTCGCCGCAGCGAATGTCCCTGCGGTCCCCCCGCCAACGACGACAATATCGTAGGCTTCAGTTGACATAGAATTAATTGTGCTTTCTGGATGTTAAAACCAATCGGAAACAGAAGTTTCAATTATCCGAATATATTCACTGAAAAATCCAGTGAAGTTTGATATACTACAGGAGACAGTTCGATTCAACCGATGCATATCGACAACGCACTATTCTATTATACTTGATGATATTACGATCTCAAGTGATTCATCATCTACCCACTGATTATAATATACCCCGTCAGTCATAACGAATCGATTGGTGATTACTGAATATTAATAGAATTCACGGACAAGATCCATTGCGTCATCAGGTGCGCCTGAATCAACCGCTGACATATCTTGGGTTATACTATGTTTTTGATCGTATGCAACTGCAGACTCATTCTGCCAAAGTACACCCTGATATTCTTTTTCAGCATCAAGGATTTTGCCTTTTGCAGCATCATAGTCAGTCGGGTCATGTCCTGATTCCGCAACGTCAACAAGACTGTCACGGAAGTAATCATACGTATCGACATCATTGAACGTAACGCACGGACTAAATACATTAACGAATCCGAATCCGTCATGCTCGATTGCTTTTTGAACAATCTCTGCATGTCGTTGTGCATCTGTTGAGAATGATTGTGCAATGAATGTTCCTCCCGAAGCAAGCGCAAGTGCAAGTGGATTCACCGGCGGTTGCTGTGGACCCTCTGGTGTTGTTGATGTTTCAAAATCCTCACGCGATGTCGGCGATGCTTGACCCTTCGTTAGTCCGTAAATCCGATTATCCATGACAATATAGGACATATCGACATTTCGACGAACTGCATGAACGAAATGACCAGCACCAATCGAGTATCCATCGCCATCACCACCAGCAACCATCACTTCCAATTCGGGATTTGCGAGTTTCACACCTGTCCCAACAGGAAGTGCCCGACCGTGAACACCATGGAGAGCGTATGAATGCATATACGTTCCAATTTTCCCTGAACATCCGATTCCAGCAACAATAAACGTGTTATCTGGATTGTTGCCAGTATTCGCTAACGCTTTCATCATACCATTCATCGTCCCGAAATCACCACAGCCGGGACACCATGTCGGTTGTTTATCCGATTTAAAATCAGTGAAACGAACGTCTGAGCTCATTGAGTTATCTCCGTTGTTTCTGTTTCTTCATTTGTTCCCGCACTACTCGCAGTATCGATTGTCTGTTCAATCTTGCTTGCAAGCTCGTCTGCTTTAAATCGTACGCCATCGTATTTATTCACACGATTAACACGTGAAAGTGCATCGTGCTCAATCACGTTAGCAAACTGTCCGGTTGCATTACACTCCACAGCGATCACCGTCTCAGCTTCATCAATCGCTTCTGTGAGATTATACCGTGGGAATAGATACGGAACTGAAAGGAAGTGGACGTCAATACCCCGCTCATCAAGAATACTCATCGCTTCAACCATTGCTCCCTCATTTGATCCCCATGAGATCACGAGATTCGGGGCATCTTCACTCCCAAACGATCGAGGTGTCAGGTCCTCTTCACGACGTGCTGTTTCGACTTTCCGTGTCCGCTTATCCACCTGTTCAACTCGCATATCTGTGTCTTCAGTCCGCCGACCGAGTTCATCATGCTCAAGCCCTGTTGACATATGTGCGCCGCCAGTTGTTCCAGGAAACGCCCGTGGCGAGATTCCATCATCAGTGAGTGCGTGTGGTTGGAATTGTGACTTCTCATTCTGCCACTGGTCGATTGTTGATTCATCAACAACCTTTCCACGCTCAA
Source organism: Haloquadratum walsbyi C23 (assembly GCF_000237865.1). Taxonomy (NCBI): domain Archaea; kingdom Methanobacteriati; phylum Methanobacteriota; class Halobacteria; order Halobacteriales; family Haloferacaceae; genus Haloquadratum; species Haloquadratum walsbyi. Next base: position 675,061 of record NC_017459.1, read on the forward strand.
TCTCAACGTCGTCCATATCGAATGTTTCCGGTGAGAATGTCCGTTCTGTCACCGCCATTGCAAGGTCAGCCGCGAGGTATACCGGTGTTTGATATTTTTCAGCAAGATTGAACGCTTCGACTGTCTTCCAAAAGCACTCGGCGATTGTTGTCGGCGCAACAACAAACCGAGGAATCTCGCCATGCCCACCGTACAGCAGCATATTCAGATCTCCCTGCTCTTGTTTAGTTGGCATTCCAGTTGAAGGGCCCGACCGCATCACGTCGGCGATGACAAGTGGCGTTTCAGAGGTTCCAATAAGACCAAACGTTTCTGTCATCAAATCAATTCCCGGACCTGATGTCGCTGTCATTGCTCGTGCACCGGCGCGTGCGGCACCCAATGCAATATTGATAGCCGAAAGTTCATCTTCCGCTTGGAGAACGTGTCCCCCAAACTGTTCAATTCGACCTGTTAGATACTCCATTACATTTGTTGCTGGCGTAATTGGGTACCCGGCATAGAACTTACATCCTGCAGCAATGGCTCCCATTCCAATTGCTTCGTCACCATTTAATAACACGTAGTCAGCATCTGTCGTCTCAAGACTATAGTCAAATTCGTTGTGATACTCTGAACCGACATAATCGCGCCCACTTCGTGCAGCCTCCTTATTATTCTCGACGAGTGACTGACCCTTCGATCCAAAGCGCTTCTCAAGCGCGCTATCAAGATTTTCAATCGGAAAGTCTGCGACCGCACATGCGGCACCCAACGCAACGACGTTACGCATAATCGCACCACCGGCTTCTTCAGCTAATCGTTTTAATGGGACGTCAAGACCGACCATTCCATCTGGAATCTCAACGTTTTCCATTGTTGTCCGCTCACCATCATAGATGATGACAGACCCTTCGTGAAGTTCATCATGATTTTCCTTGATAGTGCGTGGCGTCAATGCAATCAGCACATCTAGTCTGTCCACGACGCTCTGCACTGGATCGACGGCTGTCCGTACCTTATAGGCCGTATAGCCCCCACGGATACGGGAGGCGAAGTCCTTCGAGGTGAACACGTGCCGTCCCGCACGTGAGAGTGCCTGAGCGAAGATCTTCCCCGTCGAGTCGATGCCATCGCCGGCTTCGCCGCCGATGGCCCAATTAAAGTCCGCGGGCATATTGATAAAATCTAAGTCAGACCGAGAGAAAAACCTTCTGAAAACCCACCACCTTACTCAATAAATACTGATAATCGAATCAAATAAATTAGGATTACTTCGGAGTCCAATAAAAAATTATACTATCAAGTAAATTTATTTTTGATAAAATATTATAATATCACCAAGATCGTGTACTGGGAGATGCGCGACCAAGCACTAGTAATGTTAATTGAGAAGGTAAGACCCTTTTTATCAGGGATAGACAATCTAGTATGGACGCAACAGTCACTGTCAAAGAAGCTCAATCCGTTGGTCCGCAGACAGTCACGATTACTATGCAGTCACCCCCAGCGTTCACTGCAAAACCAGGACAATTCCTTCGGGTTACAGCGACCATCGACGATGAAGAATATGCGCGGTTTTATACAATTTCATCACCAGATGTCGAGGAAACTATCGAAATCACCGTTGGCATCGACCCATCAGATGCAGGACCGTTCAGTCAGTATCTCGCTGATATCGAATCTGGGTCAAAACTCTCGATCGCTGGACCATTTGGACAGCACTATTATGAGGATTCAGACCGCGCTGTTGTGCTTGCTGGCGGACCTGGAATCGGTCCTGCGGTTGGCATTGGCGATGCAGCGGATGCTGCTGGAAATGAGGTTGCAATTGTTTATGTCTCTGAGACGGCGACTCCAGCGCATCGACCACGATTGAATGCGCTTGCAGACGCGGGAAATAATGTTACAATCTTCACCACTGCATCTGATAGTCAATCAGGAATCGTCCCCCCGGAATTTGATGATGCGGTTGCTGATATCATTACTGGGGTATCGACAGAACAAACATTTGTGTATGGATTTGAAGGATTCATTGAGGCAGCAACTGATGCGCTTGAATCTGCCTCGATAAATCCTGACGAAGCGAAAATTGAAAATTTTGGATAAAATAACTGTTGAGACTAAACCAATACTTGATAGCTAGTCAAACGATTAGTATCCACAATATATCAGTGCAGTGGGGCGCAACTTCTCACGATATTAGAATTTGCTTATAGGTATTTTTATTAAGAATCAAAACGGGTACTTTGGGGCTTGACCCTGAGGTAGCTGACTAGCTGACTAGCTGAGTTATTTATTGGCTACATACGACACTATGTCAGATATGCAGAATGATTCCTTCAGATTTATACCTGATGCATAAAATAGTTAGAATAGATTATGACAGATGACGATGTCGAACTCGAGGCACGCCTTGCTGAGCAGGAAAGCTTTGATCCGCCGGCGTCGTTTGTCGATCAGGCAAACGTCACAGACGAGGCCATTTATGATGAGTTCTCTGAAAATTGGCCTGAGTGTTGGACTCGCGCGGCTGATCTGCTTTCTTGGGACAGTGAATACTCGACTGTTCTTGATGACTCAGATGAGCCGTTCTACGAATGGTTCGCTGATGGTAATCTGAACGCCGCATATAATTGCGTTGACCGGCATGTCGAAGACGGCAATAAAAACCGGGTTGCAATCAAGTGGGAAGGTGAACACGGTAACACTCGCACGTATACATATCAAGATCTGTATCGTGAAGTAAATGAATTTGCTGCCACACTGCAGGAACTTGGGGTGAAAGAAAACGATGTTGTCACGATGTATATGCCAATGATTCCTGAGCTTCCGATTGCAATGCTTGCATGTGCACGCATCGGTGCCCCACACTCAGTTGTGTTTGCTGGATTCTCCGCAGATGCGCTTGCAACGCGGATGAATTCTGCCGACTCTGAATATCTCATCACCGCCGATGGGTATTATCGACGCGGTGATGCACTTGATCACTTCCAGAAAGCACAAGAAGGACTTGATAATGTCGAGCACGATGTCGCCGCAAGCGTTGTTGTGGACCGTCTTGGCGATGACGGATTCGGTCATGAACTGAGTGAAACGCAGTATGACTGGGACTCACTCATGGATGCACACCGCGGTGACCGAGTTGCACCCGTTGAGCGAAACGCTGAGGATATGCTGTTTTTGATGTACACTTCTGGTACAACTGGCGAACCAAAAGGTGTTAAACACACAACTGGCGGTTATCTTGCTTACACCGCCTGGACAGCACAATCAGTGTTAGATCTTGAACCTGGTGACACCTACTGGTGCTCAGCTGACATTGGCTGGATTACCGGACATTCATATATTGTTTACGGTCCACTCGCATTGGGCACGACAACGGTCATGTATGAGGGAACACCGGATTACCCCGAGCGGGATCGACTCTGGGATATTATTGAAAAATACGCCGTTGATGTGTTCTATACGGCTCCAACAGCAATCCGAGCCTTCATGAAGTGGGGTACGGAATATCCTGACTCTCATGATTTATCGAGTCTTCGGCTGCTTGGAACTGTTGGCGAACCGATTAATCCACGCGCATGGAAGTGGTATTATACCCACATCGGTGATGAGTCTTGCCCGATTGTCGATACATGGTGGCAGACAGAAACAGGCGGAATGATGGTTACGACTCTCCCGGGCATTGGGACAATGAAACCAGGTTCTGCCGGTCCACCCTCGCCAGGAATCGATGCGACAATTGTTGATACCGCCGGTGAGGACGTCGATGCAGGTCGGGCAGGATATCTTACGGTGAATAAACCATGGCCGGGGATGCTTCGAACGCTGTATCAGAATGATGAACGGTTCATTGATGAATACTGGGAGGAGTATTCCGACCCAGATACCGATGAATGGGTATATTTCCCGGAAGATGGCGCCAAGATCGACGATGACGGCTATATAACAATATTGGGGCGGGTTGATGATGTACTCAATGTATCAGGACATCGGCTCGGAACCATGGAGATTGAGTCAGCAATCGTCGGTGTGAATGGTGTTGCAGAAGCAGCAGTCGTTGGCGGTGATCATGATCTGAAAGGTGAGGCTGTATATGCATATGTCATCACTGAAGACGGATATGCTGAAGATGAGGACCTAAGAGAATCAATCATCAAAGGCGTTGAAGATGGAATCGGTCCGATTGCACGACCAGAACAAGTTATATTTACCGAGGAGCTGCCAAAGACGCGATCAGGCAAAATTATGCGACGCCTTCTTGAGGAGATTGCAAACGGTGAAGAATTGGGAGACACAACAACACTCAGAAACCCAGAAATTGTTGACGAAATCGAGGCAAAAGTCAGTGGCGATTGATAACCGCGGTCTCACACGTTAGAAATACCAACTTTCTTATCAATCTCCCAGGATTGCACTTACGCTTGCGGTTGTGCCGGATACATGCGTGGTGTCCAATAAATCTCAATTTTCAGTTATAAAAACAACGGAGAATACTCGTATTCTCAGATGCTGGAGGATGTCAAGATGAATATACGCATTTATTATATGTGTGATTAATCGCTTGTTGTTGGATCATTTGTTGATGGCGTATCAGTGTCTGTGTGCTGGTTGATATCCGTGTCAATTGGATTTGATTCTGGCGGTGACCCAAGGATGGGAGCCACAGTTAACACCGCAGGAAGCACCGTAAACGCAGTCAAAAGGGCAAACGAAATCGCAAGAACGGTTGTTCGTCCAAAGTTTGCGAGGACTGGGAACCGTGAGATCATCAATACACCGAAGCCAAATATTGTTGTAAAGCTGGACCCGATAATTGGACGCGATAGCTTCGCAACAGCAGTTGCAGCAGCTCCACGCTGTGTTTGACCCTGTGTTTCGACCTCATACTCAAATCGCTCGAAGAGATGGATCCCATAATCAACACCAATCCCGAGAGTCAGTGATGACATCGTTATCGTCAATGGATTCCATGGAATCCCGAACACATACATCGCTCCTGTTACGAGCACAGCAGCGCTTGCAGCGACACTTAGAACAAGCGCAGCAGCAATTCGTATCGAGAGGAACGCAAACGCAAGGAATGACAACCCAAGCCCAAAGGAAAGAAGTGTCATCGGTGTGAGACCAGCGGTTACGTTCTCAATGACATTTCGATTTAACACTGGCTTACCTGTAATCCGAACATCCTCAGCAGTCGTTAATGATAATGCTGCATTAGTTTCAAAGGCAGTGATGAGTGAACGGACACTTTCGCCCTCAATATCGTCGACATAAAATGAGAGCACGATCGTCGATGGTGTCTCATCCGGATCTCGCACATCGGTCATCCCATCGGTGTTGTGCAGACGCTCAATCGTCTGGGTCAGCCCTGTCTGCGTTTGCGGGATTGATCCATCTGTTGCCATTTGAACACTTGTCACGGGTGATTGGACTGCATTCACCTGCTCATTCGCAATCATAAGTCGTTGATATGTGGCAATATCACGGAACGTTTCTGGGGTATATGCCTGATCTGTATCGATCATGACATACACTACCTTCGGACTTTCAACTGTTTCAGAGAGTTCCTCCATATCATTCTTCTCAGCGAGGTCCTGCGGCCAGAAGTCCATCATCTCCTGTTTTGGCTCGACTTGCGGATATGCATAGACACCACCAGAAACGAGCAAGATCGCAATTCCAAGCGTAATAAGTGGATGCCCACCAGTAACGCTCGACGTAAATCGATGGAGAACTGCTTGAAGCCAATCGTCACTCGACTTACTGGTCGTTTCGGTCGCCACATGTCCATCACGGTCAAACCGGACAAGCAGTGCTGGAAGCATTGTGACCGCGAGAATCATTGCTGCAAGCACAGCAACAGCACTCGTTACACCAAATTGCCGGACTGGTGGGACCGCTGAGACAAGAAGTGATCCTAATCCAACTACAGTTGTCCCCATTGCAATCAGTAACGCTCGACCGGTCGTTCGTGTTGCGATCCCGATTGCATCAAGCGAGTTGTTACCTGCTCGCCTTTCCTCAACATATCGTGAGTGAATCTGGAGACTATAGTCAATCCCTAATCCAAGTGCAATTGGCATCACACCGAGCATGATTGCATTGAAATCATATCCCAAGATGCCCATTGCCCCCATCATATACAGTAATGCAGTCATTGCTGTTCCAAGTGGGAGTATGACATGCCACCCTTTCTCGACAGTCTCACGCATCACAAGATATACCACAATGAAGATGAGCGAAAATGCGCCTCCAAAGAGCGCAATCATCTCTGGAAGCATCAGTCCAAACGCTGCGTTTTCGAAGACAGGTTGCCCCGTAATTGTCGTTGACATCCCTGGCGGCATCGCTGCAAACGCCGTCTCTGATTTGACTGATGAATATACGACATCAGCACCACGCTCAGGTAAAAATGCCCCGCGGTCGTATCGATCGACATCGCCGTAACTTGCGAGGATGATTGTCGTCCCTGCCTCCGGTGTAAGTCGATTAACCATCTCGTCAGCTACTGGTCCACGCTGTTCAACTCGTGCAATGGCACTCCGAACGCCCGCTTTTGTTTCAGGTATTTCACCATCAGCGCCTCGCCTGACAATATCTGCGAGTGAAGTAACGCTCTCTATTGAGTCGACATTCGATCCATACTGCTGGTCAAGTCTATCAATTGCCCGAATTGTCTCAGGATCATACAACTGATCTGATTCGACAATAACGAAAATATTGTTTCCTGTATTGTATGTATCCTTTAGTGACTCCCAATTATTGGCTGTTTGAGAGTCATCATTGATGTACAGGGTCATCCCCATACTCATTTGTACAGCACTGAATCCAACACCAAGTGATATGATTGCAGTAACAGCAACAACAGCGAATACCTGCCGCTGATTACTAGCAGCATACCGTCCTGTCGCTTCAAGTCCATCACGGACCCGTTCACCAAATCGTGTTGTCATTGCGGTTATCGAAGGCGTGAGAACGGTTTCGTTTGATATACAACACCGGCAACAAGTGCAATCGGAATAACGACGCCCGCAATGACGATACCTGGAACTGGTAGCCCTCCGTCACTAGCGGTAATCGTGATTGGTGCCGACTGAATGTCACTCACGACTGTTTCGCCGAATGCATTGTCATATTTGATACTTGTATCAAGTGAATATGTCTTTGCTGCGGCAGACCCATCAGCACTGACTGTATAACTCACGGTTGTTGTTTCACCAGGCTTGAGCATCCCAATATACGTTGTGTCATCATCAGTTTCAAATGGTGAATTGGCATTGACACGGACAACGGCATCTCGGAATTCCCCTTCACCAGTGTTTTTAATCGTGAATCGGAGTGTTTCCGTTTGTCCGGCTGTTACTGCTGCGGTGTTTGTGACCGCGAAAGATTTCTCAGGACCAACAGGCACATCAACCGATAGTGGATCACTCGTTACATCATTTCCATATGTGTCATCATGAATGATACGAACTGTCAGTGGATACTCTTGTGGAATCGCACGATCTGACACCTCAAGTTTAAATCTCGCAGTCGCTGATTCACCGGGATTGAGTGTTCCAAGACTCGCGCTTGTTGATACAAGGGCAAACGGTTCAATTGGACTCAATTTCGCTCGTGCATTCGGTGCTGTTCGTTCACCTGTATTTGTCACTGTCACAGCCACAGAACCAATCGAATCGACATACATCGCCCTTGCTTCAGTCGAGAGTTTATACTGTGGTCCATTTGAGACCGCTACACTGCCAGTTCGGGTGAGCGACTGCTCTGGATTTCCATTTTCATCTTCATATCGTAACTGAAAATTCACACCATACGCCCCGGCAGCATCAACATTTTCTACACCAACTTGGAATTCTGCCGTCGCCGTCTCATCAGGCTTTAATTCACCAACCGAGACGGCGTTACTCTTTGGATTAAAGTACTCTGATTGCACAATCGAGAGTTCGGCATTTTGGGCGATCTCACTTCCTGTATTCTGTACTCTCACAGTCATTGTCCCGTCAGCGTCTTTGTACAGGTCCGCCCCCGTGACATCACGCACGCCAAGTCGGACAGATTTCTCAACACGGACAGTAATGTGCTCTTTCACCGTCTGTGTATTCCGATTAATGAAATAGTCATTTTTGTCAACATTAATACTATTTATATAGCCATATGTAATCTTGACTGGGAGTTGATACACTCCAGGTTGTGCATGTTGGTCCACCTCGATTGTTAGTCCCATCTTTCGGGCATCACCAGCAGCGATCGTTCCCAGACTTTGTTGTGCTGTTCGAATGTCAAGCGGTGTGTCACCAGCATCAACACTGGCTGTGACCGCTGTTGCAGATCCGACTTGGATCCGATGCGTTTGAACAACTTGTGCAATATCACCGATTTGACGATCCATACTGGTGATGCCAGTATGCCGGTTCTGTATCAACAGATCGAAGCTCTTCATTTCACCCGCTGCGACGACATTCTGTTGCTGAATTGTCGGTGTAAGCTCCGGTTCGGAAAAGTCATTATATTGCTCGGCTGCGACACCACCCGACCCGGCGGCGAACGCAGCTACAACCATGATTGTGATCAATAAAATTGCCCGCCATTTTTTCCCTAGATAATATTGCATTGTATACACATTATTACACACGTCAAGGTTAATAGCTATCGCTGTTGTTCGCGGGTAATGCACAGACACGAGAATAAAATAAGCTGGCTGCCCTCGCGTTTCGCCCGATATTGCTTCTTAAATCGCGAGCGTATACAATCGCTTTCGTGCGTCTGTAAATGAGATCCGCGCTTCAATAACGTCTGCATCCTCAAGTCGCGATAATGCGTAACGAACTGTTCGCGGTGGTAATAGCGTCTCTTCAGCCAGCTGACTTTGTGTCAGCTGCTCGTTATAGTCAAGCACCTTTGCAACCAACTTCGCACTCGGGGGCATCTCACGAACGGGATCCCAACGGTCACTTGATGTTTCCTCACCCGCGAGTGCCTCTGTTGTACTCATCGTATGCTTGATTAAACATGTAGAGTGATAATATTTACTGTATCAATATATTACTAGGAAAAATTATTTCACCGATAATATTATTTATCAATCCACAATTGCCGACGGATATCAGTCCATCCAATTAGTGCAGCAGGAAGCACAAATATCGATGCAATAAACGAATAGAGCACGCTGAGGGCAATCAATAACCCGAACTGACCGAGGATTGGGGTTATTGCAAGTATAAGCACACCAGTTCCAGAGGTTGTTGTCAGCATGCTTCCGGCGAGCGCACCACCGGTTCCTCTCACACTTACGCTCAGTGCTTCAAATCGATCAACTTCCCCACGATACTCCTCTGTGAATCGATGAACAAGGTGAGCAGAGTAATCAATTCCCAGCCCAATTCCGACCGAGAGTGTCGTCCCAGTCAGAACATTGAACGGGATATCAAGATATCGCATTGTACTCGCCAGCCCTGCAATCGTCAATAGAACCGGTAATATGTTTGCAATCCCCAATCCTGGTCGGTTTTCAAGCAGCCAATAGATTGCCACAAGAAATACTGCGGCTGTGAGTACAGCAATGACAAGGCTCGTATATGCGGATTCTGCAATTACATCTGAAACTGCTTTCCGTACGACAACACTCCCTGTTGCGGTTGACTCCATCCGTATTTCGGTAGCGAGTTGACGCGTATCGGCTGTAATTGCAGCCTGTGACTTCTCAGCTTTTACTGAATAGATAAGACGGGTAGCGGTATAATCATCAGTAAGATATAATCGTGCTTGATCACCATAGGATGACGCAAATAACTGATCATAGACGATACCAAGATCGTGGTCTGGAATCCCATTCCCATTCTGATCCTTGGCGGAGATAAGACGGCGAAATGACGCTGACTCTCGTTCATATTGATCAATAACGGTGAGAATGCTCTGCGGTTGCGATTCCCGTTCTGCTGTTACAAACGAGTCAGGTGGATCCTGATTTGTTTTATGAAGGATCTCAAGTGTTGACCCTTGTCGCATCGATCCCTCAACATACACTGTCACTGTATCATCCTCACTGCTTTCGAACGTATTCTCAAGATAATTTGTCGTTTTAGTCACAGTGTACTCACCAGGCGCAAACGGCTCTGGTAGTTCTTCAAGATATCCCGGCGTTTCCTCTGGTGGAAGAAAGTCGTCTGTCGTAAATCGTGTTTCAACCCCTGTGCCATATCCGCCGAGTGCTGCTGTTAATATCAGTATTGCTAAAAGAAAAATATACGGACTCCGTCTTGCAATAACGACGCCAACCCCAAGCACCCGACCACCAACTGATCCTGCTCTTCCGATTGGTGTTGTTCCGAATGATGGAATGGAATATTCTACTCGTTTTCGGTCGAGGAGATGTTTGAATGCTGGAAGGAATATTCCGAAAATAAGAAGCGTGAAGATAATTCCAACAGCAGCAACCAGACCAAACTCGCGAACGGGAGCAAGATCACTTACACCATTCGCTGCAAATCCAAGTACTGTTGTCCCAGTGACGATACTAAACGCAGGAAGTAACTGATCCGTCGTTGTCCGCATTGATGATGAGATGTCTTCACCAGTCACTCGTTCTTCGCGATATCGATTTACCGCATGGATTCCAAAATCAATCCCAACAGCCAGCAGAAGTGGTGGAATTGCAATAAGTATCTGTGTGAACTCAATTCGTGCCCAACCCATGAACCCAAATGTCCATGCTATCGTCATTGCAAGAGACACTAATCCAATGATCAAATCAATCGGGTCACGATACGCGATAATCAAGAATATAAAGATAAGAATGACTGCCGCTGGAACGACGATTATCAATGAGTCAGTTATTACGCCCCCTAACTCCCCAGAAATGATTCCACTTCCAAAGACGGTAATATCACCACCAGTTGACCCAACAATGAATGTTGCCTCACGTTGCAGTGATGTCAACGGTGACCCACTCTGCGTCCCAGCGTCATCACTTGTTCCTGCAACCTGATGCGTGATGGTTGCGATTGTCGCTGATGCAGATGGGTCGCGCTCGTTTAGATCGTCACTGAGACGTGACCTAACGCTTGGTTGTGTCCGCACAATCGTCCGTGTAACGGTTCGGACGCCTGACTGTGGTGTTCGCTCAACTGCATCAATCTGTGCTGAAAGTGTTGTTGCTGTTGGGTCAATTTCTGTTGCGATCGTCTGTGCGACACTATTTGTACTGACGACGTTCTGTGAGGTATCACGCTGTATCCGATGCTGCGCCCGTAACATCGCAAGTACTGCTGATTTTGTGAGAACATTTCGATCTCGCTGAATCAACGTTGTTGTGCCTGTTCCGGTTCCAAACGGCTCACGCTCGAAGTTATCATTGACATCCTCAAATGCCTCTTGTGCTGGAACACCCTCACTAAACTGTGAGGTGCCTGAGTCCGTTGCTGTCATTCCAAATCCAACAGCAAGCACGGCAGTAATAAGAATAAAAATGAGAATGACTGTTTTATCTCGATTAATAATCCACTCATCAACCTGGTCAATAAGTGACTGATAATCAATCATTCAACTGATTCCATCGATCCTGCATTCGGACTCGATTTGTGTATACACTTTTTCGATCGTTGTATCCGTCCCTATTTCTCCGCTCGCTTTGCAGTGATGAGTGAAAGAGACGATACACTACTGAATCACCCTCGACGATACCACACAGCACTGCCAATGATGATAATCAAAATACTCCCACCAATAATCGGCGCTGACAATGGCAATGATAATCCACCCTGATCTGCTGGCTGTTGAATATTGACTGGTACCTTGTATGTTTTCGAAATCTTTGTTTCTCCGCTTGGGAGATCATACTGAAAATCAACCGCAAATGGATATGTCTTCGATTCAAGAGCACCACTATCAGCACTCAATGGCATCACAATTGTCGTTGTTTCACCTGAGTCAAGTGCAGCAATAAATGCCTCATCATTACTGCTTGCCAATGGTGCATCTAAGAACGCTTTCGCTTCAATACTCTCAAGCGGTTGCTCACCATTATTAGTCACTTGTAATTTAAATTCTGTCTGTCCCCCGGCAGTGACCGTTTCCTCGGTCGCTTGAATAATAAACCGATCACGCTGTTCACGCACCGCTGCTGTTGCTTGTAGCATATCACTTGTTCGACGACTCCCACGTTCTGTATTATACTGGACAGTCAGTGAAAATTGCTGAGGGGTTGCTGTTGCTGCCTCACTTATATCAATATCATACTGCACTTGCGCTGTTTCACCTGGGCGGAGTGTCGAAAGCGCATATTCGCTGGTCGTAATATCAATATTCTGATTATTGACTGAGATAATTGACACTGGATTAAATACTGGCTGTGGACCGGTGTTTTCAATTATCGCTGTCAATGTTCCTTCAGTTCCAACCCGGAGTGCTGTATCAACTGAATTAACCGCGAACGTTTGCTCTGGTATTGTGGCAACACCAGCACTGAGCGCTGTTGATGTCTGCTCAATCCCGTTTCGATCGGTATATCCAACATCAAGATCAAGCGTGTAATTTCGTAGTGCGGCGGTGTCAGCAATGTGCGCTCGATAGGTTATTGTTCGTCGTTCGCCCGGCTCCCATTCCTGTCCAGCGTATGCAGTTGATGATTCAGAATCGCTTCCAAAGGTAAGTTCGTCACTTTTCGATGTTGCTGTGACACTTGCATCGAAAGCTGTGCGACTCCCGGTGTTCATTAAAGTAAGCCTAATTGTTCGGTCATCACCAATTTGCCCGACTGCGTTTTGCCCGGTCACTTTGAATTGCGCCTCTTCACGAACGGTGATCTCAACACTTGTTGACGCTCGCTCAGTAAAATCATTATATTCGACATTCTCTGTGTTGTATGAAGCTATCCGTGTGTATGCGTACTCATACTCAAGCGGTATCTCGTAGTCCCCTGGAGGAATCCCCTCTGGAATTGTCACTGTAATTGGCGGTGTCTGAGTCGTTCCTGTCTCCACATTCCCAACAGAAATTGTTCCAGTATCAATTTCAATCGGCGTTTTTTCATCTGCAAATTCAACTGTAAGTGCTCGCGCGGTAGTCACACGCGTCTCATATTCATCCGGTCCCCCTTTGTCAATCCGTCCGCGATTAGTCAGTGTAAATTGCACCTCCGCCTCCGTTCCAGCACTCACCGTCTGCTGAACAGAACTTACCGAAATACTTGGACGACCAAGGACCTGTCCTGTCGGGTCAATTTGTGCAAGGGCAATTGCCGGTCCAACTGCTGAGATGAGTATAAGACCAACAAGAAGCCCCACAATGAATGACCGATTCATACATCTAATCATAATCGGCTGAATACACCAATAGCTATAGATAGGATCTGTCGATACCGATCACGAATGTTTCCGTCAAAACACAATTGCCAGCATTCTGAATTATTCATAAATGAGAGCCATTCCTGCCACTCACAGTGGTGGGATCTCTTCGAAGTAAAGTGAGAAGTGATTGATTGCATATATCAATCGCCGGTCACGCCGATGAATATACTTTATGACCACGTTCAGAAGATAACACCTATTCACTGATCGTCAGTAATGGCTTTGAGACGCCCGAAAACACGGAGTATAGATATCGACTATACTCGCACCGACCCGAAGTCTCTTATGAGGTCCCACCATACGTTATGTAATGAGTGATACTGTGAACGACGTCGACCTCCCGTATGATGAGGAGACGGCGTCGCAGCAGGAAAAGATTCAGGCGCTTCGTGAGCGTCTCGACATCCTCGAGTCACAAAATGAGGAGATGCGAGATAAACTGCTGGACGCGAATGCAGAGAATAATAAATATCAACAGAAACTCGAACGGTTGACACATGAAAATAAGAAACTCAAGCAATCGCCGTTATTTGTTGCAACGGTACAAGAAATAACGAATAACGGCATTGTAATCAAACAACACGGCAATAATCAGGAGGCTCTTACCGAGGTCACTGACGAGATGCGAACGGAATTAGAGCCAGATACACGTGTTGCGGTCAACAATTCGCTTTCTGTCGTGAAACGGCTTGATGATGAGACTGATGTCCGTGCACGAGTGATGCAGGTCGAACATAGTCCGTCTATCAGATATGATGATATCGGTGGACTGGAAACACAAATGCAAGAAGTACGCGAAACCGTCGAGATGCCACTAAAATCGCCAGAAATGTTCGAGACGGTTGGTATTCAGCCACCATCTGGTGTTCTTTTGTATGGACCACCAGGAACTGGGAAAACCATGCTCGCGAAAGCTGTTGCCAACCAGACGGATGCCAGTTTCATCAAAATGGCTGGTTCAGAGTTAGTTCATAAATTCATTGGTGAGGGAGCAAAACTTGTTCGTGATCTCTTTGAGGTCGCCCGTGAGAATGAACCAGCAGTTATTTTTATTGATGAGATTGATGCGATTGCCTCAAAGCGAACAGATTCAAAGACATCTGGAGATGCCGAGGTTCAGCGAACAATGATGCAGTTACTTTCAGAAATGGATGGGTTTGATGAACGGGGCGATGTTCGTATTATTGCAGCGACGAACAGATTTGATATGCTCGATGAAGCGATTCTCCGCCCAGGTCGATTTGACCGATTGATTGAGGTTCCAAAGCCTGGAATTGAGGGTCGGAAGATCATCTTCCAGATTCATACCCGTGAGATGAATGTTTCCGATAACGTTGAGTTTGAGCAGTTGGCGGAGATGGCTGATGATGCTTCTGGAGCGGATATCAAGGCAATCTGCACGGAAGCCGGAATGTTCGCTATTCGTGAGGATCGAACGGAGATTGGAATGGGTGACTTCATTGAAGCATGGGAGAAAATCCAATCCGAATCGAATGCTGATGGCGATACGGCACGTGCGTTCGCATAGAGTCAGAAAATAACGAGGATTACGTTGGAGCACCGGATGAATAAACAACCAATAATTAGTAATTAATGGGAAAACCGCGTACTGATCGTACACAGCAAGTGGATACCGTTCTACGTCGGCTTGCAGAGAGATATCCAGATTCAACAATCTCACTTCAGTTTTCAAATCGACTCGAACTTCTGATTGCTGTTGTTCTTTCAGCACAGTGTACTGACGAACGAGTTAACAGCATTACCGCTGATCTGTTTGAAAAGTACGAAACAGCAACTGATTATGCCGCTGCCGACACTGATGAGCTTGCTGAAGACATCTATGGAATTACGTTTCACAATAACAAAGCAGGTTATCTCAAATCAATTGGTGAGACACTTGCTTCGGATTATGATGGTGACGTGCCTGATACAATGGATGAACTCACTGCCCTCTCAGGTGTTGGACGGAAAACGGCAAATGTGGTCTTACAGCATGGACATGATGTTGTTGAGGGCATCGTTGTTGATACACACGTGCAGCGGATAACCCGCCGACTTGGACTCACAGACGAACAAACACCGAAACAGATTGAGACCGACCTTATGGAATCTGTCCCGGAGTCCGAATGGCAGCAATTCACACATCTATTTATTAGTCATGGACGAGAAACTTGTACAGCACAAAACCCTGACTGTACAGACTGTATTCTTGAAAGTGTCTGTCCATCCTCAAAATGTGATCATGATATTGATCTTGCCTCAAATACACCATGGAAATAATATCTCCTGTCCTCTTTTTCAATAGATGATCGACGTGAACTGTCAGGATGCGGGATAATATTTCAACTCGAAAATGACTCTATCGTATTGAATTAGAGCACATATTTTGTCATATATAAATAAAGTCCAAGTGACCATGCGAGAAACCACAATCCAACATAGCCGAAGACACCGACCCGAAGCCGTCCACGCCAAGCACTCATGTTCGGGTGGAGATCATTTAGCTCGGTTTGTTGATCGGGATCATCATAGAATCCAGCGTTTCGCTTGACTTGGAGAATACGGACAATTCCGGTGAGTGCAAAGGCTAATAGCGCATATGCTTGAAGACCTAATACTGCATGAAGTGCCACAGCACCACCTAACTGCTGGAGTAGACGCGGAATCATCCACGTTACAACAGGAATTGTATTAAGTATAAGACCTGGAATAATAAACTTCAGATGATATGTGAGGACACCCCAGGTGACGGTCTCGGCATCTATCATAATCCATGCACCATATAAATAAAATGGAAGGCTTGCAGTGACCATCGATGCAGCGATAAGTGCGATGGTCGACTCTGATAGCATTGTATATGCTATCTCATGAGCGCAGAGCGCCTAAAATAATCGACTTCGGCTTTTTATGTCAACAAATAATAGTGAATCACGGCTGAATCGTCACGCTAACTACGGGGCCGTTCTATAGGTCGTATAATGACGGAGTCCTCGAATGATGAGACAGCAATCAGTGACGATACTGATGCAGTAGCGGCCGAGGACGCTGACGATAGCTCTCCTGATCAGATAGATACTGCACAGCAACGAACACATGAGGATGGTGACAGTTCACAAGGCAGGGATGGAAGTGCGAATGAGCACCCCAATGAAGACGAGCAAGCGATTGCAGAACTTCGCGCGGAAGTCGAGGAAACGTATGATTTTGGGGACTTTGGTCCAGAGGATATGGCTGAGATGACACTCGAAGAGTGGGAAGCAGCATTTGATCCAGATACGTGGATTGTGGGCGAGGAGCTCCTGGATCGGGTTGAGACCGAACTTAAGGCACGTGTCGCAATCCGCGAGGTGTTTGGAATCGTTGAACGGACTGAAGAGGGTGGGCAAGACCGTGTTGTTGCATACTCCGATAACGGATATGCAACGGTGTTTGCTGATGGGTCTGTTGAGGGGGAGGGAACAATCCGCCGTGATGTTGAGCCAACAGTCGCACTCTGTTCAATGGATAGTTATGAAACAATGAACCCGCCAGCAGATGCATCACTACCGGAACCGCGGGATGTTGTCAAAGGAAGCGGTGAATTCGGTAATTTGATGTTGCAAATTGTCGCAGCCGCACAAATGATTGTTGGAGTTGGACTTCTCGGCGCATGGCTTTTTATTTCAACATTAGAAACAATCGCAGCGCCAGTTACAGCGGTTATCTTTGTGCTTATTGGATTCTTCTTGTTCATTGTCGTCGCAAATGCTCGACTTTCAGATCGATTCCGCGTAGAGGAGTACCGTAATCGACTTCAGGCACTTGAAACAACGCCTGAACCTGAAGTCGCATCGAATGGGAGAACGGCATTAAACACAGAGGAAGCTAAATCCAATATTGATACCAATAATGACGATACAAATACTTCGATGAGCTCTGATACCGCTACTGCCGACGCCAATATCGGTGTAAATCCAAACGCAAACTCACATACCGATAGTGAGGAACACACGGATTCAATATAATCTGACTTACAGCAGTGTCTTCTATCAATCGGAGATTCTGGTGGGAGCCTCTCTTTGAAGTCTGACTGTGAATAGAGTTCATAGATTTGTGCTGGTATCGATAGCAACCACACAGTCGATCATATGTCTGTGCGTCCTGTCTGTTGTCCACCGGCTTTACTCGCGTGATATTAGATAGTATTTAGCATACATTAGATACTCCCTTGTGAATCCCACCGTTGGAAACTGCCGATTCGGTGGTTTTAAACAGACCCCTCCCCGACCCCCGGATGTATGAAGAGGCGGGATTTTATGCGGGCAGCAAGCGTCCCTGCTGCTGCTGCGACAGCCTCCGCAACTGCTGGAGTTGGGTCAGCCCAGGAGATGGGCACAACGACCGAAACACCGAGCGGCACAGGCACTACTAGCACGACAGGGACTGGGACAGACACAGGAACTGTGACTGGGACCGGAACAGAGACTGGAGAAACGGATGACAATGCTGCAGCGGGTGGTCCAACAAAGACAGTGACTGTTGGACCAGACGGGTCGTTAGTGTATGAGCCAGGAACAAGTGATCCGTTGAAGATCGCTCCAGGCACGACTGTCGAGTTTGTCTGGGACTCCGATAATCATAATATCGCTGTTGAAAGCCAACCTGATGCGGCAGATTGGCAAGGTCATGAGACACTTGAGAATGCTGGATTTACATATAGCCACACATTCGAAACCCTGGGCACGTATGAATATTTTTGTCAACCACACAAGACAGCGGGAATGGTTGCAAGTATTGAGGTCGTTGAGAATCCGAATGCCGGTGGTGGTGGCGGCGGTGGTAAAAAAGAACTTCATTCACTTGGTGTTCCAATCCAAGCACACTGGGTTGGTGCGGCAACGATCTTAGCCATTGTCGTTACAGTTATTTTCACATTCTATATATTGAAGTATGGGGAGTCCGCACATACTGGCACTGGGAGGAATTAACAATGTCATCAAGCGGGAGTACATATGGGGATATCCATCGATATGAACCGGCGCGTGAAAGTACTGCAGCGGCGATTGCAATCGTCCTATTAACTGTTGTCGAGGTTATATTTGTATTCTTATTCACCTATGGACTTGTCTCTGGATGGGGACTGACCGATACTGGAAACATGTTCCTTGGTGCAGTTCTTGCTGTCATATTTGTTGACCTTGCGTTTATTCTTGCACTGTATCGTAAAGAATTCCTTCCGGACGTCGTTATTGTAAAAAAGCGACGTCGGAAATGGGAAGATCTCTATATCCGTGAGGACGATGTTGATGGGACAGGCTTCGCCGACGGTGCATGGGATCAAATCAAACACGCTATTTACCCATATTACAAGCGATAATCAATGAGTTTAGAAAAAAAAGACGAATACGATCATAAAAGCTGGATGAAAAAGAAAGATTTGACACCGATCGAGTCAGTCTTTCTGACAAGTCTCATCTGGCTTGATAAACGGCTTCGCATTGTCGATTATTTAGAGTTAATGGAGACTCTTTATTACCGAGTTAATCTCCAGATGCCGAAGAGCCACACCGAGCAGTATAATCTTGATAATAAATTCTGGTATTGGTATCCGTTGTATACGTTAGGATTCTTCTCAACACTTGCATACGTTGTTGCTGCGATTTCAGGTGCATTACTGGGGTTTTATTATAGTCCATCTGCGGCTGCTGGTGGCGAGGCAGCTGGAACCGTTGCATATCAGAGTATTGCGATTATTATGCAGGATCTTCAGTTCGGATTTATGCTCCGATCTATCCATCGCTGGTCTGCGCAGGTCATGGTTGCAGCCGTGTTCCTCCATATGCTGCGGGTGTACTTCACTGGTGCATATAAGGAGCCTCGTGAGCTGAACTGGCTTATTGGTATTGTACTAATTAGCCTGACGATGGTATTTGGGTATACTGGGTATCTACTTCCATGGGATCAGCTTGCATACTGGGCAGGACAGATTGGCGTTGAAATGTCACTTTCAATCCCATTAGCGGGCGAGTGGATTGCGCAGCTGCTATTCGGTGGGTTCTCACTGGGTCAAGCGACACTTCAACGGATGTACATTATCCACGTATTCTTACTCCCATTCGTGGTGACAACATTGATTGCTATTCACATTGGTATCGTCTGGGTACAAGGTATCGCAGAACCACATTAAGCTAATGAGTGACAATACTACCACATCAAATACGAACACAGGTTCCGACGCAGACACAGACGCAAGCACGGACGCACAAGAACGAGACATTCGAACAGACGGGACCGGCATCGTTGCGCCGGATGATGAAACTCCGGCATGGAGCGAGCGAAAAAATCGTAGTACAGGGCTTTCTCGCCTCACATATGAATATTTTGAGCGTGCTCGTCGCGAGGATCAGGACCTTCGACAGGAATCCGATTATGTCGAGCGTGACGTACTTGCGTTTCCAACATGGCCACATGAGATCATTCGCAATCTTGCTATAGCGAGTTTCTTTACCGGGATGATCTTGTTTTTATCGGCGACTCTCCCGCCTCACATTGGATCTCCAGCAAATCCATCAAGCACTCCAGCAATTATCCTTCCTGACTGGTATCTCTACTGGTCATTTGGCTTGTTGAAGCTTGGTCCGTTAAACCCTGAACTTGCAATCTTAGGTGGCGAAAAGCTGATGAGCGATCGAACATACGGCGTGTTAGCGAATGTAGTGGTCGTTGGTGTTGTTGCAATTGTTCCCTTCTTGAACAAGGGAAGTGCTCGTCGACCCGTCGAACAGCCCTTCTGGGCTGCTGTTGGTGTCGGCGGTGTCATTTTTGCATTCACCATCAGCGTCTACTCTGCCAAGAATCTCATCCCGATGAATGTCCACTTATTATTTGATCTCACGTTCATCCTTCCAGTCGTTGCTGGATTCGTGACATGGGCTGTTTTGAAGACAATGCGTGAAGGCTATTCATACGATCTCAATCGACGGTATTACCGTCTTCGTCCACCAAAATAAGCTCATATCTCACATCTTATACTACACGGCATAGCATACTAATTATTGCTTGCTGATTTTGATTTTATGATTATTTCTATTGTCATATATCTATCGTCGCATTATCATGTCTATTCTCTTCTTGAAATGACTGTGTGACACATCGCGATTTACGACCATCCCTCGACGGTCTGTCTCTTACCCATAACTCAATACTAGAGGGTAATTTCAACCAAATCAGGCATGAAAAGAAGAGATCAATCAAATTTCCATCAGTATCTGCCCAAGATTAGAGAAGTATCCATGAAGCCGCTTGAAAAGCTCAGTTGAACTCGTTATTTCGGCGGGTTCTGCTAAATGAGCCCGCTTCGCGGCTCATTCAGCACCGAGTTCGTATCCTTCAGCCCACATGCGTAGCTTCTGGAGTCCTTTCCACATCGTCTCCCACCCTGGTGGCGGATCTGAACCACGATCGAGATAACCGCCGAGTTTAGCCACGCTCACTGCGTATGATTTCCCATCTTGACCGCTCAATTCTGGAAATTTCGTTTCCAGAATTGTGCGCTCTGCCTCACTCAGCAGGACCGCCGGAGATACTGAACTATCACCACGAGCAAGTTCTCGTAGCTCCAGAACCTTCCACGCGATCACTGAATACATGCTCAACAACACTTCCATCCGCTCCCAAGTCTGCAGTTGCCGTTCTTCGATGTTACAGCCACTCTTGAGCACTTTATGCCAGTCTTCAATTCGCCAGCGGAGGCCGTAATAGTCGATGAGTGTCAGCGTTTCCTCAAACTCTTCGACCGATTCAGTGGTGAGCAACACCCACTGAATCGGGTCGTCATTTTCACCGACCTCGTCGACTCTCACGACATTCACCTCGATTGAACCCTCTTGTTCAGGATTATTCCTTGGCGCGCGCAACTCACATGTTCCAGTGGCTATCGACAACTCCGCCGTTCTCGCTTCGCGCCCACCTCCCTGTTGAATCTCGATTGTTTTGCGACCTTGCTCGGCAAGGTCGCTGCTCCAGTCAAAGAGTTTTCCAGGTTCACCATCATCAGTCCAAATCCGTCGGTTTTGACTCGCTCGGATGATAAAGCCAGCATTTTCCATCTTTCTGGTGACTTCCTCGTAGAATGCGAATGAATCTGCACCTCGGTCATGGATAAATAGCGGGCGGATATCATCGGCAAGCCAGTCTCTGGCTTGCCTGTCGCCACGGCTCCATTTCTCATGTTCACTGTCAAGTTGAATCGGCTCTGCTTTGCCGTTGGCATCGTACTTCTCATCGGCCTGCTGGTCCTCGATCAGCGGCTGCTGATCGATGACCCCAGTCATTCGATGGGTCCGTGGATTGATTCCGATCGTGGAGTGAAGCTTGATACCTTCGAGATCCATCTCAGAGTTGCCAATATCACCGAGACCCTCCTTGGAGGGATGTCTCGGAAACACGAGTTCGGTGGTATCGGAGATAATCAGGAGTTCGTCTGACCGACTCACTCTTGATTGCTGTTGCTGCTTGTGAGCAGAGAGAATCTCGTTGGGATCCACATTCTCATTATCGCAAAATCGGTATGTAGCTTTTGTGGACGCCCAGTCTCCGCAGGCAGCAGGGATGGACTCGGCAGGCGAGCTGCCGATGCCGAGTTCATCCCCAAGTTGTACTAGTCGGTCACTCAGGCGCTTGTCTCCAAACTCGGCTGATCGAAACTCCGTTTGAATCCATCCTGAAACATCCATGTCACACAGCTGCCCATCTTCATCGAGTTCTGGCTTCCAATTCCGTGAGCGACGCCCCATCTACCGATCTTGGTTCGTCTACTCTTCCATTAGGACTTATGGGTAAGAGACAGCCCTCGACGGTGGGGGGTGACACTATTGAACTAGACATCATCACAAGTTCAAAATAAAAAGCGATTTCACATCACTGCCCAATCAATTATATAATGCTAATTGACCTGCGATGGGTGGAAAAGCAGCGGTATAACGCGGGTGTCGCAGGACATAGTGATAATAGCATGAATATACACGAAGCACATTCTAAACGCAGGATTATTATTTTTCTTTGGTGTACGTATATTGAAAATATGCCATTCAGGGTATCATCTATTACCTCTCTGGTGACAACAATGAGGAGACAATGACGGACGACAACTCTCTAACAGCACGCACAGAACAAAATGACATTGACACTACTGACATGACGACAGAATCTGAGTCTGAAAGACGTGATATCGTCGTTCCAATGCGAGTTTATAAAACTGTTACAGTGTTTTCGACGCTGCTTGCAGTGGTGAGTGTTGTGATTGGATTTCTATTTTTAGATGCGGCAACATTGAACGTCAGTTTAGTCGGTGACCTCGTCAGGTTTATACTTGTCATCCTTAATATATCGATTCCAGAATCTGTGCTTAGCAGCCTTTTTGCGGTGATTGGACTAGGGAGTATTGGATTGGGTGCAGGTGTCTATGTGATCGGAACTCGATTTCGTGCTCAAGGAATGGGAAAGTCTCAAGAGGACGCCAGCGAATCATCGGATACAAATGGCTGATGAGTTCATCAAAGGGCTTGGAATCTTTACTGCGGGTGGACTCGGATGGATGGTACTCGCAGGATGGTACCGAACTGAGAGCTTTGAAAGCAGCCAACAACTCGTTGCGCCTGTATCGCTTAGTGACTCAGCGACGATGTTCGATACAATGGGCGTGCTGTTGATGGATACTTTCTTTTGGTTCACAATCATCGGCGCGTTGACTTTCTGGGTACTAATCCCAGTCGTCAGACAAGCCCGTGAGGTAATTCAAGATGGTAGTTGAGTACGTTCAGGAATATCGAAGCAACTGTTAGATAACTAAGAGATTCTGAAGTTATTCATTGATACGGATACAATACTTACTATCCAGTATTCAGTGTGTGATGCGCAATACTGTACAGTTCAGATTATGATTGATTTGACTGACTGCATGAACATATCATATATGACAATCAATTAATACAAGACTTTGCTGAAATCAATATGTGGTCATAAATCAGATCATATCACGACATGTGTTATCTGAATTTATTATATATTTGTTATTATTTTGATAAAGACAAAATAATCAGACAGCGAAGATAATGCCGGGTGCATCACCGGTCAGTCATTCAGATGGCTATATTGATTAGAAAAACTCTAAATCCCCCTCCGCATACGCTCTGAATATGCATCCGCTCCAGTTTATTATCCCTCTCGATGCGTTAGCAGCGGTTGCCCCGATTCTCGCGTACATCACACTGGGGCTTGCTCTTCTCAATCTTCTAACGCGCATCGTCCAGCATAGATTTCATCTTAAACAGGCAAAAGCAAGTGACGATGATGAAGGACTCAATCGATGGCTTCCACATACAGCAACAACAGTGGGGCTTGTGCTTGTATCGTTTTTATATATGATTCCACACCCTCATGGTGGGATGGTGATGTCAGTGCTCGCACTTGGCGTTCTCTTTGCAGACTTCTTTGAGTATGAGTCTCGACTTGTCGAAGCACGGTCGAAAAGCAAACAACTCAGCCGCCCAATTGCAGCTGTTGGTGCATCTGCGTTCATGCTTTTATACGCGGCATATCAGAGTGTATTTTTCGTTATCGAGCCGGTGTGGAACTCAATTGTCTGAGTTGACTGCAGTTGTGCAAACATACCAACTCCAATATCAACCACGGCAGATCCGCTTGCGAACCCTATTATTGGTGGGACAGGCACTAAACACCTGCTTTAGCGATGGATACAGCGCAGCCTTTGAGCAGTGAACACCCAAACCGAAAGGCGTGAGTGCCCACACTACGGTTCTTTGATTGTCATTGCGATGGTTCCCCATCGTGATTGACTATCCGAAAATTGGCAGTTGAGTTGGTGTCTGCCTCATCAAAAAGTAAGCCTTCGGACGAGCAAACCGACGTAAAACAATCAGGTACCTCCGAGTCCTTCACAGGATAGGAGTAACGGGGGCGTGGCACTCCCATCGGCGGGTCGGATTGCAAACGTAACTTCCCAATTCAGCGGGCCTTTGCCCGTGGGAAGCCCCGTTTACGGTGGGGAGGATTTCACATCAGCGAATTCTATCTATTCTCTCGTTCGGTACTTTCTGTTCTGATAGATCGAGGCTCTACTGTGATCTCTCATTAATTCTTCTTATCCTCATCTGAACCTATCGTCGGCTGACGGCTGATTGAATTGTCTCAACGCATTGATCTGGAAACTCAACATGTGGTAGTAGTTTGGCATCATCAACAACAACTAATCGACAGCCTGCGTCCTTTGCGAGTTCGCGCCCTCGCTGGAGTGGCGTTATATCAGCTTCACGTCCCCACAGCAGCGTTACCGGGACATCAATATCTGAAAGCGTTGTTTTCAATTCTTCTGATTCATTGAGAAAACCACTGATGAATGATGCTGGGGCGTACCGAGCGTTTGGCTGATGAGCGGTCTGCCATTCGTACTCCATCCATGTCTCAGAGACATTTTCAATGTTGTAGTATCCATGATCTGCATTGAAATAGCGGATTGATGGCTTTGAAGTGAGCAGATTGAATAGCGCTGTTCCAATGACCGGCGCTCGAAGTAGCTCTCGAAGCGCAACAATGCGATTTGGACCGCCCTTCTCAGTCGGACAAATGAGCACTACACTCTCGATATCAGTCTCAATATCTTCATGTATGCTGGCGAGATACGCCCCCGTGAGCGAGGATGCAACGACGGAGACTGAGTTGAAACGATCCTCGCTGAGGAATGCCTGTACGAACTCCTCATAGAATGTGTCTGAGTAGCGAAGTGGGGGGCGATCAGATGTCCCAAACCCTGGAAGGTCTGGGGCAACAACGTGATATGACTCTGCAAGCGCTGTGAATATCCTTCGAAATTCACCATTTGACCCTGCAGCATTGATCCCATGCAGTAATACGAGTGTATGATCTGTTGGGTCGCCTGCCTCAGTGTATGATATATCAATCCCGCTCCACGTCAAGGTGTTATGCTCGCCACTCAAAGCTGGATCAATTGAATCTACGTATCGGTTGAGGACAGCGTTTATTCCAGAGAGCCCTCCGACACCCGCAGCAAGCGCACCCAGTGCTGATCGAACTCGCATGTGATATTATTTGTCATCAGCGATATTCAAGCGTGCGACTTCCGACTCTCAGCTTGATCGAAGATAGTATACCGATATGATATACAACCGCGGAGAAAACCTACGACCATTACCTGAGAGAATATCAGTATCATATCATTTCTTCAGCTTTAAGCCCCTCAATAATATCATCAACAAGTGAATCAACGTCTGCGTATGGAAAGTCCTGATGTGTACCAAGTTTAGCTGCCATCTCAAGTGCGGTGAGTGTTACCTCATCAGCATGGAATTTTGTCCTTGGTCCATCTGGAAGCGTTGGGACGAGATCCATTTGACTGTCAACAGGAAACTCAGCACCACTGAATGCATCATGAAATTGCTGTCTAAGTTCACTCTCAGTGTCTGTCATAGCCGCAAATGTGAGACAATCCCAAAAAGGGTTCCGAAACGATGGATAAAATTGCTGAACGAAACGAATCAAAGTATTCACTACATCCGATTGCTAACGGAAGCGTATGACTGAGGAGAATATGGAGCTGTCCCGACGGGCACTGCTGACAACCGCGGTTGGTAGCGCGGCTGCTGGAGGAGCAATCGGGACTGCAACTGCTCAAGCGGATGGAAGTAGTACAACAGTGACTGTTGGTCCAGGTGGCTCATTAGTATTTGAGCCAGGAACAGCCGAGTCTTTACAGATTACTCCGGGGACAACTGTTGAGTTTGTTTGGGACTCTGATAATCATAATATTGTTGTCGAAAGTCAGCCTGATAGCGCAAACTGGGAAGGACATGAACCAATCGAGAATGCTGGGTTTAGCTATACGCACACATTTGAGACGCTTGGTGCATACGAATATTTCTGTCAGCCACACAAGACTGCAGGGATGGGTGCAAGCATTGAGGTTGTTGAGAGCATCTCAACGCCTGCACCATCCAATGTTCCAACGGTTCCGAGCTCGGCGAAGACACTTGGTGTTGCCACTGCTTTAGCGATGGTCGCAACACTCGGGCTTGGATTTTTTTTCCTCAAATATGGTGGTGATTACGATATTGAAGAGTAATTGAATATCCACCAACTGCGCACTTATTATCTAGCCGTCTACGTGATATCCACTTATGTGGGACCTCACGTATGGACTTTTTTCTACATCATTTTTTAGGACTTATCGGCTTTGTATTTATATCGACTACCGATATGAGTGAAAAAGCTGAGCGCATATGCTTAGCTAAACCATCCAAATTCTGATTGTGCAGCCACATACTGATCCTCGTATTGTTTCAACACTGCACGGTGGTCATACTTGCTGAACGATTCAGCAATCACTGATGAATTAATCTCTGCAGCAGATTCAATCTCAGCAGCGATACCCTCAGGATCGGTAACCCGAGTCCCTCGTTCGTAATCCTCGAGAAGCTCATGCGCACTTGATCGCGCTTGATACTCAACAACTCCAACGCACCCACATGCAAGTGCCCAGAGTAGTTCTCGTGCGAACGGCTCAACTGAAGCCGTCTGTGCGAATACATGTGCGCCTTTGAGAGTCGAAACAAATTGTTCGAGTTCCATTGAGCCATAGAATGTAATTCGATCATCAATTCGGAGATCACGAGCCATTGCCTCAGCGTCTGACCGCTGTGGTCCATCGCCAATAACCGCCGTTCGCCATTGCTTGTTTCGCAGTTCTGCGAGTGCTAACAAAAATGAGTCAATATTCGACTCATCATCAAGTCGGCGGGCATAAACAATATCTGCACGGTCATGGATATCTGCATCTCGAACTAATTCAAAATCGATTGATTCAGGAAGTTGAATGATTGAATCGGTATCGCCGCCAACTGACCGGACGTCAGTTTTGATTAATTGTGAGGGGGTGAAGTGGCGTGATCCTGCACGTGCCGCTCGTCTGACGACCCATGGATGGTCTGTTTCGTCCACTTGCCACCAATCTACGACGAGTGGTGTCTGAATCATTATCCCAGCAGTTGCTGCAGCAATAACCTGTGACGGTGGGCTATTTGTTGCATGAATGATATCCGGCGCAATTCGACGAAGTACAAACGGTAATTTCAACGCAAATGCTCTGGGTGTTTTCGCCTCTGTGAGTCCGATATATGCAACATCATTTTTAGTGAATGTTGATACAGACCCCTGCCACCAGCGTGAGCAACAAACAGTGATATCATGCCCGCGAGCGGCTAGCCCCTCCGCAACACGGCGTATCCGACGAGTTGCCCCCTCTGTCCGCTGATCGTCGACATATAATGAGACAAACGCCACGCGCATATCACTCGGTTTCTGCCAGACAACAAAAACCTTCGACATCCGGCTATGTGCGTTTTGATGCTAATCACGGTCAATGTCTGCTTGATATTCTCAACGAGTATGAATCGACAGCAGACGTTGCACTTCTCGCACAATTGAATATCGCTCATTTTTCTGAAAAAAGATTGTACGTTCTTATGACAATTCGCACACGATTTCGTGTGACCAGTCGTTCATATCGCGGTTAAATATGTGCCTTCCAGCGTGGGATCAAACACTCTGTATCAGTCACACAAGAGTCATGATCATCGTCAGTATCACTGCGGTTCCTGACTCAATATATTCCCATCCGAATGTGTGATTCAGAAGAACATATGCAACGACACCAAGCGTCAGAGAAAGTACCCATGCACTGGCAGCGATACGTCCAACGCGACGGTGTGGTGTCTGTTCACGAAGTTCCTGTGGCGTATGTGTAATGCCGAGTACAATCGCATATAGAACGACCGGGACAGAAATGATTGAAAGAAGGATATGAATTGCCAACATTCCAAGATATGGATAATACGCAACTGCCGGTCCAACGAACTCTTTTGTGCCGCCCCCGCCAATTTTTGTGAGGTAAAGGACCAGAAAAATAAGGATTAAGCCAAACGATGTGAGCATCGCTGCTGCATGTTTTCGAACTTCATTACGACGAATCCACCGCCATCCCGCAAGGATCACAATTACATTCACTGCATTTACAACTGCAATCGCATCGGAAATGAGATTCACCTCTGTCAATGAGAGATCAGGATAAATCTGTGCAGGAACAATTCCAATGAACGTCCCAATAACGACTGCATATCCAACGACTGAAAGGATAATAGTGGCCGCAAGCGGGTGGCGCTTTAATGACATTTCAGCGCTCGCAGTAGCCATACTAACCATTAGTTTGGAGGGATATTCCCTCTTCGGGTTTGTGATTATCCTGCTCGTAGAATATACCACATAAAATCGGAGAATACTTCTTCATTTATTATGATATGTCGAGATCAGTAATAATACATTCACATCTTATTTGCTTTCGATGAAATATCTCTCAACTTATTTTTATTTATATATTAATATTTATTATGAAAACATCATCGAGCAGAATCTCCTTATTTGTGTAGCATTAACATACATCAGTGAATACTGCTGCTTCGCGGGCAGCTGCTTCACTCACTCCATTGCCGAGGATTGTATGTCGATCTCGAATGGCATGTGCGCATGTTATCGCTTGAATGAATATCTCTTCATCAATCCCAAGTTCTGTTGCTGTTGTCGGTGCACCAACATCCGCAAGGGCAGCGCGGATATCTTCCCACTCACCATTTTCACCACTATGAAGATATGCCGTAACAATTGAGGCTACTCCAACTTGATGACCATGTAATGCTGCATCAGGGACAAGTCGATCAAGTTGATGTGAAATGAGATGTTCAGCACCGGAGGCCGGTCGTGAGGATCCAGCAATCGACATTGCTACACCGGAGGAGACAAGCGCTTTCGCAACAAGCCATGCAGACTCTTCGAATCCCTTTTTTATTGCATCAGAATTATCTACAAGCATCTCCGCGGTCATCTGTGAAAGCGCACCGGCGTATTCGCTATACTCAACATCTTGCAGTCGGTGTGCGAGTTGCCAATCCTTGACAGCAGTATAATTCGAGATAATATCAGCACAACCAGCCGTTGTGAGTTCCCATGGTGCTTCTGCTAGAACAGCAGTATCAGCAACAACCGCTAGTGGTGGATCTGCGGCGACAGAATGTCGGGTGTCACCCTCTGGGATTGATGACCGTCCAGAGACAATCCCATCGTGACTTGCTGCTGTTGGGACAGAGACAAATCCACATCCAAGTCTGTCTGAAGCCATTTTTGCGGTATCAATTGGTTTTCCACCACCAAGTCCAATAAGATATCCGGCGTCTGTAGCTTTAGCAGTGTCAATAACAGCCTCAACAGCGTCAAAACTTGCATGATCGACTGAAACTGTTTGTGGGTCTGCGAACTGTGAACGGACACGGTTGCCAATAAGCTGATCTGGAGTCGGACTTGTCACAATAAGCGGACGTCCATCAAGATATAATTCTTCAATCGCGGCGGCGAGGTCACCTATTACATCATGACCGACGAGGACATTTCGCGGGAGCTTAATCCACGTCGTCTTTTTGAGCATATGTATTTCTGTAGGGGGTGATTCAAAGACTTTCCCGATTACCCACTGGAAAATCCTGTTACATATCTCGGTGATGAATAATAAAATTGGAATCCAAAACCAGCAAATATCAAAATGTCAAAACTCCGTTTGAAGACTTGAGTATCTGATTTTGATCGATCCAATCAGACGACTTGTCGTGACTGCTCGATGTGTGTTATGAGCTAAATTATGATGAGCGCCTTTCGAACACCTCTCAGAATAAAAATCATGCCAAAGCCTGCAAGAACAATTGCACTTCCCCCAGCGACAACAGGAGCTAATTTATTAACTCGACGCCCTATCCTGATGAGCGTTGCTGGAAATCCAGTAATCCATATTATAATTCCAATAAAGAACCCAATGATAAGTGTCGGTGACCCAGTTTCAACAATAACTAATCCGGTAAGTAGTGAGCCAATATATGGCGTTTGTGCAAGAATATCAAGTGTCCCTGACTGTAAGAGCCCAACTCCAATCGTAAGCCAAAATAGGATTTGATATGGGTTTGTAAGTGCTAAGATGAACGCTTTGCGGAACCCAGTCCCAACGTGTGAATTTAGATTCGTGTTCTTCTGTGTGGTTTTGCTCCCGCTTTCACTGTTATCTTCCTTTAGGGTGTGCGTTCCTGTATTGGTATTGCTGATACCGAACGCCGAATGAATCTCCGTAGCTGCCCCATATGCGAAATATAGCATCAAGACTCCACCAAGGGTAATCATTCCTGCGCGAAGCAACGGTGCACGTTCAACAATCGTAATAACACCGAATGCTGCGAGAACAAAGAAAATAATATCAGCTGTCATCGCCCCCAATCCGGCAAGAAAGCCTGCGGTCCATCCACGAACGACACTTTCCTCAGCGATGATAGCATTCATTGGTCCTGGTGGTGCCGCAAGCGCAAGTCCAAAGATGACACCAGTCAGTGCTGTCATGCTAAGTGCAATCATTGTTATTATCATCTGGAATGGGACTGCGAAAAAACAATCGTCACAGTATTAATTGATTCGCTGAATCACCAGATACGCCCTGTTCGGTCATCAAACGATGAATATAGATGTTCACACTCAATGTCGAATTCCTCGTTTACAGAGTGAACCCATCCCGGGTCAAACCCTGAGCAAGTCATCTTAAACCGTCTGTACATCTCGATCCATATCTGTCCAGCGTCTGCAATTATAATACACTCAAATGTCAATTGACGTTAGACAGCTGCGGAGACAGCTGTCGTTATCTCGGCGATAATCGTCTCCCAAACCGAAAAATCAAATAAAATCGACATGATGGCATCGATTCCAAAGAAGCCAAACAGGAGTGCTGACCCAAGGTAAGCAGTTCGCATATTGACACGTCCTGAAAATGAGTGGAATAAATATGCGTTCGCCAAACTAATTGGAATAATTGCAAGCATCTCACCAATCCAGATTGCGGATGTTGCTCCGTATTGGACCGCCAGCCCAATCGTCACCAGCTGTGTCTTATCGCCAAATTCACCGGTCACCATCAGAATGAATATCGGCAAAAATCCACCAAATGAACCACTCACACGATTAAGTGGTCCGGGGAGGGTAACCATCTCAAGTGCTGCGAGTCCTCCATCTGTCTCAGCTGTTGTTGTATCTGAGACATCCGGATTGGTGTTGTTATTTGATGGTGCTGACCGATACAGCAATATCGCAAATAAGAGGAACAACGATGCGGTGACAACATTTAGTGCAATCGGCGGAAGCACCGCTTGCAGTGCCTGTCCAAAAAGAATCTCAAGTGCTGTCCATCCCGCGAACGCTGACCCAGCAGCAGCAACAACAACAATCGGATCATATCTGGTAGATAATCCAGCAATGATGAATTGTACCTTCTCACCAGGGAGCACAGCAAGCTGTGTAATGAAGGCAATAATAAGAATCTCAAGATATGTGCTCATGCGTTACTCACCTCATCAGACTCGGGTTCATTCCCCTGCTCATGTGTCTCTGCGTATGAATCTATCCCGCTTGAGTTAGCTGTTTCATCAAGAGAACGAATACGAACTGACTCCGCAACATCATCCGGAAGACTCTGTGTCAACACGTTTGTTGTGCCATTCGGTTTATTATCTGACTCAGCAATTGAAGTTGATATTAGCGAATTGGAATTATCATCTGAAGATATACGTTGTTCTGCGGACAACAGCTCAGTGTTTGATGGATGATCAGTCGAATCTGCGGTTGCAGATGTGTTAGATGATGATACCGTCTGCATCGTTGTCTGCCCACAGTCAATATCGTTTTCTCCAATTGCAACAGTTATCATCCCAAATGGAGCGACATCGACAATCGTCAATTCGGTTCCAGGTCTAATCCCAACTCGGTCCAGATACTCTAGTTCTGTTGGGTCACGATCTCGAACGCGAACAACGACAACATGCTCGCCCTCCTCGCAGGCAGACAGCGGACCACTTGCAGCATCACTCAGTGGTGTCAAATCAGCAGTCGGAATCGGGTCACCATGCGGGTCAACTTGTGGGTCGTCAAGCGCCGCTGCAACACGGCGTTCGAATACCTCACTAATATGATGTTCCAGTGCATCCGCCTCCCCATGGACCTCACTCCACTTATATCCGAGTTGATCAGCAAGATATGATTCTAATAATCGATGACGCCGAATAACTGCGAGTGCGACGGTCTCACCTTCTGTTGTCAATTCTACCCCCTCATACTTTTCATATATCAATAATTCACGATCTGTGAGTGTCTCAAACATACTTGTGACAGTCGCTGGGGTTTTTTCAAGCGTATCTGCGACTGCTGATGTCGACACGGGTGGTCCCTTCTCAGCCTGCAGTCGGTAGATACTTTTTAGATAATCCTCCATCGCATCGCTCAACATACCTGATTTAGATGCATCAAAAATAAAACTGTGACGATAAAAACCAATAGTTATTACTCACCAAATCGAGATGGGCGGTTGCTATTAATATATCAACAGTAAGATATGATTGTCTATACGCTATATACCCTTACCCATCAGATGACTTCGCAACACATCAGCGGTTTTTGTCCCTGACTCAGTGTTGACAGCAATGACAGTGTCCGTCGGGTCAAAGACACCACGATCAGCGAGTTTATCAACAGCAGCAATAGCGGCCCCTCCAGCGGCTCCAATCTCAAGCCCAGCATGCTGAGCGGCAACAACTGCTGCTTCTAAAATTGCATCATCGTCAACAGCGATAATCTCTCCATCACACTCATCAATCGCCTCAAGGGCTGCAGTTCCACCGTTTGGGTCCGGAATTTCTAATTCACCAACGATTGTGTCTGGATTATCCCACGGTTCGACTTCCACAGCACCTTCGGTTGCAGCATCAACAATCGGTGCGCATCCAGATGGTTGAGCGGCGTACAACGTTGGCATTGAACTGAGTATATCCGCGGCAGTAAGCTCGCGAAATCCTTTCGCAACACCAGCAACAACCTCTCCAGTCCCGGCAGGGACAACAACAGCATCAGGCACATCCCATCCGTGTGCTTCCGCAAGCTCAAATGCAACTGTTTTGATTCCATCATGACGATATGGGTTATTGAATTCTTGTAGTGTATACCAATCTGACTGAAGCTGTTCGGCGAGTGCGTCCTCTGCATCGGGATATCTTCCGCCAGCGACTCGCATTTCACTTCCATGAACATTCACCATTGCTTTGTTCGAGAACGGGGTTCTTGATGGGACAAATGCATATGAACGAAGTCCGGCTATTCCAGCATATGCAGCTGCTGACTGTCCAGCGTTTCCAGGTGTCGCAAGTGCAAGCAAATCAGCACCTGTCTCGCGAGCGGCGGTGACAGCTGATGACAGCCCACGGTCAAGTATCGTTCCAGTTGGGTTTCGACTCTCATCCTTAATTGCAAGTGTCTCAACACCTACCTCTGCAGCAAGTTGCGGAGCTGTAACAAGTGGAGTATTACCCTCACCAGCGGTAATTGGGTCGATGAACGGAAGTAATTCATTATATCGCCACATCGAACGTGTCGTAATGTCGATGTCATTATCAGTATCAGCATCACTCCCGCGCTCAAACGCGCTTGTATCCATTCCCCACTTGATGCCGCTTGTATCATACATTGGCTCGAGCCGACCCCCAGTGTCAGTCGGACCAGTTGCCGTCAAATCGTGTTGATCCCCGCTCGCGGTACAGTATAACCCACGAAACGACTCAGATGTCTTCATATCGAATCACAACATTTCAACAATCAAATCGTTATCCACTTATATCTCGCTCTTTTTAGGGACTAAGCACACATATTCGGATAGGGAGTCTTAGCATACTCACATATCATAAAGTCTAAATTGTTTGATGGCTAGCGCTGGTCCAGTCATCAGAGTTCAATAATTCATCTAACAAAGTCAGTCTCGATACCCTCTTTATGTATCCATCCACGAGTCACAATCATGAGTACGGACTCCGTTGTGGTCGTCGGTGCCGGACTTGCCGGGCTTGTTGCGGCGCGACATGTCGCACAAACTGGTGCAACTGTCACCGTTTATGAACGCCAATCAGACGTTGGTGGGCGCGTGCAAACTCGCCATCAGGATGGATTTATTATTGATCGTGGGTTCCAGGTGCTTTTTACATCATATCCTGCCGTTACGCGTGAACTTGATCTTGATTCGCTCTCGCTCCGTCGATTCACCCCTGGCGCTGTCATTGCTCGCCCTGGGTCACGGTCTGTTCTTTCGGACCCTCTTCGTGACCCGCGCGCAGCAATATCATCATTACAAAATAATGAGGTAACGCAGACAGATAAAATTCGGACGCTATTGCTTCGGCAACATGTTGGGACACGAACAGAAAAAGAGATATTCGAGAGCCCTGATCAGTCGATTCGCTCATATCTTCAGGAATGGGGATTTTCAGACGACTATCTTGATCACTTTATTGCCCCATTTTATGGTGGCATTACACTCGATCGCTCGCTATCAACATCAAAACGTGTATTTGAGTATACATTCAAGTCACTCTCAACCGGCGAAATTGCCCTGCCAGCTGATGGTATGCAGGCTGTTCCACAGCAACTTGCGATGAATGCTCGCGATGCCGGTGCGAGTATCGTCTGTGAGGAGGGTGTTACTGATATCATTGACCATACCGATAGTGTCACTATTGAGACGGATACGACGACAACTGACGCTGACGCTGTGATTATTGCGACTGATCCTGCCGATGCCAGACAGCTCACTGGTGTTAATTCAATCCCGACAGACACACGTGGGTGTGTCACACAATATTATGAGCTCCCGGTTACAGATGCCCCTGAAACCCGTAAGAAGATTATCTTGAATGCTGCTGAGCCAGCGCCAAACACGGTTGTTCCGCTCTCTAATGTTGCCTCCGAATACGCCCCTGATAATAAGGCACTATTGAATGCAACGTTCCTTTCACCTGCAGCGTTTGAACATGATATTGATACCCTTGCTGAACAGACCCAATCAGCACTTTCATCATGGTACTCAGATCGCGACTTTGATTCTTTGAAACCAATTGCAACCGATCGAATTGAGTTCGCACAATTTGACCAGCCACCAGGTGTACACGATGCTCTTCCACAGGCGCGTGCCCCTGGCGGTCGGGTCTACCTTGCTGGTGATTATACGGCGTGGTCAGGCATTCAGGGCGCGATGCGAAGTGGTCGTGAGGCAGCTGTTGCAGTTAACACTGATCGGTCGACATGAAATATAGAATATAGGCTATAAGCTATAGACTACGGAACTCAACCACACCCTCTATATCCTCCGCATCTCGGTATCACAATCGAATATATTGATGTGTATTGACTCCTTTTGATACGTATCGAAATATGATTATCTATCTCACTGGGATGCTCTGACATCGTCGTCGATGTAATTGCAATCATCACAGCTTCATCAAGAATCAAGGCGGATACCTCAGGGCTTGACCCCGGGGACAGTTGACACACAGCTTTCATTGTATTCATCATCGCCACCATGTTTTCCACCCAACAGGACGATACTGTTGGATCTGATCAACTAGCCCACTCTTATTTTGCTCACCGGATACACGTGGCTCGCTTCTTGATAAAGTGGATTCCTCGCTGAAGATATTAAAGATGTAGAAAGCGTGTACAGCTATCATGTTGACATCCTCCTCCGGGTTCACGCGGAGGAATCCCGAGCGGTGGGAGTTTCAGGTTTCACACTCCCACCGAACAACCAGCCAGTGCGAATCTGAAGGGTTGTTCGCGGTCTGAGTCGGGTGCGGGTGCGGGTGGGACTGCTGGCGGTGCCAAGCCGCCGGGACTCCTATTCTCGACCATGTACGGCGTCCAAGCGTTGTTTTTGCCGCAGGGGCGCCGGCAGGCGTTAGCAAACTCGGAGTTATTTTCAATGTTGCTTCCAAGCAGTCGGGCACAGCATCTGCATCGGTTCATTATAGGAACCGACCGTTCACCAGACTGATTCCGATGATTGTCTTATTGCTTGGGGCGGACAGGCCGCCATCGTAGGACTGGCGGGAATCGCTCTGTTTCCAACCGATTCCTGTTTTATGATGTGATTGCCTGTGATTTAAATGTATGTATTTTGAAATTTGAATCGAGCGACGACAGTAGGATTTTGGAGGGCGTGACGGCGCGTATTCACGGCCTGAGGGCCGTGGTATTGCGCCTGCTCAGCATATAATAGCTGGAACTCTCGGGGTTGCGTTCACTATCATAGACACAAAGCGATTACATGAGCCACTGTAACTATCAATCAGCGTTTATACAACAAAGCGGTTCAAACAGCAATTGGAAGCCACGAATATACCTATATTAGTCACGATGTCAAGGGGTATATTCATACAGAAATCATAATTGGCGTTAGCTGGGGACAAAGGCTGGCTCTATATGCGAAGACATTTGACTGCTCTTTGATATACGTAAAGCGGATGACGCCACGAATTTCTTCGCAAACTGAAGCACTACTTATCGGCGGGTCAAGTGGGATTGGACTAGAAACAGCCAAGCGGTTGTCTGACCGAGGTATCAACGTACATCTTGTAGGTCGGACAGAAAAAAAGCTCATAAACGCTGTCGATAATCTCCCTGGAGATGGAACGGGAGAGTATTCAACAGTAAATCTCTATGATAGCGATGACGTCACAGCGTTTATTGAAGCAATCGAGGAATCAGAGGCATCAATTGAGTACTTAGTCAATGCCGCAGGATCATTCCAGCCAAAGCCGTTCTTAGAACATACCGAAGCAGACTATGATAAATATCATGACATAAATCGGTCATTCTTTTTCATCACCCAAGCTGTTGCACAAGCTATGGTTGAACATGGTGGTGGGTCGATCGTGAATGTCGGCTCCATGTGGGCCCAGCAAGCAATTGAGGAGACGCCAGCCTCGGCGTACTCCATGGCAAAGGCGGGACTGCACACGTTCACCCAACAGCTTGCAATTGAGTTGGGGGAGCACAACATTAGAATCAATGCGGTTTCTCCATCTGTTGTAGAAACACCAATCTATGGTGAATTTATGGATCCAGAAGATATCCACGAAAATCTTCAAGCATTCAATGATATGCATCCAACTGGAAGCGTTGGTCAGCCAGATGAGGTAGCAGCAGTGATTAATTTCCTTCTCTCAGAAGAAACATCTTGGGTCACTGGAGCAATCTGGGATGTTGATGGCGGTGTGATGGCGGGACGAACGTAACTGTTAAACAGACGATATTGCCGGAATTCATTTTACAGAAAAGTCAAGACGAATGCCCCGTGGCGATTTACAGGGAATATATGCTATCAGTCACTCTATCGTCTTTCTACGCTCATACATACGAGCAAGATCTTTCATATATCTCAAGCAACTGAGGTAACCGGTAACTACTCTTGATTCTGTAAGCGCTTCAAGACCGTTTCAGTAGTCAAGTTTCCTCCGTTAATAACGCTCTGTAAGGCATTAATCGATTTGCTGTAACTGTGTGGTATGTTATATTGGCTCTTCCAGTGATGATATTCCAGATAAGTGACATTTGAGATTTATCTGTCAGGACTCGACCGCAGTCACGCTTCGAAACATTACATAAGAGATATCGAACTCACGATTTCATAGTTCAAGCTGATACTATTGCTCGATGCGATGGAGCACAATTCCCGATTAGCATGCAGTGACAATAGGAAAGCATAATAGCCAGATCAAACCGGCATTGATCAGGCGTAATCCCGGAGAGTGTCGATTTTTTGTGGATAACAGAGCCAATTCGAGACTGTCAACTCAATGCTCAAGCGGAAATATGATTTGTTTTATTTATATATCTATGACACGTAGCAAACAGAAGTCCACTCCTTCAGGAAGGAAGCTAAGCTGGTAAAAGCAGTCTCAGAAAGTCACCTTTTTGAATCCTATGTAGATCATTGACTGAACCTTCTGAGAATCAGTATATGTTAGCGTGACATAGGTGCTGAGCTGCACCCCTGGCAAGGCTGTGATTAAACAGGGCGGGGTATTTCACAGATCCCACAGCCCTCGTTTCGTCAGGCATCGAATCACTATGTATAAAAAATAATCCGGGTCATTGCTGTAACATATGAATTTGTTGTGATCAATCTATTCTCTTGCGGGAAAATAGAAGCTTCGGGGTTTGAATCCAAGGAAGTTCATAGCTTAATACCAGACTCTGAAAATAGCGAGAGTTCCATAGACCACCTGACTCATTATTAAATCACGTACAGTTGTCCGAATACAGATTTTGTTATTATTGAATACTCGTTCAATACTATCTCAACAAATTCATAATGCTCAATTCTCAGGGACTCAAACAATCTCATAACATTGTCCGGAGTGATCGAAGCGGGGGAAATGAGAGAGATTCAGCGGCTTGTTCATCATAAATAGTTGGCCGTGCATCTTCAAGTCGCGTAATAAGTGGTGATTGAAGATCATTCCCACTCGCAGTATTGATGCTGACACCAGCAGCGAGTCGAGAGAATGTTGGAAGCATAATGATATTTGCCTCCTGATAGCTATCAGGAATTGAGAGAAAACATGGATGTCGTTGACCTTCGATAGTAATCGCTGGGTGATCATGACCGATGATATATCGCTCAGCCGTGATTGTTGGCTCAGTATGCCCGTGACAAATAACGGTTTTTGGGCTTTCTGCAGTTAGTCCCTCGACCGTATATGAGTCGACAACGGTCGTATTATATGTCGAATCGAGTCCCGTATCGTGATTGCCACGGACGAAGATACATGTCGCATCAACGTCTGAACACGCATCGACCAACGCTGCAAGCGTTCTTCGATTATCCGATGTTGCTCCCTCAAATCGATGAAAGATATCACCTGCAACAACAACCGTTTCAGGAGTCAATTCTCTCAGATGAGTCTGTATCCGTTCAAGCAAATCATCACGCTCGCCGAGTGGAAGTTGCACATTCGAAGCCTCATCACGACCAATATGAAGATCAGAAATCACAAGTGTCGCTGCATCAGGCATCCAAAGTGCACGTGAGCGATATACGACATCAGTGTTAATCACACGTACCGTATGAGCAGTATCCAAAAGTACATAACGGACACAATTACTACAGCTATCGTCTGGAGTCAGCTACCCACGACTGAAGTCGGTGGCTTCCTCCCGCAATTGGGTTTTGACCCGAACGATCGTATCGGTGTGGGCTGACTGCAATCCACTAATTCTCCGTGTGGAATTATTCTATTCCACGGTCGGGTACTCCATATCAGTTTCAAACTGACGTGGGTACCGACCCACAAAAAGGGACACTCGCACTCTTTGGATGGCGAGGCAGTGGGGTACGTCCATTTAATTCCTGGTGACCTCCACTCCAACCCGGTGTGGAGTGCGAAGAACCCGTGTCCGTAGCCGAACAGGGTAGCACGCTCGCTTCACGAGTCCCGAGTTCAGGGCAGGCTGACTGGATGCCCATACCAGCAGGTACTTGTGACCTTCTGACACTGTCCACACCCTGGCTTCTTGCCACCTAGAGATCTTGTTGGAAACTCAGATTGATTGATTTCTTGTTGTCGGCTTCCTCCCACGAATAAATTCCTGTCTCTTACCCACAAGTTCGTGGAGTCGTAACCGGACGTTTCAGACACTCTCAGAGGTATTTTGAACGCAAAAAATCGAGGCGAGAAGCGATTCAGACAGTGATATCGGCTGTGGGGGTGACAGAACGCCGGTAATCAACGCCACTACAATTGTTCCAAAGAGGTGCTGAAACTGTAGATACCGAGGATTTCAGTCGTGCTCGCCGATCCCGATCCCGTTCCGCTAAAATCCTGACTCGATCCGTGGGTAAGAGACAGGAATAGAGTCGTGGGTTTCCGCCTCGCAATCTCTATGAGTCCGCATGAACACCCTCAATATTTGACCGTACTCTGATATCGACTCTATTATTATATATGACTGGAATAGTCCATTCGATATGTTCTGCAGATTCACAGTAAGGAATGCAGTGGCCCCAGTGATATAATGGGCAAAACAAAATATATAAGAAGGTGGATTTTTACCGCTCAAATATTTATAATATGATATGAGCGGCGCGCTTGAGGATAAACGAACCGCAACGCGGTTTCGTATCCTCGTTGAAATTGCCGATCGGCAGCCAGCAGTAAATCAGGGTGAAATTGCTGAAGCTGTCGGTGTAACAAGTCAGGCTGTAAGCGAGTATATCCGTGATCTCGTTGCTGAGGGATATGTTGATAAGGAAGCTCGATCCCGTTATAGCATCACAAAAGAAGGCGTTGACTGGTTATTTCAGGAAGCAAAAGGACTCCGGCGATTTGCTAATCATGTTACCGATGATGTTCTTGAAAATGTCAAAGAAGACGCCGCCATTGCGACCGACGCAATTGAACCCGGTGAAACGGTGACACTTTCGATTACTAATGGGCTTTTGCATGCAACACCGGGAGATGTCGGACCTGCGACTGGTGTTGCAACGACCGCTGCAGATTCTGGTGACGAAGTGAGTGTGACTGGATTTGAAGGGGTAATACAGATGGATCCCGGTCATGTAACCGTTATACA
This sequence comes from Haloquadratum walsbyi C23, assembly GCF_000237865.1. Taxonomy (NCBI): domain Archaea; kingdom Methanobacteriati; phylum Methanobacteriota; class Halobacteria; order Halobacteriales; family Haloferacaceae; genus Haloquadratum; species Haloquadratum walsbyi. The sequence continues at coordinate 715,986 of NC_017459.1, forward strand.
ACTCCCCCCGGCACGCTCTGGCGGAAGTCAGGCTGTCTCAATTGATGAGTTAGCGACAATCTGTGCGGGTGGTGATATTGTTGTTGCAACAGGTGTTGAGGCGGTTGTTGCACTTCGACGAGCAGATATCACGCCAACAACGTCTCTTGCGGCAGGGTCTGTCGCAGCCGATGGAGCCACACGAGGGCTTGATTCTGTTGTTGTGGCGACTGCTGATCTCGTTGGACAGGTTACTGACACACTTCGCGATGATAATGTGCTTTATGAAGTGACACAACTCGCAGACGCAGATGTAGATCCGGATATGAATGCAAATGTCACACATAAAGATAGTGAATAATTGAGAGCAAATATAGGTATGAATTATACCATATTCCACTCAGTCACTTCGAGAAACTGTCTCACAATTCGTGTGTTCGGCATGATCTCGGGCGATGGTGTATGCTTCTTGTAACTGGTTGAACTCTGCTTGTGTCCCGCCATGATCTGGGTGAACTATCTTCACCTGCTCGCGATATGCATCTCTTATTGCCTCTGCATCTGCTGTTGTTCTTAGTCCTAGTTGGTCATACGCTGCTGTTATTGAGGCGGATTGTGTGCGATTGTTTGCTCCTGGTGTGGAGTCGGGATCTGACACCTCAAACGGGAGTCGTCGTCCAAGCGCACGGACTGGCATTTCATATTCGCAGAGAATAGTTTCAATACCAGCACGGTCAAGATTAAAATACACTTGTGCATCGAACGTAACTGCAACTTCGTGATTACTGAGATAGAACGCGATTGTTTCGCCAGCAAGCTCACGCTCCTCAACAAACGGTTCATCGATTGCTCTAAAATATGACCGGAATTCACCTCGTCGTCGATTGAATTTTCCACCTGTCGTCCCGAATCTATTCGTATCGTCTGGAAATAACCGTCCACCAATAATAAAAACACCAGCGATAATGACTGTTGCACACCCCCCGGCGAGAACACCAAATACCAACCACGACGGGAATGATGAGAGCCACTCCAGGAGCACAATCACGATAACGATATACCACCTAAAGAACCTCTCGCAATGTCTGTATAGTTCAATATCCAGATGTTATACTCGTTTTTGAGTATATTTTTTTCACTCGCAGTAGGTCCGGAAAGTACTTTAGTCTCATCTGAGGAAAATACACATACTGATGGCAGTATCTTGGCTGGATGAGGTACGATCCACCGACGTGGGGACGGTCGGTGGGAAGGCAGCTTCGCTCGGCGAACTAACCGACGCGGGGCTCCCGGTTCCGTCTGGATTCGTTGTAACTGCAGCAACTTACCGCGAATTCATCGAGACTGCAGGTATTGATAAAGAATTATTCAATGTCGTTGATGTTGATCATGAGGACTCCACAGCGCTTCGAGAGGCACATGAGCGCGCACATCAACTGATCGTTGAAACTCCGATGCCAGATGAGGTCAAACAGGACATTCTTGATTCATATTATTCACTTAATTCAACTGAATCAAGAACTGACGGAGATACGAGTGATGACTCTGAATCTGACCCGTTTGTCGCTGTTCGCTCATCTGCGACAGCCGAGGATCTTCCAGATGCATCCTTTGCTGGTCAGCAAGAGACCTTCTTAAATGTGCGCTCAGACAATCTTGTCGATCGTGTTAAAGAATGTTGGGCCTCGCTGTTCTCTCAGCGCGCAATCTATTATCGGAATCGACAGGGATTTTCGCATTCCAATGTCGATATTGCCGTTGTTGTTCAGCAGATGGTTGATGCGGAGAAATCCGGTGTGATGTTCACATCACATCCATCAAGCGGCGACCCACAGATCATCATTGAAGCAGCCTGGGGACTTGGTGAGGCGGTCGTCTCTGGTGCTGTATCACCAGATAATTACACTGTCGATAGGGAGACCGCAGAGACCACATCAGTCTCAATCGCAGAAAAAAAGATGATGATGGTGAAAGATGCACAGACTGGTGAGACTGTTGAGCAAGATGTCTCAGCAGATAAGCGCGATGCTCGTGTGCTCTCAGATGATGAAATCGCCGAGCTTGTTGCACTTGGTAAAAAGGTAGAATCACATTACGGTGAACCACAGGACGTTGAGTGGGCTATCTATGATGGATCAGTGCATATGCTCCAATCACGTCCAATCACGACTATAAGCGATGATACACGTCCTAGGTCAGAAAGTAATCACCAAGCTAGCAATGGTGAGATTAATGCCGACAGTCCCGATTCGACTGAATCAGCGAACGATGCAGAGATTCTTGTCCGCGGGCTTGGGGCAAGTCCAGGGATTGCCGCTGGTGAAGCACGCGTCGTTACAAAACTTGACCATCTTGACCAGGTGAGCGATGGAGATATTATTATTACTGAAATGACAATGCCGGATATGGTCCCCGCAATGAAGCGTGCTTCCGGTATCATTACTGATGAGGGTGGAATGACATCTCACGCATCAATTGTGTCTCGTGAGTTGGGTGTTCCAGCGGTTGTCGGGGCAGGTTCAGCAACAGCAACACTCGATGATGGTCAGTTGGTCACACTTGACGGTGATAAAGGAACAGTTCGTGAGGGTGAAGCTGAAGAAAAAGAACAACCACATGAACCAATCGAAGATGCACGACCAACAACACCGGTAAAGCCAATGACAGCCACCGAGGTGAAAGTAAACGTCTCAATTCCAGAAGCAGCCGATCGGGCAGCAGCAACGGGTGCGGATGGCGTTGGACTTCTACGTATGGAGCATATGGTGCTTTCACTCGGGAAGACTCCAGAACAATATATCGCTGATAACGGTGAGCGGGCGTATATCGATGAGTTAGTTGATGATATGCGGACAGCTGCTGAGGAGTTCTATCCACGTCCAGTTCGAATCCGAACGCTTGATGCGCCGACAGATGAGTTTCGGCAACTCGAGGGTGGCGATGACGAGCCGCATGAACACAACCCAATGCTTGGATATCGAGGTATTCGACGGTCGCTTGACGCTCCAGAGATATTCAAACATGAACTCGATGCATTCCGCCGTATTTACGAAATGGGTTATGACAACGTCGAATTGATGTTACCACTCGTGAATGATGCTGAGGAGGTTATTCAGGCTCGAGAATTAATGAAACGTGCTGGTATCGATCCATCGACGCAAGAATGGGGTATCATGATTGAAACACCAGCAGCAGCTCTTGAAATCGAAGAAATAGCTGAAGCAGGTGTTGACTTCGTCTCATTTGGAACGAATGACCTCACACAATATACTCTTGCCGTTGATCGTAATAATGAGCACGTTGCTGATCAGTTTGATGAGCTTCACCCAGCTGTACTCTCGCTCATTGACAACACAATCGAGACTTGTCGTGATCTTGGCGTTAAAACAAGTATCTGCGGACAGGCGGGCTCAAAACCGAAGATGGTGCAGTTCCTTGTCGAAGCAGGCATCTCATCAATCTCAGCGAATATCGATGCTGTCCGAGATGTTCAACACGAAGTGAAACGCGTTGAACAACGTCTTATTCTTGATTCTGTTCGCTCATCATAGGATATACCGATATGTGCACGCTCACCCAGAGTCATATTGATGAACTTGCCCTAACAAGTCTTACATCTACTGACATGATACTGACTTTGTGATTCATATTCTGTTTCCAATCCAACTTTTGAACACATATGTCCCCTCTGTATCCTCAATTTCACCACTATCCCCTATTATGCCGATTCTCTCGGTGTATTCGATATATTGCACACCCGGCTTAGTTGGTGAGTTCTCTATTATTGCAATCTTGCTGACGGCTGTATCATCACTGCCTGTCCCCGATCTAAGTATGAGTATGGGTGCGAGCATGATTTCATCAGACGGTGGTCTGTTATTGCCTGTCTCTCTTTTTGGTGATATCTGGCCGGAGTTTGGATGGCTTTCAGCCGCCGTTGAGCGTGCCACTGGGTGGGGTGGACTAATCATTATTTTCATTTATTCATTTTTAATCGCATTTGCACTTCCAGGAGTGAGTGAGATTGTGCTGTTGGCGCCGATTGATCTTGGTCTTTCACAAACTGGTCGCCTTGGGATTATTATGCTGGTGAGTGGTGCTGGAAAAGCTGCTGGAAGCGTCTTTGCCTTTCATCTTGGACAGGAAGTCAAACAATCAGGTCCAGTACTTCAGCTTTTCCAGAATTCATGGTTTGACCTCATTAGTTGGTCTGAGCGTCGAACAGTTGCGCTTGCACAACAGTGGGGATATGCCGGACTTGCAGCAGCACTCAGCGTTCCTGGATTCCCAGACACAATCTCAATTTATGCGTTTTCGGTACTCGAAGAGGATTATCTGAAATTCGCGCTTGCAACATTCATTGGAAGTATCGGTCGTCTAATAGTGACGGTTATTGGTGTTGGTGCTGTCTCTGCGTTTATTTAATTCCAGTGAGTAAGCGTTCCACATGCTATCTGATTGATATGATTACTTACGTTTGTGAATCACCCTCAGGTGGGGTTTATTCGTCACTCAAATCAGCGGGATTTTGCCCTTCCCTATATGACTATGAAACAGTATACAATGAGTAAGATGAATACAGAAACGCAGACACAGACACGTGAGTCATTTCCGACTGACGATCCAGCGGTGGTGACGTGTGGACTCCCGTATGCGAACGGTGATCTCCATATTGGACATCTTCGGACGTATGTTGGCGGCGATATCTTTAGTCGGGCGCTCAAACGTCTTGGTCAGGAGACGGCGTTCGTATCAGGTTCCGATATGCACGGAACACCAGTCGCGGTGAATGCGGCTGAGGAAGGGGTTACCCCGGAGTCATTTGCACTTCGGCATCATGAGCAATATGAAACGACCTTCCCTCAATTTGGGATTGAGTTCGATAATTACGGACATACTCATGATGAGACGAATGTTGAAATGACGCGTGAGATTGTCGAAGCATTGATTCAGGCTGGATATGTTTATGAACGAGAGATTCCAGTCGCGTATGACCCAGCAGCCGACCAGTGGCTTCCAGATCGGTTTGTCAATGGGACCTGTCCATACTGTGGTGCTCACGCACGGGGTGATGAGTGTGATGAGGGTTGTGGGCGACATCTTGAGCCTGGTGAGATCGAAACACCCGTTTCAACGATCACTGGGAATGACGCAGAATATCGACGTCGTGAACACCAATTCTTTGCAGTCTCAGAGCTTCAATCATATCTGTCGTCATTTCTTGATCGACTTGAGGGAACCACAAACGCGCAGAACCAACCCCGAGAATGGGTTGAGGGTGAACTACAGGATTGGTGTATTACGCGCGATATGGACTGGGGAGTGGACTATCCTGATGATAACGATCTTGTCCTTTATGTATGGGTTGACGCTCCAATTGAGTACATCTCATCAACAAAGCAATACGCAGAGAGGGTTGGTACTGACTCATTTGACTGGAAGAATGCATGGCGTGATATACCGGGTGTGCGCTCTCACTCCTCGTCTTCGGCTAAAGACTCCAGTGAAGGCAACTCTCCATCCAATATCAACAATGGTGGAGAAATTATCCATATTATCGGCCGAGATATTATCCAACATCATACCGTGTTTTGGCCAGCGATGTTGCATGCAGCTGGATATACAGAACCCCGGGCTGTGATGGCTTCAGGATTCATTACACTCGAAGGAAAGGGATTTTCGACTTCACGTAATCGTGCTGTATGGGCTGATGAATATCTTGCAGAAGGATTCCATCCAGATCTACTCAGATATTATCTTGCGACGAATGGTGGATTCCAACAGGACGTTGATTTCTCTTGGAGTCGCTTTCGCGAACGAGTGAATAATGAACTTGTTGGAACTGTTGGGAATTTCATCTATCGATCACTGCTCTTCGCTGCGCGTGAATTTGATGGGACACCTGATATCGCGCTTTCTGACTCCGTTGAGGAGCGCATTGAAACAGCAATTAACGCATTTACTGCAGGCGTCAATGAGTATTCTGTTCGAGCCGTTGGCGATGCAGCAGTCAAACTCGCTCAGTTTGGCAATGAGTATATTCAACACCATGAGCCATGGAAACTGAGTAATGACGACCCACAGAAACAACAGGTCATGCGCGATTGTATTCAACTTGCAAAGGCAATTGCCGTGTTGTTTGAGCCGGTAACACCCGCTGCTGCCGAGCGAGTGTGGGCTGATCTCGGAGAATCAGGTGATATTCATACAGTCGGTATCGAATCTGCGCTTGTCGCACCACCGCAGACGTTTGATGAGCCAACTGAACTCTTTGAGAAAATCCCTGAAGAACGCGTTGATGAACTCACAGCAAAGCTTGCTGATCGCGTCACCGACCCGACCGATGATGATGACAGTGATACAGATACAGAGACAGAGACTGATACAGAGACAGAGACCGGGACTGGGACTGACGTATCCGAAACGACAAATGAATCACACTCTGAATCCGATATGACTGAGATTGACCCAATTGCTGATGAGCGAATTGACTTTGAGGAGTTCGAAGAACTCGACCTCCGGGTGGCAGAAATTATCGAAACAGAGCCAATCGAAGATGCAGATAAACTCGCTCGTATCGTTGTTGACCTCGGTATTGAACAACGACAACTCGTTGCAGGAATCCGCCAATTACATGATCTTGATGATCTCATTGGCGAAACGGTTGTTATTGTTGCAAATCTTGAGAAAGCTGAGATATTCGGTGTTGAGTCAAATGGAATGTTGCTTGCAGCAGGGGCAGATGCAGACCTTCTTACGACACGTGAGGATGCTGATCCAGGAACATCCATTCAATAGCGCCGCTGGATGAGGCGATAAATATCATCAGCGGTCTTTTTATTCGTTCCCGAGTACACGTTTGCATGCGAAACGCTAAAATCGTCTGTACGCTCGGACCAGCGTCTGACGAACAGTCGACAATTCGGGCTCTCGTCAACGCAGGTATGAGTGTTGCCCGGCTTAACGCCAGTCATGGCACACCTGACCATCGACGGTTAGTTATCGATCGAATTAGAAGTGTTGATAAAGTAACTGATAAGCCCGTGGCTGCGATGGTTGACTTACAGGGGCCTGAAGTACGGACAGCTCCGTCGTCCGATTCAATATCTATTGATTCAGATAGTGAGATTCGATTCACCACCGGTGATGAAATAACCCCTGAGGTAATCGGTCTCTCATATTCAATTGATGCTGTTGACCCTGGTGATACTGTGTTACTTGATGATGGTCGAATCGAAACAACGGTTCGAAGTGTCGATTCGGATGGTGTCATTGCACATGTCGACTCCGGTGGCGAACTCGGTGGTCGAAAAGGGGTCAATGTCCCGGGCGTCAATCTTGATATTGACCTCCTTACTGAGAGCGACCGAGAGGACCTTCGTGTTGCTGCTGAAGCGAATGCTGATTTTGTCGCCGCGTCGTTCGTCCGATCAGCGGCTGATGTATACATGATCAGCGACGCGCTTGACGCTCTTGGCGGTGATATCCCTGTTGTTGCAAAAATAGAGCGCGCTGGTGCTGTTGAGAATCTTGATGAGATTATCGATGCAGCCTATGGAATCATGGTCGCACGTGGTGATCTGGGTGTTGAGATGCCACTTGAGGAGGTGCCAGTTATTCAAAAGCGTATTATCACCCAATGTCACGACACTGGAACCCCGGTCATCACTGCGACTGAGATGCTTGATTCAATGGTTCAGGCGCGTCGCCCAACGCGTGCAGAGGCTTCAGATGTCGCCAATGCAGTTCTTGATGGGACCGATGCAGTGATGCTTTCTGGTGAAACAGCAATCGGTGATAACCCTGTCCATGTTGTTGAGACAATGGACAGGATCGTCCGACAGATCGAATCAAGTGCTGAATATGGTACCACTGAGCAAGAGCATGTTCCGACTGCTGCAGAGAATTCACGCACGGAGGCACTTGCACGGTCAGCGCGGTATCTTGCTCGTGACGTTGGTGCAAGTGCTATTGTTGCAGCGTCTGAGTCTGGCTATACAGCTCGAAAAACAGCGAAATTTCGTCCGGGAGTACCGGTTATTGCAATAACACCAAATGACCGTGTTCGTCGACAATTAACGCTTTCATGGGGAGTAGCCTCAACATACTCTGGGTCTCACGGAGATATTGAGGGAATGATGGAGGATGCTGTTGATGCAGCGCTTGATGCAAACGTTGCCAGTTCAGGGGATACGATTGTTGTGCTTTCAGGGATGATGACAGAACTTGAAGGGACGAATACAACAAATATGCTCAAAGTACACGTTGTTGCTGAAACAATTGCAACTGGACGGAAAGTTGTTGGAGGTCGCACTGCTGGACCACTGGCGACGCCAACTGACGGCAGACTTGATGAGATCCCGCATGGAGCAATCCTCGCGCTTCCTGCTGATTTTGATGCTGAATTTGATCATGATGCAGCGATGCTTGGTGGAATTATTGATGCACGCCCAGGTATGACCGGCTATCCTGCTGTTATTGCACGCGAACTTGATATTCCGATGATCTCAGGTGCACCATTACCCCCTCAGATCTCGGATGGCACCGCGATTACAATCCATGCTGAGCGAGGTATTGTATATGAGGGCGATCTCACCCGCTCACATGATCAGGACCGAAACTGATACCATTCCAAAGTAATGGTCTAATCAATGAATTGAGCTGTGTATGCTGTCGGAAAGTAATAAATATAGACACAGATATGGCTGTATTCCTCCGCGTTCACGCGGAGGAGGAGGTCAATCTCTAGTGTTCTCACTTGGAGTATACAACGCTTACCAGCAGGAATATATGCAGGTCTTCTCAGTTATCTCTCGGCTTTAGATTTGAAATAAGACACTAACACTACACGGCAGACAGACTCTTCGAGATATACCCGGCAGATGTTTTTGTGATGACCATCTATTTAGAGACAATGACAGATGACAATCAGCCTGATACCACCTCTCGTTCCGATTCAGAACCAGTAAGTGCGTATACGATAGAGAATGAGGATAATACTAACTCCACTGATGATACTGCATTCGAACCCGAAGCAGTCGCGGAACCAGAGCCAATTGAGCCTGAACGCCCGATTCCTGAGCACGTCCTCTTTGTTGCTCTTGGTGTGCTTGGAACCCTCGGACTACTTGTCTCAACGATTGTACCGAATCTAATCTAATCGATCTTGTGATGGGTCTATACTTTCAGTTGTATCGTCGTTTTTTATAGCTCATCTATCGAGAACATCGTATATCCTGCATCCCAACTTTTGAGTTCCAGTGTTTGAGCAGAAGCCGATTCAATGCATCACCCTGTGCGCAACCGTTTAACACTCGCACATCTAATTATCTACTATGGTAACTCAGGCGATCTCCGTCGTCGCACAACTGTCGTTGCCGGCGGAGACGCTGTCATTACTGCTCATTACGGCAGGTCTTGGATTGAGTATTCTTGAGGCATTTGCCCCTGGTGCGCATTTTGTTGTTCTTGGGGTGTCGTTACTAGCGACTGGACTCGTTGGTTTGCTTCTTGGAACTGCGTCGCCGCTTGTTCTCAGCGGGCTTGTCGTCTTATTTGGTGCCGCTGCGCTTCTTGGCTATCGAGAATTCGACATATATGGCACAACCGGGTCCGAACAAACAAGCGATTCAAATAGCCTCACAGGAACATATGGTCGTGTTACTGAACGCGTGACACCAACGCAAGGGCAGGTCAAACTTGATGCTGGCGGATTTGACCCATACTACAGTGCTCGCTCGGTTGATGATGAGCTTACTGCTGGGACTGAAGTCGTCGTTGTTGACCCTGGTGGAGGCAACGTTCTCACTGTGGAGCCACTTGTTGGTGGTGTTGATGAAATCGATCGTGCACTCGCCACAGAGCAAGCAAATCGAGAGACTACGAATAGTGAAAATGAAGACCCGACCCCGACCCCGACCCCAAATTCGAATGTGACTCAGACCGATGACACACAGTCTGATGAGCAACGAGACTCTGAGTCTGAATCAGGTCTTGAGTCTGAATCTGAGCGCGAGCGCGAACGCGAGCCTGATCTGTCCTAACTTCAACACAAGTGAGATAGTTGATGACTCAACCCTCATTATTCTCGACGAGCTGTAATAACTGGATTACTGATATGTTATTTATAGAGTCTTGTGTCTCAGTCATCGTCACAACAGCAATCGGCAATATCACCACTGGTTTCATACTCCCAGATCGCTCTTAATCTCCAACTCGACCGACTATTGGTCGCCAGTACAATAGAGCAATCGTCAATATGAACACGATAGTCGATACATCGTATGAGAAATCAACTGCAATCGCAGCAACGGCTGACCCACCGCCAAGCACACCGGAGAGTACTGACGCAATAACCGGCCATGAGCAAGACACACATGAGAGTAATCCAACGATACCTGAAATAGCTGCCCTGGCAGCATCAATAACCGTTGCATAAACCAGATACGTCAACGCAAGATACCCAACAATACGTGCGGGCATCAATACTACTGCTCCTATTGGAGTTGTGATAATCGGTGCAGGACCCCAACCTGGAAGTAACGTCGCAACACGAATACCAAATGATTGGGTGAGCGCATTTGCTGCATTTCCACCGGTTGTGATAATCACACCGCCAACGATGCTAAGAATACTCAAATATACTATTGCAACAATAGTTGCCCGTCGACGCGTTCGCGCATCGGCTGATGCAGGGTTTGTTTTCCAGATAACAATCGCCCCAACGAATATCCATAGAAGCCCATAGATCGTGTACCGTGGTTGTGTTATCGTGATATCAGCAATCAGTAGATAGCCAAGCGCAAGACAAATTAATGAATTTCCAAGAAGCGTTGCATAGACAAGGTCTTGTGTTCGCTGTGTCGTTCTGAATGCTTTTTCAACAGACACATTAAATCACCAATGTGTCGAAGACAATTGCAATCAGGACCGCTCCCAGATATGCGTTTGAGGCATGGAATGAATGGAATGCAGCAGCCTTCGTCTGCTCATAGTGGAGTTTGATAGCGAAATATAGAAACACTGCTCCAAAGACGATACTCGCAACTGCGTATACAATACCAAGTGCCTCTATTGTTGCAAGTCCTCCAGCAGCAACAAGCGTTAGTGCAAGCCAACAAATGACGTGTTTTCGTGTTTCTGTTTCTCCGCGAACAACCGGCATCATCGGGAATCCTCCTCGTTCATAATCCTCCTTATACGCTAGTGCAAGATTGTAGAAGTGTGCTGGGGTCCATAGGAAAATGACCGTCGCGAGTGCAAGACCACCAAATCCAATATCTCCAGTCACAGCTACCCATCCAATAAGTGCTGGAAGTGCTCCTGCAGCACCCCCAATGACGGTGTTTTGGACGGTGTTCGGTTTGAGTAAAAGCGTATATACAACACTATAAAAGACAATTGCAACTCCGCCAAGTATAGCCGCAAGCATGTTTACCCACGAAAACAAGACAATTGAGATGACTGTGAGTAGTATCCCAAATGCAATTGCATTCCAGACTGGAACAAGATCAGTCGCTAATGGTCTATCACTCGTTCGCTGCATCCGACGGTCGACATCACGTTCAAGAACATGATTAAACGTTCCAGAGGCTCCAATCGAGAGAACACCACCACCAAGCGTCGCAAGCGCAATCCCTGGTGTCAATTGACCTGTCGTTGTTGCCCCAAGAGTCATTCCAGCCGAGGCAACAAGACAGAGGAGCCACATCAGTCGTGGTTTTGTCAATCGGATGTATGCGCGTAGAGTCGCAAGAAGTCGATCTCGGGGATCTGTTGGGAGGTCTGGGTCATATTCAGACGCCGGCGGAAGGTCTTGATCTGGCTCTGGTTTCGATGGTGTTGTTTGCGTTTCTGTTGGATCACCGGTTTCAGTCTCAAGTGACCATGCAAGTGCAATCGCCAGTGTCAGAAAGATACCCAGTCCACCAATAAGATGAATAATCGAAAGTGTCAGATCTGGACCCTGAACCGCGACAACCGCCCCAACGGCTGCTTGAATTGGATATAAAAAGCTCCCGACTGCAACTGTCATGAGAACACGTCGTTCGATTTGCTCACGTATACCAACGCCGAGTGTTACAACAGCACAAATCCCAATAATTACTGCAATAACTCGATGTCCGACTGCAAGCCATCCAATGGCTGACCTTGGCGTTGCCCAGCCGTTTCCGCATATCGGCCATGCAGCACATGCCGCAGCGGCATCAGTCACAGCCGTTGTTACACCAACCAATACAAGCAGGTACACACCCATTGCCGTCCCCGCAAGTAATCCATGAAATCGTCTTATATCTATTGCAGATGTCGTGGTCGCCGTTTGTTCAGCCACCAATGTCACCGATGAAGGTTTGATTTTGACGATACTTATCACCCCCGCTTCGATAAGATGCGCTTGAAAGACAGCAACTATTTATGCATCTCACACAAAGCTCTCTGCGATGCGACACACGCGTTTGGCACTCGTTTCCGTACTTTCGACACTGGCGCTTGGGGCGGTCGCCATGCCGGTCGCTGCGCAGTCATCAGCCAGTGCCGAGTTGATCAATGGATTGAACGGAAAGCTACTGTATGTTGGAGTCCCGATTACGATTCTTGTTGAAGCGATTCTGATTTATACCGTCATGAAGTTCCGGAATAATGACGATCCAACGCCAACTCAAGAGAATCGTCGACTTGAGATCACATGGACTGTTGCGACGGCACTTATTTTATTATTTGTTGGCGTTGCCTCATATGGTGTTCTCGCAAATGAAAATATTACATATCAACCGCAGGCAGAAAACGCTGCAGGCGAAGCTGTCAATGGCGAACAGCAAAAGCCGGTTGTTGTTCGTGCAGAGGCATATCAATGGGGATGGGAAATGTCATATCCCGAAGCTGGAAACTTCACTAATGGGAACACAATGGTCGTTCCTGAAGACCGTCCGGTCGTCATTCGAACGACCTCTCGTGATGTGATCCATGGCTTCCATGTGCCAAAGATGGCATTAAAACAGGATTCGATGCCAGGACAGGTTAATTCCATTAAGACCGTCCCATATGAGACTGGCAGTTACCAGGGATACTGTACACAGTTCTGTGGTGTTGCACACTCACAGATGTACTTCACTGTTGATGTTGTCTCACAGGATGAATATCAACAATGGCTTGACACTCAACAAAAGAACGCTGATAGCTCATAACTGACGCCAGTTCATTACAACTCAGTCTGTCTGGGTCTGTGGGTTGGGATCCGGATTTGGGTCCGAGTCCGAGTCTAAGTCTATATCTGTGTCTGTTTGTGTCCTTTCTGGCTTTGATCCACGCTGTGTGAGGATTTGATCAACAATTGTCCCAGTCGAGAGAATTTCATCATCATACTGTGGATCACGTGCACTTGCTCTGACAACATCACATGCGATATCACGACCGCTAAGAGCATCGCGAACGGCGTCGATATCATGATGTTGATCATGTCCAAGGACAATAACGTCCGGTTGTAATCGTTCAATTGGAATGAAAATGTCCTCAGGATGACCAAGATGGGCAGCGGTGACGATTTCAAGTGCATCGACGACATCGCGCCGTTGACGATCTGGCAACACTGGCTTCGGCTTATGAGTCACATTTCTGCGACGGGCAATAATCACATGTAATTCAGTACCAAATGTCGCTGCCTCGGTTAGATAATGAATATGACCGGGATGTAAGATATCAAATGTTCCTTGCGCAATAACACATTCAGCCTCCTCTGTCATCGCCATCCCCGGTCATCATCCGTCTGCATATCGGTGTCAGTGTTCTGATTAGATTGCTGGTTCGATTGTGTTGGAGTGTCCATTTCGACATCCCAGCGACTCTGCTCTTCATCACCAGACTGTTTGGTATGATCAATATCAAGATCTGTTTCATCAAAATCAAAAAATGCCTCTGGGTCAGGAAGATCGACATCTACCACCTCAAGTGACCGTCGATCACCGTGCTGATCAAATGCAGCCCAGTCAGTCACCTCATATGGATGACCGATAATAATATGAACGCGTCCCTTCCCGAATGCATTCCGGTCGGTGTCGCTCGGCTTGAGTACACCGTTTGGATGTGAATGAATCGAGCCAACTGCATGACGGTCATTCGGAACCATATTTGAATCAATCGTCGCACTGGTAGGTGTTGATTGTGTTCCGGGAACGATGAGCACCTCCGTGATTACAGTCCCAGATCGGTCAAGTCCAATACGACGTGCGTCCTCACCACGAAGCAAGCCCATATACTCATTCGGGTGCGCCTCCTCTGAGGCCTCGCGTGCAAACTCTAATGCGTCAGACGCAATTCCCAACACTGCACTCGACCGGAAAAGTCGCATATTGAATCCAAAGGCAGCCTCTTCTATACACCTTTCGAGGGAGTTCTGCCCGTCACTCAGCATTTCAAACAAATGACATTGATTATGATACTACGGCAGTGAGTATCCACCGATAACGCAGAGATATCTCACAATTATTCTAGTGAGAATGTTGGTTGAGATCGCTGTACAATGCGGTTCTTATCTGAAAGAATTCGACGCAGTACAAACTAAAGTCTTAACCACAACGCACTACTCAAATATAGTATGACTACTGATAGCGCCGGAGATTCCGGCGACTCGCGTCCGAATTCGGGCGCCGATTCACGACCTATCGTTTATGATCTTGCCCCTAATTGTACACGTGAAGATATTGAACATGATGCGAACTATCACGCAGTGGTAAATGGGGTTGTTGAGTACGGTATTTTCATCGATATTGCGGACGATATTTCAGGACTTGTTCATGATTCAAATCTTGACCGCTCGTATGAAGTCGGTGATCGGTTGACGGTCACACTTGAGTCTGTCCGCGATAACGGTGATCTCGCATTTGATGTCTTCAATGAATCAAGCTATCAGACCGTTGTTGTTGAGCATGACCCCGAACTCACCGCAATCGAAGAGCTTGAACCGGGAATAGATGCATATGTCGCAGGAAAGGTAACAAAAATCAAACAGACCGGTGGTCCAACAATCTTCCGAGTTGCTGATGAAACCGGGATTGTCGCCACAGCAGCCTTTCAAGAGGCAGGAGTCCGTGCATTCCCTACGGTTGAACTTGATGACATTGTCCGTGTTGGTGGGGCTGTTGAGCCACATAACGGCTCACTTCAAATTGAAGTTGAATCACTGACGCAACTCGATGGTGCTGACGCTGAGGAAACACGAGCACGTCTCGATACTGCCTTCACACGACGCGCCGCTCCTCCGGATGTTTCACCGCTTATTGAGTGGGATGCACTTGAACCGTTAATCGATGATCTTCGTGATGTTGCACAACTACTTCGCCGGACAGTACTTGAGGGACGACCAATTCGTATTCGTCATCATGCTGATGGTGATGGAATGTGTGCATCGGTTCCTGTCCAGCTCGCTCTTGAACGATACATTCGGGATGTGTATGATGATGATGATGCCGCACGACATCTTGTGAAGCGACTTCCGTCAAAAGCACCATTCTATGAGATGGAGGATGTCACTCGTGATCTTAATTTCGCACTTGAGGGACGATCACGACATGGACAGCGACTTCCATTTTTATTGATGCTTGATAATGGTTCGACAGAAGAGGATGTACCCGCATACGAGAACCTTGCACACTATGATGTGCCTACTGCAGTGATTGACCATCATCATCCTGACCCTTCAGCCGTTGATCCATTATTAGATGCTCATGTAAACCCGTATCTTCATGATGAAGATTATCGCATTACTACCGGGATGTTGTGCGTTGAACTTGCACGGATGATTGACCCATCAGTGACTGATGAGATTCAACATGTCCCTGCAGTTGCCGGGCTTGCAGACCGCTCAAAAGCGGATGCAATGGCGTCATATATTGAGTTGGCAACGACCGTTGGGTATGACCGTGATCGATTACTTGAGCTTGGTGAAGCGCTTGATTATGCTGCTCACTGGCTTCGATACAGTGATGGGCAATCAATTGTCAATGATGTATTGAACGTTGGATGCAGCGATGAATCACGACATGCTGAGCTTGTTGATTTCCTCTCAAGTCGTGCTGAACGCGATGTTGAACGACAACTCAATGCAACCGTTCCACATCTTACGCATGACCGACTTGAGTCCGGTGCGCATCTGTATCAAATTGATCTTGATGAGTGGGCTCACCGATTCACTTATCCCGCGCCTGGAAAAACCACAGGAAAACTCCATGACCGGCAAGTCGAAGCACATGGCGAACCAGTAATTACCATTGGGTATGGTCCGGACTTTGCGGTATTACGGTCAGACGGTGTTCGGCTAGACATTCCGCGGATGGTGACCGAACTTAACGAGGAGGTTATCGGGGGCGGTGTCTCTGGCGGCGGACATCTTGTTGTTGGGTCAATCAAATTTGTCGAAGGGATGCGTGAGGCGGTTCTTGACAGTCTTGTCACGAAGATGGGTGATGCGGAACTTGATGCAACACTTTCATCACACGCTGTTGCAGACGGTGCATCTCAAATCGACAACTGAAATACTCGTTTCACACTTTTATCCAACCGTTTATTTAAATTACTGAGTGCGATTGTTCTGCGTCGTAATGCGATATGATAGTTGACCGGATGCCTGAATAATGTATTCTGTCCTAAATCGGCTGTCTGTCTATCAAATAAGAGCGAGAGACAATATTAGCGACAAATGAGATCTCTGCAGTGTTCCGTTTTTTAACAAACTGTTGCTGTCGGGTGACCAGATAATCCAAATCTTAACGACTCAGTCGTCGAATCCACCACGATGGAGTATTTCATCAACGGGCTTTCGATCACTTGGGAACTCTCGTTCTTGTAGTTCATCAGAAAGTGTCTCTGGAGGAGCATGTTCACCGATTGCAATCATACATTCAACGCTGAATCCATCTGGGACATTGAGTTGCTCTGCTGCAGCCTCATAGTCAAGTCCCTGCATCGCGTGTGTAACGAGTCCTTGACGAGTAGCCTCAAGTGCGAGGTTCTGCCATGCTGCGCCTGTATCAAAGGAGTGAGTACGGGCATGCTCTCCATTATGATCGAACGTTTCCTTCGACACAAGAGTGACAAGCACGCCGGCATCCTCCGCCCATTCTCGATTGGCTTCAATGAGCAGGTCAGCAAACAACTCGAATTCTTCATCTTCCCGAGTGGCGTACAGGAAACGCCAATGTTGGTTATTGTACGAAGACGGCGCCCATCGCGCTGCCTCGAAGAGCGGCATATATTGTGCTTCATCGAGTGACTCGCCCGTCATCGCTCTGGGCGACCATCGATTAACAAAAAGCGAGTCGATATCTTCTTCTGGAGCTCTATGCTCTGCGACTTCCTCTCGGAGTCCTTCCATATTATCTCTACACAGCGAACACACATATCTACCCCGAAATCCTCTCGTGAAAAAGACACTATTAATTATACATGTTGAATCTATATTTACAATGCTGATAAGAGACATACGACAAGCAGATTGGGTGAAGACCGATAGGTGGATTTCTTCGAGAATTTCTGTGATACTATGATATCAGCACGAGTATCAGTTATTGATATGTTGCAGTGATATTTTCCTCTCATAGTGATTAGTGCAAGTCTTTACCGCCGTGATTGTTCATGTCGGTGATAGGAGTCGCTGAACCAGCGTCATTCGACACCGCCGGTGAAACTATTCGAACTAATCACTATCAGGCTCTTTTGTGAATCAACGACAACCCGCCGTTATATTGTGTGTATCAACTAATACCCCCAGCATGATATGTTACAATTGTCGTGAGGGATAATCGTAGTGTCAGTATCAGTGTTTGTCCCATAATATATGTTGACGTCCGTCGTCCCTGACGACCGTCTGTCCAGTCACGTATCGCGTTCGGCTCATCGTTTGAGTCAGGATCAGAATCAAAAGCTCACACCTACAGCCTCCTTCGACGCACCCATAGCCGGACACACTACGAAACATAAATGTTGAAATTCCAAGGGATACCACATATCCGTGTTATGGGTCTTTTCTCAAGTGACCAGCTAGGTTTAGAGATAACTGTCGAACTGATTATATCAGATGCTCGTAGATGCTGATGTATGAGATATCCCGGCTCGCGAGTCATATCTCAACGTTGTCGTCGATGTTAATCGTCGCCAGGCTTTCAATTCCAATTCTGATCCCAACACAAGATGAGTTATACCCATCACATATATAGAAATCTGACTCTCTTGCCGTTAGTGGCTGTGAGTTCAACGTGACCAGAACCTGTTCCGTTCGCATTGTGGATTGACCGGTTGGCGAACGAATACCGAAGGAATAAGCCCGAATTGCTATTTCGACACATAATGACGCTGATGATATTCGTCTTGTATACAAATATCGAGTAACTGATGATGTGACTATTGAGCAGGCTTGGGGTGTTCCTACTGGAATAGATAATACACACCGTGAACTCGAAACAGATGCAGACTAAGACTATCTTAATTCTCGCATCAGATGCACACCTCAAAATAAGTCCCATGCAGTTTGATTATCGAGTGTCTTCGTTTCAGTCGTCTAGGGATGATCTGAAAGAATAGTCGAGTACAATGCGTACCCTGCGATAATGACTGCTGCGAGGGCACCTAATGCGAGTAATACCGGTACATACTCTGGCTCCGATTCAGTATTTACACCCCTACGAGATGCTGTGTCAGTTCCTTCATATCCCTGCCAATCGGCTATAAATACGCGGCTATAGTATGTTGCTGGCTCATCTCCAACGAGCTCGAGCACAACCTCTCGGTTTTTCGTTCCTGCGTGTTCATTCCAATTGAGACTTCCAACGAGAGCAACGCGATCATCGATAATTGCACCTTTTGCATGAATTTTCCCGAATTGATCACCAGACGTGACAATCTGTGCACGAATTGGAAGCCCAGTTGCGTTTAGTTCAGACGCGCGATTGACAACAGCACGATTCTTATCAGTGTCATACCATGCGTCTGAGAGCAATAATCGGACCTGAATCCCACGTTTTGCTGCATCAACAAGTGCATAAAAGTATGGTCCTGATGGATTCATTCGCGGACTGACAACGTCAATGCGTTTTTCAGCGGTATCAATACGGCTCCGAACGGCCTCACCCGCGTTCCCTGGAGCCGTGAGAACACGAATCTCATCAACACTCATCAGTTCTGCATCAAACTGGGTTGGATACTGCCCGGTCGCTGGAAGCACCTCATTAAAGCCGATATCTGTCCGCGCTTGTGACCATGGAATGACATCATAGCCGGTACTATCATGTGCAAACACAGACGCTAATTCGCTTGCAGTGGCACGTGAGTGTGCGTGCACTCCCCATCCACGGCTATTTTTCCCGCCGGTTCCGGCTGGTTTCCAGTTCTCTGAAAGAACAATAGCGGAATTATCGATAACAGCATATTTCGGATGATGATATGCAAATCGTGCAGGCGTCCCAGCGAGTAACTGGACGACTATTCCATTATTACTCAACCGATTGAGCTGTGTTCGTTGCGCGGTTGAGAGTCCACCAACCGGTGACCCTTCTAATAAGACCTGAATCCGCACTCCACGGTCAGAAGCCGAAAGAAGCGCATCTGTCATTGGTGGTGATACATAAGTATACCCCGCTAGTAGTATTCGCTTATTCGCTGATTGAATCGCAGTTATCGGTATAGCCGGCGTGTCAGGCAGAACAAATGCTGTTACGTCAGCTGACCCTGTTGACATGACTGACCGAAGTTCAACACCACGCGGGATCCACTCCATACTTGTTGCATTGAGCCGTTCTCCCTCTGGTGCGTCAGAGTATGTCACTTCATGAACGCGCTCACTTTGATGATTGAGGATAAGTTGCTCACCACCATTCGAGAGCCCAACCGCAGCCTGTCGAACGGGTATCTCAACACGCTGGCGTGTTTTATTCGGCGCTGCACTGAGTGCAACAGTCTCTCCTGGCACAACAGGAACAGTAATTATTGACTCACCATCAGTGAGCGTTAGATTACTTACACCATCGGTATCAACGACAATGAATTCGCCAACATCATTCTCAGCAACTGGATTCGGGACAATCGTGACAATTACTGGAGTCTTTTGATCGGGTATTGATGACGTTGCCGCGGTTGCTGCGGTTGCCCCACTTGCGACAACAATCATGATGCAGAGTATGAGCACAATAAGTATCAGCAATCGAAAATGAGAATTAAGAAGAGAATGAGCGAAAGATGATCGCCGACCGGTCATGCTTAATCCATCGATAGAAATGTGGCGATGAGCACGAACTGGTGATGAGGTATTAGTGTCCGTCGATAATTCAAAAAGACGCATACACCCGTTGGTCTCACTTCTACAAATAAACACGAGGTTTCAGCTATTGTCTTTGTGAAATTGAGACTGAGACTGAGACTGAGACTTGATTATGCACTCTTATCTGCTGAGTCCGGAATAGACCTCTCCAGGTGAGCCCATCATGCCATCCAGGGGTGGAGACTGCATACGAATCGTATCTTTGTCGTCTCTGATACGACACATTACATCACATCACATCACATTTCATTATCTTATGGCGATGTTGATTTGATTCAAGCTCTACTCACAGGATCGGTGACAGTGACGGTGATGGTGACTGTATCGGTAAGGGTAACGGTAATGGTAACTGTGACGATTAGGGCTATGCAGGGGCGCTTTCAAGTGCATCTGCTGCTCGCTTGGCTTCGTGCTGGATGAGATATGATCGTTCATCAACATGCTCTGCGGCTGTTTGAAGTGCATCTCGTGTCCCAATTTGTCGAAGCGCCCATGCAGCAGCGGCGCGGACATCATCACTTTCATCTGTGCGAAGTGTTTCCCCAAGTGGCTGAATCGCCCGTGTGTCTCCAATGAGTCCAAGTGCCCGTGCAGCGTATGGTCGGACATTATCATTTTCCATTATGAGTTTATTTGCGAGTGGCTGTGTCACACTTGATGAGCCAATCTCGCCAAGCGCTCGGAACGTTACCTTTTGTAGTCCTGGATCAGAGTCCTCGTCAATATATTCACTTAGAGTCTCAACAGCATCTGTTGCTCCAGATCCCATTCGACCAAGCGCTTTAATCGCTGTTTTATCTCGTCGTTGTGCGAGTTCGTGCATCTCGTCGAATGCAGCAGGATCAGCCATTCGAACAAGCGCATTCATACAGTGATCCTGCATAAATTCCGACTGAAGACTTTCTTTAGCGAGTAAAACCATATCAACGCGCCCCCGCTTTTCCCACTCTTTGAGTGCTGACCACTCTGGTGGAAAGTCCTTGTAATGTCCAAGAACGTCATAATAGCCCTCAGCCATTAATTGCTCATTCACCTCAAGATCGTCCCACTCCTCGGCGCTCTCAAGATCCTCTGTAAGCGTCTCAGCGGTCTTGATTAGTGTTTCAATTGTCGCTGCGTCATCATCAGCGTCAAGACCCTCATCAGCAATTGCGCTCATACAGCCATCGAGTTGCGTAATAAGTCGTGCCTCCTCATCGCTATTACTCCCATCACCATCAGCAGGCACATCTATCTTCTCCAGCGATGTATCGACAGTTATTGAATTTGAGACTGTCTCAGCGATATTGGTATAGGTTTCATCAACAGTGTCAGTAATTGTGCTCAATCCAGTTGCAGTCCAGCGAGTCTCCTCAATTGTCGTTGTGGCTTCCTCGAGAGACTCAATCACATCGCTTGCGTATGGACCACGTTGGATGTCGAGTTCTGATTCGAGGTCCTCAATGCGAGCTTCAAGTTCATCTGTTGGATCCTCCTCGTCATCATCATCAGGCTCTGGAAGCGTTGATGCTTCGAAATCATCCGTAATTGTCGCAAGTGTTGTCTCAACCTCATCAAGTGCCGATTCGGTTTCAGCAGCATCAAGCGCGGATTCGACATCATCAAGACGACTTATAACACTCTCAGGTGTCACAGCGATCGACGTCTCAGATTCGGGAGCATCATCAGCAGCCGTCTCATCGTCCTCATCACTCATATATCGGATTATCTATTTGTACCTAAAAAGAGCGTTTCCTTTCTATTCGCAGTCATCACACATCATTTAGTGAGCGCGCAATCGAAGAATCAGGCGTATCAAACGCTGTTGGATGACATAATCCAGCGATAATCTCGAGTGTATCAACAAGTCGGGGACCTGGTCGGTTGACATATCCATTGCCGTCAATGGCACCGACGACACCTGTCTCGACAGCAGGGAGTGTGTCCCATGCATCATCAGCAGTTGATTTAATCGATTCAACCGCTTCAATTGCACGCGATAGCTCAAACCCACAGGGCGCAACAAGAAGCACTTCAGGAGCGAATTCCTCGATATCTGCCCATCGTTGTGGCGTTGATGAACCACCATCGATGAGCCCCGGTTCACCACCTGCTCGTTCAATGAGCTCAGGGACCCAGTGTCCGCCGGCAATGATTGGGTCTGTCCAATCAAGAGCAACTGTCCGTGGTCGAGTCGATTCCGCAGCAACCCGTGCGGCACGCTCAGTGAGAGCCTCAACCCGTGTGGTTAATTGATGGCGATAGTCTGTTGCAAGATCGGGAACTCCAACGGCAGTACCGACACGTTCGATATCAGCAAGCACATCTGTGAGTGAGTGTGGATGAAGTGTCATGATGTCAGCGTTAATATCATGAGCAGCGACAGCCTCATGTACAGCAGTTGAATCAACAGCACAGACCTCACATGTATCCTGTGTGATGATCAGATCCGGATCAAGCGCTGAAAGCGCATTGATATCAAGATCGTATGCACTACCCTCAATTGATTGCATTTGTGAATCGATATCACTGGCAGACTGATCGGGACCATACTCAACCGGTGTGCTCGTGAGTGTTGGTAATTCATGCACTGATGATGGGTAATCACAACTATGAGAGACACCGACAGGATCGACACCAAGCGCAGTAAGGATCTCCGTCGATGATGGAAGAAGTGAGACAACACGCATATACGAACAATATATATCTGTCGGAAAATACCCACCGGATAATCTTGAGAATCAGACAATTTTTTCGATAACAGAAAATCATTTTATCGATGCCAAAAACATTAAGTTGCTCGCAGTCTAATATGTATATACAATGAGCACACAACAAACAGTTCGACTCCGAGCTGACGAGGTCGAAGGTAGTGACGCGCTTCGGATTGATTCTGAACGTGCATCACAGTTGGTCGATGCGCTGAACACAGATCTGGCAGCGACGCAAACGCTATATCATCAACTCAAGAAACATCACTGGAACGTCGAGGGTGCAGAATTCCGTGACCTGCATCTATTCCTTGGCGAAGCCGCTGATGAGGCTGAGGAGTTCGCTGACGAACTTGCAGAACGTGCACAGGCACTCGGTGGCGCACCGGTTTCAAGTCCATCAGCCATCTCAGAACGATCACCAGTCGAACCAGAGAATGAGGATGTCTATGACATTCGAACATCACTCGGGAACGACATGGAAATGTACGGTGACATCATTGAGACGCTCCGAGATCATATCGAACTTGCGGAGCGACTCAACGACCCAACGACAGCGCACATGCTAAGAGAGAATCTTATTGAAGTCGAAGACGCTGCCCATCATATCGAACATTATCTCGAAGACGATACACTTGTTGTCGAATCAGCAATGCAGTAAGCTGCATTCATTTCGAGATTCCTTCCATCCTCTTCAGCACTCGTTGGACTGACCGTATCCGACTCGTAATTCTCTATTTTATTATTCGCATAATAACAAATCTGCACCGCCCGCATCGATAAAAGTGGTCAGATAATCGACTATTTATTCCAACAGTGAATTATCGCTCAAGTGATTCTGTAAGTGTTGCATCGCACGCAATCCACGCGTCAGCATATCCATCCTCGGCGAACACAAGTCGATCAGGCGAAGTTTGGTGTGCTGACACACGGTCAGTTGCTGATTCAGCATCTTTAGTCCCGCTTCGGTCTTTACTCTCGTCCGGTAACTCCGGATAACTCATGTATCAACCCATGATATTCGGGGAGATTAAACGCTTTTGGTCAGCCTAAAAAATTGCATCATATTCACTCATTATGGGGTCAGTATCCAACCGATCTCGGTTCATCCAGACATTACTAAGATAATATATTATCAAGGACAATTGACACTTGTGATTTCTGCTCTTCACACCACAGTGAGACAGTGTAGGCGCAGACCAGACGGCGCAGGCTTTTGCCGCTTGGCACGCTAATATAGGTATATGTCGGATCGTAAGCCCGAGAATCAAGATGACACAGATGACCTCGCTGTGCTTCTTGATGATCTCAACACAACCCTTTCAGCGCTTGAGGAGGCGGTCGATGATGAACAGCAATCATCGTCAACTCGTTCGTCACAGACAAGTCGTGATCGAAATAGCGCTTCTCGTGATTCGTCGGTCCAGAGAAGGGATGGCGCGCAGACAGACAACCGCAGTGAAGATGATGGAGGGTCATCAATTGGTAACGTGTTCCGATTCACCGAGGAATACACGCTTCCGGCGCTCATTTCAATTCTTGAAACAACGATTGAATCACTTGAGTTGCTACGTGGTGTGCTTCGGTTCGTTGATCCTGAACAATCAGCGTTCCGTGACCGAAGTCAGACTCAAAATAGACGGAGGCGAGGGCAGTCTCCTCGTCGCGACCCGGTCTCGACAGTTGGTCGCGAAGCACTGTCAGGGCTTGATCGCGCACTTTCAGAAATAGAGGAGACGCTTGCGGCTGATAATGATCAATCACTCCCGAGTGATCGTATTCCGCGTGATCTCCTTGCTGATGCACGCGATCTTTCTGCAGAGGTTGCAGATCGACTTGGTGATGTGCAAAATAGACCTGACCGTCGCCGTCAAAGAGACACCCGTGAACTCCCCCGTAATCGACCGGATGATACGACTAGACAGGAGCGCCAACGGAGTCAAGATTCGAATAATACAGCCGAACAGCGGCAGAACGAGGGTGCTGTGACAATCGATGTTGATGCTCCGCGTAAGAATGCGAATAATGATGACGGAGAAAACAAGTCTTCTACGGACACTCATTCGGATGTAACGATGATGGATAATAATGCTGCGTCCAATTCTGAGTCGGTCAATGTTGACGTCGAATCAGAACTCGCATCTATCAAGGATACTGTTGACCCGGATGAACGATTCATCGATACCGATGCCGATGCCGATAATAATACTGACTCTTCGGATGATGACAACAGCGGTGACAGACAATCCGAGTGAGTGGGAAAAAAAGATAATATACGTTATTTGATGGGCTTGAATCGATAGCCATCCCATGCTTGTGAGTCCGGTTCACGAATCCCAGCAGTCGGGTCACGTAATTCCGAGACGTAAACTGGTTCTACACGGTCGCCAATCGTTATCTCTGTTGTTGTTACTTGTCCGATAGCCCGTACTGACTCATCATCAATCTCAAATTCAACAATTGCGAGGGTGTTTGGTTCGCGAACGCCGGGTGGTGTTGCCGTTGCTTTTGTCCACGTGATAATCTCTGCAGTATACTCACGTAGATCAATCGTATCTACCGGTGGATTACCATCGGATCCAAGCGTATGTGCAGGATATCCAAGAGTTCCATCAGCATATCTGACGGCTGTCAACTCCGATTGATTTTCTTCCTCAGCGGTGTTTGTGCCTGTAGTTGTGTTTGAATCAGCGGTATTCTCATCAGTCATTGTGCATTCTCTAAGATTGTTGTTGTCACACAGTTTCCAAATCCTCCAACATTACATGCAAGTCCAGTTTTAGCCTCGACCTGTCGTGGACCGGCATTATTGGTCACTTGCTGATAAATCTCATATACTTGTGCAATGCCGGAGGCACCGAGTGGATGTCCCTTTGATTTCAATCCCCCCGACGTGTTGATTGGTAATGCACCATCACGTGCGGTTATTCCTTCATCAGCCGCTTTCCAGCCAGCTCCTTTCTCAAAGAATCCGAGATCCTCTAATTGGAGGAATTCAAGAATCGTGAACATGTCATGTAGCTCAGCCACATCAATGTCATCAGAAGTAATCTCAGCCATCTCATACGCGTCATCTGATGAGTCAACAACACCGCCCATCGTCGTTGGATCACCGCGTTCATGAACGACATGAGTGTCTGTTGCACCGCCAATCCCACTCACAATAGCATATGTATCGGTATATCTCTCCGCAAGTGACTCTGGGCAGAATAACAGGGCTGCAGATCCATCAGTAATCGGGCAGAAATCATATAATCGAAGTGGATCAGCAACAATCGGCGATTCAAGTACAGTCTCAAGCGAAACCTCCTTGCGAAACTGCGCATGTGGGTTATCAACACCGTTGCGATGGTTCTTGACCGCCACCTTTCCAAGTGCCTCCCGTGGTGCATCATACGTCTCGAGATATAATCGAGCTGTCAGACCCGCGAATGATGGCAGTGTTATCCCATGTTTATACTCTACAGGATGTGTTAATGATGCAATAACGTCCGTTGCCTCAGCAGTCGTCCGATGTGTCATTTTCTCACCACCAACAAGTAATGTTAGTTCTGATGCACCAGAGGCAATGGATTGCCATGCAGCATACACACCTGCTCCGCCTGATGAGGAGGTTTGATCGATTCGGGCGGTGTATGCGGGGACTGCTCCCAAATCATGTGCAAGCGCGTTTGAAACGCCTGTCTGCCCTTCAAGCTCCCCACTTGCCATATTCGAGACATACAAATGCTCTATTGCATCGGGACTCACTCCGGCAGTGTCAAGACACGCCTGCCCAGCTTCTGCGAGTAATTCACGAATCCATCCGTCTCGCTGTCCAAATTGTGTCATCGCTGCATCGATTACTGCTACGCGTTCCATGCTACTACGGGAACCGGCGGTCGTATATTCGTTTTCCTCTGTGTGATGCTCTTTGCGCAATTCAACCCTCATATTGCTTCAAGAATAGTATATTTTGATTTATGATAGTATCATCTCAATATCTTATCCTATCTTCGTTTGTCTTCATTCATTTCACCCTATGATGATCTCTCTGGGCTTTCTTAGACTCAGTTATGCTCTCATGATTGGCTTCTTTATCTCGAAGCGTTTACACGCGTGTCGGTCAGACAGCCGATATGCGTCTTGAATCCATCGCGCCGACAGTCGGCGCATTTACCTGTCTCATTCTTGCCGGAGCAGTCTTCATACCAGCAGTGATTATCACCACTCCAGGGGTTAGTGTTGCAGATTACTATGCCGCCGGTCCATTCGGTATTTCTGTTGTTGGCTTTCTCGCATTATTGAATATTATTGTGTTTCTCGCCGGTAAGCAGGGTCGCACTGACCCGGTGACTGTTGCTGGGTTAACGCTGGTATCTGGGATTGCGATGGTTGGCTTTGCCAGTGTCTGGGCGATTTCGATTACATCAACACTGCTGTATGGGTTCCCGAGTCAGTATGCGTGGATTGTGAATCATCGCTGGATTATTGTCGGGCTTGCAAGCGTGACAGCCCTTGCCGGAAGCGGCTATACAACCGCTGTACTTCGCTAATCACTCTCGAAAAAGATAGTACCGGCTGAGCAGTATCTTATTTCGATCTGTGGCTGCATCTGTGTCTCCGTTCACTATATCTCATTATCCTGGCTTCATTTATGTGAACTCGCCAGAGTGATCTCAGTATACGCTGATGAGTGAAGCGTCAATGAATATCCTGTAGACACTCAGGCACTCAGGCACTGAGATTGACTACTCGTGATTGACAATGTCGCCGCCGTCCGTCGATATTTCAATATTCGAGTCGAAAGTCCCTTATATCCGTCTCGCATATTTTTGTGTGGACTAGGTTGGGCAGTTAGGCCCTGCTCTTCAACCCACCATTTCGGTCTTGAGTGGGAACCAAATCCGGGTGCGTTCGGTCAGACCGGTGCAGGCCCCGGAAGCCAACTAAGAAACCTCGTCCTTCGGGGACGGCGGTCCGTTGACGCTGACCGCAGGGTCAGTCCGAGACGGTTCGTCGCCGGTATCCCGTCAGGCGCGGAAGCGAGCAGCGAACTGGTGAACGTTCGTCGCTCGAAGGGCCGCGGGGTGGAGGAGGCAACTGGGACTCCCTGTATCGGAACGCCGAGCAACCCTGTTGTCCGCTATTCATACCTTTCATTCCTTTCACTCAATAGTTGACGTTATCATACGTGTGAGAGCACTCGCCTGTGATCCATCACCTAGCTCTACTACTAACGTGAATATCGAGATACGTACCGATGCGTCTCTGTGGTGGTAATTATGATGAGTGGAAAATAAAATCAGAAATTAGAAATCAGGGACAAATATCGTATGCGCCGGCCGGGATTTGAACCCGGGTCATGAGCTTGGAAGGCTCAGGTCATACCACTAGACCACCAGCGCATGCTGCTATGTCACGCCATATGTATGACGTCACAATATTATGAATTAGTGCCTGGAATAAGGATGTTTCTGTTTGAGTCTCTTCTCTCGCCACTGTGTGTCACATTTGGACGATCACTTGAGCACGCTTTGATTATCATTTAATTTCGATTTCTTGATTTCCTGATTTCTCAGATAGACTTTATTCGTCATCGTCACCGTCACTACGGATAATATCTGTCGTAATAACTGAATCACACCGGTGTCATCTTCAGATAAAAAAGAAGAATACGACGAAAGTACTGCGCTGTGACAGAGAGCCGACGAATATAGCTAGTCGTCGCTTGGTGGTTCGATTGCGTCTGCTTCAGCGTCCACTTCAGCAGTAGCATCTGGTGCTGGTGCTTCAATCGGCGGTGCTTGTGCCTCCTCGAATGATGCGGCTGCGTTTTGAACGCGATCACTTACACCTGGAACCTCTGTTTCTGTGACCGGACCCTCAGCACGGATTTCTTCAAGATCGCGAGGGAATTCACGAAGTTGATAATGGATATCAATTCCTGCTTGCGCGCCTTTGCCCATCGCAACAGGAATCTGGTTGTGCCCATCAGTAATATCACCGACTGCATACACACCATCAACGGTTGTTTCCATGCTTTCATCGACAATGACCGTTCCATCATCGTCGAGTTCACACCCAAGCGTTTCGAATAAGGCGGTATTATAATTTGAGCCATACATCGCGAATCCACCGCGATACTGACGGATACTTCCATCCTCGAATTCGAATGACTCTAACCATCCATTATCGCTTTTATTCATCCCATCAATATCGGATTCAACAATATCAATTGGATGCGCCCGCAGTTGTTCGTCAGTTTTATCACTCCATTCTGGCTCATCACCGCGGAGCAACACGTCGACATCATCGGTGAAATTCAGCATAATCATCGCAACATGTGCAGTTGCCTCACCCGTGCCCATCACATAGACCGGTCGATCAACAAACATGTATGCATCACAGTGCAGACAGTAATGCAGCCCTTTGCCTGTACGTGGCACTGGTGGGTCTGGGTGTTTATCACTGAATCCAACACCAAGGACAATGCGGTCAGCACGGAATGCATTCGAGCTCCCCTCAAGATAGAACCGACCATCATCAGTCCGTTCAATATCAGTAATGAGATCACGAATCACATCTCCACCATATGATTCGACTTGTTCAGTCCCAGTCGCAAGGAATTCATTACCCGAGGTATCCTCGGTGACACCGATGACATTGTGAGTATCGAGCATCATTGCTGCACGACCACCACCACGGTCAACAAGTGCAGTGTCATGCCCTAATCGCGTCGTGTACAGTGCCGATTGGAGACCTGCGGGTCCGCCTCCAACCACGACAACCTCATAATCGGCTACGGTATCAGTGTCGCTCATTCACTTTATTATATGAACCGGACGGACTTAAACGCAGAGCATGTGTGTGCCATCTATACAATGACGACCGATGTTATCTGCTGAGACCTTGCTCTATTCTGATATATCCTCATCGTTTGCTCTGTTATCCACATCATCAATAGATTCTGTTCCTGTCTCTGATTCCTCTTTAGCCTCTGAGATGTCATCTTCGACATCATCTGTAAATCTCGGCTTCTCGCTTGAGGAATCTTGACTCTGCTGTGATGCTTCAGTGGATGATGATATGCTGTCGTGTGAGTGTCCATCATCATCATTAGTATCATTATTTATACTGCTATTGTCCTGATCATGCTCTTCAGTACTATTTTTTTCAGTATCATTATCGCCACGCCATTGATTCCAGCGTGATCGAATTGAAGTAAATATTCCACTTTCAGCTTCAGTCTCGGCTTCACCCTTATCTATATCTTCATCGCTTGTGTCTGGGGTATCTACCGTGCTGACGCTACTATCATCAGACACGTTAGTCGGGATAGTAGTGTTTTCTTGATTCTCGGGTTCCGGTCGAGAGGGCTGAGGCGGGTCATCATCGGTAGTTTCCTCATCGATGGTGGCTTTATTATATGCGTGTATCGGTGGCCAGCAGACGTAATTATACTGTTGACCTGGCGTCGTGTAGCAGTCTTGTGTTGGGTCATACAGCACGCGTCCACCGGTGTCTGCGGCGACGTCGACAAGATCAACCAATGTTTGTAGCTCAACAATGTCACTTCCATCCGGGTCGATTGAGTCCGGGAGTGTTCCATGTGAGAGCCACTCATCGTATACATCTCTTGAGACTGCATCAAGTTCGTCATCTGTTGGTGCAATTAATCTTCGATATCGCGCAAATCCAAATGACAGAGCAAAGATAACGCCACTCCCAGTGAGTGCTGGCCCACCGATTCGTCTCAGTGCTGAGTATTCTCGTTGCACTTGAATTGTCTGTGTCCGAGTTGTACTGTTCGTCAGTTCACCGGGATCACTGACTCGAAATGCGTCGCCCTCAGGAATAAGTCGAAGATCATCAGTGTATTGTCTATCGATCACACGACCGTTTACTTCACCGGTAATCTGCGTGTTTGCGCGCACAATCACAACTGGCTCACCTGGTACATCACCAAATGTTTCCTCAACCTGTTCAATTTGGAGACGCGTTTGATTGATGTTAAACTGATACTCAACGGTTGTTGTTGCACCTGGGGTGACATCGGTAACAGTCGTTTCGCTGAGTGCGCTTGAGGATCCCCAAAGAACTGTTTGATCGCTTCGACCCTGCACAAGTAATTGCAGCTCAGTCTGTACTTCCGTTGATCCTCCGGAGCTGGCATCATAACTTACATCATACTCTCCTGAGACGACACGTTGGATCCGTGGAAAGTACGCACGCTGTTCAGATAACCGTCTTCCAACATCATAAACTGGATTTTCACCTGTCACTGTCGCTCCATGTGCGAATGTCGCTGTTCGTGACCATGTTGAGACCGTCCGCTGCTCTTCGGCTACACCAGGCTCAACATGTGTCGTGTAGGTGAGGTATCCGCCGACAGCAGCGATAATTAAAAACAAGAGAATAACGACCGCTGCATTTTCTGCCAGTGTATGACGAATTCGAATTATTGAGACAGACTCTTCCTGTCCGTTACTCTCATCTGGCGACTGCTTACTCACCGTCGTCCTCCAAGTTGCTCAAAGATTCCATTCTGTGCGCCTGCTCGATCACGGAGCCGTCGCCTGCCGGTAAATAACTGTGCAGCGGCGAGAGTTGGAATGGCAAGCAATGTATCAATCAGTACAACGGGAGCGAGTGGATGAATTGCGTACATAGATTCAATAACTGTTACTGGAAGCACAAGCGGGAATCGCTTTTCTGAGACATATCGTCGATACGAACCGGTATCTGGAGGCACAGAGAGGCGTACAGTTGCATTTGTTACATTCCCAGGAGTGACGACACCAGACCCATTCTTCACCGCAACACCGTCGCTAGCTGGTTCGACATAGTATTTGATCGGAACGAATGAACCCCCGGGAACCTGATATGTTGTTGACTCTGACTCACCAGCGGGAATCACACCTGGTCCAGGAAGGTTTGATTGTGCGCTCACAACTCGATACTCTGTTGGTCCGAGTGGAAAAAGCATACTTGCAGTGGCAGCAAGAATCACAATCCCGCCGGTAAGGAGTACGATTCGCTTTGGAGTTAACAGCGGTGTATCGCTGTTGTGTCCTGCATCCCGGTCAGTGACGTTAGTACGCCCGCGTGGACCTGCATCCTCGTCAGTAAGCGCTAGAATAACAACGAGAGTGACCGCACCACCGATTACAAATCGTCGCGGGACAATCCTCAACAATTGTTGAATTGCATCACGAATCAGTATGACCCCCGTGCCAAGTTCAGGAAGCATTACGACCGTTCCGCCTAATTGAAGCACAACAGCGACGATTTGTGGCGACTTGACGGGGGGTTCCCCACCTGATTGATCTGTGAAGGGATTTGCATCACCTTGCGTGATATAGCCGCGAGCTGTCTCGTCAACAATCCGGTGGGTCGTCAGACCACCGCCATTCACCTGTTGTGCACGATACACAACAACATCACCGACATTTGGTTGTCCAGCGACCGATGGGGGAATCGCGATGAATCCATCACCCGGTGCGAGTGCTGGTTGCATACTGCCCGTCCGAACAAACCCGAGTAATAGCGGTTGATCAATAATTTGTCCAGCTAATAGCAGTGCTAAAATACCGATTACGCCGAGTTCAAACCAGCGGTCAACATTCATCTGCTATTTTGATATTGAGTATAGAAATAAAACATAATAATATTCATATCACTCATGATGACCGTCGATGAAAGACGAGAGCGGCTATCAGTACTGCGAGGACCGCCACCATCACGCCAAATCCAGGTATGCCACCCGGTGTTGAGGTTGGTGTCTCTGTCTCCGTTGTAGTTGGTGTCTCATCAGGTGCTGGCGTCGGCGTTTGTGTTGGTGTCGGCGTTGGCGTCGGCGTTGGTGTCACTTGCTGTCCTGGTTTTGGCACCGTCACTGCAAATACCGAGAAGCCAGGTGTGTTTGCCTCAAGAACGACCTCATCTGCGGTCACGTCTGCAACACTCGTTTGAAGCACCGTATACTGTCCATTATCAAATCGCTCAACCTGTAAATCGCCTGGTGCTGCCCGGGTATCTTGGACGAGATCTCGGTCAACAGCAATTCTCACCGTTGCTGGTTGGTTTTCAGCAGCATCAGGTACAGTCACATCAACTGCGGTGAGCGGAGTTGCTCGCTGCTGTGGATAATTTGTGTCCGCAGGTGGATCATCGAGTGCAGTAACACTGACAGTGCCGACCGCTTGCTGGTTGAAGTCGATGCCGACCGACCGCACTTGATCATTTTTCTGCCCAATATCAGTGATAGACACAGTCTGTGAGACTGCTTGGCGTTGAACACCTCCAAGTTGATTTGGATTTGCCAATCCAGAGACGCCGAATCCACCTCCGCCTCCGCCACCACCGCCGGCAGCGTCGTCATCATCATCCTCAGGCGGTTCAGGAGCGGCATTGACATCAACTGTATCACTTCTTGTTGCGCCGCTGTCGGTGGCGACAACAGTAACAGAAACATCGTCTGAATCCGCAAGTGATGCTTGTGGGCTGTGAGTCAATGTAACTGAACTAGTTCCCTGCCCTGGCACGGACACGCCAGTCTCAGTGGCAACCGGTCGCCCATTGAAATCTAACCGGACATCTGTCGTCCCATCTGATTGACCACTGTTATTTATTGTTGCATCGACCGAGAGCGTTTGATCGGTTCGCACACTATTGCCGACATTGATGCTCTCAACACCAATCGACGGTGGTGTCTGAGCATTCACATTGTTTGGACTCACCACGTTGTTTTCTGTTCTCACAGTAAGACTTAGGGAACTCCCAGCGTCAGCGGGTTCTACTTGATACTCTAGGGTGTCCAATTGAGCGAATGACGCAGTGTCTACTGTTCCATTTTCGCCGAGTTGGAACTGCGCTGTCTCATCCTCCTTTTGTCCGTCAACGAATAGCTCTATTCGCTGATTATTCGTTGCACCGCTCGTTCCGCCCGTGTTCTCAACAGCAACATCGACGGAGATTGTCTCTCCAACAGTGACCGGATCACTGACACTCGTACTCCCTGTTGGACTTGTGATCTCATAATCTGCGGGTATCTTTGGGTTCCCCCTGAACGGCTGAACTGTCACTGGCGATAGGATCTCACTAGACAGCGGACCGGATGGTCGACCCCACCAATTTTCAGTTGCATCAACCGTTGTCACGGCGCCGCCAGGGCGGTCAGCATCAATAGCGACATTATTATTCTCAATATTACTCTGCGTGAAAGCGTGCTTTCCGGTGTTGGTAAAGAAGCCATTCTCGCTTCGAAGGACATTCAGCCGTTCTGCGGTCAGATTTGATGCGTCGCCTGTTGCGTTGATCGCGAATGTGGTATCAGCAATCTGTGTGTCAAGCACACTGACATCAGCGGTTGTCACGTTTATGCCTTCTCTGACTGACTGAATCTGACTGAAACTCACAGTGACATCGTCAGCATTGATATCAATACCAGTCGTTGTTTGACCAGTTGCGTTGTCAATCTGCACATCAGTGATGGTTGACGTCTCCACAGCTTGCACTGCAGTTGAGGAGCCTCTGACAGTCAAACTGTCAATGAGTGTACCGCCGGCGCCGGCAGATATATCGACGGTTGCATCACTACTACTGCCCTCAGGAGCAGTGACAACTGCTCCATCACTTCGAATGGCGACTTCTTTATCAATGCTCAATGTTTCCCGATAGGTTTCTGCTGCAACTTGGACGGAGCCACCTGTGTCGGCGGCGTTGATCCCACTCGTGATCGTCCCGAAGTCGGTTTCTGTGCGTGTCGATGTTGTTTGGTTTGCTGAGGTCGCGGTGAGTTCGGTTGTGAAGTTACCTGCTCGGGATTCACCAGTTACATCGAGTGATAATGTCTCAGTTGTACTCCCACCAGGATCAAGGGTTACCTGTTGTGCTGTTGTGTCAATCGTCTCGTCATCAAGAGTGAGATTGAGTTCAATTGTCTGTGTTGCTGTGCCCTGACCGGTGTTCTCGACAGCAATATCAACTTCGTCGGATGTTGCACTCCCTGCGATTGGTGTTGGGATGTTCGAAATATCAACAGTGAACCGTGGCGGTGCTGGTTCGCGGACGACAATTAATCCCGAGACGCTGTCGTCTGCACTGCTGACAGTCACCGCCCGATCACCGACAAGAAGCGCAGTCGCCGGCACAGTAGTCGACACCGTCTGTGTCTCATTCCCATCGAGCGTGACATCTGATGTCGAACGAGTCGTTCCACCGATGGTTATCGACACTGTTTGTGATCCTTCAACATCTCCGATATTGGTGACATCTGCGGTGACAGTTACTGACTGACCCTCGCTTCGGAATACATCGTCGGGTACAGACAGATTTGACATGCGGAATAGTGGCTCATCCGGTGCCTCAATAACTGTGACTGTTCGTTGCGCTGTCTCATCACCGGTCGTAACTGTGATTGTCTGATCACCAACTGTACTCACAGTCGCTTCGAGGGTTATTTCGGCACGTTCGCCGCCGTCAAGTGTTAGTTGTCTACTCGTCGCTTCATCGTCATTCACTTCGAGTGCAACCTCTCGGTCAGTTGCTGTACCATCACCCGTATTCTCGACAATGGTATCCACCTGTAGTCTGTTCCCTTCTATGACTGGTGAGTTTGTATCATCAATCTGCACCGCGATATTGGCTGGTTCGCGGATTGTCGTAGATGCTTCTTGCGCGTCATTATCTGTGTTTACTCTGAGCTGTTGTGTCCCAGCATCAATAATTTCGCCCGCTCCTGTTGGCGCAGTTAATGTCACCGTTTCAGTACTACCGCCAATCACTTGCACGGATTGCTGTGTAAGGTCTTGTCCATCAGCAGAGAGTACAATATCTTGCGTTGCTGTCCACCCCCCCAGTGTTTGTGATAGTGATATCAACACTGAGGTCGTTTCCAGCAATAGGACCAGGATTACTCGGACTCGGTGTCACACTGTCGATGCTAAATGTCGCAGGCTCTCGCAGATCAATTGACTTCTGCTCAGTATCACTGTATGTTTGCAGCGTTGTACTCTGACCTCCGGCTGCTAGCGTATTGATTGATGTTTCAAACGTAAGCGTCACATTAGTCGATTCATCAGGGTTAAGTTCCAGTATCGTATTGTTGACTGTTGACCCTCCAAGTGTAAGCTTAATCGGGCGACTACCATTTTGGTCCCCAGTATTGTTTACAATCGCAGTGGCAGTAATTTCTGAGCCAGCAACGGGAGCATCATCTGGGAGATCTGCGTCTCTAATTTGATAGCTCGCTGGTTCAAGCACTGTTGCATTGACCGGCGTGCTTCCTGGTGGCGCTCGTACTGTGAAATTCAATGATCCAACATCCTGAGCTGATGGGAGAAATGAAAGCGCGACGGTCGTTGATTGATCAGCACCAAGATTGACAGTGTCGTTATCAACAGTCTCACCGTCGAGTTGAAGGAATACAGGTTGTGTGTCGATAGCAACGTCCTCCTCATTTGTAATAGTCGGTTCGAATTCGATTACTCGCCCCGGTGTTGCATCGGAGATATCCGTGACCGACCCAGGTTCGACAGAAGCCGTGAGCGTTTCTTCAACAGGAATATCAATACTGTCCTGTGCCTGACCCACTTCTGCATCGAAAGTAACGGTGCCGGTGCCGGTGCCGTCATCAATATTTGCTAGTGCGGATTCCGACGGTCGATGAGATATCTGTACCGTTTGACTCTGCTCCTGTGTGAGTTGCACCTCTTGGCGTGCGACCGGAATCGGCTCAAATTCACCATCCACCTGACGTTCAACACTGAGGACAACGTCTCGAACCGCAGCACCGCCGTCGTTCCTGACCGTTGCTTCAAGCACAATCGCCTCACCAACAACAAGGTCACCCTGATTTACCCGAGTAAGCGACTCCAGTTCGAATTTCGGTGCTGGTCCTGGACCAACTTGTGCTGATGGTTGATCGGTAATAGCAAAGAGCAAGAAGTCACTTGTTTCAGCCTCAAGTGTTACCGTTCCACCAGTCTGATCAACAAGCGTCGTCGGAAGCGTCATCCATTCATCAGCGTCTGGGTCATATCGTTCGACCGTAAGATTTCGCGGGCTTGAGTCGGTCGGAACGGCTGTCTCGGGAATGGTCGCTGTTACAAGCCCAGTAGTGCCCGCCGCCGAAGCTGGAACGGTGACGTTTATTCCTGCGACCGGATCACCATTCAAATTTGGATTCCCCGCAAGGTCATCAAGCGACTCGACAGCAACCGCCGTCGCCTCAATATTACCTGTTGAATCACTTGTCGTACTTACAGCGACACGCCGCACCGTCTCGCTGTCATCATCGGTTTCAAGATCATCAGGGATTTCCACCTCAACAGAATTATCCACGCCAAGAATGCCTGCTTCCGGTGGTGAGCGCACGACAAACTGTGTTGTATCTGTATCGGACTCATTTGGCGCTCGCGGAGCCGTCTCATCAATCGACACTGTTGCGTTATATGTACCGAGAACATCGTATGACCGATTGAATTCTGGACCCTCATTGATGAAATTCTGCTCATCCTCACTTTCACCCGTTTCGAGTATGTACTCAAATCGGAGTTCGTCACCATCGCTTTGATTCGCGCTGAAACGAACATCGCCCGCGGTCGTTGGTGTTCCCGTAATTACTTCGAGGATTGCATTTGCCACCTCACTGATGTCAGCCTCGACAGTAAATTCTGAGATACTAATGCTTCCGTCTCCTGTATCCTCACCGAGCGTGTCGATCTCAATCCCAACGAGAATATTTTCGCCGACACCGAGTCCAACCTGATTGTCCGAACCTTCGATTGAGTCATCGACGTTTGAACCACGATAAAAATCAACGATATTTTCGTTACTGTCGGCAATGAATACGAACGCCTTCCCCCGTGTCTCATTATCGTTCGTGTTTGTAATTCTCAACACACGATCAATACGAGTAATTGCATCCTGATTCACCCCCTCACCAGGAACATCATCTGCATCTCCATCTAACTCGACTCTTACACCGCCGTCTTCGCCGAGATCTTCAACGTACCCTCCATTCGGACTGTCTGCGGCACTGATCTGTATTCCCTCACCAATATCGATTGCTTGTGTGCCACTCGGCAGACCTGAAAGGACTGCAACACTGAGGAGCACGACGACGATGAGGTAGATGGAGCGACGCATTAGATCATGTAGCGATCATTTATCTTGGTATATTGACCGGAATTAGTCGTTGCTGAACTCGATTAGATCGTCGCCGTCGCCATCACCACCATTCACGACCCTTGCGCCTGGATCGAACGTATTACCGCTGTTGCCGTCTTTATTATTCAACACTGATGTTGCCGTCGCAGCACCAGTGTTGCTGTTTCCTGTGGATTCGGAATCGTCATCATACGCGAGGTCACCGACATCACCACGGAATGTGTTGTCGGTGAACGTGGCACTCTCAACCCCCTCGACGTCCATCGCCGAGTTGGGGGCTGCAGCACTAGCCGGTAGGATCTCGTTATCTTCGACAGTTAGAGTGTCTATATCTCTGTATCCACCGATATCACCGCGGAGCCGATTGTTCCTGACAGTGATAGTATTGTGATTGGGACCGGACAGAGCGTTGATTGCTGCCCCCTTTGTACCGGTGTCGATTTTGATGTCGTTGCCCTCGATAATCGCGCTCGCAGGCTTTCCGACTCCCCCATCGGGGTCGCTATTTACGACTTCAATACCGTTGATAAAGCCGGAACCGGATGCGCT
Organism: Haloquadratum walsbyi C23; assembly: GCF_000237865.1. Lineage (NCBI taxonomy): Archaea > Methanobacteriati > Methanobacteriota > Halobacteria > Halobacteriales > Haloferacaceae > Haloquadratum > Haloquadratum walsbyi. The sequence continues at coordinate 754,659 of NC_017459.1, forward strand.
CGTGCGGACGATGTTGTTCTTGACACGCACTATGTTGCTAGTTCCACTCTCAGGGATGTCAATCACGTCGCCGCTGCTCCCATCACCCTCAACTCTGAATCCGTCTATTTCGGCCTTGTCAGCATCGAGCGTGACCGCTGGACCACCGCCGTCGATAATAGCCTCCTCACCACGCGCGGAATCCTGCCCGGGCGTGCCGGCGTTCGGTCCTCTGAGCGAGACGTCATCGTCAACGGTGATACTCTCTGTGAACGTCCCGGAGTCAGCGAGCGCAACACCATCACCCTGGCTGCCAGCCGCAGCGTTGTCAACTGCGGACTGGATCGTACTGAACGTCGAGCCGCTGGTGGTCTGCACCTGCGCACCATTGGACCCCTCGATACGGGCCGAGAACACGTCGTTGTCTCTTAGCAGCGCCTCAATCTGATCCTGCTTGTCACTCTCACCATTGACATCTTGGGGGGACTCTTGCGAACTCAAGTCGGTGAGCTTGATCGCTGGGGTGCCGGCGTCCCGCACCCGATTGTCTTCGATGGTGTAACTGAAGTTACCGAGACCGGTATTATTAGTAAACGCAACGATACCCTCGTCCTTGATCCCGCCACCGCCACTGTCAGATTCGGTAACGCTGTTACCTGAGATAGTCACGGAACCGCCACCTGACTCCGAGTCGTGCTGGACTTGGATGCCAGCGTCAGTCACGGTATTGTCAACGATCTCAAGATCCACGCCTCGGATGTCAATCGCGTTCGTGTCGAAGCTAGCATTGGATGTGATGTCCAGATCACGGACCGTTATTCCGTTCCGATTGATGCCACTGATCAGGTGGATATCGTCGTCCCGCCCAAGATCATTGTAGCTGAGGTCGAGATTCTGGATAGTGACATCGTCGCTTTCGACAGCGATAGCCTCATCATCGCTGAGGCTCGCAGTTACGTCAATCGGTGGCTTACCCTCGAAGCCGCTGAGCGTGAGTGGCTTGTCGATGGTGATTCTGCTTCCGATATCTTGGGCGCTTCTCACGCCGATGACAGCGTCGGACTCAGCCGCCGAAACCGCGTCCGAGATAGTTGGGAAGATGTTTTCGTTGTTGTTGTCGTCATCGTTGTCGGAGTCACCGAACACGTCCGAGTCGACTACATATTCCGGTTGTGGAATACTTTGACCGGGCGCAGACGCTGTGGCATCTGCGCGAAGCGTCACATCATCTAGTATCAGCGGATCTCCGCTCCCGATATCAAGTGTATCGATAGTTAGACCAACAACTACCTGTTCACCAACTGCGAGTTCAACCGAATTGCTAGCAGACTCAAGCGACTGCCCGCTTGATCCGCTCGTTTCTGCCGTCGACTGTGTTACACGGAATGTTACTGCATCACTTTCATCTTCAAAGAAAACGCTCGCTGTCTGTGAGCCTTGATTAACGACCCGAAACAAATCCTCAACCTTTGTAATCGCGTCCTGATTGACTCCTTCACCAGGACCCTCGTTGTCGCCGTCAAGATTGAGTTCGATTGTGTCATCATCTTCAATATTCACATACTTGTCTGCGTTACTGCTCTCCAATGGCTGGATAGCTACAAAGGCGCTCTGATCGCCTGCAACGTTGACATCAACGTTACGCTCTGCCTCAACACTGGTGAACGCCTCTGTTCCGAAAGCCGCAGTCCCGCCAGCACCTAACGCACCGATGCTGATCAATAGTTTGCGTCGTCTCATTGAATTGCAGTTCATTCATATTACCAGTATGTATATTGTATTATCACGATTGAGATGGGTCAACCGGGCATTGAGACTCCGAAATCTCTCTTTGAAGAGTAGAAAGATGGGTTAACCGGGTCAACCGGGTATTGAAAATTCGAAATGCCTCTTTGAAGAGAAAAAACATGAACAGATATAATAGTATGTAATTTTGATATAACAATGTCAAGTAATGTATGAATGAACTCCGCTCAAGTGGGTGCGATCTTGATCTCACAGATGATGAAGTGTTTTCACTCCTTGCAAATCAGCGCCGACGGCTCACTGCAACGATACTCATGGAGGCTAAAACGATTAATTTAGGGGTATTAGCGGAACGTATCGGAGGGATTGAAGAAAATGTTGACCCCGCTGAAGTAGACAGTAGTACTCGAAAAAGTGTCTATACGTCACTTCAACAGGTCCATCTTCCAAAGCTTGATGATGCAGATATCATTGAGTTCGATAAACGAAGCGGAACAATATGTCAAACTGAGAATACGAAACTGTTCATTGAACATGCGGGAACACTTCAAAATGATACTGAAATACCATGGTATGAATATTATTTGTCACTCTCATCACTTGGATTTGCGTTGGTGTATACAATGACTGTCGATGCTGACCCATTTACGACATTGCCTGATATTGTGTATGAATGTATTTTCTTATTCATGCTCCTCACTGTTAGCTGTCTTCACACACTTTCATCACTGAAGCGGTGGGATGCTTCAGCATACGCAATTGACAAAATCGCTGATATGCGATGAATATCAATCATCGGTATATTATTGCTGGGGTTCTATTTATTGCGATAATCATCACAGGGACAACCGCATACGATTCTATCACTGCTGATCGATCAGTTGATATTTCTGTTGTAGAGAATGAAGATGCATACCTTGCAATTGAAACACAGGATCTCGAAAACGAGTCAGTAGTTTCAGCATTCACATTTACGAATAACCTCAATCGGGATGCAGATCTTAGCGTAGAGGTAACTGACTCAATTCCAAAAAGTGGTGCATCAGTTGTTAATATCACTGTTGGTGAATCATCAGACGAACGTGAAACTGGTGAGGGAATTGCTATATCGGACGGTGAGACCGCCGAATTGAATATTGAATGTAGCGATGCGAGCAAGTCATATGACATCGGTCTTCGGATTATTCTTAAGACAACTGATATTAAAATCGATGTTGAACGAAAATATACTTTAGAATGCGATAACACATAGTTGGGTCATTACCACTTCATATTAGCAGACAAAGATTGAATTCCTCATGAAGAAACCTACGTTGAGTACTTTATTCACCGTTGTGGGCGACTAAGGCTAATGAGACGATCCATGAATTGAGTGGGTACTCGAACACGCAATGTCTCTTTATTAACGTTCGATGCACTTACTCACAGATACTCACAAACCACAACTAGACTCTTCAAAGACGGATAGTCGGCGTGTTGTCTCATACGAGACTCATCACGTTCAGCGTCAGGAGGATATCAATCAGTCGTGACCACTGTATAGCAGTTCCCACTTGATATCTCAGTCTCAACAATCGATAGTGCACTCGACTCCAGATCAGAGCGAAATTCAACTGGATCATAGATATGATAATATCGAGGAATCGACGTCCCGTCGGGAAGTGTCCACTCGATAGTCGTATCAAATCCATTACTACGTTCAAACTGATCGTGTTCAGTTGACCATACACTGATTAGTGCCCGCCCGTCGGATTCAAGCACCCGGGCAACCGCTGAGAGACTTGCGACCCGGCGACGTCGCGGTCGGAGATGATGAAGTGTGGCGACATAGACCGCAATCGAAACACTCTGTGATTCCAGCGGAAGTGACCCAGCGTCAGCCTGAATAAGCGCAATATCGTCGATAAATCCTCGATTTGTCGCTCGCGTCTGTGCTGTGTGGAGTAGTTCACGACTCACATCGACTCCAATTATCTCATCGAGTGATGTCTGCTCGAAGAGCGTTTCTGCATGGCGTCCATTCCCACATCCAATATCAACGCCGATACTCTCGGTGTCGGGAGGACTCTGTATTTGCTGTGAGGCACAGAACGACTCTACTTCCGGCCATGCATACTCACGCGTCGCCGCAAAGTGCTCGGCAATTGTATCGTATGTTGCCTTGACCGAGTCTTGAGGTGTGTCTGTCATATCTCTGTATCGCTCTTTCCATTCATATATTTGCTATTTGGAATTAGTGTTGCTGATTTTGCTCTTATCATCACTCGTATGAGTCCTTCTTAATCACAAATGTCGCCACCAATGGTACACTCTTCGAAGGATTGCTGATTATTTGTGTATATATCGATTGACCCCGCGTTCATTTCCACATACGCAATCACTGGCGTACCCTTTTGTTGCGTCGCTCGGTAATATAGCGATACCAATGGATGAGCGTCGCTGCCCGGACTGTAATGTCCAAATGAAAAAGACGCGCGTCACTGCAGAAGGAATCGGTGATCTATACGTTGAGACGGACAGAGACGGTGGCGTGCTCAGTCATCTTGGGATTGGCTATCAAAATCCGCTTCATGCGTTTCTCTGCCCGGAATGTGGCATTACCACACTCTATGCTGATATCGACACGACAGAGTCTGAATGATAATACCATTATCACATGAGTTATTCACACATATAATTCACAGCGATACACAGAGGGTACGAGCTACATCAAACCGCGTCCATTTTATCTATCTGTACCGATTGTCGGCGTATGAGCGATGATGACCCAACCGTTCCGGTGGTCTGTGAGGACTGCGGCACAGACACTCGTGTTTCACTGTCAGATCTTCGTGAGACACTTGACCGTCATAATGAAAATCAACACGACGGTGATGATGTCGCCCAGGTAGCCCCACGCATTGCAAATGAACTTGCAAATGTTGTTGCTGAGGATCTTGATCTTGATATTGACTCGGATGAGAATGAGGATGAGGATGAATAACAGCGAATTCGTGCGTGAGTAACCTGACGATACAAGGATTTCCAGATTATGCTTACATTCATTGGGCTTGGATTATATGACGAACGCTCTATCAGTATTGCCGGTCGTGATGCACTCCAAGCCGCTGACTACGTTGCTGCTGAGTTCTATACAAGCTATCTTGTTGATGCGACTGTTTCGGACCTTGAGACAGCCCACGATATTGACATCGACGTGCGTGATCGCGAGGGTGTTGAACAGCATCCAGAGGATATTCTCAGGAAGGCTCAATCCGAGGATGTGGCGTTCCTGACAGCGGGTGATACGATGATCTCAACGACACATACGGATCTTCGACTGCGAGCAATTGACCGTGGTATCGATACTCGTGTTATTCACGGTGTGACTGCACAAACAGCAGCAAGTGGGCTCACGGGACTTCAGAACTATCGCTTTGGGAAGTCTGTCACACTTCCATTCCCGTATGCACATGGGGCAGAAGGCGTCCCAACAAGTGTCACTGATTCGATTGCAGCAAACCGCGAGCGTGGACTCCATACTGTCGTGTATCTTGATATCAAAGCCGATCGAGACGAATACTTGCGCGCAAGCGATGCCGCCGAGATGTTGGCTACGGATCTCGAGGATATGCTTGCTATTGCTGTTGCTCGCGCCGGGAGTCCAGACCCAACTGTACGTGCTGATCGACTTTCCGCGCTTGCTGAGAAAGACTTCGGTGACCCACTTCATCTGCTTGTACTCCCTGGCGAGTTACATCATCTCGAAGAAGAAGCACTCGCCGCATTAGCTGACGCACCAGCAGACATGCTCAATGCTGTTGACTCTCGGTGAATCAAGTAATCTCAGTTCTATTATGCCTTCAGGACTACAGCTCAGATTAATATATGATATCTGTATCAGAGATCACACAGTGTATACTGTCATCATACACTCTCTCGTTGGAATCCAAGTTCCCGCGCAAGATTGTATTCATCGCCAGTAATCATATACAGTACATCCTCGATCACGGTGAGTAACTCGGGAAGTTCACGAACAACAAGATATGTGATCCCGACGAGGACGACAACCGCAAGCAGTTGGCTGATAATCCGATCAGAAATAAAGAATGAAACCATGTATGGGTCTGATGAGCCGAATAAGAACAATATCTCCTGAACAAACCACTGCATATACTGTTTACCGAAGGCAATCGTGATGAACGTCGTTCGAAGTATATTTAGCCCGTAGATAATCGGCACGGCAACAGCCATTGCTTTCAGCTTCCGCCTGAGTGGTGCTTCAACCGCCGCAATCAACCCAGCAAAGATTGAGATACTTCCCAATCCAGTGCAGGCAAGGACAACTGAGACTGTCAACTCGTGATTCCCATCGAAGAACTGGAATGTATTCAAATAGCCTTGATTCCCGACAATCATCGCTGGCTCATATCCGAATGCACTCACCAACATCCCGGTCTGGGCGGCGACTATCTCCATCAATACGCCGCGAGGAGCAGGAAGTGAAATCCCAAACGCCATGATTGCCGGAATTGTCTCAAATGGAAGATAGATCAGTCCCATCGCAGCAACTGCCCGTGAAAGCACAAAAAGCGAACTGCGTCCTCGCCACAGCAGTAATCCAGTATAGAGTGACGCTGGCACAGCCGCAATCGAGAGGATCCCCTCAACATAGCTTTTATGAACAAACGCGAAATGCGGGACGAGTTGCAGCCAAAACAGTGCAAATCCGCCCCAAGCAGCAACAGTCACTATTCTGCCAACGCGGTCGTTGCGTCCTCTAAGCAGCGTTCCAGCCGCGAACGCCACAATGACGACCCACGCGAGCACGTCAGAGAGCACGCCAGGCATATTGATAAAAATGAGAGTAATCAATAAATCGCTTGTCCTTGAGCGCGGACTGACGTCTCTGAGCTCGGTTTACGTTGCTTCGAGAATCTCGATTTCGTGACCGTCCTGATCTGTGGTAAATGCATATTGATATTCACACGATTCAGGATCACGATAATCAGTCGCATCACGTTCCATGAGTGTCGCCCAGTAGTCTTCAAGATCGTCAGCGCGGACACAAAGATGCCCCCATGCGTCACCGAGGTCATACGCGCGCCCATCATAATTGTACGTGAGTTCGACAGCCATCGCAGCGTCGGATGCTCCCTCGGGTTTCATGAAGTAATTTGCAAAGCTGTCAGACTCCCAGCGCCCGGTATGTTCATATTCGAACTTTCGTGTCCAGAATCCAAGTGCCTCATCGGCATCCTCAACACGGATCATCGTGTGATCAATACTCCACATCGTCCCCTCATCAGGATCACGCTGGACAATTTCGACTTCATGACCATCTGGATCTTTGACGAATGCATATCGACCGCCACAGGACTCTGGATCCCGGTAGTCCTCGACACCGTCATCCAGTAACTGCTGATATGCAGCTTCGAGTTTGCCATTTGGGACGCGAACAGCAATATGACCCCAGCCGTCACCCATCTCATAACTTCGGTCATCATGATTATATGTGATTTCAAGCATCGCCCCTTCATCGTGCATTTCAGTGGGTCCAAGATAGACATTTGTGAATGTATCTGCCTCCCAACGACCCTTCTCTTCATAATCAAGATGGGTCTGATACCACTCAAGTGATGCTTCAAGATCTTCGACGCGAATCATTACATGGTCAAATATGCCAGCCATATCTGGTTTGTTGACCGGAGTATCGAAAAGAGTACCGACCGTCATCCGCAGTATGTCTCAGTTATCGAATATGTATACACAACCAGACGACCGACCGGACGGATACTATAGGATTATTTGATTGCTTCTCTCCACCAGACATGAATATGCTCTCACCCTCATACCAGTAATAAATCTGATCAAAAATGACACTCACAAATGAGCATCTTCATTATTATGTCGCTCCACCAGTCTCGACAGTTGACTCTACACCAGCGAGAAGTCATTCATCAGACGCAAACAAAGACCCGCCCTGATGCGTGCGTACACGCGGCCAGTAAAACCACCATGCAATGAGCACACAGAGTCCACTCGCGATTGGCCATGCTGTTCGGTATGGCTGAAAGGAAAACCCCCATGCAAGTCGGAGTTGCGCAATAGCCATAATTATAAGTAATCCACCGGTAATACGTGGATCCTCTCGGTCAAAGATTACACCACTCACTGCACTACCAAGGGTGCCGATATATGCAAGCACCGAAAGTGGCCACGCAAGGATATACTCGGGTAATCCCTGTGTGTAAATAAATAAGAAATCCAACAACGGCGTTACCATTGGTGGATTCGTGTTCACGAGCCCCCATGCAAACAGAAATGTTGCATCACGAGCATCGAATACCTGGATTGACCATGGGAGTGCCACCAACGCAAGTATGACTACCGGTCCACGCCAATGTTGCTCACGCACTGTTTTTATGATTGAAATATCAGACATGATAATCGCGACAAATCATCCTTCTTTATGTTTGTCCGTTATTTCCGCGCAACAACTCGCAAGATATCCTCATCAGCGAGTTCATGATCACGCCCGACTTGTTGCTCATCATGTTGGGCACTCGCTCCCGTGACCCGTGCAAACCGGAAGCGCTTATCGAGCGTTCCACCAAGTTTTGTGAGTGCATCCTCAACGGCATTCTCACCCTCACGAAGGACAAGTGGTTCCTCATAGTCGACACCACGACCAGGCTTGTCCATATAAACACGAATCAATCCGAGCGAATCCCACATTCTCGATTTCAGTGCATCAAGCCCCTTCTCAGCTTCGGCACTAATAAAAATCGCTTCCTCGGGGTCAACCCCGATATCCCGAAGGTCTGATTTCACCGTTGGTAGGTACTCACGGTCAATCAGATCCGCTTTATTTACAGTGACAATCGAAGGAAGATACACGCGATTATCCATGATCGCATCAATGAGTTGGTCAATCGAGACATTACCCCGGACGGTGACGGTTGCATTGGTATATCCATGTTCGCGAAGAACAGATGCAACTGTATCCTCATCAAGTGAGACATCATCTGCACTGGTCACCTGAATCCCACCTTTTCCTCGTCGTCCGATTGAGACGTTCGGCGGTGTTGTGTCAAGTCGGATTTTATTATTGTATAATTCCTCGCTGAGCCGCTCATATCGCTCAATTTCAAAGACTGATACCATGAACACGACAAGATCTGCTGTGCGCACGACTGAGAGAACTTCCTTGCCGCCACCTCGCCCACCGGCGGCACCCTCAATCAGCCCCGGGACATCGAGTATCTGAATATTTGCACCATTATACTGCAACATCCCCGGGTTGACATCGAGTGTTGTGAACTCATATGCGCCAACTTCACTATCGGCATTTGTCATGGAGTTTATCAACGTTGACTTCCCGACACTTGGGAATCCAACGAGTGCAACGGTTGCATCACCTGTCTTCTCAACCGCATATCCATATCCGCCACCACTCGAGGACTGTTGTTCGAGTTTTTCTTTTTTCTCTGCGAGTTTCGCTTTTAACCGACCAATGTGCTCTTCGGTCGATTTATTATACGGTGTATTAGCGATCTCCTCGCGGAGGTCCTCAATCTCGTCCTCCAGTCCCATCAAATCTATGTCGACTGTCGGTATCGAAAAATGTGTGCTTTCTGAATTCGCCTTTGAGTGGTATCATTTCGATAACGTTATATTTCACACATCTAATTATGACATACAGGGTTTGACGATGAGCACGCCAGCCACCTATCGAGACAGCACCCAGTTGCGTCTTCCATGTGAGACCGTTGCCGAATTTCGAGAGTCATTAAATGAGCAGTTTGTCGTCACTGTCGTCACAGGTGATGATGGCTGTCGGGTTATTGGAAGTCCAGTTGAGATTGAGTCTGTTAATCGATTTTTGACCCGTCGTGGAGTACTCACACAATGATTCCTCTCATTGATTACTGATTCAGTTTTAGTTTCAGTTTCAATTTCATCAGCATCACCACCACTATCAATTGAAGGAAACGAATTTCCAGTATTTGTTACTGATATGTATAGTTCTCTGCATCACAGTGGACGTGGAGTGACTTCTGTATATATCGTTGGTGATGCCATCCCTCGATTAATCACCTGATAGTGATTAGTGCAAGTCTTTATCGCCGTGATTATTCGTGTCGGTGATAGGAGCCGCTGAACCAGCGTCACTCGACACCGCCGGTGAAACTATTCGAACTAATCACCTGAGATGACCTACACCAATAGATGACTATTGAACAACCATGACTCAATACGACGCATTCCAGGGCTTTCGTTTGAACGAAGTGAGTCTACCGAAAACGTAAATATGTGAATATTGTGTGCTCTCTGACGACGAGCGACGAGTGACAAGTGATGAGTGACAAGTGATGAGTTACTGATCATTGATAATACAATTCTCTAAATCCCAATATATCATTTCGAAGGGAAGCACTTTGTACTCTGCCGTATCTACGTAGGACTATGGAAGATACACCGGGACTCTCCGAACAGTACCGGAAAGCAAGCCCATGGCCACTATTCGTTGCCCTGGGGATTCCTCTTTCTGAACTTGGGATTTTATTTGGGTTATTCCCAGTTGCTGTCGGTGGACTCTTATTATTTGGTGGAAGCGCAGCTGGAATGGCGGCTGAATCAGGATATGCACAAACAGCCTGGCGTGGAATGGCTGGAGTCGCAGTTGTCCTTCTTGTGCTTGGTCTTGCATTCGTGTTTACAGCACTTGACCTCCCAGACCGTGGAGCAGCAATTCTTGTCGCCGCAATCATTCTTGTCGCCGCTGGCGCTACTGGAGAGTTCTTTGCTCGCGATGTTGACCCAACATATTGAGCGTCGAGACATGATTTTCCCTGGTTGTCGCACAAGAGAAAATCCATATGTATCGACTGAGTTTGATATCTGTAGTCAAGTTCAATACCGGCCGTTAATATCGAGATTTGCCAGTGAGAAATCGATAAACTATTTCATGTTCTCCCCGTATTAGATAGGTATGGTCGCGAAATTATTTGATCGGGACACACTCCTTGATCTTACGGTCAATATCATCCCCCTGGTAATCCTCGCGTTCTTTATTGTCGCTTACGTCTTCATGAGTCCATTTGACACTAACCCATTAACAACCGCTGTTCAATTTGGATTATTAGCTGTACCGTTTGCTTTACTTGCGGTGTTGACGTATATCTCTGGGCGAGCAATTGTTGTGAGCGAGCAACATGTTGATCAATATCTCCCCGGACAAGCAAGTATGGAGAACGCCGAACCGGTAGAGAAGGCTCCAAAGAACATCGAAGACAACACAGACACAACCGCAGACGTCGAGTTTGAATCCACATCATCAGAACAAGAGGTTGATGCAAGTGCTGAAACAAAGTCAGATTCCAACGCAAACTGAAATATATCATAGCATTGTCTTCACCCTGACATCTATTCTGTAGCCATCGAGACTTGCTTTGTGTGAAGTATCTCGAGGTCACATCTAAGCCTCAAGACACTCGCGCTGTGGGACCTGTAAACGCACATTATAGAATACAATGAAAAATCCGCGTCTCCAGGCGCGGGAGAATGTTTGCTGTCAATAATTAGTTCATCAGAACACACATGTTTGGCTACGTTCATTTTCATGACATTGCCTCTCGCTATCCCGAATCTTTCATTATGCCTGGCTTCTTCGGGTCCCATATGGAGGTTAACGGACAACTAGTATTGACGGCTCTAATGGGGGTTTTCCTCATTGGCGTTACCGCGTGGCTTGCGCGGATCGAAAATTGGCGTTCATATACGCCTATTGCCGGTGGTGGTGGTAGCTATGAGCAAAGTGATAGTTATGTTTCTGATGAAAAGCCCGCTGGACTCATCCGATGGCTAACAACTGTTGATCATAAGGATATTGGTCTTTTGTATGGTGCCTTTGGATTAACTGCATTTGCTGTTGGTGGATTGATGGTCGTCCTGATGCGAATTGAACTCGCAGACCCTGGTATGACGGTCATCTCAAATACATTTTATAATTCGCTCTTGACCAGTCATGGTATCACGATGTTGTTCCTTTTCGCGACGCCGATTATCGCAGCATTCTCTAATTATCTTATTCCACTACTTATCGGTGCGGACGATATGGCGTTCCCGCGGATCAACGCAATTGCATTCTGGCTTTTACCGCCTGCTGCGTTATTGATTTGGGCAGGATTCTTCCCAATCCCTGAGGTTATCCCAGCACAGACAGGCTGGACAATGTATACGCCGCTTTCAGTTGGTGAAGGAATGGGCAATCAAGCCAATGCCGGTGTTGATCTGATGTTGCTTGGATTGCATCTTTCCGGTGTATCCGCAACAATGGGGTCAATAAATTTCATTGCAACAATCTTCACCGAGCGAGGGAAGAACGTTTCATGGGCAAACCTCGATATATTCTCATGGACGATCCTCACGCAGTCAGGATTGATCCTCTTTGCCTTCCCGCTTCTCGGCAGTGCAATTATGATGTTGTTGTTTGACAGAAACTTCGGAACGTCATTCTTCGCCGGCGAAGGTGGGGCAATTCTCTGGCAGCATCTGTTTTGGTTCTTTGGACATCCTGAAGTGTACATTATTGTTCTTCCGCCGATGGGAATTATTAGCTATATCCTTCCACGATTCTCGGGTCGGCGCCTCTTTGGATTCAAATTTGTCGTATACTCAACACTAGCAATTGGAGTACTCTCCTTCGGCGTGTGGGCACATCATATGTTTGCCACGGGTCTTGACCCTCGTCTTCGCGCATCATTCATGGCTGTTTCACTTGCAATTGCCGTCCCAAGTGCAGTGAAGACGTTCAATTGGATCACGACGATGTGGAATGGAAATATCAGACTGACAACACCAATGTTGTTTTCAGTCGGGTTTGTTGCAAACTTCATCCTTGGTGGCGTAACTGGTGTATTCCTCGCCTCAATTCCCGTTGACCTTGTGTTACACGCCACATACTATGTTGTTGGACATTTCCACTATATTGTCATGGGTGCGATCGCCTTTGCTGGGTTTGCAGGCATCTACTATTGGTTCCCATTATATACCGGTCGAATGTATCAGCGGACACTCGGGAAGATGCACTTTTGGCTCTCAATGATTGGAACGAATATTACGTTCTTTGCTATGATTCTTCTTGGATACGGTGGCATGCCACGTCGATATGCAACATATCTCCCGCAGTTTGCGACCTTACATCAAATCACCACTCTTGGTGCGTTAATCCTCCTTGCTGGGCAGATAATCTTTGTCTGGAACTTTGCTCAATCCTGGCTCGAAGGTCCGAAAGTCGAAGATGGAGATCCATGGGATCTTCATGATAATGGACTTTACACCGCTGAGTGGGAATGGTACGACCAGAAACTCACGACCGCTATTGCTGACGGTGGCGATGAGGAAACAGAAGAGAAAGTGTTGACAGACGGTGGTGATGTCAATTCCGATGCCGATGCCGATGCCGATATCGATAATGACAGTACCGTCGATACACATTCAGAAGAATAATATCTCGACTGACTCCTCACGGTTATTGACAATCTAATTTTCAGTTTCAGTTTTAGTTTTAATATTGGTTTAGTCTTATATCGCATATTGCATATTGTATACTGTATTACACTCATCCAATAGTCTTCCACAGGTAGGGCAGGCAGAATATTGTGTGGTTTGGATCTGTGTTTGTGGATAAAGACGAGACCCATTATTACAACAGATCATACCGAATCTCAATCACACATACGTTCAGACGATGATAATCCTACATGTGTGGTTTTGACTGCCTACACTAACCATGAGTATGAGTATGAGCATACGAGCGAAAAACGATAAATCCAGATTCACCCGCGTGGTGATTAGAGCCATAAGAGAGCGTTAATCGACACTGAAATCGGTGGTCTATTCGTGGGTATCACATCAAACGTCAAGTAATATAGTCTTAGTCTTAGTCTTGAATCCCGACTCAGGGGAGTTCATATTGCAAGAAGAAGCCCTGTTGCGAACATCAGCAGTGCAATCGCCCCAAGTACGACACCGAGGAGATCTCCATCACTCATAAAATCCCATATATCATGTATCCTCAAAGATGCATCGGCTCTCGCTTATCAAATAAATTGTATGAATTTTATATCTTAATGTGCAGTATATCGCAAATCAATCTCTTTAGTTTCAGATTTTGCATCTGGATTCCCCTTTTTCATCTCCATTCGACAGAATCAGGATGGTGCCAATCGAACTAGCTGTGTGAGCGAATCAGACGATCAAGAGACCACATCAGAATATAATAGCTCACATGAAAGTGAGACGAGTGAAAAGCCTGAAACAGGGTCATCCGAAATGGTCAATCATCAAAACCAGACTCAAAATCCCACTCAAGATCAGATGGACGCTAAAAAACAATCACAACATGCTGAGCAGTCCCGCACGCAGGGACGAAGTGGTCGACAATTCGTAATTATTCTTTATATTGCACTTACTGGTGCTGCAGGTGTTGCAGGCTATCTCACCGGATATTTCGTTGATGGTCTTTCAGCACCTATGTTTTTATTTGTCATCCCGTTTCCCCTGAGTCCACTCGGATTTGCTGCATACGGTGGATTGACAATTGCGATTGTCATTGGGATTCCACTGGGTCTTGTCATTTATGTCTCAGAATACGCAGAGTCGATCGAAACCTGATTTAATATAGCTATCCTTCAATTGAAATCCTCCACAGTCTAAAGAGCGAGGTTTTGCGCCTACTCATCGGATATAATGACTTCTGAAAAAGATTAAGCCGTGGGCTGTTCAGTTATGAGTATGTACCACATTGTGGCTGGTATTGATGATGATGAAGCGCATGCAACACGGTGTGCGGAAGCAGCAATTGACCTTCCGAGCGAGTCGCCAGAAAAACAGGTAACATTGATTCACAGTTTTGATGATAACCCAAGTGGCGCCTCTGCATCACAAGTACAATCAGTCCGAACAGCGGCGGAATTGCTTGAAGAACACGACATTGATACCAATATTCAAGAATCGAGCGGTGACCCTGCAGACGCAATTATCGATACTGCAGTCGAAGATGAGGCTGATCTTATTCTAATCGGTGGTCGTAAGCGTTCACCTGCTGGAAAAGCATTATTCGGAAGTGTCACGCAGTCAGTGATCCTCGGTTCAACTCGACCTGTCATGGTCACTGGTGTTGACGAAGAGTAACACATAGTTCCCATAAAGAAGAGCATAGCCAGGTATGTGAGGACTTATTCCCGAAGAAATAGTGTTATTTTCAGCGAATGATATTTTCCGCGCCGTGAACGGGCGCGGTTTCTACCGTTGGAGTCTCAGAACTCGCAGCGGTGCGGTGGATGGGTTAGTCAAGCGCACACGATTCACGCCCGGAATAAACGTCGAGATTCTCTTGCAATTGAAGATACGGATGATGGACCTACGCTATGATAGGTCGTCGAACATATCAGCGACCGCATCAGGCGACTGTCGACCGGTCTTGACACCACACTGGTTTCCCTTTTGATATCGAATAAACGCTGGTGCAGCTGTTATCTCAGTTTCACGGCGGAATGACGGTGCGTTTTCACCATCAATTCCAGCAATAGCGACGTTCGATGGAATACTCTCAAGCATCGAATCAAGATCGGATTTAACCGCCCGACATGGGTCGCAACGTCGCTTCCAGACAGTCATTAATACTTCTGAGTGTTCTGTAACAAATGAGCTATATGACTCATCTGTGAGCTCGATAACCTCGTCTGGAACAGGAGATTCAGGATCGACTCTATTCACGATCTCAACCATCATTGCATGCATTGCTGGGTCAAGCGTTGCATCGATATACGAGTCGATTGCAAGATAGCTGATAACATCTGCTCGTGATACGATATCCTCCTCAAGTTGGGTGACTGCATTCGACTCCTCAATATCAAAAACATCCGCCATTGTTGTGATAATCCGCTCACGCGGGGCATCCATATATGTGTCATGATATATTCGGCGAATATCCTCATATTCAGTCGTCGTCGCGAGTGTTCCATCATCGTTTTCGATGACGATGTCACATTGAATGAGCTTATTCAGCGCCGCTTCAGGCTCTGCTTGTCCACCAGCTCCTGTTGTGTCCGTGTTTGTGTCGACATGATCACGATCACGATCACGATCACGATCATCATCTATCATGTGAGCATCGTTTGTCTCTGCGGTCATTGTCTATCATCACTCAAGCGTTCAGCGTGCACGTGTGTAATCATACCTTGTTGTTTCACGAACTATACTCCAAGATAGCGCTCACGTGTTTCCTCATCCGATCGAAGTTCTGCTGCAGTTCCATCGAATACTATCTGCCCATGGTCAATCACATATGCGCGATCAGCGAGATTGATTGCTGCAGCTGCATTTTGTTCAACCAATAGAATCGTCGTTCCAGTCTCATTAATCCGCTCAATTGCATCCTCAACGTCTTCGATGATCTGCGGTGCAAGTCCCTCATATGGCTCGTCTAACAGCATCAAATCAGTGTTTTGTTTCAATGCCCGTGCAATAGCAAGCATCTGCTGTTCACCACCGGAGAGCGTTCCTGCTTGTTGACTGCGCCGTTCATCGAGTCGTGGGAACTGGTCATAGACTTCATTAGTTGTCATTCCCTCACCGCCAGCTTCGACATCCCGACCCCACGTATTCGATGTATTATTCACAACCTCAGCCAAATGTAGATTCTCTGCAACTGAGAGATTTGGGAAGATACGTCGTTCTTCAGGAACAAGTGAAATACCACGAATCGAGACATCCTCGGCGGTGACTCCTGTGACGTCATTCCCGTCAAAACTGATTGATCCGGAACGAACAGTTGGCGGTGTTGCACCAGCGATTGATCGAAGTGTGGTCGTCTTTCCAGCACCATTCCGACCAAGGAGAGCACAGATTTCGCCCTCTTTTACCTTCATCGAAAGATCCCGGAGAATATGGCTTTCATCATAGTATCCATCAACACCATTTAATCTGAGAAGTTCACGACTGTTCTCACCACCATGGGTAGTGGTGCTTGACTCTCCGGTCGTCTCGTCATCTTCAAGCGTACTCATAGGTCAGCACCACCAAGATACGCTTCTTGAACGTCTGGATTTCCACGAATATCCTCTGGTGCACCCTCCGCGATTACCCGTCCACGATTGAGGACAATAATCCGATCTGAAATATTGAAAACGATTTCCATGTCATGTTCGACAAGAACGAATGTAAGATCAAGTGCTTGCTTTACCTCCTCGATCAATTCGACTGTTGCGTTTGTCTCTTCAGGCGACATTCCAGCCGTTGGCTCATCCATTAACAGTAGATCTGGCTCCGCAGCAAGTGCAATTCCAATCTCAAGGCGCCGCTTATCTCCATACGGGAGGTCAGCCGCTGTCTCATCGGCGCTATCAAGCAATCCAACCGCTTCAAGCGTATCACGTGCCCGCTGATGCACGTCAGTGAGACTATCTCGATGTGTGAGCAACTTGAAATCAAAAGCACCGTTCTCAGCAGCAAGCCCGGCAATCTCAGCGTTCTCACGAACGCTTAAATCCGGAAAGATTGATGCTGTCTGAAACGATTTTGAAACACCACGCTGAACAACTTCATGTGGATCAAGACCAACGATCGAGCTATTCTTAAACTGAATATCACCGTCTGTCGGCTCAAGACGCCGAGTGATGAGATTAATTAATGTTGATTTTCCAGCGCCGTTTGGTCCAATGAGTGAAACCTGTTCGCCACGTTCAACACGGATATTGACGTCATCGGTAGCGACGAGTCCACCAAACTCCTTGGTAAGACCTCTTGTTTCAAGCAATACATCGTCGCTTGCGGTTGTTGATGTGCGTGTGTTCGATACGTCTGTGGATTCAATGTCTGTGTTTGAGTCAGTATCTGTGCTCATCGGTCTTCACCTCGGAGTCGAGATTCGACTGCTATACGGAGGTCTGAAAGTCCACCCCACAGTCCGCGCGGGGCTGTCCAGATAACAACGACGAAAATCAATCCTAATAGGAGATGCCAATAGGTCCCAAAGTCATTAATCAGCACGATGTCAGTAAATGGCACCTGCAATTGTTGAATTCCACTGACAATATTCTCAATATAAAGATATAATCCAGCACCAAGGATTGGACCGAAGAGTGAAGCAGTCCCGCCAAGAACGACCATAATTACGATCTCACCGGATTCTGTCCAAAATAGCGACTGTAGTGGAACATATGACCCATGGATTGTAAATAGACTTCCAGCGATACCTGCAAACCCTGCAGAGACGATGAACGCCATCAGCTTATATCGCCAGACGTTCAATCCAACAAATTTTGCTCGTTGTTCATTTTCACGGATTGCTCGGAATACCATTCCATATGGCGAATTCAAGATACGATAGGCGATTCCGACAGCAGCAACCGTAATGACACCGACGAAGGCGTACATCCATGTTCCAAGTAACTCTCCAGCGAGCATCGGTAGTTCTGATTCAAGATGAAAGCTCCCGAACAACGGACTTACATCAATGCCAGTGAGACCGTTTTCACCACCAGTCAATGACGCGAGAGGTGCGGCTGACATATAGTATAGCATCTGTGCGAACGCGAGCGTGAGGATGCTGAAATAGATTCCTCCACGTCGAAGTGAGAGATATCCAAGCACCCATGCAAACAGAACTGCGAATATCGTTCCTGCAGCGACCATCACAATTGGATCGCTTGATACACGAAGTGAGACGATGCCGGCAACATAAGCGCCGCCACCCCAAAACGCAGCATGCCCAAATGAGAGTAATCCAGTGTATCCCAACAGGAGATCAAACCCGATAGCGAAGATTGCCCAAATGAGCATCAACGCAGCAAGATTTTGATATCCAAGAAGAAGGTCACTAATCACAGGTGCTCGCGCGAATATCCATGGAAAGAGCGCAACTCCGATTGCAGTCAAGCCGATGACCGTTGCTTCCCGTTCACGAAACTGCTGGAGACGTTCGACCAGTGATGGAGCTTGTGGGTCATCAACAACTGTTGCTCCGTCACTGCTTGTTGCATCAGGATCACTCATGGTGCCACCTCCTCACTACCGAGGATTCCCTGTGGGCGCAACAGTAACACAAGTGCTGCAATCGCATACAATCCCACCTGTGACCATGGAGAGAAATTGAGTGTAAACGCCCCAAGTGTTACTGATGGAAGTCCAATAAGTGTCGCCTGAACGAGTCCAATGAGAAGCCCACCGGCAACAGCACCAGTAATACTCCCAATACCCCCAATAACAACGGTGAGAAACGCTGGAACAAGAATATTCGTCCCTACCGTTGGATTGACAACACTAAGCGGTCCGCCAACCACGCCAGCAACACCTGCAAGAGCTGCTCCAATTCCAAACACAACTAAATATGGTCGGTCAATCTTCACGCCAAGCAGTCTGACCATTTCTGCATCACGTGTTCCGGCTCGGACGATAAGTCCAAAATCAGTGTATTCGACAAGCGCATAGACAATCCCAACAAGCACAGCAGTGATCGCAATAACCCATAGCCGCCATCGAGGAAAGCCTCCAACTATCGGAAGCGTAATTGGACCTGAAACCGGAATCCCTCCAAACCCGCCGATTGCAAGCACATTTTCTGGCTGATTGAATGGCAGGCTGTTACTACCGAAAAGCACGCGGAACAATTCTTGAACGACAATTGCAATCCCAAATGTCACAAGGATCTGATCAGTATCAGGACGGTCATAAAACGACTGTGCGAGAAACCGCTCCATCGTAACTCCAATGATGAATACAACAATTGGAACGAAAACCAATGCAGCAAAGAACCCGAGATCCAATCCAATCGTACTAAATCCCCATTCTTGAAGTTTCCCGGAAGTGAGTGAAACATCAAGCGCAATCAACAATCCGGCGTATGTCCCGATAACATATAATGCCCCATGAGCAAAATTAACGAATTTTAATGTTCCGAGAATAATTGAGAGACCAACTGCGAGGAGAACATATATTGCCCCCTGTTGAAGCCCATTGAGCAGTATGATCATGACGTCTGCGAGAAGACTCACAGGACCCTCCTATAATGACACCTAGCAGTCATACTAGTGTATGTTATTCTTTGTCCAGCCATATCTGTATCAATTATTGATTAAGACTTAAAGACTATGATGAATTCAATGAACGTCGCAGGAACCGATTATTCGTAAGGACCGAGTTCTGCTTCGGCTGCAGGACCGGCGTCACAAGCATAGCCAACATCGTCTCGACTCGTGACCGTGACAACTTCATAGAAACTTCCCTCAGATTGCTCACTTTCAGGCAGACCACGAACAACTGGTACATCTCGTTGTGCCTGATGATCGCATGCACGCATCAACTCTTGACCCATACCGATATTATCGTACTCGTATCCTTCGAGTTGCTTGATCACTTCTGGTGGGTAGAACGTCCCAGCACGTTCGACTGCAGCAGCATACTGTAGCGTTTGCGCATATGCTAATTGGGCTACTCCAGATGGAATCCGGTCATACTCATCTTGGAAAACCTGTGTGAACTCATTTGATGGCGTGTTATCAATCTGCGCTGTCCATGCGACCGTTCCAAAGATATCTTCAATTGAACCGCCTGCAGCCTGTGCCATTGGACGATTATACAATGGGAGCATAATCTCCATTTCCTCATCAAGCCCAGCATCAACAGCCTGCTGGACTGAGTTTGCACCATCAAGTCCGTAGTGGTTCAAAATCAGAACATCAGGGCTCTCGCTTTGAGCCCCTGAGAGGTAATTCGAAAAGTCAGTTGTTCCTAGTGGTGTCGCCACACTATCAATTTGTGACCATCCGGCGACATCTGTCATGAACTGCTCCATCGATGCTTGCTGAGTTTGCCCCCAACTGTAATCAGCATACAATTGATAGAAGCTGAGGTCTGACCCGTATTCTTCCCTGACGACCGGTGCAAGCGCCTGACCAGTCATGTATGCATTAAACACTTCGCGGAAGCCATATCGAGCTGCATCCTTTCCAGTCGTATCGTTCGAGTGCGTGAGACACGCCATGAACGGCACATTCTCATTTTGACAGAGTCCTTGGACGGCAATAGCCACTGCTGAGGATGATCCACCACTGATCATCACAGCATTATCACGCTGAATCATTCGTGAAGCCGATTGTCGAGCCGTATCAGCGTCTGTTGCGGTATCACCGTCGACGTAATCGATTGTGAAGTCAAGAACTCCATCACCAGAGAGGTCATCAAACTGTGAGTCAACCCATCCTCCGCCGTTATTCAGATGTTGGACCGCAAGCTCATATGCTCGAAGCTCATCCTGTCCCTCTGAGGCGTATGGTCCTGACTGTGGGACATTGAACCCGAATGTCGCGGTATCACCGTCAATCGGGAAGTTTCCAAGTGCGGGGTACTCCTCACTACTGCTGTCACCTGAAGTGTCATCAGATCCTGACTCACCACCACCGTCGCCGCTGTCATCGCCACCACCGCCACCGCCACCAGCACATCCGGCGAGTCCAGCAATTCCAACAGTACTCGCACCTGCTGCTTTCAATACATCACGCCGATGGAGAGAATCATTATCTCGCACCATAACATCTATCGGAGGCTCTGTCTTTAATAATTGTTTTGGCTAAATATCCTAACTGTGTGTTAAGATTGATAATAAGTAATTATAACACATCCATGTGTAGTATTAACATTTTATTATTTGTGCTCTACCGTGATATCAAAATTATATATTAACGTTCATAAGTGTCAATATAACCAATTAAACTGATTCGTCCATTGCACTGAAGTACCGGCCTATCGAAGGGTCTTGCATGGATATTCGTGATGCGACTATTGAAGACATTGAGGAGATTCGCGACGTCGCCCGCGAGTCACTTGCCGCCTCATATGGACATGCGATTGATGATAAAGTAATTGATGCTGCGATTGAAGAGTGGTATAGCAAAGATGCACTTACGGAAACGCTCACAACTGATGATGCGGTTTTTGTTCTTGCTGTCGACGATGGCGGACCAATCGGATTTGCACAAAGTGAACTCATTACCGGACGCGAGGCAATTGGATATATTGACTGGCTTCACGTTGGACCGGATCACCGTGGTGTGGGTATCGGCTCACAACTCCTCTCTCGACTTCGGCAGGCGCTGATGAATGCTGGTGCAGATCGACTTGAGGGTCGTGTTCTCACAGAAAATGAAACTGGTCTTGGATTTTATAACGATCAAGGATTCAGTGTTGCTGGGAAGCGAACAGTCACTATCCGTGATGAGACATTCACCGAGCGCGTCTATTCGCTCTTTGTCGACTCAACCGAAGAACCTGCAGCGAATAAACAGCAAACAGAAGCGGGTGAGACAGTATATATCGCATATGATGAGACTGTCCGTGGCTCAGAAGCCCCATTCTTTGCTGCGTATCTTGATGAAGATCATGAAGATCGCTACGGGTGGTTCTGTGGTGCTGATGAGAGTCTCGACGTTGCAATGGACACGATGGAGCGTATCGAATGTACTGCCTGTGGGAACCAACGTCGACCCGTCCGGTGGGACGCTGCATATCTGTGATATCTTGACCCATTCTCGTTCAGCCATTGATGCAGAAAGATTCCATATCGAGATGAGAATTGATTCTATTACATGTCCTTATGCTGCGGAAAACGTCTCAACAAAACGCACGAATGACACTTCGATGATAGACTATTCGTACATCCAAAATCAACAATCTATCACAAGAGTGTCTCTTCGGGCTGTGATGGCTCTCGGTGCTCATACACAATAGTTGAATACCACTTTATAAACTACGAGGTCACGTCATAATGTATTGTACAGAATCAAGGAGAAGCCCTGCGGGCTCAGCCGCAGGATGAATCCGACAACTCGGAGTCAATCTACGCTACGGTATCCAGTTTAAGACTTGACAATCCGTGAAATTAAATTGACAGGCGGCTTTATGTATAGGTAGGAATTAGGCTGGGAACCGAGCAATTCCCGCCAGTCCGACGATGGCGGCCTGCCCGCCCCAAGCAATGAAACAATAATTGGAACCAGTCAGGTGAACGGTCGGTTCCTATAATGAATCGATGCAGTGCCCGACTACTTGAAAACAACATACAAAGTAACTCCGGGTCCACCGAAGTCTGCCGGACTCCCTAGGGCAGAAACAACGTTGGGAGTCCGAACATGACCGAGGATAGGAGTACCGGGGGCTGAGATGTGGCACTCCCAGCAGTCTTACTCGACTCGCGACAGTTCATGAACCCCACACGGATTCTCACCGTATTGGGGTTCGGTGGAGCTGCAAACCTAAAATATCCAACGCTCAGGATTCCTCCGCGTATAGTGCTCCTGAGAGCTTATTGAGGAGTTCAATCCAAAATCTTGTTATAGAGTAGCTGCTGATACCATTGCGTAGGACCTGTGATTCAAAATGTTTCACGGAGTACTAACCGCGGAGGAGGATGTCAATCACAGTTGGTGTCAATATTCATTTTTCCCTGGGCTCTCTCAGTATCGATATGACAACTAATCTCGCATTCGAGCATACACCAGATGGTCGAAGGATTGTGGTAGGTCGTGAATTATCCGTCGGGAGAGATATTGCATGGAATCTATTGAGAAATACCCAGCAGTGGACTGAGTGGGGTCCCTCTGTACGTGCCGTTGAGTGCAATCAGCAATTTATTGATATAGATACAACCGGTCGTGTTCAGACAGTTGGTGGCCTGTGGCTCCCATTTGAGATCACTAACTGTATGTCATATCGCTGGCATTGGCGTGTTATGAGACTCCCCGCCACCGGGCATCGTGTCGATCAACCATCGACTGGGTCACCTCGTGAAGGCTGTCGAGTAATCTTTGAATTACCGATCCTCGCAGCGTGGTATATACCGGTCTGTTCCCGAGCACTTGACCGAATTGAATCAATATTACTGTAATAATCGGACACGATATCACGAATATCTCTCAATGAGAGGTGTATTCGATTGCAATGCGTTGAGAGTCAACTGCAACACTGAGTGACCGTGTGAGCAATAATCATCGCTGTGGCGGTACTGTCTGTATCGAGAGTATGACTCAGGGTGAGTATGTACTCCAATATCGTAAGAAGCATTCAAACGCGGTGTGCCCGGAACCAACGACATAGATTCCATTCTTGATGATCAAGAAAGCATCTCAGCGAGCTTTTATATATTTAGATGCTGTGCAGCAACTTCACACATGAGGACAACGGACATCATACCACAGACCCTCACGAGCATATGAACAGACGAACATTCATTACAAGCACCGGTGCAACGACAATGTTCCTTACCGGGTGTCTCAGTGGAAACAACGAGGCAAACTCATCGAACGATACCGCAAGCTCAAGCGGTGGGCAATCGATTAACTCACATCCAGCAGCGAGTAATCTCGCTGCACAACCACGACTAGGCGATCTTGATGAGTCTCAACATACAATCATCGCGTTCAAAGACCCATCCTGTCCACGATGTCGAGCATTCAAAGAATCAACTGTTCCAGAAATCAAACGCCAACTGATCGATCCAAACAAAGGGGCATACATACTCCGTAATTATCCAGTCGTCTATCCATGGGGAGAGCCTGCATCGCAAGCATTAGAAGCAACCCTCGAACGTTCGGAAACTGCTCATTGGAAATTGCAGAACTACTATTACGACATGCAGAGGGATCTCTCAACTGAGAACGTGCATGGGAAAACCCAAACATTTCTCGAATCAAACACGGAGGTCACTGCAAGCGCTGTAATTGCTGATGTCAAATCAGATGCATACAGCGACGCTGTCACAGCAGATATTAATGCTGCTGAAAGGGCTGACCTCGACGGGACGACGCCCTCGATTCTACTCTTTCGTAATGGACAGTACGTAACAACAGCAGCCGGAAGTATCAGTTACGATGTGATTGCAACAGCACTTGGAGAGAATTGAATATGGGTATAAAACGGTTACAATCTGTTCAGAAACGCCTCCCGACAACTCAAAAAGACTGGCGTCTTATGGGGCGGATTATCAAACTTGTGCTCACAATCCCACTATACGCGATTATTTCAGTTATTGCAGCAGGTGCAGCACTTACTCTATTTGTTCTGTCACTCAATGTTGAATTAGTTAATGACCTCATCATCGGTGGAGTGCTTCCACCGACTGACCGAGTGACGATACTTGTTGAGTTATATCCATTTGTCGGCACATCGTTCGGAGTATTGAGCGGAGCACTCCTAAGTATCGTTTCAGCACTGGCAGGTGTCAACGTTGCAATGGCAGGATATCACATTCGCGAACATGAACTCACAGTTGCCGGTAGCGGTGCAAGTATACTTGGTGTCGTATTTGGAACGCTTGGTGCCGGATGTGCTGCATGTGGATCTGCGGTATTACTCGGTATTCTTGGTTTATTCGGCATTTCAACATCACTGCTATTCCTGCCACTTGATGGATTAGAATTCGCGCTACTCGCACTTGTCGTCATTACCGTATCGATCTATTGGCTTGCAGATGGAATGCGTGGTGGAATGGTCAATGGATGTCCGATTGAGCCTTAAGCATCTAATCGTCACATTCCGTTATTATATCAACAAATATCAACCGTTTCACCGACGTCAGTATCAACAGAAATCAATTTTATCTGTTTCACTGATAGTGATTACTTCGAATAGTTTCACCGGCGGTGTCGAATGACGCGGGTTCAGCGTCTCCTATCACCGACACGAATAATCACGGCGGTAAAGACTCGCACTAATCATTATGAGACGCAGTATACGGTATATGCTATACGGTATACGGTATATATCATATATCGAATGATTTTATTCATAATAACTGTCGAAAGCGGCGAGGAGTCCACCATTATCGCTAGATCAGAACTCCGTTTCCAAAACTACAAGATAGAACCGTGATGCATCGGTGAGTTATTCAAATGCTTCTCAAAAGATGTATTATTAAACGGAACATTCAGTTATTAGCTTTTTAGTTTCCGATAACAGTTATAACGGAGGCGAAGCCGATCGTAAGCCGGTGGAGAGACTTGAACTCTCGACCTATTCCTTACGAAGGAATCGCTCTTCCAGCTGAGCTACACCGGCACTTATCACTCATAAATATCTCAATAACGGGCAAAAGACTTCCGAATTAGCGTCTCTGCAACCGCACATCAAGACAAATGTTATACTCATGAGGAGCATATGATCGGACTTCGTGGCGTGTCTCAACAGTCAGTTTATAATTTGGCTCTGCGGCTGACTGAATCGCCTCAATCCCAGGTTGATAAAGTGTATCCTCATGCTGGATATCATAATAATGTATCATACACTCATCGCCAGCAAGCCTGATAGCCGTTTCCAGGAACTCATCAGCGCTATGTGGGAGATTCATTATCAATCGATCAGCCCAGTCTGTATACGAATCAGGCAATGTCCGGACATCTCCGGAAACGATGGTAAAATTATCATCAACATCATTTTGCTCTGCGTTTATTGATAGGTACTCGACTGCATTTTCGTTCAGTTCTGCGGCAACAACATCGGCACCACGAGCAGCCATTGGAACTGCAAATGGGCCGACGCCGGCAAACATATCAATCACATGATCATGAGCATCAACCTGGGTAATCACGCGATGACGCTCAGTCGCAAGCCGTGGTGAGAAGTATACTGATTCGATATCTAATCTGAACGTATATCCATACTCCCGATGACATGTCTCTGTCTCCTCGCCAGCAAGAACCTCCCATTCACGGGTCCGATGAGGTCCAGACACCTTCGAGTCCCGATTGAGAACCGTTTTGACTGGAATATCGGATTCAACAATTGCCTTAGCCACTTCACGCGCTTTTTCATGATTGTCTTCATCGATAATAATAATCTCACCAAGTCTCTCGTATGATGGGTCGAAGCCAAGTTTATCCGCGGGGCTTGTTGAGACGTCGCGAGTGTTCACTACATGCGTCACAATATCAAACTGATCTGGTACGGCTGTTGAGTCGACAACAGGTATGTACAAATAATCCTCTGTTGTGTCAATCTCATAAAGTGTATCAATAAGCCCCTGTTCAGCAAGCATCGTTCGTGTCCGTTCACCTGCGGTCGGCGGCACACGAACACAGGGAATCCCATCAGACATTGCGTTAGTTATTCAGGTCAATTTGATTTACATATTTCGAGAGCAGCCTATTCATATCTATTCTCACCAATTCAATTGATAGTGATTAGTTCGAATAGTTTCACCGACGGTGTCGAATGACGCGGTTTCAGCGGCTCCTATCACGGCACGGATAATCACGGCGGTAAAGATCTGCACTAATCACTATGAGTGAGTCGTAAGGATAGTCATGAACAAACCAAGACCTGAATGTGATAGTAGCGAGCTACTATTGCATGATTACTACTAGGAGATTAAAAAGAGATATTATGCACTCGCCGCGTCAGCACCGGATCCATTGGATCGGTTATCCCATGCCTCGAGCAACTCTTGATATCGGTTTCGAATGGTTACCTCTGAGATGTCTGTTACCTCACTCACATCAGCTTGCGTGAGTTCATCATTTGTCAATTGTGCGGATGCATACAGAGCTGCTGCAGCAAGTCCAACCGGTGACTTTCCGGAATGCACATTTTGACGTTTTGCGCTTTCGAGTAATTCTCGAGCCGTCCGTTCGGTCTCCTTCGGCACTTCAAGATCAGAAGCAAACCGGGGGACATACTCGGCAGGATCAGCCGGTTGAATCTCTAATGAGAGTTCACGGACAATATATCGATATGCTCGTTCAAATTCATCCTCATCAACCCGAGAGACGCGAGCGACTTCATCGATACTTCGTGGGACTTGTGCCATTCGTGCGGCGGCGTGCAATGCCGCTGTGGAAATGCCTTCAATCGATCGACCAGGTAGAAGATCCTCATCAAGGGCTCGACGGTAAATGACAGATGCAGTTTCACGAACGCTCTCTGGAAGTCCAAGCGCAGAGGCCATTCGGTCAATCTCGCCAAGTGCCTGCTTGAGGTTCCGTTCTTTTGAGTCACGAGTCCGGAACCGCTCATTCCATGTTCGAAGCCGTTGCATCTTCTGTCGCTGCGTTGATGACAGGGAGTTTCCGTATGCGTCTTTGTCTTGCCAGCCAATGTTTGTCGAGAGCCCCTTGTCATGCATCAATTTCGTCGTTGGAGCACCAACACGAGACTTTTGATCACGCTCAGCACTATCGAAAGCGCGCCACTCTGGTCCACGATCAATTGAATCCTCATCAACAACAAGTCCACAGTCTGCACAGACTGTCTCACCACGCTCATCATCGGTGATCAGTTCTGTCGACTCACACTCTGGACAATGGACTGTCTCCTCAACTGTTGAGGATTCATCGCTAGTTTGTTCTGTTGTCGATTCATCTGATCCGGTAGTTTTCGAGCTATTCCGCGTACCTCGGCGTTCAGATGTCGTACTATGATCTCGCCACGTACGACCATCACTTTGCTCATCGTCCTCAGTCTCGCGCGTGCGCGCGTGAAGGGAGTCACTCATATTAATTATTGAAGAGTGCGACGAGAATGTCCGTCGCCTCGTTCTATTATATGATATGCTTGTACAACTCAAAAGTGTGTCGGCTATGTGCAAAGATGACACCAAAGCGATATTCATGAGACCGAAGATTGTTGTCGATAATCAACTCTCCGAATAAATTCCATCCGACTGTCCGCGCAGATTTATTTTCCAGGTGATATCTCTGTATTTTACTTTTATTATCTATTATTTAATCCAGATACTCTCAATCGGACGCCAGTAGTTCCTCAATTACGGATACAATTGATTTGTCATCGGTAGTCTTCGTATTGACGGTATCTCGAGAGTATGGTAACTCGTCGATAGGTGTCTGTGTCAGATTGTCGTGTGTCGTGTCTTGTTGCGGTTTTTGTTGTGGATCCTGTTGTGTTAGTATAATAATATTTTCAGCATAGTCCACTGCGGTCACAATTGCGTTCGCACTCTTTGTTAGATCGACATTGGCAAGCACAACGGCTGCTGCCGCGTCGATTTTCGACCGTAGCTCTGTCGTCATTGATTCGGTGATAGGCTTGTATGCCGGAGTAGTCATAATCGATGTAGCGACACGATCTGCAGCCGTTGCGGTGACACTCCCTGCTGGGGCCGGACCAACAGTAACCGTATAGCCAGCAGCTACAAGTTCAGACATGGCTGTGATGACCGGTTGTCCATGTCCGATAATATGAATTATCGGCTGACTGGATGTTTCTCTACTATATTCAGAACTATCACCAACTATTGTACTTTCGTCATGTTGCTCATGAGTCGATTGGTCGTTAGTTGTGTTATCGGTGGTTTTTGTGCGTTCATCCGGCAAGGTTGTCACATTGGCTGTCCCGGTGATAAGATCTGTCGTAACTACCGGATATCCACCAAATGTCCCTGCGAGTGTGGGTGTAGTAAGCACCTCTGCTGGTGGACCAATTGCTGTAATTGATCCTTCTGTAAGAAGACATATGATATCACAGTATCGTGCTGCAAGATTAAGATCATGAATTGCTGCTATAGCAGTTTTGCCCGTCTCGACAAGACGTGCAACTGATTCGAGAGTCTGAATCTGTCGATGGATATCGAGACTCGCTGTTGGTTCATCAAGCAATAATACAGGTGTTTGTTGTGCGAGTGCTCGTGCAAGAAGTATTCGCTGTTGTTCACCACCTGAGAGCGTTGTTACCGGTTGATCAACAAATGAGTCAGCATCAACCTGATTGATTGCCTGTTCAACAGCGGTATCATCTGTCTCAGTCCATGTGGCAAATCGCGATCGATGCGGCGTTCGTCCCATCTCGATGATCGTCCGTCCGTCAAAATTGAACGAAATTGAGGTATCTTGCGGAACTGATGCAACTTGTTGACTTATTGTTGTTGCATCTGCTGATTCAATAGCGATATCCCCAATATGGATGGATCCAGTTGTCGTTGAAATCGACCCATCAATTGCTCGCAGTAACGTTGTCTTGCCTGCACCGTTTGGACCGACAACTCCGAGGAACGCCCCTTCCCTGGCGGTGAGATCAATCTCATCGAGAATTGTTACTGATCCACGGGTGATGGACAGATCTTTAATTGTAATGAATGGCGAACTCACAGTTGTGTCACCTCATTTGTTCGTAAAAGGTACAAAAAGAACGGAGCACCAAGAGCCGCGGTGATAATCCCGACTGGAATTGCTGTTGTACCGGATCGGGCAAACGTATCAGTGATAACAAGAAATGATGCTCCAGCAAGGGCACTTGTTGGTAATAAAATTCGATGATCTGGTCCAACAATCAAACGCATTGCATGCGGGACGATGAGGCCGACAAACCCGATGACACCGGTCACAGCAACAGCAGCAGCAGTGACAATACTTGCGGCAGCTAACAGAATGCGTTTTGTCCGAGTTACATTAATTCCAAGAGCGTGTGCATCGCGCTCACCAAGCAATAACACATTCAAATCTCGCGCATACGCAACAAGCAGCACGAATACCGGTGGTACCACAATCGCAGCGACCCGAACGTCACCCCATGTTGTTCCTCCGAGATTTCCCATGAGCCAATAGACGACACGCTGGATGCTTTCCCCACTATACAGTAATAAAAATGAAATGACAGCGCCAAGAAATGCCTGAACAGCAACACCAGCGAGCAATAGGGTGCTTGTCGGCGTCCGCCCACCGCGGGTTGCAATCACGTAGACACTGAATGCGGTGATAACTGCAGTCGTAAATGCCGCTGCTTGCAGTTCAAGTCCAAATGGTATCTGTAGTGGAATAACGATTGTCGCAACAGCTCCGACTGCCGCACCTGAGGAGACTCCAATAATCGATGGATCTGCCATTGGATTTCGAAAAAACCCCTGCATAACAGTTCCGGCACTCGCAAGTGCAAATCCAACGAGTGCTGCAAGGATTATTCGTGGCAGACGAACACTCAGCACAATCGTCTGCTGAATCGATGATGGTATCTGTGTGACGGTTACTCCAAGTCCAATCATCGAATCAATTGCCCCGATTAAAACATATGTTACTGTTATCGGTGCAATATCAACCGGACCAACGCCAGCACTCAGCGTAACAGCGAGTAAAAGCACACCAGTCAAGCCAGCCGACCATACTATTGCGCGAAATTGAACACGCACGATTCGTATACAAACGCACTTGCAGTAAACAAGTACTTGTTGTCATAACATCGAAGTTGAGTCGGTTGAAATGCTTCTTCGATCCCAGCTATCGTCAATTGCTCATATCCTGCTCATTGTGCTCGTGGTTACTGGTGGTCTTGGAACCTTGCTTTTGCTTCCGACTCCAACGGATGCGGTTGACCCCCGATTGAGTGATCATATGCATACTCACAGTTATCACTCAACGTCACGCATTAACTCGAAGACCGTTCATAACACAATGTCAGCCACAACCGCAGTCTCAGGGGATAGCAATACCGAGAATCGTGGGAGTTCTGTCACGACAACAGCCTGCACATACCCACTGACAGTTACCGATGCCACAGGAACAACCGTGAGAATTATGAGTGATCCAGATCGGGTGGTGACGCTCAATCCAAGTGCCGCACAGACAATGTGGGAAATCGGTGCTCAAAATGAAGTCGTTGGTGTCTCTCGGTATGCATCATATCTCAATGGGACCGCAAGCAAGCAAAATGTCTCAGGTGCAGGCGGACCAAGTGTTGAACGTGTTCTTGCAGCAACGCCCGACCTTGTGTTAGTCCCAAACAGTACTCATAGTGCATCACCTGACCGCATTGCACAACTTCGTGCACAAGGATTAACACTGGTTGTATTCCCACAGGCAACCTCGCTTACAGCCGTTATTGAAAAGACCGAACGAATCGGGCGATTGACCGGTAACTGTGCGGCTGGTGATGCCAGAGCAACTGAACTGCAACAATCGATTAATCGAATCGAGCGTGTTACCGAAGATACTGATCGCCCTGTTGGGGTGAATGTCTTCTATGGCTATACTTCAGGCAATAACACATTTATTGACGAGATAATCGAAACAGGTGGGCTTGAGAATGGTGCTGCAAATGCTGGCTTATCCGGATTTGTCCCAATTACTGATGAATCCGTTGTCGCGATCGACCCAACCTGGATTGTCATACCCACAAGTGCACCACTCCCGAAAACACCAGCATACAACAGCACAACAGCATATCAAAATAACAATATTATCCGTGTTGAAACGGAGCATATACAACAACCTGCCCCTCGAGCAATATACGCAGTTGAAACAATACTCCAGGCAACGCATCCAGCAGCATCCGATGAATATCAACAGTTAGAAACAACAACGCCATCGGCTAATACATCATCTAGTGAGTCATCGGAATCAAACGTATCGCAAACAACCGCCAGGCAAATGCGTTCAACGCCCTCTGGGGTAACTGCAACTCAAACAAACTCTCCTGGGTTTGGAATTGTGCATGTGGTATTTACTGCGATTGGAAGTGTAATTATTGTATGTATCATCTTTCCGCGTGAATAATGCTCCCACACCACCCATATTCTATCTTGCTCTACTGAGGCTTGAATTCTCTACCCTCACTAAACACGCCAAATTTCATAATGTAGAAACTAACTACAGGGTAATTTTTGCCAAGTAGTATACATCTTGATACTTCCATATCATGTATCTATCCGGTGTGAAGATCGATTTTAGCTAATTCATATGATAGTAGAAGTATAAAGGACAAAATCGGGATTACTTCGCCAATGAGTCAGGACATACTCACTTTGTTTTTCTGCAACAGGGCATCCCTCCCGCTGTAACGTCACTCAGAGACAATCATATGATAGCTGAACGGGTATGTAGTATTGGAACATATGCACAAAACTATTTTATCAAATCAGGTCCTAAGCTATTGTGATGAGTGATTCACAATCCGATAGCGACCTCGCTGACATCCGTGCACAAAAGCGCTCAGAACTAAAACAAAAATTAACCGAAGACACCGAAGACACCGAAGACGACACAACAAATAACGAAGCAACCACTGCTAAGACCCCAACTGACCCGATTCATATTACCAGTGCTGATGAGTTCAATGCCGCAGTGACGGAACATGATGTTGTTCTTGTTGACTTCTATGCCGACTGGTGTGGTCCATGTCAGATGCTCGAACCGACGGTCAAATCTCTCGCTGCTGAAACTGCTGCCACTGTCCTAAAGGTTGATATCGATCAGCACCAATCGCTTGCCCAGCAGTATCAAGTTCGTGGTGTCCCAACACTGCTCCTATTTAATGATGCTGAGACGGTTGAACAAATTGTTGGTGTCCGCGATGAATCGACTCTTCGGTCGCTTATTCAACAATATACACGGTAATCATCAACAATACAGAGATTTTCATGCGATTTGAAGTCTAAAGCGGTATGTACAGGCGGTTCGAGGCGACTGCTTCGGGGCTTGACCCCGGGGTTGGTTCACACTGGTTGAGAGAATCGTTCTGGAGTAAATGCGGAAATCATGGTATTGCTAGCTGATATACTAACAAGAAGATACTTATTAGCGTATTATCGAGGCGTACGCAATGATTACCTTCCAGTCGCAACATGTCTCTTTGCGAGCTATTATTGGAGTCGGCTCATTTTTACTCTCAGTTATTGCACTCCAAATCACACGCCAAACATCTGGATATCCAACACACACTCGCGTTCATTCGTGGCCACGTCTTTTGATTACCCAATTCAGACGTGACATCAACAAAAGTGGTTCACTTCGATATGGCTGGGTGATTATTGGACTATGGTCTATCAGTGTTTCAGGATTACATTTTGGCGGGCTATATTATGATATCTATACTACCGTGTCGTGGTGGGACCTTCTCACGCACTCACTGAGTGGCTTTGGTGTTGCAGCGGTTCTTGGACTGACATTTCGATCATCAACCACAACAATCCCATATTGGGTCATTCCAGCCGTGCTTGCGATTGGAAGTGGATTTGAGGTATATGAATTCGTGTTCAAAACGTTCTGGTATGACTGGACGTTTCGGTTTTATCTGATTGATACTGTTGTTGATCTCGTTGTTAATACCGCCGGTGCAGCGACCTTTGTGATTGCTGTTGGTTTTCTCAGAGAAACTAGTATGTTACAGGATTCAACGGATGATGCTTCAGTGACTCCCGAGCTATCTTCACGCCGAGATTCTTGATCTCTGAGCGCTGGGAGCTTCTCTTTTATAACTGTGTATGCCCCTCGGCGAATATGTCAACGTCAACGCCAAGCGTCTCCGTGAGTGCATCTGCGGTTCCAAGCAACCATCGCGCTCGCTCAACATGTGATTCAATATCTCCAGGACCGACTCGATATCTTTCAACAATCTCATCGATTGTCACCCCATTACTCCATGCAGTGAGTATCTGTGCGAGTTTAATCGTGCAGAGCCATGATTCAAAATCATCAATCTCACTGAGATTCGTGACAAATGTATCCATATTGCTTGTTGCGAACCGATACAGATCAGCTCGTTCACGATTTCCTAGATATGTATCATGCATATCAGGCGTCCCGCATACGACCTCGAGCGCGGTTAAAACCGATATCTGCTCTGTCGGTATCGATGTAATCGATTGGATTCCATCAACGAGTTCCGCACCTGTTGTTGGCTGAATATATTGTTGTGAAACAGTCTTACCCACTGCTGTCGCAGCAAGTGCTGTATTTGTTGTTTCTGTTGTGAGCAGTCCCATTTCGATAAGTTCAGCCACAACATCATCAATGACAGCGGTGAGATCTGCTGTCGACGATTGATGTGCAAAAAACGTTGAATCTAATACATCAAGCACTTGATTTTTTGAGTCAGCGAATCCAGCGACAATAAGTGCAAGAACGTGTGTTCTCAGTGCGTTGCGGGCTGTAAGTTGTGATTCAATAGATTCGGGACCGGCATCAACATATCGACGCCATCTTGATTCTGTCCGGATACTTTTTTGCTCACCATCTGCGGATGTCTGTGCATCGCTTGAATCGATTTTATTTGTTATATCGCCAATGAGGACTGCTTCTCCATATGGGTCAAGATGCGGTCGACCAGCGCGCCCACACATCTGATGTACTTCAAGAACGGGCAACCATGCCATCTTCTCCCCTGTATACCGTTTTAAATCTCGCACAACGACACGCCGCGCTGGGACATTTACTCCTGCAGCAAGCGTCGGGGTTGCACAAATCACGCGGAGGTCACGATTGCGAAACGCTGATTCAATGAGAATTCGATGATCGCTTCGAAGTCCAGCATGGTGAAATGCAACGCCAGCAGTTACTGCATCTGCGAGTTGCTTTCCGGTTGGTGTCGTTCCAATGTCGCGTATATCCTCAGCAAGTTCTGGATTTGCCCCAAATCCCACATCAGCTAATTGCTTGGCGAGTGATGCTGCTTCTTGACGTGATCGGACAAATGCAAGACATTGTCCGCCTGAGATAACTGCATCGGCAACAAGCGAAATCGTCGCTTTTGTGTCAGCATCGGTCGATGTATCATCGCTTTCGGTAAGATCGGTTGCGGTTTCAGGCGGAGAGTCACTGTCTGCTGTTATTGGTAATCGATTTCCATCATCAAAGATGACCGTCTCATCGCTTGCATCATAGACACCTGTTCGTAGTGAGACCGGTCGCCATGTTGAGGAAACAAGTTCTGCATCTAGCCATGATGCAACTTCTTCTGGATTATCAATTGTTGCTGAAAGGGCGACAACCTGCACACCTGATGCTCGTCGCTGTATTGTTGCAAGGGTTATCTCGAGTGTTGGACCACGATTGGCGCTTCCAAGGAGGTGGACCTCATCAACAACAACGCAAGCTAGTTTATCAACCCATGACGCGCCGTTTCGAATTGCAGAATCGACCTTTTCAGCTGTTGCAACCACAACATCGGCGGTCTCTAGATCGTTTTCAGCCGCATCAAAGTCTCCGGTTGAGATTGCAGCGTCAATACCAGGGAGTGCAGTAAATGTCTCATATTTTTCTCGTGCAAGTGCTCTAAGCGGAACGATATATAACGCAGGTCCATCGGCTGTCAGCATTGCTAATTGCGCAATGAGCGTCTTTCCAGCGGCAGTTGGGATTGCAACAATGACGTTTTCTCCATCGACAACGCCTGCTTTTACTGCGGCTTCTTGCGGAGGATAAAGCTGCGTGATACCTGCATCATAATAATGTTCGCGAACGGCTGCGGACACCGGCAATTCATTGATGTCCAATGACACACTGTCGTTCAGGACTACGTGCACAAAAGTACGAGGCGTGTTTCTTACTTTATCGAAGTCCACCGACTGCGATTCTAAGAGACGATCACTCTGCCCTCAATATCAGAGAACACAATACATCACTGTGAACTTTACTCAGCAAGAATATGAGGGTAAATTAGATGTACTCATGTTCTGCAAGCCGTCCGACAGCCTCGCGAAGTCGGTCCTCACTCGCTGCATACGAAATTCGCGCATGTCCTGGAGAACCAAACGCTGAGCCAGGAACAGTTGCGACATGTGCATCTTCAATTGCACCACTGCACCACGCTTGATCATCATTATCAACGGGTAACATCATGTAGAACGCGCCATCACCGATTGGCACATCAACATCATGTGATTCGAATAGTTCTGCAAGCATATCTCGCCGTTCGCGGAACGCATCACGCATTTCAACAACAGCATCATCAGTATTTTCGATAGCTTCAACACCGGCACGCTGGACGAAATTCACCGCACACGAGACAGAGTGTGAATGCAATTTTGCAGCCTGATCAATTAGTGCACTGGGTGCATGAACATATCCAAGTCGCCATCCAGTCATTGAGTATGCCTTCGAAAATCCATTGATCGTTATTGTTCGATCGCCCATTCCTGAAAGCGATGCCAAACTCGTCTGTTCGACTCCGTATGTGATCTTATCATATATCTCATCAGAAACAACGGTAATATCATATTCAACTGCGAGATCACGGACACCTTCAAGTGCAGCGTCAGTATATACCGCACCTGTTGGATTTGACGGCGAGTTAATCACGAGCAATTCGGTTTCTTCTGAGACGGCTGCTTCGAGATCATCAAGCCCCGGTTCAAGTTGGAACGAATATGGTTCAAGATCAACGCGTGTTAATGACCCCCCAGCGAGTCTTGACATCGCTTCATATGAAACCCAAGCAGGATCAAGTAAGACGACTTCATCCCCATCATCAATTAATACCTGAAATGCTTCATATAATGCTTGCTTGCCACCAGGGGTTACGATGATTTCCTCATCAATAGCATCAATCCCACCCTCCCGAAGTCGTGCAGCAATCGCCTCTCGAAGTTCAGGGATCCCATTCGACGGAGTATATCCTGTGTGACCAGCATCCATTGCATCTTTCCCAGCCTCGACGACGTTTTGTGGTGTCGGGAAATCGGGCTCACCAACGGAGAGATCAACGACATCAACGCCATTTGCCTCCAGTTCGCTTGCTTTGTTACTAATCGCCAACGTTGCGCTCGGCTCGACCCGTTCAATACGGGATGCAAACTCGAAATTCATACCAACATCTCCACCATATCGACGGCTGCGTTTACCGCTTCCGCACCTTTCTCGATACGTTCGCGTGCTTCCGCACCACTCTGTCCCGGACCAGAAACACCAAATGTGACTGGGATATCACGCTCAAGACTGACATCGGTCAATCTCTGTGCAACTGCGTCGCCAATCACTTGATCATGGTCGGTGTCACCGGTTACAATGGCTCCAATAACAGCAACAGCATCAATATCATCACGACGGGCTAATCGATCTGCGGCGAGAGGTGCATCGTACACACCTGGAATAGAGAGTGTTGTGTTAATCATTGCATCCCGGTCAGCCGCGGTTTCCTCTGCTGTTGTCTCCATCTCAGTCGTGACTGAGCTATTGAACTCAGCAACAACAAGCCCTAATCTAATTACTTCTGTTGTTTGATTCTCAACATCTGATTCAACGCGCATCCTCTCTCTTGAGATATCTTCATCTTCGGTCATAATTTGTATTTGTTGGTTGTATGATATATTGGCATTCGCACGCGTCAGTGTCTATTTTTTATTAGCTGATGTGTGCTTGTTCATCAGTATAGTCGTTAATATCGTAGCAGTCCAAATTAGCTATCGATTGTCGCTCCTGTCGAGTGCAAACACAAGAATGTTAATCTCGTGACTTCGATAACGGGGTAATGAGTCAAGATGAGGTCCCAGAGGGGGCTGAATCGATTTCGACCGGCGAAAGATCCCGACTACGAATACAGCTACGTACAGCTATTGAGTCACATGTGTCCACTTTGCCGCTTCTTCAAACGATACGCACACAGCGGACACTTATCGGCGTTATCACCGTTACTCTCTTTGCACTTATACTGCGCCTGAGTGCGCTTGGCGGTCGGGTCTTTCACTGGGATGAAGGTCGCGTTGGTTACTGGATTCTTCGATATCATGAGACCGGGGTCCACACGTATCGACCGATTGTCCATGGTCCATTTATTCCAATTATCGATCGCTGGTTATTTGAAATCGCTCCAATCACCGATGCAACTGCGCGCCTTCCAGTTGCCCTTATCGGTGGACTGCTACCGCTTGCAGCACTCTTACTTCGTGACCGGCTCAGAGACATTGAGGTCGTATCACTCGCCGTCTTACTGGCAGTGAATCCGCTCATGATCTATTATTCCCGATTTATGCGTAACGATGTTCTCGTTGCAGCATTTGCATTTATTGCTCTTGGGGCGGTTATCCGGGGGCTCGATACAGGTCAACTTCGATATAGCTTCGCTGCCGCAGCAGCGCTAGCCCTTGCATTTACTACAAAAGAGAATGCATTGCTCTATCCGATCTGTTACATTGGTGCTGCTGCTATCATACTCGATTGGCGTCTCATGCGAGCAGTAGCACGTGAAGAGTCACGCATAGAGATACTTCGTGAATGGAAGAAACAAATCTACACAGCGCTTACTGGACACGGGACAACGGCAAGGACATCATTTGCCCGTGTTGGTTGCACACTTATCGGATCGGTTGTACTGTTTGTTACTGTATGTGCATTTTTTTATGCGCCACGTCCAGATCTTTGGCAAGCATTTGGTAATCCAGCCCGACTCCCAGATATATTAACTGCAGGGACCATCGGCGCAGTGGAGAAATTCATCGATACATGGGCAACCGGTGGGCGACAAGATCATGCATATTTACCATATTTGTATGATCTCGTTGAAACGCTTATCTATGGTGCGCCAGCGCTTCTCTCATTTGGTCTTCTCGGCATCATAGCAAATCGATATGCTGCTATCACCGACCGTCGCCGGTCATTAATTACATTTGGCACATACTGGGCAATTGCATCGCTCCTTGGATATCCGCTTGCGACTGATATTCAAGCACCGTGGGTTGCTGTCCACGTTGCTGTGCCACTTGCGATTCCAGCGGCGGTTGGACTCTCAGTTGTGATTGAGTCAGCACGTGATGCAATAGCAAAAACAAATACTGACACGGTAACTGCTGGACTTGCGGTCCTTGTTGTGCTTGCAGCCGCTGGCGGTGTTGCAGGTGCAAATGCAACATACTTCAACAGCGCATCTGCAGATGATAAACAAATACTCCAGTGGGCTCAACCCGAGAATGATATCAAATCAACAATGCTGACCACCGGCGCTATTGCTGCAAGTAACACAGGAACCGATGTTCTATTTATCGGGACGACTCCGCCAAGTGCATCTAATACTGACTTTTATGTGCAGAATCAGTCATCGGTTGCAACGGCACCACCTGGTGGTCCTGCATGGCACAGTCGACTTCCACTTCCTTGGTATCTTGAACGTAGTAATGCGACAATTACGAGCACCGATCCTGATACTGACTTGCAAACAGCACTTTCAGATCCCCCACCGGTCGTCATCAGCAAAGGTCATGATGAAGATGCAGTCTCAGCGATCTTAGAAGGATATACAGCCTCTGAATACAAATTCCGGCTCTGGGGTGAGACCGTTGTGATCTTTATTCATGATGAGACACGCTCGTCGCTCGCTGAACCCTCGTCTGTGTCATCAACATAGACTCAACTGATGTCGATTGATACTGGCAAACAAATCGGTCTGCAAACTTCCATTGAAACTCAAGTTTTATTCCGACTGATTGGGTAGCGACGGTCGTGTCAGTTACTGTTCCTGGACCAACGCTTGGTGTCGTCGGTGGGGGGCAACTTGGTCGAATGCTTGCTGAAGCCGCTGCTCCGCTCGGTGTTGAGGTAATCGTTCTTGATCCAACACCAGATTGCCCTGCTGCTCCTGTGGCTCGCGATCACATTATTGGTGAATTTGACGATCCAGACGCTGTTTCCGACCTTGCTGCTCGTGTTGATGCAATGACGTTTGAAATCGAACTGGCAGATGCTGATCTTCTATCGGACGCAATATCGACATTTGATGTGACAGTCAACCCAGCTCCCTCGACGCTAGCGATGATTGAGGACAAACTTATTCAAAAGCGAACACTCGATGATGCTGGGATTCCTGTTCCGTCTTTTCGACCCGTTGATACGGTCTCTGAACTCACAACAGCACTTGATATATTTGATGCTGTGATGTTAAAAGCCCGAACTGGGGGATATGATGGTCGTGGAAATGTGCCGGTTACTGACCCCGCGAACGCTGCAGATGCACTTGAGGCAGTTGGTGGCTCAGCCATGGCTGAACGGTTAATTGATTTCACACGTGAGCTTTCTGTGATTGCTGTCAAAGGGGATGAAACAGTACGAACATTTCCGCCAGGGGAGAATATACACGACGAAGAGATTCTTCGTGAAACTATTGTTCCCGCTCGTACCAGCGAGGAAGTTCGCAATCGTGCGAATGCGGTTGCCCGCGACGTACTCGAAACGTTGGATGGTCGCGGTGTTTTCGGTATTGAACTGTTTGAAACTGAAGCTGGTGATATTCTTGTCAATGAAATCGCTCCTCGACCACATAACTCCGGACACTGGACAATCGAGGGTGCACATAGTTCACAATTTGAACAACATATTCGTGCTGTGTTAGGATGGCCACTCGGGTCGACAGCCCGTCGATCACCGACCGTGATGACAAATATTCTCGGAACAGTCGATAACTCCCGTCCGGCAGCACTCACCGGTATTGAGCCGGCACTTACAGATGAACATATCTCGTTACATTGGTATGGAAAAGATGAGGTTCGCCCACTTCGTAAAATGGGTCATCTAACTCTTAGCGATGATACAATTTCGATAACCGACCCATCAACGAACCCAGACTCATTAACGATTCAATCACTGATTGAAAGAGCCCGACAGTGTCGTGAAGCAGTAGCGTTTATACAAACACCACCTGAGTCATCATAAGCGATGCCAGCGCATACACCAAATGAGCCAACAATACAGGCACTTCTTGATCGACTTCATACCCAAGCTGATACTGATCTGACCACAGCAGAAACACCTGATGTTGGGATTATCATGGGGTCTGATTCAGACTTAGATACCATGGTCGGTGCTCATGAAGCACTTGACAAACTTGGGTTCGATGAACAGACTGAATTTATGACTTCACCGGATGCACGATTCACATATGAGACATATGTTGTCTCCGCACACAGAACACCACAGGTATTGTATGCATACGGCGAAACAGCAGCCGACCGGGGGATTGATGTCATTATTGCCGGTGCCGGAGGGAAATCAGCTGACCTGCCGAACATGACTGCCTCAATTGCATATCCAATTCCTGTTATTGGCGTTCCTGTGCAGGAGAAATCCGTTGATTCTGTCATTGGCATGCCAACAGGTGCACCAATTGTTGCTGTTGATGCTGGGAAATCGCATAATGCAGCGCTCTCAGCCGCACAGATCCTCTCTCGTGAACATGACGTGCTCAAAACACGACTTGAAGAGTACCATACAGCTCTCATCACCGACGTCGCAGCAGATTCATTCCGGATGCATGACGCTGGTGTTAATACCTTCCGTGCGAGTGATGGTGAATCAGGTACGTCCAATGACTAAACCGCCTTGGAGTCAAGCCCGGTAACATCTGTGTCGTAACTTTCTGAATTTATTTACTTTCTCATCAATTCTTACGCATTCGTTTAGTCATTGATGTCTCATATCAGGTGAATAATTCAGATTCAGTCGGGGAGACACCAAAGAGTCATAAATCAATGTTTATACCAAGGCATCGCTAATATCAGGATGTCAGGAGAATACGGAATGAGTGAATGGATCGCAGTCGGTGCACTCGGACTTGTCGCTGTTGGCATCCCACTTGGGATGATGGCTGTATCAGCGATCCTTCGTCCGACTGTCCCCGAACAAGGAAAGAGCGCTACGT
The DNA here is from genome assembly GCF_000237865.1 of Haloquadratum walsbyi C23. Lineage (NCBI taxonomy): Archaea > Methanobacteriati > Methanobacteriota > Halobacteria > Halobacteriales > Haloferacaceae > Haloquadratum > Haloquadratum walsbyi. Next base: position 796,761 of record NC_017459.1, read on the forward strand.
ATGAGAGCGGTGAGATTCCAACTGGATCAGCACGCGTTCAATTTAATATCCAATATTACATGATTGCGCTGCTGTTTCTTGTATTTGATGTCGAAACTGTACTCATACTCCCGTGGACCGTTATCTATCGGCCCGCATTAGAAGCCGGCGCAGATCTTACCACGGTGTTGCTTCCAATGCTTGTGTTTATTGGTATCCTCATCGTCGGATTAGTCTGGGCATGGCGGAATGGCGCTGTTAAGTGGATCAAAAGTCCACTCGCAAACCGTCAAAAAACAGAACGAGATATATGAGCAGCGAACAAGATAACGCATTTGTTACAGACGACACCCAGGTACAGACCGATACTCGAGACGCCCGGATATCGGGTACTGATGAACGATTTAATTCGAAACTTCGTGAGGCATTCGGCTCCTCGCCGTTTATTCTCACGAAATTTGACCAGTTTATGAACTGGGTCCGCGGGTCATCGATGTTTATGCTTCAGTTCGGCATTGCTTGCTGCAGTATCGAGATGATGCATACCTATGCAGTCAAACACGATCTTGACCGCTTTGGCGCTGGCGTTCCGCGGGCATCCCCACGTCAAGCTGATGTTATCATAGTTCCCGGTACGATTGTCTCAAAATTCGCCCCTCGTATGAAACGAGTGTATGACCAGATGCCTGAACCGAAGTTTGTGGTTGGAATGGGCTCTTGTACAGTCTCTGGTGGTCCGTTCCAAGAGGGCTACAATGTAATTAAAGGCGCTGAGGAGGTCATCCCTGTTGATATTCACATTCCTGGTTGTCCTCCACGTCCGGAAGCACTTGTATATGGAATCGCGAAACTCCAAGAGCGAATTTCAAACGGCGAATCTGCACCAGTGACGGTCAAGCCATATGAACTCCAGCAGTTTGATGATCTCTCACAGGACGAGATTGTCTCACAACTGGCTGAGGAGATTGATGAAGATGACCTTGTGATGCGGTATGACTGGGCTGATTCATCATGAGTCTTGAAGAACCTGAACCAACTCAAAGTGCTGAGAAGACGGCTGAACAATTACCAACAACGGGTGATGAGATTGAATCACTCCTCAGCGATGTCGTCATTGGTCGAGACGACCATTTGAACGCACCAGGGGTCATTATTCGCCCAGACGATGTACAGAAAACACTTCGTCGACTCCGCAATAAAGCCGGATTTGATCACCTCTCATGCGTGACAGCCGATGAGCGTATTGACCGATATGAGTCAATTTATCATCTCACGAGTTATGACGACCGTACTCGTGAGCTAAGCGTTGTTGTTCCAACCACGAAAGATGACCCGGTCAGTGAATCAGCCGCGCCTGTCTTTCGAACTGCAGATTGGCATGAACGTGAAGCTTATGACCTCGTTGGCATTAATTATGAGGATCATCCAGATCTTCGTCGAATCCTCCTTCCGCAGACGTGGCAGGGACATCCGCTTTCGAACAACTATGATCAGGACCGACCACAGATAGTCACTCTCAAAGAATGGGAAAATCCTCTTGCAGATGACCATCGTGAAGAAGAGGGTGACACAATGTATGTTAATATCGGTCCGCATCACCCAGCTACACACGGTGTTCTTCATGTGAAGACTGTGCTTGATGGCGAACAAATTGCAGATATCGACCCTGATATTGGCTATCTTCATCGATGTGAGGAACAGATCTGTGAAGCGAAAACATACCGTCATCAGATTATGCCGTATCCGGATCGCTGGGATTACGCCTCATCTGGACTACTCAATGAGTGGGCGTACGCACGCGCTGCTGAGGATCTTAATGATCTCGAAGTCCCAGAATATGCACAGGTTATCCGAACAATGGGAGCTGAGATCTGTCGGATTGCTTCACATATGCTTGCGGTTGGGACCTTCGCATTAGATGTCTATGGAGACTTTACCGCAATCTTCATGTATGCCATGCGTGACCGGGAGAAAGCACAAAATATTCTTGAGGATCTCACCGGTCAGCGGATGATGTTTAATTACTTCCGACTTGGTGGCGTTGTCTGGGACCTCCCAGAACCTCGTGATGAATTTTTCGAGACTATTCGTGACTTCTTAGAGGATCTTCCAACAGCACTTGAGGAGTATCACGATCTTATTTCCTCGAACGAGATTCTCCAAGTACGAACGATTGACACCGGTGTGCTCCCACCTGAAGAAGCAAAATCCTACGGTGCCACGGGACCGGTCGCTCGTGGGTCTGGTATTGACTACGATCTTCGTCGCGATGATCCATATGGGTACTATGACGAACTCGATTGGGACGTTGTGACCGAAGATGGCTGTGATAATTTCAGTCGACTTCTTGTCCGCCTTCGTGAGGTCGAGGAGTCTGCGAAGATTATTGAACAGTGTGTTGACATCCTTGAGGGGTGGCCCGAGGATGAGCGCACAATACAATCGAATGTCCCACGAACACTCCGCCCTGATGATGATGCTGAGATCTATCGTGCTGTTGAGGGTGCAAAAGGTGAACTTGGTATCTATATCCGTGGCGATGGCACTGAAGAACCAGGGCGATTCAAAATCCGGAGTCCATGCTTTTCAAACCTGCAGACACTTCCGGAGATGTCAAGTGGTGAGTATATCCCAGATATGGTTGCTTCACTTGGCAGTCTTGATATCGTTCTTGGTGAGGTGGACCGCTAATGCCGGCGCTATTGCAGTCGAAAACGCTGCTTCCTGAAACGATTGCAAACCTACTCGGTCTCTCAGGAACCCTTGGTGCAATTATTGGTGGGTTGATTGGTGCATTCGTAATTGCTAATCTCTTATTGGTCCAGACGGCTGTTGCAGGACCGTGGGCAAAGCGAAAGATTACAGCTGCGTTCACAGATCGGATTGCGGTCAATCGCATTGGTCCGTTCGGCTTACTCGTCATCGTTGCTGATGCCGTTCGATTGTTATCAAAGGAACTTGTCATTCCTGAGGGTGTTGACCGCCCAGCGTGGGATCTTGGACCACTTGTTATCCCATTTTCAGCGTTGCTTGGATTTGCTGTAATTCCAATGGGAAGCGGCATTCAGTTGGCTGATCCCGAAACTGGAATTGTGTTTGCATTCGCAGCGGGTTCGATTGCATCGGTTGGACTTATTATGATGGGATATAGTTCAAATAATAAGTTCTCACTACTCGGCGGACTCCGCGCAATTGCGTCGAATATTGCCTATGAGATTCCACTTGTTATCACCGGGGCTTCAGTTATCTTATTTACCGGTACACTGCAGACAAGTGCAATTGTTGCACAGCAGAGTGAACCACTCATATCAATTGCTGGTGTAACAATCCCACAGTGGTTTGCATTCGTGAATCCATTCGCATTTGTTTTATTTGTGATTGCAAATCTCGCAGAAGTCGGTCGAAACCCATTTGACATTCCTGAGGCACCAACGGAGATTGTTGCGGGATATCAAACCGAGTACTCATCAGTATACTTTGTATTGATTTACCTTGGTGAATTTATTCATATTTTCCTTGGTGGTGCCATCGCGGCGACGTTATTCCTCGGTGGTCCTGCCGGTCCGGTTCTCCCGGGATTCATCTGGTTTACAATCAAAATCTGGTTGTTTTATCTCTTCACACAGTGGGTTCGATCGGCGATCCCACGACTTCGTGTTGATCAATTTCTTGATGTCGGTTGGAAGGGGATGCTTGTCCTCTCGTTCGCAAATCTGGCACTCACGGCCATTATCGTGGGAGTGATAGCATGATTGGACTGCTCAAATCAATGGCGACAACGATGAAGCATGCATTGGACGGAGAAACATTCACGGTTGAATATCCTGACGTCGCTCCAGAGGTCAGCCCTCGTTTCCGCGGGGTTCATAAATTCAGTCAAGAGCGCTGTATCTGGTGTCGACAATGTGAAAAAGTCTGCCCAAATGATACAATACAGATTGTACAGGATGATAAACGAAATGGCGAGCAGTATAATCTGCATATCGGACAGTGTATTTATTGTCGATTATGTGAGGAGGTCTGCCCCGTCGATGCAATCTTGTTGACACAGAATTTTGAGTTTACTGCAGATACAAAAGATGAGTTCGTCTACAATATGGAGCAACTCAAAAATGTTCCATGGTACAAGGATATCGATCCACTCAATTCCCGTGAACCAGACCGTGGTGGGTGGATTGATGAGGGAGCAGGTGAAGTCGATTATCAGTAATCACATTATGCGATCTCAATAGCTATCTCAGTATTCTCTTCTTTTTCTTGATTCCGCTTTAGATGAACTGTAATGTCTAATAATATTTTACTTCATATCGCGATTGCAATATAACAAACGAACTGAGTTATCAGTTTGCAGGCGCTAAGCCCCTGTGCTTAAGAAGCAAGTCATAGGCGAGCGAGGAGGCTGGGGATACGGTGCCGTCATCACTCAACCATTCACATGTATAGTCTGCATCCGTGAGAAACTTGACGACAAAATCGAACAGCGGTCGCTCTCCCGAGAGCAACATGGCTCGAACAACTGGGAGAAACAACGGCTGAACGTAGCCGAGTGCCATCAGCGAATCAGGCGGAAGCGCCACGACTTCTTGCACAAGCTCTCGAATTACTACGCTACCAAGTACGACTTAGTGGCTGTCGAGGACTTGATTGTAAAGTCGATGCTAGAGTCGGCTGGCAACAGTCAGAACACAGCCTCAGCGGCGTGGGACACGTTCACCACGATGCTCGAATACAAGTGCAAGCGAGAGGGCACGCACTTTGTTGAGGTCGAGCCAGCGGGTACGATTAAAGAGTGCGCGTCGTGTGGCGTTGAATCAGACAAACCGAGTGGGTGCGCGAACACTCATGCCCTGCCTGCGGGTTCGAGATGGATAGAAATGCGAATTCCGCAATCAACATTTTGTCGCGTGGTTTTGAGAAACGAGGACTGGGACAGTTCGGAGACACGACGCCTGTGGAGACTGCGCTCCCTATATTCACTTCATCGAACGCTTCCGACGTCGTGGATGTACAGCGCGTCGTGGAAACAGGAAGCCCCACCCTCACAGAAGCCACGTTAGCGGCTGGGTAGGGTGGGGTGTGGGGTAGTTCACACGATATGGCATGCTACCTTCACACATAGGTATATAAATAGAATATATTTTCTGCCATTACTCGCGAGACCTTCTCGAAATCTTCAAAAGGATACCTCAAGGAGACACGTACAATGGTTTATGAGACAATCGCATTTGTGCTGTTTGCGCTTGTAACAGTCGGATGCAGTTTAGGCGTCGTTCTCATGCAGGATGTGTGGCATTCCGCACTCTTGCTTGGGGGGGCGTTATTGAGCGTTGCAGTGCACTATGTAATGTTGCAAGCAGAGTTCCTCGCTGTGATGCAAATTCTTGTGTATGTTGGCGGGGTATTGATTCTTGTTACATTTGCTGTAATGCTGACCCGAACACAACCGGAGGGAAGTAACATATGACAACACGGCCAAAACTCAAACTTGGATCGCACCTGCTTCCAGGGCTAGCTGCCATTGGACTGTTCATTGTGATGACTGCAGCATTCCTGTCTGCATCGTTCCCACAACCGCAGGGATTCCCTGCAGATGCAAATATTACTGCAAGCATCGGCTATGCAATGTTCAATCTCAACCTGGGTGATGTTGCCGGCGAGAGCTTCCTTGCTGCATTTATTATTATTGCTCTTACGCTTGATGTTGCACTTGATGGATCAATCCATCTTGCACGTCGTGAGTACTCTGACTCGGACACGTCAGTCATTACAGATGGTGGACGAAAGCTCAAAAATCATGTTTTTAATGAAGGTGATGATTAATGCTTACACCACAGTATTATCTTGTTCTCTCCGCAGCAGTATTTTGTACCGGATTATTCGGTATTCTGACGCGGCGGAACGCACTCTTATTTTTGATGTCTGTTGAATTGATGTTAAATGCCGCAAATATCAATCTCATTGCGTTCTCATATTTATGGGGTAATATTACTGGACAGACTTTTGGACTCTTTGTCATGGCGCTTGCCGCAGCAGAGGTCGCTATTGGTATTGGTATCATCCTCGTATTATATCGCAACTTCGATAACGTCGACGTTACCGACGCTACAACAATGAGGTGGTAATATGGTTGGAATATTTGATCTCGCGCCAGTAATCATCCTCCTGCCGTTTATTTCATTCCTCACGGCGCTTGCTATCGGAAATCGACTTCCAAAAGGCGGAGCGCTCACCGGAATTACCGCAACCGGTGGGTCATTACTAATCGCAATCGCGACCGGAGTCGCCGTTTCTGGAGGACGTGTCTATACTGCAACAATCTATACATGGGCTAGCGGTCTTGATGTGGTTAATCTAACCTTTGGTGTTCTCATCGACCCGCTCTCGGCAATGATGTTGGTCATTGTTACGCTTGTCTCATTCCTTGTTCATATATTCAGTCTTGGATACATGAATGACGAAGGCGAAGTCGGACTCCCACGATATTATGCCGGACTTGGACTTTTCTCTGCATCAATGCTCGGCTTTGTCGTTGCTGATAACCTACTAATGGCATTTATGTTCTTTGAGCTCGTCGGGCTCTGCTCATATCTCCTTATCGGGTTTTGGTTTCGTGAACCAGGTCCGCCAAGCGCAGCAAAAAAGGCATTTCTTGTCACGCGATTTGGAGACTACTTCTTTCTTGTTGGTGTGGTTGCTGTCTTTGCGACATTTGGAACGGCTGCATTTTCTGGCAGCGGGTCATTCCCGGCACTTGCAGAGGCAGCATTGCTTGGGGAGGCTGCTGAGTCTGTTCGGACATTCGGATTTGAACCACAGTTATGGTTCACAATTATCGGACTGTTGATCCTCGGCGGTGTCGTTGGGAAATCAGCACAATTCCCACTTCATACGTGGCTTCCAGATGCAATGGAGGGTCCAACACCCGTTTCAGCTCTCATTCATGCTGCGACAATGGTGGCCGCCGGTGTGTATCTCGTTGCACGGATGTATGGCTTCTACGCGCTTTCACCGACAGCACTTGCCGTAATTGCATTCTTTGGCGGATTCACAGCGCTTGTTGCTGCGACCATGGGTGTCGTCAAGCGTGAGATAAAACAGGTGCTTGCATACTCAACAATCTCACAATATGGCTATATTATGCTTGGTCTCGGTGGTGGTGGCTATGTTGCCGCAACATTCCATCTGATGACACATGCATTTTTCAAAGCGCTGTTATTCCTTGGTGCAGGATCAGTCATTATTGCAATGCATCATACCGAGGATATGTGGGAAATGGGTGGGCTGAAGAAGAAACTCCCAGTCACATATTATACTTTTGTCACTGGGTCACTCGCACTCGCTGGAATTATTCCTTTTGCTGGGTTTTGGTCGAAAGATGAGGTCCTTTATGAAACATTATTACATGGACTTGATGGAAACACAATCCTCCTTGCTGCGTATGCAATGGGACTCATCGCCGTGTTCTTCACTGGTTTCTATACCTTCCGGATGGTATTTCTGACCTTCCACGGTAACCCTCGATCGGAGACCGCTCGTGAACCAGAAAACGTCGGAATGAATATTAAGATTCCACTTACCATTCTTGGAATCCTCGCCGCAACAACTGGCTTTCTCAATATGACACCTGTTGCGAAACTAACTGGATTACATATTGAGTTCTTACATAAATGGCTTGAGCATGGATTTACTGGTCTCACTGTTGAACACTATGGTGAACTTTTACACGATGTTGCTGGATACGGTGCAACTGGGATTGAATTAAGCCCAATCCTCCCTGGTGCGGTATCACTTGGATTGGCGCTTGCTGGATTCTTACTGGCATATCAACTATATAATGTCCCTGAGCCGGTCGCTCATACTGACCGCCTTGGTAGTCTCAAAACAATGGTATACAATAATTATTATCAGGACGAATATCAGGTCTGGATTGCAACAGGCTTCACACAACCGCTTGCTCGTGTTGCGAGCAAACTTGATCAAGGCGTCATTGACGGAGTCGTCAATGGCGTTTCTGGTGTAAGCTTATTTGCTGGTAGCCGAGTCAGACGGATTCAAACAGGTATTGTCAGCAATTATGCAGCATTACTGACGCTTGGACTCACGGCACTGCTTGTTGGGCTTGGGCTCATGGGAGGGTGGTTTGTATGATTATTGAACTACTCATTGCATTCACGTTTATTGCTGCACTGACCATCTTTGCCGTTCCAAACAGAGTTGCGGGTCGACTTGCTGCAATTGCAAGTGCGATTCCAATTCTTGGAAGCCTCTGGATGTGGGCACAATATGACGCGACCGGGAACGCTCTTCTTGGTGGGTCAATTGCATATGAGACGGATGTTATTTGGCTGACGCTTGGTGGGCTTGAACTCCACTGGTTCGTTGGTGTCGATGGAATCAGTCTTCCACTTGTTGTTCTCACAACTATCCTGACGATGCTTGCGATTGTCAGTGCATGGACACCAATTGACGAGCGACAATCCCAATTTTATGGACTGATGTTATTTATGGAGGCAAATCTTCTTGGTGTATTTACGGCGCTTGATTTCTTTGTTTGGTTTATTTTCTGGGAGGCTGTTTTGGTCCCGATGTACTTCCTTATCGGGGTCTGGGGAGGTCCGAATCGTCGATATGCGGCGATCAAGTTCTTTGTATATACGAATATTGCCTCACTCGCGATGTTTATTGGATTCATCGCATTGGTGTTTGGACTTGGTTCATCAGTCTCATCAATGCGACTTCCCGAAATCACACAGGCTCTTCGTGCGGGAAGTCTCACTTCATTCGGGGGGATTGATGCTGCGACGCTCAAACTTGTTGCCTTCATTGCAATGTTTGTTGGGTTTGCTGTCAAAGTACCAGTCGCGCCATTACACACATGGTTACCAGACGCTCATGTTGAAGCCCCAACCCCAGTGTCTGTGATGCTCGCGGGCGTTCTTCTCAAAATGGGCACCTATGCACTGCTTCGATATAACTTTACGATGATGCCTGATGTGGCAATCGATCTCGTTATTCCAATTGCGAGTATTGCTGTCATTAGCGTTATTTATGGTGCATTACTTGCACTTGCACAGCAAGATCTCAAACGTATCATTGCATATTCGTCAGTGTCATCGATGGGTTACGTAATCCTTGGACTTATTGCATACACAACATATGGCGTTGGTGGCGCAACATTCCAGATGGTGGCTCACGGACTTATCTCTGGATTGATGTTCATGTCTGTTGGAGTGATTTACAATATAACCCATACCCGTATGGTCGGCGATATGTCCGGTATTGCGGACCGTATGCCAGTCACTGCTGGCATTTTCATCGCAGGTGCATTTGGATATATGGGACTTCCGTTGATGGCTGGCTTCGCTGGTGAGTTCTTTATATTTAAAGGCGCATTCGCTTCAACAGTTCATACTGCAATGCCATTATTTACCGCAGCGGCGATGTTTGGGATTGTGATTGTTGCAGGATATCTCCTCTTTGCGATGCAACGAACACTCTTTGGACCATTTTCATTTGATGGTGAATATGAGATCACAACTGCTGCGATGCATGATATTGCGCCTCTTGCAGTGTTATTAGCTCTTGTTATTGCATTAGGCGTTGCACCTGACTTATTCTTCGGGATGATTCAAGAGGCAGTTACACCAATCCTCACGGGAGGTGGCGTCTAATGCCTGCATCAACGTTTTCAATGATCGATATAATTATCCTGCAGTCACAATCGGGGTTACCCTCTGGTATATTGGTGCTTACCCCAGTCATCCTTCTTGCAGCGACCGGGCTTATTCTATTGCTTATCGATACAATCTTCACCGAGGTATCGAGTGATTCGCTGTTGGCTGGAGTCTCTGCAATTGGATCACTGCTTGCATTCGGTATCACTGGATGGTTCCTTATCAGCGGACTTGGGCAACCACAGACGGGTGGTGCTATCACACTGTATGGTGATGCACTCGTCGTCGATGGGCTGAGCCTGTTCTTTATGCTAATTTTCACTATCGTGACTACGATGGTTGCAGTTGCCTCGTATGATTATATTAGCGCTCAGCAATACAAGGCTGAGTTCTACTCACTCATATTATTTGCAGCAACGGGCATGGCATTAATGTCAATGTCAAACTCGCTTGCAACAGCATTCGTGAGTCTTGAACTTGCATCACTTCCATCATATGCGCTTGTTTCGTTTCTTAAGGATGATCAGGGGAGCATTGAGGCTGGATTGAAATATCTCCTTATTGGGGCGTTATCATCGGCTGTATTTGTCTTTGGAATCAGTCTTGTCTATGCAGCCACCGGATCATTGCTTCTTAGTGATATTGCTAAATCGGTTGCAGAGACAGAACTGATTGGTGTACTTGGAATTGGTATATTGATGATTGCTGGCGGATTTGCATTTAAGACCGCATCTGTGCCGTTTCATTTCTGGGCGCCAGAAGCATACGAAGGCGCTCCAGCACCAATATCGGCGTTTCTTTCATCGGCGTCGAAGGCTGCCGGATTTGCTGTTGCCTTTCGCGTATTCGTTGAGGCGTTCCCGCTAGGTTCACTTCCGGTTGGAATTGACTGGGTACTTGCATTCCAAGTGCTGGCTGTCGCGACAATGACGCTTGGCAACTTTGCGGCTGCAACCCAAGAAACAGTGAAACGAATGCTTGCATATTCATCGATCGGACACGCGGGATATGCGCTTATTGGTCTCGCAGCACTTTCAGCTGGTGGTCCGAACGGTGATGTGCTCGGGGCATCAATGGCGCATTTGTTCGTTTATGGATTTATGAATACTGGTGCATTCTTATTCATTGCACTTGTCGAGCACTGGGGTGTCGGTCGAACCTTTGAGGATTACAATGGACTGGTGACGCGTGCACCAATCGCTGTTGTTGCGATGACAGTGTTTCTATTCAGTCTTGCCGGACTTCCACCGTTCGGTGGATTTGTTTCAAAATATGCACTATTTTACTCAGCAATTGAATCTGGATTCTGGTGGCTTGCGGCTGTCGGTGCCGTTAATAGCGCGTTATCATTATTCTATTATAGTCGTGTGATACGAGCAATGTGGATTGAGTCACCGACACAAGATCTCTCCGCGCTTGACTCTCGCCCTATTGGGCTCTACGCTGCAGTTCTTTTCGCTGGAGTTGGAACCCTTATCCTACTGCCTGCATTCGGTCCCGTTGTTGAGACCGCACAAACCGTCGCAGCAGCGTTGTTCTAGCGCTTTTATTCTCTGTCCCTTCGTTATTGTAATTGAGGACGCTAGTTCCTTTCCTCAGCGACCGGCAACGCCGCGAGCGGGGGATACAGCGCCTGCACGAGTTACCTGCGCATTCTCCACACGCTTACTATGCGGTCAGAAGAAAATAGTACGACACTCACCACGACGGCGGTGTTCAAACATGATAAGAGGCGCGTACCGTCGCGTGTGGCTGGGTGTCCAACCGGTAGGAGTGGGGCATTCCGAACCGCTCATAACCGGAAGTCGCCTGCGAAGCCTGGAGCCGATGTGTTCATGTCGAACATAAGCTCCAATACAGAGGCAGGAAACTCCCCTCAACAAGCGAGGGGTCAGTAGCCCCGAGCGCCGTAGGGTGGGGTAGTTCACCGCGATAATAACATAATTTCTGGTTTCGGCACCAACGGCTGGAAGTAATCTCTCTTATGATATTAAATGATTTATATTAATAATGGTTTTCTTGAGTAATCATACCATGACGGCAGTGTTTTAGCATCTGCGCTTGGATTGTTATACATGAATCGGCGGTTGCTACTTGGGTGTGGCCCTGCCGTCCATGATGCGGTCGAGCAGTTTATTGACCGATCTGGACATCTCACGATTGTCACACAGCATGAGACCGTTTTTGAATCATTCAATGGTGAGGATATCGATCATACGCAGGCAAATCCTGACGATTCGACGGTGTATCCTCCGACTGCCGATATGATATTTATCGCCAGTGACGAAGCCAAGCAAAATGCAATCACTGCTGAGACCGCTCGAACAGAGTTTCCAAACACGCACATCACGAGCTTCGTTCCCGCAACAGCCTCTCAGAAGATACGAGAGCGGATTAATTGTGTGAGTAATCACGTAATTGATGCTCGTCAAGCACTGGTAAGCCGATTTAACGATATACTGACACATCCAGGTGCTAGACAACTTCATCAGCTGTTCACAACGTTGCGTGATATTGACGACACTCTTGCGATTGTGATGCATGATGCTCCCGATCCGGATGCAATCGCGAGTGCGCTTGCGCTTGCGGAACTTGCCGATAATGCCGATATTGATGCTGATTTGTGTTATTATGGTTCAATTTCACATCAAGAAAACCGTGCGTTAGTCAATCTACTTGATATTGATTTACTTAATTTTGAGAGAGAGACTGATGTTGAGGAATATGATAGTATTGCATTAGTTGATCACTCACGACCAGGAGTTAATGATGGACTTGCTCCCGATACTACGGTTGATATTGTTGTCGATCATCACCCACCACGAGCAACGGTTGAGGCATCGTTTGTTGATATCCGTCGAAATGTCGGTGCGACAAGTACCATCTTCGCAGATTATCTCCGCAGAATAAATGCAGCACCAACTGAATCTGTCGCAACAGCGCTATTGTTTGGCATTCGAACTGATACAAATGACTTCGCAAGAGAGGTCTCCGCAGCAGATTTTGAGGCTGCTGCATGGTTATTGACGCATGCGAATCTTTCGACACTTGATAATGTTGAATCTCCACAGATGACTTCCGGCGTTCTTGAGACGCTCTCAAATGCGATTCAGAATCGCGATGTTCGTGGCAATGCACTTGCCTCGAATGTCGGGAGTATCACCGATCGTGACTCACTCGCGCAGGCAGCTGATCATGTATTGAATCTTAAGGGAGTGAAAATTGTTATTATATATGGCTGGATTGATGATACGGTCTACCTTTCCGGGCGAGCACGCGGTGTTGATATTGATCTTGGCGAGACGCTTCGGAATGCACTTGGAAATGTCGGAAGTGCTGGCGGGCACGCTGACCTAGCTGGTGCACAGATCCCACTTGATGCACTCAATTTAGCACAAGAAGAATCCACAGATGATCATTATGCAACTATCTCAGATGCAGTCTCAACACGAGTATTTGGAGCATTAGATGATAAGACGACCGTACTTGAGCCTGAGGAATCCGAGTCGACTGTTGAGCCGTTTCAGTTCCCACAAAAGACTCAATAATATCTATGAATCAGGCGAAAGATGATTTCTTCCGATCTTCCCCGAGCGGGGTCGCCTGGAATTGACACTCAAATACCTTGCTGGTGTCACCCCGTTCATCATAATCCGATAACTCCCGTTGAGTGCTCACTGAGCGATTTTGAGAGGAATCGTATTTTCAAGCCGGCTCAGTCAGCAGTGAATTAAACTCATTAATCCGTCGTTTGAATCTTCTTACTGCATATTTCTGTAATTCATATGACGTGATAAAATTCCATATCAGATTCACCCTCGTGATTATATTCAAGATTTGAGGCAGTTATGTTGTCCCGTCAGTAAATCTCATATTATGATGATGAGTATGTTTTTTAGTACTGATTGACAATCGCCGTATCATGAGTGAGAAGGCGACTGTCAATGAGTATATGACACAAGATGTCCAGACTGTTTCGCCGACTGACACCGTTGCCGATGTCGCTCATCAAATTAAAAATAGTGCTGGTCATACTGGATTTCCTGTTTCGGAGGGTCGGACCGTCGAGGGAGTCGTGACCGCTTGTGATCTGTTATTAGTTGACGACGAAGCAGCTATCTTCACCGTCATGACCGAGGATATTATTGTTGCACATCCAGATATGGCGGTTGTTGATGCCGGACGGGTTATTCTTCGATCTGGTATTCAAAAGCTCCCTGTCGTTGATGATGCCGGGAATCTCGTCGGAATTATTTCGAACACCGATGTTGTTCGGTCACAGATTGAGCGTGCAACGCCAGAGAAGGTTGGAAAATTGATGCGGACGCTTGAACAAATTCATGGCATTTCAGTTGAACAGGAGCGCCGCTCAATCACACTTGATAATCTTGTTCCAACGCAAAGCCGTGTATATGGCGATGAACTTGAGGGACGACAATATGAGCTTGAACGTGGACTCGCAGAGCCTCTTGTTACAATTGACACTGCTGGTGCATTACTCCTTGCCGATGGACATCACCGTGTTATGGCTGCTACAGAAGTCGGAATTGATGAAATGGAGGCATATGTCATCATCGTCAATGACCCTGTTGAGTTGGGAATGCAGCGGACGGCAAAAAAAGAGGGTCTCTATTCGATTGATGATATCGAAATCGTTGAGTATGGACGACATCCACTTGTTGAGACCACGCGCCGACTACAGTAATAATGCTATCTGAGTGATATTCAGCCAAGCTGAATAACTGGGATTTTATATTTCAGTGGTTATGTCCCATTGCTTCACTCAGTGAGACACCAAAGCGATCTTCAAATAATGATTCCATTTTATCATTGCGCTCTTCAAGATCTGCTGGTGTGTCACCTTCACCGTGATGGACAACAGCATGCGATTGTTGTGCGAATGACTGAATAATCAGATCACAAACAACTGCGATCGAGTCCTCTCCTTGCTCGGTGAACATATCTGGGAGACCAGCAGGGAGTTCAACAGTTTCAGTATTCCCGTCCGGGTCTTCAATAGTATAGGTTTCTGTTGCAACCATACTACATCACAATAGCCAGCACATAAGGGTCTGTGGGACGGCGATTGGTTATTTTATATGAGGATTTTCATATGTGATCCTCACGTCCTCAACTTCACCTACGATTACAGCCATCAATCATCACTTTCGACGGCTGCCACATCAGTGTCGGCTGTTGTTGCTTGATTCTGCTCAAGATCTTCAAGATATTCATCAACGTCAAGAGCAGCCTTCACACCCATGCCGCCAGCAGTCGCTGCCTGTTGATAGTGATAATCAACAACATCTCCTGCCGCAAAGATACCAGGTGCATCTGTCTTAGTCTGTCCCCCACCGTCACCACCTGCGGCATCAAGATATCCACGGTCATCAAGGGACACACCAGTATTGTGAAGATACTCAGTATTCGGTGTATGCCCAATTGCATAAAACACTGCTCCGACATCAAACTCAAACGTCTCCGTCTCTGGGTTATCAAGTTTTTCACTTGGGTAGCCTTCGGGATGTCGAACAAGTGTTGTATAATCAACACCGTCTTCACGCGTCCCATGTAATTCAGTTAATTCAGTGTTCCGCATAATCTCAACATCACCGTTATCGACATGCTCCATTATCCGGTCAACCCAGTAATCTTCAGCTCGGAATTCCTCACGACGATGAACGATATAGACCGTTGAAGCGAATTTTGTGAGGAAACTAGCCTCCTCCATCGCAGCATCACCACCACCAACAACCATGATTTCTTCTCCACGGAAGAATGCTCCATCACAAGTCGCACATGTCGAAAGTCCATATCCCATCAACTCATCCTCACCGGGAATACCGAGCGTCCGCGCGGATGCGCCTGATGCAACAATTAATGCATCTGTTGTGTATGTATCACCGTTAGATATATTCAAAATAACTGGTCGCTCATCATCGTTGACCGTCTCAACAACGCCATGACGGATATCTGCTCCAAAGCGTTCTGCTTGTGATTTCATATTTTGAATAAGCTCGGGTCCAGAAATACCCTCAGGGAATCCAGGGTAATTCTCAACCTCAGTGGTCAATGTAAGTTGCCCTCCAGGTTCATCACCCTCAAGCACCAGCGGATCATTGTTAGCTCGCCCAGCGTATATTGCCGCTGAAAGACCAGCAATTCCTGATCCGGCAATCACTAGCCGCCGGTGCTCAACAGACTCGTCAGTCTGTGCTGTCATATATACTAATATTTGACTGACCCACCCTTTTAATCTTCGCTGTTGTGTGTGGGTCGCGCCCAATAGAAATGTATAGAGCATGCAATATTATAATATAGCTCACTCTTCCATCGACAGGATTTATGCTAATCTTCCGTCTTTTGTAGGTGTGTGTATTATTTTATATTCGTGCGATGGTCCTTTGTGCTCGAGCGCTAACGGCTGAATATGACCGTTGAATTGATTGCAAAAACAGATCAGTATGAGCGAATGCTCGCAGACGCACTTGAAGTGGCAGAAATCGCAGTTCCAAAGACAACCCCACTTGGTCGTGCAGCTCACGAGACGCGTGAGATGGCTCGCTCATATCTTGAGGATGGTCGGCATTTCAGGACAGTTGATGACCCTGTCAATGCACTCGCAGCGTTTTCGTATGGATATGGCTGGCTCGATGCTGGTGTTCGGATTGGATTATTTAATATTCCTGCAGAATCAGACCTATTTACCACCTCGTGAATCGCCTCGGGGGTCAAGGATTGAAGTCGTTGTAATGCTCCACCTGTAGACCAGATACGGTCTCCTCAAAGTCACTATCTCGTTCTTGACATCCTCCCATGCTCAATTCGTTGGATTCTCTGTTGAAACTGTATGTGATTCCATTTCTGACATTATTCATTGATTATTCACTCGATATATTGTCTCTTCATCATTATCTTGCACTTCGATTCCAATCTCATCAAGACTATCCCGAAGTTCATCTGCTCGGTGATAATTCCCTGCCTCTCGCTCTGTCTCACGAACATCTAATATGAGTTCAATAAGTTCTTCAGCAATCTCAACCGTGCCATCACCAGTGGGTTGATCGCCAAATTTGAGTCCACATACCTCTCCACCAAGCGCTTCGAACGCTTCAATTGCCATATATAGACCATAATAATCATATCGTTCTTGTGAGTCGAGATGTCGATTTACGCTTGTTGCGAGCTTCAGAAGGGAAGCTATTGCTTCTCGAACGTTGAAATCATTATTCATTGCGCTGGTGAATGATGACTTTGTTTCTGAGACACTCGATCGAAGAGACTCATCTTCAACGATTGCATATGCATCAGTGCTATTGGATGCATCGACAGCCATCTCATACGCACGATTAAGCCGGTCCCATCGCTCAGTTGCCTCTGCAAGTTCGGATTGACCAAGTGTTTGCTCACTTCGGTATGCCGTTGCGAGATAAAACATTCTAATCACATTGACACCATGCTCATCGAGTGCCTGCTTAATAGTGAGAATATTACCAATACTTGAGGACATCTTATCACCCGCTGACTGGAGTAACCCGACATGAAGCCAGTATCGAGCGAACTGTTGGTCAGTTGCTGCCTCACTTTGTGCGACTTCATTCTCATGATGCGGAAACATAAGATCACGCCCTCCAACATGAATATCTAATGTCTCATCCAGATGATCCATCGACATCGCCGAACATTCAATATGCCATCCTGGTCGCCCTTCTCCCCATGGTGCATTCCATGTCTGCCCATGAGTGGTCTCAAGTTGATCAAGTTCTTCTGACCGGTGCTCGTTCAGATCATCTGGCTTGACACCACCAGCTTTCCATAACGCAAAGTCGGCTGGATGTCGTTTTTCAGCACGCTCATCGGCGGGAGTCTGTGCTTTCATTTCATCGAGTTGTTGGTTTGAAAGGTCACCATATCCATCAAACGCGGTAACATCAAAGTAGACAGATCCATTTGCTTCATATGCATATCCATCATCAAGTAAGGATTCAACAAGGTCGATAATTGTCGGAATATGCTCAGAAACGCGTGGATAAACCGTTGCTCGCTTGAGATTCAGTCCACGCATATCTTGAATCACACTATTTGTGAAGTGGTCTGCAACAGTCGCCTCAGTCTCACCGAGTTCGTCCTCACCGATCCGAGCAACAATCTTCTCATTGACATCGGTGAAGTTCTCTACGTGCCGGACAGTATAACCCTGATACTCGAGCCAGCGATGCATTATATCTGCATGTACCCATAATCTGGCATGTCCCAAATGCGCGTGGTCCGAGACAGTGAGCCCACAGACGTATAACAGCACTTCATCACCACGTGGTTCAAACTCTTCGCGTTCGCCCGTTAGAGTGTTTGTCACGGACAATGTCATTGATATGGGGTACTCACGTCGATGGTTTCAATTCGTCGGAATAACTGTCAATGCGGCTTCGACACTCCGAAGTGCGCTTGCACCCTTACGACGCGGAACAATGACAATGAACATATCTTGCAGAGTCCCAGCCGCTTTGATATTGATATCCTCCATTTGGACGCGTTCAATTGCAGTTGTGAACCCTGATATGGTCATATCGGGAACGGTATCAACAATGATAGCAGATAACTGTCCATCAGCTGTAATGATAAATTCATTATTAAGACGCAGTAAAATATCAACGCTTGCTTCGCCTTGATTTTGAACCATATCGTGGGTATCACTCACGATATCAACACCGTGATGCATTCGGATCGGTATATCAGACTCTCCAACTGTGGTGAAGTTATTGAGACTATCGCCGAATCGACGAAGGGCTCGTGCAACTGAGTCGATATCTCCCTCAAGATCAAGAAACGATGCCGCAGCACGATAATTAATGATATCAGCACGTAATGCAGTGACAAGCAAGGATGAGCACGGGCAGCAGCGCGTGTCTCAGCAGCAAGTGACATACCGGTATATTATGCAGCGGTCGGATAGATGTACCGTCTATAGAGACCAAACGTCACAATCAGCATTTTCCTCGTGGTCATCAGAGGTTAGAGATAGTCTGAAAAACACGCCTGTTAAGATCGCATTCTCTCTGTTCACACTGCGTGACTCATCCGATATCGTGGATTCAATGCATGCCTCAGCGGGAGGCAGTGAGTGCAAAGCGCGTCGTTGAATCAGGAAGCCTGGGGCTTGACCCGGTGTGAGTTCACATCCCAGAAACAATGCTCACATTCTGACGGAAGCGACCTATGCCAGCGGAGTAAGGTGGAGTCATTCACCCAGGGAAGCCATCATATTATGTTATGTGTATAATGGAAAATCAAAATAATCTCCAAGAGAACCCGAAGTAAATAAGAGGACGCTAGTTGAAATATTCACATATGCAAGCCCTCGTCATTGTAGCACACGGGTCACATCTTAACCCCGATTCGTCGACTCCAACACACCAACATGCAGACACAATCCGTGCAAGCGGCGCTTTTGATGAGGTTAGAACTGGATTTTGGAAAGAAGAGCCATCACTTCGAGAGGTGCTTCGAACCGTTGAAGCTGATGAGATCTATCTGGTTCCGCTATTTATCAGCGAAGGCTACTTTACAGAGCAAGTTATCCCTCGTGAACTTCGATTAGACGGCTGGGATGTTTCTGAGTGGAATTCTGATGGGCTAAGTGCTGATACAGCAACGCTCGAAGCGACTGATACTGGTCAGACGATCCATTATTGCGGTCCTGTTGGTACGCATGAAGCAATGACTGATGTACTTGTCCGACGTGCTGAAACCGTCACAGGTGATCCATCCGTTGGCGATGAATGCGGGTTCGCAGTTGTCGGTCATGGAACCGAGCGGAACGAAAACTCTGCAAAAGCAATCGAGTACCATGCTGATCGTGTTCGTGATCTTGACCGATTTGATGAGGTCCAAGCACTCTATATGGATGAGGATCCTGAAGTGGATGATGTAACTGACTTCTTTGATACCACTGACATTGTTGTTGTCCCATTATTTGTCGCGGATGGATTCCACACACAAGAGGATATTCCAGAGGATATGGGTCTAACAGATGATTATCGAACAGGATATGATGTGCCTGCAACTGTGGATGATCATCGCATCTGGTATGCAGGCGCCGTTGGAACAGAGGGGCTCACAGCAGATGTGATTCTTGAGCGTGCTGCTGATGCCGGGGCAGACATTTCAACAGCAATTGAAACGGTCCGTGAGCAGACTCGCGAAACAACAGTCGCGGATGATTAAGGTACCAGGCACCGTCAGCAAAGCGTTGATAGCCCATCTTGTCAATGTAAAAGATCAAATCAATTTTGATGGACTTTGCGTTACCGCTGTGGATGGGGGTTACCGAATTGAGACCCCTTCGGTTGAAACGCCTACACTCACACATACAGATTTACTCAATTATGTCACAACTGAAGAAGTCGCCCCCTATGTGACAAACTGGTATTACTGGGAATCAACCCTCTCAGAGTTGGGTCGTCACCGCCGGGCGTTCCTTCGACATGCAGAAGGTGCACATAAAAACGATGTCCCAACGCGATATAGAGCTCTTCGTTCAGATGATGGATGTCTGACTGAGTGGGGAGAGATACAAGTGACAGCAATACTCGATAATCGGGGTCATCGTCACTATGATATCCGACATCAAGATGATGCAAAGGTTGCACCCGAAACGCTTGAAACACATACGGACCCCCGTGATGCCCGTGAGATCTCGACATATGATGATCGCGGCCGGTATCGACCACTACAGACAGCACCATCACTCCAAACAGGATGGGTATTCCCGAATCTTGATGCACGCGATGCAGTTGAAACGATCAATTTTCTATATCCGGCTTCAATTCCTAATTGGAATCTTGAACGCAACGGCGAGCTTGATATCACACATTGGCGTGAGACGGTTGAGCGCCAAACTGGCATCTATGGTGTTGTTGAAGAACTCCCCCGATCTGCTGTTGAGTGGGTCGCAGAAGCCTGTTGCGTAGACTCACAGTGTCTTAAACGTCGTGAGTGGCAATATACTGATGATGATCAACTAGAGGCTGATGGTGGGACAGGAACATTTCCCTGTCGAGAACCCTGTTCGCTTGTCATCGCAGCATCACGTCGATGGACAAAGCTTGAAGAAGAGAATGAGCGAACCTATGAGTTTGATCTGACACCATCTGAAAAGGACCAACTCGAAGCCATTATTGATGCTGTTGCTGACGGTCGTACTGATGAGATCAGAGAAGCCGATGTATATGAAGGAGCGAATCAATATCGGACTCGGTTCCTCCGTGCGAAGCGGATTGATGATGAGGGTCGTCTCTCAGGCACACCAACAGAACCATTAGCAGAATCGTCAACGAATGATGAACAACAGACTGTCATGGATGACGCTGACAATGATGTGGCAACATCTGGAAATGAACCACATGATGGTGCTGATCACAGTAGTCAATCGGCTGAAGCTAACGGAGAAGCCAGTAAAGACGAATAAGACAGCTCAGAATCTCAATCTGATACATCTTTGAGATGTGTGAGTCATTATTTATCTATATATCGAGCAGTAATCCAAGTGCGACCGCAACCACCACACCAAAAACAGTTCCGACCAACAGCACTGTAACTGAATTTGGGATAATTATCGCAATACTAACCGCAATAAAGAGTGCAATGACCGACAGTCCACCTACGGCAGCAATCCCGCCAATTTCGGTCCCAATGTTGTTTTGACTTCGAATCCATTTCCACCCACGAGTGAGGATTGTGTTATCTTCAGTGTCAGATGCTTCTTTATTTTCACCTGCCTCTGTTGTTTCATCGACGTTCGATTCTGGCGCCGCAATTGTCACAGTAACGCAGTCGGTCTTAGAGCCATATCCTGATGCAACGGTAAGTTCCCCCTCAATTGGATATTGATGAGGAGATACGCGAACGCCAACCCGGCGATTATCATCCGCTTTGACATAGTGATTGACCTCAGGCAATCGTGCTCCCTGCGACAGTTTTTCATCAAATCGGAGGTGAACATGCACAGATTCACCCATATTTTGTAGCTCGATATCGAAATTCTCACGAGCGCTAAATGCATCAGGTGCATCAACTGCATATAGCTTCCCAGCGTTCAGCCGGATCGTGAGCGGTTCTGTCACGAAGTGGCTGACGGTGCCCGCTGCTAAAAACGTTTAGGTCATAAGCTGATCTGTTGAATGAAATTGCAGAATTTTAACCTTCACACACGACCGTATCGATTTGGCGGCACATATTACACCCTCTATTGACTCACTCTTCACGCATATCCGGTGGAAGTAAGTTTGGAATTCCATCTTCGATTGGGTATACTTCACCAGTCTCTTTTCCAATGAGTCGCCCTTCGATGATTTCCTCACCATCGCGTTCATCTACCTCAAGCTCAAGCTCACTCTTGTCAAGAGGGTCACAGAGGATATCCATCAGTGACTCTTTCATCGATAACAGCGAGGATTGCGGTGGTAAAAAGACTACGGGTTCTTGCTTTCTTTACATCCTCTCTGGACCAGTAGGCTTCTCTTTTAATTCATTGTAACTACGCATCGATATCGAATGGATTGACCAACTCAATCGTCTCAGCACGGTCTGGTCCAACGCCAACCGCGTAAATCGGAGTGTCGAGTTCGTTTGTGAGATATTCAAGATACTGCTTTGCATTTGCCGGAATCGCCTCGTATCCTTCAGTTGCGACATCACTCCATGCAACACTATCCCATGGATCAAATGATCGAAGATTTGGCTCGCATTCTGCCCATCTTTCTGTTGTGGCTGGTATTGTGAATTGCTCCTCGCCATTGAGGTCATATGAGTGACCAACACAGACTTCATCAAGTCCAGCGAGCACATCAATATGATTTATTACAAGTCCTGTGAATCCATTTGATCGCGTTGCATGTCGGAGCATTGGAATATCAAGCCATCCGATTCTTCGGGGACGTCCAGTTACTGTTCCGAATTCACCGCCCTTCTCTCGGATATGATCTGCAAGCGCCTCATCAGTACCCGTTAATTCTGTTGGGAGCGGTCCGGTTCCGACTCGCGAGAGATATGCTTTGATGATTCCAACAACCTCTCCCTGACCAATAACTGTTGGACTGATACCTGTCCCAGTTGCTGCCCCACCCGCTGTTGGGTTTGATGAGGTAACATACGGGTAAATTCCATGATCGATATCAATCGATGTCCCTTGTGCACCTTCGAATAGAATCGTTGAATCATGATTGAGGTGCTCGTTGAGGAACTCACCCGCGTTGACTGTCATATCTTCCTCAGTTAGTCGCTTCCCCAGTTGACGATATTCAGAAAACAGCGATTCAACATCAAATGCCTCACTCGTGTCAACCCCAAATATACTCTCGGCGAGTGCACGCTTTTGGGGGACGACATACTCAAGTCGATCTCGAAGGACACTTGGGTCAAGTAAGTCTCCAACACGGACTCCTCGTCGACCCACCTTATCTTCATACGTCGGTCCAATTCCGCGACCAGTCGTCCCAGCCTCAAGATCGGAGTCTGATTTAGCGTCTTCTTCAATTCCATCAAGAACCCGATGATATGGCATAATGACATGTGCACGGCGAGCAACACGGACATCTGGTGTAAGCCCGCGCTCACGGAGCTCATCGATCTCGGAAAATAGTGTTTTAAGATTGATGACACATCCATTGCCTAGCACACCAACTTTGTCTCGGACTGCCCCGCTCGGAACCAACGACAACTTATACTCATCACCGTCTTCAACGACGGTGTGGCCCGCATTGTCGCCGCCTTGATACCGTGCGACGACATCGGCGCCGCCTCCCCATAAATCAACGAGCGCACCTTTGCCCTCGTCTCCCAATTGGGAGCCGACGATTGTAACGGTCATATACGGTGATTCTACATGCCAGTTGAAACCCATTACGACTTCATCTATCGATGAGTGAAAGAGTCTCACTCATCTAGCAGTTGTCCTAAAGTACCACGAGTCGGGTGACGCGTGAAACTCTCGCTGTGTTCTTTAGATTATATTCTGTCTAGTATGAAATTTGATTCAGCTGTTTGCCGGACTGTCCGCGTCGGTTTAATCGTGTCTGAAGCAACGCCGACCGGTGAAAACCATCGGTATATCATGCTCCTCACAGGCAGCGATCACCTCATCATCGTTTACCGATCCTCCAGGCTGAATCACAGCCTCAATGTCGGCGTCAGCAGCGGTTTCAACGCCATCGGGGAATGGAAAAAACGCATCGGAAGCCATTATACTCCCCGCTGGTTCCCCGTCTTCAGCGTGTTCTGTGGCTTTCATCACTGCTAATCGAACAGCATCAACACGCGATACCTGCCCCATCCCAATACCGACAGTTTCGGTTCCATCCGCAAGAATAATTCCATTTGACTTGACATGTTTTAGTACACGCCATGCGAATTCCATCGTTGTCAGTTGCTCTTCTGTTGGCTCAACACTGGTGACCACCTCAAGATCATCTCGTGACGGCGCCCATGTATCCTGTTCTTGCAGCAACCGTCCTCCAATAAGCGGTTTCGATATTATTGATTGTTGATCACTGGTTTTTTCTGATTCATCAATAGAATCCACCTCAAGAACCCGAAGGTCCTCACGCTCTCTGAGCATATCAATCGCATTATCAGTGTATCCCGGAGCAACTACCACCTCTTTGAATGATTCAATAATCGCTCCAGCGGTTGCAGCATCGCATGTTCGGTTTAACGCGACGATGCCACCAAATGCACTCATTGGGTCAGTGGCTAGTGCATCTGCATATGCATCTGTTAGTGTCTCAGCAGTTGCACATCCTGCAGGGTTTGTATGCTTGATTACCGCTGCGGCTGGCTTCTTGAATTCCTGTACTAACCGTAATGCAGCATCAGCATCATTATAATTATTATATGAGAGTGCTTTCGCCCCGTGATTCAATTGTGGTGCCCTCACAACACTTGGCTCAGACGCAGTCATATCAGCATACACAGCGGCTGATTGATGTGGATTCTCTCCATACCGCAGTGCATCTACGCGATCACTTGATATGTGTCTTTTTTCGGGGAACTGATCAGCATCATCGATCTCAATGGAAACCGTTGGTGGTGTCTTCGAGTGATCGATTGTGACTTTATCATGACTAAATAGTCGAATCGCACGCGGATATGCAATGAATTCTGCCGTGGTGCGCACCCGCTGTTTTAATGTAGAAGGATCATCATCAGTTCGAACTGGAACAGACTCCTGGGTAATAATCGGACCATCATCGACAGCCTCTGTGACGAGATGCACAGTGCATCCTGTGACCCGAACATCAGCCTTAAGTACTCGCTCATGCGCGTTCAACCCTGGAAATGCTGGAAGTAATGATGGATGCACATTTAATACTGGTGGCGTTGACTCAATGAACCTCTCAGTGAGAACTCGCATGTATCCATCAAGACAAATAATGTCGATATCGTACTGCCCGAGGGCATCGAGAATACGCTCTTCATGCTTTTCTCTGGATTGTTTATCTGGTCGTTCAATGACTCCAGTCTGAACTTCACGCGCGGAAGCCGCATCGAGCACGGGCGCGTCCGCATCATTTGTCAGGATCACTTCGACTGTCGCGTCTCCGGGCGATTGATCCGCGATATGCAAGAGATTTCGACCGTGATTACTCGCTAACCCGGCAATCGTGAGCATAATCGTCGGAGTTCACGCAGGTTGTAAGTCAGTTCCGGTCTCGTCATCATACATATAAAACCGAATGTAATTATCATCTGTATTGAGCGAATTTCATCAACCTGTATGTATACTGGCGCTGACCGAGACAAGAATATCTCATAGACCGTCTAGAAAGTTGACTGGAGTAGTTGGCATGAGACTAATTACGGCATGGATGCGGTAGTATGTCTGTGGATAGCTGGTGAATCGCCTGCAGCGGCTTACCTGCTATGTGTGAACGATAAATAATAGATCGTCTCCTCTGTGACTGCAAAGCGTGCCATAGGTATAGATAAGTTAGTGGACTCGTGGCAATTCATCCCGATATTGTATCAGCAGCATCGACATCCTTTTTGAGATACCACCGGCATCTCAGCACATGGATAATCTTTCACGTGATAACCCACTTGCAGCGGTCTCACCGCTTGATGGGCGATATTCATCGCGGACTGCGCCACTTGTCTCACATACAAGTGAAGCAGCACTCATGCGTACCAGACTCCGCGTTGAGATTGAGTATCTCTATGCACTTGATGCGCTTGAGCCAATCTCATTTTCATTAGATCCATCTGATCGTGATACCCTCAAGACAACCGTCAATTCCTTTGATGGCGATGATGCGGCAATGATCAAACAAATTGAGGTCGAGGGTGCGGCAGGCTATAGCGCGACCAATCACGATGTTAAAGCGATTGAATACTTCCTCCGAATACAGACACCATCATATATTCACCCGTGGATTCATTTTGGACTCACCTCAGAGGATATTAATAATCTATCTCACCGACTTCTAATACGCTCAGGCGTGAAGAACGTACTCGTGCCAGCGCTGAGGTCACTTCGTGATGAATTAGTGTCGCTTGCACAGGAGTATCGAAAGACGCCAATGCTGGCTCAAACACACGGGCAACCAGCGACCCCGACCACATTTGGAAAGGAGATGGCAGTTTATGCAACGCGTATCGGGACGGCTATTGGCCGGATTACAGATGCGAATGATACATTGACAGGTAAACTCGCTGGGGCTTCAGGAACATATGCTGCACATGCTGCTGCTTACCCCGATGTCGACTGGCGAGCGTTTGCACAGTCGTTTGTCACTGATCTTGGTCTCAATCATGTTAAATTGTCTACGCAAATCAATCCATGTGATGATCTAGCAGCATTATTTGATGCACTCTGCGGCGTAAATAATATGATTATTGATCTAGATCGTGATGCATGGCTGTATATTTCTAATCGATATCTTGGTCAGCAAACAACCGCTGGAGAGACTGGGTCATCAACGATGCCACATAAGGTTAATCCGATTGACTTTGAGAATGCAGAAGGTAATCTTTCAAAAGCTACCTCTGATCTCCGATTTCTTGCTGATTATATTACCAACTCACGACTTCAACGTGACCTTTCAGACTCAACTGTCAAACGCAACATTGGTGCTGGATTCGCACATGCTCTCATTGGATATAAAAAGACGACTGATGGGCTTCAGAAAGTGGTTCCAAACCAAACAGTAATGCAATCAGAACTTGAATCACATCCAGAACTAATTGGAGAGGCGGTCCAGACAATCCTTCGACGTGAGGGTGATGTCGATGCATATGAACGCGTAAAGGAACTCACGCGCGGAGAAGATGTTGCACTGACAGATTTTCACGATCTTTTTGCGTCACTGTCAGTGTCAGAGTCTGTTCGTGACGAACTACAGGCGCTATCACCACTGACCTACACTGGATACGCGAGTGAACTTGTTGATGAAGTCGATGAAACTACTGACGCTGGTGCACAGGACTCATATTAATGATATCAATTTGATATGAGCTATCAAGCTGGCAGCACGACACGTGGTTATATGTGTTCGATCATGATCTCTGAACATACGAAATCAATTTTTACTCAGAATAAAAGAAATCTTTTGTACACTGACTGTTTCAAGCATATATGCAAGCTATCGCAGTTTCACGTGATTCTAAGGGGCCAATTTGTATTGAAAAGCCTCGACCTGAGCCAGAACCAGGCGAGGCGCTCATCCGAACGCTCCGGGTTGGTATCGACGGAACCGATCATGAGATAATTGCTGGGTCCTACGGTGAGTATCCTGCTGATGAGGACCACCTTGTCCTCGGACATGAGGCAGTCGGTGTGGTCGAGGATCCAGGAACAACCGGTCTTGAACGTGGCGAAGTCGTAGCCCCAATAGTTCGACGCTCCCCAAATGGAGAATCTGTATATTTTGACCGTGGTGAACCAGACATGGCGCCTGAAGGCTCATATCATGAACGTGGCATTATCGGGTCTCATGGCTACTTTTCTGAGTTCTTCACCTCACAAGCGCAGCATCTTGTTTCAATTCCATCATCGTTGGCTCAGGCTGGCTTTCTTGTTGAACCGCTCTCAGTCGTAAACAAAGCTATTGAACTCGCAACCGCTTCACGATCATCATTCACCTGGGAGCCAACATCAGCACTCGTCTTAGGCAATGGCAGTCTTGGATTACTGATGCTTGCTCATCTTACTTCGACAGACACCTATGAGCGGTGTTACTGCCTTGGGCGTCGTGACCGACCAGATCCGACGATTGACATTATCGAGCGACTTGGTGCAACATATGTTGACTCTCGAAAAACCCCTGTCGATACGATTCCGTCTACATATGAATCGATGGACTTTATTTGTGAGGCGACCGGGCATGCTCCACATGCGTTCAAAACGATTGATGCACTGGCGCCAAACGGTGTTGGTGCTTTGCTTGGAGTTCCTGAGTCATCAAGCTTTGAAATCGATGGCGGAGCGCTTCATAATGAACTTGTATTGCATAATAAAGCGCTCATCGGCAGTGTAAACTCAAATATAACTCACTTTAAGACAGCGAGTGATGATCTCCAAACATTTCCAGAATGGTTTATTGATTCGCTTATCACCGACGTATATCCACTCTCGGAGTTTCGATATGCATTCGATAATAACGACGACACCACTATAAAAACAGCCGTGCAACTCAGCGCATATGAAGAACGTTGATGATCTTATCGAAAATGCAGCTGAACTTGCTGAACGAGGGCTCTCAAAAGGTGAAATTGCTGATGAATTAAATGTCTCACGAGAAACAGCTAGTTGGCTTGTTGAACGAAGTCAGCCAACCGATAACAGCCAATCGTCATCAGCGAACAATCCGACAGAAGCACATGATATTCACGTTGATTGGAGTGCTGTTGGGCGTGACTCAAAACGGCTTAGCTATATTGGACAAGCGATGGCTGATTTATTAATGAAGGAGGGTGAAGCGGTTGATCTAACAATTGGGATTGAAAAAGCGGGTGCATCACTCTCGACCGTTGTTGCTCAAGAACTTGATACAGATCTTGGGTCATATGCACCTGCAAAGCACCAATGGGACGAAGGGGATATCAATGAACTTGGTGGATCATTCTCGCGGAACTTTGCACAGATTCGTGATCGTGACTGCTACATTGTCGATGATACAATTACTTCTGGCACAACGATGCAAGAGACAATTGACGCGATTCGTGATGCCGGTGGTCGACCTGTTGCATGTGTTGTTGTTGTTGATAAACAGGGCGTCGATTCACTAGCCGACGTCCCTGTGTATTCACTTATCGATGTTGTCCGTGTCGATAGTGACACTAATGACCGTGACATATCCAATAAATCAAATTCGGCGCCACCTGATATATGAATTACTTCGAGTAATCAATTCGTGAGTACACCGAGAGAATGTCCCAGATCGAATCAACGTTGACACAATCCCTTTGTTATCTGAATTCATATGATGAGATATGACGTTTCAGCCTGGTTCTGAACTGAGCGATGAAGAGATCACGACCCGCGTCAATGAGACAATTGCGGATAATGATATTGCCCTCTTCATGAAAGGGAATCGACTGATGCCGCAGTGTGGGTACTCACAGCGAGCGGTTAATCTCATTTCACAACATGTCGAGGAGTTCGAGACGATTGATGTCCTTCCTGCGCTCGACCAATATCGAAGTGCACTCGAGGATCACAGTGGATGGGAAACGATTCCGCAAACATATGTTGACGGTGAATTCATTGGCGGTAGTGATATTCTTGCTGAACTTGATGAACGCGGTGAACTCGCAGAAAAACTTGGTTTCGATGACTGACCCCAGTCGGATGAGTATATAATTTAGCAAAATCAGAATTATATGCTACGCTCTTCTCGATAAGCCGTAACATCAATCTTGCCGGCGGATCATTGATCAGTCAACGATGGATCAAGAGTCTGCTCAAGTCTTCCTTCCATCACGAGAACGCTGCTTTGAGCGTCTCCGTCTCGCCCGCTTCGGCGAGACGGTGACGTGTGTCCACTGCGAGAGTGATGCGGTAGTCAAGCGAGGAACCACGGGGAAAGATGCCCAGCAGTACTGGTGTAAAAACTGTGAGACATACTTCAACGACCTCACAGACACGATTTTCGGCCAACATCGCTTTGAGCTTGAGGAGCTGTTCTATATGGTCAAGGAGATGCGATCTGAGACGACTGCTCAGATCGCCCGTGATCTTGACCGTGACTACGAGGCTGTCCTTGATTTCGTTCACGAAGTCCAGGAGACAAGCGGTAACATCGGAGAATTCGAGCTTTCGGAGGTGTGCGAGGCCGATGAGATCTACGTGACTGCCGGTGAGAAAGGACGCGAGGACGAGGATTCGAGTCCGCGCGAGCGCGGACTAAAAAAAAGGGACGCGGTGACTTCGAGGGAGACAAACCACCAGTCCTGACACTCGTCCGTCGGTCTGACGGACGAGTTCGATTCATCGTCTGCAAGGATCTACAGGAAGCCGACGAAGAAATCGCAGCCTACGGCGATGGCAGTGTTATTCTCTGTACGGATGGCTACTCGATCTACGAAGATATCGAGGAAAAGGAGGGGGTGGACGGCCATCTGACCGTCACCCACTCCGATACCTACGTCATCGGTGACGCTCACACGAATACTTGTGAGAACCGGCATAGTTTCCTTCGCCAGTGGCTGGCGAACTTCAGAGGCGTCTCGAAGCATCATCTACAGAAATATCTCAACTTCCTTGCACTGAAGCTCAATTCACCCGAAGATTGGTTCGAGAAACTCCTATGTTACAATGTATCGGGATGAGCGATATGCTAAAACAAATATGCATATAACTCTCTCGCACATTATATAAGTGCGGGACCCATATTATTGAATAGGTACCAACGTCGCGTTTTTTCATCTCGCACGGGTACCCGAAACGCAACTATGTCAGGCCGTGTATACCGACTCCACTCGACACTAGAACTGCCACTCGAAGACGTCGAAGCGTTTCTAAACGGTGACCCGGACCTGCCCACCGAGATTGAATCAATTGAATTAACGCGTCGAAATAATACACTCATTCTGAAAGCCGTTGCTGCTGATGACAACCTCAGTAAGTACACACCAACTGCACAATTGAAAGCAAGTGTTACAGAAAATCGTGTGTATGAAGAAGAGCCACCCCGTGGCGGTAATCCACGGTGGACTGATGAAGAAGAAGAAGAAATTCCATCAGAGTTGGTTGAATTTGCTTGCTTCAAGGGTGACCGAGAGACAGTCCTTCAAAATACTGCACTCCAGTACCCGATGTTTCGCGTCTTCCGTCAGATTTCCCTTCTTGCAGAGAAGGGGACGCTTACTGCGATTACTGAGATAAATGAGGAACTTTCCGCTCATCGAATCGTTGAAGGTGAAGAGCGACCAGCGACGATCGAAGTCGTTGAAAACCCCTCACAGAATGAAAATGGATCTGGCGGTGTAGACTGGCGTGATAACAAGTTCATCAGTGATTAATTGATTATTGCAGGTCCCGACAACCATCGCTTCGTACTGAACCGTTAATTACCTGTCACAAAACCTACTATCATATCCTGAACTGGATGTGCTGAGGTAGGTTGAGGACAGTACCAACTCAGATGTATGCCTCTGACATTGCTAAACAATATTGTTATTCACTTATCTGGTATCATTAGTCGGTGAGTATTTTTCACTCGTCTACACAAGACAACGTATGTTCGAGCAGCGTGGTCAGAATAGACAGAATACAGCTCAGATCCCAGCAAAAACATCAGTGTCAGCTACACCACAAGAGTGTGCTGTGACTGCTGTGACTGCTGGTGTCAATGCGGCACATCCCGATCAAGTTCTCTCAGAAACACTCACACGCGAAGGCGATATACTCTCAATTGCTAATAACCAGTACGATCTATCTAAGTATGAGGAAGTGAGTATTATTGGTGGTGGTAATGCTGCTGGTCGTATTACACAATATCTAACGACAATCGTTGATGATCACCTCACCGGTGGAATTGTCATTACAGATGATCCTGTTGATGCTGATCCAGTCAATGTTGTTACCGGAACCCACCCGCTTCCAAGTCGTTCAAATATTACGGCTGCCGAGCAGATGCGCTCTTATGCCTGTGACTGCGGCGTAAATACTCTTTCTCTCGTTGTGATTACCGGGGGTGGAAGCGCGCTCTTATCAGCGCCAGCTGAAAACATCGATAAATCTGCATTACGGAGAGTAACACAGGAACTAATTCAGTGTGGAGCACCGATTGACCGTATTAACGCTGTTCGAAAACATATCTCAACAATTAAGGGAGGACAACTGGCACGAGCACTCACTCCAGCTCAGACAGTTGGTCTCATTTTCAGTGACGTTACATCAGGCAATCCAAGCGTTGTCGCTAGTGGACCACTGTCACCGGACTCAACAACATATGCAGACGCATTGATGACACTCCGTGAGTACGATGTCAATACGCCGGAGTCTGTTCGTATGCACCTGCAGCGCGGTGCCAACGGTGATATTGATGAGACGCCATCTGAACTGTCCTCATCAACATTTGATTCACCTACGACAATTGTCCTCGCAGACGGGATGACTGCGCTTGATGCTGCGGCGAATGCATGCTCGAATCTTGGCTATGAACCACTGATTCTCTCTTCATCCATTCGAGGGGAGGCACGCGAAGCAGCAAAGACACACGTCGCTATCGCGGAGGAAGTTCAGCGAAATAAGACTCCAATTGACCCTCCAGCGGCGATTCTGGCTGGTGGTGAGACAACTGTCACAGTAACAGGTGATGGCGTTGGTGGTCCAAATCAGGAGTTTGCACTCGCAGCAGCACTTGAACTCCCATCGAACACAGCATTGTGTGCGATTGATACTGACGGATTTGACGGCCCGACTGACGCCGCTGGCGCAACTGTCACAACCGCAACTGTCAATGATAATGAGGCATCAGCTGCTCGTGCAGCACTCAAAGCAAACGATGCATACTCATTCCTCGATGACAATGCTGCATTGATGCTGTCAACGGAGGGGGCGACTGGCACCAATGTCAATGACCTTCGTGTTCTTACTATCCTAACGGAAGATACTTAATAGATCTAATGAAATATAATTATACGTATGCCGGAGAGTTTCCCTGAATATCTCGATGTCGACTATACCGATGGTAACGAAGAGACATCAACCGACTATCCGACAATTGAATCAAAAATTGAAAAAGCAATTACGGTAACCAAGCGTGGTCTTGAACAATATGAAAATCCGGTTGTCATGTGGACCGGCGGAAAAGATTCGACACTGACACTATATTTCATCGAAGAGGTGGCTCGCCAGTATGATCTAGAAACACCATCAACGGTCTTTATCGACCATTTCCAACATTTTGATGAAATACATGATTTTGTTGATCGATGGGCAAATGAATGGGATCTTGATGTCATTTATGCTCGTAATAATGACATTGGTGAGTATGTTGATGAGCATGGGCTTGAACCAGGCGATGAAATCCCTGTTTCAGACCTTTCAGAACATAATCAACATCATGTGCGCGACCTCCTCGAATATGAGGAAGATACATTCCCATTTTTACTTGACACATATGTCGGTAATCACCTCCTGAAAACAGTGGCACTAAATGATACACTTGAGAGCTACGGTGTCGATGGAGTCATCTCTGGTGTTCGGTGGGATGAACAAGAAGCCCGTGCTAAAGAGACGTTCTTTTCGTCTCGACATGACCCGGATATTTATCCACCACATGACCGCATTCAACCGATTCTTCAGTTTGACGAGCGCGCTGTCTGGGAAACGTTTTGGAACTTCGTTGTCCCAGATACCGTCTCTGCGTATCCTGATGAAGGATATGTGCCAACAGGTGCTGATGACCTTCCAGATGGTGTGAGTATGAATGATGTCCCAGTTTCGCCTAAGTACTTTGCTGGATTCCGCTCACTTGGTAGTGAGGTCTCAACGGAGAAGACAACTGAAGAACCAGCGTGGCTGCAGGATGTCGAAAATACCACAGAACGGGCTGGTCGCGCACAAGATAAAGAAGATCTAATGGAACGGCTTCGCGATCTTGGCTATATGTAATCTTAGCTGGTTTCAAGTGTTACGCCCGATTTCTCAACGAGCGCGTTAATCCGAGCAAGGTGAGGTAGTTCATGTTAGCAGTTGTTGGCGGTATCATCAGTATTATTCAGTCTGAGAGAATAGGGACTCGGGATATTTGTGCCCGGTCAGTTCGGGACGTTCCCCGAGGAACACTCCCAAAGCGGGATTCGCCCGTACATGGGGTCGTCGCTCCCCGACGTGGAGAGCTACAACGACCTATTCCTCGTCCCGCATCCCAAACCGTCCGTGGCTGCTCGTTATCCGCCCTCGGGACGATCTGAACGCCCCGATATCCGGTTCCAGAACGGGATCCCGGCGCTGGCTCACGAGACGATCATGGGTCAGCCCGACGACGCTCGGAAACAGCAGCAGACCACGCGCTGGTACGTGACCGCCTACTTGCACGCCGATGACCGGACGCTCTACCCCTCGGCGAGGTCGTGCTTGACGGCCTCCAGTTCGGAGTACCCGAAGGCGAACAGCGTAGACACGTGCCCTGGTGGTGGAGCGTAGACGATGAAGCGCAGCTGCGCCACCGCTTGGAGAAGCTCATCGAGGGCGGCGACGTATATGAATTGGAGACTGCCGATCACGACGTGGTCGTCGGCTACGATGGCGACCGTCCAGTGGAGACCGCGATGTCCGGACTCACCCGCGTCGGGTATCACTCGATGCACGGCTTCGGAGAGATACGAGCGACACCACCGTCAAGAAACAGATAGAAAAGCCGAACTCAGAGCACTGACGAACGAACTATGACCGGCAAGGATTCCGCGGTGTCCTGGTCGGTCAGACTGAATAAAGTAGATCACATTGCCAATGACTGTTAGTGAACTGTTTGCATATGGGAAGATATTCGACACGGTGGCTTTTGATAGCGTGTTCTGATACTCGTATGTTTCTCTTTTCTGACTCGCTCACGTTGGTCATCACGTTGGTCACTTCTTGATGAGGGGGTATTTTAGGCTTGATTTCAAATATAATACTGTACGTACATTCGGGTAATACTGTAATAATCATATACAATATGACCTACTATCATCGAAATCCTATATTATGAACATATCAGCTGATAATCAACCTCAACAGACATCCAATCACTGGGTGAGTCTTTTCTCGGGTGGTAAAGACTCCTCATGGGCATTATATCGCGCGCTTGAGGATGGGCGTGATGTCACACATCTGCTTACCGTCCATCCGAGTGCAGATTCATATATGTATCACGTTCCTGAAACGAAACTTGCACAACTTGCAGCTAAAAGCGCTGGAATTGAACTGATAGAAATCAATCCAGATGATTTTGATGCATCAAATGCAGTCGATGCGGGCACGCAGGGTGATCGCGAGTTAGAGCCGCTTGAGAATGCGGTTGAAGCACTCGATAAGACGCTTACAGGAGGTATCACTGGTGTCACCGCCGGCGCGGTCGAGAGTGAATTTCAGACTGATCGAATCCGTGGAATGTGTAATCGACTTGATATTGAACTCTTCGCACCACTTTGGCAGCGCGACCCAATAACACTCGCTGAGAACATGATTGCTGCAGGGTTCGAGATTACCATTATTCAGGTCGCAGCGCGCGGTCTTGATTCCTCATGGCTCGGGCGTACTCTTGATACCGAGACATTGTCAGAACTTATTACGCTCAATGATCGTCATGGAGTACATATACTTGGTGAGGGTGGTGAGTTTGAGACGTTTGTAACTAATGGTCCGCATCTCTCTCGACCGATTGAACTTGAGTATACAACTATTTGGGAGGGAACACGTGGGTATATTGATGTGACCAATGCAACGCTTAGCTGAATATCATGTCTTTGTCTTCATTGTCGGATTTGTGAATATGACCCAACGAGTGTCTCAGTGAGATCAACCGCTTCAATGCTACTTTCTTCATCAATAACGCTATCACTGACCGTTGCAGCATCAATATTCGTGTTCTCAAAGACAACTGTCCGTTCAAGTTCAGAATCAACAACAGACGCTCCAGCCATCAGATGCACATTATTGCCAAGCGTTGAGTCCTCGACAGTTGCTGTATCATCAATAAATGTCTCTCCATCGAGATACCACGATACGGCATCAAGATAACTTTCTGGTGTTCCAATATCAAACCATGCACCATCGAATGTGAATGCATGCACGGACCCTCGATTTTGCAACCATTGCATTAACCAGCCAGGCTCATCAGGGTTATTTCCGTCTGCAAGATATGTTTCAAAATTGGGGAGTGTCTCTGCTGGGAACGCATAGCATGCAATCGAGACAAGCGTGCTTTGTGGATTATCTGGTTTTTCTTGGAAGTCAATCACCTGATCATCATCAAGCTGTACAAGTCCATATGATGACGCACGATCTTTCGACCCGACGTCATATGCAGCCAGACATGGTGTTTGTTTTGATTCAAAGAAGTCAACGAACTCACTAAGATCGAATGAAAGTAAATTATCACCAGCAACAACAACAAGATCATCTGAAACGTTCTCACGATCAATTAACTGCTCAAGCGCACCAACAACCCCGAATTTTTCATCCTCCTCGCTTGTATCTTCAACAGATAGCGTTGGTTTCTCGTATGATGATGATTCGATATATGACTCAAAATCATCAGCAAAACGTTCATTCGTACTGACAAATACTTCATCAACCCGGTTATCAGCCTCAAGATCCTGAAAAATAATATCAATAACAGTCCCATCACCGACTGGAAGAAACATCTTGGGTCTGTCTTTAGTTATTGGCCACATCCGTGTTGCGTATCCACCTGCGAGGACGACTGCTTTCATAGCCTAGGACTTTTTCTGGAGTGACAAGTATGTTTCCAAACAACATGAAACTACAGTGAATCGTCCTGAAATATATATTCTCCCGGAATTGCTATTGATATGAATGGGTCAAGATAATCCACCATCTAATGCAGAGTCGGCGCATTATTCAGGATCTAAGACGACCGCAGAATCACAGTCGATAACCGACAGTACAATAGACCGAAATGACAATACAACAATACGAACGGATGCGCAAACAACACGGGAGCATATCAGAGCCGAAATCCAGACAACACCGCAAACAGCCTCAGAACTGGCAACAATAGTCAATACTGCTCGCAGTGCTGTGTTTGGACATATTGACCATATCGCACAGAGTGTTAACGCGTCCCCTGATGAACAGTTCTTAGTTGCCCCTCCAACGTGTGAGCGCTGTGGTTTCGATCAGTTTGATGATCCGCTCAATAACCCATCACAGTGTCCAGACTGTCGTTCTGAACGACTATCAGAACCAGAGTTTATTATTAAACCATTGTGATAGACTGGTCTAACCATCACCGTTGGAGTCTACAATAACAACTGTTCCGTCCGTTACGCGAACATTAATGAGCGTTTTTACATCATGATCACTCTCATCAAGTTCGTTTGGACCAGCTTTTTTGATCACAGCAACGGTATCAACAACTTCTGCACCGATTTGATCAAGTGCATCAAGCACCGCCCGCATTGTTCCGCCTGTCGAAAGAACATCATCGAGAACAAGAACTCGCTCGCCGTCACGGACATCATTAATATACATTTCATTCTCAGCATAACCTGTTTGTTGACTAAGTGAGACTTCACCCTCTAGCCCATACTGACGTTTTCTGATGACGACAAGTGGAATATCTGTCATCAACGATACAGCCGTTGAGATGTGAATCCCCATCGCTGCTGGTGTTACAATTTTGTCAACATTGTCAACCTCTACCTTCCGAATAATCTTAATGACAATTTCACGGAGTAACTCCGGTCGTAATACCGGAACGCCATCACTAACTGGGTGCACAAAATATTCATAATCCCCTTTTTCAATAATCGGCGCCTCAAGCAGCGATTGCCGCAGCTGATCCATGCCGACGGTACTCTATGTCATATATAAAAGCTGACGATTCAAACTGTTGCAAGTGAGCCTATTTTCTCTCATTGCAAACTATCTAATTCTCTGTGATGAATCGAACCCATATTACAGTTTTGACCAAAATAACTACCAAATTATATTAATCAGGTTATGAGCATCCTCCGCTCGATAACTCTTATATCTTGTATCTGGGATTGTTTCCTGGATATACATGTATTAGAGAAATATATCGACTACTGAGTAGGATAATTCAACGAACCGGTGCTATTGACGTTGCAAGTGTTGTCCCTCGTCTATTGTTTGCCGACTTCCAGATAATCCGAATTGTTTGACCGTTCCATTCCTTTGTTATACTATATTGTGCCGTCTCTCCAACACTGAATCGATTATCTTTGCCAGCAACAGCATCAAACGATAATTGAGGCGTGAATTCGATGTCACCCGCCAGCATGAGTTGTTTCGGGTCAATTGCATCCCCGTTTGAATGCCTAATTGAAACAGTCGTGTCATCAATATATGTGAATGAGATAGTCGCCTGTGGGGTTGTGTCACCAAGTTGATCACCGAAGTTCAATACAAATCCACCAACGACAGTTGCAAGCAATACTGTAATTGCAATCATCAGGATAACGCCAATAACAGGCGATACACCTCGCTCATCTGATTGATAACCGTGCATAACTACCAGCTATCCTCTCGTTTTCGTATTTATTCTCTCTTGATTCGATTCACTCGACCACTGAGCGGCACTCGACACTATCT
The DNA here is from genome assembly GCF_000237865.1 of Haloquadratum walsbyi C23. NCBI lineage: Archaea > Methanobacteriati > Methanobacteriota > Halobacteria > Halobacteriales > Haloferacaceae > Haloquadratum > Haloquadratum walsbyi. Next base: position 835,200 of record NC_017459.1, read on the forward strand.
GAGTATATCATCCAGATACAATCGAACGGAAGACGTATTTGGATGCTTGAGCAATTGCCAACAACACATGAGCCGAGAGCACAATAACGTACAACCACCGGACATTCACGCCGGAGGTGGGTAATAATGGCGGGTAGCACCGCAAATGACGCATATTCTCGTCTGCTCGTCCCTGTCAGAGATTCCACAACGATTCGAAATACCGTCGCGTACGCGATTCGCGCCGCTGAGTCGGCAGCGGAAAAAACGGCTGCAAACCCAACCGTCCATTTCGTGTATCTCTCACGACAGCGAGCATTTGATAGCGACTCAATTAATAATATCTCTTCGGCTGATGAGTTTTTAGAGCGCGTATCTGTGTGGGCAACTGAAGATGTGAATGATATCCAATCAGAATCAATGGTAGAATCAGCAGGTTCTGAGGATCTTGATACTGCCGATGAGACTATTATAACAATTGAGACGACACTGCTTGGGACAGATCGATATCTGTTTAGTCCTACTGATTTTGCCGAAATTACTATTGATTACGCTGAAAAGCACAATCTTGATCGGATCATTGTCGATCCTGAATACCAACCTGGCGGAGGAGCACCAATGCTTCGGTCATATGAGACAGCGCTCACGCAGGCGGACTGTACCGTTGAGGAGGCTCCGGTTGAACGTCGAACGAGTCGATCGCGAATAGAAACACCCTCAACGCTGATGAAAGGCATTGCAACATTCGTTATCTGTAATGCGTTTTATCTCCTTATTGCTGGATCAATCACTCCATTTAATCTGTTAACTGGTGCAGTGACTGCACTTGCTGCGTCGATTGCTTTTTCCAATATTACATTCACTACCTCACCACGGCTTACAAAAACTGGTCTCCGCGTGCTCCGAATGGGCTTGTTTATCCCGTATCTTCTCTGGGAAATTGCAAAAGCGAACCTCGCAATTGCGTATATCATCCTCCATCCATCGCTTCCAATCGACCCAGAGATGCAACAGTTTCGCGCTGGCGTTCGGGGGGCAGTGTCAGTCATGACACTTGCAAATAGCATCACACTCACTCCTGGAACATTGACCGTTGATGTTGATGATGATGGGCTCTACATTCACACATTGACCGAAAGCGCACGTTCTGATCTTAGTGCTGGTGGTCTAGAACGGGCAGTCCGATTCGTTTTCTATGGACGGGCAGCCGCCCGATTCCCAGCACCGACAGAGCGTGATAGCATCCTTTCAATTACGACTGAGTCTGAGTCTGGTGAGCTCAGTACGGATGTCATCTCCGATCCCTCGTCATCACAGACGCCACAGGAGGCTGATTAATGACTGCATCGGTAATAGCGATTATACAGGTCAATATCGGTGCTAGTCTGACTGACCCAGTTGAAGCCATCTTAATTGGGGCTGCTATCATTCTCATTCTATCAGCAGTCATCGTCTCATATCGAATCGTGTTTGGTCCAACGATGCAGGATCGGGTGATTGCTGTAAACAGTGTTGGGACAACAACGGTAGTCGTCTTAGCACTCCTTGCGGCAGCACTTGACCGCCCTGGTTTTCTCGATATTGCCCTTGTATATGCAATGTTGAACTTCCTGATGAGTATCGCTATCTCGAAATTCACTGTTGAGCGTGGAGGTGTCATCTGAATGTCACCACTCGATATTATTGCAGTTGTGCTTATCCTCGCCGGGACATTCTTCGGTATTGTTGCCACCATTGGCGTCATTCGACTTCCTGACCTGTATACTCGCGCGCATGCTACCTCAAAGAGTGATACCCTTGGTATTGTGCTTACACTGAGCGGTGTTGCACTGGTATTCGGAACTGGCGTGACGACCGCGAAAACAGTCTTACTCGCGATATTTGTGTTTATTACAAACCCGACCGCTGCACATGCCATCACGCGTGCAGCATACGATCAGAATATCGCCCCATGGACGACAGACACGGAAATAAAACCTGATGGTGATGATCAATGACCCCAATTCAGTGGGGGATACTTGCATCGGTGCTTACACTTGCCGTCGTTGTTGCCGCTGCTGCGGTCCTTCTTTATGATGTTTTAAATGCAATTATTGCATTCGCCACATTCAGCTTTGGCGTTGCAATCACGTGGATTCTCTTTGCAGCGCCAGACGTTGCACTTACAGAAGCTGCGGTTGGTGCTGGCATTACGACAACACTACTTCTTGTGACGATTGCACGAACAGTTCGTCAAAGTGGTGACCGACTTCTTGAGAAAGTCGACCCGCGTGCGGCTCTCACAGCTATACTGTTTACTGGGCTCCTTGCAACAACGGTCGATAATCTTCCTGCAATAGGAAGCCCGCAATCACCAATCGCAACGTCACCAATCACATCATATTATATTGAGAACGCGTACCCGGAAACAGGGGTTGAAAATGCTGTTACCGCGGTATTAGCCGCATATCGTGGATTTGATACCCTTGGTGAGGCAACAGTCGTTATCGCTGCAGGATTAGCGGTCCTCGTCATTCTCCAACAGGAGGCATATGCATGAGTAACAACGCAGATACAGCAAGTGACACAGATACCCGCGCAGAAAGTATCAACAACCCAACATACGTCGAAAGTACAATCATTATGACGACGGTCAGATTGGTTGTCCCATTTATATTTACATTTGGGCTATTCGTGATGTTTCATGGTGCTGACTCCGCTGGTGGCGGCTTTCAAGGTGGTGTTATTGTCGCCTCAACGGTTCTACTTCTCGCATTCGCGTTTGGCATCGACGCAACACGACGGTGGATAGAAGGACCGCTTATCCGCACTGCAATCGCGACTGGTGGGGGATTATTCATTTTGATTGGACTTGGTGCCTTAATTAATGGTCAGTTTCTTGAATACGCTGCATACGACATTGGGACGACTGGAATAAAATACGGAATTGAGTTGGTTGAGCTTGGGATTGGTGCAATCGTCTCAGGCGTCCTCATCGGACTTTTCTTCACACTTGCTCGTGGGGATATGCTCACAGGAGGAGATATTGATCAGCGTTCACCACAGGAACAACATGGAAGTGATCGCTCATGACTCCAATTGAGTTATTCACCTCGCGATATAGTTATATTGTCTTTGTTGCACTGGTTGGTATTGGACTATATGGAGTTATTAATAGCTCAAATCTCGTTAAGAAGGTAATCGGGTTGAATATCTTCCAAGTTGGCATCTTTCTCTTCTTTATTGCGAGTGGATATGTCAATGGCGCTGCTCCCCCGCTCATTGAGAAGGGAGCAGAAACTGCGTATGCAAGCCCGCTTCCACATGTGCTTATTCTGACCGCTATCGTTGTTGGAGTAAGTCTTACTGCCGTTGCACTTGCGCTTATTATTCGTGTGTATAACGCCTATGGTAGTCTTGATGAGGATGTAATCCGGGAGGTGCAATTGAATGACTGATGCACTCCCGTTACTCGTGGTTATTCCACTATTTGCAGCGCTTTTTCCGGTTGCTCTTGGGTATCTTTGGAGCGATGCTGGATGGGCTACAGCGGCTGTCACTGCACTCCTACATCTTGGACTTGCAAGTGTCGTTGCACAACAGATAATAAATAGCGGTCAGTTCAGTTATGCGGTTGGTGGATTTCAACCACCAATAGGAATTGAGCTTGTTGCTGATAGCGTTACGGCAGTGCTTGTCGTTCTTATCTCAGTCATAACAATTCTCATTGTTGCATATGCTCGCCGTGCAGGACCACATCAGAATGCATTCTATAGTGAATTATTATTACTCACGGCTGGCGTATCTGGTGTCGTCATTACCGGCGATTTGTTCAATTTGTATGTTTTTCTCGAGATCACCGGTCTTGCAACATATGCACTCGTAGCTGCTAACCGATCGCCTGCGGCTGCGCTGGCAAGTGTAAAATATCTTCTTGTTGGTACTATCGGTGCATCGTTGTATCTTCTTGGTGTTGGATATCTCTATGTTGCGACAGGGACATTGAATATGGCTGACCTTGCAGGTCAGTTACCAGCAGTTGGATATGATACACCACTTGTTGTGACTGGGTTTATATTATTGATGACCGGGCTTGCAATCAAGACAGCGCTGTTCCCTCTTCATACGTGGCAGCCAAATGCTTATGCTGAGTCACCACACAGTGTCACCGCATATATTGCCGCATTAGTCTCTACCGCTGCCGCATATGCAATCTTTCGGATCACATATACCGTCTTTACCACCTCATTCGCATCGGTTGTTCCACTTGCGCTTGACGCGCTTGCATGGGCTGCAGCAATAAGCGTCATCGTTGGCTCCGTCCTGGCTGTCGTTCAATCAGATCTTAAACGCATGCTCGCATATTCTTCAGTCGCACAGTTTGGTCTGATCATCGCTGGGATCGCAGTGATGAATGAAATAGCGCTTATGGGAAGCTTAGTTCATCTTGTTGGTCATGCTGTAATGAAAGCTGGTCTATTCGTTGCTGTTGGAGGACTTGCAAGTATCGCTGGTGGGCAGACAATTGATGATATGATTGGGCTTGGTCGACGTGCACCAATCGTGAGTCTTGGATTCGCAACGCTTGCGTTTGCCCTTGTTGGTGTTCCACCGGCTATTGGCTTCGCCGGAAAATGGCAAATTGTACTTGGTGCAGTCTCAGCTGGTCATTGGGCTGTTGGTGTTGTTGCAGTTATCAGCACCATGCTTACACTTGCGTACTTCCTACGTATTGTTGAACGTCTATACTTCCGGTCGCCGTCCTCGGTTGATGAACAAACATCAGATATGAGTATGAATATGACAACAGATGGTGGCGATGCAATGGCAACATCAATCAGTCAAACAACCCGTGTGATCGTCACGCTTTCTGCACTCAGTGCAATTGCACTTGGGCTTGCTGCATCAGACCTTATCAGCATATTAGAACCGGCATTGGAGGTCTACTTCTAATGGCTGAGATTATTTCACTAAGACCACTAATAGCGGTCATACTTCCAGCTATTGGTATTGCTGGGATCGTTCTCTCTCGTCGATATCAAAATATCCGAGAAGGAGCAACAATTATCACTGCTGTATCGACAGTCGCTATCATTGCAAGTCTTCTCCCTGCTGTTCTTGCCGGTAATGTTTATATTACCAATCTTGGGTCGTTCGTTCCTGGTGTTGCATTTACGCTCCGTGCAGATGCACTTGGAACGCTCTTTGCACTTCTTGCAAGCTTCCTGTGGGTCATCACGAGCTTCTATAGCATTGGGTATATGCGCGGACTGGACGAACATGCGCAAACACGATATTTTGCATCGTTCGCAGGGAGTGTCAGCGCAGCAATTGGCGTTGCTTTCGCATCAAATCTTATTATTTTATACATTTTCTACGAATTACTCACCGTTGCAACATATCCGCTCGTTACGCATGATGAAAGTGATGCAGCACGGGCAGCAGGTCGAAAATACCTTGCGTACACCTTCGGTGGTGGCGTTGCCGTTCTTGCCGGTATTGTGCTTGTCTTCTGGTCAACTGGTACTGTTGCATTCACCTCTGGAGGCATTGCTTCACTTGCCTCTATTGATCCACTGATTGCTCGTGGTGCATTTGCCCTTCTTGCCGGTGGATTTGGTGTGAAAGCAGCACTCATACCAGTTCATTCATGGCTTCCAGATGCAATGGTTGCACCGACTCCGGTCTCGGGATTGTTACACGCCGTTGCAGTTGTTAAAAGTGGTGTCTTCGGCATTTCTCGTCTTGTTCTTGATGTTTACGGTCCAGAAACAGTCGCACAACTAGGTGTTGGAGTCCCGCTAGCGGTCGTTGCAGCAATAACGATTGTTATTGCAAGCGTCATTGCGTTGAGACAGGACAATCTTAAGCGACGGCTTGCATATTCAACAATCAGTCAACTTTCATATATCGTTCTTGGGCTTGGGCTATTCTCTCCAGAAGCACTCATTGGTGGGTTACTTCATATCCCTGCCCACGCGTTCATGAAATTAACACTATTTTTCTGTGCAGGTGCCATCCATGTTGAGACTCATACAGATAATATCAGCAAGATGGCTGGCATTGGTCGGCGAATGCCGTTAACAATGAGTGCATTCGCTATTGCGAGTGTTGGAATGGCTGGATTGCCACTTGTCGCAGGATTCGTGAGCAAGTGGTATCTACTTATTGGATCCGTTGATGCTGGGTATCCAATCTTTGCGATTGTGTTGCTCGGTTCAGGGATACTGAATATTGCATATTTCTGGCCGATTGTGTATCAAGCATTCTTCCAAACGGCGGCTGAGACGGATGCAAAACCAGTTGTCGAATTTTCGCTCGGTGGTCAATGGCACCCAATTCGAACCGATGGTCATGGACGTGAGTATGGTGATGAGCATACCGAAGAAACTGATGCTGATGCTGATGCTGATGATGGCGCCGACATCACCGCTGCAAGCGATGCTGTCAATAATAAACAGTCAGACGATACTGGCAGTGAGTCCTCACAGCGGGAAACAGCGTTATCAGGTGACCCTAGCGATCCAAACGCAGAGACGGCATATGCCGTTGATATGTATCCGAGTGATCATACTACCGCTGACACAGAAGGCTCTGCGCAGCAGACCACTGCAGACACTATAGATGATACTGATGAATCTATTGACCCCGATTCAGCATCCTCTGATAATGAAACCCTGAATACGGGAATGAATAGAGGACAAGACAGCACCGGCGTAGACGCTAGTTCATCGACAGACAGTTCATCTAAGTCTCCAACGCCAGATGCATCGCTTCTGAATACGCCTGAGACTGAAGTTGATGATAACACCGATACCAGCGCCAATATTGATCATCCTGATATCGACGCACCAGACGACGATGACGCATATATGTCAGACCCTGTGTGGGACCGACGTACCATCTATACAGAAAGCACATGGTTCATGCTTGGACCAATTGTGATTGCTGTTACTGGTGCAGTGGCGCTTGGAATTATCCCACAGCAAGTTGTCTTTCTTTCATTGATTGAACAAGTTGTTACTGCGGCAACGGGGGTGATAATATGAGTGAACTTTCTGTATTAATTTCTACTGTGGTATCCATATTTACGCTAACTGAGATGTGTATGCAATTAGCTCTCTCTGCTTTCGCTAATATCACGTATACGATACTCCCAGCTGCTGCAGCACCGTCATTACCAACCATCGAGTTCGTAATTCCATTTCCGCCAGCATTTGCAATCCTCAGCATTGCGCTCATTGCGCCGTTTCTCTCTCGTCGAGTTGGTCATATACTCGGGGTAATTGTGACCGCTGGTGTTGCGGTTATCTCACTTGTTTCACCTGTTGGTGCACACTTACCCGTTACATTTCTTGGATTTGATGCTGTATTATTCAATGTAGATGCATTCTCCCGAGTGATGGGCATTATCTTTGGAACCATTGGTGCAGCGGCAGTCCTCTATTCATACTCTTCACAAGCATCAAATCGGCAGACAGCCTTTGCGCTTGGCTATGTCGGGACGAGTATTGGCTCCGTGTTTGCCGGTGATTGGCTAACGCTTGTTTTCTTTTGGGAATTGATGGCTATCACCAGTACAGCGCTAGTCTGGGACTACGGCGGTGAAGCCGTTCGTGCTGGATTCAGATATGCTATTTATCACGGTATTGGTGGAAGCTTATTGATTGCAGCCGTGATCTGGCATTATGTCGACGTCGGGTCATTCTTATTTACTGCAGCAAGTGGATTAACAGCGGGCATTCCTGCTGCGCTTGCTGCTGTTGGTATTGGTGTGAACGTTGGATTCGTTGGGTTACATGTGTGGCTTCCAGATACATACCCTCGACCACACATCGCTGCAAGCGTCTTTCTCTCTGTTTATACAACAAAGACTGGTGTGTATGGTCTTGCCCGCGCGTTCCCTGATGGGAATGTTCTTATTGCATATATGGGTGCAGCAATGGCTTTGGTTGGTGTTGTATATGCACTCTTACAAAATGATATGCGCCGATTGCTATCGTATCATATTCAATCACAAGTTGGATATATGGTCGCTGGGATTGGCATTGGAACCGCTCTCGCAACAGCAGGCGCGTTTGCGCATATATTCAATCATATTCTATACAAAGCACTGCTGTTCATGACTGCTGGTGTTGTTGTCTCTCGCGTCGGTGAAGAAAATCTAAAATACCTTGGTGGACTCCGTCGATATCTCCCACTTACTGCATTAGCGTTTGGTATTGCGGCGCTATCAATTAGCGGATTTCCTGGATTTAATGGCTTCGTCAGTAAAGGAATGATTACTGCAGCAGCAGATAAAAAGAACTTTGATGGAATTTTCTATATACTACTTGCTGCCGGTGTCGGAACGTTCATGTCATTCATCAAATTTGGGTATTATGCATTTATCCGCTCAACTCCTGATTCAGGAGTGATTGCTGGAAGTGAAAATGCCGATACTGATATTATCTCATCAGCGATAGGTCAGCGTGTTGCAATGCTTAGCGTCGCAACGTTATGTATTTTATTTGGGCTATTCCCAGATGCACTCTTTGCACTTCTCCCAGGAAGTACCACTGATGCACATCCATTCACACTGGGGCATCTTACCGAAGGCATTGTGCTTGCCGTGCTTGGCATCATTGGGTTTGCACTCGTCAAACGACCAATTTCTAATATTGGGAAGGTTCCTGATATTGATGCAGTGATTAATCCCGGAGCATTTTATCTTACTCGTGGACTTGTCCGTGGAACAACAGAGATATTCGCGATTGTTGATAATGCTATTCAAGATATCGCAACGCGCTCGCTTGAGATTACCGCTAACCCGTATGGTTCAATCCGACAACCGGCGGCAATACTGCTTCAGCGAGATCCAGATACGCTCACTGATGGAAGTTTGCAAGCAACGATTGGAACAAGTGTGCTTCTCGTTGTTGTTGTCCTTGTTATTGCGTTTATTGGGACCATGTCTATGTGAGTTGAGTATAGCTACTCATATATCTCCGTTCAAGGATTCAAGCTCACACACTCACGTTCTGCAAGAAAAAAAGCGACCGTCCTGAACCAAATGATCATAGAACAAGGGTAACACGACCTCAAGTTAACAAAAATCGCTATTATACTACCTGTAGAGAGTAGACTGTTTGTGAGGACTGGCAACGGAATATACCATTTATTACTCTTTTCTGAGTGCTGTTACCGTTATTCAAACAGCGGATCGATCACAAGAGCATGAGATCTTATCATCTCAGCATTATTTTCATGGAGTGAGCGGCGTCACTAACAAGCGAGTCTGGTGATATCAGTCGCTCTATACGTCCTTTTTACTCATCGAATTTCTCAGCAAGTTTATTTGCAATGCTTGCGCCAAGAACCTGCTTTGAATCATTAATCACTGTCGTTGAGTCATCGACAATAATTGCACGCGTCTCAGCGTCACCCATCACTGAGGCATTATTTGCGACGACGAATGAAAGATCAACCCGATCGCGAAGACTCTCCGCAACAGCAACCATCGATTCTTCATCACCTGATGTTTCAGCTTTAAATCCAACCATCGGAAGGTCTGGGTACGCATTCCGAACTCCATCAAGTAATTTTTCAGTTGGTTCTAACTCAAGCGTTCGCGGTTTGCCTGATCGGATCTTTTCTGGGGCAGTATCAACAGTATAATCGCTAATTGCAGCCGCACAAATAAGTGCATCTACTCCGGTATCAAGCATCTCAAACGTCGCAGACCGCATATCTGCAGTTGACTCAACTGATCGTGTTTGTGCATAGTGGACATCGTCTCCCGTATGAATAAGTGTAACCTCAGCGCCACGTATGTGGCATTCACGTGCAACAGCTCGACCTGTCCGCCCCGAAGATCGATTAGTAAGCACTCGGATAGGGTCAATTGATTCCTTGGTCGCACCTGCGGTCACGACAATATGCTGTCCAACGAGCGGTTGTGACCCGACAGTGCTCGCTACTGCGGTGATGATTGCGTCCTCTGTTGCAATCTTCGCCTTTTCTTCCTCGATACGTGGGGAGACAAACGTCACACCCCATGATTCAATTGTCTCAATTGCATCAAGCACTCCTGGGTGATCATACATCGGCTCATGCATTGCAGGGACAACGACTACTGGAACATCCGCACCAAGTGCCGTCGTTGCACATGTTGTTACTGGGGTATCATCGACTGCAGTAGCGATCTTTCCGACGGTGTTTGCTGTTGCTGGAGCAAGCAATAGCACATCAGCCCATCCGGACCGACCGCACAGTCCGACATGTTCGACCTGACCGGTTATTTCTGTCACAACCGGGTTCTCAGTGGCAAACTCAACAGCCCATGGATGGATAATCCCCTGTGCGCTTTCGGTCATTACCCCACGGACAGTCGCACCCTGTCGACGAAGCTCATGGGCAAGTTCAACCACTTTGACAGCGGCTATACTCCCCGAAATACCCAGTGCAACATTAACACCGTCCAACATTATTATATCATTTGACAGGCGTCGGCTAAAGCCTACGGTGTCAAATCGTAAAGTGTGAAGGACTATTTGCCTCTAAAATTGTGAGAGTGTGCTCTGCTCTTTCTCCTCACTTTATTCCCATCATCATGACATCATACGCTGGCAGTATTCTTCACATCCTGAGTGTCAAGGCTGGACCGGATTTTGGTAGTAAAAGTCCCATAACACTCATTCCGTTTCAGTGAGACTCATGAGATGCCGTGGATGAACTTGTTGTCAGCACTGTTGTGTACCGTCCTCAACATGAGGTATACGACTTTCTTATCAGATTCCCACGATACGCCAAATACTCAGATCATCTTCGCGAGGTACTCACACGACCAGACTCTGAGAGGTCAAACACACGATATGGACTGAAATTCGCATGGTGGAAACTGACGTACACCGTTGAATCGGAGGTGACTGATACAGATCGACCACATACCATTGACTGGCGTATTATTAGAAATCTTAGTGCCCGTGGTCGATGGCGACTTAGGAAAATTGAGGATGATTCATTCCCTGTCACTGCGCCAGATACGGCTAATGCAGCTACCCGCGTCACGTTTGAGGCAGCCTATGACCCTGACTCAGCAAATCGAGGGAATATCAATCTTCCACGATTTGTCTCATTTGGATGGGTCATTGATCGACTTGAGCCTGCAATCCGGAAGGAAGCCAAAGAGACGGTGCAACGTGTTGTTACAGATCTTGAGGGTCGCTCACGACCGGTTGAACTCACAGTTGAGCACCACTCAGGCTAACCAGTCGATATACATACACGATATTAAACACTCAGAATTGATATCCCCCTCGGCGTGAACGCGGAGGAGTCCTGCGTGTGAGTGGTGGAGATTGCAGGGTTGCAAGGAGTTTGAGCAGTTAATCTGAAGGAGTATAAATAAGCCCCAACGCTTGTGATTGTGGGTGTTCATATAATGCGAAAGAGAAAAACCGCCAGGTCGGACACACTTTGAGAGAGCAATGAGAATCCAAGACCGACACGACTGTCAGACTGAGGGAATTCGATGCACGTGATTATTGTCGGTGCAGGACAGGTTGGATCGAGTATTGCGGCTGATCTCGCACCATCGCATGATGTCATTGTTGTTGATTATGATGCTAGTCGCGTCGAAGAGCTGAATTACTCGCTGGATGTGCTCGGAACTGTGGGTGATGGAACCTCTGTAAGCACGCTTGAAGACGCAGGCATTGAGAAAGCTGATATGGTCATTGCCTCGACTGATGATGATGAGACAAACATCGTTGTTTGTTCGACAGTAAAGGCAGTCGCGGACGCATTCACGATTGCTCGTGTCAAAGACACTGAATATCTCCGGACGTGGCAACGCTCTAATCGCGCCTTCGGTGTTGATTTTATGGTTTGCACGAACCTTCTCACCGCAGAGTCACTTGCTCGTATGATTGGACTTCCTGCTGCTCGTGATGTTGACCCATTCGCAAACGGTGAAGTGCAGATGGCAGAGTTCGAACTGAGCGAAGCAAGTCCAATCGCTGGACAGACAGTCGCATCAGCAGACCAATTTGAATCATTAACATTTGCATCAATTCTGCGTGATGGCGCTGTTGAGATGCCGCGTGGTGAGACAACGCTTCATTCGGCAGATCGTGTTGTTGTCATTGGTTCGCCTGAGAGTGTACAGGAATTTGCCAGCACTGTTGATCCAGAAGAAGCAGGAGCAGATCCCGAGGAAGTGGTTATTATCGGCGGATCAAAGATAGGATATCATGTCGCTCGACTGCTTGAAGCACAGGGCATTACTCCTCGAGTTATTGAGCAAGCGGACGACCGTGCACGCGAACTCGCAGAAAAGCTCCCTGCGTCAATTGTGATGCAGTCTGACCCAACCGATATTGAATTTCTGGAGCGTGAGCGGCTTGGCGATGCGGATGTCGTTGTGACTGTACTTGATTCTGATGAGAGAAATCTCCTCGTCTCATTATTAGCCTCTTTGATGGGTGTTGAACGGACGATTGCTGTGATCAATACAACTGAGTATGTCGATCTGTTTGAGACGGTCGGTGTTGATGTTGGACTCAGTCCACGTGAGGTAGTCGCCGAGGAAATCACACGGTTCACCCGCGAAGGTGATGCTGAAAATGTTGCACTCATTGAGTCTGATAAGGCTGAAGTGCTCGAAATCGAGATCGATGAAGATAGCATACTTGTTGATCGACCGATCCGTGATGCGATCAATGACCTCCCTGATGGGATTGTCGTTGGTGCCATAACTCGTGATGATGAATTTATTACTCCTCGTGGAGACACGATAATCATCGCTGGTGACCGCGTTGTTGTTTTTGTTGATACTGATGTGGTTGACACAGCAGCACCAAAGTTGTGAAACGGTTCATATGTCATCCCCGGCTCATTCGTATTACTCTGTTCCTTGTGACGAAGAGATCAACTTACAGGGGTGAACACACAAAATCACTCTCATGCATTATGCCCACTAATCATTCCGAAAGCACTACACGAAGTGGGTGAGAGGTATAAATACACCTTTGATGTCAGTCCGTGTCGAATATAAAGCTAGCATCAGTCTTGTTGGGTCGGTATTAAAGTATCTTACCGTCCCGCTAGTCATTCCGCTAGTAGTCGCATTCTGGTACGGAGAGTCAATTGTGCCGTTTATCGCAACGATGATTCTCACGGGGACTGTTGGACTTATACTCGACCGAATCGACCCAAGCCCTGATATCCGCCCACGTGAGGGGTTGTTGATGGTCGCATTAACATGGATTGCGGTGACGATTGTCGGTGCCGTTCCATATCTTGTTGAGGCACATGGAGTTCCGTTTATTACCCCTGCAATTCATCCAGGCTCAACACTTGCGAACCCGATGAATGCACTTTTTGAAAGTATGAGCGGGTTCACCACGACCGGAGCGACTGTCCTTGGTGATATCTCGTTTTCTTCACATACTCGTTCAATCATGCTATGGCGGCAGCTTACCCAATGGCTTGGTGGAATGGGAATTGTTGTGCTTGCTGTTGCGATCCTTCCAGAACTGTCAGTCGGTGGTGCACAACTGATGGAGACAGAAGCACCTGGTCCTGGTATTGAAAAGCTCACGCCGCGAATCGCTGAGACGGCACGTGCACTCTGGGTTGCATATCTAGGATTAACTGTCATCCAGGCAGGTCTCCTCTATGGGCTTTTCATAACTGGTATAGATCCACAGATGACGCTCTACAACGCCGTCTCACACGCGCTGACGACAATGCCAACCGGTGGATTTTCACCTGAGGCGCGGAGTGTTGAGGCGTTCAGTGCGGCCGCACAATGGATTATCATTCCATTTATGATTGCTGCAGGAACCAACTTTGCGCTTTTCTGGCGCGCTGCCACCGGTGACCCTCGTCGATTATTTGATGATTCAGAATTCAAATTCTATCTTGGTGTTCTTGCAGCGCTCACCGCAGTATTAACTGGAATTTTATTTTCGGCACAGAGCTTGATTATAACCCCGCCTGCTGGTGGTACGGTTGACGCAGCATATCTTGAATCACTCCGTTCAGCAGTCCCCGGACAGTTTGAGCCTGCACTTCGTGATGCCCTCTTTCAAATCGTTTCTATTGTCACAACAACTGGATACGCAAATGTTGATTTTAATGCGTGGCGAACACCAGCGCAGTATTTATTATTATTCGCGATGTTCATCGGTGGGTCTGCAGGGTCAACAGGTGGCGGAATTAAAATTGTTCGCTGGTATATCATTCTAAAGACAGTCCGTCGAGAACTTTTCACCACTGCACATCCTGAAGCTATTAGACCAGTCCGGCTTGGTGGAAAGCCGCTTGATGAACGAGCGATACGGGGAATCTACGCATTTACACTATTATATCTTGTCACTTTCTTCGTTGGCGCCGGGTTATTAGCGTTTGATGCATTTCGGGTTGGCGCTGATATCACTACATTAGAACTTCTCTCAGCAACCGCAGCAACCCTTGGAAATGTCGGTCCAGGATTCGGGTTTGTCGGACCGATGGGGGGCTATCTGTCATTTTCACCTGTAAGCAAATCACTAATGATTATACTGATGTGGATCGGTCGTCTAGAAATATTACCAGTTATTGTGCTTTTAACGCCCGAATACTGGCAACAATAATACATTTTTCGCCATCATCAAGAGACTACTCAGACGCTCACGAATGTGGTACGATATTCATTCAACAGCCGCGGCTACTTGGATAATTATTTCTTCACCAAATGCAGGACCAATTGCTTGGAATCCAACTGGCAGTCCATCAACCTCTCCTGCCGGCACTGATATTGCGGGAAGATTGGCAAGATTGACTGGGACGGTATTTGCATCCATTAAATATAGCTTGAGAGGGTCCTCAAGACTCTCACCAATCGCAGGTGGGAGCACAGGCATTGTGGGCGTTGCCAAGACATCAGCTTTCTCGAAGGCTGTCTCAAAATCCTGCTTTACCCATTCGCGTGCGTCCTGGGCTTTGTCATAATATTTCTCATGATATCCGGCCGATAGTGCATATGTTCCCAAAAGGATACGACGCTTGACCTCCTCACCAAATCCAACATCGCGTACTGCAGCAAAACTATCATTCCAATTTCCGTCATCGACATTGACATCGACGTTTGGTATTGTTTCATTTGAGTTCTCGGTCGCTCCACCACCGGGTCCGTATCGGACTCCATCAAACCGTGCGAGATTTGATGATGCCTCTGACATCGCAATCACATAATATGCCTGCACTGCATGCTCGAGTGAATCGAGTGAGACTTCAACAATCTCAATACCCTGGGATTCAAGCTCAGCAATCGCCGCGCGGAACGTCTCAACGACGCGATCATCAGCCCCATCGAGCAAATCAGTCACAACGCCAACGGTCATCCCAGAAACATCTTCGTCGGCGGCTGCTGCATACGTTTTTGCCGTCGCTGGGTGTGATGTTATTGTATCTGAGTCTGAATCTGAGTCTGGTGGATTGATATCACTGATTGATGTTTCACCATTATCGAATCGTGTCGTGGCATCGTGTGGATCAGGACCTGAAATAACGTCAAGCAGTTCGGCTGCCTCCTGAACAGTTGATGCGATTGGTCCAATCTGCTCAAGTGAGTTCGCGTATGCAATGAGCCCGTATCGTGAGACGAGCCCATACGTTGGTTTGATTCCAACAACACCACAGAATGCTGCCGGATTACGAACTGAACCGCCTGTATCAGAACCAAGCGCAACATCTGCAGCACCACTGGCGACAGCCGCTGCGGATCCACCGGAGGATCCACCAGGAACGTGATTAGTATCAACTGGATTCTTTGTTGGTCCATACGCAGATGTTTCGGTTGTTCCACCCATTCCGAATTCATCCATATTGGTTTTTCCAACAATCGTCGCCCCCGCTTGTTTCAGCCGTTCCACCACGGTCGCATCATATGGAGGGACATAATCCGATAGCATTGCTGATCCACAGGTCGTCCGTACACCAGCAGTGCTAATATTATCTTTAACTGCAACTGTTACTCCATCCAGCGGTAATGCGGTTTCTGTATCGGACTCAATCTCTGGATTGACTTGTTTGGCAGTAATAAATGTATTTAGATCCATTCCTACGATACCCGTGGACCTTTGAATTGCCCATCCTCAGTCTCGGGTGCATTCTGGAGTGCTTCTGATTGATCAAGACTTCCGGTAACCTCGTCACGACGCATCACATTGACAAGTTCCGGCTCATGTTCGACTGCTGGGACTTCATCAAGCGCATCAAAATATGCGAGTATATCAGCAAACTGTGTAGTAAACGCGTTAATCTCCTCTTCAGTAAGATCAACCCGCGCCAACTCTGCAACATGCTCAACCTCATCGGTGTCGACGGCTGAATCGCTCATATATCTGCGGTACCGTGGATTACGAGTAAGGGTTTCGGTATGTTTGACATCTTCCCCGGAAGGGCGAGGACTCTCTCGTGGGACAGCACGCCGACTGTGTGTCCCCGGAGGCACCCTGACTGGGACCACCGGAGTCTCGGCTATGGTCCGTGAGTACCGTGTCGGGTCACCAGAGCTGGCGTGGTGTGCTTGATACTGATTAAGCCGAATAGTTTTATCGACGGTGTCGAAAGATGCATTTTCAGCGACTCCAGTCATTGATACGGATCGCCACGGTGGTAAAGACTCGAAGTAATCACTATGAGTGCCTGCTTACACCTCACAGACCGTACCATCGACCCGGCTCAACCATGGTAGGTGAGTAGAATACTTGACACAGGGGTGCCCTTTATTGAGCTGTGAGTATTTGAGTAATCATCTCATTGAATCAAATAACATCCAGAGTTACTGATCTAGAATTGTTGTACTTCATTTCACAGACGTCAGATCATATGTAATTATTCGTGATTTGACAAGTTCTTTTTATTCTGAATTAGATATGTCTTGTTTCGGGGTAAAGAGCCATTGAGTTCAGAAAAATCGTCTCAGCCGGCCGCCAGATATATATCATATTCGAGCAATCTTATTCTTAGAGAAACGAACTGTTTATCGCGTTCTCTCAACTGTTATGACTAACAATAGTCACCAATCCCCTGCTGTCACGCGCGCACGCGCGAGGAGGTCAGACGAACGCACGGAGACTGCTCAACAAGATGCGGATACAACTGTGTCTGATGAGACGACACGGTCTGCAGAATCTACAGAGACAGTCCGCTGTCCAGAATGTGAGTCGACTCAACTTATCACAGATGATGAACGTGGTGAGACAGTCTGTGCAGACTGTGGACTTGTTGTTGATGAAGATTCAATTGATCGTGGACCAGAGTGGCGTGCTTTCGATAGTGCTGAGCGTGATCAAAAGTCTCGTGTTGGCGCCCCAACGACAAATCTGATGCATGATAAAGGCTTGTCAACAAACATTGGCTGGCAAGACAAAGACGCATACGGAAACTCTTTGTCATCAACTCAGCGACAAAAGATGCAGCGGCTTCGAACATGGAATGAGCGATTCCGCACTCGGGATTCAAAGGAACGGAATCTCAAGCAGGCACTTGGTGAGGTCGACCGAATGGCATCAGCGCTTGGGCTTCCTGAAAATGTTCGTGAAACGGCTTCTGTGATTTATCGTCGTGCGCTTGATGAAGAACTACTGCCTGGTCGATCAATTGAGGGTGTTGCGACTGCATCGTTGTATGCTGCTGCTCGACAAGCTGGGACGCCGCGATCACTTGATGAAATTACAAATGTCTCACGAGTGGGTCGCGACGAAATTGCGCGCACATATCGGTATGTCGTGCGTGAACTCAAACTCCAAATCAAGCCGGCTGATCCAGAGCAGTATGTGCCGCGATTTGCCTCGGATCTTGACCTCTCAGATGAAGCTGAACGGCGTGCTCGTCAACTTCTTCGTAGTGCAAAAGAGCAAGGTGTCCATTCGGGGAAATCCCCGGTTGGTCTTGCAGCAGCGGCTGTGTATGCTGCATCATTACTCATCAATGAAAAAGTAACACAAAAAGAGGTCAGCAGTGTCGCAAATATCTCTGAGGTAACAATTCGGAATCGATATCACGAGCTGCTTGAAGCGGAAGAACAACTTTCTACCGCGTAAATTATTTATTTTTACTCGCTTGTTTTCTCTCTTATACAAGGGTGACTTCGCCCGCAAAGATACCGATTCTAGTATATTTTATCCGCTTCATCACATCTTATCTAGGCCGTGATCATTAGAAATCGAAAATTGATGTCGAATTAGTTTATTATGTATCCGTGTTGAATTATCAATCCTAGATACAAAGAAGATGCCCAATCAGTAAGCTACGGGAACTATCACTACTGTATAAGCGCCGGAAGCATCTGAATCAAGTATCTCACGATAGAGTATATACTATGGAGACCACGCGACATTTTACAACAACCGTCTATATTGTTGAGGATGACGCAACAGCGTTACATCATCATGAAAGACTCGGGATTCGCATCCCACCAGGAGGTCATATCGACCGTGATGAACTCCCACATGAAGCGGGACTCCGCGAAGTGTATGAGGAAACCGGGCTCGATGCAGAACTTATCCATACGCCAGCGGCAACGTCGGTTGATGCACCTGCTGGACAGGCGCTTCCGCAGCCACGGTATCAGATGCTTTATGATGTCACTACGCATGAAGATGGAACAGTGGGTCATCAACATATTGATCATGTGTATTATGCCCGGGTTAATAGCCGCTCAATTACTCCAAGTGAGCCCGATGAAGCTCCAGCATCGGCGTGGCAGTGGTATGATAAAGCGGATCTGACGACAAGCAACCTTGATGCTGACACCATTCAATTAGCACATGAGGCTATCAATGCTGCACAAGAATATGACGAGATATCATAATCATCTCTTTCATATTCTCTTCAGCACTAGATCTCATATAGTATATGACGGTCGAGATAAATCTATATTGCTATGTCAATAGTAAACAAAGCATTCATAACCATCTGATTCGACCTAAATCCAACGTATGATTCATCAGTTTTTAATTATCAAATATCACTTGATTAATGAATGGACATATTTCTGAATATGATGGTCCATTCGTCGTTTGAATCCATCCTGTCGGGCAAGTCGATCAAGTTCACGTGAAACATATGTTCCATACTGAACCGCTTTCTTCGATGCTGTGCGCACAGACTCCGGAACGATTCCATCAGCGGCCATCCTAAGTGCAATTTTTCGCTGATCACCACAAACAAGTAGCGATTCTGGTAGTGTGAGTGCCGACTCGACAATACTGTCATGAAGAAATGGCGTTATAGGTTCGACACCGCCGGCTCGAATAGCAAGCATATCGCGCTCGGCTTGCTTTGGCACCGTATTAACTAATTCTCGTTGGGCACCACGGATTGTTGTTGCGTTCACTCGTGGATCAGTTGGTGCCTTCTGCACCTTCGCGTATCCGCCAAACAGTTCATCAGCGCCCTGTCCAAGTGCAAGTCGGTCAAACCCGTCCGCGGCGACGCGTCGTGCAACGATGAAGAGTGGAACTGTGATCGCGAGATCCATTGGATTCGTCCGTCCAATTGCGGAAACGAGCTGTGGAATCGCCTCGATAATATCCGTATGTGAGATTTCAATCACATGGAGGTCTGCATTTCGATCCATAGCAGAAAGAGCCTCCTGTGCCGCGGTAATATCATGACATCCATCAAATCCAGCAACATAACACGGTGCGTTTGGACGTCCAGCAGCAACTACTGCGGAATCGATCCCGCCTGAGAATGCAATTGCTGTTGATTTATTTGAATTATCCGTTGTCTGCTTTTGTGTCTGTGTGATGATTGCCTTTTTCACACGCCTATATGCTTCATCATTATCAGTCGTTACCGGTGGCTTGGGAAGTGACCAATACCGAGCAATGTCGAGATGTCTAATTTCAACATCGACAGCAGCTGTATTCCCCTGTTGATCGCTATTCGCATCATCAATACTGGTGTTATTATCCGTATAGATGATGTTATCATCAGATATAGCTCTCTGAGATGGATCATATACTGCTCCAGGCGGTAGCGTTGCAGGCGCTTCAAGCGAGAGTGGGTTGAATGCCCAATCAGGCATCACACCGTGTGAAGATTGTGTAGCCGTTTCAAGAAATATCGGCTGACGACCAAGCACATCACGGACAAGCATCCCATCAATGTACCCCGCGAATCCGCCTGTCCCAGCCAATGCGATAGTATCGCTAATTGCATCATGAACCGTCTCCGTTGACGCTCCACGGAGTATAGACTCATTCTTCGTTGATGATTGTGGCTGTCCTGGTGGGTTTGTTGATGGTTCTGACACCATCAATTACACCAACTCGGAGAGTGTTCGCATAATCCGTCGTTTGACACCACCACTAAACTGTTTGAATGATACTCGCCATGGGGTTTTTGTTCCAATGACACTTGTCTCACCAGCGACGATTGCATTCAGAATTCCATCAACAGATTGGGTTTCGGTTGCAACTTCTGTGACTGCTTGCCCAACCATTTCGCTGATATGTGCATCACTTCCAGCAGTCATCGCAATATCATGAGTCTGTGCAAATTTCTTGGCCTTTCGATTTGCTCGCCCGGTCAGAAGCCGAGAATTATACACCTCAATCGCGTCGGCTGCGGTTAATTGCGCTGTGGCAATCTCAGCCGCAACACCATGGCGTGCTGATTGAAACGGGTGAGGGACAACAGCAATTCCTCCTTGAGATCGAATTCGAGTTACTGTTTCATCATATGAGAGCCCAGCGGGGACCTGCTCTGTGATACCGAAACCAAGCACATGCCCTGCTGCTGATGAAACCTCCATCGCCGGAATCCCGATTAAATCGTACTCTGATGCAAGTTCGGCTGCACGCAGACTTGCATCAATCTCGTCATGATCCGTCACGGCAAGAGCATCAAGACCAATCGCTGCTGCTTGCTCCAACAGTAGCTCAACTGGGTCGTGACCATCATATGACAGCGACGAGTGGGCGTGGAGCTCGACCGATAACACATATTATTGTAACTAACGAGATATAAAAAACGCCCCGGTCCATCCAGAATATGATACATATTAAATTAAGCAATTCAAATATATGAATTGATACATCAAAAGGTATTATCTATAGCTTCCCAAACAGCAGATGAATGACCCTGTCGGACTCAGATCTTGAACTCATTACGACCGAACTCGGACGTGAGTTGACACCCGCAGAAGCTGCATTATTCGAAAATCTATGGAGTGAACACTGTGCGTATCGATCCTCACGTCCTCTGCTTCAGTCATTCACCACAGGTGATGATTCCGCCAATGACGAGGGAGCGGAGCACGTGGTCATTGGTCCTGGTGACGACGCAGCGGTAGTTCGCCTTCCACGTGTCGATGAAGCGTCTGAGACACCGATTTATATTACGATGGGTATCGAAAGTCATAATCATCCCTCATATGTTGATCCGTATGATGGGGCTGCGACCGGCGTTGGAGGAATTGTGCGTGATACATTATCTATGGGCGCTTACCCGATAGCACTCGCAGATAGTCTTTACTTTGGTTCATTTGACCGTGAACGGACTCAATATCTTCTTGATGGAGTTGTTGAGGGAATCGCTGATTATGGGAATGCCATCGGTGTACCGACTGTTGCCGGAAGTGTTGAATTCCATAATAAATATACAGGCAATCCACTAGTTAATGTCGCCTGTATTGGGTTACTCACTGATGAACGACTCGTCACTGCGGAGGCACAGTCACCGGGCAACAAACTCGTTTTAGTTGGGAATGCAACTGGTCGAGATGGTCTTGGTGGCGCCTCATTCGCTAGTGAAGACCTTTCTGAAGATGCTGAGACGGAAGATAGACCAGCTGTGCAGGTTGGTGATCCATATACAGAAAAACGGCTTATCGAGGCAAATGAAGAACTCATTACAGCGGAACTTATTCAATCAGCACGTGATCTTGGTGCTGCTGGACTTGGTGGTGCCTCCTCAGAACTTGTTGCGAAAGGCGGTCTTGGTGCTCGTATTAATCTTGAACGTGTCCATCAGCGCGAGCCGGCGATGAATGCAATAGAAATCCTGCTTGCGGAATCACAAGAACGGATGTGTTATGAAGTCCATCCAGACGATGTTGAGACAGTGGGCGACATTGCAGCGAAATACGATCTTGGATACGCTGTCATTGGCGAGATACGCGATGGAAATTATGTCTGCACATTTGGCGATGAGACTGTTGTTGATGTTCCAGCGGGATTTCTCGCAGATGGTGCCCCGATGAACGACCTCTCAGCGACGGAACCGCCAACACCAGAGGAATCAACATTTCCCGCGATCGACGCAGCAACCGCATTTAATACAATTATAAGCACTCCCAATACGGCATCAAAACGCTGGATATATCGACAATACGATCATGAGGTTGGTCTGCGAACGGCGATGCGTCCAGGTGACGATGCTGCACTCATTGCGATCAGGGAGGCGGGCGTTGGTCTTGCACTCTCATCTGGAGCCGTTCCAGCATGGACAGAATCTAATCCATATAAAGGCGCTCAAGCAGTCGCACTTGAGAATGCAACAAATGTCGCAGCAAAGGGAGCGACTCCAATTGCTGCGGTTGACTGTCTTAATGGCGGAAATCCAGAGAAACCAGCCGTCTATGGTGCATTCAAAGACATTGTCCAAGGTCTTGCAGATATGTGTCACACACTTTCGATTCCGGTCGTCGGTGGAAACGTATCACTATACAATGACTCGACATCCGGACCGATTCCTCCGACGCCAACACTTGCGTTGGTAGGGACAAAATCGACATTTGATGCCCCACCGGCAGCGCTCACCGGAGATGGAACACTTCTGTTGGTTGGTCATCAAAGTAACAACCTCGGTGGATCAGAGCTCCTTGCACAAATCGGTGGGACAGATAAGTTTCCAGTGCTGCCATCAAATCCAACAGCAGTTGTTGATTCGCTCGCGCGTGTCGCGAATCACCCATCAACACTCGCAACTCACGATGTGAGCACCGGCGGTCTTGCGGTGACGCTCGCTGAATTAATCACCTCGGATGCTGGTGCGAGGGTGACAGTTCAAAATAAGACTTCGCTGTTCACTGAGACGCCAGGTCGTGCAGTCATCGAAACGACTGATCCAGATGCTGTTCGACACATATTCGAGGGTGTTGCACCAGTCGTTTCGCTTGGTGACACGACAACAGATGGAACTCTCACAATCAATATTGATGACGAAGATACGGCTAATGAGTCTCCAGCAGTGACAACTGATGCAGCAACAGTCGCCAAACAGCGACGCATTCTCGAGGACGCATTAGAGTAGTCTCATAATACAAAATGCAACAACACAATTTAATATGTCGGATGATCTCACGCTAGAAGAAGTGGAATCCCAAAAATAATGCCAATTCCAATGATGGTAATTATTATACCTGTCGTAACAGCACTCATACCGAATGGCTGCATCGGTGATGTAATACGCATCTGATCATTGGTGTCGGTTGAATGATCATCAGTAATCGTGTGTTCATTCATCACTCTCTCATTGTGAGTCGGTCATAAATATACTCTCGGCTTCAGTATCTTTCACGATATCAATAATTATATATAAAATTTATAAATTCACACGCGATAATATCCGCCGATGATGTCTCTGTGCAGAGCGTAAGTGCCCGTCAGGCGCAGTCTAGCTCTGGTGACAGAGTCATGAAAACTAAACCGAGAAGAACGACATCGATAATTCATAATATAGAGCGATGGTGTCTGCCTACAGTGTGAAGATCGTGGGATTGCGCCTGTTCAGAACGTAATAGTCGAAACGGTCAAACACGTCATCGGTAAATACATACTCATCGGATGTTGACAAAACGAATTATCCCATGTATTGATGTTGATCTTGATGAGGATGGAAACCCAGCCGTTTATACTGGAATAAACTTCGAAGATCTCGAGTATACTGGTGATCCGGTGGAAATGGCAAAACAGTATAATATGGCTGGTGCTGATGAATTTGTCTTTCTTGATATCACTGCTTCCGCTGTAGGTCGTGAAACGATGCTTGAGACAGTTTCCCGTGTTGCTGATGAGATATTCATTCCATTAACTGTTGGCGGCGGTATCAGGACTCGTGATGATATAAAGAGCACACTTCGCGCCGGAGCAGATAAAGTATCGATTAATACCGCAGCATTGGAAACCCCGGAACTGATCACCACCGGCGCATCTGCGTTTGGATCACAGTGTATTGTTATTTCAGTTGATGCCCGTCGTCGGTTCGATGAACAAGGTGAGAATTATCTCTCTGTTGACGGGGAATCATGTTGGTTTGAGTGTACAGTCAAGGGTGGTCGCGAAGGAACTGGTATTGATGTTCTTGAATGGGTAACTGAAGCTGAAACTCGGGGAGCCGGTGAGTTATTTATCAATTCAATCGACGCTGATGGCACACAAGATGGATATGATATTCCATTGACGAGCGCGGTGTGTGATGCCGTTTCAACGCCTGTTATTGCCTCCTCAGGGTGCGGTAGTCCAGCCGATATGCATGAGGTATTTACTGAAGCTGACGCGGATGCAGGGCTTGCAGCCTCAATTTTCCACTTTGGTGAATATAGTATTGAGGCGACAAAGGAGTATCTTGATGAGCGTGGTGTACCCATTCGAAGCTAAGTTATCAGCATCGCCACTACATTCTCATTTGATTATCACGCAATTACCGATTGTGACCGTCATTGTCACCACACTCACGATTATGATGCGAAATCTCTCTGCTGATTGAAGAATATCGTAAGTCAATTGATTGTCTCAGTACGCGTTGGGTACGATTACAATCATAACGTAACCTCTCATGACATTTTCACTATGTGAAATTACACGTTTGCAAATATCTGAAAATCCGCTGATAGAAATATTAAACCGCTGCTGTAAATGCGCTTGTAAAGTCATCAACTGTTGTCTGTACCTGTCGTGACGCATCGCCGAGCGCATCGAGCGGATCAACATCTGCATCAGGTTCTGTTTGGATTGAGAGGACTGGCTCAGTCTGTCCTCCTGATTGCTCGGGATTAACATCATATGTCGCGGCTGCAACCCCATCTGTCTGGAGCAAGGCTCCCTTTATTACATTCATGAATGTATGGTCCTCGCCAGCCACTTCAATACGGAGTTCAGTGTCCGTTCGTTCGATGACCCGTAATTCCATACCTACCTTTTCTGATGATGGTGTTTCAATATTTCGTCTTTACGGAGAGTTGAAAAAAAGCCTCGTCTTTCAGGGCGGAGATGAATTCGACAATCCTCTACAACCGATATTATCAATTATCCCGGCGTCGTATCCTGCGGTAATCGGAAGACTCAGGCTCACTTCCCGTTGATATTGACGATTCCATACCTACCGCTGGCACCCCCGGTGGGGAGTACCTGGTTGAGATTCATTCGCCGTCTTCACACTACACCTACCGTTACTGGAGACGGTCGGCAACGACCATGCAAACGGGGGGAGGGGGCGACAGCACACCAACACACGTCCCGTTCGCAGTTGCCCGGTATTCGGACGCCTCTGCTCAGACGATATCAAGGACGGGATAAGCGGATAGCGCGTCCTTCTCGGACGCTAGATAGATCATACCCCCGCTTTGAGGGTCGACGTGAGCGCACGAACTCGGTATTCACCACGCGAGGTGAAGACGTTGCCTTCGTGGGGCGCCGGACGGCCCAACGCCCATGAAGGAATCCTTGCGCTTCAGCGCGGAGAGGATGTCAAAAGTATTGTCTCAATATCAATATCACTCGCGATTTCGGGATTAATAATTCGATATTGTTGGCTATGTCCTCTACGCACGGGATCGACTCTTGTATCATTCTCAACCCGTTCTACAATTCCAGATTCAATAAGGCACATCAGATGGGCGAATGCTTCTCCAGGACCGTGGAGAATATGAATTGTATCAAGTTCACCAAATAATGCAGCACTCACGTTCCACACATCTGTGGTACCGTGTTCAGTGAGGACGTCATATAATCGCTGTGTCCGTTTGACATGATGCGTACAAATTGTATCAACCCGGGGTGCTGGATTAATAATACGTTCCCTGTGACCAGGCCATATATGTTCAAGTTCCATCTTGGATAAGCGATCAAGACTATTGAGATATGTGCTAACTGGGGACTCAACTCGAAGGTCCGCACCGCCGATATTTGGTGTATATTCCGGAAGAACAACATCGCCAACAAATGCGAATTTCTCTTTTTTATCACTATAGTGATATCCAACGTGACCTGCTGTGTGTCCAGGTAGATGCTTGACTGTCAATTCGATATCTCCAGCAGAGATCGTTTCTCCATCGGTCACGGGGTCGACATCAACTGATTCACCACCGATCCCGTTGAACCGATCAAGAAACGATAGTAACTCATCTTGCTTTGCTGCTGGAACACCCCATTCCTCAAGTCGCTGCTGTCGTACCTCTCGTCGTTTTGTTGAATTCTTTCCAGTTGCAATTAGGTCTGCGTCATCAGCGTGTGCACGGACTGTGGCCCCTGAGACATCCTGAATCTCTCCTGCGAGACCTGTGTGGTCAGCGTGCCAGTGTGTTAAAAGAATTTGATCGATTGATGACAATGAGACCCCAGCAGTGGTAAGTTCAGCCTCAAGTTCTGCTCGCGTCTCTGTGGTTGCAATACCAACATCAATCAGCGTGGTGACATTGCCGTCCAATAAATATGCGTTATTATTTCCCTCGAATACTGCGTTTCCAAGTTGGATTTGACGGACGTCGACTGTCATGTGCGCATTATTGAAGATGCAAGCCTAAAACCTCGCCCTTCAGCACAGGATGGACGTCAAATAACATAGTCTGAATATCACATCAATATCTGTGTATTCTACCTGACTCGGTATATTATAATGACGGAGGTGATGATCGGTGCAACCACAGTCAGTTGTGTGTGCATGATCAAGACGGAGACCTGTGTAGGACTCCGTTCATGATCAATTGACTGCAGAGAGCACCAGTCTTGCAGTCCGTCAGTGACGCTCTTGTCAAATGGACATTGAGCGTCAAAACTAAATTCGATATTTTTGCTCAAAAGGATACTGATAGAATCAAATAACGACCGAAGAAACAAAAAGATACGTAAACATTTATTTAAGCCGAAAATAATTGACGAAATTAAATTAATGGTCTCAACAGATTGGTTCATTATATCCAATCATACAATACCATCGATAACTCAATCGTCACAGCGAATTACAGTTTGATATCTTCGTCCGCGTGAACGCTTATCAGCGGTCCGGAGGTCGTGGTGTTGGACCTACTCAGCATATGATGTTTACATTGCAGAACGACAGTTTCAGTCGTGTAAGAAGCTCAATAGGTGTTCACCAGTTAATTACAACTCAACACCAGAAGGGATTAGACTATGTGAGCGAAGAAGCTTCCCATCAGCATCGTATACGAGAAATGTCTCTTTATGATAGACGACAGCCTCAGTTCCTTCGATATATAATTCAACGCGGTATCTCCCGCCCTCAGTATCAACACTACCGTCGTGACCATATTCTCGGGCAGCTCGAATGAATGATAAGACGCTGTCAGCTGACTCATTTAGTTCAAGAATAAAATCACCGGTGATTCGGTTTGTTACACTCACTACACCACTTGCATCTGGATCCTCGACTGAACCCTGCAATCGGAATGCAACGTCTGTCTCATCGGCATCAAGATACTCCCCATTAGGGTCTGTCAATTGCGATTCAAGTACATCAGTTGGACCATCAAAATCAATCCTGACCTGTGGTTCACGGGGGTCCGTATCGTTATCTACCCAGGCAACATCGGTCACATCCAGTTCAAAGTAATCCCGCCTCATTCCGTGTCTCTTGATTTGAGACGGGCGAGTATGAACGTAACGTTCGCTCAATCTCATAATACATATATTTACCTCGCCACTCATCACTCGATTATAACGACTGCAAATTGTTTGTGGAATTGCTGTTACACTCTGATTACGCAATCGTATGATACATAATTACCCTTCCCCAACCATCCGTTCTTCACCCTCCCACTCAGACTCGCGAAGTTCATATTTTTGAATCTTCCCAGTCGCGGTTCGCGGTAACTCATTGACAAACTCGATCTCACGCGGTATTTTATACCCCGCGAGCATCCCTTTACAGTGCTCGATCAATTCTGATTCGCTCACATTTGACGTCTGTGGGTTCGCAGTTACCGGAACAACGAATGCCTTTGGTGATTCACCCCACTCCTCAGATGGCACGGGGATAACAGCAACATCACTCACAGCTTCATGACTAAATAGTGTATCTTCTAATTCAATGCTTGAAATATTCTCACCACCCGAAATAATAATATCCTTCTTACGATCCTGAATCTCAATAAACCCATTCTCATCTACAACTGCCAAATCACCCATGTGATAATAGCCATCAATCCGATCGCTAAATGCTGTTTCCGTCTGTTCGGGCTTCTTCCAGTAGCGGTCCATCACCTGATTACCGCGGACCACAATCTCACCAATCGATTCGCCGTCCCACGGGACCCTTTCACCAGTTTCATCAACGACAGTAACCTCAGTCCCGAGATATCCAATTCCCTGTTTTTTCTTCAAACCAAATCGGTTATCACTATCATCAAGTCGCCGATCGACGTCTGATGTTGTAATGAGCGGTCCTGTTTCAGTCGCGCCATACACATGCAGGAGATCCCAGCCAAACTCTTCCTCAACCGTCCTGATTGTTGCCTCTGGTGGTGCAGCACCCGCGGTTGCTGCACGCACTGATGCATCACCAGTTGTTTTCACACCACCCTCGCTATCATACCGATCCATTAACATATTCAGCACCGTCGGAGCAGCACAAAGATATGATACGTCCTCAGATCTGATTGTATCAAAAATCCATTCGGCATCAATACCCCGGGTGCAGACGTGTTTTCCTCCAAGTCCGGTTATAGCATATATGTGCCCCCACCCATTGACATGAAACATTGGGAGTGTCCAAAGATATACATCGCCGTCAGAAATTTGTTGATGTATTGAAACATACTGTGCATGCAGCGTTTCCGTTCGATGCGTGCGACAGACTCCTTTTGGGTCACCGGTGGTTCCAGACGTATAATTTATTGTTACAACTTCATCCTCACTCATGCTTGGACGGCTATATTCGGTCGACTGAGCGATAATATCATCAAATTCGTGCCATTTACCCTCAGTGTTTGTTTCTGAAATATCATTTGTAATGAACGTCTCTGTTGGCACGTCATCTCGAATTGTATCAATTTTCTCAGCATACTCATGATCAGCGTAGACAACGGAAACATCAGCATCTGAGAGGATATACTCATAATCCTCAGCAATAAGTCGATAATTAAGCGGTGTATGGATACCTCCGATTTGGAATGTTCCGTATGCGGCTTCAAGATGATAATGAGTGTTTGGGTCGAGCACTGCAACGCGATCACCCTTTTCAACACCCATCCGTCTAAGCGCTGCGGAAAATCCATCTGCGCGGGTCCCAAGCTCATCATACGTATATCGACTTCCATCGGTTCCGACAACCGCCTCGCAGTCGCCATAATATCTGCGTGCCCGGTCAAGGAAATCTGTAACCAATAATGGTTTTTGCATTGCCAGATATTCTGTATACATTCATCATAAATAATACGGTTTATACAACCAGTCAACCAGTTGAGTATATGTCTAAGAAGAAACACATATTATCTATTTTTATTACCCAAAATTATAATTATAATGTGCAGTCGTGATTTCCCCGCACTCACGGAACCGTTTTAGGCGCAACGATATAATAAATCACCAAATGACGCGGGTGATTCATACCGGCGACACCCACATCGGGTACCAACAGTACCACTCGCAAATACGACGCGAGGACTTTCTTAATGCATTTAACCAAGTCATTACTGACGCGTGCGATGCTGATGTCGACGCGGTTATTCATGCAGGTGATCTCTTTCATGACCGCCGCCCATCGCTGACAGATCTTCTTGGAACAATTGATATCCTTCGAGATTTGCGCGAGGCTGATATTCCATTTCTTGCTGTTGTTGGCAATCACGAATCGACTCGTCACGGACAATGGCTTGATTTGTTTGAGCGACTTGGACTTGCTGAACGACTTGATAACTCACCGCGATACATCAATGATAATCTTGCACTCTATGGGCTTGATCACGTTCCACCATCTCGACGAGAGGAACTTACATATGAATTTAACCCACATGAGGCTACTCACGCCGCCCTTGTTAGCCACGGACTATTCACCCCTTTTGCACACGCAGACTGGGAGACAGAAACGGTGCTCACGACTGCATCAGTTGATTTTGATGCATTGCTGCTTGGAGATAACCATGCTCCCGGCGTTGAGACGGTTGAGGACGCTTGGGTAACTTACTGTGGTTCCACAGAACGAACAAGTACAGTTGAGGAATCTGCCCGCGGATATAATCTTGTTACATTCGATACTGACGTTGATATTCGCCGTCGAAGTCTCGAAACGCGCCCATTTGTGTTCGTCTCTGTTGATCTTGCCACAGGCGAGGGAGCTGAGCGGGTCTGTGACCGCCTTCGTGAATACGACCTTGGCGATGCTGTTGTTGTCATTGAAATTACTGGTGACGGTGACTCCGTTCCGCCAGCCACGATTGAGACGTTCGCGACTGACCATGGTGCACTCGTTGCTCGTGTTACTGATCGCCGTGAGCATCCTGAAGAGGGGAATATAGATACCACTGTCTCATTTGCCGACCCAGATGCTGCTGTTGAACAACGAATCCGAGAGCTTGATCTCTCGACTGCAGCACACGACATTGATACCATGATTCGTTCAGATAGCATTTCTGATTCGAATATCCGAAATACAGTCACTGAGGAAATCTCAGAGCTACTAACTAACGAGTCACTTGATGCATTTACTCAAACATCTTCAGCAGACACAAACACATTTAACAAAACAACCCCGACAAGTCCCGAAGGCACACAGTCAGATTCATCGATATCGTCGGCTGATTACACAACGAACCCACCATCATCGAATAAAGAAACGGAAAATCATACACCGTTTGTCCAACAGCCACAATCGACGGTCAAAGATGACGATACAGATATCAAGATTGACTCAGATGATATGTCGAACGATGAAAACATGGATATTATCGCGGATACCAACCGTTTCACAAATATATCCCAAGATGCAAATACAGACACAGACACAACCGCGAACATCGGTTCAGACTCAAATGCAGAGCCCAGTATAGATAGAACTGAAGAAACAGAGCTATCTGACGATGAATCGGATACATCTGAAACTGACGAATCTAATTCTGCATCAAGTCAATTCACTATGGAGGATTTTTAGATGCGCTTTGATCATATTACCCTCGAGCATTTTAAGCCGTACGCAGACGCGAGTTTAGATCTCCAAGACGGTGTGACAATCATCCATGGACTAAATGGCAGCGGGAAGTCGTCATTACTCGAGGCCTGTTTTTTTGCACTTTATGGTGCACGTGCACTTGATGAAACGCTTGATGACATTGTCACAACTGATGAAGATGATGCAACGATTGAACTCACTTTTTCACATGCTGGATCACAATATCATATCAAGCGGCGACTCCGGCGAAGTGGCGATCGAATACAGACAGCTCAATGTACACTTGATGGTCCGGATATAGAAATTGATGGAGCGACCGACGTCAGAGCATTTATCACCGATATTCTTCGGATGGACGCTGAAGCCTTTGTTAACTGTGCGTATGTGCGCCAAGGGGAGGTAAATAAACTTATTAATGCAACTCCGACGCAGCGACAGGCAATCATTGACGATCTTCTTCAACTTGGTCGACTTGAGATGTATCGTGAGCGTGCGTCCGATGCCCGACTTGGCGTTGAGGACATTCTTTCTGAGCAACGTGGTGCTCAAACCGAGATTAAAACACAAATCGAGCGAAAAGAGGACGCCAATTTGCATGAAAAGCTCAATGAATATGAGGCTGCCCGAGCAGATATCGATGCAGAAATTGAACGATATGAGGAGAATAAAATACGGGCTCAAGAAACCCGAGATAACGCCAAAGAGATTCTAACGTCACATGAAGAAACACAAGAGGAACTCACAGAACTAGAAGCCGAAATCGACGATCTTCGCATGACCATCGAAGAAGATGAGTCGACCCGCGCAGACTTTCGTGAAGCAATTGAAACAAAGACTGAACAGGTGGAGACACTCTCGTCAGCGCGTACTGATGCACTCTCATCTGCTGAGGTTACATCGGCTGATGCAGACACGCTCGCAGCACGTCGGTCTACTCTTGATGATAAGGAGTCCTCAATTCGTGACTCATTGCAGACAGCACGACAGCAGCAAACAATGTTTGAAAACCAAGCTGAGAGGCTAACTGAGCGGGTTGATGAACTTGAATCGCGCGCTGATGAGCTCCAAGAACAGGCTTCAGAAGCAGAAACCGCGGTCACGGAGGCGAAAGAACAAATTACAACTCAACAAAAAGCTCAAGCGGACATCGAAGAGCAAATGACGTCGGTGCGTGAGCAGTTCAATAATTCGCCGGCAACTCTAGGTAAAGCGACAGAGTATCTTGAAATGCTTCAAGAAGAGCATGATGACATCCGCAATGATCTTGCGTCTACTCGTGCATCACTTTCGACCGTCCAAGACCGCCGTAATGAAGCACAGACGCTTCAAGAAGCTGGTAAGTGCCCAACATGTGAACAGCCAATTGAGGAATCACCACATGTTGAGGCACTTGACGAGTATGACGTGCAGATTGAAACGCTTACTGAGCGTCTCAGTCAACTTGAAACAAAACAGAATAAAGTAAATAATAAAATTGAAGCCGCTGAGTCCCTCGTTGAATCTGAACGACAGTTTGAGACTCTCAAAGAACGAAAATCTCTCGCAAGTGAACGGATTGCAGACGCGCGTGAAGCGGTCAATGAGCAGACCGAGACAGCAGCATCACTCCGCGAGAATGCAGGCGAGCTTGAGACAGAAGCGGATGAAAAACGGGATGCGGCAGCAACACAGATGTCAAATGCTGATTCAGAAGCTGAAAAAGTGGCTACATTGGAATCAAAGCTAGAGACAATCAATAATGCTCGCGATCAATTGGATAATCTTGCGGAAATTCAATCAGAAATTGAGAACATAAGAGCAGAGATCGAGCGCCTCCGTGAGCGACGTGAGGAAATCGCAGATCGAAATGATGAGCGCCGTGAATATCTCCAAGCGAAGCGTGACCGTCATGCAGAACTCACTGCGGATGTCAACGAAGCACGAATTGAAAAAGCACAGAACAATCATGAAGAAGCGGTCTCATATCTTGAGGATGTTTCTGAGAAACTTGATGAATTACGCGACAAGCGTGACAATATCCAAAGTCAAATTGGAAGTGTCCGTGGAGAAATTGAAAATTTGGCTGAGCTTCGGGAAAAACATACAGCAATTAATGATCGCGTTAGTGCGCTTGAGACGCTTCATGAGCAAGTTGAAACCCTTTCATCAACATATCGAGAACTGAGAGCCGACCTCCGTAAGCAAAATGTTGAAACGCTTGAGCGGATGCTAAATGAGGTATTTATGCTTATATACGATAATGACGCTTATTCTCGAATCCAACTTGATGATGCATATGAGTTGACTATCTTCCAGAAGGATGAAACTGCTCTCAATCCAGAGCAACTCTCAGGTGGTGAACGTGCACTATTTAATCTTTCATTACGTTGTGCAATCTATCGACTATTAGCAGAGGGCATCGACGGAACAGCACCGATGCCACCACTTATATTAGACGAGCCGACTGTATTCCTTGATTCCGGACATGTTGGTCGACTTGTCGACCTTATCAAGGATATGCAGCGTCGTGGCGTCGCACAGATTCTGATTGTGAGTCATGATAAAGAACTCATTGCGGCGGCAGATCATCTTGTGACAGTTAAAAAAGACCCAACAAGCAATCGATCATCAATCACGCGGATTGATGACCCACAGCGGGCGGCGATCAGCGCTGCAAGCTCAAATAAAACACCGCAATAAAAAAATCTGGATCGCTTATATACTAATAACTGAGTGGTTTATTCCGCATCTCCGGCGCCTCACGAACGACCACCTGTGATTATTTTGAAATCGACCGAAGTGATTCAATTGCGGTTTTAGTCATTTCTGTTGGTCCATATCCACGTTCACCATATATTTCTATCTCAGTAATGAGTCCTGCAGCGCGAAATTCAGCAAGTTGCCCATTGAGTTCTGATTCGCAGTAATCGTATGCATCGAGCATACTCACGACGCTGAGACCCTCCCGATCCGTGAGTTCAATCAATAGTCCGAGTGCATCCTCGCCATGACTTGCAATAAGCACGGTTCGTACAGTCTCTGGGACTCCACTTGCAGCAGCAACAAGCGGTGAATCATCTGTGTCGGCAATCGTTAACTCCTCATTTGAGACGTATTTTTCCTCACCTGAACGTGGATCGCGGATGAGACTTGACTCACTTGACTCCTTGCACAGCAAATATTGAGTGCCATCAGCATGATAGACAGTCCGCATTCACAATAGGTAATCAATGAGACAGTATAAACCCATCTGACAAAACATCTCATTTCGAATTGCAAATAATCAAACACCTCATATCCGAATTCAAATGTTAATATATATCTCAATTATTACAAATATGAGTATCGTTTCCGAATCCGAATCATCTGACTATCTATCTATACCCGACTCACTCATCTGTTGGACTCGCGCACAAGGATAATTTTCAACATGAAATCCCGACTTCAGTACATCCATCTGTATCCAGGGAAAGAGCCCACAATTTTAGTTGATTTGAGGCGCTAAGCCCCTCCTCAACGCCCGAACAGAGTGAGGGCGTAGGGAGGGGATACAGTGCCGCATAGTTTGGTTGCGCGTTCATCGCTACGTTTACTTTACTACCCACACGGGTGAGTCTGGTAGTACGATGCTCACCATGTCTCTAACACTGTCTCTTACCCATAGGTTCGTGGAGTCGTAACCGGGCGTTTCAGACGCTCTCAGAGGTATTTTGAACGCAAAAAATCGAGGCGAGAAGCGACTCAGACAGTGATATCGGCTGTGGGGGTTATAGAACGCCGGTAATCAACTCCACTACAATTGTTCCAAAGAGGTGTTGAAACTGTAGATGCCGAGGATTTCAGTCGTGCTCGCCGATCCCGCTCCGCTACAATCCTGACTCGATTTGTGGGTAAGAGACAGGTCTCTAACAGTAACAGTGTTCAAGCGCGACAAGAAGCGCGCACCGTCGTTGTGGCCGAGTGTCCATCT
Organism: Haloquadratum walsbyi C23; assembly: GCF_000237865.1. Lineage (NCBI taxonomy): Archaea > Methanobacteriati > Methanobacteriota > Halobacteria > Halobacteriales > Haloferacaceae > Haloquadratum > Haloquadratum walsbyi. Next base: position 870,490 of record NC_017459.1, read on the forward strand.
GGGAGGAGTGGGACACTCCGAACCACCTGTGAAGGGAAATCGCCTGCGGAGTCTGGAACCGCTGTGTCCACGTCGGGAACAAGTTCCAACACAGAGACAGGGAGCCCTGTCCTCACCAAGCGAGGGGCGGGGAGCCCCGAGCGCGGTAGGGCAGGGTAGTTCAGGAACTGCCATCTTTATTATTGGCTTGATCATCGACCTTGCGCGCATGATCATCTGCCGTTGAGATAGGCTGAGTGGTGGTAGTAGTCTCTTCAGGGTTGGTGTCGTCATTGTTTGCATCACCGATATAATCATAGTACCGGGTGGTTAACCGGTATGTTCGATACGATGTAATGAGACCAAGAGCAATACTACCACTACCCCAACTCCACTGACCGCGAAACCCAATCAGAAGGATCCCGATTCCAATTCCAGCTACCGCGATATTCGCAAACACAACAGCCACGATGAAAAACCGTGCTTGCTTACCACTAATCGTTTCTCCTGACGCTGCTAATCCGGACTCTTCACCTGTCGTTTTCGTACTAGGAATATCAACCGATGGAATCGAGACAAGATCATTCTCTGGATCCCCCCACCGTGACTCTGGGTCATATTCGGTTGGTTCGTCAGGCCACTCATCACTATCAAATGGCATACACATAGAAATATCCGAGGAATCAAAAGGAGTTCCTTCGGCAAAACCTCCGCTGTGAAGTACTCTAGGGGCAAGCCTCCATGTTTCACCATTCGGAGCTTTGCACCGCACCCAACAGGCGAATTTAGTTTAGTTAATATATGTAACGCTCAAAACTAATCAGCAGTATTCACTGAGTGTAATCGTCTCTGACGTCTCAACCCATGCAAGAGGGTTCTGTGGGTCATAGAATACGATCCCGTCGTCAACTTCATATGATTCGACATCGTCGAGTCCTCTTGCTTCACCCACTCGCGCTGGTACAGGCGGCGATTCATCCGTCTGTTCGGAGTCCGCATGGTCGGACATCGTGTTAATTGGTAGAGTATGGCATGACTTATACTAATCGGTGCTATCCAGATATCTTTCTAAGGAGTATAGCAAGAGTTTCACTGGTCAGTTGACCCGTGAAGTACCTCGGGGTCAAGCCCCGAGGCTTCACCGTTTGGGGTCTGCACAGCACCCGCAGGCGAATTTAATTCCCTCCGACCTTCCCCGTGAGGGGTCGGCTGGAATTAACACCCGAACTCCGCGAGGAGTCCGTGGAGGTCGGCGGCTTCACTCTGCCCGTTGAAACCCCCGTCGCACCACCATAGTAGCGGATTTTGAGAGCGGCCACATTTCCAAACTGTCAAACGACCAGCGAAGGAAATGAGGTCTTCATTTCCATACTTTGATGGGTTGTTTCTGGTGGTTGTCGCCATACCAACGCTAGAAATATTTAAATTTGTGGCATATAGTGACGGCATTCACCCTCGGGGTCAAGCCCCGAGGCACTCTGCCTGTTAATCTGTAGATAAGTCGCGTACGCTACTCTCACAATACATAGTTTCAATCTGCCAGAACCCGAGTTTTTCAGTACGAAAGCCAAGATAACTGCTTCACAATGTCCACGCACCTATAATCAAAAGCTGTAATACATTATGAGTCTAGTTGCATTGAGCGGGAGTGAAGCCGCCAACTTTCATCTCCACGGACATAATGCGGGTATTCGGACATTACTGCTTCCACACGGACCCAACGACAAGTGCAGAGTGAATTACTAATGTGGGATAACACGCGGACGCCACGGGTCACCTGTGGCAGTTCAATATACACACTCGATAGATATCTGCTGGTAAGTCCAGACTAGCAGTTGTTACTGCACTGTAAATTAACCTCAAAAACCGACCGACAACGTCACTGGTGTATACACTGGATCGATAAATGCCGAAGTTTTTAGCCAACAGTGCCAAAACAATCGACATGAAACAGGCAGGGCTTTCAGACAACTGGAGTGATGCCGCTGATAGCGGTGCCGGCACATCCAACGCCCGGCCCGATGCAGAGGCCCTTGCGGTGGCTGGTAAAGATACACAGCATGTCTCTGCAATTGTCGACGCTGATGAGGTCCGCTTTCCTGATGCAGATGGGAGCGTTGAGTTACTTGTCACGCAAGTCAACTATAGCGTTGAGCGTGCTGGTCATGAAGAATATCCCGTTGTCCATATTTTCGGACGGACGGCTGATGATACTGCTCATCATGTACGAGTGCTTGGATTTGAGCCATATTTTTATGCACCAACCGAATCGCTTAATGATGACTTACTTGATAATGATGCAATTACACGGACCGAATCAGGATATGAGAGTATCCGTGGTGAGGAACTGACGAAGATCTGCACACGAACGCCGCGAGATGTTGGACAGATCAGAGATGACTTCGATCATTATGAAGCAGATATTCTGTTTCCAAATCGACTATTGATTGATAAAGATATCAAAAGTGGCATTCGAGTCCCAGCGCGACGGCTTGCTGATAAACCACAGACGATTCAGATTCCTCATACTGAAATTGAACCCGTTGATGTTGAGGCAAATCTTCGTGTCAATACATTTGATATTGAGGTTGATGACCGGTCAGGATTTCCTGAGGATGGTGAGGAACCAATTGTCTGTCTAACGAGTCATGACTCCGAGCGTGATGAATATATCACATGGCTTTATAACGCACCAAATGCGGCAGAGGATACTGATCCACCCGATTCGCTCGATCGGGATGATGCAATTCGCTCAGACACAACTGCTGATGTTCGAACATTCAACCGCGAGGATGCGATGCTTGATGCATTCGTCTCATATATTGAGCAGACCGATCCCGACATCTTAACCGGCTGGAACTGTCTTCCATCGGACGCTCGGATTCAGATGGCTGATGGAACTGAGACGGAAATTCATGCAGTCGAGATTGGTGATAATGTTATCGGTACAACCGATCAGCGCTCAGTGACCGCAACAGTGACGAACAAATGGAAGAGCGAAAGAGAGATCTATGAATTCTCTCTCGCAGATGGTACGTCTCTTCGATCCTCTGGTGATCATCGGATCATGATCAGCGACAGCAACACTGTTGGTTGGAAGAGCGGCAGTGATATTGAACAAGGAGAGTATGTGCTCAAACCACGACAATTGCCGGTTGATGATCCGACTATTCCAATAATCAATAATTTGCTTTCCTCTGAGTCCGCTAACATTATAGATACGTTAGAAGTGGATGCGTTGGATTCCACTGGAAGATCGATGAATATCCACTCATCGAATCCCCGAGAGTCAATAGCTCACACCGCTACACTCTCAATGGCAGACGGTGGAGATCAAAAGCAGCGTAATGAGACAACTAATAATACGCTTGACCTGAACCGCACTGTTACTAAACAGGACCTGTATGCTATCGGGCGTGTGCTACATAATCGAATAACACCACGGCAGGATGGCATTACACCAGTTTCACAGGCTACACTAATTGATGATTCAGTCTTGAGTAGCCCCAGTCCTGCTAATACTCAGCATCAGTCCGATTCGATTCTCACCGAGGTAATTAGCTCTCTAAGAGGGTTAGTCAGTCCTGGTGCTCATGCAATTGACTTTTCAGCAATCTATGAGATGCCGAAATCACATATCGCACAGTTCCTTGCAGGGACACTCGATGGCAGTGAAACGGATGAAACTACTTCATCAAACCTCACGATTACAACAGAGTCCGCCTCTATTGCCAGGTGGTATGCACGATTATATAGACGTCTTGGCATCTACGCACAACACCAAGCAGATGCTGTCCACATCGCGAACAACGCGTGTGACCTCCAGCGATTATCTGATGCCATTCTTCCACGTCTGCGCTGTTCAGATACCATTGACTATGTCAAAACACAGATCGATACTGTCTGTGATTCTTCATTAAAACACTCACAGGCATCCTCGATTGGTCTGAGTAGAGATGAAGCTAACATACGACAATTTAGCGATGATGGACCTCAAAATAAATCCTACGCGGCCCAACCTGACAGCAGTGATTATGATGATGACTGGAATGCGTACGTCTTTGTCGAAATTGAAGCGATAACTCTCAACGGGACTGAAACAACATACGATATTGAAACAACAACACACAATTTTGTTGCTGATGATTGCTTAGTTCATAATTGCGATGACTTTGATGTACCATATTTCCTTGACCGAATGGAGGTCATCAACCCACAATCTGAGTATACCCTAACATCTGAGCGGTTCTCACGGATTGATGAGGTATGGCGAAGTGGGTGGGGTGGTCCAAACATTAAGGGTCGAGTCGTTTTTGATTTGCTTTATGCATATAAGCGGACGCAGTTCACCGAATTAGAGTCATACCGATTAGATGCGGTTGGCGAACTCGAACTTGATGTTGGAAAAGAACGCTATCCTGGTGATATCGGTGATCTTTGGGAACAGGATCCACAGCAACTGCTTGAATATAATCTTCGCGATGTTGAATTGTGTGTTGAAATTGATCGAAAACAGGATATCATTGCTTTTTGGGATGAGGTGCGGTCCTTTGTCGGGTGTAAACTCGAAGATGCAACAACACCGGGTGACACCGTTGATATCTATATCCTTCATGAAGCACATGACCGCTTCGCCCTTCCATCAAAGGGACGGACTGACGCTGAAGATTATGAGGGAGGCGCAGTCTTTGATCCCGCAACTGGTGTCAAAGAGATGGTCGGTGTTCTGGACCTGAAGAGTCTCTATCCGATGGCAATGACTACAATCAACGCCTCTCCGGAAACAAAAGTCGATCCAAAAAACTATGATGGTGATACCTTCCGTGCACCGAATGGAACTCATTTCCGACGATCGCCAGATGGCATTATTCGTGAGATGATTGATGATCTTCTCGCAGAGCGCGAGGAGAAAAAGTCACTCCGGAATGAGTATGACCCCGGTGAGTCAGTGTATGAGCAGTATGACCGACAACAGACCGCTGTGAAGGTCATCATGAATTGCTTCACACCTGACACAAATGTCCTCACACCGAATGGTGTCCGAAACATCCGTGATCTTACTGTTGGCGATTCTGTCTACTCACTCAATCCCGAAACAATGCAGATGGAAATAAAACCGGTTACACAGACACATGAGTATCCGGACTATCAGGGGGATCTCATTGATATTCAGACGAATGAGATTGATTTTCGTGTAACGCCAAATCACCGGATGCTTGTTGAAGCGACCGGAACAGATACGACTTCTACAAACGATTATGATTTCATTGAAGCTGGCAATCTTGATATAGCATCACGATATGAACTCCCACATGGTTGGTCGGTCGACCATACTGACTCACTCGGTGCGTATATTGATCTGATAGCTCTACTTCGAGAGCAATCTGACACCTATAATGTCCTTTCTGATGGAGGAATGACCACTGCAGCCACAGCGGATATCAATCACAACAATGTGACACGTCGTGTTGACTCTGATACATTCGTTTCGCTTATTGGCTGGTATGTCGCTACTGGAAGGGTATCACGTACTGAGAACGGCTCCGACCGAGTTTACCTGCAACTCTCACAGACGAATGCAAAAGCACGGACGCAACTCACGATGCTGCTTGATGAATTGGGCGTTGACTGGCAGGCCGATAATGAAAAAATACATTTTGTCAGTCATGTCTGGACTGAATTGTTTGACACAACCTGTGGGCGCACGGAGAAGAACAAGCATATTCCTGAATTCATTTTCGATGCTTCTGCAAGTCAAAAGCGAGCATTCTTCGATGCGATTATCAATGGATCTGGCGTCAAGAATGATGATTCATACCAGTATCATACCTCAAGTGAAGATCTGCGTGATGATATCCTCCGGCTATGCGTCCATATTGGGATTGTCGCACGTTATGATTATATCAATGATGAATCGTGGCGAATTGAGTGTACTGAAACGGCGAACCCCGAGTTTACTTTGACTCACAGTGGTCGGCAAAGCACTGCTGAGGACGGAGTTTACTGTGTCACTGTTGCGGACAATCAGACACTTCTAGCTGGACGGAACGGGACGTTCCAATGGACTGGTAATTCGTTATATGGTGTTCTTGGCTGGGACCGCTTCCGACTGTATGATAAAGAGATGGGAGCAGCGGTGACTGCAACTGGAAGAGATGTGATTGAACATACCGCTGATGCGGCAAGTGATCTCGATAAGAGCGTTATTTATGGAGATAGCGTCACTGGTGACCGTCCGGTTGTCGTTCGAGATCCAAGCGATTATATCCAGATCGTTCCGATTAAATTGCTGTTTGAGCAGGCGACAGCACCAGAACAAAACATACGTCTCACTGCAGATGGGGCACCGAGTGGGAATTCTGAATTTCCAAAGGAACGACGTCACCTCGACCAGTGGGAAGCACTGTCGCTAAGTGATACTGGTGAGACGGAGTGGCAACCAATTGATCAAATAATTCGTCATCAAACAGACAAAGAAATCCTCACGCTTCAGCATGAGTATGGTGAATCAACAACAACTCGTGATCATTCTTATATCACTGCTGATGACGGAGGATATGTCGAAACATCTCCCGAAAATGTTGATGAGCCGCTTCCAATCCCAAATATAGCCCCGGTCAAGACAGTCGAAACAATCGATATATATCAGACATTGACGACAGACACACAAGCACAGATTGGAAGTGATACTGAACCCGACAAATGGCTTCCATCTGCAGATTGCATTCACGCCAATGACGAATATGTCTGGATTGACACTACAGATAAGCAACAACATAGAGATGATTCGATACCTACAATTCCACGATATATCGATTTAAGCAGTGATACAGGGCATGCACTTATTCGCTTTCTTGCCGTCTATCTGTCCGACTGGAGTGAATCGACAATTACGACAACTGAACGTGGACGGTGTCTACATATCACAGGACCACAAGAATCAGCATTAAAAACCTGTGCGGCAGATGCTGATCAGTTATTCACACATATCACACCTAGTATCACAGTAGATGCCGAAAGCAATACTAACACTGTTGATTCAGGATTTACGTGTCATATACCGACGACACTCGCTACGGCACTCATCAGCGCGTTCGCTGGTCATCCAGCACATACCAAACAAATTCCTTCGATTGTGTATCATCTTCCAGCTGCTGAACAATCGTTGTTTATACGGCATCTAATACAAGCAGAGTCCACCCCCGAATCGGATGGCGTGTCGGGACGTCCCCAGAAGAGTAATAAGCCGATATTACTGGAAAATGAGTTTATCACCACTAATCGTGAACTCGCCGCCGGTGTGTCGATGTTGCTTACACAGTGTGGGCAGTCGTACACCATATCGAAGCAAGATACAAAAGGTGCATACACGATACACATCAATAATTCGTCACCCTCTGGGTGTACTCCTACTCTCACTGAGACAACCCACTCTGGATATGTATATGATCTTAGTGTCGCAACAAACCAGAACTTCGTTGATGGACTCGGTGGGCTTGTGCTACATAATACCGACTCAGTGATGTTGGAACTTGGCGATGATATAACCGAGCAGGAGGCGATTGAGCAGTCATTTGAGGTTGAAGAATATATCAACGACTCCTATGATGAATTTGCTCGCGAAGAACTCGATGCAGTTCGACATCGATTTGAAATTGAGTTTGAAAAACTTTATCGACGGTTCTTCCAAGCTGGCAAGAAAAAACGATATGCAGGTCACATTGTCTGGAAGGAAGGAAAAGATGTCGACGATATTGATATCACTGGATTTGAGTATAAGCGATCAGATATTGCACCGATTACGAAAGAGGTCCAGCGTCGTGTCATTGAGATGATTGTCCATGGCGAGGGGACAGACAGCATCAGTGAATACTTAACCGATATTATCAATGATTTCGAATCTGGCAATGTTCCGCTTGAAGATATTGGTATCCCTGGTGGGATTGGTAAACGTTTAGAATCATATGACACAGCAACTGCACAAGTACGTGGGGCAAAGTATGCGAATGAATTCTTGGGCACAAACTTCGGCCGAGGGTCAAAACCAAAGCGTGTGTATCTTCGAAAGGTTCACCCATCATGGTTCCGTGAGATGGAGACTGACAGTAAATTCGACCCGCAGCGTCATGGTCTCTATCGTGAGTTTAAACGTGATCCTGATGTCATTTGCTTTGAGTATGAAGATCAAATCCCTGATGCGTTTGCCGTTGACTGGGATCTTATGCTTGAAAAGACACTGAAGGGACCTATCGAACGAATCATTGAGGCCCTCGGTATGTCATGGAATGAAATAAAATCTGGACAGGAACAAACCGGTCTTGGCAACTTTATTTGAATATCATTCATTCCGTGGTAATTTCAGGAATTATACTGTCTGATGCTCATTGGACATTCTACATAAAATGTACTCGGATATGATATATGAGTGCATCAAGACGCATACAACACAAATCGATATTATCGATTATCTAGTACATAAAAAGGCGTGATTTTATTGAATTTCACAGATTAACACGCCAGCCTCTCAAAAGCGAGTATATATCGGTATGATCATCGAAAGTATAATTCAATATTCGCATCTATATTATCCGGGGTTTTGGTGTTATACAAATAATTTTTCTCTCAGAGAAATTGTGCACTGGTAAATCCGTAACCATTATGGGTGACACGCGTCATCGTTAGAGTAGGAGGTAACGACATCAAAATGGCAACACTGGAAATTAATAACCTACAAGCACGTGTCGCAGAAGAGAATGGTGAACAAATCCTTCGAGGCGTTGATCTTCAAGTCAACTCTGGCGAGATACACGCATTAATGGGGCCGAACGGCTCCGGAAAATCAACAGCAGCGAAAGTCATCGCCGGTCATCCATCATATGAAGTAACCGGTGGTGAAGTGCTGTTACAACTTGAAGAAAATGAGTTTGGAGAGGACATTGAAATAGGTGATGAGGATCGAACATGGAATCTCCTTGATCTCGAACCGAACGAACGGGCTGCACTTGGTATCTTCCTTGGTTTCCAGTACCCAGTCGAAATTGAGGGCGTCACGATGACGAACTTCCTCCGGACAGCGTTGAATGCCAAGCTCGATGAGCGCGAAGAGCTCTTTGAGGAAGACGAAGACGAAGCCAAGGACGAGGCTGAAGAAGAAAAAGAACTCGATGCCGATGATGCGGCAGGATATGAGAGTTCACCAATGGAGGGTCCGACTGACGATGGCGAAATTGGCGTTGCTGAATTCCAACAGCTCCTCAATGAAAAAATGGAGCTTCTCGATATGGATGAGAAGTTTATGCAGCGATATCTTAATGCTGGCTTCTCTGGTGGTGAGAAAAAGCAGAATGAAGTTCTTCAAGCAGCAATTCTTGAACCTGCTGTTGCAGTGCTTGACGAGATCGATTCTGGACTTGATATTGATCGACTCCAGGATGTCTCCTCGGGAATTAATGCACTTCGCGATGAGCAAGGTACAGGAATTCTCCAGATTACGCATTATCAACGAATTCTCGATTATGTTGAGCCCGATCACGTTCACATCATGCTTGACGGAAAAATTGCAAAAAGTGGCGATGCGTCACTTGCACAACAACTCGAAGATGATGGGTATGATTGGGTCCGGAAAGAAGTTTATGAGACAGCATAAAACCGATCAGACGATGCGAATGCCGAGCGATATCAACACTAATACCGATGCAGCACTTGACATATAACAATGAGTTCTGAACAAGATCACTTACAAGATACTGACACCGAAGCACGATTTGACTTTAAGAAAGAGGAATCCTCAGCGTTCAAAACTGAAAAAGGACTTACCGAAGAGACGATCCGACTGATCTCTGAGGATAAAGACGAACCTGAATGGATGCTCCAGCGCCGACTCCGTGCGCTTGAGCAATTCAACGCGATGCCAATGCCGACAAGTTGGCCGGAAGCACCTGATCTGAGCGAGGTTGATGTCGAAGAAATCGTCCCATACATCCGACCAGACGTTGACGTTCGCGCTGGTGTTGATGATTGGACGGAACTTCCTGATGATATTAAGGATACTTTCGACAAGCTCGGGATTCCAGAAGCTGAGAAAAATGCACTCTCAGGTGTTGGTGCACAGTATGAGTCCGAGGTTGTCTATCAAAATATGCAAGAACAGTGGGAAGAAAAAGGCGTCATCTTCTGCGATATGGATGAGGCTGTTCGAGAGCATCCTGAGAAGCTCAAAGAACATTTCATGACCAAGGCTGTTCCACCAAGCGATAATAAGTTCGCTGCGCTTCACGGCGCTGTTTGGTCTGGTGGATCATTTGTCTACGTACCTGAGGACGTTACTGTTGAGATGCCTGTACAGGCATACTTCCGCATGAACTCCGAGGGTATGGGTCAGTTTGAGCACACACTTATTATTGCTGAAGATGGTGCAGAAGTCCACTACATCGAAGGTTGTTCAGCACCAAAATACTCTGCGTTCAATCTTCATGCTGGTGGTGTTGAGGTCTTCGTCGGCGAAGATGCTCACGTTCAATACTCTACTGTCCAGAATTGGTCAAAGAATACGTATAATCTCAATACGAAACGAGCAATCGTTGAGTCTGAAGGTCGGATGGAATGGATTTCCGGATCAATGGGATCAAAGGCAACGATGCTGTACCCGTCATCTGTGTTGAAGGGTCGTGGTGCATCTGATAACCATATTACGATTGCGTTTGCCGGTGACGGTCAGGATATTGATACTGGTGCGAAAGTCTATCACAACGCTCCTGAGACGAAGTCAACCATCGAGTCAAAGTCAATTTCGAAAGATGGTGGTCGAACGAACTACCGCGGACTTGTTCACATTGCAGACGGCGCTGAGAACTCCTCAACAGCTGTTGAATGTGATGCACTGATGTTTGACAATGAGTCAACGTCTGACACGATGCCATATATGGAGATCAATGAGTCATCTGTTGATGTTGCTCACGAAGCTACAGTTGGGAAGATTGGAGATGAGGATGTGTTCTATCTTCAATCCCGAGGTCTTGATGATGATGATGCAAAACAGATGATTGTCTCAGGTTTCATTGAGCCGATTACTGAAGAGCTCCCAATCGAGTATGCGGTCGAACTGAATCGACTCGTTGAACTTGAGATGGAAGGTAGTCTCGGGTAATAATGAGTACACAACTCCCTGCGGATCTCTCTGCGGATACGGTTCGCGAAATTTCATCACGGCGAGATGAACCAGAATGGCTTCTTCAGACGCGGCTTGAAGCGCTGGAGTCACTCGAGAGTCTCGACCTTCCAGACGTCATCAAGACACCAGGGCGTCGTTGGACGGATCTAGAATCTCTCGACTTCGAAACACTGGTTGACCCGCTTAATCAAAGCGATGAAACCTCTCGTGTTACCGCCGAGGGAGTCAAAGTACTGCCATTTGCAGAAGCAGTTGACACACACTCCGATGTTGTTGAATCTGCATTTGGATCAACAGTTGCATTCGATGAAAATTACCTGACAGCACTCTCGACGGCACTCTTCACCACGGGGACTGTCGTCTATGTCCCAGAGGGTGTCGATGCTGAGGACGTGAAGGTACGTGCGGAGATGAATTCACGGTCATTATTCAGCCACACCCTTGTCATCAGTGAGCCGTCCTCATCAGTAACGATTCTTGAGAGTATTGAACCCGGTTCAGCATCTGTTGATGTTGATTCGCGATACTTCTCAAACTTGGTTGAAATAGCTGCTGGAGAGAACTCGTACGTACAGTATGGGTCATTGCAGACGCTTGAGGACAATACATACAGTTACACCCTCAAACGAGCAGATGTTAGCACATACGGGACGGTCAATTGGATCGAAGGAAATCTCGGGTCTCGACTGACTCGTAGTGATGTCGAGTCCAATCTTAATGGGGATTCATCTGAATCTCAGATTGTTGGTGCATTCTTCGGTCACGAAGACCAACACTTTGACGTCAATGCTCGGGTCTGGCATATGGCTGAACACACAACTGCAGACTTGGTGACTCGAGGTGTTCTTGACGATGAGGCGCGGTCGGTATATGAAGGTGTTCAAGATGTCGGTCGCGATGCGTGGAGTACAAGCTCATATCAGCGTGAAAACACACTGATGCTCTCAGACGAGAGCGAAGCAGATGCATCGCCAAAATTGATCATTAACAACCACGACACCGAGGCATCACACTCAGCGACTGTTGGACAGGTTAATGAAGAGGACCTATTCTACATGACTTCACGGGCAATCGATCCAGGTGTTGCCCGGGATATGCTTGTTGAGGGATTCTTTGTTCCTGTGCTTGAAGAGATTGCAGTCGACGAGTTCCGTGACGATCTTCAACAGTTGATTTCGGACCGGCTTGAGTAGCGCACATTAATTACGTCGCGGTTTTTTATCATTATTTCGCTAATCTATCGCATGAGACCGTGTCGACTAATAGACGCATAGAAGATTCCACATGGTGCAGTCACGCTCATTCCTGTATATCTATGACCGTGTCTACATCTATTTCAATAATAACTATATCACCGATTGTTGTTAATTGTGTCAACAACTGTTAAGGGATTAACCACCTATCTGGACAATATGATTCAGCGTAGAACTAATGTAATAAGCAATATAACATGGAGAGATCCGTGAGCGTTGGTCAACGCGTTGACTCCGACCGACAACTTGTGCGATTACTCCAGATTGGGATTGTTCTTGAGGAGGTCGTCGAAGCTCGGGCGACCAAACATCGTCAGTCGATTAATACTACCGCCGACACAACGGTACCAGATGATACGGCTCGCGGTAATACCGACAACGATGACAACCTGAATACATTACTTATTGATGCTACAAAGGAGTCTGCGCGTCATCGAGACCAGCTTGAGAAATTAATTGATATGCTTGATGCTGAGAGTATTGCATTCGATACAGTTGAGACGCTCGTTGAAACGCAGTATGGACGAACGGAACTGGAGGACTTTGACGACGTGCTTTATGATCAACTCTGTAATGAAGAGACGGCGTACAAATTTTATGATGACCTGCTAACAGCGATCCAGGCTTCTGATGTTTCATTCAGCATCGACCGCGAGCGACTTCTTGATGTACTTAAGCGGCTCAAAGCTGAGGAAGCAGAGGGTGTTGAAGCTGTCACAAACCTCATGGAGCAACGCAAATGAATACCGCAGACCAGTATGTTGAAGCAATCTACCTCGAACAACAAATCGAAAACGGACCAGTCTCGACTGGGGTGCTTGCGGATCGACTCGATATTAGTCCGGCAAGCGCGAATGATATGATTGGAAAGCTTGAAACTCGTGGTCTTATTGATCATGAAAAATACACTGGTGTTACACTCACCGATAAGGGAATTGCGCGTGCACGTGAGGCATTAGAAACATACTGTATTATTGAGCGGTTCCTCACGAATATCCTTGCTGTTGAGTCATTCCGAACAGAGGCAGATGAGCTAGAGCCAGTAATTGATGAACTTGTCGCTGAGCGACTTGACACGATCATCGATCGCCACCCTGACTGCCCCGATTGTTTCGATCCTGAGACTGACGCATGTTGTTATCTTGATATTGCAACTGAATTAAGCGATACAAACGAGCAACGTGCAGATTAAACCCCTCGATAGTATTTACTTTCCAATCAACATATAGATCGGATTTTACTTTGCATTTTCACGCACCACTGTGCAGTATCCTCCTGATAATTTGAAAAGATATCAATGATCAACGCTCGTTGATTAGACACCGGCCTATCCTTTCGGTAACCTAATCATAGTTATATGATATATTTACAGTAAAGATCGGGTTGAACTCGTTCAGTGAATATAGAAAACTCTGTTTTTGCGAATGGACTCGATGGTTTTTCATATGACCACATATATATTTCAACTGTAGTCCCGTGGTGTAGTGGCCAATCATAACGGCCTTTGGAGCCGTTGACGGCGGTTCGAATCCGCCCGGGACTATCTCCTATTGATGATTGATGATCTATGTATTATAATCATCAGTATAATCTGTCTCAGGAGTATTACGTTCAACCCCCTTCTGATTGAAAATCTGCTCTCTAATCAGGGGGTTTTCCCCGTTCACCTGGATGTGACTCAATATAGACGATAGATATCCGTCTTAATCACTGTTGCTGCCCAGTTATTGTGTTTTCCATTCACAGCCTGCGGGAGGAGGTCTTTACCTCGTCGGGTAATTCCGAGGTTGTGGATGGAAAGCGCGTTATAGAAACAGGAAGCCCAACCCTCAAGGAGCGACCGGTGCGAGTCGTGAGCGAGCAGGGTGGGGTTGTTCACAATACATCCAAAATACATCCTTGCAGTCTATCATGTTTTATCTTATTGGTAGTGAGCAATCGGTGGTCTGACATGCAAACACGCGTTGGTGATTTTCAACTTTGTTGTCGCGCTGACTGATCTTTTTGATATCATGTGTATGAATTCAATAGTGCTTCTTGTCACGAGCAAGCATACAGAGGTGAATATATTCAACCACCATTACCAGCGACCGCAGAACTTAGTCGTCGTGCACGAATTGCAAATGCAAGAAACATTGCAAGGAGCGTTAAACAGACAGCAGCTGTAGCGGCGACATCATGCGCAGGGATACTATGATCGCCGGTGCTTGCAAGTCTTGGTCCAAAATATGTGTGATGATAGTCTCCAATAATCGGCGTAAAATAGTCAACAAGATCATTGAACCCGAACCAACTGGTGGCGATGCCGACAGCGGGAACACTGAATTCTGCATATCGATAAATCACAAACGCCTGTAGCCCCATTCCAAAGTGACTAATAAGTAGAAACCAGTAATACGGATTTTGACTGACAAGCGCATCATTAATAAAGATCTGAACAGCCACTACCCAGAATCCATATTTTAGATTCCCAATAAAGGCAAGTGCATGTATCCAATTCCGATTCCGCCCAAGTCGCCACGATAGGAGACTTCCGACCATGAGCATCGTCGCAAACGGACTGTCAGGCACAACAGGCCACATCGCCAACGGTGTATTCAATAGCTGAAACCGATAATACCAGAATCCAAATATACTACCGGCAATGTTGATCATAATGACTACCCAAGAATATTGAAGTACAAACGTCTCGATCTGAGCTGGTAACGGTGAGAGATATACTGGAAGGTCATCCGCAACAGGAATTGAGGTCATTGACTTTTATCTGTCATATTACTGTAACAGTGAAAGTTCTAATATAATTGTACATCATATATGTTCTTCAGTCATAATAAAATACAATACGATTTACAAGTCGTGCAAGGCGAATGGCTCAGGGCTTGTCCTCGGAGGGGCACAGTATTGGAATGGTTACACACATGCACTCTGCTCACGTCATTTCGTCGTAACGCCTAATAACCGAAGAACCATTCGTTTGAGTAATGAATCTATTCGTGACTCTCCTGCCGGTTGAAATGCCGAGCATGACTTACCCGAGGTGGTTTTGTGGGCGTTAAAATCAAAGAATCCGCCATTTCTGACACGGAGTTTGAGCGGATGCAGCAGTTCGTTTATGATTACCTTGCTGCCAGCGTTGAAGGTGATGAAGATGGTGGACGGATGCGGTGGTACCCATGGCATAGTGCAGAGTATCGATTTAACCACATTCAAAATGTCATTGAGATAGCGACGACAATCGCTGATCGCGAAGGGGCAGCAATTGACGTTGTCCGTGTTTCTGCACTATTTCATGATATCTCTAAACTTGAAGCGAATCAAGAAGTTCATGCTGAGGAAGGCGCTCGCGTGACCCGCGAATATCTCCAAACCTGTGATAATCTTCCACAATCATTTATTGATGAGGTGTGTCAATCTGTTGCTGAACATTCATATCAAGGTCCATTATCGGATACCTCACTCGAAACACAGAGTCTTATCGAGGCAGATATCCTCGATAAAATTGGAGCGAATGGGACCGTCTTAATCCTCTTGCGGATGGGATATGAGTCTCGTACACATACTGATGCTGCAGAGATGGTTGACCGTGTTCTTGAACGTGGACGTAACGCGAAAGAACGAGTCGTATCCGATACTGCTGAAAGTATTGCATATCAGCGGCTGAAGCGTGTAAAATGGTTTCGTGAGTGGCTTGAGTCTGAGGTCCCAGCGATGTCTATGGGTGCGAATGTCGAGTTTACTCCTGACCCAACGAAAGCGGACGCCCACACGACACACGGTGATATTGACTCTGATATCAGTGTCGCTACTGGAACAGATACGGATAGCACTGACACCAACGAAGATACTGACACCAATCCTGACACTAACAATACCAACCCTGTCGATACACATATTAGCGATGGATAAACGGGATATGTCATTGAATAACCCCTGAGACAATCACCATGACCGTCGAAATATTCGGAATGCCGTTTTCTGTATAAAATCTCAATCATCGGATTAGCCAGCAGATTGAGTAGCTCATTATACAACTTATCACAAGATCAGCTGTATTCACTGAATTGAAACTTTATCAGAATAAAAAGAAGGCCCCCACTCATAAGCAGCGAACAGTGAAAGCCATGAATAAGTAGGGCAGAGTAAGGTAATTCATTTATTTGTTCTGACAGGTAATCACAGAATGTATAACTTCAGCGATTCAATAATATTGGGCTGTATTCCAAAGGTCGGTGCGGCGTCGAACCCAATTAGCAGCGTTATTATCAGTCGTCGCTCGTTTGTGCAATAGCATCATTATCAGTGATGCTTGCTGATGCGGCTGCGGCTGGTGGTAGTTCGTTTCTAACGTCATCTCGTGCTCGCTCCTCAATAACTTCAGCATATGCGTCGGGCATTATCTTGACGAAGTCATTGACGACATCTGTCCATTGTTCAAGCATCCACTCAGCCTGATCACTACTTGTATACTCCTCATGATTTTCAATAAGTCGGCGCAACATTGCCTTATCGCTATCCTCAAGACGAGACGCAAGTGATACCATCTCTGTGTTTGCTGACTCTGAGAACGTATCCTCTGGGTCGTACGCATATGCAATTCCACCTGACATACCTGCGGCGAAGTTCCGACCTGTCTCACCAAGGACGGCAACAATACCACCGGTCATATACTCACAGCCGTGGTCACCAACTCCTTCAACGACAGTTTTGACTCCAGAGTTGCGGACTGCAAACCGCTCGCCGGCGACACCGTTGACATATAACTCACCCTGTGTTGCACCGTATAATGCAACATTCCCGATAAGAACGTTTTCGCTCGCTTCATAATTGGCTGTTTCTGGAGTCTCAACGATTATCCTCCCCCCAGAGAGTCCTTTACCAACATAGTCATTAGCTGCACCGGTGAGATGCATCGTAACGCCACTCGCGAGGAATGCGCCGAATGATTGCCCTGCAACACCATCAAATGAGCAGTGAATCGTGTCGTTTGGCAATCCAGCACCACCGTGCTCACTGGAGATTCGATTTGATAACATCGCGCCAACCGCCCGGTCGACGTTCGAGATTGATTCTGTGATGGCAACCGGTTCGCCATCAGTAAGCGCAGCCTCAGCTGATTCAATAAGCTCATGATCAAGCTGCGTCTCAATAGCAGAATGAGTCTGTCCCTCAGTCTGATGTCTTGTGTCGCCCGCAGGCTCCGCAATTACGTCTGAGAGATCAAGATGACGAGCCTTTTCATGATCGGTCTCACGCTGCGTCAGAAGCGACGGTCGACCAATCATCTCATCTAATGACTGGAATCCAAGTTCAGCCATTATTTCTCTGAGTTCCTGTGCAATAAACGTCATATAGTTAATGACGTGGTCTGGCTGCCCGGGGAACCGATTCCGAAGTTTCTCTCGCTGCGTTGCAACACCAACTGGACAGGTATTTTCGTGACATTGTCGAGCCATCACGCACCCAGAGGTAACGAGTGAGGCTGTTCCGAAGACATACTCCTCACCACCTAATAATGCAGCAATAGCAACATCACGACCGGTTTTCATCCCACCATCGACAGTGACGCGAATACGCGATCGAAGGTCTGTTGCCCGTAGCATCTGATTTGTCTCTGCCAAGCCAAGTTCCCACGGTAGACCTGCATTCTTGATTGATGTCTTTGGTGATGCGCCAGTTCCACCATCATGTCCTGAGATATGCACAACATCAGCGTTTGCCTTTGCAACACCTGCAGCGATTGTCCCAATTCCTGCCTCTGAAACGAGTTTGACATTGATATCCGCGTCAGGATTCGCCGCCTTTAGATCATGAATAAGTTGCTTGAGGTCCTCAATTGAGTAAATATCATGCAGTGGTGGTGGCGAAATAAGTCCGACACCTGGTGTTGAAAATCGGACATGAGCAATCATCTCATTAACCTTCTTACCAGGGAGATGACCACCTTCACCAGGTTTTGATCCTTGTGCCATCTTTATTTGAATCTCCTCAGCGTTTGTGAGGTACTCTGACGTAACGCCAAAGCGTCCTGATGCGACCTGTTTGACAGCACACTCTTTTTCAGTTCCGAACCGCTCTGGTGGTTCGCCACCTTCACCAGTGTTTGATTTCGCGCCAAGGCGATTCATCGCAATCGAATTATTTTCATGCGCTTCTGGAGAGAGACTTCCAAGCGACATCGCTGCTGTTGAGAATCGCGTCACGATATCTTCGACAGGTTCGACAGACTCAACGGGAATTGATTCACGATTGCTATCAAATGATAACAGCCCGCGCAAAGTCTGTAGTTCCTCAGACTGATCATTAATCAGTTCAGCAAACTCGCCGTACTTTTCATAATCGCCCGATCGAACTGCCTGCTGAAGCGTTCCGACTGTCTGTGGATTCCATTGATGATGGATACCATCAGATCGGTGTTCGAATTCACCCTGCCGTTCTAACTCTGGGTCGGTCCCGTAAGCAACAGCATGTCGGGTTAATGCATCTTCTTCAATTACGTCAATACCAATCCCCTCCGTTCTGATTTCTGTTCCTTCAAAATACTCCCCAACGAAATCTGAGTCAAGACCAACTGCCTCGAAAATCTGAGCTCCTTGATAGGACTCGACTGTTGAGATTCCCATCTTTGCCATTGTCTTCAGTAGCCCATCTTCGAGTGCATCGATGTATGCAGCAACTGCATCGGATTCATCGGCACCGTCAGGTCCAGCAACAACATCAGCAATCGTTTGGTATGCAAGATATGGGTTAATACCATCGGCACCGTATCCAACAAGCGTTGCGATGTGATGTACTTCACGCGGATCACCGGATTCAACAATAATTCCGGCACGGTTTCGAAGTCCAGAGCGAACAAGACTATGATGTACAGCACCTGTTGCAAGGAGGCTTGGGATTGCTATACGATCAGAGCCCAGTTTCTTATCTGAGAGTACAACAACATCAGCACCGTTTTTGATTTCGGTTGTCGCATTCTTACGAATCTGCTCGATTGCTTCTTCGAGTGTTTTCTCACGCTCATATGTGATGTCAACGACTGCTGTTGACATCGCATCTTCTGTATCATCACCCAATGATTTGATTCCTGACGTCTGCTCATCGGTCAATACAGGTGAGTCTAAGATGAGTTGACGAGCATGAGTTTTCGTCTCATCGAGAAGGTTCCGTTGTGCCCCAACACGCGATTCGAGTGATGTGACCAGTTCTTCACGAATGTAATCAAGCGGTGGGTTCGTAACTTGTGCAAATAATTGCTTGAAATAGGTAAAGAGTGGTCGGTTAAAATCTGAAAGAACCGATAGCGGGGTATCATCACCCATCGATCCGACTGGATCTTTACCCTTTTCAGCCATTGGTTCAATCAAATGATTAATTTGATCGTGAGTGTATCCAAATGCTGCTTGTGCTGCACGAAGATGGTCGAAATCTGCCTGGGATTCGTATAGAGAGCCATCTGTTAATTCTGAGAGATGTCGCTGTTCCGTTTCGAGCCATTCAGCGTACTTCTCATCAGTCAGTGAATCGAACACCTCAGAATCTGGGATAACACGTCCTTCCTCTGGGTCTGCAACGAATAACTGTCCAGGCTGTAGTCGCCCGCGTTCGCTGATATTGCTCGGCTCGGTATCGAGTGCACCGGATTCACTTGCCATGATAAGCGTGTTGTCCGTTGTGACATCATATCGACATGGACGAAGTCCATTTCGATCAAGAACTGCAGCGATTCGGTCACCATCTGTTGCTGCAACCAGTGCTGGTCCATCCCATGGTTCAACCAGCGATGCGTGATAATCATACCATGCACGGCGGTCTTCGTCCATTTGCTCATCGCCACGATATGCTTCAGGAATGAGCATCCGAAGAACATGCGGCAACTCACGACCACCCTGTAAAAGTAACTCAACAGCATTATCAACAGATGCTGTATCCGATTGATTTGGATCGTTAATGACCGGTTTTATTGTATCCAGATCATCATCAAATGTTGGGTGTGAAAGGTCCGTTTCACGACTTCGCATCCAATTGATATTACCTTGGATTGTGTTGATCTCACCATTGTGGATGATATGCCGATATGGATGCGCAAGATGCCATGCACCAAGTGTGTTTGTTGAAAACCGTGCGTGGACGAGCGTCAGCGTCGTTTTGAACCGTTCATCTGCAAGGTCTTGATAATAATCTGCAAGTTGCGTACCCTTTAATAATCCCTTATATACTATTGTCTGCCGAGAGAGCGAACAGATATAGAATCGTGCGGCGCCGGTTGAGTCAAGCTCATCAACTTCGGTCTCAACCGCTCGCCGGGCAACATACAGAGACTGATCAAATTCTTTCTCATCAATTTCACCTGCCTCAACATTGTGTGTGGATTCGGGTACAATGAATGCCTGCCAAACATCAGGTTCAGATTCAAGTGCTGTTTCACCAAGGTTGGTGTTATCTGTTGGAACATCTCGCCAATTAATCACAGATAGATCGTGTTCAGCAAGCACCCGCTCGAAGATTGACATCAGTCCTTCTCGGGCAGCGTCGTCTTGTGGCATGAAAATCGAGCCGACGGCGTACTCCTCAGGAAGGTCACACTCAACAACAGCATCAAAAAATGAGTCAGGTCGCTGAACAACGATTCCAGCGCCATCTCCTGTGTCAGGTTCAGCGCCGGTCGTTCCTCGATGTTCAAGATTCTCAAGAAGTTCAATCCCATTAGATACAGTTTGGTGTGACTGCCCACCATCAAGATCGACAACAGCGCCGACACCGCAGTTCGACCGACTATCTGATGGATCAGCCAATCCATCAGTATGTTCAGTCGTGTGGCTATCTGGCTTGGTCATATGTAATCTATGATACGGCTACTAAAGGAACTTCCCCTCAAATGATATTGTCTCACTAACCACATATAAGGACCGGGAGTAATATCTTATATTTTGACCGTATTTTTCGACGCATGACGAATATAATTATCGACAAAGACAATTACGATATTATTATCACTGTTAATACGATTTGGCAAAATAAGCAGTTTTAAAAGCTGGATTATCACAGACCACACACGTCGAATCTGTCAGATCAAGTGATTTCTCATTAGATTCCACTGTCGTATCATTGTTCACATCCATGTTTTCATCCGTGGTATCTTGCTCATCAGCTTCATCACTCGATATGGGTACCATCACAATTTCAGCTGCGATTTCATCCTTGATTGCTGTCTCACAGCCCTCATCACCGCACCATGGAGTTTTAACATATCCACCATGCTGACCAATTGTTCCTAAAAGTTCAGAACGAGTTTTGGCTATCCGGATATTTGAATTAAGTGTTTCTTCTGCAGCGGCATACAACTTCGCGTATACAGCATCAAACTGTTCTTGAACTGTCTCGACAATTTCTGATCGTTCAGCTGTTATTGACTCCCCATCAGGTCGATGTATTAATGTGACCGTCCCCTCCGTTGCTTCATCTGGTCCTATTTCAGCCCGTAGCGGGACTCCTTTTAGCTCCCATTCATTAAATTTGAATCCAGGATTCTGGTCATCACGGTCATCAAGTTCGACACGAATTCCAGCATCATCGAGATTATTTGCAACATCTTCAGCATATTCGAGTACTCTCTCTTTTGTTTCTGTCTGCCAAATCGGAACAATGACGACTTGTTCTGGCGCAACTGTTGGCGGAAGTACAAGTCCTTGATCATCCGAATGCGTCATAATGAGTGCTCCGAGTGCTCGCCATGAGAGCCCCCATGATGTTGTGTGTGCAACCCGTGATGTTTCGTCTGTATCAGTATATGTAATGTCAAAGGCATCCGCAAATTCGGTGCCAAGGTAATGAGATGTTGCACCTTGCACCGACTTACCATCCGGCATCAATGCCTCGACAGTTGTTGTTGTGTCCGCACCTGGGAACTTATCATGTTCCGGTTTTGCACCCCGAAGCACAGGAATCGCAAGTAGGTCCTCATATGTTGACTCATATTGATTCAGACGACACATAGTCTCCGCCCACGCATCCGCCCGTGTTGCATGCGCCGTATGACCTTCTTGCCAGAGGAACTCTTTTGTTCTGAAAAATGGCTTTGTTTCTGTTGCTTCCCACCGGACGACTGAGGTCCATTGATTCACTCGCAGCGGTAAATCTCGATAACTTCGAATCCACCGTGAGAGATACGGTGCAATGATTGACTCTGATGTTGGGCGGACCGCAAGCCGCTCTTCAAGTTCGTTTCGACCAGCTTGCTCAACCCACGCTACTTCAGGATCAAACCCTTCGACAATCTCTTTTTCACGCTCGAGATATCCTTCAGGTATAAACAATGGGAAGTATGCATTCTGAACACCCGTTTGTTTGAACCGAGTATCAAGATAACTTTGCACACGTTCCCAGAGTTCATATGCCCGTGGGCGGGTGACGATGAACCCACTCATGCCCTCTGGACCATAGTTAGCTAATTCAGCTTTTTGAACGACCTCAGCATACCACTCACCGGTATTATGTATCTTTGATTGTGTAATCCCGAGGTCTTGATCTTCACTCATTAGCTAAAAGGAATCCGAGGTGCGTGTTAAATCCCCTGAACAGAATTATTATTTGATTGATCACATCGCGTATCCAAATCATCCTGTTGCACCCCGAATGATGTTGTTGACTCCTGCTAGTCCCACCCTGGCAACCGGGTTTGAAACCCTGCGGCGAGTGCTGCATCAAGACCGTCAGTATCAGGCGTCTCCAGTGTATCCATACACATCTGTAATATGAAATGTTGCTTCCGCAAGTACAGATAATGGCGTCCCACCCAATTGTCGACGCGAGTTCTCGAGCAAGCACCTCATCACCGACAAATTCCGGATAATCACCCGGAACATCAATCCGACGAAGATTTCCAATATTGGATTCACACACTCACATAACTCTGATTGTTATTTTGTTTGAAAATATAGATTGGATAAAGATGTACAGGCGGTACAAGGCGACTGCCTCGGGGCTTGACTTCGGAGTGAGTTCACATGACTTGTGAGTCGACACGGACTATGGTACGGTATTCAAATCGATATGAGTGAGATGAAGAATGTATTCATTTTACCTAAGATTCCGTCTCAGCGGTATGATATCGTCGGATTTGTTTGTGTTTAGACAGGGTAGATATCAGATATATGATTCCAGCTTGAGAAGATTTTTATACGCAGGCGGGGCTACGTCACGATAAGCGGGTTTTACCTGTCTCCTACATGATCAGGACCGCCAGAGATAGCGATTCATTTAGTCGTTCAATATGCTCTCTCATCCATTATGACGCTTGATTATCTCCGGATTAAATTATTAGTCCAATATTATGATAGGAGTGACCCGACATACCGTCTGCTCACAACATTGTGGGCAGGACGTTCTTACCTATGAGCTCAGTAGATACGCAACTTGAGGAACTGAAATCAGAGATAATGGCTGAACTGCCGTCTGATATCTCTGTTTCGGACGTAACGTACGAGGGACCAGAACTTGTTGTCTATACGCGTGATCCTAAACGATTCGCAAAGAATGGGGACCTCGTTCGCGACCTTGCAGGAAAGCTCCGCAAACGAATCACTATTCGACCGGATCCAGAGGCGCTTGCGTCACCAGCGCGAGCGCAAGATCAGATTCATGACGTGATTCCGGATGAGGCTGGGGTGACCGACCTTGATTTTCATCATGATACCGGCGAGGTTGTAATTGAAGCAGAAAAACCTGGTATAGTAATCGGACGTGGTGGTGAAACACTTCGAGAGATCACACAGCAAGTCGGGTGGACACCCGAGGTTGTTCGTACACCACCGATTGAATCATCCACCGTCTCGAACGTTCGTAATTTCTTAAAACAAGAGCGTGATGAGCGTCGAGATATTCTTGAGCGTGTTGGTCGACAAATTCACCGTGAGGAACTCTCAGATGATGAATGGGTTCGCATCAGCACACTTGGATGCTGTCGTGAGGTGGGTCGTGCTTCATTTGTTCTTTCAACGCCAGAAACACGCATTCTTATTGACTGCGGGGATAAACCGGGGTCTGATGATGTTCCATATTTGCAGGCTCCAGAGGCGCTTGGATCCGGTGCAAGTTCAGTTGATGCGGTTGTACTCACACATGCACATCTTGACCACTCAGCGCTCCTTCCACTATTATTCAAATATGGATATGACGGACCGATCTATACGACAGAACCAACCCGTGACCTGATGGGGCTTCTCCAATTGGACTATCTTGATGTTGCGGCAAAAGAAGGACGCACACCACCATATGACTCTTCGATGGTTCGTGAGACAATCAAACACACCATTCCGTTGGAGTATGGCGATGTAACCGATATTGCCCCAGACGTCAAATTAACATTCCACAACGCGGGTCACATTCTCGGGTCAGCAGTAACCCACTTCCATATTGGCGATGGATTATACAACGTTGCATTCTCTGGTGATATTCACTACGAAGATACTCGATTATTCAATGGGGCAGTTAATGACTTCCCGCGTGTTGAAACACTTATCCTCGAATCAACATACGGCGGTCGCGATGATTATCAGACAGATCAAGAAGACTCAGAACGCGAGCTTATAGAGGTGATCAATGAAACATATGACCGTGGTGGGAAAGTCGTCATCCCTGCTTTTGCCGTTGGGCGGTCACAAGAGATTATGCTCGTCTTAGAAGAGGCGATGCGAACTGGTGAGATTCCACAAATGCCAGTCCATCTTGATGGCATGATATGGGAAGCAACTGCAATACACACGACCTACCCCGAATATCTTCGTGATAACCTCCGTGATCGAATCTTCCACGATGATGAAAATCCATTTCTTGCCGAGGAATTTAATCACATTGATGCCGGTGAAGAGGAACGGCAAGCCGTCTCCGATGGTGAACCATGCATTGTGCTTTCAACCTCGGGGATGATCACTGGCGGACCCATTATGTCTTGGCTCCAACACATTGGCACTGATCCGGATTCACGTCTTGTCTTTGTTGGATATCAAGCGCAGGGAACGCTTGGTCGACGTATCCAGGATGGATGGGACGAAATCCCAATTAACGGCGATCAACTTGGTCGATCAGAGACGCTCACCCTTGAGATGGATGTTACGACTGTGAGTGGCTTCTCGGGGCACGCCGATCGCCAAGGGCTTGAGAACTTCGTCAAGACAATGAATCCCCGTCCTGAGAAAATCCTCTGCGTGCACGGCGATGAGCAGTCGGTACAAGACCTTTCATCTGGGTTGTATCATGACTATAATCTACGCACGTTTGCCCCGAAGAATCTCGAAACGTTCCGATTCCTCTAGCAATCTGAATTAAATACATCATAGTTGCCTCAGATGTCTTAGTTGGGAGGTTCAGTTCATAATATGCAGAATATATGAATGAGCTGCTTTAAATTTCAATTCTCAATTCTCAACTCTCAACTCTCAATTCTCAATTCTCAATTAATTCCACCATCACTAGTTGGCATCCCAACAGCAGAAAGAATGCCTGTATACCAGACATTGTCAAGCATCCAGATCAGGGAGCCCACAGTTGCAGCTTGATACCAGCGGCGTTTCACCACACACCGTGACGCATCCCATGTACGGCAGTTCGTTGTACTCACGTTGCTTTCTCCGATAGAGTGTAATTAACGACCTCACCGCGTCACGCGGTTCCCTCGGTGAGGGTGGCTTGTCAGTGACCTCTTCCTCTAAGTCACAACAGTATGATGGGTGAGGGCTGTATGCCCTAAATCGGTGTCCTTAATCCTGAGTTCAGAGCATATTGATTGATACTCCTCCTCCGAGACGACTGATGGTCCCGCAGGAGATACAACCCTGCTATGTTCTTCGCCGTCGCAAAGCCACGCCGGACGTAGTCCGGAGACAACGCTGTAGTCGGCGTAGTTTTGCTTTCCACACCGCTGGCACTCGAATTCGTCTCGGTGACGGTTATCCTCATGAACGCATCCGCACTCAGTGCACCGCTTGCTCATATTCTTTGGATTCACCGTATCCACGAACACACCGTGTTTTTCTGGCTTGTGCTCGATGAACTGTTTGAGCTTACGGAATTCCCATATTGAGCGCCAGTCAGCATCGGTAAACGACCTCAAATCCCATCGAACTCCTCGAAGGCTCGTCGGCAGTGATTGAGTTTGCCTGCGGTGAAAAACCGAGCCGTGCTGGTGACGGCGATTTGGGTAACACCGAGGTCAACACCTACAATCGTGTTCCGTTCTATGTTGTTGCCTCTATCTTAGGTTTCTCCTTGTGATACCCGACGTATAAGCACTACCCGTTGTCTTGGCAGTGAAGCGTGCTTTCGATGTACTCCTATTCCTTGTTATCCAAGTACTAGTACTGGTACTGGTAGCCGTCGTCCTCGCTTGGAAGTGCGAGGTCTGCTTTCACCCGAGAATGGTCACCAAGCACTGTCAGCGATACCTGCTCTTCTTTATTGAATATGGTGAGTGTTCGCCTGTCGTACGTGATCGACTTTGATGTGAGGTACGGTTGTGTCGCCCGTTTGCCGTTTTGTCAACGTCCGATGCAGGATTGGATGTTGCTGGCAACTTTGTGACAGGCAAGAATCATATACTGACTGTTATGTCTATTTTTATTATACTGTGTCTTTAGCAATACTTCTGACACCAGCCTGAGTGTGTTCGTTCTCCCACGCAAGACTGGATGCGATGCTGCATTCGTCAAGCCACTCTTCGGCGGTAGCATAAAGTAGCTCGCGGTCTTGTTGAGAGAGTCCGTCAAGTCGTGTGATGACAGTTCGACGGTGATACTCAGTATCTGATGCCATCGTAATTTTGCAGAAGTACTACTGGTAATTGAATACTATGATAGTTGGTTTCTCAACGTGGTTGTTGGTTCCTCTCCACATACTCACTCGCGTTGCTCGCTTCTCGAGGAAGAGGACTCCACATCAAAGAGGTTGAAAACCACCTTTGAATATTTCTGAGCCTCGCCAGAACGTATATATCTTATGCGGTTATGAATATGAGTATGTCTGAAATGGACGTGCCTGAAGAGCGGATTCAGGAAACAACAAGCTGGCCAGACCTCGCAATTAGTCTTTATGACCGACTGACCGGTCGTGGTGCTGAAATAATCTATGATTTTGAGGACATGGAAGTGGAGGTCCCAAGCGGCACTGGAGAGGATGCCGAGCATGCACAATGGCGACTCGATGGCACTGTCCGCGTGACAACTCGCGAGCGTGAGTGACATAACTACTGAATCGTCACAGATTCCACTAAGTGTCAATGCAGACCTTACGATATCTGTTGACGGTGGGACAGCAGAAGTATCATCGACTGGTGATCGACTTTTCGTCACGTTTCAATCGATCCTACCAGCAATAAATGCGCTTCGCGGACTACCGAGTGAGCCTGATAGTACAGATACGGTTGCTGCTGTGTTATCGCGGACAGACTTGACGACTGAAGTTCGAATTCATGATAGAACTGTTGCTGTTATTGGTTCTCAAGCTAACCCGGGTGCCCTCTCAGAGACACTCTCAGCTGATCCAATTGAGGTTCGACTTGGTGGGATTCTCGGTGCTTTGACCCGTGAAATATCAGATACAGTCGGGCGCGTTCGGCAACTGTTCAAATAAAATGATAATGCCATCCAGTATCGGTGGTTTTGCTTTCCCGTGATGATTTATACTACTCTTTTTTATAATCGAATAGGCTAATATTGCTCTCAAGTCTTACCTTTAATATACGTCGAAGAATTCATTCATACGCATATGAGTGTTGAACGACACTACGATCGTGAGTTTGTTCGGACATTCTTTACATCTCCAACAGCTGTTGAAGGCGAAGATGACTCCGCAAAGATGATTCAAAGTGCAGCACAGCTTCGAGGGCTGAAAGCACCTGATGTCTGGGTGCCAGATAATGAAGACGCGACTGCTCCCTCAATGCGCGATGAAGGGGTTGAAAATATCATTTCAGTCGTTGCTGAGCACGGCGCGGAGTTCCCTGGTGAGATTCACCCTCGAATGGTCTGGCATCGTGAACGACCAACAACTCGATATCAGGGATTCCAGCATATGCTACAGATTGCCAATCCCGATAATGGAGCGGTCGAACATATTGATGGATTTGTGATTCCGGAAGTCGGCGATATTGATGATTGGAAAAAAGCCGATGAGTTCTTTACGATTGTCGAAAATGAATATGGGCTTGAAGAAGGGAGCCTTTCAATGTCAGTGATTGTTGAGAGCGGTGAAGCTGAGTTAGCACTTGGAGACCTCCGTGCAGAGATGGGGAAGCCATCAAACAATCTTGAGCGGCTTTTCTTATTAGTCGACGGAGAAGTTGATTACAGCAAAGACATGCGCGGAATGACACCAACCGGCGAACTTCCATCATGGCCAGAACTGAGACACAACACCTCTCGTGGCGCAAGCGCTGCTGGGCTTATTGCTGTTGATGGTCCATTTGATGATATCCGCGATATCGAGGGGTATCGTGAACGAATGATAGATAATCGTGCAAAAGGAATGATTGGTATCTGGTCACTCACACCGAGCCAGGTCGTTGAGGCAAACACTGAGCCTCTTCCGCCACAAACCGGTTCGTGGCTTCTTACTGCTGGTGATACTGATATAGAGCTCGAGCAGACGAACGGCAAACACATCTATGATGGTGACAGCGTTAGTCTCTCTGTCGAAGATGATGACACACACCATCTTGTCGTCGGGAGCGATGAGCACACCCTGGACCGGGATGAACTTCGATCAGAGCTGCTTAAAATGACAGCATATGTCCCGAGTATGGACGATATTGTTGATTCAATGGAAGAATTTGAGGCCGCAAAAGAGGCTGGAAAGGGCGCAATTGCAATGACGCAATCTGCGACACTCGTGATTGACGGTGTTGAAATCGATATCGAGACTGATCGAATGTGGGATGAGGCAACATATCAAGCGGCAATGACACCTATTGCACTCTTCCAAGACGTCTATGAACACCGTACTGACCAACATGATGAACTTGAGGATCGATACGGTGCCGATGTTGTCAACCGAGCGACACAAGTTGGAAATTAATCTCGTCGAGTTTTGGATATAAAAATTGATACTGCTGAATAAAACAGTTTGTTGACGTCGGTCCGTACGGCTATTCCGATACCGGTTCAATCAGTTCGACAGCGTGACCATCTGGATCCTCGATGAACGCAGTGTATGCGCCCGCTGCGGGTTGTGGACCAGGTTCAGCGACGATACCGTAGTGATCAACTTGTTTGATCGTTTCATCAACATCATCAACGCCAAGCGCCAAATGATCCCAACCGGTACCCATTTCAAATGTTGTTTCACCTGTTGTCTCTGAAAGTTGTAATTCAACGCCGTTGGTATCAACAACATAGTAGTTTGTTGTCTCTCCGTCCTCACTCGTGAACTGCCAGGACTTCTCAAATCCAAATTGCTCATAGAATGCGATTGACTCTGCCGCATCGGCAACGTTCAGACAAGTGTGCAAGATTGTTGCATCAGACATCGTTTCTCATATCAATCCTTCACTGGAGTTACTTGAATAATCCGGTGTATGGCGGATGGTGTAGTCACCATCTATTGTTGATCACTAATATGACGTCCTCTAACCTGTATGAGTTGAGTGATATCAACAATAATTTGTATTTGAGACTAGAGTTATGATCGTTAGTCAATTATTATGAAGCATGCTCGTTTACAAACCCCAGCGGGCATTGTCAGTGGTCGTTATCATAACGATACTGTGAATGCTCCTGATGGGACATATACTGTCGGTCGTGATGGTCAATTAGCGGTTCCATGTATACCATCCGCATTGTATTGCGTTGGTCGAAATTTCACTGCGACACTTGATCAAATGGATTATGACCGTCCTTCAGTCCCAGACTTTTTTATTAAGCCACCTGCTGCGCTCATCGGTCCAGCACAGCCGATTCGATATCCAAAATGGAGTGATAAGTTAACTTACGCTGGTGAACTTGCAGCTGTTATTGATACCCGATGTCGTGACATCGAACAATCATCCGTCCCAAATATCATTCGTGGCTATACAATCTTGAATGATATCGATGCGCTTGATCAGGAAGGTCGAACAGCGCGAAAAGCATTCGATACATCCGCCCCACTCGGACCGTGGATTGAAACTGATGCTGACCCCTACGACATGTCAATGGAGACAATAATTAATGGGGAAACAAGGCAATCAGCGACAACAAAGCAGATGATATTTGATCCATATGAAATCGTCTCATTTCTCTCCCGACGCTTCACACTTCAACCGGGGGATGTCATCTCCTTTGGAAGTCCAGCAAATCCAGGCACGATTGAGCCAGGTGATAATATCACAATTACATATGATGGTGTCGGAACACTGGAAAATCATGTGATTGAGCCAGCGGATGTTTCTTAAAATATGAGAGATATGATACAAAACGAATACGCATGATATAGCTACTTTCGGTAGTTCTATCTGCTGTTTATAGAAGGCGAGGGAATACCTGCGGCTGAAGCCGCAACATGAATCGATGCTATGCCCGACTGCTGTAAACATACCAAAGTAATTTTAATTCCGCCGAAGTCTGCCAGACTCCCCGAGGCACAAACAACTCTAAAGGGTTTCAACATGGCTGAGGCTAGGAGTACCATGGCTGAGATGTGGCACTCCCAGTAGTCCCACTCTCCCCGCCACAGTCCGTGTGAACCCCGGATGGATTCTCACCATGATACTTGATGGGACTGCAACCCTGAAATCTCCACCACTCATGCTTCGGATTCCTCCACATTTACGCTGAGGACAATGTCAATTTTGCTTCTTCTTTCGCCGGGTCGGATACGCACAAGTAGCTCCGCGTATATGAGCGAATATGAATGATGCTGAGGATGATTCGTTGACATGGACAGATGTTATTGATGCGACCATCGATGAGGAAGTCTCCCGGGATGAGGCGATTCAACTGACCGCCGAAGACCTTGCCGTCGATATTCCAATACACTTTGATGTCGATACAGATGCAGATGTAGATGTAGATGCGGATGCGGATGTGATGTCTGAGAAATCCCCTCCCGATCATGACCGAGCACGATGGCGATTCGATGGTACACTGAATGTTACTGTTGAGGGTGTTCGCGGACCTCTTGCTGAGTGGCTTCGACTCTGGACCCGCGAATGATGATATCGTATTAATACATCAAGAGTTATTCTCAGTGCACTCTCAACACTTGACGTTAAAATTCACATCCCGGTTCTGGTATCAATAGCTCTTAAGAATATCCGAGCTGCATTAATATGCAATCCATGGTTGGGATTAATACATTGTTTTTATAACACGTTTCTTCTTGGGTGTGACGTTATTTTATCGTTCAGCGGTAACTTCCGTTTCAGTGTTTGGGTCAGACCCAGAGTTAGATCCCTTCTTGGGGTCAGAACCAGGTCCAGACTCAGGACCCGACTGAGTGTTTGCATTTTCTGCGTATTTTTCCTCAAACTCTCGAATCAATTGCCCCATCTTCGCATACCAATCATTCAGCAATCGTTGCATTCCGTTTGCAATTTCATCTGGGTTGGTTGCTGAATATACATGGTAGTAGCCGCCTTGGTCATAATTGATCTGCTCTTTTTTGATAAATCCAGCCTGGAGAAGTCGTTGAATTGACCGATAGGCGGTCGACCGTTCTCGATCTACGACTTCAGCAATCTCATCAACAGTCAGTGGTTCTTTGGATTGGGTTAATACCCGAAAGCATTGCTTATCGAGTCGTTTAAGCCCATGAAAACACTCCAATAGGCTTTCACACTGCATATCTTGACGAAGTTGTTCCGACATCGGAGCGGGCATTCGTTATTTTAATGAATCACTCGTGTTAATAAAAGACTTGTGCGGATGATGTACAAGCAGGTTGTTACCGGTTAATATCGGTCATTAACGAGTAAATATCATCCATAGCGCTCACGCCATATCACCATCTGTAGGGGACGGGATAATAAATAAACACTATCTTTAATCAGTGAGAGAATCCCACCGTTTACCACGGGCGTGAATCGTGTCACTTGATTACCCTAACAACGTGTGACGGCTCTGTGAATAGCCCTCCGTGATATGAACCCTAAGGTACGAGAAAACGTACTGAAAAACAGATGCAAGTGGACATCCATATCGAATGTGGAAGCGATCTCCGCAAACTACGAGATGGAAGCAAATTACTCATATTCGACTACAAATGACGATGTGACACTCGTCGGGTTCGACGTGGGTGAGTCGAAACTCTTGATGCGCTGTGCCCTCTGAGACGAGATACTCGTTGACCCGTTGTTCGTGGATAGTGGTCGCGTCCGACACCTCCGACAGAAACAAGCTAGTGCTGAAGACCGGTTGAGACCACGATGTGCGTTGAACCTCTTGACTGATCTCATGTGGGTCAATAACAAGACACTATCGAAGACGAAATCGAGAAAGCCTCACATCGTGCCGTCGGATACGCCTCCCAGTTCGAGAACTCGGTTATCATCCTCGAATACCTCGACGGTATCACCGACGAGTACATTGGAAAGCACTCGGATCGACGTCTCGGCAAGTGACCGTTCTCCCGCTTGCAGTCACAAATTGAAGAGAAGGCAGCGAAACACGGGATTACTGTGGAATACGTGTATGTGTACGTGCATCCGCACCACACATCAAAGATGTGCTATGCGTGTTAACATTGGGTATCGACCGCATCAGGGTACGTTCAAGTGTACGAACGGTTCGTGTTGGGTGTCGGAATATCAAGCAGATCTGAACGCAGCAGCGAACAGAGCCAACTGGCTCAATCCGGTGGGGAGAGAGCCTGCCTTGGGGATCTGCAGGCGATGACTCGCCACAGAGCGGGGGTCAGTGGCAGGTCCACCAAGACACGTTACCGAGTGAGAAACTCCCGTCTGAGAGGCGGGCTTCCAGTGACAAGGGTTCGTCTAGCTCACCAGCGGCGGGAGCGAGGACGGAACCGGAGACCGGTAATGCGGACACGTCTTGAAACCTCAATTCAGCATCTTGTTGAGATTCCACCTGCGGTGGAAGCCCCGGCGTTCAGGCTGGGCGAGGATATCACCAGACTCAATCTGCGTTTGTATTTATCAACCGCCTGGGGTCACATTATAGCTCGGCATCTACTCTGGTTAACCTCTGACGATCGATATTACTGTCATCACAATCACCATCACAGATATAAACAATCCAATGTGATAACATGAGCTCCCTCCATGTCGCAGTCTCAATCTAGCCAAGAGGAACGGAGTAACTCAAAAAAGTTCACGCAAAATATACTAATAGGCAAATAAATCACAAACAGTTGCTATTACAACGGACGACTTTTCACCATGCCTATCGAAATTACAATGTGAGTGAAGAATCAGGGCGCCGGAATCTCCGGATGCCAAGCGATGATGAGATGTTTGCGGTTGTTGTCGAACACAATGGTGGTAATCATGTCCGTGTTCGCTGTCAGGATGGCGAAAATCGCATGGGTCGGATTCCTGGGCGAATGAAATATCGAACATGGATTAATGAGGGGGACGTCGTCCTTGTTGAACCATGGGCATGGCAGGATGAAAAAGCAAATATTGAGTGGCGCTACTCAGAACAAGACGCCGAACAACTCCGCACTGAAGGTCATATTAAATAGCGTAGAGTATTTGCGGACCATGCCGCGTTATCACGCAATATGATATAGTACAGTGTAATATCAATTCAGGTTACGCATACACCCATGTCTCACCTCAGATTAACTGTGCTACGTCGATGAACACCTTTCGCTCTAAGACAGATAGCATAACTGTAGAAAATAGAATATTAAGCTTCGTTCCTCAGGGTGAGGAGGATGTCAGGTTATGAACTAGTTATAGGAAAACCTGTGTATTGATATAGAGACTATTGACTAATTTTGCTATAATTGCCTGAGTACTGTCCATATCACATCACAATGACAGGTCAACTACTGTGATAGCATTTCCTCGACATGAGAGATGATACTCGCGTCAAACCGGTCACGATTAAACCGATTACGTGGCAACTGCGGACGCTCGTCCGTCATAATCGCCGTATCAATTTTCATTACAGCGTCCTCAAATGAGTCAAATAATCGATTATTCTGTCTATCAAGAACATCAACTTGTCCTCCACTGGCTGGAGCGAACGCAACCATCCCTGCAGCGACATACTCAGCAACAGAGAGACCAAAATGCTCTCGCGGTTTCAGATTAAGCCCATATTTGTGAGTACAAAGCAGTGTCTCCAATCGACTTCGTGGAATATCTTCTTCAACACTCACATATGACCGATCCGCCGCCTTTGTAGTAACTGTTGCTGCGTAATCTCGATATGCATCAGGCGCAGTCCCAACAATGTGAAGATGTAAATCATGTCCTTGACTTCGGACAGCGTCGACGATTGAAATCGCGTCTAGTGGACGCTTGTCCGGAGCTAATCGACCGACGACAACAACGCCATCTTCTCTTTCATCCCAAGAGCGCCCACCATATATTGGATCCACCGGTGGGTGACAAACAACCGGGTCGATATTATATCTGTTTGCAATGACAGCGGCTGTCCAGGTTGAATTCGCCAAAAACGTTGCCGGGGCAGTCTGCGTAGAGTTCGAGACAGACATCCCATCTTCGGGGGCAGCCAGTCGTGTCCATATCTGATTCAAATAACCACTGTTACCAGCGGTATTATTATCGGGATTATCATATTCCACATCCTCGAGACGGTCATCCAGATCAGGCTTGTCTTGTTCTGTTTTTTTCTTAAATTGCGCTTGAGACGTGGGTGCGGTCTGTTCTGCGCTCTCAATTCCTGTCTCTTGGAGAGTTGAATTACTTTCTGATGATGATGACATATCAACATCATATTGACCGTGTGAATTGGATTTCATTTGGACGTGATCATCGATCGTACGTCTCTCATTCGTGTTGGCGCGAAACTGCGGATAGTGAATATACTGCACTGAAGGGAGTGGTAATGAAAACTCATTTGCTGTGCTTACTGCAATATCGTATTCATTTGTAATCTGAAGAAAAAACTGTCTCAGTACTGCACTCCTGAATGGTAGTTGTGATCCGATAATTGGAGCAGCCCCTGCAAGCGCACGAGCGAACAAGGTTCCTCCTGGTGGTGTCACAATACTCAACTCATCAGTATCAAGATCGATATCGAATCGATCGGCAAGTGTTGATGGACTCGTTACAGAACATGTAATCAACGAAACTGCATGAGAATCCTGCAGCGCATCGCAAACCGCTAGACAAACTGCGTCTGCGCCGCCATGGAAGTCAAGCGTATTGTGGAGGACGGCAATCTCCGCCATATTCGCATTTTAACCGGGATATGTATATCACTTGGTGATGACGATTGATATCGTTCGCCATCTGAAGACATGTGTATTTCTCTTGTACTTTATACTCGAAACTCGAAGATTATATCTCATGGAAATTGGACAGAGATAGAAATATGATATTAAAGATGATTTATATAATTATCTGAGGAAAATAATACTCTATTTTGATGACCGGTTCTTCTTTTGTATACATCATAAGATGCACACGAGTCAGGATTCTACTAACAAAGCTCACAATATAGGAAGAAATGTTCGCGTTTTTACCGTCTGAATCTAAATCACACTAGATGCAATGTGCGTTTATCGGTGCTGGTGATGTCGTTGATTATTATCTTAATAACTTTGATTCGACTTCACTTGAGCTGACAGCGGTCTGTGACCATGATGGTGCCCGCGCGAGACATCTTGCAGCGTTAACTGATGCAACAGCTTATACTGATCTTGAATCATTGCTATCGACCGAGTCAGCACCGCTTATTGTGAATCTTACGAGTCATCAAGCACATGCGGATGTCACACGCCAATGTTTAAATGCCGATCGACATGTCTTTACTGAGAAACCGCTTGCACTGGACGCCGATACTGCAACAGCACTCGTTGATCTCGCCAAACAACGCGGAGTAGGTCTTGATTGTGCCCCGATTAACCATCGTGGACAAGCACAACAGCATATTGGATCACTCCTTGCTGATGATCAATTGAATCCAATTCGTGTCATATATGCTCACGCTCATGCAGGTCGTGTCACAGAATGGCATGATAATCCAGAGTCATTCCTTGCCGTTGGTCCATTATACGACAGTGCTGTGTACCCACTTACATTACTTACCGCATGGTTTGGTCCTGTTGAGACGGTTCGGACTGCAGATACAATTGATGTCTATCCATCACACGCTGAGTCAACCCCCGAACGCCCCGCACATGTTGAGGCGACACTTACACTCGCTGCTGGACCGATTATTAGACTTACAACAAGCTTCTATACGCCACATCGGAGTCGTGAATTCAATTCGATTGAGCTCCATGGCGATGGTGGTTCAGTATATCTCAATGATTCCGGTTCGCTAACAGCTACTGCTCAAAGCGTCAGCGTCGGCGGTCACGGTCGATCATACGTCACTGCGCCACCGATCACATCATCATCACAGAATCATTCACATATCTCTGGACCAGCACGTTTTGCACGGGCAATTGAACACGGAGATCGACCAGTGACAGGTGGTCAACGAGGTGCGCATATCGTTCGTGTCTGTAATGCAATTGAGCATGCGGCTGCAAATAATGTATCTGTATCACTCTCATCACCAGAACTGAGATGCACTGAGTCAAGAGATGAATATGCATATGCCCGATCATCAAGAGCGCTTCGGCAGGATACATACACATCACAGTCACATACAAACCCAAAGAGTTCTGAGATGAATCTACAACGGGATAATAGTCATCGACTGCCACCTGTTGGCTTTGGATGTTCACGATACCGTAATGGGAGTTATATTGATCGTGTCGACTCTATCGCAACAGCAATTGACGCTGGCTATCGGCTATTTGACATGGCAGAACTGTATGGTAATGAATATCGTATCGGGTCATTGCTTGAGACACCAGGGACACCATCCCGTGATCAACTCGTGCTCATAAGTAAGGTCTGGAATACAAATCATGCACATATTGCAGAGGCATGTAATGGAACGCTCTCAGAACTCGGTATCGAGACGCTTGATTCATATCTCCTTCACTGGCCAGATGCATGGGCTTACCAGGGACCATTATCAAAACTTGCAACCCTCTCGCCAGAGCAACAAGAGGAGCGAACATTCCCGACTGATGCCTCCGGTAATCGCGCGTCTGCTGATGTCTCAATTGAATCTGCATGGCAACGGCTTGAAGAAGTCTGCCGCCGTGGACTCACACGCACAATCGGAATTTGTAATATCTCTGCGATAGAACTTCAACGAATTCTTGATATTGCATCAATTCCCCCAGCAATTGTCCAAATTGAGTCACATCCATATCGACCGCGTAATGAACTGATTGAAAAATGTCATATGAATGGTATTCGTGTGATTGCACATTCACCGTTGTCTGCTCCTGGATTACTCACAGAGCCGGTATTACAAACCATTGCAGATACGCATGATGTTTCACCAGCAGCCATTGCAATATCGTATCACGTCGATAGGGGTGTTATCCCAATTCCTTCGAGCACGACAGCAAAACATATCTCAGCGAATCTTGCAGCAGCGAATATCCAACTTAGTGATGAGGAACGAAGCAGGCTCCAGACACTTGCAGATACAGAGTTTGAACGATGAGAGACACGGACTTTCCTGTCACTTCATCGGTTCTTTTCCTAAGAAGGCCACAAGTCACCGCAATTGCCGTCGTCACTGCTTTTGTTGGCGTTACGGCATTCCTTGTTGCAAATGAACTGCACATGCAGCAAGTCCCAGACTCATTTGAGGCTATCTCATTAAATTTAGATTTTGTTCGATGGACATTGATCGCTGGAACAGTGGCTGTGGCTGAATTGTGGTACTGTTATCGGCATCTTGGGGCAAATCACCCGCCTGCCAGCGCCGGTGATGACACCGATACAGAGGCTACACATACAGCAGATGCTGATATCAGCAGTGCCGATGAGACAGCGAAAATCGAATCGTATCAATTTCTTGGTCTCCCCAATATAGTGACGCTTGCCCGGGGAGCACTGTTCGCTACGTTAGCTGGTTTTGCTGGGGTTACACCAATATATAGTATTGCGTGGCTTCCGTCACTACTCTATGGCATAGGAAGTGCGCTTGATTTTGTTGATGGATCGCTTGCACGTACGGCTGGCAGACAGACAGTTCTTGGTGCGAAACTAGATCTCACATTTGATTCGCTTGGTTTCTTAATTGCGCCGATTGTTGCTATTCTATGGGGACAACTCCCGGTATGGTATTTATTATTACCAGCGGCGCAGTACTCATTTAAGATCGGTCGGAACCACCGTCGTCGTCGCGGACTTTGCGTTCAGCCACTTCCAGCGAGTTCTGTTCGCCGACCACTCGCCGGTCTTCAGATGGCGTTTATTACACTTGCGCTCGCTCCAATCATCAGTGCCAATTTAATCAAAATACTCGCTATGGCTGTATTGGCACCCTCACTTATTATATTCATCCGAGATTATCTTGTCATTGCTGATTATATATAACTCAATGGTCGAATTGAAGTGGCTAACACATACAATATATCTGTTCCGACTATCCAAGCCGTCCCCTCACGAACTGGAATATAGCATATAACTCAAACTCACAGAGTACGTCTGCAATATCTCACGTTTATATTGTGAAGTACCTCGGGGACAAGCCCCGAGGCTTCACCGTTTTGTCCGTGTCGCATTATATCACTCACGGGTCTGAAATAAAAAGAGCCACTAAGGATGGTTTGATTGCCCTCGCCTACGCAGGTCATATAATCGTTGAAACACATATAACGGGAACTGTGGCACAACACGGCTTGGAGGCCGTCCCTTTTGTTGTTCCGTCTCTGCTTGGACCCGCCTTATTACACCTGCTTCAGCCATCTCATAGAGGAACCGCTTGATCGTTGATGCTGATAGGTCAAGTGCTGATAACGCGTCTGTTGCCATATTTACTGACTCTCGTTCATCTGGACTGAGGTTGACGAGATGCCGAAGCACTCGTTGCCGGTTTGCCGGAAGTGAGAGTACAGCCGATAACGAAACACAGGGCTCAGGTATTGACTCGATTGCTGCATTAATATTGGATTCGGTAAGTTGGTCCTGCCCTACACCGGCAGCATTGTCGGCAGCAGAAAACAGAACTGCAAGTCCGTCATGTGCATTTCCGTCAGCCCACGCTGCGACCTGTCTTGCAAGACCATGATTGAGCGCTTGTCGCGCAAGCCCCATTGATGCCCGCTGCATCAGAATATCGACAAGTACCTGTCGTCGATATCGACTCACGCCGATTTCCGCTCCTGTGTACGTTGTCAGGTGAGTTTGATCCGGTGATGCCCGTCCGATAGCAAGCCAACTGACATTACTTGGGAGACTTGCTGCGAGATCAACAAGGGTCGACT
Source organism: Haloquadratum walsbyi C23 (assembly GCF_000237865.1). Taxonomy (NCBI): domain Archaea; kingdom Methanobacteriati; phylum Methanobacteriota; class Halobacteria; order Halobacteriales; family Haloferacaceae; genus Haloquadratum; species Haloquadratum walsbyi. The sequence continues at coordinate 910,354 of NC_017459.1, forward strand.
CATCAAGACTTCGTGGTTCAGCAATATGATCAACGCAAATCACAGCACCAGGCGTTCCCTGTACCTGAGTATGAACTTGATCACGAAGACTATCGGTCCCAACGCCATGTTCTGGAACCGATTGATCAATGAGACTGCTCAATACGCTTCGATAAAATCCAAACGCGCTGGTCGCGGAGCGAGCATCAACGTACACAAACGTCGGTGACGATGGCGTTTGGACGCGAGTGCTCGTATGAATTACCTCTCGTGTTTCTGCTGGTAACTCCTTTAGATGGGACAGTAATGAAGTAAGGACGGCAGATTTCCCCGAGCCAATCGGTCCATATACATATCCATTTGGTGGTAGCTCCCCATCAAAAACCGGGTCAAAATAGTCTAGAAGCTGTTCCAATAATTGTCCCCGACCGACCGGTTCATCAAGATGCGCAGCAGGCGAGAGTGCTTCATAACGCTGAATGAACTGTGGTTGTGCGTTATGATCTCTTCGTCGCCGAATTCTCGCTTTGATATCCATTGTTTATGAAGAAATTATTAGATCGATACATCAGCTCAGTCCTCAAATAAAAAGGAAATGAGTTCGTTATTACATTCCAAGCAGTGGAACCCAGCTTGAGCTGTCGAAGACACCAATGATTGCAAGAACTGCAACGGTTAATGTCGCGACGACAATCGCAGCAGCTGGTGGGTCAAAGTGTGTATCCGAGTGAGCGTAGAACACACGCTGGACGACTTCTCCGATCAGAGCACCGTATACTCCGAAGAGACCACCAATCAGAAGTGCAATGACCTTGGTTGTGCCTGTTGGGTCAGGAAACACCGCAAGCGCAGCGGTACTCGCTGGCAGTGTCATATGGTGAGTCACTGGGATCTTCTCAACACCCAGATTAAGGAATGTCAAACTAGCCGCTGAGATACCGAATCCAAGGAATGCGCTCCCTGTCGAAAGTGCAATGAATCCGCCGAGTAGTCCCGCAACAAGACCAATCATTCCAACATTTGCCCACTTATACTGATGTGGAAGCCACGGCTCAACAGCAAGTCGTTTATATCCACCGTCGGTTGCAACTTCCCCGCCATCGGTCGCCGCTCGCATCTCCTCGTTTTCGAACGGAGACATATCGAGGAGGTTGCGGTCGCCACCACCGATCAATGGGTACCCAAATGCAACTCGGTGCAATGCTGCTGACACAACGACCATAATTGCGATTGGGTCCCACGGAAGTGCAAGTCCTGCAGAAATGAGAGTTCCGACTGCGCCAATAATACCAAATATACCTCCAACAGCAAGGACATCTGGTCGTGTCCCAAGTGCGTAAGCGATGTCTTTTGCAGGATGATAATCGCCGTCACCGGGATCTGGCATTGCGCCATCCTTCTTTGCTGCATATGCGGCTGCCGCCGCACCAGCAGCAAATGAGATATGTGGACCGAAGACCGCACCAAATCCAATCGTTCCTGTCACTGGTGCGCCAGTGATAGCAACGCTTGTCCCAGCAGCGTCAACACCGACAAGATTTGCTGCTTCACCCGCGATGACCGCAAATCCAGTGAAACAGAATGCCGGAAGTGCACCAATTGCCGCACCGAAAGCGCCTCCTGCGAATGCTGCAATGAGCAGGAATATAAGCTGTGGTGTGTCGACCCCGATAACCGGCAATTGGAGGAGTGCTTCGTACATCTGTTATTCCTCCTGCGCCCAATCAAGAGACCGTTCGACTGCATCATCCCAACGATCATACATTGTGTTTGCATCAGCACTATCCATTTCTGATTCGAACTCGCGGTCGACTTGCCAGTTGTCGCGAAGTTCATCAACCGTATCCCAATATCCAACGGCTAATCCAGCGGCGTATGCCGATCCAAGTGCCGTTGTCTCATCGACGACCGGTCGGACGATATCAGTCTGGAGAATATCAGACTGTAGTTGACAGAGGAAATTATTTTTCACCGCACCACCATCGACCCGAAGTGATGTTGTCTCAATTCCGGAGTCTGCTTCCATTGCCTCAGCAACATCTCGAGTCTGATATCCGATTGATTCAAGTGTTGCTCGAACAATATGCTCTTTTTCAGTTCCTCGTGTCATACCAACGAGTGTTCCACGAGCACGCCCATCCCAGTGTGGGGCGCCAAGACCAGTGAATGCAGGCACCATATAAACACCGTCCGTTGAATCGACTGAACTTGCAAGTTCAGCCGTCTGTGCAGCATTATTAATCAGGTCAACATCTTCGAGGAACTCAATCGCTGCTCCAGTGACGAAAATTGACCCCTCAAGTGCATACTGGACTGGCTCTCCAGACATTTGGAAACCAATTGTCGTCAGGAGTCCGTGATCAGATGCAACAGCGTCAGTTCCCGTGTTCATGAGGTAGAATGATCCAGTTCCGTACGTATTCTTCGCATCTCCCTCATCGAAACATGTCTGCCCAAACATCGCTGCCTGCTGATCACCAAGTGCGCCAGCAACAGGTATCTCAGCGCCAAGGAATCCATCAGCATCGGTATGTCCATAGTATTCATCATCTGAGGATGGACGGACCTCTGGCACCATTGACCGAGGAACTCTGAATTCCTCAAGTAGTTCATCATCCCACTCAAGTTCACGGATGTTGTACAGCATTGTCCGGGATGCATTCGTAACATCGGTGATATGATTGCCAGTGAGATTTTGTATAAGCCATGAGTCAATCGTTCCCATCAGCAGTTCACCATCTTCGGCGCGGTCACGAACATCGCCACCGCGTGAAGCCTGCATCTTCAGTGGTTCGGCGTTATCGAGAATCCATTCAGTTTTTGTTGCGGAGAAGTACGCATCACACTCCAATCCGGTCTTCTCGCGGATCATCTCGACTTTGCCGGCTTCTTGAATCTCTTCGACGCGATCCGTCGTTCGACGATCCTGCCAGACAAGCGCATTGTGAACCGGTTTGCCTGAGGCTTCGTCCCAAACGATTGTTGTCTCTCGCTGATTTGTCACTCCAAGTGCTTCAAGCTGCTCGGCATCAAGACCAGCTTCTTCAAGCCCTCGAGTAACAACCTCTTTTGTGTTTTCCCAAATCTCGATTGGATCGTGCTCAACCCATCCTGGATTCGGATAAATCTGTTCGTGCTTTTCATATGCATTTGCGACCACCTGTCCGCTGTGGTCGAATACCATAAACCGTGTTCCTGTGGTTCCTTGGTCGATTGAACCAACGTATGTGTCAGCCATTGTAATCTCCTTCTATAGGCATGGATAGATTATTTTATTCCCTACCCTGCCTTGAGAGTAAACAATATGGTGAATCATTATAAACTTTACTACTGTATAGATAATTATCTCGAGACGGCGAAGAATCGCTTAAATTAATTCTAAGCTCTTCAAATGTGTGTTAATCTAAAGAGAGATGATATAAAACAATAGATAGCCTACTATTTTCATTTCTTTCGTCCTTTCAGCTCATTGTAATACTCGATCAGTCATGGGGAGTCAAAAATGGTTGTTATATATTCTCATGCACGATTTTTGTCTGGGAATATCGATAATACATCTTTTTCTTTAGACAATAACTCTAATAATACAACAAATATAATAAAATCTGTAGTTTACTCACAAGTTTGAAACGCCGGTGAAATAAAGTAGTTGCGAAATATGTGTAATTAATATTGAATGGTATCAAAACCACATATCGTCGTCATCGGTGGCGGCTCGACGGGCACAGGGATCGTTCGTGACCTTGCAATGCGTGGTGTTGAGGTAACATTACTCGAACAAGGGAACCTGACGCATGGAACAACAGGTCGGATGCATGGACTGCTTCACAGTGGTGGTCGATATGCAGTCGCTGATCAAGCAAGTGCGAAAGAATGCATGCTTGAGAATCGTGTTCTTCAGGATATTGCTACCCACTGCGTTGAAATGACCGGTGGATTATTTGTTAAGCGACCTGAGGATTCAGAAGAATATTTTCAAAAGAAGCTACAAGGATGTCATGAATGTGATATTCCTGCAGAGGTCCTAACCGCTGAGGAGGCACGTGCGGTCGAACCACACCTCGCAGGTGATATTGATAAGGCTATTTCCGTCCCAGACGGTGCGATTGATCCGTTTAGGCTTGTTGTTGCCAACGCGGCAGATGCAAAGGAGCATGATGCACGGATTGAGACACATTCGACGGTAACTGATCTCTTAATTGAAGATGATGCAGTCGTCGGTGTCGAAGTAAAACATGACTCCGGAACAGGAGAGCGTGTCCATGGGATGACCGGCGTCACAGAGAGAATCTATGCCGATCACGTGATCAATGCAACAGGTGCGTGGGCTGGACATATTGGTGAGATGGCAGGTGTCGATATTGCGGTTCGTCCCTCAAAAGGTGTGATGACGGTTATGAATACCCGACAGGTTGATACAGTCATCAATCGCTGCCGACCGAAGGGTGATGCCGATATTGTCGTCCCACATGAAACAACAGCAATCCTTGGGACAACAGATGTTGAAGTTGACGACCCAGAAGACTACCCAGAGAAACAGTGGGAAGTCGATTTAATGATCGACACACTGTCGGAACTTGTCCCGATGCTTACGGATGCACGGACAATCCGGTCGTTCTGGGGAGTCCGTCCACTGTATGAACCACCAGAGGTTGGGAGTGATGATCCAACAGACATTACACGTGATTTCTTTTTATTAGATCATCAAGAGCGCGATAATCTCCATGGACTCACGAGTATTGTCGGTGGAAAACTGACGACATACCGAATGATGGCTGAGCAAATCACCGATCATATATGTGAGCGCTTTGGAATTGAAGAACCATGCCGGACTGCCGATGAACCATTACCAGGCAGCAACGATATTCGCGTAATTGACGATTACATGGATGAATTCGGTCTTCGCTCGCCGATTGGACGACGAAGCGCCGACCGACTTGGATCCCGTGTTGATGAGGTGTTTGATACTGATGAGCCAAATCCAACGATCTGTGAGTGTGAAGGCGTTACGCGCGCGGAGGTTCAGGATGCAATCTCACAGTCTGGGTCAGATCTTAATGCCGTTCGTATTCGGACGCGTGCAACAATGGGCAATTGCCAAGGTGGGATCTGCTCACACCGACTTGCGAATGAACTTCACACAACGTATGATGAATCAGTTGTCATCGATGCGTGGAATGAAATTCTGCAAGAACGATGGAAGGGACAGCGGCACGCGCTATGGGGGCAACAACTCTCTCAAGCAATGTTGAATTACGCATTGCACGCGACAACGCAGAACCGTGATCATGATCCAGCTGCAGACAGTTCCGTCGATTTTACGACTTTTGACTCCGGTGAAATGCAGTCTGACTCTGGGACGACAGCGGTTGGTGTTGCTACAGATGGAGGCACACAGGATGGCGATCGAGTCTGACGTTCTCGTCATAGGTGGTGGTCTCGCTGGGCTCACGAGCGCTCTCGCTGCGGCACAAGCGGATATCGATGTTCGATTGGTTACATACAAGCAAAGCACTCTCCAGCAAGCATCTGGGTTAGTCGATGTACTCGGATACCAACCAAATGGTGATGGACCGATTTCAAATCCGTTCGAGGCGATTCCTACACTTCCTGTCGAGCATCCATATCAAACTGTTGGTGTTGATGCTGTCCGTACAGCATTATCGCTATTCGATGAGGTGACAGACTACGCTGGTAGCCATACGGACGCAAATGCGTTGATTCCAACGCATGGTGGAACAATCAAACCAACCGCTAGATACCCACAGAGTGCATGTGCAGGTATCGCAAGCGATAATCGACCGATGCTTCTTGTCGGGTTTGATTCAATCACCGACTTCGATGCACCACTGGCTGCTGATCATCTCACATCGACCGGTGTTCCGTTCGATGTTCGCGGTGTCACCATTCAATTTCCCGGTGATCTCAGTGCAGATGCGAAAGTAACGCGATATGCAAAACTTCTCGACACGAACGGCGATGTGACAGTAAGCGAAACCGGTGGTGGCGGTCACCGACCTGCGCGTGACGCACTTGCTGACCGTGTCAAGATTTATCTTGATGATGAGACACGGGTTGGATTCCCTGCTGTCCTTGGTGATGCTAATGCTGCGACCGTTCGTGCTGCGCTTGGAACTTCTCTCGGGGCAGATGTGTTTGAGGTTCCGATGGGACCACCATCACTACCAGGACTTCGACTTGAGGATCAACTCTTTGATGCGCTCTCAGATGCAGGTGGATTCATTGAATCAGGGAATCCGGTGATTGATTACACCGATGATGGATCCGGCACTGTTGAGAAGGTCATCGTTGAGCGGAATGGTGCAGAGATTCCAATGCGTGCTGAACAATATATTCTTGCGACTGGTGGGCTCGTCGGTAAAGGCGTTGAGTCAAACCGCGAAGGGGTATATGAACCTATTTTTGGGTGTCATGTCGCACACGATGCTGACCGATATGAGTGGTTTGATGAGGCTGTTTTTGGTGAGCACTCATTTGCCAGATTTGGTGTTGACACCGATACAACGCTTCGACCGGTTGATGAAAGTGGAAATATTGAATTTGAGAATCTCAGAGCTGCCGGTGCTGTTCTCGGTGGGTATGATTATGCTGCAGAGAAGTCGGCAAGCGGCGTATCGATTGCAACCGGATATACAGCAGGAATGAATGCTGCCACAACCGTTGCACAGACTAACAACATGAGTTAATCATATGAGTGACGCTGAATCCCCAAACACAGACTACGAATTTGAACCGACATCACCGAATACTGGCTCTGAATTTGAGCCGGTCGACATATTCCCAGATAGCACTGATTTTGACCTTCGTCCAGGTGCTGATTCGTGTTATAAGTGCTCGATGTGTGATACAAGCTGCCCGGTTGCGGAGGTTGACGATGATTTTCCTGGTCCAAAGTTCCAGGGTCCAGAGCAATGGCGACTCAAGCGATCTGATGATGAGCATGAGATTGATGACTCGATTATGTCATGCTCGAACTGTATGCGATGCGATGATGCATGCCCCTCCGGTGTGCCGTTAAGTCAAATGCACAATACCGCCCGTGGTGAATATGTTGAAAAACAGATGGATAAACTCTCAATTGAGTATATCCGTAACCGAATTCTCGCCAACTACCGAACCTCCGCGCGGATAGCGAGTAAGGTGCCACGGATTGCGACCGCCGTGATGAATTTTGGACCGGCTCGATGGGTGATGGAAAAAACTCTCGGTGTCACCAAAGAGCGTGAATTTCCTGCATTCGCCACGCAAACATTTCGACAGTGGTGGACAGCCCGTGGTGGTGTGACCGTATCTCGCGAAAACGCGCGTGAAGCCCGTGAACGTCGCGGTGAGCCAGTTGATGCTGATAAAAAGGTCGCATACTTCCATGGGTGTTATGCGAATTTCAATACACCTGAGGTCGCTAAGGCGCTTGTTCGCGTTTATGAGTACTTTGGATATGAACTCGTCGTCCCCGAACAACGGTGTTCTGGAACCCCAATGTTCGCGAATGGAATGGTCGAGGACGCGCGTCGCCATGCAGAGGTCACACTCTCATCGATGTCAGATCTCATCGAAGAGGGCTATGATGCCATTGCTTCCTGTACATCCTGTTCGATGGCACTTCGTCAGGAATATCCTGAACTATTCGATATCGATGGTGTCGACACTGTCTCACGCAACACCTTTGAGTCGGTCGAATATCTTCGAATTCACGAAAATCTTCGCTCTGAGATTCAATCAGCCGATGTTGACGACGCGATTGAAAAGGAATTTGCCTATCATGCGCCGTGTCATGCGCGGAATCAAGGTATTAGCCGACAGGCTGTTGAACTCTTTGGTGAGCTTGATGATGTTACAATCGAAGATGTGGGTGATTCCTGTTCGGGCATCTCTGGGACATATGGCTGGAAAGAAGAAAAATACGAGACATCGATGGAAATCGGTGAGGAGATGTTCGAACACATGGAAGCTGTTGATGCAACAACGGGCATGACTGAGTGCCCAACATGCTCCAGTCAGATGGAACATGGAACCGGCTATGATATCCGTCATCCAATAGAACTTCTCTCAGTCGCGCTTATTCAGTAAGCTCAGAAGCGCTGGAACTCTCTTCTTGTAGCTCTGTAGCCTAAGCCACTAATTAATAGATTAGTGAGGAATCATTATTTATCATCCATAGCGTACGCGCGCTGATATTCACCGCATGATCAGCAATCCGCTCAATATCTCTGATAGTTAATAGCAGTCGCGTCACATCATCAAGTGCCTGTTCAATATCCCACGCACTGGATTCAGTATTATTATAATCTTCGCCATCCGCATGCTCGATTAATGTACGTGTCAACACTTCACTCGCATGTAGACAACGCGTGTCGATATGATCATCCTCAGCTACGACAGCCTGACACTTTTCCACATTATTATCTTCATATGCACGAAGGCTTTCAGTAAGCATTGACACAGCATCATTCCCAATCGAGACGGCGGTAATCTCTGTATCAAATGACTGTCGAGCAGCGAGGCTATATTCTGCTAAATTAACCGCCAAGTCGCCAATTCGTTCTAAATCATTCACAATTTTGAATGAGGCAACAATCAGCCGAAGGTCTCCTGCCAGTGGCTGTTGTAATGCAAAAAGATCGATACAGTCCTGCTCAATCTCAAGACATCGATGATTAATCTTATTATCGGTATCAATGATTGTCTGAGCAGACGATTCATTACCTGTTTCCAGACATGCAAGTGATTTGTTCACCTGAGTAACTACCAACTCAGCCATGTCTAGGACTGAATTACGGAGTTCTTCAATTGATTCATTAAATGATTTACGAGTCATACCTCTACTCCTCCATATATCTGCTATGATCAGCCGGACTTCCTCATAATATAATTTTCGACACAGTGACTTTCTGAACTCTCGGAAATATTGTCTGTATTGTTATATTCAGCAAGTACGCCCCAGTGAGCTCACCCAGGGTCAAGCCCCGGGGCAGTCTTCTTGTACCGCTTATCCACTCGACGGGTGCTGTAATAACTTCTCATCACGATATTAGATACTATATGCTTTGATTAGCGTATGATGCTATATATTGTTTATCAGAATCTGACTAAATCGGTTTATATGATAGGTACATTTAGCTCATGTCTACAAATGTTCATATAGGGCAATATATAGATTTACATGACATATGAATCCACACATAGTATCATTAAGTAAAATTATATTCTGTTATTATACTCTGTATCAGTGATATGAATATCGATGGAGCCACCAGCGATTTGCTTCGACCGGTCATTCACCGAGGTATTTGATGATATTATCAACACACTTCTTACTGAGCGTGCTCAGACAGAAGCAGAATATGATGCATTTATCGAGTTTGGTGAGCGTATATCAGATCAGCGGTTGACAAGTCCGTCATGTTCTTACGCAGACATCTCGGGACGTGCAATAACAGCACATCAAGAATATGCACAACCACAAGCCCCCACGCGCTTGAACCTGATTCGATCGGCGTATCAAGATACGGTCATGAATCTTCCATTCTATACTGACGAATATGACGATACGTATTTTGAAAGCATCTCTGAAGAGTTTGGTTCTGAGATAGCAACGGCACTCACAACACCTGAGTGCTTTGGACCAACCGCTTTGAATGCTCTATTTAATCGTATTGAGACTGCCAAATCGGAACGACAAAATCACATTGATGCATGCGATCGTGAACGTGACTCGATTGAAACGGCAGCTGATCGGTTAATTCCGATTGATCAAGAGCTATCCACGCTGACGACCGTCAATTTTGACTTACAATCCTTTGGCGCGCTTGATGCCCATCATAACCGTCTGTCAATCCTTACTGATCATTGTGAATCAGCAGCGCAAACTCGTCAAGAGACGATTCGCAAACATCGAGAATTTTATACCATTTCACAGGAGGATATGGATGTTACTGCATACTTTTATCGAGAATACGATATTACATACCCAGTACTTGCGATGTGCAGTGACCTCACCGCCCGCATAACACGGTTTCGTGAGCGTATCGAACGCACTGTGATATCCTCTCCAGAGTAAACGCCGAGGTTCTCCATAATCATATATTTGCTTATTTGATAGATTGACGGTTTCACATCTAGAGAAAGAATATTGACGTTGACACGGAACTAACCTATCGACTGTTGAGAACATGACGATTCGGGGTTGTCTTGGCTTTCTACACCCTGCTCATCTGGTGGAAGGGTAGCTTCTTTGACATCCTCCTCCGCGTGTAATGCTCCTGAAAACTTATTGAGGAATTCAATTCAAAATCTTGGCATAGAGTAGCTGCTGATACTGCTGCATAGGACCGATGGTTCAAAATGTTTCATGAAGTACTAAACGCGGAGGAATATCTTGTCGATGGAATGACTTTTACCTTCGGACATATAGCGTCAAATAATTATGGAATCAAGTCTTCAGTCGCTACGTCTTGCGACTGTAGCAAGTGATCACGTTATAACCGCTCTGCAGAATTCGATTGACGTACTCAAACAATCAATTGAGATTATCCCGACTTCGGTCGATGAGCGACAATATGACGTTCCATCAGACGATTTCTCTCCCGATACAGTCAGCGACAGCAAAGACGATGATATGGGAACAGACACTGAGATAGATCCTCTCATATCACTCACAGAGGCGTTGTCTCAGACCTCAAACTCAGATTCGAATGATGATACGTCGCTCCAGACTGATTCAGCAACCACTTTTGATTGTTTACTCATTTATCGTGGGTTATTGTGTGCTGAGGAGTATGAGACAGTCATTCAGTCCCAACGGGAGCAATACCCTAATCTTCCAATCGTTGCTTTTGGTGATGATTCATCAACTAAGAGTATCACAGCAGCCCTTGATGCAGGTGCAACGACGTTCTTCCCTCAGGAGCTATGTCTCAATCGTCCAGAACACGTCGTCGCACGTATATTGAATATTGCCACTGATACGTCGACACATACGACACCTCCCGACTCTCCTTACTCGTCAAGCACAGTTGAAACAGCGAACGTATCATTTACACCTTCCTCACCACAGTCTGTTCAGAGCGCTTCGCATAATGAACTGCATACTGAGGAGATGCATGCCGGGACACAGTCAGTATCGACTCCTGATACAGAATCCGCAGAGATAGCAGCTCTTGGGTTTGAGCATCTTTGCACGCCCGCTGCTATCATTGATGTGACAACCGGTGATATTGCTACACTCAACCGTGCGTTCGCTGAGTTGCTTACTCATAATAGCAATATTCAGGATACTGCTGCCTCCAGAGAAAGTTCAATCGACATATCGAAATATTCTGGTCGTGCTATCCGGTCGGTATGGGACAGATCAAGTGCTGATGATTTTAATTCGCTTACAGAAACACTCACCAGTGTCGCCGAGTCGAAAACACAGGAGACTGGTGACCTTGCGTTAACCCCAGTAAGTGATAATGATAAGACACGATGGATTTCTGCGACGTTCTGCCCGATTCAGTCCTCCAATCAGTTCATCGTGCTAACTGGAGAGGACATCACTGAAATAAGACAACAATATTCTGACACCGGACACGTCGTTGAAATCTTTGATCAACCAACCACAACACACGACCCAGAAACGGGTGCTGTTCGGAATGTGAATAAATCATTTGCTGACATGTTTGGGTATGACGCTGAGATAGGTGGTGATGAATCACTCATTTCAAACCTTGCCGCGTCATCAACAGACGTGCAAACTTCTGTCAGTAGTGATACTGACTCAGATGGATTCAGTAGTGTCACCCAGACGTCACAGGACCACTCTGATATTCAATCCGCTATTATTCAGGCTGGCAATGAATGGAACCCAAGTTATCATGAGTGGCAAGTCGAAACCGCAGATGGAACAACGCGATGGCTCTCAACAAATATCTGGCCTGGTCGAGATAATGATGGACGGTGTGTCTATACAGTCTCACGAGATATCACCGCTCGAAAGCGCCAGGAGACTGAGCTTGATAAAATAAAGCGACGATTCCAGTTAGTGACTGAGAATGTCGATGAAATTATCTATGTAGTCGATGCAGACTTCTCGGAAATTAAGTACATAAATGATGCATACGAAGACATCTGGGGTCGCAGTGTTGATGCCCTCTATGAGGATACAACTGCATTCATTGATGGAATTGATCCTCGCGATCGTGAGACTTTTCGAGCAGATTTCGAGGAGATGCGAAAAGAAATCCGTGCAGGTAATCCTGCAGATAGTTATGAATTTGAATTTCGCGTTTGTCACCCAGATGGAGATATCAGATGGATTCTTGCGACTGGTTACCCTGTGATAACTGATATTGGTCCAAATCAATATGTTGGTCTTGCTGAGGATATAACTGAACGACGGCAGCTCGAAGAATCATATCAGACGTTATTTGAAAGCGTTTCAGATGGACTTGTCTTACATGAACCACAGCGAGGCGACATTCTTGATGTCAATCAGCAGTTTTGTTCAATGTATGACTGTGACCGAGATGAGCTCGAAAACAAGTCACTCAATACTGTCCTTCCAGATGATCCCGAGTTCAGGTATGATCGAGCACTAAAACGAATTAAGCAACTTGATATTGGTGAGTCACAGCTATTTGAGTGGCGCGGACAGCGGTCAAATGGAGAGGTTTTCCCCATTGAGGTACATCTGAGGGCAATTGAAATCAAAGGAAATCGGCGAATCCTTGCAAGCGTCCGAGACATCACTGATCGAAAAGAACGCGAGGAGCAGATTCGTGAGAGTGAGCGAACGTATCGCGAGATATTCAACAAAGTAAGCGCAGGGATTAGTATTCATGATCCAGAAACAAAAGATATAGTTGAAGTCAACGATACAATGTGCTCAGCGCTGGGATATGATCGCCAAACACTCATTAACACTGATGAGTGGGTAACTTCCAGTGATGATTCATATACAGCCGAGCGAGGGGCTGAGATTATCGACCGAGTCATGAACTCTGGGTCCCCTGAAGAATATGAGTGGGTGTTAGAGGATGCTAACGGCAATGAGCGAGTGATGCTTGTCAAGGGATCCCCAGCAATGATCAACGGTGAATCCCGATTTCTCTCAACGTCTCAAGAGATAACAGAGCGGAAACATCGAGAAACATTGGTGAAAAATCTCCAGTGTGCTATCGATGATATTCAAGATGCTGACTCACAGGCTGCGATTCATGATGTTGTTGTTAAGACTGTTCGTGAGGCTCTTGAGCTTCCATTGACCACATGCTGGGTTCATCCAGCCTCCGAACTGGACTCAGCAATAGATGACTCAGTCGCTGAGGATGCGTTGATATATGCAAGTGGTGACTCCCCTGAAATCACTATCGGTGTTGAGGGTGAGAATGAACGCAATCTCACCTCTGAGAATCCGAGTAAATCAACCAATAGTGTCAATACCGAATTGACACCTGACAGAGCAGATAAATCGGAAGCGCAACTACTTGACTCAGAGTCACCTGAATATGGCATCTTCACTGAGGGTGACGCAACGACATACTCACCGGTTAATCATCGCTCCGGGAATCCACTCACCACTGCTGTTGCTATTCCAATCGGCGATCATGGACTACTGATTGCAGGTGAACGTGATCGTGAGGAATATGAGTCATACCTTGTCGACGCTGCACAAGTATTAGCTGGGCATGCAGCAACGGCTCTTAATCGTGTTGAGCGAGCCGCACAAGTTCGTGAGCATGAGAGACGACTGCAAGCTATCATTGATCGAATTGATGAAGCAATCTTCTTATCGACACCACAAAGTCTTATAAGTGATAACTCAGAACGGGGGATAATCAGCTCAGGGTATGCTGACATCTGGGGACGCTCACTTTCAGAGCTACATGAAGTGCATGAAGAGGGCTTCTTTGGAACACTTCATCCAGACGATTATCGATCACATCGTCGCTGGGTAACACAAATTGTTGAGGAAATAGAGGATGGCGACTATGCTGACCGGTACAGTCGTGAGTACCGCATACTCCGTCCTGATGGATCAGTTCGTTGGATACACTCAGATTATTATCCAACGGAGTGGGATGATAATACATTACGTGTCGTCGTCGTCGGTCGGGATATTACCGCCCGGCGGGAACAGCAAGAGCGAATCGAGTCTTTCCATGATGCAACAGCGAAACTAACAACTGCAGATAGTGTCAATGATGCAGGTCAGATCGCCGTTGAGGCTGCTGCATCGGCACTTGAGATACCCGCAACGGCTGTTTATCATTATAATGATGACACAGGCGCACTTGACCCAATAGCCACCGGTCCTGCTGTTCCCGTTCAGACGGCTGATTCTCTCCAATCTCTCACACCTGCTGAGTCGCCTGCTTGGAAGACATTTGTTGATGAGACGGTTCAACATATCGAGCCCGAGACAGGTTCGTGTCTCAATGTGGGCACATTTGAGACGGCTGTGATTCTTCCACTTGGACGCAATGGTGTTCTTGTCGTCTGGCAGTCAACAGATATTGATCTTGATATAGCAAGTATTCTTGCAGCGACACTCGAAGCAGCACTCAATAGACTTCGTGGTGAACAGCGACTTGAATCACAGCAGGCAGCATTGACCAAACAAACCGAGCGAGCCAGTCGACTTGAGTCAATAGCTAAGTTGACACAGCGTGTCGAGGCAGCAATTACTACACAATCATCACGAGCAGACACCCATGAGGCGGTTTGTGACGAACTTGTTGACGTTGAACCATTCAATGGCGCTTGGGTTTCGACAGCACCAGTCGGAACCAATCAGCTCACTGTCCAGACAACAGCAGGGATCGATACCGACACAGTTGAACGATATTTATATGCTGAAGAGGAGCTATCAGACGCTGATAGCAGCGATAGTAATGCTCAAAATAGCCTCATAGCTGAGAGTCATCCAACGGTCGAGGCATGGCAGACAAACTCATATGTAGCAATCAGTGGGCTTGTTGAGACCGGTCGACAACAAGCCTGGCGGCGAGTTCTTCTTCGAGAGGGTATCGGTGCAATCTGCGCAGTCCCAATTTCGTATGAAGGCATTACATATGGTGTTCTTACAGTCGTAGCCACCGGTGCTGATGCCTTCAATGACCGAACGGTTGACGTTCTTTCACAACTTGGTACCTCAGTGGGGTATGCGATTACCGCACTTGAACGCCAGCGCGCGCTTGAATCTGATGAGACAATTGAATTAGAATTCCGTGGTCATAAAATGGCTGTTCCGTTTGCTCGCGTTGCCACACAAACTGATGGGCGTGTTCGTCATGATCGAACAGTAAGGCGTCAGGATGGATCTGTCAGCGTATATTATACACTATTCAACGATACTCCATCAACGCTTATTCAAACCGCCGAAAATACACTTCCTGGTGACATAGATATCGTTGCAAAAAGGGAGAGCGCAATCATCATCGAGCGAAAAGGCTCATCATGGTTTGGGTCTCTTATATCCGAGTGCGGTGGCATTCTTCGGCAATGCCGTGCTGATGGATCAGAAACAACCCTCATTATTGAACTTCCACAAGAAGCGAATACACGAACAATCGTTGAGCGGATGATAGAAGCGTTCCCTAGACTTGAACTCACAGCACAGCGCCAGCATCATGAGACAAATTCAACACCAGAAGAGATTCGCGGTCAACTTGAACAACAACTCACAGACAGACAACTTGAGGCAATTGAAACCGCTCATACAATGGGATACTTCGATTGGCCGCGTGAAAGTAGCGGTGAAGAAGTCGCTGCAACACTTGGTATTACTCAGCCAACGGTGAATAAGCACATTCGACTTGGAGAGCATGGTATTTTCGAGTTGTTATTCGGGAATTTGTCGTAATCACCCTGATTGAGCCGATTGTAGCAATAATCCATGCTTGAACCATCATACCATACTCACCGACTGATATCTCTTTGTTGAGTTTGATAGATCCGAAACGATATGCATGGATGTCGTTGCCGTGTAGTTTGAACTATGGCTCTTACCGAAGATAGTGAAACAGCGGCATCTGTCTCAAATCTGGGAGATTGAGCTGTGCAAGATACAGAGGTTAAATTCAACAGATGCAACGAATCGATTTTGACTGATGTAGACCACGATTCTCGCATTGTAAAAGAGGCAGTAAAATATATTATCGACGCTGTAAACACCTGAATTATGTCTGATTGGTCTCTCCGTGACACGATAGGAATCTTAATTATGCTTGGAATCACCCTCTCAGCTGCGAGAACTGTGGACGGAATCGCACAGGCACTTATTATTTGGTAGGCGTTGTTATCGCTCTGCTCTGGATCGGCAATTTCGTTCTTCATGGGTATAACGACGCGCTACAATCATCATCAACTGACTGATTGCCCTTCTGTAGATAGTGTAGGCACTGTGCTGCACTCGCGCCCTCCATCTTGCACGCTAGCCAGTAACAATATCGCTGATCTAGTTGATGTTTCGCTCAGTTAGGCAAGAGCGTGAACTATTATGATATTTTCACACCAGCTTACTCTTGAAGATGTGCCTGAACAACGACCGACCCATCACCAATTGAGACTGTCAGTCGATCGCGAATGAGTTCAAATTCTTTACACTCATGCCCATCTGGTCCAATTGTTTGGGTTGTCCTCACAAATCCAGCCGACTCAAGTCTATTTAGCCGACGATAAATAGTGGGTCGAGAAGCATCACAAATAGACGCTATCTCTCGCCCTCGTTTTGAGCCATCACAAAGTGTCATAATAATTGTACGGGCAAATTCATCATCAACAAGCTCGAGATGCGGAGGCGCATCGACGTCCTCATTTTCATTATCCATCGTCATTGTCGCTGTAATGGTATTCGCTATTTCATTGGATGGATGCTGTTGTTCCTGGATATGCATCGAGTCATCGTCATCACGCTCAGTTTCGGTAGATCCGGACTTAGATGCATTCTTTGTCTGTGCGTCAGCTTGAGTCAGAGACGGTGTCATTGACATCTATTGTTAACGTATTCATACATCCGCGTAATCGTGATGTCAACTGAGATTACCACCTGAATGATTGAGGGCTATCTATATTGACTCTTTATACTACGACAGATAGTTGATCAAAGTGAAGTACCCAACGCACGGTGGCGCGAGGAACTCACGCTGCTTTCCGCTTAGATACTGCTTGACTGGATTGAGGCTGGGACTGAACACTCGAGCATATTTCCAAATGCAATCGTCCGCCGTCCGGCGAGGCGTTTGACAAACACCGAGCAATCTGTTGGCAGTCGAGACGTTGATACCGGGACCGCATTCACAAGCTGTTTCATCCGCTGGCGTCGCCGCTGTTCATATTCTGATAGCGCTTCTTCAACCACCTCTGGACCATACGCAAGTTCATCTGCGAGGACCCATGCATCTTCACACCCGAGTGTTGGACATAAGCGATCTCCTGGAACACCTGATCGTGCACCAGCCCCAACGAGTGCAATACCGTTCATCGCGATTGATATCGGGTGACTATCGCTCACTCGTCCATACTGAATATCATGCTGATTAAGCTGGTCAAACGGATCTTCAATTGGATTGAATAGTGTCCCAAACCGTGACTCGAGATCTGAAACCGTAATTGTCGCTCCCGCTGAGGTATCATTTCGAGCAACAAGTCGAACCCACACGTCGTCGGTCCCGATGGGAATAATAAATGCAGCAATCTGCTCGCCCCACAGTTCAATTGAGTGCACTGGAGCCGATGTTTCCGCTGGCCAACGAAATGACCATGTATGCACGTTGCCATATGAGCGTTCAGTATCTGTCGCTGTTGTAAGTACGCCGCGGTGTTCAGCTACGATTGCATCAAATCGTTCTGTGACATTGTCATTAAAGCTCGCACATGCTGTGGGACTTGATGATGAGATATGTTCAGGTCCAGTGTCTGTTGTCCCAGTTACCGTGCTCACAATCCGATCTGTTGTATCAACACGCTTACGAATTGACCATTCAAAGATTGATTCAAGATCTGAGCGTCCAATAGCAATCAGCGATGGGTCTGTTGGCGTCGGTTCGTTAACTTTGGTTATTTGATCTGCTGACTCTGTTATGTTATGATACATGAGCTCTGTCAATGGGGATCCATGACGCTCAATTGGACGCCGAAGCCCAATCCGCTCGAGTAATTGTAATCCTGGTTTCCAGAATACGACAATCCCTGTTCGGATAGGGTCTGCACCAACACTTGCGAGGAGTGGATCGAGACCGGCTTGTTCGACGAATCCAGCTGTTAGCGTCGCGGTAACACCATCGCCGGCAATCAGAATCTGTCGATCACGGTCACCACCCATGCCCGATCCTTTCTCTGCTGTGGTATCATTCTGATTATTAGATGATTCAGTATTCATTGATTTGCTGACTTACTGTGATTATTGAATTACTAATTGTTGCCTCGCGCCCTCGGATACTATCTGGACGGGTGCATGATATTGTATCTTCAGCGTCACATTCATTGCTCGAAGGGCTGATTTTAGAAGTCTGAGTATTAATGCATACCAGATTGATGTCCAGCTAAACGTACATCTGACCTGCTCAAATTGCGTGATTGCAGGATGGCTTGTCACACTTTGACATTCTTTCTGTCTAGTATAAATGACGCCTGCACACTTCTAAGATAGAAACATTCAGCCGCATCATAATCTCAAAATTAACACTGATATCGATTCCGCGTGTCGCCATACGCAAAGTGGCAGTGGCAGTTGCAAATAACGGTGATGACCAGAGTAATCAATATAGATAGCTGTGATAACAGTTCACAAACAGTTAGTATTTCCATTAGTACTTGGATAGATTATGTTAATCATATATGCGATGACGACGAATGCATATCCAACTGGGTCGCTTGATGAATCCGGCGGTCTTGAAACCACGAGTGAAACGGCATCTGTGCCAAATGGAGAGTTAGTTGAACTCCTTGCAGATGAGTATGTCTGTGCACTCCTGTGTGCGCTTGATTCGGATCCACAGTCAGTTGATACTCTCGTTGAGGCGTGTTCAATGTCTCGACCAACCGCATACCGGCGGCTTGACCGTCTCACTGAAACAGGTATTGTTGATGCCCGGATTAATCCTATTCCCGATGGTCATCACAAACGAGAGTTCTGGCTTGTGCATGATTCATTCGAGATTCAGATTGATGCTGATGGTATTGATGGGTCACTCGTAGATAATATATGAATCACTCTGTGATATCAGTGGAAGTTCACCGATAACGCTCATGTGTAGCAGTCAGTACCTGCGGAAGATTGGGTGTAGAGTCGGCAGAGTAACGAACTGACACCTGTGATCAGAGAGGATCGAAACCACGGGTATTCGCTTCTACAGATGAGCGTTGGATCTATTGACCTGTGAGAGTCACTCTCAATGCCAATTGACGGCATCAGGGACTGGTGGAGACTCAAAGTTTCATGAAGCACTTTTCGCTTTGTTATCTTCGGAACAAACCGCAACCAGAGATCGAAACACAAAATGAATTAAAAACCGTTGCGTCAGCAATGCAGGAGTGAAGTGCCTCAGGGTCAAGCCCCGCGGCATTCGCCTTGTTCAACTTGTAAACACAGGCGCTAGGGGTCACCTGATCCGTGGTACTTCACAATATCATCTGAGAGAAAGTGACTGACGATTGAGTAGTGAGAGTAATTCACACTGAGTGAGATTCGCTGTTTCGAGGTGAGAAATTCAACTGGTGAATTGTTTATATCACATGCACAATGTACATACGGCGGTTCAGTACCGCCGAATGGTAAGTATAATTCCCGCTGTACGCCCTCACAGTTTACCAGAGCGAACGGCTTTCACGCTCCCGTGGAAGCAATTATTCTTTCCCCTTTTCAGTGACGCACAGTATGACTCCTGATGTTTGATACTCTCCCGGCGCCAAAGCGCGAGGATTCCTCCGGTAGAAGTTCAACGACCGACATACGATGGCAACTTGCGGATTTTGTCCGCACTTCTTTGAGACTTTGTTGAGGGTGTGGTTTCCTCGACCAATCGTGGTCGTCTCACTCGAATCGCACGGACTGTGCCATCGACCTGATTCCGTATCGCTGTTTTCCCGATGAACGTCTTTGACGCTGTGAGGTCGGCGTGCCTCTTGAATCTGCATGGACACATCAGCGTCTCTCCGTGGTGAATTATCTCTTCGTGGTCGCCAGACTCGGGACACGTCTGACTCGTCCGCGCTTCTGGATCGGATTTGAGGCTGATACCGTATTCTTCACAAGCGCACGCGAGATAATCAGATATGGAGATATGAGACAAACGGTCGTTAGTGACTTATATTAGGATGGATGCCTTTCGATTACGAACCCTATCTCATGAGTTCTCCTGATATCACAGACGAGAAGTATTATCTCAACCGAGAGCTATCAGAACTCGCATTCCAACAGCGTGTGCTCTCCGAAGGGCTTGATGCGCGCAATCCGCTGCTTGAACGTGCGCGTTTCCTTGCCTACTTTACAAAAAACATGGACGAATTTTTCATGAAACGAGTTGGTGGGTTGAAACAACAAATCGAGGCAGGAGTCACAGAGACAACGCCAGATGGTCGAACTCCAAACGAACAATGGACAGAAATCCTCGATACAGCGCGACCACTCTTTCGTGAGCAGACTGCTTGCTGGGAAAACGAACTCAAACCACAGCTTGCAGACGAAGGTATCCATATTCACGCCCACGACGAACTCACTGAATCACAACAAACACAACTTCGTAATCATTTTCAGACATCTGTCTTGCCAACGCTAACTCCACTTGCATTTGACCCCGCACACCCATTTCCATTTATTTCAAATCTTTCCCTGTCACTTGCTGTTCTCTCTCGTGAAACAGATAAAAATGATGAGGAACTTACATTCACTCGGATTAAAATCCCACAGAATCAACCACGATTCGTTGAAATTCCGGAGATGAGTCATGGCTATATCCTTATTGAGGATGTGATTGAGGCAAATCTCGATCTTCTCTTACCGAATGTTGACATCATTGATGTTTCGAAATTCAAAGTTACTCGTAATGCAGAGGTTCGACGCGATGAGGAAGTCGCTGAGGATCTGATTAACATGATTGAGGAAGTGCTTGAGCAACGACGATTTGCAACGGTTGTTCGAGTCGAAGTTGCGGCTGACATGCCAAAGCAATCAATATCTGTGCTGAAGGAACAACTCAATGTGACCGATGCAGAGGTATTCTATCGTAAAGGTCCAATTGATTTCCGCTCGCTATTTGAGCTTACTAAAATTAATCGTTCAGATCTCAAGACCCCGTCATGGACACCACAGCCTCATCCTCGAATCATGCGTGGTCCAGGTGTTGATCCTCGTGATGAGCCCGCAGATGTCTTTACTGAGATTCAAGAAGATGATATTCTTGTTCATCACCCATACCATTCATTTGAGGGCACTGTTCATCATTTTTTACAGGCTGCTGCACATGACCCGGATGTACTCGCGGTGAAGGCTGCTATCTATCGAACAGCAAGCGACTCAAAGGTTATTCAAAGTCTGATCGATGCTGCTGATAATGGCAAGCAAGTCGCAGTCATGGTCGAACTTAAAGCTCGATTTGATGAACAAAATAATCTTGAGTGGGTACGCCGACTTGAAGAGGAGGGTATTCATGTTGCTTATGGAACTGTTGGATTGAAGACCCATACAAAAACGGCACTGGTCGTTCGACAAGAAGACAAGAGTGTACAGCTGTATTCACACGTCGGAACCGGTAATTATCACTCTGAGACCGCAAAAGGATACGTTGATCTTGGTGTTTTGACCTCCGATCCTGGTATTGGACAGGATCTTACGAAGGTATTCAACTCTTTTACTGGTCCAACGCTCAGTAACCAATTCCGGAAGCTATTGATTGCTCCCGTGACGATGCGTGAACGCTTTACCCAGTTTATTCGTCGCGAAGCGGAACATGCACGTGCTGGGCGTCCTGCTCGTATCGTGGCGAAGATCAATGGGCTTGAAGATCCTGATATCGTTGCTGAGTTGTATCAGGCGTCAATGGCTGGTGTCGATATCGATCTTATTGTCAGAGATATCTGTCGTCTCCGTCCAGGTATCGAGGGTGTGAGTGACAACATTACCGTTCACTCTATTGTTGGTCGATTTCTCGAACACTCACGCATATTCTACTTTGAAAACGGTGGCGAGCCAGCATGGTATACTGGGTCTGCAGACTGGATGACACGTAATCTTGATAATCGTGTTGAAGCGATTACACCAGTCGATGCCACACACATCCGCCGACAGCTTCGATATATCCTTGCAGTAACACTTACCGATAACCGACGGCGATGGGTAATGAACAGTGACGGTACATATGATCAAGTTACTCCTGACTCGGATGGAGCAGTTCGCGACGCACAGACCATTTTAATGAATGCAACGACAGATGCCGTTGAATCAGGTAGTGAATTGGGGATATCTACCGAGGAAGGAGTTCTTGATCGCGCACTGTTAATCGAGACACAAGATGATACAGCCTCTTCAGAGCAAACATCAAATGAACAACAGAGTGTTGCAAAACATGACTCAAAATAGATTGAGTGAACAGCTTCGAACCCCTATATAATTGCTGAAGATCTAAGCCGGTTTGGTATCAGTAGACAGCAGAGGGCAGTGAAGTACCTCGGGAACAAGCCCCTGAGTCTTCACTTCTGTCAAGTGTGCAACTGCTCGACGCATCCACAACGAGTACGAAGACGAAGTTAAAACCGACCTGGGGCGACTCCTTCTGGAACAACTCGTACTGTCTCATCTCGACAGGACAAGTCTCACTGGATGTGTTGAAAGAGTGCGTCGAAGACCAACGAGCATGAACTACAACTACAGGTATCGCCTCAAACCGACCGAAAGCCAGCGTGAAACGCTGGATTACCACCGCGATACCTGTCGCCAACTCTACAACCACGCCCTGTATCGCTTCACCCAGACCCCCGAAGACCAGGGCACCGTCAAACAGCGTGTCCGCACGATTCGTAACGAGCTTCTTGACCTCAAAAACTGTCTCTTACCCACAAGTTCGTGAAGTCGTAACCGGACATTTCAGACGCTCTCAGAGATATTTTGAACGCAGAAAATCGAGGCGAGAAGCGATTCAGACAGTGATATCGGCTGTGGGGGTGACAGAACGCCGGTAATCAACTCCACTACAATTGTTCCAAAGAGATGCTGAAACTGTAGATACCGAGGATTTCAGTCGTGCTTGCCGATCCCGATCCCGTTCCGCTAAAATCCTGACCCGAGTTGTGGGTAAGAGACAGACCTCAAAAACTGATGGGACGCACTCACCGACATCTACTCGAAGACGCTTCAACCCACCGTCATGCGGATTGCGAAAAATATCAAAGCACTCGGGAAACTCAAACAACAGGGCTACAGGGTTGGTGAACTCCGGTGGAAATCACCACGCGAGTTTCGCAGTTTCATTTACAACCAGTCTGGCTTCGAACTCGACAAGAAGGGTGGTCAGACCGTGTTATCGTTGTCGCTGTCGAAACTCGATGATATTCGTATCGAACTTCACCGACCCCTACCTGATGATGCCACAGTCAAGCAAGTCACGCTCAAAAAAGCGAAAACCGGCGAGTGGGTCGCTATTTTCGGCATCGAGATGGACACAGAACCACCAGCCAAGCCACCGCTGGAGGATATTGACACTGGCGAGATGGTCAGGATTGATATTGGGATTCTGAAGTATGCCCGCGATACAGACGGCACAGCAGTCGAATCACTCGACTTCTCGGAAGAACGCGACAGAGTTGAACGAGAGCAACGGAACCTCTCGCGCAAAGAGTACGGGTCGAACAACTGGGAGAAGCAACGTCGGCGTGTTGCTGAGTGGCATCTCGACATCAAACGCAAGCGGCGTGATTTCCTGCACAAACTCTCAAACTACTATGCTCGGGAGTACGACTTGGTGACCGTCGAAGACCTCGACGTGAAAGGAATGCTGGAATCGCCGCGTAACAGCCGCAACATGGCTTCGGCAGCATGGAATACCTTCACCGATATGCTCGAAACGAAGTGTGAGCGTGATGGCACGCACTTCGTGGAAGTTGCACCCGAAGGCACCACAAAAGAATGCGCTCAGTGTGGGTCGAAACCGACAAACAGCTGTGGGTATGTGAACATTCTTGTCTTGCCTGTGGCTTCGAAGCGGATAGAGACGCAAACGTAGCGTGGAACATTCTTTCTCGCGGACTTACCGACATAGGAGTGGGTCACTCCGAAGGTACGTCCTCAGAATCGCGGACCGATTCTGATGTGCGAACGAGAGCGAAGCTCTCGTCGACGCCTGTGGAGACTGTGCTCCCTGTGGGAACCACGGTGGTTCCTGCAAAGCGCGTTCACCAGACTCCGTCTGGTGGGCTGTCAGACGCAGTCTGACAACGTCGTGGAAACAGGAAGCCCCACCCTCAGCGAGCGCGTCAGCGCGAGCAGGGTGGGGTAGTTCACTCTGCCCCTGAGTAATTTCAGAAGCTGAATTCATCTGAACACTTCATGCCTAGTTCATAATTGATTATCAAATGAAATGATGGGGGGGAAACAAAAAGTACCATGGAATAGAAGAACAATTTATGCACTGTCCGCGCTGTGGAACAGAGCTCACAACCATCTCTATCGACGGTGGGTCAACAGCAGTGTACTGTGACCAGTGTGGGTTTGCAAACATTGAGACGTCGCCAGCATCAGTTGAACCAGAATCAGAAACGTGGGATGATGCATTTAAGCGGTTCCACGATGCTACTGCTGATACCAGTACTGATACCGACGCTGAGGATGTACAGAAAAAACAGAATGCATCCATGCGTCCGGATGACAACTCCAGCATGGATACAAACTCTCATGCTGGGTCTGACTCGGACTCAGATCAACCCTCCAAAGATGCAAATGCAAATGACGACGACGGAGACGGGGGATAATCGCAATCACACCGATCATGGCTCTAGTAATTAACTGCGAAGTTGGATATACAGGTATGAATTCAGTTATCAAATAACCACCCGATTGCGTCGTAACTTTAAGATTCGGTATGCAGTATTAATATTAATTAATTTTTGTGATGTAAACTGCCATCTCAAGATACATTCTCGATAGAGTATATTAGAGAATGAGATTGAATCTCTGGGAATTGAATATAAAAAACAGCCATCCCTGAGGTGCAAAGATAGACCTGTTTTGCTTGATAATACGGCGATTTATTCGTTCGTGACACCTTTTTCACAGATGAACTGCGAACTGATTAATTACAATCCGTTGGCATTGAACTCAGACCGGCATCACTGCGTTTTTATTCACTCAGAGGAAGGCGACGGCTGACTGACGGTCGAACCATCAGACTCTTCTTCGGATCTCGCAGCAACAAGTGCTCCCCGAGCAACGCTATATAGCGGATCATCAGGACTTTGAACATCGCTGATAGAGAACGGAATCGAAACGTCACGAAGATGTTTGTCGAATAGATCCTCAAAGCCATCTGGATTCGAAGTCCCTCCTGTCACGACGACAGGCACATCAAGATTCTCCTCAATATCTTCCTCGTCAACCTCTTCAGCAATCTTGTTAATGACGTAATCGAGCATATTCTCATAGTAAATTGAGAGCGCTCCCTCAACACCACCAACATCAGTTGTGAAATCAAGCGTAAAGTCGTCTTCTTTTATTGATGTTATTTTATCAACTGGCGTGCCGGTTGCTTGTGCAGCTTGTTGGTCAACCCAGTCCCCACCGCGAGCAACAGAGAATTTCATCACAGGCACAGCATAGTATGACAAGCAGATATTCGTCATACCAGCACCAAACGAAACGCCAAGTCCTGTAAAGTTGTTCCCCGCAAGTTCGCTGTAAATGACAGCCATTCCCTCATTAATCGGCTCTGGATCATATCCCATATCAGATATCATCGATTCGAGCGTTTTCTGATGATATAGTGTCGACACATCTGAGTCGATTGGATCCGCTGGTGAGGAGAAAAATAGCTTCTCATCTGGGATCGACGGGTCACCAGTCACCTGTTCAGTGATCAGTTTGATCATCGGAATTGCCGATGACTCATCACTTGAGAGGATTCCAACCTCCATCGGTCTGCGTGTTTCTTTATTAAATATGTTCGCGAAATTAAGAGCGTCGTCGCCGACGACGTACACCTTATCATCCTTCCGGATATGGAGTACTTGACTTCGCGATAGCATCTGTTCTGCCATGTCGCTGTATTCGATCTCAACGAACGAGTTGCGCTGCTGAACAAACTTCGTTCCGTCATCCTCTTGCTCAGCAGACAGAATGTTCATTGTACCGACATCTAGGCCTTTGGCCATATCATTAACTCAGAAGGAATAGATAAAAATCTTCACCGTTTCTCCTCATCTTAACTGGTGCTGATATACGTTCATCGAGACAGTATCCTCAATACATATCGATGAGATAATCGATAGGATAATAAAACAACTGTAAATGATGATATGTAATTATATCGGCACGCTACTTTCAGCGAATGAGTGACTGAATAAATCGGCGAATTCGCTCGATCGGACCTTGATTCGCCGGTTTGAGTGGCGATGGCTTGATTGGTCCGTCATAATCTGCGTCTGATGACGGTTCATCCTCATTCTCACCGACTGCATCTGCTGACTCATCAAGATTTGCCCGAAGGTCTGCGAGTGCCGTTGCCTGCTCAGACGTGCCTGATCCGCTTTCGGTTTTACGTTTGTCTCCCCGAAGACCCTGTAATCCCTCGACGGCGTCGTCAACGCTCCCTCCACGGGACTCCTTCACTCCTGCTTTTGTCACGTTACGTGCATCATATTCATCTTCGTTAGCCGTGAACTGGAGCGTTTGACCATCATCACGCTCAACACCACCCCAGTTGAGTTCGGCAGCCGCCATTGCACTCTCGATCTGTCGTTCGACGCGTTCATCAGAAATCTCATCCTCCTCATCCTCAGATTCACTCGTTGTTTCGGGGTTGTCCGTCGCTGATTCCTGTGTGGCTGTTGCATTTACCACCATCTCAATTCGATATCCAGAGAGGGCTGTCCCGGCAGCTGTTAGCACGATAATAGCACCAATCGCGTAGACACTCACAATAAGACTACTACTTTGATTCCACGCCGCTGCTCGTGGATATACAGCAGCAAACTGCGCAGTTGCGAGTAGACATGCAATAACGCCGCCAGTTCCAATCAGATCGACACGTCGCGAAACTGGCAATAACACTGCCGTTGAAAGTAGTATAATCGGTATTCCACTTGCGCCAGCTGTTACAGCAACCTCTCGGAACACGTATTTAATTGGTCCGAAACTCGAGTATGTCGTGCTCCACAGGAACGCGACGATCGACACGAGGACCAATCCGACACCAATGAAAAACAGGCTGAATCCGAGATATACCTCACGCCGATCTTCAATCGGTCCGATAAACTGTCGGTATATCTCTCGGAAAATTGCGCCTGGATCCTCTTGCTGCATATCTACATCGACCGCGAGAAAAGCTAAATATCTTCGCCTCATTGCACCTCACCCCTGCGCGTATTGAGCCAAATTGTCTGACAAATGTCTGACGGTCCTCACTGTGTAACCGGTATTAATGCGCTCGCGCGCAACCGTATGAAGATGAAACAAAAAGATGACATTGATTTATTTCCTCTCGGTTCTTTCAATCGCTCCACGAGAATACACATCTGAAAGTAAGGAAGGACCCACTGTCCGCAGTCAGATTAATCACCAGGCATACTCAGCCGTGAGCGCGGGACTTCCTGTTTCTATGACGTGCTTTGCGTGTATTCCCACCCTGCTGTGCTTTGCGCTTTGCGCTTTGCTACGGTACTTCTTGAGGATGGGGCATAAGCGCCTGCAAGCTGGTAAAAACCATTACTTATCCAATCCATGTTGTTGCGAACGCATCGAAGAAATCCTGATCTGTCGGAACAAACGCATGCGTTATGCGTAATCGCTGTGTTCGAGCTTCCACATCATTAATAAATGCATCAACGCGGTTACGATACTGCTTAAGAAGTCGTCCACCGAAATATGTTCGCTGACTCACATCAGATTCTACCCCCTCAAAAATTGTATCACCAGCAGGATTAGGATCAACTTCTCCCGGTGCAAGTAACTGAATGAGAATTACATCATTTTGTGCAATTGATGCAAGTCCACTCTCAAGCGAATCAAGATCACCCAGACAGTCTGTAATAATGACAATGAGCGACCGTGAATTGATTAGCCCAGCATATGACTCCAACGCCGTGGCGAAGTCTGTCTCCCCCCTCGGTGTTGTCTCATTGACCCGATCGATTAATCCAAGCACCTCTCCACGCGTTGATGTCCCAGCATCAAGTCGTTCAGGTCGGTCTCTGAATATTGAAAACTTAAAATCATCATGTGCTTCGGCAGTAAGGTATGCATACCCCAATCCAAGTTTCGCCCCAAATTCAAATTTATGTGTGTCAATATCTGGATCACCATAGTCCATCGATGCACTCGCATCGACAAGGACGTGGACTGTTAAATTTCGTTCTTCCTCAAACTGCTTAATATAGTACTCTCCTGTTCGTCCATAAAGTCGCCAATCAATGAGCCGCGTGTCATCACCTGGTGAATATCGCCGATAATCACTGAACGTGAGTCCTTCACCAACATCGGGTGACTCCTGTTCTCCACGTTGAATTCCTGTTGCTTCCTGCTCGAGACTCGCGTCAAATCGGTCAACCTCCTCAAGAAATGTAGGA
Source organism: Haloquadratum walsbyi C23 (assembly GCF_000237865.1). Lineage (NCBI taxonomy): Archaea > Methanobacteriati > Methanobacteriota > Halobacteria > Halobacteriales > Haloferacaceae > Haloquadratum > Haloquadratum walsbyi. The sequence goes on from NC_017459.1 coordinate 939,103, forward strand.
TTAATCACGTATATGCTGTAAGTAGATTATCAATCACATCATCGGTCGACATACCCTCACGCTCAGCACGGAAGTCAAGCAAAATCCGATGTCGTAACACCGGACGTGCCATTGCCGCAACATCGTCCCATGAGACATAATTACGACCTTGGAGGAATGCCCGCGCTTTTGCAGTTTGAATAAGTCCCATGCTGGCACGTGGGCTGGCACCGAAATCTACATTATCTGCGGTTCGTGTTGCTCTGACAAGTTCGATTGCTTGATCACGAACGTCATCCGCAACAGGCACCTCCCGAACAAGCGACTGTATTGTTGAAAGTTCATCACGCGTTAGCACGCGGTCAACAGGTGGAACAGATTCGCCCTCTGCATATAGGGTGACAATATCACGCTCTTCAGCTGCAGAGGGATAATCTAAAACAAGCTTTAATAAAAATCGATCAGTTTGGGCTTCTGGAAGTGGATACGTCCCTTCTTGATCAACTGGATTCTGGGTTGCAAGAACAAAAAATGGGCGAGGAAGATCATATGTCTCACCAGCTGCTGTCACCTGTTTTTCTTGCATTGCTTCAAGCAATGCTGCCTGCGTCTTTGGTGTCGCCCGATTAATCTCATCTGCAAGGACAACGTTCGCAAAGATAGGCCCGCGTTCAAAAACGAACTCGCGTTCGCCACCTGCTTCGCGAATTATTTCTGTTCCAGTGATATCTGATGGCATTAGATCCGGCGTGTTCTGCACACGTGAGAAGTCTAGGTCAGTCACGTCAGCAACTGTCCGAATCATTGTCGTCTTCCCAAGACCCGGATTACTCTCAAGAAGCGCATTCCCGTCTGCGAGAATACAGACTAAAAGCTGCTCAACAATTGCTTTCTGTCCAATAATCCGCTTACTAACTTCTTCACGAACGCGAGCAAGACGACCCTGTAATGCGTCGATATCGACATCAATATTGGTCTCACTCATCGGTCTAAATACTCACTATTCATATCTCGCTTACGAATAATATTGGTGTTGATTCCGGCATTGGCGTTAGTTATCATTATTATTATAATTCAATCTGTTTAATATACTACTATGATTATCAATTAGACTCAAAAGCTGGGCAATTGACCAATATGGATATACAATATATGGTATAGGCATATAATCTAATGGTGCCCAAGCGCATCTATCCTGTCGATGAATACAGTGAAAACTTTGTGGCTTCTGTCTGAATTCAAACCAAGTCACGAACAAATTATGTCAAGTATCCTATATTTATTCTGAATAATGAACATCAACCAGATATGCACTTCAAAACCGCCAGAATAGTTCATTCAATCTCAAGACGATGCTGTTGTATCAGTTTGATCACTGTTGTCTCGAATTGCGAGGTTGTACTCTCGAATAAGCGCTGCATTTTGCACAGCTTCATCGCTATCAAAGGCGGCTTGCTGAGTTTGGACGTCCTCAGCGCTAAAGCCACTGTTTGTGTATGCGGTGGGTGAGTCACGATCAGCGTTTCCTCCACCATCGGACCCACTCGTGGAAATAGTCGCGTTCTGTGTTTGCTGCCCCTCACGAATACTCGTTTCATCACCAAGGATTGAAGACCCATTCTTCAATCCAGAGTATTCAGTCTCCTCACGATCACCAGCAACAGTTACTGCTGAGTCTGCTCCAAATTCGTCAAGTGATAAATCGACGACTGCTAACTGCACTGTTGCTCCACTGAGAATCATGAGAATAACGACAGCCGTTGCAACTCGCCGAAGGTTGATTAACCCAATACTTGAAGCTTGGTTGAGTCCTTTGAGTACGTCATCGTATAATCGTTTAACGATTGCTGATTGCTGATTTGCTTCAGTTGCATCACGGGCGGTCTGTAAGGACTCCTGTAGTGATGGGTTTGCGGCTGCAAATTGATCAACCAAGGGGCGTCGAATCCGAATCCCGACCTCGATTGGAATAATAAGCAATCCAATCCCAACTCCAAGCACTGCCCCAGTTGCAATGGTCGGCTCCGTAATTGTAATTGCAATAGTATCTCGGAGTATTGTCACTATCGCTGATGGGATTGGAACACGGGACGGCATCCCTAATGGAATCCCGACAAATAATAAAATAATATTTATAAGAAGTGTTACAATAGCAGCATCAACAACTGCATAAACAACCGCAATCTTGAACCCTTCCTTACGGATCTCAGCAAGTGCACGCTTAATTTGTTCTTGTTGGGTCTCTATGCCACCACGGGACTGTTCAGCAGATACCTCGTCAGTTAGTTTGTTATTTCCGTTCTCACTCACTCCACCAGTGGGTGCGTTAACATCCGGATTTGCGCTTTTGTTCGCTGTCTCATCAACGGTCGTTCGTGTCAGTGCGTCTGTATCGACACTCTCATCAGGCGGAGCTTCACCGATTCCAAATGGGTCAGGATCAAATTGAGATGACTCCGGGTCGGTCTGTTCATCTTTGCTCTCATCTGTGTTTTGATCGTCATCAACGGGTGAGTGATTATTATCTGTCATGTGATCGGTGCATTAGTGCGTGAGTGGTATATGTTAAGATATGCCGTACTACTCAGTATGCATATCAAATATATATTGATTAGTGATGTTCAACAGAAACCTGGTTTATCTCCCTCAATCTGTGCGCAGGCACGATCAACTCGTGATCTCAGGAGGTCATTTTCGTTTTCAAGCCGGTCGTTTTCACTCTCGAGACTCGAAACCTCGCCTTCAAGATCTGATACCTGCCCTTCAAGATTTGACACTTCATTTCGCAGATCCTCGGCTTCGGACTGGAGGTCATCAACTTCACCACGGAGGTTTTGATTGACTGACTGGAGGTTTTGGACCTCTGATTCCAGTGAATTAGCCCGACGCTCTGCGGCTTGGAGATCTTGTTCTGTATTCGCGAGCTCTGTTTGTGTCTCTGATAATTGCTGTTCAGTTTGCTGAAGATTTCCAGACACCTGTGAGACATCTCCGCGAGCCGTTTCCAATGACTCGTTTAATTCCTGCATTTGTTCTCTCGCTTTCTCCAGATCCGATCGAGCCTCGTTCAGATCGTTTCGGAGTTGCTCGTTTTGTGATTGAAGTTGACTATTCTGTGTATCAAGCCCTTCAACCGACTCCTGGTAAAATAATGTCGCCCCAGCAGTGCCAGCGATAGTCAGACACAGTATGAGAACTAATCCAATATTAATTGACCGGCCAATTATACTCATGTGAGTCCACTCTCCTGTTGCGTACGACCCTGGTACACTTGAACCCGCCGAATTACAACCTCAGTGACAAATATAACGAGTGCAAGAATTATCAATACCCATTCCCATCGCTGTTCAACATCACGAACTCGGGTTGATTGTTGTCTTGCAAATTCCGCAATCTCAGCGGTGTCACTCGGCTCAAACTGACGACCATCGGTTGCTCTGACCGCCTCACTCAGGGCTGGCGCCGTTCCAAATCCGGCGTACTCGGCAGGATAATTTGCAGCATATGTCGCTCCGCTAATTTCTTTGAACCCTTCTGTTTCGGGTGTGACACTTGCACGGTAGACACCATCACGAACCGCACGGAATGAGGCTGAGGCATTTGTTGGTGGAGAGTCCCCACGGTATGTGATTGTGGCTGGTGATCCAACACGAGTGTCATCAGCGCCAGTTACCCCTGTTGTCTTTCGTTCTGGATTTCCAATCGCATAATTAACTGATTTAGTGACGAGTAATGAGTCTGGTTCGTTGAGAAGTCCACCAAGACCACCACCCGATTGATATGCTGTGATGGTCGCAACACGTCCGAGTCCATACCGCCATGCGGCAACTGCTGGGTCTCCATTTGAGCCAGCAACGAGGAATGTCCCTCCGGGGCGAACAGACACATCATTTACTTGATCAGGCGTTGCTGTCACCTCAGCACCACTTGTAATGAAATGTCCTGAATCAACAATCGTCAATCCTTCTCCGTCAAATTGCCGACCACTCCCACCGAATAAAATCCGAAGACGATCAGTCTCATTTGCTTGGAAATACGTCCCGCCAGAGATATCCGCGATTTGTTCTAGCAGCGGTTCGTTCACGCGCTGTCCTGCACCAACGGTGATTACACGTACTCCTCGTCTTCCAAGTGACTCCGCAACGACTGTTGCCCGACTCCGAGCGTCAACACCATCGCTAATAAGGATGACTGTCCCACGCTGTCCATCAAGCATCTCCTCTGCACCACGAAGTCCATTCGCAATATTTGTTCCACCGCCAGCGCGGAGTTGTCGGATACGTTGGCGCGTGGTATCACGATTTTCAGTAAGTTGCTCAAGTCCAACTACCTCGTAGGCCTGTCGATTGAACCCAACGACCCCAACACTTGTTGAATCACCTAATTGACCAAGTGCATTGAGTGCAACTGCTTTTTGAATTTGCATCCCACTCCCGGTACTCCCGGAGACATCTATTGCAAGAATGACGCGTGCGCTTCCCGGCGTCCCTTCACCAACTTGAACTGGAAGTATTGTTCCGATTGATGATGAATCATATCCACCACCCTCGAAACCATTTGGACCTCCGAGCATGAGAAGCCCATTTCCATCAATAACAAACCGCTGGAGTCGCTCAATATTTCCGAGATCATCTGCTGCTGTATTCTGGACGACAACTGCATAGTATGGATCCAGCGTTTCAGGGACGGAACTAGCCGTTTCAACGGTATACAACTGCTGAAGATATGATTGCAGTGGGTACTCTCCCTGTGACACATACAATATTGTTGGTTTATTGACAACACGAATTGTTGATCGAGCGATATTGTTCTGTGAGTATGTGTCATCATTTTCGATTGCCGCGGTAACTCTATGTGCACCAACTGACTCAAATGTATGTCTCACGGGAATACGTCCAGTTCCATTATCAAGCGTCTCCTCTGTAACCTGTTCACCATCAATACTCACCGTCACTGTCACTGGGTCAGTCGCTTCCACACCGCGGACTCTCGTGAGAATTTGACTTTCGACACCAACACTTGTCTTTGAGGGACCGGTGAGTGTTACATATCGTTCAGTCTGTGTCGAATCAAATGCAACGGTGCTGATGGTTGCATTTATTGACCGTGCAAATTCCGCTGTCGCTGATAACGATTGTCCACCGGTTGCCTGTCCATCGGAGACAACGACTACTGACCCATTTTCTTGGAGATTCGCAGCAATCCCATCCCCAATCGGTGAGCGTTCTCCACGGGCGATTGTTGAGACAGTCGCTGGTATTCCTTCAGATTCAATCCCTTCGACTAACTCTTCAGTTTGGTTTGGACCGACAGCAGTGCTATTTGAACGATCAACGAGTAAGGAGACAGATGGATCGCCTGTGGTCTCCATTGTAATAACAGTGAATGGACCAGCGGCTGCGAAGACGAGTAGTGCAATAACTGTGATTCGGGATATAGCAAAAAGCCGTCGACTTCGCGCTGATGCGGTCCCTGACGCACGATAATTGATGAATCCAATGACGGCTGCAATCGCAATTGGTAGAGCGATGAGCGCAAGTGGTCGATTAAGTCCGACGACAATATCACCAAACGATGTCCGAACACTGAGCGGGACATCATAACTTAGCATAGTAATATTCATTATCATCATAGGTCACCTCGCCGCCGAAGAAGCACAATTTCTCCAATAATAACAGTAGCTCCGCCAAGAACAACTATCCACCCGAGTGGACGAGGAACCTGTGTCTCTCGCTCACGCGTTTGAGCATCAATCTCCGATGATTGCTCATCAAGTGATTCAACCGCGACTGCAGATTCAGTACTACTGTATAACGATACACCACGCTGGGATCCACCGACAGAATAAAATCCGGTCTGATCAAGTGAAATAACCTGCCCGTCGATAGATTCACCATCTGGCGTCTCAACTGCTGTCACGTTCTCAAACTGTAATTGTGCCCCCGTTTGTTGATTAAGTGTCGATAATGGTTCACGACCGGCGAGATAAAATATCGCTCGCTTCCAAAAGACTGGATATTGGTAATTGAATCGGAATGGATCATTGTCGACAACGCTTCCATAATATAATACCCGTCCGTTTGCCCGTCTTTCTGTTGCAAGGATTGGAGTTCCATCTGTTGTTGCAAGAAGTGACTGCCCTCCGGTTAGTGACCCAGTTAGGTATGTTTCCGGTGGCGTAAATCCAATTCCTCGTGTAAGCTCACTTTGCTGTGGTCGGTCAAGGGCTGGATTTGACCCTGTTCCCTGTGGGTCAATTAACAGGAGGTCACGGTATGCCGCTGGTGGCGATTGCTGTGCGATGACGCCAACACCACCACCATTGGCGAGGACATCACGCCCTGCTTCAACATTTCCGTCGAGAAGACGCTCTGATTCAAGATCACTATAGAGAATCACATCATAGTTATTTTGAACCGCTGTCGGTGGTTGTGCAACCGTCAATGATACCTCTTCAACTACAGACAGCGCTGTCGTAAGATAGCTATTCGGGTCATTACTCAATAATAAAACGTTTACTCGCTGGTCTGATGGCGCAGCTATATACGCGACATCGTCAATCGAAAGATCATCACTCGGCGTTAATTGAGCGCGACCACCACCAGCGGGCACTGGAAGTGTTACTCGCTGCACACCACCGGGAGTAAGTGTTAATGATATCTGAGATCTCCCGAGTGTAACTGTACGTCTAACCTCTCTATCGGCAAAATTCTGTATAGTTAATGTCACATTTGATCGGCTGAACGATCGTGCGGTGATGCCAACGTTTGCCCCTCCACGATCAAATTGCTGAAGTGATACTTGTACACCCCGCGCTTGCGCTGATTGAACAGCCTGGCGCCAACGATCACCTGCAAAATCGCTAAATACAGCAATCCGTGCGTTTTCCCCCGCAATCGCAGTTGCGCGTGAGATTGCTGCATTGAGATTCCCGGGCGCATCAGTTGGGCGTAACTCTGCTAGTGTTGTCTGTACTTCTGATGCGCCGCCAGACCGAAGCACAACCGATGATGTAGATCCAGCGAAAATAACGGAATTAGTGCTGCTTGTCGTTTCCCTCGCAGCAGCTATTGCAGCTGTAAATCGTGTTCCATCACCGGTATTCACTTGCATACTTGCACTCCCATCAATCACAAGTATTGTTTCAGAGACAGTTTGTGACTCTGCAACAGAGATGTACGGTCCAGCAATTGATACGGCAAGCAGAATGACAACAAGAATTTGCAACAGCAATAACAGATTTTGCTTGATTCGGTCAAACAGCGGTCGTGAGGCGTCCTGTTGCGTGTCTTCAAACAACAGCTCAACCGTTGGTAACTCAACACGACGTGGATCAGGTTGAATAAAATAAAGAATGAGAATCGGTATGAGTGCTGCGAGCGCCATAATCCCGATGGGCGCGAGAAACACGTCCGAAAGTACCATATCCCGATTCACGGAATCCGGCGGTATGCCTCTTTCGTCACTGATTTGCGAGCATCAGCCTAATCATGTCTTCGCTCTAATATGACCAACCAATGATGCTCAGCACACGCATTCAGATATTGAGAGCATCACACACACCAGTGAGTGTCTCAACGGTAAGATGAGGACCAGGACCGAACGGCTCAGACGGGGTCTCTTTCCGATTAACCCAGACTGCCTGTGTGCCAGCATGCACAGCGCCGACAATATCAAACCATCCTGCAGTGATATGAGCAATTGCACCAATCGGCGTTCCAGTCCGTGCTGCACCATGTCGATACAATTCCGCAGCAGGCTTGAATGCCGACACCTCTGCGGCGCTGATTACCCCAGCGATAATATCCCCAATCCCGGTGTGTTCGACCATTGTAGATAACATCTCAGGATTTCCGTTCGATAGAACATAACAGTCGTACCCAGCTGCATTAAGTCGCTCAATGCTATCACGCACGTCATCAAAAACATCGAGTTCATGATATACAGCAAGGATCTCATCGCGCTCGCTCGATGATAACGCAACGTCGTGTGCATCAAGTGCGTACTGAAGTGCGTCTCGATTCATCTCATAAAATGACTGATATGTATCAATCTGATTTGCAATAAAGGTGTATGCAAGTGAGCGTGATCGCCATAGTCGTGAGATCGGTCTTGGACTTTCAACACGTCTGTTAAGCGCTTGTTCAGCTGCCTCAACATCAACGAGTGTACTATACGAATCGAATGTAACCGTTTGAACCCGGTCAGGGTCAAAATCTGCTGGCATCATTTATATACTAACAAGCATACTGAAAGAGGTTGGCGGCAGTGTCGAATAATATAATAGTTTCAGTATTATCGAATGATCATGAAGATGTTTGATTAATACAATCTCGACACATACAGCAGATCTGAAACGACCGTAATCGGCGACGTGAATTCTGGACACTGACGGTGGTAGACACATACTCCATCAGTTTCTGCAACGTCGTGTTCTCGGTGGGGATTATCTTGATTTATTTTCACGGAAGCAACAAGTGAACCAGGTGAAGTACCCCGAGTACGGTAGCGCGGAACTCGCGCTGCTTTCCATTTAGCCTACCTCAGGCAAGCCGAGTCTGTCGCCATGACTCGAGATCAGGTGTTTGATTGAATGTATAGATGTGGACACCGCGGATATTATAATACTCATCTTCCACGTATGGGGAGAGCCCATTAATAAGATCATCAGGCTCATAGACACCCCGTGATCCAATAAGCTGCCGAACAAACTCAAAAACGCCTGTTGTTTTTCGAAGGAATCTGATTGAATCGCCAACGCCGACCTTCTGTGAGATTTGAAGGAGCTTTTGATAGTTCATCACACCAGGAATGCCAATCTCAATTGGAAGGTCTACACCGCGTTCACGTGTGGATTCAACCCATTCGAGGATTGTCTCCGGATCATAACACAACTGTGTCACAATGTACGTTGCATGTGGTGCCTTCTGATCCATCGCCATTGCGAGTTCTTCATCTTCAATGAAATCATGTCCTTCAGGATAACCTGTGATCCCGATATCCTCGAACGAATATGGAAGCTCGTCAAGCACCTCTAGCAGGTCGTATGCAGACGTAAATTCACCAGCGGGCTCCTCCCTATCGCCACCTGGTATAAAAACATCGTTAACACCGGCATCGCTGAGTCGTTCTGCGATTGACGCGAGTTGTGCTTCATCTTCGACGTATCGTGCAGCAATATGTGGGACAACTTCGTATCCCTGAGCCGCTGCTTCTTCTGCGCGCTCAACGGTTTGTTCAATGCCTAGCTGTGGCGATGTTGTGATTGCAATGCTTGATCCGGCTGGCAGTGACTCCAACTCGTCATTGAAACTGTCGAACGGCATCAACTCAAACCGTGCTCCCCTCAGGAGATTGCTTACACCATCTTGATCAACGGCGCTTTGCGCTCCAAGTGCCATGTTTAATATAAATTGTATACACCCATATTTTGCTCTATGGGTGAGTTTACCAACCCATTTATAAATCCAAAATTTTGTGGGTCTAGTGTTTCCCCCAAGCCCAATTACCGATGCTGATGCTCGGCGACCGACTTTGCGTAAGACTACAGATATAAATATACACCATCGAATAAAAATATCCTATTTGTCAGCATCAACGCCAGCCGCACTGACTCCCGAAGAGCTTCCAGATCTTGTATGTGCTGATGTCTTTGACTGTGTTTGTGCACACTGTTGAATTCGCGTCGCAATTGCCTCGTAGCTCACGCCACGGTCAGGGTCAGGTCCCCCTGATAACCGTCTGAGAACCAGATCAAGGATATCCAACTGATCAAGCAGATCCCGCGTCTGTCTGTATTCAATCCCAAGTCGCCGTTGCACCTCATATACTGTTCGCGAACCAACAACTGCATCGATAACATCAGCAATCTCGAGATTGCTTGGTAGTCCTGCACCATCTGTTACAAGTTGTTCATCTGCAATCGACAGTGTTTCGACTTTATCAACCTTCCCCGTTACATCTGACCGTGGCGTGTGCGTTTGCTCATTAGGATTCGTATTAGCAACTTCCTGATCAGTTGATCCGGTGCTCACATTAGCCAACGCATCTGTATGTGTATCACTATTTGTGTGCTCACTGCCAATGCGCCCAATATCATCTGATGTCGGTTCACTTTCTATAACCTCCTTCCTCTGGGAATCTGTCTTCTTGCTTTGATCGGTATTATCCGTATTATTATATTTTGTTGGAGAATGAACGCCTGCCTCAATCATATATCGCCGAACGGTCTCGCCTGCAACATCAAGTTCAATTCGATCACTCATTTCAGAAAACGTATTACACCGTTCATACAACCGCTGAAGGTACGTTTCATCTTCATATGGCGGAACAGAGTCATCACGGACCTGTGATAATTCATCTTCGACTGTGACATCAGCAGCGTCAGTCTGACAGGCATCGGTATCTGCAATTACCGCTGAATTATCAGCTGAATTCGCCCCGTCATTTGAGCTTATTACTGATCCACCAAATACACCCTCAGCTGATGATGGTGATTGTGATGACCCCGATGACCGCCAACTCCTCTCTCCCAGCTGTGTGTTATCGCGATCAGATTCAGATTCAGATTCAGATTCAGATTCAGAGTCACCTTCACCTTCACCTCCACCTTCACCTTTAGATTCACCATTGCGCACACCTAGCGTAGACGCAATCGTATCTGCTACATCAGATGAAGACTCAGCATTCGCAGTATCCTCACCAATAGTCACTTCGATGCGTATAACAGCATCTCCATTTAATATCTCTGCGCCGGTTGGTTGCATCTTAACCGGAGTATCAATCTTTGGTGGTTGTATTGACGGGAGCGTGTATGATACGCATATATGCTCATCTGTCATCTCAGCTGCAATTGGAGTGGAATCGATCCCATATTCAGATTCAGAACCGGTATCTATGTGTTCATCAGTAGCGTCTGTCGATTCCAACTGTGGTAACAGCGGCATAGATATTGTTGCAGTCAACAGCTCAGCATCTGCTTCGGATTTTGTTGTTGATGTTGTTGCCTCAACCTGCCGGACAACATTACCGTCAGACTCGAACTGTTCGATCACACGTGAGAGAGCGTCGAACGATGACTGCAACTTTGTCGACATGTACAAACTATACCATAGTATGTGAGCCCCTAACAGTGTGTGATAAAATATGAGGGTATTCAAGTATCTGTATGCCTTTCATTGCCGATAGGTGTTGCAATACTCGCGACACGTTCACCGGCAAAGACTGTTCCACCATGCGATAATGAGTAAATCACGCCTGATCCAGGTGCGACGATTGTTGCTTGCTCCTCGAATGTCGTTGGATCATAAACAACACCCAGTGTCTCCCCATCGGTGACTTTCGACCCGACGGTACAGTTTGCTGCTGGCTCGAATAAGCCAGATGATGGTGTGATTGAGACTGGAATATCATCTTTGAGCTCATGTTGTGTTGGTGGTTCCGGAAGTTGATCGGTTAACATGTCCGACTCAGTAAGCATCCCGCGCTGTCTCAATACCCGACAGACGCCAATGGCTCCACGCTCAGCAACAGAGCGATCAACGGTGCGGCTATTGCCGAGTTCAACGGTAATCGTTGGAATCTGAGCTCGTGTCATCGCAATTCGAAACGTCTCTGCAGGCTGTGTATATCGATTATCCTCTCCATCTTGTGTTTTGCGTACACTCCCATCAGCGTTCGAGGTCTCATCCCTATTTCCAGTATATGAGACTTCGCTAGGAGACTGACTGCTTACTGGTCCATCGCCGATAAGCCGATAGTTTGTCCCAAAAGCGGTTGCCAACGCGGTTGCTTTATGATCGTCTTCAACAACGCGAACATGTTCAAGCATCGAAGGAGTTCCTGTATGTAAATCGATTGCTGCATCAGCACTGGCTGCTAGTGACCACAACTCAGCCACAATTTGTTGTTGAAAACTTCCATCGTCGGCTCCCGGCCATACTCGATTTACATTTGGATACTGGGCATCATATTCATCTGGTGTTGCATATGATCGTGCATCAAATGCTAATGGGTTCATAACTGGAACAACAATTACGGTTCCTGCCAATTTGGTGTCGCATAATCGATTATGAAGCCGGCGAAGTGCTGCAGGACCATTGAGTTCAATTCCATGCTGTGCGGCTTGCACATACACCGTTGGTCCGTCGCCACCGCGATAGCGATGAACTGTCACCGAGATATCCCTCGCTGGCGTCTGACCAAGTTGACGTGTCGTGGTTTTGTGTTGTGTCGGTTCCACTCCCATACCAACCTCAATACCGGTGGCGACAAAAACTTCCGGACAACAATCACTCTGTAGTAATGACATTAATGTGAGATGAATATCACCGACTCAGAGTGTCATCATAGCCATCTTATAATCACAATTTCCCAGAATAATTAACTCCTGACCCCGCAGCGGTAGCATGCACATTGAGGATGAAACATGGACTGATCTTGAGACGACTGACACAAATCTTGGATTACTTCCGATTGGAAGCACCGAACAACACGGTCCACATGCTCCTCTCGGTACTGATACATTTGATGCTGAAGTAATCGCGCAGAATGCTGCTGAGAAGTATTCGGACTCAGTCATCGTTGCCCCATCGGTACCCGTCGGCATCGCTGAAGAACATCGCGAATTTACTGGGACACTTTGGACGGATGAGATGACCTTCCGGCAGTATGTTCGAGATATTGTACGGAGTCTTGCCAGTCATGGGTGGGATCATGTGGTGATTGTCAATGGACACGGCGGTAATATACCTGCACTTGAGGCTGTTACCGCACAAATCATCCGTCATGATAATGCATATGCAGTCCCATTTACCTGGTTTGAGGCTATTGGCGAGCATACTTCATCAATGGGGCACGCAGGACCAATTGAAACGTCGCTGTTAGAGCGAACTCGTCCAGAATCCGTGCATACTGATCGTCTCACAGACGCAGCAGCGGGAGCGAGTGATAGATGGGGTGATTGGCAGGGAAGTGTTAATCTTGCTGTTGACTCAACCGAATTCACTGAGAACGGCGTTGTTGGTGATCCTCGTGAGGCAAGTGCCGAGTTAGGGGCAGAACTGCTCACCGCGGCAACTGATGAGTTATGTTCGCTCCTTGATGCTGTCCGCAGTCATGATGCTGCTCCGCGTGAGTGATTAAAGATTCACCGAATACAGATCATTGGAGAAATGAAGTGCATGATTGATACTATATTTGGACTGAGCAGTTTATATAATCCAAATTAAGTATCATCTTCTCATCTACTCATATGACACTGTGTGTGCTATCCAAGATATGGCGCTTCTTGATATCCTGAATCAATTATGATATAAATTTGTCATGTTGTGTAAGAGCGCTGTATTGGCAACATCTATTTGTGCACTGCAGTGTGACAGTTCGATATATGGATCCGAGCGATAGTATTCCTGAATCAGCTGGTACAGTTATCGTTGGTGCCGGTATTGTTGGCTGCAATATTGCATACCAACTCACGAAACTTGGACGCGATGATGTTGTTGTCGTGGATCAAGGTCCAATGCCCACGACTGGTGGGTCCTCCACGCACGCGCCAGGTATCATGTTCCAGACTGCCGAGGCAAAAGAACTCTCACAATTTGCTAATTACAGTCGAAAAGTCTACTCAGATCTTGAGGGTGCTGACGGGCAACAGGCGTACAATGAAACAGGTGGCATTGAAGTTGCACGCAGTGAAGAGCGAATGGCATTTCTCCAGCGGCGTGTCGAACATGCCAAGGCATGGGGAATCCCGGATCCACAGCTCCTCTCACCTGAAGAGGTAACAGACCACCTCCCGCTTGTCGATCAAGATCAGATTCTTGGCGGCTATTACTCACCAACAGACGGTCAGGTGTCTGGTGTTATTGCATGCGATGCGCTCGCTCGCGAGGCAATCGACCGTGGTGCAGAATTTGTCCCACATACACGAACGGAGGATGTTGAGGTGACAAACGACTCAATTACAGCCGTTGAAACAGAGAATGGTCGAATTGAGTGTAACGAGGTTGTCGTCGCCACTAACATTTGGGCTCGTCAACTTGGTGAGAAACTTGATGTTCATATACCAGTCACACCAGTCGAACATCAGTATACGATGACAGAATCGCTTGCTGAACTCTCTGAGAATGATACTGACATCACCGATCATCCGCTCTTCGACAACTACGAGAATGTTTCTGGTGAGAAAGCAAAGCGACTGCTGGTCGGTCCTGACCGGGCAATCCTCCGTGATCAAGACAACGCGATGTATTATCGAACACATGGTGACTCATATGGCATTGGGTCGTACAATCACGACCCAATTGTCCCTGACCCACAGGAGCTGGGCACAAACGATCCTGACGGTGAACAAGGGTCAGTTCATGAGTTCACCGAAGAACATATGAACACCGCTACACACCCAGACCGACCACATAAGCCCCCCCGACAAGCAAGTGATGAGTTACTGCCAGCGACGGACGGCGCAGAATTAGAATTTAAATACAATGGCATGTTCGCAGAGTCACCAAATGGGCTTCCTGTGATGGGTCCTGTCAAGCAGTATGACGGTCTCTGGACCGCTGCTGCAATCTGGGTCACCCACGCTGGTGGTGCTGGAAAGGCACTTGCAGAGTGGATGGAAAACGGTGTTCCTCGACTTGATGATGGTCCAATGGATGTCTCTCACTGCGATGTTAATCGATTTGATGAACATGAAGGCAGTTGGGACTTTGCCCGCGATATCGGTGCTGAAGAATACCGAATCGTCTACAATGTAATGCATCCAAAATGGGTGTGGACTGACATGCAGCGCGATATCCGTCGAACGCCGATGTACCACTCACATAAGGAACTTGATGCTGAACTGTGGGCTGAGGCTGGATGGGAAGAGCCACAATGGTTTGAATCCAACGCTGATCTCGTTGACCGTTATACCGATGAGATACCAGATCGAAACGGCTGGGAAGGAAAGTACTGGTCACCAATTGAGGGTGCAGAGGCTCTAAATGTCCGTGAAAACGTCGGACTGCATGATATGACTGCGTTCAACAAAATGGAGGTTGCAGGATCCGGTGCCGGCGCGTTCATTCAGCAGCTCTGTACGAACGATATGGATCTTGACATCGGCGAGGTGAAATACACGCTCATGTGCAACGAGGGCGGTGGCGTGCGCGCTGACATTACTGTTACTCGAACTGATACAAACCGCTATTTAGTCCTTACAACGGGGCGTGAAGTCGGGAATAATCATGTCTCATGGGTGCGTAAACATGCCCCAGAGGGTGTCATCGTCAACGATGCAACCTCAAGCCTTGCAGCAATGGTCTGCACTGGACCAAACGCACGAAAGGTCCTCTCAGAAGTTACAGATATCGACCTTTCAGATGATGCATTCCCATTCTTCACTAGTCAACAGTTCTATGTAAAGAATGTTCCAGTGACCGCATTACGGGTCTCATATGCTGGCGAACTTGGTTGGGAACTGTATACATCTTCAGAGTATGGTGAACGACTTTGGGAGATCTTACTTGAGGCAGGTAAACCGTATGGACTTCGCCCATATGGCAATGGAGCTCTTGACGCACTCCGTATTGAGAAAGGCTTCCGATTGTGGGGTGAAGACCTCCATACTGAGCACACGCCATATCAGTCAAATCTTGGATGGGCTGTTGATCTTGACACAGAATTCATTGGCAAGGATGCAATTAAATCACGACAACAACAGCCAGCTACCGCAGCCGATGGTGGAACGCGTGCAAAGCAAGTTGCCTGTCTAACGCTTGATGACCCGAATGCTTCGATTCTTGATAATCGACCGGTGTTCGATGTCAATGATGATGAGACGCTTGGATATATTCACAGCGCTGAATACGGATACACTGTCGGTGCCTGCGTTGCTTACAGCTACCTCCCACCAGAATATGCTGAGCCAGGGACTGATGTTGAGATCCTATTTGAGGGCGACCGATACGCTGCCACAGTTCGCGAAGAACCACTTGTCTAACCAACGCTCTCGATTATCTGGTATCTGACCGATTCATCATTATATATCAAATTAATAAACTATTCATATGACAGTGATGCGCATTACTATCTCATATGATAATCATATTCCTCATGATTGACTCGTCGTCTTGAGAAACTGTCACCCCGAGTTTTTGAAATCGCTGTTTTATTGATGATTTTCGGTGTCACCGTTGTCTTTATACTTCTGACAGAATCATCGACAGATGAAATAAATGAGCACATCAGATTCAAATCTTCCCAGCCGATCACGGACTGTTATCATTGGGGCTGGCGCTGTCGGATGTAGCGTTGCGTATCATCTGAGTGAACTTGGTGCTGAGGATGTTACCGTTGTTGATCAGGGACCATTACCGGTCACCGGTGGATCCTCGGTGCATGCACCAGGAATTATGTTTCAGACATCCCCGTCAAAACTTCAGACGAAAACAGCATACTACACAAGCCGACTCCTTTCAGATGCTGGTGTCTATGACGAAGTTGGCGGGATTGAACTTGCTCGGAGCGAGGATCGAATGGATTTCCTCCAGCGCCGCGCTGAATGGGCAACATCATATGGGCTTCCAGAACCGCAATTGCTCTCACCACAAGAAGTCACTGAATATCTCCCCTTAGTAAATGAAGATGAGATTCTTGGCGGCTATTACTCGCCGACCGATGGTCGAGTTGATGGAATCGCAGCACTACAGTGGTATATTGAGCAATCAGAGGCTGATTTCTATGGTAATACCGAAGTCACTGACCTTACTGTGACAGATGGACGGATTACGGCTGTCGAAACTAATAATGGTCGGATTCAGTGTGACCGCTGTGTAATTGCAACGAATAATTGGGGATATCAGACTGCACAATTAGCAGATATTGATCTCCCGATTGCTCCAGTTGAGCATCAATATGTTGTTACCGAACCAATGGCTGAACTTGCGGCAACAGATTCAAACATCGGTGCAAACACTGAGGGACTTGAGGTTCCGGGCAATCGTGATATTCAAGAGCATATGAGTGAGGGTCCAAACCGTCCTGTTGGTCGAGATCAGGATAATTCACTTTACTTCCGAACCCACGGGGATGCCATCGGGCTAGGATCTTATAATCACGAGACACTCTCAGTTGATCCTAACTCGATGGGGACGAATACTGAGGATTCACAAGCATCAGTCCGTGGGTTTACCCGTGAACATTGGGAGAAGCCGACGCATCCTACCCGTGAGAAATCAGCAAAACAGGCATTCGACGAACTCCTTCCAGCGACAGCAGACGCAGAGTATGCCGCAACAGAGAATGGAATCTTTGTATTTACTCCTGATGGAATGCCTGCGATCGGACCGACAGCCGAGGTTGATGGGCTTTGGAGTGCACTTGCAATCTGGTGGACACACTCTGGTGGATATGGTCGTATCGTTGCCGAGTGGATGGAGAACGGCATTCCTCGACTAGATGATGGTCTTGTCGATACAAGTGGTGTTCATGTCCGTCGATTTGCTCCACACGCTGGGGAGCCCGAGTACTTCGTTGACAAAGGGGCAAAGCGATATCAACAAGTCTACAGTATCGTTGAACCGCGGTGGCAGCCAAGCGAACACCGTGGTCTCCGGACGAGTCCATTCTCACACAAACAAGCAGAGTTAGGCGCAGAATTCTATCAATCAGGTGGGTGGGAGACGCCACAGTGGTATGAGTCCAATGCCGACCTCGCTGATGAACACGCCGAAGCAATCCCAGAACAGGACGGTTGGGAAAGTATCAATCGTTCGCCAATCACGGGAGCAGAACATCTACACACGCGTAATGCGGTCTCGATGTTCGATATGACCTCCTTCAGTAGCATCATCGTCGAAGGTGTTGATGCTGAATCATATCTTCAGCGGATGTGCAGTAACGATGTTGCCATTGACCCAGGTGATGTCCGATACTCATTATTATTAAATGAAGGTGGAGGCATCCTCGCAGATATCACCGTTGTCGGTCTTGATGATGAACGATATATGGTAACGACCGGCGGCGGGAGTTCACCTGGTGTGCATGGAACATGGCTTCGAGAGCATGCACCTGAGACCGTTTCAGTTCATATTGAAGAGGGTGCGAAAAGCACGATTGGACTATGGGGTCCACAGTCTCGATTATTATTACAGCGGGTTACAGACGCAGATGTCTCGAATGACGGATTCCCATATTTCAGTGCAAAACAGATGTATGTCGGTGAGGTACCGGTTACAGCGTTGCGTGTGTCCTATGTTGGTGAACTCGGCTGGGAACTCTGGGCTCCTGTTGAGTATGCTGAACGACTCTGGGAGACACTCTGGGAAGCAGGACAAGATCTTGATGTCCGACCAATGGGTGCTGGAGCACTCGAATCGATGCGTCTCGAGAAAGGTTACGCTCTCTGGGGTACTGACATTGATACCGGCGCAACCCCAGATGCAGCAGGACTCTCATTTGCTGTCGATCTTGAAACTGACTTTGTTGGGAAAGAAGGTGTCCAAGCTCACCGTGCTGAAGGTATCGATAGTATCCTGACACCAATTACTCTTGATGATTCAACGGACATCCTCTCAAGCGGTCGTCCGATTCATGCTGATGGTAATGCCATCGGGTATGTGCAGGCTGCTGACTTTGGATACACCATCGGTGAGTCAATCGTATATGCATATCTCCCGACAGCGTATGCTGACGCTGGCACGAGTGTTCAAATACAGTGTGAAGGCGAGAATTACAACGCAACAGTGCGTGATGAGCCATTGTTCGACCAAGAACGAGAGAAGATCATCCGATAGCAATTGAAATAAATCGATTCAGTCAAATCATGACATCAGCACCACCAGGCACAGACGGTAATCGTAGCAACAGCAACAACGCCGAAAAGACGCTCCCAATTACATACTCTGACATTGAGCAAGCGCGAGAGCGACTCAATGATGAAACTGTTGTCAAATCCACCCCCGTCGAGATAAGCACCTCATTAGGTGATCTTGTTGACGCAGAGGTGTATCTTAAGATGGAACATCTCCAATGGACAGGCTCATTCAAAACCCGTGGTGCATATAATAAAATTAGCCAGGCTGTTAGAGCAGGTGCTGATAGATTTATCGCCGCAAGCGCCGGCAATCACGCACAGGGTGTTGCGCTCGCAGCAACGAAATGCGATGCAAATGCGACAATCTACATGCCCGAAAGCGCTCCGCAGGCAAAGGTTGATGCAACGCGGTCTTACGGTGCGACTGTTGAGCTTATTGGTACAGACTTTCAGGAGACGATGGCTCATGCGAAGGAGGCTGTTGAGGAAAGCGATGCAAAGTTTGTACACGCGTACGACGATCTCGATATTATTGCCGGTCAGGGAACACTCGGGATCGAAATGTATCATAATAAACCCGACGCAGACACAATAATTGTCCCGATTGGTGGTGGTGGACTCATTAGTGGTGTTTCAACAGCGATCAAGCACCTTTCACCATCGACACGGATTATTGGGGTACAAGCAACCGGTGCGGAAACAGTACATGAAAGTCTTGATAAAGGAATCCCGGTCACGCTTGATGAAGTTAATACAATCGCCGACGGTATTGCTACTGGTGGAATTTCAGCACGGACACTCCAATTGATTGAAGCAAATGTTGATGAGGTTGTGACTGTATCCGATACTGAGATTGCCCGAGCAATCCTCCTGTTGATGAAGCGCGCAAAGCAAGTTGTTGAAGGTGCGGGTGCGGCCTCCGTTGCGGCACTGCTGAGTAGTGATGTTGATGTGCGCGGTGAAACTGTAATGCCGCTTTTGTGTGGTGGGAACCTCGACATGACAGGTCTTCAAACAGTCTTGGTTCATGCGTTGACACAGCGCAGTCAACGAATCCGTCTTCGGGTACGGATTGATGATCGCCCTGGTAAGATGGCTGATATCTCGGGTATTATTGCTGATCAGCGAGCGAATATTCATAATGTCCGTCATGACCGATCTGTTGCTAACCTTGCTGTCGGTGAAGCATATCTTGTTTTTACTGTCGAAGCAAGTGGTGCTGAACATACAGCCACAATCGTTGATGCGATTGAATCCGCTGGATATCCGGTGCAGGATGTGACACGCAGTGCTTGAGTGAGGATATAATTATATAAACTACTCAAAATATTCTCTTATCATAGGGAAAAGACCCGATAATAAGGAACATATCAGCGCCTGTGATTCCCCGGCAGATATAATCCTATATCTCTGAATTTGATACAGAACGTACACTTCAAAAACTGACTTGCCCAGCATATGAACTACCACAAATAATAAACATCATATTGATTCTCACTGTATCTGTAAGTCACAAATGCAGTGAGAATGCCGCTGGACCTAGATGTGACCCCGAGGCAATTCACGCTAGTGTTAAATTTATGATCTCAATCGATTAGAATTTTTGTAGGCATATGTAACCGATAATAAAAAGAAACTGCAGGATTTTCTATATTAATTGTCTTAAATATATCAAGTCTGTGGCAAGATTAGTCATATCGAGAGGGTGTCATAGAACGGTTAGCATGGTTTTCTGATATCGGTCGAGAGGACTGCTATTGCTGCTTTTGAATAGCGGCAATATTTTTTATCTCTCAGATGCTGGCTTTCTGAAAGCTACTGAGGTGTGTGAATCGTTCTATGACACCCTGATATCGAGTGTACATTTAATTGATTAAATCTGACAGATAATTGAACATTTCTGATAATACCTGCGGAAGGTTATTCATGAATGCGATATATCAATAAAACTGAACCGAAAATGTATGATAACATTTTAATCCCATATGACGGGAGCGACGAGGCAAAGAAGGGAGCAACGAACGGAATTGAACTAGCTGCTGCTGTTGACGCTCAGGTCCACGCACTATATGTGATTGACCTTCCTGGCGTCCCACGCGCACTATCAATTCGCGATAATGAGGAAGAGGTTCGAAGGGAATATGAAGAATATGCTCAAGAGGTACTCAGTGAAGCCTGTGAATTAGCAGCAACCCATGACGTCGATTGTCGGGAGGTCACGCGAACTGGGTCCCCAAGTGAGGAAATCACTGATTATGCTGAGACAGCCGATATTGATGTCATTGCGATCGGTTCAGCATATCGTGGGAAAGTCGGAGCACTTATTGGCGGAACCGCAGAGAAAGTCGTTCGATCATCAACAACGCCCGTGATTACTCATCGAATGGATGCAGACAGTATCTGAAATCACGTATTAGTGATATACGGGTATTTCTATCGACTATGACTATCTCAAAATATACAATCATATCCATATGTATAATCAATTACAACCAGTATATACCAACTTTATATGATAATCAAGATATATGAATTAATTAGTCACTGGATTGATCAATCAACTGAGTTTCTCTGAGGTATATAATAATACTCGCGCTAAGAAATACAACACCAGCTACAGCAAACTCGCCACCTGATAGAGCAATTAGCGCAATAATAAACAAAATAACGACAACTCCTGCAGCAAGCGTCGCAAGCATCTCTACCATGTCGGTGCAATGACCGGTGAAATAACAAAAGAGTACTGCTGCGTCAAGATGGATATCTCAGCATATCAATCGACGCCGCATCATGCCAATTCATGATACTTATCGAAGAAGATGAGGAATATATCACCCATTGATACGTTCTAATACCTATCACTGCTCGCGCATGCTTTTTTAATAGTATATCACGGCTATGACGACCGAAAATGCCGAAATCATCCGATTCAGACGCTAAAAAGCCCAAGATTTAATAGAGATAAACAGTTGCTTAATATTGAGCTTGTATAACATATGGCTCGGCGTGATGTACGATCTGATATATGCGCATAAAACACTCTCATCAAGAATCAGGAGAGTCGCTGAAAGTAAGAATATCAGATAATCTACGCGATCACGCCTATAAATGTTCCAATACACGCAAACGATGATACTGAATCAACAATATCGACGACTAATCCTGGAGGTATCGTATGGCAAGTAGTGATGACGAGATGTCCGATGGGTTGCAGGTTGAACTCTTTCATCCGGACTCTGACCGCGAGCCGGGTGACACCAATATCCAACGACTTGGGTTTGATATTCATCCAGTTGTCTTCCCCATTTCACTTGTTGTGATCGTTGCATTTGTTGCAGCAACAATCGCCCTTGGTGAACAAGCAGCAAGCGTTTATAGCGATATTTTCAGTTTCGTTAACGGTAATTTCGGTTGGTTCTACATTACCTCAGTGAATCTGTTTATTCTAACAGTAATATATTTCGCTGCAAGTAAATACGGAAACATTCGGATCGGTGGTGTTGAGGCTGAAAAAGAATTTAGTGACTTCTCTTGGATGGCGATGTTATTCAGTGCCGGAATGGGTATTGGATTGATGTTTTTCAGTGTCGCTGAACCGATGTGGCACTTTGGTAGTTCCGCATCGGATTTCATGGTTGTTCCACCAGCGTTTGATGCTGCTGGCGGAACAGCTGCAGCCGCAACTGCCTCAATGGCGACAACGTTCTTCCACTGGGGACTTCACCCATGGGCTATTTATGCACTTGTCGGGCTTGGGCTTGCGTTCTTCTCATTTAATCGCGGACTACCACTCACTTTCAGATCGATTTTCTGGCCGCTTCTTGGTGAGCGTATATATGGATGGCCTGGTCACGTAATTGATCTTGTAACGGTTTTCGCAACACTATTTGGCTTGTCAACGTCTCTTGGATTGGGTGTCTCACAAGTCAATACTGGACTTTCATATGTTCTTGGTGATACACTTGGGCTAGTTAATATTCCGACCGGGACAATCCCACAAGTACTACTCATTGCTGGTATTACCCTGATTGCGACTGCCTCTGTCGCTGCAGGACTTGATGATGGTGTTCGGCGCCTGAGCACAGTGAATCTATACTTGATGTTTGGACTCCTTGGATTCCTTATTATCGTCGGACCGACAGTGTATATTTTTGGTTCATTCGCTGATGGACTTGGTGCATATCTTGGAAGTATCTTTAGCCTGAGCTATTTCACCGGCACAATTGGCGGTGCAGCCGCATTAGGCGGATACACAGTGAAAGGCTGGATGGGTAGTTGGACTATTTTTTATTGGGGCTGGTGGATTGCATGGTCACCATTCGTTGGTATGTTTATTGCTCGGATTTCGAAAGGGCGAACCGTCCGTGAGTTCGTGATGGGTGTGCTCGTCCTTCCATCATTATTCTCATTCATGTGGCTTTCAACGTTCGGCGGGTCTGCTCTTTGGGTTGAGCTTCAGGGTGCTGGCGGTGTTGCCTCCGCAGTCGCGAATCAGGGACAAACAATCGCGATGTTTGCAATGCTCAATCAGTTCCCACTCGGTGCGCTTTCAGGACTACTCGCAACGGTGCTTGTGATCACATTCTTTGTCACCTCTTCAGACTCTGGATCGCTTGTGATTGATCATCTAACCTCTGGTGGCAAACATGACGTTCCAAAAACACAACGAATCTTCTGGGCGGTCACCGAGGGAACCGTTGCAGCGACATTGCTCATCGGTGGTGGTCTTAGCGCATTGCAGACGGCATCAATCACAACTGGACTTCCGTTTGCGGTAATTCTAGTGCTGATGTGCTATACGGTGTATCTTGGACTTGATAATGAATATGAGATACTCGCTTCAGAGCAGTTTGCTGAGCGCGCACAAGAGTCAGATGACGTTGACGTTGTTTCTGGCGTTGACCCACAAGATGTTAGTGGAGGTGCAGACGTCGAAAGTAGCGACTGAACCAACCTCTACTCTGAACTAATTTTTCAAATATATTCTCACAATACTGCATTTATTTTATTTAATTCGCGATTAGCAAAATGAAAAATGTGTATGAACGTTTCATACTGATTAGTGCAAGTCTTTACCGCCGTGATTATCCGTGTCGGTGATTGGAGCCGCTGAATCCGCGTCATTCGACACCGTCGGTGAAACTATTCGAACTAATCACTATCACGCATAAGATTAAAATCCTGAGTTTGCTACCGTCTTGCTACGCAGTATTATAAGGAAAGATGACCACACGATATAGTCTCGAAAATTTAACTATTCTATTATCCCTCGTTCATCAAAAATTCTTCATTCGGCGAAGATACGGTTGCTCAGTGATTTCGGATCTCTCCATGTAAACAAATATTAACCAAACTAATATCAAAATTACTAAATTTTCACACTTATACATGATTAAGGAGAATACCTGCGGGTTAAGCCCTGTCTCTTACCCATAAGTCCTAATGGAAGAGTAGACGAACCAAGATTGGTAGATGGGGCGTCGCTCACGGAGTTGGAAGCCAGAACTCGATGAAGATGGGCAGCTGTGTGACATGGATGTTTCAGGATGGATTCAAACGGAGTTTCGATCAGCCGAGTTTGGAGACAAGCGCCTGAGTGACCGACTAGTACAACTTGGGGATGAACTCGGCAGCTCGCCTGCCGAGTCCATCCCTGCTGCCTGCGGAGACTGGGCGTCCACAAAAGCTACATACCGATTTTGCGATAATGAGAGTGTGGATCCCAACGAGATTCTCTCTGCTCACAAGCAGCAACAGCAATCAAGAGTGAGTCGGTCAGACGAACTCCTGATTGTCTCCGATACCACCGAACTCGTGTTTCCGAGACATCCCTCCAAGGAGGGTCTCGGTGATATTGGCAACTCTGAGATGGATCTCGAAGGTATCAAGCTTCACTCCACGATCGGAATCGATCCACGGACCCATCGAATGACTGGGGTCATCGATCAGCAGCCGCTGATCGAGGACCAGCAGGCCGATGAGAAGTACGATGCCAACGGCAAAGCAGAGCCGATTCAACTTGACAGTGAACATGAGAAATGGAGCCGTGGCGACAGGCAAGCCAGAGACTGGCTTGCCGACGATATCCGCCCGCTATTTATCCATGACCGAGGCGCAGATTCATTCGCGTTCTACGAGGAAGTCACCAGAGAGATGGAAAATGCTGGCTTCATCATCCGAGCGAGTCAAAACCGACGGATTTGGACTGATGATGGTGAATCTGGAAAACTCTTTGACTGGAGCAGCGACCTTGCCGAGCAAGGTCGCAAAACAATCGAGATTCAACAGGGAGGTGGGCGCGAAGCGAGAACAGCGGAGTTGTCGATAGCCACTGGAACGTGTGAGTTGCGCGCGCCAAAGAATAATCCTGAACAAGAGGGTTCAATCGAGGTGAATGTCGTGAGAGTCGACGAGGTCGGTGAAAATGACGACCCGATTCAGTGGGTGTTGCTCACCACTGAATCGGTCGAAGAGTTTGAGGAAACGCTGACACTCATCGACTATTACGGCCTCCGCTGGCGAATTGAAGACTGGCATAAAGTGCTCAAGAGTGGCTGTAATATCGAAGAACGGCAACTGCAGACTTGGGAGCGGATGGAAGTGTTGTTGAGCATGTATTCAGTGATCGCGTGGAAAGTTCTGGAGCTACGAGAACTTGCTCGTGGTGATAGTTCAGTATCTCCGGCGGTCCTGCTGAGTGAGGCAGAGCGCACAATTCTGGAAACGAAATTTCCAGAATTGAGCGGTCAAGATGGGAAATCATACGCAGTGAGCGTGGCTAAACTCGGCGGTTATCTTGATCGTGGCTCAGATCCGCCACCAGGGTGGGAGACGATGTGGAAAGGACTCCAGAAGCTACGCATGTGGGCTGAAGGATACGAACTCGGTGCTGAATGAGCCGCGAAGCGGGCTCATTTAGCAGAACCCGCCGAAATAACGAGTTCAACTGAGCTTTTCAAGCGGCTTCATGGATACTTCTCTAATCTTGGGCAGATACTGATGGAAATTTGATTGATTTCTTCTTTTCATGCCTGATTTGGTTGAAATTACCCTCTAGTATTGAGTTATGGGTAAGAGACAGGGGTTAAGCCGTAGGATGAATCCGACACCCCGAAGGAAATCTGCGCTGCAATAGCCATGCTGAGATTTGTTACTCCAGAGCTTGAAGTGACAGGCAAGCCTATCTATAGATAGGAATCAGATCGGGAACAGGGCAGGGCGATTCCGGTCACTCCGACGATGGCGGCCTGTCCGCCCCAAGCACTCAGACAGGAATCGGAACCCAGTCAGGTGAACGGTCGGTTCCTATGCTGAACCGGTGCAGATGCAAATGCAGTGCCCGACTGCTTGAAAACACCGCAGAAAGTAACTCCGAGTCCACAGAAGTCTGCCGGACTCCCCAGGGCAAAAACAACGTTGGGAGTCCGAACACGATAGAACATAGGAGTACCGGGGGCTGAGATGTGGCACTCCCAGCAGTCCCAGCAGTCCCACTCGACTCGCCACAGTCCGTGAACCCCACACTGACTCTCACTGTGCCGGGGTTCGGTGGAACTGCAAACCTGAAATCTCCACCATTCACGCTCACGCTTACGCTCACGATTCCTCCACACGTTTGCACAGAGGAGGATATCAATATGACTCACCGGTTCGGTCCGTGAATCCATACTCGAACGGACCCACCAATCCCAACCGCCGCAGGTATCCCCCACACGGCAGCAGCGATCAAAGCAGGGAGCACAACCCACCCAATAGCAGCGACACCGGTAATAAATCCAAGTGAAACCCACGGGTCAGTCAGTTCAAGTGTTTCACTCAGCCCAATTCCGAGCACAGCGAACCCTCCTCCAGTAAGCGTTCCAAGACTGATAACAAGTGCAACAATACCACCGATTCCAAGTATATTCGCAACCACTCCTATGCCGGTATTAAGTTGAGCGAGCTGTGTGTACGTATATACGATAGCTAAGCTAACCAAACCGAATGCAATGAACCCATATATGATGGCAACGAACGGCTGTGTCATTGACCGATCAAGTGCGATCTTGAGCTGCGATCCATAATGATATTGCACAGCACTTCCACCTCCAACGCCCAGGAAAAATGCACAAACAGCACGAACGACTCCTGGTCCTGCAAATAGTTGTTCAAGTAAGGATTCTATAACCACATTCACTCCTTATTATTTATCATCTGTCATCTGCCTCTGTTTCTGCGTCTATCTCTGTTGTATCATCTTCAGCCCGATATGGATGTTTTGCGGCAGCTGCTGCCCGAACTGCAGCCGCATTCTCGCCAGCATCATGTACCCGCACGACATCGGCTCCGCGGTCTGCTGCGAGTGTGGTCACTGCAATCGTTGCTGAGAGTCGTTCATCATCCGGCTGGTTCATCGTTGCAAGCATTGATTTCCGTGAATGTCCAACTAGCACGGGACATCCAAGCGCTTCAAACTCATCAATTCGGTCAACCAGCTCAAACGACTCCGCCGGTGATTTCCCAAACCCACATCCTGGGTCAACAATAATCTGATCACGTTGAATGCCTGCTCGCTCGGCACGAAGTAACTGCTCAGTGAGTTCATTCATAACATCTGTGACGACATCATCATACGTTGCACGCCGGTCAGGATCGACTGGTGCTGAAAGACTATGCATGAGCACCAATTCAGCATCATGCTCGGCAACAACGAATGGCATCTCAGGATCATCGAATCCAGAGACATCATTAACGATATCAGCGCCTGCGGACAGCGCAGCATCAGCAACTGCTGCTTTCCGCGTATCAATGGATATTGGCACCTCTAAATTCGATAACGCTTCGATTACTGGCACAATCCGATCAATTTCCTCAGAAATAGGTACGGGCTCTGCTCCAGGTCGAGTACTTTCACCCCCAACATCAAGAATATCGACACCGGCATCAATCATCGTATTAGCCTGATCCATGGCTGCATCGACTGAATTGTATTCACCACCATCATAGAAGCTATCTGGTGTAATATTCAAAATTCCCATCACCGCAGTTCGTGTATCGTTAAGCCCAGAGACAGAGACAGGTGTTGTTTCAGTGAGCTGCCGCTGTAACTGTGATCCAACATGACGCAGTCCGTGCCCAGCGTCAACGAGCGAGTCGGATAATGTCATCAAATCCCTTGTTGTTCCACCAAAGACAATCGCCGTGAGCTTCTGTGGACTGCCAACTGTTGTTTGATGACAGAAACCACCACCAGCAGCAACATGATCGGCGAATATTTCGACTTGTGCTGGACGAAGCGTTGTTCGAAAGCACTGTGTGGTTACGTCGGCTTTATCCGTCTCAAACATTGCTTCTGCGTACCCTGGGTTTACTCGCTCGCTTACAGCATTATCACTCTCTTTCCCAACGCCAATATCGATACTCGATGAGCGATTGACAGGGACAAGCAATCGTGTCCATCTATCACGAGCCTCTGCAACAGCATATAGTGATCCTGTTACTAGCACGAGATCATCCGATCTAGCTCCAGCCGTTTCGATTGCTTCCTCTGTTGCCTCGGGAACTGATTGGATAGTCTCGACCGTTTTTGCATTCATTTGAAGAATAGGCGCCAACGTCTCTGCTGTTTCAGCGCGCTCGACAGCTGGTTCTGTTGCGTATGCAGTCGTAATTGAAGGCAGTGATTGTATCATCGCCTCATGATCTTTGTCTTGCATCGCTGCGAAGACGACGTGTAACTCATCATACTCGTATCGTTCGAGTAATGATCCAAGTGTTGCCGTTGCTCCAGGATTATGCGAACCATCAAGCACAACGCGTGGGCTGTGTGACATCAATTCAAATCGCCCTGGCCACGTTGCCCCACGCAATCCAGTTTCGATAGTATCAATCGAGACATCTTGCACCTGCCGGGCAAGCGTTGCAGCAACCCCTGCGTTGGTTGCTTGATGAGCTCCAACAAGTGGTAGATGTGTTTCGACCGCCCACTCAGACCCAACGATTGAAACAGCGCTCTCGATTGGTGAGGATATACCTGTCTCCGTCGCAATAATATCAGCCTCAGAGTCACTATCATTCCCGACTGTAATCACATCCGTTTCCTCACGGATAGCAGCAAGTGCATCGCCTGTTGTTCCAGTAATCAGAGGGGCTTCGCTTGGGGCAACCTGCGCCTTATCACGTGCAATGACATCGACAGTCTCACCCAGTAGCTCTGTATGTTCAAGACTAACACTTGTCACAGCACTTGCAATCGGGTCGACAGCACTTGTTGCATCATATCGACCACCGATACCAACTTCAAGAATGGCGATATCAACATCCATCGCCGCGAAATGTGCAAGCGAAACAGCAGTTAGTGCCTCAAAATGTGTCGGCTCATCATTATCAGCCCGAAGTGTTTCGAGACACGGGACAAGTCGCTCAACATATTTACTCACATGCTTCTTTGCGATTGTTCGTCCTTCCACGCGGATTTGCTCGCGAAAATCGTTTAATCCGGGCGACGTGAATAATCCGACTCGAAGACCGGCATCATCAAGAATTTGTTCAAGCATACGCGCGGTGCTCCCTTTCCCATTCGATCCAGCAATCTGTACGCAGTCGATTGAGGCATGGGGATTGTCAAGGTGTGCAAGCATCCGCGCGGTCGTCTCAACCCCGAGTTTCGGCCGACGCTGTTGGAGTCCAGTAAGCACGTCGGCAGCCTCATGATAGTCCATACCACGTATCGTTGATTGACCCATGATTACATTGTCGCCTTCGTACGTCATCTTATGATTGATATTGTCGTTGTCTCCCCCTATCGACTCATCACATTGAAATTTTTACATTACGTGGTGAGTACAGTATCAATAAACCCGTTTTCTCCCGTTTCTGTCACCTTCGCCAACACTCTTAGGCAGCGGTCATTGAGTATTCGAATAGATGACAAACGACTCGAAAGATACTGACCTGAGTGAGGATGATGGATTTCCAACCGACTATGAAATCGCACAGAACGCAGATATGACTCCTATCTGGGATCTGCTTGAACCATGGGACCTCGGAAATGACGATCTCTCATATTATGGCGAGTATACAGCAAAGCTGTCACACGACGCTGTTGATCATCTTCGTGAAGAAGCTAAAACCCGAGAAAATAATCTTATATTGGTGACAGGGATGACACCAACACCAATGGGTGAAGGAAAAACTGTGACGACTGTCGGATTGGGACAAACACTGAATCATCTTGATGAAGAGGCGATGATTGCGATTCGCGAACCGTCACTTGGACCAGTATTTGGTGTGAAAGGAGGCGCAGCTGGCGGAGGATATTCCCAAGTACTCCCAATGGAAGAAATCAACCTCCACTTCACTGGTGACCTCCACGCACTCACATCCGCACATAATCTTATTGCAGCGATGCTTGATGCCAAACTCTCCCAAAGCGATGAGTTCGATGTCGATGTCAATGATATTTCGTGGCCTCGAGCGCTTGATATGAATGATCGTGCACTCCGAGAGACCGTCATTGGACTTGGCGGCGAGAGCGGTGGCATCCCGCGTGAAGATGGATTTCTCCTGACAGCTGCCTCCGAATTAATGGCTGTTCTTTGTCTATCAAGCGATCTTGAGGATCTCAAGATGCGTGTGAGCCGCATAATCGTGGGCTATGAAAACGATGGTGAACCAATCACGGTTGATGACATTGATGCAACTGGTCCAGTTACGATGCTACTTCGTGATGCTATCGAACCAAACGTTGTTCAAACAATTGAAGGAACACCCGCGTTCGTGCATGGTGGTCCGTTTGCGAATATCGCACATGGAACTAACTCACTGATTGCTGATAAAGCCGCCTTTGGTATGGGTGATTACCTTGTTACTGAGGCTGGATTTGGTTCTGACCTTGGTGCTGAGAAGTTTATGAATATTGTTTGTCGACTTGGGGATATGACCCCTGATGCAATCACGCTTGTTGCATCTGTCCGTGCACTCAAGTATCACGGTCTTGATATGTGGCCGGCAGATATCGACGAGATCAATGGAGCTGGAGTTGACGCACTGGAAGCAGGATTTGTGAATCTTGATAAGCACGTCACCAACTTACAGAAATTCGGCATACCGGTAGTCGTTGCAGTCAATCGCTTCCCAAACGATACTGATGCTGAGGTTAATGCTGTTCTCAATCACTGTCGAAATGACCTCAATGTCAAGGCTGCATCGTCCACTGTTTTCGCAGAGGGTAGTGAGGGGGGTGTTGAACTTGCAGAACGTGTTATTGGTGCTGTTGAGTCAAGTGATCCAGAGGATTTCGAATATCTGTACCCGGCTGATGCGACAATCAAAGAGAAAATCGAGACTGTCGCAACAGAGATATACGGTGCTGGTAGTGTTAATTACTCCACAGATGCTGAGGATGATATCGAACGCATGCGCGAACTTGGATTCGACACTGTTCCAGTGTGTCTGTCAAAAACTTTCCACTCATTGACTGATGATGCCCGTCAGAAGGGCGCACCAACCGGATGGACACTTAATGTTCGAAAGCTCTATCCATCTGCCGGTGCCGGATTCATTGTTGCACTCACTGGCGACGTATTAACCATGCCTGGTCTTCCTGCCGATCCTGCAGCAGCGGATATGGACATTGATGCTGATGGAGATATCACCGGACTCTTCTGAAAAACACATAAACACGTTAGTCAGTCTCTTTAATTTTCTTTATTTTCTTTTTGACTGAGTTCCGAGAACGTGCTTCTCTATATTGTCTCGCTTTTTGTGAATAAATATTATATACAATCGGTAAACAGACGAATCGCCTCCGGGGTCAGATCGAACCCTCGAGACATCAGCATGGACTCCCGTCCTATGCCTGAGTAGTAGTAGGAGAGTTGTACCCCCCACTCACGTTCAATGTCCCCCAGTTCAAGCGCATATCTACAGGTGCGCTTCCATTGTCTGCGTTTTATTGACGACATAGATACCTCAAATTGACATTCTTCAAACCATTTCATTTCGCGTGGTTCTCACACTCACACTGCTGGTGCCCGAAAGACTCCGGCTCACGGTTATTATCGTGTGGGTAAATCCGTCGAACACCGCCTCGACACATTGCGCGGACCAACCTGCACGGCTTCGACACTGTGTTCCTCGGGTATTCGGCGTATTCGAAGAGGCGTCGGAACGCCCAAAATGCTGTCACGTCGCCTCTGGAACGGTCTCCCGAAATAGCTCAACTCTTTGACCGCAATATGCGAACAGCCGTTCGCGACGGTCTCTCAGTGAGTTCGCTCGTCACCATGTGCGGAGTCCGTCACGTAACTTGCTCCAAGGAATCACTCAACAGTCGCAATTGCTTCAATTTCGACGGCTGCGCCCTTTGGTACAGCTTCGACACCGACAGCACTTCGGGCTGGTGGATCCGAATCAAAGAATGAACTATATGCTTTATTAAACGAATCGAAATCCTCGATATCATCAAGAAACACGGTCGTTTTGAGAATATCTGTAGGTCTAAGCTCTTCTGATTCAAGCACTGCAACAATATTTTCAAGACACTGTGTGGTCTGGCTTGCAACAGACGCTTCATCAAGCAACTCACCGTCGCTCGTCATTGGTAACTGTCCGGCTGTAATGAGTATCTCACCGTTTGTTGCTGCTTGACTATATGCTCCAACTGCGGCAGGTGCATTATCTGTCTCGACTGTTTCTTTCATGCATCCGCTGATTTACAGGGTTGGTATAAAAGTGCAATCGTTGCGTCTATTGTTTGACACAGCCTGGCGGTTGAGTGATGATCTGTGTCCTCACGGAGCGTCACATTCAGTCTCAACTGTGATACGCAAATATTCGATCTACATTTAATCCAGGAAAACGGCTGAAGCGCCTTGGCAATCGTTCAAAGATAACGAGTATATTAGTCCAATTTAATTAAATTACAATTTGGAGTTCACCGCTCTGTCTGTGTCCTATGGGCAGCATCCCATCCTTCGAAGATTCCATATTCAGTCATCGTTGTCATCCCGGCGATCGCTGCTCGAAGGCTAATTCCAATGAGTGGAACATCCGCGACAGTAATAATCACGTCTGCCTGAACAACCGCACCCTCTCGAAGTAGCACGTCGATAAATTCAACGATCGCGTGTGTATCATTTTTTGTTGGCTTCATACATTTTGATTCCAATCAGATGTGATTAGCATACATATACTACCCAATATTTGGCGCGAATGTGTATGGTGGCCATGGACCTGTAAATGTTACACTGACACCGTCCCGATCAACAAATTCATCCAATCGGTTGCCAAGCGCAGCCTCCGCATCCGCTGATACTCGAACAGCCAACCGTTCAATCAATTCCTTGTCTTCGTCTTCGTTTCGCTTAGTATCGCTCGTAGTCTCGCAATCTGACGTGTCGGTCTCACCATCGTTTCCCTTGATCTCACGATCACTTAATCCTCCAATGTCAATATCTTGGCTCCCTTGTTCAGTTATTTCTGCTGCAAGTGGCTCAACGCTCGTCTGTAATACCTCGATTAATTCGTTCCGACGTTCACTACGCAGTGTAGCGAGTCGCCGTTTATACTGCTTATTCAATAAAAATGCTGTTCCTTCGTTCGCGCTTGTCCGTTGATCCTCAATTCGCTGTAACTCTTCATCGGTTTTGACTGCCAATGATTCAAACCGATTTGCATCCCAAACAAGCCCGATCCGGTATTCCCACGTCCCAGCGAGTGTCATTAATGCTGAGTATATCTGATCATAATTATCGTGCACCCATGCTTGGACGCTCTGATCACCACCCTCAAAAACAGTATTGAATCGAAGTGGAAGTGGTGTATCATATATTGATCCCGCAGCATCAACGACTCGTTGATGACTGAGGATCCGTTGTTGTACAGTGGCTAAATTAGGTGCTTCATACGTCTGTGTACATGAGTGTACAACAGCCCCAACACGACCACTCGAATCGATTACGTCCCCCTTTGCATGGACAATCGAAGGTGATGCTCCCTCAATTCCATCTGTCCCAATTTCATCGTCAGACGGTGGTTCAGACATATGTGACCCTGTATCGACTAAGCAGTAGATATATCGTCCATTATCTATGTTAGTTGATCTTGCATCTGTCTGTGACTCGTCACCCACATTGTTACTCTTCTCGACGCTGGAGAATGAATCATCAGTCATTGATACATCGCTTTTGTTAAGCCGTGATCCTCTGTCTGCTCAGGTGTGTCTGCTGTGTCTGCTGTCTCCGCTGTCTATTATGGAATGGTATCTGGTTTATTCCCCCTGTGTTTGTAGTAGTATGTGCTGTCATTCTGATTGAATATTATCTGTGTAATTTGAGGGTATATCCTCAGTCTGTGTGCTATCAAATATTGACATGAAATCATGTGCCTCCGCCGTTTCCGCTGTTTCGTCGTTTTGATATGTACGCGTTTGTTTGATTGCACCGCGGACCACATGATCAAGATCACGCTTGAATTCAGTCACATC
The DNA here is from genome assembly GCF_000237865.1 of Haloquadratum walsbyi C23. Lineage (NCBI taxonomy): Archaea > Methanobacteriati > Methanobacteriota > Halobacteria > Halobacteriales > Haloferacaceae > Haloquadratum > Haloquadratum walsbyi. The sequence goes on from NC_017459.1 coordinate 973,347, forward strand.
ATCATCAATATTTTCACGCTGTTTGAGCTGTTCAACTTCTGTCTCAATTGCTTGCAGTTGTCGTCCCAGTCGCTCAACTTCAGCATCCGAGAGATTTCCAGACTCCATTCGTCTCACTGCTTCTTGTTCAAGAGCCTCAACCAGTAACTCAACAACACTTACAACAAGCGCAATGATGCCCCCACTGACATCGCTATCCTGATTATCAAGTGTGAGTTCCATGCTTACTCACGCTCTGAGCCTGATTCATCATCACCGCCACTGTACCCATCCGCCGAAGATTCTACTGTACGCTCCTCCGTCATTATCCTTGATTCGGAGACACCTGTCCCAGCCGATGAATTATCCGATTCTTCAATATGCTCCGTATTCGCACGAGGCTCTGCTGTTGCGTTAACATCCGCGCTTGTGTCGACGTTCATCCTCGGATCATCGTTTACATTTGCAGCCTCCTCAACACGTTCCATATCGGTTCCTGTCGGGAATTCAAGCCCATATTTCGCGGCGGTTTCAAATGATGCGATTGCCGCTCGAAGCTCGATGCCAAGCAACTCAGTATCACCGACACTGACCGCAACATCTGCATTCACGACAACGCCTTTATCAAGTAACATCTCAAGCATCTCTGCAAGATCACCCTGCGAGCGTGTTGGTTTTGGGTCACTTACTATCGTTTGAATTAGTAGATTGCTTAGCGCGGTAGAATCGGAGACCAAAGAGTCGCTCACTCGGGGAGATCTGTGAATACCGCGGCGCTGTGGGAACGGTCGAGTGAGCGTTTCGAGCTGCGTTCTGCTCGTTTGTCTTCTGCGTTGGAACGGTTGAATAAGCTGAGGGATTTCGATTCATCGAGTCACTAGTATGACCTCGTGCCTTTTCGGATTGCTCTCGGTTCTTTTTTCGTCGTTCTGCCAACTTCTGACGCTGCTGAAGTAGCTTTTGACGTGCTTTATTCCGGTTTTGCTCTGCTTTCCTTACTGCCTGTTCTGCTTTTTTGTGATGTATATCTGTCATATATTACTTTCCAATCTCAACCATGCATTACTCTCAATATAATTTATATCTCATTGCTGGTGGTATAACCAGCGTGGTCACCACCGTACGCCCGGTCATACATAACATAGTAATCAAATTGTATTATTCTTCTCTCTCTTGTAGATGCACTGTAAGGACGTGGTTTTTGAATCGAGTATCACTAATCTGAATCCCGCTCGGAATTGCGATCCGCTCTGTTATTTCACCTGTATTAGTATACTCACCCTGCTGTGTGTTATCGATTGGCTTTGATTTGGTCATATCACCAGGAGATTTATGTGCAATCATAATAACAAGTTCGCCTCGGTCTGAATCAATCTGCACATCTACCATTTCTGCATCTACGTCTGGCAGATCTGCAATCACGTCTAATCCATCCTTTCGTGGTTGAACCTGGATATGTGGCGCACACCCTGTGGTATTAGCCTGCGGTTCATCGTTATCGTCTATCTCACCCGAGAGATTACCTGCCTGTATTTTTGTTTTCCTATCTTTTTCCGTTTGTAAGTGTGAATCAATCCCAATAGAGATATCATAGTCGTAATCAATCGAAAGTTGTCCACTAGTGGCTGTTCCGCCTCGAGATCGACGACCGTCCTCGTGCTGCTCAATCTGTGCAAGTTCTTCGATGACTAGTTTGAAGCGATTGAGGATTTTTCTGAGAAACGTCCGTGGTTTTTTATTATCGTTGAGTGCGTCATTGTGCTCTGGACTGCCGATATCATCATTATCATTATAATTATTATTATTATTGTCTGGTGGCATCACTTTTTTACCTCAATTTTATCTCCCATCTGGGATTTAATCTCATCAGCTAACTTCAGTTGTAACTCAAGTTCTTGTTTTCGCTCACGGTACTCTTCTTCTGAGCGCTCATCAATCTCATATAGAAGCTGATTTTCCTTGAGTTCATCACGAATTCCATCAGTGTCGTACAGTTCATCAAGTGCCATTGTCTGAAGAATATCTAGTAATGATAAAAATGGATTAATCAATAAATCATCAACAAGTAACATGTATTACCGACCTCCTCTTCCTGCTTGTTGGTCTGCACCGATGTGAATATCGACAAAATTGTATGGTGCCCACGGTCCGGTGTATTGAATCGTTACATCATCCCCATAGTCACTATTTATTTCGTCGATTGTATCATCAAACGCAGATTGTTTTGTGCGTTCGACGAGATATGATCGATTCAAAATGAGTCGATCACTGAAGAGATCATCATCGGTTTCATTGATACTTACTGATGAAAGACGTTCATTGAGATCTGTACGGAGCGATGACTGATCGATTGATTCGTCGCCTGTTGAAACGACCTTCACACCCAATTCAATTGTCCCCTCAATATCATTTAATGCGCTTCGCAATGCTCGTCGTGCTCCCCGGAGGATCCCTTTGAGTGTTCGTCCATTTTTGAATGCCATTCCAAAACTCATTGGGACAATCGTCCGACCATCATCATATTCAAGAACTTGTTGCAGCACATTATTATGCTTTGTAACAGCCTCATCAGTTCGCTCAGGGTCTGTAGTATCGATATCAGAAACAACAGCTGATAATGAACGATACTCGACTGTGTATATTTTATCTGCACCGCCAACCCCATCGGCAACGAGTTCAATATCTTCCTGTTCAACGACGCCATATGTGTATAAATTATCACTCATAGGTGATTGATGGTGTGATAGTCGCTATAACACTGCACTGATAAATCGATTATCATAATCTGATACTATCAATCATGTCTACCTCAAAGTTTATTGATAGATGACATGATGATCTTGCACTGAACTCGATGATAAATAATGTAACGGTGGGTGTACAAACTGATATCACCGTTGTTAATTTCCCATATATGATATCAATCTTATCTATTCTATTTTATAAAATGTTCAAAACGTCTCATAATAGCCAATTATAGCATTATACCCGATGAGCAGGCGCAAAACCTCGCGCTATTTAGGGCGGGGAGGATGTCAATGCTAAGGCTGTAATCTTGACTTTCAATCATCTATGACCCTCTGAGTTCATTTGGAGGAGGATATCGAAGTCATATCGTTGTCCTCTCGAGTTCAGCCTTGGATATCAAATGCTTTGCAATCTTCTCAAATCGTTCATCCATATCGGTTGTTTCAGTATGCTCAAATACTGATACACTATTCGCCCAGGCACGCTTCAATGCAACCCGGTTTCGAATCTCCCATAATGGTAATGAAGCAAATTCTGAATCAAACCATGATCGAAGCCGATTTGCTTCACCATCGACTTCGATTCGATTCAATACAACGCCAATAGGGTCAATTCCGATACCGTATCCTGCCTCAATTGTCTCGATATGATCGAACAAGATATTGAGTGCATGCTGTGAACTAGCCTCTGCAAGCGCGGGAATAAGGATGTTCCGGCAAGCTAATAATGCATTATCAGTGAGCATTCCAAGCGACGGTGGCGCATCAACAATAATGAAATCATAATCTCCTATGTTTGTGTTTGTATTCATGTCATCACCATATTCTTCGAGTGCCTCAAACAACATCCACAACCGTTCTCGCCCACGCATCGCCGTCTGGAGGTCTGCTTCGGCATTGAACATGTCTATATGCGATGGTATCACGTCAAATTCCGTATGTTCATAGATTAGATCATCAATCGAAATAGCACTACTGGTGTTGATCTCAGTCAGTGCATCATACAGTGACCGCTCTTCGGTGGTATATTGGGCTTCGAGACCCAGCCCAACTGTCCCATTCCCTTGTGCATCAAGATCAACGAATAATACCTCGCATCCAGCCGCCGCAAGCGCGCCAGCGACATTGATCGCTGTGGTTGTTTTTCCAACTCCACCCTTCTCATTTGCGACGGCAATTCGAAACGTCATTGATATCACTCTTTTTGCTGACCACGTATAATTAAAATGACCGATAATCGTTCGTCTACGTCCACAAACAAGTCCCACGTTTAATACTCGATATTTTAGGCAGGGAGACCGGCAGATGGACCCAGTAAACAGCCTCGGGCACGGTGACCCGATCCGAGGCTTTTGTAATTCCCTTAGCCGTGCGCTCGCACTCCCTGCTCGGCAAGCAAGCGGGAACGCACCAGACTTGTCCGTGCTTGGTGGTGTCGGCTTGCTCCCCCGCCATCAGGGTCATTTTGTTCTCGCCACCAGTCAAGAAGTGACTGGTAGGAGTCCCATGTTTGGAGTGCTTTTCTGACGACCGCGCAGTTGTTGTTCCGTAGGAAGTCGTTGCGGTCAACCTCTCGCTGTATCTCGGTGCGATTGTATTCTTGCTGTTTGAGGCGGATAGTGTCGTTGAATATCTCGCGTGAGTTGAGGCGGGCCGTCGTGAAGCCATGACCGTTCACCAGACGCTGTGTGGAGCCGCGTGTGAATGGTTTTCGTGGCCTCTTCACCCATGTTGTGACAACCGTTTCAGACTGGGATAACTATAGGTATGAGGGATGGGAGAGTATCGTAGTCATGCAGATTCGGTTAGTTCCTGCAAGTATCGCCACTCGGTTCTCGATGTCGTGGAAGCCGATATGCGAGAATTTTTGATGAGACTGCCGACCACTTCAGGCCTGTCTCTTACCCACAAATCGAGTCAGGATTTCAGCGGAATGGGATCGCCGAGCACGACTGAAATCCTCGGTATCTACAGTTTCAGGATCTCTTTGGAACAATTGTAGTGGAGTTGATTACCGGCGTTCTGTCACCCCCACAGCCGATATCACTGTCTGAGTCGCTTCTCGCCTCGATTTGCTGCGTTCAAAATATCTCTGAGAGCGTCTGAAATGTCCGGTTACGACTCCACGAACTTATGGGTAAAAGACAGCACTTCAGGCACGGGAGTTTGGCGTTGGAGATCGCGGACGAAGACGAAGACGACCACGTACACTTGTTTGTGCAAACTGACTCGAAGCACAGTCTAGCGGATATTGCTCGGCAGTTCAAGTTACACCCGGGTAAGCAGTTGCTGGAGCGGGATCCCGAGATTCGGGAGTCGTATTTCTGGGGTGGTGGATTCTGGACGGTAGAATACTACGTGGGAACGACGTGACGGGAGCGGTGTCAGAAAGTGGTTGAACGGTATATCGAGGAGACAAAACACTGATTCGAGTGTCGGGCTTCACCCCCGACCCCATGGTACTCCGTGAAACATTTTGAACCATCGGTTTCACACAACAGTATCGGCAGCTACTCTATGACAAGATTTTGGATTGAATTCCTCAATAAGTTTTCATGAGCAGTAGTGGGTCGGGGAACTCGGCTTCATAGGTTGTTTAGATATTAAGATCTCTCCATATTTCTCTAAAAATCATTTTGAGTTATAACATATCTAATCATTCAAATGAATAAAACAGCTCACAACGACGTACTGTTGCTTCCCGCCTCTGATTTGCCTGTTCTACCTATCTCAGTAATTTGAGGAGTCGACACGCGATACTGCTTCTAATATTATAGTTCTTCTTTCATATCGCCACGCTGATATCGTTCAACGAGTTCATATCCAGCCACATTTCCTGTCGAAGTAAGATTGATCTCATATCGACCAATGATATCCTGCGTATCTGGCACAGCACGTCGTTCAACGAGTTCAATCACCGTCCGCCATTCATTATTATCATCTGCTTCGACCTTGATTACACTTTTAAAATCATGTTCAAACAATTCCTCAGCAGCTGTCTTCGCACACTCTTGGGCTTCGATAATACCAATAGATTCGACAGTTTCAGTCTCACTCACTGTCTCAGCTTGGTTTTTATTTCCACGTTCCTCAGACATCATCTCGGACTCCTCGCTATCACGACCCCCATCAGTTCGAATCATCACTGGATTAAAGCTTGATGAACATGTGTTATGTTGATTGGAATCTGATTGGACAACCAAACTGTCGACATCATACTTGTCATAGTTATCACTACTCCACCATGCCGGTCTATCCTCCGTATCATGGTCAATAACACATTGATGACTGTAGTTGCTCGTGTTCCATCTGTCATCGCATTTTGTTTTGTTTGACATTGTTGGAGGCACTTTTATCGTAATTTATGACACGGTAATGTCAGTGTTTTCAATGACGGTCTGAACTTCCGTTCGAAGTGTTTGAACTTCACTATACTGAGCGACTTTTGATGCCAGTGCATCGACAGAGAGTTCAACGAGTGCTTGTCTATCAATTGTATCGACTGTACCTGCACCTTCCGCCACCATGATTGCTGCTCGCGTTCCGACATTAATCTGAAGCCGATCGCGTAACTCCCGGATTATTTCGACAAGCTGTCTGGTCTCAATGCCGATATCACCGTCAGTTTGTGCATCGACAATTTCAACCTCAGTTTCAAAGTCATAAAAATCCATATAGACACCGATAAGACGATCCAATAATGCATCTTGTGGTTCATGCACGCCAGCGTACTCGACAGAGTTTGAGGTTAATATCGCTCTGAATTCGGGGTGGACATCAACATACCGTGATTCACCACGCTGTCCTGGAAGCTCTAAAACGCCTTCTTCAAAAACAGATAATAAGACATTGTTTGCAACAGGCTTGGTTCGTGAGAATTCATTGTATACAAGTGTTGCACCTTCTTCAACGGCAAGTGTCAGTGGATTATCAACCCATCGATCCTTGACTATCTCTTTACTCTTCAATACATTGTGTATATACTGATCACGCTCTGATATCCGCTCTTTTTCTGCGTATTCACCGACAAGATCGCTTGTTGAGAGTTCTGTGTCACCATTAATCCAGACAACCGGTTGATTACGCTGACGGGCAACATGCATCGCAAGCGCGGTTTTTCCACAGCCCGTCGGACCAATTAAATGAACCGGACGGTCAACGGTGAGCCATCGTTCCATTCGCTGGCGAACGTTCTTCACTGCATCAGTCTCGATGAATTCACGCTCTTTTGGAATGAACTCATCTTCAAGCTCCCTAGTAGTGCCAGCGCTTCTGGACGTTCCTGGCTGGTTTGACCCTGATGTTGTGGTTGAACCACCATCGCTTTCGGCTCGTCTTAAACGCTCGATAGACTTATTTTCACGACGACGCTTCTTATTTTCGCGTGATGATCGAATCTGTGATCCACGCACCTTCCGCTCGCGAGAGTTCTTTGTCATTGTATTTCGTCATCTGGTCGGAGTGGGACATCCTCACCATACTCCGCACGATAATCTTGAATCGACATGCCATGTGTCTGCAGATGCGGTTCTGTGATCGCATGATAATGTTCACCGCAAACACGGCAAGTGACCATACCATCTGGAGTATCAATTGTTAGTTCAGTAGTGTCTGTTGTTGTATCTGACTCTGACTCAGCATCAATATCAATACTCTCTGTTGTACCTTCACTGGTGCTGATATCATCCTCAGTTATAGATTCGGCTGAGGCGGAAGTTGTCTCGAATTCTGCCTCAGCCCTACTCACGTTTCCCTCATCACCTACTGTATTTACTTCTACTTGCTCTGTTTGTTCTGATTCAGACTTGATCTCAGCATCACTCTCAGTGTCCGACATTCCATAGAATGTTTCGACGTATGTAGCGAACTCCTCAGCTGTCACCTCAAACTCAGTGCTGAAATCCTCGATGTCGGACTCAAATGCACCGACTGCATCAATTAATGCTTGAACTTCGACAGTATGGAACTCTGATTGATACGACTCAAATGCATCCGTAACGGCTTCAAATGCCTCTTTTTCTGCAGCGACATCAGCATGAATTGCATCAACATCAGCGGCGAATGCCTTAGAATACGCATCAAATGCTTCTTCGACGTCATCAAATGCATCCTCAACTGAGTCAATGGCTGTGAGGAGGTCATCGATATCCTGAATCTGAGCGACATCAGCATCGAATGCCTCAGCATATGCATCGAATTCCGCACCTGTTTCAGTAATTGCAGTCTGGAATTCCTCAATCGCCATAAGAAGATGATTTACATCTTGTAACTCAGAAACATCAGCATCAAACGTATCTTGATATCTCTCAAATGCAGCGCGAAGAGCCGCGATATCGTCCTGACGTTGGGAAACATCCTGAAGAACTGCAGCCACTGCTGCGTCGAATGTATCATTATACTGGACGAATACATCTCTCGCCTCTGCAATCTCTGTCTCGAATGTCTCAAACGCCGCGTGGTACTCACTGACGTCGCGTTTTGTCTCAACGTCTGCTGCGAAGTCATCAGCATACCCTGCGAATTCACGCTGGGTTGTTCTAAACTCTTCAGAGGTTGCCTCTATATCGTCGCGTTTTTTTCTTACACTCATGATTATGGTAATAAACTACGATTAAAAATTTGGGAATTAACGGTTGGTTCACAGTTCACTCTAAACGACGTCCGATGGCTCGTCGGTTACGCCTCGGCGCCGGCAGTGAGTTCTGCTTGTTCAATCTTTGCGATCTCTTCTGCGTAATGCAAGAAGGTATCGACTGAAGCAACCACAACGCGCGCTTCAACGGTTAGAATTTCTATACCTACAAGTGAAATGCGTGCAAAGGTATCAACGACAATTCCTTTATCGAGCACGCGATCAAGAACTTCTGCTAAACTGGATGAGTCAGGTTGTGCCATAGTTGGTCTTGGGTCGTACCCAGTGTGACAAATTCCACTGAAGGTTAAAAGGCTCTTGGTCTCATAATTATTTTGCCGATAATGAGTGTCATAGATTCTTAATGTGGCTCTATGCCGTATTTTGATTTTACATTATAAACATACTATACCATATTGATTTGAGCATGAAATAGTTGTTATACCTATGAAGCTGATATTAAATATATTGAGGTCGTCGGGCTCTTGAGGTAAGATATGAGTAAATCCTCAACTTCTTATATGAGTGACTGGCATGTTAGATGAGACAGGATTGAAAATAAAGAGAAATATTATCTTACAGAATCTAAAGGGCATGTCCTGAGGGCTTGACCCTGCGGCGATTCACTTGGACGTATCTGTATCATCTATTTCATCTCGCCACGATCAGTGATATGGAGATTACGCTTATATGCTGAGCAGGCGCAATACCACGCCCTTTAGTGATTCAACAAACTTCTGGGTGAACTAATTCACTCAGTCGATGCGAGAGAACTATTCTGACTGATGCATGTCTACTCAAGCACCCACTTCTTCTGTGAGCTACTACAGGCCGTGGATACGCGCCGTCACGCCCTCCAAAATCCTACTGTCATCGCTCGATTTAAATTTCAAAATACACATATTTAAATGACAGGCAATCACACAATAAAAGAGGAATCGGTTGGAAACAGAGCGATTCCCGCCAGTCCGACGATGGCGGCCTGTCCGCCCCAAGCAATAAGACAATCATCGGAACCAGTCTGGTGAACGGTCGGTTCCGATGCTGAACCGATGCAGATGCAGATGCTGTGCCCGACTGCTTGGAAGCAACATTGAAAGTAACTCCGAGTTTGCTAACGCCTGCCGAACTCCCCAAGGCAAAAACAACGTTTGGACGCCGTACATGGTCGAGAATAGGAGTAGGAGTACCGGCGGCTTGGCACCGCCAGCAGTCCCACCCGCCCCCGCACCCGTCTCAGACCGCGAACAACCCTTCAGATTCGCACTGGCTGGTTGTTCGGTGGGGGTGGGAGTGTTGAACCTGAAACTCCCACCGCTCGGGATTCCTCCGCGTGAACCCGGAGGAGGATGTCAAAAACAAAACCAATACTGTAATATCGACACATCTCAGTCAGCGATTGACATACAAAAGTTCTTAATCAATTGCTTGCCTGCGTTCGTAAGAATACTTTCGGGGTGGAATTGAACGCCATGATGCGGTTTATCAGGATGTCTAACACCCATGACAACACCCTGCTCATCATCTGTTGCAGCCGTCTCGATAAGCGGCGTGGGAACATCTTGTCGCTCAACTGCTAATGAATGATATCGCCCAACATCGAATGGATCGGATATATCATCATATAAATTGCTTCCGTCATGTCTCACTTTTGATGATTTACCATGAACAACAGCAGGCGCATGCCCGACTGGTGCGCCATGTGCTGCACAAAGTGCTTGATGACCTAAACAAACACCTAAAACCGGATACTCCAGTTCAGCAAAGACGTCTATCGATATCCCAGCTTCTTGTGGCGTCCCAGGACCTGGTGAGATAACAATCCCATCAGGGTCGAGTGCATAGATGTCATCTAAGTCGATTGCATCATTACGTTGGACTGTGACTTCGTCGAACTCCCCAACGTACTGAACGAGATTGTACGCAAACGAATCGTAATTGTCGATAACAAGAATCATGATGAATCACCGGTTTCTATTCCATCTCTCTCTGATTGTATTGATGCGCCCTGCTTTGCTGCTGATTCGTCTAATGTATTCCCTGTTGTGCCGACAGTAAGTGATCCTCGCTCACCAAGTGCCGTATCAACGGCTCTTACGAGTCCCCGTGCCTTATCTAATGTCTCTTGATATTCATGATCAGGAACGGAATCATGAACGATTCCAGCACCAACCCGGAGACGATATTCATCACCATGTCGCACAAGTGTTCGAATTGTAATATTCAATACTGCGCGGTCATCGAATCCAAAGATTCCAATACTCCCTGTGTACGGTCCTCGACGCGTTGTCTCAACTTCATCGATAAGCTCCATTGTCCGTGGCTTTGGTGCACCAGTGATTGTTCCACCAGGGAAGACCGCTGCGACAGCATCGGCAATTTGTGTTTGTGGCTGTCGCTGCCCCTCAATGAGTGAGACAAGATGCATTACCTCAGAATATCGATCAACACGACGGTACTCCGAAACATCAACGGTTCCATACTTGCAGATTTTCCCAAGATCATTTCGCTCAAGATCGACAAGCATCGCATGTTCAGCACGCTCTTTGCTATCTTCTGTGAGGTCCGTTTCAAGATCGATATCATCTGCTGATGTTTCACCCCGTGGTCGCGTTCCAGCGATTGGTTCGGTGCTCACTCGCTCACCATCGACTGATAGTAATAGCTCTGGACTCGCACTGACAAGATCAACACCGGGGAATTCGATTAGCCCGGAGTATGGAGCAGGATTCACCTCTCGAAGTGCATCAAAAGTTGTGACAGGGTGAATTGCAGCGGGTGCACTCAAACGATGTGAAACATTTGTCTGGAACGTATCTCCATCTCGGATATATTCCTTGATCTGCCGGACGCGATCTTCAAACGCTGCCGTCCCGCATTCACTCTTGAATGTTATTGCATTGTTTGCTGCAGACACCGATGGTTCATCTACGGAAGTGGTGCCGGTATCAATACGGGATACGAGATCGCGTGCATGCGCAAGTCCGCGCTCATACACATCTCCTATATTCGTGTCTGCTTCAATTACAGGACACGCTGTAATGTGCATTGTTACAGATCCATCCGAACGTGGTTCTTCCCATGCAGCGACACGGTCGAAAACTCCAATCTGTACTCGTGGGAGGTCACTCGGTGGCGTTGTCTGTGGGATTGATTCAAGTTCCCGAGCAACATCATATGAGAGCCATCCAAACGCACCACAAGGATATGGGACCGTACAGCCCCCACGAATGAGTGTCTCGCGATCTAAGATACTATCGAGTTCATCAAGACTTGGTCCGCGACCCTGGCTTCTCTCATCACCTCTTTCAGCCATACTTTCTTGTTGAGGGGGATGTTGTCCAATTGATGCTGCTGACCCAGTCACCTGAATACGCTCAACTGGGTCGATTGCAAAGTATCCCCACCCGGACTGTCCACCGGTGGTCTCTAAATATATTCCATCATCAGTATCTGTCCTCGCTCGTCGATACGCTGTGAATGGGTCTTCAGTAGTGAATTCTATTTCAATTGGAACGCGCGCCCCTGCGGGTGCTTGTGCTGCTGTTTCTGTAAACGTCGCTTCATCTGTAACGACTGTAACCTCATGCATGTCCGATGATATCTCCTGTAATTCGGTAACGTCACCGAATATATCCAAATTTTCGGGGAGAGATTAACAAAAGACTTCCGTGAATGCTGCATACGAACATTATTTATTACCATATTGAAATGATGAGTGACGATATGAACTAGATAATGTCAACGTATTATCCAAGGACTGGATATGAAGACGCTAATATCATACTTCCGCAGTGAGAATGAATAATATGGAATATCGGTACGCTGGTGACGCCAACGAAAAGTTGTTTGAGGCTTATCAGTCGGATACTGACCCGTACCCGACAAACGTCTCTGTTTGCTTTCCAGAGCGCGAGCATCGCCGTGGTGAAATATCTTATCTTCAGGAGCTATTTTTTCCAACCTGTTGGAACGCACCTGAACTGATTCGTGATGAATTAGCTATACTCGATACACTTGATGAACTTGGTAATCTCTTTCATGCGGGAATCTGCCCATATCCAGGCGTTAATGCCGATGAAGTCGTTACAAATGTTCTTGATACGCTTCCAGAGATACGAACATTACTCAAACGAGATGCTGAAGCTGCATACAAAGGTGACCCTGCTGCAAAAAGTTATACTGAAATCATCCGGTCATACCCTGGCTTCCTTGCAGTCGCAATGCAGCGAGTTGCACACATTATGTATCAGGAAGGCGCAGTTGAATATGCACGAGAGCTAACAGAATACGCAAAAACACAAACAGGGATTGATATTCACCCAGGTGCTGAAATTGGTGAATATTTTTTCATTGACCATGGAACAGGCGTTGTTATCGGTGAAACCGCAACTGTCGGTGATTGGGTGCGACTATATCAAGATGTAACCCTTGGGGCGCTTCATTTTGAACAAGAAGAGGGAGAGCAGCATGCACTGAAGAAGGGATATAAGCGACATCCTGATATTGGCGCTCATGTTGTCATCGGAGCCGGAACTAAAGTTCTTGGTCCGGTGACTGTCGGAGATCATGTGAGTATCGGTGCCAACTCATGGGTCACTGACGATGTTCCAGATCACACGAAAGTATACATCACAAATCATCCGACTCAAGAACGGAAGCGGTATGAGGAAGGAAATGGTGCTCAAATAAATTGATATTAGCATACATTTGCGTATGATTATTCTCAATATGACAGACAAGAACGAAAATATCGGCGTCGGTTCATACGTCATGCATCGTCTTTCACAAACATCTGCCTTTCATCATTGTATTTTATATCAGTGACAGATCAGAGTACCGATAATGGCGGCTTTAGCGATATTCGACAACATGTCGACGGGCACCCAATGACTAGCTTACTCGGGTACGCGCGTCCATACTGGCTCCGACTTCTGCTTGGTGTGCTCGCCGCAATTGGCACCCGTGGTGCCCGACTTGTCCCACCCATTATCATTGCGACAACGATTGATCGCGTTGTGCTTGGAAGCGGTGATCCCGGATTATTATCTGATCTTGGGCTTTTTACTGCAGGGGAAATCACAGGTACCGCAGCGCGTATCGCCGTTCTTGAGCAACTTGTCGTCATCGCCGCACTGGCATATCTTATCCGCTCTATTACTCGTTTTGGATCGCGCTATCTGCTCCAGTCATCAGCGCAGAAAATCCAACGTGATCTTCGTAACGATACATATGATCACCTCCAACATCTCTCAATGGATTTCTTTGCATCACATCAAACTGGAGGGATGTTGTCAATTCTCAATAGTGATATCAACCGTCTTGAACAGTTTCTTAATACAGAGTTTCGACAACTTATTCGGGTTGTTGCAACTGTGAGTGGTATTGCGGTTGTTCTCTGGTATTATGCACCGACACTCGCACTCATTGCACTCGCACCCGTTCCGCTGATCGGTATTGCGAGTGCTGGGTTCCTCCAATGGATTGAGCCGCGGTATAAATCGATTCGAGAAACAGTTTCACGGCTTAATACCCGACTTGAAAATAATCTTGGTGGTGTCGCTGTTGTCAAGGTATTCAATCGATATGCGTTTGAGCGTGACCGCGTTGCTGAACAGAGTCGTAGTTACCACGATGAGCAGGTTGCTGCACTCCGTATCCGTCGGGCGTTTTTCGCTGGTCTTCGGTTGCTTACCGGCATTGTGTTTGTTCTTGTGTTACTCATCGGTGGACGCTCGATAATCACCGCATCTACCAGCGAGCAAGCAGTCATCTCGACAGGTGCATTTGCAGCGTTCTTCCTATACCTTCGTCGACTTTACTCACCGATGCGACGAATCGGTCGATCTGCAAATAAATACCAACTTGCTAAATCAAGTGCTGAACGTGTCTTTGGACTTCTTGGACAAACACCGACAGTTACTGAACCAGCAAACCCTGTTATCCCAGATAACATTGATGGACAAGTAACATTTGAAAATGTGCACTTCAGCTACACGGATCGTGAGTCAGTGCTTACAGACATCTCAATTGATGTCCCACCAGGAACAACAGTTGGACTTGCTGGCGCGACTGGAGCCGGGAAATCAACACTTGTGAAACTGGTCTCCCGGCTTCACGACGTGGATTCAGGAACAATTCGCATTGACGGTCGAGACATTCGCGAGTATGACCTCCAAGCGCTTCGTGATGAGATTGCTGTTGTTGAGCAAAATCCATATTTATTCTCGGGGACAGTTGCTGAGAATATTGCATACGGTGACAGTGACGTTCTTGAATCCGAGCGTCAAGGATCATCTTCACATCGTGACGCGGTTGTTGAAGCCGCAAAAGCAGCAGCTGCAGATGAATTCGTCTCTGCTCTCCCATCAGGGTATGACACGCAAATCGGTGAGCGCGGAATCAAGCTTTCAGGCGGTCAAAGACAGCGCGTCGCGATTGCTCGCGCGCTACTTAATGACCCATCAATTATCGTTTTTGACGAAGCAACAAGTGATGTTGATACGGAGACAGAAGAGCAAATTAAACAGAGTATTGATCGGCTGATTGCAGACCGGACAGCATTTGTCATCGCTCACCGACTTTCAACAATCAGAGATGCTGATCGTGTTATCGTACTTGATGATGGCGAAATCATCGAGTCTGGAACACATGAGACACTTATTGAAGAATTCGGAGCGTATGCAGCACTGTGGGATGCGCAAGTCGAAGCCAACACGGCTGACGATAGATCCCGCCCAGTTACAACGGAATCAGAGTGAACACTAGATGAGCTAGGCTATTCATTCCAGCTTATATTTTCCTATTATCTCAGAGTTGAGATCGAATCTGCGTTTGGACATCCTCTTGCCTACTGCTTCCGATTCTGGCTTTGAGAGTTCGGTCAAGGAGTCAATAACACTCTGTACGCCAAGCCAGTGCGTGATCATTCCATCATCTCTTCGAAGTGGAGTGATTGAAAGCCGGGTTCGAAATGGTACTCCATTATACCGATAATTCCATAGCGTGACTGTTACGGGTTCCCAGATTTGGGTCGCTTCTCGGAGCGCGTTGATTGCTGAGGCCTCCGTCATCGGACCCTGGAGTATCCGAGGATTCGATCCGCGGAGTTGCGATAGAGTATAGCCGGTTGTTTCTCGGAACGTTTGATTCGCATATCGAATTGGGTTATCCTCATATGCGGGTCCAGTGAGTGTAAGTCCAAATTGAATATTATCAAGAACCTGGAGTCGCCATCGCAGCATCATCTCACGTGCGCTAACGTTTTCACCGCTCTTTGATCTGATATTATCGACATTATCTTGGAGAATTTCTTGATTTATGTTATCAAGATGACCTGCATCTATCAGATCTGAGAGAGTCCCCCGAAACTCCTGCTGATTGGACCTAATTGTATCAATAAGCCGATTTCGAAGTACCGACTGCCGCATAATTATGTACTTCGGTGGATTGAGGAAATTTTTATTACTATTGATGTTATCTTATATATGACAACAGACATTGTGATAAATACCGGGGGACTCAAACCGATTGACTTCATATTAACCCTATGACAACGCAGAGTATATCACCGCTTCTTTCTGAGAAAGACCGAGCAAAACGAGATGCTCGATCTGATACTGCATTTTATGATACTCCACGATTTGTGACACATGCAGACGATGGATTTCTAACCCGACTCACTGATACATATTCATCGGTCCTTTCACCTGATGACCGCATCTTCGATGCGATGAGCAGTTGGATCTCACACCTTCCAGATGATATTTCATATGATCATATCATTGGTCATGGGCTTAATGCAGCCGAACTCAGCGAAAATGAGATACTTGATGAATGGTTCTGCCAGGATTTAAATCAAAATCAAGTGCTTCCACTCCAAGACAATTCTGTTGATGCTGTCACTTGTGCTCTTTCTGTGCAGTATCTTCAATATCCTGGTCGTGTGTTTGATGAGTTTGCTCGTGTGCTTGATGATGATGGTGTAGTTATCGTCAGCTTTAGCAATCGAATGTTTCCCACAAAAGCCGTTCGCGCATGGCAGGCAGGTTCAATGGACGAGCGACATGGTCTTGTGGACCAATACTGTACAGCAGGTGGCCTCACGACGACACAGCGAATTTCATGTCGTCCAGAGGCGGACCCGTTCCGCGCTACCGTTGCGCGGAATCAGTAGATTCAGTCATACATAAAAAAATTAAAACAAGAACGTCAGGGGATCATTATCGAAACATTCCGTACATGCACTGTCACCGAGTTGAGAATCAAACATATTTCTCAATATCGGGACACCGATTGATCGACCGTTTAATATATTGGGTTCGTTCGAATGAATTACGTCATGAAACTGTCTATGAGTGCAGTGATTCATAAAGTAATTTTAAACGTCATTTTCATTTGGCATATCGTGTGAATCTGACTCATCAACTTCGGAATCGGTGTTTTCTGTGTCTGTGGCTTCAACAGGAATCTCCTGACGTTGGCGAAGTGATACAAGCTGTTTTTCTGCTGCAGGTTTCAACGAGAAACTCCCGTTGATATCTGCTGGCTCACGACCGTGCACGACTCGACCAAATGGTCCGGATACGACAGGATATAGACCTTCGAGTGTTTCCACCAGTGGTTTCGCAGCGTTATATTCTTCAAGAATACGTCGTATCGTCGCAGCGCCGACATAGATTGTTTCATCTTCGATGAGTGCGAATACAAATGGATGTGCATTAAATTGGGCTTCCAATATTTGCTGCACTGATTTGGACTCCCACCGAATTGGTCGAACATTAGAAAGACGGCATGTTACCGTCGCTGCAGCCGCACGAAACGCTGGGTTACTTCCGTCGTATACGAGCAGTGAGTCAGCCACATATTCTGTATATACGTAATACTTCTTAATGGTGAGGCTTTTATTTCCATATGCTGAATTTTGTGCGTCGATGATGGTACTGTTTCGATGGAGTGTCTCATACGGTTATACAGATATATGCAGATATATGTGAGTCCACTGTATTATATCATATATGCCAATACGGACTGATATTATCAACGGCATTGTTTCGACCGTGATTAGTGTCGTAGCAACAGTTGCGATGGCTGATAGTGATGATACATGGGATCTAAGTGATGTTGTCCTTGCAGTTGCTGTTTCGGCGTTTCTTTCTGGGTTCTTTACAAGTTACTTCGCCGAATGATTATTATCTGATTTGACACATACGTATCAGAGTTATATTGAAATAGTACAGTAGTCATCCAGCTACATATACAGCGTCGGCACGTACAGTAGATATATTCATGACTCAGCGATCAGGTCGCTTTCGAGTCTACCGTGTTGTTCCATCAGTGCCACATCTCAATCTGCAAGCAGTTGACGAGCTAACGCTCTATACGGTCTATGAGTCAGGATATGAAACGATACAGGAGTCAGTTGACACACTTCGGACTGGCGATTTAATCGAGGCAACGATTTCAGGTGACCCAGCAGATGATGCAGAGGCGTGGCGGTTGACAGCGATTGATCGCATTGGTGGCGTGCGTATGGACTTTGCAGTCAATGCAACGCTTCCAGCAGTCGCTAATACCTGCTGGGAATCCGGTCAGTCCGAACCACGGTGTGTGACACTCGCCAATCAGGATGACACTCAGTCAAATTCTGGTCCCGACGGTGGCTTTGAGTCATCGACAGACACTGACTCGGCACCCCCCATTGGGGCTTGCTGTGTCCAACCTCGAGCGGGGCTTCCTGATGGTGCATTCATTCCAAATATTCTCACTGGCACGCTTCCGCTTGAATCAGTGTTACAGTCTGTGCCTGGGACTGATGATCCGGCTGTCACCGCATTATTCATTGATCCCGCCCGCCCAAGCGCCGACAACTATGAGATACCATTTGGCGTTGTTCTGTTATTCACCCAGTCTGATACGGATCTTCGAAAGCGACTTTATCAGCAGTATGACTGCCCAACTGAGCCTGATTCTGACATCGATACCCGACCATCATTTGATCCATATGCGATGTAATCAACCTGATTATAATTTTCTGCCAGGCAAATTAATATCATTCAAGCCATAGCTATCATATGAATAAGAAAGCTGTACAACGTGCATGGGAGGATATCGCCGAGACGTACGCACAACGTCGTGATCCAAACGGTTCTGATGCAGACCTTGTTTTTGATCTTCAATCAATGGTCGGTCAGGATGCGACTATTCTTGATGTTGGATGTGGTGATGGAGCGCGAACGCTAGATAATCTCTCTGAGTCAGGCACTAACGTTGGGCTTGATATCGCTCGACAAAATCTTGAGCTTGCTCACGACATTGTCCCAACCGCACGGTTACTTCAGGCGGAGATGACACAACTTCCAATTGCAAGTGACTCGATTGATGCTATCACCGCCTATCACGCTGTCTTTCACGTCCCCCGTGGCAATCATTCGACTGTCTATAACGAATTTACGCGTGTCCTCCGCCCAGGTGGGACGCTTCTTATGACACTTCCAGGAGGACGATATGAAACAGTCCGTCGAGGATGGATGGGCGGTGAGATGCTGTTTTCTGCACCTGGACGAGAACAAACGCTCACATACCTCCAAAACGCCGGATTCGATAATATTCGTACACGACAAGTCACCGATCCACTTGGGAGTAATGCTGAGTTTGTGTTTGCTGACCTCACAGAATCACAAGTAGAGTAATAAAAAAGACATATTATATACGCAGGGTTTTATTGCCCTAGAGTCCTCAATTATTGAGTCAGCAATCTCTGTGAGCATTCAGATTCAATGAGTGAATTATGCAAGGAGAAGGGACTGATAAAAAATCTGCGTTCAGCTTTGAAAATGGAAAGGGCATATATAGACACAGCAAAATGTGTCAAAATATGATCATTTATATTGCTGTTGTCATTTCAACCTAGAGTCCATTCAGTCGTCAGCGTTAGCGCTAGCTTCGGTCGGTTCAATGTTCAATCTGTCCAACAACGTTTTTGCAGCCTCACTGCTCGATCCTGGTCCCCGTCCGGTGATTAGATTCCCATCAACTGTAACACTTGTATCGGCATCAAGTTCAGCATCCCACTCTGCGCCAGCCGCTCGAACTTCATCCTCAACCCAATATGGGAGCTTTCGTCCATCAGGCATGCAGTCATCATCATCAACGATTCCCTCTTCCCACTCATTCGGGAATCCGGTTACATTCCGACCAGCTACAAGCATTGATCCGTCGGACCCGCGAGTGAATGCGAGAATTCCAACGGCATGACATACAACGAGTGCAACACCATGGTCATCCTCGACGGCAGTTCGAAGCGCCCTTCGAGCATGTTGGTCATGCGTGATGTCAAATTCTGTCCCATGACCTCCAGGAAACACAACAGCGTCGTAATTGGCTGCATCGACAGATGCGAGCGTTTCAGGATTATTTAACCGAGGATCGTTCTCATGAATATCACAGAGATGATCAGCGTATTCCGAACCAACCTCATCGGGATCAATTGATCGATCATCAATGACTGGTTGTTCACCCGTAGGTGTTGCAACAGTTACTGTAACTCCAGCGTCATCAAGCGTTGTAAGTGGCTCAATACATTCTTCTCCCCAATAGCCTTCCTCCGTAACAATGAATAATGCACTTGTCATACACTGTCTCTAATGTAGTCAGCGCTCAAACACCCTTTGATATGACTCATCAAATCCTGCACTGATGAACGACCACAATACTGTGGCATCGATAATAGCAGTCAAACAGCATATAATATAATTGTTGATGGATATTTCACCCATATCGCCATCTGCTTCTTTAGAGAAACACAGTATGACGCATACGCTCAGCGAGACATCTACGATTGTGATTGGCGGAGGATTCAGTGGGCTTTCGACAGCTTGCTATCTTGCAGATGCCGGTGTCGATGTCACGATTCTTGAGCGTCAGGATACGCTTGGTGGCGTTGCTGGACGCATTGAACGATCAGGATTTCAATTCGACACGGGTCCATCATGGTATTTGATGCCGGACGTGTTCGAACGTTTCTTTAATGAACTTGGATACGACCCTACAGAATATTATTCGCTGACGCGGCTAGATCCTAATTATCGTGTCTTCTGGAAGGATGGTGACACAGCAATATTGCCGGCTGACCGAGAGGGTCAACGCGAGCTCTTTGAGCAATATGAATCCGGCGCAGGCGCAGCACTTGACACATATCTTGAGCAGGCTGCAGATGCGTATGAAATTGGAATGGAAGAATTCGTATATAAACATCGACCACGCTTTCGTGACTGGGTTGACCCCGGATTACTCCGAGCAGCACGTGGCATTACGCTTGTTGGATCAATGGATGATCATATAGCCTCGTACTTCGACTCAACAAAACTTCGGCAGTTACTTGAATATACATTGGTCTTTCTTGGTGGGTCGCCATACAATACTCCGGCGTTATACTCACTGATGAGCCATGTCGATTTTAATATGGGTGTATACTATCCAAGAGGTGGTATTGCAAGCGTCGTCGATAGTATCGAAACTATTGCTCACGAGTTGGGCGTAAATATTGAGACAAACACACCCGTTACTGGACTTAGCCGTGCCCACAGTGACACCGGTGTTCGTGTGCAAACCAGTGCAGACACTCATATCGCGGACCGTGTTGTTAGCACCGTCCCCGTTGCACATACTGACCGTGAACTACTTTCCGACGGGGTCTCTGATCACGACGGTTCATACTGGGAGTCGCGGACATACGCACCTGGAGCGTTTTTGTTGTACTTAGGCGTTGAGGGTGAGCTTGATTCGCTCGAGCATCATACACTTATTCTGCCAACTGATTGGCAATCACATTTCGAATCGATATTTGATGATCCAACATGGCCGACGGATCCATCATATTATGTTAACGTTCCTTCACAAACCGACTCAACAGTCGCTCCTGATGGTCATTCGACAGTTGTTATTCTCGTCCCAATCGCACCTGGACTTGATGATAGCGATGCTATTCGTGAACGGTACCGTGAGAAAGTACTTACTGACCTTGCTGTTCACACTGGCATCGACCTTCGAGATCGGATCGTCGTCGAGGAGACTGCCTGCACTAGTGAATTTGCGGCGATGGGATATCCGGATGGCACAGCATTAGGACTGGCACACACACTAACACAGACCGGTCCATTCCGACCCGCTCATCGGTCTGATGCCGTCCCTGGATTGTATCATGCAGGGTCATTCACCGATCCTGGAATCGGCATGCCGATGTGTCTCATTAACGGGAAACATGTTGCTAGCGCCGTTGTGCGTGACATTAAAAATGATCGTGCAACAAGTAGGATATCATCAGTGTCATCGGTTGTATCGCAGGCATTTGGGTTTGATTGACCTTATTACTACTGGCACTGCGCGGACTCTGTATCATCTACTTAATTTCGTTTCGTATCTATACAAGATGAGAATTCACGCAAGCCAGGAGCAAACTTATTACTCATTTATCTCTGGCAGAGCCGTATAATCCATTCAACACCCAATCAGTCTCAGAGATGGACAGAAGCGATGGAGCGTGTGTATTTCCCAGCTATATCAACACATGCAAGAGACCTTCGTAAGGATTTTTTTATTGGTCGTACTCGGGGTGATGTGCGCGCAATCACTAATAGCGGCTGGATTGAGGTTGTCACGGGGTCAATGTTCTCAGGTAAGACTGAGGAACTCCTCCGTCGATTGCGACGAGCCGAGATTGCTGGTCAATCTATTGCTGTATTCAAGCCTGCTGTTGATGACCGATATGGAGAGACAACTGTTGGGTCACATGTCGGTCGACAATGGGAAGCAGCGGTTGTTCCGAATGAAGGAGAAGATATCTGGAATATCAAAGACGAACTTTCGAAGAAAAAGCAGAATCACCGGACAACCACTCAATGCAGGAGTGGTGACGGGACAAACAACCCAGGTGGAGTAATTCCATCTAATGATGACTCAGTCGATGTTGTCGCCATTGATGAAGCAAATTTCTTCTCAACTGAACTTGTGTCTGTTTGTGAATCGCTAGCGAATGATGGCTATCGGGTCGTTGTGTCTGGCACTGATCAAACATATCGCGGCGAGCCATTTGAACCACTTCCACAATTAATGGCGGTCGCAGAATATGTTGATAAATTACAGGCAATCTGTACACAATGTGGTGAACCTGCAACGCGGAATCAGCGACTTGTTGATGATTCCCCCGCACATATCGATGATCCGACAATCGTCGTCGGTGCTGATGAGACCTATGAGGCACGATGTCGTAACTGTCATATTCTCCGGCATGAGTAACTCAAGATGTGACGACATGGGTTGAAACGCCGACAGGTGGGCGTGAACGCGGACCACGTGGTGTTGTGCGGGCATGGATTGCTGTTATTATCGCCCCCCGGCAGTTTTTCGCCAGTGCTGTTACACCTGGCGATCAAGCACCAGGTCTTGTTTTTGCTATTAGTATTGCAACCGCATACGTCGTTGGACTGTTCGCTGGCAATCCGTCGCAAATCCCTCAATTAAGTAATAACCTGATGACTTCGGCTGGCATTACAGTCCTTGCGGTTGTACTTCTTATTGCACCGGCAATATTGCATCTCACCGCTGCAGTTCAGACAATTGTATTGATATTTGTTGTCCCAGATCGGGCAGGCGTCAGCGAGACAGTGCAAATAGTTGCATATGCAGCAGCACCATGCATCATCGCTGGAATCCCAATCGCCGCTCTCCGAGTTGTTTGCGCAATATATGCGAGTATATTGCTTATTATTGGAATACGAGAGGTACACACAACGAGCACACTGCGTGCAGTTATCGCTGCAGGTATTCCTGCGACGCTCCTCTATGGGTCCGCACTCGGTGGTATTGATGCCGGGGTTGAATTGCTTCAGTCTCTCAGTATTTTATGATCAGATAATAACGAGATATCAGTGCGCAATAAGTGATGAGTGGGATTCGACAATCGTTTTAGTCGTGGACTGCTCTAAGTAATTAATGGATTGGATTACGCATGATGAGGACGTTTGGTTCGATTTCAGGGGAGATTCCCCACAACAGTTGACCGCAGGACGATATTACCGTGGAACGGTTGATGGATTCGCAGACTTTGGTGTCTTTATTGATCTAGCCTCGGGGGTCACTGGATTATTACATCGAAGCGAACTTGACCGCCGACTTGAAACACTCGATTGGGAGTCTGATGATACTGTCTTTGTTCAAGTAAAAAACGTTCGTGATAACGGAAATATTGATCTTGGCTGGTCGATTAGGCAATCACAGTCTGAATTCCGTGGGTCAGAGATTCACGACCCGACTGGAGCAAATGATGGTGAACCTGTTGGGTCTGAAACCGATGACAACACAGATGCTGCGTTGACTACAGAAGCTACTGCAACACCGTCAGTCTCACGTGGAGGTTCCGACGCGGATGCTGCGACAGTCAAGCGGACACCAGCGGCGACAAGCACAGAGGACACATCAACAGCAAGCACCGACGAAACCATATCTGCTGATACTGATCAGGAAACGCCTGGAGAGCCAGCTAACACTGAGGCTGGAATAACAGCGGCAGAGACAGAAACAGAAACGAAAACAGAAACGGTGTCAGTCAGTGCTGAAAAAACGAGCACAGCAACAAATGCCGCATCTACACAGTCACCATCCTCAACCACCCAAGGTATTGATGTGGATGACGACGATGATGACGAGCTATCGAACCAATCTCCGCCTGTCTCAGATTCACCTCAGAAAACTGAGTCTGAGGCGTTGAATGAACTCGCGGATGACAGAGAGCCAGTCTCGATTGACTCACTCTCTAATCGGGTTGGAAGTGACGTTCAAATTGAAGGTGAAATTGTTGAAGCAAGACAAACCGGTGGTCCAACAGTCTTCGAGCTTCGAGATGAGTCAGGGACTGTTGAGTGTGCAGCCTTTGTTGAGGCTGGTGTCCGTGCATATCCTGATGTAGGTGATGGTGATATCGTTCGATTGAATGGTGAAGTTGAGCGCCGTCGTGGCGAGATTCAAGTTGAGACGAGTGAACTCACACCACTTGAGGGTGCTGCAGCAGAAACCGTTGAAAACCGTCTTGTTGATGCACTCACCGCTGAAGCTCGCCCTGAAACGGCAACAGTGCTTGCAACTGATGATCCCCTTTCAGCGCTCAGTTCGCAATTTGTTGATGCTGCAACAGCTATTCGACGAGCCGTGTTGGAGTCGCGCCCAATTGTGGTCCGACACGCCGCAACAGCTGATGGATACGTTGCTGGAGCAGCGATTGAACGAGCTGTGCTCCCACTTGTCAAAGAGGAACATGCGCGTGCAGACGCAGAATACCATTTCTTCACACGACGACCGCTTGACGACCCTGTCTATGGAATGGACACAGCAACAAATGACGTGACACAAATGCTCCAAGACAACGAGCGGCATGATGAAAAGCTCCCACTGGTCGTTCTCGTTGGCGTAGGCGGAACTGTTGATTCACTTGACGGCATTGAGCTACTTGGTGTGTATGACGCCCCACGTATTGTTATCGACGCTGGCGATCTTGATGAGGCGATTCTTACAGAGGTGGATACTGTTGTCTCACCCCTCATAGAGAGTAATGACTCTTTGACAGCGGTCCCCATCTCAACCGGAGCAGTTGGTGCAAACCTTGCTGCAACAATTAACAGTGAGATTACGGCTGAACTCGAACATCTCCCTGCTGTAAGCTATTGGGATCAGACACAGGCTCCGTCAGTATATATTGATCGCGCCGCCGCGGCTGGATATGATGCTACACAGACGCGTGAACTGCGTGAGGCAATTGCATTAGAAGCATATTATCAGTCATATCAGGATAAACGTGAGTTGATCACCGATCTCCTGTTCGAGGACGACGGCGGACTTGCCGGGCATGTCTCTGAACAGTTTAGACTCAAACTTGATGCCGAGGTTGAAACAGCAGAAGCGAATCTTGAGACATACCGAGCTGATAATGTTGAAGTCGTCAAGCTTGATGCAGATGCATACAGCCATCGCTTTGACTTCCCACCAACAGCGCTTCTCTCAGAAACACTACATCGACAAACACGGAGTGAGTCATCAGTGACAGTTGTGTATTCAACTGATGAACTATTCGTGCATGCAACGACTGATCTCGATATCCGTGCAGTCGCTTCGGCAGCAGGGAATACTGTCCCTGAAGGTGGCGTAACAGCCGTTGGAGTTCGACAGAATCGAGTTGAATTCCTTGCTGGGGCACGTGAATCTGTTGTCGATGCTGTTGTTGATGCTGCTGTTGCACAGATTAATAACTAATATATCGCGAGCGAATCGACTGACGCCCCAGTACAGTTCACTCTACATTATTTTGTCTACCCTGACAGTTCATTCAAACGACGAGGGACAACGTCACAGTTGGTTTTAGGACTTATCTCTGAAATTATCGCTAGCTATAGTACTCTTTCAACAATTGGATATGTATCGAACGACACGCTTAACCTCAAAACAGCGCGAATATCAAATATGGACATCCGCTCGATAGATCCGCGAGTGAATACCTGTCAGGATAAATATATATCTGGCGATCAATACTCAATATATCAGCATACTGATTTTGATCCTTACTTTGATCTATCAACAGCGGATATCACATACACTATCATAGGAGCCAAACAGTGAGCACTGAAACAGACACAGACGACACGGGATCAGAGCCTGACCCAACGGAGACGGAAGCATTCCGCAGCACCTGTAAGCATCTTGTCGAGCAAATCGTCGCAGGTGATGTCGACCGCGATAGTCTCGAGTCGGCAAAACTAGATGCTTGTTCACAATATGGGTCACCAAAGGTTCCAAAAAACACAGATATCCTTTCACATGCCTCCGCGGCGAATCGCGATGATGTCAAATCCGTTGTGCGGCGGAAGCCTGTCCGGACCGCATCAGGTGTCTCACCAATTGCGATAATGACTTCTCCGCACATGTGTCCGCATGGTAAATGCCTATATTGTCCAGGCGGTCCTGCAAGTGAGTTTGATTCCGCACAGAGTTACACTGGACATGAACCTGCTGCAGCACGTGGCAAGCAGAATGAATACGACCCATATGGTCAGGTAACACTCCGACTTGAGCAACTTCGACACATCGGACACCCGGTTGATAAAGTCGAACTCATTATTATGGGGGGAACAATGACTTCACGGAGTCATGATTATCAAGAGTGGTTCCTCAAACGTGCGCTTGAAGCGATGAATGATTATGATACTGATTCAAAACCGGATCCTGCATCTGATCAATCATTTAAACCTGATCCGGAAGATGTTGAATTTCGGTATCTTGAAGACGTCATTGCGGAGAATGAGACTGCAGATATTCGGAATATCGGGACAACCTTTGAAACAAAACCGGACTGGTGTGACCCAGAACAGATCGACCGGATGCTTGACCTTGGTGCGACAAAAGTCGAGGTTGGCGTGCAGACAACCTATGAGCGGATTAATCGCGAAATGCATCGAGGACATGGTGTGCAAGCATCAATCGATGCAAACCAACGACTCCGCGATGCCGGATTCAAAGTTGGCTTCCATATGATGCCTGGACAACCAGGAATGACGTCTAAGATGATCCGCGAAGACTTCCGACAACTGTTCAATCGCACCGAATATCGTCCTGATTATCTGAAGATCTACCCAACACTTGTTGTACGCGGAACTCGCGTATATGATCAATGGCGGCGCGATGATTTTGAACCACTTGATAATGAAACAGCCGCAGAAATAATCGCAGAGGTAATGGGGATGATTCCAGAATATACGCGCCTTCAGCGTGTTCAACGTGATATCCCTGCAGATTTCATTGATGCTGGTGTATGGAAGTCTAACCTGAGACAATTAGCCAGTCAACGTGCTGATGAGAAGGGAATTGAGATTCGTGATATTAGGGCACGTGAGGCAGGATTGAATGAAACTGACCCTGATCCTGAGCATATTGAATTGAATGAAATGACATATGATGTAGCTGGCGGGACCGAACACTTCCTCAAGTTTGAAGATTCGTATGCAGATCTGCTCATTGGATTCTGCCGACTTCGATTCCCAGGAGCAACAGTTCGTCGCGAACTTAAAAACGCTGCTGTGGTCCGAGAACTACATGTATATGGAAGTGAGGCAGGAATTGGGGCAACAGCTAATAAATCCGAATCTACTGGAGATACTGCTTGGCAACATAAGGGGTATGGAAAACGGCTTATTACTCGTGCTGAGGAGCTGGCACGTGAGGCTGGGTATGATTCACTTGCAATTATCTCGGGAATCGGTGCTCGACAGTACTATCGGCAGAAACTTGGGTATCATCAGGACGGACCGTACGTTGCAAAGAAATTATGATTCAGATACGATTCTACTAATAACACGCAAAAATTATTATTTACTCTCAAAATTTGCATATCTGCTGGATGACATGACTCATTATAATCTCTTTTCCATTGAGACATGTGGAATACCAGCTTCCTCAAACACGTCACTGACAGTGCTGTACCCACATACATTATAGAATGACTCAACACGTGTCTGTCCATGAAGTCGAAGAATCGAGAGTCCACATTGTCGTGCGTGTGTCTCAACGGTCTGCATGAGGCGTGCTCCCCATCCTTGGTTCCGATGATCAGCAAGAACAGCCACTCGCTCAACTTTCCCAATAGTAGTAGTCTCTGTAACCGCTGTTTCAAGATTACAATTTGACTGTTTGGTATTACCGCTACAGGTGTCGGTATCGGCGTCGGTATCGGTATCAGTATCAGTATCAGTATCAGTACTAATTTTCGCATCAATATCACTACCAGAATCCGAAGCAACACTGTTGTCTGCATCATCCGGGACGCTTTCATTCAGTACCCTGAGCCGAGCGGTACCAACCGGTTGTGACCCGCTGTAAGCGATGAAATGAGCAGTTGGAGCCGCTGGATTGTCATGCTCATCCCATTCGAGCGTTTCACTGATATCCTGTTCATTAACGAAAACACGATGACGTACACTAAACACATCTTCTCGCTGCTCACTAGTCGTGGCTA
The DNA here is from genome assembly GCF_000237865.1 of Haloquadratum walsbyi C23. NCBI lineage: Archaea > Methanobacteriati > Methanobacteriota > Halobacteria > Halobacteriales > Haloferacaceae > Haloquadratum > Haloquadratum walsbyi. Next base: position 1,001,758 of record NC_017459.1, read on the forward strand.
ACTCAACTGGCATCGTTCGATATTATCATTGTAATCAAATCGGCATGATTGAGTGCAGAGTGTTCGCCTTTTTCGGTACTCGCTGCAGCATTATGTCGTTTTACTTGCTTCTCTTGCATCATCAGTCCAGTTCGGTTCAGAAACCGTTGTTTCTCCAAGTTGAGTATAGTTTGTTGCAAATCTGATTCGGAGTGTTCGCCTATCAGTCCTAAACTGAGCGTTAAGCTGTAACTCTCTGATAACACCGTTTTCATCAATCACAAGTGTTGAGGTAGCGTTTTCGACAGTTGCAGTTGATGTTTGCGTAAGATTCTGTACATCGGTGACCGACTGCAATTCATATCGAATAACCGCTGTGTCACCACGCTGTGTCTGTTCAACACGCCTATATTCGATTGTGTTGATTAGCCGCTCAATGAGTGATCGCTGAGCAGTTGTATTGACGGTCGCCTGCTGTCCCTGTTGAATTGCGTATTGCGACTGATTTGATTGTGTTTGATTAACATATATTGTTCCGTTATTATTGTAATATTGATCAGTACTTTGAACAGAACGACTTTGAGATTGAGATCGTGACTGTGATTGTGCCTCTTGTTGCTGTGTTGTCGTTGCGACAAGCAACTCCTGGTTTGCTCTGAGGTCAATTCGACGAGTGCTTTCGGTTTGCTGTATAACACTCACGTTTGTGGTTTCTGTCACTGTCCGCTGTTCCGTCTGGATTATATATGACTCGGCTGCTGAAAGGCCAGTGATGTGTGCATCAGCGATCTCCGTTGCGTTAAGACCAGATTGAGGAAGCGACTCAAACGTACTATCATCTGGACCCGGAGCAGTCGGTGCAGAGCACCCAGCGATGATGAGGAGAAATACAACGCCAGCAACGATAATTGGAGTACGAGCCATCTATTTTGCCGATAGAGTAGCCAATGAAATAGACTTACGTTTTGCTATACGTCATCTGCATGAGTATGCACTATACATGCATGTTTGACTCCTAATTATGACCAACGGGCACTTACAGCGCTTTTTCAGAACAACTGAAGCAAACAGAACGGTCGGCTTTTGAATGTGCTAGAGATATAGTATCTATGGACCCGAAGCAGGAATTAACAAGCGTTGATATCGCTGCTCTCGTCACCGAATTACGCCGATACACGGGTGCAAAAGTCGATAAGACATACCGATATGGCGATGATCTGCTTCGATTTCGGATGCGTGATTTTGATCGTGGACGACTTGAATTATTGATTGAGGTCGGTACGCAAAAGCGTATTCACACTGCTGATCCTGATCATGTACCAGATGCCCCTGAGCGACCGCCAAATTTTGCGATGATGCTTCGAAATCGACTGTCAGGAGCAGATTTGGTAAACGTTGAACAGTTTGAATTTGACCGTATTATGATCCTCAGCTTCGAACGTGGTGAGGAGATGACTCGTATTATCGTGGAGTTATTCGGCGACGGAAACGTCGCTGTTGTTGATTCGGCTGGTGAAGTCATTCAAAGCCTGGAAACAGTTCGATTAAAGTCGCGAACTGTTGCCCCTGGAGCACAATATGAGTTCCCAGATTCCCGTGTGAATCCACTCCAGGTTACATATGACCGATTTGTCAGTCTGATGAATGAGTCTGACACCGACATTGTTCGAACACTCGCAACGCAATTGAATCTCGGTGGGCTCTATGCTGAGGAAGTGTGTGCACGAGCGGGCATTGACAAAACAACGCAAATTACGAATACCTCAGACAAAATATATCGTGCAATTTATACTGCGCTTGAATCGTTGGGGACTCAACTTCAAAGCGGGGATTTTGAACCACGATTATACGCCGATGACGATGCTGTCATTGATGCCACTCCATTCCCACTTGAAGAACGGAAACAACAAAATCTCGATGTAACAGCATATGATAGCTTCAACGGCGCGCTGGATGTCTATTTCCGAGAGGTAGACCGCAATCCAGCCGCAGAAGAATCAGGGCAGACACGTCCTGACTTTGCGGCAGAAATCGCAAAGAAGCAGCGGATTATCGAACAACAGGAGGGGGCAATTGATGATTTTGAACAGCGTGCTGAGGCAGAGCGATCCCGCGCAGAGCTATTATACGCGAATTATGAACTTGTCAATGAAATAATCGAAACAATTCAGACAGCAAGAGCCGAAGATACCTCATGGGACGAAATTCGTGAAACATTTGCAATGGGAGCCGAGCGTGGAATCGATGCTGCTGCGGCTGTTGTCAGTGTCGACGGTGCTGAAGCGATGGTCACAATCGAGATTGATGACGTGCGTGTGCCAGTCAATGTTGATGTTGGCGTTGAGAAGAATGCTGATCAGCGTTACACGGAAGCCAAGCGAATTGAGGAGAAAAAAGAGGGTGCACTCACCGCCATTGAAAACACGCGTGAGGAACTCAATGCGGTGAAACAGCGTCGCGATGCATGGGATCGTGAGGATGCGAAACCTGATACTGAAGATAATGCCGATAACACAGAAACTGTTACAGACAAAGTTAACACTGGCACCGAGCCGAGTCGCATGGGTCCGACAAATGATGAATGGCTCTCAATGACATCAATTCCACTACAAAAAAATGATGATTGGTATGAGCAATTCCGGTGGTTCCACACGTCGACAGGATATCTTGTTGTCGGAGGGCGTAATGCTGATCAAAACGAGACGCTCGTCAAAAAATATCTCAATAAACATGATCGATTCTTCCATACAGAGGCACATGGTGGACCCATCACGATTCTCAAAGCAAGTGGTCCATCAGAGCCGGCTGAACCGATTGAACTCACAGCGGAGACGCGCCGTGAAGTCGCGCAATTTGCCATTTCATATTCATCAATCTGGAAGGAAGGACGTTATGCAGATGATGCATATGTCGTCACCCCAGATCAGGTTTCAAAAACCCCGGAGTCAGGAGAGTATATTGAAAAAGGCTCATTCGTGATTCGAGGCGATAGGACATACATTCGAGATGTCGCCGCGGAAATAGCAGTTGGAATTCAGTGCGCGGATGAAACACAGGTAATCGGTGGTCCCCCATCGGCAATTGCGGATCGAGTTCCAACAATGGTCCAAGTCCGACCGGGTCGTTATGCGCAGAATGATGCCGCAAAATTAGCCTATCGCGAGTTTCGCAATCGGTTTGCTGATGAATCGTTTGTTCGTAAGATTGCAAGTCCAGACAAAATCCAAGAGTTCTTACCACCTGGTGGGAGTGATCTTGTCGATGAATAGTAGCATCTTTGTCTGAGAGCATTTATACTACTAATATGCGCATTCCGAGTCGCGGACGCGGCGAGGAGGGGAAAGAACAGTGGACACTTGTCCCTGAGAATGTTGATGATCTGTGGCATCTTTCACACGTTCTAGAACCGGGCGATCGTGTTGGTGGTGATACAACTCGTCGAATCCAACGTAATGATGAAAATCTCCGAGATACCGGTGGACAGCGCGAACACCTCGTGGTTACGATCGAAGTCGCGGATGTTGAGTTTGCTCGATTTGCAAACCGACTGCGAGTCGGTGGTGAGATTATCAGTTGCTCTCGTGAGGATGAACTCGGGCATTATCACACACTAAATGTTGAGTCTCATGATGAAATCATCGTGACAAAGAAATTTGCTCCCGATCAACGAAAGCGGATTGAAGCTGCTGAGGAGGCAGCTGAAAATGCTGATGTTGCTGTTGCAACTATTGAGGAGGGCGAAGCGCATATTCACACCGTTGCTCAGTATGGGACTGAAGAACAATTCTCACGAACTGCGACAACTGGGAAAGGTGAATATTCACAGCCGCGAACAGAGCTATTCGCAGAGTTCGCAGCTGCCCTATCACGGATGGATGTTGATGCGATTATTCTGGCTGGACCAGGATTCACTAAACAAGACGCTGAGGAGTATATCCAGTCAAATAACCCAGAAATTATAGATAAACTGACTATTGTTGATACAGCAGCTGTTGGTGACCGTGGTGTCCACGAAGTATTGAAACGTGGCGCTGTCGATGAGGTGCAGACACAGACTCGTATTTCTGCTGAGGCTGAGTTAATTGATGAATTAATGGAAGGAATTGCAACCGGTGAGAAGATTGCATACGGAATCGATGAAGTAGCTAAGGCAGCTGAATTTGGTGCTGTTGATGATCTTCTTGTCGTTGATGATCAACTCAGAGAGGAGCGACGCGATTCTGGTGATTGGTCAACTGACGTCGATACTGTTCTTCAAAATGTCGAGCAGCAAGGCGGGTCAGTGACGGTTCTCTCTGGGGAGTTTGATCCTGGACAACGATTGCGAAACCTCGGTGGGATTGCAGCTCTTTTGCGATATCGACTCCAGTAACCAATATCCTCCCACAATTGGACTTCAGACTTTTTTGTCGTTCATCTTTGTCTTTAATTATCGGTGGTCGAGTGCGCGAAGTAGTCTGTACGCTTGTGCTCCACTTATAATAATCCCAGCGACCCGCGAATCCGCTTGGGCTAAGATGCCAGCTTCTATGATACCTACAGTTCCCGTCTTGAACGGATTCAATACTGCAGTATTAATCACTGCAAGTGGCTCACCGGTTTCACCATTTTCGAGTGAAGAAAGTGGTAATACAAACCATGCATTGCTTTCGTCAAATCTAGTGGCATACGCATATTCACACATCACGTCGCTGTATGAAGGGATAGCGGCATGTGTTGATACGTTCCTCGGCTCTGCACGTTTAAGTAGGGGCGTGATGTAGGCAGCATTGAAACCTGATGCTGCCGATTACGGATTTCCTCTCGTGCACCGACGTGCTGGATGAATTCGACTCGCTATCATATCATCAAACGACTCACGCCAAAACGTACGTGACAGGTCTTGCTGCGGGCCGCAGCAAGACTGTAACCGGAATTGCACGAGAGGTCCTTCCTGCCGGAAGTGACCGAGCACTCAACAAGTTCATCACCGAATACGATTGGGATGAGGATCAGCTCAACCACGAGCGGTTAGAGGAACTGCAAAAACACGGAGAGACACGCTGGTCACAAAACGGCTATATCGTTATTGACGATTCAGTCATCCAGCGAACCGGGAAGTCCCTTCCCGGTGCTGGAGAGTTCTACGATCACTCTGAGGGTGAGCCTGTTTGGGGACAGAACCTCGTCTACGCGTTCTATACCGATGATAAAACGTCCTATCCACTTGCTTTTCGCCAGTACGAGAAGGCCGACGACGAGGACGAGGAAGACGAACAGGAGACAAAATACGACCTCGCACGAGAGATAATCACGGAATTAGAAGAAGAGGTAGGTGTGCCTGCGGGCACCTACCTCTTCGATGCATGGTTTGCTCATGACTCCGGTCTGATCGAACACGTCGAATCACACGGCAAGGACTGGATTGGACCACTACGGGGCAACCGACAGGTGACCTACGCGAACAAAGAGAGACGCGTCGATGCGCTCGAAGAGTGCATCGACAAGGAAGAGCGAGAAGTTGACGGTGAAACGTACAAAATTTGGACTAAGACAGTCCCTGTCTCGAAATTAGGTGAAGTTCGGCTGGTAATCACAGAGAAGGTTACCGATGAGGACAAAGAGAATCCAGTAAAGTATCTTGCGACGAGCAAGATTGACGCGCCTTCGGCACACATTATTCGGAGCTATTCGTACAGATGGCGAGTAGAGACATTCTTCGAGGACTCGAAAGAGGATCTTGGCTTAGGAGACTGCGAGGTTCGTGATTCTGACGGTGCCAGTCGTCACTGGCACCTTCAGATGCTGGCCTACAGCCTTCTTCGGCTTGGTCCGGAATCGAGCGCCTCGGAGCGACTTGTCTCGAAAGCCTCGTCGCTCCGATCACAACTCGAACACGGTCTCAAGGAGACGATCTACAACATGTTTTCCTGGGTGCGCGATCAACCAGACCGCGATCTCGATGGACTGATGGAAGATATTGACCACCTCTTTCTCCATTCTGAGGGCGGTTTATAAACGTGCAGAGTCGAGTACGTTCGTTATCGTCTCAACACACTCGTTAGTTATACGGGAAAAATTAAATTATTAAATATAATATAAGCAATCTAATCAGCGTTTATTGCTGCATTGTCACTTCTGTGTCCTGCAGATGCTGATTCGGCTGATCGTGATTGGGAACGATCAGATTGTGTCTCAAGTGCTGCAGACACTGGTCCATTGATGAAAAGTGCATGTCCGACGATACCAGCAGCAACTCCAGCCGCGAGTGGTACTGCTTGTGGGAGCGTCAATCCAAGTTCTATCAGCCCGCCCGAAAGTCCAAATAGTGCAAGTGGGATCAGGCCAAGGACGTAATCATAATACTCAGTCATAATGTATTAATACATACCGTGGCTACTTATATAAATTTTTCGTGTACATAATGCATGCCCACTGTGTTGCCACTATCGATTATTCTCATAACTTATGAGTGAATAGCAACTCAAACGACTGAGAAGGAGATCATAAAAAGTGAAACAGTATCGAGTTTATCGATAATCATGATAACAATTAAGTAATAACAATATACTGAGCAATATCAGATTGATACTTATTGTATTACCAGTAAACGACCACGGGTCGGGTGACCCGTGGAACTCTCGCTGTTTCCTTTAGACCGAAAGCTGAATGACGGCAGACTGTATTATATATTACATGCGTGTCGCCGAGCAGACATGGCCTGAATTGGACTCATATATTAGTGAGGAATCACTCGCGGTTGTTCCGCTGGGTTCGACAGAACAGCACGGTCCACATCTCCCACTGTCGACAGACCATCTGATTGCAGAGGCATTTGCACGCGAGGCCACCGATCGGACAGGCTATCTCTGTACTCCACCGATCAATATTGGAGTCAGTCCGCATCATAGACAATTTCATGGAACAATGTGGGTTGATGCACCAGTCTTCCGTGATTACGTTGAGTCTCTCACACGGAATTTAGCGTACCATGGCATTGACCGGGTCATCTATGTGAATGCCCACGGTGGAAATGTTGAACATCTCCGCGAAGTTGGGCGTCGTCTCCGTGATGATGAGACGCTATATGCGATTGAATGGATGTGGAATGAGAGCATCCCAGAACTTGTTGACACATTATTCGAACAAAATGGTCCACACGGTGGTCCCAAAGAAACAGCGATGATCCAGTATCTCCAGCCTGAGTTAGTCAGTACTGACCGTCTTGCGGATGCGAGAGATGAGGGTCTTATAGAGTTCACAGATGATAATACACGAAAGTTTGGTTCACGAACATTCTATGACGCAATTGATAACACCAATAACGGTGTCTTAGGGGATCAAACCGATGCAACACCTGAAAAAGGTGAAAAAATGTTTGAGTCCGCAACAGAGCAGCTTGTGAAGCTCTGTCGATGGCTTGATCGCCAGACGATAGCTGATCTAATGCCTAAAGATCACGTATAAAATATTAACTAAGATGGTAAGATGGAATAAAATGATGCAGTCACTATGCTAACTGAATCACATCGGGGTCAACCTCCGAGGCAGTTAACCGAATGACATTGCTGATGGCAGACTGACTGGTTGTTATGAGTACTGGCTCAGTAAAATTCAGCTTCGATTGCAGATTTAACACTCGACCAATCGGGTCTTGAAACAGGAATTCCATTAACGAATATAGTTGGTGTGCTGTCAACCCCACGATCGATACCTTGTTGTCGAGTATCTTCAATAACAGGCCGGTATGGCTCCTGTTTTGCAGAAGCGGCGACAAAACAATTGTCAACCTCAATCGGGGACGCAATATCATGAACAATTTGATACCCATTGGTGTTAAGTTCAGACTGCTGTTCATACACGCCCGTTATGAAATCAAAAAATGCTTTATCATCTGCCTTATCATGAACCGCACGCGATGCAGATGCGGCGCGCCAAGACCACTCTGACACCGGGATAGGAAAGTCAAAATACTGATATTGGACATCACCTTGTTCAACATAGTTTGAAACGATCTTGGGTGCGACCTCTAAGCTGAATGTTTGACAATGAGGACATGCAAAATCTTCAAATACAGCAACAGTTACTGGGGCATCATCCGAACCCCGAGTCGGCGTTGGAAGCGATGAAACACGATCAATTGCACCAACGTCACACTCGAGTGGTCCAGTAACGTCATTACTCGTGCCGCCAGCATTGGTATTTCCGCCAAGACACCCTGTCATTGCCCCACCGCCGACAGCACCAATCATAGCGATGTACTTACGCCGAGTTGACTGCATACTCATTCATTCCTTCCCGGGTCATTTAGCGATTATTAAACTTGGATGACATCGCATAAACTACCACGGGTTGGGTGACCCGTGAAGTACCTCGGGGTCAAGCCCCGGAGGCTTCCCTGTTGAGACCGCACTACATCAGCAAGGGAATTTAATTCCTCCCGACCTCTTCCATGAGGAATCGGCTGGAAGTAACACCCGAACACACCGCAGCGCCCGTGGGAGTCGGTCACTCCACCATGACCCGTTGAAACCTCCGTCGCACCGCCAGCGGCGGACGTTGAGAGGGACCACATTTCTAGACTACCACAGCCAGCAGTAGATGAAGACCGTTAATCCGTCTTTGAGATTTTCTTGACTATACCTATCTATGCCGGCTTCACCCTCGGGTCATATCAGTATCAAAGCCCCAAGGCACTCGGCTTATTTATTTATAGAACTCTCGCTGTGTTCTTTATATCACCGGTAAATTCTCTTTATAAAAATTCATTCATCATAAACTAGCAGTCAATTGGCGCTCGTTTAATGTAATATGAATCATATAAGTGGATGATAGAACCAGTCGATTTTTCACCGGCGCATGTTCTCAATATAATATGGAATTTGACGAAGACGACAGCGTAGTGTTGCATGATAAGCACAGCGAATTCGATGGTAAGACCGGAACAGTTACACAGGTCGTCGAAACGATGTTTGGAGATGCAACATATACTGTCAGTTTTGAGGATGGTCAGGAAGTTGGTATTGCTGCAGACCAACTTGACCCGGTTGAAACTGAAACAAATACAGACGAAAACAACACTGCGTCTGAGTAAGCGAGTCTTTTTACCCCTGAGGCTAAAGCAGGAATATGCCTCAGATACCGTTCCATTATATTGATTTACGCACATTCTCATATGAGACTGAGGATGAAAAGCGCGTCAATTCTGCACTCCAAACGATTCTCCCTGAGGATTTCCCTCTTACCCGGACGGAGAGCAGTGGTCACCATGGTGATCGAATTATTGTGTTCTCAACCCGTGTGGAGTCAGCCGATGCAATACGGCATGTTCTCATACAGCTTGCACGATTACCGTCATTTGAGACACTTCAATCAGAGCTTGATGAACGAGTTACAGAAAACACTGAGTTATTTCTCCGATTAGACAAGCAGGCTGCATTCCGTGGAATGATACGCCGTGGTGAGGGAATTACACTTCGTGCGAAGGTTGAGGCATACCCAGCAAAAAAATCTGCTGCAGTAAAGAACGCAGATGAGGCATTGACACAGGCTGCATCCTTACTTGCAGCGAATGACTCTGAATGAGAATTAACACGATATATAAACTGCCCTCCCTTGCTTGATTTATTTTAGCCTCTTATCGAATGTTAGTGATTTTATATTTTTATCCGAAGCAGAGCGCGTAATCGGGCGTTCCAATTGAATTAACTGTGGTTTCGGATATAAGCATTGGTCATATTGCCGACGACTGTTATGTGATATATAATCAAATTATCGTCGTCTCTTGTTCACAGGTGTCGCATCTGTCCTCCGCAGACAGCAGCTCTGTGCTGTCATCCTCATGTTGTCATTCAATATCAGATATCATATTATTTGATCGAACATCCCTGTGATGGCGTCTCTGTTAGTGGAATTGGTTCATCATTGAGCACAGCTTCAACAGCCCGTCGCATCTCATAAGCACTCACGGCTTCATTGGGTGACATTGCATCATCAATCCGTGAGTGGAATACAAGTTCAAATTGGCTTTCATCACCGGAGCTCCTTCGATTGAATAAGAATGGATCGGGCGTGCATACCGCTCCATACTCATCAGTGACCGCCTGTGACTCATCGCGAAGATATGCTGTATACCGAACTTCATCAGCGGAGACCCGTTCGCGCATTCGATCAAGACTGTCCTCAGGATATGCCTCGGCGTCATTTGGATTGATACCAACGACAGCCAGCGAGGGATATGTTTCTGTTAGATGATTCAATTCCTCAACCTTTGCCTCGGCATATGGACAATGATTGCAGGTAAATACGATTAAAACCGCATCATAACTCAGCAGGTCATCTAATGCAACTGTGTCGCCAGCGGCTGCTGGTAATTCAAAGTATGGTGCAGGATCACCACGTGACAGTTCAGAATCAGACTCAACTAAGACCATTATATTATATTACATGTATGTAACTGGATATAAAAACGATGGTTATCGAATTGCACTTCTGACACCGTAGTTGATAAAATAATTTATTCCGCCTGAGAGAGTAATCATATTTGGTGCAATGACAAAACGACAAAATCCCTTCCGAGAGCTTGAACGACTGTTTGAGCAGATGCACAAGAACGTTGAGGAGGCCGCAACACAACTGACGGCTGAATCATCAACCGGGATAACACCAACAGGTACAATCCGGGTTGATCTTGAGGATCGGGAAACAGCATTTGTCGTCACTGCAGAACTACCGGGATTTAATCGTGAAGACATTGATGTCCAATTAACTAATCAAATACTGCAGATACGAGCTAATCAAGAATCCGAAATGGGGTCAAACTCTGATAGCGGATATATACGGCAGGAGCGGTATCACGCCTCAGTCTCACGCTCAATCCGACTTCCAAAAAGCGTTGACCCTAATGAGGTTACTGCAAAATATAATAATGGTATATTGAGCATTGAAATGGCTAAAAAAGACCCAAACACTAATGAAACACAGATTGAGATTGAATAACTTCGAAATATCTCTAGGAAGATTACATCACGAATCTGCTGACTGGCTGTAGTATCTATATACACAATGGTTTGCTGTAGGCGGTTCGAGATCTATAGCTCATATATTACCATTCTCGATATCCAAATCACAATCAAGAGCTTTGATGAGTTCTGTCAGTTAATACTCGTAATAGGTATTGTTACTTTCAGAGATTACTATTGGTGGTTTTGTTTGGTGGACGAGATTCACTCTTGGGAGCAATCCCCGAGATACTTTACCTCAATTGTTGTAGATTCAACAACACCGCTACGTTATACAGATTCGAAGAGAGTACCTGCGATTTTCGCCGTCTTCAGGAATCTGTGAGTTCTGGTGTGCAAACGAAACCAGCGGTCTCGGTAATCCAGGATGAATCAAACAATCCGGAATCATTCCATGTTCGATTGTTCACCCGAGATTTCAATCCGTTATTTTAATTCTCAGGCAGCCTTCTTCAACAATAGGAATCAGGCGAGAATAGAGTGATTCTGCCGTGTCCGACGATGGCGACCTGTTCGCCCTAAGAGCTGATATAAATTCACATCCCTGAATCTATACCACATACTGATATGCTTCTTTATCGAAGACATACCTCAATACAATCACAATCTTTCACAATCGATATGAGCAAACCATTTCAAGCCAGCACTCCTCGCACTTGTATGGCAACGAAGCGGGAACTAGTCGACTTGTTGCTGAACGATGCTCGACAGAGCGCAGATGATATTGCACGCCAACTCGGTGTTGACGCAGCGACAGTTGATGCGCTCGTCGACGAGTTAGAAGCCGAAGGTGCCGTCCGTGGGTATCAAGCGGTTGTCGATTGGGACCGTCTTGACACAGATCATGTCCGTGCAGAGGTAGAGCTAAATGTCGAACTTGACCGCGAGACAGGATATCAAAAAATTGCACGTCGAATCGCCAAATTCTCTGAGGTAAGTTCACTCCGACTTATCTCGGGAAGCTATGATCTTGCTGTCGAAGTCGAAGGGGAGTCAATGCATGATATCTCTACGTTTGTCTCCGAGCAAATTGCACCGATTCCAGAAATAACACAAACCGTGACACACTTCGTAATGACGACATACAAAGAACGTGGTATTTATTTCGAAAACAATGATGAGGATGACAGGCTTGCTGTGTCACCATGACTGATCGGCAAGGTCATTCAGCATCATCGATTGAATCAGAACAGGCAAACGATGAAATAAGGAATCCCGACCACACTAGTGGCAATATACACCGTTTATCACAGCGAGCAAAACAAACACCGCCATCTGGTATTCGTCGATTCTTTGAGTTAGCAGATGAGATGGATGATATTGTCTCATTGGGTGTTGGTGAGCCAGACTTCTCTGCACCATGGGCGGCTCGGTCGGCGGCGATTGATGCGCTTGAGCGTGGAAAAACGTCATACACTGCAAATCGAGGGCGAAGTGATCTCCGGGCAAATATCTCCGAGCATGTCAAACAGTATGATCTTGAGTATGACCCTGATGAAGAGATTCTTGTCACTGCTGGCGCCAGTGAAGCAGTTGACCTTGCAATGCGAGCGCTTGTTGACCCAGGTGAGACTGTTGCTGTGCCGAAACCGTCATACATTTCATATGCACCGTCTGTGACGTTTGCTGGCGGTGAGGTTCGATCTGTGCCAACGCGTGCAGAGACCGATTTTACCCTCACATATGAAGATCTCACTGCTGCTAATGCATCAGAGGCGTCAGCACTTGTTCTCTGTTACCCGAATAATCCTACCGGAGCGGTTATGACTCGAGACGAACTTAGGGATGTTGCCACTTTTGCTCGTGAACATGACTTATTTGTGCTCTCGGATGAGATCTACTCTGCGCTTCGGTATGATGATGAACATGTCTCGATTGCAACGCTCCCAGAAATGCGCGAGCGAACTCTCGTATTCAATGGGTTCTCGAAAGCATATGCCATGACAGGAATGCGATTAGGATATGCACTTGGTCCACAGGAAGTTATTGATGCGATGAATCGAATCCATCAGTACACAATGCTCTCAGCACCGACAACCGCACAGGCAGCAGCGATGGAAGCAATCAATTCATGTGAACCAGCCGTCGAGAAAATGCGTCAGGCGTTTGATCGTCGTCGTCAATTTGTCATCTCACGATTTAATGAACTTGGGATGGACTGTTTTGAGGCAAAGGGCGCATTCTATGTCTTTCCAAAGTGTCCACCGGGATGGGAAGATGATGAGGAATTTGCCGAAGCACTCATTCATGAAGAACGAGTTGCGCTTGTGCCCGGACGCGTCTTTGGAGACGGTGGCGAGGGTCATTTACGGGTCTCATATGCATCCGGAATGGATGATTTGAAAACTGCACTCACTCGAATCGAGTCATTTCTTGAATCTTATCCCACCTCAGCGTCACTTGAGGTATCCGATACAGCATGAGGATCTCCGCATAGCAGATGATAGTATATTTAACATGAATTATACTGTCAAAGACTTCTGAATCAGTATCTTGAAATATATCACTGCGATTAAATTCTATTTATATTTAACCCCAAGTTGAGCTGCTAATTTAAGATTGGTATGATTGCTGAGATTGGCAGGTCGAAAAAGAGATCCCCTCCCCAGTTTCAAGAAACGAACAGCGATAGTCGTGAGTGGGAGAGAGCGGTTCACGTTAATTAATTATCAATTATCGGCTACTTATTCGTGATTTTGTTTCAAATCTCAAGCGGAGACAAATGTTACTGTTTCTGCAGCTCTTCGCACTAAATATAAATCCCCAGTGTATTCGCTTACACATGACAGTTTTGTTTCTGATGCCAGATCAAATCAATTGCAATCATGAATGCGAGTAAACCCTCTATTGTACAATCAAGCATATTACGATGATAATACAGCAGCAACACAGGTCACTGTTCACCTATCAATCAATCCACACATGAATTATTACTGTACAGGACATCATCGAGGAGATTCCATCATCGTCAGACCTGAGTCATCATGCGCATACCAAGGAGCCATATGAGTCACTGGCAAGCCCGCGGTTTGATGATTCTGATATTGATGATTGTTATAACTGCAGGTATTCTCCCACTTGTAACCGCTCAACAGTCTGATGTGACGATTGGATCGATCAATGTGACACCAACGAATCCCTCCTCAGGTGACGCTGTAGTCATCAATGCGGAACTCAGAAATTCTGAGACGAGTACTGGAAGTGTAAAAATATCTCAAGTAAGCATTGACGGTCCATCGATTGATGAGAATGCTGATGATATCGGAAAGCTCGGACCAGGCACATCGGTCACAGTACCATTTTCGGTTGTCTTCGATGAACCAGGACAAAAGAAACTCACGGTCACAATGTATGGGCAAGAGGATACTGGAAGCGTATTTTCCATCCAAAAGCCAGTATACGTTTCCGTTGAGCGTGATAGCACGCTTCTATCATCAACAACTGAAACTGTCGCCGCCGGAGGGCTTGCGCCAATAAATATCACTGTATCAAACGGTGATAATGAGGCAATTACTGGCGTCCAACTCACAGTTGATGATGTTCGAGTTGAGGAACCACAACGAACACGTGGGTCAATTGCATCTGGTAGCGAGCAGACATTTCAGTATGATGCATATTTTGAATCGCCTGGTCAACATTCATTGACTAGTACGATTATCTATCAAACAAGCGATGGAGTGACACACCGAACGACTGAAACGATCCCAATCACTGTTGAGCGTCCGCGGGTCAATGTTGATCTTTCTGTGCGCGCTAATTCGAATCAATCGGGCGGAACAATAGTTGAACTCACCAACTTTGGAAATACATATCTAAGTGACATTACAGTGAATGCAGCAGCGAACGGAGATATTGTTGCTCGAAAATTACTTTCAAATCTACAATCCGAAACAAGCCGATCTCTCACGTTTGAACCCGAGAGTGGTGTCAGTGGACCACTAGAGTTCACAGCAAGATATGAAGCTGCTGGTAAAACCCACTCGGTATCTGCAACAACCAATCAGGCGCTTGGAGAAATTCGACTCACCAGTGTTGAAACAACACAGGGTGGTACAGCAGTGACAATCACCGGAGACGCTGCAAATATTGGTCGTACAAATGCTGATGGAGTCCTACTTAGTATCGCCGACACGAGTTCAACAACCCCTGTATCACCATCAGGTGAATATTTTGTTGGTGAGATAGAAGCAAGTGAATTTGCGACATTCGAACTTACCGCATCGGTACAGCCAGATATTAACACAATCCCTGTCAATGTTGGCTATGTCGTCGAGGGAGACCGCATTCAACAGACTCAGCGAATTTCACTACCTGTAGACCGAATAAATGCATCAACCGAGGCACAGGATGCTGCGGCGGTGGCTCAGCAATCGAATGATAGATCTGATGACCGCACTGGTAGTGCTGGACTCCTCGGCAGTCTTCCGCTTCTTCCGATTGGTGCTGTCGTTATGATACTTGTCATTGCAATAGGTACGTATCGGTGGCGTCGTGTTACACAATGAGTGTCATTGAGCTTCATGATGTTCTTAAACGATACCAAAGCGGTGAACAGACCGTTGAAGCGCTCAAAGGGATTGATTTCCATGCTGACCGCGGGCAAATGGTTACGGTTATTGGTCCTTCTGGTTCTGGCAAAAGTACGATGCTTAATATGATCGGACTTCTTGATACGCCAACCCATGGGACTGTTTCTCTTGATGATAATAATGTAACAGATTATACTGAAGATGAGCTGACAGAAGAACGCCGGTCAGGAATCGGGTTTGTATTTCAGAGTTTCTATCTTTTACCGATGCTCACCGCGACCGAAAACGTCGAATTACCCTCAATGTGGGATACATCTGTTGATCGTCGTGACCGTGCTATTGACTTACTTGAACGCGTTGGACTCGGGGATCGACTTAAGCACACACCAGATCAACTCTCGGGTGGTCAACGACAGCGCGTTGCAATCGCCCGCGCGTTGATTAATCGTCCTGAGATCCTGCTTGCAGACGAACCAACAGGAAATCTTGATCAAGATACTGGTCAAACAATTCTTGAGGAAATCACGCGGCTTAAAAATGAAGAAGATATTGCGATTGTCGCCGTGACCCATGATGAACAACTTGTTGAATATGCTGATCGTGTCGTTCGACTCGTTGATGGGAGCGTGCAGTGATTGGTCTTGACAGTCTTTTCCGCCGGTTTCCAAGTGTTAAAATGGCATGGCGAAATCTCGGTCGCAATCGAATTCGAACAGGGTTAGCGACGCTTGGAATCATCATCGGTGTTATTGCAATCGCCTCACTTGGGATGGCTGGCGCTGCACTTCAACAGCAGGCGCAATCGAATTTGGGTAGCCTGACGAATGAAGTGGCGGTAAGTTCTGGACAAGATAGCACGCAGGACGGTATCACCATTGATCAAGTTGAGCAGATGCGAGATATCATCGCTGATGCTGAAGTTGTCCCGCAAAAGACAAATCAAACCACACTTAAATCCCGGGATGGGCAGGAGGTATTCGTCAGTGTCGTTGGGGTTACTAAGGCGAGTGCACTGTATGACACGACTGTCGGTAAAGCACCCACCCGTCTTCAAAACGGTGCATTAGTAAGTGTTGAAACGGCTCGTGAATTGGGACTTGAACTTGGCGACCCTGTTGAATACGACGGGTCGTTGTATCGAATCCGTGGATTTCTTGCGGCTGAGGATGGCTTCGGTGGTGGTGGTGGAAATGAACTTGTCCTTCCATTATCTGCACTTTCTGAACAGGAATACTACGATTCTGTGACTGTTGTCGCCGCAAGTGGTGAGGCTGCAACCACCGTTGCAGATATACTTGAAGCGGATTTCAATGAACAGGGACGTGACAGTGAGGAAATCCTGAGTATCAGGAGTTTTGCAAGCACACAAGATAGTATTAATTCATTTTTAAATACGCTTAATCTTGCACTTCTTGGCATTGGATCCATCTCATTGATTGTTGCAAGTGTTGCAATTCTAAATGTAATGTTGATGAGTACAATTGAACGCCGCGGGGAAATCGGCGTGCTGAGAGCTGTTGGTATTCGCCGTAGTGAAGTCCTTCGAATGATCCTCGCAGAGGCAATATTCTTGGGTCTCATCGGTGGTATCGCTGGTGCCATAGCATCACTTGGTGCCGGATATATACTATTTCAGGTTCTCGCCAGCGACGGAATGTTAGTGTTTACCTGGGCAGGACTCCAACACTTATTATCTGGATTTGCCTTTGCGGTCTTTGCAAGTACCCTGAGTGGGGTATACCCTGCCTGGAAAGCTGCAAATGATCCACCTGTCAAAGCACTCAGAGGATAATAAACAAATCCCCATACTTGCAATGCACAGGTAATCGAGGCGACTGCCTCGGGGGTTGACTCCGGGGTGAGTTCAGTGATAAATACATATGATACAATACTTATGAAACGTCGATCATACCTCCGCCAGAGTGTACTTCCTCTTATTTCGAGCGCTGGTATTGGTGCTGTATTCGCTGGATGCACCAGGACTGAGAGTGATGATTCGAGAATCACAACATCCGACAAGATGGCATCCACCACGACATCTACATCTGCACAATCAGATACCCAAGTATCGCAGGTCCGAATTGAAACTGTCCTCACTGGACTTACACATCCGTGGGGACTGACACACCTGCCCGACACTCAGAAATCACTACTTACTGAGCGAGTCGGTCGGTTGCTACTTGTTGATCGGTCAGCGGGCACATATGATCGTGTCAATGGAGTACCAGGCGTATTTACCCGTGGTCAAGGTGGACTGCTTGATGTTTGTATACACCCATCGTTCCCAGACCCATCATGGGTATATCTGACATATGCGGTTGCTCGCGATGATGGTGCAACGACAACTGCAGTCGGGCGTGGGCGACTGGACCGCGACGATCCTCGAATTACTGACTTCGAGGCACTCTATTATGCTCGTCCCTATGCCGACTCAGCAGGTCATTTTGGATCACGTGTCATCGTTGGTCCAGATAATAAGTTATATATAACTGTTGGTGACCGACAGTTCAAAGACTTCGGTCCAGATCATGTCGCTCAAGACCGAGGGAGCGATCTTGGAGCGACACTCCGATTGAATCTTAATGGAACAATCCCTGATTCAAATCCATTTATTGATGATTCATCCGCGCGAGATGCAATATTTAGCTATGGTCATCGGAATGCACAAGGACTGGCTGTTCATCCTGACACAAATGCGATCTGGCAAACGGAATTCGGTGAGCGAGATGGTGACGAAATAAATATACTGACTGCTGGCGGTAATTACGGCTGGCCAATTGCAGATGAAAGTTGCCAGTACGGGAGTGATGAACCGATTGGTGTCTCACACGGTGACCGAGAGGATGTAATCGCACCAGTGTATTCATGGCCATGTGGAAGTGGTGGATTTCCGCCAAGTGGTATGGCGTTTTATGATGCTGAAACAGCCAGCAAATCTCGTGGTATTGTGGGGTGGCAGGGAGATCTTTTCGTTGGTGGATTAGCCTCACAGTCACTCGCGCGGTTCCGTATTGACAATCAACAGATTGAATTAATTGATCATCTTCTCACGAATCGTGGATGGCGCATTCGTGCTGTTTCTGCCGCTCCGGATACCGGAGCAATATATGCAGTAATTGACTCAGATGATGCAGAACTGATTCGGCTTGTGTCTGCTTGATATCCTCCTCCACGTTTAGTGATTCGACAAACTTCTGGGTGAACTGATTCACTAAATCGATGCGAGAGAACTATTCTGACTGATGTATGTCTAGTTAAGCACCCACTTCTTCTGTGAACTACTACACGCGGAGGAATTCCACGGCACCACACGCACCGCTGAGTTGGGAGTTTCAGGTGCAGGTTCACAGGCTGCCGAACTCACACGCCGTGCGAACCAGTGTGCGGTCGAGGAACGGACAGCCTCTT
The DNA here is from genome assembly GCF_000237865.1 of Haloquadratum walsbyi C23. Taxonomy (NCBI): domain Archaea; kingdom Methanobacteriati; phylum Methanobacteriota; class Halobacteria; order Halobacteriales; family Haloferacaceae; genus Haloquadratum; species Haloquadratum walsbyi. The sequence goes on from NC_017459.1 coordinate 1,020,674, forward strand.
TGAATTGGGAGTATCACAGCTTAAATCACGGTACTCCTATCTTCACCCGAAAACGCGCTCCTGTGTTAGTTTCCCCACAGGAGCGGTGGTCGGTGGTCAGTGGTCAGTGGTCGGTTTCACCAGACTCAGAGTTACTCACGTCAACGCTCGCCCGGTGCTTATTCTTTGTTTCCCACATGGGGCACACTCTGCTTCCAGCGTGGGCGGACACTCATACTTGAACCGCCACCTTTCGGGCGCTTGGCTACAGTGGGATCATAGTCAGTGCGCCGACAGTTATATATACATCATGTTTCGACCGTTCGGGAACCCCCGGCTGCGACGGCGCGTGTCCACGGTCTGAGACTATGTGGTATTGTACCTGTATTAGCTATAATCCGCATGAATCGCTTCGGGTATTCGCCTCGACCGCCGATAAAATTTCAGCCAATGTATCTCTGTTGAAATCCTCAGAGAGTTACATGTTCATCCTGTAATTCCACGAGATGAAGCCCCTCCCGAAGTCGCAAATTCTCCGTTTTACTGAGAAAGCGATCCGCCTGATCCGCCGAGTAGTCTCCCGGTACTTCTTGAAGTTCTCTAAACACCGCTATACACTTCCCCAACACGTTGTTCTGCTGTGTCTCAAAGTTCGGAAGAACACGATCTATCGTGGACCGCTTGACGAATTAATCGATATGCCACGCATCCGTCGTGTCCTCGTGTTAGCTGAACTTCCTACGCCATCAACGCCCTGTAAGACATTCTATCGACTTGATATGACCGTATGGCGTGTCTTATCGACTCTCTCCGTCACGCTACTTCAGACGAGCGGAGTTGTTGGGGTTGATACGTCAGGATTTGACCACAGTCACGCTTCGAAACACTACACGAAACAAGCCGAATTCACGATTTAGTAGCTCAAAGTAACGCTGCTGGTCGATGCGAAAGTGAACGCAATTCTCGACCTCCACGTGACGATGACTCGGAAACACGATAGCCAAATCGCTCCGTCGTTGGTTAAGGGCAACGCTGAGAGTATTGATGTTCTGCTCGGTAACAAAGGCCAGGACGACCAGAAAATCAGGCGACTTGCCCGGCAACACGAAGTTCGGTCACTGATCAAGCATCGTGAGTTCATATCGCTCCACAAGGCATGGAACACCTATTTAGACGCTGACGTTTAGGATTAACAGAGTCAATCACAGACGGTCAACTCTACGCTCAAGCGGAAATTTGATTCGTTCGCCCGCTCACGGCACTGGTGGAAATAGTTCCGTGAACTCACTATCGCTTGTCTCAGTCACAATATCGACCGATCACTCTGAATGGTCAAGACAGATCCTCTACCGGTTACTGATCTGTTCACCGGCGTCTTGGATTTTACCATAGGCCGGTGCAAGCACGTAATCCGCGACACCGGGCGCAATAATAAATCCGACCAGCCGGAACCCATTGAATCCGGTGTCGGTCCCTACGTCGATGAGAGCGACCAGTCCAGCCACCCCGACTCCAACCCCGGTCCCAACAGTCAACTCCCAGCGATATTCACCCCACCAGACGATGATACCAGCAACTAGAAGCACGATACCACTCACAACCGAATCGACGACAAACGACAGCCCATCAAAGGTCAGCCAATCAAGTGCCAGTCCGATTCCGACCCCACGAGATTGTTTAATTGGATCGAGTTTTTCTTCGCTCATACAACACCTCACCGATCATTCAGAAAGCATCATGGGTGTTACAAAGCCTTTAGTAATCAATACGTACTCTTCAGCGACGGGATGTCCCAGTCGATTATTCCGATGAGCAGGCGAAAAACCTCACCTACAATTAGGAATGACACCACAAACGCAAACCCGCAGCGATGATTCATACTTTTGTTTAGTTTTGTTTAGTGTTGAAAGATATAGTAAGCTGTGTCGTTATGGCTACATGAGAAGATTCTACAGATGGCTCTCAATGACCGGATGTTTCAGGTGAGCATATATCTGAAAAAGAGGATTTTAACGGAGCCGCCAATATATAATATGAATATTGATCAGGATAATCGCATCTTCAAGCGGGAGAATGTCAATCGTTGGAAGATATTTGACAAGGACAACCGTCACGTTCGAGCAGTTCTGTAACAGAATGCTGATCACCACAAGCTTGACATAGAACTTGGACATCTAGCAGCACCTCAAATGCATCCAGCGCAATTCGGTCCGTCTCCCGAAGTTTTTCAATACGTTCTTCAGTTACGGATGTTGTCCGACTCATCAACCGCTGGATGCTTTCAAGATCTTTTTGAATCTTTGCCTCATCCGAGATTGTCTGATATTCTGCGCCACGCCAATCCTTGAGATATGAGCGGATTGCTTGATATGTAACAAAATCAGACTCAAGCGAATTAATATCAACACCACGCTGCTCAAGTCGAGAGCGTGTGTCCGTTCGAACACCAGAACTCACATTATCACTTGTCAATCGGGTATAAATCGTCTCGACAGTGTTATCAAGTGCTCCAGTGCCGTTATCAGCAGCAATTAATGCCTGACGAAGCAACTGCTGATTGAAGAACGTCGCAAGGTCGCGGAGACTCATGCGTTTATTATCATCACCGGTCCATCGCGCCTCAAGATCTGCACCAAGTCCTTCCAATTCATATTCCTCAATTAAGCGAGCGACCTTACTTGCAGGTCGGTTATCGTTCGTACTCATAACTATCTGTATCCTTTTTTCTGCCTTTTTGTTTTGCTCATTCTATCTAAACTCAAGTTTATGTCGTTCGAAAACATATGGTGACTATTTTATAAATTTACGTTTTGTTGATGCGAATTGGTATACTTATTTGCATTATAGACGCCAATTTAGACAATTTTTATATTGTTACGATACTCAAAGCGCATATTGAGTTACAATTAATCAATAATTGTATTTAAATATCTGTAATCCGATCATATTCTTTATTAATTGATTGTGCATCCTCAGGAAGCAATGCAACAACGAGATATTCGACATATTCAGAGAAGTATGAAATAAGTGCAGCGATTCGATTAGAATCAATTGCCTCCAGTGAATCCAATAGCATAAACGGTACAGTCTCATGGAGATCATGTACAAGATATCCTGCAAGGGCAAAAATAAGTCCGGTGACCTCTCGCTCACTCTCACTGAGATGTTCAACAGTGTCTTCATACGCGGTTCCGCTTGCAGTCGTTCGGATTACATGAAGTTCAAACACCGTCTGTTCGACTTTCTGCCGCCCTGAGCGAACTTTATTTTGGGTCCGTTCAATCCAAATCCGATCAAGATTTTCATATGCAAGAATATCAAGAATTGATTCCATGTGCGCATTGAACTGTTCGACAGCCTCATGCTCAATCTGATCAATCTTCGTCCGCTCGTCCTCCAGTTGATTGACAATGGTTTTCCGTTCAGACTCAAGCGTATCGATACGATCAATTGCTGCTTCGATTGACTCAATCTTATTTGATACCGACTGATGATCCGACTCAAGTCGATTAATTTCAAACTCAACTTCGTTTGCTTCACGATGAAGTGAGAGTATATCTTCAAAGCTTTCAGACTCAAGCTCATCAACTTCAGTCTCAAGTGTCTCAATTGTCGCTGTCAGATCTTTTCGTTGTTCTTTGAGCGTCTCCAATTGCTTTTTCCGTTGGTCTATCTCTTGGGTGATGCGATTAATCGTGCTCTCAAGATCTGATCGACGCGTCTGTTCTGACTCAATTTCACGTTTTTCACTCTTCAGTGAGTCAAGATCTGATTTCACATCATTGAGTGATTGGACACGGTCTGCCCGAACTGATTTCAACTGGTCGACTGTTGCCTCAATTTGTTCGCGATCGACTGCTGACCCACATGTCCAACATGTAACTGTTTCAGATCCTGTATTCTCATCAGCGAGTAACCGATCGGTAATCGCATCTGCTCCACTAGAACTTTCTTCAGTGTCTGTTTTTGAATTAACATCGTCGCTAATACGCCCAATTACATTATACTCTCCATCCTCAAGTTGATCCTCGTTATACTGGATAAGATTTTGAAGTTGTGAAATCTCGGCATTGAGAGCCTGTCGGTCATCCCGAAGTGAATCAATCTGTTGTTCAAGACGTGTGAGTTTCGCTGCTGGCGTGCTTGACAACTCTGAAAGTGCTGTTTTATTTTCTTCGTGTTCAGCCTGTAATGACTCAATACTCTCTCTTTGTGTCTCAATTTGTTGACGGATTGAATCTAGATCTGACCGAGTCGATCGTAATTCATCCAATTTTGATTCCAGTTCAGCTTCTTTTTCTTGACTATCCGAAATATTCCGACTACTTTCATCAATTTCCGTCTCTTTTTTAGATAACTCTTCTCTTTTTTTAGATATTTTAGACTCAATATTCTTTTTTTGCTTTTCCAACTCAGGAAGTCCCTGCTTTTTCGACTCGATATCGGATATCTTCTCATCTATCTCCGACCTCTGTGATTCAAGCGACGATATTTTACGCTTAATTTCCTCGATGTCCACCGGCTCCATAATTATCTCGCGAAGGTCGGCGCTCCGAGAGACAGCACGGCGGGCATTATTTCCCTCAAGAAGAAATGCAAATCTTTCAGCAATATCCGGATCATCAAGATACGTATTACCGTCAAAAATAACAGTATCATCGGTCTGAGACACAGTTCGTTGATATTCTGTTTCATCAAGCGTCAGTTCGACAATACCCTCATCAGCATCCGCCTTAAGAGTCGCTGCATTGCTTCCCATCGCCGCCATTACCGCTTGTAAAAACGATGTTCGATTTGTTGCGTTCTCACCGGTTAACACAGTTACACCGGGTTCGATGACAACTGATGTTTCATCAATCCCACCGATATTCCTCACATGAAATTGTGCAGCGTCACTTACGGTCTGTGAAGTAGTCATTATCTTATATATCTGATAGACAAGTAAAAAACTATTCTCTTTGTGATTTATTGTTAAATTATGGCTAAATGATTCAATGCGTGCTCACGTATTGTTTAGTATCAAACATAATGTAATATAATTGTGATTTGTCTCGGGATTAAGCCCCGTGGCAGTTGGTTTATATCGGATGTAAACATCAAGATGATTCATAAAACAACTGTAATGCTTGGAGAACACATATGATATTAAATACATATCGACAGAAGTATTTAGCGCTGATTATGAAACATGTGATATTATTATAATTAAACACATCATCATATCAATCCTGTCACTATCTGTGCAATTCGATTAAAATCTTATAACATACGTACTGTCGTTATTCCACCGTATAGAATGGACATCACGGATATTAACTGAAATAAATGAAACGTCTGGTCAAAAAATGGTATGAACATCTAATTTCGGGTAGAATTTATATATTATATCATGAAAATTAATATGAGATTCAGATGTGAATGTTATATCTATCCCTTAATCTATTATATTTATGCAACTATCGAGGAAATAGCGAAAAATCCATGGGTCGCCCGATCTGTGGTCGTTTACTGCAATTTCATATCTAATGTGGTGGAGGAAAATCTGACACATCGGAATAGACAGTCACGGAAAATAAACTCATAGTGATTACTTCGAATAGTTTCACTGACAGTGTCGAATGACGCGGGTTCAGCGGCTCCCATCGCCGACACGGATAATCACGGCGGTAAAGACTTGCACTAATTACTATCAGTCGGTTACCCTCTCAGCATTCACAAAAGCGACCTTCCCACACAGTTAATTAGATATCAAAGAGTCTTAACGATGTGAATATCCCACCACCACGCTCTAAACGAAAAGCAGCGCGAGTTCCCCGCCCCACCGTGGGCGGGGGTGAAGCTCGTACGCTCGGCTGCGTCCCATTTTTTTACTATCGGGACGCCCTACTATAGTTTGGAACCCACGTTATCGGCCTCGCAAAACCCGCGCACCCATTTTGGGGTAAGACGCTGTGCGCCGGGTCTGTATCGCGCCCATGTGAAGGGGCGGACGCCCACGGACACGCCCGCCACGGCAGCAACAGACGACCTCTGTTGCGGTGGCACTTTTGGTGTGTTCGGGTGTTACTGGTTCCACGCGAGTCTCGCCAGAGACGAGCGCGGGCGGAATTAAAATTCGCCACCGGTCGTTTCGCTGGCTTCCCGCCAGAGACCACGGCGAAGCCACGGGCCACCGCGCCCGTGGTACTTCACATGGGTAACGGAGTTAATCACTAGCGCGGAAAATTGAAAATAACATTGTCTATTCTATTAGCGTAGGGCGCAATAAGAATAAAAAATAGTAATGTTTACCTCACATTTGATATATTCAGAACGAATATCTCACATATAAACCTATTTTGACCTTATTTATTAATCAATAGTGATTCTCACTCATAATTAATTAGCAATATCATAAAATAAATCACCTCAAGTCAATTAGACAGCTCAAATAGTTAGATTACATCCAAATATTGACATGCATAGCACTATATATTCAAAAAATGTTTGTATAAAGTGTTAAAGTAATTGCTGATCACGAATTATGATTATACGACCCTATCATGGGTGAATCACATCGGAGATTTACAGGATGCAGGGAGCATTCCATATAGATCTGATATGACCACAAGATGATGCATCCAAGATAGTTATGTTACTTTCACTGCAGATTCGACCCAACAAATTCACATTACCAACAACTGATAATTCCTTCCAGTACTGAGCATATGATATGACTTCGACGCCAGAGCAACTTGCGGGCGTTGCAGATATTGATTGCACCGGAATGCAAGCGCTCGTCACTGGATCAACGAGCGGGATTGGTCGGGCAGCTGCCATCGCGCTTGGTCGTCTCGGTGCTGACGTTATCGTGCATGGACGTGATGCGACTGCTGGTGCCGATGTTGTTGATACAGTGACTGCATATGGTGCTGATGCAGAATTTATTGCTGCTGACTTCGCTGATGTTAGCGCCGTCCGTGAGCTCGCAGCGACTGTTCAATCGACAACAGACGGAATTGATCTTCTCTATAATAATGCCGGTGGGGTCTTTCGTGATGGACAGCTCACTGACTGTGGCGTTGAGTATACATTTCACGTTAACCACCTTGCACCATATCTACTCACGACCGAACTTCTTGATCATCTCAATACGGATGCTCGAGTTGTGACGACTGCATCAGCAGCACATCAGGGTGCCTCTCTAGATATTAACCGAACTCGAACCGTTGATGATCATAGTGCGTTTTGGGCATACAATCACTCAAAACTGGCAAATATACTGTTCACAACTGAACTTGCTAAGCGCGTTGATGCAAGCAAATACACAGCCACTGCAGTGTGTGTACATCCTGGCGCGATTCCTGGAAGTGGATTTACGCGATTCCTCCCTGGACCATTACCACGAATTATACAGTCACTCGAAGCAGTTCCGGGTGTCACAACTGTCAACGATGGTGCTGCTGAATTGTTATTTGCTGGAATATCATCACAGGCGACTGATTACTCAGGGCAGTACCTCGCCAGTCAACAGTTGAAGAAACCATCCTCAGATGCGCGAGATGAGGCAAGTGCACGGCGGTTATGGCAGGAAAGTGCGAGTATACTGGATATCACTGAGCCACTCAATAATCTACCTGATAATCAACAGAGTAACTCAGGAGTCGATATTGATGTCACTGGATAAACAGAGGTAATGCGAATACAACCTATCGGTACTCATATAAGACCCAATACTAGTACTGAAAGACGACTTGGAATGGACGAAGAGGGTCACAGCTATGTGGTGGCTACATGTGTATCGAATATGAACTGCAGACGACTCCAATTGGTGGTGGTTGTATTGATTATCCTTACTGCTGTTCCTCCTGTGGCGGCACAGGAAAGTAATCTTACGACAATAACGGTCGAAGTCATTGATGAGGAACGTGAGCCTATCCAAGGTGTCACTGTCATAGCAGAATGGGGAGCAGACTCAGTTTCAGCAGACACAGCAAGCAATGGAATGGTGTTAGTGGACGTGCCAAGGGGTGAGCAAATTGAAATCACCATCAATCATCCCGATTATGTTCGGAACTTCCCTTATGTGATTGATAATGCGGATCAACAACGCGTTGAATTAGATGTCTCCGAGCGGTCCTCGCTAAGTGTCGGTGTCGACACGAATAGTGGTCCTATTGCAGATGCCCGTGTCACATTAACGATGGATGACCGAACCGTCGCAAGTGGAAATACATCACAAGAAGGAATATTCTCGGTTGAGACGCTTGAAGCCGGTGAGTATACGCTCACAGCTGAGAAACGGACATATTATACAATTAATCGAACCATTGACGTCGATGGTGAGACAAATATTAATCTTAATCTTAATACTGGGGGCGTGACGACTGAATTTATTATTGTTGATCCTCACTTTTCGCCCCCAGAATCAGTCTCCGGCGCGACAATAAGTATCTCTGGTATTGGTGATGTACAAACGCTTGGTGATGGACGTGCTGTGGCGCGTATTCCAATCAATACCGAAGTACCAGTGACGGTGACGAAACCAAAGTATGAGGATATTAATCGAACACTCATGGTTAATGAAAGTGGACAGACAAGAACATATGAGTTGACACGGCGACCACAACTAAATATTACAACTGCGAGCGATCGAATTATCGCTGGTGAGTCAGTCTCTATCGAGGTTACAAACGCCTATGAGGAACCTGCCCCAGATGTCATCATAACGCGCAATGCCGAATCTGTTGGTCAAACTAACGAAAATGGTGAGTTAACAGTTTCAATTCCAAACGCAGAGTCATATAGCCTAATCGCGAGCCAGGACTCAATTGAATCAGAACCGGTCTCGGTGCGTGGTGTGAACGTTGTTGGGTCAACTCCAGAGCCAACGTCAACCACCACACCAACACCATCAGCCCCATCTCTGATTCCAGATATTATGAATGCAGGTGCTCTTCCGATTATTGGTGTTATTGCGACAATTTCAGTTATTATCGCACTTATTGTCGCTGGAATATTCACATTCCGGCGGTGAGTGCTTCTCGCGGATTTCGACTCTCTTCACCTATTGGTAGTTTTCGCTTCAAACTTGAGATTCACGTATTAATCGGATCGTATAAAAAACAACTTGACATTTTCCCCGCCCTGAAGGGGTGATTTAATACATGCAAGTTCTTTAATATCCTCCTCCGGCTGAAGCCGGGAGGAATCCTACGGCACCGCACCGCTTCGCTGGGTTGGGAGTGTCAGCTTTGGATTTGGGTTTGAGTTTGGGTTTGGGTTTGCAGACTCCCAATACCAAGCCAGTCCACCGTCGGAATCGGTGTGTGACCGGTCACTGGGCAATCTCCAGGGAGTGCCACATCTCAGCCCCCGGTACTCCTATGCTCAACCGAGGTGAAGTCCCTGTATTGTTTTTTCCACAGGGGCTTCGGTCAGTGGTCGGCACTCGGGTTCACCGGACTCGGAGTTACTTGTATTGGTGACGAGAGCCCGACGGTTGTTGTTTGATCCCCACATGGGGCACACCCTGTTTCCAGCGTGGGCGGACACTCACACTCAAACCGCCACTTTTCGGGCACTCGGCTACATCGGGGTCAGAGCCAATACGACAATACTAGTACATACGCCGTTGTCAAAAAGCGGTTGGAAACCACAGTATGACGGCGCGTATCCATGCCGTGAACAGGTGTGGTATTGCGCCTGTACCATCTATACTAAAAGCGTTGATTGAGTTATATCTCAATTGTCGGTGGAAATACCATTTTTTAATTTATTTTACTCTGGGGACGGCTCAACTTCGAATACCCCGATTGTTCCACTGAGCTCAAACCCGACACAGAGGAGCGGCATATCGGTCGGGCTATCCTCAATGGGGACGAAGTCGAGCCCCTCTGGTGCGAAGTCTCCTGCTCTGGCTGGGGAGTCAGTATCGGGGTTTGCCTCAGCAGCAGCCTCGAGATCATCCTCAGTCACTCCATAGTCCCGATTAACCACCATTTGAATGTACTCTGACCCCCCTGGTGAGGTAACGTCGTACACTGTAATTCCACTTCCCTTTTCTTGTCCGACGAACGCATATGTTTGATTACCAATCTCCCCGAGTGTGACACTTTCAGTTTCTGGACCACTCTCGACAGTATTTTGATGTCCACCCGGATACTTTCGGGCAAAGACTTGCTCAAATTTGCTCCCGCTGTCAAATACTCGTTCCAGTCCGCTACTAGTATGATGCCACACAGAAAATGAGCGACCACCGATGGCATAAATGTCGCTGTATGCACCATCTCCATTTGTGTCAGCAAATTCACGCATTGCCGCCTCATTGACCTCCATATTCCCGAGATGTGTCGGCTGTTTCAGTTCCTCGACGGTATCAACGTATGCATTCTCTGAGAGATCAAATCCAGCCGGATCTAATGAAAGGTTTTTCAAAATTCCAACTTCGAAATCCTTGGCATCGCCCTCATTAGCGGTAACAACGAATGTCTCACCACCCACTTGGTATGTATCAATCGCGTCCGGCTGATACATTCCCTTAATCGGCCATGACTGAAGACTAATATCGTCAACATCACTCGTGTCAAGTTCATTCCCTGGGAGCGAGAAATCCTTGAATCCAAGCCCATCGACGCTCGTAATGTCTCCTGATGCAAGATCGATCGTTGCGATAGCATTGTTCTCTTGCAGTGAAACGAATGCGGTCGTCGAATCGGGGGTGACGGTTGTATACTCAGGCTCAAACGCTGTCGATGCTGATGCCGGTGCATCCCCGGCTGATGCGATATGTACACCCTCTGCGCGAAGTTGCGCTTCTTGTCCATCATATTGCTCAAATGTGCTTGTCGTCACGGTTGCGTTCTCAGCACCATCAGCGATATTGACTACACTGACAGACCCTGCAGGGTCCGACTCACCAGGCTCACCCTCATTGGCGACGACAACATAGTTACCATTTGGACTAAATGTTACCTTATCAGGGAGCGGACCGACCTCAACTGCGGTGACAAGCTCAAGCGAAGCAGGATCATAAAACGCAACCGCACCATTGTCTGTTGCTGGATCAGCCTCGATAGCTGCGGCGACCAATGTATTACTGACATCAACGCTATTTGTCCCACCAACTGTGTCGACTGCAAGGTCTGTCGATGCAAGCGCATCACTTGCATCAAGAACTGTGTCTTGACTTGGTGTCGTCGGATCAGAAAGATCAAGCACTTCAACTTGACCAGCACCTGAATTAACGGCAAATAATCGAGCCTCTGGTGGGTGGAATGCAACAATTTCAGCCCCACCAAGAGCTTCACCGGTTGCATATCGACCGATTCGTTGCATATGCACTGTCTGCATGTCCCTTGCACTTTGATCTGAAAGTTGTGCGAGGATACCTGAAGGAATTGCGGCTGCTGCAATAACTCCTAATGCGTTTCGGCGACTCAACGTGAATTCATCAAGCACCATACCCTAGCGTCGCTGGACGCATATATTATAACTTATATGACCTGCATATATCAGTCTGTACGGGTATAAGTAACATAATGACGACAGCGAAAAAAATCCTGCTTTAGGCGTTAATTATGAGTTCAGGCGACCTTCGAGAGCAGAGAAACTAGTGCAACTTAATTAAGCCACAGTTGCTTCATGAGCGTCCGCGCCTATATTTGACATCCTCTCCGCCCTGAAGGGCGAAGATTCCCACGGCACCGCGCCGCTGGATTGGGATGTTCAAGGTTTGTAGCCGCCTCGATGACGGCTCCTGGCTGTGCCAGCCAGCCGTTACTCCTATTCCGGCATGGGATTCGGAGGTACTTCTTACTGCACCCTGAGTTCCACAACAGAAAGGGGTGCTTTCTGCATGGAATCGGGGAATCCCGATATTGTCCGATTAGTGGGGCGGGTAGACCGCCTCGGTTATGTATCGATACGGCATCTCGTCAGTTAACCCATCCGTTCGACACGTCGAACGTGGTTCACGCAGGGGTTGTCGGATTCATCCCCGCCGTGTGGTGCTCCTGAAAACTTATTGAGGAATTCAATCCAAAATCTTGTTATAGAGTAGCTGCTGATACCATTGCGTAGGACCTGTGATTCAAAATGTTTCACGGAGTACTAAACGGCGGGGCTTTCTCCTCGCACCGCCGTAAGCACGGGTCTTACCTGTGGAACTCTCGCTGTGTTGTTCAGAATAAATCTGTATTGTGACGTCTATTCTGCTTAATTTTGCATGTGATCAGCTTGCTCACTCAAAACGGATTAGCAATTAACGGGCACTTACCCTGTCCTCAAGCAATAAACTAACTGGAAGCGGGTGGCAGAGGCAGTCCGCTGAGAAGTACTTACTCGACCTGAAATGGATTTCGACTCTTGAGTTTTCAACGTTCGGCAATCACTGACCACATATCACGGCGACACAGTTCCTGATAGTCTCATGTTCCGGTTTGACAATTTTATATAGCGTTATTTGATTTATATATTGAATTTGATCATCAACTATCCCTCCAACTATATCGAATCTGTCTGGAGGTGATAACTTTAGTACCTAAGAGGCGCTAAGTCTCTGTCCTCAAGGGAAGAGCGAAGCGAGTGAGTAGGGTGGGAATACAGCGCCGTCATCACGCTATCATACAGTTCAACCAGTATATGTACTATCTTGTGTGCTTTCTGTGTTCCACACGATGCTCGCCACATTTTCAACAGTGTTCGAGTGCGACACAAAACACGTACTGATGGGTATGGTGGAGTGGCTATCCATGAGTGGGACACTTCGAACCACGCGTGAAGGGAACTCGCCTGTGAAGTCTGGAATTTCTGTGCCCTCATTATGATTCTGACATCGAAGCAGGAAATACCGTCCCCAACAAATGAGGGGCGAGCAGAGCCCCGAGCGTGGTAGGGCAGGGTAGTTCACAATACAATCTGGCAAATACACTACGGGGTTACCGCTTTCAGTTAATTTATTTTTTTAACATTTCACTCGCGGTTGTACAAGTGGTTTGAGACAACTGCCTCGGGGCTTGGTCCTGGGGTGAGTTCACTAGCTGAGAACCTCATGTTACCGTTGTCACCATCAGCAGGGCTGTTGAGAGCGCAAGCCAAAGGATTGTTAGGGTCTGAATATCGACCTCATCAAAGAATCGTTCAATTAGGCGAACATTTGTGCGATGAATTGCCCAAAGTAATGATAGCGAGAGCGAATGAATCGAGAGAATTGCTCCGAGAACTCCCTCGTTTTCGCCGATGCGTGGAGGTGTCCATGAGACAGCGGATGCCCGCCGAGACTGACCAGAGTTATCATGACTGTTCCGGGTTGGATTTTCAGAGATTGCTGATGAGTTCAGTATCGCATCTGAGAGCCGATATGTGCCTTCAGCATGGTCATCGTCATACAATTCTTTTTGAGTATTAATCTGATCTTGTTCAGACTCATCAAATAACGAGTCAGCGCAGTATGGACAAAGAGAATCATCACTTATCTCCGTTGAAATCGCCACTAGTTGAGAGGGTGCAAACTCCTGCTCACATAGTGCACATTGATACGCTTCCTCCGTTGATGATGACTGAGTGTGTATTTGCTCTCGTGATTCTGTATCCTGTTTAATACTTAATTTTGTATTCATGTGCTGATTAGTCATTATTAGATGTTATCTGGACGAGATGCGTGTTCGGGATGTATCATCAAATAATTTATGTAATATCACTATCAAGAAGTATATCTGTGTAATCTTATTGATTGATAACTTGCGGTAGACACCTATGTATACTTTTTCTCTAGTATGTGAATATACATCTTCATGCCACTGAACCCTACCCACATTATTACGGGAGCATGACCCTCAAAGCTCGAATCAGCGGGTCTATACTGAGTTTCCTTTCGCAATAGTGCATCAAGAGACGTCAGAAGTGAAGTACCTGGGGAAAAGTCCCTCAAGACACTCGCCTCGATCATTTATAGATGAGTTATCATTACAAACGGCGAGCTTTCTCGGACGTATTTCAGTGATTCGGGACTGAGATTACAGAGAACCAGGGAGAAAGTCTCTCGACTGAAACACAAGGATATCGGCATTTTATATCACTGTTAGGAGCAATCGATTCATGCAGTAATGAATAAAAAAATATACTGCCCGATTTCAGCGCTTATTATGATCTATGCTTACTCGATAGTACAGCTTTAGAGCGAGAAGTGTTGATGCGACCAGTTCATTATAGATAATAAGATTCTCTGTCATAAACTGTATATCGCGATATCAATTTGACCCGATCAGTCATTGAGACTGATCTTCTCAATGCGTACGGATCCGACACCGTAGATGTTGATTTCTTCGCAGAGAAACTCCCGATCAGTTGAGTTCAATTTTCAATTTGAGTGCGTGGTGTATCTTAGCAATTGTTGAGTCGGCAAGACTATTATTCATCAAATAGATTCATTCCTTTACAGACACGAGTGAAAAAAGAAGTTCTGGAGCTTGATCCTGAAGCAGTTCACTCACCATTACATCATGATAATAAAAGTGAAACGCCACCAATCAATGGTACAAGCACTCCAAGATATCCTCCGGCGGTGAGTGCCCAGTCACGACGAATTGTATTTACTCGTGATGCCGAAACTCGTGATTGTGGCAGGACGATAATCATAAAGAATCCAATCATAAGAGCGTACAGGATAATCGCGGAGACAGCAACTGACAGTGCCGTATCACTGAGAAGCGCCTCAACAGAAAAAATCAGCCAGACAAAAAGTGGACCGGTTAACAAAGCTGCAACATAGTGTACAACCCATGCAAGCCGACGCGGAGCGTCCTCAGGCCGTAACATGGTTAACACACCAGCAGCGACTCGTGGTGGTGTGTTTCCTTCAGGAAGCTCTGCCATGACATAGTTCATCACAATCGTTGCGATAGCGGCCGCGATAATGCCAAGAAGAAATCTGAGCGAAACAGTGAGTTCGCTTATAACCAGGATTGTATTCATATCAGTGTCTCACGCTGACTATTGATACCTCTTCATACTATCAACAGTGAATATGATATCGAATTGGTATAAAGTGCAGGAATTCTGCTGAGATGTTATACAGTTTTATTCGGATCACCGAGGGTTAAGTCGACCATCATACCAGTGGACTCCATCGACAGTGTTACTGTAGGTATATGCTGTCGGTGGGTCAATCCCCCAGGATCTCAGACGTGAATCAATCGCATCAACAATTGTTGTCACAAACGATCCACGGTCACGGAGTGTTGGTGGCGCGTGAGTGTGCACCGTCTCATATCGGCAGTAGATGATATATGCAGTTGAGCTTTGAGCTGATTTAGCATGTTTGTTACAATTATCTTCACTGGCATCGATAGAGGCATTATCCATTTGCGTCGATGAACCTCTTGTCTGTCTGATTTTAATCGAAAGATCATCCCGAAGCTGCTCATTGACTTGCTCTGGATTCCCAAAAAGACGAGATTTACCAAATGTATCGATTGCTTCAACAGCAGCATCAGGGACGTGATTCATACAAATATGATTATACTCATTCTCTTGAGAGTACGCTCACGACATCTCATTCAATTCAGCTACCGTCGCGGAATCGCGATTATCTGTTGATATCATCTCAGATTGATTTGCTGATTCTTCATTAATCAACTCTGTCACACGACGCAGTTCAGCCGTCACACCATCTACAGCAGCCTCAACTGACTCATAATATCGTGTTTCACCGCTGCTACATCCACGCTTTGGGTCAACGCGAACGGCATCAGATCCAAGTAAATCAGGACGAATACTTAATTTTGCAACTGCACAGACACCATCATCGCCTGCATACCGATACTCAGTAATTCCACCAGTTGCATCACTCCGTTGCCATCCTGCTGGTGGATCTGGAAGCTTATCAGCGAGCGTTGATGGGTCAGCGGCGGCGTTGTTTGGACGCATATATCTCATAGTTAGTCGATGCGTCTACAAGGGTCCTTTGGCGAAGACAGTACTCAAAGCACCACGTCTAATTGATACGATACTGATGTGTATAGACTAGCCTGTGGAAACTGGTGAAAAAACAATATTGATACATGTAGCCATGAATATGTGTATTGATGACCGTATCACTCACGCAATCAGTCACAGAATTGATGACGACACCAGTCCACTCAGTAAGTGCTGATACATCCGTTGTCAACGCTGCAGAGATCCTGTTGGATGAAGATATTGGATCTGTTATCGCGAAAGAGCCTGCTGGAATTCTCACAAAAACCGATCTTGTCAGTGGCATCCACACAGTAGATAGTCTTGAAGAGACGACAGTTGCTGAATTAATGACACAACCGGTCATTTCGGTCATGTCTGATGCGACCGTGCAGCAGGCAGTTGATAAGATGGAAGATCATAACGTCAAGAGGATTGCCGTTGAACAGCATGAAAATGCTGACGAGCGATTTATTGGCATCATATCAGTGACTGACCTTACCGGTGCACTCTCAGAATCGCATGAAACAGCCATTGGTATGTACGTCGGACTCGCATCAGCGGATTCACCTTATATGTATGAATGTGTTGAGTGCGGCAATCGAATAACCTCTGATCATCAACCGGAGTCATGTCCAGAATGCGGTGGTCCAACGCGGAATCTCAGCGTGTCTCGCGATTAATGATGACCTGTCTAGCGGATTCTAACCGCAAATAATAATTCAACGTATGAGAGCAGTTCAAAATCTCGCCCTAGAAAATCCTTGCTGAGAGGCGGAGAGGAAGTCAAGATTTCGGAATCACACGTACATGACCGTATATGACCGTACATGATACTATCATGAGCGTACTCTCTCAATAAAAGTATCAAATGCACCACTCGCTGGGTGAAGATGGCAGTATGTAGCAAGTGTTTGATACTCAATTACACCGTCATGTGTCCCGTCGATTCCATCACCACGTTCAACGGTGAATGCAAATCGCGCATCTGAGTCGACTGTTGCTGCAGAGTAATGAAACTCATGTCCTTTGCGGGCTTCCCCTGTATCTGCAGTAAGCGTTGAATGGTCTGCTCGCAACTTGACATGATCAAGTGCTTGGTACCTATCTTCCATCTGTACGCTCAGCGGAAGAACGCCCGCCATTTCATATGTATCACCGTCAGTCGTGGTGAGTGAGTCAGCAAGCGTCATTAATCCACCACACTCGGCAAGCACAGGGAGTCCATCAGTCGCACGATCGGCGAGTGAACGCAATGCTTGACTTTCAGCAAGTGCAGCCCCATGCAACTCCGGATAGCCGCCCGGAAGATATACACCGTCACATATTGGTAAAGGATCATCCGCAAGTGGTGAAAACGTAATTACATCAGCACGGTTATTTAGCCGTTCCACTGTTGCAGGATATCGAAAACAGAACGCAGAATCATCGGCAATGGCGATACGTGGATGACTTACTTCGGTATTTGGAGTCGAATTGAACCCAGAATTGGCCTTTGAGATTGACGACTGCGATTGAACATCTTCAGAAGGCGCTTCAGGACGCGGTGGAGCGCGTGCAGCAGCAATGATCTGTTCAGTATGAATCGTCTCTGCCGCTTCGGTGAGCGCTTTGGTATCCAGCGGCGATTCTGAACCCATCTCAAGTCCAAGGTGTCGGTCAGGGATTGACAGCGATGATTGTGGTGGAATCCGACCGAAATACTGGATTTCGTCCGGTAATGCATCGCGGATCCCCTCAGCATGTCGTCCGCCATGTGCTCGTTGTGCAAGGATACCAGCGACGTCTATATCACGACCAGCATGAGATGCATATGAACGGAATCCATGTGCTGTTGCAGCAACGCTTTCCATACCAGCTTTCGCATCGACAACAAGTATTATCGGAAGATCGAGTGCCTCAGCTATCATTGCAGTGCTTGAGCAGTCTCCATCATATAGTCCCATAACACCCTCAACAACGCAAAAATCGCCATTTCCACGATAGTAGTTTCGACGTACTCCATCAACACCCTCAAGCCATATATCAAGTGTGCGCGAAGGACAATCAGCAATGGCAGTATGATGACTCGGATCAATAAAATCTGGACCAGCTTTTGCCGGCTGAACGGAGTGTCCATCTTGATCAAACGCCTGAATAATTGCAAGTGCTGCAACGGTTTTGCCAACACCAGATTGGGTCCCTGCAAGCACAGCACCTTTCATCTGTCTTCTCCTATCGACTGCCCATCGTGTCTTGAATCGGTCTTCTCGTTATCATCGCTTGCATCCCCACTCGAAGGTGGATATACCGTAATCGCGTTTGGAGGACATGCTGTTGCGGCGAGTTCTGCCGTGTCAGCGTCTTTGGAGAGTACAGCCACAATATGATCGGCTGTCCGTGATACCGAAACAACGCTATCGGCTGTCACATCGATTGTTGCGAGTCCATCTGGTCCCTCAATAAACCGATCATCGCGGGTGAGACATGCAAAAATCCCATCACATGCAGTAAGATCTATCTCCACGCGATATCGCGACTGTGTCTGTGATGATTGCTTACTCATTGTCCAACCGCTACTGTCACTGCTTCATCATATTTCAGCTTTTCAACGAGTAGTTCATGATTACGCCCTCCTGCAATAGCGCTTGCCTCTGCAATTCCTGGCCACCCGATGAGTTCTTTTGAACGCGATGGTGTTGGACCTTCAAATTCAAACAGTGTTTCTTTGCAAAATGAAATAACACCGACATTGATATCATTAGCTGCTGCAAGCAGTCCTGGTTCAGTTTCTTTTCGCGTGCCTGTGGCAATAAAATCGACATCATCCCAGGTGCACTCTGCTGTTGATAGTGCACGCTCCCATGCGGTCAGGAACTGTGACGTATCAGCCCCAGAAACGCTTCCGGTGCCAAGAACGATGCCGTCGTTTCCGTTTCGATTAAGAACAGTCACTGATTGGTCTGCAATCACCGCTGTCGGATCATCAATTCGACTTACCGGGTCAAGTGTCTCATCAAGAACAGCAAGATTCGTCGCAACAGTCGATTTGCCATTGATAACATGTGAATTAAGTGCCTTTGCTCGGGTTTCGACACCTTGCTTGCCCGCTGCTTCTGAGGCAGTTGTCATTGCTGGGACAGCACCTAATGCGGTCAGGTCGTCTGCAACTTGATTTGCACCGTGGTGACCACCTGTAATTGGAATTGCCCATGTGAGATTTGAATCAACAACAACAACAGCAGGATCATCCCACTTGTCATCAAGCAATGGTGCTGTCTGTTGAGTTACGGTATCACTTGGAAGAACACCAATAAAACAATCATACACCCCCCAGTGATCGGCAAATGCATCAGTATGATATTCAATAAGATCGATACGGTCATACGCAGACGCAAGTGTTGTCTGAATATTGTCTGCGGTATCGTTAGCATGTTCCGGGGCGATTACAGCAATCTCTGTTGCGACCTCTCCATCACTATCCGGTGTACTACAATGACCGCTTGTTTCTTCATTCGTATTCTCAGTATCACTCATTTGATTCACCACCATTTGTACCTATATTGGCATCAATAGGAGATGACTCCGTGGTTGTCTCAGTCTCATCACTGCTGTTGTCTCCGCTTTCACTCCCGCTTGCCCAGTCACCATAGAGATATGACCGCTCATATGCAGAACCGGTGATAGCGTCTCCAATGATAACCAGTGCAGAGGCTCGATAACCGGCTGATTCAATTTTCTTAGCAATTGACCCGATTGTCCCCTTAATCACATCTTCATCAGGCCATGATGCATGATAGACAACAGCAACAGGTATCTCAGGATCGTGACCAGCGTCAAGCAACCGATCCATCGTCTCGGCAACAGCGTGTGTCCCAAGATAAATGCACACCGTTGTATCACCAAAGCCAACGAACTCATCAATATGATCTTCTTCGGCTGAAAGCGTCTTGCCCTGTGGTCGTGTGAACACAACATGATTTGAAACCTCATTCAATGTTAGTTGCGTTCGGAGAGAAGCGCTTGCGGCAAATGCTGAGGTAACGCCGGGGACAAGATATGTTGGGACATCCTCAGCAGCGAGAGCATCCATCTGCTCTAATGCCGCCCCATATATAGCTG
The DNA here is from genome assembly GCF_000237865.1 of Haloquadratum walsbyi C23. NCBI lineage: Archaea > Methanobacteriati > Methanobacteriota > Halobacteria > Halobacteriales > Haloferacaceae > Haloquadratum > Haloquadratum walsbyi. Next base: position 1,040,687 of record NC_017459.1, read on the forward strand.
GATCACCGCTATGTAACCGAGCAACTGTTCGACCATTAGTATATGCCTCTGTCATGAGCGGGATTAATTCTTCAAGATCCTTACCGATACTATTGACCTGTTCTGCGTCTGCACAGAACTCATCAAGTAGCTCGCTATTGACAAGCGATCCGGCATGGACAACGAGATCGGCTTCTGTTACAAGTTGCCGACCGGCAACCGTCAATAGCTCTGGGTCTCCTGGACCGGCACCAATAAACGGAATCCCTTCACGCTCTGTGTAGTCAGGTTGTTCTGATGATGTTGGCGATGTCATACTGATTCCTCCGATGATGTGTTGAACGCCGCAGTCGGAACTGTTTGCTCAATGCCCTCACGCTCAGCGTATGCAAGTGTGTAATAGTCACGTTCAGCAATTTCCGTTGGGTCGGTTGTGATCATCGTTTCACCTTGTTCCATGAACAATCGACGACCAAACTGAACATTATATCCTGCAGCAGTGAGTTTCTCATGTGTCTCGACAGCGTCTGTGACTTTGAATAGAATCATCCGATCAGGACCGGTCGGTGCTGACCCATTTGCCGCCTCACGGAGCGATAATCCAGTCCCAGATTCAATCTCGATATCTAGTGCCGTTGCAAAGGCAGTCATTGCACTAACTCCAGGAATAACCTCGACACTAATTGCCGGGTGAAACGCTGATAATGTTCGTCGAAGGTGTCCAAAGGTTGAATAAACATTTGGGTCACCAAGCGTGACAAATGCAACATCATCACTCACTGCTTTCTCAGCAACAGCATTTGCTGCGTCTTTCCACGCCCGTCGAAGTTTATCAGGATCACGAGTCATCGGAAAATCAAGATCACCGATTCGTGAGGATGGAACGTGCTGTCGAGCAACTGTCCGTGAGAGCCGTCCAGGTGAGTACACCGTTGTGACAGAGTCAAGAATATCACGTCCTTTGACTGTGACTAACTTTGGATCACCAGGACCAAGACCGACACCATATACCGTCATCAGGTCAGCCCCCCTGCGTCACGCCGCCCGACGATAACATAGACTGGATTATTAGCGTTGAAACTTGTCGCACCAGCGAGTTCATATCCGTCATTGACCTGTACTTGTAATACCGCTGAAAGTAACTCGCGCTCTCGAAATGCCTCAATTGCATCACCCGCAGGCTCAACACGTGAGACATTCATAACGACTCGATCAACATCTGTCTCAACAGCATGATCAAGGACCGACTCGAAGTTTCGACTCCCACCAAGGAATAATACATCAGCATTTCTCGGCAGCCCATCGGGTGCCTCAGCCTCCTCAACACTCACTGTCTCGGTCTGATTATTTGCGGCGATATTTTTCTTTGCTGCTGTGACTCGCTGTGACTTTCGTTCAATTGCTGTCACATGAGTGACGTATGGGGCTGCTTCGATACTAATTGCACCTGTACATGTACCAACGTCGACAAAGTGGTCATCGGGCTGTAATTGGAGTTTTTGAATAGTTATTGCACGTACTTCCGGTTTCGTTGGACCGGCTCGCGCGTCATGAGGAAGCGTGATCTGTGTCATTCGAGTATACTATTTTGATACCAGATAAAAACAATTACGCTTGCTCTACATCAAATATGATTTCATGGATGAGCCAGTAAGTAAATTTGATGCAGTACAAGCAAAATTGTTTTATGAGAGTATTTAAATCGGCGAGTAGGGAGTGATGGATGAATGCATATCATGGAAGGGTTCCTACCACCACGGTGGGCTGCCGCATGGACGCTCGCAGCAGCACCCATCGTTGTGTATGGTGCGAAGCAAACTATTGATATCATCCGTCAGGATACCCGAGTAAAGGCACTTGTTGCTATTGGAATTGCGTTTGTCTTTATTCTTTCAGCATTGAAGTTCCCCTCTGTCACCGGGAGCACATCACATCCGACTGGAACAGGATTACTTGTTGTGCTGTTTGGACCTGCGGTGACGGCTTTTACTGCAACAATTGTGCTTCTGTATCAGGCTCTTTTGTTAGCGCATGGTGGTATCACAACTCTTGGAGCCAATGTCGTTGCAATGGGGATTATTGGTCCGACGGTTGGATGGACCGCCTATCAGATCATTCGTCCATATACATCGCTTGAACGAGCAACATTTATTGCTGCTGTACTGACCGATTGGACGACATATCTTGTGACATCGCTCCAATTAGGCGCTGCTTTTCCCGCTGGGGACGGGCTTGATGCGATTATCATCTCGGCACTAGATTTCGCAGCGATATTCACGCTGACACAAGTACCAATTGGAATCCTTGAGGGAATCCTCGCAGCTGCTGTGATCGGATACCTCACTCGTCTTGGTTCCGAGACAATAGAGTCTCTCGAGGTGGCAGCATGAATAAACAACATTATCGATCACTTCTTGCCGCAGTTGCTATTGCTACTCTTGTTGCTGGATTGAGCTTTACGACTGGTGGACTCGATGCAACTGATCAACAGGCTGTTGCAATGATTGAAACCAACGAACCAGTGTATGACCGGTGGACTGACCCAGTATTACAGCCACCTACCGCAGTGGGTGAGACAGTACTGTTTGCAGTTCAAGCTGGCATTGCGGGACTCATATTCACTCATTACCTCCAGCGACTGACTGAGGCCGACCAGTCGGAGACGGATGCATCAGACGCTTGAGCGCGTCCAAGCGGAGGCGGCACCGATAATCAGTGGACCACTCGCAGTGTATCTCACTGGTATTTCTTTGATACTCACAATCACAACGAGTCATATTACAACACATATCCTTGCAGCGGTTATCTTTGCCAGTTTAACTGCACATGCAATTGGTCGAGAATATGTCTCACTCATTCAATATCCGATTTGGTTCCTTGCTCCAAGCATTATACTCATCGCAATCATAACTCCTGGGAAGGCAATCATTACACTGTGGAGTATCTCTATCTCTACAGCAGGTGTCCAGCTTGCGTTTGAAACTGGTCTTCGATCAATTGCTTCGTTGACAGTTCTATTCTTTCTTGCTTTCACCACAACCGTTCCACAGTTAGTCACTGCGCTGAATCGCCTGTGGATGCCAGATCCAATCATTGAACTACTCCTATTGAGTTATCGTGCTGTACAAGTCCTTATGGATGAGACACTCCGGTTATCAACAGCAGCAACGCTTCGAGGTGGACAGACATCTCGATATGCACTTTTTCGAACGACAAAGCGCCTGGCAGCATCACTTCTTATTCGATCGGTCGACAGAGCAGAGCAGGTTGAGATGGCAATGCAAGCACGGGGATATCATGGCGAATTTCCAATGCACACAGAATCAAATAATGGATATATGTATTCAATTATCATCATCGCACTGCTTGTTATCACTGGTTTTGGAGACCTCCCATGATTGAACTCACTGAGGTACAGTTCGCGTATGATACTGAATCGGTCCTCGCTGATGTTACTCTTCGTGTGCCAAAAGGGTCAATTACGGTCTTACTCGGGCGCAATGGTGCTGGAAAATCAACACTCTTGCGTCATTGTAATGGGCTGTTGAAACCGGATAGTGGTGATGTCAATATTGACGGAAGCTCACTTACCAGTGAAACGACGTCTATGCGCGCAATCCGACAACGTGTTGGATTTATATTTCAACGACCTGCTGATCAACTTGTTGCACCAACGGTCAAACAGGACGTCGCATTTGGACCTGCTAATTGGGAGAAAAACATGCCCCCTGACGACATTGATACGATTGTCACACAAGCACTTGAGCGGGTTGGGTTAGCTGGATTCGAAGATCGATTATGTAGCCGATTGAGCGGTGGCGAACGAAAGCGCGTTGCCCTCGCCGGAGTGCTTGCAATGGATCCAGAGTACATTGTGGCTGATGAACCAAGCGCCGGGCTTGATGGTGATGGCGTTCGGGGATTTGCAGAGCTATTGAAACAACTTGCCACTGATGGAATCGGTGTGATCGTCTCGACACATTATCCAGATTTTGCATCGGCTGTTGGTGACCGTTTTCGTGTTCTTGAGGATGGTCGCATTGTTCATTCATCAGACCAACTAGAATCAATCCCCCTTCGTGAACATGGAATTCGGACTTTGGGAACCATATCTGATACATGACCGACTAGCGAGTGACTATTACACATATGAGTTCATGCGACATGCTCACTCATTGCGACGAGAGAGAGCACATTCAGATCAAATAAGATGCTTTGTGACTCATCTGCGATATCAGGTATAAAAAAGAATCACAGTTTATATCGAGTGTATCCCCTTGGTTCTCCACTTCTCAGTTAGCTCCGCCCTATTATTCGGGGGCATCTTCCACTGCAGTGGAATAAAAGTATACACTTGGTTGAGCACCCTATCACTCAAGTATCGGGAGAATAGATGATTGTATAATGCCAATTGTTGAAGTGACGCTGCCAGACGAGTTGCTTAGTGAGTTTGAACAACTAGTTGAAGAGGAGTTTGTGACTGAAGAGCAAGCGGTCGAAGACCTTCTTACAATGGGAATTGATGCATACAATGTAAATATCGTTGATGATTCACAACCTGGCGATGATATCATTGAGGGTGCAGAAAATAATCTCTTTGATACGGCGACTGATCCTGGTGGGCTTGAAGACGACCGACTATAATCGTATTCCTGTCAATAATACCACTGCTTCGCATTGAGTGACGGATTGATACTCAGAGTAGTGCATCATCATCTAATCGAAAATCGAAAATCGAAAATCGAAAATCGAAACGAGTATCTGTGAGTCATATAAATCCCTGAGATGAATCCGAGAGCATAGCGAATATACCGACTCATTCATATCAGATTTATTCACATAATAAACCGACCACGTAACCATTTTACTGGCTCCCTGGTAGACTAGATATAGGTCAATGGATCTTGAACTCACCGATAATGTTGCACTTGTGACCGCTTCAAGCAGTGGTCTTGGAAAGGCTTCTGGGCGAGCTCTTGCATCTGAGGGTGCCAATGTCGTTTTAAACGGACGTAATCAGGATCGACTTGATGCGGCTGTTGAAGAGGTACGTGAGGCTGCAGCCGATACTGCAAGCGTCATCGGTCATGCAGGTGACCTTACTGATCCTGATGATATCGCTGATCTTGTTGAGCGTCCGGTTGCAGAATTTGGCGGGCTTGATCATCTCATTTTATCAGCTGGAGGACCACCGTCAAAACCATTTCTTGAGACGACAGACGAAGAGTGGTATGAAGCCTTTGATCTGCTTGTCATGAGTGCTGTCCGAACCGTCCGCGCTGCAGAGCCACATCTCACAGAAAGCGAGCATGGCACAGTTGTGAATATCACCTCTGCAAGCGTCAAGGAGGCGATCGATGGACTCGTTCTCTCAAATGCAGTTCGAATGAGTGTCATTGGACTTGAAAAGACCATCTCAAAAGAACTCGCACCCGATATTCGTGCGAATGCTGTTTTACCGGGAACTCATGAAACGCCCCGGATTGAAGAATTAGTCGAGCAAGGTGTCGAACGTGATGAGTATGAGAGCTATGAGAGTGGTCTTGAGGAGTGGGCGGATGGAATCCCGATTGGCCGGGTTGGTGATCCAATGGAATTAGGCCGCACCGTTGCATTCCTCTCGTCGCCTGTGTCAACATACCTCGATGGGGTTGCAATCCCGATCGATGGCGGATCTGGCGCATCCAATCTCTGACGTGTCAATTCAATCCCGTTGCATTGTATTATTACATGCACATTAATCAGCTACAATGAAATCACTACGACAGCCGATCAAAGATACGTGAGTGAGGATGCTCATGACCAGTATGCAACACGAATGCTTGCAGCGGTATCGCTTGGATGGGCTGTGTTGCAATTTGGTCGAATGCTACTTTCACCATTACTGCCGGCTATTATTACAGACTTAGGAATTACAGAAGCAACAGCTGGCATTGTTCTTGCGGCGTTTCAGATTGTTTATGCAGTCACACAGTACCCAAGTGGAGAATTTTCAGATCAATGGACGCGTGCAACACTTATTGTGCCTGCTTTCGCCGTACTTGTCATTGGATTTGCTCTATTTGACATCGTCAATGGACTCGGTATGTTCGTTGTTGCTGCGGTCGTTACAGGAATTGGGAAGGGATTATTTTCAATCCCCTCACGAGCACTTCTTTCTGATTTATTCACGACGAATCGTGGTCGCGCACTTGGAATTTACGCAGCTGGGACAGATGTTGGTGGTATAGCAGCTGCTGGTGTCGCGACAGTAACTGTGACGTATGCATCATGGCGAACGCCGTTTCTTCCGGTTGCAATTTTGTTAGGGATATTAGCAACATGGTATGTATTCATGAATCGTGAGCGCTACGCACTCGAACGCACGACGCTTGATATCGGGGGAACAGTGAGTGGGCTCATACAACACTCTCGACAGCGAGAGACGCTCATTGCGTTTGCCTTGTTTTATTTCATGGTTGGTGGTGTGGTTAATTTCTATCCAACATACCTGACACAGACGAAGGACTTCTCAGCAGAGCTTGCGAGTCTCACATTTGCGCTTATTTTTATTGTTGGACTGATAATCAAACCGAGTGCCGGAATGCTTGGCGACCGGCTTTCGCGGATTGGCATTGCTATCACTGGACTGCTGATTGCAGCCGTTGCACTCAGTGTGGTGACGGTTATTTCAACCCCAATATATATCTGGATTATCACGTCAATCCTCGCAATTGGATATAAAACTGGGTTTCCGCTTGCAGATGCGATTATTCTCGATGGTGCACCGAGTGATGGAATGGGTGCGGACCTTGGGGCTGCACGCGCACTCTTTCTCGGTGCAAATGCAATCGGACCTGCTTATGTTGGTATTGTTGCGACTTACGCCAACTATGAGATTGCATTCGGTGGACTCGCAGTGTGTTTACTTTTTGCAGCAGGAATACTTGCTCGACAGCGAATCAATTCGACAGATGGGGTCCGGGCTGATTGATTCCTCGCTTGAATCAGGATTCTCTCTCAAAAATCGAGTCTATCTTTCTGCAAGGAGAGAATCCCGCCGTTTTCCACGGGAGTAAATCCGATACTTCCCACACAATCCACCGTTGATGGCAGGCTAGATGTTCAACGCTAATCCACATCATTAAACAATTCTACAGATTAACAGGCAGAGTGCCTCGGGGCTTGACCCCGAGGGTGAATGCCGTCACTATATGCCACAAATTTAATTATTTCTAGCGTTTCATACGGTGACCTGTCGCGTTCTAAGTTCATAAAGCCCGGCGAAATTCTCTCCTAACGAACTGCTGGGTAAGAATCGTATGGGAGTTCACTCATCGAACAGTTGTCGGTGAAATCCGTGTTGAGCCAAGAGAAGTAGCAGTTCAGGGAAAGAAATGATCAATGATCGCGGCACAGGCGACAGCCGTCGCTGGTGGGTGACGGCTGTCGCCGGGAAGTGAAGATTGATTAGCCGAATGAATCTAGCGTCTCATTCCAGAAGGTTCGAACTTTCTGGATAGCACGCGCCACGCCACCCCTGACTGGGTGGCGTTGGCGAAACCATACGACCAGCATATATCCAATCAATGCACAGAACAGCTCGAATAACACGCCGTTCAGCGATTTCGAGTGAAAGTTCTCGATGTTGAGGTACTGTTTCCACTCTCGGAAGAGGATCTCAATTACTGTCCGTAGTGTGTATATGTTGATCACGTCGATTGGATCGTACTCTGACGACGCCAGCGTCGTCAGGTACTCAATCTCTTCTCCATCGGGTGTTTCCAGCACAATCCTGCGGAACTCTTCACCAGTCTCAGCTAATTCAATTCGTTCATCACGAACCCGTCGCGTTGATTCCTCATCTGAGTGAGTCGGCTGAGCGGCGTTGTTCCCTGAGACGGTGACCTCGAACTCTTCGAGTGTCTCAATGAGTTCAAATCGAGCGTCTGAGTGCATCAGTGTGACAAAATCATTGTCACTATGCTTGATCTCACAGAACCGTAGATATCGCGTGTATGCGCGGTCAAAGACCCAGATTACCGAGTCGAGGTCTGCAAAGACCTCGACATCTTCCTTGAGGAGATCGAACTGCGGGCTTTCGTGGGTGTCGCCCTCTGTAACAGTAGCGTCGAGTGGATGTTTATTTTCTCCATCCACACGTGCTGCGCAGTGAAGTTCGAGACCACCATCGTCTGTGTCGATCTTGTAGACCTTGTCGTCGTCTCCGACGAACTCGTCTGAGACGACAACAGAGCGCGTAAGTTCGAGGTTTGTGGCATCAACAGCGACGACATCTCGTGTCATCCACTGCAGTCGTTTTCGTTGAACTCCACGTTGATGATACAACTGTGGTGTGTGCAGTACTTCGAAGAGGAGCTGAACGACCGCGCAGTAGTCGCGGTCGTTCGTGAGTTCTGAAAACCGTGATTTAGGCATGTGTTCGAGTGAGTCGTCGACAATGGTCTTATCCTCAAGTTCAGCGAGTGAGCTGGAGGGGTCAAGACCCTCACGAACAGCCGTCTTGACGTGGTTCGTGAAGTCGTGTTTGTCGGAATGGAGCCCAATCTTGAATTCATCGGCAATCGACTCGCTGTCGACTTCGTCGAGCAGCGAGTACATTTCGTCAGCGACGAGATCAGTAGAATTGATATTAGAGGCGTCCGTTACGTCTTCTGACGGCCTGTTTGGTGAATCAAATTGCACAGACATTACGGGCCGTCACTAACGGCTCACGCCGTTTTTATATACTCAGAACGCGACAGTACGGTGACAACGACCAGACACAACCCATCAAAGTATGGAAATGAAGATCTCATTTCCTTCGCTGGTCGTTTGACAGTTTGGAAATGTGGCCCCTCTCAAAATCCGCTACTATGGTGGTGCGACGGGGGTTTCAACGGGCGGAGTGAAGCCGCCGACCTCCACGGACTCCTCGCGGAGTTCGGGTGTTAATTCCAGCCGACCCCTCACGGGGAAGGTCGGAGGGAATTAAATTCGCCTGCGGGTGCTGTGCAGACCCCAAACGGTGAAGCCTCGGGGCTTGACCCCGAGGTACTTCACCTGGATAACCCGTGTATGGCGATTCAGGTCACTCGCACCTGAACGCACCCCGCGGTAGACGACTGTCTCTTACCCACAAATCGAGTCAGTGTTTTAGCGGAACGTGATCGGGATCGGCGAGCACGACTGAAATTCTCGGTATCTACAGTTTCAACACCTTTTTGAAACAATTGTAGTGGAGTTGATTACCGGCGTTCTGTCACCCCCACAGCCGGTATCACTGTCTGAGTCGCTTCTCGCTTCGATTTTTTACGTTCAAAATACCTCTGAGAGCGTCTGAAACGTCCGGTTACGACTCCACGAACTTATGGGTAAAAGACAGTGTATGCGGGGAGGATGTCACACACAGGTATACTTCCTCGATATCCTCCCAACAGAATCTTCTTTCCAGTGCTTGGTGAATCGGCGAGTATTTTTATACCATACACGTGAGTGATGATGAAGAGAGATGGAATTCACTTCTGTTGCTGCACTTGCAGATAACTATGTTATCGGTCGTAATGGTGATCTTCCATGGGAAAGTCTTCCCGCGGACAAACAGCAGTATCGCGAACGGGTCAGTGGATTCCCAGTCATACTGGGTCGACGGACATATGAATCGATGCGATCGGACCTCCCTGGTCGTCGACAAATTGTCCTATCACAACAAAAGCAGGGATTTCATATTGAAACTGTTACTCATGCGCCAGATATTGACAGTGCAATCGAGATTAGTAAACAAACTGACACAAAAACTGTATATATTCTTGGTGGTGCTGCGATCTACAGCCTATTTCAATCGCATATCGACCGAATGGTGCTTACTCGAGTCCCAGGGATCTATCAGGGTGATAGCTATTATCCCGAGTGGAATGACGATGTGTGGACACTCATATCAACAGAGGATTATGCTGGATTCACCCTCGAGGAATGGACCCGTCAAAGCGTATAATCTTGGCATCCTTCTCCGCGTGAGTGCGAAGGAATCCCGGAGCGTGAGTGATGGAGATCGCAGGGTTGCAGTCTCATCAGGTATCCAGATGGTGAGAATCCGTCCGGACTTCTGGACCGTGGCGAGTGGGGATGGACTGCTGGGAGTGCCACATCTCAGCTCTCGATACTCCTCTCCTCAATCATATCTACACTCCCGAAGTTGTTTGTGCCTTTGGAGGGGGCTGGCAGACTTCGACGGACTTGGGTTTACATTTTGATATTTAGAGTAGTCAAGCACAGCATCGATTCAGTATCAGAACCGACCGTTCATATGACTGGCTCCGATTATCGTCCCATTGCTCGGAGCGGACAGAACTTCACCGTCGGACGGGGTGGGAATCGCTCTACTCTCGCCTGATTCCTACTTTGTCAATATGTTGCCTGTCTACTCCATAGCACTCAAATCTCAGTTTAGCTGCATCACGTGGATAGGTTCCCACGTGACGGCGCATATCCACGACTCGAAGACCGTGGTATTGTGCCTGTCCATCATATAATAAATCTTAATTCACGCTCGCGTCAGGTACATTGCTCTCTAGATTAAATTATATCATATGAGCGAAACAGCGACCGTTGGCGGTGGATGTTTTTGGTGTACCGAGGCGGCGATGAAAGAGCTTGCTGGCGTTAACACAGTCACCTCAGGTTATGCTGGTGGCGATATCGATAATCCAACATATAAACAAGTCTGTTCAGGAACGACGGATCATGCCGAGGTTGTGCAGATTGAGTATGACCCAACGAAAATTGAATACAGTGAATTACTGGAAGTGTTTTTTGCAACGCATGATCCAACGCAATTGAATCGACAGGGTCCTGATGTCGGCACACAGTATCGATCAATCATACTCACACATACTGTCGAGCAACGAGCGACGGCTGAAGCATATATTGAAGCACTCAATGATCATTATGATGATGCAATTGTCACCGAGATTGAATCACTCGAACGATTCTGGTCGGCTGAGGAGTATCATCAAGATTACTTTGAAAAAAATCCATCAGACGCATACTGTCGAATGCACGCACAGCCGAAAGTTGAGAAAGTTCGTGAGACATTCACTGAGAAATTGACATAATAATAAAAGAGTATCGCATCTTTGTATATAATCTATATAGGTGTCAAAAAGTGGCAGTCAAACCTTGTGTCCTCGCATTAATTAGTTGCTTCAATCAACGCTGAATCAAAAACATACCTCAAATACCGAGTCCGCTGTTCTCAGTGACACATGATTCACCCATCGTCATTCCTTATTGGCCATGTCTCATCAAACTCGGCATGATCAAACGGTTTGGCGTCTGAGCCAGCGTATGTTGCGACCTGCTGACCATCTCCCTCAAGATGGTATTTATAGGTGGTCAATCCATCAAGCCCGACGGGTCCACGAGCGTGAATTTTTCCAGTGCTAATTCCAACTTCTGCGCCAAGACCAAATCGAAATCCATCGGCAAAGCGTGTTGAGGCATTATGAAATACGCTTGCAGCATCAACCGCACGCATAAACTGTTCAGCCCGATTGTCGTCCTGAGTGAGGATCGATTCGGTGTGCTTTGACCCATACATATTGATATGATCGATTGCATCTGTGAGTGAATCAACAACTGCGATTGAAACGATACGATCACCATATTCGGTCGTCCAATCAGCCTCAGTTGCAGCGATAATTTCTTCACTGATGTTCGACTCAGTATCAACAATTGATTGAGTGCGCTCATCACCACGGATTTCAACCCCGGCGTCGCGATATTGCTTCATCATCTGAGATAGGAATGACGGTGCAACTGACTCATGAACGAGGAGTGTCTCGACAGCATTGCATACCGCAGGATACTGTACTTTCGCATCATACGCGACCGCTGTTGCCATCTCAAGATCAGCCTCAGAGTCAACATACACATGACAGACACCCTCGGTATGCCCTAATACCGGGATACTTGTATTATCCTGAACATATTGGACAAATGAGGAACTCCCACGGGGCATGATTAAATCGACAGCATCGTCCATCTCAAGGAGTGTTTGGACATCTTCACGTGCTTCAATCAGTTGTGCCCATCCTGATGGGACCTCTGGTGTTGCTTCCAGAATACAGTTATATAACACCCGATTTGATCGTTCGGCTTCGCTTCCACCCTTTAGTATCACAGCGTTTCCAGACTTTAGACTCAGTGCTGAAATTTGAACCAGCGCGTCAGGACGAGATTCAAACACTGTCCCAATAACACCAATAGGAACGGTCACTTTGTATAAATTCAAATCATCATCAAGTTCTCTTGCGGTAAGTGTCTCCCCAAGTGGGTCATCTTGTTCGGCAACACTCCGAACCATTTCAGCGATGCTTTCAATTTTTGCGGCTGAAAGGGTTAAACGATCGACAAATGCCTGTGTGTACTCTCCGGCATCGACTTGTTTTTCAGCGTCAGCGACATCAGCCGCATTAGCCTCAAGAATCCGGTCGACATTTCTTTCGATTGTATCTGCGATTGCTGTGAGCGCCTCATTACGGCGCGGTGTCGAGAGATTTGAAAGCGAAAGAGCCGCAGTTTGTGCATCTGTTACTTTTTCTTCTGCAGTTTGAGGGTCTATCTCACCTGAGTCAGTCATATTAGTCATGTATTTGATTATTGCTGTTAGTATGATTGAATTTGTATTGATCTACGTCGTGCGTCAGTTATCGGGAATCTCCATCTACTCATTTCACGTTTCATTTATTATTCTGTCTCATAGTGATTAGTGCAAGTCTTTACCGCCGTGATTATCCGTGTCGGTGATAGGAGCCGCTGAACCCGCGTCATTCGACACCGTCAGTGAAGTTATTCGAACTAATCACTATCAGTCTTTGTTTGATTATCAACTGGAACAAAGATCGTTCCAACTGAGATTTCTGTTGCAATCCGTTGTAGCACATCAGACTCCGTCGAGCGAGCAATAATCGCTGGAATGCCATGCTCACTCACTGCACGAGCACCTCGCACTTTCGTCTGAATCCCACCAAATTTGCTTTCGGAACTGACTGCAATGATTGATTCAACCTCGTCATAGTTGGCACCGACAGCATTAATGCGTGTTGCGTTAGTATTCTCTTTTGGATTTCCAGTATAGACACCACCAACATCAGTCAGTATCACGAGAAGATCACTTTCAACGCCGATTGCAAGCGATGACGAAAGCATATCATTATCACCAATACGGATTTCTTCTGTTGCGACCGCATCGTTTTCATTGATAATTGGGATAACGTCCCAGGAGAGAAGCGTTTCAATAGTGTTCTTGAAATTAGTGAATCGCTCCATATCTTCGAGATCATGATCGGTGATGAGGATCTGTGCAACAGTCAATCCATACCGCTCAAAACTCTCAGTATATCGACGCATGAGATGACTCTGTCCAATCGTTGACAATGCCTGTGATTCTTCGACGGTGTCGTCCGCGGCATACCCTGCCCGTCCTTTTCCAGCGCCAATTGCCCCTGAGGAGACAAGAATAACCTCCTTATCATGCTCGATAAGATCAGCGATATCATCAACGAGTTTATCGAGTTTCTCATCGTCAAGATTTGACGTTGAATCTGTCAGAGAATTCGTTCCAGCTTTGACAACGACACGGTCTGCTGTTGCAGCGATATGACGTGCTTGATCAATTGCTGATCGTGGAACAGATGTTTGCGTGGATTCGGAGGTCTGTGACAATGTCTGCTTTGTTGTTTCGGTGACCGAAATATCTGATTCGCGGTCAGTGTCCTCAGATTCAGACTCATGCTCAGTGCTCCGTCGTTCACTCATGATCAACCTCTGCTGCAAGTTCAGCTGACCGTTCAGTCGCTGCGGTCAATGCATCACCAACTTCGGCGTCAACATTGCTGTCAAATAAAACGTTCATTCCTTCAATTGTTGTGCCATTTGGCGAACAGACAGCGTCAATAAGAGATTCAATCGGTTCATCAGCGGCTCGAACCATCTCCGCTGCCCCAATAAACGTCTGGATTGCAAGTGTCTGTGCGTCTGATTTATCTAATCCTTCTTTGATTGCTCGCGTTTGCATTGCTTGAATAAGATAGTATACAAAGGCTGGTCCGCTTCCATTAACTGCTGTTGCGATATTCATATGCGTTTCATCAATAACTACATATGATCCAAGATCAGAGAGCATTGTCTCAACAGCTGGATCGGGCTCATCCCAGGCGACAGCAGCAGCCATTTCACGAAGACTTGCTGCAAGATTTGGCATCAGTCGAATGACCGTCGCGTCAGTCTGATTGCTAACGAAAGACCGCTCAATACCTGCGGCTGCTGTCATAAGTGTCTGCTCGGCATGAAGGTTAATCTCAGCAAGCACTGTTGGAACGATATCCGGCTTGACTGTCAGTGCAACAATGTCAGAATCGGCTATTGTATCGATATCAGTCGTTGTTCGATCACAATATGATTTGACATTATCGAGAACCGCTGGATCAACATCGTAACCAATTGTTCGATATCCTTCCACCGTCGCAAGACCTTCCAGCAGTGCACTTCCCATATGTCCGCACCCAATAACGCTCACTGTAATCATCTTTTCCTGATATGACTCGGCCGCTGATATACGAACTTCGGTTTCGATACTCAAAAGAACACTTTTTACAGTCAGTGTCGCGCTTCAAATAAAGATATATTTGATAGTAAGCTGTTCTATCTGCAAGCCTCGATTCACTCTGAGTTATTGCCCCGATAGTGATTTTGATACGGTTTAATAGATATTGCTCTCAAGTTACCCTACGAGGTGAGCATCTGGCGGATACTCATCGATTTACTTTCATCGCCGATAGAATCTTGTCATTAGCCATGTTATACGATATCGATGTCCGAGCAGATACACGATATTTTGGAGGTAGATGCGTTTACCCCTGGATTGGTTGGTCCTGACCGCGAGTGGGCTGGAACTGTCGCTGATGGTGGGACAATTAAAACACATACACCAGCAGGATGTTGGGGTCCAATGATCACTCCTTCATTCCGTGGCGGTCACGAGGTGACACGTCCGATTGGTGTTGAGAATGCTGAGCCAGGCGATGCGCTCGTCGTTCATATTAATGATGTTGAAGTAACAAGTGTTGCAACAAGTACTGGGAGTATGGCAGAACGCGATGATGCCTTTGGTGATGACCCATTTATTGATCATCAATGTCCAGAATGTGGGGCTGAATGGCCTGAAACGGTCGTTGATGGAACCGGCGAAGATGCGATTCGATGTGCTGAGTGTGGCGCGAATGCATCTTCATTTGGCTTCGAGTATGGATATACCGTTGCCTTTGATGATGACCGCAGTGTTGGTATTACAGTTGGTGAAGAGGGTGCTCACGACCTTGCAACACGTGCTGAGGAGGCACTAGCGCTCCCAGAGAATTCTCAACAGCATCCAATTCTTCTATATGAGCCCGATGAGATGCCAGGGGCACTTGGTCGACTCGCGCCATTTATTGGAAATATTGGGACAACACCACACGTTGAACTGCCAGACTCACATAATGCTGGTGACTTTGGACAGTTCCTGATTGGCGCAGAGCACGACTGGGGGCTTACTGATGAAACGGCACTTGAGGCGCGGACAGACGGTCATCTCGACTCAAATGATGTCCGACCAGGTGCAACACTCATTTGTCCGGTTCAGGTTGAAGGCGCGGGATTATATGTTGGTGATTTGCATGCGAATCAAGGCGACGGTGAACTTTCATTACATACAACGGATGTGAGCGGACGGACAGAACTCGAAGTTGAGGTGATCAAAGATCTCGATCTTGATGGTCCGATTCTGTTACCGAATGAGACAGACCTTCCCCACATCGCAAAGCCATATACTGATGATGAACGCGATGTCGGAGCGAATCTTGCTGCGGAATATAATGTTGATCTTACAGATGCCGCACCGATTCAAATTATTGGCTCCGGTGCCACAATCAATGATGCAACACAGAACGCTTTCAACCGTGCAAGTAAATTGTTCGGGGTTGATGAAGGCGAGATCCGTGCTCGATGTACATTTACCGGTGGTGTTGAGATCGCACGTCTTCCTGGTGTTGTCCAGTTATCGATGCTCACACCGATTGATTTGCTTGAGTCGGTTGGACTTGCCGAGACAGTTTCCAATAAATACGATTGAGCCCCTTATCATGATTTAAATCGGTGTATCATAGTTCAAGCCGATAATCTTGGGGTAGGTTCATCCTCAGTTCATGTGAGTAATTTGCATCAAGCTAATCAATCATACCTCGTGACAGTGTGATCACTTCCGCCACGCATCGCTGGAAATAGTTGTATGTCCGCTGATTGGTCAAGTTGGGTCTCAGGCGATGCTTTATTTCCATTAACAAGGATACGGACACTGGGTCGAAGTGTCCCCTCACAATCGAAAAGATGCGACTTCGTTTGCGGGTATGTTTCAGCAATCATTGTGATCAGTTCACTTACTGTTTCAGGAGAACTCGCTGAGACGGAGGATGCATCAATAGATTCAGATCCCTCAGAAATCGTATTGCTGTTTGCTGCATTTTTGTCTGTACCATCTGTGCTTGACCCTGTGGCAACCGTAAGCACCTTACCGTCCGCAGCAGTCCGGAGTGGTCCATATACCGTTATTTCCATTGATTCAAACACACAGTGGTGAATTCTATAAACGTGACGCTGGGATCTAAACTGATATCCTCCCGCGTATAGAGACCTGTCTTTTACCCATAATTCGTCCCGACGAGATGAACGGGGCGAAGTAGTAAAAATTGATTTCATCGTCGGGAGTTGGGAGTCTCATCCCAAGTAACCAGATATGCTGACGACAAGTTGACCCGGTTTGAGCAGCCCCTGTGACCCGATCGGTAATTCCGGTCGGCGTCTCAGTCCGTCAGGATTTGTCTCAGATCCTTTCCAACAGCGGCTCAAACGCCACGGTTGCTGGGACTTATAGGTAAGAGACAAGCCTGAACACGCGGGTACTCTCCTTGCATTCTATAGCTGTTTCATAAGAAAAAGCGGGGCACTCTTTCTGCTCCAGGGCGTATCATTGATAATGCAACCGGCATCGTCTGGTGATATCCCCCGACAGATTGAGACAACACCACCAGTCAATGTTGAAACATTTGCTTCACACGTGACATTGACATGGACGAGTCTTGGGCTCTCTCAGTTTGTCGACATTGCAGATCGAGTTGACGTCGTGCCAGCAGACAGTACACCAATCGTTGACGCAACGAATGCTGCTGGTCGTCGACGACTTCCACTGACAGAGATTGATACAACAACAGCGGCAACAAAATATGTTCGATTTGAGCCCGATTGTCCATGGACACTTGCATGGGAACGCCGGACAACACCTGTTGTTTCACTTTGTGGGTCGCCCTCGCCAACAGTTTGTCAACAGGCACATATTATTACGACTACAGAAAATCTCGATGCGCGCGACGGATGGAATACGGTCGAGACCGCCGCTGGGTGGACTCGAGAAACGTATGAAACTCTTCTTTCAGTCCTTGGAGCGTGACTGGTGTGGACAACGGTGATGATCACAATCATGAGCAAGGCAGAGACAGTCCGAAAGACACTGACACGTACTTAGAGAACAACGCAGACAATCATAATCAGGGTCAAATAAATGATACAACAGTATCAACAAACGCGGAACAACATCTGACGAGGACTGACTCAAGTGATATTGCGCCTTCTGAAGATCATACGGATTTTACAATGCAGTCTGGAAACAGCATTTCAACCAATAACTACTGGATAGTGAGCACACTCGCCCCTATTGGTGTGTTTCTTGCGACAATGCTCGACCGGGCGGGCATCATCAATCAGAACCGACTCCGAGCAACGGTCAATCTTGCATGGCCGCGCATCATCACCGGATTTGCGATTATGTCAAAACGAACAGTTGATCTTGCTATTGTCGGGATTGCTGTTGGCACGGATGCAGTCGCCGGCTTAACAGTTGCAAATGCCTTCTGGATGGTCGCGAAATTCGTCTTTATCGGTCTTGCAGGTGGGACGCTTTCATTGGTGTCACAGAATTATGGTGGGGATCGAGCAGACCGTGCAACGACTGTCGTATATATTAGTTTTATTATTGCGATTGGAATTGGTGTCATTATTGTCCCGGTGTTTGTTGTAGCTGCTACAGACCTCATTGCACTCGTCGAGGGAAATCCGGCTGTAGTCTCACTTGGAGCAGCGTATCTTGCTGTCGTTGCCCCCGGTCTCTTGTTTGAGGGGATCAATATGATTGGGTCTCGGACATATGCTGGCGTCGGTGATACAGTGACACCAATGTTGTTTCGTGCGACTGGCGGTGTATTGAATATCATTCTGAGTGCTGTGTTAGTCTTTGGGACTGGGTTAGGGGTCGTTGGAGCAGCACTTGGGACAACAATCGCAACCGCCGTTGTTGCAGTTGCATTTGGATGGGGGTTGACAGGACGAAACGATGATAGCTGGACTGCCTGTCCAATCTCACTCGATCAGACAGCATCACTAGAGTGGGACCTCACCCGGGAAGTTATTGAAGTCTCAACACCGCTCATTGCTCGCCGAGTTGCACAAGGGATGGTTGTCTTCCCACTACTTGCAATTGCATCCACATTTGGTCCTGTTACAGTAGCAGCCGTTGGTGTTGCTCGTCAAATCCGGGAGCTCTTGAATAGCTTCACTTGGGGCTTCTCAATAGCCTCCTCAACACTTGTCGGGCAGGCACTCGGTGGTGGAAATGAATCACTTGCGACAGATTACGGTCGGGAAATCACTCTGTTATCATTCATTATCTATCTTGGAGCAACAACTATTGTCATTGCACTTGCCCGCCCAATTGCGAATGTGTTCGTTGGTGTGGATGCTGTTGCACTGACAGCAACATTTGTTAGTATTGCTGCCTTCAGTGCAATTGCAACTGGAATCGATGGATCCGTCACAGGTGCACTTCGTGGTGCTGGCGACACACGCATCCCCTTTGTGACGACACTTATCGGGCTTTATGTTGTTGCATTACCAATTGCATGGATTGGGACCGTCACATCACTCGGAGCGACAGCACTCCTTGGTGCTCTTCTCGCTGAGAAGGTCATTCCGATGATACTTAATGGTGCTCGATTTCGCACTGGAACGTGGAAGCGAATCAGTCGATCATACCGACCTGGTCCAGACCCCAGTGATTAAATTATCATAAGTGAACCCAGGTCATCATATCGTATTCGCTCACTATCGATCAGATAGCCGCTAACACATCATTCAGAATAAGTTTGCCCGTTGCTCTATCTAATGGATCATTATTATTCCCACAGTCTTCACTCATGATACACAGTGGACATCCGCGACGCCGGTCACATCGACACTGAGCGATATGATCACGCGTTCGTTCAGTGAGTGTTTCAAAATGTTCATAAATAGCTCGAGTAAATCCAATCCCCCCGTCGATGCCATCATGAATAAACCATACAGGACCTGAAACTGTCTCATGTGGATGATTCAATGTCGAAAGACCACCAATATCATTATTGTCAACAAGTAACTCAAGTGGTGCAAGTTGAATCAGTCCATGCTCAGCAGCGTGGATTCCCCCACCATATGTATACTGCGCTGCTTCATCAGGCACGCGTGTGTCGCCGCTTGAGCGAGCAGTTGGCGATAACAGTGGGACATCGAGTCGATCGATCGTTGAGGCAACGTGATTAGGTGGTAATGACACCCACATCAACTCAGTGTTAAGTTCCATTGGTGGCGATTGAGTTGGAAGCGGACCGCGAACAACCTCACCGGTGCTAATCTGTCGAACAAGATATTGATCATATGTTATTTTGACCGTTCCCCGACCAAAGTATCGGTCATATGCACCTGCAAGCGAGTGATGCTCCTGTGCATGAAGCTCCGTAATTTGTTTCGTAGAAAGCGTCTGTGTATACTTCCCCGTGTTTGTCTGCTTTACAAGGATTCGAGGTTGCGAGCTTTCATCATCAACATTGACAACCTCATATTGCTGCCCGGCATGTAAGAATAGTGCTCCCTCATGATAATCCCGATATGCACGCTCAGCGGCGACTGGGTCATGATCAATCTGTGCGTCAGTATCGATGCAAATGACCGCAAACTCGCGTCCACTGGTGTTATATAATGAGAGTCTCCCCTGCGGACGGGGATCACCGGCATATCCAACACCGGTGCCATCAAGTCGACCGGTCTGCTCAAGTACCCCTGCGTCCTGCCACATCTGCACAGTCTCACGAAGACGCGTTTCTGAGCCAAGCAGACCTGCATCTGCATCTGAGAGCGGGCGCTCATCAGCTGCTGCAAGTAAGTGATCTGCGTATACTGGCTCATTATCGACAGAAACAACCGCATCTTCAACAGTCTCATTAAAGAGATATGATGGATGATCGAAGATATATGCGTCAATCGCATCATCGCCACCAACAAGCACTGAAAGAGCATCTGTTGTCCCTCGACCTGCTCGACCAATTTGTTGCCAAAAACTTTGTTTTGTGCCAGGGTATCCGGCTGTGACTGTCGCATCAACAGAGCCGATATCGATGCCAAGTTCAAGTGCATTGGTCGTTGCAACTGCATCAAGTCGACCATCTTTCAGCCCATTCTCAACGCGACGACGAAGTCGCTTTCCAAGTCCAGCATGGTATGGCTCAACAGCCAGATTGTCACTTGAGCGTGCTGTATCAAGCGTTTGTTTCGCCGCAATCTCAGTTCCCTGTCGAGCCGAACAAAACTGCAGTGTCTGTGTATTATGACTGGCAAGGTGTGCAGTCACTTGAGCAGCCTCAGAGCCAGTTGATTGACGAGCACGTTCAAATTCCGCTGCAGGGTCGGACTCACTGGCGCCAGATTTTGTCGATCCGGCTTGGTCCGTAGCCCCTGTATGTTTCTCATCATCATCGTCAGTTATCTGATCCCAATCCACCGGCGGTTCCCAAAGGACGATATCCCGACTTCCTCTGGGGGAGCCATCTTCATCGATAACAGTGAATAACTCTCCAGTCAAGCGTCGGGCATGATCAGCTGGATTGCCAATTGTCGCTGTTGTTAATACAAACTGCGGATTGGCATCGTATGCACGGACAATCCGACGGAGCCGACGAAGAATCCAAGCGACATGTGTCCCGGTGACACCAGCGTACTCATGTGCTTCATCAACGACGATAAGATCAAGATTCGCATAGAATCGACGCCATCCACTATCACGGTTATGACGCGGAAGGTAGACGTTCAATCCTGCAGGATTGGTGAGAATAACGTCTGCACTTTCACGAATCTCGCGCTTACGATCCGTCGGTGTATCACCGTCGTACACGCCAATCTTCACATCAAGCCCCCAGTCATCACGAAGTTTATTATTAAGTTCCCTTTCTTGATCGCGTGTGAGAGCCTTCATTGGATAGAGACATAACGCGGTCGTCTCAGGATTATATAGATGCATTCGAGCAATTTGAAGCGCATATACCCACGTTTTTCCAGATGACGTCGACGTTGTGACGACAACATTCTCATCATCTGCAAGTGCAGCAAGCGCTGTTGCTTGATGTTCAAATAGCTCATTTGAAATCCGTTCTGTCAGTGACTCTGGTAGGACTGCTTCCGCTGGCGTGGTCTGTGCTGGCTTCTGCGTAAGATGATGTGTCTCAACGATCTGCCCGTCATACTTAGGGAATGATTCTGAAAGCGTCTCCTCAGAGAGGACAGAGGAATGATACTCCTGCGATCTTGGCGTATCATCATCAGACTGAGTTGATTCTATATTATTTGACATTGAGTCCTAAAGACGATATTGATTGGTCATCTCTGAGAGCTGCGATACATTTGGTCATAATCGATTGATTATGAGATTGAGACTGTCCACCGTTATTGATAGTCGTATTTATGTTTCTTTTCATAAGCCAAAGTCTGATAATGACCCCTGTGATGTTGACGTTGATGAGTCTGATTTCGATTTTAGTGGTGCGTTCTTTGTTTGTGTCTGGTGTGCATCAGTCAACGCTTCATATATGCGCGCAAGCGCACGAACATCATCCTCACAGTACGCCTCCAAGCGATTCCAGGGTGGTTGTGAAACTGTCTGTGGATTATCAGCAGTGTTCATACGCTCACGCCAATCAACGTATAGTTCAGCAACGCGTCGTCCGTTGATTCCCTGTGTTGTTGGCTTCCATCCAAGCGCCGTCGCGACATGTTCGAGTTTATTTGTCCGTCCAGGAAATTCAGCATTTCCCTGTGTTCTTCCCCAATAAAGTGGGTCAAATGTGTATCGGTTTTCCCAGTCATCAAGATACGATGGGCAGTGTGTCTGCAACTGATCATGAATAACGTCAAAATCAAACCCATATCCATTCCAAGCAACAACAGGTCGTCGACGGGCACTCCCGGTCAGCCATGTCATGAATGCCTCAAGATGTGCACTCGGAGCATTGAGGTCGGGCTGTCGAAATGCGAGATAATTGCCTGATGACGCCGATCCATCAAGAACGCCAATAAGCCATGCTGTTGATGCTGCAAGACCGTCTGTCTCGATATCAATAAAGACCGGATCTCCTGTCGGGAGTGATCCATCACCGGTCGATACAATTATTTCATCAGCGACAGCTCTGGCTGATGCGTGGATTTGTTGTGCTGTATTGGTGCCGATACTGGGGACTGCTGTAAGTTCATGTGGTGATGCTGTAGCAACGGCTGATCGGGTTTCAAATCCCGCTGTTCGGAGGTGATTGGCACGTGTCTCGCTAACGCCAGTTATGCCTCGGAGTCCGAATCGATCTGGGGATATTGTGTTAGTGGTCACTGCTCCATTCGGGAATACCGAGGTAACCGTCAGTGGTTGTGTCGAATCATCGATGGCAACACCAAGGCGTGCGCGTGAAGTACCGATACCAGCGACTGATATCTGATGACCGTCCGGAACTGTTACATCACGATTATATGATGATCGAAGTCTAGTCGAAAGATGTGAGATATCAACACCCGCCTCCGCTTCAAGTGAATGATCCGTAATCCAAGCTGAATCGACGGTAGTGATATACTCCTCCAATCCATCAAGTTGCGTTTGTCGAGCGTGTGGGTCAATATACAATGAGAGCGTATCAGTCACAACATAGCCATGACTCGTTTCAATGAGCGACATTGGATCATCCGGCAGTGAATCAATTGACGGGGAAACAACAATCGTCACACTGCCATTTGCTGTTTCGACTGTCTGTGGAAGCATCCCGCGACCAGGTTGATATATAGGAACATCGATACTGCCAGTCAGCGCTGGAATAACGACACCAGCATCAGGGTCTGCCGGAATAATTATATCTGGCTTGACTGCAGCGACTGCATCAGAAACAACATCAACCGGATCAAACTCCCGAATGACGCTCCCAGGAACTGTCAGCAGTGTACCGGAGGCAGCATCGGAATCTGGAAGACGCGTTGACGGGATTGAACTCACGGTCACAATCAATTGTTATTGGGATGTCTGTCGTCTTGAACGTTCGTCTGCTATATCTCATATGCTTCTGATTCTACAGATAGCAAGGCGAGTACCTCGGGACTTTGATACTGATATGACCCCGAAGCGGTTCACCGTATTTCTTCCTCGATAGTACAAACACCGGTACTGCTCAATGATGAGGACGGGAGGTTGACGCCTGCGCTCGACTCAAATTAAAGATAAGCTTCATCGGAGTTTTTCAAACAAATATGCAGTGGGGACGCACCGGAAACATATATACTATTTCACAGGGTGACACCGTGAGTCGCTTGCAAACAAACTTTGCAGTTTTATCTGCATATTAATCCAACTCAATATTTATTATTTGACAGAAAGGCAATTACCAGACCAGCAGTGAGTAGACATATGCAGGAGCCTACGCCAACCACTGGATGGCCTGATAACCCACTTTCGGTCACAACCGCTGAAGAATTATTACACGACATTACCGATGCAATCGCAGTTTGGGTGATGGATCATGCTGATTCGGTCCGTCAGATCGCAATTCCCGACGCTCAGCCCGATGCAATCATCGATATTGTGGTTGAAACTACCACTGGATTTGATATGTATAGTTATACCGATGGTCAGTGGATGGATTATGGGACTCAACGAAAAGATAATGAGTCTGCACCCTCCATGGCTGGAACGCTCGCCAGTTATCGTATCCTTACTGGAAAATCTGAACTTGATGTTGCAGATGAGAGTGTTGAGTAGTGCACTAACGACGAGACAACAACAATGATATTGAGAATGAAAGTTTATTATCCAAAGTCGAACGATCAATGTCGTATTCGTGTAACGTGTGGCGTGTGATGCGTGATTACTCAAACGTTTAAAGATCTCGTCAATGCGGTAGTAGAGTCCAAAGCGCGTGCTCGAATCGTTTCAGCAACAGGCCATAATCGGTACGGTATTGACCCTGGGACTATCAATCAGCTTCAGGAAACATGGATTGTCGAGGACGCTCCGACAAAACAGCGGCTTGTGATTGATGGAATATTACACCCTGGGCAGATTGTTGATCTTAGTGATACTTTACCATCGGTAACCGTCTGTGATCGCCGTGACATTGTTTTGCGACGCCTATCAGATGACGATAACCAACTCGCAACAATGTCTATCGAACTCCGGCAATGTCGAATTGACCATCGACGGGCAATGCAACACCAGCGACATGCAGCAACCGATGGTCCTGATCAAAGTGGCCGTGTCAATGAGCTCACTCAACGCAAACAGACACTCCGAAATAAGATCGAGACTGCAATAACGGATCAGCAACAGTCGGTGAAAAACGCATACTCCAGTGTTGATGCGCGTATCAGTGTTATAACTCAAATTGGCACTGAACCCGCAGCAAATGAATTATATTCAAGTATAAACCCTAATATTAACTCTGAAATAACAGCGATACTGCGACCGGCGACACCTATGACGACTGTTACAACAATCGGTTCTCATGAAGTGGCAGTGACGCGCGTAACACCATTCATCACCGATATCCCACCATGGTATGAACGTGCCATTGCGGGAACTCTCAAAATACTCAATCAAGCCGATATTATTGCCATTGCCAAACCTAACAATCATTCTCATACGGATATTGACCCAGAAAATAATACCGAGAGGCTACTGATGAACATCCAACAGCAGTGTAAAGATGATACTGAAATACTTCTATGGGCAGGTAAGTCGAATACTGATCAGGATTCAATTCGGGCAGATATTGCAGCAGAACTACCAGACACACAAATAACCATTTCGCTTCCATACACAGATGATGCACAAGCAACTGTCTCATGGTTATATGATAATACGACTGTCGAGTCAATCAGTTATGATAAACGAATCGTGCTTACTGTGCGTGTTGCGGTAACTCAAAATGACGCCGTTCAGCGAGCAGTGACAAGTGTCGACGGCAGTATACATGATGGAGAGGAATAATACGAGCAGCAAACAAATTACTCTATTTTGATAAATCACTGAACAAATGTGTGATAAGAACATATGCCAACCGTTCTACCGCGAGAAGGACTATCAGTGGTGCACACATACGGTTTAGATAAGAATGACCGACTCAAAGATAGGGCGTCGACGGCTGCTCGGTCTCACTGGAGCGGCAGTACTTGGGGGGCTTGCAGGGTGTAATACACAAACTCAGTCTCAATCTAATACACAGACGGGCTCTACATCAATGTCAGGTGATCTCTCAGCAGAGACGAATCTGAGAGAGCAAGATACGGCGGATACAGCAACAAATCCATACGGCGAGGTATATCGTGACACGATCGATTCGGTTGTGCTGGTGCAACCTGAAGGTCCACGTGCACGTGGTCAGGGAACTGGATTTCTATATGATTCGAACCACGTAATAACAAACGCGCACGTCACTGGCGAAGCGACCACAGCCGATATTCGTTTCTCACAGGGAGAGTGGCGAACCGGGTCAGTTGTCGGGACAGACCCACACAGTGACCTTGCGGCGATTGCTATTGACTCACCCCCCGAATCGGTGTCTCCGATCCCGTTTATTCCCGGTCCAGCAACAATTGGACAGAGAGTTGTCGCGATTGGTAATCCATTTAATCTCAGCGGAACAGTAACATCGGGAATTGTTAGTGGTGTAAACCGATCAATCCCGGCACCGACAGGATTCACAATTCCTGATGCAATCCAAACTGACGCTGCGGTCAATCCTGGCAATAGTGGCGGACCGCTCATGTCACTTGATGGGCAAGTCGTTGCAGTCATCAACTCTGGCGGTGGCGATAATATTGCATTCGGCATCTCAGCAGCGCTCACACAACGAGTTATTCCTCGGTTAATCGAAACTGGTGATTTTAATCATTCATACATTGGCGTTCGATTTGAATCAGTCACCCCGGAGATTGCCCGTGCGAACGGACTAAAAACTCCACGTGGACTGCTTATCGTTGATGTTATCGATGGAGCACCAGCAGATGGTATTTTACAATCAAGTGATAGACAACAAATCGTTGATGGAACTCGAGTTCGAGTTGGTGGTGATGTTATTCTCGGAGTCGGGGGACAAAAAATACTCACGACAGAAGATCTTGGAAGTTACCTTGCATTACAAACAAATCCCGGTGAGACAGTGCCGATTACTGTTCTCCGAAACGGTCAAAGACAGACATTAACAATTGAACTCGGTCAGCGCCCAGAACAATAATTACCCTGTGATATTCAACTGTGGTACTCAATCAAATCAATAATCGCATGAACATATACGGTCACTAGAAACGGGGTTATACAGCGTTATATAAAAGGAATGTTCAGCTTCGCTGACTGTTATTCCGTTTGTCCATTACTCTGAGAGCTATTCTATGATGCTTTATTAGTCGTCGTTTGCTTCAGCTTGTTGTCTAGCTCCAAGTTTTGCCTGTTCGCGAGCACTTGGATTAACCGACTCTTTGAATGGAACCTCTGCGACCGTTGCATATGCAGGTCCACCCGATTCAGCGTACTCTTCAGGGAGATGAACCTGGAATTCGAGATCAAGATCATTTTCATAGATCTCATCATTCAGTAGTGCATCTGTCTCAGCTTCAAGCTTGTCCGCAGGAACAAATCCAAGTCCGATATTCGTCTCCAGATCTGGATTCCACCATGGTGAAGTCATATATCCACATTCCTCACCGGTATCTGGATCTGACACCAACCAGAAATCCGGGGCATAATCGCGAATTGGTTCACCGGACATCTTGAGTCCAACAAGTTTGAGATTAAATGGATATTCACCATCATCAATTAACGCTTGCTGGCGCTCTAGTTCTTCTTTACCAATGTAATCTGCTTGTTTATTATCTGGTACCTGATATCCAAGGTTAACCTGGAAGGGTGAAGTCTCATGATCCATATCCTGACCCCATGAGAGAATACCAGCCGCAATCCGACGATGGTGTCCTGGTGCAATCTGCATACCACCATGGTCTTTGACTGAATCAAGAACCGGATCCCAGACGCGCTCAGCAGTTTCCATTGCATCACGAACATAAATCTCAAATCCTTTCTCACCTGAGAAACCAGTCTGGCTGATCAAGACCTCTGCACCACCAATCTCCGCCTCCATTAGCCCATAATAAGGTATCTCTGAGACCTCTTCACCGACGACATCAACCATGACGTCCTCAGAGCGTGGTCCTTGAATTTGCATTGGTGCAACATCAATCTCATCGACTTCAACGTCAAAGTCCATCCCGACATTGACACCTTCGATCCACTGCATCAGCGTTGAATCTGAAATTGAGAACCAGAATTCGTCCTCAGCGACCCGAAGGAGGATTGGGTCATTCAAAATCCCACCGTCCTCATTGCACAAGATAACGTACTTTCCATGCATTGGGTCTATCTCAGTTGCATCACGCGTGATTACGTGATTTGTTAATGCCTCTGCGTCTGGACCCTTCACCCGAATCTGACGCTCAACAGCGACATCCCAAAGAGTGACAGCTTCTGTGAGTGCGTCGTATTCAGCCATTGCTCCCCCATCTTCGGGCTCGACGAGACCGCGTGGATGATAAATTCGATTATAGACAGTACAACGCCAGGCACCCTCCTCGTTGAACGATTTATCGAAAAATGGTGATTTACGGACCCGTGTCGAGACGAGCATCTCAATGCCAGGGTCCCCAGTCTGGCGAAGATTTCGTGGCAACGTCCGATCAGACTGATCAATACTTGGATAGTTAGGGTGATCTTCACTATTTGCCATACTTATGTATTCTAGATAGATACTACAATAAATGATAGTGTTCATCATCTCGTGGATTTAAATTAATACTAGTATATGTGCCGTCCGTGATATTGCGGGATGACGGTCCTCGTCAGCAATAAACAGAACTATGAGAGAAACTTCTGTCATTTGATCTCCTCCCGCGCCTAAACCCGGGTATTCTGCTTGTATTCTATAATCGCTGAAATAGACGATACACTCACACTCTGATGTGAGCGTCACTTCGATTCAAACATTAATTATCTTATCAACTACCAGTATAAATAGCGCACATCCATACTGTTCGATAGACGACGATTCTCACATTTTGGGTGATAGTTTATATTTATTGAAATCATATCCGTCTATATGACTGCCCCAGGACCGGATGCAGAACATGCATTTCGTCTTGGAACTATCGCTGGTGCGCTTGTTGGTATAGCTGTCATCGCAGTCGTATATCTACTTGGGAATACAAATGTGTGGTTTATTGCATATGCTGCTGTAATCTTATTTCCGGTATATCTCGTTATTATTGCAGTAATATTGAGTATCTGGCTTGGATACGATGTCGACCCAGAGCAACTCGAACCTGTCTCGAAGTCTCGATAACTGAGTGTATCTATCGCTACAGTATTGACAATTTCTTAGAAAGGAGTACACCACCAAATGAGTTGCATACAACAATTACGTAAGTTCAAGGAGAAAGCCCGGCGCTTCAGGGCTGTCTTTTACCCATAAGTTCGTGGAGTCGTAACCGGACATTTCAGACGCTCTCAGAGATATTTTGAACTCAGCAAATCGAGGCGAGAAGCGATTCAAACAGTGATATCGGCTGTGGGGGTGACAGAACGCCGGTAATCAACTCCACTGCAATTGTTCCAAAGAGGTGTTGAAACTGTAGATACCGAGGATTTCAGTCGTGCTCGCCGATCCCGTTCCGCTACAATCCTGACTCGAGTTGTGGGTGAGAGACAGCCCTTCAGGACAGGGAGGAAGTCAAGGACGAGAGTATAGCATTGCATTTTCTACACAAAAACTAAGACAACTATCGGAGCTTTATTCCAAGGCGGTTCATCAAAACTGGCTGTATCGGATAGCAATCTTCCTCCATTCAGACCAATGTCTCTATATCATATGACACTTTGATTCTATGTCTCAGAAGATCGTGATGTGATAATTCACCTACCCACTAGTCAGAATGTGTTTGCGTGTGTTCAGCAATTGTTGCTGCAACAAGATTTCGCATTCCACGTCGAAGTCGCCCACTCACAGCAGTTGAGGAAAGATCTAACTCATCTGCAACATCACTGAGTGATACGTCTCGCGGTTCATTGAAATATCCCTCCCGGAACGCAATTTGAAGTGCCTCCCGTTGTTCATCAGTTAACCCAAATGAAGACTCTCCCCCAGCATCCTCATTACTATATATCTCGATGATATCAAGCGTAATATTATTTTCAGTGCTATATTCCCAGATAGCATTTAATGCTGATCGATCAGGGAGCAGTAAACGCACTAACCATCCATTCCCCTTTGTCTCGGTATGAATGAGAAATCCATTTACCTGGGTCACAACCGTGCTTATTAGTTGTGTCTCTGGGGTGTGTTCAATATAATAAATTGATGTTTCCCCTGTTTCATCAACAAGTTCATACGAAGCAACGGTTGCATCCATGTCGAGTGTTGTTTCAAGCTCATCACGGTCGTGATACTCGATAAAGAATGGAAAGGTCGTCGAACCAGGATCAGTTGTCCCCTGCGTAATGACGCGGATTTGTATATTCTCAAGGCTATTTAGTGTCGGGACAAGTGCCAAGCGCTCATGTTCGATATGTACTTTCGCGGTGATGGACATTTGATGATCCTCTAATCGGATTATCAACCGATTATAAATCAGTTTTCTACCAGATTGCCAATATGCCTGTCGGTCAAAAGCCGTCGAATCACTTTCATTGAAATTTCAAACTGAATCCCATCTTCGAATTTACCCCTTGCGGCGCACACATAAATAGTATTTGAGTACCAGACTCTATCTTTTTGAAAGTCAATGATTGGTTTGTATATTGATATTGATATTGATATGACGACGTCTTTGCATGGAGAAGGCTTGTTGCATCTTATTTTGATCACTCACACAGAGCATTCAGTCATCTTAGCTTTGATAGACAATATAGTATCTCCAGTCAGCGCTTCCTGTGGTCCATTGATGCGAATGAGTATTTTACAGAATGCAAAGAAAATGCCCCAGAGCTTTGATCTGACCCCGAAGCGATTCACATGAGTGAGTACAGGAGATTATTCATGACCACGACATATACGTGTCGGCAGCGTACAATACTGTATAATGACAAAGCCTGCCGACATCCGCGCGGCCGTGCCGGCGTTCGAAGATGTGCGTTATATGAATACAGGCGCGAGTGGTCCAAGTCCACAGTCGGTCGTCCAGGCAGCACAAAATGCGATTGAGATGCATGAATGGGGCGTCGCTAGTGACCCAGGTCCATATCCGCATGCATTTGATCGGTATGATGATATTCGCTCGACAGTTGCTGATTTTCTTGGTGCCTGTCCCGAAGAAATTGCACTGACACAGAGCACAAGTGATGGCATCAATCGGGTCGCCGGGGCGCTTTCATGGGAGCCTGGCGATGTAATTGTCCGAACAGATCTTGAACATCCCGCAGGTGTTCTACCATGGGAGCGACTGGAGCGTCGTGGCTGCGATGTTCGTGTCGTTCCAACGCAGAATGGTCGTATTGATCGAGACGCATACCGGGATGCTGTTTCTGATGCCTCGTTTGTTTGTCTCAGCGCATTAACATGGAACTATGGAACTATACTTCCCGTTGAGGCACTTGTTGCGGACGCTCATGATGCTGGTGCGTTTGTGCTTGTTGATGCCGTCCAGATTCCTGGTCAGCGCTCATTCGATGTGACTCAGTGGGATGCGGACGCTGTTGCGATGGCAAGTCACAAATGGATGCTTGGTCTTTGGGGAGGCGGAATTCTATATATTGATGACTCCGTCATCGACGATCTTGATCCAGCAGCGATTGGATACAGAAGTGTCGTTTCACCCGGCGATGAAGAATCACAATATGAATTAAAATCCGGTGCAGCGCGATTTGAGGTCGGAACAACAAATACGGCACCGTACACCGCTTTAGAAAGCGCGATTGAGATTATTGAGGATATTGGAACAGATACAATTCAATCACATATCAATATGCTCACCACACGAGCATCTGCAAATATCCCATCTGACCGACTTGTGAGTCCATCAAATCCTGAATCCGGGTTGGTGACAGTCCACGTTGAAAATCCACAGACAGTCGTTGACCGACTGAATGCTGAGCATGATATTGTTGTTCGAACGCTCCCTGACCCTGCTGACTCCATTCGTGCTTCATTGCATGTGTATAATACGCGTGAGGATGTTGATGCGCTTCTTAGTGGGTTACAATCAACAGTTGATGGGTGGTGATGAGAGATTGAGCTTTTATTCAACGAGCATGAATAGCTAAGGATTCATCATAACGTATTGTTATTGTATATCACACTCGTTGTGAAAGTAGCTCTGAGAGTAGTTTCCGTTGTGCAACCGCGAGATGTTCAGTGAATGTCGAGAGACCAATGCCAAGTTCATCAGCAACGGTCGTTGCATTCGCGTCACGAGGGTATTGAAAATAGCCCATACTGTAAGCAGTTTGCAGGACTTCCTGTTGTCTATCGGTCAATGCCCCACGATCAACAAGCGCCCGATCAGGTTCGTCCGAGCCTCCGCTCGCGTCCGCATGGACAAGATATCGGAGTTCAACCCGCTCTGCAGCGTCATCGAGTTTATCAACGATTGTCCGAAGCTTATCCACGCTCTCAAGATGGAGCGTTAAATGGAGCACACCGGAGCGAGCACGAACGTCGGCAACGGGGGCGCCTGATGATTCAACAATTTCACACGCACATGCTTCTTCATGATTCCGTTTGAATCGATATACGCGCTCATCCCCAACATCAACAACTGGCTCAGCACACTCAAAGTCTGATTCGACGGCAGAACTGATGTCCTGTGAGACACGAAACTCTTCAGTAACAGTCTCATCTGCGCCCTGTCCTGTCCAGTTGATATCCGTTACAGATCCCTCCTGTGTCGCCGAAATGGTTGACACTGGACAATTCGTTGGGTTATGAACCGCTAGTTCAGTTCGAATGCCGTCTGGCATAATTTAATTATGCAAATCAAAAGGCAAAAATGTACGCTATATGATGACATAGTATATTTTTGATATTACATCTAATCGTTCTTTGAGTGTGCAATTCAGCATCAGACTATTGAGCTACTATATCGAACTACTCTATCTTGCTTACCTACCGCTTTCAGGATTTGTTTCTTACTACGGGGAATTAGCCTGTGGATATTAAACCCCTCAAAATTTGGGCTAGCGCATGAATCAATCCGGTGATACAATAGTATGTAATGAGTTCTATTCGGAGTCAATTTGCGGTGAGTGCGGGATCAACAATGATGATGATTTCGCGAGCCACACTGACTGGACTTATTGCAATTTTTATTTGTGTTCATTTCGCCGGTATTACACTGACGCTTCAAACCCAAGCAGCAATTTACTTACTTGGAATGGTTGCATTAAATCTTCCACATGGTGGATATGAGCACTTTGCGAATCTTCGTCGTCGAGCGATGCGATTTCGAGGGAAATATATTGCTGGATATCTATGCGTGGCAGCAGTATTTATCGCTGTGTTTGTGCTCGCACCTGTTATCGGACTTGCAATTGCAATCGCGATTGCCGTTGCAAAGGGTGGCGGTGGTGATCTCTATGCCTTGCAGATAACAGCAGGAACTGGTCATATCCAATCGCGAGCACATCAGTTGCTTGCAGTTGCTGCCCGTGGTGGCGCGGTCATGGCTGTACCGATTGTCGTTTTTCCCGAGACATTTCATACGTTTAGTTCGCTTATGATTGGGATGGTTGACCCTGGTGGGCTTACTGGCATTGCACGTTATTTCGACGTTACCCGCATCATCATTGGGGTTGGCTATGCCGCAACGGTCATTGGGCATCTCGGTGCCGGATACCTGCATCGCACAGTCGATGGAAGCGGGTGGATGGTTGATGCTGCTGAGACAATATTGCTCATTGGATATTTTGCAGTCGTTCCTGTCGTTGTTGCTGTTGGATTGTACTTCCCGTTGTGGTACTCAATGCGGCAGGTTGCACGTGAACTTAATATTGAAACGAATACAACACAAGGGTCAGACCTCCTTGGTGGAACTACTGTATCTGCGGGGGGTGTTGCGCTTCGTGCATGGGTCGTATTGATTGCTGGTGCGCTTGCAACGGCGATTGTCGCTGTTGGATTCTGGTGGGTTGTGCCGAATCCAGTCCCAAGTGAATCGATCTCCTTCGGGTTAGTTGCGTTTTGGAGTGTGTTCATTAGCATCATTGCACTGCCACATGTGCTTGTTGGGAATGTCCTGGATCGTCAACGTGGCATCTGGCATGTACCATGATTATTTCCTCTACTCACAGCGATTATCATGATAACAAAATTAGCAACATTTTAATCAGACTCCTGGTGATTAGAAAAACTTCGAGGCGAAAACCCTGTTATTTAGCGTGGAGAGAATATCAAAAAATCTACTGATATGCTACTTGCATCTTGTATACACGTAGACTACTCAGGAATATCAGTGCTCATATCAGCCTCAGTTGTTGAACCATCACCACGGTCATCAGTATGTATTGACTCTGATGTCTCGATATTATCACCGTTTTCATCAATCTTCGTAATCTGATCTCCCTGATGTTGGGGGGTGGCATCACTATCCGGACTTTCTGTATTCGTTATGCCAGCGCGTCCAAGATACAGTAATACAAGATATCCGACGACACCCGAAAAAAAGAATCCAACTGGAATAATAAACGGTCCGCCGATATCAAGTATTATCTGCCAGATTTCGATGAGCGATTGTACGAGCATATAGACTTCTCACGCTCAACCGTGTTAATTGTCAGCCGTCATTTTAAATTCATCACACGTTATTTTGGCTTGATGACACAAGTATTATATATCACCTTTACTTCATTATATGTGCAATGGCGAAAGGCACGGTTGCGTTCTTCAACGACACGGGCGGATATGGTTTTATCGAAAGCGAAGACTCTGAAGAGGACGTCTTCTTCCACATGGAAGACGTCGGTGGTCCGGATCTTGAGGAGGGACAAGAAGTTGAATTCGATATCGAGCAGGCTGATAAAGGTCCACGTGCGACCAACCTCCAGCGATTATAAGAACGCATCAAACAGCTAGATTAGCAGTATTGTGGTCGACGTCCTGTCGACTCTCATCATGAATTCTGTATTTCTCATCAATTTGAGCGCACGCGCTTGCGATTGAGATCCCAGTATTGATAGACTCTATGTGCGTTATTGGAATCCCATCGCTTCAATCTGCTCTTGATATCGATTTCGAATGGTCACCTCAGTGACCTGGGCAACATCAGCGACTTCACGTTGTGTCTTTTTTTCATTACACAATAATGACGCAGCATAGATAGCAGCAGCAGCAAACCCAGTTGGGGACTTCCCTGAAAGCAGACCCTGTTCAGCAGAAACGTCAATGATTTCAGTCGCTTTCGACTGCACTTCCTCTGATAAATGAAGTGAGGAGGAAAACCGAGGAACAAATTGTTTCGGGTCAACAGGTCGTAATTCAAGTCCAAGTTCCTGAGAGATATACCGATATGTCCGCCCAATTTCTTTCTGTGGAACCCGGGAGACTTCAGCGACCTCATCGAGTGAGCGCGGGATTCCCTCTTGACGACATGCAGCGTATAATGCGGAGGTAGCGACACCCTCAATTGACCGCCCCCGAATCAGGTCTTCATTCAATGCACGACGATATATAACGGATGCAACTTCACGAACTGATCGTGGAACACCAAGCGCAGATGCCATACGATCAACCTCTGAAAGTGCAAACTGAAGATTACGCTCACCAGCGTCTTTTGTTCTGATTCGCTCCTGCCACTTGCGTAGTCGGTGCATCTGTGAGCGCTTTTCAGATGAGAGTGACCGTCCATACGCGTCTTTATCCTTCCAGTCAATTGTTGTTGTCAATCCACGGTCATGCATTGTCTCTGTGATCGGTGCCCCAACGCGGGACTTTGACTGCCGTTCAGAGTGATTAAATGCTCGCCACTCGGGACCCCTATCGATTTGTCGTTCGTCCAAGACCAACCCACAGTCATTACATACCAACTCACCTTGGTCAGCATCAGTAACAACATCTCCTGATTCACATTCAGGACATGTGAGCCGTTCATCAGACGTCTGCTCTGTCTCCTGCTCACGCTGACGCTGGCGACTCGGGCGCTCCATATAAATCCTGTGGTGAAGGGATAATTTAAGTCTTCGCGATATATTTATACCACACTACCTGTGCTAAAGTATACAAACACATGATAATGAGTGGGTATGCATGCATAGAACGTGATACGTATGATCATGTTCTGCTGACTGAGGGCAACATCATTCAAACTCAAGATATGTTTTTCCTGTGAGCGAATTACAGGTAATACAGGCGCAATACCACGGCCTTCAGACCGTGGATACGCGCCGTCGCAGCCGGGGTTTCCGAACGATCCTAACATGACCTAAATATAGTTGTTGGTGCAGTGGCTCTGACCATAGTGTAGCCGAGCGCCCGAAAGGTGGCGGTTTGAGTGTGAGTGTCCGTCCACGCTGGAAGCAGAGTGTGCCCCACGTGGGAAACAAAGAATAAGCACCAGGCGAGCGTTAACGCAAATGTCAATTTGTTAGTTGCTGTAGATTCAAACACATGCATCCAGATCGACTAAATTATGATAAAAAGACAGATATAGATGTCAAGTAAAGCGAGCCTTGAAACGGAGTTAGCGGTTGTTTCGGGATTTGAGTCTCCTCAGATTAAACTTGAGCAATATCCCACACCACCTGAGATTGCTGCTCATGTCATCCATATCGCTGATCTTCAAGATGACATTATTGATCGAACTATTATCGACCTCGGCACTGGGACTGGAATGTTGGCTCTTGGGGCAGCATTCCGAGGTCCTAATCAAATTATTGGCATTGATATAGATCGGTCAGCACTCCAGATAGCACAGACAAATCAATCTCGTGTCGGTACAACAGCTAGCATTGAATGGATCCTGGCGGATGCAACACAATTGTCTTTTCATTCACAGGCGATACAAAACAGCGACCCTGTAACTGTTGTGATGAATCCACCATTTGGCGCACAACATGGGCAGAAACACACAGATCGAGCCTTCCTTACAACAGCGGCACGGATTGCAGATGTATCATATTCAATCCATAATAGTGGGTCACAGTCATTTATTGAATCTTTCGTCGCCGATGAAGGCGGAATAATAACACATGCGTTTGAGGCATCATTTACTCTCAATCGCCAATTTGAGTTTCATGATGCTAGCTCAACGAATATTGACACGGAAGTCTATCGAATCAACTGGACTGATACTGATATAACTGTGAGTAACTCCACTGAGGAATAGACTCACATACGCCATACTCACAGTCATATTTTTGCGCTCAAGCCTGAGACTGACATCCTCCCGCGTGTGAAGACCTGTCTTTTACTTATGAGTCATCCCGACGAGATGGACGGGGCGAAGCAGTAAAAATTGCTTTTATTGTCGGGATTTGGAAGTCTCATCCCGAGCAGCCGGGTATGCCAACGACAAGTTGCCCTGGTTTGAGCAGCCCCTGTAGCCCGATTAGCAACCCTGGTCGGCGTATTATAGTGATTAGTTCGAATAGTTTCACCGGCGGTGTCGAATAACGCGGGTTCAGCGTCTCCTATCACCGACACGAATAATCACGGCGGTAAGGACTCGCACTAATACTATCAGTCATCAGGATATGTCTCAAATCCTCCTCAACAGCGGCTCAAACGACATGGTGGGATGCTGTGAAGTTATGAGTAAGGGACAGGCCTGAAGATCAGGTATTCTTTGTATTCTAAAGGAAACAGCGAGAGTTCCACGGGTCACCTGACCCGTGGTCGTTTACTGCGGCGCAGATCTTGCTCATCGGTTCTGCGATATATTGGTTTTTAATCGCTTGAAACTAATTATATGTTTCTGCTTCGAACAGTGCAATTCGGGTCTGCTCATACGAGACATAGATTATTTTTGATTTTCGTTCGAACTGCAACCCACTGATAGTCACTGAGGTATTTGTTGGTGGGAGTGGTGCTGTTTTCGTTCGATTTGATGCATTTACTCGGAGTTCGTATGTCGTTTTTTTTGGTACAATCGTGACGGTTTTATTCGCAAGTTGTGGTGCCGCGGTAACTGGGTCTGAAAGATATAGAACTGTTTGACTCCGTAATTGTTTATTTGTCTTATCGGCATCTCCATTTGTCGTGGGTGCATTCCCAATCGAGGCGTTGACTCGATATGCGGTCCCATTTCCACCTGCCGTCCAGCCAGTTCGGCTGATATGTACCGGTGTTCGCCAGCCTGGTCCTCCAAGCGAAACAGTTGATTGCCCAGCAAACGCTAATCGACCTGTTGAAACTGCTGTTGTCCAAATACCGCGATCAGCGCTTTGAATGATCACTCCCGAGGTGGTGACTGTTGTCGTCTCACCAAAGGCTGTCAAATTAAATGCGGAGACAAGCCCATTTTCAACCCCTTCTGCGTATGTCAGCTTATAATCTCGGACGACAACTGTGTCGCCTGGCAATGACTCATTATCAGTTGTGTACAGGTTATATGGAATCGCCGGTCCGGCGAGTGCAGCGGTCGTAATTAGAAGGACCCCGGTAGCTACTCGCCACTTTCCGTTGAGACCATGGTTTTCATTTTTATTATCACGCGAGACAGGTGGACCTGTATCTGTATTTGTGCTTGTGCCTGCGTGTACACGTGTATTTAGATTTGTCATGACAGCAATCGTGACAACAACTGCGAGTATAATCACAAGCGCCACGCCAACTGCTCGGTAAAGAACATATGTATCTCCGCCTCGATACCAATATACCGCCCACAGTGACTGCTGAATCCCAACAAGCACGACTCCAACCCAGAGTCGAAGAGCACGTGGACGCGATTGTTCATCTAGTTGTCGTGAACGAATAACGACAAGCCCAAGTAACACGCCCATAAGCAACCCAAGCGCATGTCCTTGAATAGCGATATCAGCCCACCATGGCGAAAGATACGCTGACCGACCACCAGCAGTGAGTGTGGGCGACTGCACAGCAGTTATAAACACCCCGATTGCATCAGCACCTATCAGCGCTAATGCCGTCCCAAGTGGGTATATAATCACTGCAAACCCAACGAAGGCAAATACAACTCCTGAAAATCCAATGACCGGACCTAGTCCAAAGACGGTCCCAATAAGACCGACAATCACAGCAGTACACGGTACAGCAAGAACACGGGCATATGGATTCATCCTTATCGAACTATATGAAGATGACTGTGCTCGGCGTGCATGTGGGAAGTGACCCCATGCGTATTCAGCGAGCGGTGCAACAGCAAGCGTTCCAAAGAGATTTCCAAGCAAGTGCCCGGGACCGTTGTGTGTGAATGCTGCTGTCAGCATTCCAAGTGGATAAAAATATGACCATGCACGAAATGGAATTGTAATCGGACGACGCCAGTGCGTCAAGCCATCCTGAAGAAAAAGATACACCAGGCTGACAAATACAATCGTGAGGATCGTTCCCCACGGAATGCCTAGAATAAATCGATCTTGAAGCTGTATGCCACTATGACCGTGGTCATCATTACCATGTGTCTGCGTTCGTCTAATCCAGACAATCGTGAGCACAGCTATGGCTGTAACAGCAATAACGACAAGACGCTGGAGCGTTGGAGGGGATAAAAAGCCTAGTTGATACACCACAGCTGTGTTCCTCAACCGTTAACCGGTCATAATTCAGAGTTTTCCTTCAGCGTCCTCAGCTAACTCTTTCATTCGTTTTCCAACACGACCAGCATTAGAGAATTCATCTTCACTCATGACTGTAGCAAGCGCATTCCCAAGGACAAATACTGCATGTTTGTGTTCACTCTTTGATTTATGTACATGCGATGGATTGACATCGAGGTTATCATATGTCTCAAAAAGATTATCATCAACGCTCTCACGTCCAGCGAAATTTTGTTTAATCGTTAGCATCTGCTCATGCAGTTCTAGTAGTTCATCCTTGTGCATACGTATTGATACAACAGAGCGAAATTTAAGGGTTGTTGGTGATTTATGCCACACCAATTAAAAGACGTACTCGTCTTCGTGACCCATCATACCATCATCTTCGAATCGATCCTCATCATCCATCGGTCCACTTGTTTTAAATGCTCGAATACCAGTTGAGAGGAGTTCCTCAATTGCTTCTTCACGATCGACGAACTCATCCTTATCGACAAGTTGTGCAATCTGCGTTTCGAGATGCTCGGGGACGTTAATATCTACATTTGGCATCTGAGTATTCGGTCTTTGAATCGGGTTTATTTAAACCCTACGCCAGTAATTTTCGATTGAGAGAGCTTTCGTTTTCAATAAGAAATATATAAATTTCCATTCTACCAGAATAGTTTGTAAAATCAATAGCTAAGCACGCAGAATCAAAAACCTGCTCAATAATCTCTATGTAATCATGTGAGCTATTTTCACCCAGTATTATAATTCCTTTGTCGAATCTCCATTTGCTGAGAGATGATGAGATATAGCTAATATATGAGATATATCCTGACTAATAGGCTATTGTATGACCACGATAGTCAGGTAAAAGAGGATGAAAACCTGAATACAAATGATGGAATCACGCCAGACCAGACTTGACGATGTCACTCTCGTCAGTCGGTCAGCCCGCATTCCCTCATTGTCATCTTCAGTTCGGGATATATTTGATATTGCAACCTCACCTCGAGTTGTCTGGAGTGCACCAGACGAGACAACAGTGCTTGGAAGTGGTGCTGCAGCGACGATTGTTGCCACAGGCTCTGATCGATTTGAGTCTGTCCGTGATGCTGCTGAATCGCTGTTTAGTACCGGTGATGTCCATGCAGGGAGTGAGGTCGCTCGCCCCCGTCTTTTTGGTGGTTTTGCCTTCCATGCTGAACGCGCAGATAGCAAGCCATGGAAGCAGTTCCCCAATGCACAATTTATTTTTCCGCGAGTACAGATAACATGGTCAACAGACACGCATACCGAGACAGACACCGCTGATAATGATTCACATGCGTGGATAACAGTCAATGCTGTGGATCCCGGTGCGACACCTGATGCTGTTGAGTATCGATTGAGTCAGGAAATTGAGCGAGTAAAAACGCTTGAGTCAACAAACAATTCTCGATCTCCGCCAGGTGTCACATGCCGTCATCGACGCACATCCCGGGACGCATGGAATCGTGGCGTCACTGCAGCTATTAATCGAATTTCTGCTGATAATCTCCAAAAAGTTGTTCTTGCACAGGCACTCGAAGTTGAACTTGAGGAGACACCAGTGCTTGGTGATATTATTACCCGTCTCGGTGAGCACTATCCCTCGTGTTACCGGTTTATCATCGAACCGGTACCCGACACACCGGTCGACCAGAGAATACATACAGATGTTAATGCAATGACTACAGTAGGGTCTGAGGATATACACAATACGTCTCAGTCCCCGGCTTTCTTCGGGGCAACGCCAGAACGACTCGTCTCTGTTCGTGGTCGCACCGTTGAGACTGGTGCACTTGCTGGGACAACTGGTCGTGGCGAAACGACCGCTGAAGATGAATGGCTTGCTGCAGAACTTGCACGCGATGAAAAAAATGTTCATGAACACGAACTTGTTGCTGAGACAATTCGTGAACAACTTTCGCCGTATGCAACTGCTATCACAAGTGATTCTCGACGCGTTCGCAAACTGGCGACCGTTCAACATCTGTGGACGCCAATCACCGCGACTCTTGAAGAGCATAAACATGCACTTTCACTCGTTGAAGCATTACATCCAACACCGGCGGTAGGAGGACTCCCACCAACAACGGCTGCTGAGACGATTCGCGAGACAGAGCCATTTGATCGAGGATGGTATGCTGCGCCTGTTGGATGGATTGATGCTGCCGGATATGGTACCTTTGTGGTTGCGCTTCGATCAGCAGTCGCCCATGACGATGCCGCCACACTTTTTGCCGGCGTCGGAATCGTCGCAGATTCAAATCCCGACAGTGAGTGGGATGAGGTTCAACTAAAATACCGACCAATTCTTGATGAGCTCGAAAGTAATGATGCAGATGATGATACAATCAATCAAGCACAATCCGAAATATCTACGCACACACAGGGTACTGTCGATGATACGATGAATGAGTCCGCTTCGACATCAATATCTACACCAGATACAACAGTTCCGTCAGAGTCAAATTCACAGTCGAATACAACAATGGAACCGACTTCAGACGCAGACGCAGACGTAGACGCAGACACAAACACAAACATAGACGACACCGAGTGATGAGCGCGCCAAATCAGAATACCTTGTGGGCACGCACGTTCGTTTCAGAACTTGCCGCTAGTGGTGTTGATACTGTCTGTATCTCGCCGGGAAGTCGATCAACACCACTCACGGTTGCTTTTGACCGTCATGATAGTATCGAGACTTTTTCACACTTAGATGAGCGTTCTGCTGCATACTTTGCGCTTGGACGGGCAAGAAGAACTGGGTCGGTTACCCCTGTAGTCTGTACCTCAGGCACAGCAGCGGCAAACTATCACCCTGCAGTTATCGAAGCTTCACAGGCACGCGTCCCGCTTCTAGTATTAACCGCTGATCGCCCTCCAGAATTACATGACTCTGGTGCAAATCAGACCGTCGATCAAACAAAGCTCTATGGCGATGCAGTCAGGTGGTTTCATGACATTGGGGAGCCTGAACCGACAGCAAGAAAACTCCGATCACTCCGGACGACAGCAGCACGTTCAATTATGACTGCGACAGACACGCCAGCTGGACCGGTTCATCTAAATTTCTCTTTCCGGAAGCCACTTGAACCAACGCCAGTGCCGGGAGATATCCCTGATGACCTGTCCGAAGAGTCAATTACAGGTCGTGATGGTGCATTTGTTGAGTCGACGACAGGTAATCGAGTGCTCGATGAGAATAGCGTTAATAGAATAGCACAGTCGCTTTCAACATCTCGTGGACTCATCGTT
Source organism: Haloquadratum walsbyi C23 (assembly GCF_000237865.1). Taxonomy (NCBI): domain Archaea; kingdom Methanobacteriati; phylum Methanobacteriota; class Halobacteria; order Halobacteriales; family Haloferacaceae; genus Haloquadratum; species Haloquadratum walsbyi. Next base: position 1,083,141 of record NC_017459.1, read on the forward strand.
GTTGGTCCGATGACGATACCCGGAGTTGATCCTGAGGCAGTAGCGGCGTTTGCACATGCAAGCGGATTCCCCGTTCTTGCGGATCCACTTTCAGGCATTCGTTACGGTGGGCTGACTCGAACAACACCAATTATTGGTGGATACGATGGCTATCTTACTAGCGAGTTATGGGATCAGTGGCCAGATCCAGATGTTGTGCTTCGGTTTGGCGCTTCACCTACATCAAAGCCACTCAGACAGTATCTTGAATCCACATCACCGACTCAGTATCTTGTCGACCCTGCTGGAGAGTGGCGTGAGGCAACATTCACTGCGACAGATATCGTTGTTGCTGATCCAACACAGCTTCTATGGCAGCTATCAAGAGCTCTCAATACTCCTGGATCATCAACATGGCGACAACGTTGGATTGAAGCTGATAAGGCGCATACAGACGTACTCGCTAACACTGACTCCTTCGCTCATCAGTCTCTAGCAGCGACTAACTCGGATTCATCGACCGATGATATGATTGAAGATACGGATGAGGAGGGTAGCAATGAGAGTGATAGATGGTTCTGTGAGGGTCGTATTCTTTCGGATGTAATGACAGCAGCACCGGATCCCGCAACAATTTTTGTCTCGAACTCAATGCCGGTTCGGGATCTTGACCGCTTTGGAAGTCCAACAACGCAGAATAGGACAGTCCTTGGAAATCGCGGAGCATCAGGGATTGACGGTATTGTTTCGACAGCACTCGGTGCTGGCTCAGCCCTTGCCACCACTGAGCATCTCATTGCAATAACGGGTGATCTCGCGTATTATCACGATATGAATGGACTCGCAGCACTCGAACGTTGTGATGTCACAGCAACCATTGTTCTAATCAATAATGATGGGGGTGGAATCTTTCACAAACTCCCAATCGAATCGTATGACCCACCATTCACAACTCAGTTTGTCACACCACATGGACTTGATTTTGAACCGACTGAGGATATCTACGACCTCTCATTTGCGCGGGTCCGTGGCACAGATCGTGATGGATTTCACACAGCATTTACTGAGGCAACGACAACCACTGGATCACACGTTATCGAAGTCGTCACTGACTCTGAGTCAAGCCATCGCGTTCGAGAGCAATTACATGATCGTGTGATTAAGCGCATTCTTGATAATTGAGCGCTGGTATTACAGAAAAATGATAACAAAACGTCGCGCTTTAGCGCTGGGAGGATATCAAAATATCAGATAAATAGGTCTGAGTCAAGAGGCGAATCCTTTTCTCGTGTCCGCGCTGGCATGTCAGTATGGTTTCAGAGCTTTTCGACCCCGCACAATGGGATGACGTCGAGGGGACCGAAGTATTTGATGACATTACCTATCATCGCGGACATGAGGTCCCAGTCGTCCGAATTGCATTTGATCGTCCAGAGCAACGGAATGCATTCCGCCCAGGAACCGTTGATGAATTGTATGCTGCCCTTGATCACGCGCGCAAGCAGGCAGATATTGGGTGTATTCTTCTCACTGGGAATGGTCCATCAGAGGATGATGGTGGATGGGCATTCTCTGCTGGCGGTGATCAGTCTGTCCGCGGTGAGTCTGGATATGAATATCGTGATGATGATGAGCCAGCAGATGATGAGGACACACTCGTCCGTGAGGCAAAAGCAGGACGACTCCACATCCTTGAGGTGCAACGACTGATCAGATTTATGCCGAAGCCAGTGGTTGCTGTTGTTCCAGGATGGGCTGTTGGCGGTGGACATTCATTACATGTTATCTGTGATCTCACCCTTGCATCGAAAGAACACGCCAAATTCCTTCAGACAGATCCGGATGTTGCCTCATTTGACGGTGGATTTGGATCAGCATATCTTGCCAAGCAAATCGGACAGAAAAAGGCACGAGAGGTATTTTTCCGTGGAAAAACATATTCCGCTGCTGAAGCGGTTGAGATGGGAATGGCAAATGAGGCGATCCCGCATGCAGAATTAGAGGATATTGCGATTGAGTGGGCAAATGAAATGGCGACAAAATCGCCAACAGCGATGCGCATGCTAAAATATGCATTCAATCTTGCCGATGATGGTCTTGTTGGTCAGCAGGTATTCGCAGGTGAAGCAACCCGACTTGCCTATATGACTGATGAAGCACGCGAAGGTCGGAACGCATTCTTAGAAGGGCGTGACCCAGATTTCTCATCATATCCGTGGCACTACTGATTAACATTGATCTATCCCGTCTTTCATCACCACTTGTGTGTAGATACGACAATCACACTTCTCAAGGATACAATCTCGCGTGAGAAGAAAGTCACTTGATGAACCGAAGTTTCACGCAGCCACAGCGAATAAATGTAGTTAATGAGCGCACAGACACAGTCTATTAGCCGTCAGAAGGCATGGGTGATGGCAGCACGCCCACAGACACTTCCAGCAGCGGCGGCTCCTATTCTTGTTGGGACTGGGGTTGCGATTCATGACGGTGTTTTCGCCCCACTCCCAGCACTTGCTGCATTACTTGGTGCTGCTCTTATTCAGATTGGGACGAATTTTGCGAATGATTACTATGATGCACTCAAGGGTGCAGACACCGCTGATCGCGAAGGATTCACCCGTGTGACCGCAGGTGGACTCATCGATCCCCCCGCAGTCAAGCGAGCGATGTATCTTACATTTACAATTGCCATTCTTGTTGGTGCGACCCTTGTGTGGGTTGGTGGAATTCCGATCCTAATCGTTGGGCTTCTCTCCGTCGGCTCAGGAATTGCATACACCGGTGGACCATACCCGCTTGGATATCATGGTCTTGGTGATGTGTTTGTGTTTGTCTTCTTTGGTCTCATTGCTGTGACTGGAACGTACTATGTTCAAGCAGCGGCACTTACTGCAGGCACATTTCCGCTTGGAATTCCCGCTGGGACAGTTTCATTGACGGCTATCGTTGCATCGCTGCCAATTGCTGCACTTTCGACAAACATTCTTGTCGTAAATAATGTTCGCGACCGTGATGAAGACGCAACGACGGGAAAGCGAACGCTCGCAGTTCGATATGGGTATACTTTCGCGCGCGCAGAGTTCATCACACTGTTGATACTTGCATACAGCGTCCCAATCTGGTTTCTGTCTCGCACAGCATACACACTTGCTGTGGGACTTCCACTTGTGACGCTACCAATTGCGCTATCACTTATGCATACTATATGCACCGAAACTGCCGGTGATATGCTCAACCCAACGCTTGAGCGGGTTGGAAAACTACTGGCTGGATATGCACTCTTATTTAGTATTGGACTTGCTATCAAAACACTTCCAGTAGTATAATGAACGAATTAGATTGTCTTGAGACAGCCTCTATTAAGATCGATCCATTCACCCTTGAGTTATCACGCTCACTCTCAACGGCTGTAGGTGATATCGAACAACGGCGCGGACATGTCGTGTGTGTAGATATTAATGGCACTGTCGGCATTGGCGAGGCAACACCACTTCCTGGCTGGACAGAGCGCTATCCCGATTGTCAGGATGCTCTTCGCTCAGTTTCAACGGACAGCACATCAACATCAACATCAACATTAGCATCGGAAATAACACCAGATACAACATCAGCGGCACATCATGGAATTGAGTTAGCTTGTGTTGATGCGATGGCTCGCCATCATGACAGTTCACTCGCCAGGTTTCTCTCGACAGACACACCAGCTACATCGATCCCAGTCAATGCAACGATTGGTGATTGTGACTCCGAGCAGACATATAAAAAAGCAGAATCAGCAGTTGAAGATGGATATACGACAATTAAATTAAAAGTTGGCGCCAGAGATATTGAGTCTGATTGTAACAGAGTCATTGCTGCTCGATCGGCAGTCGGGGAAGACATCACACTCCGCGTTGACGCTAATGGTGCGTGGAATAGAACTACTGCTGAGCGGTTTCTTGAAACGGCACGGACAGTCGATATTGCATATATTGAGCAGCCTCTCCCAGCATCAGATCTCGATGGACATGCTTTACTCCGTGGTCGTGGCGTTGATATTGCAGTTGATGAATCGATGAATCGAACTAGCCCAGAGCAGATTTTTGCTGCCGATGCAGCCGATATTATTGTTTGTAAACCAATGGCACTTGGTGGTCCAAAACAGACGCTTGCAGTCGCACGTAAGGCAGAAGCCGTCGATATCGATACTGTTGTTACGACAACAATCGATGGTGTAATTGCTCGTATGGGGGCAGTTCATATTGCTGCGGCGCTCCCCGGCTCAGGCTCAAACGCACGTGCATGTGGTCTCGCCACAGGATCAATGCTTGCGGATGATCTTACAGCGAATCCGGTATCTATCAGTGACGGCGAGATATCCGTTCCGACAGGACCTGGATTAGCTGGTGGGGCACTCAGGTCATGCTGTAATCGATGATAATAATAATGTTGCGCAATCGATTCTATCAGTTAATTCGTATTTTGATAAGCTCAACGTCAAAATTCGGGGTTCTCGCCCTGTTCCGCCTATAGAAAATTAATATATGTTAGTTATTGTTTTGATTCAATCGCATGAGTTCATGTGAATATTCTTTAGATATCGTTATTTCGTCGGCTGGCAATATACGGAATAATGGCTGATCCGACCCCAACACAACGCCGTCTTCTCATTGGATTATTTATGTTTGCGATATTCATCTTTATCGCCGGACTTGTTGTGGTTGCTTATCTCGCTGGAACATTCTAGATCTAATATATCCGCAACTCAACTCTCCACTAGTCAGGTCGATGAGTCACTCCATCGCGGTTATCAGCGTTCATTCGTCGTAATGCTGCAGCTGCGTTTGAGGCATCATACCCGAAGTATACATTTGTGCTGTATGCATCTGCCACCTCCGTGGCGTGTATAAGATCATCAACATCGACATCAACTGCATATAATTCAACAGAAATGTCCACATCGCGTTCAATTGAATCGATTCGGCTTTGAAATCCCTTCACAATCGTTTCTAGCCAGTATGTGGTTCCATAGTGAATGTCATATAATGGTATCACAAATTCATCAACATACTTAGCGATTCGTTCAACATTGATACCGCTGCGTTCAGAAAGATGCCCCGGGTATGGGTCTGGATATAATGTAAAATATGTCCGTCCTGGAATTAATGCCGTTGCTGTCTCAACAAATTCTGTAATAATATCATCGCGCCACGATTGCCACGTTTCTGCGGTGCTGTTATCAAACTGTCGTTGACATCGGTCGCACCTACAATATCCCTCTCGCGGAAACCCAACGTCATCAAGTCGAACAGCATCATTTACCGCCGCGCTATCTTCGATGATCTCAAGTAAGCCATTTCGATATTTGTCATGCGTCGGACAAATATACCCCCAATCAAAATATGGCTGCTCTCGCGTCGCAAGGGTACCATCTTCATTAATTGGCACCAATTCTGGATCTGAGTTCGCCGCTGTATTATCACCAAAACAGGAGACCATATTGACTGCATCTGAGAGAGGTTCAGCAGCACGCCCACTCACATCTTTCACCTCATAAAATCCAATACCGAAGTCGTCCCACTCAATTTCTTCTTCGTTCCGCGTTACGACCCCATACATATATTTATCTCAGGATATCGCTGCGGTGCGTATCAGTCGTTCGGATACCAGTTCCATGATTCTACCGTTATTCTAAGATGACAATCGACACTCGGGTGAGATTTTGATCTCAAATAAGCCACGATAAAAATAATAATCTAACATATCATACCAGCAAGCACACCGCAAAATGCTGTGAGTTGGTCATCTCTTCGTGTACGGTCTGATATCAATATTATCTGCAATCTCTCACATGTCGTTGTGCAACTACTGTGAACCTAACTGGTACTATCACCGTCAGAACGACTCGCGAGGATTGTGTATGTCAATGCAATAACAGCAACTACGACAATAATTTTTGCTCGTCTCGACATATGTAATTGTCATATCGTTCTGATACATATTAATGATTTAGTAATTTAGCCCCATTAGCGCATCAGGGGTTGTGGATGGAAAGCGCGTTATCGAAACAGGAAACCTCACGCTCAAGAAAACCGATACAGCAGATGTAGCGGCTGAGTAGCATGGAGTCGTTCACAAGTACGTATCTTGGAATTTGTATATCAGTCCACCTGCGCACATCGGGATGCAACAGGGTATCTCGATACAACCAGTGGAATAACTGTATGATCAATTATGCAACATCAAGATATGTTGGTACTTCGCTTTCACGCACAATCGATCCACAGTAATCACACTGTAGCCCTTCATCAAGGACAATAAAACGGGTGTTAATCGGTTCATTAGCGTTTGTAATACAGTTTCGATTGGGACAAAAAAGAAGTCCAGTGACCGCCGTCGGGCGCTCAATTCGTTTTTTATCGACAACCGCGTAATCTCGGATAATATTGATTGTTGCCTCAGGAGCAATCACCGCAAGTACGTCGACTTCAGATTGACTTAGCTCACGATCCTCGACTTTAACAATATCTTTTCTTCCCAAGCGGTCAGAAATAACATTCATACCGACAGAGACACCCTCACCGCTTGACCCATCAATCCCAAGAATGGCAAGAACATTTAGTGCTTCTCCAGCGGTAAGATGATCAATCACAGTCCCATCACGAATCTTCGAGACACGTAATTGTTGATCATCGATTTTCCTTGCTCTTGGCACGGCATCACTGACAGATTCCTTACTCTCCTTTTGATTTGGCTCACGATCGTTCATTTTGCCCTCCCAATCAATGCATCAAGCAGCGCCATTCGAACCGGTACCCCATTGTGTGCTTGCTCGAAATACGCCGCATGTTCGGTCGTATCCACCTCTGGCGCGATTTCATCAACTCGCGGGAGCGGGTGCATCACGGTCAAATTATCGTCTGCATGTGATAAAATATCAGTATCGACACGATATTGTCCAGCGACTCTTTGATATTCATTTTCATCTGGGAACCGCTCACGCTGAATTCGTGTGACATATAAGACATCAAGTTCGGGAAGTATTGACTCAATATCTGTATGTTCACGCACCTGTGAGCCGGAGTCATGAAGATCATATCGTATATTTCGAGGGAGCTGAAGACTTTCAGGGCTGATGAAATGCTGTCGAACATCAAAATTACTCAATGCTGCGGCAAGTGAGTGAACCGTGCGACCATATTTTAAATCACCAGCGATTCCAACGGTGATTTCATCGAGTCCGACATTCTCTCGCATTGTATACAAATCTAAGAGTGTTTGTGTCGGATGCTGTCCGGCACCGTCACCGGCGTTGATGACAGGAATATCAACGAATTCAGCAGCTAGCTTCGCTGCCCCTTCAGATGGATGTCGCAACACGATGGCGTCAGCGTATCCGGCAATGACACGAACCGTATCAGCGAGTGTCTCGCCCTTCGATATTGATGAGTTGTCGACGCTACCCATATCGATTGTGCGTCCACCGAGTCGTTTCATTGCAGCATCGAAACTCATACGCGTTCGAGTGCTTGGCTCAAAAAAACATAATCCAAGTACCGTCCCACTATATTGCGCCTCCCACCCATCTGGATTCATTTCAATCGCCGCCGCCCGGTCAAGAATGGTCTCGATATCCTCCCGTGATAATTGTGTTGTGGAGAGTAAGTGGTCCTGATGCATCATATATGCCAGCGTGTGGAACTAACTTCAATGGCTCGGGATGGATTATTTTCCTTTTTATCTCTCCAACATTGCTGATAATTTCATTTTTTGATTTATATAGCGTGATCGTTCACTCACATGTTTCAATATGCATGCAAATCTACAGTGTGCGGTTTTTGTCTCGATATGCAGAGATCACAGTACTTCTCAAAATCCGCTATGGCCACGTACCTTGTCGGTCGTATGCCTCAATAACTCGCTCAATCGCAACGGCATATGCAGCTGTTCGGAAGTTCGGGAGTTCACGTGACTCATACGCTTCAACAAGATCGTCAAATGCATTCGTGATGATTGTCTCCAGTTCTTGTTTGACTCGTGATTCTGCCCAGTAGAATTGCTGTCGGTTTTGTACCCACTCAAAGTACGATACAGTGACTCCTCCAGCGTTTGCAAGGACATCTGGGAACACAGCGACATCACGGTCAGTTAATACAGCATCTGCATCCGGCGTTAACGGTCCATTTGCTGCTTCGACAATCACATCAGCGCTAACATCGACTGCGATTGACTCATCAATAGCGTTCTCCAGTGCTGCTGGAATTAATACATCAACATCAAGCGTCAATAGCTCGCGATTTGAGCGAACCTCTGTTTCTGCTCCTTCATACTCGATAACTGAGCCTGTTTTACGTTTATGTGACTTCACTGCACGCGTATCTAATCCTGTTGGGTCGTAGATTGCACCTGATGAGTCTGAAACAGCAACAACAGTTGCCCCTTGATCTTCAAGTAGCTCAGCAGCGACAGATCCGGCGTTACCATATCCTTGTACCGCAATAGTTGCATCCGCAATATCTCGTCCACGATATGTGAATGCCTCTCGAGCGGTCAACATGGTCGACCGACCTGTTGCTCTGACACGACCCGCACTGCCACCTGCTGAGAGTGACTTTCCGGTGACAGTTCCTGGTGCAGTTGTATTCTCAAGCGTTTCGTATGTGTCTTTAATCCAGTCCATCTCTCGCTGTCCGGTGTTCACATCTGGGGCTGGGATATCAACATCTGGACCAATCAGTGGACGAAGTTCGGTCGCGAATGAACGCGTCAATCGTTCTAATTCTCCAGCGGAATATCTACTTGGGTCAACAGCAATACCTCCCTTTCCACCGCCGTATGGAATATCCACAAGTGCGCATTTGTATACCATCCATCCTGAGAGTGCCTTTACCTCATCGCGTGTGACACCTGGATGATACCGAATCCCTCCCTTGTATGGTCCGCGATCGCCATTGAACTGCGATCGAAATGATTTGAAATGTTCGATTGTCCCGTCATCCATCTCAACAGACAAATTCGCTTCAAGAACGCGTTCAGGTCGTTTTAACCGCTCGACAAGGTCACTACGAACATCAAGATATGCTGATGCATCATCGATTTGTTCTTGTAAGCTCTCAAAGGGATTCGCCTCGGATGTCATATGTCAAATTCGTGGGTCACCTCGGTTAAGAATATCGACCAAATGTGCAGTCGTGAGCGCTGAGAGCACTAAACTGCACTATCCAATCACAAATCAAGTTAAATCAACTATTTTCACTCGGAATCGGCTTTCCCTGCGAGCGCACCTTCGAGTCGCTCAACGAGTGATGGTGTTCCGACGTAGACCGGTGTTCGATCATGAATATCGTTTGACTCGACCGCAAGCAATGATTGCGAGCCATCTGAAGAGGCTCCACCGGCACACTCAATGATATATCCGATAGGATATCCCTCAAATTGAACACGAAGTTTTCCGGATGGGGCGTTCGTGAGCGCTGGATACCCGAAAATCCCACCATATGTAAGTACCTGATTCACATCACCAACCATTGCCCCTCCGTATCGGAGCTTCATCGATGTGTCAGACTCAATATCACTCACAAATGAATTGAAATCACGAGGCCAATTTGGCACACGTCCACCAAAGCCATACACTGTTGGCTCAGATGGGACGCGTACTTCCTGTTCAATCGGTTCATAACTCCCATCTTGATAAATAATATAATCTGCGACATTACCCTCGACGGCTGCAACCATTGTTGTTGTTGCGCCATAGAGAACGTATGCTGCAGCAACGAGATCAGACCCACGTGCTGGAAGTGGCGCATCGTATACCGCTGCGATTGTTCCCATTGCAGCATTTGATTTCAGGTTTGAGGATCCATCAAGTGGGTCGATACAGACCGACAGTCCTGACCCGGTATCATCAGCTGATGAACGTTCCTCGCTGGCGTATTCTCCAATTCCGTCAAGCGAGCCAAGACGATTACGAAGAAGTTCATCAGCAAATACATCCGCCTCCATTGGTGATTCCCCAGATGGATTTTCCTCATTAGTTTTGACCCGTCTCCCTGGAAGCCCGTTTCGAATCTCTGGAGCCGTGCGAGCAAGTATATCGAGGATTGAGTTTATTATTTCATCATCTGTAAGTGAAAATGACTCGGACTCGGAATCAGCTGTTGACTCAGTCATGTGTGAGTCAATTGACGAAGCCATTCGGTTAACATCTCCGGTGAAACACAACTTTTGTGACATTGTTATCATACAACGTAGATGACGGGCGGCTGTGATGAATGCCTGCATCACCACCGACAGGATGAATCTGAGAGCCCTGAGACACTTAGCACCGGTGACGACCCCGATTTCCTCTGTGTGATAAGATACTATGATGGTACTTTCTCATAATAGCTGACATCTGAACTAGTCGGAATATACAGGTAGTTCGATAATTATTCATATTGTATGGGATTGGGAACAACTGCGAAGAAATTACAAAAAGTAACCGAGATGGCAGAAAATGTCTATCAGCGATTAAATGAACTGCGAACGCAGATCTCAGAAATGCGGGAGACGACCGGTGAGACGCAAGCTGCTGTTGACCGTCTTGAGACCGAAACCGCTGAGATTCGAGCCCTTGTTGAAGCAATCGCTGATGAGGAGGATATCGACACTGAAACTATCATCGCAAACGCGCATATCACCGAAGCAGAAGCAAAAGACTCCGGATCTGAATCTGAATCTGAATCTAAAGTCACCTCAGACGACCCGCAATAACTCGCTCTCTGCTAGACTGTGTATTGAGTTGAGATCCTCAGCAACATGCGACCATTGGGGTGAGTCTTAAGGGCTATACACAAGCCTGTGAGTCTCTTTTCATTTCTGATGATATTGAAGACTATCTGACAACATATACTGGTCACCCGCGAATATGGCTTGTACCATCGAGAAGTGCACACAGAGTGTAGTCTTCATAGACATGTTTCAATCAACCTAGTGCATCAGAATCAGCTTTTGTGTGCGCTTCATGTGCAACTTTGAGACAGCGGTCCTGGACAACATCAATTCCTGTTTTGCTTGCTTTTGATGCTGCTGCATTATCTCTAATCCCACGCTGCAACCAGATGATTTCCGAATCACCAACCTGAGTATGTCGTTCAATCACCGACTCAACGATACTTGCTACCTCCTCGCTCGGCCGAAAAACATTGATAACATCGATTGTGTAGTCATCTGGAACAGCCGAGAGTGAATCATACGCTGTGGTGTCGAAAATCTGTTTTGCAAACGGATTAATCGGAATGATATCGTATCCGTATTTGATAAGATACGCAGGGACGTCATGTGCTGGTTTCCCTGGCGACGTTGAACATCCAATAACAGCAATCGTTGTTGCTGTCAGCGCTTGTTCAATGAGTTTATCTGTCGACTCCTCTTTTATTGTCATTGATTGAACCTCCGTTTGTGACTGATGCACATATAGATATAATGATTAGTATATTCTCTCTTATTCTTCACTTTACTCAATTGTTGATTTGACGCTCGGACCGTTTTCTTGATTGTAGATGACTCATATTCCAGCAACGACCACAGCCCGCCCAACAACAAATGCTGCTGCTGCGACGAACATCCCGCGCTTTAGTAGCTGTTGCCCTTGTGTGGGGTTGTCAGGCGCCTGCCATACTCCAATCAACATAATCATATCTGCAGGCACGACCAAAGTAAGATACCATATCCCAAAAATGCCTATAACGTATGGCACTATGCTTGCGATGACAGCAGCTAAAAGCACTCCTGTTGCAACGCGATATGCAGGTGTCACTCCAATCACAATCGGTAGTGTCTGAAGTCCTTCTTCACGATCACCGTCAAGATCCTCAATATCTTTAATAATCTCTCTGGTCGCTGTTGCGAGAGCAGCCAAAATAAACAGAACAACGACACCAAAATCGGTTATCCGACCAATCGCTGCGGCTCCAAATAAAAATGTTGAACCAGTAAGATATGCAACAATCGCATTTCCAACACCAGGAAGACCCTTGAATAACTCGGTATATGCGACTAATGCGAGTAGATTCATCAGCGCAAGCACAATCGCAATCAGCGGAAGCACCGACGTTGAGACGACTGCAGCAACAAACAAGAATCCACTGAATACAATAGCTCCTCGCTCACTGATAGCTCCACGAGGAATTGGTCTCATTGGGCGATTAATTTTGTCAATTGCCCGATCGAAATAGTCATTAATCGCATTTCCAGCCGCAGTTGCGAATATCGTTGCCGCAACAGCACCGGTTACATGAGCAGTTGTCACTGCGAACCCTCCGGCGACGAATGCCCCAGTAAATGTGAGGACACCCGCTGCGACCGCGTTCCCAATCCGCATCAGGTCAATAGCCCCACGGATTGTCCCCCGGACATGAGTATCCATCAATTTAATTTGCTATAATCGAGAAAATAAGTGACCCGAAATCATTTCTCGCCCTAACCAATATCTGTACTTGCAGACGATTTCGATAGCTCAGATTCACTGTATCGGTAATGATCACTGTATATTCGCTTGACCTCACGAACTATTCTTAATTGAATTCAGCTGTTTTCTTGATGAGTATTATTGACATCCTCCTCCGCGTATAGTACTCCATGAAACATTTTGAACCATCGGTCCTACGCAACAGTATCAGCAGCTACTCTATGACAAGATTTTGAATTGAATTCCTCAATAAGTTTTCAGGAGCACCAAACGCGGAGGAATCCTGAGCCTGAGCGTGAATGGTGGAGATTGCAGGTTTGCAGCTCCACCGAACCCCGGCACGGTGAGAGTTCGTGTGGGGTTCACGTACTGTGGCGAGTCGAGTGGGACTGCTGGGACTGCTGGGAGTGCCACATCTCAGCCCCCGGTACTCCTATCTCCCATCGTGTTCGGACTCCCGGAGTTGGTTGTGCCGGAGAATCCGGCAGATTTCGACGGCTCGGACTTACTTTCTGCGGTGTTTGCAAGCAGTCGGGCACTGCAACTGCAACTGCATCGGTTCAGTATATTATATGAACCGACCGTTCACCTGACTGATTCCGATTCCTGTCTGAGTGCTTGGGGCGGACAGGCCGCCCTCGTCGGAGTGACCGGAATCGCCCTGCTCTGTTCCCGATCTGATTCCTATCTACACATAGGCTTGCCTGTCACTTCAAGCTCCGGAGTCCCAAGTCTCAGCGTGGCTATTGCAGCGCAGATTTCCTCCGGGGTGTCGAATTCATCCTGTGGCTGGACCCGCAGGTATTCTTCTTGACCCTATATAAGCAATAATACGATACGCACTTTCTCTGAGCAAGCTTTCCGAGATATGTTGTGTTCGTTCAATTATACGCAACGGTACAGCAGTGATGTCATTCACCGATGCAATGTATTATGCGTGTTGCACTAGTGATACACATATGACAATATCTACTGGCGACTCTGTGACGATTGAGTATACTGCTCGGACAGGCGATGGTACTGTTTTCGACACTTCACGTCAGTCAATTGCAACAAAAACGGGGCTCACTGAGACACAACCCGACCGCGAGTATGAAGCATTTACATTCGAAGTTGGAGGCGGAATGGTCATCGAAGGACTTGATGAGGCATTGATTGGACTTGAGGAGGGGGCTCGTTCCACTGTTACCGTCTCACCGAAGAGAGCATACGGTGAATGGAAACAAAGCCGCGTTCGCGAATATGATGCAGATAATGTTGAGATAGCTGGTGGTACCATTGAGAAGGGTTCGCGTGTCAAATCTGATGATGGCACCGTTGCAAAAATCACACACGCTGGTCCGGATACCGTCCGAGTTGATCATAATAATCCACTTGCTGGCAATACGGTCCAATTTGAGGTTGAAATCGTTAGTGTAACCACCGCATGACATCCTCTGTGCCGCGAACGGCAGGATTCTCTCGCTATTAAAGATAAATTTGCTATTTCGAATCCAATTTCCAAGCATTCAATAAGCGTGTCCTCTATCGCTAAAAGATATTTGTGGCTGGATATCACTACGCTGCACATGTTATTACAACATAGCATTACGTCCAGATCTAGCATCTATCTGATTAAATTGATAATATTCTTCATAATCTACACGGTTTTATCATGATAAAAACTGATTGTGTATCCTGTTTGTGATGAAATAAGAAACACAGTAAAAACGGGCCGGGAGGGATTTGAACCCTCGATCCTCTGGTTAAAAGCCAGATGCTTTGGGCCAATCTAAGCTACCAGCCCATATTGGATTCCTGGTAACTCAGGTATAAAAGGGCTTCAATTTATCATCTTGAATTCAACCGATTGAGACATGTGTATTATTACCACTATGTAAACTACCTCACCATACTTCTTGACGTTCCGCGCCTCGGTGCTTGAACTCGAGGGTTCCCCCTCAAAAATGCTGGCGAGTAACGCTATAATTGGTTTGAGATTGTCCGTTTGCTTGTTTTCAGAGTTATATTGCCGATCTTCAATGTAGAAATGTAAGATTGCCATACGAATCCACTATCAGTCAATCAATAACTTCACCCTTCAGATGCTCCGTCTTCACAGGTGGAAATCGACTCATCTGACATTCATTATCTCTCTGTCATACTGATTGAATTCAGGAGATAATATGGCTCAGAAGCGCAGAGTAATAAAAAGAGAACAAGATTTAATCTTTTATCGAACAAGTCAACAAACACCATGATAACTAAACTCGACGAAGAGGTGAATATGCTGAATCGTCACGTTGAGATCCTAAGGTTGGTCATTGATAATGAACCGATTGGCATTGTCACAATGTCAAATGAAACCGGATATGCGCATCACAAAGTTCGATATTCTCTCCGTATTCTTGAAGAGGAGAATCTCATCGACCCGTCCAGTCAGGGTGCAATTACGACTGAACAAACAAATGAATTCGTTGAGAAACTGGATACCAGGCTTGATGAAGTTGAGAGCAAATTAATTGAGATGAAGATCGAAAACCCAGTGAATATTGAAAGTTAGGATTTACCGATAGTTTCGTTTGAATACACTTTCTCCACTCGATTCCTCTGTCCGGCATGCTGATAGACAAGAGTGACAAATCGTAGTTAAATATCTCTGCGAACAATATATGCACTGTTGAATCCTGAGTGAAGCTGCGGTACCGAAGCAAAAAGTTAGCTCATAACGATAGTATCGCGAAGCTGGACGAAAGGCATGGGCGGTGCGATGAGAAACAAACATAAAGGCCGATACATTGTAATTAGTTGAAGCCGAAAAACAACAACCGGGCGCTTAGCTCAGTTTGGACAGAGTGCTTGGCTTCGGACCAAGCTGTCGCGGGTTCAAATCCTGCAGCGCCCATAGCCGCTCTCCTTATTCAGAATTCGCAGTACGGAAGCCGGTTGTTTATAAATACTGTCGACCTCCTAACTGCTGATTTCAGCCCGCTGCGGGTCGCACCCTTTCGCCGTCTTGGATTTCGCGAGATACGAGAGCCCGTAGGCTTATAATATATAAGCTTACAGACAAGCTTTTCAGAGATTGTACTGCTTGTTTTCGGTGTTCGTGACCCGCCTGCGTGTGCCGCTAAAACGGGTCTGTGCTCCCCCGCCCCTTACTGTTGACCCCGTTTTCTCAACCGAGAGAGCCGCATAGATCGATTCTTCTCTTCCTCGGGTCGCTTTCCCCACGGAGCACATTCCTCACAAGATAGCGGTCGCTACGCCGTCTGCTAGTTTTGGGTCTATACGATGTCGTTTTCTTCCTGATACCGGCGATAGTATGCCTTCTCGACGGTGCGGAGGTCAAAGTCGTCGGGGTTCCGGTCGCGGAGTTCCTCCAGTAACGTGGTGTAGTCACTACGTCGGAATCCACGGTCTTCTCCGAATAGCACCTCTATGATATAGCGGTCACCCACTGCGTAGGTTGTCGGATCGTAGAACGCCAGCACGACAGTCGCTGTCGCGTCACCGATGCCGGGGATCGAAGCGAGGGTCTGTAACTGGATCTTCGGGTCGTCCGGGAGGAGGGCCGCCTCCGTTACTCGTCGGACAAATCCCTTTGGGGTCGACCGCATCATTTCGATATGGCGATCCCTCCGACCAGGCTGGTTATCTAGTTTCCACTCCACTACGCTTGCCAGTTCGTCCTGCGTGAGATACCCCTTCTCGTTGAGAGCCCCCCCAACTTCCTTTTCGATTTCCTGATGTTCGTCTGGGTAGCCGTCGCTATATCGCTCGCTGTAAGTCCGTATCTCGTCGGTATTCATACCACCTATTACAGCCCTGCGTGTGATAGGTCTCCTGATACGGGGCTATCCGTCTCCGACGCAGGTGTTATTGGTATACCGTTCCGAAGATTTTGTATGCCTGAACGTCCCGACGAGGACGCAAGTGCCGCAGAGATAGCGCGGTGGATGGAGGAGGACTTCGGTGAAGCCCTCGCTGAAGGAATCGAGCAGGCCACCGAAGAAGACGAAGGCGACGAGCACGACGAGTGAGCCGGCACGACGCGCTACGCCTGTATGGGGTTGTGTAGATCTGGCTCTTGTGGACGTAACCCCCACACATTAGACACCACAAAGACCGCAAGCAGACTGACCTCCAAACCGTCGTTTAATCCTTTTCAGGTGGATTGAAGTAAACGGCGGCAGTTATATCTTGAATAATGAATGGTGAGGCAGTCAAGAACTACGTCGGGCAGTCTCAGACGCTGTTGGAGGCCTCACCGCAGATGGACGAGGAGAACACGAAAGTAAAAATTATTCAGCCATTTGTAGACCTTCTCGGGTGGAACTTCTACTCAACCGAGGTACAAGTTGAATATACCGTTCAGATGGGGACGCAGTCGTCGAAAGTCGATTAGGCTCTGATGGTGGGAGATACACCAGTAGTGTTTATCGAGGCAAAGCCCGCACGGTCGGACCTCAGCGATGGAAACGTTCGACAAATTCAGAGTTATATGCGACAAGACTTTTCCGTCGACTGGGGCGTCTTGACCACTGTCTCTTACCCACAAAACGAGTCAGGATTTTAGCGGAACGGGATCGGCGAGCACGACTGAGCACGACTGAAATCCTTTGTATCTACAGTTTCAGCATCTCCTTGGAACAATTGTAGTGGAGTTGATTACCGGCGTTTTATAACCCCCACAGCCGATATCACTATCTGAATCGCTTCTCTCCTCGATTTTTTGCGTTCAAATACCTCTGAAAGCGTCTGAAATGTCCGGTTACGACTCCACGAACTTATGGGTAAGAGACAGGTCTTGACCAACGGGAAAGAGTTCGAGATTCTCAGCGTCACCGGTGACCACAGGCAAGACGGAGAAACCTCGATTGTCACTTTCGACTTGGACGAGATGGCGGATAACCCCGATATTCTGGAGATACTGACGAAAGACGCCATTCAGTCGGGGAGAGCCGACGACATAGCACGGCAACTCACACAAACGAACCGGGCTATCAGTCGATTAACTGACCGCGAAACCCCGATTGCCGAACGACTTACCGACGTACTTCAGGACGAACTGGATGAGACGCCACTCGATCTCGAAGAACAGAGCCTCGACTTCGTCAACGAACTACGACACACCCTCCGCGAACAGCGTGAGTTTATTGGAGAGTCAACTGACGACAGGGACAACATATCAGGTGACAACGTATCTGAGGATGACCCCGATACCGAAGAAGGCGAGATTGAGCCCGTCGAGAATAACGTCGCCGGGACGATGCGACGTACCGACATAGAAGTTGGCGAGGAAGCACAAGTGGCTGTCTTTCCAACCCGTGAGTCCGGCCTCCCGTTCCTGTTTGAGAACAACGCTTGGGGGGTTCATTCGTATCGGGCGCGATTTCGATTATGTGGCGATGTATGTCACACAAGACGCTCGTGAGGTACAG
Organism: Haloquadratum walsbyi C23; assembly: GCF_000237865.1. NCBI lineage: Archaea > Methanobacteriati > Methanobacteriota > Halobacteria > Halobacteriales > Haloferacaceae > Haloquadratum > Haloquadratum walsbyi. Next base: position 1,100,973 of record NC_017459.1, read on the forward strand.
TATTTTGCTACAGTCCGCGATGTCGTTGCACCGGAGGATGCTGAACTCGTCCGTGAGCCAACTGAGTACCTCGATAGAGACGAGATTGCTGATAACAAAATGGTAGTGAGGTTCAAAGCCGACAGCCTCTATCGACTCGAAGATCCGATCCCATACGAGACTAAATACCCCCAAAGCCACCGATATACGACGCTCGGAGAGTTCAGAACAGCCGAAACAACCAACGATATACTGTAAGGATCAGCAACTCCGGACGGTGGCTGACACTACAAAGACTGCTGAGACCCGCATAGATATCGATAATCCTGAAACCGTCCGCGAACTCACTCGCACTGAGCCGACGAGAACGGTATATAAACTATTAGAAAGGCTTGGTACTTTCACACCGTCTCTCGAGCACAGTAGTAGCGCGAGTTGCCGGCGTAGTAATGCGGGTAATGCAAAAACAAGACCTCGTAACAGCGACTAACGCGTCAGAACGAACCGTTCGGCGAATCCTAACAGACTTACACAGTCGAGGATACGCGGAAGAAGATATGAAGCCGGGACCATACCCGACGGCATATCGGTGGAGTTACTGACGGGAGAAAGGGTGGCCAAATTCGCTTATATATTAGATGGGATTCTGGACACCCTTCACAACTATTGTCACACTTCATAGTCACTGTCCTCTGTTGACGATATGAACCGTTCTCCGTTGTCGCCGTACTGTTCGAAGCCGTGTTCTTCGGCAACGTCCCGGACGAGGTCGGCGTCGTCTGGGTCGAGCAGGTCGAAGGTGACACGCATACTCCGTTCGGATCTTTCCGCGCTGATGTTCGCTACGTCGGCGCCCAAGGCCGCGAGTGCGTTCATAATATCTTCACTCATTATTTTGCTATCGATTATTACTATCAGTCTTAGCTAAAGACGAATGGGTCAAAAACAGTAAGTGGGTGAAACACATCGGTATGCTATGACACGGACAACCTTGGTTTTCGGGAAACTGTTGACCGAACCTGGGGAAGACTGGGGCGTGTCTGTGTCATACCTCACGTACGGGCTGACTGTCGTCTTTCTCGGGCTGTATATCTTCGGAACGTTTGAGTATGCAGACCAATACTCGTCGGTGTTACCTGCAGTCGAGTTCGGTTTGGCTGTGTTCTTTCTGTTTGAATACATATCTCGAATAGATTATGCCGATGATACGTGGGCGGAACTGAGGAGTCCATACGCGATTGCCGACCTCTTGGCCGTTATCCCCGCGCTGTTGATTTTCATCTTTCCCGCAGCCGGACAACTGGCTGTTCTGCGAAGCGTACAGATTCTGCGAGTGTTCCGATTCTTGCGACTTGGTCTCGAAAACAGGAGAGTATTCGATTATTCACTCACAGCCAGACAAGTGGTCGTTGCGGAGGCTATGACGGCCATCGCGGTTATCGTAAATCTACACGCGGGAATCGTATACGAACTCGAAAAGGGCGTGAATCCACAGTTTCAGAACTTTGCCGATGCGTTCTACTACTCTCGGTACTTCACGAACGGTGTAATGGGCCGAATTAATCCGGTGAATTAACCGGAAAGAAATGTCTGGTTCTGGATGTGTTAGACCTTACAGACCCAGACGGGTACCTTTCGGCATCAGAAGTCAAAGATACCGCGGAAGCGGTTATTTCTCCGCTCCCACTGCCGGGTGTCGAGGGGAGCCCCCTCGACCCCGGCGATATCTGGCCCGTTGTTATCTTTGCCTGCGTGAACGAAACCTCAATCTGGGAAACCTGCAACGAACACGATGGAACACCCTGCGATGATACTGTTCTGGCGTGGCTTCACACACTCAATCGTGGGTGGCTCGAAGTCATTGCTAACCTCCAGCTTAGCCGCCTCGCTATGACGATTCTCGACGCAGAGCAGTCGAGAATCGTCTCTATCGACTTCATCGACAACCCCTATCACGGCGACCATTACGACGAGGAAGGAGAACTCTGCTCGATGGCTCCGAAAGATGGCACGACTAATGGCTTAGAGAACTTTTGAAAACTAAGACGTAGCAAGAAAATAACAGACTAAGACAGCTGTGCACCAAGTGCACAGCGATTTAACAGCGTTTTCGGATCACTATTACTCTACAGGAATCTTCTTTTTCTGAGTTACCGGGCTCCAAAACCAGCCGGGAGAAATCTTGATACGGTAATTTTCACCGCTCACGTATAAACCACAAATTCACCGTACCACGCTCCCTGAGAATAACGAATAGAGACCGGTTACCTCCAGAATTGAGAATTAATTTGCAAATCGCGTCGCGGTCATTACACGTGCCATCGATACTGTACAGCGTACGTCGTTTCCAACGGAAAACCGGTGACGCTGGCGATGACGTACGTTCGTAACGACGAGACAGAGGCTGACGCGGTCGAGCGCGTGCTCGCCCGCGTCGAGAACTACCCCTTTGAGATCGAGTTGCTGCTTGCTGACAGCGGCTTCTTCAATGAGCGTGCGATTCGTCGGTCACGAGAAATCGCTGCCACAGTCGTTCACGTTCCAAAGAAAGGAGATCGCATGAAAGAGAAACTCGACGTGCACAAGTCGTACATGACGACCTACCGCATGTACAAAGACAGCGAGCGGGAACTCCGTGTCCCGCTCGCGGTCTCTGTCTCCTACCAGAACGGTGATCGGAACAAACACGGCGAGGTTGTCCATGGCTACGTGGCTTGCGGCGTTACCGATCATACCGCCAAACAGGTCGAACGGATCTATCGGAAACGATCAGGCATCGAGACGACCTACCGGCTGATTCGGCAGGCACGAGGGGTCACGACAACTCGTGACCCCATCGTTCGGTTTGCCTTCATGCTCGTGGCTGCTATTCTGGAGAACCTCTGGTTGGTGCTTCGCTGGGCCGTCGTCGCCCGCCCGCAGCGGGGCGGGCGCGAGTTACCTGAAGAGTTCACGTTCTCTGTGTTTTGCGATTGGATTCGGAGGGAGTTGGAGGAGCAGTTGGAGCGACGGTGGAAGATCAAGATGAACAGGAACGGGACAGGTATTCCACCGTCATACCAAACGGCCGCGGGCTGACCACGGTCAGCCCTGGCCAGTCTGCCTCTGTATGAGCAACAGCTCTCTTCGAGAAGTAGTCGAAAACGGGGGAAACGAGCTATTTGAGTGCGTACTCTGTTCGAAGTGGAAAGCAACTCACTGATTTTTGTAACTCACCCGAGAAACCATATAGAATATGACCATTCGGCCGTCACTGTCGCTGGAAGTTTCGACTTATTCGTGAAGTACCGACTCTATCGTTGTCCTGACGACGACTGGATTCGGCAACGTCGTCCCACAGACGCGCCTCGGACAGACCGTCACTTCCGTCGGATTGATTTTAGCCATCACTATTATTCCCTGGATTGTCTTTCGGGGTCGCAAAGGCAAAATTCGAGGCAACAGCTGTCCTCGGTGCCGCTCAGAGGGACACAAAACCGAGGCGAATTACTGCTACGAGTGTGGAGAGGACCTCTCCACTGAGGGATTCTCGATAAGCATAGAAGATTAGCAAAGCGTTTGACGCCGACATATTTCGATTGGTCGCGCCTGAAGACGCTGATTACGTTACTGAGGATGTTATCGGAATAGATATTCACTTTCCCAACGACGCCGTCTATGTGGATCGGAGAAATGAAATCTTTGAGGATCAAGTGAACTACCCTGATCTACCACGCTCAGGGCTATCAGCCCCTCGCTTGCTGAGGACAGGGCTTCCTGCTTCCATGTCGGAACTTACATCTAACGTGGACACATCGGTTCTTGACTCCACAGGTGACTTCCCTTCACTGGCGGTTCGGAGTGACCCACTCCTACCGAATCGACAATCAGCCACAACCAACGGTGCGCGCTTCTTGTCGCGCTTGAACACTGTCAAACACGTGTGAGTATCATACTGTCGAATACAACAAGCAGGATCCTAAATGTGCTGGTGGAACTGTATGAATAGATGATGACGGCACTTTATCCCCGCCCTCGTCCTACTCACTTGCTTCACTCGTTCCTTGAGGACGGGGGCTTAGCGTCTGTATTCAGCTAAATAATTCACACGTCTCGATTTACGGCTTGGTCGAAGATCTTGAACAAGCCACAGACAACCAAGTTGAGGTAATCGAAACAAACTATAATCTTCAGGGACTGTGACCTGGCTGATTCGTCTCTGAGCCGTGTGCTCTCGGACCGAGAAACGATAGAGGGCGTAGCGGTCAGTCCTCAAAAGGCGGTCGGAGGTCACGGTAACGAAGGTTGAGGGTGTGGTCGTGGTCATCGAGGTCGACACGATAGAGCCGGCTGTCCCGGTCGTCGCCAGTAACCTCCCCGGCGTCGTCTTCGAGCACTTCGACAACCTGCCCGTGTTGTCCGTGCCAATTGAAGTCTGTGTCGGTCGTGTCGGTAATGTCGAGTCGGACACGATCCCCCGGTTCGAAGGTCGGCACAGTCGCTTAGTCAACCCAAGACGCACAAAACATTACTGATGCCGGTGTGATAGCCTATCCGGTATGATAGAGAACCTCGAATACGAGACAGACAGACGGCAAGATATCACAGACGGTCGGCGTCGAAACTTCAAGCAGGGCTGGACGCGTGCCGTAGAGGGACAGGAGTATCAAGACGTTCTCGAAGAACTGACGTGGAATAACCTCGGTTGGCGACTCGGCAAAATGTTCGGTGAAACACCCGACGACCTTCGAGAGGAGATCCTCGACTGGTGTGTCGAACAACGAAATGCGACGGGTAGCCAGTAGGCACGAACACGGGGACTGCGATCCGTCTGCTTCGTCAGAGAGACGCGAGGATGGTTCAAGCGCGGAATGAGTGTGAGGGTAGGTCAGATGTGTCGTAGTAATCTCTGCTTCCGACGAAGGCCGTGGGTACAGACTCAACACGGCGGGATACGGATCAGCGTCGGGCGGGAGCAGCGAGAGATCGAATCCATCGACGGCGTTACTGATGCGCTCGTGGAGCGTCTCGAACTGGTCACGCTGGAGCGGCCGTGTCTCGTCCACGTCGCGGTCGAGAGACTTGACGACGATTCAGTGTTCCTGCACGTCGGTGATCCAGAAGCGACTTTGGGAGCATGACATGAGCAGAATTGCATCCTCGGCGAGATCCTCGCATTTGTCGAGGAGCGTGTGCCATGTGACGCTGAACGGTATTACCGGGGAGTATCGTTGGAAGACAGGTAAAGCGTGAGGGTGGTTCGCTCAGACGCCAAGGTCGCGGAACGTCCAGTCGTTCGGCAGGTCGGCGCCGAATCCAGTCTCCTCGACGAGTTCACGGATGCGCTGCTCGACCGTTTCGTCCAGTTCGAACGTGTAGTCGAATTCCTCGTGCCAGTTGTAGTACCGCGGCATCCCCGGCCAGTGGTCGTCCGTCTTCAGCCCGTAGACGCAGTCGAGCAGGTACCGACGATACGGCATATCGTCACGGGTAACTCGTGGAAGCGTCCCGTCGATCGACTCGTCTCTCACCAACTCTTCGAGCAGATCGACCGCCGCGTACTGGTCGGCGTAGAACGCGTGTTCGAGCGTCGGGTTGACGGAGAAGATGTCTTCCGAGGTGCGGGCGTGGAGACGGTCGGTGACCGAGTGAGCGGGATGGTCGATTCCCCACCCGTACGCGTGGACTTCCTCCCGCGCGGAATCGGCCGTATCGGGAGCATTGACTGCGATGGCATCGAGGTATTCAAGCGCCGCAACTGAAATCGCTTTCACGCCGTCGGTCAACCGCGTGCGGATCAGATGCCGTCCCACGGCGTTCGCGACCGCGGGCGTCACGAGCGGAATCTCGTCGTCTTGAGCGGGATCATGAGCCTTGGTCACATCCGCGAGGAATGACCAGCCCTCTGATCGCGCCGCCTCGTTGAGAGCGTCACTGACGCGCTCGTGGTACGGCCAGAACACGTCCCGATATGTGTCGCCACTGTTGTCTTCTTCGAGTGCAGCCGAGAGTGCCGACTCAAACTCGACGACTGCGCAGTGAAGGGCATCTATGTCACCGTCCGAAAACCGGTCGAGTAAGTTATCGAGTTCGGCAACGGACGCGTTTCGCTCTTCGGTTGGCGATGAATAGCCGGAGTCAGACCGATTTGGCTCCGACGAAGTAGAGAATGTCTCCGATTGGACATCGCCACAGTCGTGGAGTCGAAGACGCGTGAGTGTATTGAACGACTCACCGCAATCGTCGCATTCGTGAGACATAGTCCTACTACAGGTATGTGGGCAAAAATGTATTCCCTCTCTCGTGTCGGAGTCTTCGAGGATACGCAAGACCGAGATCAGTTCGTCGACTCACCTATCGGCAATTCCTTCTGTTGTGATATGCCCTTAGACGAGTCCGACAATTCTTTATGTTCGGGTTCCGCAGACGCACATCCGACCTGTCCGACCGACTGATTCGGAGATTCGCCCATCTCTCTGTTCCTACTTTAGAAATAAAAGTGAGAACAGAGATTAGATATTCCCACGCCATTGTTTCGGATATGAGTGGAGAGGTGCGAACGGACAAGCGTGGGCGTGTAACGATTCCGAAGGAGGTACGCGACCGCTACGGCAAGAAATTCCGCCTCGTTGAGCTGGACAGCGGTATCAAACTGGTGCCGATCCCGGACGATCCACTGGAGGAACTACGAGCGGCCGCTTCCAATGAGCTTCGCGAGGCGCCGCTCGATGATCTCGAAGAAGCGGCTCGCGAAGAGGCACGCGAACAGGCCAGCGAACATGTACGCTGATCTCGACTTCTGGCTGGCGCTCCTGAAAGACGGCGACTGGCTGACCGATCGCGCCGAGTCACTTCTCAAAGAACACGAGGACGATCTTGAGGTTTCGCTGGCGACGTTCATCGAACTGTTCCTCGTCGAAGAACGGCTCTCCTTCGACCGCGAACGTGCCGTGACGGCCATTCTCGAATTGGCGACGTACGAGGGCAACCCAAATGTCGTGTATCAGGCCTCGGAGAACATCGATGAAGGGTTGAACACGTTCGATGCGTTCCACGCGGCGCTCTCCAGTGGCAGCATCATCTCCAGTGACCGGGCGTATGACGAACTTACTGGCGTGAATCGTATCCGGCTCGAACCCGAGGAGAACGAGGATTCGACGGCCTAAGTCCACATCATCCCCCGATCCACGTTCTCCTCCGGATTGTCGCGAACGATTATCTCACCACACACCAACGCAGCCCCGGAAAAATCAATGGAACCTGTCAGTCCTCGTCGTCTTCAAATCCCTTCTTCTCGGTCTCCTTGCCGGTGAACTCTTCATCAAACCATTACCGCCGCACCTCCATCTTCTGCTTCTTGCTGAGTTTGTCTTAGAGCGTTAGAGCGTTAGAGCGTTAGCAATACTATTGATGCTGCCATTGAGTGGACGAAATCCTCCGATATGTGTAGTGGCTGCTGTGATGGTCGGTGTTGGCGCTCATTGCTTCGACAGCGGCGAATGAGTATCTTGACAGGAACGAATCATTTTAATTATATCACGATACACATATTACTGCTATAGGTTCTGATAATAATGTCATGACCCTGATTGAGCGTGACCCTAGCACAATTCTTCACTGTCGTGTGACGCTTCACGAAGACCTCATATTGTCACGACTGATGCTCTCATTCGTACCGTCGCTAAAAGATCACGACTGTATTTCTATTCGACTATTGCCCAAAGAGTGTGAAGTATGACGACAGGTCATCAGAAACTAGACAATCATCGTTGGATAATCGTGGTTTGTATCCTGATTTGCGTGAGCATCCTTGTGGTTATCCTTGTATCCCTTCCTTTCTTTCTGCAGATTGTCTCTGGCGGAGCGTATTACTCAACGACCGGATCGCCATTGCCAGTCAATCAGTCAGCTGAGTTTGAGCCAACGCAGACAGCAAGTCTAAATCAGTCTCAGTCCCCCGAGGACGCGACGTTCAGAGTCACTGTGGAGAATGAGACACAATACACGGTGAGTCGTCAGGATGCTGTTGCAAACCCATCACACAGTCTGCAACCAGCAGATGCACGGGTCATTGGCACAACACTGGTCATCTATGAAAAATCACTCAATAAGAGTAATTCGAACACACTGTCCCCAAGCGTTGTCTCAACGGGATCATACACCGAACAATGGAATATCACAATCCCAATTGACCGCGTTGCTGTGTATCATCCATATCAAGAACACCCCTATGTCAAGTCGGTCGAGTCAAATTGAGTCACAGACACGCCCCGTGAGAGTTGGTGTGAGCAAGCGACCGACAGGACCCCTCCTCATGTACTGCGTATTGATATGTCGACTTGCACAAGATGATAACGCTCACTCAATACTCAGCCGCTGTTTTATTTCACACCCTCAGTATCAAAGAGCATTCTTCCGCCAGACTTCGACGTTCGCGTCGATGACTTCGAGTGCAGCCATGCTCCCGGCTGCCTCGCCCTTCTCAAAGTCCTCTTCTACCTGTCCCATCTGGTTAGTCACATGGGCAAAACAGACGACTGGCTGGTCACGGACAGTAGCAAACGTGTACAGTGCCGCGGCTTCCATCTCGACAGCGAGTATTTCATCGGTGCGAGCGCGCTCGATCGCCAGTTCTGTCTCACGGAAGGGTGCGTCAGTTGTCCACGTCGTACCGGTGTGAACCGGCTGTGAGACGTCTGTACACGCTTTTTCAACTCGCTCCTGTAGTTGGTTATCAAGCGAGGCGTATCGTGTCGGTTCACGGTAATGATAGCTCGTTCCTTCGTCACGCAGTGCTTGCTCTATCAACACGAAGTACGGCGGGTCCCCGCAAGAGTGGATCTGTCCCGAAGATGTGATACTGACGAGAAATTCACACCCGGTTGTGAACAGTTGCTCTGCGACGAGAACGGCGAATGGGGCACCGACCGCGCATCCGATGATACCTACTTGTGAGCCCCGCCGCTCGGTCGTATACAGCTTTGTGTGATAACCAGGCCACGTCTCCAGTTCTGATGCCTCCCCTCTGTCACGGAGGTGCCGGAGGATATCCCCGTCCGGGTCAAGCACGCAGATATCCGGCATCTCTTTATCCGGGAGATTCTTCTGCCGACGAGCTTGCTTTATTAATGACGCTGGTGAGAAGACCGATTGCTCGTCGTAGGCTTTTGCCCTCTGAAGTGGAAACTGTGAGGAGTGTTCGTCTGACATAGATAAAACTCCAGTTAAATGTTCAAAGACCCATCGCCATCACAAAATGAACCGATTGGTGAACTATCCTGCCCACTTAGATCTACAGGCGGAACAGACCGAGTGCCTCGGGGCTTAATAGTACTCCATGAAACATTTTGAACCATCGGTCCTACGCAACAGTATCAGCAGCTACTCTATGACAAGATTTTGAATTGAATTCCTCAGTAAGTTTTCAGGAGCACCAGACCCCGAGGCGGTTCACAGCGGATTCTTGAAGCAAGGACTTCGTAATTCTCAGATGCACTTTGTAGACACAACCGCAGCGTCCATTATTCGGAGTGCTTTTAGAGATTCTCGCAACTGTCATTGCTCTCGGACATCTTCACGCCCCATTGCGTCTTGACAAGAGACAGAATCGATCCTCGCCACCCACGGTCACCGGGAGGCGGTTATCAGTAGACATAATTTCTATGTATGGACAGCTCTGCCAATATTAACAGTTCGGGGGGTCCCTATTTTATCAAAATCCCCTCGGGGTCAAGTGATCTGGGACGCTGGGGGGTGTCTCATCATCCAAAGTGCGTTTCGCTCTCTCGAACGAGCATGAGGCACTCGACCTGCTCCGTCTGTAGAAAGATTACGGAGCAACCACCCGTGGTATGGCGATACTGTTTCTACTACCGGCTGGAGTACTGACTTGGTGCTGGCACTTCGGGTATGTCCACCAGACATGAACAGGATTTTCTCACATCCTCGCTCCGCGGCTGCGAGCGACATCTCGTTGAGGTAGTGGTTCCGCAATGTCTCACAGACTTCACATCACGACGACCGGGAGAACGTCGCAGTCCCACGGCAAATGACCGCCCCGAATCCATCTGAGATCCTGAACGTCGAGGGGGTCTGCACCTCGTTGTCTCTCGCCGACCCCCTCACACAGCAGCAGATTGAGTTTTGTTTGACCCCACTGGTGGTCTCGTCTCGATCGCGATTACACGAGAGGGCTTGCGCGGAACGAGCGAATTCTTCTGGAATAGGTGTCTCGCAGTAGTTCCCACGCCTCGTATAATCGTTTCACACTCAGAGGAAATTCTCCCGATGGTATAGAAACTCGTCCGGCGCTACACTCGTCATCTCTTCACGGCGCAACCCAGCATAGCCCGTGCACCAAGCCGGAAGGCAATCTCTCACCTGAGGGACTTCGACTCACTAATGATGGCATCGACCTCGTCATTTTCGTCGGTCTGGTTTAACCGGACTCGCTTCCTGTTTCGTTCGTCGTAGTTGTCGAGTCGAATTTGGGATTAACCAGCTACGCCTACATATTAATCCATGCAAGACTACCCGTTCAGGGGCATCTGAGCGTTTGGTCGAGCCGAATCAGTAGTGAATCGCCTCGGGGTCAAGTCCCGGAGTACTCGCTTTGCTTTCTCTGTAGGATTGGAAGAAATCATACCCCGGCGCTTAGCGGTCAGTATGACTGTGGTCTCAGTGTAAAACCCCGCGTGTATATCATTGCGTATATGTCCTATTTTCGTTTTACAAGCGGTACGAGGCGAATGCCACGGGGCTTTGATGTGACCCCGAGGCACTTCACAGACAACTATATGTATTTTACATATAAGTGAGGCTACTCTGTATGTGTTCGAAGCGAGCGCAGATTGCGTCACTATCCGTGTGGACGTGAGTCTCTTATCAAAAGACACAATCTCATGATCAATAGCAACTCATGAGCTAATTGCCACACATATTAAATAAGAGTATAAATCCAAAATTGGAAGTAAAGTATGACATCGATAAATCAAAGTTAACTAATTAGTTAGAAATAGTACGCAACGAAGACTGAATGATAGATAACTAGTGGCAAGTGGAATTATATAATTATTCTCCGGCGACTCTCAATTGCGATATCCGATATATCGAGATCTGAGTTGGTAGTTGGTAGTTGTATTTACTTCATCGTATCATATATTCTGTGGTGCTGTGTTCTTCTCTGCATCTCAAGAGAAGCATTCATTCACTAGTTGAGCGTGTTTGACTATCCGGGCTCCTGTCATTGTTTGGAATCATTAATCAAATTTTGTTCCTAATTAACTCATGACCAAGTTTGACCCAGAGAAATTAAATGATAAACCCGAACATTACTTCGAAGAGATTGAGCAGGTGGACTTCTTTGCGGTAGCCCCTGACCGCGAGGATGAGCAAATAAGCGTCAAGACAACAGCAGTGAAACCTGATGACCTATGGACCGATATTAACGCCGAGGAGTTTGACCGAATACTTGACCGCCTCACCGACCTTCTGACATCGGCCTATGTAATCACATACTGGACATCACTGTCCTCCGGAGAAACTGAGGAGGTCGAAATACTGTACGAACATCCCACAGTTGGGGCTGGATATGACACCTGTCGTGTCTCGGTGTCAGAAGACGCTGGATGACGGATGACGGATGACATTTTCTCGGAATTAAATGGAATCAACCTCGCTGAGTGCCTCTGTAGTGACATCGCTTAGGTCCGTGTCCGCGGTCCTGGCGGAAACGTTCATCAACTTCAACATGCGAATACCGCTCACGAACCATCTCCTCCGAGTTATCGAGGCAACAGGCAGCCACAGTATATCCGAATGCCTGGACGAAAACCTCACCCATCCCGCGGCTTCCGTGAGTCGCTGGAGTATTGAGCGGGCGGCGTCCATCGTGGTCGACAGTGATTGTATATTCTTATTGAGTGCCAGTATGAGATCCTGAGCGTGCTCATCACGTAGCCCCTCAATTGCCTCCGATTGCTCCCCCCGGTCGGCTAACTCCTCCTACACGAACTCTGCGAGCGTCCGCTGATCGAGTATCGGAAACACGGGCTACCACTCCGCCGGCGGATCTAGCAGTTTTCGGTAGCTGCGCAACGGGGAAATAACGGGATTGGGCATGGAGGCAGCATCCCACTGCTGCTTCTTCCGATAAACATCCATACTCCCGTCCTCGAGGTCGATGTCCTCCCATCGCACGCCACGGCGTCACGTCGGGATCACAGAGAAGCTCACCCACGCGGACAGCCGTGTACGCGAGGACGACCACGAGCACCCGGTCCCGGGTTGCCTTCAGCGCCGCGTACTGGGCTCGTTGCTTGTCGAGTTGGTCCACGTCATCGGGAAGGGGGTGTGGTGTATGCCTCGATGACCTCACGCGCCTGCTCGTCGACGTGTCGGGTGAGTGGGTGGCGCTGCTCAGGCGTCCAGGCCTGCTGGTAACCAGGCTTCCGGCTGTCGTCAGGCAGCGGCGCGGTCGCACCCGCCCGCTGGGCGTAGTGTGCTTTGAGTTACCCTTCGTTGACGTACCAGCCACACCACGCCGAGATGTAGGCGTAGTAGGTCTGGACGGTGTTCTGCTCGAGCCCGTGATCGCCGGCGAGGTGGTGGACATACTCATGGAAGACTCGCTCGTCGAGGTCCTCGAAAGTCGGGTCACGGTCGATGTCCTTGGGAGTGATCCCGGTCCAATCGTCGTCGCCGCGCTCGACAAGGCCTACTCCGCAAATCGGGCGAGCTCGTGGGTGGCGTTCCGGCGGTAGTTCCCGCCCTCGCCGCCGCGACTTTTTCCTTACCCTTGTCCTGGAGATAGCGCTCGAAGGAACTCCGTAACGGCCGTGCTGCGGGTTCCTGTCCGATGGTATCGTCGATTATGCGGAATCAGGTTCCTCCGAATCGTCCAAGTATGAGATTGTAGCCGACATAACCTGGTCGGTGAATTCGTCGGTGACCGAGCCCTGCCGGTCGGCGACGTGGTGATCGTCTTTCAGCGTCGCGACCGTCCACGGCAATATGAAAATCTGCTGGCCGGGTTCCCCACGGATCCATGCCTCGCTCGGCACGGCGAAGTTGCCGAGGTGGTGAGATTGCGTCGCAAACGCGACGGCAATCGATTCCTCATCGGAATAAGGCATCTGCTCGCCGGAGACGACCAGCCATGGGCGAGGGTTCCCACCATCCGTTTTGAATGGATCGGGACCCAGACGACGGTTCCGCGTTCAGCCATCCAGAATCACGACTCTTCGTCATCTTGCTCGGTTGTTGAATCGATAGAGCCAACGGCGGTCTCCATCCAAGCCTCGACATCGTCGTCGGAGAACCTGGCTTCAATGTCGTTGGCTGTGGTGGCACCGTGCATCCCTGTTGGGTGCGACCGCGTGTTCGGGGTCAGCGATGGTCTAGAACCGGTCGCGGTGTTCGACGAGGTCGTATTCTTCGAGCCGCTTCAGCGTGGGACCGACGCTTCTCTCGGGCACGTCGACGGTGTCGACAATCTCCCGCTGGCGAAATGCCTGGTCGGCGTGCTTGAGGAGGAAACGATAGACCGCACCCTGGGCGGTATCCGGCGCAAGGTCGGGAAGCGAGGGGCCGTCCTCGTCGATAGACCGGAAGTCCTCTTTCGAGATGACCATCTCGAGTATTGCCTTGTATGAGAAGCTATTAGATCTTATCGACGGAGGTCTCGACGAACACGATGGTAGTTATTGCGCGCCGTCGACAGTCTCCACCTGTCCCTCGAATCTGTGTTATCGAAACTCGTCTGGTGTGATCGTTTCGAGATACTCGACGCTGACGTACCGGAATTCGATATGGTCGCTGAAGCCATATTGAGGGAGAAGCATCTTTGCTGCCCGTCCCGCCGGTTTGTCGGTTGTCAAGAGAACAACGTGGTCTGCCTGCCCAGTATCGAGTACCTGAGCAGCAGGCCCCACGAGTGCCGTGTCAGCTTTTTCGATGATATCCTCGTCGCGGTCGGTCTCGTTGGCGATAACTCGCCGTGCGTCGTCCATCACCGTCGAGACGAGCGGATTGGCATAGTCGAGTTCGTCGGCGACGATGATCCACCCCTCCTCGAATCCATCGGGATAGGGAATGTTCCCTGAGGGGTACCCCTCGGCTGCAGGATCGCCCCCGAGCTCTTCGTAGACGCGCTGTGGAATACGCAACGAAACACCAGCCTGTTGGAGGGTCCGACGGAGTCGTTGAAATTTATCCTTATCCGGTCCACCACACCGGACGAAGACGCCGGTATCAGCGATATAGACTGTCGTCATACAACCGCGTCGGCGTACTCAGACACAACCGGTTCCAGCGCCTGAAGAATAATCTCGGCTTCAAGCGGTGAAAGATCAAGTTCCCGGGCTGCAATCCGGTGGTTGACCGTACCATCGACGTACTCGTAGGCGTACTTGAGCACGACAGCAAGACCGTCAAGACCGTGACGCTCAATGTAGACATCAATATCCTCATCCTCATCACGACGGGCAACGGCGGCGATAAGTGCAGGCGTGATTGTTTGGGTTTCTTTGTCCGTCGAGAGTGTGAGTGCAATCGACTCGGCGTCGTATTCGTACGGGCGCTGCTTACGGGTTTTCTCCACTAAGCCAGCTGCTTGGAGGTTCTGCACGTAGTCGTAGGCGGTCCCCTGTGGAATGCCGAGTTCGTTGACAAGCTCGGACACGGTGATTGGACCGTGCTGCAAGATGTGGGCGTACAGCCGAGAAAGCGCCGGCTTTTCGAGGAGGTCGGCGACCGTCTGAAGCTGCTGAATCGGTGGTCGATCTGATCGGGACGGTGATTGCGCCATCTCAGTTATGAATTATCGATAATTCAAAATAAGACTTCCGACAATAGAGCGGAACTCGCAACCGATCCGGCTCCCGCTGAGAGTCAGTTGCTCGCAGCGGCTTTACCCCGGTGACAGCGGCTTCATAAGGCGGTTGCAGCATCCATGCTCCCTTGATGGCGGCGGGGAAATTCAAAGTGACCTGATTACTATTCTAATTACAACAAAATGGTATCAGCCCAAAGTGCCAGCTTTTCGGGTCTACAAGCCCTAATAAGCCAAATCACATATCGCTATACCAAAACTGAGCCGGCGGTCTCAGCTGAGTCCACCGTACTGAGGAGGAATCCGGCATCTCTGAGGCTGCTATTAAGATGTTCTAGAATAGTACTCTATTTTAGCTGAGCATAGAGGGTCGCGTTCGGATCACCGCCTTGATGCGGGACGGACATCCGTTAGCTGTTGACCTCGGCAGGCTCTGTCGTCGGAGCGAGGAAGTCCCATTCGCGGATGGCGAAGCCAACGATCTGGATACGTCGCTGAAGATGTCCCCACTCACGGGCAATACGTCGATGCTGGTCGTGTTGGGGTGGTTGAGGACGGCGCGGTACTGAATGCTGATGTCGACGTAGTGGGTTGGGTAGTGGTCCTGCTGAGATTCGTGATGCTCGCGAATCTCGAATTCGATGCCTGAACGGTCGGCAATCGTATCGAGGACCGCTCGGAGCTCCTGTTTGGACCCCCGGTACTCTCCTTCGACGTCAAAATCGAGGTCTTCCGAAAATCGCCACGACTGCGGGAAATACAGCTTGGACAGCGCGGTCCCGCCTTTGAACAGGAGGTTGTCGCCGTAGCCGCTCGTGAAGATGCCCCAGAGGAGCCACGAATTAACGTAGTTCTTCTCGGCGTACCCTTGCCGAACGCCCAGTTCGCGAGCGAGAATCCGGAGCCGGTCCTGACTGATCATCGCGATCAGGACTCCGCCGGCTCCAGCATGGCTGGCTCGACGTTGATTCGGAGGCGATACGTACTGTCGGTCGATCCGGTGTCGGGCCGCGTCGGGTCCAACAGGGAGTACCCACTCGTGAACGACGCGACGAGGTCCTCGCGGGCGGGGAGGTCGATGCCGAGCTGGTCGGCGAGGTAGACGATCCGTTTGGTCGCAGCGCCGTTGTCGAGGCGCTCGAGGTACTCGCCGACAGTGCCCCAGTCACAATCCCGTTCGTCGGCAGTACGCATCGCAGTCGCAAGTTCCCGAAGGCCACCACAGAACTCGGGGTGGTCCGTACAGTCGACCAGCGTCTTCTCTAGGTCGCTGACCTGCACGGTCGTACCCTCGATCGAGGTCGGCTCACAGCCGAAGAATTTCTGCTCGGTGACTGTCGTGACGCGGTACGGGACGCCGTGGATCTCTCGGCTTTGTGTTCGGGTCGGCGTGACGACGCGCTACCAGCCGGACTACACGCGCCTGCTCTTCGAGGAGATCCGCACGCTCATTGAGGAAAACACCCGCGAGGAGCTGCGCAACGAATTGGCCGCGATCACCGAAGAGATCGAGGAGTGGCAGGCGACCTACGATGTCGAGACGTGGGAAGAGCTCGAACAGTCGCTTGCTGATGGCCATCTCGCAAGTGACGAACTTCACGAACGCCGTGACGTGATTACACGCTGGGAAGAGAATCTGGAGGACCGTCGCCTCATCAAGCACGCGTTGGTGCTCTACTCGGATGTCGAAGCTGCTCGCGAGCAGATGAGGAACGTGGCTGACCGCGCCATGCGATAATGCCGCCTTACGGCGGGTTTGATGCGCTATTTAACTGGTCGACGTTGTTTTCCTCGTACGCTGCCCGCCACATTGCGTGGACGGCACGTGTCACGAGTGAGACCTCAGTCACGTCGATACACGACGGTTCGACGTCCGTCGTTGCGGCCGCAGGCGGGGGATGGAAATGAATCTCGGGCGAGTGTGTGTTCGGGTGACGATCGAAGCGCCAATTGACATCGTCGGTATCGACGTAATGGAACGAATACATCCCCAGTTCGCTCCACTGGATATCGAGCCGAGCGCTCTCGGCATCGGCGAGCCCATCGCTGAAACTGATCTGCAGTCCCGTGGGAGCGACGACGTCGTCGTATGCCGTTTCGTCGACGAGCGGTTCGAGGTCGAGCCAGAGGTCACGAATCCGCTGGAGTGCCGGAAGATAGATCGGCCCGAACTCGCCGGCGCGGTCGTCGTCGCTCATACAGCGAGCTGGTGGCTGGCCTCGTCGTACGCGAGTGCTGCTTGCGCGACGGCGAGATTCTGTCGCGTCGTGCGCCACGCGGTGAGGTCATCCCAGCCCTTCGTCTCGCCGGCTTCAAGCTGCTGGGCGAGTTCTTCCGGGGACACCACATCGTACTGGTCCTCGTAGCGCCGGATCTCGGCTTTCATCTCCTGGATACTGTCCAGCAACTCCGGTCGATCGACTTCCTCACGAAGCTCGCGGATCCGGGACATCAACACCCGATCACTGTTGCGCTTGTACAGTGTCGTTTGGCCGTCCGGTTCCGTCTCGGCGAAGCCCGTGTTCACGAGCGACTTGCAGTGGCGACGCGCTGTCGGCTCGCTCACGAGCGCCCGCTCGCCGATCTCGGCTGCCGATTGCCCGTCGTGGGTCTGTTCAACGACTTCGTACACCCGCTCGAACGGCGTGGTGTCGTCTTTCCAGTCCGCCTTGACCTGCTCGTTGATGTCGTCCCACATCTCGGTCATACTGGGCGCTACGGAGTGTAGGAACAAATAGTTTCTCGAGGAAATTATCTGTGATCGTCGTGCAGGTGCGCTGTCAGACTATCTGCTCCGGTAAGACAGCCGGTGGAATCACGGGCAAACTCGCCTTTGAGAATATTATGATACCAGCCAGACATTCCTTGGTCGCTACTCGATACGATCACACATCTCTCCGGGTTTCATGAGTATGCGATTCTAATATTCGGAAATTCTACTATCTAGCCACTTTTGTGGCGACGGAAGAGTTCTGTACCCGTATCACATCTCCCTACGAATATGGAGACGCCGGCTGCCTATGATATCGTCTGTACAGTCGCGGCCGACGGTGAGGTGAACGACGGCGAAGGAGTCGTCAGCCTCCTCGTTCGGTGGTGTGCCGCCATCCGATCGTATTTGACTTGGTGTGGGTAACCTGTCTTGGCTATCCGTATAATCAAACGTGGATTGCCCAAACGACTGTGTAACCAAATCCATCATATCATCCCCAAAGACGAGCGGTTCGGCATACCGACCGCGTGTCATGTAGCGGAACCACGTGGGGTCGGATAAACACGCCTGGTCGCGCACCGCTTCCCCGGTTTCAGGGAAAAATCTCAGACCAGGTCTCGAGGTCGTGGCTGCGCGCGCAGCGAAGCGAGCACGGAGCGGAGGTGGGGCGGTCGTCGGCGTTCGCGATGTACCGCTGGACGCCATCCATCACCCGCGAGACGACCGGCTCGGAGAACTCGAGCGGCGCCGCAACTGTCGCCCAGCCCTCGTCGATTGCGGTGTCGACGGGCGGGTTTTCGACATCCGGATCGTCGACGGTCAGCTCCTCGCACACCCGTTCGGGCAGGACGAAGGTGACGTCGTTCCGTCGAGCGAACCGCCGAACGGCCTGGTACCGGCTGTTCGACGGCTGTCCCATCGCGACGAACAGGCCGGTGTCGGCGATGTGGAGCCGGCTCACGCGTCGTCAGCCGCGTCGCCGTCGTCGATATCCAACTCGTTGAGTCCTGCCCCAGCCTCCTCGATATCGTAGTGCTCGTGGACGACGGGCCGGAGCGCCTGGAGGATCATCTCCGCAGCCAGCGGGGAGATTTCGAGATCCTCCGCCATCAGCCGGTGGGTTACTTCCCCACGTTCCCGAGCGACGGCGTAGGTGAGCGCGGTCGCGAGGCCGGTGACGCCGTGGCGGTCGATGTAGGTGTCGATGTCGGCGTCCGTCTCGCGGTGACCGACGGCGTCGATCAGCGCCGGCGTGATGGTGTACTCGCGGTCGCCCGCGGCCGTCGTCACGGTCAGGTCGATCTCCCGAGCAGCATACTTCCGGGGCTGCTCGTCGTCGGTGACGTCGACGACGCCCGCGTCAACGAGCCGGTTGACGTAGCTGTAGGCGGTCCCCTGTGCAATCTCGAGGTCGTCCATCACGTCCTGGACGGTCGCCTCCCCCTCCCGAGCAAGGTACGCGTACAGCTGGGCGAGCTGTGGCTCCTCAAGGAGATCAGCGACCGAGAGGAAGTCCTGGACAATGTCGCCATCGGCGCGGTTTGAGGTGCGTGACACGATTCGTTCTTGATTACAGTTTACAGCGAATCAGTAAAAAGTGTTGAGGTCACTCCGCCGGCGTCGCGACCAGATGCTCTTCGAGGTCACGGTCAACGTCGTCGGGGATGATTCCGGTCCAGTCGTCGTTACTCCGATCGCCGGCGGCCCATTCGACGAACCGTTCGAGTTCGCGGGCGGCGTTCCGGCGGTAGTTCCCGCCCTCGCCACCGCGACCCTTGCCCTTGTCCTGGAGGTACCGGTCGAACGTCTCGGAGAGTGGTGTCGAGTTACCGCGTGACGGTGGGGCGTTTCGATCCATACGTGTTCGTCACGGGGCCAGCTGGTCGTCCAGGATATCACTACAATCGATCGGAATCCCCTCCCACGCGGCTTTCACGGCGTTGTATCCAGTCCAGCCCTCACGCTCCAACAGCTCCCCACACGCCTCGCAGAACTGACGACGCGAGATCAGATCGTTGTCGTAGAGGATGTAGAACAGAAACGGCGGCGCCACGACACTGGTATCTTCACCATTGTCGTCGACAGCGCGACGGATCGAACGACGGCCAGCCGCGTCCATCAGGATAACGTAGTCGACGGCCTGCGGGTTCTGTTCCACTTCCTGCCGGAGGGATTCCTCACCCGCGTCTGCCCCGTGGGGACGGGGCACGCTCGTCACCTGGGTAAGCGGCGCCTCATCGTCTTCGAGGGCATCAAGCGCGGCACGGCTCCCGTGATGAAGCCGGTACGGCCGGCTCCCTTCCGGCGCTGTCTCTCGCGTGTTCTCGACATGCCGCCCTAGTTCCTGTTTGCAGACGTTCGTCGTCGTGAGGCCGACGTGTTCGATAATCTGAGGCCACAAGGAACTATTCGCGACGGCAATCAGTGCGTCAGTATCGACCAGGATGGGGTACCGCGTGGCGTCCGAGGCTATTTAGACGAGATAGTCGCTGGTGTCATCCTCGGAAGCCTCACGGAATGCATCGATATCCTCTTGTACCAGTTCAAACTCGTCACCGAGGAGCACGCGAGCAGCATCCTCTGAGAGGTCGCCCGATGAATAGCGTTCGTAGATTGCGATTTTATCATCATCGGTCATCGTTCGCCGGAGCATCTGAGTGAGCCCCTCGCGTGCAAGTTCACTGATGTTGACTCCGCCCAGATGGACTGAATCGAGCTCGGTCGCTACTTCTTTGAGTGGGCCAGCGCGGAACTTGATCGTATCGTCGAGCGATTCCTGACTCATGGCAGAAGGTAACCGGGGGTGCTTGATAAGTTGTTCCCCTATGTGTGAACACATGGGAACAGTCGGAATTGCTAGCTACTTCACCCGTATCAGATCACGAGCCCTCACTGTCCAGATTGGTCATTGACTCGGTAGGGCCGTTGGTGTCAACGATCTCCCGGCAGCGAACGTCTGTCTGGCGTGCTCGAGGAGGAAGCGACACACCGCGCCCTGGGTGTGTTCGGCCGAGGTCGGGGAGTGAGGGCCCTGCCTCGTCGATAGAGTGGAACTCGTCTTTCGAGAGAGGCATCATGCGTATTGGTTTGTATTAGAAGCTATCAGATCTTATCGACAGGACTCTCGGCATGAATCGGTAGGGGAGCGATGTTCGCCGGCTTTTCCCTAGGTTCAAGGCCCGCTTCGTGCGGTTCCACGTTTCGTGCTTCCCCAACGGCGTCGGGGTAGTTTAAAATGGTCGTGATTACGGGCATAATCACAATCAAATAGAATATCGCTCATCTGTAGAAGTGAATACCTGTAGTTTCGATCCTCTCTGATCACAGGTGTCAGTTCGTTATTCTGCCGACTCTACACCCAATCTTCCGCAGGTACTGACTGCTACAGATGAGCGATCGAAGATTTTCGAACGACCTGTGGAGACCGGAACCGCTCTGAAACGACTCTCTCAGTGAGAGTGGATTTATAATTTCTGTCGAAGAAGCAGGAAGCCTCGTGGCTTTGATGTGACCCCGATGCAGGTCCACAATGCCGCGGCCTCCATCTCGACAGTGAGAAGTATATTTCTCTTTGACACGAGTGACTTTTGCGAGCGAAAGATCTAATAATGACATGTCGCTCATGCGCCGACTCCGGCACAGTCTGGTCGGTGCCATATACGCGGGATATTACCGAGCACGCGACCTGAACTATACGTACGGCAGACCGACACAAAAGACAGTGGGCGAGGTACAGTTCCGGAGTTATGAGTTGTACAATCTACACGGTCGGGACGAGCTCCTGTTAGGACTTCTTGAGCGAATCGAAAATCAGGATACTGTCTACGACATTGGGGCGAATGTTGGCGTCTACACTTGTGCCGCCGCTTCGATAGGTGCAGAGGTAGTTGCGCTTGAGCCGAACGCCGAGGCGCGAGAGAAGCTCCAGCAGAACATCGACACAAACGGGTTTGATACTACCGTCCTGCCTGTGGCGGTTGTCGATGAAGACGGTACGGAGACGTTTTATCTATCATCATATCCGGAGATTTCGTCGCTCCATCGTTCGAACGCGAAGATATCTGGAGGGTCCGTAATTGAGCAAACCAACGTAGAAACACGCACCATTGACTCCATCGTTGGTCACCATCCCCAGCCTGACCACATCAAAATCGACGTGGAGGGGGCAGGCGATGATGTCCTTCGCGGGGCGACGGATACGCTCAAGACAGCGATGCCAACGGTATACTTCGAGCCACATGGTGACTGTCGCGAGACACGGGACTTCCTCCATGAATTGGGTTATGCTGTCGAAGATCTTGGAGAGGGACTTATCTGTACACCGCGGTAATCGCCAGGAAACACATCTAATACTCCTGTTCTATCAAAAATTTTATGAGCCTAACGATTTCACTCTGACGATCAGACAGAGCAGAAATGACATAATCCAGATTGTTCGAACGTGGTCAGAAGCGCCCTGTTCATCATCATCATAAGGTCGGTGGGGAGGACCCGGTCAAGAGAACTGACGAGGGCAGCACTACCTCAACGGTATCATCGAGAAGCAAACTTCAGGGTAGGAACCTCCGAGTAACAGGCATCTCGACCCGTACAACGTGCATAAGAATCCATATAGAACTACATATCTTCTCACCTCGAAGATGCACGCATGCGAGTGAAAGCTTAAAGAAAGTAGATACATCAGGCACTTTGAATCATCTCAAAAATAGGTGGCTACACAGGAGTTGTATCCTTGACGGCCTCAGCAACCCGATCAAGAAACGCGGAGTCGTAATCTCCGTTGACATGATTAATATTCCATAACCCAGGATTTCGTATCTCCTGTCTTGGAGATTCTGCTCCTACCCAGTCGCTGTTGCGTCTGTCAAGACCGTCCTTCTCGAAGTTGCTCACGAGTGCAATAGCGTTTTGTTCGATGTATGCTCGGTCGCTATCCGGACCGGGTTCGTCGTCTACGTCGATCCACAGAAACGGGAGATCACGTATGTGGTCGCTCACTTGCCGTTCAAGGTCATGCTCGTTCAGACGTCGATTTGGGTCGGCACTCGACCCGTCACCCCAATACGGGTATTCGGCATGGAGATTATGCCGTTCGATAAGTGCTTTCCCGATATGTTTTCGAAACACCGAACCTCGGTGGTTGCCGCCACCCGCATATGTTCCGCTGTTTGCCCCCCGATGTGCGCGAAGTCGGCTCCATAATGACGCTCCTGAACCAGACGAAACGGCGTGCGTTCCGATTCGAGTGAGACGGTGTTGATCGTCAGTGTCCCTGTATTCGTCATGTGCAAATAAGAAGTAGACACCACGCTTAGGCCAGTCAAGATAGCCCGTACAGCTTTTGAGTCGATGCTTCCCGCTAACACGGTCTTCAAGATCGATTAATAACTCATACAAACGGTCGAGGTCAGCCTCTCGTGACACTATTACCGGATTCACTCCGATAAATAAAGATTCTCAGGGATTGATGTGACAGTAGCAACATATCGAAACCTGCAGTATTCTGAAACCGTTGTGCAGGCGATTGTTTCGGTCGTTGGCTTTTATATAACTGTATCTCAAATCCTATATGATTGATAGATTATTAGATTTCAACTATGTTTTCATATACAGTTTCAATCAAATACAGAGTAGTGGCGTGACGGCGTTGGACGCTGGACACTGGACGCTGAATTGGTTTGACCCTCATTCTCGTCATATCTTGAATCAGAAATTCCGAGGCTCGAGATGCCTATCGCCCCTAAATCGACTATTGAGACTGCTCGTCAAGTCCACGTGCACATTGAACTATGATTCTTTTTTTTATCGCTATCAATTTCCCTGCGATACTGGCGCTGTAGAGGACCAGCGATTATATAGAAATAAAACTGTACGACACAATGGAATTCCACTCTGTAAACAAATATACCCACTTTGCCTACAAATAAATATTCCGTATATATTTGAAGCATACACAGAGTACGATCTTATTCGCTGAATTGTCGATTTATCACCGAATTGTATAATTTTGCAACGGATAACAGCTCATGAGATACTAAATATACGTATTGAGAGAAGAGTGTAACATCAAAAATAGAAGTAAAACATGATAGCAATAAATCAAGGGCAAGTAATTAATCATAAATAACGCGCAGTGAACAACAAATTGTGAATAATAAAATATGAATGGAATCATATGGTTATATCCTAGCGATCCCAATCGTGCTACCTGATGTGTGAGAGGTGAGTTAGTCGTTACATTTGCATCACCGTATCATATACTCTGTGTGCCGTGTTTTTTCTCACGTCTCATGTCTCGTGAGAGGAAACTGTCAATCAGCTGGGCGCGTTTGATTATCCGAGCTCCTGTCACTGTCCGGAATCATTTAATGAAATCTCGTCCTCAACTAACTCATGACCAAGTTCGATCCAGAGAAGTTCGATAATAAATACGAACATTACTTCGAAGAGATTGAGCAGGCATACTCAGATGCATATCAGCAACTGCATGGCGCGTGTGACTCTGAGACCCTCCGAGCGATTGATCGAAAAGTACTCAGCGAGAGTGAGCCTCTCTATGAGGGGAATGGGAAGTTCCACGTTCGTCTCCCTGACGATATCGACGAACGTGCACAGTCTCTCCCTGGCGATGAAGAATCGTTCAACGCTGTTCTTGACGAGTTTACCACCAGAATTGAACATGAACTTCATAATCTCTTTGTCTTTGAATTCGAGGAGCAAACTCGCCGTGACTGACGAGAAAGACTCGGAGGCGACAGCGTCTGCCGTTTGCATCGTCAGTCATCGGTATACGTGATCCCACAGATGAGGTCATAATATGACACACGTAATATCCATCGAGACAGATCACTACTCAGCAAAGCAATCCAGTCAATGGTTTCATTTCCTGACGGCATCCAAAACAAACGAAGTGCAATGACACGCAATCATGATATCAGTGGATTGGATCTTACTGGAGATACATACGTCGTTGAGCAATCCCTGCTGCCGATTCGAAACAAGTACAAAGCGATGGATGCGGATGAAAACGTCGTCATCCGTGGGAAGCAGAAAATGTTCAAACTCAAAGAGGAGTTTCCATTCGTTGATTCAAACGGTGAAGAGGTGTTTGAGGTCAATGCTGGAGGAATGATTGACATTGCTGGTAACTATGTCTTGACAGACTCACAAACGGGTGAAGATCTCATCGTCCTCGATAATGATTATTCACTTCTGCAAGACACTTGGCGGATACGGGATGTGGACACAGAAGAGAAGATTGCAGAAATTAATTCTCGTGGGACCCTCGTGACAATCGCTCGTAATGTGATTCCGTTCGGTGAGTTCATTCCACATAAATATGAGATTACTGACGCCAATGATTCTCATATTGGAAATATCGATGGGCAAATATCACTTCGAGACCGGTATAAAATCACTATTGACGATACAAACACTGTGTCGAAAGAAGCCGTTATTGCTGCGGCAATGGTTATTGACGCAATCCAGGGTAACTGAGTGTCCGACTGATCACCGTCCTCAGAAAAGCGCAGATCAATGCATGTATACGTCGACTGTGTCGCCATCATTATATTTGATTGTCACCGTATTATCACCGTTATTCCAGGCAGCTCTGCCCTCGCGCCATCACAATTCATCATTCGTGTCTATGCCATCGCCAGTGTACGGTATCATCAATTCCCCTGGTTTTGATCTAAAACCTGCCAGGAATTCATGAGAAAGGGATTCCAAACTGCAGAAATAGAACGAGAAATGAGAATACCATGCCGATTATTCCTGCGAGACGGGTTTTGAGTTGAGTTTTCATGACACAATATGATACCCCGGATTATTTAGGTATATAGACACTATTTCACAGTTTGAGAGGCTTTCAACATACCTGATATCTTCTCGGCGCTAAAGCGCGAGGATTCGGAATAATATGCGGACTGTGTACCCTCTAAGCACAGACTATACTGATAGTTGTACTATAATTATTGGGAATATATTTGATTGGCATATTAAACATGTGAGCTATTGGAAAAGCTTCGAGGTAAAGATATTCAACGGTCAGGCGATATTAACGAGCAATGAGCATGAGGATGAGTCGATAACAGGTATTGCTACATACCAGAAATCAAGCTGATGAGGTTTCATACCTATATGCTCAAGTTAGTTGGGAACAAACGAGAAGATATCAGAATATAATAACAAGTGAAGCTTCGACAAATTGGACACTGTATTTGAGCGTCTTAAGACCTCAGGAAGTATTGGAGTTGATGTCGAAGGTGAGTATCCTCTCGTTAGCATCATACTGTATCTCGTCTGAATCAAGTTCCGTGTCATCAACAACAACCCTGTTGGGTGGGTTAGCGGCGGCTTCCACGATGACAGTTCCAGGCGGTAAACTGTCTGATGTCGTAACTGTCATTACCTGCCACGATTCATCTATTTCCACCTCGATTGAATCTGGGTTTTTGACTTCGGGGTGTCGGACAGTGAACTGCGTGGTCGTTTTTCCTTCGCAAGCTGGATAGACGCGATAGTCGAGTTCCGCAGGTGGTCCGTCTGCGTGCATTCTCACACGAGGATCCTCTGGAATGATACTTTCGGCGCGTACAAAAAATGGGAGTTCATCAAGATTAGGTTCGCGTCTTTGACGCTGTGGTCCAACATGATATTCCCCACTCCAATAGTCTACCCACTCGCCGGGTGGGAGGTCTACTTTCACCCGACCATCCACCGATAAAACTGGTGCGACAAGGAATTCTTCGCCAATCATATGTTGTGTTGCAGAGGCTGAAACCTGCTGGTAGTCCTCAAATTCGAGAGCCATCGGGCGCATTATTGCCACACCGGTCGCAATAGCCTCACACCCATAGCTGAGATAATATGGAAGCAGGCGATATCGGAGTTTGGCAAATTCAATGATTATCTTTGTGGCTCTATCACCGAACATCCACGGTTCCCTTGGTGTCTTGCCGTGAAATCGTGGGTGAGATAATGAGAGCAGCGCCCACTGAGCCCATCGAATATAGAGTGTCTCTGATGGCTTCGGTTTATACCCTCCAATATCGCAACTCCAAAACTGGAATCCTGAGATAAGCAAGCTCAATCCGCCGCGAACGCTTTCTCTGAAACCTTTGAATGTTGATCGAGTATCCCCACCCCAGTGTATCGGATACTGCTGTGCACCAACCCATGCCGACCGAGACCAGAGTACGGGCGGTTTATCAAACTCTTCAAACGCGCCAGCAACTGCTCGCTGGTACGCGACTGAATAAATATTCTTACCGCCCATCCCAGTGCGTCGGTCAGCAGTCGTTGTCTGTGGCGGGAGATATTCCCCAAAGTCGGTTTTGAACACGTCGATACCACTCTCAATCAACTCGTGATGAATTTCTTGCCACCATGATATGGCCTCAGGATTTGAGAAATCGATGATTCCAGCACGTGTAGCTGAATAGCTCGGTCGCCGTAGAATATAGCTTCGCCCCTCATGATCAGTGACTAAGTAGTCATTCTGTTCCGCCGTCCTAAATAGATCTGTGCCTGTATTGATGTATGGGTACTCCCAAACGGACAGCCTGAAACCTGCCTCTGCAAGATTCGCTTTCATTTTCTCTGGAGAAGGAAATCTCTCGGCGTCGAACGCCATCTCTGGAGCTTCCATATCCATCCATCCTGGATCGACATGGAGTACATCGCAGGGCATAGAACGCTCTCGAATCTCAGATGCAATATCACGCACCTGTGTTTGGCTTTCGTATGAGTTCCGAGACATCCAGATACCGTATGTCCACTCAGGTAACTCAGGTGCACGACCTGTTAATGCGGTGTATGAGGAGATGATATCTTTGAGTGATTCCCCTGCAAATACGACAATTGAGAGAACAGACGAATCAACATTAATCGCCGTCGCATCGGGCGTATTGCTCCCGAAGTCGAATGTAACATCACACGCCGTCTCAACAAGAACGCCGTAGCCACGATCAGATAGAAAAAACGGAACTGGTGCATAGGTGTCGTTGGAGTTTGTGCCGTGTGCCTGCGACACAGATGCTTCTACTCTACTACCGCTCTTTTCAAAGGTAGTGAACTGTTCTCCCAGTCCGAATATCGATTCCGCAGGGTCAAGCGCGGTGGAGAAGCCCGTTTGTACCACTTCAAGCGGGTAGTTGTCGACAATGTTTTCTTTATATCCTATCGTTGGAACGGACAGTTCCCCTCGATTATTCGTGACATCAATATTAGTGTCGAGTATCCGTTTGTTATCGTAACTCAGAGTAAACGAAGCGGTGTCGGTAGCGACTGAAGCCGAAATGCCCTCAGTATCGAGCTTGACAGTTTCATCTCCTGAGTTTATATCAACGTTTGTATCACGAGAATACTCATCATACGGCAGACCTAATGGAGAAGAGTCCACTTCAGCTACCTCTGGATTTGGTCGAAGGACCAGTCTGACGGCTTTCTCAGTGAGGAACTGCACTGAAATTGGAATAGTATGTCTGGGAGTCGGATGTTCGTTATTTAGCGGCTTAGCCGCACAGTCAAATTCAAACGGTCGTTCAAAATTAGTCCCACGCACCTCTGTGAGCTCCAACCACATATCAAATATGGACTCAAAAGCAAAATAAATACCCACTGATATTCATAATGACCAGGATGATCATATCACCGGCGAACCTACTGTTTGAGCGCGAAGACAGATTTCCCGACAATGAGCGCACCGCGAAGTCACTCAAATGCGCTTAAAAATCGAATGAGCACTGCGTCGCCCCCGGCGGGTGACGCAACAATAGATATAATCGAATTCTGAAAGCTGAAGGGAGAAATACGCTAACATCACGGGAATGTTTATACTAGCTAGAATCGAGAGTGGAGACGAAGCGATGTTCATCGAGAAAACGGTGATATCCTGGTCAAGCCACCAACAGAGAAAGAGTGCTTGCCCAGAAGGCTATCGCAAGCACGCCGAGTGTACAACAAAACCATCCGGCTTACCAAAGAGGGCGTGGGTTGGAATTTGATTTCGCCTCGTCTTCAAGATGATTCCGATCTCGTGAAGAATACGACTCAGCGCATCGTTTCGAAGTCTCTCAGATTGATGGAGAACTACTATGAGTACGACGACTTTGGACTGCCACCATACGAAGAACGGTTGCACACCTGCTTTGTGCGAACTACACTGAATCGATATAAACTGTCTCTCACCGACGACGGCAATATAGTTTCGTATCAGCGCGAAGCCATACAAACATCTTAACGATATCCTCAGCGGGAGTGGAACTCACATCGACGTTCTCAAACCCCCGTTTGGAACCGACGAGTATGAAATCAAACGCATATTTCAGATTTCCGTGCATTGAACGACTTCCGTTCGTTAATACTGGTTGTGCTGGACGATTCACTCACTCGGCGCGCATTGCTCGCAAGCGGTGTAGCGGTGACCCTCGGACTAACTGGCTGTGCGGAGACTGACCCATCGTCAACGCCTGTTGACACCGCGACTGGTGATACGGCGACAGCGACCGAGACCGCCCTGACGACACCTCAACCTGACACTCAAGCCTCGACATCTACCTCCAGTCTGGAAACTGTCGTGTCAATCCCGGGGGAGCGTGTGCCGGAAAATATGGCATTCGACGCCGATGGTAATCTCTACTTCGGAATCACAGTTGGCGAGGTGCGTCGTCTTTCATCCGATCGGATCGGTGAGACCGGGCTGACCCTCGCGGACACCGAGCAACTGGTCACGATGCCAGGAGCTGTCGGAGTTGAGATTGGACCGGATGGCACTGTCTACGTCGCTGCTGCCACACAGGACGATAATGCAGGTGTCTGGGCGGCTCCCACAGATGATGAGGTGAGCCAACTCGTTGGAATCAGTGGCTTTCCGAACGATATCCTATTTGACGTCGGTCGGTCTCGGATGCTGGTGACTGAATCGTCTAGTGGCGTGGTTTACGCTGTCGGGACTGATGGGTTACGCGAGAGATGGCTTGATGATGGCCGACTGGCGACCGAGAGCTTTGGTGCAAACGGTATTACTCGAGGTACCGACGGCACTATTTATATTGCGGTGACGCAAGCAGGTGAGACCGGTCGACTCATCGAGGTGCCTGTCCAACCAGACGGGAGTGCCGGTGAAGCGAGCACTGTCTCAGAAACTGAGGCGATCCTTGGTGCAGACGGGATTACTATCCGTGATGGTGATATTTATGTTGCTGTCAATAGTCAAAACCGCGTGGTTCGTGTCGATACTGGAGGGACGACGGAGACGATTGCTACCGCAGATGATGGACTGGTCTTTCCTTCAGACGTGTTATTTGACCCCACCTCCAACGACCTTTTCATTTGTAATTTCGCAAATCAGTCGCCCGATGATGGGGCAATTCTCCGCAAGAAGATTTAACGCTGAGTTATAGCTAATATAGGCGCAATCCCACCATATTCAGACCATGGATACGCGTCGTCGCAGCCGGGAGTTTCCGAACATCTTTGCTGCAATATGACGTACCTATAATTATCGGCGCACTGGCTATGATCCCACTGTAGCCGCATGCCCAAAAGATGGCGGTTCGAGCGTGAGTGTCCGCCCACGCTGGAAACGGGTGTGCCCCATGTGGGAAGCAAACAACAAGCACCGGGCGAGCGTCAATATAAGTAACTCCGAGTCTGGTGACACCGACCACCGCTCCTGTGGGGAAACTAACACAGGACCGCGTTTTCGGCTGAAGATAGGAGTACCGGGGGGTAAGATGTGGCACTCCAATTCAAAGGGGCTGTCCGTTACCTAACTTCATACCGATTCGCACGGTGTGTAAGCTTGGCAGTCTGTGGATCTGCACCTGAAACTCCCAACTCAGCGCAGCGGTGTGATGTCTTGGATCCCTCCGCGTGAACGCAGGGGAGGACGTCAAGAGTCACAGATAATATCTCTCGAGATACGTCGGCGAATACGTTATTACTCTCCTTCATTGGCTGATAATCCGAGATGCAACCCCGTATTGTAATATGCTTATCTCAGCACTCGGACGAACTGAAACCAACCGATTTATGTCGGTATCGGGACATATAGTGTGCTACGTATAATTATGGATTTTATCTCCGCGTCTTCGCCCTCCAAGTTGCCAGTCATTGGTGTTCTTGTCGACGCCAGTACGTACAAACATCTGCTCTACCTCCTGATGGCGCTTCCGCTTGGATTTGCTTACTCAGCGCTCTTTTCAATACTCGTAGTTGGGATTGCACTTACCGTGATAGGCATCGGCGTTCTTATTCTGCTAGCGGCGCTCTTCATCACTCGAGGGATCGCCAGATTCGAGCGCTGGCTCGCCAACCAACTATTAGACGTAGAGCTTGATACATACGATGATGTGGCTACTGATACAGACAGCACGTTTGGAGACCTCACGAAGTATCTTGAGGCAGCCTCAACGTGGCGCGGCGTCGGCTTCCTTTCAATGAAATTCTTCATTGCCGTGTTTGCGCTTATCCCATTGTTTGTGCTCGCGAACGGACTATCGCTGCTCGTTGCGCCACTACAATATCCATATACAGCACGTCTCGGTGAAGTCAACGATGAACCGGTGAGGTGGTCGATCGAAACATTCCCTGAAGCACTCCTGGCGGGTTTGGTTGGTGTCGTTGGGATCCTCATAATGTTCCATCTGGCGAATCTTAGTGCCTACATTACCCGACACATGGCGACCGCGCTACTTGGAGTTGAGACGTCGACGGTGGATGGGAAAACCACCTCACGGACCTGACAGGACACGAGCTCAACCACTACAGGACACACAACTAACAAATACTCGCATCGTGAAAAGTAAGACTCATAATCAAAGTTACTATAGAGCATTGATTCCAAAAGTTGGGAGTGGTGATATTCCAATGCTCGGAAATCCTCGCCCTTCAGAGTGAGGGGGATGTCAAGAGTTGCTAGATACTATTCTGCACCTCAACAGTGTGCATGGTATATTCTTTACATTTGAAGTGATAACGCTAGTGGACTCATCAGTTGATAATCAGTTCGTTACGAGACTTACGATGTTATTATTTTAGATGGTATTATTTAAGTTTCGTTGAGACTTCGATACCTCGGAACCCAACACGGTGAATTCAACAGGATAGGATAGCATTACTCAGTAAGAATGGTTTCGCAGGCAGAGATCGATCGTCTCCGTCTGGAAGCAGATACAATTATGACGCGGTACCGACAGGTCGAAACAGCACTAAAAGAAGCTCGTTCGAAGTCCGGCGACCACTGGGAGACGGGTAAGTTGGTCGTGACACTCGACACACCCCACCAGGAGACGATCGAAATTACTCTCAATCTCAATTCTGATCCGGCAAGCAACGCCCAGTCACGATATGAGAAAGCGAAAGATCTCAAAACCGAACTTGAGCGTGAACGAGACATCGTCGGTCAGTTAGCCCCACTCCCCGTCACGCCTGTTGCCTATCTTATCTGCTACCATCTCAATGCCGTCGAGGGGAATTATCCACGGTCAATGGCTGGGCATCTCGATGCCCGGCGCGAGCAGGTTGACGAATTATGTAAGAAAATGGAGACGGCAGGATTGCTTGAACGAGTTGAGTCAGGAACTGTCAAACAACGCCGTGTCAAAGCCAAGCAGGCTGATGAGGTTCGTCAACATCATACCTATTATCGACTGTCACGAGAGGGTGACCATCTCCTCCGATTTCTTGATGAACCCAATGGACAACAGAATGTCCTCCGGCACCTTCCCGATGGACACACGCTTATTCAACGACTGGCGCGTGGCGGACCAGATTATCCACGGATGACCGCTGACGAACTGGATATGGAGTTCGAATATGTCCGCCATCTTTACCGCGCGCTTCGACAGGTCGGTCTCATCACTGAGTATGAGGGCTCTACAATCAAGGCGACCGAGCGAAAATTAAAGCCAAAAGACGAAACCCATCGTAAGCATACTTACTACATCGTGACTGACCGTGGCGACGAAGCGTTCCGACGTTTAGAGGGTTAACATATCTCATGAGGCGTCCAATAATACTGTCTCGTGGCTTCGCATCAATTTTGAGATATTATGTAGTTGGACTCGAGCCTGTCAGATTAAAAAATTAGTTTAATTTTGACGCCGGAAGTGCATTGACGGTCCGGAAACGACTGGACTTTTCTCTTTATCGAGTACTTTCTTAACTAACCACTGTAATAGTAAAAAGAGTTAATTAATAGCTGTCCCTAATCATGATAATATTAATATTAATATAATTTATCATAAACAGTCGCTGGTGAAGTATCTGTGTTGGCAATAGCCTTGATTTCGATACGCTCGCCTTGATTATTTGTAAAATCGTATAATATGCCGTCAGGTATTATTAATTCTAACACATTAGATAACCATGGGTATTTTAGTTGCAGTCAGCGATGATAATCAGTTCCAGACAGTTCTGAACGTAGCAGTGGGGCTGGCTGATGGATTTAATGATGAACTGTATGTGACTCATATAACAGAAACCGAGAATGCATCCGGGGACGAGCGAGACTTTCGTGATGAGATCCGTGAATCCCTCCCAGAGACGACCGTTTCCATTGATATCGGACTCGAGCATCTCAGCCGAAGCGGGCTCCGCTCAGGAACAGCGATTGGCAAGCAACTGGTTGAACTCTCAGAGAGCGCTGACATCGATCATATTGTAATTGGTCACCGCTCAAAAGGTCGATTGACTACCGCTCGTGAGGGACATACTGGTTTTGTCGTCGCCGATGAAGCAGCAGTTCCAGTGACAATCGTCCCTGAGGCAGTTGATTCCTGATTGGCTTTCGTAGCCACTCAATGCGCTTGCTATCGATAATAGCTACACCCGGTATAACGAGTTGATAGAATATATACTTACAATCGTGATACTGAGTATGTCGGCTGACGATCTCTCAAAGAGGCTCTTGATAAACACGGTTGAGACTGAACTCCGACACATACAGTATTTCAGACATATTCTAACGACCATCTGGTGGGTTTCAATATCATCTTTAGTTACCATTAGCTACGATATCATAACTGCAGTGACGATGGAAATCGAGTTTACACTCTTCGATGTGTCGCCACTGGGGCTTATTATTCAACTAGATATTCAAACATGAATGCAATCACAGAATATATTATAGGACATACTCGGCATATGATATGTATCAGGCACATACAATCAACAGACATTATTTATACAATGTCATCAATATCGAAACCAATTAGATAGACATGCACGCAATCACTATCTCAATATTACCCGTCATCATATTATGAAGCGACGTATGCTGATTCGAACTGTTATCGGAAGTATTGCTGTCGGGAGCACGGCGGGTTGTATCCGCGCATTTCAATCTGATGATCAATCACCACCTCCACGCAAATCGAATATCATCCGTGATATCAGCGTCACAAATAGTGGTGAAATAATCAAGGTAACAACTGCCCCAGACGAGTCACAGTGGGTGATGACTCGGCAAGAAATCGATGCTGCATCTTCACGCGCCCAGGTTGAGAATACTAACAATCAGATTAGTTGGCATCAACGTGCCATTGCGGAGGTTGATTCAGGACTGGACGCAGCATCTCCCATCGGGACAGTCGAAGCAAAAGGAAGAGGTGCAACCGGAAGAGGGCGCGGTGGATTCTCATCCGCACCGCGCACGTCGAATGGTCGTGCGTGGTACGGTGGTGGCGCATATGCAGCAACGTGGTATAATAACCACGATAATGAAGTCTCTCGTGTCCCAGTCACGATCAATATGATTGGGATTGGATTTATTGGCGATAATGACACATTCACTGAACGGTCGATTGGACCTGGACCCATCAACTGGGATACAACCTACAATGACCCGACCGGAGATATCCGATCTGATCTTAGTCCGCGGAGCGGATGGTACAGAGTCGGTGCGGAGGTCAATGCTGAACTCGCCGGTGGTGGAACCCAACCTCTTGGATGGGAGTGCATTGATCTTCGTGTTCGATCCACTGGGAATGACGAAGAGATAACGAAGAAGTGGAAGGTATCACCACGAATATAGTCATCTCTACAATGTCAGGTTACAGTTATCTTGCCTCGCCCATCCCCGATCATAATTCCAATCTTGGCCCACGTTTGTTTCATATGATAATTGCCTCTGTCACTCAATATAATAGTTACAATCAGTGAAGCGGCTCATAACCCCGTCGGCGCAAACCAGCCTACATACTATTACCTTCCTCGTTGCGTTCTGTAGTTTTACCTATGAACTTGCATACTCAGAGTTATTGACTGTGATGTATGGCGGGACGGTCACCCAGTACGGATTGACAATTGGTATTTTCTTTTCATCGCTTGGAATTGGATCTTATATCGCCAAACAGTTCGATGAAACCCGCCCTGAAAATGTCTTTCGCACTGAGCTTTATCTAGCGTTTATAGCTCCTGTTGGTCTGTTATTTATTATCTGGATCAATACGGCTGCACTGCCGCAGCTCCTTCCAGAGATACTGCTTGGATTGCTAGCTCGTCTTCCGGTCGTCGGGATTGGCGTCTTATCAGGCTTCGAACTTCCGCTGTTACTTGCACTTGTCAATAATTTAGACTCACCCTCATTATCACCGGGAGTACGGCGAATAACGAATATGACCGACCGAGTGATCAATACGATTATTGGAATATTATTTCATACATCTCACTCACGCAGTGAATATGACACATACTCTACAGTTCTTGCAATGGACTACCTTGGAGGGCTCATCAGCGCTCTGATTTATGTCTTCCTTCTGTACCCAAGCGTTGGACTTATTATCTCTATTTTCGCCCTCGCGCTGATTAATGTCGTTGCGGCTCTATTCTTTATTTGTCGATTTAGTTCTCGACCATGGGGAATTCTTGCCGAAGGCGACCGTGATATTATCACGAACGAACGAACAGTGTTGGTCGTAATTACGATCGTGCTCACAGCAACACTCGGTGGAGCCGTTATCTCTCATCAAACAGTCGATAACACGCTAACAGAGTATTATCTTGAGGGGAACATAGAACAAGAGTATCCGCCTGGGACCGTCGATGCTGAGATTACGACTCAGTTCACCACCCAATATCAACACGTCGTACAGTATAATCGCACTTGGAAGGGAAGTAGTTCGAATCCACTTTTTGCCGGGCAGACAGAGCGATGTCTCCGTCTTGATACAGCAATCCAGGTATGTGATAGTACAGCACGCCCATATCATAATGGACTGGTGGATGTCCCTCTCTCAATGTATCCAAACACTACAGATACTGATGTGCTTCTCGTTGGTGGCGGTGACTGGATTGCGCTTGATCACCTTCGTCAAGAGAATGTTTCTGTTGATCATGTCGATATTGATGCAGAGTTCATGCAATACGCCAAAACGAATTCATTTCTCACAGAATACCACAATAACGCATATACTTACGAACATGCAAAAACGTATCAGGCTGACATCTATGATTACCTGCAGCGGACAGATGCGCAGTATGATGTCATTTTGCTTGACCTGCCTGGTGCAAAGACTGATGATCTGCTTCCGGTCTACTCGACACAATTCTATCGATTACTAAAGGACTCACTCACAGAAAATGGTGTTGTTGCGACATGGGGTTACTCGCAATACACATATTCATCTCATCAGAAAGCATACTTCAACACTGTCACTCAGGCAGGTTTCACCCAATATCAGTCATATTATGCATATGATGATTATACTGGCAATGGTGAGACTCGACGCGGAGAGTTATTTTATCTATTTGCCCCGGATTCATCACGACCGGTCATTACCCCTACGAATGGGACCCAGTATGTCAGAAAATATCAAGGACAGTATCAGTCGAAGAAGTGGCGCTCAGTACCTACATATCGTGGCGTTAGACCGAATACGCTCTTCAATCCTAACTATGAGATTCTTATTGATACCCAGCGTAAGCAAGAATCAGCTTCAAATCGACTCAGTCGACTTCAAAACATGACACTATCAGATCTACTATAATTATGTCAGAAGAAGAACTATATCTCATCCAGTCGAAACACCCACACTCACTCGATGATATTGATATTAAAGCGACTCATGAAACATTGTTTTCTGCACACCCAGCAGAATTCCATATTATTGGAGAATCTCACGCTGTAAGCGTTCCAGCACTTCCATTTTATGAAATTTTCTCCTGTCAGCCAATACGGACAGAGCAGGCATCAGATACGACAATCAACACGATTGAACTCTGTGTGGACACACGACTAAGTACAGTTTACACGCTCGGAGCTGAGCACACAAGTATTCAGACAACCGTCCGAATTGAGCCATTTGAGTCATTTCTAGATGTAGGGTCGTTCACGATTGTATACAAATTCGATACAAACGCGTATACAGCAATCAACTGTATCTCACAACGGGAGTATCGAACCTATCATACATATCCTGAACACGATTTGACGGTTATTTCGTGTCATCAAATCTGTTCTGCATCGAATATAGAGTCGCGAGATATGATTGAAGCAAGCACACAACAATGAATGACAAGCAGTTACCACTAATCCTAGCACACGACGAATGAACTGCCAATATACAGCTACCCCAGAAAAAAGCCAATTCTCATCATTGACAGCCATGTGGTCGTGTCCACACGAGTCTCATCAAGAGGGCGAACACTGTGTCTTTCATATGACTCCTGAAGAACGGAGACACCACGATATTACACCACAGGATATTCATGCTACACTTCTCTCCGAGTTAGAGGCTGAAGCAAATGATAAAAAGGAGTTTATTGGGGCGCACATCCCATATCTTGATCTTGATTATATCGATGTTGAGACAGACAATCAATATCCACTCGACTTTCGACATACAACAATCAAAAACGGAATTTCGGCTGCTCACGCACGGTTTGAGGAACGCGTTGACCTTCGGAATAGCACTGTTGGTGGCTTACATGCGCCGAACTGTGAATTTGAAGACGGATTACTTGCCTCTAAGACGGTCTTCACTGATGTGGTCACCCTCTCTGAGACGGTTTTCAATGGTGATACCGTTGACTTCACCGATACGACCTTTGAGCAGTCCCTCGTATGTGAAGAAATAACAGTTGCTGTTGATATGTTCTTCGAGCATGCAGAATTCAACGGTCGTGTTTCATTTGATGGTGCATGGTTTGCTGAACAGGCAAGCACGATTGATGACAATACTATCTTCAATCATGCAATCTTTCATGATATCGCATCATTCAAACATACGTCATTTTATTATACGGCGTTTCAGGATGTTACATTTTATGACATGACCACATTTAAACAAGCCACGGCAAACGGTACAATCCGATTGAATGGATCAACATTTCACGCTGCTGCTGATTTCGATGAGTTACACTGTGAGGAGGACATCTCCTTTGGTGACGTCGTATTTCATGGAAAAGCCTTCTTCAGAGGGGTGTCGGTTATTGGGGGCGCAGACGTGCTTGCAGATGACTTCTCATTAGCGAATACCAGATTTAATGCGGAGACCACCTTTGAACGCGGAACATTTGGATTCACAAACGCAGAAGATGCAAAATTCAATGCGTGCGTAAACTTCGAACGGAGTACGTTTAGCGATGATGCAGATTTTGTTAATACCACATTTGCTGACACAGCTGATTTCGATGAAGTGATTTTCGACGGCGATGTTGCATTCACAAATACTACCTTCGACGCGGACGCTGTCTTTCGAGGTGCTGAATTCAACGGGGGGACGAATTATATTGAATCTGATGCAGTTTTTAATAATGTTACATTCACTCAAAAGGCTGATTTTAGCGATACGGACATCGTTTCGATTGAATTTAATCGAACTGAATTCCAATCGGATGTTGATTTCACTGACGCTGAGATTACTGAGACATTCATCATTGAGAATCCGGTGTTCGTTGATGATCCATATCTTGATTTTACTGATGCAACAATTGAGGAGGGAACAATTATGCAACCAAATCGTGGATGGGGACATTTTGACTTTACGCAAGCAACAGTCGGCGATGTTCTACTGACGGCGGCTGACCAAGTTGATAGACGAGAGCTGCTTGATTACTTTCGTTTCTGTGACACGACATTCGACACATTTGATTTCTCACAGCATCTTGAGTATCTTGATCGAAACAATTGGGTTCTTCATACTTTTGCTCACCCAGAGACTGAATTCACACCAGCACTCGAACTCACACCAGCACGAATTGAGAAGACGTACTTAAAAGCGAAATCAAGTGCCTCAGCACAAAGCAACATCAAGGCTGCTGGTGAATTTCGGGTAAAGCGACAACAATATGCACGGAGAAAGTTCACTCAGATTGCAGCCGATTCTGCAGAACCAATTCGAACACGTATCAGAAACGGACTTCGGACAGCAGAGAATCTATTTCTTGAGTTTTCCTGCGGGTATGGACTCCGGTTGTACCGAATTACTACCGTGTTCATACTGGTTCCACTGATAGCCGCGATTTTGTTCACTTTTGCTGGACCGCTATTCGAGACTAGTGCCGGGCAGGCTTCACTTTCCCAAGCATTGAACGCGACCGGTACTCGCACGCTTCTACTCAATGTATACTTTTCATATATCACATTTCTCACAATCGGATATGGTGGCATTGGTCCACTCGGTCTTGGGGCTCGATTCCTTGCTGCAATTCTTGTTTATCTTAATGTAATTTTGGCTGGACTCTTCATTTACTCCCTAATTAAACGGAGTGAAATTTAGCACTGAGTAACTCAGCAAAAACATAATACACACTCAGTCGGTAATTTAACTTAGTATGAGCAATGCCCACGAACATGACTTCACTGGAGATATCACACTCAATGGAGGTGAGGAAACGCCGATTTCAGTTATCGATGCTGAAAATGTCTATTTTCGACGAAACTCGGTCACTGGAAATGTTAAACTCATCAATCCTGAATACGTATTTTCATCTCAGAGACCAACCGAAAAAACCGTGCCGTCAGATGACATAGAGACCACTGTTAGTGGGTCAATCGAGGATATATATGTTCCACACAATGCAATCGAGGGGACCATCATCATTGATGGCGCACAAGATGTGCACATCGAACCAAATGCAATAACTGGTGATATTGAAATTGTTGGAGAAGAGCAACTCTTCTATAATCAACTCACAGACTCGCCATATGGACACGGCGTTTATGATGCGCATGGCGTTGGCTGGAAGCGATCAGTGTCTGTGTCCGATCCCAAACACGGTGTCAGTGTCACTGGTGGGCGATGCACCGCAGAAATAACTGATGTAACGGCAGATATCGAACTGATTGTATCTGGTTGGAACAATACCATTGATATCACTGGGCGAACAGCAATGGTCACGGTCTATTTACTTGGATCGCAAAACACCGTGAGGACAAGTCCATATATCGATCTTGAAACAGACATACAGGCTGGCGTCGAGAATACCATCGAACAGGAACCAGTTCCTGCCAGTGATATCATCGAGACGACCAGAAAGGAAGCATATGCTGGTCACTTACTGGGACGAGACACCGTTACTTTTCAGGAGCCAGCCACAGACAGAGACTACTGCCCAAACTGCGGTGCGAATGCAAGCGCTATCATCACTCGCCGTCAAGAGGATGCACTTTTTCTTACCAACACCCCTGTCTACCGATTCGATGCTGGAGGAAATTCATATGAATGTGAAAACTGCTCGGTTAACGCTACCCCAGACATACAGTTGTCTGAGGAGGAACGTAAACGAGTCTTAGGTTGATCGGTTGATCGGGATCTCTGCAAAAGAGTGATTACCGCTTTGATCCCAGCGCCATATGTAGAGATGGAAATTATTCAAGCAGAAGAAAACTCACTCCACCAATCACTGCACTGACAGTGGTCAATATCAGCGTCAAAACGATACCCAATCCGAAGAGAGCAGGAGCGAACGTAAGCCCAAAGATAAATCCGATTAATGCACCAATTCCTGTTGCTAACACCGGTGATCCACTCTCAGTCTTTGCTCCAATACCCGACCCAGCAGCGACACCTCCAATCCACGTCAGTGGAATCGGGATTACTCCAGCGATGAGTGCTCCAATAAACATGAGGCCGGCAAGGGCAACAGCACTGGAAGAACTATTCCCTTGATTTGTTTTTGAACTGATCATATTGAATGTTCGCTTGAGTAAGCCAGACCAACTACTGCGGTCTGAAACTGGTTGTGGAGACACCCGATACCCTGACTGTGAACGTGAACTCCCCCCAGTATCATTACTGTCTGTTGTTTTCGTTTGTTCTTTTTGTCGCTCTTTACTCATGTGAATGCATTCGTACTCCAGACAAATGAATGGCTACACTCAATTTCACTACTGCTACAATATCACAAGATTCAGTCATGAATGAGTCGGGATCGACAATATGGATATTAACGTGAGATCAACCGTGGAATTCTATAGCCGGAGCAGGGCAAGAACCCCGGATTATACCTTTGGGGTGAAGCCTATCGAAAGGTTGCACATGATTACTGCGGTTGATGTACTGTTCAATCTTTGAGGATATGACGATTGCTTCGGTTGAAGCGGAATACACGAATCGGGGCTGTGCATTGACTGTGTATTGACACGCTAAGCGAGCGAATCAACAACAGAAGGGATTCAAGTGTTGGTTTTATTATCATTAAGAACATGCGGATTGGAATGCGTCGGTAAACGTTGCAGAGCGTGGATTGGGGAACTGGTCGGTAGATGTGCCTACTGTAAAGACTCTTGCTTAATTTCGGAAGATACGATAATAGGCATGCAGTGACATGAACTACCCGATATCATCGCTTGGAACCGTCTGAGCCGGTGTCTTTCTCTGGAGCGGATCGGCGTCAACGCTGCAGGGAGTGTGAGCAATTAACTCAAATGAGTTATAAAGAAAGCCCCGATGCTTGTTGTCGGGGTTGTCCAGCAAACTACCCTACCCTACTTCGCTCACCCTATACGGGTTCGCTCAGTGAGGGTAGGGCTTTGATGTGGAGTCCCGGTCCCAGCAATCAGTCCCCAGCAATAGGCTGATGACTCTCACCGTTCAGTGTCCCACCATTCAAACGCACGTCTACTGGTGCGTCTCCGTCCCCCGACTTGGGCGAGAAACGGAGTTTGTGTTGTCGCCTCCGAGCGTACCGCACGCCAGTGTTCTTCGCGGCGTTGTAATCTGCGTTCACTTTGTATCCGCACTTCAGACAACAGAAGTGTTCTCCGTAGCGGTTGTCCTCGTGTGTGAACCCGTAGTCCGTTCGAGAACAGCGTTGGGACGTGTGGTTCGGCTCGACTTGCTCCACAGAGACACCCTGCTCGGGCGCTTTGTACTCGACGTACTCGAACAGGCGTTGGAACGCCCAAACGTGGTGCCATTCCGCCTGCGGGAGTCGCTCACGGATGTCGGTTAACTCCTCGAACGCGATTACCTCGCAGTCATGTTCGACGGCCTCCGAAATCATATCGGTAGCGACTGTGTGAATGAACCGTATTGTTTTCGCCACGCTTCTTCGCGTTTGTCGGGGCGGAGCAGACCATTGTGCGCGGCCTGCGTGCCGCGCTGTTGCATCTCTCCACGTCGCTTCTCGAACTCCCATGTCTAGTGGTCGTAGTCGTCGTCGCCTTGCCAGAAGCGCCTGGTCGAGGAAACGGCAAGACTGTTGACGTCCTCAGAAATCGATAGTACTTCATGAAACATTTTGAACCA
This sequence comes from Haloquadratum walsbyi C23, assembly GCF_000237865.1. Taxonomy (NCBI): domain Archaea; kingdom Methanobacteriati; phylum Methanobacteriota; class Halobacteria; order Halobacteriales; family Haloferacaceae; genus Haloquadratum; species Haloquadratum walsbyi. The sequence continues at coordinate 1,143,175 of NC_017459.1, forward strand.
TCGGTCCTATGCAGCAGTATCAGCAGCTACTCTATGCCAAGGTTTCAGTTATATTGTCGGACGCCGAGCGGAAGAGTAAGATGGGCGTTCCGACCTGTCGGCTTCGATTCGCTCGTCGTTCCATTCGGAACGACTCGCTCCTTGCGAGGCTGACGGACAGGGATAGCGTTCAAACGCGACAAGAAGCGTGCGTTGTCCCACGGAATCACCCCGTCGAGCAACTATGAGTAGGACACTCCGAAGAAATGTCCCCAGAAATCTCCGAGTTCTGGTGTGCGAACGAATCGCCCCGCGATTCGTCAACGCCTGTGGAGACTGCACTCCCTGTGGATACATCTGTATCTGCAAAGTGCGTTCACCAGACTCCGTCTGGTGGGCTGTCAGACGCAGTCTGACAACGTCGTAGAAGCAGGAAGCCCCGCCCTGCTCGGCCTGACGGCCTCGCTAAGGGCGGGGTAGTTCACGGAGCACTCGACGGTATTTATGCACTTGAGAATCGGTCGGTCGAGGTGTGGCGGTTGTGTCGTCGCTTGTCAGTTTCCTCCCCGACCTACTCGCTCACTCCGTTCGCTTCTTAAGGTCGGGGGCTTCCCCCCCGAAAACGCTGAATCATGACTTCTATTACACTGTCAATAACGGTAGTATACCCCCGTTATGCAAAGGTTTATTTGAATATCATTAAAAATAATGTATAGATAATATGAAATTTGACACGATACGCGAGCTAATTCAGTTACTAAATAAAATCGATTTCGACGAGACTGATATTAATATGAATCAATCATCAGGTGTGACTGCACGGCATATTCGATCTCGGGAGAACCGTCGTCGATCATCCACAAGAAACCGTCGTCAGTCAGAAAATACGGAGGGAAGAGAGAAGTTTGCTCGAAAACGTCGAATCAAACGACTTAATCGATTAATAAAGCAAGCAGAACGAAATGGTGAGGACATTGCTGAGTATATCTCTGATACGGAACCCAGCATACATATCGCTGAACCTCACCCAGGCATAGTAAAAATAGTGATCGACAGACACCCGGTGGATGTCGAATTTGATGAGCATACTCCATGCGTAGAACTCTCGTATAATGGCAATTCAACGACGGTTGAACTCCCTGCAGTCCCAGTCGAACTTCGTGAAAAAACCGAGCAAAACGCCATCACAACGTTGCTATTCCGGGTTGAAAGTGGCAAATAAACTCACACGAGGCTTCCAGCAATATCATCGACAGTCGACCATTCTCTGCACTCTCCAGACAAACAAGGCGAGTGTCTCGGGGGTTTAATGATTCAACAAACTTCCGGGTGAACTGATTCACTCACTCGATGCGAGAGAACTACCCTGACCGATGCATGTCTAATTAAGCACCCAGCTCTTCTATGAATCACTATGCCCCTCGAGGTACTTCACATATTGCTGTGATGCGTGCTTGCAGATATAGACTGATATCTGAAATGATTCTAGATCATATTTGATGTGCACTAGTCACCGTGTATTAGAGGTCAAATAAGAGCATGCACCGTTCTCAAATCTGGGAATCGTCAATCCCTGGCAGAGGAGCAATCTGACACGATGCTGCGATCCGCTCAGTCTCATTGTTCACAGTCACCAAGCTCACGTAATCACTCTCAATATCTTAATATCTGCAAAGCGATACATAAATCCCCGCTCACCACAAATTTATGAATATGACTGATTACGTGCATCGCCTGATCCCGACGATCCCTCAATCGATCACACGAGGTACTACACTCATGCATCCATCGTCCAGATTGACTGAGAACATACTATAGGATTCGAATATATGTCATCAGATAACGACTCTGCTTTTCCTGACTTTACTAATTTGGACTCAGTACTTGGCTCCGCTGCTGGTCCAGACCCGTCACCTGTATCATTACTCCTGCGAGTCGGTGTCGTGATCATTGCAGCTGTGATCGTTTACTTGGCTCGACCATTGATTCATTTTTGGATTTATGGCATGCTTTTCAGCCCGACTGGGCTCATTCTCTTTGGGACTGCGACGGTTGGCGTTGTCATTGTCACCTTGATGTTCTTATTTCCTGGACTTCGCAGTGTAATTAGGGTTAATGATGTCAATGTGGCTGGCAGCGTGATTGTGTTTGTCTTCTTCCTCTCAATTGGTGTTGGAGGAGTAACTGGAATATTTGAGAGTAATAGCCTTGCTGAACGGACAACGCTCAATGTTGAAGAGATTGATGAACTCCCAGCTGTTGCTGAGGAAAATCCCCGAATTGTCCCACGTCCAGTCGCTGATGTTCAGACACGTGGGTCAGTATCGTACCGACAACATCGACTTGGAACGAGTGATATTGCTCGCTCCCCGGATGGATCACTTGTCTGGAGTTACGCAATCGAGCCTGACCCATTTCGCATTCAATTGACAGGAAATCAACGAGGTGTATTGCTCAGTGATATGACATCAATTGAAAACCGCAGTATCTCTGCATTTGACGAACAGGACTTCGAGCATGGGCAGAATATGTTTTTATACCGGTCCGCAGGTTGGCAACTCAAGACAACCGGTGGTTACTGGAGTACATATCAAGATGACCCTGTTGAGTTTGTTCATGATGGGACAGCATACATGGCATATCCGAAGACCGGTCATGAGTGGAAATTGACCCCAATCCCACACACAGTTCCAGTCTGGGATGGTGTTGGGCTTGTCCACCCAGACGGCACAATTGATCATCTGTCACCTGAAGAAGCACAGGAGAGTGATATACTCGATGGACAACGTCTCTATCCTCTTACACTCGCTCGCGAAGAGGCTGAGTCACTCCGATTCCGGAATGGGATTATTAATCAGCTCCCTATTGTCGGATCATTCCGTGGCGTTATCGAACCCGCATCACTCCCAGCTACTGCGAGTAATGAACAACCGTTTGTTATCGATACAGAGTCAGATGGAATGACATACGTGATGGCGATGGAACCATTCGGCGAGTCAACTCGTGGTCTTGATGAAGTGTGGCTTTTCGATGCCGACACAAATGAGCGGAAGGTATTTTCAACCGGTCGAGAGACACTACTTGGTCCTGAGCGGGCAGCTGGGATTGTTCGGTCGGAAGATAGTCGGACAAACTGGGCTGGTGCCAATGGAGACGGGCAGTTCAAAGTCGTTGAGCCAATTCCAGTTGTTGTTGACTCTCAACTATGGTGGCACACAAAGGTATCACCGACAGATAACACCGATGTGACGCGAAACGTATTTGTTAATGCTGACACTGAAGAAGCAATTGAACTTGGGCGGACTGAAGACGTCGTCTCATTCCTCAATGGGGCGTCGGTCAGTGCTCAAGAGAATATCACAACTGGGGAATCTGAGCAGACCGAGACTGCAACGGCTACCTCAGGCGACGATACCATTGGATATGTGATTGTCGTCCGCAACGAGAATGGAACTGTTGTCGACCGAATTCAAGTTCCGAAGAACCAAACCGCGACCATCGAGAGTGCTCAAACCAACGCAACGGTGACAACGTCATCGGCTTCATCATAACTGATGACTTCAGATTCTGATTCTTACTGGGGAAAATTCTCGCCAGACGAATATATGTCATCATGTGTTGCGACTATGCGCTTCCGCTGGACGGCACGTGATCGACAGACCGAGAGAAATACACATTTCGGTTTAGTTACTTCTTGATTTCGTGTCTCTCCCAGCAATCGTATTCAGCAGTTTCGAGGCGGAGCCTCCGGCCTCAAGGAGCGAGGGCTTCCGACTGGTCGGAAAGCACGACGCGAGTAGACCGGAGCCGGGGAGGAAGCCGACATAGCAGGACACAACCACTATACGATGACCACCTTACTCACAAACTATAATAACCGTTGTTTCTTCACCTGAAATATGGAAGTCCGACGTACCGCACCCGTCAAACTTGACGTTCCTGACTAGCGGTGTGAGGACTTCCACGAATCAGCTCAACAGTTTCTCCACTGTGCGAGCCGTGCCGCAGCGTTCTGTTGGGGTGACACTAACTACAAAGCGTGTGTCACGGCTAACAGTACCGCACGAAATGCGCTCTACGACGAGCTTCGGGCTGAAACCGACCTCACTGCAAACCTTGTGCAAGAAGGCATCCGACGTGCTGTGCAAGCTGTCACAGGCTGTGTCGAACGCTGGAAACAAGCCAAGCGTGTGAGCCAACCGGAGTTCACGTCGTGGAGTATGGTCTATGACAAGCGGAGCGCGACGTTCTACCGAGACAAAGTCTCACTCTCAACGGTCAACGGGCGTGTAGAGTGCGATTTTGAATTGCCTTCAGACAGTCACAGTCCAACACCCTACAAAGAGTACGTGCTGTCTGAGGATTTTGAGTTCCGTGCAAGCACATTGCAATACGACAAAGCAACCGACGAGTTCTACTTCCATATCACCACGCGGAAGTATGATAGCGAGAACCAAGGTGACAAACACACAGAGATTTCGGCGGATACCGGGCATTAAACAGTCCTCGGTATCGACTTCGGTGTGAACAGTCTCGCTGTCGCCTCCACCGGACGATTCTGGAATGGTGATGGGTACGATCACTGGTGTCGTGAATTTGAGAAACGGCGTGGTGAAATGCAGCAACAGGGGACGCAGGCCGCTCACAACGCCTTGCTTCGGCTCGGGAAGCGAGAAGAAGCATGGCGAAAACAGTCCCTCCACACCGTCGCTACCGAGATTGTCACAGAAGCCGTTGAACATGAGTGTGACGTGATCGTCTTCGAGGATCTGACCGATATTCGTGATCGACTACCACAGGCGAAGTGGCATCACATTTGGGCGTTTCGTCGCTTGGTCGAGTATGTGAAGTACCTCGGGGTCAAGCCCCGAGGCTTCACCGTCTTGGGCAAGCACCGCACCCGCAGGCGAATTTAATTCCCTCCGACCTTCCCCGTGAGGGGTCGGCTGGAATTAACACCCGAACTCCGCGAGGAGTCCGTGGAGGTCGGCGGCTTCACTCCGCCCGTTGAAACCCCCGTCGCACCACCGTAGTAGCGGATTTTGAGAGGGGTCACATTTCCAAACTGTCAAACGACCAGCGAAGGAAATAAGATCTTCATTTCCATACTTTGATGGGTTGTTTCTGGTCGTTGTCACCGCATCAAACGCTAGAAATATTTAGATTTGTGGCATATAGTGACGGCATTCACCCTCGGGGTCAAGCCCCGAGGCACTCTGCCTGTTAATCTGTAGAATACAAGGCACCAGAACGGGGTGTATTGGTCGAACAGGTCGAACCGAACCACACGTCGCAACGCTGTTCACGGACAGACTGCGGGTTCACACATGAGGATAACCGCAATGGAGAACAGTTCCGTTGTCTGAAATGCGGGTATGAAGTGAACGCCGACTACAATGCCGCAAAGAATGTTGGAAGACGGTACGCTCGAACAGAGCATCACAGACTGCGTTCCTCGCCCATGTCGGGGAGCGGAGACGCACCAGTAGATGTGCGTATAAATAGTGGGCGTTGAACGGCGAGAGTTACCAGCCTATTGCTGGAGACTGATTGCCGGGAGTTCACATTAAAGCCCTACCCTCAAGGACTGAGGCGCGTCTGCGCCGAAGGAGTAGGGTAGGGTAGTTTACTTCTCATTTATATCAAACTGTTCGACTGAGAGCTGTCTGGAGATGATCACCTTTGGGGATATCATGCCCACTTGCATAGCCATTGAGTTTCGCAGCGGCAGGTGACTCTCGAACTGTTTCATCATCATATCCACTATCGTCGAAGACATCCGATAGTGTTGGATCAGTCCGGAGGTTGTGCTTTTGATGATAGTCTTCAGCAGGATAGAACCCTAACAGACGCTCAATACGGGTTCCAATGGCGTCGGCAGCGAACCCACGTTCTGAAAGGAAGGTTTTTAGTGTTTCTCGTTGATCTGGTGTTGCCAGCAAAATAATATTTTGATATTGTGTTTTGCTCGCTTGATAATTTGGTCGATGATTCTCGAATACCCGGCTCAATAGTTCCCGATATGAAAGGACCGCAGGATTGTATTCAATCTGGAATACCTCGGTATGATCTCCAAGATTGTGATACGTCGGATCGGACTTTCTACCACCAGCGTAGCCGACGCGTGTCCGGACAACACCCGCAAGTGCGCCGAATTGTGCCTCCGGTCCCCAGAAACATCCGAGTCCGAAGGTCGCAGTCTCAGTCTTGTCGTGATTCAGCGCAGCACGGTCATACTCCTCAATGAGCGTTGGTGTGAGTGTCACAGGTTTTGAATGAATCGGGTGTAAGTAGGTTATTTCTCGCTGAAATCGAGTGCTTTACCGTTGATACAGTACCGCTTTCCCGTCGGGTCCGGTCCATCATCGAATACATGACCTAGATGACCCTCACAGGTGCTACAGATGACTTCGGTTCGCACTCTTCCATGACTGCGGTCAACCTGCGTTTCGACGGCAGCTGTGTCAGTTGGAGCCCAGAAACTTGGCCATCCAGTTCCAGACTCGAACTTTTCGTCTGACTGAAATAACTCCGAATGACAGCCAGCACATCGGAACACACCGTCTTCAGTAACTTTCAGTAAATCTGATGTGCCCGCACGCTCGGTTCCTTCCTCGCGTAGAATGTGATACTCCTCTTCATCGAGAACTTCACGCCACTCTTCATCGCTTTCTGGCACGCTTTCGGCGGTACGATTTTCAGACATACTATTTGTACATAGCTTGAGATGCTTGACATTGACGTTGATGCAACTCAGCGATGATATCAGTTGACCTCGCTCTGTACCCAGTTAGCGAATGAGTCAATAATATCAGCCTCATCAAACCGCTCAATACAGGGCACATCATTTGTGTGCTTTTCAGCGAGCTGTTTTTCCAATTCTGGATACCGTTCTGCGGTTGTTTTGGCGAATAAAATGGCCTCTTTATTATCTTCATGCATTTCACCCTCCCATCGATACGTGGAGTTGCAATTCATGATGTTAACACATGCAGCTAATCGCTCCTCAACAAGAAATTCGGCTAGCTCACTTGCAGCGTCTCTCGGAGCTGTAATATACACGGTCGACATTATTTAATTCAAGATTTCGATTTCGGTTTAATTAAAATTTGGTGGACATAAACCTGTCTCACCATACCGAGATTCTATTTCAAAAATCACAATGAGTCAGCAAAATGTAACATTCAATTTGATCAGACACCTATCTCGCGTGGATTAAATACGTCACTTAGCAGTTACGCTAATACCGTCACTTCTCTTGATGATATTTTTTCACTGCTGCTCGGTATCGCGTTAGAGAAACCCGTTACTCAACGGATCGTTACTCATATCACGCTGGATGGAGACCCAATGTGTCACGCCTGCATCTTCGGTTGGTTTGAGTGCTTCAACCGACCACCGAACTTTGTATGCTTCACCATCTTTTCGATAATTCGTTGTTTCCCCAATAAAGTGCCCATCTTCAGCGAGACTTTGTGTCAGTTTATCAATCACATATTCACTGGTTTCCTCACCCTGCAACATCTTTGGAGTCTCTCCGAGAGCCTCTTCTTTTGAATATCCAGTCATTTCTTCGAAATATTTGTTTACAAATAGAATTTCTTCTTCTGGTTTTTCGTGTGCAGGACCAGCTGTGATCATAATACACTCTGGATAATGATCAAGAATCCACCCGAACGTTCCATCATCACTTATTTCTGAGACTATTTTTTCGTAATCCATTATCGCGATAATATCAACGTACTACGTTCTTATAATATACTGGATAGACATATGCCGATGCTTCTTTGCGATTGTTACAATCCTAAGACGAGTGTGTCACTCGATAGTTCCGCATTATCATTTACACTTATTATATATTGAGATTATTATAACATGGCTGAATAATTCATTTTATTTCTATACAGTCGATCCAACAGAGTAATTAGATGCTTATATATACATAAACAAAATAATTGATACTAAAATTGGAAATTATACATTTACTTGAGCGAATACATTAATAGAGTGCCTGCCTATTCAGTATAAATATCTCAATTCTATGCTTGATATTTATAATAAATCTATACCAAATTAAAGTAGCATCATTTAATTTTTCCAGAGCAACGATTTGCTAGCGTGTCCGATTGAACGATACAAGGTCATAGCATCGCAACCTGATGAAAAGACGACTCATGTATTTGCAGACCACACAGGAAGTTCGATATGGGTGGCGTACTCATTGTTGTGATGGATAGTGTTCTCAGCAACCCGTGGATTCGTGTCACCGTACAATTTGCCGCCAGTATTCTGATTCACATCAAAACGCGGCCAATTTGACGAAGAGATATCAAGTCGGATTCGATGGTCCTGTTTGAATCGATTGGCAGTATCATATGGCTCCATATAAAATTCATAGACAACACCGGGTTCAAGTAGATCCGGCTCCTGACGATATCCACGATATCGACCTCGGCAGATTGAATCTGATATATTGAGCGCATATCCATCAGGGTGTGTTTTACTTGCTGGATATTCGTCAATAAGTTTCGCGGTGAAGTCGGTGTCTTGACCGTCAGTCTCTCCATAGATGCGGACACGAATTGGTCCAGCGATATCCACTGGCTGCTCAAGCGGCGGTGTTCGGAACGTAAGCACATCGTCACGGTCGGCGAGTGGACCATACGGTGGAGTGGCACCGAAGGTATCCTGATCTGTCCGTTGATCATATCCTCCGCGACCTGCGAAATCAATAATATTCCGGTCACCAAGAGGGTGTGCTCGGACAGACTCATCTCGAGGCTCATACGTGAGATATGAAGACGTATTCCCGCCAATCGTCGGCACAGGGTCTGTGGGATCAAAATTGAAAGTTGTTGTAGACACATCGGCTTTTGGCTTCATACTTGACAGCGTCCCATCATTATGGATATAATATCGAGTCATCTCAGTCCCCTCAGGAGGCCAAGTATCAGCATCCCGCCACTCACCGCCGTGGAAAAGTAAGCCATCATCGGTGCGGTGACCATCGCCGGTTCCCATAAGAAAGTATTCGACACGCGGTTGTGTTTTCCATCCATCTCCGCCCTGAAGATACTGATCGAAGAAACGTAGTCGCGTTTCACGGTATTTACGAGCAGCCGCGTCACCAAACGCAAGATCTCCAGCCGTCGGATGCTCCCATGATAACGGTGGAAACAACAGAGCATCACTATGATCGTGTCCCCCCGGCAGTCGTGCTAAATGCGTCCATGGTCCCATAAGGAGATAATGATCGGCATCCTTTCGATTCCCTAATTCAACGAAATTATCACAGGTTGCGCCAGTGTATGAGTCATACCATCCACCAGCATATACTGTCGGGACATCTGCTGAGTTATCATAGTGACGCTCGAAATTGAGACCAGGATTCTTCCAGAGATCGGTACTCGTATTTCCAGTCTCCATGATATCGAAAGTCCACTGCTCATAGCCTGGAAGTGTCGCAAGCGGAGACTCACCACGTTTAATTGGACTGTCAGCGAGGATCTCCCTGACGTCTACATCTGCGAACTGCTGTTGTATGTCAGGGTCGGCAAGCGATTCATGAGCGAATCCACCCCCTAGTGTGAGTGCCCAACAAAGCCATCGCAACTCAAATGCCCCGTTATGACGAAATGTTTTCTTTCGTCCATTTGCTGCACCCATGTTCACGAACATGCCTGCAAGATTATTTGGATCTTGTGTGGCAAGTGCACTCTGAACCCACGCTCCATATGATGTTCCAAGTGTCGCTACCTGACCGTCGCAGTACTCACGTTTGGAGAGCCAATCAACAGTATCAGCCCCATCCTTAGCCTCGTTAGCATGAATGTAGAATTCACCGTCGCTATCAAATCGACCTCGGACATCTTGAATAGCGACCACATACCCACGGGAAGCGTACCACTCACCATGGCGAAGACGACCACCGGTACGGTCATATGGTGTTCGATCAAGTAATACTGGTCTTGACTCATCTACTGGTTCGCCAGTTTGGGGATCTGCAGGTCGATAGATATCTGTTGCCAGTTCTATCCCATCCCTCGTCTCAATACGGACATTCAATTCTGCATGTACATCATATGTCGACTGTGAAGCCATGTGCTGAGGAAGTAGTATAACCGGCAAATAAGTTACGCAATTGAATATAGCATCAAACAAGCAATGAGTATTTTCTGTCTCATGTGTGATGTATCGACGAATCTACAGATAAGCAAGGCGAGTGTCTCGGGGCTTGACCTCGAGGCGGGTCACTAGATGCTATCAATCTGAATACACAGATCTATTATACTAATATGATCGCACGCGGATTAGCCGGCATAGTCAATATTTATTCAAGCTTCAGAGTAAACTCCGTTTTCAGGGAAGCCGTCTCTGACGGCTGTGTAAGCGGGGCAGTTCACTCAATTAATACTTTGATACTTCTATATCTGGATGATCATCGGATGTAATAAGTATATGAATTAATAAGTGTATATCAGTATTCGCTTTTATTTGAGAACACATTTTGCCACCAGACTTTTATCCTTCTTTACTAATCTCTTGATATCGGGAGTCCACGAGTGTGTGTAACTATCACATAAATTTGTTCCGATAAGATCATGTCTGAAGAAAATACAAGTAACAATGTCGAAACGGACGGCGGAATGGTAACATATGGTATCGAAGATAAACCACCCCTTATACAGTCGATCTTGCTTGGGACGCAACACTGGCTGACAATGGTTGGTTCAACAATTGCTATCCCGCTCGTTTTAGCTGGTGCGCTTGGATTTAATGCGTCACAGACTGCACAACTTGTCGGGACATTTTTCGTTGTTTCTGGTATTGCAACGCTCGCACAGACCACCATCGGTAATAAATATCCAATCGTTCAGGGTGGAACATTCTCAATGCTTGGTCCTGCTTTGGCAATTATTGGGGTCCTTGCTTCCAGCAATGCAGCACCAACAGTAATGATGCGAGAACTCCAAGGTGCTATTATTGTCGCTGGCGCACTGGAAGTTCTTATCGGCTATCTTGGTATTTTTGGTCGACTTAAACGATATATTGGACCATCTGTCATTGCAGTGGTCATTGCACTGATCGGATTAGCGCTCATCGGCGTTCCCCAAATTACGAGCGCTTCACAAAATTGGTATCTAGCTGGATTAACACTCACACTTATTGTGCTGTTCTCACAGTATATTGACAATTACTCTTGGGTATTCAATCTCTTCCCAGTGTTACTCGGACTTGGGCTTGCATATTTGATTGCGGTTGCGCTCTCTGTTGCAGGAGTTATGAATATCGTAAGTTTCGGCTCAATTGCTAGTGCACCACCAGTACGTGCAATTACACCGTTCCAGTGGGGAACGCCACTGTTTACCACCTCATTTGCGGCAGGAATGATTGCAGGGATGCTTGCATCGGCAATTGAGAGCTTTGGAGATTATCATTCTGTTGCTCGGATGGCTGGTGAGGGTGCACCCAACTCTCGACGAGTTAATCATGGTCTCGGCATGGAAGGGTTAGGAAATGTTTTCGCGGGAATCATGGGAACAGGGAATGGTTCTACATCATATACCGAGAATGTCGGTGCGATTGGTATCACTGGTGTTGCCTCCCGATATGTCGTTCAGATAGGTGCTGTTGTGATGATTTTAGTTGGATATGTCGGATACTTTGGTGCTTTCGTCACCACTATTCCAAGTGCTATTGTTGGTGGGCTCTTTTTGGCGATGTTTGCACAAATTGTTGGTGTTGGACTTTCGCAACTCCAACACGTCGATATGAACCAGAATCGAAATGTATTCGTCGTTGGTTTCGGACTATTTGCTGGTCTTTCGATTCCACGGTATATGAGTGGATTAGAGTCTGGCGCGCTAGAAGCCGGTCTGTCAAGTGTTCCGGTATTTGGGGCAGTGCTTGGAATCCCGGAAGTTGCACAGACATTGAGTATCATTCTTGGAACCCAAATTGCAGTCGGTGGTATCGCGGCGTTTATTCTCGACAATACCATTCCTGGTACTGACGAAGAACGTGGTCTCACCGCTTGGGGGGAAATCACTGAGGATGAGGATGCATTCCAGCCATCATATGAGCGTGTGCTCTCAAGGGGCGAGACATCAGATCAAGAAATTGCTGATGACTGAGTAATACTCACATTACTTATTCAGAATCAATAATAAGTGTATATGTTGTGAGTAACGATTGTGAACAACATCACTCACTCAGAAGAGACGGAACACGATCAAGATAACATACCATTTGATGACAGCATAATTGCGGAGATGCCCTTACGTTCTTCTGGGTGGGTTGGATACTCCGATGATGCTATTGTTATTAACGACGATGAATGTAAGAAAATACATACAGAGGATGTCGCTGAGATTGGGCTCCGAACACTTCAGTGGGATATAGCAGTAATGAGCATTCTGCTTGTAGGTGTTGGAGGGTACATCGTGTTGACACGCAATCCATTCATTGGGCTTTGTTTCGCTTTGGTTGGTCTTGGAAGTCTTTATCGAACCTATACGCATCGACAAGCATTGGTTATTCAAATTAGAAACCACCAGAAGCCAGTGATAATTCATCCGACAAACCCAGAGACATGTCATGACAAATTGGCTGAAACAGCCGAATTAAATCAAGTCCGATAGTCTCGGTCGCACGGTAGTATTAAGTTATTCGGACCGAATCGAGATATGGACAATGACGATTGCAGATTTGAATGTTGTTAACGCGAAAGTAGTAACACCGACAAAAACATTTGTTGGTGGAATTGCTGCCAAAGATGGATCAATTATCTCGGTTGATTCCCTTCCAAACCTCCCTGAAGCCGAACAAACAATCGACGCAAATGGGAATTATCTTATCCCCGGGTTTATTGACCCACATGTTCATTGGGGACTTTCACGATATGAGTACGACTATCATGAGGGGCTTAAACACGACTTTGAGACCGAAACAAGAGGTGCAGTTCACGGTGGTGTGACAACTGTTGTTAATTTCTTACTGCAGCCAGAACCGTATGTGCCCGATATGGACTTTTTCATCAAAGCTGGTGAAGAGAACTCATATATAGACTTTGCATATCATGCAATTATTCATAAAGAGCCACACTTCGCGGAAGTGGAGGCACTCGCAGAAAACGGAATTCGGTCATTCAAGATCTTTTATAATTGGTATAAACATGCATCACCAGAGCTTGGAATTGAGCATTCTGATTCAGGGCGAGTATACCGTCTTCTTGATACAGTTTCAGATATTGAGGGTGGGGTGGTTATGTTCCATGCTGAGAATGAAGATCTTGCACATGAACGCCGACAGGAACTCAAAGAGACGGGTCGTAATGATCTTGAAGTCTGGTCTGAGTCTGCCCCGAACATCTGCGAGGCGATGCAAATAGAGAATATTGCCAAACTAACAGAGTATACTGATTCTACCGCATATATTGTCCACATGAGCACAGGCGAAGGTGTTGATATTTGCCGACGATATCAACAACAGGGCGTGGATATTAGTACCGAAACTCTCCCGGCATTTCTCGCACACACAAAGGATGAAGAAGGACTTGGAGTCTGGGGGAAGATTTCACCACCACTTCGCGGTGAGCAGAGTAGACAGAAGCTCTGGCATGGATTACGTGACGGAGTGATTGATTATGCTGGCACCGATCATTGTCCACATAAAAAATCATTCAAAGAAAAGGACCAAGGGAAATTTGGAGATATCTGGGAAGCGATTCCAGGCGATAATAATGGGATAGAATATTTCCTGCCAGTGATGATGAGTGAGGGAGTTAATAAAAACAATATTAGTATGGAGCGACTGGTGGAGGTTTGTGCAGAGAACAACGCCCGCCGATGGGGACTATACCCTCGAAAAGGTGCTTTAGTTGAGGGAGCAGATGCCGACATGGTCATCGTTGATTTAGAGAAATCAGCTACTGTTACTGATGACTTCTATCATACAATGGAGCCTCGATATTCGAGTTTTCATGGACAAGAACTGACCGGGTTGCCAACTCATACGATCATTGACGGTGAGGTTGCTGTCAAAGAAGGCGAACTTCAGGTCACAAAGGGTGGTCGAAACTACCTTCCACGACAGCCTGATGGTGTCCCAATCGAGTAATACAGAGTATAGCAGGGTATGGTGAATATGCGGGCGAATTTGTATTTCTCATTATTGTAGATTAAAGCCCCGTTTTATTCCTGGGCTTTTTGCTCAGGTCGTAGAAATATTTTTATCCTGTCGATTTAACGAAGGGGTATGTCAGATGTGCCGGTGAACGCAATTCAAACGATGTTCACGATAGTCGAAATGCTCCAAGAATGCGGTAGCGCCGGTGTTTCAGAACTTGCCGAGCAGGTAGACCTTCCTCAGTCTACGGTATTTAATCATCTTAACACGTTAGAGAAAACAGGATATCTTATCAATAATAATGGGACATATCATCTAAGCTGCCGATTTCTAAATCTTGGGGCGGAGGCGCGCTCACATCACCAAATTCACGATATTGCTCGACAGAAGGTGGATCGATTAGCAACTGAAACTGGTGAAATGTCAGCATTATTAATTGAGGAAAACGGTCGTGGGATATTCCTTCATCGCGCTGAGGGAAGACAGGCTGTACACATTGACAGTTACATTGGTCAGCAAATCTTCCTTCATGGGGCTGCACTCGGTAAAGCGATTCTTGCTTCACTTCCACGAAGTGAGGTTAATGACATTATCGAAGCAAGAGGGCTTCCAGAACTCACAGATAATACTATTACTGATCGTAAAGCGTTATATGAAGAGCTTGACGACATCGATAATGAAGGTGTTGCATATGATGATCAAGAGCGATTACCTGGTCTTCGAAGCGTCGCTATTCCATTAACTGATACTGAGGAAACTGTCTTAGGGTCAGTGAGTATTGCCGGTCCAACGAGTCGAGTGAATGATCAGCGGTTTTATGAGCGATTTCCTACTGAACTGCGTGAAGTAGCGAAAGCCGTCGAACTCGATTTAAGATACTCCTAACTCAGTCCCCTCTAAGAAGTATTTTCAATGCCCAAGAGTTTATTTCGATAATGGAAAAACAATAACAAAAGTACCATTGTTACAATATGAGACACCATCACAAATCAATTTATATCGCAGGAAATACTCTTTAATTATTTCTTATCAACGGATGCGTCAATTATATCATGGGCTTTGGCGATATTCCCGCCTGTGGTGACGGTGGGTATTCTACAGAGAAAGCAGCCAGAGTGCCTCGGGGCTTGACCCCGGAGCAGTTCACTATGAGTGTAATACCAGTACGTATTGCAGTGAAATCAAAATCATATTATTATGTCATAAAATTGCCCATATGAAACAATATAAATGATAAAATTTCGAGTAGAGTAGTTTTTCACGTCTGTAAGGCAGTCGATGCGATTGCCCCAAGAGTATGGTGTGGATATTTATTTGAATGCGACACACCGAGAGACACTGGACTCGCCACCGCGGAATCGCCATGGGAATGTCCCAATCTGGACACGCTCACCGAGCAACTCTGTTGGAACCTGGGCGTTCTCAACATGAACGATTCCCTCAGGAAAGAGCTCAGTATGCATCAACTGGTAGCCTTCAGGTGGAAATATCTCATCAAGATCATCAACCTCAAAGTGCTCAGCAGCCTCTCTGGCGAGCTCCGGGCGGATATCTCGGATCACGGTGTTCATTGGATGATCGGCGCTTCCACAGTCAAGAATAAGATAATTAATCTCCATCTCTTTGCACCACTCAGCGAACTCCGCGTTTGGACCGGGATGTTTACAGAAGAATTTGTGTGGATCAGCCTCCTCACGGTGCCATGCGTGATCTTGATATCCTGTATGTATGAACAGGATGTCACCTTTTCGAACATCAGCAGCCTGCTCAATCATTTCGCTTGTGTAGATGTCATAATCACCGACTTGATCGGATATGTCTGCAATGACTCCATCACCAACTAACTCATTCAAAGACATATCAGCAATGTCTCGCCCATGTGCAATAAAATGCTTTTCGCCATCAAGATGCGTTCCGGTATGATTCATGAACTCAATTTTTTGTCCATTCACCTTCTCGGTATCAAGACTCTTTTCATACCATATCTTTGGATTGTCATATGTCGGCCATGCAGGAGTCTCCTGTGACCATGGCTGTGTCAAGTCATACATTTCATAACCATCAAGCATTCGTGTTACTTCTCATTCGCCAGTTAAATTAAATATTTGGGAATTAGTCACTATCATTTATCTGCCTATCTAGCTGGTTGAACTGAGAACATTCATTATTCCCTACAACTCGCAGCCGAGTTGTCCGCCTCAATCGTGTATCGAGTCTATGAATGTAAGTGTACGTATCATTTGATTTTTCATTAGCGAAAATGACCACTACTGGTCAGATAAAATAACTATAGTGCCACCTGAGAAGCTAGTATGATTATCACTCGATGGTATGTATTGTTATTTTGCATAGGCAGCATCTGTCAGTATGTGAATAGTCAACATATATGTAACATTGGTCATTGATTGTTATTTATGAGTGAAATGTCCGCTGTTATGCTCTCCGAGTGGGGTGGTGAATTGTCTGTTGACACGGTTACTCAGCCGGAACCGGGTCCAAATGAAGTCCGCATCGCGGTTCGAGCCTGTGCAATCACCCGAACTGTTGAGAATGCAATCCAAGGTGGGCTTTCTGATGATCCATCATTACTCCCTCGAATTCCAGGTCATGAGTTCGCTGGTGTTATTGATGCTGTCGGTCCAATGGTCTCCTCGGTTGCCCCCGGTGATCGCGTACTGTCGTACTTTTATTTGACCTGTGGGATGTGTCAAGCCTGTCGACAGGGCAATCGTAACCAATGTACAGATTTTGATGGCTGGGTCGGTGTCAATTGTGATGGTGCATACGCGGAGTATGCGACTATCCCGGCTGCAAATGCGATTCCGATACCCGATGAGTGCTCATTCACCGCGGCAGCGCTAGCTGCTGATGGATTGGCGACTCCGCTGCATGTATGTGAGCGTGCCGATATCACTGACAGCGATACAGTTTTGATCCTCGGTGGTGCAGGACGTATCGGAATTCATCTTTCGCAACTGGCTGCAAGTCGCGGTGCAAACGTGATATCAGCTGATGTGAATCAGACACAACTCACACATATCGATGAGATGACTGGTTCAGCGGTAGAAACTGTCGATGCCAGTCGTGATGATTTTGCAGACCAAGTTCAGCATGCTACCTCCTATGCCGGTGGACCGACTGTTATTGTTGACACAGTCGGCGATATAAATACAATCAAAGATGCATGGGACCTGTTAGGGATGGGGGGGTGTCTAGTAACGCTAACAACACATCATGATCGATCTTTTGCACCCCCTTTGAAACAGTTTGTTTATACTGAGACAAGTCTTATTGGATCCCGATATGCAACCTCTGATCAGGTCATCCGAGCCGCACAGATGTTTGCGGATAATCGGATCAATCATGTTGTCCGTGACACAGTTGGGCTTGATGAAGTCCCGGCGATACATGCACAACTTCGTGCAGGCGAGACGTTCGGAACAACGATGCTAACTCCTCGCTGAGTCAGCGCGGGTGGAGCATATAGCCGGTACATACTTACCTGAGTTATACAATAACACACAGTATGAGGGGAGATGAAACCAGTGTTAGATGATGTCTCAGTTATTGATTTATCGACATTTGTAACAGGTGGGTTCTCTTCGCTGATGCTCGCAGCACAAGGCGCAGACGTAATAAAAATTGAACGACCTGACGTGGGTGATGATATTCGTCATTCCGGTCCGCCATTCATTAACGGGGAATCCCCATATTATTGGACTGTTAATTATGATAAGCGGAGTATTGAGCTCAATTTAAAAACCGAACCCGGGAAGATGGCGTTATATGATCTTGTTGAGGCAGCAGATGTCGTTATCCAGAATTTTCGACCTGGTACAGCAGACCGACTTGATATTGCATATGATGATCTCACAAAATATAATGATAGTCTCATATATTGCGATATCTCTGCGTTCGGTAACACAGGACCTTGGAGTGAACGACCTGGATACGACTTGCTCGTTCAGGGACTGAGTGGTATTATGTCAGTCACCGGTGAGGCTGATAGTAATCCAGCTAAAGTTGGGCTCCCGCAGACAGATCTCATCACTGGTATGTGGGCAGCCTTCGGTATTATGGGGGCATTATATCGACGTGAACGGACAGATGAAGGTGAGTATATTGAGCTTGGAATGCTGGACGCAACGCTACCATGGCTCACGAAGCAGGCTGGAAAAGTATTCGCGGATGAAACCCCAGAACGGATGGGCACACAAGACCCTGTGCTTGCTCCATATCAAACGCTTAAAACTGGTGATGGGTATATCAATATCGCCTGTTTGAATGAAAAGCTGTGGCAGGCTCTTTGTGATGCGATTGAACGACCAGATCTCAGCGAAAATAAGCGATTTGAGACAAATGCCGACCGAGTCGAGAATATGGACGCTCTTGCAGTAGAACTTGAAACAGCATTATCCGAGCGGACCACTGATGAGTGGATGACAGTCTTCACTGATGCAGGGGTCCCTGCCGGTCCTGTCCAGACTGTTGCAGATGCGCTCTCTAACGAGCAGACTGATGCCCGTGGAATGATTAACACAATTACTGACGGTAATCGTGAGATTCCAGTCATCGAACACCCATTAAATTTCAAAAACGCTCAGTCTGGATTTGATGCTCCACCGCCTAAACTTGGCGAGCACACCAATGAGGTATTCGCTGAACTCGGATATACTGAACAGAAACTCGAACACCTCCGGAAAAAGGGTGTCTTTGGTAACAATGATTCTGAATAAACAATTAAAATGTATAACCGCAGCTGCGACCACAGTCGCTATCGGAGTTAGTGTTGGTGTTGGTGTTGGTACTGGTACTGGTACTAACATTCATCACACCGGTTGTTCAGTCTGCTGTGGTATCGACATGTGCCTGTTCCAATGGAGTCATCAACACGGAATAGTGATACAATGAATATATCACATATCGATACTGATGACCCTTGGAGTGTCACAGAGAAAGATCTCCGTAAAGAAATACGGAGCCTGCGCGAAGCAGGTGAATCAGCAGCTGTTGCAACTGTTATGACTGTTGAGGGTTCAGCATATCGTCGCCCAGGAGCGAAGATGTTAATCTCAGCAGACCAGCGTAATTATGGTGCAGTCACGGCTGGATGTCTTGAGGACATGGTCCTTGATATTGGGCATGATGTCATTGAGACAGATGAACCACGCATCGAGGTGTTTGATCTTATGGAGAATAATGACGAGGCATGGGGACTTGGTCTGGGATGTAATGGTGTTATTGAGTTATTTGTTGAGCCATTAGACGCAAGCTGGGATTATCCACTCGCCACAGTAGCCGATAATGACCCAGTAACCGTCCTCACTGTCATTGATTCTGAGGGCTCTCTGCCGAGGGGAAGTCGTACCGTAATTACGGATAATGCCCGGCGAAACGCTAAGACTCGTCGCAAGATACCTAGTGCATTGATTGAATCAGTCGATGATAAAATCGCCAGTGTTCACTCTACGAATCAAACGTACGTGGCTCAATTGGATGAAACGCGCGTATTAATTGATGGATTGATACCCACTGATGATCTGCTCATATTCGGTGGGCAAAGAGATATTACACCGGTGACTCAACTCGCCAATCAAGTCGGATTTCGAACTCATGTGCACTCTGGACGTGGAGCGATTGATGAATCATCAATCCCAATAGCAGACAGTGTTACTACTGGACACCCAACTGAGATTGCTACTCATGTTAACACTGATGAAACTACGTACGCCATTGTAATGTCACATAATCTACTTGATGATAAATTAGCTGTCGAGACGCTGCTTCGTGAGACTGAGGTGCCACATATCGGGATCATGGGTCCAAATGAGCGTTTTGAAGAGCTACGAGAGTCACTCATGAAAGACGGTCTGCAACTCACAGCAGCGGATCTTGATCGGATCTCAGCTCCGGTTGGACTCGACCTTGGTGGCGGTGAGCCAGTCGAGATTGCACTCAGCATTGTAAGTGAGGCTCTCGCGGTGAGTAATGACCGCACAGGCGGACAACTGTGTGAGCAAGCAGGATATATCCATTCACGAATAGGTCAAAAAGGTAATTCGGAGTAAGGTTTATACAGACAATTTCACTATTAGTCTGCATACAAATGGTATGTGTACGACTAACGTCCCTCATTCAGTATCAACAAAAACAGTTGGGTGAAAATCAATGAAACCCGCTGCATTCGAGTATCATCTCCCAGATAGTGTTTCAGAAGCGACGAGATTGCTTGCTGAGCTCCCAGAAGCAGAACTTATGGCAGGTAATCAATCACTTGGGATTGCAATGTCAAATCGAGTCGCTACCCCAGATCACATCATCGATATAAATGGGCTTACAGAACTTGATTATCTTGATATTGGTGATAAGAAGATTGAGATCGGTGCGATGGTCAGACATCGCGACATGGAGAAGTCATCAGCACTGACAGAGGCGTTCCCAATTTTATCTATCTCTGCAGGGAAGATAGCCGGACCTGTGGTCCGTAATCGCGGCACGCTTGGTGGAAGCATTGGTGAAGCTGACCCTGGCGGTAATTACCCTTCGGTACTTGTAGCAATGGGTGGTGAAATTGAGTTACTATCTACTGATCACACCCGAACTGTTGATGCTACGGACTACTTTACTGCGGATACGACAGATAGCATCAACGAGAATGAACTCATCAAGTGTGCTCGATTTTCAAAGAAACCGTTCCCAAGTCACCGAACAGGAATGGCATTCTTGCGAAAGAAAGAAGCTGCACAATCGTGGCCAATCGTGAGTGTTGCAAGCGCTGTCAGAGTCGCTGATCCGACTCATCAAAATCCAGTTATCGAAGAGGCTCGCGTTGGCTATGCGAATGCTGCTGATGTCCCACTTAGACTGCAAAGCGTTGAGGCTGCAATTGAGGGTGAACCGATTTCAGAGCAAACACTTCGCACCGCCGGTGAACGTGCCTACGATGAGGTGCAACCTCAGAGTGAACTCCATGCCGATAAGACGTATAAACGAGAGTTGGCTTGCGAACTGACTAAACGAGTCTTTCGACGGTCATACGACCGTGCGACTGCTGAGCCAATTGTTGTATAAATGCCTGATAACAGCTATGAGTATCATATCAACGATGTCCTCAGCAAAGACATATTTATATCATCTCATTCGTAGTAAATAACATGATATATTATGAGCATTGATAAAAATAAAGCAGTTGACGAACGTCCGACGCGGGAAGTATCGATCACAGTGAATGGTGAAGAAATAACCTCAGAAATCGAGCCACGGATCAAACTCTCCGATTTTCTCCGGTATCACGCTAACCTCAATGGTGTTCGAGTTGGGTGTGAACATGGTGCTTGTGGTGCTTGCACGGTCAGTGTTAATGGCGACCTTGTCAAGAGTTGCTTAATGTATGCAGTACAGACTGACGGCGATGAAATCCTTACTGTTGAAGGACTATCTGAAAATGGCTCGTTACATCCTGTTCAGCAGGCCTTTCATGAATCACATGCGCTTCAATGTGGATTTTGCACCAGCGGATTTGTTATGTCAACATATGACTTACTTACAGATAATCCCAGTCCATCTCGTGAGCAGACAAAAAAACACCTTTCTTCGAACATCTGTCGATGTACAGGATATCAAAATATCTATGAGGCTGTTGATCGAGCAGCCGAGAACATATCCGATGATGAGTCAATGAAACTGGAGGATAATTAATGTCACAACCAGACACCACCACAGGCGATGTTACCGACACTGCCAGTGATACTGAGAAATTTGTCGGAAAGGGATTAAATCGCGTCGAGGATCATCGTATCCTTACTGGTCGTGCAGAATATATCCATGATATAGCGCCAGACAACTCAGTAAGTATGGGTTTCTTGCGGAGTGCGCATGCACGCGCTGATATTGTGAATATCGACGTCAGTGCTGCCGAAGCACATCCTGACTGTCGTCTTATATTAACCGGTGAAGATATTGCTGCAGAATATCATCCAATGCCTTGTGGGCTTAATGGTATTTCAGAATGGGCATTACCGAAAGAAACGGTCAATTTTGTTGGTGAACCAGTTGCATTGGTCATTGCACATAATCGATATATCGTTGAGGATTTGATCGATCTGATTGATGTAGAATATGAAATTAAAGAACCAGTCATTGACTCACGTGACGCGTGTCAGGATAACATAGTCATCCATGATGAACTTGGCACGAACGTTCCTGATAGTGAATGTTTGCACTTTGGCGAGGTGAAAGATGCCTTCGAGTCGGCTGACAATGTCATCGAAAATCAATACTCATGGGGGCGCATTTCTGGAGTCCCACTTGAGACGGCTGGGGTCGTCGCCGAATACGATACTGAGACTGATAGCTTCCATATTGACTGCAATATTCAGCTTCACACGTTGGTCGATGACACAATTTATGAGCCATTGGGGTATGACCCAGATGATGTGGTCTTAAATGTTCCACCAGATGTTGGTGGGAGCTATGGGACAAAAATCGCCCTTCATCGCTACTGCACGCTTGCTGCGATTGCGAGTCAACAACTCGATGGAACTCCAGTAAAATATGTTGAAGACCGAATTGAGAACATGAAAGGCGGAGATATGCATTCTTCAGACCGAGAGTACTCATTTCGAATTGCCTTTGACGATGATGGCATAATTCAGGGTATTGATGTGAATTTCACCGATGACTTTGGTGCATACCCACGATATCCGGTTAATCAGACATTAAAACCACTCACGAACGTCACGAATACATACGATATCGATCATGTGCGGTATGAATATGAGTTGGTATTAACTAATAAGACATCACAAACAGCTTACCGTGGATTCGGTGTTCCACAGCATCTGTACGCTCTCGAAATGGCTGTTGATGAGGCTGCTCGAGAGATTGAGATGGATCCATATGAATTTCGCCAGCGGAATCTGGTTCAGCCAGAGCAGATGCCACATAAACTCCCAACAAAGAATATGTATGACTCTGGGGACTTCCCAGCAGCGCTCACTCGAATTAAAGAACTTGTTGAAGATGAAGAGCAAACAGAGGGCGGACTTCTTGATCCTGATATTATTGAACAGCGTCAAGCTGAAGGGAAATACCGAGGTGTTAGTTATACAGTCCACGTTGAACCCGGTGTGAGCGGTGCCGACTGGACCAACCGTCAGCGTTCAGATCGTGAGCAACTCTCTGAGCGTGAAATGGACGATGTGGAAGAACTCCCTGAGCACCTTCGATGTGAGATAGAGGATGACGGTCGCTTGTTAGTGTATCTCGCTGCAGATTCCTCTGGACAGGGGCATCAAACAATCATCAAACAGTTATTATCGGACAAACTTGGATTGATACCAAGCGATATTGAGGTTGATTATCTTGATAGTGTCGAAGCACCCACAGAGTATGGTGCAGCCGCTTCACGAATGGCAGTAATGCTCTCGGGTGCTGCTGCTGGTCTCGCCGATACGCTTTCGTCTAATCTTGAAAACCTGGCTGCTGAGTATTGGAACGTATCAAAAGAGGAAGTAAGCTATCACGACGGTGGTGTCGAGATCATCAGCGAGGAAAAACATCTCACAATGGCAGATCTTGCTGACATAGCATCAGAGCGTGATGATGATGATGCACCCCTCACCAATGCCTCCTATGATTATCAACATCCTGTCTATGATAATGAAGAATATGAAGAGGCATTCACTAATAAATATCCTGTATATCCAACAGCAGCGTTCGCGGCGAACGCCCCGATTGTCGAGGTTGATACACAGACCGGCAATGTGGAGGTGCTGAAGTTCTACTCATTACGGGACTGTGGAACCCAGATTAATCCAACAATCGTTGAAGGACAGGCTCACGGCGGCATCGCCCAGGGGATTGGCGCAACACTACTGGAAGAATTTGTATATGATGATGCTGGGCAACCGCAATCAACAACACTTTCTGATTATCTGCTTCCTTCGACACAGAATGTCCCAGAGATTGAAATGGAACATACTGAAACTCCATCACCATTCACCGAAACGGGAGCAAAAGGCACCGGCGAAGGAGGGATGATTGATGGACCACCTGCGATTGCCACGGCAATTAATCGCGCGTTAGAGCCATTTGACATCGTGGTTGACCGTGTGCCGGCTACATCTAACCGTATCCGCGAATGGGTTCGCGAAAGCGATACGAGTTCGTGAACTCACCCGGGGTCACATCCACATCACCATCACCATCATCATCAAAGCCCCGGGGCAGTCGCCTCGACCGACCGTACATCCGCAGACACAATAAGGGATTATCCAGTTATATCAGATGGAGTATTGATGTCGTACACCACGCCTGGATCATCAGTTTCAACGAGTGCTGTATCCCCTGTTTCAAATAGTATCGATCGTCCTCCGGTGTCTCCCTGTTGCTCAGTCAGCGAATCGAAGTGTTTTCGATCGAATAACACTGGATTCCCTCGTTGTCCCATGTATGCAGACGCCAGTGCTGATCGTGAGTGACACTCGTATGTTGCGATTAATGCCTGGACGCTTGATACTGAGACGTTTGGCATATCCCCAAGTGCAATAATCACAGCATCAGCTTCGCTTTGAACTGCTGTCTGAGTCCCTATCTTAACTGACGTGCCCTGCCCAGTCTCATATTCATTATTCACTCGAAACGAAACGGATAGATCCGATAGCACTTCTCGGATCCGGTCAGCATCATGTCCGAGGACGACGGTTGTGCATAAATCAGCCGCAAGCAGTGTCTTTGCGGCTTGTCGGATAACCAAGCCCCCGTTTATTGACTGAACGAGTTTGTTCTTCTCACCGAAACGTGAACTCATGCCAGCAGCAAGTAACACTGCCTGCACGTCTGAGTTCTGCTCCGATTCATTCGGTGGCGAAATGACCGGGAATGGATCATTATTCATATTGTTTCTTGATAAATACTGATGTGACTTGAATAAACAGAAATATCGAGTGAGTGTTAATAACCCTATCGACGAAAATAATACCTTGATCTGAATGGAACAGTCCAACCGATACGATTTCTACAGACGCTAAGCGAAAAGCCGTGTCGGCGACTAATTCTCATGAAATATGAGTTTGTACGAGTCATCGAGAAATCATTGATATGCTATCTGTATCATCTCTCTTGATGCAAGCTTATAAACAATACCTGGAGACAACATGGTCAAATATATGACTACACACGCTGTGTTACTCTCTCGATATATCTACCCACAATATTCATTTTTTGCAGGTTGCCAATCAAATCAAGCTATTTGAGTTTGATAGGTGTGGATACAAACATCTATATTTATATAATCGATATCTTATATTTTAGAATGCCTGATAATAACGCTCTCTAGGCTGAGATATAGTTTATAGACTATCTTCGATCCTAGTAATGATAGTATTCAATATGCATAAAGACAGATAAATAGCCGAAATACGCATTTATTTTCACTCTTTGTTTACTCGATTAATGATAAATACATGATTTATAATTCAAAAGTGATTATTTTAATATAGAGCATATATTTCGGTTAACATCCAATCGATTTTGTATATAAATTTGTGTTCAGTTAACCACGTATCAACTCTTGATAGATAAATGATCGGTACTGACAGGATTTAGCAATCATCCTAGAACATGTAATGCCGACTGGATGTGATTAAACCTAGTGAGTTTATAATATATTTGCGATAATAAAGAATTTTGACTATATTTTCGTTTAGCTCAAAGGACAATATATCTCGCCGGTGGGTAAATAAAGTGGAATAAATCACTCAAACTACACATTCAATACATTCGAGATAGTATTATCTAACGGGTACATGTACTGGTATGAATTTGATGTCTCGATGAAAACATTCTGATCAATTCAATGGCTGATAGGAATATGACAGAAGTGATCAATGATCTGAGATTGGCGATAGATGTGTTTTCAAGAAAATGGAACGCTCCGGTATTGTATGCAATCAATATCCATTCTGAGGCATCTTACACCGACATTAGCTCTACAGTTTCAGAAGTCACTGCCAAGATGCTTTCAACGAGCCTTACAGATCTTCGGGAACGCAATCTTGTTAAATACGATGAGCAGAGACAAGGAGGCGTATATAAACTCACCACTAAGGGTAAAAAATTCGCTCAGATTCTTGAGTCACTAATTGAATGGAAAACACAACATGATACTGAGCAGAACGTAGTAATAATTGAAGATGAATCGATGGTCGCAGAATTATATATGAATTATCTTTCAGAGGATTATGATGCACGTTATTATACCTCTGCTGAGGAAGCACTTTCATCGATAACAAATGAAGAAACGATTAGCATCCTTGATCGAAGACTTCCGAGCATTTCCGGTGATGAAGTTGCAGAGACACTGAAAAGAAAGATCGATACCTGTCTCATTTTAGTCGTCAGCGGCGTTGAGCCGAGTGAAAGTATTGTTGGACTACCAATTGATGATTACTTACAGAAGCCGGTTCAGCGCGATGACATACGAATGCGTCTCAATAATCTTGAATTTCGATTAGGATTACCGCCAGAAGAGCGACACTACCTCGCAGTCCAATCAAAACAGCGGGCACTTCGAGATGCATATGGTCAAAAGGCATATTCAATGTCTGTATACACAGCGTTATCAGAAGAGATGGACGATGTGGAAATTAGTAACAAACGAAAAGATTCGCTTATGCAATCCTTCGAGTAGTAGGTATTAATCCAGACGTCGAATCTCAGATCTTTAATCGAAATGAGTAGCATGTTATCCCTGAATACAGTCATAAGACGACGTCGATTGTCAAGAAATACCGATTCATGCAACTCATCAGAGGGTCAAAATCAAAGTCGATCGGGATAGTACAAACGTCACAATAAAGAGGCGATAGGCGATCCCCGCTGGGTAGAGGGGAATATACTTATTCCGATTAATTTTTGAACAGCTACTGATGATCGAAATCGCACTTTTTGATGACGAAACTGCGACGCAGTCTCAGGTCATTATGGAACCAATGTATCATGAATACTGACTCCTCATACCAGCACTCCAGAGAAAACACTGATAATTTCAGATTTCTCCGTATCCCCACTGAGGTCAGGTGACGATTCAGCTGAAATATTTGAATCATTTCTGCGATTATCATTGCTCAATTTGGTTCTATTCAGCTATACCCGTCATCAGACGAACATGGGTATTCAACAGAAGCATCCCAGTACATACTTCGTGCGGTTTTAGTGACTGGTGAGTGTAAATTAGATTATGTCACACCGAGTCCTTGTTCCGCTTGAACTACCAGATGCCGACTCGGTTCCAGCGGCGTTAGCGAAAACGATCACATCGATGGAAGTAGTTCTACTCGGTCACTATGGATTGCCAGACCAAACGCCACCTTCAGCAGCCCGTGATCAGTTCGGGGATGAAGCTCGAGAAGAACTTGCCGAGCTCGCGCAATCGCTTGAGGATGTAGAAGCATCTGTAACTACTCGGGTCGTGTTCGGGAAGGCTCGTGATAAGACGATTGACCGTGTCGCTGTTGAAGAAGAATGTGATGTGATTTTGACCTCAGGCGACGCAGATGAGATTACACAGGTTCTTGTGCCCCTTCGTGGTAAGAAGAACTTTGATCGAATCCTTTCATTTACCGAGGAGTTATTGACGGCAACGGGAGCAGCCGTCACGCTATTTCACAGAGGTGAGGAATCAGACCGGATACCAGGTGAAGAAATTCTTTCAGATGCGACAGACCGCTTAATTCAGGCAGGTGTTGATGCTGATCGAATTAGCCAGCGACTGTCAGAAGATGATGATACAACTCAAAGTATCGTTGATCTTGGTGAAGAGTTTGATGTCCTGGTATTAGGTGAAACTGAACCCTCACTGCGCGACCAAATCTTTGGCAATGTTCCTGCACAGGTGACTGCTGACACAGAGGACCCTGCTTTTGTCGTCCGAAACGCCGAAGAAGTATCATAAATAACTTTGTATATCACTTGTCTATCATAGTATTGACATCCTCTCGCGCCTGAAGACGCGGGCACTCTCCTTTCTATTTATAGTTGGGACATCTGAATCTTCAGGAGAAACCAGATTGAGTCCATGTATCCCATAGATTATCTGACTATCAACAATCTGGGTATTTTCCGTCCGTCTCTAACCCAGATGAATAATACAGTGGATATGAGTTACCGTAGTATTATTTCACTCGAAGACGTTATAATCACAGAGACTACGAGCCACGAACAGAATAATAAATGCTTGCTAATCCAAGTCCAATCAGAAGCGACTCAATTGTGTAGAGAATTAACAGCGAGGATCCGGATATGTCGTACACACCGATGACAGCAGGTGAATAAATAACCTCAGCAATGGTGCTGAGTGTAACAAGCCCAAAGCCGAGTGTTGCGTACTTTAAATTCGGCTTGCCAACGCGACGTTGGGCTCGAAACCCATAATAAGTGAGACTCCCCCCGATAACAAAGACGAAGATATTACTAAACAGTAACATCCAGAGGGTTGGGTCGCTACTCATGAGTCTGTATCCGACTGATCATCCTGCTTTTGTGATTGTTCAAGATCCTCAATAAGTTCAGCGAACTGATCTACCGTATCTTTCTCAATATTGATGTTGATATCAAGCTGTCCCTCTTCGACGCTTATCGTAATTTCATTTAATTCGCTTTTGTATTCACTGTACTGGGTTCCATCAGCATCCCGTGTGATTTCCTCCGAGACAAGATTGTAATTTTCCATGGCTTGGATACGTCGATAAATAGTTGCCAATGATCGATCACAGATATCAGCGAGTTCCTTAACAGACATTGATCGAACATTCGTCGCGACCAAAATCTGGCGAACATCTTCACTCGCCAACACGTCAAATATATCATCTGGGTTCCATGCTTTACTCACGTGTGATTAATCACAGACCTGCAGTCACTCTTATTGATACGTGTAGCTCAATGAATTTTATTCCGGGACTAGGAGAGTGAGTACGAGTGTAGGCTCAGAAAGGAACGGTACTCAGAATACCAGCGACTGAGAGGAACCAAACAGTTTCAACTCGGGTTTCACCGTCTTGTTCTGGTCTATACTTACTGCAGCATTCAATTCAGTGTTCTGATACCTCTTCTTCTGAAGACCGGATACGCCGCCTCCCAATATCATCATTACTGTGTTTTCTTTCTTTCATGACGCTCGATAGCTGAGTTAATCATACTCACGATATGACGAATCCTGTCATCAAATGAGCAGTGAGCGCACCGATATCAGATCTTATAACTCATCGCTCATCTGTAAAAGCGAATACCCGTAGTTTCGACCCTCTCTGATCACAGGTGTCAGTTCGTTACTCTGCCGACTCTACACCCAATCTTCCGCAGGTACTGACTGCTACAGATGAGCGTAACTCGTTATATACGCTACTGATAAGCACAACTGATCTAATCGCTGCTGGCGACTTCACCGTCCTGCTGTCCCTCCAGAATGACGCCAAGTGCCCCTTCGCGGTCGGTTCGACTTCGACCGTATATCAGATACCACCCGATACCACCGACAATAATACCAGCCGCACCGAGGATTGGAAACATTCCCATCTGCGTGAGCAATGCCAATCCCCCGAAAAATCCAGCAAACTGGACGTATGGATACCCTGGTGATTTAAATGACGGTTGATAAGAATCGACCTCACTTGTACGGAATACAATAAGAGCGACATTCACAAATGAAAATACAAGAATTTGGAATGCACTCGCTAACTTCGCTAACTCAACGACTGGCACAAATGCAATAAGTGCTAAGAGCAGACCGCCAGTGAGTAAAATTGAGTTTCTGGGAGTGCTGAATCGTTTACTCACAGTAGCAAGTTGAGTAGGTGCCAGTGAGTCTCGACTCATCGCTAATGGGAACCGCGAAGACGCTAGTACCCCGGCATTCGCCATACTGGTTAATGCAAGTATTGCGATTAACGCGATTGCGACGACACCAAACCCGCCGAGCAGTTGATCTGCACCGTCTGCCATTGGGGTTAGTGATGGTCCACCATTTGGACCACTTGTTGTCAAGACATTCGGGTCATTCAATCCGACCACAACTGCAACCACAAGCGTATAGAGCAGCATCATCACTCCCATTGAAATTAGAATTCCAAGTGGTAAATTCCGATCAGGGTTTTCAATCTCCTCAGCGACACTTGCAATCTTTGTTACCCCAGCATAAGAGACAAACACAAACGCCGCTGCAGTCACGATTCCGTCTGCCCCCTTTGCAGTGAATCCCTGGAACCGCGTTGGCTCAATGATAAATCCTGAGTTGAGAACATATGCGGCGAGCGCAAACACAACAGCAGTGACAATAATCGATTGAGCTTTGCCACTTTGTTCTGTGCCGACAATATTGAGTACAACAATGAGTGCTGCGAGTCCGAGCGCGACAATCTTGATTAATCCATCCGATATTGGGATAAGCAATAACAGGTATGCGCCGAGTCCAACTAATGCGAAGGAACTCTTAAACACCAGCGAGAACCACGCGCCAATTCCAGCGATTGTTCCAGCCAATGGTCCCATCGCGCGGTCGATATAAAGATATGTCCCACCAGACTCAGGCATAGCAGTCGCCATTTCTGCCTTTGAGAGTGCGGCCGGTAAGACGACCAACCCCGCTAGAATATAGGCGAGAATGACTGCTGGTCCGGCTTTTTTTAATCCCAATGCAGGAAGCACAAAAATACCACTGCCAATCATTGCGCCCATGCTAATCGTGACTGTCGCATACAGACCAAGATCTCGTTCGAGATCGTTTTTCATCTGATAATCATCTCCAAAAGAGTGAGGTGTGAGTTATGCCAGTTGTGCAATATGTTTTTATTCTTATGCCCCTGTTTATTTTTGAGTGTCGCCACATGAAAATAATGCGTTAATAATGCGTTCATAATTGCTGTATGTACTATCAAAATTTTAAAAATGAATTTATAATACCCGTCAGATCAAGATCAAAAATTTGCGATAGGGATGACAGTATTGAACCAATCTGTGCTGACAGAAAACGACTGAATATCGCAATGTGTGTCATTATTGATTCAAGATACTTAATACGAGGTATTTGTTCAATCGTATCGAATCCGTTGAAGTCATTAATGTCGCTGTGTACATATGTTTGTTAGTATTGATTGGATGAGCTTCATATCTAATTTATTTTGCTCAGTCTGTGGTAGACTTCATTCAGTACCAGTCGTATAGTTCATACATCCGATATAACAGTCATCCTGAAATTCTGTCCTCGTATACAGATCATCCAATCAAGAGCTTTTGTACATCATCAAGAATACTCGCCTCCGCAGCAACAAGATATCGGCGGCTCCGTTCAAGAGTCGTTTCAGGACGAGCAACCTCGGTCCCCTCAGCATCTGAAATTACATGACATCCATCAGGAAGTAATATCTCATTTAATTGCTTACCAGCTGCGGGGGACTGTGGGTGCACCCGAATATTGAGGATGTTCAAGTCTCCTGTAACCTGTTCTAATGTTCTGACATCATCCTCTTGAATCCGATTGACTGTTGCTTTTGATCCGGTCCGCTCAGGATATACAATCTCGTCAATGAATTCATTTTCTATATCCGATCGCTCAAGACTATTAACTCGCGCAATGGTTCGAAGATTACTCGTCAGGTGTTGCATCTCCGCACAAATCGCAAAGTTAGTTGTTGCATCACCGGTCAGAGCGGCAAGGACATCTGCCTGTGATGGTTCTGCTTGTTGCAGAATCTGTGGATCTTCTGCATCACCCTCAATCACGACACCTGTCCAGTCATCAATTACCTCTTTAATGCTCTCAGAATGACGCTCGATAAGATAGACCTCATGACCATAATCAGTCAACAGCTGAGCTGTTCGACGTCCAATCCGTCCTGCACCGGCAATAATAATATGTTGTTCTGGTGTCCGATTCCTTTGCGTGTCTGAGTTGGGACCATTCACGCATCCAAGCGCTGAATTCACTAGAAAAAGTTACCTTTTGTCGATTTAAAATATAATTGGGTATTTGCGGGCTCCGCAAAAATGGTTGCTTCCCAAAGCGCAACACACCAGGTCTTCATGCGCTTTCACGACTGGCTTCAGAATGTTGAGACAGAATATAATACTGATGTGATAGTAATCACGGACATTTACGTTTATGATATATAAAAGATCTAACTTTTATACACACTTCGATAATACCATATAATTATAAACATGAATTGCACTTTGACTCATTACTTTCGACAGGTTATTAGGATAGAAAAGGTAATATTTGTCTGAATTTATCTCTATCTCACACTCACATGACGTATTATCGCTGACCACAGACGAACCACTCGACAACGTTTTAATTCCATGAAAGAGGTTACCATCGGAGAATGATAAAGAAGTTTTCACCCGATTTTAGTGATTATTAGGCGTATATGACACGATTCGGATGGAGGCAGCGTTTTATATTATCGTTATTTGGCGTTGCACTGCTCGTATTGATTTATTCACTTCTATATCAATGGGCAATATTCAGATTTGAAGGGGTCAACATAACAATATTTCAGTCGTTACAGACCGTTATTGAGATATTCACAACAGCCGGATTCGGAGGAGATACTCAGTATTGGAACACAGCTCCAATGAACCTTCTCGTGATTGGAATGAATCTTACCGGTGTTCTCCTCGTCTTCTTAGCACTCCCAGTGTTTGCTATTCCACTCTTTCAGCAGGCACTTGAAAATAACCCGCAGCAGTCGACCACGATTAGCGATCATATTATTATTTGCTCATACAATTCGCGTGAGAATGTCCTTCGATCAGAACTTGAGGCTGCAGATGTCCCATATGTCATTATCGATACCGACGCTGAAAAAGTCTTAGAGCTGAATAATAATGGAGTCGAAGCAATTTGTGGTGATCCCGAACAAGAGCAGGCACTCAAAGCAGCGAATATATCTGCGGCTCAAGCGCTCGTAACTGACGTTTCTGATACAGAAAATATCCCAGTGATTCTGACTGCAAAGGAACTAGAAGAAGATCTGAGGATCATCAGTGTTGCTGAAAATGAGCAAGATGCGGAGTATCACCGGTATGCAGGTGCTGACCGGGTTATTCGACCTCGACAGGCTCTTGGAAATGCGCTTGCTAGTAGGGCGACGCTTCCAATTACACAAAAGCTTCTCCAAACGGTCGAATTGAGTGACGAGTTTAATATTTCAGAACTTCGCATCGAAGACGACAGCGAACTTGCAGGCCAAACGCTTGCAGAATTAAAGCTTCAAGAGCGAATGGGTGTCACGATCATCGGGGTATGGTCCAATGGAAAGTTTATCTCTGCACCAGGACCTGATATCCGAATAGATGAGAATATGTTTTTATTGGTCGCTGGAAGTTATGAGGCGCTTACAGAGGTAACCACTCAAACGGTTTCTCCAAAGCTCTCTGCGAATGATCAGGTTATCGTCGCGGGATACGGCGTTGTTGGTCAATCAACTGTTGAGACATTAGAGGAAAATGGCGTATCGCCTACCGTGATAGATATGAATGATGATGATAGAGTAGACGTGACTGGCGATATCACGAATAGGGAGACATTTGCCAAAGCTGGCATTGAGAACACTCGATTTGTTATCTTAGCAGTTGACGATGATTCGACTACGATGTATGCGACGGTCGCTATCAAAGAGTCTGCGCCTGACACTGAGATGATTGCACGAGCGAATAGTATCGAAAACACAGCAAAACTGTATCGAGCCGGTGCTCGGTATGTTCTTTCGCTATCGACAGTCACCGGACGAATGCTTTCTTCGGTTCTCTTAGAAGATGAAGAGGTATTGACGCTTGAAACACAGTTCGAGATTGTCCGGACAACTGCACCTGAACTTGCTGGTCAGACGCTTCGTGGGGCAGCTATCCGCGACAGAACCGGGGCCACAGTTGTCGCAATTGAACGAGACGGTGAGTTACTGACGAACCCTGAGCCTGATTTGCGAATGAAAGAGAATGATCAATTCATCGTCACGGGGAGTAGTAATGTGATAAATAACTTTACTGAGACATTTAGATACTCAAGATGACTTCACTTTGATCAGTCTCAGTGAGCGTGAATCGGTTTTTATTCTTCTTCTTGCATCGACATGAGTCACGTTGATTGACCCTTAATCTTGTAAGCCTCGGCGGGAGACACAGATGCTCAGGTGATTATCAGTTATATATTTGATATGAAAATAATCTGTGCACAACTGAGTTATTCTGGGGGTATAGCTCCAACTATTTCATGACTCAGTGAGAGAAATCAACCGTATTCTGATATATCACTCATCAGTCGTATCAATACCGAGTGCTTCATTCAGTCCACAAAAACAGGTTACTGTATTAAATCCAAGTCCGATCGCCCCAGCAGCAGCCAGTATTGCAAATTTATACTTCCTCTGTTGAAGCGTATTCACTGCAGTGAGAGTCAGAAGAATGGTAAACACTCCACGCATGAGACGGTCGCGACCGCCGACGTTCGTTTCAACCATAGAAGAACAATGAGACGCATCCGATTTATATTTTATCTCACAGTAACAGGGAGTGAAACAGGTATGTGAATTCCCTCGAAGAGTGTGCAGTACTTAAACGGCAAATACACGTCAGCTGTGTAAGTAGTGCATATCTCTTCTCGTCGACGATATTGGTGGCTCGCTATTCTGAAATGGCTGTTGTGCTAGCGTCACCAAGTTGCGCCCGAAGATGTGACCCGATCAATAAGATCGTCGCAAATAATATCACTGCTGCGAAAAGCAAGACACTGCCTGAAAGGAGAGTGAGACCACTGGTAATCTGACTAATCACGAAGTTCCCAGCAAGTATACTTGCAACACTGAATACGGCAATGCCGCCGATATTAATAGCGACACTTGGAGGGTCACCAGTTGTTTGTGAGTCATTTAATAATACTAATACGAGCGCAAGTGCAAATGGTGTCCCAACTGTCCCGACTGCCAGCACAAGCACTAATTGTCCTAAGAACGCACCGGGAATGAACACGCCAGCGCCACTGACAAGTGCTGTCCCAGCCAGCAGGACTCGATACCGTGTATCTTCTACGTTTGTCTCCCAAGTGAGCTTATCAGCGATGACGTACACCGGTACAAGAGTATTGCCTCCAAGTGTCGATACAGCCGCTCCAAGAAGCCCGATTAAAAAGACTCGTTGAGCGAACGAGCCAGCAATTGGTTCGAGCGCCTGTGCTGCACCAATCGCTTGTAATCCTTGTGTATCGATATTCCCAAACAATGCCCCAGCGGCGACAAGAAATGTGGCGATACTAAAAACTCCAAACGCAACGAGCATAGAGACACTAATATCAAATCGAGCGATATCAGCATCAGATTGTGTCCATCCACGAGCTTTCACCGTGTAAGTCTGCATTGTAATGATTGTCACGTGAACCGCGCCTCCAACGATGCCGGCAGCGGCAATTGCGCCACCAATCGGGACTGTCGGAAAGAGTCCACTGACCGCGGCTCCTGAATCGATGGGAACGACAAACAGTGACGCAATGAATGCAAGCACAACTCCTGTGACGACTACCTTCGCCCCAATTTCAGCAATTCGATATCCACCACCAGCGAGTCCAACCGTGAGAAAGACAGCCCATATAACACCCCAAGACTCAGCACCAAATGGCATTAATAATCCTGAAACACTGGCAACAGTTTTCATAATGACTAATTGTGCAAAACCGGCAACAAGGACAACATCCGCGACCAACAACCATGCCCATTTTGTCCCCAGTCGTCGTTCAACGGTTTTGATAAGACCCTCATTTGTCTCCAATGCGAGTTTTGTTGCGAGATACTGCGCCAACGCACCAAAAATAG
Organism: Haloquadratum walsbyi C23; assembly: GCF_000237865.1. NCBI lineage: Archaea > Methanobacteriati > Methanobacteriota > Halobacteria > Halobacteriales > Haloferacaceae > Haloquadratum > Haloquadratum walsbyi. The sequence continues at coordinate 1,179,138 of NC_017459.1, forward strand.
CCGAGATGACCACAACCCAGAGGAGTGCGTACCCAAAGTTTGCACCACCACTCAGTAAACTTGCCATAGAAGCCGGTCCTGCCGCAATCGCTCCTGCTAGCCACGTCGGACCTAACTGTGAAATCTTCTCGCTCAGTGAATGCTGTTTGCCTGTTGATTGACTCATGTATGTTACCGTTATTATGTGGTGGTTAAAACATTATTAATCAGTGTTACCACAGTAGAAATCTCTTTTATCCGGTGATTCTGTATCAGTGCAATCTTACTCAGCACATCTGATTTGTATAGACGCATGTGAAAAATTGAGCATTCGAGCCTCCACATCAAGTAAAAAACAACATATAACGACAATTAGAAGTAGTAATGATATTGATATTATATTGATATATCGATGCCTGAGGTAACTGTTGGGACGGTACTCGTTTTTCTGATTATCATTGTTGCGCTCGTCTTATTTGTCACTGAGCCCGTCCCAATTGATGTCACAGCACTTGGCATTATGGTAACGCTCATGATGTTGGGACCATGGACGGGTATCTCCCCACGTGATGGTGTTTCTGGATTCGCGAATCCGGCGACAATGACAATTCTCGCAATGATGATTCTAAGCGAGGGTGTCCGGCGCACAGGCGTGATTCAGCGACTAGAAGAGATAGTTACATCCTACACCGGCGAGAGTAGCCACAAACAACTCGGCGCAACAATCGGTATTGTTGGTCCGCTTTCGGGGATCATTAATAACACAGCAGCCGTTGCAATCTTACTCCCGATGGTGAGTGATCTCGCCCATGAGAACGGGACTTCTCCATCGAAGTTGTTACTCCCGCTTTCGTATGCCTCAATGGCTGGCGGAATGTTGACACTCATTGGAACATCAACGAACCTGCTCGCCAGCACTATTGCGAGTCGACTGGCGACAGACTACCCATCTCTGCACGCGTTCTCGATGTTTGAATTTACGCAACTTGGGTTGCTTGTGTTTCTCGTCGGGGCGGCATACCTGCTGACTATCGGATATTGGCTTACACCATCGCACGTAACACCACGAAGTGAATTCGAAACAACTCACAGAGAGGAGTTCTTGACTGAGATCACCATCGGTAATACATCCCCGCTTGTTGGAATGACAATTCAAGAGGCACTTCAGCAGATTGAGTTTGAGGGAAATGTTACCCAACTTATTCGTCGAGACGATTATTATCGTGAACCTCGATTGTCAATGATAATACAAAGTGACGATGCTTTTATGATCCGCCTCACCGAGAATGCGCTGCGCACGCTATATGATGTCGAAGGAATTGAGTTTGTTCCGGAAGTAACACCTCAGGGTGATCTTGACGCACTTGCCCCCGGACAAACGCTCGTTGAGATTGTTATCACTGCTGGCTCTGATCTGGTCAGCGAAACAATTGAGACATCAGGATTTCAGGATCAATACCAGGCGGGTGTCCTCGCAATTCGCCGTGGTGGGAAAACCACTCATGAACGCCTTACAGAACACCGGATCCAACCTGGAGATATGCTTCTTGTCGAGTCTGATTCGAATACTATTGACCGCCTTGCAGACGATCCAAATGTGGTCGTGGCTGGTGAAATTGACCTCCAACAGTTTCGCTCATCGAAGCTCCCGCTTGCGGTTGGCGTTGTACTCTCGGTCGTTGCACTGGCAGCAGTTGGCATTCTCCCGATCATGGTTGCTGCGCTCGGCGGTGTTATTATAATGTTTGTTACTGATATTATCAAGCCAGCAGAAGCATACGATGCCGTGCAATGGGATGTCATCTTTCTTTTATCAGGCGTCATTCCGCTCGGTAGAGCGCTATCTGAGACAGGTGGTGCAGATCTGCTTGGAACACTTATCGTCTCAACAGCTGATTTTTTACCCATAATCGCGGTTCTTGGGCTATTCTATTTACTAACTGCTGCGATGACAAATCTCATTAGTAATCAAGCTAGCGTCGTATTATTCATTCCTATCGCCGCCGACACCGCCGCCCGATTAAACGCAAACGCATTCGCGTTCATTCTTGCAGTCACATTCGCTGCGAGCACAGCTTTCATGTCACCGGTCGGATATCAGACCAACCTCTTTGTCTATGGTCCTGGCGGCTATGAGTTCAGTGACTACGCTCGCGTTGGTGGACCGCTGCAAGTAATCTTAGCTATCGTGACGACCCTTGGAATCGCGATGTTTTGGGGGCTATGAACTACTCTCCTCGCATCCTCAGGACTTCCTATCATTCGGTGGGGACAGACCCAGAACTTGCTTCTTTCAGGACATGGTCTGTCAGGGTCGCGCATATTGCATATGGATTTAATTACCGACAGAATATAGATAAATCGTATACACTCGGAGAGAATACTTCCGTTGCTAATCGGTAAAAAAAGAGCGTATCACATCTCAATTACCACAGTGTCAACTCGTGATCAATCGTGACGAGTGACTTCAAATCTTAGAATTAAACATAAACCAATGTCAAAAACAAAACGTATCATCATCGCCGGCGGCGGGCGTATCGGACTACGAACTGCACAGGAACTCGCCGACCGTGGATATGAAATTGTATTGATCGAAAAAGAGGAGGCTCGCTCAGAAGAGGTAGCAGATGAATATGTTGCGATGGTCTTACAGGGGGATGCAACAGCGCCGTCAATTCTCGAACAGGCAGATCTTGAGCGGGCTGATGCCATTGCTGCGTTGACCGACGAACCTGGAAGCAATCTTGCAATCTGTATGACAGCAAAGCAGATCGCCCCGAATATTCGGACACTCGCTCGAACCGGGACAGGGACTGAGGATGAGTACGACGAGATTGCTGACGCAACGATTCTCCCGCAAAAGCTCAGTGCGGGCACTGCCGCTGATATCCTCTCAGGTGATGAGGTGCGAACAATTATTGGGACCCATCATGACCTCGAAATATTAGAAATTAAAGTGGCTGAAGATGCCCCAGTTGCCAGTAGTGCGCTCGAAGAAATTAGCCTTCCAAAAGGGAGTCTCATTATCTCGGGTCAAAATCGAACACGAATCGCACGCGCCGATACAACATTAGAACCTGGTGAGTACTATATTGTCGGCGTTGAACCGGATGTACTCGATGAGGTACTGAAGTTGTTCCGTGGCTGAGTGAGAACGCTGTTATATCCCTAATGAGGTCACCTGCAGGGATATTATCTATCTGATATCCGAATCATCCCACTCAGGAAGATCCATCAGCGGACTCAGTTGGCATTGGAACTGTCAAGACCGGCGCATCTGAAACCCGGACGACATTCTCGGTGACACTACCAAGGAAATACCGATCCAAACCTGTGCGACCATGTGTCCCCATGACAATAGAGTCAATGTCATTTTCATCGACATAGTCAAGAATGACCTGATGGGGTGTTCCTTGCGCCACTAAACCCTCGATTGTGCGCACACTGGCTGCCTCTGCTTGTTGGATTACCTCATCGATTGCATTCTTTCCAGTCTCTTCGAGAGCATCAAGGGTTCCGGGAACCGAGGAGCCAGTTGGACCACTTGCCTCAATGACATATATTGTGTGAAGCGCGGCGTCATAGACCGTCGCAAGATCAATCGCGTGCTCAACGGCGCCTCGCGTTCCCTCAGTTCCGTCCGTTGGAATCAGTATCTTGTCGTACATATCAACCTTTTATTCACGGAGGGAGAAAATTATGCTGTCGGGTGGTGATATCATGACCAGAGTAGCGCTCGTGACATCCCTCTCATAAAGAAGCCCTCAATCAGTAGCAGTATTTAATATATCTCCATCCATGGCATGTCCACATGAGTCAAGACCAAGCAAGTGAAGTGGCTGATCAACTATCAGTCCCGGAGGCAATGATTAAGAAAGCATGTGATGATCCAGCGTTACCTGAACTCGGTATTATTGAACAAGTCTGGAATACCGACTCAATTCCATCGTCGGAGACAGCAGAAGCCGCCGCAAAGGCTGTGGATTCACTTCCGCTTGAAACTGTTCCTGCCGGTGGTGAAATTGCGCTTGGTGTTGGGAGCCGGGGAATCGCGAATCTTGCATCATTGGTTAGCGGTGTTGTGACACATCTACAGGACAGAGGGTATGAGCCATTCATTTTTCCAGCGATGGGGAGCCACGGCGGTGCAACCGATGATGGTCAACGGAAAAAACTCGCCGAACTCGACATTACTGAGGCGACCATTGGCTGTGAGATCCGTTCCAGTATGAACGTTGTCGAAGTCGGTCAGACGGCTGATCGTGAAATTCCGGTCGTTGCCGATGCAAACGCTGCCAGTGCGGACGCCATCATCCCAATTAATCGAGTCAAACCTCATACTGACTTTGATGGCACAGTCGAGAGTGGGCTGTCAAAAATGCTTGTGATTGGGATGGGCAAGCAGCGTGGAGCTCAAATCGCACATCAATGGGCTGTTGATTGGTCACTCAGGAATATGATTCCTGAAATCACTGAGCAATTGCTCGCGAAACTTCCTGTTGTCGGTGGTATTGCTATCGTCGAAGATCAACACGACGATACAATGCTTGTCGAGGGGGTCCCTCCATCCGACTTTCTCGATCGGGAAGCTGAATTACTTGAAATTGCGTATGATGTGATGCCAAAGCTTCCATTCAATGATCTTGATGTCGTCGTTCTCGACAAGCAAGGCAAGGAGATCAGTGGTCAGGGACTCGATACGAATGTTATTGGACGACGACCCTTTGCAATCAATGAACCCGAGCCTGACCAGCCGGATATCAAACGCATATACGTACGTGGACTCACGCAAAAGACCCATGGAAATGCAATGGGGATGGGGTCCGCCGACATTGTTCATGAGAATGTCCCAGCAGATCTCGAGGCAACAACGACACTGATCAACGCCCTCACCGCGAGCACAATCCGTGGCGTGAAGCTCCCGCCGGTCGTTGAAACAGACCGTGCGGGAATTATTGCTGCACTCTCAACGATTGGTGTTGTCGACCCTGATACCGTTCGCATGCTTCGAGCTACCGATACGATGCATCTTCATCGACTCTACGCTTCACCAGCACTGATCGCTGAGGCACGCGATCGTACTGACCTTCGGGTAGTTGAGGAAGCATCACCAATTATGTTCGATGATGGTCAATTCACTGCTCCATCCCTCAGACACTGATATTTGCCTGAGTGCTTTTTCACTGCTCAGATACCACTCAGTGAGCATTATTCATCACTTCGACTGTATCAATTGATTATACGCTCTACCGGAATCACCACACTATCTTGACATCCCCCGCCTGCAAACGGGAGAACCCAACGGTACCGCACCGCTGGATTGGGATATGAAGATTTGTACTCTCTCATAGTGATTAGTTCGAATAGTTTTACCGACGGTGTCGAATGACGCGGGTTCAGCGGCTCACATCACCGACACGCATAATCACGGCGGTAAAAACTTGCACTTATCACTATCAGTTGTGCCTGCGGTTGGAATCCGCTGGACAAGTCATGAAGATAGATTCCGGGCTGTTCCAACCAGCCAGTGCTCCTATTCTCAACCAAACTGGACGAAGACTCAGTTATGCGACACCGAATGGATAACAATATCAAATCAATACAGAGACCATTCGACATGCTGACGTTGTGTGACTCATCGAACAATCATCAATGGGGGTTTTCTCTATGATCGATAAATAACTATCATCACCATCAGGTTGGTAATCGCTCGTTCGAATCAGTATAGTGACAGTTATTATTATAGGCGACCTAGTAAGATTGTATGCCCGAAGAAGTTCTCTTCAAATCAGAGACCAATCAGAGCCGAGACGAAATCGCAGCGTACCTCCGTAGTGTTGCAACAAATCTTGAGAATGCAGAGCCGATCACACTCACATTCAAGAGTGAGTCTGTAACAATGGAGCCACCTGCGCGCCCGACGTTTGAGGTCAAAGCCGAGCGTGAAGGACCAACGGATGGTTCCGGTGAATTGAGCATCGAGCTCGAAATCGAATGGGATGAAAGCAGCAGTGAGAATGCCAGCGAGAGCACTCAGTTGGAAATCGAATAATCAGTCCACTGGCAGCTTGCATGAATTGCTTCTGATAATCACTGTCGAAAACAGCAATCGCAAGCGGGCAATCACTGCTTCGGAGGTCACGAGACTGCTGATAAGATATAAGATATATTCTGATTGCTGCGAAAACGAATAGTGTCAAGTGTTGAGTGCCGAGCAGCAACTACAACTTCACAAACGAATCGAAGGGGAAGGTCAGTCTCCGTGTTCTGTCGAGTCTGCAACGGTCATAACAGGAACCGGTGCCGAGCGAACAACCTTTTCGGCGACACTGCCGAGCAGGATACGATCTGTGCCACGTCTTCCGGTTGTCCCCATTCCAACAGCGTGTATATTGTTCGATTCAATATAATCGAGGATTTCACGTACCGGTGTTCCCTGTGTCACATGACGAACTGTATCTATGACACCACGCGTCTCTGCCTCCGAGATGGCAGTCTCGACAGCGTCGCTTGCAGCTTGTTTCGTGTCTCTCCCGGAAGTTGTAGATCGAACATGCGGACTGAGTCCAGCAGTATCAGCGACAGAAATGACATGCACGGTCGCATCGAGTGACGCCGCGGCTGAAAAAACATGTTTGGCTGCATGCATCGCAGCAGTGCTCCCGTCCGTTGGAACAAGAATATTCTCATATGGAAAAATAATGGGTTCATCAGACTGCACTCGGATTGTGAGAACGGGAATCGAAGATAGTCGGACGACCTTCTCGGAAACACTTCCAATGAGATATCGTGAGAGTCCTTCCCGAGCATGAGTCGGCATCATGATGAGATCCTGATCATATCGTTTGGCGTACTCAACGATTGTCGCCGCTGGATTACCTTGGACGACATCAGTATCATATGTGACGCCAAGTGTGTTCAGTGTCTGTGCAGCGTCGCTAACAACGGTTTCACCTTTTTGTTCGAGCATATCGATGGTGTCACCCTCGACAACTGTGACACTGTCGCGAGTTGTATCGGCGACATAAAGCAGTTGAATAGTTGCATCAAACCAGTGAGCGACCTCGCTGGCATGATGAAGCATTTCACCCGCACCCTCACTACCGTCGTATGGAAGCAGAATACGCTCGTACATGTCTAGTGATGTCAGCTTCGGTTACCGACCTCTAATCATTTTCTACCAATTCCCATACATGATATTCACGCAAAAATCATCCACTGGTCTCACAGAAAGATATTCGTGTACACTCAGTATGTATGGTATGCACCAACTCCAACTTTTCCCTATCTCAAACTAGTATCACCGAAGCAGGCACTCTACTATCACGGTAGCTCAGCAATAGCAAATGACTCGAAGATAGGGTGTCATTATTGCGCAGTAATTTTTATTCGGTCATTCCGGTGGTATTCGGATTGACAGTTATCCGGACTTTCTGAATACGTGTGTTCTCTAATTGTTCGGTCCGTAGCGTCACATTCTCATAGTCAAACTCTTCGCCCTGTTCAACGAGACGACCCGCGAGATTAAAAATAAAGCCCGCAATCGTCTCAAATTCTTCACCTTCAGGGAGATCAATATCGAGGATTTCATTTACTTCATGGATATTAACTTCACCCCGGAGTAACACTTCATTATCGTTGACGAACTCAATTGGATGCTCCTCATCATCCATCAAAATTTCACCAACGATTTCCTCAGTGACGTCTTCCATCGTAATGAGTCCCTCTGTGGTACCGAATTCATCGATGACAATAACCATACGCATCCGATCTTCTCGCATCTCTGAGAGCAATTCATCGACATTTTTTGACTCTGGGACGTGCAGTGTTGTGTTGAGTACTTCTGCTACTGTGATATCGTCGAAGGCGCTATCGGTGTCGTCAAGTTCGCGAATATCGAAGATACCAACTATATTATCGAGTGATTCCTCATAAACTGGTAGGCGAGCATGACCCGACTGAATGCACTCCTCGATAGCTTTTTCAACGGTCAGCTGCCCGGAGATCGCCGACATGTCGAGACGAGGAGTCATTATCTCTTTCGCAGTAGCATCGGTGAATCGTAAGGTGCGGTCGAGTATCTGACGTTCTTCCTCCTCGAGGATACCCTCGCGCTCGCCCATCTTGATCATGTTCCGAATATCATCGCGGCTGACGTACGATGATTCGATTGCTGAACCGCCAGGTGTGATTTTGTTAATGAGTCTCGTCAAGTAATAGAATAACGTGATAAGTGGCCACAGTATTTTCCCGACAATTTTCAAGAGCGGAGCAACAGTCCGTGCCCATGAGTCGGTGTTATCAACCGCATACGATTTTGGTGCGCTCTCACCGAATAGTAGAACTATCGATGTGATACCTAATGATGAGACAATGACGGCTATCCCGGCATCGAGATAAAAACCGACAATAGTTGTCGAAATAGAAGACATTGTGATATTGACGAGATTATTCCCAACAAGAATTGTCACAAGCAGACGATGTGGATCACTCTTGAGTGACTTAATCGCCTGTGCCCCGCGCTTTCCCTCCTCAATCATCGCGTCAATCTGATAAGGTGAGAGTGAAAACATGGCAATCTCCGATGATGAAAAAAATCCTGACCCCATAATAAGTAGGAGGATCATGCTCACACCAAGTGCGGTAAATTCTGCCTGTCCCAGTTCAAACCCGACGATTGGAACAGCATCCAGTGTTATACCGGTCTCAAAGATTGCTGTGAGTACGAAAATTATCATCGATATCAATCATTACCAGTGCACAGAACTAATGCTTGTGTACTCAGCTTTCAGTTTTCAGCTTTCAGTTTTCAGTGTCACTGTCGACTTCGCTGTTGGTATCAATATCAGTACACATGCCTCCCACAATCCGACTAAGTGATCTGTCGAGATCGGCAAACACAGTGTAATTATTCATGGACTTTGTCATTCTCTGATATATATCGGGAATCACGTACAGATAATATCATGATATCGATTACTCACCCTAATCATACCAATATCTACGATATGTCCTTTCAGATATCTCGACGTATTATTTGACACGGTATATTTTATCACTACATATGTTGTCATAGTGTATGGTAAATATAGAAACAATTAATCAAGAGGCAAATGCGATTAATGCTGAATCAGGCGAACTCGGCGATAAAAAGAGACAACATATTGAGAATGTGACAGATGAAATTGAACATACCATCGACTCACTGTCCGTACTCTGGTCTCATCTTGGATTGTCAGACCGGGAAGCGGAGGTTGCTGCTTACAGAGAGCTTGGATTCACAAACAGATCGATTGGATATATGATTGGCATTTCAACAAACACAGTCAATGAATACACGCGTCGTGCAAAAGAAAAATATCGCACTGCACAGGCGTTAGTCACACGTGAGGAGGATTCTCAGGCATTATCGAAAAACTGGATTTGTCCAAAACCAACCTGTGGGCATGAGACAAAGCGCGCGTATGCGGACTCAAGATACAACCCAGAGGCTGAGATCAGTAAATGGCGATGTCAGAAGTGTCACACGGAATATCAGCGAAAAATCAGGTGGTGAAATAGACGATTTTGAAGTACTTACTCGGCGATGACTCTGATACAACAGTTGTCACATCTGTTGACAGGACTTTGAAATAGAGAGTACATTTATTGATATTTGATATATCATTAGCATATAAAAATCGCTTGAAGACTTCAACAGTATTACTCAGATTTTATCAAGTGCATCATCAAGTGAGAACTGCTCAGTGCTCGTCTCACCTTCAGTACGATTTGGAGATCCATCAGGTTCAAACTGCGTGATCAGTTCGACTCGGTCATCAGTGACTTCTTGTGTGTCTTTGACAACCGTACAATCGCACTTTGGTCTATCATCGGGTCCACGAGGAAACTCAAATGGAGTCTCGATATTGATAATTTTGTCATTTTTTGCCTCAATAATCACAGCCACGATTTCTTGATATCCCCATCCATCGGGAGTCCGCCATGGAGTTCCGTCGGCTCGAGTGCGCTCAATATGTGGCATATCATCAGATGAAACAACGGCATCATAATCAATTCGAATCGTTGCTGGCTCAGTGTTGTCTTGATCTGTCATACCCCAAAATATGTCATAGTGAAATATAGCACATTCGGACTGCACTCCTAATCACTCGACACAATTGTGAAGAATCCACCATCGGCGCGTCTCTCGCGTTAGTAGGTCTAAAATCTGCCTGTGTCCGTGTCTATGTCTGTAGCTTTGACTTTGACTTTGATTTTCAGAACTGAGATCTTCCACAATAACCCTTGGAAATCTGATCTCTGTTTCTCCCTGAGATCACACTCAGCTGAGTCGCGTTGAGTTGAAACGCCCGTGTGCGAGTTGCGTGTTATATCATCCCATTCCGTTTCGAATATTCATAACGAAGCTCATAGTACTCACAACTGAGAGACAGACGGCAGCCAATGACGACAATGTAGACACAGACCACAGTATCGCCCTGGGCAGGACTGTCGATTTTAGGATTCGGGGACTCAGACCCTGATGAATGGACTCTCCTGACTTTAATTGTAGTAAATATCCCTCACCCGCCGCGTCCGTAGTTGTTTCGCATGTCGGTCAGCACCTCACGTGCATGTCCTGATGGGTCCGCCATCGCCGGATCGTAGACCGAGATAACTTCACTCTCTGCGAGTGTGAACGTCCGGCGGTCGATATATCCGCTCGTCGTATCAAGCCCAAACGCCGCAGCAATGTCACCATCGGGATCCGCCAGGAGATCGAATATAATGTCCTCCTCCTCGGCGAACTCAGCATGGCTATTGACGGTATCCATCGAAACTCCATACACATCAATTCCGACTTCCCGAAATTCCGGTAACACACTCTGAAAGTCGTTTGCTTCGATCGTACATCCACCAGTAAAATCCTTTGGATAAAAATACATGACGGCGGGTGTATTGAATTCGACAGTTACCGATTCGCTGTGTTGGTTTGTTGCTGTGATTGTCGGTGCTGGGTCTCCAGATGTAAGCATACGCGTTCGTCAGTCTCAGTTCATATACCGATTGCGATTGTCGGTAATGCCACCTATTCACCTTCTTCTGACACCTGCTCAATCACCCAATTACGTTACATTACATTACATTACATTGATAATGGCGTCGTCTGGAATCTGATGAGGACACTCACTCGACAGTGTGACATCAATTCAGATGATACGGGAATAAGCGCATGTATACTTTCAGACAGGGCGAAAATCAACAACTAACTACGAGAGAAAACTCACTTCGGGGCAGGCGTAGAAGTCTGTGATCCAATCGGGGTACCGATAATAGAAATGTCTGCCATCCACTCGTCTACGCCCCAATCAAGTCTGATTGTGACTGTATCGTTCCTTCCAATGACTCTTATATTTTGAGTGACATTACGTTCGGAATCAGAATCAAGTGTCGCAGTCACCGTCTGTGAACCAGAGGTAAAGTTTCCGCTGAGACTCGCTCCAAATGTGCCACGTCCATCGCCGGTGTTCGTCAGTGTGAAGCTGACGGTTACCTCACGTTGTGTTCCCGCACGCAGTTCCCTCGGTGACACCGAAAGTTCGGATACCTCGAATACCGGAGGAGTATTCAATCGGGTGAGCATAGTCTTTGATAATGACTGTCGCTTTTTTTGATCATAGAGAATGTATCCGGAATCGAACGTCTCGGTTTTACTCACAGCAAACGCGATATCTATGGTCTCATTCCGCCAGCGAACAGGTTGAGATTCAGCCAGCGGAACTGACTCGCCATCTATGTTTACTCTCAGCTGATTCTGAATCGTGTCTCGTGAGAGCGCTGAGTTCACAGAAAGGGTGAGATACTGTTTGTCCTTTCGCCGATGAACATGTGGATGAACACCTGCGAGTGCATAGACAATGTAATCTGTAACGGAGAGTGAAACAATGTTTACAGGCTCATTACCATCGCTCGTTTGAGATGTAATTGGCTGTGTTTCGGGAGAACGAGTTGCTGAATCCGCTGGTGACCCACTATTATCTGAAAGACATCCTGACACTCCTACAGCCATGATGACAGATGTCTTCAGGAATTGACGACGTCGACATGCATGTTCGTTTGGGGGCATGAGTTGATCTTTCGACACTGAATAATAAGGAATATTAATAGTATATTCTGGTTCGTTTCTCACGATGAAATTGAAGCCGGGGTCGAATCAAGATCCAACATTCTCGAGATTTCCTCGTCCGTCACTCGAAGAGCACATTTTCTGACATATGAGGGTGTTAAGATATGAGCATTGGGAATCGACCTGTTATCAGTCGTTGGGACTGTGGGTATCGGTATTCGAAACGGAACGCGCACACGAACGTTCCAGTTCAACTGAGTGTCGCTTCGAATATAAACATCGATCAGAATGCCACCGACTGTTATGGTCGTGTGGTTTAATTCTCAGATATCAGCTTCGTCCAACGGCTCAAGCTGTGGGCTTTCGCCCCGCTACCGCTGTAATCTTGGGTATTGACCCCAATAGCGAGAAGAAATCCCACTCTCTCGGGGATGGGAGGATGTCAATTTGCTTTGAGATTATGAATAACTTCGAGCCAATCGACAATTTCGGCAGTTGGCTCAATCGCATCAACGATTGCCTCAGTTGGTTTGTATGCCATTGGGGCTTCATCAAGCACCGATTCGACAACCGATTCAGAGTAGATCCCATCCATTGCATCCGCAAATGCTTCGAGTGATCCCTCGTTGTGTGCTTGTCGCCGACTCATTATTCGACCAGCACCATGTGGTGCTGTTTGATGAAATCTCTCGACGCCCTGACCACGTGCCAGGATTGATCCCTCAGCCATATTGAATGGAATGATGAGTTCTTGGTCCTCACGAGCAGGGGTAGCACCTTTTCGAATCATCAGATCACGGAAGTCAATGTAATTATGAATTGATTGAAACTGACGGTCTGGGTCAATCTGAAGCGTCTCACAAATAGCTTTGCTCATCAACTGTCGATTCCAGCGAGCATATTGCTGAGCAAATAACATGTCGATATAATATCCATGTGCTTCACGACCATCGAGCCAATCAAGATCGTTCGATTGGTCATCGATCTCCGAGTGCGGTCGACTAAGGATATTAAACACCTCGGTAATCTCTTTGCCATCAAAGTCGCGTCTGATTGATTCCTTACGAAGATGTGATTCTCCCATCCCGCCGGTGACCCAGGTATATAATTCACCGTTGCTGACTGTTTCGGGGTCAAATTTCAGATATTCATGATACTTTGATGGCAGGATATCTCTGATATCATCGGCTTGCCGGTATTGTGTGGCGTGCTGTTGCCAGTACTCAGCAATAGATTTACCAAGATATCGTGACCCACTGTGAACAACTAGCCAATAGTCACCAGAGTCACGCGCTTTCGCGAACTCGATAAAATGATTCCCACCGCCAAGTGTTCCAGCACTTCGAATCACATGACCCATTCCCTGGCGCTGATTGGCAAGAACGCGCTGACAAAGCGATTTAAAATACTCACTATCATAGCCGTCAAAATCAAATCCAAGGGGATTGATATGTTGTCCGAACTCATCTTTGTATGCTTGCTCAAACCGTCTGAACACGCTATTCGCTTGCTCGAATGGAAACTCATCGATAAGATGTATAGCGTCGGCATCATTATGCACATCATACCCCATCGGTATCACATCACGAACGCGCTGCTCACGCTCTGACCCCGAAAGCGGTAATGTCGACCCAAGCTTCGTTGCCACCATTCCACACCCGACGTCCACACCAACAATATTGGGGACAACGCGGTCGGGAAGTGGCATGGTAAATCCAATTGGTGCACCTGACCCAACGTGTGTATCGGGCATAATCCGAACTGGTTCGGTGAATGCAGGATGATCAATCAACTGTTGAATTTGTTCGATACAATTAGATTCAATGAGTCCCTCATCATCAATGAGGATAGTGGCAGTCGTATACTCGCCTGTTAATTCAATCGTCATAGTGGATACACAATCTTAAACTGATATCTATAATTACTCACCCATGTGTAAATGGGTGGGTTTTCGTATTATCTCCGTTGGGTTCTAGTGACCTACATTTATTTGTGAGCGTGGGTCGTGGTAATCTCTGACCACTGCCACTGTATCACGATATCGACAATGACTCATTCAGACGCTCCCAGACAACAGTCTCATACTTGATGTTACCCAATTCACTCTGGTGAGTCTGTGATACTGGATATCAGCATATATCTATGAGGATTTATTATAATACTAATATTTGGGTGCGGAAAGTCGAGGTGAAAGCCTCGCGTTTCAGCGCCGAGAGGATATCAAGCTGGCAATGTGTACGTATCTACGGTTTGGTCGTTGATGCTATATCGAATCTCTAAATCGCCGTTTCTGATTGCCTGCAGTTGAGCACTCGATAGATCACTCACTGCAATAATCTCCCACGAGATTTCAGACTCATCGTCGGCTGATACCATCACATCACGATCTTCGGTCGCAACTACCTCGCCATCGATTACTAACTCGGCGGTCACCGTGTTGTCAACATCGTTATCTGTTGGGTTTGTGATTTTCGCATCTGCATAGAGTGTGCCCTGCATGGCTGAAGCAGAGCCATCGACCTCGAGTTGTGGGTCATTGTTGATAAGATCCGGTATGACTAAGCCTCCTGTGGCGACCAACGCAATTACAACAATTCCAGCAGCCACATATCTTATCGGCAGCGTCATACCGCCCGCACTCGGCGTCTGTTTCCCTCCAATATATGTTCCCCCAAGACCAGTCAGTCCGGTCGGGAGTGCCACCGTGATGATTGGAATAAGATACTCCCCAATCGGCAAACCCCGAGATGAGTCGCCTTCCATCGTTGTTTGTGTGGCAGTATCAGCGACTGCACTTCCTCCACCACCCTCAATCATTGCCACACTCATTGCGAGGATGACAACGATAATCATAGCAAAATATCCAGCAGTCGAACCGAGGAAGCTCACAAGATATGATGTAGTTGTCGCTCCATTTTCAGACCCAACCCGAAGTCCAGCGATTAGTCCGATTACAGGTCCAAGTAAAAAAACAATAGTAAGTACAACAAGAGTGAGGATCCCACCCAGGATTGCACTTCCTGATCCTAACTGAGTGATTGTTATCCCAGCAGTAGCACCAATTCCAATCCCGGCGAGTATGAAGATCCCAATCACTTGAGCAAGCATGCTAACTGAAATGCCTGAGTTTACTTCGCTCGTCTCCGTTGGAACCTCGGTCGTGCTTTCTGGTGTATTCCCGGCTGACATATGTCATATAATAAAAATAAATATGAATGTAAAATAGTTCCCCCATCATTGCATTATTGAGTTCAAACATAGGGGTGAACCGCTTCGGGGTCATATTCAAGCTCAAGGCAATCTCATAGATCGCTTATAATATGATCTATCTGTGAATTTTGAGTCTGTGAGAAAGTTATTTATTTGATGTCGCTGAATCGTCAAGAGATGATAGAGCGAGTCTCCAAGCGATTAAATGATTTCGTGAGCACAGATGCTAAGGTCACATTTCTTTTTGTCATACTTGGTCTTGCATCATGGCTTGGTGCACAGTTGATAACCGACAGTCGACAAATTCAATTAATCGTGCTCTTCACAGTTGGAATCATCATTCCGACACTGATTAACGAATTGCGAGAGTAGATCGTGTCAGGATCTGAGATTCAGATTCTACTCTGCTTTCTCTGTCAAAAATTCAGTATACAAATGCTCATCTTATCTGACTGCATATCCTCATACGATATGAGAATTTATTCTGTCCCAGTATAAGATGCAAGGCTAAAACCTCGCTCTTCAGGTCAGAGAGGATGTCAGCGAATCCATCAGCGTTCTTGATCAGTCGGTCGGATTAACATTTCATTCACATTAACATGCTGTGGCTGAGTCACAGCGTAAGCGATTGCGCGGGCAATATCCTCGCTTTCGAGTGGTTTCATTGATTCAAGCAGTCCTTCTTCGATTCGCTGTTTGATTTCCTCATCAGGAATATGATCTTGAAGCTCAGTATCAACCGCGCCTGGTTCAATAATCGTCGTTCGAATACCCTCGGTCGTGACTTCCTGTCTAACGGCTTCAGTAAAGGCGTTTACCCCGAACTTCGTTGCATTATATCCCGAACTCGTCGCACTTGCCCGTCGACCAGCCGTCGATGAGATGTTCACGATGTGCCCCGCATCTTGCTCTTGCATGATCGGAAGTGCAGCATGAGTGAGATTCATCAATCCAAGAAGATTTACCTCAATCATCTGTCTGAAATTTCCACGGTCGGCTCGCTCAACTGGTTCAAGTAACATCACACCTGCATTATTAATCAAAATATCAATCGAGCCAAACTCATCAACAGTTAGGTCGACCAGTGAGTCAATGTCATTTTCTTCTGTCACATCAGTTGGAACGACAAGTGATTCACCTCCTGCTGCTTCGATTTGTTCTGCTAATGTCACAAGCTCATCTTCGCGCCGAGCAGCAAGGACAACGTTGGCACCCCGAGAGCTCAGCATCTCAGCCGTTGCTTCTCCGATACCTGATGATGCACCGGTTACGATTACGGTTTGTCCATCAAGCTCAGAATTAATTTCCGTCGACATCAAGAATATTAGTTTCTCCAGTCAATATGAGGGTGTTGCTACGCACATTAACTATCAATCTCATACGATATGCTCCGGCAGCTAGAAATGCATATCATGAAATGGTGATCTCAATCACAGTTCGTTACAGAGAGTTTGATACCATCCAGTGATTATCCATATTATTGGGTGTATAATAATAATATCAAATACCGAACGTATTTACACAATTATAACCCGGATGCCACGGAGTTCGACCCCGAGGCAGTTTATCTCATCATAGGATAGCAGCAAGATGCTTCGGTGATTAGTTCCTCGATATTAACATCTATATGTCTATGAGAAATCTCTCAGAGCGGTTCAAACGAAACTCTGTTTTATGGATGTATCTTACACATTGGACACAGTATCGAAAGTATATTCTTATTGCTGTCGTCTCTGGTGCGGTTGGAACGGCGCTGACACAAATTCCACAGATTGCCTTCGGACTTGTCATTGAGGTCATTGACACAAGTGTGACGCAATCGCAATTTCCATTTGCTGACTCATTACTCTCTTCAAGCGCGCAAAAACGGACGACCCAGGTGAGTGTGATATTTTTTATTTCGATATTTCTGATTGCTATGTTCCGATTTATCTCAGGGTATCTGTGGGACGTATTTAAGGAATCATTTCAAAAGAGCGTCCGCGTCGACTGCTATGAGTCCATTCAGGAACTTCACCCAAGACGATTTATCCAGCACTCTTCAGGCGAATATCTCAGTGTTATTGAATCGGATGTGAAACAGGTCGGTGACCTTCCACGGACGGTTCTTTCTGGTGTCTCAAACGATATTGTGAATGTCTTTACCACCGGTATTGTGTTATTCTCACTCAATTGGCAATTCTCACTCCTTTTGCTCACCCCAGTTCCGCTCATCGGGTGGTATGCACTGAGATTCAATCGTGTTATTGAACCACTTTATCAAGAGACAAGAAAAAGCTCAGCGTCTCTCACCGAGCAACTTTCCTCAAGCATTCGAGGCATACTCACGGTGCGGTCATACGTCGCAGAAGAAAGAGAAATAAACCGGGTCCAGGAGGCATCGGAGAGTGTGCAAGACACGCGCTTAGCTGTGTCGAAGACGTGGCTCTCATACGCGCAGGTATTTGGGGTAACATCGCGATTTAGTAGCTTTCTCGTGTTGTCTGTCGGTGCATTTTGGGTAATCAACGGTCCACCGCTGTTTTTCACCCAGTCGTTAACGACCGGTGAGTTGGCTGTTTTCTTTACGAATGCAACGTTGCTGATTCAGCCCGCAACGAGTCTACGCTCGTATGTGGACGAGTATAAGGACGCAAAGGCCTCTGCTGATAGGGTGTACAATATCATGCAGGTACAGACCGATGATACAAAACAGTTTGATGATAGATTTAACGAAATAGATGGGGATATTCGATTTGAGGAGGTGAGTTTCTCATATTCATTTGATACGACAGACCCACTTAGCCAATTAAATAATGCGAGTGATGACGCTGACACTGATACTCATCAGGATGAGCCGTTCGCATTTGGTCCGGTTGATTGTCGGATCAAGCCTGGGGAGACAATTGGCGTCGTCGGTCGATCGGGATCAGGAAAAACCACATTCATCCGGTTACTTCTGCGGTTTATTGACGTCGATACTGGAACGATACGGGTAGATAATAACGATATCTCTGAATATGATCCAAAGAGTCTCCGAGATCATATTGGATATGTTGAACAACAGCCATACATCTTTGATTCAACACTCGAAGATAACATTCGATATGGAAACGTCTCAGCAACTGAAGAGGAACTCGAAAGGGCAATTGAAACAGCCGCATTGCAAGGACCAATTGCGGCAATGGAGGATGGTCTCAAAACAAGCCTTGGCGAATCCGGCAGTCGAATGTCAGGTGGGGAAAAACAACGTGTTGCTATTGCACGGGCAATTCTCTCTGATCCGGAAGTGCTCGTGTTCGATGAGGCGACGAGTCACGTTGATAATATCACAGAAAGTAAGATACAAACCGCAATCGAGGAGGCAACACAAGACAGAACAACGATCATCATTGCCCATCGGCTGTCAACAATACGGAACGCTGATAGGATATTTGTGCTTGATGATGGGAATATTGTCGAACAGGGAACACATGAGAATCTGCTCAGGATTGAAAATGGATTATACAATGAGCTCTGGTCAAAGCATGTCGGGAAAGTGCGTTAGTTCTCACTGCTCAGTGGACTGATTATGACATTGATATTGTACGCTTCAGGATCTGCTATATCATCAACTTCGGTGTCAATGCGAATAGTGCTAGTTCCATCGGCAAGAATATTCATATCAAATATTCCTTTATCAACTGCATTTGTCTTAGCGAAATTCACACCACTGTCTGTGCCCGGATTGCATATTGGATTAATTTCATAGCCAACAGCAACGGTAACCCTGCAAGCATCGATATTATCATAATAACTATATCTGCGGGAGAATCAAATAGAATGATAGATGGAAGAGTATGAACTCTCTAATGGCGTCATTCACAGAGGAGACTGTCTTGATGGATTGAGAGAACTTGCTGAAGACGCTATTACGCTTGGATTTACATCGCCTCCATATTTTAATGCTGTCAACTATGAGGAACATGTCGAGAAGGTGCATGGAAACACAGATCACTGGGAACGTGAGGAGATGTCATATGATGATTATCAGGATTTCCTTATCAAACGTTTTGAGGAAGTATTTCGTGTCACAAGACCTGGCGGACACACAATCGTAAATATCTCGCCTGTTCATTGGGAGGATGAGAGGGTAGCACTACCATTTCACCTTGTTGGGTGGATGGAGGATATTGGATGGACATTCAAAGAAGATATTATTTGGGAGAAACCTGTTGCGAAGGACCGACGATCTGGCGTCCTTCTGCAAAATCCATATCCAGGATATTATTATCCATCTGTAGTAGCTGAGTATGTCCTTGTGTTTCAAAAAGAGGCTGATGATGAGAATAAAAATAATATCTACTGGAACAGAACAGAAGAAGAAAAAACGAAGAATGAAATAAGCCTTGATGACTATCAAGGCGAGAAATCAAAAAATGTCTGGAAAATCCGTCAGGTAGCTCCCGGGGAGAACGAGCATCCAGCGCCATTTCCGCGAGAGCTTGCAGAACGAGTTATACAGTTTTACTCATATCAAGACGATACGGTCATGGACATCTTTGCAGGGAGTGGTCAGACGCTCCTTGCTGCACAGGATCTGGATCGAGAGTTTATTGGGTTTGAGACGCAGCACGAATACGTTGAGTACGCTAAGGACAGAGTGATAGATGAAAGTTCACAGATGACATTAGAGGATATCTAGTGAATGAATATGAGTGAACCAACCAACTTACTCAAGAGACTCCCACGAGGGCTCTATTCACAAAACTGAGAACGCCAACTACGAAATGAGCCGTAGACTCAATTCATTCTTCGGATATAAATCAATCTCTTACCAGTGACAGTAATGATAATACGAATCGGAATTACTGTTTCGGTGCTTTGAATCTATCATAGAGGTCCTTCTCAACAGATTCAGTATCCTCAGAGATAATAATAGTAAAGTCGTTTTTATTTGCCTCCTGAAGAAGTGAATCAATCTGCTTTCTTTTCCGATCTGAAACTGATTGTAAGTTGTCCTCAATACTGTCAGAATTAGATATGTATCCCTCGAGTTCATTCCCCGTCACACCAAGAATAGGAACAGGTTCATACCGTTCTCCATCTATTTCGACCGTATCAAGATTTTTGAAGAGCATCATTCGGACTAATCCATTTTTGATGTCAGCAGTGCTCGGAAATGTCCTTGTTGTGTGTTTTTTCTCTATCAAGAATACCTCATTATCCTCGACCATTATCTCATCAGTCGTAAAGTAGTACTCTCCGCCGAGGTGGTCTTGTATTGTTATCCTACCCTTATTGGCTTTAACACTTTCTTTGGGCTGGAGAGTCAACGATTCCCTATTTTGCGCCTCCGCAGCGAGCCCCCTTGATTTTTGTTTGAAATCCTCAGCCTTCTCAGTCATGCTATTCATTCTTCGCTGGAAATAGCTTCGTGAGTGCATTTCTACACCTGTTTCAGCGGATATATTATCATAGTAGTATTTCTCACTCAATTCAGCCACTTCATCAAGATTGGATGCCTGATTCAAGTTCCACTGTAACGCATCTGAGTGATACTTCTGTAGTTCCTGGAATTTCTCTTTGATATATTCCTGATCGAATGTTTGATTCGTTATTTTATTTTCATACTTCTCGTTTTTGTCAGCGTGTTTATATGGAGCGATTATTACATTGATTTGGAGGAGACTCATCAGCGAGAGCGTATCCCATTGTAGATAATCTCGGTCACCGTCCTTCCCCTCGTCTTTTACTAATGGCAGTATGGTAACTCGATTCTTATGATCATATGTATCATACACCCTTGCTCTTGGATAACTCCGTGTTCTCTTCGGCGAAACCCACCAGCTTATTGCATAATCGTTTTGCTCTGTGTTAACACGAAATGAACTATCACTGAATGCCTTTCCAGAATAAAAGTCCTTGATAGAGTATATGTTTAGCTCCTTAGATAATATTGGATTATAAGTAATGGATTCAATTTTTGCATTAACATCAATCATTATATATTAACTCGTCCTGTTTGCATAACTCCTGGCTCATCGCTTAATGTTTTGGTATATCAATTATGGAAGTGCAAGGAGAAAGCCCAGTGCTTTCCCGTGCTTTCGCGCGGAGATGAATCCTCACGTTCATACTCGTTCACATTTGGTAGTCATTGCTGACATGATTAGTGCCAACGTCACTGGTCTATTGCGGACACTCATTGGTGATACTTCAATCATCATCGTAGTACACATCTTAAGTGAAGAGGCTGTCTCTGCAAATGTGTTATTTTTCTGATTATGTTATCCGATTAATGTTTCCAGCGTAACCCTTTAACATTAATAATTAATATATGTATATGCACATGTCTACTGACAACGAAGTGCAATCACCAGCGGAGCGTAAATCAGCAATCAGTAAGCGACACGAACAGACAGCAAGCGAAGTGATGCCAACTCGGCGGTCACTGTACATTGGCGGAGAGTGGACTCAGAGTGCATCCGGGGAGACATTCGAAACGAACGACCCCACGACAGGTCAAACATTAGCTGAGGTACAAGCCGGTGTCGCCGCCGATATTGACCGCGCAGTCGACGCAGCGCAGGAAGGCTACGATGAGCGTGTCTCTGAAATGTCATCAGCTGACCGACAGTCAATGTTAGAGACAATGGCTGATCGTGTTGAGGATAAAAAAGAGGAGTTTGCTCAACTTGAATCGCTAGATAATGGTAAGCCAATCACTGAGGCACGGATTGACGTTGACCTTGTCATCGATCACTTCCGATACTTTGCTGGAATGGCTCGGTCACATGAGGGTCGAACAATTGACACTGATGACTCCCGACATGTCCAGACACTTCAGGAACCTTACGGCGTGGTTGGACAGATCATCCCATGGAACTTCCCTCTGTTAATGGCCGCGTGGAAACTTGGACCAGCACTCGCAGCAGGAAATGCAACCGTTCTCAAGCCTGCAGAACAGACGCCACTCTCGATTTTGAAGCTGATGGAAGAAGCGGGCGACGCGATTCCCGACGGGGCGGTTAATGTCGTGACTGGATTTGGCACAGACGCAGGAGAGCCACTGTCGAAGCATGATGGGATTCGGAAGCTTGCATTTACCGGATCAACGAAGGTCGGTCGGTCTGTCATGAAAGCAGCTGCAGATACAATCACAGATGTGACATTAGAACTTGGTGGTAAGTCGCCACTTGTTGTTTTCCCAGATGCAGATCTTGATCGCGCTGTCGAAACGACAATTACGGCAATTTTCTTCAATACTGGCGAGTGTTGCTGTGCTGGTTCACGGTTGTTCGTTCACGAAGACATCAAGAGCGAATTCATGGATAAACTTGCTGAGGCTGCAGATGATCTTGAGGTTGGTGACCCGCTATTAGAGGCAACAGATCTTGGACCGAAAGTGACAGCCGATCAGGTTGAGCGGACAATGGGGTATATTCAAGAAGCACGTGATGCCGGTGCGAATGTTGTCTCAGGTGGAGATGCACCAGATGATGAGGCTCTTGCAGATGGGTGTTTCGTCACTCCAACGCTTATTTCAGAGATTGATCATGATAACCGCGCAGTTCAAGAGGAAATATTTGGACCTGTGCAGGAGGTCTTTACTTGGAACGATTACGACGAGATGATTGAATTAGCGAACGATGTCGACTATGGACTTGCAGGTGGTGTTCTCACTGAGGATCTCACCAAGGCACATAAGTGTGCTAAAGATATCGAGGCTGGAACAATCTGGGTCAACACATATAATGACTTCCCATCGGGACAGCCATTTGGTGGTTACAAACAGTCGGGTATCGGTCGAGAAATCGGTCAAGAAACCGTTGATCACTATACACAGACGAAAACAATCAATATTGCGCTGGAGTAAAAATACAGTTAACATAACGCAATGATCACAACGTGAGCACGTGACCCTCCTCGACGAGCGACTCCTAATAGAGGTCGAGGGTTGCTTGCTGTGTATTTGTACATAGTCAGACACGCACGCCATGTAGCTCTATGTCTGATAATATGATTCGATCTCTGCACCTCGGGGGTGTGTCTGTAGATATTTCATCATAGTTTCTATCCTTAGCATCTACTTCGTTCGGTATAAATATAAAACTTGAAATCATTTAATTTGTATCGATATAAAATTCGAATTTATAACTATTTCCTCAACTATATAAAAACTGTACTCACATTATGATATCAGCTGCTCGATTCTCAATAGAGAGGTGCAGAATAGCAAACTTAATTGATAGAATATATTCGGTTAAGAATTTTTTATTACTCATTTGTGCCAATTGCACAGGGTACTTTTCACTGACTCACTGATCTATTCAGTCAGATTGACTCATATGTCTCGGCTCTGCACGTTTAAATAGGGGCGTGATGTAGGCAGCATTGAAACTTGATGCTGCCGATTACGGATTTCCTCTCGTGCACCGACGTGCTGGATGAATTCGACTCGCTATCATATCATCAAACGACTCACGCCAAAACGTACGTGACAGGTCTTGCTGCGGGCCGCAGCAAGACTGTAACCGGAATTGCACGAGAGGTCCTTCCTGCCGGAAGTGACCGAGCACTCAACAAGTTCATCACCGAATACGATTGGGATGAGGATCAGCTCAATCACGAGCGGTTAGAGGAACTGCAAAAACACGGAGAGACACGCTGGTCACAAAACGGCTATATCGTTATTGACGATTCAGTCATCCAGCGAACCGGGAAGTCCCTTCCCGGTGCTGGAGAGTTCTACGATCACTCTGAGGGTGAGCCTGTTTGGGGACAGAACCTCGTCTACGCGTTCTATACCGATGATAAAACGTCCTATCCACTTGCTTTTCGCCAGTACGAGAAGGTCGACGACGAGGACGAGGAAGACGAACAGGAGACAAAATACGACCTCGCACGAGAGATAATCACGGAATTAGAAGAAGAGGTAGGTGTGCCTGCGGGCACCTACCTCTTCGATGCATGGTTTGCTCATGACTCCGGTCTGATCGAACACGTCGAATCACACGGCAAGGACTGGATTGGACCACTACGGGGCAACCGACAGGTGACCTACGCGAACAAAGAGAGACGCGTCGATGCGCTCGAAGAGTGCATCGACAAGGAAGAGCGAGAAGTTGACGGTGAAACGTACAAAATTTGGACTAAGACAGTCCCTGTCTCGAAATTAGGTGAAGTTCGGCTGGTAATCACAGAGAAGGTTACCGATGAGGACAAAGAGAATCCAGTAAAGTATCTTGCGACGAGCAAGATTGACGCGCCTTCGGCACACATTATTCGGAGCTATTCGTACAGATGGCGAGTAGAGACATTCTTCGAGGACTCGAAAGAGGATCTTGGCTTAGGAGACTGCGAGGTTCGTGATTCTGACGGTGCCAGTCGTCACTGGCACCTTCAGATGCTGGCCTACAGCCTTCTTCGGCTTGGTCCGGAATCGAGCGCCTCGGAGCGACTTGTCTCGAAAGCCTCGTCGCTCCGATCACAACTCGAACACGGTCTCAAGGAGACGATCTACAACATGTTTTCCTGGGTGCGCGATCAACCAGACCGCGATCTCGATGGACTGATGGAAGACATTGACCACCTCTTTCTCCATTCTGAGGGTAGTTTATAAACGTGCAGAGTCGAGTCATATGTGCAACCTCAATAAATTATATATTGCACAAACAGTACATTATTATGGCTGGCAATCATATCATAAGATGAATATGGAACATAATATTGGGTCCATGGACCGTACCACTCGCATACTATTTGGCGCAGTGACAGGACTGCTATCTTTAGCAATACTTGCAAGCGTCATCTCCCTGCCGACAGTCGTATCACCGCTGCTTGGAGTTGTTTCTTTTATTATGATGGGTACCAGTGTGACAGGATTCTGCCCACTGTACACATTACTTGGAGTTGACACCTGTTCAGCATCACCCCAGTAGCACTATATCTCCCTTTACTTCACGAAAAATATGACATCGAATCAAGAATATCGCGATAGATACTCATCATAACCGAACTGCTCCTGGATCAAGCCTTGAGGCACTCTACCTACATTCTCTGTATAATTTACTCAACATGTACAGGCGATCAAGGCGACTGCCCCCGGGTGAGTTCACCCTGCTCAATTGTAAGTCGTCCTTTGGAACTTCACCAAACATGCCTGTGAACCCCTTTTGATTTGGTAGTTTGTCTAACGCTTCAAGATATAATCAGTGAGGTGAGACGTATTAGTCCCATGTTATGAGGTTGAGAAATCAAGCATCAACGCATGGTATCAGTTATCTAACTCATCGCTAATTAAGTTCAATTGATAGATCGTTATTCTGTAGGCGATAATGAGGTGGTTCAAAAGCGGTCACGATAGCATGCACTTCAACGCCGCTCTCTTGAACATTGGCGAGTAAATCTGCAAATTCAGGATCCATATCCCGGTATGGTTGAAATCGTTTAACATCAGGTCGTTGGACAACAAATACAATGTGGGATTCATATCCGTCATTATGGAGTTTTTGCAGACTCCGAAGATGGCGACGACCTCGTTCGGTCTGTCGATCAGGGAATTTAGCAATCATGTTGTCGATGCACGTGCAGGATTTGACCTCAACGTATGCAGTGGTGTTGTTTGGTGTTATGAGCCGAAAATCGGTTCGACCGTGGTCTGGTAATGATGGCTCACGTTCTTCCAGTTTGTATCCATCGAATACAGAAATAGCATCGCTCCTGATCCCGCTCTCGAAAAGGTCGTTCGCCAGTGTCGTGCGAACGCTTACACATACATCACCGACAAAGACCGCAATAGCATCATAATCAGTCGATCGATCTGAATCATTGACGGGCGAGCATAGGATTTTATATCCCGGCTCCACGATCCCTTCGAGAGCCCCAGGATCCCCAAGAAAGACGCGTTCGGGTGTGTCACCGAAACGAACACGAACGACAAAGCGATTCGGACGATCAATAATAGTGCCTGTCATTAATTCTGCATCAACTGTGAGCAGTCGTGTCATATTGCGTGATAAAGACTGTTTCCAGGCGTTGTAATTATGCTTGCCTCTCAGTTTATATCGAGGAAAATAATCTGACGACAGGCGATGCATGTGTATGGTCTCCCGGCGATCAAGATTGTTGCTGATAATCATCTCCACGATTCTGTGAACTGCCTCGGGACCACATCAAATCCCCAAGCCACTCGTCTTGGTTATATATGGCAAGGAGAATACCTGCGGTTGCAGTCGCAGGATGAATCCGATAGCTCTGCATCAATCGACACTGTCAGAGCCACTCTGAAATTCTATACTCCGTCGGTTAAACTCACAGGCAATCTTCCAGATAGGTAGGAACCAAACCAGCAACAGAGTGATTCCGGTCAGTCCGACGATGAAGATCTGTCCGCCCCGAGTAATGAGACAATAATCGGACTCAGTCAGGTGAACGGTCGATTCCGATACTGAGTCAATGCTGTGCCCGACTGCTGTAAACATGATAAAGTAACTCCAACTCCGCCGAAGTCTGCCAGACTCCTCGAGGCACAAACAACTCCGGGAGTCTGGAGATGATTGAAGACAGGAATACCGGGGCTGGGATGTGGCACTCCCAGCAGGGGAAATCATACTAATTACATTTCCACTATGACTACCAATTTTTTCCGTGACTTTGAAGAATATTTTTATTCAATATGAGGAAACACAAATCGATTGACTATAATATTAGTTCGGAACGCACTTATTTATTCAATTGGATTATATAAGTATGGAGATATCACGGCGCAGGGCACTCGAAAGCGCGAGCGTCACAGCAGCAGTTGCACTCACCGGTTGTATTGGGGAGAGTACGTCGGTTACTGATAATTCAGAGACTATTTCGATTCGAGAAGTTGAGAGCAGCGTCAGCGCAGCTGTGTTTCAGTGGGGAATTGACAAAGGGGTATGGTCGTCTCGAAATATTGAGTTAGATTTTGAGACTGTCCCTTACGGTCGGTATAACCGCCAACTTGTGACGAATGAATCCGATATCGGCGCGCCAGCGACGGTCGCACAGATGGAGTTCATGACCGATGGTGAGCCGTTGACCTTCATCGGACCTCAACAGAATATGTTTAATCGTATGTTCGTCCAAGCTGATGATAGTTCAATTGAGGACCCAACAGATCTCGTTGATAAGCGGGTGGGTGTACCGGCCGCAGTCAGCTCAACAACGACAACCGTCCATCGGGCACTCATTGATGAAAAATACGGAGTTGATATCGTTGAGGATACTGCCGAGACGCGAGCAGAGGACCCACCAGTGCTCTGGGAACTATTCAAAGAAGGGGAATTCGATGCAATTTCTGAGTTTTCAGGATACACGATCCGCGGAATTGCCGATGACTCCATGCGGACAATTTTTGATCCACATGCGTTATGGACAGAGCGAACGGGCGTTGGACTTCCGACGACGACATTTACTGTCCGCCGGGACTGGCTTGAGGAAAACCGTGAGACAACCGAGCAGTTCTTACAGGGCTGGGCTAAGGCATTGTCATTATTCCGCTCAAATGCAGAAACAGCTCTCAGCGAGTTTGGAAAGGCGGCTGGGATTTCAGATCCCAATGAGGCTGCGGTCGTTACTGAGTTGATGGATACTGATACTATATTTGGACCGCCATTTTATGAGGAATCACTCGCTGATAGTCACTGGTCATTCTTTGAATTGCTCGCCGACCGGGAAGTGCTTGATCTCCCAGACCGCGGAGCAGCAATCACGACCGTCGACGCGTTTGATCAGGACTAATCGAAAATGTCAATCCGACAGTCAGTATTGCCAGATATCGGCTCTGCATTCATTCGTCAGATTACCGTAACGGCTGTATCGGTTGCCCTATTTGCCCTCGCTTGGCAGACAATCGCTGCAGCGTTTACCCCGCGTCAGTTCCCCGGCATTATTGAGCTGGCTGAGAATGTATGGGTGGTCATCTCAGGCGGCGACCGATTTGCACCTGGAGTAACCTATGGTACGACAATCACACGTGTCGTAATGGGCTTTATTATATCGATGGTACTTGCGACGTTTTGGGGTGTCATCATGGGTGTTCAACAGAGTATTACAGACTATCTCGCGGGTCCACTTTTTGTGTTGCTGACAGTGCCTTCAGTCGTGTGGGCGTTCGTCGGTGTGTTGTGGCTCGGGTTGACTGAATTTGCTGTTCCGGTGCTGGTCATTGTGTTGATCGTCTTTCCGTACTTGACAGCAATTATTTGGGAGGGTACTCGTGATCTGAATGAGAACTTACTCAAGATGGCAACCGCCTATGACGCTCGCAGCAGCCACATTTGGCGTGATATTTATCTACCACATATTAAGCCAGTATTATTTGGTGCTATGCGTGTTGGACTCGCTGTTTCTTGGAAATTGGCGCTAGTCGCAGAGGTTTTTGGTACTGCGACTGGAGTTGGCGTCGCTGTCAACTATCATTTTGAGGCTTTTGATACCGGAATGGTGATTGCATGGGCAATCCCAGTTATAGGAGTGATGATTATCGCTGATCGCTTACTACGATGGAGCGAACATCGAGCAGCGCAAAAGCGAGGATATGATACTGAAACAACAAATATAATCACATGACTCGACTGCGCGTCTGTGAAGCGACAAAACGCTATGGTGATACTGCTGAGATGATAAATGTATTTACTGGATTAAACCTATCTGTAGACGCTGACGAGTTTGTTACATTAATGGGTCCCTCAGGGTGCGGTAAGACTACGATATTAAACATTATTTCTGGGCTAACGCCACTGACCGAAGGGACTGTTGAGTTCGATGATAAGCCGGTTGCCGCTGGTGAGTTCTCTTTTGGATATGTGTTTCAGGAACCTCGCTTGCTTGACTGGCGGACAGTCGGAAAAAACATCGAGTTCGTGCTTCGATCCGCTGATATCAATGCTAGCGAGTATGACTCTCGCATTGATAGCGTGTTGAGGCGGGTCGGTCTTGATGACGAGCGAGACAGCTATCCCCAACGACTATCTGGCGGTCAGCGACAACGGGTGAATCTTGCGCGAGCGCTGGCAATCGAGCCGGAGCTCCTTTTGATGGATGAACCATTTTCATCACTTGATGAAGTAACCGCTCGTCATGCTCGTCAAGACTTGCTTGATGTCTGGTATAATACACAAAAAGCGGTGCTGTTTGTTACCCATGATATGAGTGAGGCGGTCGCACTCTCAGACCGCATCTTGTTTATCAATAAGGATGGAAACTTGTTTGATGAAGTTACTATCGATCATGAGCGTCCGCGAGATTTCGACGACCCGGCACTTCGAGAGACAGAGGCACAACTGACTCATCGGTTCTTTGAATCCTTACAGTGATTACTCAACGCGTCTATCGCTGGGTAGCGACCATAGTTACGCTTTTTATTATATGGGCTATCAGCGGGCGCATCATGCCAGCGACTCTTCCAGGTCCAGCCGCCGTCATCGGACGGATACCTCTGTTACTGGTCCCCGGACCAGGCGGTAATCTTATGACTCATCTTGTTCAGAGCCTTCTACGGGTATTGGGCGCAGGAATAACTGCCCTGATGCTCGCGACAGTAATTGGAATTGTGATGGCTCAACACCGCTCAGCTGAGTGGGCGATCTCACCGTGGTTACCACTAGCGATGACAATCCCAACCCTCGTTGTTGTGCTGGTGACAATGGTGTTGTTTCAATTCAGCGAAGCTGCGGTCATCACTGCGACTGTTCTTGTGACGACACCGTATGCTACGGTCACTGTATGGGAGGGTGCTCGGACTGTCGACAGTGACATACTAGCAGTGGCTGCAACATATGATGTCAATTCATGGGCAATATTACGTGAGATATATCTCCCAGCAATCGCTCCCGCTGTCTTAGGTAGTGCTCGATACCTCGCAAGCATGGTCTGGAAGGTAGTCGTTCTCGCCGAAACATTTGGTATGTCAGTTGGGATGGGGGCGGTTTTTCGATTCTGGTATGGTCAGGGTGATCTCGAAGCAGTGTTAGCTGCGTTGTTTGTGTTTGTATTTGTGATGATCGGTATTCAAGCTAGCATCACGCAAGCTAAGGAGCGACTGTTAATTTGGCAAAGATAATATATCTTCACTCTTCAATATCAGCGAGCAATCAATGCCGCTTGTCCGCCAGCAACAAACCCGGCGTCGATATTGACGACCGTCAGGTAGGTACAAGACTGTAGCATTCCTAACAAAGCCGCTTCACCATCGCCAGCGTAACCGGAACCAGTGCCGACAGGAAGTCCGATAACGGGCGCTGAGACCATTCCAGCTACCACTGTTGCGAGTGCCCCCTCACGACCGGCGGCGACAATTACACAATCGCAGTCAGCCAGTGTCTCTCGTTCTGATAACAGCCGGTGGATACCCGAAACGCCGACATCATATAGTGTCTCAACAGCACAGCCCATCTCCTCACTCAGTGCAACTGCCTGCTCAGCGACAGTGATGTCTGATGTGCCGGCGGTCACGACACCGACGGTCCCATCATGATCGGGTCGCTCAAAATCTGATGCATGACCAACGAATGTCCGAGAGCGCTCATAAAACTGTGTAGTGGCAGCGGTGTCGCTTAGCTCTTCTCGAACAGTATCAGAGACTCCAGTCACGATTGCCTGACCAGCCGTTGAGAGAAGTTCGCGTCCAATGTCGATAGTCTGTTGATCACTTTTGCGTTCTGCTTCGACAACCTCGGGGATTCCAGTTCGCTCGCCTTGTCGAGCATCCACCCGTGCGAATTCATCTATTTGATGAACTCCTTTTACCCGACGTTTAGCCTCCTGAAGTTCAATCTCGTTTTTAGCTAATGCTTCGAGAACATCATTGACTGCGGTGTCATCATCAGTCATGTAATGATGTTATTTGTCACCGCCGGTATCAAAGACCCCGCGATTCCGGAGTGTGGGAATTGCCTCACGTGCTCGGTCAGCAGCCACGGCAATATCAAATGTTCGAACTTTCTCACCATCACGAATTAGTGGTTTCAAGAGTTTCTCTCCAGGAGCGGTTTCACCGGCTACAACAACTTTGTCATCATATCCGTCTCGATAGACGGTCTTCGCACCGGAACGGACACCACGCTTGGCTCGTGGCTCTCCCTCAACCGCCACAAGATTCAATGAAAAGTCAATGGGGTCAGCATCAGCAATCGCCCCACCAACACCAAATCCGTCAGCAACATCCCGAAGACGGTTGATATCCCCAACGCCAATTCCTCCACTGACGAGTATATCGATATCGTCCGTTTCTCGTTGTTGCAACTCCCAGCGAACGTCTTCGATGATTGCCCGCATATCACCTCGACGTGAGCTTGTGGTGTCCAGACGAACTCCCTCTAACCGATCCTCAAGACAATCTATAGCGCGAGCACCCTCATCAGCCTCATCACCGAATGTGTCGCATAGTAATACCCTTGGCACCGACTCTTCAAGTGCTTCGTCGTACGCAGTCCAAGCCGCCTCAGGCGATCCTAACGCGACGACGAGGGCATGGGGCATAGTGCCACCGGCTTCGACACCAATCACCTCACCACCGGCGACGTTCCCAATTCCATCTACACCACCTATGAGCGCAGAACGCTCGATCATCGCGCCCAATGCCGGATGTTGACGACGGGTCCCAAAGCTCAATACTGTCCGGTCATGAGCCGCCGCTCTTACCCTCCAGGCAGCAGAGGCAATTCCGGAAGCATGAGCAAGAAATCCTAACAACGATGATTCATACCGTGCGAACATGCGGTACGGACCCTCAATACGTAATATGGGACCACCAGAGATTGGCGTCCCTTCGGGAGGTGCATATACATCAACAGGAAGTCCTTCCAGCAACTGAGCGGCATCATTAAGACCCGCGAGCAAGTGCCACCCCTCAGGCGCGGAAAGCTCTGCAGTGACTGTTGGGTTCTCATCAACGTGGTCGAGTATGGTTTCAGTGCGTAGAAAGTACGCCGCCGTCGCTTGACCGTCGTCAATCTCTGATTCGGTCAAAATATCATACTTCCGGTCGTCCATCGAACGTGATTCGGCTAACATAGCAATAAGCGCTGGGAACCCTCGCTCATGACGTCCCCTCACCAGGATTTAATGAAAAGACTGACCCACTACACGGATTAGTGATGACAGAATCTGTATAGCAAATTCTTTTATGATTCGGCTCAAGCAAAGCATACTAACCATTGAATTGTATAACTTTCACATCATTGTCGCCGCAGTCAACAGCCACCATGGATGTAACCACAAAATCGCGCGGTTGTAGTCTTCTATTAAAAAACAAGGCGAATACCCCGAGGCGATTCACATTCTACCCGGAAGTAACAAATATCAATCATCCTTGCATCAAGAGGATCCAGATTCGGTCCGCTCGCCGACGGTGATAGTAAATCCAATATTACGAAGTCGCGTCGCCAGTGGCTCGCCAATGCCTGATGCAGGTGTCAGTATCCCACCAGACAGTGATGAGTTGGTCTCATTCCGGAGAAGACACAGTGCACTCTCGGCAAGCATCCGTGCAGTCGAACCGTATCCAGGGTCCAACTTCGAGCTAAACTCAGCCTCGATGGTAAATGGATCATCTGTACCCGTGCCACGCCCGAGCGCACGGACGGTGAAGTAACCGTTCTCAATCTGTTTCTTCGTCGGTCCGTCTCCCGGGTCGGGGAACACAAACTGCCGGATTCCTGAACGAACAGTATCAATAGACATTGCAGTTGTAAAGAGACCAATCCCACCGGCGACAATACTGGCACCGATTGCACCACCAATTCCAGAGCCGGTTGGAATGACCTCTGTACAGCGGAACTCCCGACCCCAGGGATATCCGAGAAGTGCATTGCTCCGTCGGAGAACACGTTCATTGATTGGTGCCATCGGAGATGGTGCTGTCCACACTGACCGTAATTGATCACTCCGTGGTAAGCGCTGTCCGCCTGCGTCAATTCCATCTCGCTCACCTGGTGGCGCAAGCGAGTATGGATCTTGAAGTGTTTGCCGAGTCACTGGATCATCAGAAGCAGCGTCAAATAACTCGGCGAAACTAGCCAATGTTCCACCGCTTACTCCTCCATTTCCTTCCTCAAGATATATTCGAACCATCTCACAGTGAGTGTCAAAGTTTTCAATCGCAAATGACTGGACGAGTAATGTCCCGACATCCGCTGGTACAGAATCGAATCCACAACTGTGAATTATCCGCGTGTTAGCGTTGACTGCTGCATCGTGAAACCGATCAATCATCTCTCTCACCCAGTTTATTTCGCCGGTCAGATCACAGTACTCTGTCTGCGTCTCAATACATGCCTCAACCAATGGGGTTCCGTACTTTGTGTATGGACCGACCGTCGTGCAGATCACCTGCGTGTCCTGTGTAATCTCACGGAGACTCTCTTGATCTGTTGCGTCGCCAATCACTGTTGGAATACTATCCCACCCCTTGTTCTGTGTGGTGAGTTCTGATACGATTGAATCAAGACGATCTGCACTTCGCCCACCAAGTGCCAGTGAAATCATATCCTGTGTATATTGCTCTGTGAGATACTCAGACACTAATTTTCCTGTAAACCCAGTTGCACCCCAAACGACGATATCGTACGGTCTATTTGTATTTGACATATCAGTCGGATCTGAATCATATTTAGGCGTCACATAGCTAAGTTACCAGGATTCTGTTTTATCAATCCGAACAGTATTTTATTATAGATATAGCGTGAATTATGCATCAAACCCAAGAAATAACTCATCAGGTTGTATTTCATATGTCTGGATATCCAAATTCTAGCGTTGAAATACACATATCGGATGAGTTCTGACAGTGCCGCTCTTATCCAATGAGTTGGTTTCCCAGCTAGCGACTCAAGTACAATTTATTTTATATAAATTGGCTTATAAACTTGATAAGAACTATTTGTGATACTGCCAGAATCGTGTGATTGCACCTCCCAGGTCGGTATATTCGACCGGTGTGAATTCTCGCTGTTGCTGTGGTGAGAGATACCTACGGAGATTCGTGCTGTCACTCGTCCCATACCGCTCATCCGCCAGAATACGAACACCAGTCTCATTCACACCACGGATCACACGCCCCACAGACTGTCGAACCCTCCGTGTTGATGGAATTAGCCGAGCCGCCTCCTGACCACCTGTTTCAGTGATTGCTCGCTGATATGCAATCTCAACTGCATCCATCTCTGAACTTGGCGGAGCCAGTGGCACTCCGACTGATAGACATGTATGAAGCTTTTCACCGTCAAAATCAACACCTTCTGTGATTGTACCACGGAGGCTGGTGCAAAGAATCGCATCTCCTGACTCGAAGAACTTAGATAACAACGTGTCGGTCTCGTCAGCTGTACTGGATTTATCAACAAAACAGCGCTTTTCGATTGACAATGTTCTAAGATATTCATATGCCCATGCAGCCTCGCTGTAACTCGGCATTGCAATGAGGATATTACCCTCCGTCCGTGCTACTTGTGCGATCACCTCGGCATACTGCTCGCGAATATCGGTCATTGCCTGATGATTAGTCTCTCGCTCACCACGATTGGCTTTCGTGAATTTCGGGAGGTCGACCACGACAGACAGTCGATTCTTCGGCGAGAAGCGAAGCGGAAATCGGTCGAATGTCGTTGGTCGGGTTTCGACATCCTCAGTCATTTCATCTGTAATCCCATTCATCCAAAGTGTCATTTCATCTTCCGTAGATTGCACCTTTGTGTCTAATTCACCAAGTTGTGGCACGGCATCAATACCAATCGATTCACGAAATGGCTCCTTTGGGCGAAGAGTTGCACTCATCAATATCCCGCTCCCAAGTTCAGAGAACACTCTTCGCAATTCGCGCTTTGGAATACAATTAAATAATCGCAACTCCGGCGTCCAGTGTTCGACCCACGCTGGGAACTGGTCTGGAAATGACTCCTTTTGTGATGGAATAACGCGAACTTCCGGATGATATACCGCATGCGGAGCCTGTGCCCACTGTCGGAAGAACGCCCCTACCTCTTGACCCTGTGGTGTTCGGTTGAGAATCCCGTGCTCGGTGAATGCAGTAAATACCTTTTCTAATCGGCTCATGATTCGCTCCGCGCCTTGCATTACCGACATTGAGATGGATTCGTCTCTCTCGAGATCTCTTGTCAACTGATCTCCCCAATTAAGATTATTCGGATCAACCAGTGATTTTATTTCCCGGCTTTGTGCTTCCGAATCCTCTTGCCCGAATCGATGTATCAGACCTACTGCATCAATTGTTTCGCTTGCGTCGATGAGTCTCTGCTTTGCAATATTCAATAGTTTCTCTACAGCTCGCAATTCCTCAACCTCAATCCCGCTCGTTCTCAACTTTGCTCCGTCTTCGACAATTTTCTGCGCTAGTTCCGCATCCTCACGAGGAAGATTTGGAGTCGGGCTGTCAACAATGCTGCCACTCGCATATTGACGGGCAATTCTAACATCGTTACGAGCTTTCATGAGGGTATACAGATCAACTGACGTGGAAAGATTATCTCGACTACGCTCCTCAAGTTGATGTGCTTCATCGATAATTGCAATTGTTCGCTCATTAAGCAACCCTAGTTTTCTATCAGTCAAATACCGAGTTTCGGGATCAAGCAGGTGATTATAATTCCCGATAATAACATCTGCCTGCTGTGCAAGAATGCACATTAATTCATGAGGACAGCATCCACTCGCGACCGTTGCCTCAAACAGTGTTTGTTTATCGATAACATGAGATGGAGCATCCGCAAACTCAACGATTGATTCCTGTAATCCTGCGAGTGTCGCCGCATAGAATGGGTCAAATCGACCTTGTAGATCCGATGGTAATTGATTATAATTCGAGTCAAGCCGAGTTGAATCGACAATTTCTGAGGTATGCGGGACATGCTGTGGATACGGGGTCTCAATACCATCAATACACAATTGTGCGTTACTTTCTGTATCTCGCGGCTCTAATTGTGCAACAATATGTCTGATAGCCTCCGCTCTGTTTGGATCATACTGATGATTTTCTTGCGCCTGTACCGCCCCCTCACTCGGGGTTGACCAATCATACTCAGCCATTGAGTACGCTGGGGGGCTAAGATTATCTGGCCAGTCAAGTGGAATATCACTATTGAATCGAATGACCTCTCTCGTAGTGGCACGAAGATCCTGGGTTGCTTCTTGAGTGTCTGTTTTTGGGAGCTCTGCGTTCCTGATCGCCATCATATCAGCTTGTCCTCGCAAGACGACCGTCTGTATCGGGTCCGTCTCCGCTGGAAGTGTTGCATTTATGCCACGTAATTCGGCAATAAATTGTTGAAGCTGTTTCTTGACCGGCGTGACAGCTATTACTCGATCATACTCTGGAGCGGATGCATTTGTCGGTGACCGATCGTTCAATTGCTTAGGATTTCGGATTGCATGAATGCTCGCTGTTATCGCAGCGAGTGTCTTGCCAGTTCCACATGCACCCTCTTTCAGATAATAGCCCTGCTCTCCAAGAGTATCTAAAAATGACTCAATTGCAGCGCGTTGATCCGCATAGATTGTGTCATATCGAAAGTATGGTGTCCACCCTGCATCAATATCCGATACAGTATCCGTACACATTGTTTGACGCGTTGTCGACTCAGTGGGTTGACCAGCATCCGTTACTGGTAACTCCTCAAGTGAACGTGAACGTGGACATTGATCTGTGGATGAGTCCTGTGAGGACATGATATATAGAACACACGTACTGAAGATATTGAACGTTCACGCTTGAATATGATATGTAGAAATACTCACTTAGTATTTAATATAACTAAATATTTATTATTCTCTTGAATTTTAATAATTACGAGGCTAAGTCCTCTTCCTCAAGGAGTGAGTGAAACGAACGAGTAGGGAAGGGATACAGCCGTACACTATCTTGCCAAGAAATGACTAGCATGCTTTTTAACACTAAATTGTGACGAGCAGTATTCATCAGACTGACTTAGAGCGGGATACTAACCACGGTCAGCTTGAGTTATCGTCGTCACTATTACGTAGGGCTGGGACAGTCCGACTCAGAACGTCTATGGAGACTGGTAGCACTGTGGGTACGCGTCATCCGGACGTACCACTTGCAAATACTGTCACAGAAACAGAAAGTCCGATGCAAGAGCACAGAAGCCCCACCCTCAACGGATCGATAGCGGAGTAGGGTAGGGTAACTCACTGACAAAACACTCCGCAGATAATAGTCGTCCGTACTCAATGTTACTATATCGCTCATCATTAAATACAGTATCAATTGCGAACTGTCTGACGAGCCCCGTGTCCAAACTATATTGATATCTCAATTTATGGATTTGAATTTAAAATAACCTGATAATTGTATATACAATACCCCATTTTCCAAGTACATTTTTCTAATTGATAGGATAAAAAAGAAATACCATAAAATATAGTGTTATATCATCGGAGTAGCCTTTTTTATTATAATCCTATCGATACTGATGCTTATTACCACTCAGCATGGGGATGAGACTACAGAAAATAGAAATATGTAAAATAGTGTTATATTAGCTCTCATACTGCGATGAGATACCGTTAGCAGTTATTTTCATTCCATATGTGATTGCTATGGTTGATTACACCTAAGATACTAATCATATAACGAAAGTACATCAGTTATAACATTTTGATAAAATGTCTATCGATTCGATAGATAGCACAAATGTGAACACATAATCTCGATGCTGAGTTATGATTCAATGACATATACCTTTCTTATTGCATATTTGTATTTATATACTCCAATGTTCGTCAGCGTTGTGAGCTAATATATCAACAAACGGCATCACCGTGCACTATATGCCGAAATATAGTATATATCACTACTCAATTGGATTCATATAATTACTTTTGGCGAAATGAATGTATCTCGGATAATTACTGAATTATTGCCGGATTGACTTCATATTTCATCCCATATGAAGAGATACGGCGAAACCCACTCGAATAAACTCTACTGTCCCAGATCTATCGTCAAGAAACAGTAGGAGAGTTCATATTCAGCGCTGCGGTATACCCCGTTTGGACGTTGGACGATGATAGTTTATGAATGCCTGATAACAAACGGTCCTGGCTTAGTCGTATGACTAGTGAACTGCCCTGACCTGCCGCGCTCGGGGCTATCCGCCCTCGCTTGTTGAGGACGGGGGCTTAGCACCTGTATTTAGCTAATTAGCTAGTGAAGCGCTTCTAGATCAAATCAAAGCCCCCCAGGAGTTTTTGACTATCCGACGGAACTTGCATCTAATGCAGACACGGAGGTTCTAGTCTCCACAAGCGTGGATTCATTATCTACCTAAACCCTCTTATATCGACGGCAAAGCGTCTGAGTCTCCTTATTTCCGGATACTAACTCAGACATGGTTAATGCCATCATAATTTTTATTTGTTACTTATAGATTGATGATTTATTTCATACTGTATCGGAGTTAATCCTGAGGTCAAGCCTCGGGGCATTCTCCTTGATATCCCGTAGTTTCAAAAATACCACTCATATCTAGAAGAAACATGAATTTTTATCAATCAAATTTAACCAGGGATTGAACCGACCAATTTGAGAGACTGTCATCGTCTTTAGCTGAATACATTCATTCAGACATATACTGATATTGAATACAATGCATGGATGCATCGCAGTCTTGAACAGTAATACATGCGAGTTCACTGAATTCATTATGTATCATTCCAATCTATGCTTCCCGAGTGTGGCTCGGGCAGCGGTGATATCACGGAATCGTGATCCAGGAGAACAGCAATCGAGAATGTGTTCTAATGTCTTGAGTGTGATTGGTCGATAGTTGAGTAATTCGCTACTCACGTTGATTCGGCGGTCGTCATACGCAATAAACGGGAAATCTTCAGGATTATCACAAACGTAGCCGTGTATTGCCCACTCATCCCAATCGGGAGGAATTGTTTCAGGTTGGTGCGTGCAATAAAATCGTCGCTCACCATGTTCTAGAATACACGACTGTACCACTGGAAACGGGGCATCTGCAGCGTCTAAGCTGGTATCATGATCTCCACGGATGAGCATATCACCATCAAGATGATTAAAGAATGCAATCGTCTCACTTCCATCGCGCGTGTCCGTGGCGACATCACCAAGATGAATGATGGTATCATCTTCACCCACCGTCCGATAATATCGATTCAAGAGTACTCGATTCATCTCAGTAATTGAGTCAAATGATCGGTCTGTGTCCTCGATGACCTGTAAACGCCCAAAGTGATGATCCGAAATAATATATCGACTCATTTCATTACCTCATATGAATATAATGTCCTAGTAAGTAGACAGTATTTCTAATCTGACATCTCCTTAGTCCTACACGCTAGGGCTTCCGTTAATCACTCATCAGCAAGCTGGTATGCTGGCGGGATATCATCGGTTGCTTCAATCATATCCGCCTCGACCTGTTCCTTGCAGACATCTCTGATAATTCCCGTCGTCATATCACGACTTCGCGTTGCAATGCGATGCTGGATTGCTGACGCCGATAGTGGCTCGTCAGCTGATTCGAGTATCTCGAGAACTCGATTTGTCGTCTCTGTATTTGGCACATTAATTATATATCGATGAGCAAAAATAAAATCTTCTAGTCGGGATACTCAGAATGGTATCATTATGTTGACATGGTCGGTTATGATCATTACTGACTTAGAGTGCCGCTGTTAAGATAGCGACTGTCCTCTCTGGTCTGATAGTGGATTTGATATATCAAGTAAATACTCATAACGTTTTGTGCTGAGCCTTCTACAGAGAAACAGGGTGTGTTCTGGGGTTGATATGACCCCGAGGTAGATTACTCAGATGTTATTCAATAACTATTACACACACCGTCATTATTATATGAACTTATTAGCAGTCATCTGGCTTTAATTATGGTTTCCGGTCCTCTTCTGTGTATCCTCCAGTCTTCCCTTCCTGTCTTGCATGGCTGATATTCTTCGAGGTCGACGCATACGCTTCGGTTGTCGGCGCAGTGTTCTGATTACTGTCGATAAATAAAAATTCTAACCCCTCTGTCGATGGTTAATACGATCGCGAACGACAGTGCGTGACGTTTTGGAGGCGTTCTCCTTGCCATCTATCAGAATGGCTTCATTGACCGTATCGAGGTGGTTACTCTCTGGTGTGTCCCGATTTGATTCGCTGTCTCATCAGTCGCCCACGCGATCGCATTATGAACTGCAGTCTTCTCGCATAGTCGATAATTCTCAGTATTGAGAGCAGGTGCATCCGCAATTGGAATCCGCTGATGGACCAATTCAACGGTATTGCTAAACTCATACATTATGACCGTGACGGTTCCTCTCCTCTGCACATGATATCTCTCTTGACAAACGATGAATGGCAAGAAAGTGTCCCGATTGATATAATTAAATTGAGTGTCGAGATGTAAGCTATGAGCGATTTGATTGTCACTCCACGTGGCGGGGGAGATGAGGTTGGTCGGTCGTGTTATCATCTCCAGGCTGGCGACTATGACTATTTTATTGATTGTGGGCTGAAACAGTCTGAAACCCCTGAGTATCCCCTTTTCGAAGATGTAAGCCAAGGACAGATTGACGCAGTTTTCATTACACATGCACATATTGATCATATTGGTGGACTTCCTGTTGCTGAGCATCACGGACTTCTTGATGATGATGCATCGATTTTCATGACTCGTCCGACAAATGCTCTTGCAAGTATTCTTCTTCACGATTCGTTACAGATTCACAAACAAGAGACCGCAGAGCTCAATCAGCCTCAGCAATTCACTGCCACCGACATTGAACAAGTTCTTTCCAGGATTATGACTATTGGTTATGACCGTAATCAGCATCTGAACATCACATATGAATGTGGGGATGCCGCTCATCTTCTCGGCAGTGTGTGGATTGCTATTGAGTATAATGACCGCTGTATTGTATTCTCTGGAGATCTTGGCGGTCGAAGCGCTCATCTCGGCGATATTGATGACCCCCCTGAGGCAGATGAGCTTTTCCTTGAATCAACATATGGAGAGACATTACAGCATCGCTCATTCACTGACGCTCGTACTGAACTCTATCAACAAGCAAAACAGGCTCTTGCAAGTGGGATTCCAGTCCTCATTCCAACGTTTGCTGTCGGTCGAGCACAAGAAATTCTCCAAATCTTTCGTGAGCGTGAGACTGACCTGCGAAATGCCGTTAATGGCGAGCCTTCAATCATCTATGATGGAATGATAACGGATTCGATGTCTGTCTATGAGGTGTTCTGTCAGGATGCATTTATGTCTGAATCG
Source organism: Haloquadratum walsbyi C23 (assembly GCF_000237865.1). NCBI lineage: Archaea > Methanobacteriati > Methanobacteriota > Halobacteria > Halobacteriales > Haloferacaceae > Haloquadratum > Haloquadratum walsbyi. Next base: position 1,220,709 of record NC_017459.1, read on the forward strand.
ATGCTTAATTATCGAATCAATTCTGGTGATGTTGAACCATTCACACCTGAGTGTGCGAGAACACCCGATACAATGGATGAACGCGAACAACTCCTCACTGGTGATGAGGCATCGATTGTTATTGCACCATCAGGGATGCTGACAGGCGGGTGGTCACCGTACTACCTTCGTGATCTTACGCGACATTATGAGAATGCACGGGTGTTGTTTATTGGGTATCAAGCACAGGGAACTCCAGGAAGACGTCTCATTGAGGCATCAGGCGATATTGCCGATGTGCATGTGACTGCACTGCCCGCCAGTGAGGACTATGACCCTGTGACTGGTGAATTCGCGTTTCAGGATCAAGAAATACATGTGCCAACTGAATGGATTCACGAGATTGGTGGCATGTCTGCTCACGCGGGCGCGAATGATCTGCTGTCATTCGCCCGGCAGGTAAATCCACAGGGTATTTCACTTATCCATGGACCTCCTAATGCTGCGGCACATCTGCAGGAGTACCTCTCTGATAACACGACCGCGAGCACAATCCAGGTAGCACAACATCTTGAGCCGATTCCAATCGAAACTGAGCGTGGAAACGGTGATGAGCAGCCTGCTCTTGATTCCGTTCCGACTTCGGCTTCTACCTCCAATTCCGGTATCAAAGACAGTGACATTGAGGAGGTACGACAACGTCAAGAACGACTTGAAGCTGAATTAGAGACACTCCGTGACAAAATTGAATATCTCATCGAAAAGGGGTAATCAGATATGCTCATTAGTATGAATTGTTCTAAAGGACTCCCATAATCAAGTCATTTTAATTAATGTTTCTCACTCTGAGAGAGTCTTTGTGGTTATATATCAGATACACCAGATGTGTAACCTATGCCAACACAGCAAGTACGAGTCAATTCTGATAATCAATCCGGTCAAGACATACCGAATGATAGCCAAAACCGCCAGAATGGTGAACAGACGCTGGTCATTCGGAATTATGACGCCTCTAAGACCTATACAGTTCATGTGCAAGTTCATAACGCTGCAGGAAAATGTGTATATGAGCGAACACTACAGGCTACCCCCTCACGGGCAGTTACCGTTGAAATGTATTGTGAGGCTGCAACATATACCATCACGGCACAGATTGAAACTGGATCAGTCGACATGGCTGAGTGCCGTGTTGGAAGCGGTGTAGACCAGACGGCGCTCATCGAAACTGGCAACGGTTCCGTGAGAGTCGCTGACGGTCTTATTTAATCGGATGCAGTCCAACGTCGGGTTTATATCGATTAACTGATGTAGCGCATAGTATGGATTCGATTGGAGAGGCAGTGGCTGAAATTATACATGAACCAACACAAATACGCGATGATGGTGGGGTTGATATCACCGTGAATGAAATATATAACATACAGCAGCCTGGACAACTCGATTTTGGTGGTAGTGAGATTAAGCCTGCAGACGTACAGTCGCATTCAAAACAGCTTCACAACGAGAGCGATACTTACCAGTGGTGGCATCTTGATGAGGGAACATATTTGATTGAGTATAACGAATCACTGTCAACAAAAGCGCATCTTCAACCCCGGACAGAAATGCTTGAACAAGGAGCCACTCACCCATCGATACGCGTCGAATCGCTCCCAATGATTCCATTGTCTGTTCCTTCGACAGGGATTCATATAAAAGAGAATGCACGAGTCTCAGTCATTTTTCCAATAGCGTGATAATATCAAATATACCGTTAGTATCTGTATTACTCTGACTCACTCAATATCTCAACCAATCTTCACTCGTCGGATCGATATAAACATCAAGAGAGGCAGGCTGATCATATCTAAAATATCGCCTAGGAAATCTATATATGAATAATATGGAGTCATTTGACGGACAAGTCGTACTTATCACAGGTGCGAGCTCAGGTATCGGAGCAGCGACCGCGCGGCGATTTGCGAGTGCTGGAGCGACTGTTGTGCTCGCTGCCCGGACTGAAGCAACGCTCGAGACAGTGGCAAGTGAGTGTGAGGCGATGGGCGGGACCGCGCTTACGGTCCCCACAGATGTCGTCAGCCATACCGCAGTTGATGCGCTCATTGATGCCACCATTGAACGGTTTAATCAACTCGATATCTGCATCGTGAATGCTGGAACCGGCGAGTCCGCTGACACCGCACTCCCAGAGATACCTATTGAGCAATTCAAACAAGTAACTGAGACGAATGTCCACGGTGCGTTTTATACAACTCGTGCAGCAATCCCTCACTTGCGAGAAACCAATGGATCACTGATTTTCATCGGGAGTTTCAAAGGTAAATATCCGAGTACATCAACGCCGATATACGCTGCTTCAAAATGGTGGCTCCGGGGATTCGCAGCCAGCGTGGCCGGTCGTGTCGGACCAGATGGAGTTGCGACAACCCTCATCAATCCGTCTGGAGTTACGACAAACTTTGGTTCGCAATTCCGCGAACGTTCAAATAACGAGACGCTTGATTCAGATACAACTCTTGATGTGACTGATGTTGTCGGCGCAATCTTATTCGCTGCTCGACAGGATGCACCTGCAGCGGTGACCGAACTTGATCTCAATCGAGAAGATATTTTTTACAGATTTTAATTGATGACACACCTTTAAACGGTAAAACTCAGTATAACCGAACCACTCATGATACTTTTGCGATATGATCGAAAGACCACAGACATGATTGCCGAAGTGCGCTTCGCTGACACATAGAGAGTGCACAATGAGACTGCGAAACAAATTATATGACGAACAAGTGCCATGAGCTCACCAACTCCAGAATCTCCAATCACAATACGGTCCCAGGATATATCATACTCCGACACAAGAAATCAAAACTATCAGCATCATCAGGACCCATCATAGAGTATGCGTATAAGTGTAGTTGGTGGAAGTACGGTTACAGATGATGAGTACGCAAGAGCAGAGCGTCTGGGTGAGGTAGTAGGTGAGCGGGGTCACGAACTCATTTGTGGGGGGTTAGGTGGCGTGATGGAAGCGGTTTGTAAGGGTGCACAAAATACAGGGGCTCATACAATTGGTATCATTCCAGGCAAGGATCCGAAGCAAGCAAACGAATATGTTGAAACAGCGATTGCAACAGGAATCAATGATGCACGGAATCCAGTTATTGTAATGAATGGTGATGGCGTCGTTGCTGTTGATGGTGGTCCTGGGACACTTTCAGAAATAGGGCATGCGCTTACATTTAAGAAACCAGTGGCTGGTCTTGATACACATCGCGTTAATGGTGTTTACGGTATCGAACATATTGAAGTACCAATAGAGGCAGTTAGATATCTTGAAGATAGCATTGAGTCATAAAACATTCAAGCAGATCTGTATACGGTAATTGGTGATATGAACAGCAGCTAACTATGAAAATATAAAATAAAATCCCATCGTTCAGGTCGGAGGAGATATTAAGAGTCATTCGTTAACTCATATCCCAATCGATGAGCGGCGGCACTCTGAGAGTGATTAGTTCGAATAGTTTCACCGACGGTGTCGAATGACGCGGTTTCAGCGGCTCCTATCACGGCACGGATAATCACGGCGGTAAAGACTTGCACTAATTACTCTGAGACAATTATGACGAAAACAGTGCACACGCAAAAAGAGATGATACAGCACTGTGACTCAGTTCTCAGAATCGACAAATGTGGTATCAGTATTTGAGCAGAATATACATCTTAGCTCTCCAAGTAAATCTTCTCAATAGAAATGGAACTCACATCCGTGCTCCATACTGACATCATATCCTATTGATACTAACTCAGATTCGAGACCCGATATTCAATATGATAACACTCAGAACTAATCGCTTGAGTATCTTGAAATCGGGATTTCGATTACTATGCCATCATTTCTGTTGTCCCGACAACCCGGTTTCGAACCGAATCGGGATGGTTTAGATTGTGGACAATCTGGGATTCCATCGGCTACTGGTGATTTGATATACGTTAGCCGATGACGCGATTTTGGAGATAATCAAGATGTTTTGCGTTGTAAACAATCTTGATATTATCGGCTGCTGGTGATCCGATACATGTCAGCCGAACGTTCCTTTCAGAGACTTCTTCATCGGAAAGAATCTGCTGCATGTCCATGTCGATTTCTCCTTCCGTCACGATTGCAGCGCAGTTTGCGCATGCACCTGCACGACAGGAGAATGGCCAATCATACCCTTGTGCTTCTGCAGCTTCAAGAATGTATTCGCCCTCGTTTACCTCAAGTGATCCGTAATCTTCAGTATCGAGATCGGAATCAGCAGCCTTCTCGAAAAGATCATTATCATCCATTTCCCAGCCCTTATCATCAAGGGTCTCATAATTCAGATATTCTACAGTTGCCATCAATAGATTATATGTGCGTCATGGTATTAGAACTTATTATTTTGTTATTTCTCCATGATATTACGTGCATTCAGACACGATCAGGTCGATATCCTAAATGGCGGGTGTAAGCGCTGGACAGGCGAGGATCGTCCGGTATCATCCACAGTCACCTATCTGAAGAGATCGCTGTGTATGATGGATCACCCAAGGAATGGCGGAATGGTCCTGACCTGCTGGTGGAAACCTCTGATTGAGGTCCGGATCACACATCTCAACCCATGGGAGTCCACGAAGTGGATTTCCTGATTGCACGCTTTTTGATTGGTGAAATAGTTTCATTTGGAGAATCGATGGCTGCTATTTAAGACATCCAAACAGATCAATTATGATCTAAAGATAATAGAACAACAGAGGAGTCTGTGGTCGTGATTATCAGTTTGTCAATACTATCTATCAGTAGATACCCATGCCAATTTTGCCGATCTCTGTTGCACTGTATTTGCACGGAAGGGTATTCTATGAGATAATTCGACCCCAGCCCGCAGTCACGGCTGAATAAAAAAACTCAATTCCGTGTCTTGATTTGATTTCAAATGTCAAGAATCAGCACACGATGATCATGATTTCGTTCCATGCGCCAGTTGTCGGCACGGTATTGTTGATTGCGGCGGTGCTCATTGGGTGGTATAGTCGACGACTTCACCGACGCCAGTCGATTATATCGAAAACACCGACGACTGATCTCGGACAACTCTCTGAAGCCCCAATCGTCGAGGTTCAAGCCGAGGTGATCGATGGGGAAACATTTGACTCACCAATCGGAAATAAGGAATGTGTCCTTTCGGTGTGGGAAGTCGATGAATATGATGATACTGGGTGGGAAACTCGGGTTTCAGGCATCGACGCAAGACCGTTTATTATTGATGATGGAACAGGGCAGACTCGGGTCGATATTGAGGATCATGTCAAATCGAAATCTAATTCGGAATGGGAAATTAATTGGCGCGGACTCGACATTGACCGGATGCTCTCGGTTGGAGTCTCGATTGATGATGTATATTGTGTGTTTGATGAATTCTCTGTTGAGCACTCCGTATCATCCGACTGTGAGTTACCACCGCAAATTGCCGCATTTGAGAGCGCTGACCCCGATATTCCAGAGCGGTCTGAATCGACAATCAAGCTTGGGGAGATGGATCTGGAGAGCAAAAGTAAACGCCGATACTTCGAGGAAACAATCACTCCGGGACAGGAAATATATCTCCTTTGTGAAGCGACAGCAACAGGCGAGACAACTCATCCGACTGGACCAGATGACATAGTCCTGAAACCTCGACAGGGTGAGGAATTAACAATTATTTCTGACCAGACCCAAACAGATATTATCGCTGATTTTAATCAGTATCGGTGGGGGTACGCAGCAGCAGGAATTATGGCTCTCATCGGTCTGATAAGTTTCATTCCGTCGTAATTCCACAGAGTAGCCAATCGCGGCGGAGTGAAGTTGATTGGAGATTCTCTGGATAACAATCCTGTGGGAGACGGTGTACTCTCTAGTCTCTGAATATGACAGTAATCCAAAAATACTGAATCAATGGTACCATACTAAGCATTTACTTATATTTCGGTGTCCCAGATCTACTGACATATTTGTATTTGCGCCACTCGCATGTGCGCTCGCCGCAGCATCATATATCCTTGCTGGGTGTGTGCAAGCACAAAGACTGTCGATTTGTTGAGTATCAACTATTTCATTGATTTCGCTGAGATGCTCTTTGATAAGCTTATGTGTTTTGTTGCCGCATAACACACTTATGCCTGCATGTGAACATCTTACATGGACAATTATTATACTGTCTCATGCAATGATGCGCCGATCTGCGCCTCTCCCATTTGTGGGGTACATTGATGCGTATCGCTATTGCTGGAGCGACTGGGTGCGTTGGAAGCCGATTAATCCCGAGGCTTCTTGATGCTGGTCATACAGTCACAGCACTTGTCCGCGATGCCTCAGCGCCTCGTTCCGAATCGCTTGTTTCAGCCCCAGGCGTTCGAGTTGTCGAAGGCGACTTGCTCACCCCAGCAGGTGTTGACGAGTGCTGTTGCGATGCAGACATTGGTGTCTATCTCGTTCACTCACTTGGATCAGGTTCAAACTACGCAGATAGAGATTGTCAGGCTGCGACAGCCTTTGCCCGTGCTGCATCAACGGCTAGTATCAATCGCGTTGTCTACCTCGGCGGTCTCGGAGATGTAGACGGAGATGGGGATGATCATCTCCACTCTCGGAGGGCAGTCGAATCTGTTCTCGGTGCTGACCGGTATGATTATCAACTGACAACAGTTCGAGCGGGTGTCGTCATCGGTTCGAATAGCCTCAGTTTTCAATTAATGCGACAATGTGCTGCTCGGGTCCCTGTTGCGCCGGTTCCCCCGGCGATAAATACACCATGTCAACCAATTGCCGTACGCGATGTCGTGCAGTATCTTACTGCTATCATCAATACCAAGACCACTGCTGAGGTGATTGAGGTCGGTGCACCGAATGCTCGACCGTATGCCGACTTACTGAGAGTGGTTGCTAATGCACTTCAGACACGATTCAGCGTTCACATTATCCCTCGAATGCCACTTCCTGCGGCAGCTCTTGGTCTTGCTGCAGTCACAGATGTCCCATACCAGACGGTTTCGCCACTTGTCGAGAGCCTGTCAACACCTGCTGTCGTTTCAGACCCGAAGCCAGCAATAGCGCTTGGTGTTGACCCGATCAGGTTCGAAACAGCTGTTGATGAGGTGCTGAGACCAACCGAGACCTCTATGATGCCGAACGCAAAGTCATGACAACTGCAAATCAAAAAGAGTTCGGTGAAACATGGGTGTATGAAAGTATTATCAGCGCACTTCCTGGTATCGATATCCCGAATACCCTTGCGATTGGAATTCAACTTGTCTTTTTCGAGACAGCAGTTCTTGCCTTCGCAGTGTGGGATAATAATGGCGCGATTGCAATCGTTGGGAGTGCTGCGGTTCTGCTTGCCACACTCGGTAGTGTCGAGATGCTCCGTATCAGTCGGCTTGTCCGCTCGCGGGCAGTACCAACAAGCTATAAGCGGTTATTGTTTGGTTCAAAGGTAGAGACTGTTCTGGGAGTGTTGGTTTATGTGGCACTTATCACCCATCTGTTTGTATTTGAGCCCCAACAGAGTGTACGACCGTTATTGCATTCGCTTCTCGGAGCGAACCCACCAATTGTTGTCATGTATGTGCTTTTGCTCGTTGGGTGGGATATCTCATATCGCATTGGGACGAACTGGTGGGCAAGCTTGCTTGGACTTTGGCGAGCAGGTCGGTACCGAATTTCAAATGAGGGTTCGCATGAATTTAATCTTGATCCAGAAACGGCTCGCCTTCTTCGCCGTGCAGACTCTGAAACAGCACTTTTTGGTCTGCTCCAACTATCGATCGCTCCCGTTCTGAAAACAGGGTCAGTACTTCAAAATGTCCTGATCATCCACGTCATTGCTGTTGTTATTGTCTCTGGGACAGCAGCGATATTAATGAGTCCAAGCTTCCATTGATGTTGTCGTCTATCGGTGTTTTCTCATCAAACTCAAAAGAAAGACTCCCTGAGCAAGCAGTGATTCTCTAAGAGAATAGGCTAGGACAGTTTACATAGACCGCTGCGCGACCACTGAGAGATAGCCAATACGATCCTCTGCAACAGCGGCTTCCGCTTCGTGAATTCCATCAAGTAACCGCCGTCCGCGCTCACCGAGCAGTCCAAGTATTTGTTCATAATCAACTTTCTTTTCTAATTTCTCTTGCATCGCTAAGATGTCATCACGATGGTTCTGAACGTCTATCACGTCATATCCAGCCGCTTCAATTGCCTCGATTGTTCCCTGTCGACTGCGGCTGGATTCTAAACAGAGTCCAGTGGTAATTGGGGCTGGTAAATCAGGCAGTTGTCCCTCAACAGTCACATCTGAAAGCGCAAGATATCCGTCTGGCTCGACGATTCGAGCCGTTTCAGTGAGTGCGGTTTCATGTTGTTCAGTGAGACACATTACACATTCTGCAAGCACGACCTCGACGCTATTATTTGAAAGCGGAAGCTGTCGCATATCACCGCGGACGGTCTCTCTCCCGCTTGGTGAACGATCAACTCCCACAACATTAGCCCCACGGTCACGCGCTATGGAGAGCGACGTACCGGCTCCACAGCCAATGTCAGCAACTTGCGTTCCTGTAGTTACCGCGGCGCGATCTAACAGCTCCTCTGTTGCCTCGCGACCGCCTGGGTGAAGCGGATCATCAAGAATGCTGCGAAGCGTATCCCATGGGTTTGCAAGCGCAGTCTCAAGCATTCCCTGCATATTATTCACCACGTGATGCTGATTGATCGGTGACTTCTATTGCCTCAGTGACACTGGAATCCTGCTCAGCATCCTCAACAGAACACCCAGCGTCATCATCAATAGGTAATGGCTCATTGACTCCTGGTCTCCCTCCCCAGTTGTTTCGATTCCGAAGTGCATATTCACCGTCATCAGTCGTCATATTATATCCACAAAATGGGACTAATTCACCATCTTCGGTCGGCACAGAAATACAGCAATTATCTAATCGACCGGCATCGGCAGCATCGGCATCCATGAACCCGGTTAATGATATTGGAAGCACACGATCAAGCATTTCATCCGCGCCTGCTGGGAGCGAAGGAGCATCTCCTCCACAACAATTAGCCGTCTGACAGGCAGCCTCACCACCAGCCGGAGTTTTTGCAATTAATTCCATCCAGTCACTTTCATCAACCAGACCAGATATGTTAGTGAACAGATCCGCTGAGAGGAACTTTGTCACTGGAACTGGACCCTGTTCACTAGGGAGTAACCCAGTGGCTGATTGACAGTATGCCGAACAGCACGGAACGGGCATGAGATCCCGTGGCTCAATCACTTCAAATCCCTCAGCAAGACGTTTCGCAGCCGTATCTAATGAGAATCGACCGTCATTCGTCTCATACCGACCAAAGTGAGCCACCGGCTGGAAATTGACGGACTCAACAATATCGCGATTTTCTAATGCATATCGAACAATATCTCCCATCTCGTGATCATTCGTGCCAGGAACAATTGTCGGTACTAATACAACAGAGAGTCCAGCTTCTCGACAGGTCTTGACTGCTTCACGCTTAAGATCGGCTAAGTCAACCCCTCGGATTGCTTCATATGTCTCTGATTGAAGCCCATCGAATTGTAGATATATCGCAGTAACCCCAGCGTCAGAGAGTCGACTGGCATACCCCTTTTTTTCAACAAGCTCAATACCATTTGTGTTGATTTGAATGTGTTCGAATCCCATCTGAACTGCTCGTTCAACAATCTCTGGGAGGTCATCGCGAACTGTCGGCTCACCACCAGAGAACTGAATCGGTCGTGGACCACCACTCTTTACAATTGTCTGTAACAATTTTTCAACAGTCTCGAATGATCGATGTGTCCCACCGGGTCCCGAACTTGCAAAGCAGAATGAACATGAAAGATTGCAGTCAGAGGTCACCTCAATGACTGCCAGACAAGCGTGGTCATTACTGACAGTGAAATCCCCATCCGGATTAAATTCGGCATCAGGTTGAAATTGCTTTGCCCACTCCCAGTGATCAAGTGAATCCCAAACTTTCCGTGTCGTCTCACCGTGCTCTGGACATTCACGATGAAGATACACTGAGCTATCATCGGTGACATATTCACCCGGAATGAGAGTAAGACAACTCGGACAGAGGCTTGTCGTTGACTCCAGTCTCCGTTTGATTTGACTCATATCAATTCGCATTGTGGGAAGAATATATACGTTATTCCTATGTGAAATATATACAATTGTGGCGAAGCAAAATATATCTTCAACGTATATATTCATGTATGATACACGAGGACCTGACAATATCTGTGTCTTCGGACCCTGCTCAGGAGCTAGTCGAATCAAATGAACCAACACAGGAGATGACGCATCATATATCTCATAACGAGAAGTCAAAAGAACACTTGAGCGATTCACCGTCGCCTCCGGTGGCATCGCTGTTACCATGGCGGTCATCTGGACCGGAGTCAAGATCGAAGTCTAAATTTGGGTCTGGATCTGAATCTGATATCGAGATTAAATTATATATCGTGACTGGATACCATGGAAAGCTCAAAATCCCGGAGAGCTTCTGTCGGGAGTGCAACTTGTTTGTCCAAGCCGCAGATGCTGCGGCCGCACAGGTTGATGTCGATGTAGATGTATCAGTTGTCTCGTGGTGGACACACTTTCCTTTTGCACTTCGCTATGGTGGCTATCATCCGCCCGTTATCGTTGTTGAGGGGACTCGTCTTTCACAGGGACACCAGGTTCCGACAACAGAGTCGGTTGTTGAGGCAATTAAGAAATCAATGAATCGATAATATAAAGCCTCATGAGGGACTCTTTTTCGTATGTCAACTCGACTAACTGATTTTTCATTACCTAATGTATCTGCTGGACCGGACCCGTTTTCGGTAGCTACATTATCGGAGGAGATTGAGTTTGTCGTTCTCTTTTTTCAACGTGATCACTATTGCACCAACTGTCGTAAACAGGTACAAGCAATCGCCGAACAAATAGATGCCTTTCACGAGCATAACGCAGAAGCTGTTTCGATCGTCCCTGAGCCTGTCGAGCGTGTCGCAGAATGGCAGTCGAAATATGATCTTCCATATCCACTATTAGCCGATCCAGCAGCCGAAACTGGAGAGGCTTATGACCAACCTGTTCGGTTTGGAATATTAGGACGATTCAGCGACTTCTTCGGTCGGATGCCAGCGGTTGTCATTCTCGATCGTCGTCTCTCACCAACGGAAATTGCGTATACATATAAAGGAAGTTCAACGTTTGATCGACCTGATATTAAGACCCTTCTCACTGAATTAGAATCACTTCAGGCAGCACCCGAGGTTGATGTCTCATGACCAGCACTTTCGTCATATTCACTCTTCTGACGATTGTATAGTCAACCTCGCTGTATTGATCATTCCTCCAACTTCTCGAAGATGAAATGTATCTTACTGCGTTAATCGGTCCTCTAATGTCCTGTATTGATTCCAGCCGGTATTTTGCATCATCATAACTCTCAAATCCTATTTCGAGTCCAATCGGCTCCCCAAATATGCATGGCAACTTCCAATCTTGATCGATGAGTGTTAACTCGTTGCCTTCTTGAAATTGTTCGCCGATTTCAATCAGGAACCGACCAGCATCGGCGGCATTAACTCGATATTCCTGCTCAAAATCTCATTCTTCTCGAATAAACGTCCGTTCAGTTTCAGTTTCTCTTTGATTATTGGCGTTTGATTGTTCTATCGCGGATATGATTGAATGAGCATAGATAAAGAATGTGTACCAATAGACAGAGATACTCATAGCCACTCACTACCAGATTTAACTCAGAATAATACTAACGAACAGTTGAACTGGCTTTATTCGGTTCGTATAGTGTTAATACGCTAATCGTCGTTGATAATGGGACTCAATGTGTGGGGTGATTCGATACACCCAAACCAATCGTCCAATTCATTCTATACATGCTTGGATACGCTGGTCGTAACAACACGCTTCGGGATCACCAACCCCCAGTGAGATGCAACCGAGGGATGCAAAAGAAAACCTGGGAGGACAAAGGACTCCCATACGCTGGTGAACTTGCTGAACAGAACTTCCGCGACCTGCTAACTATTCTTCAATGGAACTATGAACACGATATCGGGTTCTATCGATGTACATCACAGTCATTTGTCCCGTGGAATTCTCAGTATAATATTGAATCACTCCCAAATATCGACACGATTCGAGAAGTCGCTGAACAATGTGGTGAATTTATTCAAGATCACGATATGCGGCTTTCATTTCACCCAGACTATTTCGTTAAACCGGCTTCCACGACGAGAAGTACCCGCGAGAAAGCTCGAAAAAGTCTTGAAAATCATGGCTCATGGCTCGACTTGATGGGTCTCCCACAAACGAATGAATATCCGATTAATATCCATATTGGCGGTCATTACGGTGACAAAGCGAGTACAGCAGACCGCTTTATCGAATTTATGAAGACGGTCTCATCAAGTGTTGCTGATCGACTTGTGATTGAAAATGATGATAGCCCGAATCTCTGGTCTGTGACAGAACTTGTTGAAAGTATCTCGACTATCACTGACTGTCCTATCACATTCGACTATCATCATCATTCGTTCTCTACGGACGGGACCACATATCGTGAAGCATTCGCGTTGGCTGCAGATACGTGGGGTGTATGTCCAGTAACACACTACTCCGAACCGGCAATCTTGCATGCAGAGAACGCAGATCGACCACAGACTCATGCGTCGTATGTTGACCGTGTACCATCATGGCTCCATACTCAGGCTGATGTGATGATTGAATGTGATGGAAAAGAACTTGCTGTAAACCAGGTCCAAACAACTACTTGATAGTCTCTCTCATTACCTTGAGACGACTTATTTATCAATTATATTAGGCATTTGATGACATAACGGATAGACAGCGTGAACTCACAGATTGATATTGAGTCCCAGAGCAATGAATTCATCAAGGCTTGATCAATATCGAAACAACCCTCTCTTTATGAACATCATATAATGTGTGCACAGACTAATTACGGAATCTCAAGAAGAAAGCTTCGCGCTTTGTTGTGGGGAAATCCGACATGAGGGACGCCACCCGCGAAGTATTAATTTGCGTGATAGCACATTCAGTCGTAAGTACATCAGACGAAGATTAGAGTTGATTTGAGGTCTCCAGTATCACAAAGCAATCCTGCGTCGGATAACCACTCACCCTCGTGGGTGAGTCGGATCGATGGCAGTGTCTGTGAGATCCAAACGGATACCCAGCCCCAAGCATGTCACGCCTCGCCTCGAGCGAGACCCGATATAGTGAACTCACCTCGAGCGAGACCCGATGTAGTGAACTCACCTCGGGGTAGTTGCCTTGACCGCCTGTATACAAATCATAACTGAGATGCCGATGGTCTCGGCCAGGGTCCTGTCGAGGATGCACAACCAGCGTGCTGCTCCACGAGGGAAGCCTCGTGATTCAATCCGGTGAGAATATCAAAGCTGTCACAGAAGGCATATCAGACTACATTTCTTATATTCATGCATGAGACCGAGCGTCGACATTGAGCAGTGTGAGATGTATGAATGTCCTACCTGCGGCGTACGCGCAAGCGAGCGAGGGGAATGTGAGTCGTGTGAAACAGAGCTCATTTCAATTGGTTGCGAACGAGACTTGTAGGATCCGCCTCCACGTGCGGTACCGTCAGGAGCAGTGTCATTATTTTCTAGACATGTAGTGTATTGATAATGTAGCGGATGGCTTGCGTGCCCTATTTACCGCTTCTTCATATGACATAGAGTGATTCCACAGTACCACGTCACTGGATATGGGTCCGACGACTCCAAGTCTCATCCCTCTGCTCGTGTAGTTGGAACCGCTTAAACAGAATCAATTGAATAAGATCAGATAAACTAGATATAGTATATATTATCCGAATCATAAGATCAATAAAAACAAAGTTGTGGTGACTTGTTGACAACATTATGAGGTTCATGAGATATCATTGATCTCTGGTTGGACCACAATCGCCAATTTTGAATCTCTCTCACTGTCGGAGGGGAATCACACGATTCGGCGCCTCAAGATCGTAGCGCGTCTTTGTCGAAACGAATGTCCCAGATTACACACTAGTCGTGTGCGACAGTCGTATTTCTCATTGTGCCGCCACATTTTGGACAACGACTCTGCTCTTCTACATCCTCGACACCAGTTCCACAATCACGACAGATATGTAAATCGCCGACAGAATAGTTTGGATCCGTTCTCATCATGTTTTATAATTAATATCTTAACATACTTAACATATGTGCTACATTTCTGTAAGTAAGCTACTCCATCTCACTTGTCAGTCGAATTAGTATTTTGAGCCCTAGAGTTATTCTCAGTGGCGCTTTATTACAGTATTACAGGGATTGCTGATTGCTTTCATCAAATAATTCCGGGCACTTGCTAATCTATTTGAACATGATGACCTCACCATCGAGATTTGATATTCTCCATATCCTGGAGGGCGAGGATTCTCAGGCGTTGGGATATTGAAATTCGCAACCTGCCATTCTCTGGGTGGAACAATCCAGAGGCTTGAGCAAAGAGGTACACCGCCAAGATAAAATGACTGAGAAGAGTGGACGGAATCACCGATCTATAGTTTTCGTATACGGCCAATCGCCAATGACTTGCATCCCTTCAGCGCGATTTTCACGCTCAAGTTGATCAGCAATCGCTGATGGTGGGCGATGGGCGACTGTTGTATCGTCGCTGGCGAGTTCAATAACCAGTTCGGTCAATAAAATCGCTTGCTCACGAAGGTCACGGACCGATAATTTATCAAGTGTATCGGCGTGAGTATGACCCCAGCCACGACCGACATCGCCTGTATCTGCTCGAATATGATACCCCGGGACACCCCATGTGACATATGGCCAATGGTCACTGTGTGGATTCAATTCAGGTGGCACATCAATCGGATGATCCATGCGGGCAGCAACGCGGTCAGCAGCGTCGATAAGATCATCAAACCCATGTGCATGACACACGAGCGTTCGATTCCGAACAACCCCGTCATTATTTATAATTGCCTTAATCGTCTCATAATCACGCGAATCAGCATCGTATTGCGACCCAACGAGTCCAATTTCCTCGGCTCCATACACAAGAAGATGCACGCGGGTATCAAGCTCAGATTCACGCTGTGCAAGTGCGCGTGCAACTTCGAGCACTATTGCGGTTCCAGCAGCATTATCAGCCGCCCCTTCTCCAATATCGTGGGCATCAACATGACTTGTCAATAAAACAGCATTCTCTGTCTTTGGACCAAGGTCAGCATGGATATTCTGACTTGTCGTGTCATAAATATCGACATGAGTGTTGACAACCACATCATCCCCTGTAAATCGTCGAGAAAGCCGTTTTCCGACCTCTTTTGAGACACCAACTGCTGGGATTTCTCCGATCGGAGCTTCCTCAGTTCCAACGCTACCGGTTGGGGGTAAGCATCCGTTGACGTGGTTCCGATAGATGAATGCTGAGGCTCCAGCATTGACTGCTCGGTAATATTTCTCTCGTCGATGAACGTAACGATCGTGCCAATCTGGGATGTCACTGGCAGCAAGGATGACCTTCTCATTAAGATCACAATCAAAGTCAGCGGGGAGTCCGTGCCCAATATCAACTAATTCACCCATTACATTTCCGCTTGGACTGCGAGGAAGAGCAATGCAGTCCTGCGCTGTATCCCCAGCATGTATCGCAGCAGACTCACGCGCCCAGCCCTGTATTTCAAATTCTTCGAGATGTGCATCTCGTACACCAACATCTGTAAGTGCATCACGTGTCACCTCAGCAGCATGGCGTTCCCCACCGCTGCCAGCCATCCGGATATCGATATCAACAAGCCTCTCAAGATGCTTCCATCCGATGTTACTTGTGAATGTCTCACCAATCCAATCAGTCATATATGACTGTTGACGGTGTTAATTAAATGCTCTTTTGTACAGGTAGGACAAGGTAAGTGTCACAATCTTAATCCCGCAAAAGTAAAATAGCATATGTAGAGCATTTATTCGTGTCAAATGAGTACTCAATATGGTTCATTCCTGACCGTGACTCGGATGCATATCGGCGCTTATCAACTATAATCAGTGAGTACGCTGAGATGTATGACGATGCCCCTGAGTTCAGACCGCACATCACCATCCTTGGTGGAATTGACCGCGATGTCTCAACTCTAAAAAAGGATGTGAAAAATCTCGCTGAGGAATGTAATCCAGTGCAAACTGTGTTGACGGGAGTACAGTGTTCGACAACGAAACACCAATGTGTGTTTTTATTAGTTGAACCGACGGTGAACATTCTTTCTGCACATAAAGCAATGAGAGATACATGTAATATTGATCACAGAATGTATGTTCCACATCTTAGCATCATATACAGTGAAATGAATATAACGGAGCGACTACAAATTATTAATTCGACTGATGTTTCATCATTGCAAGGTACAATCTACTCTGATGAGATTGCACTCATTAATACAAAAAAAGAAGTCCCAGACTGGGAGATGATCGAGAGCTATGATCTATCATTGAAATAATGAGAACACTAGATGTAGATACGAATACCAGAATACGATTGGACAGTCAGGATATTACGATGCATTTGAGTGACACATACAAATCAGAGCACGCTAGAATAGTTGGTTATTTAATACCCATGCAGATATTCAACTGAATTATTGTATTACGGACTGAGGGTCTCTAAGGTTGCCAGAATTTCCTCAAGTGCACTGATGAGACCTTGGAGTGCTGATAGAGGATCTCCACTGCCCGTTGCTGCAGCGGCAGTTCCACTTGCCGCAATAAGACCAACAAGCACAATCAGTGCCGCAAGCATAATTTTTCTCATATCTCATAATATCATATAGACGCAAAAAGATGTTTCGTATATCAACTGTGAAGTGCCTCAGGGTCAAGCCCTGTAGCATCCGGCTTGTAATTTTGTGAATATGCTATGGGCACTGCACTTCAGGAGCGACCGAATAGTATCTATAGTACAATCGATTGTCACTTGCATGGTTGTTGCAGTATTGCGTTGTCAATCTCAGCAATACGATAGTGGATATTACTACCTTTGATTAAATCTCTCGAGCGAGAACCGCTATACAATCAAGTGATTAAAAATATAACTGCCATCCAACAATGTATTCAGCGTGCGTATGCAATAATGAATAGATGAAACAATCCGGACGGCGCCAAAGGATGGCGATATTGACCATTGTTGTCCTACTTTTGCTGACAGTGTTTGCCAGTGGCGTCGCGATTGGGGTTCCTGCTGCGCGAGTTGCAGTGTCTGATGCGACAGTGACACCTGCAACACCAACAGCAGGAGCTCCAACGACGGTCACTGCAACGGTCCGATTGTCAGGTGGGAGTACCTCTGCTGTAACACTTGATCGTGTTGACCTTGTTAGTTCAGATGATGACAACTTCCGTGACGATGTAGTGGCTCGTGCGACTGACCTTGGGTCACTCTCAGCTGGTGAGACACTAACAGTTCCAATCACAGCAACATTCGATACGCCAGGTGAGCATGATCTCCGAATCAGAGCGACTGTTACTGATGCTGACAATGACGAAACGACAGTCACGCGACCAATTTCTGTTATTGTTGAACAGGGTGTTCCGCAGGTCTCATTTGATGCACCAAATGCTGTTGTGGGAGCAGATTCATCTGTGCAGGCAACGGTATCAAATCCAACAAATGCTGCCTTACGCAATCTATCGGTGCGTATTATGACACCTGAGACAGGTGAGCGCAGTGTTCGTGAAATCCCAGTCTTAGCTGCTGGAACGACAACAACGTTGAACCTTTCAGTTCAACCCCGGCAACCTGGACAACAGCAACTAACTGCTGATATCTCATATCTAACACCTTCGGGGACGGTCCAAACCGTAGATGAAACGGAATTGATGCGCGTGAAACCATTGGCGAATGACGTTGGTGTTCGCGTTAGTCGTTCCACAGGAAATGATCAAAATAATGCAGGCGGAGTCGCAGGTGGGATTGGTGGGATTCTTGGTGGACAGAGCGATCTTCAAGCTGGTGGGTCACAGCAAGATGGGGCTGAACAGAGTGAAGTGGACGTGACTGTCTCAAACTTTGGA
Source organism: Haloquadratum walsbyi C23 (assembly GCF_000237865.1). Classification (NCBI taxonomy): domain Archaea; kingdom Methanobacteriati; phylum Methanobacteriota; class Halobacteria; order Halobacteriales; family Haloferacaceae; genus Haloquadratum; species Haloquadratum walsbyi. The sequence continues at coordinate 1,238,861 of NC_017459.1, forward strand.
AACGCTCCGATTGATTCCGTTGTTGTCATTCCACAAACAGCTAATGGAACGATTGTCACGGAGATAGGGCGTGTGATTGTTGATGAGACATTGTCACCAGGAACTGCATCAACTGTCACTGTCGACACAGCCCAAGCCGAGCAGATTGGACAACTACAATTCGCTGCAGCATATGAACTTGCCGGTGAACGTCACACCGTGTCCGCGAAATTTAATCGACAGACTCCTGGTGCGGTTGATCTCACTGGCGTGGATCTTTCGGTCAAATCAAATGGATCGGTTGATTTACGCAGTAATCTCGCCAATACTGGCGGCAGTGAGATTTCTGGTGTAGTTGTGCAAGTGGTAAGCAGCGAGTACGTTACACCCGAGTATCCAAGACGAAGTTACTTCGTTGGAACACTTGGTAGCAGTGAATTCGCACCGGTTGAATTAACTGCTTCAGTTGATGTGCAGAATGCAACAGAGGTTCCGGTTCGCATTCAATATACTGTCGGTGCTGACCGCGTTGTTGAGACGACTACGATCTCACTTCCCCCGAATGATGAAACAGATGGGACCACTCCAGGTGGAGGCGAAGTAGGTGTCATATTGAGTGTGCTCCTTGTTGGCGCAGTAATTGTGATTAGTGGTGTATTCATTATGAGGCGTCGAGAATGAGTGAAACTGAAGGTATAATCAATACAAAAGCGACAGGAAAGACAGAGGAGACGCACTCGACCCCAATTGAATTACGACACGTAACGAAATCTTATGCGAGTGGCATGGACCGGGTGACGGCACTTGACACGGTTGATTTTTGTGTTAATGCTGGAGAGGTCGTTGCTGTGATTGGTCCTTCAGGGTCAGGCAAGTCGACAATGTTGAATATATTGGGTCTTCTTGATGAGCCGACTGAAGGGAGTATTCTCCTTCATGATGAGCCTGCAACAGGGCTGTCTCCTATAGAGAAAACGACTGCTCGGCGTGAGACGATTGGATTTGTCTTCCAGGATTTTCACTTGATTCCGACTCTCAGTGCTGTTGGGAATGTCCGGTTACCCACAGCATTTCTTCCGGGGGATGCGACGGCACGTGCTGAGGATCTGCTCACTCGGGTCGGTCTTGGTGACCGTCTCCGCCACACTCCTGATGAACTCTCTGGGGGGCAGAAACAACGCGTAGCGATTGCTCGATCACTGATTAATGAGCCAGATGTGTTACTCGCAGATGAGCCAACAGGGAATCTCGATTCAGAGACCGGCGCGGCAGTTCTTGAAGAAATCAGGGCAATCGCTGATGAGGGTGTTAGCGTTGTCGCTGTCACACATGATGATCTCGTTCGTGAGTACACTGATCGGACGGTTGAATTAGTTGATGGTGTTTTAACAGATGCTTCGTAAGCTGTTTGAGCAGCGATTCCCAGCGGCTGTGTTAGCTGGACAAAATCTCTCTCGACAACGCGCTCGGGCGGCGCTTGCAGCACTTGGCATCGTCATTGGCGTGTTTGCGGTTGTGACCCTTGGGACGCTGGGAACTGCCCTACAAGTGGCAGCGACTGCTGAACTTGGGGGATTAGGGAATCAAGTTATTATTAGCCCGTCTGAGGAGTCATCAAATGAGGCATTAAACAGTCGCGATCTTCAGGCAATCGAACGTGCTGCTGCTAGTCGAGGAACAGTAATTCCACTGCAGACGACCGGTACCACAGCGAGCAATGGCGAGGCTCAGACTGCCACACAGGTGTATGGGACAACAACACCGAAAACATTGTTTAATGCCGATGATTCAATTCCAGAATTTCATCGCCAAGGGGCAATTGTTGGGGCAGACGTAGCGAGTTCACTTAATGTCCAACAAGGATCACAGGTGCAAGTGGGACCGAATTCCTATCGCGTGATTGCTATTCTCGAGGCTGAAACTGGTATTTCACCAATTCAAGGAAATTCTGCAATCATCCTTCCACCGAGTGCGTTCACCACAAGTGGTTACTCACAAGTAGTAATCAAAGCAAATTCAGGGGGGGATGCAACCGCAATTGCAACAGAGGTTCGATCGAGACTTAATGGACGAGAAAATCGGGTTTCAGTATTCTCACTGCAAAGCGTTCTCACACAGATTGAGGAGTTTTTCGGCTTGTTAAACGGATTTTTACTCGCAATCGCAAGCATCTCATTGGTCGTTGCGGGTGTGTCAATATTTAATATTATGCTGATGACAGTCTCCGAACGTCGTGGGGAGATTGGTGTCTTACGTGCAGTGGGAATTCACCGCCAACAGGTGCTTCGAACACTCATTATTGAATCAACACTGCTTGGCGTCGCCGGTGGGTTTGTCGGAGCATGTGGTGGAGTGATCACAGTAATCGCGGTTGGGATGAATACACAACTCCCGATTTCAGCGATATTCGTTCCATTGAATGCACTTATTGTCTTTATTGGATTTGGATTTGGCGTTATTGTTGCCCTTATCGGTGGACTCTACCCAGCATATAAAGCAGCATGGGAACCACCGGTGGAATCGCTGCGTGGGTGAGTTTGATTCTCATACGTATCATATCACTTCCGATCATCTTCTCACGCCCGAACGTCAATCATCAAAAAAAGTTCATGTGAAGCGATGATACACCACCGCCAATCGAATGAGATTATCTCACGGAAGGTATCATCCATTCTGCTATTGTCGGTTTATATTGGATTACTTATATAACAGTCGCAATCTGAGACGTGAGTGATACAGCCCTCCGAGTAGCTTCGCTTCAGTTAATCGTCGGGTGAGTCTCAGTCTGCATCGACGGGAAGAACCGACCATGAAATCCGAATGGCTCTGAGTGCGGCAGTTGAGCCCGTGCTTGTATTTCGAGTGTTGATGCGTCAAATATCATCACCGTCGTTCGATCTTCTTCGACATCGAGTGCTGGCGCAATCACGACACCATCATCATCGGCATGACCATTGGGGTCTCGGATTGGAAGGGGTTCCTCAAGATACACAGATGGCTCCCACCACTCACGTGTCTCTCCAGTATCACAATCAAGCTTCACAAGTCCATTTCCGCCCTCTTGATCTGTCAACTGTGCATAGGTGTATCGATGACGTCCGCTGACATCAGGTTGTGCAATACGTGGTAATTCCATACCAACATCGCTGAGTGGCGAGCGTTCAACGGACCCCGTTGTTATATTAATTTGATATCGGATAGGGTTCCCATCTGGGGCTGGACTTGAACTGAACGCATCGAGTTGCTGCATTTGCATCGCATCAAGAACACGGTTATCCGAGTACTCAATCAAGTCTAATATAATTGTATCATCATCAATATATGCATTAATATGATGAAAGACAAATGCTGAGTCCACGATTGGGTCTGCGATGAGTTCACCAGATTCCCGCTCGATTACCAGTAATCTCATTCCACGATCGGGTTCCCAACTAAGAAGATCCTGAATTCCCTCAGAAAATGGATTAAGCGTCTGTAACGCGGAAATAACGAGTGGTACCTCAACAAGAACGATATGTTCGTCTGTGACACTACAATCGTGCATATAAGCCGGTCCACGTGCGTCAACTGATGTAATCCGCTCTCGTTGTCGACTCTCATATGGAATTTTATAAATGTGATATTGGGGTACGCGCCCAAACTGTGTTGCGAATCCAATAAGCTCACGCTGGTCTTGATCATCAACAAGATGCGCTGCGGTAAGATGTTCAGTTATTTCATCAGTAAACTCAAACTCGGTTTGCGTTTGTAGTGTCTCAGGGTCGAATGATACTCTGCGCGGCGCCTCGGTCAGTGCCACATACTCCTGGTCGATACGTGCAACGTGTACATTTGTGTTATCTGTGGGTGTTGGGAGTCCTGAACGAAGCGGTTCAATCAATCGCCGCCATCCTCGTGTATCGGTCCCAAATTGACCGGTCAGTCGACCATCTGCCGCATCAGCATATGCATCAGTTCGGAGGAATCGATTACTATATCTGATGTTTCCGTTAGAAAAATGATATCGCCGTAACATCGCCAATCCGTCGAACCAGTGGCTGACACGCGTCCCATCAATATCAAACAGCCCTGGTCCATTCCGGATCAATGTCCCCTCAAGCCACGCAGGAACCGTCCCTTGAGTCTCAAGTTGTTTATTATCGACCTCTGACTGAAGAGAGCGGAACCCTGGGTGAGTCGACATAAATGTATATGATTGCTTCAGAGGAAATTGTCTTTCGACAATCACTCACTATGCTGATACCACGCGTTCACACCTAATAAAGAGACTATCTGTCAGGATTGTACTAGACCGAATTATATCGATATGTAGGGAGTGTATATTAGATCAGCTGTCGATACTGTGAGTTTCTTTGTCAGTATGTGAAACCGAATGGAGCGCGCCAACTCAACTCAATTGAGTGTAATTTCGGAGAGAAACACTGTCAACGCATCAACAACTGATATGAGGGTGATTATCACGTACGCACACCGATGTGAACGTAGAAATGATAAACGAACACGGATTTGCGGATTTGCACGTTCACACAACTGCATCTGATGGGGTTGACACGCTTTCTGAACGATGTGCCCGTGCTAGGGAGGTCGATCTTCCTATCTTTGCTGTAACTGATCATGACTGTGTTCATCCAGCGTTCTCGAAACCAATTATGAAGCGAGATCATTGTGCCGTTATTAATGGGGCTGAAATTCGAGCGGGTGTCGCAGGTCATGAGATCGAAATTCTCGGACTATTTTTAGATCCGACATCATCAGAGCTTCAAGATGTCCTTGAGCGCGTCCAACAACACCGAATCAACCGCAATCAAACCATTGTGAATGCACTCCGCACTCACGCCGGACTGGAAGCCACATACGAAATGCTCATTCATCGTGTTGATGGTGTTTTGACACGTCCGCACTTAGCCGAGCAACTCGAACGTGAGGGCATTGTTGAGTCACATGACGAGGCGTTTCAGCAATATCTTCAATCCGGTGTCAAAACACATGAGCCACTCAAGTTAGTTGCGTGTGAAATAGTCATCAGCGCGATTCATGCTGCGGGTGGCGTTGCATCGCTTGCACATCCCGGATATTTTCAACCACCCACATCAGAACATACATTTGATTCACTTGCGTCATTAATTCAGAGACTCAAAACGGCAGGATTAGACGCAATAGAGGTGACATATGAGTATGGTGCATCTGGATTCAGCCCTCCAAGAGCAACGACACTGGCGAATAAGACCGATTTATTGCAAACTGGTGGTTCGGACTGCCATGGGGTGGATACATCAATAACTAGCATTGGCGATGTTCGAGTCTCTCGCTCACAATTTCGTCGTCTATATGAAAGATCAGACACCACTATCCGTCCGCACTGATATTCTCACTGAGCACGCAGTATATGATAAAATCGCTAACACTTGATACTACCTCGCAATTCTATGAGGACATTATAAAATGAGATTATGCGACGCTGATGGACGCTCTCATAAGCGTTGTATATACGACATTCTGATTAGTAATATCAACAAATTAATATAATCATAGACATTCAATATACTAACACGTAATTGCCGATGTTTGTGTATGAGAGTACAAAATCTGGATTCTTAGATGATGTCCTGGCAGGTCGGTTAGTTTCAGAGATTAAGCGGGGATATCAATCACACGGGATTGGGATGGGCGCTTCCAATGAAATTCGGTCTTGGAAGAACTCACTGCAGTACATGCATACAGTCTTGGTTAACAGTTCAGTGCCAGACAATGCAGGGGTAGCAATCGAATTTAAAATCCCACTTACCTCACGCCGAGTCGATTTTCTTCTTTCAGGATATGATAATGCGGATAATGCGAATGTCATAATCATTGAGCTTAAACAGTGGAGCGGCGACAGCACTCAAATGGTCGCAGATAAAGATGGAATTGTGAAGACTCCCCTGGGGGGTGGTATACATGAGACAACCCATCCAAGTTATCAAGCAAGCTCATACGCTCAGTTGTTAAAAGATTTCAACGTCACTGTTCGTGAAAAGCCGATTAATCTATATCCACTGGCATATCTTCATAACTTCGAATCGGAGCATCGAGAAAAGCTCGATAATGAGACATATCAATCATATATTGCGAAAGCACCGCTCTATATCCGTGAGGATACAAGACAATTGCGTGAATTCGTTGCATCACAGATTGATACTGGAGACAACAGGAAGAATCTCTATGAGATGAGCAACGGGAAAATCAGACCGGCGAAATCATTACAACGCTCATTATTATCAATGCTCGAACGTCAGGACGAGTTCACATTAATTGATTCACAAAAAGTTGTCTTTGAAAAAGCCGTTGAACTAGCAATACAGTCACGACGTGATGGGCAGAAACGTGTATTACTCATAGAAGGCGGTCCGGGAACAGGCAAGACAGTTGTTGCAATCAATATCCTCGCTGAGTTAATTCAACAGGATATGATTACGCAATACGTCTCAAAAAATCGAGCGCCACGAGATGTCTATGAACAGAAACTTCGTGGAGATAAATTAGTTAAAGAGATCAAACATCTATTCACAGGCGCGGGTAGTTTCGTTGAGACAGAGACAAATACAATTCCTGCATTGATTGCTGATGAGGCTCATCGGCTAAACGAGGAATCGACATTTTTTGGTCGCGGTGAAAACCAAATTATGGAAATTATCAATGCTGCCAAATTTAGCGTTTTCTTTATTGACGAAAATCAGCGCGTCCATATCGACGATATCGGTTCAAAACAAGAAATCCGGCAGCATGCACGCAATTTGAATGCTGATATTGAAGAGATGACCCTTACATCACAATTCCGATGCAATGGGTCAAGAGGATACGTCGCCTGGGTAGATGATGTGCTACAGATTCGACAGACAGCCAACGCAGATGGATTTGATCTTGAGTTTGATATACATGTGTTTGATTCCCCACATGCTCTTCATACGGCGATTGAACAAAAGAATAATCAGAACCGAGTTTCGCGTGTTGTAGCGGGATACTGTTGGGAGTGGGAAAAAGACGGTCGCGCTGATCCTTCTATCAGTGATATCACGATTGGTAATTACGAACGGAGTTGGAATCTTGATACAAATGACCCATGGGCGATTACTGAGGGGTCAATTGATCAAGTCGGGTGCATTCACACGTGTCAGGGACTTGAATTTGATTACGTTGGCGTAATTATTGGTGAGGACTTGAAATATCGCGATGGAGATATCATCGTAGATCATGAAGAGCGAGCGAGCACCGACAGATCATTATTCGGGATTAAGAAAATGTTTCGAGAGAATCCTAACAAAGCGGCTGAGACCGCTGAAGAGGTAATTAAAAATACGTATCGGACACTGTTGACCCGTGGGATGAAAGGCTGCTATCTGTACTGCTGTGATGATGAGCTTCAATCATATCTGAAAACTCGAGTTGAAAATATCTCTATTAATTCATAATCAAAGTGCATGGATGCTGTAGCTGTCACCAGATGAACCTCATTGGTGTCTGTGCAGGTGAGTCGTTGATTCTTCTCTATTGACCACAACCTATTTCATTAAACCCTGACACTGCTGGTAATGGAATTCAAAAGAAAATATGTTTTGCAATTTGCTATCTTATGTCCCTAAGATATCGAATGACCAGTAGAATCAGTTATATTCAGAACTTCACACTTCGGGAGTTGCATCCAGTCACTGCCGAGACTAGCTGTTATGAGACAGTATATGAGATTGCTCAAGGAACTCCACCGCCGGTGGTAAATACAAAATCCAGGATACTAAATCTGTCATGACCGGTTACAATGAAATATCACCGATATGATCATCATCCATCCAATGCATCAATCACAATCTGTTTATGATCGAATCCCATCTCAGGGAGGTCATTTGAATTGAATGTCCCTACCTCAGCGGCTTCCTCTCGTGGAACTGGTGTTTCATTGGTATTGCTTCTGCATCGATAGGCTGCGGTCACGTTTCCGCGCTTATCACGGTCAGGACCGTCATACAGACCAATAAATTCCTCAATGACAATGCTAAGACCAACCTCTTCTTTTGTCTCACGGACACATGCCTCTCGTGCTGTCTCATCTTGCTCAACGAATCCACCAGGAAGTGCCCATGATCCCTCAAACGGGGGATGAGTTCGCTTCATGAGAAGTACTTTTCCATCAAATTCAATGACGGCATCAGTTGTCAGTGTACGAGGTCCTACCATAATAGATGGTCAGCCCTGTTCATAATGAGTTCTATGGCATCTATTTCTATCCAGTGAGTCATCTCCAATTTATATTTAAGTTTGATCATGGATATGTGAGTTTTATCACCCCCGTACAAGATAACCGTCAAATAAACTAAAACGTGAATCCGTCCGGCGATCTATTGTTGATGGATAAACCGTGTATCACTATGCATATCAAAATATAAACACAAAGCAAGCATATACTGCATGTGATGTTAGAATTAGCAAATGAAGCGTGTGAGGCATGTACCTCAGAAGATGAACCGCTTGTTGAGAGCGAATATGCAGAGTATCATACTGAACTCAGAGGTGATGTTTGGGAGGTCGTTGATGATCATCATCTTGAGGCAACATATAATTTTGAGGACTTTCGTGATGCACTTGAGTTCACATATGAAATTGGTGAACTCGCTGAGGAAGAATGGCATCATCCAGATATCTCCCTCGAATGGGGGGAAGTAAATATTGAAATGTGGACACACAAAATCGACGGACTGCATAAGACGGACTTTGTGATGGCCGCACGCATGGACCGTATCCACAAACAGTACGCCTAGATAAAAACGAGCAATCGACAGTGCGGAATCGATGCCAAAGGAAAATCACGTAATACTGAGTCTGTCAGTCTTACGTATCAAATAGTTGTATAATCAATAATTATCAATCACTCACTATAAGCTAAGCCTCTGACATTCATCATAGACACTGTCGTGTGGATACAACGGATAATTGATAAAATATTATTCTTATTCGATATTGCACAATCGCTTGCTAGCCGCTTCAGAATCATTTAATCAATTATCTGATGAACAGGCGCAATCCCACGCAGACCGTGGATACGCGCCATCACTTGGGAATCTATCCACGTGATGTGACCACGCTAAGATGTGAACGCTCACAGTGAACTATGTAGGAAACACACTAAAAACAGAGCGATTCCCCGCGCAGTCCTGCGATGGCGACCTGCCCGCCCACGGTACCCAAGCGATTATCGGAACCAGTCGATACCCAGCGTATTCTCATAGAAACTGACTGGAGTTGACTACTGGAAGCAGACACGCAGTAACTCCGAGTCCGCTGATGTTGACTCGACTCTCGCCGGGCAACACCAGCTCCGAGGGTCGGTGGGACTGCACCCTGCAATCTCCAACACTCCCACGGAGGAAACCGCGCCGTTCACAGCGCGGAGGATGTCATGCTCTAGAATCCAGAGAAACCCAGTAAGTGATCTTACCACAATTCACTCTATTGAAATACATAAACAATACATACATAACATCATGACTGTGGCGGGACATTCTGTCCAAGTAGTGATGGAGTCTTGAGCACTGCCACTGTCTCAACGTTAACAGTAACAATATCTTCAGATGGTGTTGTATCCACGCTGATATCATTACCAGTAAACTGGTCTGTCGTATCAACAACTGCCCGAAGGTCCACGTATCGGGACTCTTCAGCGAAATTAATGATAATTACTCGCTTCGGCTCATTCATCCCCGCGTTTCGAGCGAAGACAAGCACGTCCGTGGGTGTCTCACTCCGGTGAGCGACTCGGGTGAGTTTTGATTTCACCCCAAACACTGGTGAGTCGTGATACAGCGCGATAAGACGCTGATAGAAGGCAAAGTGCTCTGTAGGAAGTGTCGACCAGTTTATGAACGCTCGCTTATATGGATCTGACTCGATATCATCGCTTTGGGTCGGGTCGTCCGGATATGCAGCCTCTCGACGCTGACCATGCTTAGTGATCAATCGCTCCTGCCCATAATATACCATTGGAATCCCCGGAAGCATGACTGCTGCTGCCATTGCCGCTCGCTGGATTTTCTCTGCAGCGGGTCGTTGAGCAAGCATCGCCTGATAGGTTAATCGAGCTTCATCATGGTTCTCCGTCGCATTGAGTAAGTGAGTATGTTGTGGGAATCCATCGTTTCTGCGGGCTGCAATATCGGCGAGGAGATCTGTTGGTGACCGTTTCCCCTGTGCGATTGCATGCACAGATCGCATGAATCCTGACGTATCAAAATGACAATCGAACTCCGAGGCGGCAAAGCGAGCCTTGCGCGGGATTGCTTCATCAAGCAGGAAAAACTCAGAATTCTGTGCCCGAACTCGCTCACGAACCTCTACCCAAAAACTGTGCGGTACTCCCCATGCAATATCACACCGAAATCCATCAACCCGCCGAGCCCAGAATTCGATGCTAGCGAGGATATGTTCCCGAAGCGCAACATTACCAAAATTAAGATTTGGCTGATATCTCACATCAAAGAAACTTGTCTGTGCAGGGGCAGCATCGTGTTTATTCCCTCTTTGCTGGCGGTCAAACCAATCAAAATACTTTGAGTTGGTATTCCAGGATGTAATATCCGGAAAGGTGCTGATATCATCTGAATCCGAATCAGTATCTAACTTAGCAACAGTGTCCTGAAAAAACGTATGCGGCCATCCACAGTGATTAATGACAAGATCAAAACAGACGCGAATATCATGATCATGACATTCCTCAACAAATGTTTCAAATTCCGCCAGCGTACCTAAATCATCAGCAATATCAAAATAATTGGTTGCGCTATACCCATGTGGTCCGCCTGGAGCACGGTCCACGGTTGGGCTCCATGCGGGAACAATTGGGGTCAGCCATACAACATCAATACCTAAAGAGCTCAGATATGATACTCGTTTACTCAGCGTTTCAAATGTGGTTTCACCGGGGGTCCCTGCAAATGAACGAGTGAAAATCTCATATATTACGGCATTGTCGAGCCAATCAGGTGGACGATTTGGGAGTGAAACTGTCTTTGTTTCAGGGTCAAGACATATTTGATCCCGCACACCGACACACTGACCATCGAAAGGGGCAGCATACACATTTGTTGGAGAACTTAGTGCCGTAATTGGAATCTGTGCTTTTGTTTCAGTTATATTGATATCCTCAGCATCAAGCTCACTCGCATCGTGTGGGAGAAACTCAACGATAAGATCTGAGTCACGTGCCTCACTATTGGGTGCAAGTGCCGGATGTGACTCAATTACAAATGATTCTATCTCTGCATCATAATACCCATCAAGACTAATACGTGGGGGAGAAGCATTATCCGCTATATCATCCGCTTTTTGATGCTTACCTGGACTGTCGAATACATGGATCGTCAATTCATGTGTCGTATCAGGAGCTTTCAATTCAATTGTATACGTTCCTGGTTCATCTGGATTGAACTCAGCGGTGTTGTGTAATCCATGGTCGTAACGCTCTCGATGGTCGTATGGGCTCAATGCATGCTCAATTGTGGCTGTACTCTGTGGTGGTCGAGTAATGACACGCCAGCTAAACGCATCCGAATCATAGTTTTCAGGATCTTTATTCGGCTGACCTGATATTGTCGGAGCAAGATTATCACGATCGAATCCATGTTCCGTATCAACAAATATTGGATCGACAATACAATCACTGCAGGAAAGAAAACGAGGTGGTCCAGGATGATGACCCCCATGAGGCGTCTGACCCGACATTACTCATTCACCAGGGTGAGAAAACGCTTGATACTTTGGAATCAGAGTTTGGCTTTATGACTTGGATAGTAATTTCACTTTTATGATCTCTGTTGCCTATCCATTATTATAGAATACAAGCGCGGGAGGATGTCAATCAATGGCTATCGAGAGGCTGAGACGGTTCATCGAATCGTCGAGCATACACATATACATGAGATATATACATGTGATAGTCATGTGCGGGACTATCTCTCAACTCTCAATTGTGATTACTTCGAGTCTTTAGCACCGTGGCGATCCATATCAATGACTGGAGTCGCTGAAAATGCACCTTCCGGCACCGTCAATGGAACTATTCGCCTTAATCAGTATCAATTGTGATTTTCTGATCGCTCGATAATCTTTCCCTCGCCAAGATCAAACTCATCTTCAAGTGCTTTGAGGATACGCTCTCCCTCAGTGTGTAACTGCTGTGCTCGCTCTAATGAGATATCACCACCCTCAAGTTCGGTGATAATAGCTTCAAGACGCTCAATCTGTGCCGTGATTGACTCATCGCTTGTGTGTGTTTGGTTATCGCTCATATATTACCAGTAATCAATATGATTGCTACCACAAGTAATATACTTAACACTCCGATTATGAGCCGCTGTCGTTGAATCGTACGCTCATATGGCTTGATCATTTTGGCTCTCTCACGCTCGTGTGCCTTCTGTTGTTTAACCGTTTCATATGCAGTATTAAGACGGTTGGACACCGATCGAAGTTCGTCTGTAACCTGACGATCATACGCGCTGTTTAGGCGGTCATGCTTCTGTTCAATTGCTTGTTTGACTGTGTTGGTATACGCATGATTAAGATCGGCAGAGAGTCGTTCAAGTTCTTCCTGCAACCCGTCTTTTTCTGGAACAGTCTTGCCAACCTCAGTCGGTGTCATAACGCGTGTATCTGCGACTGCCCCAGCAAGCGTTCGGTCCGTCTCATGACCAACACCAACCACAATGGGCGTTGTTGTCTCATGAATCACACGACATAATGGGATTTCATTGAATACCCGAAGATGCTTTTCTGCACCACCGCCACGAGTCAGGATAATTAATTTGATACGTGCATTATCGTCAAGACTGCTGATTGCATCCATCAACGAGACTAATGCGTTGTTTCCTTGAACGCTCGTATCTTGAACAGTGATATTAACGTCTGGATACTGATCATGGATGCTTGTCACGGCATCCTGACGAGCGTCACTGTCACCGCTAGTTGCAATCCCAATATGCTTCGGCAAATATGGAAGTGATTGCTTGGCTGATTCATCAAGATAGCCACTTTCTGCGAGTGTCTGTTTATTTTCCTGATATGTCTGCTGATATATCCCCTGTCCGACCGCAATTATATCTCGAACAATAATCGAGACGCTTCCTTCACTTTCATAATAAGAAATATCTCCACTCACCGCGGCTAAGATTCCTTGCTCAATATCATTTTGAAGCTTGTCTACTCGAGAGCGAAATATAACACAGTGAAGTGATGAATCCTCATGAACCAAATCAAAGTGACCATGACCATTCGAGGAGATACTGTAATCGGAGATATCTCCAAGAATATATTCATGCTCAATCGCCGGACTTCCTTCGACAAGATCCCCAATCTGCGTATTTATATCATTCACAAACGCAATATCTTCACTGCCGAGTTCTCTCCGCAATGAGGCGTGGTCATTCAGCTTCTTTGTATCACCACTCTCCGACTCAATGCCCATATTTAGAGCATAATGGAGTCTCACTCAAAAATATCTGGATAGTGGTGATATGAGAGATTTTCAGTACATACCCGAAGCTCATGAAGTCACAGCATCATCGTATGAACTATTTTCTCTATGTCATCTCACCTTTCTCAAACGGTATGGTTAATCACGATTGAGTCTTTGATACCAGAGAGACTAGGAGTGTCATACTATCATCCTCTATTGAGCGTCGAGAAGCGATGATTTGAGGTTATATCTGCTTTCTGCATTCTGCTTGCCTAAGATTATAAATAAGATCGATTTATCTCAGTTTAGAGGTATATAATATATATGCGTATTGCGATACTTGCACATGAACAGTTCCCAAACCACGCGAAGACCGCCATTGGAATTCTTCGGTATAGCGATCACAATGTCGTTGCGGTTCTTGACAGAACAAAGATAGGCGAACGCGTTTGTGATTATGTCTCAGATGTTCAAGACGCGCCTATCATTGAAGAAATGAGTCAAGTCTCCAGTGAAGTTGATGCACTGAGTATCGGCATTGCCCCGATTGGTGGTGATTTTGATTCCACGTGGCGTTCTGATATCCAAGACGCGCTTATTAATGGCTGTGACATCATTAATGGACTCCATTACTTTTTAGAAGATGACAAACGTATTTCTCGCCTCGCTGATGAACATAACTGTGAGATATGGGATGTTCGTAAGCCCCCAGATGATTTGACCGTCAGCGATGGCACTGCAGACAATGTCGACGCTACGGTTGTTCTTACAGTCGGCACAGATTGTTCATCGGGAAAAATGACCACTTCATTTGAACTTCTACAGGCGGCTCGTGATCAGGGAATCGATGCAGCCGTTATCCCGACCGGTCAGACTGGTGTTATGATCACAGACCGGGGGATTGTTGTTGATGGTGTCATTTCAGACTTTGCTGCTGGCGCAGTTGAGCGTATGATCAAGCAGGTAGCTGCTGAGAATGATCTTATTATCGTTGAAGGACAGGGGTCGATTGCTCACCCTGCATACTCAGGCGTGACGACAAGTATTCTCCACGGAGCAATGCCAGACGGACTTATCCTCTGTCATGCTGCCAACCGCGAAGCTATCCGAGGATATGACCATATCTCGCTTCCACCGATTGATGAATATACCAGAACTTATGAACAACTTTCTGGACTCGTATCACCAGCGAAGGTCGTTGCAGGTGCGATCAATACGCATCATATCGAAGAGGCAAAAGCACGTACGGCGGTTGCAGATTATGCTGCTGCTATTGATGCGCCTGCCACGGATCCAGTTCGATTTGATGCAACAAAGATTCTCAATGCGGTGCTCAAATGAAAACCTCATTCAATCAAATCAGTCTCAATATCACGGGCAGTTTCAATATCGCTCGAGGAACAACTGAAAGAGTCGAAATCACTCTTATCAGAATTCAAGATGAGAATGGGCATATCGGCATTGGTGGGGCTACACCTACAGCGTATTATGGTGAAACCGCAGCCACGATGCGAGCTATTCTGCCGGAGTTTCTTGAGATTATTGAAAGTCATGGCATGGAACCGCGCCATGCTATCGAGCAGCGTCTCTATAATCACGTCAGAGGGAATCCAGCCGCTCGCGCTGCTGTTTCAACGGCATTGGCTGACATAGCTGGCAAGCGAGCAGACATGCCCCTCTATGAGCTCTGGGGGTTAGATCCAACTGATATCCCGAAAACCTCATACACAATCAGTTTAGATACCCCTCGTGCAATGCAAGCGAAGGCAGAAACGGCAGTAAACAACGGATTTGATATTTTGAAGCTGAAGCTTGGTCATGATAATGAGCGTAATCACAAGCGGATAGCAGCAGTCCGTCAAGCAACACCCGATGCACAAATTCGGGCTGATGCCAATGCTGCATTGACATCACAACAGGCTGTTGAGATATCTGACATCCTGGCTAATTATGATATTGAATTTCTCGAACAACCGGTGCCTGCTGACGATATTGACGGGTTACAATTCGTTCAAGCGTACGGGAGCGTTCCAGTTGCAGCTGATGAGTCAGTTATTACAGCCGCAGACGTTTCTCGGGTGTCCGATGCAGTCGATATCATTGTTGCAAAGCTCATGAAATGCGGCACTCTCCGCGAGGTGCGTCGGATCGCTGCTGTCGCTGATGCTGTAAATTGTGAGTCAATGCTTGGCTGTATGGTCGAATCAAACGTATCAATCGCAGCGGCTTGGAATCTTGCTCCCCTATTCGATTATGTCGATCTCGATGGATCACTGTTATTATCTGAGGATCCTATTGGCGGGATCCCAATGGATGGTAATGCCGCAAATTTATCAGCGCTTGATCGATCGGGAACATGTGCTGTTGATACCGTCGAATAATAACCATTCAATCATAAATTGAATTATGATATTTGCCGCTATGCTATTATAAAGTACATATCAATAGCCGTTTTTGGATCATATATTTATAGCCTTGCCAAAATAATAGCAAAATTCTGTGATATTATACCCTATATTTGAATTTATCTACGAATCATGTAATTTTGATACTGTGCGATGATTTATGAATAAATGGGATGAGTTGTATTAATCTGATGAGAAAGTAATATTCAATAACGGGCATTTACTGATTAACTTGACTTGAGTAGACGTTCTCTCTTTGTATATGTGAGTATGTTTTGTTGTTTCCTCACTTACTGAAATTTCATATCTTGCGTGTCGTAGCTTGAAATATAGATGTAATATACCGGCGGTGAATTACAATACCAGCTTTACCGTGATGAAGAGCATAAATACAGTCACTTGTCATGTTCAATTGTCGAATCGAATGGTGTAACACGCCTAACGCTGTCCAAGTCATTCGATGATATATTAGTCTGCGTCGTGAACTCACCCCTGGGGCAGTCGCCTTGACCGCCTGTACAATTATCCTTGATGTCGGGTCATGAGCGATGTGTGATGCATATGATTTAGTCATGTGGATGTATAGACTGAGGTATGCAGGTTACTGCTATTGGGACAAGCGGTGGTGTTCCCACCTCTCAATACGGGACAAGTTGTATCTATTTGAATGTATTTGGTGATAAAATTCTATTTGACTGTGGAGAGGGGTCTCAACAGCGTTTGATGAAATACAATTCATCACCAAACGTTGACGCTGTTTTCATTAGTCACTTTCATGCCGACCATACGCTCGGGTTGCCTGGACTCATACAAGCTCTTGAGATGGATGAGCGTGAGAGATCCCTTGATATCTATGTCCCAGAACAACGAAGACAACGAGCAATCGATATGATTACAGGGGCGTATGAATGGCCAAGCTATCCAGTAGAGATACAGGGATATGAGAGCGATGAACCAGCAATTCACACAGAAGACTACACTGTTCATCCATTCAAGACTCCCTACACAGAACACTCCCATGGGTTCTCCATACAAGAGGCATCGAAACAGGAATTCCTTGTTGAGAAAGCCCAAGCGCTCGGTGTTGATCCTGGTCCGAAATATGGAAAACTACAAGATGGACATACCGTTGAGACGGATGATGGAGACACAATCGAACCTGAGGATGTGTTATCAGACCCAATGCCTGGAAGAAAAATAGTGTATACTGGAGATACCAGACCATCCGATGCTATTGTTGATGCAGCGTCAAACGCATCGTTGTTAATCTATAGTGCAATGTTTACCGAAGCGCAGGCAAAAAGAGCCCATTCGACTGGTCATTCAACCGCGTCAGAAGCAGCTCAAGTGGCGTCAAAATCTAATAGTGAGAAGATCTGGCTCACGCATATCTCCCCAAGACATGAGGGTGATGAGCAGAAACTCGAATCGCAGGCAAACAAACAATTTGATGGGGAGATTGTGGTCGTCAGAGATGGAGATTCCACACAAATAACGCAGACTACTTGAAATGTAAGAATGAGATTGATCTGAAAATATATGTGAGCTCTCAGATATTCGTATCGCTTGCGCATCAGTGTAATCAGCATCGAATATACTATTTATATCATATATCGCTATTCTTCGAGTATAGTTCATTAGTAATTTATTATCTATATGATTCATAGTGATTAGTGCAAGTCTTTACCGCCGTGATTATCGGTGTCGGTGATGGGAGCCGCTGAATCCGCGTCATTCGACATCGTCAGTGAAACTATTCAAACTAATCACTATCAGAGATTCTGAAGACAGGCAGCTGCCTGCTGTTGTAGTAGCTGCGTTGTTGTCCCGCCAGTCTGTAACAAACGAAGGATGACAGAAAGAGTAGAGACAGCATCAGTGTTGATCGATAAAAACTGGTCTGTAACGGTAAGCTCAGAACTATCATCAAAGTCCGTTCGAAGGACACCACAACTAGCCTCAGTCGCGATGACAATGATGGATTCTGAATTAAACTCTTGATGTGCGATGCGAAGTGCATCGTTATGCCGATCATTATTCACTGCTTGTTTGATCTCACACAGTTGTGCATGATAGGCAGCTCCTGATTGGAGGTGCGATTCCTCAGAATCAAATTGCTGATACTGTTTCAATGCGGTTTCATACTCACCGCGCTGCTCAGCTTGACGAGCGGTCGCAATCGTTTCAATCGCCTCTAATTCTCGAAAATGAATATACTCTTGTGGAGATTGCTCTGCAGCGGATTGTGCGCGGTCACTAGCAGTGTGGACTGTCTCATAATCACCCGCTTCAAATGCGACGTGTGCAGACGCCTCACACTCTCGACACTGATGAACCGAGCGTGTGCCTGCAATTGCAGTCTCAATTTCTTCGACGCTTCGTGATTGTTCAGGGTTTTCAGCAACACCTGTCGAATCAAACCGGTCGAACGTCGCCCATGCTGTTCGATGGAGATGCTTTCGGATTTTCCAGTCATCTGTTGCATGCGCGGCGT
Organism: Haloquadratum walsbyi C23; assembly: GCF_000237865.1. Lineage (NCBI taxonomy): Archaea > Methanobacteriati > Methanobacteriota > Halobacteria > Halobacteriales > Haloferacaceae > Haloquadratum > Haloquadratum walsbyi. The sequence goes on from NC_017459.1 coordinate 1,257,216, forward strand.
GTCGAACAGATTTACTGAGATACTTGATTGCCCGAACCATATCAACAGCGTCGATTGCTTGTGCTGCTTTGACATACGCCTCAGCGACACTCCACCACTCGGGCGGAAGATTGGAAGCATGTGTTGAGAACCATCGACCACCACCCGCCTCAATGGCATCTGCTATATGCCGATATGATTCGGCATATGCCTGCTTTGTTTGATCCCATGTCTCTGGATTGATATGGGCAACTGCCTGTAATTGTCTTTGTGCGACAATGAGTTCAGCCCGGGTTATATTATCTCCTCCATGCCGATAGTCCTCAATAAGATTTGATGCTGTGAAATACAGATAGTCACTTACTCGTGCGCTTGATGGGTCAGCGTGTAGTGCAGCTTCATAGAGACGTTGCTTATCAGGGTCGGTAGGCGACCGTTCTTCAGCGGCTCGTTGATACTCCGCAGCTGTCATTTCTGTGTCCACATTCGGGAAAGATATGTTTTCGAGATACTGTAGTGCGACAGTGTTGATATCGGATTGCGGGCTATCAGAGGCGAGCAGTTGTTCTGTCAGTCGAACCCGTGAGAGATATTCGATTGCGCCTCGTTGATTTGCTGGTGTTGCCTCCAGTAATGACTCACAGGGTTGACGAACGTCCGTTGGCGAGGAAACGTCATCATATAGATGTTCAATTGTTGTCTGAACGACTGTCATCAACCGAGGGACTTCAACATTCAATCGCATAAATGTCTGTCGACGTCCTTCAAGCTCAGTGAGCGTATCAACAGCATACGCGCGACCGCGAGGGCTTTTATTCAATACCATATTTTTTAGACTTCGGTCAAGTCGGTCTTCAATTCGAGAACGGATTGCCTCAGTCGGACCTCGATTCAAGAACACGCTTCGGAGTCTGACATACTCCTCAAACGTTTCTAGTGACTTTTGTGCATCATTTCTGAGCGTCGAATAAAACTCGAGTTCTGTGTCATATTCATCAACGAGAGAGTCGTAGAGGTTTGGATTAGTGACCAACGCCGCCGCCTGCTCAGCAGGGCTTGATTGATGGGTCATCTCAGTAGTATATATTAGAGCGTAATCCACATACCTCCGTCGGCGAGCTCTAGTGATATAGTGCCCAATTATAATCGGGATATGAGAAATCAGGAATCAAAAGGAATCAAAAGCAATCAAAAGCAATCAAATGGCGTTCATATCATCGAAAGAAGACTTCAATAGATATCGCAGTCGCAATCTGTGGATTGCGGTCGATGCGCCATCATTCACCCTGCTCAGTCGGAAGGTCTGGATCCGCCGTCCAGTCGCTGAGTGAGCCATCATACACAGCAACATCAGTAATACCAGCTTGATGAAGTGCTAATGCCTCACTACTTGCTGCGATACCAGCACCACAGTAGGTAGTAACAGTATCAGCATCTGTTGCGCCAACTTCTGAGAACTGCTCTCGAAGCGTATCATCAGACACATATGTACCATCGGTATCAAGCACACCCTCATCACCAACTGCAGGGACGTTAACACTGTTTGGAATCCGCTCGGCCGCATGGTCGCCTGATTGAAGCGCATTGATAACGCACGCATCGGAATCCTCAATCTGAGTTCGAACATCTTCCTTATCGGCAACGAGTTCTTCGCGATACTCGGCGGTGAAATTAGCCGATGTTGGTGTGGTCACCGTTGATGATATCGGTCGATTCTCAGCTGTCCACCGAGGCCAGCCACCATTGAGGACGCCAACTTGGTCATGCCCAAATACACGAAACATCCACCACAGGCGAGCTGCCCACTCATTATTGTTTCCCTGATCGACAGTATCATATAGAACAACTCGTGAGTCATTACTCACTCCTAACTCACTCACTGCAGAGGCGAACACATCTGGTGTTGGTAACTGAAATGGGTATTCTGGGTTTTCGGTTTCAGAGAGATCCTCAATAAGATCAGCAAACTGACTTCCTGGAATGTGTGCTTCACTCCAATGGTCATACCCAGATTTGAGATCATAATTCTTCTCACCACTTCCAGCCTGCAGATAGACTGTACAATCAAGCACTTGCACATCAGAGACATCAAGTCGGGTTTCAAGCCACTCTGGATTGACCAGCGTTGGTATCGTATCCTTGGACATACTCTGATTGTAATTTGTGGGTAAATGAATCTTCATAATATCGATTTTTATCGGTGTCCTCGGCGCTCAAAGATGTATAAATAATAGATATGTACAGTTTCACATCAAATCTGACCCAATGCTAAGATTTAGTTTGATGCATATCATATCAAGAAGTCATACTTTTATACAGTTATTCACTCGTCAAATGTCACCGTTTGGTCAGTTGAATCCCGTAAACACCCGCGGGGGTTTCAGTATTCATTCGAGTCTCAATCCATCGTTTTGCGTCGGTGTCGGTGTCAGTGTCGGTGTCAGTGTCGGTGTCAGTGTCGATGTCGGTGTCGGTGTCGGTGTCAGTGTCGGTGTCAGTGTCGGTATCGGTCTCTATTTTTATTTGTAATCCATTCACCCTCAACTGGACTGTTGCCTGTGTGGCGATTCGCTCAGTATATTCATTAACCATGTCGGCTTTCTCAACATCAAATGAGTCGACTGCCGCATCGCCACAATCGAGTATCTGTTGGACAGCACTTCGGATGATTCCCTCTGGTTGATCTGTTTGTGCGCTATCAAAATCAATAATGCAGTAAAACGTCATCGAATCCATAGCAACACTATGAGTAGAAAGAAAATGAGATTAGTGGACAATCAATCTCGAGATAAATTATACTTATACTTATGCTTATACCTATGCTTGTTATTTTAATTCGACATCAATATCGCCTCCATCACTTGTAAACACACTTGCAACCCCGCTTCCAGCAGCGAAAGCAATACGTTCTGTACCGATACTCAGTCGCTCAGCAAGACTCCTATTCGGCTTGAATTCTTGAATTTCAGGCTCGGCATCAATTAGATTCTCGATTCGATCTTTGACGTCATCTTCTGTCCCAAGTTCGTCGATAAGTCCAATCTCAAGTGCATCATTTCCAAGATAGATGCGGGCTTCTGTGTCACGGATCTGCTCAGGATCCATATCACGACCCTCACTCACGGTCTCAACAAACTGGTCATAATACCCATCGACGATACTTTGGAGATACTCCCGTTCACCGTCTTCAATCTCGCGAAGGGGAACACCAGCATCCTTGTATTCTCCAGCGGTGAATTGTTCATATGAAATACCAAGTTTATCAGCTAATCCGGACGCATTTGGTCGGGATCCAACAACACCAATCGAGCCAATAAGACTGACATCTCTTGCCCACATCTCATCGCATCCACTCGCAATCCAGTATCCACCTGATGCGCATGTATCAGTCGCATACGCAATTGTTGGACCATCAAATTCAATCGCAGCCCGACGGATATCATCACTTGGAAGCACCTCTCCACCAGGTGTATTGAGTTCAACAAGAAGTGCCTCAATCGCATCATCATCGTCAGCATCCTCAATCCGCTCGACAATATCATCGGCGGCTGACGCCCCTGAAGCTGATAATGGTGATGGTCGACCGCGGTCACGCTGAATTGGTCCCGAAATAATGACTTTTGCTACATTATATTCCTCAGCGTCACCTAAACGACCGCGTGTGAGTTGTGCGACAATCTGCTTCCCAGCAACGGTCGCTACAGCTCCCATTACCCCGGCGGCTAGCAGGGCCGGTCTATTGTCGTCTGCATCGAATTTCATATCCGATTTATATAGCCTATCCATAGGTATAAATCCGCGAATTTATCATTCCACTCATCAGATAAGCCAGTCATCTGTTCTTTACAGCTACCTTATATTGTGCTTAGAGCCTCTGAAATACACGAATTCGCTTGCATTGGGTTTAATACCAGCAAGGTATTATAACCGTTACATTGACAACGGAACTGTCGTGTCCTCCAGAAGAATCCGTTTTGAATCAGCACATCGCCGGTACTGACGATACAGAATACGCGCTTGTTATTGAGAATGCAGATCGACCATCGCTTATTGGACAGATGATTGAAGACATGTTCACCCGACAGCCTGTCGAGGTCGATACCAAAGCGTTGAGTGGCGATGAGCAGAGTCGACTCATATTGCTAAATAATGGTCGTATCGCAGCGAGTTCGCCACTGCAGGAGATTGAATCGTCGCTACTGCTGGTTAACTCAGATAGATACATCACTGGTGCGGCAAGTCTTGAAAATATCGAATATCCGGATGTTATTACAGCTCTGACTGAAGCACAATTTCGTCTTCAAGGCTATCCTGAATCAAATAAAGAAAAACTGATATTGGTACTTATCTCACGATATATTGAGCGGTTATCATATGAGCATGGAGGTGTCCATCGGGCATCTTTCCAGCGACTTTCTCGATTACTAGATGAAAGTGGGACTGAGAGCGTTTATCGGCGGCTTGGGGATGCTGACGTCGATACGCACGTATATGGAGTGCCGGATCAAGTCCCGCCACGTGGGTACAATGTCAAAATACATGGCGGATACATGTGTGATTATCGCAACTCATGGTTTGTTGTCCATCAGTCTGAGACGGCAGCAGCAGCATTGATGGCAATTGAGGTTGCCCCAAACGAGTGGAAAGCTGAGTGGACATTCAACCCTAATAAAGTGGCAACGATCAATGAGATTATACGAACGAATCTATAATAACTCGATCCTATCAGTCTCATCCGATATCACAAGTGACTGACAATAACTACAAATACTGGGGCAGAAGAAAAAAATTGAGTCTCAAGAGCTAATAATAATATCCATATCTCATCGACTAATATCATATGCTTCCCGATAGACACACTATGATATCTCATATACTGCAGGGTTACCCCCGCAATCAGGACATGTCTCCAAATCAGGCTTGAGATTCGTGCCACAATTACGACACTCAATATGTGCGTCTGTGGCAGGCGTCTGATCAGCCTCGTTGGTTGGTAGGATATACAGTAGCTCACTAATTCCCATGAGTATGAATAACGTATGTAACAAATGATAATAAATGTAACGCCAAACATCCTATATATGAATGCAGGAATTGTGTATTATACAATTATATTTTGATAAATACGTAGACATATGTTAATCTGGTATTATTCAGGATTAAATTGCTCAAAATAATAATTTATCGGTCATAAAATAATTGATATAAATATTGCTATTCACCTAATGGATACTCACACTATAGCGACGCTGCAATTGTTCCGATTATGATTTGATCGTTTGGGGCGAGCAGGTCGCCATCGTCAGACTGGGCGGGAATCACCCTATTCTCGCCTAACTCCTATTTTTGAAGAGAGTTGTCTGCGAATTAAGATCACGGAGTGAAATCTCGGGTGAGCAGTCGAACGTGGAATGAGTCCGGATTGTCGAATTCATCTTGCGTTACCGAGATCGCTGGTCTCGCTTGCACACTAGAACTCACAGATTTCTGGGGATAGCGAAAGCTGCAAGTATTCTTTTCAAATCCGTATAATCTATACTTCATTAAAGATGAATGATATCTGTTCATAGACGAAAGTGGTATTATACGATACGTATGTATGATATATGAATGAGAGTTGCCGTCCTGACTATTGGCGATGAACTCCTTGCAGGTGATACAACCAATACGAACGCAACATGGCTTGCACAGCGCCTGACAGAACGCGGTGTCACAGTCAGGCGGATACTCACTGTGCCTGATGAACATTCTCTTATTCGATCGCGCGTTCGTGAGTATAGTGGAAACTTTGATGCGGTGATTGTTACTGGTGGTATTGGTAGTACGCCTGATGATGTGACTGTTGATGCTGTTGCGGATGCATTTGACCGCAATCTTGTGATTAGCGAACAAGCCCGGGCTGATGTCATAGAGACACTTGAAGCTCTTAGCGATACAGTGCCGAATATCGATGTAGATATTGATGCCGAAGCGACGATTCCCGAGGATGCACGCCCACTGCTCAACACTGAAGGATTGGCTCCTGGATGCGTTGTTGAGAATGTCTATGTTTTACCTGGAATTCCGAGTGAATTAAAAACGATGTTCAATAAAATCGCAGAGGAATTTACTGGTGAAGCAGTTTCAAGCGTCCTCTACACGGTCAAACCAGAGGCAAACATCGTTTCGGCACTGAAAACAGTTAGTGAGGAATTTGATGTGACAATCGGCTGTTATCCAGACAGAAATGCGGGTCATAATCGGATTAAAGTGACAGCCACTGATGGAGAGACACTCACGAGTGCAATAACATGGCTTCAAAATCAAATTGATGCAAGCGATACGCCAGTTGAGCGAGACTGGGGCGAGAATGTTGAGTCCGATTAACAAAATTGACTTGAGTATCATTAATTCAGATCAATTTATTATTCTAATATTTCATCAAACGCTGTATATTCATATTCTGCCTATCGATGATATATCAATCTCGAAGTTACAGTTATGAACTTCCGTCCTGGGATAAATCGAGAGTCGATGATTAGAGATAATAAAATCACACACAAATTGAGTGATACTGTTCAACTGGCTGTATACAATGTCTAAATCGGATTCAAAAACAGCACTGTGTCTCGATATTGATGGCACGCTTTATCGTGGCGGGTCTGTGTTTATAGAGTCACTCAGTTATCTTCCATTCGTTCAATCCGGTCATTGGTCACCAACTGACCGTCATGTGCTTCGACAGGCGATTGGGCTTGTTGGGCGTTATTATGGGAACGCATGGACAGAAAAACGCTGGCAGATAACACTCCGAATAGTGGACCTGCTTCAGCGTATTGGAACTGATGAGATAGCCCTCTCATTACTTGACACGCTTCGAGAGTTCCAGACACAACTCAACAGTGTGATTGATCCTGAATACACATTCAACTCGCCGTCGGCAAGCGATTATGACGAAATGCGAATCTCATTGCTCACGACGTACGCGAAAGCAATCACCACCCATCATCAGAGTGAGCTCCGAACAGCAATTAATGACATCATCAGTCGATGTACCCTTATCGATAAAACAACAGCCACCGCATTGGAGGATATTTCCACATCATCGTCATCACTTGATATCATACTTATCACAGATATGCCAACTACGATAGCTGAGACATTCGCGAGCGAGGCAATTGAAGCTCCGATTCAAACGACCGTTGCGACGAGATTTGAGACCGACCAGACAGAACGCTTTACCGGGGAATTTCACTCAATAAATAAATCTGAAATGCTCACAACGCTGGATGAACAGCATGATTGGGACCGCATTGTTGCAGCGGGAGATACTGTTCGAGACCTTCGAATGCGATCAATTGCTGATCGGTTCATTGCTGTTTCCGGACAGGGTCAAATTAATGAATATCTTCAAAAGCCATACGTGACTGCCACTGGGTCAAATCCTGAAATCATAAATAACTCACGTGACGTGTATGTTCCAAGTGAAGTCCCACTTGGAGTAGTTCTACGAGCGTTACTTTTGAACTGACACATTAGTTATACGATGATATATAATCAATCTTGTCAATCAGTCGGGTAGCACATTCCTCATCACATCGCTTGTTCGCCTCGCACTGGAAGTTACTATCATAGACGGTGGCAAAGGAAATGATATCCCTGTTATATTGTCCATCCGTTCAGCCATTCGGGGGTTATCGTGCACTGACGTATTTTACACAGCATGTGACTCCGTTACTCTACATGACCTGTTTTTATTTCAAGTGACTCCCCAGTATTGAGACGTGCATAATTCCCACTGACAGGGTTCTTTGGGGTTTGCTTGCTCACGGCGTTAACCGATATATGTGAAACTCCACGGAATGCCGTGCGTCCTGGCTGGTGAATATGACCGCTTACGCTTGCTTTAGCCGTCTTTTGGAGGATTTCAAGCGTCTCTTGACGATCCCATGGGTATGCACGCTCTGGATAGTTTCCAAACCACACATTATCTTCGATTGAAAATGGTCCAAGCGGGTGATGTGATAATACAATCGCATCTGATGGTAGCGTGTCATCAAGCCAACTGCGCTGTTCGGGACCGATTATTCCACGAGCCCCGACATCTTCCCTGACGGAGTCAAGATAGACATATGCTTGATTATCAATCCAAACTATCCCATGAAATCTATCTTGATCAAGGATTTCACTGAGTTCGTCCTTTGAATGTGTGGCTACATCATGATTACCGAGTAGATAGGTTACTGGTGACACCCATTCATCAAATATTGATTTGATCTCATCTAAATGCTCTCGATCAGCGTGATTTGTTGATTCCTGTACTCGACTCTGCACGTTTATAAACTACCCTCAGAATGGAGAAAGAGGTGGTCAATGTCTTCCATCAGTCCATCGAGATCGCGGTCTGGTTGATCGCGCACCCAGGAAAACATGTTGTAGATCGTCTCCTTGAGACCGTGTTCGAGTTGTGATCGGAGCGACGAGGCTTTCGAGACAAGTCGCTCCGAGGCGCTCGATTCCGGACCAAGCCGAAGAAGGCTGTAGGCCAGCATCTGAAGGTGCCAGTGACGACTGGCACCGTCAGAATCACGAACCTCGCAGTCTCCTAAGCCAAGATCCTCTTTCGAGTCCTCGAAGAATGTCTCTACTCGCCATCTGTACGAATAGCTCCGAATAATGTGTGCCGAAGGCGCGTCAATCTTGCTCGTCGCAAGATACTTTACTGGATTCTCTTTGTCCTCATCGGTAACCTTCTCTGTGATTACCAGCCGAACTTCACCTAATTTCGAGACAGGGACTGTCTTAGTCCAAATTTTGTACGTTTCACCGTCAACTTCTCGCTCTTCCTTGTCGATGCACTCTTCGAGCGCATCGACGCGTCTCTCTTTGTTCGCGTAGGTCACCTGTCGGTTGCCCCGTAGTGGTCCAATCCAGTCCTTGCCGTGTGATTCGACGTGTTCGATCAGACCGGAGTCATGAGCAAACCATGCATCGAAGAGGTAGGTGCCCGCAGGCACACCTACCTCTTCTTCTAATTCCGTGATTATCTCTCGTGCGAGGTCGTATTTTGTCTCCTGTTCGTCTTCCTCGTCCTCGTCGTCGACCTTCTCGTACTGGCGAAAAGCAAGTGGATAGGACGTTTTATCATCGGTATAGAACGCGTAGACGAGGTTCTGTCCCCAAACAGGCTCACCCTCAGAGTGATCGTAGAACTCTCCAGCACCGGGAAGGGACTTCCCGGTTCGCTGGATGACTGAATCGTCAATAACGATATAGCCGTTTTGTGACCAGCGTGTCTCTCCGTGTTTTTGCAGTTCCTCTAACCGCTCGTGATTGAGCTGATCCTCATCCCAATCGTATTCGGTGATGAACTTGTTGAGTGCTCGGTCACTTCCGGCAGGAAGGACCTCTCGTGCAATTCCGGTTACAGTCTTGCTGCGGCCCGCAGCAAGACCTGTCACGTACGTTTTGGCGTGAGTCGTTTGATGATATGATAGCGAGTCGAATTCATCCAGCACGTCGGTGCACGAGAGGAAATCCGTAATCGGCAGCATCAAGTTTCAATGCTGCCTACATCACGCCCCTATTTAAACGTGCAGAGCCGAGTCCTGTAGTAAATCTCCAAGAATAAATGTATGTGCAATTTGACCGGTATTCATATATTCGTGCTTTATTTTATGCAGTCGTTCAATAATTTCATCATGATACGCTTCTCGGAGATGAATATCGGTGATAATTCCAATAGTACTCATTGAGTGATCAGTAGTAGATAGTTTGGTTGCGTATTCGAATCTTGCATACTAATATTCTTGCTGGAGGGTCACATGGCGCTTGCTAATATATCTATAGAGCAATACATATGCTGAAGCTACGGATTTTCGTCTCCTTCTCACATGATGACCGCCGGAGTCAAAAGAATATGAGATAAACACAATTACTGACTATCGCACACAACAGACGACCAGTGTGCGATGCAGAGGCTAGTTGATCTCAGATTTGTCGTTGTATGATAAGCTATTAGATCTTTCAGGCAATTCGCGTGAATGATGTGCTCATGCGTATTACTGACGCTCGCTGATTATCTCACCGACGCGGTCACCAGGACGCCGTAACTCACCAGATTCAACCTCATAGACATATCCTGTAATCGTGACTGAGTCAGGAATCAGCTCAGACTGACGCAGGTGTTCAACTTGTGTAGCGCAGGCTTCATCAATATCATCCGTCATTTTCACCCAATCCATGATATCAGCATCATCAATGTTCAATGCTGGTAATGATGGGTCAAGATCGATTTGATCAAGATCACCAGCTTCGGCTTCAAATCCCTCACGAACCGCTTCATCAGGGGCACTCATCATTCCACAATCTGTATGATTGATAAGAATAATCTCGTCAGTATCAAAGAAGTTCGTTGTCAGCGCGGCTGAGCGAATCACATCGTCAGTGACTTTACCACCGGCATTACGAAAGATCTGCGCATCACCAAGTTCAATCCCAAGAGTTTCCTCAACCGGAATACGCTCGTCGATACAAGTGATAACAAGTAAATTCTCATTTGTCGGAATCCCTTCTCGACGACGTCGAGCCCACATTTCGCGATTTTCAACCGATTCATCAACCTGCTCATGCACGTGTTCAGTATTAGACATCATTTTGATATTAACTCGAACGATACTGATGATTTCGTTTCCCCCGCCTGTTACCGGAATCTATGACAGGACTCAAACAGCGCAAATCGAGAGGAGTAAGCATTCCTCAGCGAAGCATAAAACGGTGACACACCGATGTTGAACCGTATTAGTCTGACACAACCGGCAGTATTAGGCATATCCAACGCGGTCAACGAGATCTGCAGCCATCCTTTCAGCTCTTGATAAGACACTATCAACGGGCTCATCAAACGAGCGTATCTGTCGGTCTTGCATCACAACATCACCGTCACATATCACAGTGTCGACTTCAAATCCTTGTGCGGCGTGGACAAGACCGAATACTGGATTCGGACTGGGGGTCAGATGCGGATGGTCAAAATCGACGATAGCGATATCTGCTTGCTTTCCAACCTCTAAGGAGCCAAGACTGTCGGCGCGACCAATAGCTCTCGCGGCGTCAATGGTAATCATATCGAATGCTTTCTGAGTCGAAACGACACCTGGGTCACGATGATATCCTTTGTGCCCTCCAGTCATCGCTCGGAGATCACTTATTGGATTGACCGTATCATTCAAGATCGAGTTATCGGTGCCAAGTCCGACCGTCACCCCGGCGTCCAACATCGCCGCTACTGGCGCGAATCCAGTCGCAAGACGCATATTCGCCATATAGTTATGTGCAATCTTAGTACTAGTCATAGCGATAATACGAACATCATTCTCATCGATTTGAACACAATGACCCAACAGCGCCCTATCACCCAGGTATCCGATATTTCGAAGATACTCAATGCTTGACAGTGAGCGCTGCTCCTGTGCTTCTGCTTCTGCAACGTGGACAGTCGTCATCACATCGTGTTCTTCAGCAAGAGCATAAGCCGCTTGGAAACAGCGGTTCGTTGTAGTTTCAACGACGACTGGTGCTGGCCATATCGATTGCCGACCGTCAGCAGTCCCGTTATATGCCTCAATGAGTGAATTGACCTCTTTGAGAACAGTGTCGGTCTCCTCAACAAATCTTTCCAGTGGTGGATGGTCAACATCATTATCTCGAGTCTGAATGTCCAACACAAGCTCTTGGAATGCATTATCTGCGCCGCAGTCAACCATTCCCGCTGCATAGATGTTTCTAATACCAGATTGATCGTATATTTCTAGTTTCGCCTCAATATCTGTCCAATCATCCCAGAGAACCTCGGTGTCGTTCTCAACAAATGTCGTCACTCCTGCGAGAATTGCCTCGATACAGTATAGTGTCGCTGCAGTGGCATGCTCTTCGGGTTGCATCGCCAGTGTTCCCGGTCGTTTGACATTATATAACCAGTCAAGTAGACCGCGGTTTTCAGCGAATGAACCCCGAAGCAGGATATCCGAGACGTGCGTATGTGGGTTAATGAGCCCAGGAATAATGACTCCGCCGTCGGCATCAATAATCGTCTGAGCATCATGATTGGTGGTGATATCAGCAGTCGGTCCAACTGCGGATATGTTGCCATCTTGGACAGCAACGGCACTATTTGTGAGCACAGTTCGGTCGGCATCCTGTGTGATAACCGTCCCATTGATAACAAGCAACTCCGTCATCGGCATGTTGTCCGTGATTGAATTGTTTGATCATGGAGGCTCTCACTGGTATTTTTCGACCGTGACTGTCTGTTCATACGGCGGCATCTATTGGTGTGAAGATAAATATCTTTACAAAGGATCGGATATACATGTGATAACATATTATTTTTGCATGATTAATATACATCTATGGTTTTCTCACGTCAAATATGATAATATGATGATATGATGATATGATAATACAATACATATTTTAGTAATCTGGCTTTCCTGATAGACAATTGATTATATATCATCTTAGCACTGGATTTCGACGCTTTTTCAATTACTATCGAGTGTTATATAATAACACCCAAAAAGATAGAATAACTGCGTTCGTCCGCAAATTTGTCCAAAGAAAAAGGAATTATATATTAATAGCTGACATAGATTTACAATAAATAAATGAGTGATGACAAATTTGTTCGGATGGAAAATATTACTAAGACCTTCCCGGGGGTTGTCGCGAATGATAGCGTATCGATGTCAGTAAAAAAAGGCGAGATTCACGGGTTATTAGGCGAGAATGGAGCAGGCAAGAGCACGCTGATGAAGATCCTATATGGACTGTATTCGGCTGATGAAGGGGATATCTGGCTTGATAATAATCGTCTTGAAATGGACTCTCCGCAAGATGCAATTGATGCAGGTATTGGTATGGTTCACCAGCACTTTAAATTGATTCCACGCCTCTCTGTTTCGAAAAATATTATTCTAGGGAAACGAGAGCCAATTGCGGCATTCAAAGATAATAGTGGATCCGAATCAGGTGTTCTTCACTCACTCACTTCTAACAACATCGTCCAGGGCCTTGCTTCACGATTCACGCTCGGACTTGATACACCGGAAAAACAGATACAACAGTTATCTGATAATTATGGATTTAATATTGATGTTACCGTGCCTGTTTGGGAACTCGGTGTTGGCGAACGCCAACGTGTCGAGATTCTCAAAGCACTGTATCGAGATGTCGATTTATTAATTCTTGATGAACCAACAGCGGTGCTTACTCCCACACAGGCAGAACGACTATTTGAGACGCTTAAAACGTTAACAGATGAAGGTCTCACGGTTATCATAATTACACATAAACTTGATGAAATTAAAGAAGTCACCGACCGTGTGACAGTCCTTCGAGATGGCAGAGATATCGGAACCGTCGAAACAAGCGAGCAGACCTCTGATGACCTCGCCCGGATGATGGTTGGACGGGAAGTATTATTCAATGTAGACAAAGATGACGTCTCGGTGGGCGAAACGGTACTCAATGTTTCATCACTTCGGACAACAAACGATCGAGGTATTGAAGCTGTCTCTGGCGTGGACATGAGTATCAGATCCGGTGAGATTGTCGGACTTGCGGGAGTCAGTGGAAACGGGCAAAAAGAACTCGCTGAATCCCTTGTCGGCGTCCGAGAGACGCTAGGCGGCTCAATAGAAATAACTGGCGATGATGTAACCAATGAGTCGCCAAATGCATTCATCAATAATGGTGTATCGTTTGTTCCTGAAGATAGACACAGAGACGGCTGTGCAGGAACACTCTCTATCATGCATAACGCCGTAATGAAACGATACGCCGATTCTGAATTCTCTGATGGATTCAAACTCAATTATGAGGCGATGGAGGAATATGCAGACACCTTGGTCGAGGAGTTTGACGTCCGAGGAATTAATGATGTTCGAGAAATTAATGCAGGAGAATTATCTGGAGGGAATCTACAGAAACTCATTCTTGCACGAGAGATGTTGCGTGAACCAGATCTGTTAGTTGCGAACCAGCCGACCAGGGGGGTTGATGTGGGTGCTATTGAATTCATTCGGGAGCGACTCGTTGCACAGCGAAAATCGGGAACCGGGGTCCTCTTATTATCTGAAGATCTTGATGAACTCTTCGACCTCAGCGATAGAATTCTGACTATCTATCAGGGAGAGATTGTTCACGAGACAACCCCAGAAGAAGCCGATCGCCAACGCATTAGCCTTGAAATGAACGGTGGCAAAGAGGAAGTCAAGCAACCGACGCAAATAGCTGCTGACGGTGGCAGGAGTGGCTTCTAATGAAATTGAATGTCGAATTAACCCCACGGTCAAACATTCCAACGTGGATGGCGTATGGGACTCCGGTATTCACAATACTGGCTGCGCTGATTGTAAGTGGATTTGCACTCTTCAGCTTAGGGGTTAATCCCTTGGTAGCTTACAATATCATGTTCGTCCAGACGCTGACTACCAGCTTTGGCATTACCAACACATTAGTGAAAGCCGTGCCATTGATTTTTGCTGGATTGGCAGTGTATCTACCGCTCAAAGCGAGACTATGGAATATTGGTGCAGAAGGACAACTTATAATCGGAGCCATTGTCGGTACGGCGGTTGGGTTGAGTGTCTCGCTTCCGATATATGCGCTACTACCGTTGATGTTTATTACCGGCGGAATCGCAGGTGCTATGTGGATTGCCGTCCCGGCGTGGCTACGGGCAAGATATGGTATCAACGAAATCATAACCACGCTATTATTCGTTTTTATTGCGCAGTCGCTATTGAATTATGTCGTTCGTGGACCACTACAGGCAGCTGAATCAAATTTTCCACAGTCGGCATCGCTTCCGACTGCAGCGACACTTCCGTCTATCCCTATAATTGGATTTCCGTCTGGAGTTCTGTTGGCGATAGTCCTCGTTGCAGTCACATATGCTATTATAAATTATACGCGACTTGGATATGAAATCACGTTCATGGGTGCAAACGACAACGCAGCCGAGCATGCTGGGATGAGCAAGCTAAAGATATATCTCATTGCACTCATGGCTGGCGGTGCGATGGCTGGATTCGCTGGTATTAGTGAAATATCCGGTGTCGAGGGTCGATTGCGGGCATCGTTTGATCCTGGATATGGATTTACTGCAGTTCCAATTGCGCTACTTGGTCGTAACGGCGCGTTCAGAGTGTTACTCGCAGCGTTGTTTTTTGCTGTTTTGTTCATTGGTGGATCCAGCATTGAGACAAGCCTCGGCGTCCCTTCGGCAATTACCAATGTTATGGAAGCATTGATTATATTATTCCTTATCACCGCAGAATTTTTCAAGAATTATAGTGTGGGACTATCACTCGACCAGACACCAACTCCAAGTGCACCCGGTGACCCGGAAGGTGATGTGTGATGTCGGGATTCGTAACCGGGTTGGCAAATGCAACGGTCAACGCGAGTACGGTACTCATTCTTGCAGGACTCGGGGAATTGATAAGTGAGCGATCAGGCGTGCTTAATCTCGGTGTTGAGGGGATGATGCTCGTCGGTGCGCTATCTGGTTTCGTTGTCACATCGATAACTGGAAGTCCGTGGCTCGGTCTGTGCATTGGGATTCTCGCTGGCGGTGCAATGGCATTGCTACACGCGTTTTTATGTGTCTCACTTAATTCTGACCAGGCTGTAAGTGGGATTATGCTTACACTTCTTGGTGTTGGCTTGACAACATACTTCGGAAATCCCTGGACAGGTGACTCTGTTTCAGGATTTTCCGAAGTGACTCTGCCAATCATTGGATCATTCCTGGTTGAGATTCCGATAATCGGTTCAGCGCTATTCAACAGCACGCCTACAGACTACATCGCGCTATTATTGATCCCAGTTGTCTGGCTGTTTCTTTATAAGACGAATATTGGACTTGAAATGATATCTGTTGGTGAAGACCCAGAGACAGCAGACACAATGGGTATTGACGTGTTTAAAATGCGATATTTGGCTGTGATTATTGGAGGATTATTCGCTGGTGCTGCAGGTGCGCATCTCTCGCTTGCGTTCAATCAAATCTGGTCATCAGGCATGACTGCTGGAAACGGTTGGATTGCTGTGGCTTTGGTTATTTTCGCGCGGTGGGAACCGGGACGAATACTTGTTGGCGCATACTTGTTTGGGCTATTAAATGCGATTCAGTTGTACTCTCAAGGTCTGAAATTCACCCTCGCGCCAGAAACAGCGCTCTCTGGCTTGCTTAACCCAATGATCGAGTTTGTCATGAATCCAACTATCATGTCAACGTACCCGTATATAGTTACACTGCTCGTGTTGGTCATTACCGTTGTTCGAGCAGAGAACCGTCAACTCGCGCAGCCTTCAGCCCTGGTTCAGTCTTACAGTCGGGAGATTGATTAACGGCTTACTCGAGGACCACAACATGAATATATACACGATCTATACGGAATCACCACCCTGAGTCGACATACTGTCAGGTAAAAATCGACTTATAACAAATATTTATAAATATGCAGAATATGTGTCTGAATGGCAAACTGCCAATAGAAGTAGTAAACAAACATTATATAATTAAGCCAAATATGAAACAATACCAATTATTAATGATAAGCGAACAAACGACGAGCACTCAAACAGCAATTGACGATACCGAAGGAGGAATTAATCACGATGAGTAAAAAGCCGATCACACGACGAGCAGCATTAAAAGCGGCAGGAACGGTAGGTATAGCCGGGTTAGCTGGCTGTAGTGGTACTAGTAGTAGTGGTGATAATAGTAGTAGTGACTCCACAGATAGTTTGACTGCAGCATTCCTGTATGAGTCTGAGGTTGGTGAAGTCGGTTGGGACCGAGCGCATGAGGATGCCCGACAAGCTGTTGATGACGAATTCGACTGGCTGGATACTCGATTCTCTGAAGCGGTTGATTCCAGTGATGTTAAACGCGTCATGGAAGAGTACATCACCGGTGGAGCAGACGTGATTTTTGGGACAACATTTGGCTTTATGGATCCAATAGCCGAACTATCACCGGAATACCCAGACACGGTTTTTGAGCACTGTTCAGGATTCAAAACAACGGATAATATGGGTCGATACTATGGTCGATTGTATCAAGCACGATATCTCTGTGGTGTTGCTGCCGGGCTGCTAACCGAGTCGAACCAGTTGGGGTATGTCGGTGCGTTCCCGATTCCCGAATTGGTCCGTCAGATCAATGCCTTCGTGCTCGGTGCGCGAAGTGTTAATCCAGATGTGACTGCAGGTGTTCGATGGACAAACGCATGGTTAGATCCGCCAACTGTCACGCAGGCTGTAAATACGCTTATCAATGACGGCGCTGATGTTATCAACAATCATCAAACCTCAACCGCAGCTGTGCAGACCGCCGCCGAGAACGACGCCTACGCGTTCACATACACAACGTCAATGGCTGACGCTGGTGGCGAATTTTATGGTAGCTCGGCTATCTTTAATTGGGAAGAATTCTACAAGCCTACGCTACAGTCAGTATATGACGACGAGTGGGAGTCTGATGCGTACTGGAAGGGACTTGAGTCAGGCGTGATCGATATTGATGACTTCGGTCCGCAGGTTAGTGATGATATTGTCAGTGAAGTCGAAACACAAAAACAAGAAATTATTAACGGTGAGCGCAGCGTCTGGGAGGGAAGCCAGTTCGAAGGTGAATCTGATGAATTCCTCTTCAGCCAGATGGGCAGCTATGTTGAGGGTATCGAAGGAGAAGTGCCAAGTTCTTGAACGGAATACTTTGATATCGGATACTGTAATACCCCCTCGGTTTGGATTGCACGTCATGAAAGATGTGTAATCGTCTCTTATATTCGATGCTGCAATTATGAGATATACCGAGTTATGATACCATATCAACTAATATAGGATCTAACTTCTATATGTTATACCAAAGAACGATATTCGGGAGATCTTTGTAAATGTAAACCTCACGCCTATCACATTTTCAGATATACCAAAAATGTTTAATTATCGGCTGATAATTGTTCATATGGACAATATAGTAATAAACGCTCCCGCGAAGAAATCAACCGATAAAGAAGTCGAAGAAATGCGAGCGCGCGTTCGGCGCCGACTGGTTCGATACGCCTGAATATTAACGTTCACATTCAGCTATAATCTTTTTTATTCGTTTTACTGATGCAATGTTTGTTTGGACGCATCGTCTCCAACTACGTGCATTAATATCAGCACTCACGACAACGAAGTAGAACAGTGGGTGTATACATACTGTGGCAGTCGGTAGTCGTATGATTAATCTCTTCCAACGCGTGCCGATAATATTGTTAGGACATCAAGAGGATTGACGCAACGAAGGCGGATACATTCATGATCTATGTTATTTTTCGCTTATTTTCGTATGTATGTCTACAGATATCGAAGAAATTATTTACAAATATACACTGATATAGGCTAGATATACAAATGAGCTCGGAAAAAGTGGACGTCAATTTGACAGTGAATGGTGAGTCTCATTCTGTCTCCGTCGAGCCAAGAGAACTGTTAGCACAGACGCTCCGCGAGCGACTCGATTATACCAGTATCAATATTGGCTGTGAGTCAACGCTTTGTGGTGCGTGCACGATCCACGTAGATGGGAAAGCAATAAAATCATGTACAAGATTAACCGTTCAAGAAGACGGCTCCGAGATTCGAACGGTTCAAACATTATCTAATGATGGGGTTCTTGGAGATCTTCAGACAGCCTTCTCAGAAGAACACGCCCTGCAGTGTGGCTACTGCACCCCAGGAATACTCATGACTGTTGATGAATATCTTGATAATAATCCCGACCCCTCACGAGACGAGATTCGGAGTGAGGCTCTACAGGGGAATCTTTGCCGCTGTACCGGGTATGAGAATATTGTTGATGCGATTGATGTCGCGTCTGACGCATTGGAGGAGTAGATATGGCGACCGACAGTGGTATTGGTAGTGATGTACAGCGTAGAGAGGACAGGCGAGTTCTGCTTGGGGAATCAAAAGGAACAGATGACATCAATGTCTCGGATGCACTCCACATTCAGTTTATCCGCAGTCAAAAGGCTCATGCTCGATTTAGTATTGATGCTGAGACCGCACGCGAGATGAACGATGTCGTTGAGGTATTCACTCCTGAAGATATCAAGCAATGTGAGACATCGACACCACTCCCATTCAGATTGTTTGCCGCGCCGATGCCTGGTCTTGACTATCCTGATAAGGCGCTCTGGCAACGGTGTTTCGCCGATAAAAAAGCACATTATCACGGAGAGATCCTCGGTCTCGTCGTAGCGGAGACACAAAGAATCGCCCGCGATGCGCTTGAGGCGATAGATATCACATATGACGTTTTAGAACCGGCGCTGACGCCAACCGAAGCGCTTGCTAGTGACGCGCCAGCGATACACGAGGAAGTCCCAGATAATATTGTTTTTTCGGCTGGTCAGGGTGATGAGGCGTCGGTTGCGGAGATGTTCGAACAAGCAAGTTACACCGCTGAACTCGAAAAAGACCCACAGCGGCTTTCACCGAGTCCACTGGAACCACGATCGGCAATCGCTGCGTATGATACAGCATCAGGACATCTTGATTTCACGGCGACGACGCAAATCCCACATGCGTACCGGCGATTGATGGCACAGATGCTTGCTTATCCAGAACATCATATTGACGTGACAGTTCCTGATATGGGTGGGGGATTCGGCGCCCGTCAACATCCTTATCCCGCTGATGTGCTCCTTGGGTGGTGTGCTATCGAGTTAGAAGAGACGGTCAGATGGCGAGCAACCAGAACTGAAAATCAACTCGTCGAGAACGACGGTCGCGGTTATGAGGGAACGTGGGAAATCGCGATGGCTGATGATGGCGATCTCCTCGGGGTCCGGGCGGATATTCGATATGACCTTGGCGCGTGGGTTGCATGGGGGGCAGCCTCTCTTGCAGAGGCTGGCAATCTTCTCATGACCGGGTTGTACGATATCCCAACTGCATACTCTCACGTCACCGGTGTCGTGACCAACACAGCCCGTGTTGACGCATATCGTGGCGTTTCATCAGTGCCAATGATATTAATGCTTGAGCGACTGGTCAGCAAGGTTGCGAAACAGGCACATATGGATCCGGCAATGGTCCGAAAGCAAAACTTTGTTGAGCCTGATCAATTTCCATATCAAGCCCCAGGTGGCGCTCTTTATGATAGTGGTGATTATGAACGAAACTTCGACCTCGGGTTAGAGACTATTGATTATGAACTCCTCCGCGAGAAACAAGAACGTCTTCGAGAGGAAGACCGATATATTGGTATTGGATTCGCTTGTGCAACTGAGGTTGCTGGTCTTGGTCCGGCTAGTCACATTGACGCTCCGTCATGGGGATATGGTAGTGTGCAGGTACATCCAACAGGAGATGTGACTGTCTACTCTGGCGGCTCAAATCATGGACAGGGACACGAAACGTCCTTAGCACAAGTCGCCGCAGATGAGCTCAATATCCCATTCGATGATGTTCGTGTTATTGAAAACTCTACAAAAGAAGTAAATGAGGGAGTTGGGACATTCGCGAGTCGTACCGCGGCACTCAGTGGGGGTGCTGTGACCAAATCCTGCCGAAAAATCATCTCAAAAGGTATCGAAGTGGCTGCAGACGAACTTGCTGTCCCCGCTGAGATGATTACATATGACGATGGGGAGTTCACCGCTACCACTGAGAACGGTGATATACAGTCGTTCTCGTTCGATGAAATGGCGTCAAAGGTTCACTTAGGACAAAACATCCCTGATGATATGGAACCAGGGCTTGCGGCAGAAACATATTATGACCCTGAAAACTGCACATGGCCGTTTGGGACACACATTGCCGTCATCGAAGTCAATCCCACGACAGGTGAGTTCGATTTTCTCGACTAC
The DNA here is from genome assembly GCF_000237865.1 of Haloquadratum walsbyi C23. Taxonomy (NCBI): domain Archaea; kingdom Methanobacteriati; phylum Methanobacteriota; class Halobacteria; order Halobacteriales; family Haloferacaceae; genus Haloquadratum; species Haloquadratum walsbyi. The sequence goes on from NC_017459.1 coordinate 1,278,110, forward strand.
GTTGCGACTGAGGACTGTGGTGTTCAAATCAACCCAACCATCGTTGAGGGACAGCTCATCGGCGCAATTGCACAAGGGGTTGGACAGGCACTGTATGAGGATGTCGAGTATGGTGAGGACGGAACACTTCTGTCTGATTCCTTCCGTACAGAACGAGTCGGCTCTCGGGGCGGATACACGCTTCCGAAAGCAGAGCATATGCCTGAGATAACCATTCGTTCAACCGAAACACCCTCGCCGCATACGCCACATGGGGCAAAAGGCATGGGCGAAATGGGATCGATTGCGGCTCCTGGTGCCATATTGAATGCAATCGAAGACGCAATTGAGCCGTTCGACCCTGAACCGATGACACCGCCGATTAGTTCTGAAAAGATTTGGCGGGCAATCAACACGGAGGGCACATAGATGCATGCAGAGCCATTCGAGTATACTCGCGCCGATAGCGTCTCGCATGCTATCCGTCTGCTCGAGGAAATCGAGGATAGTCAGCCATTGGCTGGTGGGCAAGCACTAATTCCACTCTTGAAAAAGCGCAAAATCGCACCCGGGACGCTCATCGATATCAGTCATCTTGACGAACTGCATGGCATAACGCGGACAGACTCAGGAGTTCGAATCGGTGCGCTTAGTACGCACAGAGAAATAACAAATTCCGACTTGCTTGCTCGTCTTGTGCCTGTACTCCCAGCGGCGATCTCGAAGATTAGTGGCGGAATACAGGTCCACAATGTCGCAACCATTGGTGGTAATATCGCGCGTGCACACCCAGCATACGATTATCCCGGAGCGTTGCGTGCATCCGAGGCGCGCATCCACATTGCTGGTCCAGACGGCGAGCAGATAGTCCCAGCAGCGGAGTTCTTTTGCGGTGCCTGCAAGACGTGCCTTGGGGAGTCACAGCTTGTGACAGCCGTTGAAATCGATAGCTGGAAACAAAAACGCTGTGGAGGATATGCAAAAAAGAAAGAGCCTGCATCAGGTGGCTCGGTTATTGGGATTGCGACCGATCTTTTATTTGAGGATGCAGACAGCAGTCGCGTCAGTGAAGCTCGAATCGCAGCAAACGGATTCCAAACGCATGCTGTGCGGATTACCGCTGCTGAGGAGGCTCTCCGAGGTTGCATAATTACCCCGGAAACAATTGAATCAACAGCAGATGCTGCTGGCAATGACATAGATACCGACGTAATACTCGATAATAAAAAGGCATCTGCCGACTATCGGAAGGCTCTGCTTGGACCGTATGTCCGTCGCTCACTCGAAAAAGCAATCTCAAACTAGTTATCTCGAATTCATTAATTCGCTGTGATTCTTCATACAAATGGTTGGTAATTCGATTAGTGTTTATTTTGAAATTAATCGTCTGCTACAGCGTCTGGAGCCTCATCATCGGGTCGGAGACCGGGTGAGTACTCAGTTTCGCCGACGCCAACACTGCCACCGGGAAGAATGATATTCAACACCAGTGCTGCGATGCCACCAGTGACAAGAGCGGAGCCAAACAGTGTCTGAACCTCAGTCGGGAACTGCTGAAGCACTTCAGGTCGAAACGCTACACCGAGTCCAAGTGCCATCGAGAGCGCGAGAATAGTTGAATTTCGCTGATTGAGTGTCACGTTCTGGTTGATGATGCGTGCTCCAGAAGAAAATATCATTGCGAACAAGATCAAAGCACCACCACCAAGCACCGCATCAGGCATCGCCGAAACAACGGCACCGACTTTTGGAACGAAGCCAAGCGCTAACAAAACCACGCCACCGATACCGGCTACGTACCGACTTGCAACACCGGTAAAATTCACGAGACCGACATTCTGGGAGTATGATGTATTTGGCATTGCATTGAATATCGCACCGAAGATACTCATCACACCATCAGCCATGAGTCCGCCTCGGAATTCCTTCTCATCAGCATCACGACCAACTGCTGACACTGTCCCGGAGATATCTCCGATCGTCTCGACGCCAGTAATGATATAAAGAAACGCAACGGTGAGTATCGCGCTTGGTTCGAATGTAAGTCCATATTTCAATGGAATTGGCACAGTAAACCATCCTGCGCTTGCAACAGCAGAGAAATCAACGACTCCAACGGCAAGTGCTGCGACGTACCCAACGGCGATACCGGCGAAGACACTGATGACGCGGACAAATCCACTGAAAAACTGGTTGAGTGCGACTGTTACAACGAGCACAAGCCCTGCCAGCCCAAGATTGAGTAATGACCCATAGCTTTCGACTGATGGTCCTGCTGAGGCACCGGCTGCGTAGTTCATTCCTGTCGGGATCAGAGTGAGCCCAATAAGCATCACGACGATACCGGTTACCAGCGGTGGGAAATAGCTTCGAAATCGATCGAGTGAGAACGCCATTCCTATTTCGACCGGCGCTGCGACCAACGCAGCACCGAAGACCGCGGCGATACCGAACTGATTGCCAATTCCAATTAGCGGTCCCAAAAAAGCAAAACTCGTCCCCATGACAATGGGTAATCGTGCACCGACTGGACCAATCGGGAATGCCTGGATGATTGTTCCGACTCCGGCGACGATAAGTGCCATCTGAACGAGAAAGGTCGTTTGACCGGTAACCGAACCAACTGCACCCGCAAGAATCAATGGTGGCGCAACGTTACCTAAGAACATTGCAAGGACGTGTTGAATCCCAAGTGGGAGTGCCTCTCCTAACGGTGGGCGGTCCTCAATGCCGTACTGTACGACCGAACTACCCCCGTCACTAGCCACTTCTTCTTTTCCCATACAAAATCTGAAATATACAGATATATCAATCCACCCAATATATACCTTATATTCGATAAATGTATGGTTTGATAGCTATATTATTGATATCAATCAAATAAAGTTGCGTTTTTTAATCTATATGTGAATTTAATACGAAGAAACTGCTGAAATAAAAATATCTATAATCCGAAGTTTAAATAATCAGAGTTACATATTTACACAAGATGAAACATAAAAGTATTGAGGAATTAAATAATTCTGAGAAAAATGAGTTTGTCGAACTGCTGAGTGATGTATATGAGGAATCTGCGTGGGTTGCAGAACAGGTTCACTCAAAGCGACCGTTTTCATCGGTCCAAGCGCTGAATGATGCGATGCGGGACACGGTTGACAGCGCATCCCGGGATACACAATTGGAACTGCTCAGGGCTCACCCTGACCTTGGTGAGCAGACCGAAATGACGGATGCTTCAGAGACCGAGCAGGCTTCTGCTGGGCTCACCGATCTAAGCCCAGCGCAGTACGATACGTTTCAGCAATTAAACAACCAGTATCGCGAGAAGTTCGGGTTTCCCTTCATCATGGCTGTTAAAAATAAGTCGCCCGAGGCGATACAGACCACAATGGAGGATCGAGTCGAACACGAGAGAGACCAGGAGTTTGAAACTGCACTCAGTCAGGTGCATGAAATCGCAAAGCTCCGTCTTCAGGAGTTATTCGCGCCGTAGCATTTTCTTGAATCATAACGGTAGCTATGAGATATCTATTTTGAATATCGTATTGAAAAACAAGATATATTGCACGTTGGTTCGAGAGTTAGAACTGGAAAATGATAATTGACAACGTGAGCGATGAAAAAGTAAAACAATCATTGAATTGCATGTTCCGACAGCAATGTGGAGATATTATTGAGCGATGATCAGCGACGAGAACTCCTCTACTGACGACCGGACAATGAACTACGGGAAAGAGAACGTCTCAGTCTACCGAACGTATGCAACACCACTGAAAGGTGTGCGCACAATACCGGAATCTACGTTTGACGGTCGAGAGAATATTCTATTTGGGGCAGATATCCGAATGCAGGTAGAAGGCGAGGACTTTCTGCCATCATTCAGTGACGGTGACAACAGCATGGTAGTGGCAACTGACTCGATGAAGAACTTCATCTATCATCATATGGGCGAGTATGACGGTGCGACTCTCGAGGGGTTGCTTGAATACATTGGGTCAGAAATACTTGATACATACTCACAGATGGAGGCTGTGACCATGTCAGCCGACCAACTCCCATTCGATAAAACGGAGGTTCCAGATGACGGAGAGTTCACTCCAAGTGAGTTGGTATTTGGCGTTTCAGATAGTCCATCAGGCTATGCTGAACTCCGTATTGATGAAACAAATGCCGGAATAACAATTACTGAACATACAAGCGGTGTCACCGGAATCGAACTGGTGAAGGTCAAAGATAATTCATTCACTGGATATGTTCAAGACGAGTATACAACGCTACCAGAACGAGAAAACCGCACATTGTATGTTGGTCTCGATATTTTCTGGACATACGACAACGCGGAGACCGCCCTTGGTTCGGATCCTGAAGCATACGTCCCAGCCGAGCAGGTGAGTGATATCGTTCAAGTTGTCTTTGATGACATGGATGTCAACTCGATTCAAGAACTGATCTATCAAATTGGACAACGAATCCTCAAACGGTTCTCCCAGCTCAATTCAGTGCGCTTTGAGGCCAACAATCGGACGTGGATTGGTGTGCGTGATGATGATCTTGATGACGATGGTAAGGTGCTCCGAGAACCACCCGCTCCAACCGGGTTTCAACAGTTCTCGATGGATCGAAGTGATCTTGAGAGGAGCGAAAAATGAGTGCTGGGCTGACAACACATGTCCTCGATACCAGTCGAGAGGGTCCCGCAGAAGGTGTTTCTGTGACGCTCCAACGGCTTGAGGAGGATTCCGAGACGATTGCATCAGGCATCACCAATGACGATGGACGACTTGAGGAACCATTATTAGGTCCCGAAGAGATTGAGCCTGGAACCTATGAACTCGTGTTTGATGTTGGGACGTATTATGAAGAGAAACCACTTGGAAGCACCTTCCTCGGAGAGGTCCCAGTCCGGTTCACAATCGATAACGCAGACGAACATTACCATGTTCCATTATTACTGTCACCGGGTGGATACACGACTTACCGAGGGAGCTAACATCGCTGTTGAAATAATTAACCGGTCTGTGGCTTCCGGTTTTGTTAACGAATAGTCGTACAGATAGTCGAGGTGACTGTCCTGGTGTGAGCTTACCGTCCATGGCTATTGAGGTATTCACTCTGCACCGGCAAGTTTAGCCACTGCGTTGGTCAAGACCTGCGTTGCAAAGGCACAGTCTAACCAATCCGTATGTTCAAGAGGACTATGAGAATGACCGCCACGAGATCGAGCGAAAAGCATTCCAGCGTCAGTGACATCAGCGACTTGCATCGTATCATGACCTGCACCCGAGGAAAGTGTGGGTGGCGCTATATCCAATCGCTCGGAACCATCTCGTAACGCGTTGCGGACCCGCTCTGTCATCGGTTGCGGAGGAATGCTATACGGCGTTTTGATTGAAACCGACAGACCTCTGTCTTTTCGAATTGATTCACAAGTGTCCTTGATCGTTTGCAGTATCCGATCGATTGAGGAGTGTTTCACATCTCGAATATCTATATCTAGTGTCGCAGTCCCAGGAATGACATTTATTGCGCCTGGTTCAACATTGAGCGACCCGACGGTCGCAACAGCTGAGTTGCTTTCATGATTTGCGATGTCTTGTGCTTCAGACTCAATCGTCAGAATGAGTTCGCTTGCTGCAGCGAGTGCGTCGTTTCGGTCATGCATTGGCGTGGTCCCGGCGTGGTTTGCTTCACCCTCAATATGGATATGACATCGTGTTGTTCCAGTAATTCGGGATACCACGCCGACCGGCTCCTCGGCGCGCTCTAATAGCATCCCCTGTTCGATGTGTAATTCAATCCATGAATCCCATTTGCTGGCGTCAATTCGCCCCTCACCGCGGAATCCAATATCTTCTAATGCCGCTTCAAGGGTTATCTCACCATCACTGAGCGAGAGTGCATCCTCAACGGATCGTTTGCCTGTTGCGACTGAGGAGCCTAGGACTCCATCTGCGAATCGTGTTCCTTCCTCACCAGTGAAACAGACGACCTCTATCGGGCGGTCAACCGTCTGAGTGCCCCGTTTAAGAGTGCGAACTGCTTCCAGCGCAGCGTAGACACCGAGTGGTCCGTCGAATATCCCACCCTCAGGAACGGAGTCGAGATGACTGCCTGCGGCAACTGGGTCAGCAGAGTCATCACATTCTGGCGGTGACCAGCGCCCGGTAATATTACCAACGGCATCGACTGATACATCAAGTCCGGCGGTAACCAGCTGATCAACAAAGTAATTACGAGCAGCAAAATTCGCTGGCGTCCCAGTGAGCACGGTGCGCCCAATACCGTCATCGGTATCAACCATCCCGAAATTAGCCGACCGTTCAAGATCATTTTGCACGGCCTTTCGATCTATCTCTAATTCGTTATTCATCTCTTCCTCCGTGAGGATGAAATGTGAAATCTTGTATTCTACGCCGTGATATATCCATAATCATACTGCATACATCCGATTTCGTCCATTAGTTTGTATTTACATGGTCACAATTTAATGCTTTTGAAAGCCTATCTTAACAACAAACAACCCTCATAGTAATCAGTAATACAAGATATCCAAGGTCTGCTACCATGCCTTCGAGCGTAGAGACGGTTGGTCACATCATTCTGGTATATGAAAGAACTCGTATTCTAAGGAAAATAATCACACGCTCTTCAGCATCAAATTGAATTTGATATCCACCGAAATTCCGTCTACGAATATAACTTTGATCTGGTCAATCGGTGTTCACATATGCTGTCATCGAAACAGAATTCAAAAAACTCCTCAAATGAAGATGAGGGATAACTCAACGGTTTCAAGATATCGACTGCAATGACACCAATACGAGCAGATGACTTATGTATGAGACCACATTCTAGCAAAACTGATGAAATTATCTGGAGATATCGTTCAAAATTCTTCGAGAATAATACCGGATGGGGCGGTTGTCGTCGAAGATACTGAAATCATTGCAGTTGGTGATCGGGAGCATATATGTGAGCAGTATCCAGACCACCCTGAACAGCACTACGATATTATTATGCCAGGTATGGTTGGCGGTCATATTCATTCTGTCCAGAGTCTCGGTCGTGGTATCTCCGATGACACAGAGCTTATCGATTGGTTGTACGACTACATACTACCGATGGAAGCCACATTGACTGCTGATGAGATGGAAATCGCCGCTAAACTTGGCTATCTCGAATTGATTGAAACAGGAACCACAACGGCGATTGACCACCTTTCGGTCGCCCATGCTGAGCAGGCGTTTGAGGCTGCTGGCGAAATGGGAATCCGTGGCGTGCTGGGTAAGGTATTGATGGACCAGCGATCACCAGATGGACTGATTGAGGAGACACAGGATGCGCTTGCTGAAACAGAACAACTGATTCAAAAGTACCACCGAAGTCATGATGATCGTATCCGTTATGCTGTGACGCCACGGTTTGCCGTCTCCTGCACAGAAGAATGTCTTCGTCGGACGAGAGAGTTGGCAGATGCGTATGACGGTGTCCGTATTCATACCCATGCAAGCGAAAATCAAAATGAGATCAAGACCGTCGAAGCGGACACGGGGCACCGCAATATTCACTGGCTTGATGAGGTCGGGCTTACGGGTGAGGATGTTGTTCTTGCACACTGTGTCTGGACGAATGAGTCTGAGCGCGAGTTACTCGCAGAGACCGGGACCCACGTCACTCACTGCCCCTCATCGAATATGAAACTCGCAAGTGGGATCGCTCCTGTCGTCGATTATCTCGATAAGGGAATTAACATCGCGCTTGGAAACGACGGTCCGCCATGTAACAATACGCTTGACCCATTTACCGAGATGAAACAAGCAAGCGTGTTACAGAAGGTCGATAACTTAGACCCAACTGTGGCAGCGATGGAAGATATCTTTGAAATGGCGACAATTAACGGTGCAAAAGCCGCTGGATTTGACCGGCTTGGAGAGCTCAAACCAGGCTGGCGGGCTGATATCATCGGACTGTCCACGGATACCACACGAGGAACACCACTGTACGATGTTCTCTCATATCTTGTATTTGCCGCACGCGGTAATGATGTCAAATTTACGATGGTCGATGGTAACATACTGATGGAAAACGGAACGGTCACTATCGCCGACGCTGATTCGATTCGTCAATCAGCCACAGAGGTTGCCGAGTCGCTTGATATATCTGATGCACGAGCTGACGCGCAGGACCAGAAACCATGATTGGTAATAATAATGAGAGCAGGGCACTGTTATTTATGTATAACTGAACTCTCAGTCGTCTCGACGCTTCTGATGTTCAGCCCACCGTATCAACATCACTTCTCCCAATTGGGCGGGACTCGATTTAGCTGTTTTCCATACCCGCTTTCACCGACAACCGTCCCGTCAATTGCAATACATTCACCCCGAAGGTATGTCGCGTCGACCCTTCCGGTTACTTCTTTTTCTTCATAGATTGAAAAATCAGCTCGCGAAGCATTATCGGTTGCATCGATTGTTTGAGTCGCGTCTGGATCAAAAAGCACAAAATCAGCATCAGTGCCCGGCTCGAGCGTCCCCTTATCAACAAGACCGAAGATACGAGCTGGATTCGAACACATCAATCGGACGAGATCTGGATACGACAGATCTCGTTGGACGACTGCCTCGTCGTGGAACACCGGAAGTGAGCGCTGAAGTCCGTTTGCTCCGTATTCTGAGTCCCACCAGTTGTCCGCTTGCTTATCCTCGCGCGTGAATGCGACGTGGTCGGTCGAAACAACATCAAGAGTCCCACTCTGTAGATGCTTGAACATCGCCTCGATGTCATCGGGTGTTCGAAGCGGCGGTGCAATCATTGGTAATAACCCCTGTTCGGCATATCGGCTTCTATCGAGAGTGGTGTAGTGAACGCATGTTTCGCCACGAATCTGAGACTTATCAGTTTGGGCTGCGGCGAGCACCTCAACGGCTGCCTGACAAGATGTATGAATGCCGTAATACTTGTTACCCACTGCTTGTGCCATTCGGACGGCGTCGTCCGCAGCCATCGCTTCTGCGTGGTCTGGTCGGGACTCTGGGTACGCTGTCGGCTCCCCACGCCCGGTGTTGCGCATCGTCGCTTCCCGTGTTGAGCAGATGGTATCATCTTCAGTGTGAAGCACGGCGACACTATCAGTCGCTTCGATCTCCTCGAAGACACGCTCGATGAACCCATTTGAGAGTCCAAAGTCGTAAGTTGTGAACATTTTGAACGAGACGATACCAGATTCCACAAGATCTTCAATCTCATCAAGGACCGCTGGGTCGTCTCGACCAATTGTCCCGTGAACACTGTAATCGACGAGTGAGGACGTTGCGGCGTCAAACTGACGTTCAACCGCATCGTGAAGTGTGCGATCACTTGCCCATGGTGGTCCCAGTTCGTCCCATGCCTGCCAGGCGAAGGTGATGATGCTCGTTACGCCCCCGAGGGCTGCGGCCCGACTTCCGGTCTCATAGGAATCGATGGTGTTTGGACCCTCAATATGGACATGTGGATCAACAATCCCGGGAAGCACCAATCGGTCAGATGCGTCGACAGTAGCGTTAGCATCGACATGTGTTCCATGTGCGACCATCCCAACGATACTTCCCTGATTGACAAGAAGGTCAGCTTCTATAGTGTTCTTAGTTGTTACCAGTGTCCCGTTTTTGACGAGTAAATCAACGTTCATATATCGGTCCTGACCGAGTTTCCACCGCAATTTGTTGCCTTCGGCTTGGGATTTGCACTTGAGTCAGGTTTTCTCATTTGTTCGGATGTTAATGTTATTCTAGTGACTGGGTTATCATCATATGTTGCTATTGATGGCGTACGTTGAGGCAGATATACTGACAATTGCATGTCCCATCCGACCGTACGACTATCTGTAACGATGATTTTCTGATCATTGTAAAAGAGATTCATACGTCTCACGCTGCCACTGTGTTTCGTGGTATAATAATTTAATCGATATTTTCGTCGATAACTGGAAAGAATTGTCAACATCTTCGTGTTATTTATGCATGATTACGCTGCTATTAGATGTGATAGATTACATTGTTGCAAATGCCATTGTTTTTGACTGCCACCGTAACCAACGGGATCAATCCTCTCAAATAAGAAGTTGGAGGAATCAATGAGTGAGATCAAATTGACTGTGGGCGATGAATCATACACGGCAACATTATTGGAGACAAAAGCCCCCAAATCGGTCGAAGCTGTTCTGGACTTTCTGCCGCTTCACTCAGAACTCATGCACGTTCGATGGAGTGGTATCGCGACATGGATCAATATCGACGATATCGAGTTGTCGGAACTACCACGTGAAAACCACACCGTCTATCCCTCTATCGGTGATTTACTGCTCTATCCAGGGTATGAAAATGAACAGGAGATACTCTGGTCCTGCGGACCGACCTGTTTCAAAAGCCCTGCTGGTGAACTGGCGGGTAACCATTTTGCGACGGTGAATGCAAGCCGCGAAGAACTCAAAACGCTTGAAGAGCGTACACTTACTGACGGCACACAGGATATCACTATCAAAATGGCGTAAGTCACTCCCCCAGCATAGACAATGAAGTGAACCACTTCGGGGTCAAGCCCCGAGGCTTCCTTGTTTCGGCTGCATTGCGTCCGAAAACAGAAATTAATCCCTCCCGACTTTCGATGATGGATCGGCTCGAAGTAACACCTGAACACTCGACATGTCCGTGGGAGTCGGTCGCTCCATCATGACCCGACAACTCCCGTCGCACCGGCAATAGCGGGTTTTGAGAGAGGTCACATTTCTAGACTGGTCCAGCCAGTGTTAGATTAAGATCGTTAGTTTGGCTTTGGGATTCTCTGGCTTTTTTGTGAGTACTAAACCCGATTACAAAGGGTATTTTACTATTGCTGAAAACGGCAGCATATGGAACGACTGCATGAATCACTGCATGAAGCACCGATTATTGATAAGGATGGATACGAGTATTTAGTCCATCCAATCAGCAATGGAGTCCCGGTGTTGGAACCGGGGTTGTTGCGGGAAGTCGTCATTGACATCATGCAGCAGTCTGACTTTAATGTTGACAAAATTGTCGCTCCCGAGGCGATGGGTATACATCTAGCGACAGCGCTGTCGCTTCAGACGGATGTCCCACTGGTCGTTATTCGCAAACGCTCGTATGGTCTCCCTGGAGAAGTAGCATTGCACAAATCAACCGGATACTCCGAATCAGAGATGTATATCAACGATATTGAAGCAGGTGATCGTATACTGATTATTGATGACTTGCTTTCGACCGGGGGAACACTTGCAGCAATCTGTGGGGCATTAGACGATATCGGGACAGAAATAATAGATATTGTTGTCGTCATACGGAAAATCGGTCAGTCTGCGATGGATGAACTTGAACATGACGTGACAAGCTTAGTTGATATTACTGTGGAGGATGGAGAAGTAACGATTCAGTAATCAAATACACGGAGCATCATGAAATCACTCCTGCATTTATTTCCTGTGCTCAATCATGAATCATTGAATCATGTAGTTTGCCAGTGCTATGTTTGAGTATCATATCTCATCTCCAGCAGGTCAAATTATGTAGAGTATAATGAGAGTACGGGTGTTATAACATCCGTATATAGTAGTCATTAATTTAATAATTCATCTGAGCCGAAAAGTGTAAGATAGTTTTTATTGATATATTATGCGTATTCACAATTCTATTATGTATATCACGTTTTATCTCATGAATTTCATCAATAAAATTGTCATATCGATAAATAGATATTATCACTCGGAGGATACATGCACCCTGCAACAGACCGGGCACCCACGAGCAGATACGAGAAAGCACACCGATATAATTCACGTAAGTCATCATATTATAGTGACGGTCAGTAATCTCATCTGTCGGGGGTATCAGAATGTCAAATTGGATTATATTACTATATCCGCTGGAACGACAGATATGAGTATGGGAGACGCCGCTGAACATGTGACAGAAGTCATCAATAAAAGAGTGATGTTCTCGGTTGAGTAAGCATTTGTGCGTTATAAATAGCAGCTTGTACGTGTGCGAGGAACACGACGATGCGTTCAACGCTGATGTGAATGGGGCGGAGAACATCCGCCTCAACATTAACGACGAAAGTAACTCCGAGTCTTCGGCCAGTTTGGACGAGGATAGGAGTACCGGCTGGTTGGCACAGCCCGGAGTCTACCTTCACGACTTGTCCAGCGGATTCCAACCGCAGGGTCAAGTGGTAGACTGCAAACCCTAATATCCCAATCCAGCGGTGCGGTGCCGTGGGATTCCTCCGTGTTTACGCGAAGGAGGATGTCAACTGAGCAGCGATGACGCGGCAATTCCAGACGACATTACTCAGTTCACTCGCGATGAGTTCGAACATAGTTGCTACCCGAAGTGTGTCTAGTCTCTGAGTTCGTGGGGACGTCTGATATAGAAGAGACATACAGACATCATGTGTCGTATTTATTCTGAGACTGCCCGTCTGTCATTAGCTATTGTTGAATACAGAGTTTGTCTCTCGAATGAGGTCGTTATTCGGAGGGCAGTCTAAATCAGTTAGCCGAATCACCCACCAGAGATGACAAAGAGAACCGTCCCGAGACCGCAAAGACAGACAGCACCGACCAGCAACACCAGCCCTGTGGGAGGAATCGAAAACTCATCAGGGTCGGTTCGAAGTAACGTATCGACAGCGGCAAGCATCAGTCCACACCCACCAATTGTCCGGATCAGTAACGGGAGACTCCACTCGCCACTGATGAGTGAGTACGCTGTTGGTCCTCCAATCAAAACTCCGCCAGCGACCAGTGTAGTGGTATAGATATGCAATTGAAACCGTTGCATCTGTAGAATATGGATGTATCCATACATATTATCTCACAGTAATATAAATAACGCTCACCAATCACAAACACAGAAACGCACAACTGAGGCTCTGTCTACAACACGATAGTTTGTTGATGATTTAGAGTTAATTGATATGATGAACGGCAACGTCACCGAAAGCACTCACTTTGTGGACCGATTCAGAGCGTGAGCTTCAGTTGTTACGTCGTCACCCTCACCCACTCAATTTCCATTTCGTGTCGTGGTTTGCGGCGTGATTGTGATCACAGAATAAAGCCAACATAAACATAACCGCTCATGCGCCGACCGTTACGCTGAGAGCCCACAATAATCCTCATCGAGTGTCGATAACTCTGGGACAATCTCAAAGTGAGTGAGTCTAAAATATCTGGTCACGATGGATGAATTAGTGGTTTTCGGGCATGTTATCGACGAATTGAACACACGTGGTATCGACCACTCGTCCATGTCCTCGGGTCACATGAAGAGACATACACGGATGTCTTAATGAGACGTAAGTCACATCACATCACATCACTATCGATGGTCGGCATCCCGATACACTTGGATTCACGAATACTGATCAACTGGGTTACTCCGTGAGATTGGGTAGACGCTGACATACCAGTTGGGCTTCATCGATTGAGTCGTGTGCCCCCGTTGGTGTTCCTGAAACACATAGGGTGTCAATATACTCAAAAGAACGTCAAAAACGCGGTAGTGTATCAGACGTGAAATACTATATGATAGTCATGTCCGCGAAAACATGAGTATACAACAGTATTAATAGGTTGCTGTTATAATGTAATTGTATAGATTGTACACAACTGTGAATGTACTCATTACGTCAAACTTCACTGAATCCGGAATTGAGCGATTGACAGAGCTTGGATTTGATGTCAATTTTGATCCAATTGAAACCAGAGACGGACGGATGCCGGTCGATACGCTGACACAGCGTTTGGAAGGTGTCGACATCTTTATTTCTGGGTTTGAGGGTGTGCCAGCTGAACTCATGGATGCTGCCGATGATCTCAAATTAATCGCCTGTCCGCGGGGTGGTCCTGAAGCCAGCGTGGATATCAGTGCCGCAACTGATCGTGGAATTCCTGTCCTGTATGCACCGGGCAGAAACGCAGAGACTGTTGCCGATCACACAATGGGATTACTGTTGGCTGCAACGAGAAATATTGCACAGGCTCATCATCGACTACGGATGGGCAGAGATACTGGTACCCCACAGGAAGACGCCGCAGCAGGTGGAGAGCGTGAAGATGTAACGTGGGGAATCGGATCCGAATCACCATACACAACGCTTCGGGGACCAGAGCTTCGCGATCGGACAATCGGCATTGTTGGCTTCAGTCGGATTGGACGGCGAGTCGCGAAGCGAGCCGGTGACGGCTTTGGGATGGATGTCCGTGCATATGACCCGTTTGTTGACCACGTTGAGATGGAACCATTCCAGGTCGATAAAGTGACAGATGTTCAATCATTATGTCAACAGAGTGACGTGGTCAGTCTTCATGCCGCAGTTGCACCAGGTTCACGCAATATGATTGGTCCGGCAGAGTTCGCGGCAATGCCTGGTGATGGATACTTCGTCAACACGGCACGGGCTGCGCTCATTGAGGACGGCGCGCTCATTGAAGCGCTCAGGACCGACGAAATACAAGCCGCAGCACTCGATGTGTACCCCGAGGAGCCAATTGCTGAAGACAACCCGCTATTAGAGATGGAAAACGTCGTCACAACACCGCATATCGCCTCAGCGTCGCAGGATGTCATCGAACGGCATAGTGAACTGACCGTGAATGATATTACGGCGCTTCTCAACGATGAACAGCCCATGCACGTTGTCAATCCTGAGACGCTGACAGAGTTTACGCTCTGAGCGAGAACAGAGCCACCAGCGCGTGCCTGACCTCATGAGTCACGTTGAATCGCTGAGATTCATACCTACTTCTATTGTGATTACGAGTACAGATAGCAGATCATCTACTGTGTCACCAAATCGAGTTCGAGTGTCATCAGTCCCCGAGTATCCGCATTCAATTGAATTAATTCATCTCATGCATGTGTAGCAAAATCCATCCTCCTGGGGGTCATGTATCGGCATTATTATTATCTCCATCAGATGACTCCGATGTCACTGGCACTGGATTAAAATCAGTATCAATATCTATGCTCATGTGCTCTTGAACAAACTCGTGTGTGCGCGTTTCAAGTTCATCTGCATCATACTCTGCTGTCATTTCAATCGCCTGCACCCACTCTCCATCTTCTTCGGAGAATGCAACTGTGGTGCCGTGTTCTTCGGTGACGTGAATGAGACTGTATACACGCAGTGCCTCATACACATGCAGGAAATCACCGGCTTCATCGATCTCATCAAATGGCGCCAATGTATCATCTGGAAACACCTTCATCGTCGTCAACGGTGATACCTCTCCTGAGTCAACCAGCGCCTCCACTTCATCCACCTCAGGGGGTTTGAGTGGACGACTGGGGAGTGAATCAATCATCTGTCTCCTCGCATGTATTATCTGCCAACTCAGACAACCCAGCGTATATGTCCCACACGTGTTCATGCTTCATCAGCCGAGTGAGCATATCCCGCGTACACTGGCGTGAATATGCTGTCTCATCGGTAGGGTATGATGCTGTGACATGTCCATCTGCTTGTATTGGATACACCATTTCGTTCGTTGAAGTCAAATGATCCGACTCTACCGTCAAGTCAGTAGTTGTGAGACTCATATCCTCTGATACACAAAAACCGATTGTGACCCTTAGGTCTGTGCTCTTGGATTCTAGGTTTTGATATGCAGTGATATGTGCTTCTCACTCACTCGATGAGATGCTAAGACAAATCTGCTGAATAGGATAGCGCGCTAAGACGGGGATTGATGCCTGAATATATCCAAAAACCGATAATATTAGTCGAATGACTTTTGACTGCGGGATTATGACTGTTGCGCATGAAGTCTCAAACACACGTCACATTCGTGCTAGACTCGTCGGGATCAATGTCAAAAATCGCCGACGACACCCGTGGTGGATTTAACACGTTTCTGATGGAGCAACGCGAAGAGGAGGGTGAGGCGGCGGTGACGCTGTATGACTTCGATAGCACCGTCGAGTTGGTGTACCGGGGGTCGGAAATCGCCGATGCCGAAACGCTGGACACCGATAATTACCGCCCGGGTGGCAAGACCGCTTTACACGACGCTATCGCACGAGCGATTGATGAAACTGACGACTACATCGCGGCTGCGGACGTCGAGAATGTTATTATCGTGGTGTTGACCGATGGCAAAGAGAACGCTTCCGAAACACCCCAGAACGTTGTCCGCGAGCGGGTTGAGGAGTATCGTGAGGAGCACGGTTGGGAATTCCTGTTTATTGGCGCGAACCAAGACGCGGCGCTCACCGCCGAACAGATGGGAATGGACCGCGACAGATCTCTGGACATGGCTCATGACGGTGATGGCGCCGAAGCAGCCCACAGGTCAGTCTCGGAAAGTATCTCCCAAGCCCGCAATCAAGGGACGACCGGCGGATTCAATCGGAAAGACCGCCAGCGTCAGGAACGCACAGAAGACTGAAAGAGCACAGACGCCACGGGGTGGTTCATCTCGGCGGAAATGACACAGGCGAGCACAGAGCGCGTCCATATATTGCTGGCGGCGGGCGCGTTGGATTCCGAGTCGCTGGTCACAGGGCAGTTTCTCGACGGTGCTGATCTTTCAGAGAAGAGTCTCGTGATTTTCGGAGCAGGGGGAGATCGGATAACCACTTCTGAGACGCGACTGGAAGCCGGTAAACGATACATCATCGCGGCTGACCCTGATGTTGCGGATGCCATCCTCTCGACGTTCCGCGGCGAATCCCTCCCCCGGAGCCTCTGCCCGGTAGATACACGATGCTGTCGTCACGGCGACACTGCTAGTGTCTGCCTGGCTGCTCGCGTACCGGAACCTGATTGGAGTGTGACTTCTTGATATCCAGGATGATGTATCGCGGTTCAAGCCGACGACCTCGGGGCTTGACCCCGGTGTTCACTCTGAAGTGATTTCTGTGACAATCTGAGGATTAT
Organism: Haloquadratum walsbyi C23; assembly: GCF_000237865.1. Lineage (NCBI taxonomy): Archaea > Methanobacteriati > Methanobacteriota > Halobacteria > Halobacteriales > Haloferacaceae > Haloquadratum > Haloquadratum walsbyi. The sequence goes on from NC_017459.1 coordinate 1,295,033, forward strand.
CATAACCATGATAACTTGCCGTTGCAACCATCGAATTGAGGCATGTCCACACTCGTAGGGAGACTCAGTTCTCGATTGCTCTCGACAGATGATGCTAAATGGAATCACCCACGAATCGCGAGGATGCTCATGGCTATCCTCACACCCATTCTTCTTATCGGTGGATGGGGTATCGGTCTGGTTGCTCAACATTCTGTGATATTTGGGGGGATTCCACCGATTATCTTCGGAATAGCAACCCTTTTGATTGGATTTATACTTCTTGCTCTCCTTGATTATGTCTTGTCTGGATAGAAAAAACAGGTTGTGAGAGAATCTTCACGCTTAGAGCCTGGAGATATCATTGATTATATCTCGTAATAATGATGTCCGTGAGGTATGATTTGACTATCTCTCGCTTCATTGATACAAAAAATGAGAATCCGGGATGACACGAACTGACCGAGTACTTATTATTTCTTCCGGCGAGACATCCGTGCGCGAGCCTGTCTTCCGCTACTGGACCCAGATCTCCCGCCTGCTGGAGATGTTCGGATGGTAAATGAGTGGGACTGTGAGTTGCTTTTAGTCCCAAGATTCCCTGCACTGTCACTAACTGTGGCTGTTGAACTGACACTCGGCTGGCGGGGTTCGACTTCATCAGCGCGGTCGACAAGCCGAGCAATAAAATATCCTCCCTTATCTACCAACTGAACCTCAAGGGTATCTCCGATATCACCAGCAGGCACATGAATACTCTTGCCAGCATGCTGCTGCTGAGCAATTGGATTGCCGCTGTTACTAATACGATCAACCGTCACAGTTTCCGTGTGAGATGTTACCATTCACCTTGGTTATGTTTTGCATCTTATATAAATCTATTGCACAATTAATACAGAAGACATCATCAAATAACTACGTGCGTAGTGCAGCATGAGCAGGCTTCACGGTGGTCGTGTTTGCTCTCACTGACCGATCACATCGCTGGTATGTATAGAATTAATAATTAATCCGCTGATCTGATTCAATTTAATTGCACACTCCACAGGAACTCAGAGCGAAAATGTAATCCTGAATAAATATAGCGACACTCGACACGAGTGTCATGAGTGCCATTGCAGTCACAACCCAAATAACCCACTCAGAGGGGAGTAACTCAGACCGATCAGATGTCGTCACCCACTCATAGCTCACGCTGAATACAACCCCGATTCCACTGATGAGAAATAGTATGCTCGTGAGACCTGTGTCTGACAACCCGATACGAATCAATCCACCACCACAAATCACCATTGATATATAATAGAGCAGAAGCGAACGATTCATTTTCATCTGAAAGTGAACGCGGCTATCAGTAATTGAAGACAGTCAGCTGTTCAATCTGTTGGACGTCTTCTGTGTGAAACACACGTGTCATCACGGGGTGGGAATCCTCTGTGGGGTGTTGAGTATAAGCAGTAACAATTCCGTGAGAGGGTTGTGATTGATGTGTATTCGCCGTGTGGATTTTACTCAGCGTTTGCATCGATGAATCGATATCAAACAACAAATAGCAAACAGCAAATAGCAATCGTCTCTTCTATCAGAATGGGATATCGCTTAGCGAGTATGACACAAATCAGAGTTATTGAACCTGTAAGGTGTGATGTTATCCAACTCCGAGCACAGTGATGGCTATGAAGCCAATCGAGATGAATGTCATCACAGTCATTACCCACACAACCCAGTCTGCGGGGAGTTCAACAGACGGATCAGACATCGTCTTCCACTGATATCCACCGACAAGAATCACTCCAACGCCAAACAGAACGGACAGTACTCTGTTGAATTCCGTCCCTATCTCCGTCGCTCCGAGAAGTACGAGCACTCCGCCACAACTTAGCAGTGATCCATGATACAACAACGACTTGTTCACACTGGCGGATATTGACGATACATCATATTTCTTGTGCTAGATGTCTCTCTCTCTCGATGAGAATCCAGATGACTCTCTCTCGTGACGAATGGAAAGACATTATTAACTGTTCAGGACAACGTAAAGAGGACTTCTTTCTTCGAACAGAGTATGACTATGCTATGAGATACCTGATTGACCTCTTTGACCCGTCCAAGTGGTGCGTTCCACGAGTCAGCACCGAGTTACACTAGAGAAAGAATGATAACAAAGAGACTACCACGCCAATCAGAAGCATAGCAAGGAGAATACGACTCCTAAGGGGGCTTAATTCTTCCTCAGGGATTGCCTCAGGCTCATAAAATCCAGAGATGAGTGCACCGCTCAGACAGGTCAGTGCAAGGGTTGCAACACCCAGCGCTACCGATGATAGCCCCGATTCACTCAAAGCCATCTGTCCCATCCAGAGACTCATAACAAGCATCGAAACGGCAAGTCCTGAGCGACGATTCACACCTCTTTCCTCGCCTAGCTATGCATATAATTGTGGTGTGGACGCTAGAGTCACTCGGGATGCTCACATTGTCATATCTCAGGATTTACTCTCTCAACATGCTGACCTTTCCGATTGATATACTCTCGTGTCTATATCCTAAATCGGTGAGAGCTGCATTTTCTTGTTACTCAAATGAAACTGAATATATCAGGTTTTGAATTGCTCATTAAATAAATAATAAATCAATTTGAGTACGTAACTGAGATATATATCGTAGGCATGAGACGTGAATCAGCGTTTACATAGGAGGGAAGAGTCAATTAAGAAGTATCTTGAATATGATCGCGGTTGATACAGACGAAACAGAACCGGAGCAGTGCGGGCGAGCGTAACATAATTTTGCTTTTGATCACCCTCAAGACTGCTCTAGTTTGTACTCCGCATCCTACATCATAGGAGCGACCGTCGAAGCCGTTGCTTGGGCTTATACTGACTCAATTCGTTTAGTCCTATACATTCTGCCAGTGGACTTATGTAGTTTAGTTAGAAGATTTGGATGAGACTATCTACTCAATGACTTGGAAAGAGGATATCCGAGAAGAACTGATTCGGTATCAAGAAGAGAAAGAACAGCGACAGTTCCGATTACACGATTTCTATGATTACTCAGAGCAGCGACTAGCCTCAAAGCACCCACGAAATAATCACGTTCGGGCAAAGATTAGACAAGTTCTCCAACAACTGCGGGATGCTGATGAGATTAAATTCGTTGATGATGCAGGAACGTATCATGCTAATGCCGTTGAGGATTCGGATGAGTCGCAGCAACAAGATACCAATAAGAAAAGCATGGAAATTGGAATTCTTGAACAGATGGAGGGTGAGTTTGAAGATATTTAATTATGATCAGGAGTAAAATTCTTTCGACTGCATACAAATATTTTGAGTTTAATTCAGACAGTAGGACAGATGGATGCAATTGAGGTGTGTCTATTGAGAAATTGTATCTCACAAAGCCATCGATCCACTTGATACTTACAATACATAATCTGCTGGTTAAACCCCCTAACATCACAGTTCGATAAGGAATTAATCCTGCGCTGCTTAGGGAGTATTAATTTTTTATTAGATATACTCAAGCATTTTGACCTGGTTAAACCGGGTTGCTCTCATTTTAAATATTCTTGACATATGAAATGAGAGTATCTAAATTTGATTCAAACTCGCTGGCGAATGACATCGGGGACGTGACAGTATCGGTCGTCGCTGGCGGCGAATAGCGCATGAGCGGAGGGCATGATATCTCACTGGGTCGTTATTTGCCTGGCGCAAACAGTTCTGGGGCTACTTGAACGCATCCACTTCGCTGTCACCACGGCAGCGCTGTTGACCCCTGATTGGGTGCTCCCGTGATATGATCTCATGATACTGTGACCTCTCTACCAATCAGGATTGGAGGACCCGTGATATGGTTCAAAAAGATGTCGAGAAATGAGTAAGGTGGGGTGTCTCGAAGTGCATACGACTCCTACTCATGTGTGATAAGAATGGTCATCGTCTGCGACTGACTCCGGAGTTGATGACCCAGAATGCTCAGTCATTCTCCGGGTATTGAACAGTTTGAAACACTTGTTCGAATCACTCGCCCCGATAGGAGATCGACGACTCAGTTGTTTGCTATGTTGTGGCAATTTATGCCGGTGAAACCTGAGGAGTTAATATTGCTACTGGCGTCCCGTTAGGGGGCCACAACATAACTTTAATATCAATATCTCTATCAGATGCTCCCCGGACCTTGCCGACAACACCGTCCAGACCCCCATCACTGAAATGTTGAGTCTTTGGAAACCGGACGTAATCAGTTCCACATGCTATTATACATCTGTTCTAATCACTGACCCTATGTGCCCACATGTCTTGTGCGAGTTTATTAAACACATTTGCGCTCACTTGGATTGTTTTCTTTTCAATCATAGCCAGAATCTAATTTCACTGTGATTTAGACAATCATATAGAAGGAGTTACTATTATCTGAATGATATGTTGGTTTTAGATAATAACTGGGGAAATGTCCCAGAAAGATTCATTAGAAACCTTGCATATGTGAGTAGCATGCAGGATAATCTCTTACCCATCTCGTATTACGCAGGGGTATTAGACTCACTAGCGAGGGTTCAATTTGATATTCAACAAGATGAGGGAGAGACAACGTTCACAGTTCGCTCATCGCTCCGAATTCGCACTCAAGATGATTCTCATCTTACTAGTCTGATTGGAGAATTTCTTGAGGCACATGACATTGAATTCGATATTTTCTCTAGACAGAATACGTATAATTATTTTCACGTCTTTTTCAGAAAAGATATTAGAAAAATCAGACGACTGCTGAATGGCGAATCAACCCAACTGATTCGTGAACTATCATTTGTGGTCGGTCCGTATCAGAAACATTTTAACACCAAAATTCTAGAACCACCTGAGGTATACCGATTAATAACAGCAATCTATGAATTATTTTTTGACCAACGGTTAACTCCCAAATGGCATCCGAAGCCAAAGCAGTTCGCGAGTAAATTCAATATTAGTACAGACTCACTCGATAAAATAGATATTCCAGTTGGTACTTTTAGAGATAACTATCCGGTTGAATACATAGCAGGGATCATAGACGCTTTAGCTGCTTTCAGACCTGGAATACATACTACATCATACAGTATTGGTTATGGGATGACTCCAATAATTCGGATTCATCGAGGAGGGGTTCATCCAGCGTATGCATGTGCAGTGAAACAATTCTGTAATAATACTGGATTGAGCTCCAACTCCATGGGTCAAATCAATAGTTTAAATACAGTCATTCAGGGTGCAAATGCGATCGATTCGTTCGCTCCCGAAGTAGGTCCATATATGATTGCAAAAAAAGACAAACTCGCATATTTAGATAAAGAACTCATTCCGCGGTTCCTGAGTGGTGAACACCACTCAAAACAGGGGTTATATGATTTGTTGGTTGATTTTCAGTCAATTATTAATACTAATACGGGTGAAGATCGATCATCTCAGTACACGCCAGAGTATTTTGAGAAAGAATGGGAGGGTGAAATTAATCCTGCAGATCAAAGAGCTCCTCATAAGTAGTCAATTCAATAATTCACTTCGGAGTCGCTGATCTGCATCAGTAACGAGCCTTACATCGTATTTTTCACTAAATTCGAACATTTGTTCTACGTTATCAATCGCGAGTCCAATGTCACCTCTTTGTTTATACATCCTAGTCTTAAACCGGTAAGATTTGACCACGAGTGTCTTTGCGTCATACCATGGCAGAGCCTCGTATCCGTAACTGAGGGCCTCTTCAACGGCATCAAGACATTCGTTGGTGGGTCGATCACGTTTTTTAGCACGCGCCAGTCGATAGTTTGCATCACCAAGCAGAATACTGGCCGCTTTTTGATGATTGTCTGACGCTCTTGTGAAGTACATTGTTGGTGAGTCAGAGAACTTCTCGGATAATCTGTTTCAGTGCTTCTTGTCCCGGTTTGCGGAGGATTCGTCGCCGAAGTTGGAACGGCCTGAGATATGCTGTCAGTTTGTCCTTTGAGACGCCTCGATGCGGCGAGAGCCACCGTCGCGCCAGCGACGCGTGGCTCTCGCACGTGTTCACATGTGCGTCTCCATCAACGTACTCGCCGTCACCGTGAATTACTGATTCTCGGTGGAAGCTCTCATCATTGTCGAGTGGATCGTAGGCACGAAATCCGTCAGTATAGATGCTCAGCGACTCCTTCTCGTGGTTGTCGAGAAGGAGTCGCACGGTCGTTTCATCGGCGGATTTCGCTGGGACGACGTATCGCTGACCGCTGCCCCGATCAACGAGCGTGAACACTGGCGGTTTATCACCCTCATACGTTCCTCGTCCGCGTTTCGAGAGGGCACGCGAGCGCGACTCTCGATCGCGCTCGCGACCTTTCTTCCCAGCAGAGACATAGAACTCGTCGATCTCGACCGGTCCAACGAGATCGATTGTTGGCGCGTCGAGCGTTCTGGCGAACTGCTCGACGCGCCGGTGAAGCGAGCGATACGAAACGTCAATTTCAGCGTCTAACTGGCGGATACTCGTGTTGAACCGGAGGAACGAGTAGAACGCGAACAACAGCTTATCGAGGCCGATCTTCGCGTGCGCAAAAATCGTGCCGGTTTTGTCGTTGAACGTGCGGTCGCAATCCTTACACAGGTACCGTTGATACTCTCGATAGCTGCCGTGTTTGATTACCGACTCAGACTGGCAGCGCGGGCAACAGAGGCCCTCTCGCCAGCGAACCTGCTCCAGCAGGTTCGCGGCGCTCGCCTCTGAGCTCAGCAATTCAAATGGGAACATTGCGTTCAGGTGACGCGTCGCGTCACTCTTGCCCGCTACGCTTTCACGGCGATAGCTTTACCCGACCAACAATCTGCTTCAGAAGAGCGTTGTCTGAATCCATTGCATAATACATTTGTTGAACATTATCACGTATCATCTCTAATGTGTCTGCAGATTTGATATTCGCCAAGGATGCTTGCGTAAGTTTATTTACTACTCGTTGCTGTATTTCTACAGTGCCATTGTCGTATGTCTCTCGTAATTGAGTGCAAGTCTCGTGCCAGTCAACCCCCTTTTCAAGTGACAATGATTTAATAAAATCGTGTTGTTGAAACTTATCACTCTGCCAAACAACCGTATCAGTGAGTGAAATCGCGTAGGCTGGTTCATTATCATTATTCTGGCTAAACTGTAGCTTTGGTTCCGAACCAATAAATCGGGGCTTCTGTCGATCGTCTAGAATATTACTATGAAGCATCACGAGTTCTTCTGTGTCCAGTTCAATAACGCGAGTCTTGCCACTATACGGCGACACCGCTAAGTAGGACCCATCAGCAGAGAGTGACACGAATGGAGAACTCTCATTTAATTCGATTCGAGATAGCAAGTCTCCCGATTCATTTCTGACTATCACTTCACTCCCTGTTGAAACGCCGTACTCACGCCAGTCGGCAACAGCTGCTGTGCCTTCTTCAGATCGGGCAGTGCTTCGTGGATTGACTAGCCGCTCATGAAAAGTTGGGTCGCCGTCTGTCAGAAGTACTGTATGACCATTGTTCTCCGGAGTTCCGTAACGATGTGCAATCTGGTACTTCGCACCTGCTGGGCGAGAGGAAAACTGCAAGCTCTCATCCTCAATGGGCAATTCAATCCAACATTTATTATCCAGTTCACTCATCTCTGCCAGTTGTCGAAGACTTGTTGATAATATCTTTGCTTATGCTGCTGAATAGATTGCCCGGTCCCGTATACTGGCTATAAAGTTGATTGACACCACCATTGGCGAACTCCCTAGCCACTTCGTATATACCAGCGCCATCTTTGAGCATTTCTGAATCTTCAACCTCCTTTACTGCGATAGACTTGAGGATCCAGACTTGACTCTCACTAAGAGATCTCCGCTGGAATAGTGCATGTCTCGAATCTTCAAGCTCTGTTCGCAAACCCTTATTATACCCATAACACGCTGCAAAGACAAACAAATCATTTAGATTCTCACCATGGAATGGAGAGTCTTCACTTTCTGTTAGCTCACTAAACATCTGCCGCTTATTCTTAGGGATATAAATATCTCGGGGGGCACCTGAATCATCGACCATACTCTCTCACCTCAGTCTGACCGTCCTCAAAATTAAGCCGATACTCATTCCCGACACGGTGTTTCATAAGATTTCTCACATTATCGTCATACTCTGTGTCGGTCATCAGGAACGTTATCTGACTGTCTTCAAGATATGTTGGTAGATTCTGAGCGATTCGTTTTCGATTCTCACTAGCGATTCTGCCAAGCGGGGTGTCAATTATAATTGGTGCCTGAAAGCCGCTGATGTCCGATAGTGCAGCCATGAAAGAGAGTGCTAACACCTGGCTTTCACCAGCAGAAAGTGACCCGATTCGATTATCTGAACTATCCGGTCCGCTGACTTCGATACCATAATCTTCTGTTAGGTGGATAGTATATTCTTCAGCTTTCCATATAAGTTCATTAAAATATTGATTGAGATTTTTTTGTGTATCTTCACGAATCTGACCCAAAATAGTATTGCGGATTGAATCTATCTCCTCAAGTGCCGTGTCAGCAAACTCAACTTGATTGATTATCTCCTTATGACGATTTTGCTTCCTTGCTTCTTTTCGAAACTCCTTTTCCTTCTTCTGTTTCCGCTTGAGGTTTGAATCTATTTTTGCCTCAATCCTTCCTACTTCTGTTTCCAATTCAGACTTTTGTTTTTCTAGATCATCTTGTTGCTTTGACAGAGCACTAACATTTATATCATCTGGGACGTCGAATCCTTCCAGTTTTGCCTTCGTTTCCATGAGATCACTATCTGTTTGTTCAATTTTCTTGGACAAATCGGTCATTCGTCGTCGTCTTTTTTCAAGCTCTTCAGCCCGATTGTTCCCATCTCGGATGATTCGTGGAATCTCTGCCTTCCCCTCAAGATTATCTGTTGATACCTCTGAGGCATTCTCAAGCGTCTGCTCAAGATGCTTGCGAGCGTCACTATCATCCATAATTTCACGACCGCAGATGCACTCACCTTCATCGATGAGTTCACGGACGAACCAGTCTTGGATCTTCGGTGGAAGCTGTCCCTTTTGTTCCATCTCAATGAGAGTCTCATGGGTATAGTTGAGAGCATCCAATGTGAAGACAGCAGGACCAGCCATATTCAATCGTTTACATGATTCAGACCGTGCCTCAGATTTTTTCCGTTTCAGCCGATCAATCTTTTGTTCAAGCCTCTCCCGTTCCTCTACAAGATTGCGAGCCCGATCATTAGCTGCACCTCGGAGATCATCTTTTATATCAGAAATTTTCCGAGTAATCTCCTCAATATCTTTTTCCTTCTGACTTTTTTGAGTTCGTTTATTAGATATGGTTGTCTCAATTTCTTCAATGGTATTTTGAATCTCACTTGGCCGACCCTCAAACTTATTCGCTTTACGTCTAATTTCTTTTTTAACAGTTTCGAGATGATCATGTGAGCTGTTTAACAAGCCGATATGTGAAACATCAACAATTGCGTTTTCAACACGTTGCTTATATCCTGCTTCGAAAAATTCTGTCAGAGCCTCACCATCAAACAAGAAGTAGTCCTTTACCCTTGGAGGTAATATCTGATTGAGCGTATTATTTGGATTTTCGATGATTTTATATTGACTGCCTACTCTCCGACGTAATTGTAGCTCATCAATGTCATCGTTGTATGAGCCATTAGCAATCTTATATGTGGTGAATTGTCTTTCAAAAATATATCTCGGCTCTGATTCTCCGAGTTCAACTTTCACCTGCCCACTCTTTGACTCTCCAGCACTTAGATTTTCAAGTGCGTCTTCTGTTACCAATGGCAATGTTTCCATATCATCGCTTCGAGACTCTTGATGGAGTTCGCGTCCGTAGAAGCATAGCGTAAGCGCGTTAAGAATATTTGATTTGCCTGCGCCATTCTGTCCTTCAATAATATTTATATTCGTACTCTTCTCAGTCCTGAGATTAACCGTCTGTGTGCCAGAATACTGTCGGTAATTTGATATTTCAACAGAAAGTAATCGCATTAACTGTCACCGCTCTCCATGTATTGTTTAATTAGATTTTTATAATCTTCCTTATACTCAAAATTATCCTTACCCATATTTCCTCTCTCAATCTTTAATATCTCTTTAATAAATCCTTTCAATTTACTGTCGGAAATCCCGTCAACTTCAGATGTGATCAATTCATTGACTTCTTCTGAATCCATCAATATATGCATATCCGACCATCTACTTTAATTTGTGCGTAAATTATCAGATACCACATAATAAATATCAATTTCTGGACTCTTATAACTGAAATTCACGCTTAATATCTTGCAATTTCAACCGAGCCCTTGTTTCATTGAGTGCAGTTTCGGCAAATTCTTCAAACCGTTCCAATTCTCGTTCGAGAATCCCTCTCTCTGAGGCGCCAAGTTCAGAATCAGATTCCACAGCCGGGACGACTATCATATCATATATACTCGCTTTCTCTTTCCCACTCTCTGGGTGCTGTCTTAATACCCGGCCTCGGCGCTGGACAAACTCCTTAGGATTACGATTATTTGCCATCAGGATGGCCTGCCGCGTGGAGGGCACATCAACCCCTTCATCAAGACATTTCATCGCAACAAGAGCCTCATAACGTCCGTCTGCAAAGGCAGAGAGTAGTTTCTGACGTTCCTCGTCATCTTCCTCTGCTGTAAAACGATGTTGTACGATACCCCGGTTAGTCATTCGCTGTTGTACTTCATCTATTTGCTGGTAATTTGTATACACAAGAAGGTGGTCAATATCTATCTCATCAAGTATTTTCTCAATTTCACTATATTTTTGCTTTGCACTTTTCAGTATATTTGCTCGTTTTGTGAGCAACCTTTCCCGAGTTTCTTCGACTGTGTCATCATCGCTGTCGCCTAAACGTGCCAATTTATGTGAAATTTTCTTGTAGCGAGCGAGCTCTTCCCCATCCATCTCCACTATCCGTGGATAATACTCATACGGTGTCAGATACTTTGGAATTGCATCGGCTAATGTATATTGAAAGACAATGTCATCAAAGTAGTTTGACAGAAATTCTGTCCCCTCTTCATCATAGTAACGTTCAGGCGTCGCAGATAGCCCTAATCGATAATTAAACTGTGGAACTAAGCCCTTACGCCGAATCTCAGCACCGAGATTATGCACCTCATCAGCTATAATGAGACTATCAAACGGGATTGATTTGAGTTGATTACGAAAGAAGTCTGTCGATCCGGTCTGATGGGTGGTAATAATTATTTCTCTATCTGTAAACCCTAATTCCAAACCATCAATTGTTGTCTGTAGTGCTGACTTCCAATCAGAGCAGTGCGACCCATATAGTAATTTATATGAAGTATAGTCGAAATCATCTAAACTATCTGCCCATTGCTTCGCCAGATGCGTCATAGGAACGGTTATAACGGCGAGCATTGGATCATCTTGATATTCATACTCTCGCAGTATATCACGCATAGCACCAATAGCGGTGTATGTCTTTCCAGTCCCAGTGGCCATCTTGAAGAGACCGTGGCGGCCATTATTATGCCAGTTATTAACAGCAGTCTGCTGATAATCACGAAGTGATATTTTACTCACAGTATGATTGGTCTCTATATTATCCGGGGGTGTATATGGGCGTTCGTCTGTTGTTCTTAATTGCTTGATATCTTGCTCTATGCTCTCAGGAGGTGTAATAGTCGTTATATTTTTCTTCTCGTTATTCCATAAATCGTCAAATCGACGCTCATGAATGTCCACAGCCTCTGCTTCACGATTGCCCATCCAGTCACAGTCAATCGTGTATGCCTCATAATTCTCAAACGCGTGCTGGCTATCATTTTGAGATCCATGAAAAGCAATACGGTGACCTTCCGTATCCTGAGCAATTCCAAACTTGTCATGAAACTGACCACGCAGCGATCCATGAGGTATTGCAAATTTGAGTTCAAGGAGTCCATCAGCAATCATCCAAGCAACTGCGTTGCGAGTTTCGCTATGAAGTTCCTCCTCAAGGGAGCTTATTGATGATTCTAGTGCTGACTTTAATACTTCGTCAGAACGAGCAACTCCTCCCTTCTTGATTGCCTCCCAGTCTTTCTCTGAGAGGATTGGACTTGTAATCCATCTCGCAACACCTCCATTTTCGACGAGATTTATTACTCCCCGACTGGCTGACTCAAGCCATCCAGTTGTGAAGTAGCCAACTCCGCGCTTGTACTCGATGGCATGAGTAAGCATTGGAACATAAAACTCTGAGATAAAGTTGTTTTCTGAAGTCTCAATCACACGTGGCCAGTCGATACTGGAAAAATCAGCCGAAGGTGTCATTAGAGTGTGTTGGAACTAGCTACGGTATAACTGCTCGGGCGTGAGACCCTGATAACTTGCCTGTCGAGATATAGTGGTCTCTATCCGGACATGAACTGGTAGAGCAATGGAAGATACGGAAAATTGATTTGAATACCATATCAATCTTATCTCACATATTAGATTGAGTAGATAATGTAGGAAAAGATGAGGCATAGTATTATGACTGACAAACAAATAACGTATAAGATAAGATAATGTGGCGGATTCATTTGATCAACATATATGACACAACCAATGGGTGAGACTGATATTCCAACATTACAAGATGCATGGGATCCTCGAGAAGATGTTCTCCAGGGTAAAATTCGAGATGAGAGTCTTGCTGCTGATGCACACGAAGTTGCATATGGGAATAACGTGCCGGATGTATATGATGATACAGAGACGTTCTTCGATTTAACATATCCAACATCTGGTGTCACGGGTGTTATCGAAGCGGTTGCTCAACGTGTGATTGCGCATTATCGTGGTGAGTTCCCGGAAGAAAATGGGACTATCACGCTTGACACGTCATTTGGGGGAGGAAAGACGCACTCCCAAATTGCCGCATACCATCTTGCTGAACATAGTGACGAAATTCCTGATCTAACGCGATACACACAAAGTGACGAAACAGCTCATGAGTATCGCGCTCTCGAAAATAATAAATCAGTACTGACGTCTGTTTTTGTCGGGACAAAGTACGCGCCGAAACCGGTCAAGCCAAAACAAGTCCGGCAAGGCGAGCATACCCCAGAAATACAGACAATCTGGGGACATATCGCCTATCAATTGTATGGTGTTGAAGGATATCAGGTAGTGAGTAGTGGGAATAATCTCGTTGCTCCTGGTGAGCAGTTGCTCAGTAATCTGTTTTCACTGTCTGATGAGGCGGCTGTTATCATTATGGATGAGATTGCGGCTCACTTATCTCACGCAACCGCTGTGTCTGTTAATGATGGAAATCTCGCAGAACAGACGCTCAATTTCTTGATGGCGCTGTTCAATTATGCGTCAAACAATAGTGATGTGACGGTGATCATGAGTGTTGCAGCTGACGCATTCGAAGATTTCGCGACGATTTTCGAACGCGACCTTTCTTACGATGATGAGGTGATGGATGCCGATGTTTCCATCCCGATTGCAAAAGAGACCATTCAGGAATTTCAGAATATTGAGGAGCGTGTCGCGAATAAAATCACTCCGGTTGAGGACAGTAATGTTGCAGACGTCCTGCGAAATCGGTTATTCAAAAATAACATCGAGACTGGATTGCGTGAGGATATCGCTCAACGATATTACGACTTCTATGATGCCGATAGTAGTTCATTCCCAGATGAAGCCTCACAGCCGGAAGCACGCGAACGAATTGAGCAAACATATCCGTTTCACCCAACAGTCGTCGACACGCTAACGAAGCAGATTGATGCCGTTCCATCATTTCAGAAGGCTCGTGGAGCACTCAAGTTACTTGCCCCAGCCGTCATGCGATTATGGACTGATGAAGGTCAGGGTCCACTGACAGCAGATCGTGAGCTGATTCGTCTGTATGATTTACATCCACAGGATGAGCGCACGAGCAAGATGCTGAAGAGTATCTTTGGTGATATTGAGATGGACTTTGAGCCTGCGGTGAAGGATGACATATACAATACGGATCCGAATGATACACCAAATGCCCTGTATGAGGATAAATATTGGATCAATCGAGGGCAGCCACCACTCGGAACCCGAGTTGTAACGACGACAATTTGGAAATCACTCGTAAAAGGTGCAGGAAGCAAAGGAACGAGTCGTGATTACATTAGATACGCGAGCGCGAAGCCTGGTGAGACGATTGATCACTACAATAGCGCCATCGGGAATCTCCTTGGTGAGAGCGATGAGTCAGCATGTTTCTACTTACATGGTGAGAATAACCAACAATTGAAATTCAAGACGATTGTCACAGTCGAGAAAGCGATTAATCAGGCGAATCCGCGCACAAGTCGTGTTGATAATCTGCTTGATGAGACGTTATACAATGCCGCACTTGGTGGATCCTCAATGACAATCTATGAAAACCCACAGGCTGTGCATGAGGTTGACGATACGATTGAGACGCTCGGACAGCTTGTGGTTGTTGAGCCGTCGACACTCACGATTAGTGAGCCAGATGATATTACAGAAACTGTTGTCACAAAAATTTATGAGAGGTCCGCAAGCTCCAAGCACGGAAACAAGAAGCCGCGAACGTATAAGAACAATCTAATTTTTCTCGTGCCGGGTATCAGGATTTCGCGCGCTCGGAGCAAGGCAGGTCGCCTCGCTTCGGTTCGCGTTGTACAGGATAATCCAGATGATTTTGGGTTGCAGGATGCGCAGTTAGATGAACTCCCAACAAAGCGAGATGAAGCGCGTGGTGATCTTGAGAACTTGGTTAAGAACGCGTATTCACATGTATATATCCCGAGCAATCCGTCGCCAGACCAACCACATGAAGGACTTGCACATTACAATATCACCGTTACTGACAGTACACTTATTAACGCAGTTATCGCCAAATTGGAGGATTCTGGAGAAGTTATTACAAATAATGAGCCAGCGTACAGCCCGAACTGGTTAGAAAATAACCTCTGGATGGCTGTTGGCGATTCAATGACAACAGTTGAGCTGAAACAACAGATTGGAAAGCAGCGCAGTGCGGAGATATTGCTTGACCCGCGTCCACTACAGAAAACAATCAGGCGGGCTATTAGAGAGTCCGACAGCAAATTCGCCTACTGGAACCATCACCACGAGCGTGGGTATGTGGATCCAAGTGCATTTGAGGAAATATTTGATGAGCGTAATGAGACGGTCACATTCGATGAGGCGCATAATCTTGTCGCCGCAGAAGAGCTTGAGGACGTGGGTATTGACAGCTCAGAAGAAGTATATGAATCGACTGAAACGCTGATAGAGAGTGTCGCCGTTACATGGCAGTGCTCTGATTGTGGTGATTACTTGGACTCAACACGCGAGTATGCTGAGCACTCATGTCAGATAGAAATTGAGTGCGGACAATGTCCTGACACCTTCTCAACTCAACAAGAGTATGAACAGCACTTACCATGTGGTACAAATTACGACTGTAGTAACTGCGGGCGGACGTTCAATACAGAAGAGTCACTCACCGAGCACCAACCGTGTCCATGGCCGCAAACAGTAGTAGGGAAGACGGATAGTCCAGCGGTTGTCACTGAAGCTGTCGATACGATTACCGCAGAGATTGAGGATAAGGTGACCCAAATCAAACACAACTTCAACAGTTCAACACATGAAATCAAGCAGTCATTGGACGGACTGACTCTCAAACTACAGGGAGATGACGCGTGGAAGAAGGGTGAGTGGATTGCCAAACAGATGCCAGAGCAAGATGGACTTCAGAATGTTGCTGTCGAACTTGAGTATGAGGCACGATATGATGACAGTCATGTTGAGACTCACTTCGATGGTACTGGCAAAATGTTTGCAGACACACTCAAACATACAAACAAACCGAGTGGGTCACCAGATGATCAGTATATTGAAATCTTGATCAAGGCTGACACATCACTTGAATTAAATCGGCTTGATATTCTTGAGGATATTATCCCTGGTGCGACGACTATCGAAATGAGTGTGAGAACAGCTCTTGAATTGACCGAAGATGAGAAACAAGAGATGACTCCATAACTGCATGAGCGGAACACAATACAATTCAGAGCCATTCGCATTTACTGCAGGTCGATATGGTGATCGACCGGTTTTCATATTGACACGGCGGTGGAAGCAGAAAGGACCAGAGGTGACACTGTATGAGCTTGCGCCAGATAATATCGCACAGACGCGTAGGGAGCGATTTGATGATATGTCATCGTCGGCAAGTCTGACAATTCACGAACTCCCTGATATCATCGCAGACGGTCAGACACCGAATGATATCAAAAGTGGTCACGGTGACGGGACACATGACTGGTCGAACTGGCAAGCGTTGAAGATTGTAACGCTCGGTGGTGAACGAAACAAGATCGCGATTAGTTCGCTTGTGAGACCAGTACTCACTTCTGGGGAATATGATACGGATTCGGTCTGTGTCGGGAGTGACGGCTCGCTTGCAGTATCAGAGTCGGTCGGCATTCGGTTGTCAATTGGATTTCGAGCGTTGCGCCCAGTCAGAAAGCAGAATCGACTTCAGGCGATTGCTGATGGGGTGAGTAATATGACACTTGGTGAGTGTTACTATTGGCATGCCAAAATGCGGTCGCCAACGGTTCCGAGTGGTGCAAAGGCACTTCGAATACTTCTCAGTAGTCACATTAACTGATCATGGCATACGATACCTCAGACACAGAGAGTACCGAAAGGGAAACACAACAAGCAAAAGATACTGTTCCAAGCACGGTTGCGATTGAAGATGACTTGCCACTCATGGCAATTGATATTGAAAATGAAAAGGATATCATGGCAAACCGAGGGCACGCCAGCAGGAGGTTTTCAAAATGGTTTGCCGCCCGACCAATCCCAGCTGTGCGACTTGCAATACTCGGGTCTGTATATCCAGAACGTCAGATAACTGATGACGAACTACTAAAATTAATGCAGATTGGACCTAGCGAAATTGACTCAAATATAGCTCAGTATGTGAGACAAAAATACACCGAAGAGAAGGATAGATACGATACATTAGACGATCATTATAATTATCCGAACCCAAATAGCCAGACCCCCTCTAAATCCCAGATTAAAGAAAATAAACAACATGTCAAAGAGTACTGGGGTGGAGAGTTGCCTACAATTCTTGATCCAACCGCTGGTCGAGGAACAATTCCATTTGAGGCGATGCGATACGGACTACCAGCGATATCAAATGAGCTTGATCCGGTCCCATTTACTATTAGTAAGATTACATTAGAGCTTGCACCAGAGGTCGGGTCTGTTGCTGAATCATATGATCGTTGGACAAAGGAGATAATTGAACGGACGAAAGACAGAATCAGTCAGTATTATCCAACAAAGGAATCTGGTCGTCAGATACTGAATTATGCGATGACGTATATCATTGATTGTGACTCCTGTATGGGGCGACTCCCGTTAATAAACAATTGGCGATTGAATGACGATGCAGCCGGTGGAGACGTGATTACGCCAACATATCAGGATGGGAATGTATCATACAACCATGCACGGAGAGAAGAGACACCAGAGTTTGACCCGTCAGATGCACCTGTCGCCCGTGGTGGAGACGCTGAATGTCCACACTGTGGTGTTACAACAGATGCAGCACGAATCAGAGAAAAATTCCAAAATAATGAGTTTGAGTACAGTGTCTTTGGGGTCAGTTATGAGAGTGAGACTGGCGAATATGAATATCGTGCCGGCGATGAAATAGATCTTAGAGGCATAAACAAAGCCAGTGAGCGTATTGAGTCTGATTTTGAGTTGATGGACTTCTTTGTTGAAGAATACGCTCCGAAACAGTGTGATAGAGTAAAAAACTATGGGATAGATCAGTGGCGAGACTTATTCACACCGCGGCAGCTGGTCACTCATTACGAGCTATTTGAAGTAATTAATGAAGTAAAGAATGGAATACGTGAATCATATGCGAGTAAAAAAGCAAAGCTGATTATTACGCTGATAACACAGGCAATTAATCAGCAGGTTCTATTTAATAATAGACTAGCTAAGTGGTTTCCTCAACATGGAACTGGTCATGAGACATTTGCTAGTCAGAGTTACAGTATGAAGAGAATGTTTGTTGATAATAACATAGTAGCTGAAAGGAAGGGTTTAAAAAGACGGTTTAAACATGTAATTGATAATTATGAGGACTTAGCATCTCAAGTATCCCAAGTAGATTCAGACATTGATATTTATAATACTGATGCGACCTCCTTATCTGGGGAAGTAAGCGCCAATGCTGTTCAGGTTGCAGTCATCGATCCACCATATTTTGATAGTGTTATGTATGGTGAACTATCTGATTTCATGATGATCAGTCATAGAGAAGTGCTTGATGACATATTTCCTGACGCGATGCAGAATCTAAGCAACGACGAGCAGATGGTTGTCAACAATGTCCGGCATGATAACCCAGAAGAATTCTATGAATCAATGATGCGGGACATGTTTGCAGAATTGGGAGAGATTCTCGTTGAAAATGGTATATTGACGCTCATGTTCACCGACAGAGAGACGAAAGCATGGAATACAATTCTGAAGACGCTTATTCAGTCTGACTTTACAATCACTGCCGCACACCCAATCAAGACAGAGGCGAGCGACAAAGCCGGTATGCACGACAAAGCCCGTGTTGAAAGTTCTATCTTTGTTACAGCACGCAACACGCCAAATGAAACAGATACGTCTGAATGGAGGGAGATAAGAGATACCATTGAGTCTATCGCTCGGAAGGAAGCACAGCGGCTACTCTCTGTTGAGACTATCAGTAAAATAGATACATCAATCGAAGCATTTGGAGCTGCACTGGAAGCGTACTCAGATGCATATCCAGTTGAGGATAAGTACGGTGACACGGTCTATCCGGGTCAGGTGCTCACGACAGTTCGAAACGAGGTATACAGTGTCATTGCAAACGATGAGTTGTCAACCAAGACTGACCGACTGGATGGTGTTTCGCGATGGTACATCCTTGCCAATGTCCTCTATGATGATGCTGATATTCCATTTGATGAGGCGAATCAGCTTGGTATCGGTGCCGATATTGATATCAACGAGATCAAGAGACCAACAAAAATTTGGTCAAAATCAGGCGGTAATGTAAGTCTGAACAATCACAGTGATCGTGTACAAGATATTGTTAAGCTGCGCGATAACAGTGCTGACAATCCATCAACCCGAAAGTACCCCGTTAATCCGACGGCTGACAGCTTCACATACACGATTGACGCTGTTCATGCTGCACTCCATATATATAAACAAGAAGGACAGAGAGCAACTCGCGACTGGCTCGCACAGCGTGAATTCAAGAGTAATCAGCAATTTAAAAAAGCAATCAAAGCGCTACTTGAGGCGGTGCCTGTGGACAGTCGAACGCGAGAGATACTTCAAGATCTCACCGCTGGTGAAACAGGTGATTATCTTGATATTAGTGTCGAAGAGCTCAGTATTGGTAATTCGAGCAGTGCTAGGCAGAGCGGTATTGAGGAGTATAAGTAATCAAGAGTGTATTGCTCATGTTTAGCAACAATAGTTGGCAGTTAACATATGAAAGCGGAACTGACGATTTATTCACAGATTTTTATGAGCCATTTTTATCTGAGGCAGAACAGTACAATCGTATTGCTGGGTATTTGAGCCTCCGGGGGCTTGCAGCAGCGCTTGAAGGTGTTGACTCGATGCTTGAGACAGACGGTGAAATTCGTGTGATTACTGGCGCTGACCTGCAACAGCGCGAGAGAGAATATCTGTTAACCGATACCGAGGGCACGTTCCCTAACTGGACAAAATCTCAGTTAGCCATCATCGCCGAACTATTTGATCGAGGTGACTTGTCAATCAAAGTTGCTGATGTCTCACAGCAGACTGGTATGTTTCATTCAAAACTTGGGATTGGGGTTGACGCGAATGATGATGTGCTCACTTTCGAAGGAAGCATCAATGAAACACCGAACGGGTGGTTGCGGAGTTATGAGCGGTTCAAAATACACCGATCGTGGAAGTATGTCGAGAGAGAATATGTCGAACGTGATCGGGAGACATTCGATATGTTGTGGAACGATAACCACTCATATGTTGATGTGTATGAGTTGAGCGAAGCTGACAAACAAGATATTGCGAGTTGGCAACCCGACGGCGGGCAACAACTGCAGAAAGCAAGGGAAACTGTTCGTGAGGGACGACCAGAGAATGCCCCATCAGAATGGGAGCTAGCACGTGCACTATCTGTGAACGGTCAAACTCCAGGAGGATTGCATCTCGCTGAGGATGTGAGTACAATCACGCCATGGCCACACCAACGGTCGATTTCAGATACTGTTGTGAGCCATTATCCGAGCAATTTCATTTTGAGTGATGAGGTTGGACTCGGCAAGACGATTGAGGTCGGGCTGACGCTCTCACGATTAATCCAGACCGGCGATGTTGAGACTGCACTCTTACTTGTTCCAGCCAGTCTTATGGAACAGTGGCAGCGCGAATTACGTGACAAATTCAATCTGAACGCCTATCGATTCGAGCGACAGAGCGGATATCCTGTCGTTACCGGGTCATATGGAGATGGAAGCAGCAGTACTGTGACGCTCAGTGGTGATGTGACAGCCTCCGACTGGTCTGATACACCAATTGGTGGGTTTGTTGACAAGCGTGATCGTCCGACTATTATCATCCAATCGTGGCACCGTGCCCGCATGACTGGTAATCAACAGCATGTCGCCCCACAAACAGACGAGACAGTCTGGGATGCGACAGTTGTCGATGAAGCGCATAACGCACGGAATCCGGACACGAAATTTTACAAACTGCTGGGGGATGTGCGAGACAGTTCACGAGCATTGTATGCACTTTCTGCAACCCCGATGCAGGTTCGGATTGAGGAGTTGCATGACATACTTCGATTGACCGAATTGCCTGATTCTTGGGATGACCGCAAACAGTTGGCGAATTTCTTCCGAACAAAAATGATCCTCCGTGAGACATTAGCCGAAGGCAGAATTGGCGATTCGTTTGGCGATATTGAGCGAGAGATTGAACGAACGTTCCAGCGAAAGTATGCAGACCGATTTGACGAATCAAGACACAGTCATATTGAAAATGACCTCTCACTCGAAGTAGTCAGAGCACGATTTGAGCAGTTCGCAAGAATGATTGCCGATCACGCCGCGTCATATCCGGGCTACACTGACTATATTGACCAACTTGCTGATACTATTGAGACTGATGAAGGCATGCGAGTACGGTTCTCACTGCGCAAGCAATTGAAGCGATTGATTGATTCTGATGAGCGTCGGTTTGTTGATGATCCTGCGGAGATTCTGTATGATCTCGACGACAAACTCGGGTGGAGACTTGTCGTTCGGATGTCCGAAGATATGAATCCAGTTCAGTCGCGTATGTTTCGAAACACTCGGGAGGTGTTACGCGATGCGAAAGAGGACGGACGTCTAGACGCGACAGTGCCACGTCGTGATGTTTCGACAGAGCATGTCCCGCTTGATAATGAGATAGAAGAGTTATTTGACGAGATCGAATCATACATCAAAAACACGTATCAGCGGTCGACAGAAGTGCTTGATGACCAGCAGAAAGCCGCTCTTGGATTTGTGATGACAATCTATCGCAAGCGATTAGCGAGCAGTTTTGCGGCTATTCAGAGCACATTACGGAGCCGATACAATTCACTTGGTGACAAACTCCCTGATGATGCTGACGAGCTTGAGTCACAAGTACGGGGGAGTGAGGCATCAGAAGCTGACGTGAGGGCGATTGTGGATGACGAAACAATCAATCAGTATCAGGTGAGTAAACGAAAGATCATACAGTACGAGCAGTCCCAAATTGAGCAGTTTATTACGAAACTCCGATCACAAAAGACCGATCCGAAGGTAAGCAAGTTATCGAGCGCGATTGATGAATATCGCGAGGAGGGATATCACGATATCGTTATTTTCACACAGTATACTGACACGATGGATGATATCGCAAATGAGCTGAAGTTGCTCAACGATGTTGGCATATTCAGTGGTGATGGCGGAAGCGTGTACAGAAATCACGAGTGGGTTGACGTCGGAAAAGAAGGAGTCAAAAAATCATTTGCAGATGACGACGGAATTGGGATTTTGGTCTGCACAGATAGTGCAAGTGAGGGACTCAACCTTCAGACAGGCGAGCTACTGATCAATTATGATCTGCCGTGGAATCCGATGCAGGTTGAGCAACGAATCGGTCGGATTGATCGAATCGGGCAGGAAAATGAGGTGGTGAAGATTGTGAATTATGCGTACGAAGATGAGATTGACGCTCAAATATATGAGAGTCTTGATGATAAACTCGATATTTTTGATCAGGTCGTCGGTGATACGCGACCTGTGCTTGCCGGAATCGAGTCCGAAATTCGCGATATCGCACTGAAAGAGGATACAGAAACGATTGAGCAACTGACTAAGGAAAAAGCACGGGATGCTGATGAGATGAGCAATACGATGGCCGCTGTTGGACTCACGGATGTTGAGTATGATACGGAAGCTGCACTTGTTGGATGGGGCGAGCGGACGCATTCAGCACTTAACAGAATTGGAAGCGATGCCAGACGGTTTGATCCGGTGTTGACGCCGTCTATTGTTGAGTATCTATTTACCCAAAGTTCGTCACTCGAAACTGCTGGTTGGTCGTTTCAGAGCCTGAGGAATCATGAGCGTGGGCATGAGTTTCCTGAGGCAGTACGTGAGGCATATCTGCTGTCAATTCCTGATGAGTCAGAGGTTGATTATCTGTTGAATCAGCAGGTTGACTCGGACGAGCAAACCGCACAGGAGGTGTTTGCTGAGCAGGATGCTCTTGTCGTGACGTTCTCAACAGAACTTGTGAATGAGCGTGGTTCATTGCGGTTGTTATTACCAGGTGATCCGTTGTTCGCACATCTCCTCCAGATAATCGACGATAATCAGGCGATGGCTGAGGAGAATGTGACGCTCATTTCATCCAATGAGATAGATGAGAAATTGGAGACCAATCGGATATGTGATGTGCAGGAACTAATCGCACCAGTGATTAATAATCGGAATCTAACGCCAATGGATATCAATTGTTATGAAAATGAGAAATCAGCAAAGGAAGCTGTGAAGAGGTTTGTATATCTAGACTGAATTCATAAAAATCCTATTCACTAAATGTAATCATAACAATAATTTTGATGCACACACCGAAAACCACCAGCAGAACTCAGTGTCCAGAATTTGTCGTTACTACTGATCACTGAATCCTGCAATAGTCTCATCGTCAAACTCGCCGCCAAAGTACACGGATCGACTGAGATTATTATTAGAATTCGCGCAGGTAATGTTCGAAAGAAAGAGGCAATCCTCGCACGAGCCATTGTGATCGCGTCGGCAGACAGAATCATACGTGCAAAATGCACTTTCTTCCAATTGATTGAGCACCTCTGGAAAACGCTCTTCAAACAGGGAGAAGATTGAGCCTAGTGTAAAGTTCGTGTCCGGCCGCTTGTAGATAATGAAACTCATAGCTCTTGGAAGTATATGCTCAACGAGACTATCGCGCCCATATCCAGAGAGTGCTCCAATCGAGTCAGTGAATAGGTGTGAGAGGGTGTGAAGTAGTGTGAATGCGTGTCGAGCGGGTGTTCGTTCCGCTGGAAGAGAGTCAAAACGGTTTGGAGCAGTCATCTTCTCAATGAACCAACGGTCGAGATTGTTGACAGTTGTTGACTGAACAATATTGTTAGAGAAGAGCCAATCTAACACTGCCTGCTTGTCGAGCGAGATCATAACTGCCTCCGCGTCCATCGTCCGAGCGAAAATTTGCGTCTCTGCCCACTGCCCACTAGAGAATGCATTTAATCGCGGTCCCATTTCGTCCTCAGTGTCGCCACCTGGAATTGGCGTCCCTCGAGTATATCCATATGTAACGGTCGTCACGGGGAAATTTTTAATCAGCCGAATTTCCGAAAGGTTCTGATTAGAACGAAGATCTGTATAATATTCAAGTTCATCTTCTGAGAGATGACTTTTTGTATCGACATCTTCGAGTAGTGAACTGAATGTGTATGTCTCAATACGGTCATTGTCATCGTATTCATCGCTGGTCACCGACAAATACTCAAAAAGCTCTTCGCTGAGACGCAGTCTCTTCGTCTTGTCGAACTCCGCCTGTAAGAACTGTTTTACTTCACTACGATGATCAGTCGCATCTGTAGTAAGCCGCTCTTTGGCCAGCTCAAGCGCGTGTTCCCGGTTTGATGCCTCATCATTCGCCATTAATTTCATAGCCTCCTGCAACAGTTCATCCTCGCTTGGACTGTCATTACCGCTGTTACGGAGTAAATAATCAGATATAATCTGCGCCTGATACTCCTGATTATCCTGTAGTGCATTCAATTTCTGATGAGCGTTAATCAGCGTCTGCGTCTGTGGATAGAATGTGCTGGATGCTGAGTGAGGGAGCGTTTTGATATCTTCCATATCACAGCTAGGACTGAAACAAGTTGATCCTCCATTGAACCGGGTCGTGTACGAGCAACTAGAATTTGTACACCGCCAATATGCGTCCTCGAATCGGACAGTTGGGTTTCGATACTCCATTCCTGCGCCACAATGCTCTGGCACGTATATATCCTGAATGCCCCCACATCGACAGTACGAAATCATACGCATTTGATCTCGGTCAGAAAGACCAGTTCCACACCGCTCACATGGGACTGTCGTTTCGGCATCCGGGAAATCACGTATCTCTGTTGGAGTGAACTGGTTTACAGTTCCACAGTTTGCGCATTTGAAACTTCTTGGGAATACCTCAAAATTCGCAGCCCCCGGCGTGACAACTTCCGCAGTCTCAAATCCAAAGTCAAGTTGGCTACTATTATACCATCGATTTACATGTCGTTGCACACGTCTGATGATATATTCATCCGGCAACTCATCGGCAGCTGCATTCCCTGAATCGTCTCTGTCCTCATGAAGCCGCGTAATCATACCACTCAAGTCAGATTCAGAGTGATTGAATGTATTCTCTGGAAGAAAGTCGAAAATAAACTTTGATTTTGAACGTTCCATCGTCATCGCCCATCATCCCCTTTGAATAACGCATCGATGAATGGTTGATTATTAAATTGCGGGGTAATTGACCCTGAATTACCGATATCCCGAAGGCTTACCATCGGCTTTTCATCACGGGGAAACTCCGGATAGTTCATTGATGGAAGATTCTGTTCCCAGTACCGCCAAAGATTATTTAATTTTGTATCTAGCTGTGAGGTGAAATATCGCGTCTCGGTCGTTTGCTCATCAACCCCGAAGGCGCTACGAAGTAATATTTTCATGTTCTGCTTTGTGAAATCAGAATAATTGTTGCTAGTCATGAGCTTATACAAATGGCTTGCTTTCTGTACATTGGCACGGACTTGCTTCGTGTCCTTGGTTACAGTTTCTGATCGCCACATCGTCGGGCGATAGTGCTGTATAAGCAGTGCATTAGCGACACCGACGAATGTCCGTTCGATACCGAATTTTGCCCAGCGGTCAATTGGGACAGGTTCGACTGCTCGGTCAAGATATTCATGCATTTTCTCGAAAAACCGGTATCGGTGCATATCCCGCTCTTCGAGTGGATTAAATGCATTAAATACGAACCCCGTGACCCCTGATTGGCGACCAACCCGGCTGCTAGACTGGATATATTGGAACGTCTGCGCCGGTAATCCGTAGAACATCATCATATTGAACCTATTAACATCGATTCCATGACCAATGAAGCTAGTTGACGGGACAGTATCTACCCGATTCTCAAATGGAATATCACCCTGATTCTCAAGTGTTTCAAGAAGATCCGAATCTTCTGTATCCGCAGTCAACTGTCGTTCAACTATCGAATTTTCATATCCATTCTCCATCATCTTCGGGTTCGTATGCTTCGCAATATTTTCCCGATAACGATCCTTCTCAACCTTATTAGTAAAGTAAATTACACTTAGCTCATACAAATCAAGGAGTTCACGCTTTTTCGATTTAGTTAATGAATCAAGTCCAACTCTATCTGCGAGTTCCTCAGAAGACAATTCACGTGCATCTCGAATAAGTTCGTGATAATTCTGAATAGTGTCTAGAATCGAATACAGATGAGATCGGTTGTCAGGCATAAACCCAACATACTCTCGCTGAATCGTATCCGTAAGGTGACCATAGAACGTTTCCCGGCGTTTCGGCCCATCGACTGGGAATCTGACTGCTTCTTTTTGGAAGAGGTTCTGCATCTGCCGCTCGTACTTGGCAATTGTGGCAGTAGATGTGAGGATTTTCGGCTCCTTTCCATGAATCTCGTCGCAAAGCGTCAGATAAAGTGTCTCATAATGTGATGAGAACGTCCCCAGTTCCTCACTTAGCAGATGAACCTCATCGATGAGATGTAGCGTGGGAACTGGGTCATACAGCTCATTTGGGTCTACCTCACGCAGATTTTCTGAGTCGACATCACAGTGTGCGTGCTCAGAGCACTTACCAGAGTAGCCGTATCCATGAATCGGGCATTCTGTGGTAAGATTTCCCAGTATGTTCGCGAACCGCGGTTGCATACCAGAGACAACTATCTTATCCAGTGAACCTAGCAGTACGGACGGGACATATCGGTAAATATCACGATCAACGACATAGAGCGGCAGTTGACCAATACAGCTATCGCCAGTACAGTGATGAAAGACACTATTCTTCTCTTTATCAAATTCCACCCTAACGTCGCTCTGGCAAAGCGGGCATGTTTCTACAACCTGGCACTCCTCCTCTAATCGCTGTTGACTTTCTGAGAAGGCCTCTCGGTACCGATCTCGACTTGTTCCAATAGCGTTTGGTGTATCGTGACTGCCAACGTAGAATCCTAACGAGAACGGCTCGCCACGACTATCCAATCCGAGGTTATTGTTTGCCTGACGTATCTCCTCAGCGTAGAGAAGACTTTCAAGAAACCGATCTTGCTGTTGGCGACTCAAGAGTCGTAATGGGAATCGTATCCAGGCAGTGACGCCCTGTTCTTTCCCACGTAACCGATC
Organism: Haloquadratum walsbyi C23; assembly: GCF_000237865.1. Classification (NCBI taxonomy): domain Archaea; kingdom Methanobacteriati; phylum Methanobacteriota; class Halobacteria; order Halobacteriales; family Haloferacaceae; genus Haloquadratum; species Haloquadratum walsbyi. Next base: position 1,322,109 of record NC_017459.1, read on the forward strand.
GTAGAATAAATTAAACAGTATTAGCCCCAGATATGCCTCAGTTTTGCCACCCCCCGTTGGGAACCATAGCACACCAGCAGCATCGTCATGTGGTGACTCAAATTCTGGATATTCCCGTCGTACAATACTCGAGAGATTACTCACAATATAAACAACCTGGAACAGTCGCCAACCAGGGAAATCGTATTGACGGTCGTTGACCTCGTTCATTAGACGGAAAGCGCGAAGCGCCTGACTATCCTGTTTTAGTATGTCAATTCCCTGTTGAAACCGCTCAATTTCCGTTGTAAAATCTTCAGCTGCTGCGTCGTATTGCTCGAGTTCTGCCTGAGAAAGTCCCAGTTCGCGGCGTATCTCCTCTCGTCGAGATCCCTGCCATGAATTAAGATACTCAATCATCCCTGACTCAATATCTTCGAGTGTTTCAATTGTCTTTCCACTCGCCAACTGGTCAAAATTGGTTTCATATGCCGTGTTGAAAACAAACTCGTAGACTGGACAACGTGGCACTGCTGTTGTCTCAATTCGTCGATTCCCATGGTCATCTATCTCACTCGTCGTTCCGCAGTTGTGTCCCTTACTCCACACCCGTTGGTCATAGCGATAATCTTCCGGTACCAAATCAAAAGTATATGGCTCAAATTGACCGACTGCGGTGATCTTTGGGTTAAAAATAAATCGTTCAAATATCCCATCATACTCATCCGAACTCTGACCATCGGGCGAATAGTTAGCGAGTGCAAGCGCAAACTCATCACCACTTCTGGTGACCTCAGCTTGAAGATCCCACTTAAGATCCGCTTCGGATAGTTTTGTTCGCTGCTCAACGCGTGCTGTGTATTCTGATTCAGAGAGTGGTGTTGTTGATGTCTTATTTGACGTTATCGGCTGCTCAGATAATGAATTATTCACCCCAGGAAAATCGTCCAATGAGTCTGAAACTGTCGTTTTAAGCTTAGACTGAAGCATCTCGGTAATGCGGCTTGCCTCCTGCTCATGCGCCGTTGGATCAAACTCTGTGTCGACGCTGATGCCAACACGACGAAAGAATCGTTTATCTAAATTATACAATGAATCAAAGTTGATATTTTCTTCTGAGACATCAGACGGGTCGATACTCCCATCCATTCGATTGGCTGCCTCCACCTGTGCTGCTTGCAATGATTTTTCGAATAGGTGTAGATATTCCTCGTACGTAGGAACTGCAGGGTAATAGACATCAAAAGAAAGTGATATATCAACCGTATCGCCGGTTGAAACTGGAGTGAATTCTAGTGAAATACTACTGGGTCTGGTCTTTGCTTCAAATTCCTCGTCCTCAAACAGATCATGTTCTGGTGCGAGGTTCGAGATATGATATTGATCGTGAGGGAAGTTTCCTGAGCAGTAGGACTGATGCTGTCCTCGTGAGCGTTTGAGCGTTTCCGTTGTCAGGTGTGACCCAATCTTATGTGCTGGAGTTAGGTTTATGTCATTTTCGTCACTTGCTGACTGCTGGACATCTACCTGTCGCGTCTCTGAATCACTCATTAGAAAGTTTCTCCATTGCTTCAATTGACACCTGAGTTATATCCTCCTCTACACCGTCAATGCTATCAAGATCATCAGATGTCGACTTATGCTCGCTGCCAACACACATTTGCGCCTCGACAGCTCGGCGGGCTCGCTGCCCAATCTTTTGATGTATCCGTCGGATTTGTTTCATTGATTGGACGATTGCGGGGGCACGTGGTTTCAATTCTGGCTGGAGTACTTCAAGCACACGAGATACATCTTTGTCATCGCTCGGACCGATTGTGCGACCATTCGTCCAGAGTCGAACAGTGACTTCTGATGTCACATCCGAGCCGGCTGCCCGAATCATTCTGAGTGCGTCGGAGTATGATGTATCGCCATCCGTGATATTTGACTGGAGAACGTCACGCCATTGTTGTACTGTCCTTCCACACTTCCGTATCTTATCTTGCTCTTTGGCTGAATCAAGATACATCTCATAAATATCATCGGTTGCTGTGCTGAGAAGAAGAATATCATCCCCAACATCGAGATCCTCAACCCTAACTCGCGCAATCTCCCCTGAATCGTTGTATACTGGGAACTTTGAGTGCAATCCAACAGTCCGCACGTCCCCATTGGATAGTTCAACTCTCACCTTGCTACCAGTCACCTGGCTTTTTGAACTTCCTCGTGACCTACCATTCTGTTTATTCCGCTGATACTTTCGACGAGTGTCAGTATTACCCTCTCTGGAACTCGATCCTTGAGACTTTGTCTCACCAATAACCTGTGTCTCAAAGGTAGCGTTGGTATTGTCGAGTCCAGATTTAATTTGACCCAACACAGTCGAGCCCCAAGTTACGAATTGATATGTCGTGATGTCTGAACAAAGAGGAAATTGGTACGGATGCGAGTTATACTCGAACGGTCGGGCATATACTGTTTCTCCGCTTGTTGCGGGCTCAATGTCATCTAGAGTTTGAATTGATGCATAGTTCTCAGGCATTGTCCCGTTCTCCATGTTGATGGCATGAAGTAACGCCTGGTGTTCGTGATCATCCTTGACCACTATTGTACGATTAATACCTTCTAATTCTGCTTTTTCAATAGCTTCGAACAGTGCCTGTTGGACTGGATGTTCTTTGTTCAATATTCCTTGCAGGTGATTGATTCCTTGAACGTAATTAATAAGAAGTTCAGCTGTCTGCCCATTTGCTCGTTGTGCAATACCCCGGAGTCCTTGCACCAGGTCTTTTACTGTAGATTGATAGAAATCTCCAGTAACAGCGTCTGCCCAGTGCTCAGGTTTAACAGGAAGCTTGGTGAGAAGATTATAAACCCATCCGACTTCCATCGGGGCAAGTCCCCGCTCTTGAAGTTTGTTTTTCATCTCTCTAAGTTTGTTAATGGCCTTTCCATTGTCCGGATATCCAAAAGAAATGCAACTAACTGACAAATCAGAGGTGGCAAGTAGCCGTTCATATCCGGCAGCCATAGTCGTTGCTTTAGCTGTTGACCCTGGACTCGCGGTGGTGAGTAGCTCACTCGTGATTGCGAAGTTATTAGATTGGTCTTGAATAGGGTCGAACACGCCGCGGTTAGTGTCTGTGTAGAATATAATCGGTGGCGTATCCTCGTCAAGTAAGTCTATGATTGTTTCTAGTCGACGACTTGGCTCGCGCCATTCGGCTTTTCGCAAATCAATAAAAATCGCCCCGATGCGGTCGTTGGACCATGACTGATCAAATTCAAATCCATGTTTTGCCGTATAAAAGTCATCATCGTGGACTTGACTTAATTGTTGAATACACTGCCGGTCAAGTAAGCGTGGGTTTCGACCGATTCCATCTTCCCGCAGTTCATCGAAGCGCGTCACATACCCTTGACTCAGTGCAGGAAGAGCCATCAATGACTTCCCGGCACCAACGACTCCATCGGTTGGAAAACGGGTATCCTGTGAGCGAAGATACGCTAAACAAATTGCAAGGGGGACGTCATTGGTTGGAAGCGGATCGTATATATATGACGACTCTGTCTGCTCGATTGCCTCCATTACCGAATTAATGGCTGCCATTTCTGTATCCGCAAAATAGAGCTTACTGTCATCCTCGATGAATCCACTTCCAAACCATCGCTCAAAGATTGGACGGTTTCGAGCCTTACTGGCCGAGTCTCCCAACCCACCCGTAGACATAATTATATTTACATTGTATTATCGGATAATTAAAACTTTTCACGAGAGTCATTCTCATACACACTGTCCTCAAACTATCGAATATTGAATATATGTAAGTAATTGACCTGCTAGAAGGTCTGAGAGCCATTCTGAGTGAAATATCTCACCAGGCGTGTATTGACGCGTCACGCTATCCGCTATATCATCAATGTTCATTCGCTCTCACTCACTCAATTCTATATACATGTATGAGCAAATAAATGTTCGCGTACTTATATGAGATGCTGGAGATGTTATTACCGTCGTCAGCCACGATGATTGCGGCGCGCGAGTTCACGGATCACCGCGGTTGTTGCTGGTTCGCCTCTCATCTCCAATTGAGAGATTCTACATCTGACCCAGTGGATTGTAACATTATATAACCAGATATACACGGCAACAACGATCCCAAACCGCAGGTGAAAGATATAATTACGCAGTGATTCTCTGAAAGCAGCATATTCGGCGTTGGGCGAGCGATATTGATCCAAACCATGCGATTGCATCCAATCCTGCGAGTGATTTTCTACTAACCATACTTCGGTGGAACCCGCTTAATTCAATACAACGGTGGAACAGATTCGATTATCCTTCCGGATCCGTCCCCTCATAAATCACTATCGGTATAGTAGTTTTACCCAAGATCTATGCTCAACTACTTCAACCGGGCAGAGAACCAGATGAGTCGTTGTTTTTGAAGAACAGACTACCCGAGACGTACCTCATAATGATGATCGTTGATTACACTGAGTCCGGTAAGACATGGCTGTGTCTCCCCAATTGGAATATCTGAACATTCATAGATGCTATATCGGATCATATCATCATCACCATCGACCGTGTGTGCCCGAAGATACACAGGCACGAGTTGATCGACGGTGAGCGATAGTGACATTTCGGCTGCAAGCGTCGGATAGCCTATCCTATGCTTTGCTAATTTCCGTCCACGTCCACGTTTCGCCTCAATAACCAGCAGAATCCGCTTGCCCCCTCGACGAGTCATAATAAGCCCATCAATCTCGATTTGCCCACTATTATGATGGACAACTGTCGGGTGATCGGGATGCGGTTCAAATTGAAAATCAAATGTGGATGCGACTGTCGTCGGGGCAGTGCCAATCTGAGCGGTGTCGAGACACTCGAAGTCATGGAGGAGCTCACCAGCAAAAGCGAACTCACCGAGAGCGACGTCCAGGAGATTGCGGATAAAATCAACGAGAGTGGACGAACTCACGTTGATGAGGAATCGGCGTAGATTCGACGGATGAAGTTGGTCATCGACGCTAATGTCGTCATCTCTGCACTCATCGCTGATTCGAAAACGCGGGAGCTCATCGTCACGCTCGACCCCGAGCTTTTGACACCCGCGTTTGTCCACGACGAAGTAGAGAACTACGAGGACCTAATCGTCGACAAATCCGGGATGAAACCGGTGCGAGTGGCACGGTTCATCGACCTTCTGTTCCAATACATCGACGTTGTCACCGCCAGCGAGTTCTATCCGGCTATCGAGAGCGCAGACGAAGCAATCGGTGATACCGATCCGGACGATACATTGTATCTGGCGTGTGCGATAGCCTGCGATGCGGCAATCTGGAGTGACGACTCCGACTTCTCCCTTCAAAAACGGAATCCAAATCAAGCGCTCTGTTGAAATCCTCCAGAACTGATAGGATCGGTATGCGAAATACAGAGCGTGGATGCAGCAAGTCGATAGGTGTCGATTCGACACTCTGTTTCCGACTGCTTTCGCTCTGAAACAGCACATGAGGTTTTACCGATTTGGAGAGAAAACACTGCATTCATGCCCTCCCGTCGGAGTATCATTGCGTCACTCGGAGCTTTGATTTTGAGCGGATTCGGTGCGTGGTTCTGGCTCACCTCCGAATCCGCATCGGGATATGTCCAAGAAAAATCAATCGAAGCGAGATACCGAGAAGAGAATCAATTGCACAGTGAATCGATTATCACAGTCACTCTCAGCAACCCGCCTGGTTCTGCCCCTCCTCAATTAAGTTGGCTACACGATGACTGGCAAAACCAATTTGACTCCCCAACCAGTCCGGTCGTTTCTGAAGCCCTGGATAAGCAACTCCACCAAGCCTACGAAGATATCCGGTATATCGTTGGTGTTTGTACTCCAGCATGGGGGAACGAACAACAGGAGACAGGCTGTCACAACGCGCCCACCAGTCGAGAGGAATTTAACCGGGTTCAAGTCCACAACCGCGTGAGTGCCTCATATACTGACACCGGACTCTCGATACATCGCGTCAACGGAACGTGGTCATTCGATAACCCGTGACAAGGAGCGTTCTGTAACGACATCCGTTCAGTCGTATACTGGTCAGGATTTTGTGACCGATACGCGCATTTGATTCATCACCCGGTGGATCATTCCATTCAGTAGTTGATAGATAACACAGTGACCGATACAGAAGATGTATTCATCGAAGGGAGATCCCGATAGTAGCATTTCAGCCAATGAAACAGCAGTCAAGTCCTTTTTCGTATGATTAGCGAAACACGATACCGAGCCATGAGCGAACGATCTTGTCCGGATTGTGATGTCCAGATGGAACAGACGAACGTAACCGCTGAGGGCGTCGGTGACCTGTACATCGAAACTGAGAGAGACGGCGGTATCCTCGACCGCCTCGGCGTCGGGTATCAAGCTCCACTTTCTGCATATCTTTGTCCGGAGTGTGGGCTCACTCGACTCTCTGCGGACCTTTCTGAGTAGTCAGGGGAGAAGACGTATGCCTTCCATTGAGTCGTTCCCGACGAAACGCGGCACAGCACGGTTCTCCGAGGATTACGTGTACTTTCAGGAGTCGTTTTCGGGGTACATTAACTCACTCTACCGAAACTACTGGCAGCGCGGAACGTGGTGGTCTAGTGCTGCCTTTGTCGGTCATTTGTTTGCATATCCAATCGGCATCTGGTGGGTAGTCAGCGCGGTTTACGATGGGAACTTTCTCCACATCGCTGCCCTTTGCGGGTTGATCCTCGTACTCTATGTAGTGAATTACGCACGTGGGTTCCGATCGCCAGACCGAATTCGACTTGATACAATCGAGCAGGTCTCTGCAACGGATGGTATAAAAGGGATAACACGTCCTCGACTCGTTATTAGATACACTGACGGGGGAACGACGTATAAACGCCGCGTAAACCTCCCATCACTTTACACGAGTGGTAGAGAGACAGTATACGAACAGGCACGGGAGTCGTTTACCGAGCGGGGCTTCTGAACGGTGCTTTTGATTCGGCGAGGAGGGGACGGCAATGCTGGATACGCGCATTTGATTCAGCAATCGGCGGATCATTCTAGTCTGTTGCTGATAGGTCGCCGAATGACCGATGCAGAGATTACACTCAGTAATCTCGATCCCTACTATGGGGATACCAGAACGTCAGCAGAGAGAAATTTCACGCTTGAGCTGGTGTCAACGAGTATCTCCCTATTTATCGGTATGACCCGCTGGATTAGAATAACGCGACTAGTTTTCGGTTATCCCCTGTACGATAGTGATCAGCCGCCCCCGGTTCCTAACTGCTAATTCAGTTCCAGCAAGCACAGCAAGGACTCCTAGTGTCGCTGGGCCAAAGTAGATGAGCCAGAGGATGAGAAAGAATGTAGGAGTACCTTCGCCGCCAACGAAGAGAAACGCATAGACGGTACCCCACGTCGTTGCAAATAGCCAGACCCCAGCGATACGAAACCGATAAGAGAGATACAGAATTGTGGCACCACCCCACTGCGTGATAAACAGCATTCCGACCCCAATCATGATTGGGAGAACGAATGGGAGATCTGATGGAAACTCAGCCGCGAACCGCCAGAAAAGTATTCGCACACCAGCCCAGAAGGATAGCAATGCCACAGCGTAAATCAATCCACCTATGATAGCAATCCGGCGACGATTATCAGCTGCCCTGCCCTGCAACACAAACGCCGAGACCGCTGTGAGTGCCACCACGGTTGCGATGAAAACAGTTAGCCCGAGACTCCCCAAAGCGAGATGTGGTTGAAGTTGCAGGGGCTGTAATGACGCCCCCAACGGAATCCCATCGATGGAGACGAATGCGATGTCCAGTCCCAGCCGAATAGTGGACATACAAAACGCCTACTCGCAACGACGTATCAATCTGGCTCGTCGTTGCACAGTAAGAGAACCGATCTGTATCGCAAGAAACCGATCAAGAGGTTTGTACAATGCAAACATGACATACGCTATGGGAACGATATCCGCCCCCTGAATCGGATATACTCATAGTGCTTTTATTCAGTCCGTAATCATAGTCAAATTGAGATATATTATCAAGATCAAAACTCTCAGTACTGTATCCTGAACGAGGCGGTTCTAACTAGTTTAGGTCGTTAGTGGTGGGGCTACCGCCGCCTGGTTCAGGAAGGTTCCCACAATGAGAATGATGACCACAATCGACCGTGGAATCGTCACTCGCAGCTTCCGAGTAAAGTAGCCACGGACAGGAGGGGCTGCAAAGGCTGCCAACAGTACATATATGCTTGTCGTGCAGATGAGTCGAACTGGCTGTCCGGAAGCGCTTTCTGTTGCCACCCAAATCGCCAGAAGAATCAAAAAGCCGGCAGCGAACCACGATGCGAGCGGCCCAGTCGTCTCAATCCGTATTAACCGGGCTGTCTTGTGAATATACCTAGCCCGTCGTTGCTGGGTGGTCTCAACCTGCTCGGCAGCATAGGCGAGCGGTCTGTCTCTTTCGCCGAAATCTTTCAGCGCCGACAGCAACACGAAGAATAACACAAACGAGAGTACTGTCCACATCACTTGGTCGGCGGGAGTAATCACATATCTGCTGCCCAAGTCCCCTTCCCCTGGGTCAGGAATGACAACGAACCACAACAGCTCAACAGCAAGAAACAAACATGCAATTGTCCACCGAACGATCGGCTGCTCAAGTTTTCCCACGCTTGGCAGTAAATCGGCTCTGAGCTGAATAAATTCACTGTGTCGAGATGGTTCAGTTCTGGCAGAACAGCACTCCCAAAATCGACCTTTTTTATACTATATCTTCCCAAAACTATGCTGACTCTTTCTCTGGGAGCTTTCAGTATATAAAGAACCGTCCGTTTGTGAACAGGAGAGTTTCACCAATTCATAAAAAATGTGAAATGAGTACATAAACAGACTTTCAGATAAGACTAGATATCGAATGAATCCTTGTTGATATCTTCATACTCTCACGCAGAATATGATATCTGTCCTGTGCGAAAACTACAGTTGCTTGAAATCTGTCTGTTTGTCGTAGTATGGGGAACCCTTCTTATGACGAAGAACATTCAACTCAGTCATACTCCTCAGGACTCGTTTGATTGTTTCCTCACTCGGGATCTCATCATATCCATCTTGATATAATCGGGACTTAATATCTGAGACTGTGAACTCTGTCTTCGATTCATCCACGACACTGCTCCATACTCTATCACGAGGGGTGACAGGACTATTGTTATCATTCGGCTGAACAGGACTACTCATATGTTGTTCTATGGGGACACAGACACATATATGATGTCGTAGCAGCGTGGTAACATTCCCCAAGAATGGATCAATTACAGCAGCACTGTCACAGATGCGCGGGCTCAATCCCACTCGCATTGTGATTAACGCAGACTCTGGTGAATAGTGCTCTTCAGAGAACAGACAGCAGAGAACAGAGATCGATCTTCCCAGGAGAGAATGTCATCAAATGGGAGTAAACGGATTATATCAATTACTCCAATTAATTGTAGACAGACTGCGAGTTAGGATATTGATGAATCTCGACTCCAGTTCAGAGTACTCAACTGTGGAATTGACAGAGCCGAGTTTCGAGTAGTCTCTCAGTGAGAACCCGAAACCAGACACCTGATATTGACGCTTAATTTTGCATTGTGTTGAATGACTCACAACCTCGTCTGAATTGTTGACATGCTTCTGGTAAAATACTCTTCTCACTCCTGCGGACCGACAACGCATCCTGGGATATCCCTCTCCCGCTCCCGAAAATCAGTGATACTGTCGTGTCTCATATCCAGAAACTGAGAATAGAATTCTTCTTATTCTGCAAAGATATTCGAATATGAATCGACGAAAGTTCCTCGCTGCAATTGGGTTGTGCTCTCTCGGTGGATGTTTATCAAGACCTGAGCAGTTCCTGCTCAGAAATTCTGACTTTACTCTTATCAATAGCCGTGACAGCCTGGTGAGAGGTTCTGCTCGAATCACAGAGAAAAATGGAAATACAATTGCTCAGAAAACATTCCTCCTCGAGAGTGGTGAAACAACTACATTGACAGCAATGTTACAAACTGTCGAAGGTTTCTTGATATCCGTTGAGGTAAATCGCCCACAGCAAAAGACATATGAATCGAAAATCACCGAAAAATCTGATATGTATGAAATAGAGATCCGGTCAAATGATATCGCTGTGGTAATTCTCACGTGATACTACTCAAGTGAGCACACAATGTAGAGTGAGCGACACGCTAGTCATCGGGTCATCAGGTTACGTTGTTGTCTCTTGAAATCCTTGTTGATATCTTCATACTCTCACGCAGAGTATGATATCTGTCCTAGGCGAAGACTACAGTTGCTTGAAATCTGTCTGTTTGTCGTAGTATGGGGAACCCTTCTTATGACGAAGAATATTCAACTCAGTCATACTCCTCAGGACTCGTTTAATTGTTTCCTCACTCGGAATCTCATCATATCCATCTTGATATAATCGGGACTTAATATCTGAGACTGTGAACTCTGTCTTCGATTCATCCACGACACTGCTCCATACTCTATCACGAGGAGTGACAGGACTATTGTTATTATCCGGCTGGACAGGACTACTCATATGTTGTTCTATGGGGACACAGACACATATATGATGTCGTAGCAGCGTGATAACATTCCCCAAGAATGGATCAATTACAGCAGCACTGTCACAGATGCGCGGGCTCAATCCCACTCGCATTGTGATTAACGCAGACTCTGGTGAATAGTGCTCTTCAGAGAACAGACAGCAGAGAACAGAGATCGATTTTCTCGGGAGAGAATGTCATCAAATGGGAGTAAGCGGACTATATCAATTACTCCAATTAATTATAGATAGACTGCGAGTTAGGATATTGATGAATCTCGACTCCAGTTCAGAGTACTCAACTGTGGAATTGACAGAGCCGAGTTTCGAGTAGTCTCTCAGTGAGAACCCGAAACCAGACACCTGATATTGACGCTTAATTTTGGACTGTGTCCATTGAATCACAACTTCGTCTTAATGATTCACATATGGCTTATTGAAACACGTTCGCTATCACTGTTGTCAAGAAAACAACTATACTTGAACGATCACAATTAGTCATCGTCTTCTGCAATAGGATCGCCCATCACGCTCGGCGTCCCTGAGTCGCCGTTCTCTGGAAGCACAGCATTTAGAACAAGTGCCGTGACACCGCCCATGATGAGCCCCGAGGTGGCGAGAACTTGTGCCTCTGACGGAAGTTGTGCAAGCGCATCAGAGCGCCACTCGACACCAACGCCTATGACAAGCGAGACTGCGATAATAGTGAGGTTGCGCTGGGTGAGTGTTGCACCCTGCGCAATCATACGAAGCCCGATAGAGATAATCATGCCGAACAGGACGACACCTGCACCACCCAGAACAGGGTTCGGCATTGCGCTCACAACAGCCGCGACCTTTGGGACGAGACCAAGCACAATGAGAAACACGCCTGCAATGCCAACGACAGATCGACTCGCGACGCCTGTGAAACTAATGAGACCGACGTTTTGACTAAACGATGTATTCGGGAATGCATTGAAAACACCTGCGACCGCGCTCATCACACCGTCTGCAACCAATCCACCCTGTGTTTCCTCAGTTCTCGGTTGCCGACCCACCGATTCGGTAGTGCCGGAGATATCACCGATGGTCTCCATTGAAGTGATAATGTACGCGAACCCAATAATTAAGATAGCACTGGGTTCAAATGATAGACCATATGCAAGCGGTCTTGGGAAAGAGAACCATGCCGCGCTTCCGACGGCAGACAAATCAAGCAGACCGAGCGGAATCGCGGCAAGATATCCGATGATAACGGCGACGAGCACTGCCGCCGAGCGCATGAAGCCGTCGAAGAGTTGGTTCACGCCAAGTGCAACAGCAAAGACAAGTGCGGCTAATCCAAGATTTCTGAGACTACCGAATGTGTCCGTCCCAGGCGTGCCAGCAGAGTATTGAAGAGCGATTGGAATGAGTGTGAGTCCAACGAGCATGACGACGATGCCTGTGACGAGCGGTGGAAATAATCTCTCGATATCGTCAAAAACGTAGCCGATAAGCACCTCAATTGGTGCGGCAATAATAACAGCACCAAAGATTGCTGCCAGTCCGAATTCAGTCCCGACGCTAATCAATGGCGAAACAAAGATTGCACTTGTTCCCATGACAATAGGGAGGCGAGCACCGATTGGTCCAATCTGGTAGACTTGGACAAGCGTTGCAACACCAGCCACAAGCAGTGCCATCTGCACGATGTATGTCGTGTCAGAATTACCGAGACCAATGGCACTTGCAATCACAAGCGGCAGTGCAACTGTCGAGAGAAACATCGCAAGTAGATGCTGGACACCCAGCGGGAGCGCCTTCGAAAATTCCGGTGTGTCTTCAATGCCATACTCAACCAGATCTTCGTTTTTAATTGAATCTTGAGCTGTGTTACCGTCTGACATTTATCCACACTCATGTTTACGTTCTGTTAAATATTAGGATGGTGTCGTATAGATGCCCTACATGATGTGGCGATAAGTGAGGCATTTGAGAGGAATCATAAGAAAATATTAAGATATTGAAATAGGAACCAGGAGTTTCTTATTTGTATATGATCAGTACATATATTCCGATTGCCACTTTTCATAAGAAGATGCCAGTGATTGATTCGATTGATGATACAGAAAAGCAGTCAGCCATCGTCTGTTTCAGATCGATCCGAACGAATTAGCCGGTCAACAGAACTGCAAATTAGGTACGGCACCACCTCGTAATGGTGGAATCAAGTGTGATGGAGAGGCTGTGACAGCCCTGTTTGCTTCGCTACGTGTTAGAGAATAGATTTCACAGCCAGAAACACTGCCGCCTGTCTTATTAGCAAACACTTTCTGGAAACGGGTATGGAAACGCAGACCAGTCCATCCGGGCTGGGTTCGAAAGCACAGGAGGTATTTCGGAGCGTTGCCGGTGCCACAGCACTCGCAGCCCTAGGCGTCGTTGCTGGATTTGTATCAGTGCTCGTTATCGATCCACTGTTTGTTATCCTCGAAACCGGATGGGTCCTGTTTGGAGGATTACTGCGGAACTATATTGTTCAACCGGGATTCGGACTCGTCGCGGCCGGGTACGTTTGGTGGTGTGACGACTACAACCCGCTGGACCGGATTCAGGTTCCCTCATCCGAGGGAGTCGCGTGGATTGTCCTTGGAGCGGTCGGGTACGAACTGGCAGTGCGTGTAGTGACACCAATCCTCCCTCTGCTCGGACTGAGCCACGGTGGACATAGTGGTCAAATGACACCGACGTGGCGGGTATTCTTCGACCACCCCGAGATCATCGTTCCAGGACTGGTGATCATGTTCGTGCTCATGGCACCGATGGAAGAACTCCTCTACCGAGGAGTGATTCACAATGCGCTCGAACCGGCACTCGGGTCGCTTGGGCGGGTACTGGTCGGCGGATTTCTGTTTGGCGGGATGCATATTTTCCTTTCAGGTGGACTTGTGTCACTACTGTTCACGAGCATCTTCGGCGTTCTTGCAGCCGCTGGCTACGAGCGGACAGAAAACTTGACTGTGCCGATTATGGCGCACGCAGGCCACTGGCTCATGTTCACTTCGTTCTAATCCATTTTCATGATGGGTGCAACTCTGACCTGTGCTGGCTGAATCAGACAACTCTGGTTCTCAGTTTGCGACGTGCGACATACGCGCTGTCTATTCAGCAGCCACGTTGAGAAATGAGAGATATGTGACTTGCGTTATCGGTGGTGAACCTGCCGGAGCGCGTCAACTGTCGCCTTGCCTGAGATGCGTATGTACTTCTGTGCCGTTGTTAAATCGTTCTAGCTCATCAGTGCTTGGAGCGGAACCGGTGCGACCCCCTGATATGTGTGATAGCTGGCTGCAGTCGCTCGGAGAGCGTGCGGATACACTCGACCGTCGATGTCTGCAGCCTCGACGGCGGCCGTCACTCATCTGTTCACAGCACTGCGTGACCGTGGAAATGCTTCGCACTGGTCGGTGAACCGTTCCAGACACAGTTCCAACAGAGAACAGAGATCGATTTTCTCAGGAGAGAATGTCATCAAATGTGAGTAGACGGACTCTATCAATTACCCCAATTAATTATAGATAGACTGCGAGTGAGGATATTGATGAATCTCGACTCCAGTTCAGAATACTCAACTGTGGAATTGATAGAGTCTCGAGTAGTCTCTCAGTGAGAACCCGAAACCAGACACCTGATATTGACGCTTAATTTTGGATTGTGTATATAAAATCCAAACCTCGTCTGAACGGTTTTATACTTCTATCGTATCTCATGTTAATTGACAATACGGAGTTATTCCCACGTGAGACGGCTTCTCACGGCAGGAATAAGAGTATACAATTATTTAGTTAAATTGAAATGAAGATGTGCGTGTCAAGATCATCTCAACGCCAGTCCCGATACCAATGAGGAGTCGCCGAACGGCACTTATTGGGGTCGGAAGCCTGCTCGCGGGTGTTGGCGGATTGCTTGGAACAACCGCGTTCAGTAGCGTCGAGGCTAACCGGACAGCATCAGTCTAGGTGGCAGGCGACGACAATGCACTGCTGGGAATTGAGCCCGTAGATGGAGTTGATCGACATGTTGAGATCGCCAACGGAACGATCACAATCGATTTTGAGGGAATCAATCAGAACGCAGTCACGGTGTTCGATCGTCTTTTTAAGATCACAAACAACGGAAACGACACTATAACTGTCGGATTTAATGATACCCTTGTCGTTGAGAGGGACACGACATACGAAAAGAATCCAACCGGAACTGGGTGGGCATACACCGGAGACAGCAAGGGATATCTGATTCTTTGGGGACCATATCAAGAGCCTATTCCAGCGGATGACCGGATTGGGATTGACACAGGCACCCTCACCACAACCGGATTCACGGGTTCAGACGGGAGCGGGCTCGTTGATGACGGCTTTAAATATGAGTATGAACTCGAGGAGAACCGGACCGCCGATCCAGGCGAGAGTCTCTTTATTGGCGGGACCGTTGACACACGGACCGATGTACTGAGTAAGCCTGATGATCTTCCCACTGATCTCGACAACACGTTTACTCTCGTCGCTGAACAGTACGAATCAAACTAACGTCGGGACTATTGGAAGAAGCCTCCTGACGCTCTGCTGTGTATATAGAATCCAAAAGTTCATTTCAACGGTTCACATGGTTCACTATGAGCGAAAACGACTGTGTCCATCCGAAGCCACACTGAGTTCAGCTGGAACGTCCGGTTGTTCCGCTTCGGAGACAGAAATCACAGTCCCAACAACTGTGATCAAACTGGCACGACGGTTGCAGTGCTTCCGTGATACACCAACTTAACCGTCTCACCGAGGTTTGAATGATTGAATGCTCCTCGAGTGATCGCTGGCGTTGAACACTTCGCGTTCGGACATCGGTGCCCGAGGTAATACCGGATATTGTCAAAGCGGTCAGTCAGGGAGTCATGCGTGGCATCCGAGATAATCACCGTTTCCTCGGGATTGAAACAATCGTGGTAGTCTATGTGTATTTTGCGGTCGACTGTTCCGTCCGAATTCAGTTCAGCGTGGGCGACATCAACGGTATTGGACACCGCACCGTTCTCACGCTCTTGACCGCTTACGTGCCGAACCGCTACGGTGCCAGTCTTACTCACGAGACGGGCACCAGCATAGACTGCTGTCCCGAGGGTGGCTAGACCTCTGTCTCTTACCCATAAGTTCGTGGAGTCGTAACCGGACGTTTCAGACGCTCTCAGAGGTATTTTGAACTCAAAAAATCGAGGCGAGAAGCGATTCAGATAGTGATACCGGCTGTAGGGGTTACAGAACGCCGGTAATCAACTCCACTACAATTGTTCCAAAGAGGTGCTGAAACTATAGGTACCGGGGATTTCAGTCGTGCTCGCCGATCCCGTTCCGCTAAAATCCTGACTCGAGTTGTGGGTAAGAGACAGGCCCAAAGTCGTGGGTATTCCCCTCGCTGGTTATAAACGCCTCCGCCGAGAACGCGAGTGTATGAGTACCACTGTAAGCCATCGTCTCGGGGTGTATCAGTGGCGTCAGAGCCGCGCTCCGTGTCGCGAAGCAGGAGTACGCCAATGAGTATCACACTGAACCGTGAGTACGACTTCTCCCAGAGCGAGTACCTTGCTCAAGAGATCGAATCCACCCCGCATATCCGCGGCCGTCGGATCACCGTCCGAGACATCGGTGCGCTAGTCCACAAGCGCAAGCTGGCGCCGGCGACCATCGCCGACCGATTCGAGTTGCCCGAGGCTGCCGTTCACGAAGCGCTCGCATTCTACCATCTGAACCCTGAGTACTTTGCCCAGCTCGAACAATCACGCCGACGCCAGCACGAGGACGCGATCACGCCTGATGACGTCGCCCCCGACGAGCCGGTTGATGCTGCCGCCCTCGGCGTTGAGAACCTCTCGGTGACGTTCGACAACGGGGACGATACCCCAGAGCCGGAACCAGACGGAAGCGGGGCCTGAGACGCCTGGAGTAGATGGCGTCGTTCGACATCCTGCTCGATGAAAATATCGAGCCGTTTCACGACGAGCTCCGGAGCCTCGGGCACAACGCCACGCACGTGCTGGACGTTCCCGAGCTGGGGGAAGGTGCGCAAGACGAGCCTGACATCCTCCCGTGGCTTCAAGCGAACGATACTATCCTGTTCACACAAGACGACCACTGGATCGGCGCCGACTCCTCGGACCCACAGAACGCCATCGACCCTGCTCGGACCGCCGGTGGGCTCTGGCTCAAGGACGAGTCGATGACCCCGGGTCAGCAGATCACGGCTATCCGCGTTATCGCGACACTGCTGTCCGCCGCCGACCTCGACGGCGAGTACGTTGAGGTCACACAGCGCTGGCTCGACTACATCGAGTAGAAAAACGAGGGACTCAGACTCCAGCCTGCTCTTAGAAAGTTACCCAACGCTTCCGAACGGAATCCCGAAAGTGGGGTAACTACACCCACTGGATTTAGCTCTCTCAAAGGAGCGGAGAGGTCCGACATCTCTCGTTCCTCATCATGTCCGATACCAGTCCAGTTCCTCGGTCACGTCGAATCCATAATGTTGAGCGTCTGTCCGAAGCCCAATTAGGAACCCCGCTCTGTACGCATACTCAGAGCTGGGGACATTCCCAGTCAGGTCATCACTGGTTAGTTCCCGTTCAGACGGAAGGTACTGGTCTAACCGTTCTTCAATACACTCATGGAATGAATAAAGTGCGGAAATAAAGTTATGCATCGCAGCTTTCACATTTAACAGGTATACTTCTGCCTGCTTAGGGTGATATGAATACGTCGGCTCTGCTACGTTGGTGTGACCATCTGTTTCCTGATTATAGAGGTGAGAAGACTGTTTCAGACTCGGTGAACTCCACTCTCTGTCTGAAACTATTGCCCTCAGAGAAACCGGCTGTCTCCCGTTATATTCATCCACTCAAGAGATACCAATATGCACAGATATATTCAGGCACAAACCACTCCTCTCATCAAGAGTCTTCAGAAATGGAGCGGTGAAGACCGATGAACGGACGCCAGTTGCTCGGATCTCCCCAACTCCAGGTGGCGATGGTCGGTGGCGGATTAACAGTCGGTGGGGTCTGGGGACTCACCACGATGTCCGGCGGCGTTGCGGCGGGTTTCGCGGCGATTGTGCTTTTGCTGACCGTTTGGGTTGGTCTCCTGTTGCTGCCGGTGGGACTGTTGATCACGCCAGCGGGCGGGTATGGGATCGAATTCACTCACCTGCAACGACGACTGCTCGCTGGGACCGTGATTGCTGGGTTCGCGACTCCGTTCGTTGGAGCGCCACTACTGTTCGTGATGGTGACATTGTGACCGGATCAGTGATGTAAATCCGGGAGTTATCATTATTGAGAACAAAAACGTGTCCAGAACGATGATTGTCCAACATATGTGATTCTTTCAGTCAAGATTGTGATTCAGAGACTCCACAGTTGTGAGAAGACTGTTTCACATTCGATGAATCCCATGCTTCTGTTTCTGAAATTATTGCCCTCAGAGAAACCGGCTGTCTCCCGTTATATTCATTCACTCAAGAGATACCAATATGCACCGATATATGCTGGCAGAAAGCGCTCATGCTTATCAAGAGTCTTCAGAGACTGAGTTTGAATCTGATTCAAATCCCGTGAGTATTCACAAACGTATTATCCAGACGAAATCAGCAGTATATCCATGAATCGGCGTGAGCTGCTCCAACTAACCGGGGTATCGTTGGGTTTTATCGCGACTGGTTGTGTAGGAGTTGATCCGCCGCAAGACACAGACTCAGACTCAGACCAATCAGAAAACAGTACTCCCGGGTTAGATGCAAACACGGAGACTACACAGACACCCGACCCAGACCAATCAGAAACTCCTAGTTTCGCAGACATAAATGCGGAGGCTAGACAAACATTAGACCCGGACCATTCAATCCAGATTAAAAACGAACTCTCCGATCCAGTTAATGTGAGAGCAACTGTGACTCGGGAAACGACGGGAGAAACGGTGCACAACCAGACGTATACCCTCCAACCGGACGCAACCGTCATGGCTTATAATACTCGTCAGGCGAATCCTGATAGTATCGAAGAGTTCAACGTGTCAGTTACCGCCAATGGATCAACTGATAGCTTCCTAGTAGAAACGGATCAATGCATGGGAGATGTCATTGCACAAGTCACCGAATCTGAGGGCATCGATATGGTGTACTCAATCTGTTAGAGATTTAAAATCGCTCCCAAGAATTGATTACAGGGTATGTGCGTTTGATTCATCACTCGCCGGATCATTCCATTCAGTAGTTGATAGGTGACCCAGTGACCGATACAGAGTGTACCTACACCAGCCGATTTTGTCCTTCACAGATAGTCGTCCACAAGAGAGCCGCCTAACTAGTGAACATAATACTTAATTAAAACACACCAGAACAACTATTTGTGCTACCTGGTCCCCCCTCCCTTCGAACAGTGGTTAGTGAGATAGCTGTGTTCATAATGGTAGCGTTCAGGCGATTAACCGACGCTACGCGTTCAGCTGTTTGGGCGATGTGGCGTGTCATCCGACGATTCGCTCACAGTTTCCTGTCGCTGTCTGCCACCGTATATGCCAGAGTGGGTGCTATCCTCTCCGGGCCTGTCAAGCAGTTCGTGGTCGGACCGTTGCGGGTAGCCCTTCTGGGACAACGTCGTGATGTTTCGCTCTTCATTGCGCTCCTGTCGCCGGTTCTGACCCTCGGGACAGCCTGGTGGGTCGGCTCCACAATCGGTTATGACACGCTGACCGCGTGGGTTCGCGGAACGTGGTTCGGAACTGATCCGTCACTGGCAATTTTCCTCGCAATCGGTGGTCTGGTTGTAATTGGTGCAATCAGCGCGGCCGTCAATTCAGGGCTGCTCCCGACGAGTGTCTTGGTGGGTGCGCCCGTTTTCGGTGCAGGTGTCACCCGATATGGAACGACCGTCACCTACTCATGGGGAACCCACGTCGTTTCGCTTCCCGAGGCCGTAGGAATAGCGGGTTTCTTTGCAGTCGGATTCGGAATTCCGATTGCTCTGTGTGGCTTCGTTCTGGGGCGTGCCCTCTGCTACGTGATTAGCGTGTACGGCGGTCATTCTGGACCGCCCTCACCGGTAGAAAACGCCTGAGTGGCCTGCCCTCGTTCATATAGCTGTATCGGTTTTTGGGTTCAATATATTCATCATGTAAGATACTGTCTCTTAGATATAAATTCACCGAGTCTCAAGCGGCTATCTCAGATACTCGAACCCAATCTGTAATCAGAAGATCGAGGCAAGGAGATCGGCGGTGGGGGTTACTGACTGCGGATAAACGAGATTAACAAGATCGTTTCATAAGTGTGTTTCATCTGTGGATATCAGGATTTTTATCCGATTCACCAATCTCGACAGCGACTCGATTCATAGATAAAAGACAGGTGTAAACTACCGGGATGTATCAAAATGGGTGACCGAGTCGCGCTGTGCATTCAGCAGTTGGCGGATCGATATATATAGGAATCGACAGATAGCACAGCCATCTACACATTGGCTGGAAACTTCGAATACCGGAATGATTCCTCACTCAACATCTGTTTTGATTTACGGAAGGTGCTCCTGTTTTGCGTAGCAGTTGAATTGTTTCTGTGCGGTTGCAATTTGCTCATCGTCAGAGCTGATCAATCTCACCGTGGATTCACCATTGACTGGAGGAGGTCCCAACGGAACTACGTAGAGTTCACCACTATCCGAGCTAAATATGTGATGGTTTTCAGGTTCGAGACGACTCATATTTCGATTCTCCATGAGAGGAATTGAAGTGATGGCTCTGTTAAAATCCCAAATCGGTGATATATTCCCGGAGACATGGTGAATGCAGAGTAGATCGATAGCAGAAATTAAGCTTCGAGGCGCGTCAGGATATGATATGGTAAAGTCGACTGTCCGATTCCCCCAGGAAGTTCTGGACAAAGTTGAACAAATGGTCGAGGAAGGGACGTGCTCGAACAAATCGGAATTCCAGCGGTTTGCTGTCGAGTACGTACTCTCGAAGGCAACGGATCACGACCCAGATATAGTGGATTTTGACGAAATTTGGACAGATATATTTGCAGAACAGACAGAAGGAAATATTCCGACCGCTGAACCGGCTTCCGCTGGAGATGATACGTTCATCCAGGTTGCGACACGAGTTCGGCAGTTTGGCAGGCGCGAGCAAATTCAGACTGCTGAAGAGTACATCGATACTCACTATCCTGCTTCTGACCCTCGAAGCATACTCCTTGATGATATTCTTGCTCCGTATCGAAATCAACCCCCTGATGAGTAATCCAGTGAATTGAATCTGAACCCAGACCCAGACCCGGCTGCGATATGTCTCCTCTCTGTTCCGAGTGAGTTGATCCACTCGGTTGCTGGAAATCTGTCAGCTGTCCGTGCAAGACATGCGCCCTCTATTCGGCACGCTGTTTCTGTTAGATGTGATGGACTTCGAAAGAGCCGGCAATCCAGCTTTGCTTGACCGTCTCCCGCTCAGACGACACGGACACGACATTGACCGGACACAGTACGCGACTCGATAGGAGATTTACGCTCCCGGTCGATGTCTGAATCGACATCTACGTTTGAGTCGACATCGGCATCATAATCGATATCACCGAAAGACGCGTGTCAGTGTCGGTTTTGCTGTCTGTGCTGCATGCACCTGAACGAACTCGACTGTCCCTTCCGGTATCAGATGAGCCTTAGAGACTGTAGGTACAAGTGTGGGTGTATCTGTCATGCATTTGGGGACGGAGGACCCCAATCGACGATTTCTGACGTCACGATGATATGTGTCGGATACGCATATGGATGGTCTGCTCTGTCAGCAAACAGCATCAGACGTCGGTCTATACCGTTGAATTGTACGCTGGAGACGACAACATCAATATCGCAGGCGACGGCACGGAACGACTCACGCCCGATGGACATCTATGGCTGTAAACGCATGAAGTTAGATAGAATCGAGAAAGGTCATCACATCGGACGGATTGTCGCCTCCATCATTTCGACATTCTGGTATATACTCAGCTTTGCACGTTGAATCGGAAGCGTGACGTACTGAGTAGCAGGAACAGATGATCCCGATTACAGACTTCTCCGAGACTACCATGCGAAGCTGAGTATTCGTAAGTACTACCCATACAGAATATGAGTATACCACTGTCATTGATGGATCCTCTCACTGCGACTATTGTAGTAGTCTCACTGATGCTACTCATTCTGCTGGCTTTCGGATCTCCGATTATATACACCGGGTGGAAACAGCGACAGCAGTATCACCAGTTGTCTGCAATACACACTAGTCTTGACGATGCTATCCCAGGGGAGGCTGTTGCTGTCTAAGGAACTGTGAGTAGCCAGTCACGGACTATTGACTCCCCGTACCGCTCACAGCGTTGTGCTCTCGCGCTATGGGATACAGCGAGATTGAGTCGTGGTCAGGGAACGCAGTGGTTCCTGGAAGCCTCAGGCGTGATGGCAGATGAACTGCTGATTACTCTCGATACTGAACACGTGCCGGTCACAGGTCAACTACGCCAAAGAAGAGTACAGACCACAGCTCAGACGCTGAGCTCGGCTCTTGGAGTTGATGTGAATTCCACGCTTGCGTTTATCGACACCGAACTCTCTCAGTCGGAGTTCGAGAAACAGTTCACACCGACAGAGGACCTCACAGAGACATATCGGGCTCACAACCGCGATATCGGGTTCGACAGACCAACACGAGACTCCTCCAACATGTTGGTGAGGCTGCTCGCAGAGCAACTCACTCCTCACAACACGGTTCGATATAGGGAGTTGACGTTTCAGGGTGGTGATGAGATAACGATCATCGGAGAGAAGACAGACGACGGTATTTCAGTTGTGGAAACCGGGGGCACTCACCCGATTATCTCCTCGGAGTCGCTCTCGAATCGTCTCAGCAGATACCGACGAGAGTACGTCCTCCGATTGTATGGGTACCCGGCGTTCTGTCTCCTATTCTCGGCTCTGATCGCATACCCAATTGGAGGCGTCCCAAATGCCAATAATGTTCAATTCACGCTTTACATCTAACCACAGTATCTCAGCTTTGCACGTTGAACTAGAAGCATGACGTAGGCGGTAGCAAGAACGGATGATGTCGATCATGGACTTTTTACAGTGTGCGCGTGTACAACAGATTCGAATCGCTATGTGTGACAGACAGTGACAATAAGCCCCAAATATCGACAGGTCGTATAAGTAATTCCCGGGTTTCCACCACCGAAGCCCGTTGTTTTGTGGAATTATGTTCGAATTTGAATCTGGACCTAACCCCGATCTTGGAGCTGAGTCTGAATCCAATACTGAAGTCAACACCGAGATCAAGCCACGTCTTCAGCGCGCTCTTGAGGAACCACTTTCGGTCGTGTCGACTGAGGGAACTCCCGTCGAGAGTGACGCGTGGTTCGTCTCAGTTGTTTCACACAGTGGCGAATCATACACTGTCGACGTCCGTGACGGTCGCTGCAACTGTCCTGATGCACGGTATCATCTCGGTGCGGATCAGCGGTGTAAACATCAGATACGTGCCGAAATCGCGCTTGGACGGATGCCGGTGCCACCTTACGCTGCGGAGACCGCTGATATTGACCGACTCCTCGGGGAACATACTGATGCGAATCTGCGATTCCTCGTGAACGACGGAGGATGTTATCGACAGGACATACACCTCCGAACCTGACGAGGTGAAAAGACGCCAGGACTAGTCTCACTCTCGAATCCGAACACGGGGTCTACGTTCCAGCTGTTCGTTTCGACGAGGCAAAGCACCAGGTCGAAACTGCTGAGTCTGTATTATAGAGTCGGCGCTTCCCGTGACAGACGGTTATCAGGGGTCGGGGCGCATCGGGAGTTCGATGGTCGCATTATGTAACTAATCCTTTCTGTATACGACGATATGTTACATAAGGCAATATCAACAATAAATATCGATTTACGCCAACTTAATAAACTCCGCTGGTCTGTTGAACTCCTCTCGTATTTATACCGTTCCGTGTAAATCTGCCATTAGAGAGGACTGCGAACGGTCGATTCAATCCTCCGATCGTATCATCACGTTGCTAGACCCAGTGAAGGATATAAAGAAGGTAGATGCTAGCGCTCGTAACGAGTATACCAACCGCAATCAAAGCCACAGCAGCCAAGCCAGTTGTGTAGAATCCCATTTGAACCGCTTGGAGACCAACAAGAACGGTGAATGCTGCTAGTATCGTCCAAAAGACAGTCGAGAGAACTGACCGCCCCACTCTTGACATTTCCTCTCTCACAGCACGTCGAATTTCAACTTCAGTGAGGTTGTCGGAGTTGCCCATATCGAACATTATGTTGACCATCCATTATATAACTGGCCTGGACAGCATGAGAAGTGTACTATCGGTATCTAACGCTCAGAGTGTCTTGTCGATGGTATCTGTGAGACAACCAACAGCAAGTTCATAGAGCTGTATCCACCGGTAGCGTGAGCGGACGAATACGCCATACTTACGCTTGAGTTGGGAGTTTACTGTCTCTTCCTGACTCCGTTGAAAGCGTGTCAGAGAAAGGTTTCCGCAGGGATTGAATAGTAGTCAAATATAGATATCACACGTGTGCTAATAAGTGACGACTATATGAAATCAATCAGAAGACCAGTGAAACATGCAGAGGTTACATATGGTAAATCGTCAAGATCCGAGTCCTTCGGTAATGCCCTCACGGACCTCGAAGGATTCGGAAGAGGAGCGTAACCGGACGAACCATTGTGTGTCCAAGGTCGGCGATCACAAAGTCACGTTCGTGACACCGATCATAGAGGTATAATGCAACCGGGAGAAATCCAAAACAGATCACGAAACTAGCGAAGACAACGATTTCCGGCAGTTCAATGCCAATAACGGACACTCCAAGTACAAACATAGTCATCACTGCGGTGCCGATCCCGACTGCATACGAGATCCGACCTACTTCGAATATCAGATATTTTTTAGAGAGACCGAAGTACGTCTCGTCCATTTGGTTCGGGTCTGTCCCGTTGCTCATTACTTATCAGATGTGACTGTGGTGTAATATACGTCACCGACGGTCTCACACTGTGAAACCTGACCTGTCTCTCTGTACCCCGTGCTACGGTTGCGCTGTCCATCTTGCATACCGGCACAATCCAGTATTGGGATTCTCTTCGTATGGAGTGACGAGTATGGACAGCGTCGAATCCATCCGAATCGCTGCCTGCTGACTGGGTCATCTGGACTGTGACTGCACTGGCACTCATCGCAACTGGAAATATCGTTGATATACTCCTCAACAATGGAACGCTTGCGCTAGTTAGCTATGTGGGTATATGAATTAATTATTCACCGTCGAGTGTTCAAATTCCGAGCACGGTATTAATGACCATTTTTTGATTCCCGTTCAGGAAAATGTTCTCTCGATTATCCTTGTTGTAGACTGGAGCATGATCGATCGAACATAGCCTGCCATCTGATATAATGATTGAATCAATCGGAGAATGATCATCTTCATCCTTGCGACGGTGGGAGATAACTCTATTCTCAGTCGTCGGTCAGTTTGAATCATAAGTAACATATTTTAATTGATATTTAATCACATTCATATCAGACGTGTATGTATGAGTGAGAATATCGGGGTCGAAGTATCAAATCGTCATCACAGTGAAGAAGAGAGTGAGGATGACACTGAAGCACAAGATGATGAACACGGGGCAATAAAATCCCAGCAGTTCAGCTTTGAAAAGAATGAGACAGTCGCTGATCTTATTATGAAGGCATTAATCGATGATGGGACGGTCACACCCGATGAGTTGCCAATCTCGTCTGCTCAAAAGGCGTTACGGATATACGCTTATCAACATTCCAACGTCACATTTGATTCGAGGGAATCGACACTCCGCCGGAGATGATTCGCTAATCGAGTCTGGAATCTAAACTGCCGCATCGTTCGACTAATTTAATTCCTTCAATGCGAATATTGGACAATATCATAAATTAATGATATCTGATTGGAAAGGTTATAGGCTCAAATAATATCAGAATGTGGACTGGTGAAGATCAATTTATTAACGCTGATGAGTAACGGCGTTGAGTAATACTACATTCACAGCGCGGGATCCTCATTTATCAGATTGCACAGCTCCATGCTGTCGAATCCCGCCTGTTGATTAGCGAGGATTCATTCTCCTCATATACATCAAACATATGTTCTTTATTTCTGCTATGTCCAAACGTAGTAACTACTGTCAGCGTAACTTACATTACTGTCGGGGTTATCTCTCCTAGAGGCAACTCATTTCCGAACACATTATAGGACAAAATATCAACGATATTGGCGACAACTGTACGAGGAATCCAGTCTACAGGTCACATGTATCATGATAAATTCCTATCGGACGGGTAAAAACAGAATGTTCACCATACACTGATGAGACAGCAAAGGATCTTCGAGCAGGTACCCAGATTAGTGATTTTGCCCTCTGTGGACGACTTTGCTCGACAACGAGAAAGATATGAGCATCGGGGATTATCGAAAACGGCTGGTCGGTACGCCGACCCCTCCACAGTATTAGAGGACAACGTCAGCGATGGGAAATTTGAACTTTTTATATCCCAACTCAGTGAACTTAGTGACAACAACTCGAGGAACGACGTTGGCATCGACGATGTGCAAAAAGCCACTGAAACCGTCATTGAAAAAAGTCTCACCCAACACGTCGGAGAAGATCTGAGCATCTCACTTGATCTGTCAAGTCCCACCGTTTCCGATATTACGACGCGACTATTCAATGACGGGGCTATCGCATCGAATATTGACCTGTTGGTGACTGGATTCGAGGATAGTGCATCACAGGGGCTGCTATCACTCCTAAATAAGTACCAACTGATGACGCCATTATGTTTACACCAGCGGGATGTACATGAGAAGTGGCGAGAAAATAGCAGGAGCCTTACATGATGGAGCAGGTGATTCACTATGGGATCCCTCAGAAAGTGAGACATCCGGTTGATGAGATCATGAACTTTAGTGGTCTTCTGCCGGATGGCACGTTGATCGATGTTGTTCCTATGACCAAGTCAGCTGATCAGCGGTTGATTCAACAAGGGAGTTCTGGTTTTGGGAACATTGATAACGGGACTGCGGTGGCTGATAACAGTGAGGAGGGGCTGCTGGTGTCGCACAAACCGGATTGCGGCACCGCACATCTATTGAAGATCACTGTGCAAGATTATGTCTCGTTGAATCGCGATGAGATTAATTCGCGGACTGCAGAGGAATTGCTGATGAAGTACTCTCAGTTGAGTTGCTTGAATTGGTTCTCAGGTTTCAATCAGGGCAAGTGTGCCCTGCTGCAAGTTCTGACGCACAATTTGGATGAGAATCTGTCCGCGGACATTGATGCCCCGGACAGCATGTCGATAATCTCGTTCATACGGAGTGACATATAATGAGTTCAAAACAAAATACGACGTTTGCACATATTTCAGACGCACATATCGGGCATCGACAGTATAATGTCAAGAAGCGGCGGGATGATATGCAGCTCTCGTTTCTGTCTGCCGCTGTAGAAGCCATAGACCGGGGCGTGGATTTCGCAGTTTTCTCTGGTGACTTGTTTCACAACAAGGATGTTGATGCGCTGGCGTTGAGTGATGCTGAGAGGTGTTTAGATGAGTTTCAGACCGAGAATGATAATGAGGACGATATCCCGGTTGTTGCGATCCAAGGGAATCATGATGACAACCTCTACAAAGAGGATTTAGGTTGGCTTGAGTATCTCCATCAGCAGGGGAAGCTGATTTTCCTAGAGGCTGATTTCGGGGATACAGAAACGTTTGAACCACATGATCCAGATAATAAAGGGACGTCAGCCGGGTTTGTGGACTTTGATGATGTCCGGGTATTCGGAGTCCAGTATCTTGGTCGGCGCTTGGAGAATCATTTGGATGACGTTGTGGAGGGAATTCAAGCAGCGAATGAGCGGTATGGCGAGCCGGGCTATACGGTTTTACTTGGACATTTCGGTATTGAGGGTCAGGTGCCGAAGATGTCTGGATTGGAGTACAGTAAGTTGGAGCCACTTCGGGAGATGGTAGACTACTTTGGTGTCGGGCATCTGCACACGCAGTACTCAATTGCTGATTGGGTGTATAGTCCTGGTTCGCTCGAGGTTCACAGCATTCGTGAGGATAGCAACGATCTCGGGTACTACACTGTTACGACCACTAATGATGGGTTGGAGCCGGAACACCATCTGGCGAAAAGACGTCCGTTCTATACTGTTGAGTTCAGTGTGGATGGGTATGAGTCTCCTGACGAACTTGCGCAAGACTTTGATCAGCAGGTGGAGGCAGAGGTCCCGAATCTGCGTGAAACACAGGATCGTGAGCAGTTCCGTGGGCGTGGTGAGCGACGGAATCCAGTGGTGTACCTCCGCTTGACTGGGCTATTGGAGTTCAGTCGCAGTCGGTTGGATATGGATGTGCTCAAAGGAAGTATTGAAGAGCGCATGGATCCGATTCACATCGAACCGAATGACGCCATGGAGACTCGAGATGCGATTTCTGTTCTTGAGAATATTGATGATGGAAAGGATGCTGTAACGGATGAGTACGGTCAGATTGACCGTGATAAACTGGAACGTCGGGTATTTGAGCAGCTGGTGGATGGGCACCCGAAGTTTGGGGACTGTCCTGAGGAGATCGCTTCGGTGTTGCAGTCAGTCAAGCGACGGCATCTGGCAGGGGAACCGATTGATGCGGTATCGGATATGATTCAAGAGGAGCGGCGTGAGCTATTTTCCGTCGAGGGAGGTGATTCGGCATGAAGATTGAATCTATTGAACTTTCCAATATCAAAAGCTATGATGATAGTCGCACGAATGTCGAGTTGACTGATGGTGTTAATGCGGTGATTGGTGAGAATGGAGCAGGGAAGTCGACTGTTCAGCAGGCGATTGGGTTTGCGTTATTTGATCATCTCCGGGTGTCCAGCCAGGGCGATTTCGTGCGGAATGGTGAGTCGTCTGGTTGTGTTCGGGTGACGTTTGTCTCGAATGAGGATGGACACCGATACACCGTGGAGCGCCATGCTGGTCGTTCTAAACACCGGGTTATTGATTCGGAGACTGGCAAATTGTTGGATGGTCTGAGTGGTAAGAGCGAGCGGATTAGATGGCTGAAGGAGCATCTTGGGGTGCCACAGAACACTGATCTAGATACAGTCTGGAAATCGAGTGTTGGGGTACCGCAGAACAAGTTTGCTGAGGATTTTGCGAAGACGCCGGCAAATCGTGAAAGTGTATTTGATCCGTTGCTTGACTTGGATGTCTACGATAATATTTCTAGCTCCAGTGATTCCCGCCCGGACCTGTTGGAAGCAAAGCGTGAACTTGAGGATGAGTTGGATGAACTGGAGAGAGATATCGAAGCATTAGACGAGGAGGTTTCTGACCTGGATGAGTTAGTGGAGACACACGACGAACTGAAGCACAAAATCAGGAAACTGGGCGAGGAAATTGATGAGAAGGAACGAGAACTGGACGACTTAGAGGGACGTAAGGACGCCCTTGATGATCTAAAACAGAGGGTTGATGAGCTGTCGAACGACCAACAACTTCTCAGCGGAAAGATAGATACCAAGGAGAGTGCTCTGGATGATGTCGAGAAGGCGTTGGAGGAGGCTCGGAACGCCCGTGATCGACTCGATGAGCTTCAGGAGCAGTATGACGAGTACCAAAAGAAGGATGAAAGGCTGGATGAGTTGGAGGAAGACGTTGAGGAACGTGACGAACTAAACCAGGACCTAGAGGATGTGAATCGGAAAATAACAGGTCAGAAGCAGAAGGTCGAATCAATTGCAGCTGATGTTGAGAAGGCCGAAGATGCGCAAAGACGGATGGAGAAACTGGAGTCAGAAAAGAAGCGGCAGGAAGACCTAGAAGAGCAGCTTGACTCAATTGAGTCAGCTGAGGACGAGATCCAAGAACTCAGCGACGAGATTGATAATGTCGAGTCCAATCTTGAGTCGATGAGAGAGGACCTGGGTGAGACCATGATAAAAATCGAGCAAATACGGGCGTTAGAGAACACAGCTAACAGACTCGATGAGTTGGAAGAAAGAGAGCGCAAGCTCCTCAATGAGCAGTCCGGTCACGAGATCCGTATTGATGACCTAGAGGAGTCAATTCAGGCGTTACAGGAGGCTGATGAACCGGTGTGTCCGACCTGTGGGCAGGAACTGACCGAGACAGAAAGAGAAAATGAAATTGAGGAACGAACTGAGGAAATCGCCTCTCTCCAGTCGGATATCGATAAAATCAAGAATGAACTTGGAGATCTTGAGAGTGAAATCAGGGAGGCTGAAGAGGCTCAAGAGCAGGTTCAGCGTCTCGGGGATCTTGAGAACCAGCGCACAAATCAGCGACAGCAGGTCAAACAATTGAAATCCGACAGGGAAGGTTTCAAACGAGACCGGCGTGAGCTCCGTTCGGAGGTACAAAAACGCAGTGAGGTAGAGAGCCAATTAGCCGAGCTCGGAGACCCGAAGTCGAAGTACAGCCAGGCGGAAGGTGTGTATAAGGCAAACAAGGATGCTGCCGACCAGCTTGATTCGGAACGTGCGGCGCTTGATGATCTGAAGCGCTCAAGAAAAGAGATCAAAGATGAGTTACAGAAGTTCGATGGCTTGACCGAGGAGATTGAAACTTTGGAGAAGCGACTCGATGAACTGTCCGGGGCTCGCGATGAGTACATTCAAAAGAAGGATCTCGCCGGGAGGATCGAGGAACGTAAAGACGAGTACGATACGATTAACGAGACGGTTGAGTCGTTACAGGAGGATCTTAAAGAGGTTGAAGAGAAACTGTCTGAGAAACAAGCACAATATGACTCCGACGAGCATGAGGAGGTATCAAACCGGATTAGCTCGCTCAGTAAAAAGATTGGAAATATGAACGGGAAGTTGGATGGATTCAAAGATAAAGAGCAGGATCTTCAAGAAGAGATCAGCGAGTTACGCAAAAAGGCTGAGACACTGGATGATCTTGAGACAGAGGCCTCCGAATTACGTCGCGATATATCGTTCACGGAGTTCCTGCGTGACACGGTTGAGGATGCCGGTGATCAGATGGCGGAAGTTCTAATTCAGGAGATATCAAGTGAGGCAGATAAACTGTTCCGGGATCTCCGTGGAAAGCCCTCCGAAGAACTTGCGTGGAAGAACGATTATCAAGTCATAGTTACCGAGAATGGGGAGAAAAAGAAGTTCGAAAAGCTCTCAGGCGGGGAGAAAATGAGTGCTGCGTTGGCGGTTCGGCTGGCGATTTTAAAGACTCTGAGCGATGTGGATATTGTGTTCTTGGATGAGCCGACAGCTAATCTGGATGAGGAAAAGCGTGGAAACCTTGTTGATCAAATTCGAAGCCTCGAAGGATTTGAGCAACTGACTGTGGTGAGTCATAACGACACGTTTGAAAGCCTGACTGAGAATGCGATTTCGCTAGAGAAGGAGGATGGCGCGACGAGAGTGGTGAGCCAGTAATGCCGTTGTATGATAGAGAGCTCGTTAGCAAGCTTGAGGATCAAGCAGAGGATTTCAAAGTACCTGAGGAGCGTAAGCAGTCGGTCAGAGAATACAGAGATGCGTTTGATAACGTTTCGTCGAACTACTCGAAAGAGGAAGTACAAGAGGCGTTATCGGAGGACGAATTCCCAGGTGCGCTGCCGACTGATGAATTCGATAAGGTCTCTGGTTTCTCGGTCGATTTCGACCAGTCGTGGAGCAGCCACGAGGAGGTGAATGTATGGGCGGTTGACGTGTTGGAAGATCGGGTTATGATCGCGGCGGATGGCTCCCAGATCGAGCCGATAGATGAATTTGATCAACCAGTCGGACTGGCACAGGCGGTCTGGCTCATTAACCGGCATAAGCGAGGGAAGGATTACACCCGTGATGTGGACATGGAAGTATTGACTCCGGAGGATCTACTGTATAAGGATCCGAACACTGGATATGTGCAGGTGGATGAGCAAGAGGTCTCCGTCTCACGTTTTGAACTGGAGATGAAGGTGCTGTGTGAGCGGATTGAGGAGTACGCTGATGCGGAGAGACCGCCTGTCGTGATGTACGATGGGTCTCTGGAGATTTCATTCATCCAGACTTTCGACCAGAATACCCAGGAAAGGTATGCTAAGGCGATGTCACGACTGCTAGCGGCAAGCAGGCACCACGAAGTGCCGGTTATCGGATTTACCTCCGGGTCGAAGGGTCGCGACTTGGCTGTGATGTTAGAGCACTTGAACGAGGTAGATGCCCCTCAGAAGGTCCGTGATTTCCGCGTGCTGCTTCAGGAACTCGGGAACTGGGGTGACCGGTCGGTCCTGTTCCAGACTCAAAGAGGATCGACAATGAACCGGCTGTCGACAAGTTATCATGGCGGTGAGTATGACTTCTCCGACCGATTGCTGTTTACATATCTGAACACCGGATCAGGGCAGTCTTTGGATCGGGTTGGAATTCCGAAGTGGGTTCACGAAGAGGAAATGGTCGATGAGGTATTGTCCACGGTTCGGGCACAGGCAGCGGTCGGTCGAGGGTTCCCAGAGATTCTCTCTGCGGCGGACGCGGATGCAGTGATTAGTAACACGGATCGAGATAGGTTTCTTGAAATAATGCAGACGTTTTCCGAAGCGAATGACATTGATATTCGCTGGGTCGATAAGGCATTAAACAAGAGACGGAGGAGGCGGTAATACATGGTAAACAAATCTAACGTAGAGGTTGGACAGGTAATCAGGTCAAACTCTCACATCGATTATGTCTGTGAGGTCTACGCAGATGTCGACCGTAAAAACTCACCGGGTCCAAAGGACTACGAGTTTGGTCAGTTCGTATACGCTACAAAGAGGGTCGCCGGTGAAGCCCGGGTGTTTGTTGGAGTGATCTATGACACTATCCTGGTGGATCCTGAGCAGGGACGCTCGGGACCAAGTCTGGCGCAACCTGACAAACAGGAGGTATTCAATCCAAGCTATGTGGAGGAGAAGCAGGTATTGACGGGGATTGTCTTGCTCGGTCATGCCAGCGTTAAGGACGGTGACTTGGTGGACATCAGTCACACAATTCCCAAACAGTCGCTGGAGATAGATGATGTGTTCAAGAAGCTCTCAAAGAAGGATTTCAAAGGGTTTCACCGGTTCAACGGCGGGGTTCAATTACAGTACTATCAGCGGGTCTTAGATGTGGCAGGTGGATTCGCTGAGGATATTCTCTCGCAGATCTTAGATCGTTTGAAGCGGTCGTTCGGCGATGAAAGGGAGGCGTTGGATGTAATCCAGCGTAATCTTGAGTGGGAGACAAAGATGCGGGGTGTTGAGAGATGACTGTCGGCATTGTATCGGGTCCGGGGGAGACTGCTAACGAGTTTGTGTTCGTGACGCCAGATAGCACCGAGATCAAGACCGGTGAGTTCGTCTATTATCGAAGCAAAGTCACAGTTGAGACGGAGGAGGGTGTGGTAGAAGAGTATCGAGATATCTATGCTCGGGTTACGGGTCGTGAGCAGGAGCGTGGGTATCCGAATCAGTTCATGGCAAATCCGGATGTTGCGCCAGATGCGGTGGCCTCAAAGCTGGGGATTGCGTCTGAGGGTGTTGATCTGTATCGGGTGACTGCGAGTATTATCGGATACTTTGATAGGCAGATGGGTGACTTTGCGAATCCGCGGGTGGTACCGAATCCTGGTAAGGAGGTGCGGATGGCGGATGCGGATGAGTTGGAATCTGTTTTAACAGATGTGGATCCTGCGAGCGAGGGTTCGGCACATATCGGCGAGCTTCTGCATCGAGATCCTGGGGAGGTTGATGTTCACCTCCCGGTAGATAGTTTTGCAGCAACACACCTGTCGATCTTGGCTTCTACGGGCAGCGGAAAATCGTATACTGCCTCTGTGTTGATTGAGGAGATGATGAAGCCGGATTCCCGTGCCGCGGTCTTGGTGTTGGATCCACATGGGGAGTATGGCACGCTGCAGCAGATGCAGGGTATTGATGAATTTGAGTCGGGCGGGTATTCGCCTGATGTCGAGATCAAAGGATCGGATGACCTGAAGATCAGAATCTCTGAATTAAGTTTCACCGATTTGATGTCTGTTCTTTCTAATCCGTCTGATGCGCAGGAGGCGGCGTTGAGAGGGGCCTGGAATAGCTTAGATGATGAGATATATTTGTCGGCGCAGAACATTATCGACCAGATTGGCGATGATGTAAACGATAGCGTGGTCGACGCCTTAAAATGGCGGCTGCGTTCGGCGTTGGGTCGGGATGTTTTCGATGAGAGCCAGAATGTTCCGCTGACAGATATCTTGGCGCCGGGGCAGTGTAGCGTGCTTCAAATGGATGGGATGGGCTTGATTGATCAGCGGATGATTGCGACGGTGTTGTTACGCCGGATCAACGAGGAGCGGATGCTCCATGAGAAAGGAGACGAAGACAGTGACCTCGACTTCCCAGTATTCATTCTGTTGGAGGAGGGGCACCGTTTTGCGCCGGCGGACGGTGAGGCGCGTTCCCGGGGGATTTTAAGCACGATTTTGAGTGAGGGTCGGAAGTTTGGAATCGGTGTCGGGATTATCAGTCAGCGCCCGAGCAAGATCGATGACGATGTCCTCTCGCAGTGCAAGTCTCAGGTCATCATGGAGATTCAGAACCCGAACGACCAGGATGCGGTCAAGAGAGGTGTCGAAGATGTGGGTGAGGATCTGTTGTCGGAGCTCCCGGGTTTGACGCCGGGGCAGGCGGTGATCGCAGGTGATACGGTGAACACGCCGTTCATGGCAGATATTAGGGCACGTACGACGTCTCATGGTGCGGAGTCACTTGATGCGACAGAGGAGTGGTCAAAGGCGTGGCAACAGAGGAACAGCGAACCGGAAGGGCGGCGGGATGCCGATGATGAGGAAGGGATTCAGAATCGGGATATACCGCTGGACTGAAAGACACCGCGCCGAGAGCAGGATTGTTAGCTACCCCTTCCTCCTCCCGCTCCTGATCTATCTTGGCTGACCCAAATAACATTGTCTCTAGTTCGTCGTGAGGAGTCCAGATAGCCGCAATACCAGTTACCTGATGTCAAATTGAGCGAGACCAGATACATATAAAGTCATATATTCAACTCTCCGGTATCAAATCACCCAGCGAGTTTAGATCTCATAAACTTCGACGTATCTCAACTAAACTCTTGAAGATGACATTACAATACATTGGTATTTTACTTTCCAAATAATAGGAATACCAGTCGTCAGAGTCGATATAATCAGTATTTCATTCTGTGTCTATTCTTGCTGTCAAGAGAAAATGAATATATTCTATCAATTAGTAGAATTTGGACAGTTAAGTATGAATCTCCTAGTAAGAAATGTAAATTTGGCTGAAATATTATGCAATATAGTAACCATATATTTCAATTCGTGATACTTATTGAATTTATAACTATATCATCAAAATGTGATAACAACTGTACCCCCATTACACTCCCAGTTACTCTATTTTGATTAATCATTATTGATTTTGCCATCAGTAGGGTCAAAAAACGGTTCATCAATGATCGGGCTCCATTCTTCGAGATTAGTGTTTACCAGGTTGGCACCAGACAGATCAGCATCGGAGAGGATAGCATTGAAAACGGAGGAATCAAAGAGGTCTGCACAAGAGAGGTTCTCATCAGAAAGGTCAATTGCGATTAGACAAGCACCAGAGAGGTCTGCATCAGAGAAGTCACCCCCATCGAGGGTGGCCTCTGGAACGATATCTTTCGACGAGATATGCTGGTCATTAGGGATTGTGTACTCAAACCGGGCATCCGCGAGCCGAACATCCTCCACGTCGTCCGGAAGAGAAGCCCCTGTAAGGCTATCCCGTGTAAGATCGACACGAGAAAGTGTCTGGATCCGAATATATTCAACCGACCAGATCCAAACTGCTACTCTCGCGTCGGATATAAAAGACGTAGCGGAAGAAGTCATTACCCCGCTTCCATTGCCGGGCGTCGAGTGGAACCCCCGACAATATCTGGCTTGTCGTCATCTTCGTCTGTGTCAACGAAACCTCGACCTGGGAAACTTGCAGCGATACTGTCTTGACTTGGCTACAAACATGACCAGTACTGGCTTGAGTTCATTGTGAAGCGTCTAGTTGGACGCCTTGCTATGATGGTTCTCGACCGGTCAGGGTTGAGAATCGTCTCTATCGACTTCATTGACAACCCCTATTACGGCGATTACTATGCTGATGAAGGCGAACTCTGCCCGATGACCCCGGAGGACGGAACAATCACCTGCCACCAGTATTGTACAGCGTACGTCGTCTCCAGCGGAAAGCCGGTAACCCTATCGATGACCTCCGTCCGCAATGACGAGGACGAGGCTAACGCGGGCAAGCGCGTGCTCGCCCGCGTCAAGAAGTTTAACTCCGATGTTTGTTACTTCTAACCAGAGCCTCAGACGATATCCGGCGTCAGCGGATAGCTGTAGATTTCATTGTTATTTGCTTTTACTGTGGCGATAAGAACGAAGATGAGGTCAATCACGCCAATCAGGGGAAGTAGGAATAACCCGATAATAAGAAGGATTAGAACTGCTGCGATCAATGTCAATACAAGTATCATTATTTGAAAATTAATTGCATTTTTTGCATTTTCGCGGACCAATTCGTCGTCATCGTCGCAAAGTATCAGAAACAGGATTGGGCCAAAAAATGATGCAATGAGTGCTGACGCGTGGGCTAATGCTGCAAGGGTGGTGTCGCCGTCCGCGCGGGAGTTCATATGTAATATCACTTATAGCTACCAGATAAAATATTCGGCATGCGGTAATACAGAACTGTTTTACTGTGACTCTGCAGATTTTGATTTGGTTGTTAATACATGAGCGGTCGTCTCTCTCATTTAATTTGCGATGCTACGCGACTTGCATGATCAGACATGGCTCTTACCGAAGATAGTGAAACAGCGATATCTGTCTCGAAGCTGGGAGGTCGAACTGTGCAAGACATAGAGATGACACTCAGCAATCTTGATCTCTGAACGAAGCAGTTCTACCTCGTTGTATATCGCCACTAAAAGGCATATATTCCAAGCATACCTCCAACCGCAATACCAACAATTGCCTTGAGAATCTCTTGCCAGCTGGATCTACTGAGACCATACCAAATGAGTCCAATCGGAATGACTGCCAAGATTTCATAACCCCATGAAGGGATCTGACTTGCATCAACCATTGAGTTCATCGAAAAATACAAACCCATTGCAACAACGCCAACGAAGAACGCACTAATACGATTCCACTGAAAATGTGACCAGCGGAGACCATTGCTTGGAGGGCTATTACCGATGATATCTCGTTTAGAGGGCACGATCTGTATAGGATGATTTGAGACAAGAACGTGTGAAAATTGTGCCATCCATCTTGCACGCCAACCGGCGACAATATCGCAAATCTGATCGGTGTTTCGCTCGGTTAGGCAAGAGCGTCTTTAGATATGGCTTCGATGCAAGTGATGATATCATCGCCGACGTCCTGAACTCAAAGGGTCGGATTGTGGAAGTATCAGGTCTTAGCATGTGGATATATCAGCTCAAAAACTGGTCATCGAGCGCCTCGCAGAGCACAATTCCGACATTGCACAGACAATTGAACAAAGTCATGCATATCATCTTGAAATGTTTCTCAACTAGTCTGACGGAGACGGGTTTTTATTGTGTTCATGGGTTCATTATTTTTATGCAATCACCCGCCCTCACAGGAGTATTGTGCCGAACCGATCTCATGCGTGGTCATATCACGTTGCTGAAACTACTGTACGAATAGAATGAACCACTCAGTCGAACGGAACTGGCGGAGAGACTCCAAGGGGGATGCATTAGAATCCAGAGCGGAGTCTCACAGGAATCCTCGGAGCCTTTGGCAAGCGGGTCAACGAAACTCAAAATGTATCGGGGAGTCCTGGTATGAGCGCCTTCATCAAACGTGAGCAGATTGAGGATGAAACGCACTACTCGCTGCGACCGGAAGGGCAGAAGACGATTGAGAATGTTCCCGTTCTGATGGAGAAATTAAACAAACCGTGGAATGAGTTGCTTGAGTCAGGCACCCGGATTGAAGCTGTGAATCTCGTTCCGAATGTCAAGAAATAAAATATTAAAATAGAGGGCTCTATTGAAATATGTCACATACAATACAAATAGAGTGCTGAATACAGCGTGCTCATTCAGCAAGCTTGATATCATTCTTGACAGACCGATATTCGAACGCGGCGAGGACGACACAGTTGAGATGGAAAAACTGTCTGACCCAGGTGGGTTCGCCGACGCGATGGGTGAGTTGGGGCGTCGTACCGCTGACAGGTCGATCGACGCCAGAACACGAGAGTGAAGCAGACGGCACGTGACTACCCGAGCGTGGACACGGACAGACTCCGCTGGGGGGTCGAATCGTCTTCACGAGTGTTCACGGCGACGAGATACGGATTTATTGCTCTCAACAGAGAACGAACCACGCGACACAAGAGAGCCGACTCCTGATGTATCTCGAAGACTCGAGGTCAAACGGCTTACAGACGGCTCCGATGCTAATAGGACACACCAACAGAGTATATGTCAAAATTGCGGGGAGCTTGAGTCTAACTATATAAAAGGTCTTAATTGTGAGGTATATCTACAATATCTTAGATGTCATCAGACGATCCAAACACGACACGACGGCGCGTACTCTTTGGCGTTGGTGCTGGAGCGACAGTTGGACTCGCTGGCTGTCTTGGTAACAGTGACGATGGCGATGCCGGTACTGATACCGATACCGATACACCGACTGAAGAGCCAACAAACACACCGACAGATGAGGAAACGCCGACTGAGGAACCTGAGGGAACCGCTAACGTCCGCGTAGCGCATCTGTCACCGAACGCCCCGAACGTTGATGTATATGTGGATGGTTCAGTGGTCCTCGAAGACGTCCCCTTCGGTGCAGTGAGCGAGTACCTCGAAGTTCCTGCCGGCGAGCGCGAAATTGAGATCACCGCAGCGGGTGACGCCGATACCTCGGTCTTCGCTGGAGCAGTCCCAGTCGAGGCAGACACAGATTATACCGTTGCCGCAACCGGCGAACTCGGCGACATGGCAGACCAAACGTTCGAACCGCTTGTCCTCGAAGATGATAATAGCGAACCTGGTAGCGACACTGCCCGCATCCGAGCCGTCCACGCTTCCCCAGACGCGCCGACTATTGACATTACCACTGCGTCCAACGGTGATGCCCTCTTTGACGCCGTCGAGTACGGTGAATCCGGCTACGTAGAGGTTCCTGCGGGCGAGTACACACTTGAGATTCGCGGTGACACCGACGCTAGCGACGGTGACGTGGTCGCCGAATTCGACGTGAGCCTCGCTGGTGGACAGGTGTACACAGCCTTCGCCGCCGGCTATCTCAGCCCCGATGATGAACCGGGAGACACTCCCTTTGATCTACTTGTCTCACAGGACACCAACGGCGGGATGATGTCGACGAGTCCGGGGAATGTCCGAGTGTCACACATGTCACCGAACGCTCCGAATGTGGACGTGTATGTTGACGAGTCAGTCGTTCTTGAAGACGTTCCGTTCGGAACAACGAGTGATTACCTCGAACTTCCGGCCGGTGACCACACTGTCGAGATCACTGCGGCTGGCGACCCAGAGACTTCGGTCTTCTCGGGTACCGTACCTATCGAGGCAGACACAGACTATACCATCGTCGCAGCCGGTGAGCTTGGCGACATGGTAGATCAGACGTTCGAACCACTAATACTCGAAGATGACAATTCGAGCCCCGGCGAGGATACCGCGCGGGTCCGGGCGGTCCACGTGTCCCCTGACGCTCCAGCTGTTGACATTACAGCCAGTTCGACGGGAGACACGCTGTTTAATGGAGTCGGGTTCAGTGGGTCAGGTTACACAGAGGTTCCTGCGAACGACTACACCCTCCAGATCAGAGGCGATACCGAGAGCAACGATGGCGAGGTGGTTGCTGACTTTGATGTGAGTCTGAACGGCGGGCAGGTGTACACTGCTTTCGCCGCCGGCTATCTTAGCCCAGACGACGAACCACAGGATGTAGCTTTCGACCTGTTCGTGACACAAGATACGAGTGAAATGTCAAACTAAGTATCAAGTAGGTCTGTAACCATCTCCAAATTCGTTCCCTGCTGACGTCACCCCACTATAACGCATCTGATCGGTGATTTATACAGACAATATAGTGGAGGCACAGAAGATTTTACAATTCGGCTCAACCGCGCTTTGTCAATTGCTACCTCACGGTGTGTACGCAAATCCGATATTTGATTCTAACATACTCTCCTCAGCAGCGAGCAATTATCATTTGTGAATAGAGCCGGCTACGATGGCGGTGAATTGGTTTCCTATGTGAGTGTAGAGCTGATGTTCAAAACAAAAAACAAAAAACAAAATTGTGAGGCTACGGTATTGGTCTTAGCTCACGGTTGCAGTTACGAACCAAGCCCCCCAGCTCCTGAATTGCTTATCAAACACGATTAGTTGCGAGCCGATAGGTCACCGCTCGTTCAATTCAGTTCCGACATTGCATGATACCAGAGCCAAACCCAGAGATTCACGCTGTAGGCGATGGATTTGAACTAAATATTCGTCGATCTCGACGGCTTCATTTCCGAGTTCCTCCACATTACTGGAACATAAGACACGGAATTCGACTGAGACTCACTCATCAATCTACTCATTCAATATCAGTATTTGAAGTTTCACTGATATATAACAAAAAGTATAAAATCACTGGCTTTGTCACACCAATTGGTATTCAAATAATTGAGTACTGCCCGATAAAATGGTTGTGGGTTCGCTCATACGCAGGCAAGCATTGAGGGCGACACTGCACTGAGCCGTCATCAGCTTAGGTCACTGAATGATAAGAGTCGGAAGCTCCCATTATTTCCCTTTGATCTATTGGGGGTTCCCCTTCCTCCATTAAATTATAGTAGATTCTTTTGTGTAACGGTGTCTGGTCAGTGTCATATGCTGAATATGAATTATGATCTTGGATAACCGAGAAACGACATGAAAGGCGCAGGTAGTCTCTATCCATGACTCACTAGAGAACCTTGTGAAACGACCGACGAACCGACACGCTCGAAGGCATTAGACCGAGCAACCCGATATTATCTGCGTATGTGCGGTGGTGTCGCTGCCTACGGACGCGGTGACATTCATAGTCATTAATGCAAGTCTCTACCGCCGTGATTATCCGTGTCCGTGATGGGAGCCGCTGAATCCGCGTCATCC
This sequence comes from Haloquadratum walsbyi C23, assembly GCF_000237865.1. NCBI lineage: Archaea > Methanobacteriati > Methanobacteriota > Halobacteria > Halobacteriales > Haloferacaceae > Haloquadratum > Haloquadratum walsbyi. The sequence goes on from NC_017459.1 coordinate 1,363,070, forward strand.
GACACCGTCAGTGAAACTATTCAAATTAATCACTATCAAAGGGTACTCGATGACGCAAAGAGTCAGGAGAGTCTCATGACACCGGAGATTACAATCATTTTCGATAAGCGCGGGTTGACAGTGACGCATAAGATGCACTCATCCGTGTGAGACCGGATTGAATTTTCGTTGAGGGATTCCATGTGCAGAGACTGACGCCGTGAAGTTAGTGGCAGATATTTGATTCTGCAGAGTCAGACCACCCATTCGTGATCATTCCAATTGTTATGCCCAAGTATTAATATGAGAAATGTATAATTCAGCTTGGTTGTCAGGGTATCTCTCCGAACTTTCCGAGATGCAAAAAACGTACTCTGGATGAGTCAGTCTCAGAATGGCTTGGAGAGCACGGGAATGAGTTTTTTTCTTCCCATTACCCTACAACCGCCTTTGATACAGTGTAGATATAAATAATTACGTGATTCTGCCATCCTCAGGGTAGGAACACTATTTTTTCGCTTCTCAAATAGATGTAATTATGTTAGAGAGAAGCTAGCGTGTCTACTACACGGATATGATAGATTCATAGCGTTTTGTACCGATTGCAGAGAGTATGATATATCCAAAAGTAGCTGAGATTCAAATGACCCTTCCGCATGAGAGATTGCAACTATTCTCGATGACCCCGAGTTACCGGTGACGTCTGAGATTATATCCTCGGTCGGTCCTGGTCACAGTTCCAGTCCGGAGTGACGGTTTTACCGTTTTTTAATTGGTTCAGGGGAGCCTGTTGTCTTGAAATGGACATCAACCCCCTGAGAGAACGTAGTTGAGACGATTCCGGCTTTACGTACAGAAAACCACCGATGTTCTGAAATCTGTTGGGTAAGCAACCGGAACAATAACTCATGTTAGCTGCCGAGTGACCGGGGAACGCCCGGCTCCGGTGGGAACCGGTGTACATTCATCGCGGGTTATCGAGCAGCCCGGACGACATGTCACATCTGGAGAATAATGACTTTGTAGCGGTCAGTCGCTCACGCAGATTCTGTTGTCCCGTCGTGAACCGGTCGACAGGCGGAATCCCACCGTCACTTTCTCTGTCTTCACGTACTTTATTCAACCCAACGACGACTTTGCTTGGGTGGATAGCATCTCACCTACCCTGATGAAATTACAAGATCGATTCACGCCGCTTCCCCCGTCACTAGAGAATCAGAATAGTGTTCCTCAAGCTTGGCGTCCTCTAATCAAAGAACTCGCTGAGTATCAAACAGCTCTCTTTATACTCCTGTAAGGCTCCTGCCAGCAATAGGGCTGGTAGCTCCACTTGCTGCAGTATATCTGCATACGCTATTACTCCACGAAAGCCCTACTAGAAGCTGGATGACCAACACAGAATGTGGGCTCCGGACGATCTCCAAGATTGCCCAGCAGGACGAGGTATTCGACAGGTCGGGCAAAATATCTTTACCGCTCGTCGCGAAATAAAACTCTCATGCAACTCGTCGCCCATCGTGGCTTCGATAAGCAGTACTCCGCGAACACCGTTGCAGCTGTCGAAAGGGCGATTCAAAACGCCGATATGGTCGAACTCGACATTCGTCGGTGTGCATCGGGCGAGCTTGTCGTCGCACATAACGCTCTGGTTGACATCGATATCGACGGTATTGACCGAGTTGACGAGTTGACTGCCACAGAACTCGCCGCTCTTGATGCTCACGACGGAGAGGGTGTCCAGACGCTCAACACCGTTCTCGACATGGTTCCCGCCGAGGTGGGTGTTAATCTTGAGTTGAAGGATCCCAAAATCACAGAACAGGCCCTTACAGTAGCCGAATCGGTCCCAAATGAAGTGATTATCTCGTCGTTCGACCCCGATGCTCTTCATGATGTCCACCCTGAAGAGAACACGAACGTTGAATTAGCATACGTACTCGGGGCAACCCCTGACGACGACCTGGCGGTCGCGATGGATCTTGACTGCGCGTTCGTCCACCCGAATGCGTGGTTATGCCTGCTGACCGGTGTCGTCGCCAGAGCTCATGACGCAGGACTGGCGGTTAACGCATGGACCGTTGATTCCCGCCCAGGAGCATGGGCACTCTCTCGGCGTGGCGTCGACGGGCTCATCGCGAGTTCACCACATGTGGTGGATTGGGTCAACTAAGCGACACGGACCATCGCTAATCCACTCTCCAGGCGACTCGTCCACAATCGCTCCGCAAAGTCCGTGTCCTGTCCCCTGCACACAGGTCTTGAGAAGACTCGGTTCTCCTACGCAGTGTGAAACCCTAGTTCTACATTGGCTTGGCGAATTTGAAGATATACAACGGCTGACCGGAGCGAATTCGTAGGTATCCGCCTCACACCAGAAGAACATGAGAAGTTCACGGAGTACATCGAAGACTTGAACGAGTTCGATACCATGGGTCGATTCTTCAGGACGGTCGCTCATCGGTATATTGCTACTGAAGATGAAGAGCCGTCTCTCGACTCCGAAGAGATCATTGAGGAGGAGACCCCCGTCGCATCAACGAAACTCGTTTCCGAGCAGTTGCTTCCACAGGGACGGTCGTTCGGTCTGAGTATGGGACTGGTGATGCAGTTCCCCGGACAGGTCCGAAATCGGAGCGAACGCGCCTACGACGAGGTCCTCAACAACATCAAGACGAAGCTCGTCGGGAACATCTCCATCGAGCGCGACCTCGCAGAGTCGCTGACCCACGAAGACCTGAGCCCGACCGACCTCAGAAATCGGAACAACACACTCCCCAGCGGAGAGTGGATCGCACAACTGCCGAGTTCGTCATTCGGGAAGACGGGGGCACCCCCATTCTCGGTGAAGCCGCTTCCGATAGCAGCCGGCCATCTAGAGAGTGACGAGCCGCTCTCTGTCGAACAGGAGGAGCACTTCGAGACCGTGTGGTCCTCCCATGGCTTTCGGAGCGAACACAGGTCCAGTATGGGGTTGCTGAGACTACCAGCGAATCGGAGACAGCCGAAGACGAGGGCTGGGGAAGTAGACCGAACGACGAAGGTTCGACATCCGTAGACTCGCCTAGCCCTACGGACTCGTCGCAGTCGTCGTTCATCGGACAGGCAGCTAGTGGTTCGGCGACCACTGAAGAGGAGGAAAAAGAGACACAGACACCACCTCATTATTTGAAGATTCCGTGACAACTGAGCCGGAAGAACCAGTCAGTGAACAAGAGGAGACTGGATCGTCACCAGTATAGGCAGGTGGTGTAACCGTTCTAGATGACGAACTCCAGCGGCGCGGACTCACGCACGACGACGTCCGATTCTTGACCCGCATCCTCGACATCATGAATGGTGACGCACCAAATCACAGACTCTTGAATTCAATGAGTTCGTTCAAGAGCGACTTTGAGGATCTGGATGTGCAACGGCTCGTCGAGCAAGACCTGCTGGAGGAAGGACGAGCATGCGGTCGGAAGTACTACACAGTCCTCCCGGCAGGGCGTGAACTCCTCGGTCAGAAGCTCAAGGTCGGTCCTGGACAGGGGGACATCGGTGAGAAGACACCGTACTTGGTGGCTTGGGCTCGTCGTTGACGCCCTCGCGGCACTCACGCGCTTTCGCGTCGAGCTGGACCACCTCGAAGGTCCGTTACAGCTGTGCGCCCGCTGTAGTCTGAGGGGGCTCGCGACGTACTGGACGCGCGACCTCGAGGAGCATCTCGTCGCAACGCCAGCCGAGTGAGTCCCCTCCCGCGCGTCTGGGCACGGAAACACCTTATCCACGGTAGCAAACATGCCAAACAACTATGTTTCAACGCCCCCAACACTAGGTTATGTCAAGCGGTACCATCGATATCGACGAGTTTGAGAACGCTGACGCCGACGAATTCGAGGAGCGGAATGATACTGAGCGGATCGTGCTGTTCCTCGACAAGAATGACGACCGGGCGTGGAAGGCGACAACAATCGCCGAACAACTCGGGCTGGATACAGACGCCGTCAGTGCAATTCTCTCGCGATTGAAGGAACGCGGTCTCGTGCGGCACAAGCGCCCGTACTGGGCGATCACGGACGATGAGGAACGGCTCCAATCCGCCTACCGGCTCCACCGACACCACGAGACGGCAGACGAACACTACGGTGAGGAGCGTCTCGAGGAACTCCAGACCGACGAGATGGAAGACGTACAGTGACTACGTTTGAGGGCTTGGAACGTGGCGACATCGCCTGGGCGAGTGACCCGCTCTCGGAGAAAGGTCGCCCGATGCTCATTCTGGGAGCGCCGAATCTCCCGAATCATGGTACCCAACTCATCACGGTCCTGCTTTCCACGAAGACCTACCACGAGGAGGCACTCACACTCCGAGACGACGACTACGAGGGCGACCCACTCGGAGAACGAAGCCACGTGCTTCCGTGGTCGCTCGCGACCCTCAACAGTGCTACCGATGTTGAGCACTACCTGACCTCTCTCGTCGACGATCGCACCGAAGATGTGACCAGCCAGTTGATCGACTACATATCTTCTTGAGAACCTGAGTTCTTGAAAGAGGAACTGGAGGAGAAGAGGGACCAACTTGAAATCATAAAAACACGGAAAGAGCAATCCGGATTTGCAGAGTATAAGCGTGAAAAGGAGAAGATAGAGCATGAAATCGAAGATCTGCGGGACAAGAATACTTCCCTCGAACTCAGTATCGACGCGAAGAAAGACTCGTTACATGGTGTTGCCCGGCAGGTGTGGGAGTGGAGCCAGATTGACGAGGAAAGACAGAGGAAGGAGCGACGGATGGATGCGTTGGAGTCCTAGCAAAACAGTATATCCGAGGAGCGGAAGGAAGCCCGTCAACGGTTGAAGAACAGGCTGGGAGAGCGGCTGGAATCTCTCTTGGAAATCTTCACACGCGGCACCTTTGCCAATGCCACCGGTGTCCGCTTCGACAGAGGTAATTCGTACAGCTACACGATTCACCGTACAGACAATATGCAGAGATCGATAGGACTGTTGGGACAAACTGATGCAGAGCTCCTTCTGCATATGCTGCTTTTCCACACTACGGTTTTGGCAGAGTTGGAGGAGGAGCGTGAGACGGTTCCGCTCAAACTGCTGCTAATTGACTCGCCCTACGGGAATAGTCCGGACAATGAGGACGCAGCGGACGTTACAGACTTCTTGTTGGAACTTCCTGAAATCCTGGAAAGCTACCACCTGATCGTGGCGATGGCAGATTCAAACCTAACCGGCCGGGATAAGCTGGTGGAATCCTACGCCTTGGAGCCGGTTGAGAAACATATCTGAAAATTTGATTCCCGTATAGGCCCGCAAAGGGAAAGCAGCCTCGGCGCACATACCCTTCATTACGTTTAGGGGGGACTAGAACGTCGTAATTCAACCCCGTCAAATCTCTCAATAGGTTCGGCAATCCCGCGTAGAGTTTATTTCCCCCTCAATGGGTGAGGGGCTCGCTGTACTGGCGAGTTCTCGAAACACGGTGAGAACGATGGCAACTAGAGACATCTACGAGAGCGGATTCGACGAAGACGTCCGAACGGAATCGAGTGCAAACCAGTGTCCCGAGTGCGACGGACGGGTCAACTCGTGCCACGAACGCGGTCGAACCGGTCTGCGAGGACTGTGGCCTGGTCATCGACGAACAGCGAATCGATCACGGACCAGAGTGGCGAGCGTACGACGAGGAGCGCGAGCGAACTGGGCGTTCGGCAAGGGTACGCCGAAAAGAACTACGTCAATTCGTGGCTCCTCTGGGGCATCTTCACGAGCGACTGCGGAGATAACCTCCTGTTCAAAGGCGGGACAGCGCTATCCAAACTGTATTTCCCGCAGTCGTGGCGATTCTCGGAAGATCTTGATTTTGGCGTCGAAGGGGAGTGCTAGGGATCCAAACAGGAGCTCCGAACGGTCCTCGATACGATTGCTGACCGCTCTGGCATCGATTTCGAGATACGGGAGCATCACGAATCCCAGCAGGACCACTACCCGACCCACTACGTCGACATCAGGATTCAGTACCGCGCCGTCCTCAACCACCCCAACACGACCAGTATCGATGTGATGGTCGACGAGCACTTCGCCTTTGACCCTGTTCAGCACACGCACGCGTACGAAGATGTGCCCGAGTTCGACCTCCAAGCGTACAGCGTCGAGGAGATCTTCGCCGAAAAGCTCCGAGCGATCTACCAGCGCGGGGCCGCCCGTGACTACTACGACCTCTATCAGCTGCTCGAAACCGATTCGGTCACGATCAACTTTGCCGACGTGGGGCCCGCCTTCGACGCGAAGTGCAAACACGATGGGCTCACCGTTGATCTGAACGAGGGACTCCCGGCCGAGCAACAAGAAACGATCCGCCACCAGTGGGAGACCACGCTGCCGGACCTGACCGGTGATCCGCCGGCGTTCAAGATGGTCTGGGAACAGCTGGACATGGCGATCTCCCGACAGGGATCGTCGTAGGCAACGGCCGATATCGGTGTCGATGGCCGATGGGTGTCGCATCCGGAGCTCTGGTGATTAACCAACAATTCGGGATATCTGGCTGGTGCGTTGGTTAAGTTTTTGAGCGCCCGCCGAGGGGCGGAGGCGCATTCCAGCCTCACCGAATCATGACAGAGCGACATCTCAGAGCCGTTCTGGCAGAAGCGGAGCGGGTCGCAGAGCATTACGACCAGGTCGCCAAAGCCAAGGGCTCTCCTGCACACGAGTATCTCCGGTATGCCGTACTCCGACTCCTCGAAGGCGATGCCAACTCGATTCCCGAGGAGGTCCCGCAGCTCGATGGCGTGACGGTCGGATACGGCCGGGATCAAGCGATGTACGACAGCTGGGGGTCCGACGTCGAGTGGTGGGACACAGTACCGCCACAGGACGACTGTACGCGCTTTCGAGTGTTCTACCCGGAGGACCGCCTCGCGGACCGACCGGATAGAAAGCAGCGTGAGCAGGCGTGAATCGGACAAGTTCGTCGCCGGTCGACGACGTCGGGCAGCGGTTCCAGAAGCGGGCGGCGAGCGTGAATCCGATGGCTGACCCTGAGCGAGACGATCCTCGTGCAGGACTCACGCAGGAGCAGTTGGCGGCGGTGAACAGGCAGTCGATGCGGTTGGCGAAGAAGCTGGACGGCTGGTCGCGAGCGGCGATTACTTGGCGGCTGGGTGAAGCCGTTGTCGGTGGAAAAGATCTGATGAGCGCGGACGACGTGGCTATCATTCGGACTCATGACACTCATCACCGGTCTCGTGATCTGGCTCTGACAGACCGAAGGAAGAGAGCTTCCCCGCTATGGAGCGTACCCTCCGTGCCGCAACGAGTACACATCAGTCCGCAAGTGACTCGAGTTTCTGAATGATCTTCGTATAGACGTCAGGGGCGCAGTACCAGCCCTCGTCGATCATCGCATCAATCATGGTTCGGGCATCGTCGACACTGATCGCCCCCTCGCTAGCGAGTTTCAGCACGAGATATGCCGTCCCCCGGGTTGTGATTCCCTCGGCCGCTGCAACGTCACGCCCGTACGTCTCATCCATCACGGCCACACCATCATGTGCGTCGGCGCAGGTGAGGACAGCGACATCGGCGTCGCTGAGGTTGCTATTATCCTGGAGGCGGGACAGCAGCGGGGTGGTCTCAACTGACACGATGTCAAACCTGTCGGCATCGACGCTGCGCTCGATGCGACGGGCGTCCGGATATCCCTGCTCGAGACCAGTTTCGACGACCTCCTCGTAGACGCGCTCCGGGAGTGCGCACGACCCATCGAGTTGCTGAACAAGCGCGAGACGGTCGACTTTCGCGAGGTAGATGAGCGGTGTGGCGTCGAAGACCCATGCCCACATTCACAGCGCCTCGAGATCTGCGTCGAGATGGTCGTCCGCCACCCAAGTGATATCACGCTCTTTGGCGAGTTGTGCAAAGTCCCAGACGGACATCCCTGCCAGCTCAGCCGCCTTGCTAAACGTGACGGTACCTGCCGCAAGCTGGTCGAGTGCCCGTTCGCGACGCCACTCCTCGAGCCCCTCGGAGAGGAGTTTCCGAACGGCCGTACTCCGGTCGAGCTTCTCGTCTTCGAGATACGCCTCGAGCTCGGCCTCCAACTCGTCGGGCACGCGTGTCGAGATCGTTCCCATACTGTTTACTTCGTGTGCAATGTATACAAACGCTTCGGGGCTTCCGGTAGAGTGGCTCCGGTGTGGTGAAGCAGGCCCACAGTCACTGAAAGAGGGCGGGAGGATACGAAAATACTAACCAATAGATCCGGAAGATCTCGGCGATTGTTGGTTAATATAGAGAGGACTCGAGTCAGTCATCCGGCTGTCGGCACGCTCCAGCCAGTATGTTTGTCTGCGTCCCCAGAACGCCCGTGTTCTGGTGTGCGAACGAGACGCTCGCGTCTCGTCAACGCCGGAGGGCGTGAGGCGCGCTCGAAGCACGTCCAGAGTGAGAGCTTCCATGACTGGACCTGATATCCTCGACGACACGACGGACGACTACGAACGACTCGAAACCGAACTCGTTGCCCAGGACCGGGATGTGGCCTGGGTCTCAACAGCGGACGTCGACGAGCGGAGTGCCCGCCGTCTCGTTGATGAACTCATCGAGGACGATGTGGTGACACCGGTCCCTGACCAGCGGATCCTCGTTCACGAGCCGAGTGGCGCAGCATTCGACTCGATCACCCATCTCGCCGCCTTCCATCGCGGCTGGCATGCCGCCACCGACGCCGACGCGGAGGACAACTGATGCAACAGACGCTCTCCGGGTGTGCGTTCTGCGATTCACCGCCTGGGTCACAGATGGGCGAGGCGCATACGTGGGGGAAAGACGAACGGGTGACACACCCGATCTGTGTCGACTGTGCCGTCCAAGATCGGCCGGATCCCGAGGAGCGCGACCACCACACCTGCGACGGGTGTGGGCTCGTCGTCGACGCCCTCGCAGCACTCACGCGCTTCCGTGTGGAACTCGGTCATCTCGAGGGGCCGCTCCAGTTCTGTGCGCGATGTAATCCCGGCGGACTTGCAACGTACTGGACGCGCGACCTCGAGGAGCATCTTGTCCAAGAGGTCAGCGAATAAAGGGGACAGGCGATGTCCGTACGTCACCCCTCGGAACAAGGGCTGAGCCCGTCATTTAAATATTTGTAGCACGATGGTACTACTATGAAATACGCGAGTGTCAGCGTCAAGTTCCCGGTCGAACTCGACACCGAAATCGAGCGATTCCTCGATGAAACGGGGATCTACACGAATAAGAGCGAGTTCATCAAGGAAGCATGCCGATCCCATCTCCGAGAACTCAATGACGACACGGCGATCGCCGCGCTTCGGCTCGAGCAATTGCTGGCGCAGGCCGAGCAGAGCCGCCAGTCCGATAGCGATATCGACGCAGAGCTCGCAGCACTCGGAGAGAAAGTCGATGCGGACGACCTCGAACAGGCCGTCGAAGAGGCACGGAAAGAGACGTCCGAGCAGGTGTACGGGTCTGACGCGTGAAGATCCTCGATACGAATCTGTGGGTCTTCGGGACACTGCGAACCAACGAGCAGGCCGCTGAATTGCTTGCTGAAATCGACCGCGGTGAGACAACGTCTGCTATCAACGCGTACATGGTCAAAGAAGCGCTGGCCGCATTCGACCGGACACAGAGTCTCTCTGCGGCGGACCGTGATACCGTCAAAACGAGGTTTCTGACGCGACTGACGCGAATGACAGGGCTCATCGAGGCGCCGTCGAGTCGTGATGTGAGCGACGCACTCCTGCGAGAGCAGCGATCAGCTCCGACCGTGCAGACGCTCGCTCGCGTCTGTGAGATCCAGCCGAAAGGACGTTCCAATCCTCGTGCTAGCGTTTGAGCACCGTGACCACGAACCGACGATTCTCACAAACGACGAATCCTTCGCCGAGCTGGAGCCAGCAGCGCACTTACTCCCTGAAATCACCATCGAACACGTTTCCTGACGGCGCCCAATCTCGCTACGGCAGCGCCTCCTCGACGACCATGTGATTGTTTGACTCGGACGCCATATATTGAAAGCGACGGCGGTATTCGGTATCGATATGAAGTGCCCTGCGTGTGGCGGCCCTGTCACGATGGAAGTGGGGCCAGACCATCCACTCTCAGCATCAGTGGCGGATGCACTGCTTGCTGCTGACGAAGACGAGCAGATCGTCGTCGCCCGGAATTGCTGGGCGTGTGGATGGAGTGAGGAGCGGTCGGTGTCTATTGACTCGATCGAGACAACCGAGGGAGACACCCACGTTGTCGAACGAGCCGCACTTCTCGACGACATTATGAGCGAGGCCACGGCGATTGATGACCTCGCGACGCTCGAAGACGCCCTCGCCGAGGTTCGCCGTCAGCGCCGTCTCGAGACTGCTGCGTCTGGCTCAGCTGACGACGTCGACGGTGAATAGGTGCTACCCATGACCGAGACCGATGCTCTCTACGAGGTTCGAGAACAGACGGGGAATCCAGCCCACGCGTCGGTCGACGACGTGACCACACTTGTCCTTGAGCGAGCACGGGACCCGCGTGAGAACCACCACAACGCACACTTCGACGAGGCGATGGCTGCTGTCGTTGATCGATATGGTGCAGAGGCGGTCAGAACTGTCATCCATCGTGTACTTGTTGAGCACTATCCGTTTCGGACAGCCACGGTCACCCTCGATATGCGCAATTTCGATGATGTTCGAATTGGCACGACGGCTGTCTGGACCCTTCGGGAGTTGAACGCACAGGGAGACGACTGAGATGCGTCTCGTGAAAGCCCTCGGCCGCTTGGCATCCCGCGCCCCACGCTGTGCTCCTCGTTCCTGTGGTGCTAGCGGGGTCGGGGGACGACCGAGGCGGCCTCGCCCTTTCTGAGTCCGCCAGGATGTCGGCTGTGTCACTAACCGTCGGTCCCGGTTGACCAGTGGTTCTCTACGGCCCGCCCCGCTCGCCGCGTTCCGCCCTCCGCGTCGCTCGCGACCGACCATTCCGGGCGTGCGGGCGCTCTCCGCACCGCCCGCGCCCGTTCCGGGCTGAAATGGATGTGCCCTCGGCGCCAGCGGGTATCCCCGTCGGTTGCGCCCCTTGCGGGCTTTCGCGTTCCAGCGCTTGGTGCCGCCTGCGCTGTCGCGCGCCACACCGCGGCGCGCGTTCTCGGCGACAGTCGCCCTGGACACGACCCCGCACATCGGGCCGGACACGAGCGGGCATATCCCGCTGACCGCTCGCTCCAGGCGGGTCGGCGCGCGGTGCTGGATGGTCGTCCGCCTCGGGCGCGCTCTCGCTTGCGCCCACAGGGCGCTCGCGAAGGCGCGAGTGTGGTCGGGAGACTAAGCATCGATTCCGCGAATTCGAGGCTGTCCCCGATGACGAGGGGACCGGGCAGCCCATGTGGGAGTGTCAGCGGTGCGGGACACCGCGCTATGGGGTCGAACCCGAAGCCGGTCAATAGAGACGGTGTCAGTTTAACCAACGAACCCTGATATCGATTCGTTCTGTTGGTTAACTGGAGGCCAATTCGTGATCACTCCCGGACCGTCCCGCTGACTGCCCACCGGTGTTTTTCGCGCCGTAATTTGGCGGAGGCGCACACATGGACCCACGAGACACCCCCGGTTATCGACTCCACCGCGCGCTCAGCAGCCTCACCAGTATCGACATCGACCAATTGGAGCCCGCTGATCAGGAGCGAATTAGCACCGCGACGACGCTCCTCGAGCAGGTGGATGTTCTCACCCAACCGAATACGACGAGGGACGGTGACATCCACGGAGAATCCTGACAGCACGACGCGTCAGCAGTGCAGTGTCCTGTGGTCGTCACAGCGTGAGCGGTTGTTCGCCCCCTGAAGGGGTGCGGGGGCGCGAGACCGCTCCCGAGAACAACCGATGGCAACTCTCCCCGCAACGACATCGACCGGCGCGCTCGTATCGGATCCACAGGCAGTCCGCGAGCTCTGTGAGAACCACTGCTTCGGGACGCTCAACTGGAAGGTGGACGACGACAGCGAACTGATCATCTGGGGCTACGACAGCTTCGAAGTGTACGAGGCCCGTGAGAACACGGTCTTCCTGACTACGACGGTGGCATCGTCACCCACGAGTTCCTCCGGGCGCTCGTGGAGTATCTCGAACCGAACGAAGAATTCGACATCCAGACAGCCGGATTTACCAAGTGCAAATTTCCCGTGCTGGCGAAACGGTACGTCGTCCGCGACGGTGAGGTGCTGTACGCGGACCTCAGTTCCCCCGACCCGATCGACGAGTAGCGTTGTTCGTCCCCCGGGAGGGGTGCGGTGCGATCCAGTCGTGGGTCGTCCTGCGAGGTGATTGTTCAATGGGCCACCGCGCACTTGTTGCGTACGAACGAACCGACGGACAGTACACGCTCCATTACTCTCATTGGGGTGCATCAAATCTGAAGCTAAAGCACCGAATCTCGACTGAGTCGCCGTTCGGTGGCGAAGACACCGACTCCAAGTAGGCGAAACAGCTGCTAGCGGAGTTAGCCGATGGTCTCGAGGCAGATGCCGTCGACGGCTACCTCGCCGTGCGTCTCAAGGTAGCGGAGCAAGGCGTTGATTTCGTCTTCGAGCCCATACTTCGCCGCCTGCTCTCGGAGGTCCGCCTCGTCGACGTCAACGTGGCTGAGCAGGAGGAGACAGTACGAGCGGTGGCGGCTGCCATCATCGATCAAGAGCGTGTGACAGCAGAGCTCCGCCCGCGAGACGGCATCGAGGTCCTCGGAGTAGACGTAGTAGTGGTGATCGGTAAGCAGGAACTGGAGGTCGAAGGCTGCGAGCCGAGCGAGACCGGTTTCGGGGAACGCCTCCGCGTTGATCTCCGTCTCGACCTGGGCGAGAGATCCGTCGTGGTCTTCCTAGAGAGTCATGCTTCTTGAGGCAACGGCTTCAATACGCTGGCGATGTATCTGATGCGTGAGTTCACGGGCGAACCTATGAAGATGGTCGAAGTCGGCGTTGAAATCATAGTGACCGTCGACGGTCCCAACAAGACCCCGGTTGCGAAACCGTTTGAGGACGGTTGACCGTGTTGCGGTAGTTGTTGCTCCGGTCGGCAATCTCGGAGACAGTCCGCAGCTGGTCGAGGTAGTACAGTACCGCGAGTGTCTTGCCGGTCAGTAGCTCGGGGAAGTCAATATGGGAGTGCTGACGAACGAGATGCTAGTAGCGTTCGACGGGACGAAAACATACGACCTGAATCCTCATTCTCATGCTCATTGATCTTTTTCCATGCCTTCGAGTTGATGCGATTCTTTGGGATGACTGAACCGTGCATCACTCTCATGACATACACAGCGTGTGGTGTCGGTGGCAACATACTATTCATCGGATGACGTGTGCGTTTCCGTGAGCTTATACCTGTGACTTGGATACAGATGTCTGTAATGACGAAAGCAGCAGTCGTGATCCTTGCCGGAACGGAATCACACGCAGACCACGGTCGGCTCGCAAACGGGCTTGAAGCGGCTAAGGAGTTCGCCGAAACCGATGGCGACGAGCTTGAAGTTGTTTTCGATGGCGCCGGAACACAGTGGATTCCGGAACTCGAAGATAAAGATAGTGACTACCACGAACTCTATCAGGTGGTCAAGGCTGACTCCTCTGCTTGTGATTACTGCTCGGATGCTTTCGGTGTGACGGACGCTGTAGCTGACTCTGGTATCCAACTCGTCGGCGACCACGACGGTCACCCGAGCATCCGCTCGCTTGTCGACGACGACTATGAGATCATCACGTTCTGAGTGGATTTGATCTGAGAAACAGTCCACATATGACGATTCCCTTATGATGCTCATATCTCATACCAGGGAACATATCGGTGGTGGTGGATCGAACGTCACTCGATATAACAACTCATTTTTGCGGTGTCGCGATAGGCTAATTGAATATTCAAAATTCGTCTTGTGAGGTATCTCATTTAAGAAAGATTCAATATACAAGCACATTTTTTATTTTTCATTTTTCATTTTCTATTCGTGCAGTCCAATCTGAGATGCCGCAAATTGAGTATACAAATACAAGCACTCAAGCCGATATTCATGCCAGTTACATTGACAATGAAGATACTTATGAGAGAAATAAGAAATCATAAATATGGCTACTCGGCAGAGACGTGAACGCAGGGATACAATCCGCGTTCTCCATGTCGATGACCACTCAGACTTCGCTGAGATGGTGACGACATTTCTTGAACGAGAAAATGACCGATTTGAGACCGAAGCCGTCGCGAGTGCAAGTGATGGGCTCGCTCGGCTCGCTGATTCATCATTCGACTGCGTTATTTCTGATTATGACATGCCTGACGCAGACGGGATCGAATTTCTCAAGACTGTGCGTGAGAAGTACCCTGAACTCCCATTTATTCTGTTTACTGGTAAGGGGTCTGAGACAGTCGCCAGTGAAGCTATCTCTGCTGGAGTGACTGATTATCTGCAAAAATCATCTGGAACGGAACAGTATAAATTGTTAGCTCATCGAATCACAAATGCTGTTGAGCAGTCACAGAGTAAACAACGAGTGCAGGAAGAACAACAGCGATTTCGCACCCTTTTCGACCGCCTCTCACAACCCACTGTGGAGGTGCGGTATAAAAACAGTGAGCCAATCGTCACTCAAGTGAACTCGGCTTTCGAGGATGTGTTTGGGTATGAAAGTAATAATATCGTTGGTGACTCCCTCGACGCTCACATTGTTCCTGATGACCGAATCGATGAAGCCGAATCGATGAATCAATATGTCCAAGCGGGTGGTCGTCTCGAGTCGAGAGAGGTTATTCGTGAGACTGCCGACGGTCTCCGCCAGTTCCTTCTTGAAAACGCTGTCTGCGATAATGGCTTAGGCGGATTTTTTATTTATACAGATATCTCTGATCGAGTAGAACGTGAAGAAACGCTTGAGCGGAATCGTGACTTGCTCCGACATACTGAACAATTGGCTACTGTCGGTGGGTGGGAGGCTGATGTTGAAACCGGCGAGATATTTTGGACGCGTGGAACATACGCAATTCACGATCTTGATCCCACTGGGGAATTCGAGCCATCGGTTGAGACTGCAATCGAATTTTATCACCCCGATGATCAAGCGGCAGTTGAGCAAGCGGTCGAAAAGTGTCGTACACAGGGCGAAGCATACGAAGTTGATGTCCGATTGATTACCGCTGAGGATGAAGAAAAATGGGTATGTATTACTGGTGAGGCTGTATACGACGGTGACGATATCGTTAAGATTCAAGGTGCGATCTGTGATATCACCCAGCAACGAAAGCGTCGTCAGGAACTCGAACAGATTGAAACGCTATTTCAGAATACTCAAGATCACCTGTTTTTGATTAACGTTGATGAATCATTCACAATCGAGCGGCTCAATCCAGCTTGGGAAGCCACACCAGGAATCTCGGTTGAGGAGAGTCGTGGGCGAACGATACAGGAAGTTTTGGGTGGGAAGGAGGCACAGAAGGTCGAAGAAAAGTATCAGAAATGCGTCGAACAACGGAAAGAACTCGAGTATGAGGAGCGGGTCCGGTTTGGAGATGAGTATATCCAGTGGGAAACCAGACTTGCTCCAGTCATTGTTGATGATGAGGTTGAATATATTGCTGGTTCAAGCCGTGACATTACTGAGAGGCACGAACGCAGACAAGAACTCTCAAAGCTGAAACAGCAATATCAAACGTTGGCAGAGAACTTTCCCAATGGAGCGGTGTACCTAATCGACGACAATTTCGAGTATGTTCGTGCTCGCGGTGAAGCATTGAAGCAAGCTGATCTGTCACCTGCGGATATTGAGGGTCACACACCACATGAAGTGTTTCCGGATGAACTCGCGGATGAAACATGCAAACACTTCGAACAGGCGTTCAACGGGAATACCACTGTTGTCGAACAGGAGTATAGAAATAAACGATACCGAATTCGGGTGACACCTGTGGATGGTAACGGCAATACAACAAAGACAAACACAGAGACAGAAACAGAGATTGCACGCGTGATGGCAGTGGCACAAGACATCACACAGTACGTCGAGGACAGACGGGAACTCCACCGTCAGAACAAACAATTGGATGAGTTTGCAAGCGTTGTGAGCCATGACCTGCGGAATCCACTCACGGTTGCAAAAGGGAACTTGGAACTTCTTCGTGAGGAGTGTGATAGTGACGATCAGCGTGAACAAGTCGATAAGATTGACTCGGCATTAACTCGGATGGACGAACTAATTGAAAGTATTCTCACGTTAGCCCGTGCAAATGAGCAAATTGGGAGTGTCGAATCAGTCAATCTCGCTGAATTGTCTCAGAACTGTTGGCAGAATGTTGAGACAACCGATGCAACAATCCATCTCGATATTACTGCCACCCAGACTGTCACGGTAAAAGCAGATGTAAATCGCCTTGCACAGTTACTTGAGAATTTGATGCGGAATGCAATTGAGCATGCACGGAATCAGGATGATAATGTCGATAAGAACGAGAATGTGACAATCACGATTGGTGAACTCACGGATGGGTTTTATATTGCAGACGACGGAGACGGAATCTCTGAGAGTGATCGAGATGACGTGTTTGAGGCGGGCTATACAACGAGCAAACATGGCACTGGATTTGGACTCTCAATCGTGAAGCAAGTGGTTGAAGCTCACGGATGGGAAATATCCATTACCGAAAGTGCTGATGGCGGAGCGCGCTTCGAAGTGACTAACGTTGAGATGAGTCGAAGTGAGTCAACTCAACTTGAGTCGAATCGGATGAACTCAGAGTGAGTGCTGAGTCGAGGAGTATATATCACTATTTTGACTCTAGCACTGGTCTTGATTCTGGCTATGATTCTGCTTTTGCGAGGGGTACACATATAAGCCGTTGCACTGTGTGGACATATAGCTCGAGCGTCTGACGTGTTTGATATTCGTGCGGCACCGTATCCTGTATCCTCTCCCGACTCGCTCGCGTTGCTCGCTCCTTGAAGAAGAGGTCTTAGCACCTCATTTCAGGTAAGTTGCCGAAGTGCTACTGTCGTAGCCGTTATGTGAATGAGTGTCGCTTTCTATATATATGCCCTCTGAGAAACAGTGCCCAGACTGTGACGAGCCACTAGAACGAATGAAGTTGAACGAGAGCCACGGACAGCCATCAATCGTTTCAACGGACAGTGGATTCGTTGACCAACTGATGTCGGGGAGTCTCACATCAGTCTCACATGTCTGCCCTGAGTGCAAACGGACGCTGCTATACGCAGAAGAATAGAATATTTTGTGTGATGTCTATCATTCTTCCACCGAATAATCCGGGCTTCGCCTGCACTGCTCACCAACCCATTACTCTGTGAAGTAGGTAAAGCGACAGTACAACTCCCTCAAAGTAGTCCAATTCACCCGCCGTAGAGAGACGGAGTACTAATCGAGGGTGAAGCCGTATACCCAGTGATGAGCGCAAGGGGATCAAAAACCGTTACAGGAGTAATGTTTAGTGGAGGGTTTCGAACGAGTCTCGTAGCACAAGGATGCCAGCAGCGACCGTAAGACAACCTGCAATCGAAGCAAGGGCTGGCCCGACCATCGTCGGCTCGAATGGTCCGGGGAGCCCGACAGACTGTTGTGCAACAAGAAAATGCGGCAGAACAGCATATCCCACACCAAAGACACACAGAAGCCCTCCTTTCGCTAGGTTCCACGGAAGCATGAGAACAGCGCCACTCGCTGCAGTCGCCACGCCGAGAAAAATGATTTCGGCAAACGCGACTTTGTAGCCGAGTGTAAAAAGCCCGATAGCGGGTATCATGGTTGCGTCGGGACCGGGGGCCATCCACGGAAAGTAGCTGCTGACCGCCAGCACAACAACGGAGGCTACTGTGAGAGCGACGGGCTCACGGGTCGTGTTCATACTGAGATATGTTCTGTCTCGTCAATAAGTGTCTCTTTATGCTGACCGACCCACCCTCTGTATTAAAGATACCTCCGTTGGATGCTGCTATCTTAGCAAATAATCTTCTTACAGAACCCTCTTTTTTGATAAGATAAGCGTCAAGAAGCCCGACTCACTGGAACCACCGCCAGCATACATCACCGATGGAGTCTCGAAACAGGATACTGAATCTCTCCTAGAGTTACAGAAGACATGTCATCTCTATCCACTCATTGTCGAACTCGGGTTGGAAGGGATGAACATCACAGAAGTCACAGACCAATCAGAAACTGAGGATAAATAACTCATGCACCCTGAGTCTGATTCCATATTGAGATCATGGCTACCTCGGTTCAACAGAATAGTCGCTTACATGCTGGGTGAGAGACAAATCATGTAGTCATGAACACACCTCCAACAGTGAGCTCTGCGAGTCGTCTGACCGAGAACTATTCTGAGGAGTCTCCTGCCACACTTGTCGGACTGGGGCGATTGACGTCTCAACTGTATATCCGAAGGATAACATAAGAGACGAGCTCCGAGCGCACATTGAATCGGTGGAATCGAACATCAAGACCGACGATGTGAGTGACCCAACAGTTGTTTCAGAGGTCACAGCCGCTCACGCTATACTTGACCGAATCGAACGTGAGGACCAATGATTCACGGGTAATACAATCAAAATGAGTGACGAAAGGGTCGAATTGCGGAACAAGATTCGATGCTATGTCACTGAAACAAAACACGAGAGAGAAATAACAGTATGAATACTCGTGATCATGATTCTGATCATGACTGTGAAGCTACTATGGCGTTTCTGAGAAAAAAGTAGCTTTGTGAAATCCTCCAGAAGTGATAGGACCGGTATGCGAGACATAGAGGGTGTATGCAGCAACCTCAACCCCGAAAGTCACTGTAGTAATCCAACAGGGACAGGTTCCTCAAACTACTTCTGTTTGCATACGCAATGTATGCATATGAGCACATCAATCCGCGTTTCTGACGAGACGAAGGAGAAGCTGGCGCGGTTGAAGCGTGAAGACGAAAGTTGGGACGAGTTCCTCGACCGATTGGCGAACGAGGGTTCGGGAATGAAGGCTGGTGCATGGAAAGGAACTGACAAAGCCGAAAAGGCGCGTGAAGCAATCAACCGTTCCCGAGAGAGCTTCCAGCAGTGACCGTTCTCGATTCGTCGGTTATCATCGATTACCTCGACGGTGTCGAAGATGTCGTCGATTTCGTCGATGAACAACCGGTTTTGGTCACCTCCAGCATCTGTATCTATGAAGTTCTCGCTGGTGAGGTGTTTTCAGCGGGTGAGACAGATCTCATCGGGGCGCGTGAGAACTTCGGGCGAGTCACTGCTCTTGACTTCTCCGAAGAAATCGCGTTTGAAGCTGCCCGGATGCAGGACCGCCTTCTCGACTCTGGCAACCCTATGTCGCCACGTGACCTCATGATTGCAGCTACGGCTCGATCTGAAGGGAAGGAACTGGTCGTCTCCAACGCTGACTTCGATACAGAAGGCCTCCGTGAACTCCTCTCTATCCGGAGATTTGGACCGTATTAGTCCCCTGGATACCTGGATAGTGCCTGGAAGTGTCATGATACACGGCCGTACCCAACCGTCCCAACTATTGTCAGAAAGTGCGTGCTGAACTTAGAGGCTGAATCTTGTATAGTATCTCTCGACAATTACCGTAGTCCTCAAGATTGACCCTGATACCACCTACTCTCTGCTAGAAATCTCAGTGGCGGGATCGAACCGTTGTTGAAGATACGCGCTCTGTATTCAGCATGGCTTCAAAAACATGTCATCAGTTGAGGAGTTTCAAACATACCACCGTCTGAAACAGTCACTCACTGAAGATTGCGTGTGATTCACGATCCTGTCAAATTCCTAATTAACAGTATGGAAGGTTGTTAGTGGTTGCTACGCCGTGTTTTGACTATGGGGCGTGATTTAGATGATGTTGACCGGAGTATCCTTTATCTGTATAGTTGTTGAGGTCTTCCCTGCCCTGAGGAGGGGATATCAGCGTTGCATCTTTCATAAACGCACTGATCGATTCATGAGTCACCGCGCTCATGATGCGTCTCAGATATTGATAATCATGAGAATATCTTCAATCGGGTTGAATCAGTCACTGACCGTTCTTATCTGGACTACCAAGCTAAACGAGCGCATGGCAGAATAGAATTTAAAAAATCAGATAGACTTGCTTTCATATATATGGTTCATATGAATTACTGTGACGATTCTGTTGATAAAATTTAGATATTTATATAAGTCTTACAATAGATATGTAAAAACGTCTAAAGGATTATATAGTATTATAGTCATATTTCTTAGTTCGTAGTAATTCTCGGATTTGTAATTATATCACCAGAATATGATAACAGCTGTACTCTCATTATATTCTCATTATATTCTCATTATACTCTCAGTCGCCTCGTTCAACGGTGAAATCATATGTAGCGGTTGGACTTGGTTAATAAATCATATCTACTCACACATCTCACGTGACTACTATCGAGGACGCACTACAGTCACAGTCACAGTCACAGTTCTAGTCGCTGTCACTGATACTGTCGTCAGGAGGTCACTCTCACACTCGTCGTCTAGCATCGTGTCCAGGATATGGGATGCTTCGCCGGTCGGACGTAGTTCTGCAAAGTCAAAAATATCGCACGTACATCGGTTGGCTCATAACCTCTGTCGGTATCACATTTCGACATCCGGACGCCTTCGCTCGCATCTCACTCTTGATTATGTGAGATAGTACAAGCATATATACGAGTGAGGCGTGGATCGAGCCAAGTTGGGTGAACTCGTCACAGAGAAAGAGCGCAGCATCGAAATTATTCCCGAGCGTGACCGCCGCGTTCTCACCGTCATCGAGCGGAAACTCGGCATCAAAGTCGACCGACTGTGTTATGAATAAGATGGAATAACAAAACGAGCATCTTGACCGCATAGAAGTCCTGGTGAAAACCCGCAAAACGAATATTTGAAATCAGTGAGGACTTGCTCAACGAATAGAAGTTCGTCTGAAAGAACTAATGTTCGCTTAGCGACACATATTTACAGTCAACCTGAATTCATTAGTCTGTGTCAATTACACGAGCGAAGTCGATCGATTTTCTCTACGAGGAATGCAAGGATTTCGACCTTGTGCTCGTGCCGGATGCGCCAATGGCAAGTGCCCTGAATCGGCGTCTTGATCAACCACATTTTGGACCCTTTGCAATCACACCACGACGCCTGGCTGCCCGACGTCGGGAGCAAGCCGAGGATCGACTTGCATTCCTCGAAATAATCCAGACAACTGATCTCAACTGGAAGGAGACGTCGTATGCGGTTGGGAATATTCTCCAGTGCTGGGAGTACCAGGGAGCAGCTGACGCTGTTCTTAATTATGAGCAGTTTGCGACGACTGCCACACACACCGCCGTTGACTGCATCACTGAGATGGATACAACGTCCAAACGCCTCACTGAGTATCGTATCGAATCAGACACCTCGGTTGCTGTCGTTGGATTCAAGCAGTTCACCGAACTTGAGCGCTCAATCCTTCCACCAGACTACGATATTATCAATCCGTTTACCCGAGAACCGTTCGATCATCCCCCCTTCCGCGTTCTCGATTCACCGACCGCGATCGTCGATGCTGTCCTTGATACGGTTACGACGGAGAACGCTGACGACGTAGCTGTTGTCCTTGACGCTGCCAGCCAGTATTCCTCGCTCATTGAGTCGGCACTCGAAGCAGCGGATATCCCATATTACGGTGGTCCCGGGTTCACCGACAATACCCGCCACCGTGCATTTCTGCAGCTTCTCCGAAGTGCCCATGCTGGGAGAGATACGCAGGTGAATGACGTTCGACCTCTACTCACCCAACTCGGAATGTTCATCGATATCGAGCACGATGAGAAGCGTCTCTACGATCTTGACCGCCAAGAAGTAGACTGGCTTCTTGAGTTCCGCGATGAAGTTCGTTCCAGCACGTTTGAGGAGGCTATCAATGCATATGAGGCAGTCACGGACAGCACTATCGATACCTTCAGAAACGAACTTGAGACACTCGGCATTCTCGATGATGCTATCACCAAACCAGCAATTGACCGTCTCGAGTTCTATTTACAGTCGTATGAAGTTCCTGTCGACCGCGAAAATGACGGCGTCCTATTAGCAGATGCGAAATCGGCTGCTCATGTCGACCGCGCTGTAGTTTTTTACCTTGCCATCGATGAAGGCTGGACGCACTCCTCGCCTCGCCGACCGTGGGTGGACGAAGATCAGGAGTTTGAACGGAACATTCGACAGTTCCAACGACTTCTTCAGAACGGTGTTGACCAGTACTATCTCGTGCAGGATACCTCCGGTGGGACGCCAGTCACTCCATGTCTGTACTTCGAAGAACTGTTTGATAAGGATTTTGACAAATTTAGCGATCTGGACTCACTGCAGCATTCACGATCATTTCGAGAAACACAAAGCGGATTTGAAAAAGAACCACTCGATGTCTCTCCTGAGGAAGTCAGTGCACTCAGTCAGTCAAGCCTGAATACCTATGTCAATTCACCCCGTGATTACTTCTTCAGTCGGATTCTCGACAACCCAGATAAAAAACACTTCAGGGAGGGGAATCTGTTTCATGACTTTGCAGAATTCTATGTCTCCCACCCGGACGTAATCACGACCGACACGCTTGATGAGGTTGCGACCATCATTCTCAATGAGGTTGATCCGTTCCTCCGGGGCGTCGATACGGAGGTATGTCACACTACATACCGCGTTGGTCTCCAGACCATCGTCGAATTCCTCGATGGAAACCCGCCGCAGGGCGACGGATTCGTTACATCAGACAGTGGTCGGGGAGAGAATTTCTTCGCTGAGTACTATGATCGTCCCATCGATGCATCGCACACCGAACGCTGGTTTGCAAACACCAATCTCGGATTGAAGGGAAAGATCGATCTTGTTCACAACCCCACACGACTTCTTGACTACAAGAGTGGATCTAAGAAGTCCGCTTACTCTGTTGTCAAGCACTCGGCGCTTGATCCACCAAGCGACAAACCGAATTTTCAGGCGTTGCTTTATCTCGCTCACCAGCGAAGTGAGCACCCGGATGAAGAACTACAATTCACGTTTTTCCACTTTCTTGAGACGCTCGACGATGTGGTGACAGGGGACGGTTCCCTGGAGGATTGTCTCACTACGGTGACATACTATCCAGTCACTTACGAGGAATACATCACACGATCAACTGTCTTTACCGAACTGCAGGAGGACGCTGCAAACGACTGTAACAAGACTTTCTCCAAATCGACGTATGAGGTCTACCGAGTTCTATTGGATGCGTACGAGTTTCCGGACACCCGAGACAGCGATGAGCTCATCGAATCAGATTTCGGTCAGACACTCACTGACCGACTGATTGCTAATGTTGGGGACTACAAGTACGTCAAAAATGGCTGTAAGCAGGCGCTGAGATACTTACTCCGGATTCGAAACCAGAATTATTTCGCTGACGATCTCGACAGATTCGAGGAGTTCGTAAGAGAACGCATGTCAGAATTGAATACTCGCCGTGCCGGTGACGAGCGCTTTCCGGTTCAGGGACTTGGTGGTGATCCGAACTATCGGTACGTGGACAATCGAGACTGTATTCTGGAGGGTGAGTCTCGATGACTGACTTCAATCCAAACGATCGGCAACAAAAGCTTATCAACAGCAAGCAGGGCATCCACGTTGTCGACGCCGGCGCCGGAACCGGAAAGACGTTCACGGTCACCCGCCGCTACGCTGAAATTGTCGATAGGGATAATGTAGAACCTGAGGACGTTCTCCTCGTGACGTTCACAACCAACGCCGCAACGGAAATGAAGGATCGAATTGTCACCCACTGCGATTACGGGATGCGTGAACTCTCTGACGCGCCGATTCAGACGTTCCACAGCCTCTGTCGCGATATTCTTATGGAACACGGCTTCAAGACACCGACGCTCCTTGGTATCGATGACCGTATCACTGGATCCACGCGTGTCATTGAAGACGAGAATGTCGAGAAGGCGCAATTCCGTGAGTTCATCCGTCGATTTAATGATGACCACCCGGAGCACAGCGACTTCTTCCGCGCTGTTGAAGAACCAGTCGAACTCCTTGGGTTACTCAATCAACTTGCGGCGAAAGGAGTCTTTCCGACAGTTGATGGTTGGTACCGGAACGGCGAACGATATTTGGACGGCGACTTTGAGGTCTTCGAGGAAGTTTTCGATGAATTGAATCAGCCCCGAAACAACGGGAGCAAACAGTCGACGCTTCGCTCAAAACTTGGGAGATATGGCGATGACAAGTGCTATGTCTCCGATGCACCTGATAAGGAGGAGATTCGCGGCGGATGGGGCGAAAAGCAAGTTCCCCCTGAAGTCGCAGAAATAGTGTTTGACGAACAACGGGAGGATCTCAAAAACTTCGTCCACGACGTGTATCATGAATACCTAGAGTTCGCTCTCAGTCGGAACTACCTCAACTTCGGGTTTCTCCAACTGTTCGCGTTCGTTCTGCTCTGTGATAATCATCAACTCCGCGACGAAGTTGCGTTCGAGTATGTGATGATCGACGAGTTCCAGGACTCCAGCGAGATACAATTCAAGCTTTCACTTCTGCTTGCGGATACGAACAACATCTGTGTCGTTGGAGACTGGAAGCAAAGCATCTATTCGTTCCAGTACGCTGCCGTTGAGAACATCACGGAGTTTGAGTCTCGACTGGATCGATTCGTCAATGAACTTAATGAAGATCACAAGCGAGTGTCGTGGGCGACCGGTTCAATCACCGAAATCAAGCTCGTCGAGAATTACCGATCAACACAGGCAATCCTCGACTTCTCTGAGCACAGTCTCGTAACGCCCGCCGCGAGTAACGACGACGTCAACGAGGCAGTCGTTCAAGACCGTATCACATCACTCTCATCGAACGCCTCGCATGAGAATTCTCACATCGAGGCGATCCAACACGAGGATGAACACCAGACCCTCCTGACCAAGATACAGGATATCGTCGGGAATGAAGCATATCAGGTCGAAGAAGATGGTGAACTTCGCCTTCCAGAATACGGCGATATCGCAGTACTCACCCGAACGCGTGACTTTGGTCGGGAACTCCTCTCTGTCGCTGAGGAGTATGGGTTACCGATGACCTATGAGGGCGGCATCGAGTTATTCCGTTCTGACCCAGCGAAACTCCTCCTGGCGTGGCTACGAATTCTAGAATCAGACTCTAAGCGAGGATGGGCGGTCGTGCTTGAGGAAGCTGGCTACACGCTCGACGAGATAAAACACGTCCTTGATACCAAGGAGTACCCAGATAGCATGCAGACGTTTGAATCGGATCTTCAATCACTGGAGACCGTTGGTGGAGTTGCCCAGTGCGTTTTCTCCCAATACGACTACGATGGAGCATACGCCGATGTGCTGCTGACGACGATTCAGTCTGTCCACAGCGAGACGATATCGACGCGAGGCGACCTTATTCGGTTTATTGAGCGCGGTATAGAGGACGGAAGCGTCCACGAAGTTCACGCGAGCGCTGGCATGAACTCGGTGACAGTACAGACTATCCATGCGGTCAAAGGACTTGAACATTCTATCGTAGTGCTCGCGAATATGAACGCTCGTCGCTTCCCACCGTCAAGTGGTAATAATAATGCAATCATATTCGATGATCCAATCGGGTTGCGCCAGCGGAAAGTCTACGATGACAACGGGTATCCTCATATTCATGATAACTGGCGTACTGATATCCTCAGAAAGTGCCTGCCGCGCGGATATGACGAGGAGCGACGGTTGCTCTACGTCGCGATGACGCGGGCTGAGACCCATCTCGTGTTTACTGCGGGTGAGACCCCGAACAGCTTTATCGAGGAGCTCCCGGTCAATCTTGAAGAACTGGAGCCAGATGTTCACGAAGACAGGATCAGCGAGACGGAACAAACGCACTTACAGATTTCTGTGCCAACGCCGGAGGGACCAGTCGATCACTCGCCGCACACACTCATGAACGATGATGTGTTTGAGGATGTCGACAATGCAAATGGGAATGGGAACATGAATGTGAATGTGAATGGGAAAGGGAGGGGGATGACCTTCGGAACGCAGACTCACGAGTTCGCTGAGCGGTACATACTCGAAGGAGATGTCGACCCATCGAATGACGACGAGCGTCATATCCAGTCGTTCGTAGACTCCCTCGATGGGAAATTACGAGTTGAGGAGGATGTATATCTGCCACTCACTGTTGACGGCAAGCAGATCAATATCTCCGGGATTGTTGATCTCGTTCACATTCGTCACAACACCGTTGAGATCATTGACTTCAAGACCGACCTCGGGCAGCACGCTGAGGATGAGTATCAAAAGCAACTGAGCGTATACTATCACGTCCTCAACGAATGGTTCCCCGATAGAGAGGTAACCACCCAAATTTTCTATACATATGAAAGAAGATGCGTTGATATCGAACCACTCTCACTGTCGACATTAGCCAAATTAGTTTCCGACGTCCAGGAGAAAGAGTGATCCTAACGCGATTTGAAGTAACCCAAACATAAATTGCATCGGTTCAGTCTGGCGATCCATAACTCATAATCCTTATAAATCAAAAAAGAGCAGATATAGTGATTCATTCGAGCGATAGGAACGCGTCTCGGTTCGAACCTACCGCAGATGAACACGGTTGTCGCTGAGAGTCACAAACAGGTCATATATCATGTGTCACGAGCACTCCGTCATCAGGTGAACGGCGAATCGCTGTCAGCCCATTCCCGTTTGGCTCCTCAATCAGGACACCTTCGCCGCCAGGAGTGGCATTATTTGCACGGATCACGTTTCCACAGACAACGTTGCCCTTTCGAACCGGTTTTACTCGTTTTGAATGACCGACGATCTGTGGCGGGGCTGATGGCTCAAGATGTGTGAAGTCCATCCAGCAAAGACCGGCGTCGGCTCCGCGACCGCCGTTGCGACCGAGTTGACAGATTGTGGCATAATTCGACGCAATTCGCTTTTGTATTGCTTGAGTGAGCCCGTCTGTCAAGAGTTCACTCGCAGCAGCTTGAATTTGAGCGTTGACATCAGCGGCTTCGAACGCTTCATTACGACCGGCGTGGCTGTATGTGTACTCATAGCCTTCATACGCCACCGTTACATCTCCCTCAGCCACACGAGTGAGGAACGCCCGCTGTTCATCGGTATCAAGAGTGGTTGAGTAAGCTTGTGGCCAATGCACGAACGATGGGAGTAAGATTGCTAATTCATGATTACCGAGGTGATACCGAACTCGACCCGGTGGTGCCTCGCGTTGCAGTCGCCATACGAGTTCCATACACTCCTTACTTGCCGGTCCTCGATCCACGACGTCGCCATTGACAATGAGGATATACTCGTTTCCTGCCCAGTGGAGTCGCCCATCGTCATCACTCCTCACGAGTGGAGGATATTGGTCGGTATCGGAGTCACCAATTGCAGTGAGGGCACTCCGAGCATCCGTCAGATATCCATGGAGATCGCTAATATGGACGATTCGTGGTGTTCCGGACACGGCGTCAACATTTGATGGGTGAGAGCTCATATGTATTATTTATCCAGTGTCGTGTTGTCGGTGTTGATATTGCTGTTTCGGTGATATGTATTTGCTCAATTATATTGAATCTGTGACGTGCCGTGTATTATCTACTCTATATCGCCTAGACTGACTTTGTTTATTCTGCGGGTTTTTTATTCACGATCCGCTTTGCGAGGCAGCCATCGATATATCCACCGGGGCGGTGTCCCCCATGATCATCCTGAAGAGAGTGATGTCGTTCTGAATTGTGCATGATTCCGGCTGCTCGATGTGCGATTTTGGAGATGAAATATTCTCTGTATGTAATCAGTTGGGCTGGGTGTGGAGACCACTGATACAGAAGATTACTCACTCATGATTCATCATCCCTCATCTTGTCTTTATTTCCGTCGACCCCCCAGGGGAAAACACCCTATTGGGGGTCGACGGAAAATATTTATTCTAACTTGCCGTGGTTATATTTGTGCCTTGTATATTGGGCATGGTTTCAGATGAACCCTTGTTGGGTTGAAGTACGCGATAGTTTCGTGATGAGGCAGTATTGAGAATGTTTCAGATGAACCCTTGTTGGGTTGAAGTAAGGGGTAACAATCGACCCAACAGGAGAGCATTTGAGTTTCAGATGAACCCTTGTTGGGTTGAAGTATGCAGGAAAATCAGCCTCCGCGAGAGAGTTATGCTCGTTTCAGATGAACCCTTGTTGGGTTGAAGTGTCCGTGCCGGTGGCAGGATTGTCGTCGCCAGGTGAGTTTCAGATGAACCCTTGTTGGGTTGAAGTCCCTTCATAGATAACTGTAAGATTTGAGTTGGTTTGGTTTCAGATGAACCCTTGTTGGGTTGAAGTTGCCCGATAACGCCAGCGACGATTGCGAGCATAAACGCGTTTCAGATGAACCCTTGTTGGGTTGAAGTCGTTGAGATGTCGGTCGCCTGTTTTTGTGCGCTGGTTTCAGATGAACCCTTGTTGGGTTGAAGTAGTCATCGGAAGATGCCTCCCTGCTCGCCAGTCGGCGTTTCAGATGAACCCTTGTTGGGTTGAAGTCGCGCTCGAGACGATGTTGACGCAATCAGCAACGAGTTTCAGATGAACCCTTGTTGGGTTGAAGTTGAAAGTCGTTGTGTGACCACAATATAACTAATCTGGTTTCAGATGAACCCTTGTTGGGTTGAAGTCGTGTTCAGTACGTCTGAATTAATCGGACTATCAAGTTTCAGATGAACCCTTGTTGGGTTGAAGTAAGCCATACGACCGGCGTCGAAAACGGTCCCGACGTGTTTCAGATGAACCCTTGTTGGGTTGAAGTCGATATTAACGTTTGAATCAAACGAATAATCAATAGTTTCAGATGAACCCTTGTTGGGTTGAAGTATAACCACTTAGTTCATCACGAACATACTCGCCGAGTTTCAGATGAACCCTTGTTGGGTTGAAGTCGGGGTTGTCATTATCAAAAGCGTCTATCATATCGCGTTTCAGATGAACCCTTGTTGGGTTGAAGTTAACAGCTTCAGCAGCGGTCCCAGCCACGGACAGGGTTTCAGATGAACCCTTGTTGGGTTGAAGTTTTAGGTGGTTGATTGTCGGATAGATCATCAAAGATGGTTTCAGATGAACCCTTGTTGGGTTGAAGTACTGAGGCATTTACTGCAAAGGGTTTCTCGATCGAGTTTCAGATGAACCCTTGTTGGGTTGAAGTTGTTGATGTTGGCCCAACAACTAACGGCAAGAGAGTTTCAGATGAACCCTTGTTGGGTTGAAGTATCACACGTATGCTGACGCAACCGAAAACGCAAAACTTTCAGATGAACCCTTGTCGGGTTGAACTGTCGGTCGATCATCGGCTGCGAGTCGATGGCCCTATTTCAGATAGAGCTTTGTCGGGCTAAAGCTCCAATTCAGGTTGTTTCCAACCAACTACGTGAGATTTGATCATTATTAATCCGCAGATCATCTGTCTTTAGTTAAGCCTCACACCTCGGTTGTGTAGCGGTAGCGAGTGTCTCTCGTAAGATTGGTCGTTGCTTGTGGATCTTCTGAGCGTCTTCGATCAGCCGGTCGAGCAGCGGCGGTGATGAGTATCCGAGGAGCTCACCGAGTTCGTGGAGGATGAGTTGGGCGTGCAACCGATAATGACCGCGACGCGATTTGAAAGTTCATTCTCAATTCTGGAGGTAAGCGGTCTCTATCCGTGACTCCCGGGGAGCGTGAGATCATGAATTTGTCGTTTATATGTGAGTGGTGAAAATTGCTGTATTAATATTTCTCCCGGCTGATTTTGAAGCCCGGTAAGTCAGAAGAAGAAGATTCTAACAGAGTGATAGTAATTCTTAAATGCTTTCAAATCGCTGTACACTTGGCTTACAGCTATCTTAATCCGTTATTTTCTTGCTACGTCTTAGTTTTTAAAGGTTCTCTAAGTCATTAAAACTCGCCGCACAGCGCTCTATCAGAAACACAAGCTTATCATCCGCTTGCTCAGTGACGAGATCCAACAGACCCCGGCTTACAAGCAGCGACAGCAGCGCTGCGTACGATATGATCCTCACCACATGTTCGTCACGCGTATCGAATACGTCCAGTTCGCACCGCGTCTTCATACTATTGGCTATAAGTACGTGGATATTTCCGGCACCCCGAGGTGCCAAAATCCTTCGCGTGACTATAGCCAACAGTATCAGCTCCTGGAACAGCAATTCAACTTCCCACCGACAGCGGTAGATCTCCGCTAAATCTACCGGTAAGAACTCTTTTATCGCCAGATTTGTCATGCACAGATGATAGTCGTCGGCGTCCACAACGAGGACGCCGACGACGCGAAATCGCTTCCTATCTAGCAACTGTGTCCCATTATGTAGTCCTCGTTTGAACTCTACTTCGACTTCTACATCGATGTACTTCCGGTCGAGATCGTCAAGAATAGCTCGAAGTTGCTTGCCCTCCGGGTTCTTTCGTGCACAGACTGGACTCCCTCATTCCTTCTGAAAGATGCCTCGATAAGCCGCTGCTATCACGCGGTTTCTCACTTAACCAAAGACGGATGATCCACAGATATATGATACCCAAATACACTGTTGTATTCAGAGTTTAATTCGGTATTCATGAATAACATAAGGCAATGCAAATAGAGCAATATGCCCAGCCAACGGTCATCGTACTGGTCTTAACATAGCCGGGAACGCCAATGCAGTCCATTAAATCATTTCAGATCAAATCTGGTGAGATTGAAGTTACCCCGGTGCTCTGTATGCCTGTATTTTTCAAAAGAAACAATGAGAATAACTGCCACCAGTCGTTAAAATCTTCATTCAGAAGAATACTATATTCTACTTTCACTTTTAGTTTCACTGTCCTTTGGTAGTATTTTTATTCTAGTCGGTAACATAATATGTTGCATGAGTCTCCAATACCGAGGTGAGTCATCCGAGTGCGTGTAATGGCCCATTTATCAGCCCGAACCGATGCTGCCTATCAGAACGACTACCACCACAAACTCCGGGGTCGGATCTGGAACGCACTCGAAGACACACCGTACGACGACCGCCACGACGACGGCGAGCCCCGGGGTTCTCGTATTCGAATCCGTTCCCGCCACACGATATGAAGACTGGCGACAATCGAAAGTTCTTGGTTGCTTCGCCTGACGAGGAGCTACTGGCTAACGTCGTTGCTGACCTGCTCGAAGAACCAGAGCTAAACATCGGCGAGATGCCGTTCCACGTCGACGACGTGAGTCCACTCGAATCCGATGTCGGCGAGCCCGGCACTCGCGGGACGATTGAAACTGGAACTGGCCTACTAGTTCGGATTCCGCCGTGGCGATGCGAGGAGTACGGCATCGACCACCCCGGCGGCAACACCGCCGTCTTCTGGCGACCGGAATACTCGATGAAACCGCTCCGCAAGCAGTTGGAGGACAACCTCGATCAGAAACACGACCGTTTCGCCCACGACCACCTGCCGGGGCCAAGCGATGTCAACGGGGATCTGTTTGATGGTTACGAACTTATCAAGACGTTCGCCATTCCGGTGACCGTCACCGAGGGTCAGGAGATGACCTACGTCCTGAGCAAGTGGGAGTTCTGTTATACTGTTCGGGACGACCACCACCGCCGACACCTGAACCTCGCGCTGGATTGCGGACTCGGAGAGCGGAACTCCCTGGGGCTCGGGTTCGTGAATCTCAAGGAGGCAAACTGATGGACACGGAAGCTCTTGAGGATGTGGCCGACGAAACTATTAGATCAACGATTCCACGTCGTCCAGTCGCATCGTTGCGCGACATCGAAGTACTCTACGGAGCCCTGTATACGCTCGGTCGAGGATTAACTGGACCGTATGGCGCATATCTGACTCCGGACGCTGCTGCCGATCAGATCGGAAACGAGACACTCGTTGTCGTGCGTGTCGATCTCAGAGGAGAGAAAGCGACACTCGTGGATCCGCCGGTCAGCCTCGAAATGTTCCCCGAGGATCTAGTATTGCGTGTTGCCCATTCAAAATATAGTGCCGGAAATGGGGACGACTATAGCATCACTCACCAGTCAGGACAAACAAATGGTCCTGAAAAACAGGGCGACCACGCCTTGGAACGTTTGACGAGCTGGTCCAATCAGGAGGCAATCGAAGAGACAGCATCAAAGCACGAAGATGGTTGGATTATTGAAAAACTGGCGGAGTTGGGAGCTGATGATGAGACTGAGAAAAAAATCCGAGAAGAAGTTGAATCGCTTATTTCAGAAGAAGGTCAACTTCTACATACAGTCGCCATTGCGTTCGACGACAATAGAGTAAACACTACAGCACAGTTCCAATCTAACGAAACTTGGCACTATCCCGGTGAAATCGAAGTTCTTCAAGAAGCGATGGCGGCTCGCAAGACGGGAAAATTTCGGACGAATACTCAGGGAGCTGATGACGCCTCCGGTGATGGAACATGCTTCGTTTTCGACACCGACGAAACTGTATATGGTATCGTTGGCGATCCGATGAAGCATTACCTCTCTAAACAGATGGAGAAGTTCCCTGCTTTCGATGCTGATCGGTCGTGGCAGACGCAAGGTCTTGGCCGTGATGCAGCAGTTCGGGCCCAGAACGCAGATACGTTTCTTAATGCGTGTACTACCTCAGCACCGGGAACATCAGCATTCTATCTCCCATATCCGACAGGCAAAATCGATGCAAATAGTGCAAAAGTCCTGTATGAATTGCTGAGCGAACAAGTCAACTCTGATGACGAGTATTCTCCTGTCGGGAGCAAGTATCGTCGACTCAAGGCTACCGACAAACTGGATGCTATTCGATTCTCGCTTGTTATCGTTAACAAATATCAAAAAGATCGATGGCGTGTTCTTGCAGCCACTCCGACAGCGTCTACCCACATCATCGAAGATGTTACCCAACAACATCTTGCTGTTCTTGATAGCCGCTGGGTAACCGAAGAAAAAATATTCCCAAAGCGTGAGAAGTTTTCTCTCCTCAGCATTGAGGAGGCAGAATCACTCTCAAATGTTGTTTCTAGCGTCGCGTATCTTGGAGAAACGTGTCTCGGTGATGACGCCGATGACCCGAGCAGTAATGATTTCCGATTCCGAGGGACAGCGATGATTGCTAGTGGAAAACAGCTCCGCGTTGAGGAGTTACTTGAAGAGTACGTCGCAAAGCTGGTCAATAAATTCGATCCAGACGACCAGTATCCCTTCCCGATGGCGACTCTCACACAGCAGTACGTGCAACTTAACGCGCTCAGAGCGTGTGACTTGCTCACCGCAGATGACGAGCGACTCGTAATACAATCACAACACATGAGCGATCAAACATCACAAGCGACAGCCGATAATCGACAAGAACAGTTCGAACAGTTCATCGAAGATCACTCAGCATTGAGCGATGAAACGAGGCAAGGAGTATTTGCACTCGGGGCGCTCATTGGTCGTATTTCCAGATATCAAAGCGACGACGGAAGAAGCACAACTGCGATTAGTCAGTATCCAATTGGAAACCTGACCAAACACAATATACGACGAATAGCAACAGAAGTCGTAGAGAGTAATGTGATCTACTCTGAAAAAGAAGGATATAAACAAACCATGTATGGAGAGTTGATGCAAGCTGTCGCTGATGGACTTGAATCAACTGATCAGGATGAGCTAACACTCTCTACTGAGGATCTTCGTTTTCACTACGCAATGGGTATCGCCTACGGAAAAAACGACCCCAGCACTTCAGATTACAAAAATGAGTGATAACACCGATATCGTTGAGAACCGTTCAGAAATCGTCTTCCTGTACGATGCCGTTGACGCGAACCCCAACGGCAATCCGCTCAGTGGAGCGAACAGACCGCGAATCGATCCCGTAACCAAAGAAGCAATCGTTACCGACGTTCGCCTGAAACGTTACCTCCGCGACCAGTTTGAGGCAGACGGCGAGGGCGTCTACATTACGAGCGAACGCGGTGAATACGCTAAAAAGCGGGAGGATCTGCTTAAGGAAACGTTCGGTGTGACAACTGTCGAGGAGATCGAAGACGAGGAGTTCGATGGCTTTGACAGATTTCTCGAAAACGCAATCGACGCTCGATTGTTCGGTGCAACGTTCAGCATTAAAACCGATGCTGGGGAAATTATCGAGGCTCTCGAAAAACACCTACCTGATCATCTTACCGGCCCCGTCCAGTTCTCACCCGGTAAGACGCTCCATCCTGTCGAGGTGAATGAGGAGTACAACAGCCTCACAAGTGTTATTGGCACCGACGACGAGAAGGAGCAGGGTGGATTCGATTTGGACGACCACCGTATCAAATACGGTCTGATCGGATTCCACGGACTGGTTGATGAACACGGTGCGGAGGATACGAACCTCAAAGCGGGAGATATCGAACAACTAGACTCGGCCTGCTGGCGTGCTATCAAAAACCAAACCATTACCCGTAGCAAGGTAGGACAGGAGCCACGGCTCTATGTTCGTATCGAGTACGATACTGATAGTTTCCATATCGGTGGTCTCACGCACGAACTCGATCATGTTGGAGACGATGAAGATGCCCGCTCCTACCGGACTGTCCAAGACGTAACAGTCGATGCAACAGACTTCGTCTCCCGTCTCAAATCACATGAGGATCGCATACAGACTGTGCAGGTCGTTTCTGACGATGCGCTAGACATAGCACTTAATGGCGAGATACTCGAAGACGGATTCGTTAGTGCACTTGAGGATCGATTTGAATCAGTCCACGAAATCGATGTGTACGAACACTAGCGGACCATACAGCAATGCAATCACAACTGGACGACCACGCCGACGAGAGTACGAGCCAGGATACTGAGGCGACTCCCGATTCCCTTCCAGATCAGTGCCTGTCGTTTCGGCTATCCGGTCCGTGGGGACATTTCCGCCGGGTTGAGGGGAACACAGTGAAAACCACCTACCGAATCATCCCCAGAACAACTGTTGCTGGTCTTTTGGCCGCCGTTCTGGGTATCGGGCGAAACCAGTATTACGACCTGTTCGGTCCTGAATCATCTGCGATGTCTATTGAGCCGGTGAGCGAACTACGAACGATGAATCTCCCCGTGAATAACCTCACCACCTCACAAGAAGGGCTAAAAGGAGTCAATACGCGGGGCAAGGTCAGCGTCTACTATCCAGATCCAACAGAGGACAGGCAGCGAACGAATTACGAAGTCCTCGTTGAACCCGAGTACAGAATCGATCTTTGGCTTGGTGACGAGGAAAGATACGACGAACTTCGAGAGTACCTCTCGGAAGGCAAATCATACTACACGCCGTCGCTTGGCCTGTCCGAATACTTGGCTGATATCGAATACCTCGGCGAATACGAAGTAACAGCGGTAGCACAATCCGAGCCGCATGCTGTCGATTCCGCAGTTCCAGACCCTGATGGCGTGATACCGGAACCGAACGTCAACTATGGAACGGAACGCTCACCCGCATTCATGGAACGGACGACAACGTCCGGTGAGTTCTCGGGACGGCGAACAACGAGTTACCTGACATATACGTATAGCCCGGATGGAGACGCACTCACCGTCTCAGATACAGCAGCGGCAAGCGTTGATAACCGAACTGTGGTGTTCCGATGACGTGGACGCTTGGCTCAGGCCAAGAAATCCTCTCCCATCCGTCGGAGGCGAATCGTGACCCTAAATCACTCTGGGACCACTTGACGGGAGTGAGTAATCGCGCCGCTACTGCTGTATCTGAGAACACACAGTCACAGACTGAGGATTCACTCAGCGAAATAGTCCAACTTCTCGGTCTAGCTCACGATTTTGCGAAAGCAACACCGGCATTTCAGCGGTACATCCGAGATGACTCCTACGACTCTCCAAAACACCATGCAAGACTGGGTAGTTTGGTTGCCTACTTCTTTCTCGAACAGAACGGATATGAGCCAGAGCCCCGGTTAGCTGGGCTACTCGCTGTCGCCAAACATCACGGAGATGTCCCGGATGCAGCGAAATATATCAGAAAAACGTTCGATGACCCCCGAATTGATCCGATGGGGAGCAATCAAACCATTCAGGCAATCGAGCAAGCCAAAATAATCGACAAATACGCCGAGACGTTCGCCCGTGATCTGTTCAGGAAAGCAGTCGGTGAAGGAGCTTGGGACGATTTTCTGGAAAAGGTCGGAGACGCCTCCGACTCACCCATTCTCACAGGCATCGTCGAAGATGCGGGTAAGAGAGGGGGGTTCGCTGGCGAACTAGAAGTGGAAAACTCCCAGTTCAATGAGTCAATATATACGACGCATTTGCTCCTGTTTGGCGCGTTGACGTTTGCTGATAAGACGGATGCTGCGGGAATTGGTTCCGACGACGACCGATTATCGGGAGAGTATCCATCACTCGATAAACTCGAAACACATCTAACTGAGCTGGGTGGAGAGACGCAAAACGATATTGAGATGCAGCTAAACGAAGTCAGAACAAAGGTTCAAGACAAGATTCCGGCACAGACACAGGAATTTCTCGAAAGTAATCAATCGGTCGCTACGTTAACGCTCCCAACAGGGTACGGAAAAACGTTCGCTGGGCTGCTCGCGGGCCTTACACTCTGTGATGACCACGATGGGCGACTCGTCTACGCACTTCCGTTTACGTCCATCATCGACCAGACTTCGGGAACGCTACAGGAAGTTTTCGAGACAGCTCCATCCGGTAATCTGCTGACGGTTCATCACCACCTTGCAGAGACAAGAACGGATATCGAAAACGGAGAGGAAGACGAAACGGACGAACACGCATCACACGAGGTGTTACTGGCAGAGAGTTGGCGAACCGGACTGACACTAACGACCTTCGTGCAGTTGTTCGAGAGTCTCGCTGGTCCGCGAAACGGACAGTCGCTCAAGCTATCCGCGCTTCAGGGTAGCACTGTTGTTATCGATGAACCACAGGCGATCCCACAGCACTGGTGGCCCATTGTTCGGAAGCTCATTGATATGCTAACTGAGCAGTTCGATTCTCAGGTGTTGCTAATGACCGCTACACAACCCTCTCTCGTTGAGGATTCATTCGACCTCATTCCGTCTGAACAACTGCTTGAGATCGAGCAATCCGCTTTCACTGGTGAGCCGCCATCAAGAGTACAGTATCAACTCCATCCGACAGCACTCGTCACCGAAAACGAGGATCGATTATCCCACCCGGATGCAGCAAACCTACTCGCAGAAACTGTCGGAAGCGAAAACACGACGTTAGCGATCTGTAACACGATAGAAAGCACTCGAACGCTTACTAAAGAATTTGTAGATGGTATCGCAGAATCCAAGCCTGATCCGGTCGCTGTCTCTAAATTGTATGAATCACAGCTTGATGAAGACGAAATCGCTGGACCGTCAGCGACAAAAGAGTACGGCGGCAAGCGACGACCGAGTATTGAGCGCGGTCGGCTCGTTCGCGCTGTTGTCGAGGAGCTTCAAACCAAAGAAACCGTAGCGTATCTGCATCTGACAGCGCGTGTGCGCCCGTGCGACAGGCAGTTCCTCCTTGCTGTTGCGAACGACCTCGCTGGGATCGATATTCGATTCGCACTCATCTCAACACAACTCGTTGAGGCTGGGGTCGACATTAGCTTCGACACCGTCTACCGTGACTTCGCACCCCTAGATTCGATAGTACAGGCGGCGGGTCGGTGTAACCGCTCATACGAACGCGCACCGGAAACCGGTGTTACTACGATCTGGCAGCTCGAACCACCTAGCGAATGCAATACACCTCCATCAACCGCAGTGTACGCACCGAACCGAAGTCGAGGTGAGACGGATCTTCTAATGCATACCCGCTCCGTTCTCGAAACTACCCGGGAAGAGCACGGAGCCGCGTTTGCTGACGAAGTTCTGGCGAAGGATGCTATCGAGCGCTATCACGATACTGTTGGAGAACGTGTTCACAGTGTCTCCGAGAGTAATGATCTCGTGACTGCATTCGAGCAGGCAGATGGGAAGACACTACGCGAAGCGTCACTCATCGAACGGCGACAGTCAGTTGAGGTATACGTATGTCGGACTACGGAGGAACACGACTCCGCAATGGCAATTGAATCACTCATGAGGGAACGGAAGTTCGATGAGGTAGACTCGAAACGGGACGAATTGGCATCGATTCGGGTTTCGATTCCGGTTCCGAAGGCGAATACGGATGCTGCAAGCGGTATCCTCAGTCTCGAGCCGTTACTTAATGAAGAGGAGAAGCGGCACGATCCGGAACGGATTCTCCATGCATCGAATTCGATATTCGATCCAGAATTCGGCGTGCAACCGAGCGAATACGGTCTGGAGGATCGATTCTTTTGACCGCCGCTGATCCAGTCGACTGCCTCCTCGCAACCGCTCGCGGCGAGCCGGTCAACGAGCCGTTCCGCGTCACAGGCGTGATGGTGCAGTACTACTACGTCTGCAAACGGGAACTCTGGTTCGAGAGCCGGAACCTCGAAATCGACCGTGAGAACGCGACCGTCGTCCGTGGCACCCGCATCGATGAGACAGCCTACAGCGACAAACGAGAGAACCTCCATCTCGGCATGATTTCACTCGACCTGCTGGACGACGGCCGCGTTGTCGAAGTCAAACCCTCCTCAACGCTCACTGAACCCGCCAAAATGCAGCTGTCGTACTACCTCTGGTATCTCGACCGTGTCGCCGACATCCAGCGGGATGGCGTCTTGGCGCATCCCAGCGAGCGAAAGCGCGAGCCGGTCGAACTCACGGCGGAGCGAGCGGAGAGGGTCGAAACCGCGATCCGTGGGATTCACGAGGTCGTCAGCCAGGCCTCGCCGCCACCGGCCGAGGAGAAACCGTTCTGTGACTCCTGTGCGTACCACGATTTCTGTTGGTGTTAATAATGGATCGCAACTATCACGTTTTTTCGGACGGTCGACTCGAACGCAGCGACGACACGCTCAGATTCGTCCCCGATGGCGATGGGCAAAAGCAGTACATCCCAATCGAGAACGCCGAGGCGTTCTTCCTCCACGGCCAGATCGATTTCAACACGCGGCTGATGTCGTTTCTCAACGACCGCACAGTCGCACTGCACGTCTTCGGTTGGGAAGACTACTACTCGGGGTCGGTGATGCCGAAACGCGGGCAGACCTCTGGGAAGACCGTCGTCAATCAGGTTCGAGCCTACGAGAATAGACAGCACAGACGGCAGCTTGCCGCTGCGATTGTTCGAGGCAGCATCCACAATATGCGGACGAATGTGGTCTACTACAACGGCCGTGATCACGACCTCGACGTTATTATTGAGGACTTGGAAGCCGCAGCCGACCGCGTTGACGGGGAGTTACCGGTTGATGAACTACTAGGAACCGAGGCCACCGCGAGAAAGGCGTACTACCGGAGCTTCAACGAAATCCTCCCGAACGAGTTCGAGCTGACGCAGCGCGAGTACAATCCACCACCAAACGAAATTAACAGCCTTATTTCGTTTGGAAACTCGCTGGTCTACGCCAACTGCGTTTCGGCAATCCGAGCCACAGCACTCGATCCGACGATCAGCTATCTTCATGAACCGGGTGAACGACGGTACTCATTATCGCTTGACCTCGCCGATCTGTTCAAACCTGTTCTCGCCGACCGTATACTGTTCCGGTTGGTGAACCGAAATCAGATTTCGGACGACGATTTCGAGACTGAACTCGGCTCGTGTTTACTTAGCGAATCCGGTCGGAAGACGTACACGAGGGAGTTCGAGGAGGCGCTTGAACGAACTGTCGAGCATCCGACGCTGAATCGCAAAGTCAGCTATCAGTACCTGCTCCGGATTGAGGCATACAAAATCAAGAAACACTTGCTTACCGGTGAGGAGTACGAGCCCTTCCAGCGGTGGTGGTAAAATGTACGTTGTAATGGTCTACGATCTGGAAGCTGACCGGACGCAGAAAGCTCTCAAACTCGGTCGACGCTATCTGACTCATGTCCAGAACTCGGTGCTCGAAGGCGAGATCTCAGAAGGCGATCTCACAAAGCTGGAAGACGAAATTGATGACCTGCTGAAGCCCGGAGAGTCAACCATTATTTACGAGCTATCTTCGGATACCCTGCTTAATCGGACGGTTTATGGTGAAGATCCGACTGAGGATCAACGATTTCTGTAGTCGTTTCCGTCGACCCCCTGGGGGAAAGCACCCTATTGCAGGTCGACGGAAAATATTTATTGTAACCTGCTGTAAGCACATCTATGTCCTGCATATTGGGCATGGTTTCAGATGAACCCTTGATGGGTTGAAGTAAGCTCGAAGGTGCGCGTTGGTGATGCACCGAACTCGTTTCAGATGAACCCTTGATGGGTTGAAGTGACAAACGTGGTCGCGGTGGGGAGTGCGCCCGCCTCGTTTCAGATGAACCCTTGATGGGTTGAAGTCACCAACACAATCGCCGGAGCTATCCACGGGAGTGTTTCAGATGAACCCTTGATGGGTTGAAGTAATAATTAGATACAGCCAATGAATCTTAAAACTAGAGTTTCAGATGAACCCTTGATGGGTTGAAGTAGGCAGTCACACCGCCGATGACGGGAGTGCAGACGTTTCAGATGAACCCTTGATGGGTTGAAGTGACCTGAGATATGATGATGACCCATAAGACAAACATGTTTCAGATGAACCCTTGATGGGTTGAAGTAATCTGCAGAACCCGTTTGTCGCATCGAATGCGCTGGTTTCAGATGAACCCTTGATGGGTTGAAGTCTCGCGTTCCTTGTCGTAACGCTCTCGACGGTAATCGTTTCAGATGAACCCTTGATGGGTTGAAGTCTCCAGTAGTCTGTCGTCGTCGCTGACGCTGCGTAGGTTTCAGATGAACCCTTGATGGGTTGAAGTCCGCCCGGTGAAACGCGGTTTTTGATTGAGAAACCAGTTTCAGATGAACCCTTGATGGGTTGAAGTCTTACAGACGGGGAGGGCGATCGTCGTGTCGCCAGCGGTTTCAGATGAACCCTTGATGGGTTGAAGTTGCCCGATAACGCCAGCGACGATTGCGAGCATAAACGCGTTTCAGATGAACCCTTGTTGGGTTGAAGTACGCAGTGAGTCCGTCGATGTCGAGATTACGACCGGTTTCAGATGAACCCTTGATGGGTTGAAGTACACTCGGCACAAAATGCGGTCAGAAACAGACCGCCGGTTTCAGATGAACCCTTGATGGGTTGAAGTGGCTTGTGCTGCGTTCTCGGCTGTTTTGCGTGGTGTGTTTCAGATGAACCCTTGATGGGTTGAAGTCGGCAATTGGAGGATACTAATAGACATGGCATTAACCGTTTCAGATGAACCCTTGATGGGTTGAAGTTTTCCATCGTCGCAGTTAACCCAGATCTCATTATCCTGTTTCAGATGAACCCTTGATGGGTTGAAGTATCCTGCAGTTGCGCTCGCTCTCGCTCGTAATCGCTGGTTTCAGATGAACCCTTGATGGGTTGAAGTAAGTTCAGGACTTGTCTCTACAAGCACGTCGTGAAGAGTTTCAGATGAACCCTTGATGGGTTGAAGTATTTTCGTTTAGGGAGGGATCCTGGTGTCGTAGGAGTTTCAGATGAACCCTTGATGGGTTGAAGTCGGGATATCCTTGATGAGATGCAACTCAGTTAGGTGTTTCAGATG
The DNA here is from genome assembly GCF_000237865.1 of Haloquadratum walsbyi C23. Classification (NCBI taxonomy): domain Archaea; kingdom Methanobacteriati; phylum Methanobacteriota; class Halobacteria; order Halobacteriales; family Haloferacaceae; genus Haloquadratum; species Haloquadratum walsbyi. The sequence goes on from NC_017459.1 coordinate 1,404,718, forward strand.
AACCTTCGTTGGGTTGAATCCTGCTCTGCTTGGAGATCGCGAGCACAGCTCTCTCTGATACAATACACACAAACCCATGAAGAGATACTACCAAGTCAGGAACCGATTATTCGGTTAAATTACTACTTTTATTATCATTTCTGGGAACACAAATCGAAAACGGGGTATTCAATCTGATGTATTGATTCGAGTGAATAAGACAAGAAACGCAAATCATGCGATTATCTGATAGAAAAGTATCTGCTGTATTTACACGGATATGCGCGCTACTTTGCGCGGGCACAATGAGCATGAGTGAGTATGTGCTTTCCGTCACGTCCGACACTCATCCATACGTTGGGGCACATCTTCCAAAGTCAAAAAACACAAATCGGCTGTCAGAGAGCTTTTGAGACAGATGTCTGTATTTCATTGTATGCAGGATCCCCTCCCCTCTTCTCGACATACACAAAAGACAAAACTCGGGATATATCAATAGTCATTGCCGTGTTCTTAGCCTATCGCGTTTCGAGTATATAAATGGTGGTGTCGCGAAGAATCTCTTCAGCCGGATGAGACAGTAATATTACGTTGCAGCAGCTGCAACCGCTTCTCAAGAAGTCTAACCGATGTCAAACACGGAATTTGGAGTGTCCATTTCGGATGAACTCGTTGAGGAACTGGACGATCTGACCGAGCAGTGCGTCGATCTCCAAGCAAGCCGTTCAGAGGTTGTTGAGGCGATTCTGACCGCGTACTTCCAGAGTGACATTGACCACGAAGCACGCGTTCGTGAGTTGATCATTCGTCGTCGAAAGGGGACGCTCTGACTCACTTTCTTCCTATTGCAGTCACTGCAACCGATTTTGAATCTGTTTCTTAACGATACCTGATAGAACTCACCGCCGGGTTCTAAATACTCGAAACGGAACAGCTTCGTCATATGTCTGATACGCTTGAATCTGAGTTTCTCAATAGTGACTATATTCTTCTTGCTGTCATCCCTACTTTTCTCGCTGCGATCTACTTTTTCACTCCCGATACCCTTCAGCAAGCACTCGCTTTCGACCACACACGATTCAACGGCTATACCCTGCTCACAGCGGCCTATGTCCACACTTCCGATTCTCACCTCTATAATAATCTCATCGGCTATGCTCTGGCCGCGACGTACACCTACGCCCTCTGTCTTACCATCGACGAGCTGTCTTGGTTCCGTCGCACATTCTTAGTTCACCTACTTACGCTGCCTATTCTCGTTAATCTCACCAGCTACGCCATATTTGCGACACTGTACCCTGGCGCTGAGCCAGTTTCTCGCGGCTTTTCGGGCGTCGTTAGCGGGTTTGTGGGCTTTCTGTTAGTTTCTCTCTCCGTATTCGTACGGAAGCGACATAGCCGTAAGATCGGCTATGCCACCGGATTGATCCTGCTTCTAGTGTTGATGCAACTGATTGACTTACGTTACTCGGGGGGCTTTCGGCCAGTAGTGACGGGGCTTATCATTCTCGCAAGTCATCTCGTGCTCTTACCGTATATCCGAAGTGGTATCGAGATCCCTGTGAGAGAGAAACGGAGGAAGATTGGACTAAGCATAGCCGGGGTAGCAGTGGTGGGCTTCATACTGGCATATTTGACTTTGAAGCTGTTCCCTGAAGCAGGAGCAATAGTAGAAGGTAGGGCGTTGACGAATGTTTTCGGTCACGCGGCAGGATTCTTGTGGGGGATCCTAGTCTCAATCGGAGTATGGATCTATTGTAGCTACCGACCGGCTGGGTAAAGCCACACCAGTGAGCACTCGTTGGTGGTCTTGGTAGAGTGCTCAGTTAGTACGTGTACGTATCGACAGTGTCTCCGTTTTGATCTTTGAGCGTCACAGTATCGCCGCCATTGTTCCAGACAGCACCGTTCTCGTCCCAGTAGAGCTCGTCATCGGTATCTGTACCGCTGCCGGTGTATAGTGTCACAGAGTCACCTGGCTCGGCGAGCTCGGTCGAACGCGAACGGATCGCGATGCTGTACGTGCGTCGGGATTGAGACGCGGGCGAGGTCGCGAATCGTGAGGCGCTCGTGGGGCACCTTTCATCTCGTAGAGCGGCAGGTAGACGTCCGAACGAGGATGTCGATAGGCGGGTGGAGCGACTACAGCGCCATTGAGCCGTACCTTGCAGAGCCGACCGAGACACGAATCGGTCAGGCGATGCGTTCACGACCCACATGTAGGGTAACATGTATAGTTGGAGAGCCTGATCCCTGCGTATGGCAACTGAAAAAGCCCCGAAGGAAACCAAGGTCAGCGACCGGGGGATGGTCACGATCCCAGCGGATCTTCGTCGTCGTCTCGACATTAAGGCCGGCGACAAGCTCCGCTGGGACGTCGACGATGAAGGGAACCTCTTGGTCGAGGTCGTCAAGCAGCGATACGGCGCCTTCGATGACTTCGAGCCGGTGTCGATGGGGGGCGGAGGGTCTGAAACACACGACCTCGGTCTCCCACTCGGTCTACTGTGACTCGTCGTTGCTCATTCGTGTCTCACAACAGACAGTTATAGCTGGACGTTCCTGGACCCATGGATAGATACGTCCCGTGTGTTGACCGTAGCTATGCTGTCGAACTGATGTTGTCGCAAGAATTAACGGATAATCATTTGATGAGGGATGTATGCAGACTCGTACTGAAACACTCGCATCTCTGTATCTCGATGGGCTCTTGGATATTCCATCATACCAACGTAGTTACTCGTGGGAGGAACCGCAGTTAGCAGACCTCATTGAGGACCTCCGATATCTACCTGAGGAGTCCAATCATTTCTTCGGGAACATCATCCTCGACAAGAAGGACGAGCAGTACCAAACAGATAGAGGAAGACGCTTCGACGTGTATGATGTTGTTGACGGCCAGCAGCGATTGACGACCGCACTCATTCTCCTTCATGTCGCCACGCAGTTTGATGATGTAGTCAACGAAACTGTCTCGGAGGACAACCTAATTTTCCCTGTTGACGAGCGTCCCCGACTGATGCCGCAGGATCAGGACGAAGAATTCTTCCGAGATAGCCTGTTCGGTAGTGCAGGTTTGGAGTGCAAAACCCCGTCACAGGAGCATCTTGAATACGCAAAGGAGTATTTTGAGTCAAAATTCGAAGACCTGCCTGCTCGAGAAATCTCCGAACGCCTGCGATATGACTGCAAAGTCAACGTCGTAGAAATAGACAACGAATCCGAGGCGGCATCGATTTTCGAGAGTCTGAACGACCGGGGGAAGCCCTTGTCTTCGCTTGATAAAACGAAGAGCTTCCTGATGTACATGGACGACCGCTCTAGCAATCGTGGGGCGCTCGAAACCAAAATAAAGCAACGATTTGGGAGCATCTACCACGAGTTGTTCGTCCTCTCTAACGGGCACGATCGAGTGAGCGATTTCGACGAAGACAGCGTTCAACGGTTTCACTGGGGAATTTACGACGGGTACGACTCTAACGAGTATTTCAGCAGTCTCGATACGCTCAAAGACAGGCTTCGAGAGAAATACCGAAACGGAGAGTACGATACCGTTCAGGGTAAAATTGACGAGTACACACAGAACCTTCGTGAAGCAGCATCGGCGTTCGCCGCGCTATTCAATCCTTCACAACGACCTGATGAAGTCGAGTCTGCACTAAGACGCCTGCTAGCACTCGGCAGAGTTGCAAACGCTCTCCCCGTCCTGATGGCGGCACAGATGGAATATGGTGACGATGAACCCGACAAGATGGCGGAGATTATTCAGGCGTGCGAAACGCTCATTTTTCGCGTCTATGCAACTGATGGCAGGCGGTCAGACACAGGTCTCGGCAAATTAGTTCGCCTCGCTCATTCGATTCATGCAGACGACTCGTATCTATTCGAGGACGTGCTCAATCGTCTCGACTCAATAACTCGCATTTACACCGACGATGACCGCTTTGAGCGCGACCTCCGTGATCCTGAATTTTATGATTCAATGTCGAGCCAAGATATCCGATATCTACTGTACCACTACGGAGAGCGACTAGGCATCGATATGCACGAAGAGGTTCAGCCAGACCTCGAACAAATCCTCTCGACAGATTTCGAGGTTGAGCACATTCTTGCTCGGGGACTCGCCGAGGAGCACATACCGGAAAGCCTTCGTGAGGACTTCGAAGACCAAGTTCATCGACTGGGTAATCTGACCATCGCCAGCTCATACTGGAACAAGTCTCTCTCCGATCTTCCATTCATGAAGAAAAAGAATGCCGAGGGGCGAAGAGAAAAAGAATACAAGTCATCGGTACTCCGAGTCCAGCAGGTCTTAGCAGCGTTTGAGCAATTCAGCCGGGAAGAGCTTGAGGAGCGAGAGCAGAAAATCATCGACTTTGCGCTCGATGAGTGGGACACTGAATCAGTTGACCGCAGTTCAGGGGGGTCAGGGGGCAGCGATGATTCAGACGCTCCCGAATACGAGACTTTGCCGAACAACTTTTTCAGACGACTAACAAACCGGCAGGAGGCGTTCATACGGATTCTGCTCGATGAGAACGATTGGATCGTGAATCAGGAAATCTGCCAGCGAATGAAGGACGAATATGATCTTTCTTCAGGCGGGAGTAAAGCAATGTCTGGTATCCTCTCTGGGTTTACCCGCAAATACACCAATAACTTCACATGGAATCTGATAAATTACAGGACGACTGGTGGGGGAACCGAATACCGATTGAATCCAGATTCGGGCTATCTCGACGAGCTACATGAACGGTTGGTGGATTCCGGTGATGAGTCGTGATGCAAACGCAGATTGGTGAGCTAATTGTCGGGGCATATCTTCCGGTCATCAATGGCTACGAACTCGTCTCGTACAATCAGCGGTCGAAAGAAGCGGGGAAACAGATGGAGTTCGACGTGCTCGGAGTCAGATCAACGAACGGGAAAATAGACGGTCTATGCCTGCGAGGTAGTCACGCATATTCGAGGAGAATTATATTCTGGCACTCCAGATGAAGAAGGATGGTGGAGCAAATACGGAAATCCGAGTTATCAGCATTCGCTCGAACGTACCTTCCACAAGTTTGAGGAAGACTACGATTTAGTTACTGGCGTTTTCGATGATACTAGGAGTCCAAGTTTCAGTTTTGGTCGCCGTATGTGTCTGAGGGTCATCTGACCGAAGGATTAGAAGATATGACACAGCAGTTCGAGAGCGATTGTAAGGAGTCAATTGAACTCATTATTACCGGCGAGCACTCTAAACGAGTGCATGAACTCCGAGACCGGGCATCAGAAACGAAGAAGCGGTTCGATAAACCCGCGTTCCGCTTCTTCCAAATCCTAGAGCACATGCGAGAAGAGTAGCAAGAGAGGGTGAACGGATTACGAATTGAGCTGCGTCTATGGCTCCGCTAAACACACTCACTATTACTATAGATAGATTGTGAGTCGTGAGTACAGAGGTCAGCTTTCTATTTGAGTATTATACTCCGAATCTATATCGTTCAGAGGAGCACGGTGAAAGTGATAGACAGAGCCGAGATTACCCCGTTGAGGAACCTCCGACAGCGTTGGAGTACATCCTATTGAGTACGAGACGCGCCCCGGCGTCACCGTCGAGAACCTACAACAAGTTCGCGCGGTCTACGATAAGTCGAATGAACGGTGGGAGCTGCATCTCGTCTGCAAAGACGAAGTCGAGACGCCCACCGCACCCGGCAACGAAACGGCGGGTATCGATCTCGGCATCAGCAACTTCGCGGCAGTCGCGTACAACACCGACGAAGCCGACCTGTACCCCGGCAACTGCCTCAAATAAGACGGGTACTACTCGCCGATTCGCTCGTCGACATCTGCGTCTAACGCCTCTATATCGAGTTCCGTCAAGATCTCGTCCTCTACATCAAGGAGGATTTCCTGAAGTTCCTGGAGGATTGTTTCGGCTTCGAGGACGGGAATCTCCTGCTCGCGAGCCATGATCCGGGCAGTCATCTCCGATTTCGTGTAGGCCCGAGCGTATTCGATGGTCGTCGCCAGACCGCTGACTCCGTGGCGTTCGACGTAGAGTTCGATATTGTCGTTTGAGTCGCGTTGAGCCAGGGCAACGAGAAGGGTCGGGGTGATTTGAAACGTCTCTTCCCCGGTCTGTATGGTCAGATCGACCCGACGAGCGCTATATCGGTGCGGCTGAGAGTCCGTCACGCGCTTGAGGACACCGATTTCCACGAGATGCTTGACATCCTCGTAGACCGTGGTTTGAGAACTCGCAAAACGGCTTGCGAGCTCCTCTACAGTAGGGGTGTTAACTTCGAGTACCCGAGCGTACAGACGTGCGAACCGTTCGTTTTGGATCACGTCAGAAACTGCCAGCATCGTGTCCAACGGGTGCGAACCCGAGAGAGCTGATTCGTTAATCCATTTTAATTTCCGCGGAATACATAAAGTAGTATCGTGGGCTAAGTGGTGCTTCCAACCGTTGATTGAGGGGTTTGTTATTCATCAAACCGGAGAAGAGACTCATTATTTGACAGTACCACTATGCAAGATGTCAAGATGTAGAGGATAGAGGATCCATGCAGCACTTGATTACTATTGATTTCATTTCATTATTGACGGATTAGCCACTCGGTGAGCGTGCGTATGTATAGATTCCCACAGAGGGCGTAGGCTTTCGAGACTACGGCAAGTTATTCTGCGCGTTCAACAAGCTCTCGTCATTATTCTCGACCGCTGTCCACCACATCTTCAATACAGCAATCGTAACGCGTTTTGGTGGTTGTTCAGTCCCGATACAGGATTGCTTGTGTGCGTCGAGATTATTAGGTGGGTGAAAATGCCGTACTGGTTTCTTGGTGGTCTTATTCGCTGCCTCGCGTCCGAATCTAAATTCTAGTCCTTCTTCCCGATAGTGGTACTTGTAGTCTCCATTTTCCCACCACTGGATATCGAAATACCCAGCCTGCTTGTGGATTCCAGGCGTAATAGTGGCTCGTGCTGTTCTAACGTCTTTCCCGTCACGCGGTTTGAACGGTTGCCCTTTCTGGTATCGGAATCGCACTTTGACAACTCCTCTCCCGAGTTGTTGGTGCATCTGATTCACGCTCTCATTAATCGCTGCTGAATCGATTGGAGAGCCGTTCCCCATCCGCATTATTGGAGTGGGGCCTGATTGTTACTGGGGGTCGTTGTTTGATTATCTGTACGCCTATCTTCCGGTTCATCTACGATCGACGCCTGCTCTTTTGCTTCTTTGAGGCGGTATGCCGCTCTGAGGTGGCTTAATTCTCGTTTTGCTGTCCGCCAGTGAGAGATGTCGTCGAGTTCATTCTGGTCAAGTTCCTTGTCTGAAATCAGAAGTTCCTCTGGGTCATTCACGTCATATTTGGATTTGTACTCTGTGAGTTCCTGTTTTATTCGTTGAATTTGATTGACAAGCGTTTCGCTGGTGGCGAGTTTCCTGATCTGTTTGAGAAGATGCCACTCTGGATCTCGACTGTATAGCTTTCCAGAGTCGGTCTGATGACTTCTAACGATGCCTTCTTCTGCAAGCTTGTTGAGTGTCGTCCTGGCTTTTGTTTCTGAGACGAGAGCTGTGTCTGAGATGTCGGACGCCGATTTCGGAGTCGTCGTTCTGTTGATCACCGTGCGAATTCGTTCGTCTGCAGTGCTCTGGTCTTTCCACTCTGCGGCGGCGAAGTCATCGATGTCCTCAAAGTCATCGTCATTAACACTGAATGGATCAATATCATCCACGGTCACCGGTTCGTTCGGGATTTCCTCTTCAGAGGGGAATTCGTCGGGGGCGTCCGGGGATGGGTCGCCAGTCATACAATACACCATGCCGTAGACACACATATATTTTTCTGACCCGCATATATGTGCTTTAGGACTTTGATATCGATGGTCTTGATACTAATTACCGTAGATTATTTCCGTATATCGCCGGGCCCGAGGTCGGCGGATGCTGGTAATTGATCGGCCGCCGCATCACCTTTCCTGGCCGATTACCAAAGCCGCCGAAGAGGTCGATGATTCGATAGACTGCACCACCACTCCAGTCACACTGCTCGCTCGAACACACCGCGTTAGCCAGGGCTCCGTTCTCTGTATCCAGGCGGACACTCTGGAGATCGAGTCGCTCGCTACAGCGTGGGCACGTCGCTGGGACTTGCGCATAGCGGTACCCTGTACCGACGTCGATATCACCTTGATCAGCGTCGATGCCATGAAGCCCATCGACGAGATGGCCGATTCGTGAACGGAACTCGGTGAGAAGCGCGTTGCGGGCTTGTTCGTCGACGGGCAGTTCGGCTCTATTAAGGGTAATCGTTACTCGGTACGCTGTCGTCTCATTAATGTCTTTCATCGGGTTCACCTCTGGGTTGGGGGGTACGTTCGATTCCCCCGCACTCCTTCAGGGGGCGAAAAAACTCTCCGACTAAATCCAAGTAAGACCAATACGAACTCCGCTATCAGCGGTTGTCTTCTTCCTCGGACTCACCCTTCTTGTGAACGGATTTCGTCGGCCTGTTGTTTGAGCCGGCGGAGAATTCGAACACGCTGCTGATTCGCGTTTTCGTACGCGACACACGCTCGCAGCGTCTCCATATCGTGAATAGTCACGATTCCCGCATTGATGAGTCGCAAGTTTGGTGGTTCGAGTCGCTGTGCTGGCGACAGTCCGTTCGAATCTCTTTCTTGCTCTTCTAAGTTGCTCACTGATGATCGCCTCCGCCCTTACAGAGGCGAAATAGACCGCACCTACTCGCTACTCGTCGTCTTCCCCCGGTTGAATCTGGCGGGCATCTTCGGCGAGGTCATGGATGTACCCCCGAAGCGTCTCCATGTCCTCGCGGGCGTCTTCGAGCGTCTTACCTTTCGCTTTCGCGATCACCTCGTCCTGATCTCTGGTGCCGGTTCCTCGTTTGAGCTTCACAGTGAGTGAAACTCCAACATCGCTTCGTTCGACATACTCGGTTCGTTTCGTGCGCTCTTCACTGGACGACGATTCAACTACTCGGCCTGGTTGTTGCTTTGAGTCAGACATTCGCTCTCCACGAGAGCCCTTTGACAGCTCTCGCATCCCTTCAGAGGGTGAAAAACAAGTGGTTAGTCTGCGCTAGCGGGAGTACTGTCTACGTCGACGTCGTCGAGAAGAGGATAGTCGATGTGCATCTCAATTTTATCGAAGGGGACAATTGGTTGAATCGCTCCCCCAGGGCCTCCTTCTTTGAGTTCGAGGATGCCCAGCACCTCCAGTTGTTTCAGATCTGCATGGACATCAGAGACGTCGCGGTCGACGAGTCGTGCAGCCTTGCGCATACTTGATGGGTGCTCTTTGGCGATCGCCTGAATGAGATTGAGGCGCAGTGGGGTGAGGCTGTCGACGAGATCGTCATAGGTCCCGAACTGGAGTACTGCACGCTCATCACTTTTGCCCAGTTCATCAGCCTCGGCACTCTGAATGAACTGGAGCGTATCCTCTCGGAGCTGTGCTCGGTCGCCGACGGTGATGTGAAGCGTGGTCATGTTCGGGTGTGTTGGATGTGTGTTTTGCCTTCTGTCAATAGGGACGTTGCGGGTTGCCACCAATGGTGTCCCAGTATTCGTCAGCACTGGCCCAGAACTCGACGTCTGCGTCACCGGAAGCGGTGTGGAGTTCGTGGCCTTTGGTGTCTTCGTGGGCGTTGTCGTAACGGATGAGCGTTAGGTCTTGCAGCGTTCCCAGATGAAGGGTGTACTTCCAGCCGGACGGGTAGGCATCTGTATCGGTCGTCCGTCGGATGACTAGGTTCTCGACGAGTCCGGCTTCGACGTGGGGTGTAGCGGTGCGTGAGTTCGTAGCCCATCCCTCATCCGTTGGGTAGCCGCCCAACACTGTAAGTGTGTTGGGGATATTCCCAACAGCTACTCAGATAATTGCGGGATATCGCTATCCAGCTATGGGGCGATGAGCTCATCCGCTTCCGCTCCAACCACTGCCTCAATCTCACCCCCGGTGAGACGCCAACGGTCGTTGGGACCGGCACACTCCAGTTGACTCACGACCTCGTTCTTGAACTGGGTGTAGTGCGTTAGCGCAAATTCTTCGTCATCTGTGTAGTTGAGTAGGAGCGCGAGTGCAAGCTGCGCTGGACCACTCCCACCGTATCCCCATTCGAACCCTATGGGGCTGTGGTTCGCCACCTTGAGACTCCGGTGTGGCGTGAGCTGTTCATGATTAGGTAGTTTCTCCACGACAGCGCGTCCTCGTTGTCGATAGCCGATGTAGACGACATCGCGGTCAGTTCTTTGGCGTCTCTGCTCGGGCGATTGTGGGTCGATAATTCTACTCATTGGTCTGATCGAAGGTACTCGTTCGAGCACCCCCCGCACCCCTCAGGGGGCGAAAAACTGCCCCATGTTCGCAGAATGACGACGAAGATGTACTATTAACCAACAAATTCTGTGATTACCGAGTCATGTTGGTTAAGATGGGTGGAGACAATCGATTTCACTCCGCAGATGCTGTGTGCTCTGACACACGGGAGAAACGGGAGGATGGTCAGTGCTATGACTAGTCGTCTACCTGGGGGACTCGCCAGATCGATGCGAGTCGTTCGGCAAGTTCTTGATTCCGTTCTCGAATCGTCTTTTCCGTCCAATTATCGCACTCCTCAAAATACCCGTTCAGCTCGACGTGGCTTTCCATGAGGAGTTCACGCTTTTCGTCAAATGGCCGATTCGAGAGCTCTGGATTGTAGCCACTGAGGGTTAGATTGCCAAGGGCGTGAAGCCACTGGTCGTGGATACGTTCCCATTCATCGCCAAGCATCGCTTTCCACTCGTCGCCCCATTCGTTGTCGTCGATCGTCTGCGGCATGACGTGCTCAATCGTGAGCTCATCATACTGAACCGGCTCTTTGTGTCCGAACTGCTCCTCAAGTGTTCGAAGAACGAGCCACGTTTTCTTTTTGTCGCGGTTGTACATATCAAATCGGAGGATGTTGTCAAGGAGTTCTGTGTCATCTGGCCATCCTTGACTTTTCAGATAGGCGAATAGCGAGCCTTTCACGTCGTCGTCTTCGATGGACCGTGCAGCAATCGGGAAGGTTCGGTAGTAGCCCCGCGTGCTTCGGCCGCAAATGAACCGCCGAAGAACGAAGCTTTCCAGTCCGTGTAGAGTCTCGAGAAGTTCATCTATCGAGAGGTTATCCGAATCCCATCTGTACAGCAGATTCAACACTAGCTGATGAGCCGTTCCAATTTCGAGATATTGGAGGCGACGCAGCGCGTTGGTAAGCTCTTCGTTTGGTGCCGTTTCCGGTCGCTGAATCCAGAGATAGAGGTCACCATAGTACGAGAGTTCATCCACGAGTTCTCTGGGTGTCATCTCTGACGTCCGCCGCTTGAACTGATGGTAGATTTCGTTTTTCTGGACGTACTCACCGGTTCGCATCATATAGTCACGATAGAACTCCGTGAGATCGACCCCCGAATAGTCATCCGTCTCTTCGAACTTTTGCTCAAACGGCATCCAGTGTTCATCGTTGAACCGATCTTGCTCGGTCAGAGAGAGCTGCATAAAGACATGGTTCCGGATAAGATCAGACTCTTCAAGCTGAAGCCCACGCTCGTTTAGAGTCTCGAAGATAGCGTAGGGATTCTCGTCTTCAGAAGTCGTGATCATCACCAACGGAAGCTGTTGGATGATGATTTGCTTGAGCCGATCAAGCGTTTCAATCTCATCATCACCATTCACTTCCTCTATCTTGCTGTACAGGAAGTCATAGCTCTGGTAGATTGATGTCTCCGCAAGGTTCTCGTCTACGCTTTCCTGCTCCACGATGGTGAAGAGGGCGTCCCGATCTTCGGCACGTGAGATAACTTTGAACTTCTCGACCCCGTCTTTGAATTCGTCAATGAGATACTTCTTGTTAATTTCTTCAGCGAAGCTATTGTGTCGCTCATCGTTTACCTCGGTCGCATAGTCTCGGATAGCACTGAGGAAGAGCGTGAGAGTGATGAGACGTTGCTGTCCATCGATAACGAGATATTCTGGCACAGTCCCCGGGCGATGATTCCCGGGCATTACAACGAACGTACCAATGAAGTGTTCTTCAGAAAGCGAGTCGGCCTCCAAGAGGTTTTGCACGTCGGACCAGAGAGCATCTAATTCATCGGTCCCCCACGAATAGTTCCGTTGGAAGACTGGAATTACGAATTGCTTCTCGCCTGCAAACACACTTTGGAGAAATTGATCTTCAGCGTCCATTACTGTCCCAACATGCTAAACCGATTGTCATAAGCGTAGGGGGAATATGGCCCAACAGCGGCCGAATAACCGTTCCAGGGACCCTCCCTATGACTATTCTCACTAAGTACCACCCAACGGTATGTTGTCAGAACTTCCGACGTCTACATCACTCTCTCCTCAACCACTCATTTTTCACACCTTCTGGGGGAGGACTTTTCGAAATCACTGGTTCTCCTTCACCTGGAACCAATCGAAGTTCTCCGTCTTCGATATACACGTCTACGACATCGGTATCGACCGGGTCGATTCCAAGTTGGACAAGATCTGTCCCTGTGAGTGCGATACCGATCCCTAATGGGGTACTATCCCTGCATCGGTTCTCTCGAGCTGATGTAACTGGCTCCTCTGGCTCTTCGTGTGGAGGCATTCTTGTTACGAGTTGAGATACACCATAACCTCATTTTCTTCCTTCGAGCCGACCTGATTTCTGGAATTCAGCACGCCGCTCAGCGCTCCGCTTCGCCGCGATGTCTCGCGTCCGCTTCTCCCGACCTTCCTGCGTCCCCAGCTCTGCCTGGGCACTGATGCGCTCCAACTCAGCCTCTCGCGCCCGAATGCGCTCTTCCTGTTCGAGGGTCGCACCGTAGATCCGCTCGTCACTGGTATCGACCATCCCGTCTGGGTGGTTCGCATCGACCTTCGCCTGCACCTCCATCTGCACCGTCGCCTGGAACTTCAGCGTCTCATCGACGACCTCGAAGCCGTCTTCGTCGACCGCCGCTTCGTCCGCCTTTTCGAATGCCTGTTCATCGACCGAAACTACATTATCAAAGACGTTCTTATTTGGCATCGGAACTCAACCTAGTTCCGAAGGCGCTCACGCGCCCGACACCGCGGTGCTCCTACATCGCGGTTCTTCGACGACATCGACCGACAGAAGCATTTGCGCGCTCTCGCTCGCGCCTTCGCGAGCGCCCCATGGGGAGGCCACCCAACCAGCACCGCGCGCCGACCCGCCTGGAGCGAGCGACGCGGAGGGCGGCAGCGGCGAGCGGGGCGGGCCGTAGAGAAACACCGTTCAACCACTCTCGACGCTCAGTTACCCAGCCGACATCCTGGCGGACTCAGAAAGGGCGAGGCCGTCTCGGTCGTCCCCCGGCCCCGCAAGCACTGCAGGCACGAGGAGCGCAGCGGTGGTCGCGGGATGCCGAGCGACCGAGGGCTTTTATCTGTTGTGCCTACGTCCTCGACAGAGCCTGGTCTGTGTTGCAAAATGCCGAATTGATTTATACATTAGTTCGCTAATATGCAACAGTATGCTCACAGAAGCTGAGGTTCGCGCCCTTACAGCCCTCCACGGTGAGCAGACGGTCTCTGACCTTGCAACGAATCTCGATCGGAGTCTCAGCTACACGTCAGAACTCGTCGAGCGGCTCGAAACGGCTGGCCTCGTCGAGACACGTCGACAGGGGAAAACAAAGCGGATTCGACTGTCGGACGCAAAGGCCCTCGAGTTACTCACGAAACTCACACAACAGTATTCACACATCGACTGGCCGGAGCTGTTGTCAGGGGCTGCCCTCCGTGTGTGCTACTACCTCGACACCCCGCGGACCCCGACCAAACTCGCACGCCGCGCCGACGTCCACCGAAGTACCGTCCACCGTGCGCTAGCCCCGCTTCAGCATCGCGGAATCGTCTACCAAACTGACGACGGGGCGTACACACTGAACGATGGCTTCGAACCGCTGAGCGTATTCGCTCGTGAGCTTGCCCATCACGTCCACCGCCAGACTGTCGAAGCACAGACCGACACGTACTCGATTCTGTGGGAATCGCTTGACGAGTTCCTTGTACAGATGCCGACTGAGATCGACAACGAACACTTCATCCCGACAGGCCCAGACCAGTTCCAGCGATACAGAGCCGGAAGTCGTGAAAGAGAAAGGCGAGCCTGTCGAGCAGTATCCGCCGCCCGGCGAAGGCTGGTAGTCATCTCAACCTGGGAATATCTGGGGCGAAGCGCCCCCGGTCAGTGTCGGTAATCAGGGGCGCGTCCGTCGACAGCGTACTCCTCAGCCAACTCCACGACATCATAGACGTGAATCCCTGATTTGAACCACAGCACACGGTCATCCATCCCCTCAAAGTCATCCGACGAGCAATCCAATCGCTCAGATACGGCGACGATGAGATTATCACGGTCGGCGTCTCGTATTTTCGCCAGCTTCTTATCAAGATATTCGGGCGTCCAGAACCCGACGATCTCGAACACTACCCGCCGTCCATCTGGGTGTTCGATAGCGAAATCGGGAAGCATTACCTCCGCACCCAAGTCCAGCACATCATCCTCTCGGACGAGTTTCCAGTCCGTATTCATTCGCTCCCACTTCTGAGCAAGCGTTCGTTCGACATCAGAGTCGAACTCGCCTTGAGCCGAGTAGTGCGAAGACAATCCACTGGAGGAGTCAAGCTCAAACGAGAGTGTCCGACCTGCGGATCCGCTTTCATCGTTGAGAATATCCGCCTCCATTTTCCAGCGATCACACAACGGGAGTGCAGGCAGGAAGTTTGCCATCCGTATCCCGTACTTCCGTGATTTCGAGAAGAGAGACGCTGCTCCGTCTAGAATCGCCTCATACCCGTCAGCAACGTCTGTACTGGGGACACGATTACCGTCGCTATCGATTGGATAGATACGGTGCATCAAGCCGAATAGCTTGACATAGCTAAAAACAGTCGCAAATGAGTCCCAAACCCGTATCCGCATCTCGGTTGCATCGTAGAGTTCCGCCTGTGCCAGAGCCAGATTGTATCGCGTGAGAAGCCAGTCAACTGTGATGGTATCCTCAGCGTAGGACTCCTCACTATCACCCGTGAGTCGCGTTGTTGTTGATGACTCATCAGCCCCCTCGTATTTATCGGAAACACGGTGTCCAAAGCGGACGAGTCGCTTGTTCTCCTCCAAGTCCGCATACATCCCCCGATAGCACTCTTCAAGCGAGATACCCAGTCGATCAGCAACGGTACTGTATATCCACACGGATTGGGTATCCTCTCCCAACGTTGGTTGACGGACAATCGGGTGATTCCTGTTCGCAACTTCGAAAAGCTCCTGTCGAATCTCCCGTGAGTCAACTGGAGCAACCGTCTCAAACTCACATTCATCTTTCAGTAGCTTCGCCAGCCCTTGGACGATTTTGTAGTCGGTATCCGAAACCGTGAGCTGGTCAATTGTGTCTTCCAACTCTCCTTTCGATTCGCCGAGATGCTCCTCAAAAATCTGGATGAGCTCCGCCGCTGTCTCTCGATACTGTTGCTCGTCAGTATCGATGAGCAACGGAGTAATGCTATTCTCGTCCGTGCGTGAGCGTGCAAGGTCAGCTGTTAGCATCTGAAGTCACCCCCTGCCGACGTTGTTCGGAAACGTAGGTCTCCATTGTGTCTTCGGCGATGATCTCGTAGAGACGAGCGGGTTGTCGGTCGTCTGTTGGACGGAGAATTCGCCCTAATCGTTGTGCATACTGGCGTTTCGACGCACTCCCTGAGAGAATAATCCCAACGTTCGCCGCAGGCACGTCGATTCCCTCATCAAGCACCTGTGAGGTAGCGAGCATCGAGTACTCCCCTGTCCGAAACCGCTCCAGAATTTCTGTTCGTTCGTCAGTCTCAGTCTGGTGTGTGATACACGGGACGACGAACTCTTGAGAGATGTCGTATGCGAACTCGTTGTTGGCGGTGAAAATAATAGTGCGGTCGTCATAATGTCGTTTCAGGAGGGTATCGAGCGTGTCAAGTTTCTTTTCAGCAGTACGAGCGATGGTTTCCGCTCGTTGCTTGGCGATGAGAGCCCGTCTCCCCTGTGGGTCATACGAAGTCCGCTTGAGGAACTCAGCATACCCGTTTTCTTTCCAGAGGTCAAAATCGTGGCTGTCAACATAGTCACGGTAAATCCCGTATTCTTCATCGTATTGTTCCCGTTCGTCTCCTGTTAACTCTACCCCGAGATGGATGGTTTCGTACTCGCTGAGGTACTCGCCAGCAAGTTCGTTAACCTCCTCTCGGTAGACGACCGTGCCCAGAAGCTCCTTCAATGTCTTGTGTTTGCCGTCAGCACGCTCATAGGTGGCTGTGAGTCCGAGTCGATACGGGGAGATCGTCATTTCAGGAATCTGCTGGTAGGTTGGAGCTGGCAGATGGTGTACTTCGTCGACAACAAGAAGTCCAAACTTGTCGCCGTATTCGTTGATGTAGCGGTAGGCGGAGTCATAGGTCGTAACCGTGATGTTTGTGATATTGTGACTTCCGCCACCAAGAACACCGACCCCATCAGGGAGTTGCTCGCTGAACGCGTTAGTGAGCGTCGCGTGCCATTGGTTCATCAAGTCGATCGTCGGAACGACGACCAGCGTACTCACACCTGCATCAGCAATCGCTTGGACAGCAAGGAACGTCTTTCCGCTTCCAGTCGGGAGAACAACGCTTCCCTGGCGGTCGTTGTCCTGCCACGCCGAAAGAGCCTCCTGCTGATAATCTCGCGGTTCGATAGCAACCGAGGGAGTGAAGTGAAACTCGGAGTACGCACGGGCATCATCTTCGAACTCAGCTATGGTCGCTGTGGATTGGGTGAGAGTGGCTTGTTCGTCGGGGTCAGCCAGCCAATCACAGATATCGCGATAGTGTTGTGCCCGTGCCCGATACTCTTCAACACGGTCATCCCACTCAGCATATGGCACAGTATCAGGGGCGTCTTCAAGAAGAAGCGTGCCGTCATCAAAGGCGAGACGCATTCAACCCTGTCTATGCGGGTAGGATACTTGTCTGTGCTGGAGCAAACACCTCATGAGGGACGCACTACGTCGAGAGGTCATCAGCCATTGAGCGAAGTTCACTCTTGCTCGGTTGACTTCCGATCTCGACGGTCTCATCCCCATCCCCATCCCCAGCCCAGAACCGAAACTGCTGATGATCAACATCGAAATGAAGTCCACAGGAGATATCGGGATCTGCCTGCTCGTATGCGGATTTATTCACAGCCTCCCCCGCTTGAAGGGTTTCAAGAAGATACTCGGCGACGTGGGGACGTTGCTTCATCGCCAAGATGTGGTCGGTTGCGACGTGTTTGAGTACTTCCTCACCCGTGCTGTATCTATTGCCGACAAGATAGAACTCACCGCTGAAATTGTATGATTCGACTCGGATGCTGAGCGAATATGTATTGCTCATATGCTATCATCATCGTTTCACATTATAAATATGCTCTTGCGTAGACCATTGTTGGTGGCGAGCTGTCGGGCGATCTTGTTGTAGTTCCACACGGTGTCTGGACTTACCAGAACAGGAGTGAGACAGGGTGAAAGAATCGATTTCCCGAATTCACTCAGTCCGGAGAGTTCTTACCAACAATGTACTTCATAAGAGCGTTACAAGTATTACGCCCACGTTTGTTGTGACATACCTCAGGGGCAAGCCCCGAGGCTTCCCTGTTGAGACCGCACTACATCAGCAAGGGAATTTCATTTCTCCTGAGCTTTTCCATGAGGAACCGGCTGGAAGTAACACCCGAACACACCACAGCGCCCCTAAAAGCCAGTCACTCCAGCATAACCCGTATAGCTGCAAAAAGCCCACATTAACCAACAAACTGGTCCGTCTGTTGCTATCTGTTGGTTAATCATGGTGAGCTGTTGGTTAATCATGGTGAGCTCAATCGCGCACGCCCGCATGTTTTTGTCTCGCAGTATTGAATTACCAGTATGCCATTTCGAGTGACGTGGAGCAATCTCCTCGACAACGTGGAGGAACTTCCAGCAGACGCCACACTCCTTACTCCGGTTTCTCAGAAGCCGTTTCAGATTACCGACGTCCAGCAACATCGAATGCTGATCGAGTATCGGACCGGCAGTGAGACTGTGCCGCTCCAGCGAGAGCAATTCGAGACGTTGTTCCAGCGCGTTGACGATGCGGCTGGAGCGTTCGATCTCGATCGCCTCCCACCTGGAGCTGAACCGTATGCAACCGTCGCGAGTCTTCATCCGCGATTCACGATCGACGACCGGGACGGCACGCTCTCCAAAAGCGAGACGCCAACAGCGTCGCCACTTGTCGATGCACACACGGTCGAACACAACGATACCTCACGAGAAGAGCCCGATATCTCGGTGTACGCAGACTCACTTCTGTTGATCGACGCGCTCGAGCAGCACGATGTAACGTCACTCACCGACCTGGAGATGCCGACGCTTGTGAACCTCTACACGCTGCTGTCAGACGTCCAGCGCAACGCCAACGACCTTCGACAAGACGTTCGTGGCGTCTTGCTCGACCGTCTCCACCACGATCAGCCTGTCAGCGGACAGTACGGCTCCGTCCAACGGACTGCCCGTAAAAATCGGACACTCAAAGATGATGAGACGGTTCTTGAGCGATTGGAGGCGCAAGGAATTGCCCCTGAGCGTATCATGAGCATCGATGCAAGCAAAGTTGATGACGCATTGGAAGTGACAGCACTCTCTGAATCCGATGTGTACGATATCGAGGAGAGCGAGTATGTACGGAAGGCAGATGTCGACGAAGAAATGAAACAAACTCGTCTTCAAGGGCTCAAAGACCAGTTAGCTGGTGCCGACGAAGACACAACCGAGCTCCAAGCCGAAATCGAAGAGTTAGAGCAGCGTATTACCGAGCTCACCAGTTTTGACTCCGGAACCTCCTATCATACTCGCTCAACTGGTGGGTAGCCAGCGCTGAGGAAGATACTGTCACATTTCGAGAGGCTCGTGATTGACGATCGGCATCGCATAGGCGTAATTGTGCGCGTACAACAGGCCAAGACAGGTACTGTTGTAGAATTCGCAATCCAGGTAGACAGTCTTGACGCTTAATGGCTTAGATAACCTTTGAAAACTAAGACGTAGCAAGAAAATAACAGACTAAGATAGCTGTGCACCAAGTGCACAGTGATTTGACAGCGTTTGAGGACTCTTCTCACTCTGCAAGAATTTTCTTCTTCTGACTTACCGGGCTCCAAAGTCAGCCGGAAGAAGTCTTGATGTAGCAATTCTCACCACTCAGATATAAACCACACATTCACCATCTCACGCTCCCTGAGAATCACGAATAGAGACCACTTACCTCCAGAATTGAAAATTAATTTTCGAATCGCGTCGCGGTCATTACATCCAGAACGTCGAAGTCACTGTCACTGGAATAATTCGTTGGATTCGTTCGGTTGAACTCATCTCATTCGGTCGAGTCAGCCGTCGCCGAAAGCGATGGCTTTAGTCAGAATCGGTCGAAGCACGTCGATTGATCTGAATATCGCTTCACTCACCGCTTCAGCCCGATTAAAATCTCGCCTGATCGAATAGTTTTCGCTCAAGCAGCGAACCTAGTATGATATTCTAAAAGTCGCTCTCTGGAAGTTTATTAACTTAAAATATGATAACCATTATCTCTATTAGCTTTGAAACAGGTTTTAATATATGCCCATTGTGAGCTCTTCGATGACGGAGCGACTCCGGGACGATCTCGATACGTTTGCGGAAGAACATGGTTACACCGGACGAAGTGAGGTCATTCGCGAAGCGTGCCAGTCGCTACTTGAAGAGTATCAAGAAACAGACGACGAGGATCGGCGGGTATTGGCGACAGTTACGGCTGCTTTTGGATACGACGAACCGGAGATCGAACGCCGGATGATGGATATCCGCCACGAATTCGAAGCGTTAGTTCGGTCGAACTCTCACAACTGTCTCGAAGGCAACGCCGGCTGTGTCGAGACGTTCGTCATCGAAGCCGCACATAATGACGTCCTGCGTTTTATCGGGACCGTTCGAGGAGCAGACGAGTCAGTCTCGGTCGAATACACAGTTGTCCCTGTCGATGCGATGAATGCCGAAACCAGCGATGAATAGGTCCGAAATCACCCGCGTCGACGGAAGTTGACTACTTTCTCTATCAAGAATCAGCAATATTCTATACCAAGATTATTATCTTACTTAATTTGATACAGCAACTTTATTATAATTAGAGACAAATTTGTCAAATATAGATGGCACACATTCACCTTGGAGAAGGAACGTTCCCGGTATGGGCACTTATTCTGTGGACGACGATCGGCGTGGTACTGATCAGTGCTATAGTCTACCGGATCCGGAAGGGCAGTATCAAAACACACCAGATCGCACTCGCCGGAATCGGCGCGGCGGCGAGTTTCGCGGTTTTCCAGTTGAATATCCCCGTTTGGGGGGGTATCCACATGAACCTCACCGGTCTCGTCGGCATTATCGCCGGACCGCTGCTTGGTGCGTTGATTGCGCTGGTGGTGAACATCTTCTCGGCAGCGCTTGGTCACGGTGCAGTCGGTCTCCTCGGGGCGAATACACTCGTCAACGCGAGCGAAGCTATCGTCGCTTACTACGCGTTCAAGACCCTGATGAGGATGGACTGGGATGTCTTCCCCGCCAGCGCTAGTGCCGCAACGCTCGGTCTTTCGGCAGGAGCGTTCCTAATGGGAGCGATCATTATAATAAGCGGCGTGAACGGGAGCGCACTGCCACGCGGTGACCTCACGATTGCGGTCGCTGGGCTTGTCGGACTCAATCTCGGCGTCGCAGTCATCGAGGGTATCCTGACTGGATTCATCATCCAGTTCCTCGCCTCCGTCCGTCCCGACCTCGTTGACCTTGCCGACCGTGACACACAGGAGGAACCGACCGGGGTGACGGCCTGATGCAGCGCTGGAAGCAGTATGGCGGTCTCCTCGGACTGTTCGCTGCTTTTCTCGCCGCTGGGTATTGGGGCTTCACCGCAACCGGCGGTGCCTTGCCGTACGCCAAACGCTCTGCGAAAGCCCTCCAGCGTGGTGTGCAGGAAAGCGGCGGTTCGCTTGTCGACTTCGGCCGTGGTATCGTTGTCGCCGGACCCATTCGGAAGGGCGGAATGATGATCGAATTTGCTGCGATCGTCCTTGTACTGGTTACCCTCGGTATCGGGCTGTACATCTATGTCGACCGCTACGGCGGCTTTAATGACAGAGAACCTCCAGTTTCATAATTATGACGACGCTCTCGAACCACGTTCCCGATCCGCGACTCATCACGGCGTTCGCCGAACGACGAGACGGACCGTTACACCGCGTCAATCCATGGACGAAGGTTGGCGTCGTCGGTGCACTCGTCCTCGCCGTCACGGTGTTCGACCGCCTTGCACTCTTGGCCGGACTATACGGAGCCATACTGGTGATCTATGGACTCGCAGGACTGCCATATCGACGACTCGCTGGCTGGTACACGCTCCCGATGCTGTTCATCGTCTCGGTTGCCGGACCGCTGGCGTTCCTCGAACCAGGGACGCCAATCGGTGGCGCGCTCTTGACACCGCTCGGTGAACTTTCTGTCACGTGGGCAGGGCTCGTGCTCTTTTCGGAGCTCACCTGCCGGTCACTCACAGTCGTCACATTTGTCTTGACGGCGTCGATGACGACCAAATATACCGACGTCGCGTACATGCTTGGGCGGTTACTCCCACGACCGATCGACCAGATCGCGCTGCTTACCTATCGGTTCACGTTTGTCATGATCGAGACGCTCGAAGATTTAGCAAAAGCCGCGCTCTCTCGGAGTGCGAACTTCTCAGAGTTTTGGTCGAACAAACGGCTGTATGCCAGAATCCTCGGGATGACGATGCTGTCGGCGATAGAGCAGTCCGAACGCCTCGTCAAGTCGATGGAAGCCCGTGGCTACAATGGCGATATCACGCTGTACGGTGACGTCTCGCGACCACCAATCCACGAACTATTCATGATGGTGGGTTCGTACGCTGCTGTCGTCGGCTACGCTGTGGTCGCGGTCTACGGGGTGAGACTGTGAGCCGAGACCATTCACCGCTCGTCAATCTTCAGTGTGAGGCTCACACTTACCCCGACGGGACGGTCGGCATGCACGATGTCGAATTCTCGGTGTACCCTGAGGAAGTCGTCGCACTCGTCGGCGGTAACGGTGCTGGGAAGTCGACACTCCTCGAACACCTGAACGCGACGCTTGTTCCCGACGACGGCGAACTTGTCATTGGCGGCACGCTGATCACCGAAGATAATAAGACACATGCACGGAGCGAAGTCGGCTTCGTCTTCCAGGACGCCGATACCCAGCTCGTTGCGCCAACAGTCCTCGATGACGTAATGTTCGGTCTCCAGAACTACGGCGTGCCCGGTGACGAAGCGAGAGAGCGTGCTCGTGAGGCGCTTGCGACTGTTGACGCGGGTCACCTCGAAGACCGGATTCCTCACTATCTGAGCGGTGGCGAGAAACGCCTCGTCGGTCTCGCCGGTGTGCTCGTCCTCGAACCGAGTGTGATCGTGTTGGACGAACCACTTGCAGGGCTCGACCCCGAGCGCTCCCAACTGGTCGCCAAGCGAATCGAGCAGATTCACGAGGATGGTATTAGCGTCGTTCTGTCGACGCATGACCTCGAATTTGCCGCTGAAGTCGCAGACCGAGTCTGTGCGATGGTCGACGGCAATATCGTTGGAAGCGGAACGCCCCGGGAGGTGTTCTACGACGACGCGCTATTGGCGGAAGCAAACCTTCATCCGCCCAGTGCTGTTCGCGTGGCTCGGGATGCGGGGCTGGGAACGACCGAACAGCCAGTGACGGAAGCGGATCTAGTGGCGCTCCTCACAGAAGCTGACAACCCGGAAACCACGCAGATACCCTCTCCAAGTGGGCGTAGACACGACTGAATAACTCTAACTCTGTTAATATCTTGCGCCACTTCCTCGGCGGATCAAGACCATTGCTTTGCAGTACGCGTGAGCAATCGTTGATATTATAATATGGTGTGTTCGAACACCCGAAAAATGACTCACCCGACCATCGACAATTATCATAATCTAATAGACTTAATTACCAATGAATCATAAGTATAAATACAATTTAACATATAATGCGTACGAGCTTTAATATCCCCGACACCCTTCTTTCCGAATTCGATGAGACATGGCAGGCAGAGGAATTAGATTCACGTTCGCGTGGCGTCCGCGAAGCGATGCAGGAGTATATCGAGGCACACACCAGATTGGAGGATATCGAAGGTGATGTCGTCGTTATCATCGCTTTCGATTATGAACACGAAGCGGTTATTGAGGAGATTCACGACGTGCAACACCAGTTTCAAGACGTCATCACGACCACGAACCATATTCATGAAGGTGAGTGGTGTCTCGAGACGCTGTTCTGCAGCGGACCGGCACCGCGTGCCCGGGAACTCACCTATCGCTTGCGCGATTTCGATGCGGTGAGTCAGGTCAAGCTGATGCTCCTCGCTGAACACTGAGTAGACTTATGAATAACTTTGCTGAGATCCTCACTTGAGGAAATTTTTCAATGAGCATACTGAGTGTAGGGCGCGTGTCCCGCATTTGCGAACGGTATTCCCTTAGTCGTCAGTTCCCAGCAGTTTGCCCGATGATGGCATCTCAGCCTGAGCAGTGAAGACTACTTCAATCTGCGAGGAAACTCATATTTCTTGCAGAGCTACGGATGTGTCAGTCTTAGTGCTTCGTGAAATATTTTGAACCATCGGTCCTACACAACAGTATCAACGGCTACTCTATGACAAGATTTTGAATTGAATTCCTCAATAAGCTTTCAGGAGCACTATACTGACAGTGTGCGATAGTACCGAGAAGATGGAGCCGCTTACGATAATTCAAATTCATACCTATATTTATAATGATAATATCGGCTCAAGTATTACAGTATGTTACATACTCTGTATCGAACTCTCGTGACGGTGGTTGTTGGAATCGTGAACCCAGATCCGTCGATGTATAGGGGTCTTTTAGCACGGTCAATAATCTCTTGAATTTGGATAGGTCCCCAGTTTCGATATACTCATCCAGTGCTTCTTCAGCCAGGTAGTTGCGGAGGATATATCGCGGATTGGCTTCTTGCATCAACTCCGCATCTAGACCGACAGCAGTCAGTTTATTCCTGAGCCGTTCGAATTCCGTACTTGCAAACGCTGGGTCATCAAACGTACCGGGCATCTCTAATTCGAGGAACGTATTGGTATAGTCTGCGCTCGATTTGCGAAGCCACTCCACGAATTCATCGACGAGTTCTTCCTCGCCATCTGAGTTAATCCCCAGTTTCCTCCGCATCATCGTGTAGTATTGCGCATCAAATCGATCCTCAAACTCGTCTAGTTTGCCTTCGAGTTCGTCATACGTGAGCGCTGACTGGGCACACAACGGTTGGAGTGACTCTGCGAATCGTTCGAGATTCCACCGCAGGATCGGTCGCTGGTTTCCGAACGCATATCGCCCGTGTTTATCGATTGAGCTGAAAACCGCCTCCTCATCATAATAATTCATGAATGCGCAGGGTCCGTAATCAAATGTTTCGCCATCGATACTCATATTGTCCGTGTTCATGACGCCATGAATAAATCCGATACGTAGCCAGTCAATGACCATCTCAATCGATGACTGCATGACTGCATCGAAGAATTCTAGATATGTCCGATCTTTTGCGTTTAATTCCGGATAATGCCGGTCAATAACATAGTCGGTGAATCGTGGTAGTTCATTGGATATCTGAGCTGCGACATACTGGAAAGTCCCGTATCGAATATGACTGTTCATCACTCGAACAAGGATGGCTCCAGGTTCTGTCCGTCGTCGTTCAACTGTTTCCTCGGTTTCGATGACCGCCAAACTTCTTGATGTTTTGATGTTTAGATTCTGCATCGCATATGAGTACAGATATTCTCTGAGCATTGAACTGACCGTTGCGTTGCCATCACCTCTCCCGGAGTACGGCGTTCGACCAGATCCTTTCAGTTGAATATCGTATCTGTTATCTTCGTGGACATGTTCGCCGAGTATCATCGCTCTCCCGTCGCCCAAGAGAGTAAAACTTCCATACTGGTGGCCTGCATATGCCTGGGCGATTGATTCTTCTGTGAGATCCTGACCCGCTAGAATGGTAGCATTAAGTTCCGATGTATCCAATCCAATATCAGCACAGAGCCCGTCATTAATAACCAAAATTTCGGGATTATCAATATCTTTTGGGGCTACTTTGCAATACAGATCCGAATCTAAATCTTCGTAAGTGGTGTTGAACGAAAAGACCATTTAATTATATCGTATTATGTTACTTGCTTTAATAATCTTAACTTTGAAGATATTAAGAATCGATCGATTAGTGAGGTTCAAATCGGCGTGTGCTACGTACATACTTCGTATTCAGCAAACGGGCTCTTTCAACTCCTGCGAATTTCAACACCGAATCACGAGTTGATATACCGTTCAATGGAATCTTCGCCCTTCAGGGCGGAGAGGATGTCAATCGTGCAGGTACAGTTGACCGGCGAGTACGAACACTCGCCGATCGTGACGGCTGATAACACGCTAACACTGGTGAAGAAGGAGACAGGGATCGGATAGTACCGGAATTCTCTTTCCGTAATAGCCTAGCACCTGAGTGGCGACACTATCTGGAGTCTCGGAAATCTCCTGTATTGGTTGTTTGGGGAACACGAATGGCCGTTCAGAAAGCGATCTGAAGCAGATTCTGTTTGTCGATTCGGTCGAAACCATGCATCACAGACCCGCTAAACTCGGTGTAATCTCAATTTTCATATAGAAACAGTCGTTGAGACTGGGCTTCTCAATGCATACAGATCTGACACTGATTTCTTCACAAAGGATCCCTCAATCAGTCGAGTCCGAGACTCAGTTTGAGCGCGTCGTCGATCTCGCCCACTGTCGAGTCGGCGAGACTGCCAGCCACCGAATGGATTTGCTTCTCAACAGACACGACTCGAATTTGATCAAGCCGCACAGAGAAGTCTTTCTCGAACGGTGAGTCCGACGCTTCCACGAGTACCTCAAAGGGATAGCTTCGGTACGTTCCCGTCGCAGGTGCAACGATTGTGATCTTAGAGTTCTTGTTCCCGACATCGTTCTGGACCACTACCGCAGGCCGTGTTTTCTGCATTTCGTGCCCCTCGGCAGGATCGAGTTGAATGATAACGACATCACCGCGCCGAATCTTGGTGTCGTCGCTCATTCATCAAGTCCCGACCCCGACCACGCCTCGTCCGAAACCCCATCCCACTCGTCGGCAAGATCACTGGCGCTTTCCGATGCCTCACGATACGCAGCGGCTAGTTCCGCCTCGTCGGGAGTCTCGGACTCAACCTCGACGACAGCCACTGTGACGCGCTTGTTCGCGTACTCAGTCCCGAGGTACACCCGCCCCCGGTCGTCGGTCTCGTTCGTCTGGAGTTTGTCGGCGTCAACTTTCATCTCGTAACCCACTATTGCCCACGTCTATATCAGTCTTACCCACTATTACCCATTTTTTACAGGCACCCAGATCACTGCCTGATGACACCAACGGGGTCGTCAGGGTGAGCTATCGATCGATTAAGCGGATCATGGCCGCGACCACGTCGAAAAATTTCGGGCGACGGTTCTTCTACTTCGTGTTCGCGTGTCTCCTGTACTCAATCTGGCGAGCAGTCGATCTGCTGGTACAGATTGAGTTGACCGGTGAGTATGAACATTCGCCGCTGATTACAGCGGATAACACGCTGACGCTGCTGAAGAAGGAGACAGGAATCGGGTAGTGAGGTGCTCTGTTCGGGTTAGCGTGCCGTCTGAGTGGCTACGCTGCTGGAAGTCTCAAAAATTTGTCCATATAGTTGAGCGTGTGACAAGAATAGCCGTTTGGAGGACCATCTGGGGCAGTACCCGCTGACCGAATCGGTCAAATTCACGCATCACAGACCGCTAAACCCTCTGTAGTCTCAACTTTCACATAGAAACAGTAGTTGAGACTGGTCGTCTCAATGCATACAGTTCTCGAACTTCTTCGCGATGGACAGTGATTCACCTTCAGCGATTTCGTAGATTTCATATCTAACACTCTTTACAGCAGATGGCGTACCTCGTTTCAACGATGTCCATCGACCGAGACACCTTCGAGAACACGACCGAGGACGAGCTCACGGAGCTTTCGGTCCCTGATCAGGTCCTCGGATTTCTCGCCGCTAACGACGATCGTGCGTTCAAGACGCGCGAAATTGCCTCTCAGATCGGCATTAACGAGGGGGCGGTGAGTACTGCGCTCTCACGGTTGAAGAACCGCGATCTGGTCGAACACAAGGCGACGTACTGGGTCGTGACTGACGACACCGAGCGCCTCGAAGGATACAGCGGGTACGAGCGGGCGACCGCATTGTTTAACGACAAACTCGGTACAGAGGATAAGGAGGCGTGGCGCGAGCACGCACCGCAGGAACCCCACCCGAGCGTCGAGGATGAACAGTGACGGACGAAGAGACACCGATTTTTGACCGTGGCGATGTCGTCTACGGCGATGACCCGTTCAAAAGTGACGAGGATGTTCGACCTTGGCTTTGGCTCATTCTTTCGAACCACGAAGGTCGTCCGTTCCACGGTGAGCAGTATATCGCGCTCACGCTGACGTCGAAATCATGGATGGATGGACTCATCGATATTCCCGAGGAGAGCTGGCTTCGTGGCGGGACACCGGACGGGAGTCGGATCATCCCGTAGGGCGTCCAATCCATTGACTACGAGGATATCGAAGGCGACGTCGTCGTTATCATCGGTTTCGATTACGAACACGAAGCGGTTATCAAAGATATTCACGACGTACAACATCAGTTTCAGGACGTTATCACGACCACAAATCACATTCACGAGGGAGAGTGGTGTCTTGAGACGCTCTTCTGCAGTGGACTGGCACCGCGTGTCCGGGACCTCATCTATCGCTCGCGCGATTTCGATGCGGTGAGTCGAGTCAAACTGATGCTCCTCGCTCAAACGTAGCGAACTGCTCGCATCTTAATTCAGTTATCAGGTTCGAAAATAATGCCTTGTATCCTCCAAGAGAACCAATATTCCCTCCTGCGCCAGTCTATTAAAATTTATATTTTAAATAATATTCAGTATTAATATAATAGATATATTTATTACATTGCCTCACACACGGTGAGTCGTTGATCCGATCAAATCACATTGTATGGCCTGCCAGTATTGGTCTGTTCTGGTGTACGAAGCCAGTCGCTCTCGCTATAACAAGTGTTGCAACACGGTGGCGGAGACTACCATCCCGTGACGTAAATCTCGTTGAGTTGTCTGCCGAATGGCTAGGATATGAGTGAACAGAACCGGGTTTCAGACGGGACGGCTATGTTTGTGAGGAGTGTGGAGATCCGTACCGGGAGGTGCAATGCCCTCCAGGATTCGTCGGTCTCTGCCCACAGTGCTTCGAGGCCGTACTAACCGGCGACGAGCAACAATAACCGTTTGAAGATGTGATTCTGTAGCTACTATTCCGAATGAGATAGCTGGCACTGACCGTCACTAATTGGCGCAATCGAGTAATCTACTGCCCGGATATCCGGCACGGCCCGGACGGTGTTGACGAAGCCGGATAGGGCCTCCGTGGTCCCCTCTAGGACGTACAACTCCATACAGTACTGGTCTTGGACGTGTGTATGAGTAGTCGCGGAGACGATAGCATCGTATTCGTGGCGTACTCCCGTGAGACGCTGCTGGACGGCAGGTTGACAGTACTCGAAGACCACCGTGACTGTACACATATGCTTCTGTCCGTCGATGGTTCGCCCCTGAAACTCTTCAAGCAGCGTCCGTGTGCCTTCGCGGACGACCTCGCTTCGGCCACTGTACCCGTGTTCGTCGGCGAACTCGTCGATGCGTTCGAGTAACGCCTCGGGCATCGATATGCTAACAACGCTCATATGATAAAATTTTATTCTGAGTTATTAGTATCTGTTATGAATATAGCAGTCGTACCGTAATAATTAGTATTTTAATAGAGTAAATTCATAAATAACGTATGCCATTTAATAGCGATTCGATCCCAGTAACGATCCTCAGTGGAAGCCTTGGTGCCGGCAAGACGACGACGCTCAACCACATTCTCAGTAGCGAGCAGAAACTGAACGCTGCTGTCTTAGTCAACGATATGGGTGAGGTAAATGTCGACGCTGACCTCGTTGAACGCGAGTCGGATCTCACCCAGAACGACGACGAAATCATCGAAATGTCGAACGGCTGTATCTGCTGCCGTCTCCGTGGAGATATGCTTGATGAGGTGGGTCGATTAGCCGACGAGCGGGACTTTGAGTATCTTCTCGTGGAGTCGTCCGGAATCAGTGAACCGATTCCAGTTGCACAGACGTTTGTTCGTGGGTTCGAAGACGCAGAGTTCGATCCCACGGGAGTCTACGACCTCGACACGATGGTCAGCGTCGTTGACGCGCACAGCTTCTGGAAAGGGTTTGATTCCGGTCAAGCTCTCACTGACGACTCCATTGATCCACAGGGTAACCGGGTCCCCGAGGAGGCGCTGATAGATCAGATCGAGTTCTGCGATGTCCTCCTGTTGAACAAGTGCGATCTCGTCCCCGACGATGAGATCGACGAGATGGAGGCGGTACTACGAGCGCTCCAACCGCGAGCGAACATTATTCGGACCGAACACGGCGCCGTCGATCCCGAGAAGATCCTGAACACGGGCCGGTTCGATTTCGATCGCGCGAGTCAGTCTGCCGGGTGGAAGCGTGAACTCCAGCACGGACATCACCACGAGTCAGCCGCCGATGAACACGGCGTCACGTCCTTTAGTTTCGACGCTGACCGACCGTTCCATCCCGAGCGGATTGCTCGTCTCTTTGCCGACCTTCCCGATGGTATTGTTCGCGCAAAGGGTTTTTTCTGGTCCGCCGGTCGCGAAGACATCGCGATGGGGCTCGATAAAGCAGGGCAGTCGGTTCGGGCCGGTCCGAAAGGGACGTGGATCGCCACGCTCCCGAAGGCCCAACAGGAGCGCTACTTCGCTACCCGCCCTGAGATCAAAGAGGATTGGGACGACCAGTGGGGCGACCGCGGGATCCAGCTCGTGTTCATCGGCCGCGAATTCGATCAGGAGGCACTAATCGAGCAACTGGAAGAGTGTGTCCTCTCGGACGCAGAGATGGTCGAGGACTGGAACGCGTATCCGGACCCGTTCACTGCCGACGAGCAGCGTGAACTCGCACTGGCCGACGACTGATGACCATCGACGAGCAACCACCGGTCACGATCCTCAGTGGGGGACTCGGCGCCGGAAAGACGACCCTGCTCAATCATCTTCTTACCGTCGGCGGCGAGGCGTACGATATCGCCGTCCTGGTCAACGATGTCGGCGAAGTAAACGTCGATGCCAATCTTATCGAGAACGGCTCCGAACTCTCGATGGAAGACGGCGGTGTCACGGAGCTGTCGAACGGCTGTATCTGCTGTGGGCTGCAGAACGAACTCGATCGGGAATTGAAACGCCTCGCGTTCGAAGCGGAATTCGACTATCTGGTCATCGAAGCCTCGGGTATCAGTGATCCCGTCCCCATCGCCCAGCGGTTCGTCTCGCCCGCACGTGCGTCGGCACTGTACAATCTCGATACGACCGTCACGGTGGTCGATGCCGCACAGTTCCATCAGGCGTTCGTCGATGGCCGCCCACTCAAATCGACAGACGACGACGCCCGACCGCTGTCGGACCTCCTCGCCGAGCAAGTCGAGTTCTGCGACGTACTCATCCTCAATAAGTGTGATCTCGTTTCCGAGACAGAGCGCGAAGCGGTCGAACGCGTCGTCCGAACACTCCATCCCGGGGTCGACTTCGTCCAAACGACCGAAAGCACCGTCGACCCGGAACGAGTTCTCGGAACGGGTCGGTTCGATCAAGACGAGGCGAGTAATTCCGCCCGGTGGAAACAGGCACTCTCGCCCGATCACGGCGACGGCACAGACGTCGATTCAGACGAGCACCACGAGAGCCAGCCGGAGGCAGACGACCACAGCCACGACAAGGCGCACGACCATCGTCACCCACCAGAGGAGTTCGGTGTTGACTCGTTCGTCTACGAGCGCCACCGGCCGTTCCATCCCGAACGCTTCAGCGAGTGGCTCCGTTCGTTCCCTGAGTCCATCGTCAGAGCCAAGGGCCACCTGTGGGTCGCTGGTCGCGAGCGCTACGCCCTCGACCTGAGTCAGGCGGGAACACAGACCCACATCGAGGTCAACGGGCGGTGGGCAGTCACACTCCCCGAGTTCCAGCGTGAGTCCTACCGCGAATCGCGGTCGGACCTCCACTGGGACGAACGGTGGGGTGACCGCGAAGTGAAACTCGTCTTCATCGGGGCCGGGATGGACGAATCCAGCATCATGGATACGCTCGACGACTGCCTCATTTCGGAGACAGGGATGGACGAGAACTGGGAAGCGTTCGAGAATCCGTTCCCGGGGACGATGGAGTGGTCGCAGTCCCCGATGGAACAACGCCTCGTGGTAGGTGACCGATCGTGATCCAGAATGACCGCGAACTTCCTCCAGTAGCGGACCGACGGACGACGGATGCCGACGACCACGACTGTATCGACCCGCTGGGCGTGGCCATCGTAACCGTGTCCTCGTCCCGCGGAGATGGCGTCGAAACGACGCCACCCGATCCCAGTGGTGACGCCATTGCGAGTATCCTCGTCGAAGCGGGTCACGTCGTTACGTCACGTCGGATGGTTCCGGACGACTACGTCCGGATCAAGACCACAGTGAGCGAGTGCCTGGATCGACCGGACGTCGACCTCGTCGTCACCACGGGCGGGACGGGCGTCACCGTCGACGACGTCACTCCGGACGCGGTGAGCGAGCTCTTCGACCGCGAACTGCCGGGCTTCGGCGAGGCGTTCAGGTGGCTCTCGTGGGAGGAGGTACGGACGCGTATCGTCTCCACCCGTGCGACAGCGGGTATCGCCCGCGATGTTCCGGTGTTCGTCCTACCGGGAAGTGTGAATGCCGTTGAGCTCGCTACGGCGGAGATTATCGCCGAGGAAGCTCCGCATCTCGCCGGGCTCGCAAGTCGACACGAGGTGGCGTAAATGCAGGGTTCGAAAATGTATCAGGAGGTAATCCTGGATCACTACCGCAATCCTCGAAGGTGGGGACGCCTCTCGCCAGCTACCGTCTCGCACACTGGCGAGAACGCTTCCTGTGGCGACGAACTCACGTTCGATCTCAGACTCGCCGAGGACGGTGAAACGATTGAAGAGGTCACGTTTACTGGAGAGGGCTGTGCAATCAGCATCGCAAGCGCGAGCCTGCTCGCCGAAGAACTCCCAGGAATGACGCTCTCAGAGGTTCGTGACCTCAATCGTGAGGACGCCCTCGATCTCTTGGGAATCGAGCTGACGCCGATGCGCGTCCCGTGTGCTGTGCTCGCGGAGAAAGTGGTTCAGGACGGTATCGAGAGCCATGAGGAGGGCGCGTAACCGATGAGACTCTACGGA
Source organism: Haloquadratum walsbyi C23 (assembly GCF_000237865.1). Taxonomy (NCBI): domain Archaea; kingdom Methanobacteriati; phylum Methanobacteriota; class Halobacteria; order Halobacteriales; family Haloferacaceae; genus Haloquadratum; species Haloquadratum walsbyi. The sequence continues at coordinate 1,437,308 of NC_017459.1, forward strand.
ATCGGGCTAGAACCAGATGCAACCGACCTGCTTACGATGCGTGGTAGGCGACGAGTCAATTCGGTCGACATCCTTTATTCATCAACATAACTGGCACGGCACGTCGCAGCCGAGTACGTTTCTAGATCGAAACTGAGTGACCACGACCTCCCGATGCCAACCGGTCCCAAGGAACTGCAGGCAGCGTAAAGTACCTCAGGGCATATCAAAGAGCTGAGGCACTCGCCTTGCTATCTATAGAAGACGGCAGTCGCGGAAGTCACATCAAAAACGCGAGAGGTCGACGCAGCGTTGTCACGCTCGGCGATCTCTGTGTCTACTTGATGCTCAGACACTTGCGTCAGACGCTTCGCAAGCACATCCAACCGTCGACATCAAAGTCCCTCCCGGCGTAAGCAGTGTAACGGCGTTCGCTTTGATTCTCGAAGTCAGTATTGACACCGGTGCAGAACTGACGCTGCGTAAGACGACCGACGGAAAAGCACTGATCAGTTCGAATCGATTTATCCTGTTCAAGATGACTGACGCACCGACGACATACGAAAAGACTGGGACAGGGTACGAGGTGACGTTCGGTCAGCAACCGCTCATCGATACCGAAGAGATGACCGTCACGATTGATTCCAGTAAAGTAACTGGTCGAGACTACTGTACGCCCGCGTACGCATAGAAACGGGAGGCGATTGGGTCTGAGTGACGGCGGACATTGTCGGTCGTCCGGTTAATACTAAGATGAACTAGTCTCAGACGGTGACACCAAGCGTTTCTAGCTCTTCCGTGGAGTATTCTGCGCGGAGTTCCTTTGTCGAGTGTTCTCTGAGGATTTCCGTGCGCTCTTCATCACTCATCTCGGTCAAATCGTTGAAGCAATGGCACATTGCATTCATTAATTCAGGCTACAAGCATGAAAAGCCTGTTAGCACCATTTTCAGGCTTAGGTAATACGGATTTCGAGATAGCAATAATTAGCAATTCTATGACTCGCATTAGTTACCATGACATCGGTTACTAAACGTGAACTTCAGATAATTTTATTAATTTTAATGTATAGAATCACAATATTTATTATTCGAGCTATTAATCTTATCAATAGATGCCTCGATATACCAGAAGAAAACTCATCGCAGCTGGACTTGGAACGGCAACGATCAGCACGCTCGCGGGTTGTACGTCAAGCAACAGTGACTCCGGCGCGACGGAGAATGATGGCTCAACAGCGGCAGAGAACGCTAGGTCGGAAGCCCAGTCTTCGTTCTTCGTATTCGGAGACTTGGCCAGCCAGGTTGCAGGCGACATTGCGACCGCAGAGACGCTCGTCCCGATCGGTCAACACGGCCACGGGTGGGAGCCTGGCTCCAAAATACAGGGAACGATCCTCGAATCGGATCTCTTCCTCTACGGGATGGAGGGATTCCAGCCGTGGGCTGACGACCTCGTGACGAGTCTCCGTGGCGACGACGCCGACGTCGATATCGTCACTGCCGGTGCTGGTATCGACCTCATTGAAGCCGGACATAACCACGATAACGGTCACGAAGGCGAACATGAGGAAGGCCACGACGGTGAAGAAGAGCACAATCACGGTGGGGAGACTTCCTGGGAGTGGGCTGGCCTCTACCACCTCGAAGCTGGCACCTACACGCACACGTTCTATCAGGGCCCCGATCCGAGGATGCAGCTCGCGGTCATCGCGACCGACGAGGGTGGCGACCACGGCATTCACCACGTTGAGGAGACCGCAACCACCCTCTACGGCGACCACGACACGCACACACCGGTCGAAGGCGGCGAGATACTCACGCCGTCTAGTGACTCACTCTATCACCTCCAGTTTGCGGACTCCGATGAGACGACGTTCTCCATCGACGTCGAAACAGAGGGTCACTATGTCCTCTTTGCCCAGCATGCTCCCGCTGAGTTTGATGCGACGCTCATCGACGGCAGTGGGTCGGTCATCGAACCCGAAGTGACCGAGAGTGCGGGCGGACACGGGCACGAGGGTGAGCACGACCACGAGAGTGGAGAAGAACACGAAGGCGAGGAGGGACACGGTCACAACCACTCTGGTGGGGCTGACCCACACTTCTGGCTAGACCCCGAGCGAGCGAAGCAGGCGGTGGACAACATCCGGAGCGGGTTCCTCAACGTCGACGGGGACAACGCCAGTGCCTACGCCGAGAACGCCGAATCGTACCGGAACCGCCTAGACGAACTCGACGAGTCGTTCCAGTCCGCGCTTGAGAGCGCCTCAAAAGACGTCGTGTTCGTCGCTGGTCACAACGCCTTCCAGTATCTCGGTCAGCGATACGGCTTCGAAATACAGACGCTGACGGGACTGTCACCGGACGACCAGCCGACGCCGAAGGACATCGAGCGGGCCCAAGAGGTCATTGCCGAGCACGACCTCCAGTACGTCTGTGCGGACCCGCTCGAATCCCAGACCGCGGCGAACCAGCTCGTCGAAGAAACCGACGCCACTGAAGTCCTCCCGCTGACGCCGATTCCCGGGCAGACCCAAGAGTGGGACGACAAAGACTGGGGCTACGTCGAGATCATGGAAAATATCAATCTCAAGACGCTGAAGCAGACCCTCGACGCAGAATGAGCGACACCACGTCTAGCGACACGGAACCAGATTGGGACGGGAACGCCGATTCCGGTCCGTCCGAGCGCCCTCGGTCAGGATTGATGGCACTGGTCGTCGGCCCAGCAGAGAGACCTGCCTGCACGATCTACCCGCCGGACGTGGCCGTTCCGTATCGGACGACGACCTGGATTACGGCGTGCGGGAACTCGTTCGTCAACCTCAACGACTACCGATGACGACAGCAACGACGGAGCGGGAAGGGTCGGGAGACCATCTCATTAGCGTCGACGACGTCACATTCGGCTACGGAGAGGTCCCGGTTCTCGAGTCGGTATCGATCGACGTCGCACCCGGAGCCTTCCTCGGACTAGTCGGGCCGAACGGTAGCGGCAAGAGCACGCTGCTTGACCTGATGCTCGGTCTCCGACGACCCGACAGTGGAACAGTTTCGCTGTTCGGCGACCCTGCCCACGAGTTCGACGCCGGTGAGCGAATCGGATACGTCGCACAGGACGCGACGAAGGCGGCGCGCAATATGCCGATCACGGTTCGAGAGGTGGTCAAGATGGGGCGATACCCGCGGCGGCTCTTCGGTCGATTCTCGACAGCGGACCGGCGAGCGGTCGAGGAGGCACTGGAGCAGGTTGGAATCACAGATCTCTCGTCTCGGCGGGTCGGTCGACTGTCCGGTGGTCAACGCCAACGGGTCTTCATCGCCCGTGCGCTTGCCTCGGAGGCCGACCTGCTTGCACTCGACGAACCGACGGTCGGCGTTGATGCCGAATCCAGAGAGGAGTTCTACAGTCTTATCAACGAACTGAACGCGACTGGACTGACCGTCATCCTGATCGAACACGATATCGGCGTTGTCACCACGCATGCGACGGACATCGCCTGTGTCAATCGCCAGTTGTACTTCGACGGTAATCCGGAGGAATTCGTCGAGACTGATGCACTCTCACAGGCATACGGAAAGGACCAGCACGTTCTCAAGCACGATCATAAATGATACACACACTACACCGCCTCGGAGAGAGTATCCAATTCGAGGATGCGATTGCATCCCTCCTCCTCACAGTCAATATTTTCGCCCCCATCGAGTGGTTCCTCGACCACATCTTCGGTCTCGGAATGGATGTGTTGGCCGACCTGCTCGGCACGCCGATGCTTGGATATCCCTATATGCAGCGAGCCTACCTCGCAGCGGTGTGTATTGCCCTCATCGGGCCGGTCGTCGGGACGTTCCTCGTCCATCGAGAGATGGCGATGATCAGCGACACCCTCGCACACACAGCCTTCGCCGGCGTCGCCGTCGGATTGTTCCTCAATTCGGTCCTCTCGCTCACGCTGTCCCCGCTGCTCACCGCGTTCGTGGTCGCAGTCGTCACGGCACTGCTCGTGGAGTTGCTCGTCGAACACGCCGGAGCGTACAGTGACACCTCGCTGGCGATCGTCCTGACGGGCGGGTTCGCCGTCGGCAGTATTCTCATCACTGCAACCGACGGTGGCATTGCAGTCGGCATCGACGCCTACCTCTTCGGCAGTCTGGCGACCGTCTCGACGGAGAACGTCGGGATCCTCGTGTTGATGAGCGTCATCGTCGGCAGCCTCGTCACGCTGGCGTATCGACCACTTCTGTACGTCACGTTCGACGCGACGGCCGCCCGCGCGGCGCGACTGAATGTCCGCCTGTACAAACGCCTCATGGTCGTGCTCACGGCGCTGGTCGTCGTCAGCGCAATGCAGATCATGGGCGTCATCCTGGTCGCTGCGATGCTTGTCGTTCCGGTCGCCGCCGCGGCGCAGGTCGCCGGGAGTTTCAAACAGTCCATCTTGCTGGCGATCCTCGCTGCCGAGTTTGCGGCGATAGCCGGTGTGACACTATCGTACGTCTATGCAATTGCGGCCGGTGGCTCGATTGTCGTCGCGGCGATTGCTGTGTACGCCGTCGCCCTCGGCGTCCAGGGACTGGCGCACCGTCTCCCGACCGTGCGACGGCACCGAAGCCAACGGCCCGGACAGACCCGAGACGGACTCGAAGCCGACGGAGGCGAGCGAGAGTGACCGTCGACGGACCGGACACCAATACCACGTTGAGCGGGTCACAGTCCTACGAATACGTGATCATCGGTTGCGGTATTCACGGAACCTGCCTGGCGAACTATCTCCTTGCCGAGGGAGCGTACAGTCACCAGGATCTCCGTCTCGTCGACCCTCGCGACCAGTTACTCACGTCGTTCGAGAGGAAAACTCATCAGTGCGGGATGCGAGCGCTCCGGTCGATGTTCGTTCACCACATCAGCACGGAGCCGTCCTCGCTGGAAGCGTTCGCGGAGGGGGCGAGTCGGGAGTTCCGGGTGCATGTTCAGCATCCATCGTGTCATGAATTACTGAGAGTGAGCCCAATCAGTGTTGCATATTTGTCACAGATGCGACTATTTTAGAACCCAGTTTATGATGCCCAGTCACGACGGCAGCGGCTCTCTGTTGGTCACGCTATCAGCTATTTGGTGGTTTGTAGGGATCAAGATGCCCAACCTGTGACAGTACGATTTCGAATAGTATAGCGATAGAATATACGACTGAGAACACCTGTGAAGACAACATAGAACGTTAAAACGCGACGTATATGGATAGGTAGTGCTCTTGCGGCTATAATGAGTAGGATGTAGTGCCAACTACTGTGACTATCATTCAGGCATCCTCTGTAAACAGTCACCTATCCAAGTTGGGTACACAACGTGGTCGTATCCACTATGATTATATGTATAGAAGAAATTCCCTCAGTCATGAGCCGGGAACGAACTGATTCCGGACAGTACGCTGAGACGGTCACAATCGACCGTGTGCGGCAGGTTTTCAGTACTATCGCTGGCCCAGTTGTGACCAGTGCTGATATTGCATCGGAGCTCGGTGTGACGGCAGAAGCTGCTCGACGGAAATTGAATGAGTTTCATGATCGGGGGATGCTCGATAAACGGAAGACAGCTGGGCGGAATATCTACTGGCTTCAACCGGCGGGCGATGTCACAGATATCAATCCGGAAGACCCCGTCTGGGGAACAGACCCAATAACCGGAGATGAGACTGTGAGTGAAGCCGATATCGACGACGTGCTGTATGGCGAAATCAATGGGTAGTGCTGTCCAGACATCTCCAGCTATCGTGGATACGGGGATGTTCTTTGCGTATTATTACGAACCTGCGGAGCAGCGCGCGTGCGCGTGAAACACTTACTTGATAGGATTGTAGATGGAGATCTTCCGTTTGGTCCACTGTTCACCACGCAAGCGGTACTTTCCGAACTCGCAACGCTACTCCTCCGGAAGAGTACTCACGACGAAGCACTTCGGGCAGCTACCGAAATTCGTAGTAGCGAGAGCTTCAACCATCTAATCATAGATCGAATTACCTTCGATACAGCACTAGAGCAATTCGAGCAATACGACGATCAAACAATTTCATTCGTAAATCACACGACAGCTGTATTGGCTGCAGAACGCGATATTGACCACGTTCTATGGTCTGATAAAGACTTTCAAACGTTGGGCTTCACACGTGTATCAGTCGACACTGGGTTACACGCCTGAGACACGTCACTGCAATGCGGTTCGCATCGATTCGATAATGTTCTGTTCAGTTGGAGCGGCGAGATCGCGTCTGCATACGTGACAGATGAGGGATTACTGGTGAGGTTCGAGGACGACACGACCGCAGCGGATGCACAGGTTGTCCTCGCGACCGGACTCAATACGGTCCCAGAGCACCCACTAGTCGGCTCCGTCGCCGAGTCGTTGTCACTTGAGCGGGGGGAGGGGGGCGAACAGCTTTCCCGTCCTCAACGACCGGACGCTCACATGGTGAGGGATCGATGATAGCCGTTCTGCGGTGTACGTTTCGGGAGCGCTCGTAGAGTCCAGCGTTGGTCCTTTCACCCGGAAATTGTCGGCGCTTGTCGAGTTTCAAAACGGTTCCTTGCGTCACGATACAGAGCCGGTTCAGAAAGAGCACTGTCGACACCCAGAGGGAGGTCTTGAGATTCCGCCGAACGGCGTGACGCTCACGTTCTCGTCAGGTACTCAAAGAACTGAATCTACTCCAATCGATTGAACTGACATTCCTTCTGATGACTCGAACGGCGTCCGTATCACCCCGGTCGATTCGTAGCTGAACATGTCCTTGTGCATGCTCGTGGCTCCGTCTTCTAGCGAAAAATCAGTATCGTAGTCGAGACAGATTTTTCCGTGGTGTAGTGATATCTCAGTGGTTCTCGTGGATGTGGTCGCGCAGCGCATCAGTCTTATCGAACCTCTCGTCGCACTCGGCACACGTGTTGTGGTGAAGCGCGACGTGCTGAGTCACGCCGGCAGCGCTTTGGAACTGTGCATCGCAGTTGGAGCAAGTGTACGACATTACATTAATAATTGAGAAGTGTATTGTATAAAAGGGTTATTAAAAAGTGGGTTACCAGAATTGCCATTGAGTATTAACCTGCTCGCCCAGATAACTAATACATGGACAGTCGGGATCACTCATATTCGTAGTAGAGCACGTCAGTGAGCGCTTCAAACTGGCTGTTGTTCAACTCAATGCCTCGCTTGCCTTTTGACGTGATGTAGTCCTCGATGCAAAGTTCATCAAATACATCGCTTGTAGTGGGGTAGTCATCTGTCTCGATAGCAGATATAGAGAGTGAAGTACCTCGGGGACAAGCCCCGAGGCTTCATCGTTTAGGGTCTGCACCGCACCCGCAGGCGAATTTAATTCTCCTCGACCTTCCCGAGATGGGTCGGCTGGAATTGACACCCGAACGCCCGGTGCGTCCGTGAGGGTCGGCGGCTCCACCCCACCCGACAGCACCCGTCTCACCGCCAACAGCGGGTTTTGAGAGGTGCCGCATTTCCATTAATTACCTCAGTCAACATTGGATTAAGATCTTTAATCCGTCTTTGAGGGTGCTCTGACTGTGAATTGGTGCATGAAACGAGACTAATTAAATGTTTATGTCGGCATTCACCCTCGGGGTCACATCAAAGCCCCGAGGCACTCTGCCTTGCATATCTGTAGATTCTCCTCAACGATCGGCGATCCCCATCGGTGCTCAGCTACCATCACCGCGAGGAGGGCACGTTTCACTGACGGCTTGTGCATATTCTCCGTCTTCCCTCGTCTATGATAAATTCATGTTATCTCACGTTTACGCCTACGTAAACGGCTATGTGCGTTACCCGGCATATTGACCATATGAGTGAGTCAACGCGAACACATCCTGCAGAGGAGAAAGACATGAAGGAAGCGCGCCTAGAAAACCCCACTGGCGTCCTTCATCTCTTTCAGTACAAGAGCGTCCCTATCCTCATCGACGCTATTCTCACCCTTCCTCCAGGCAGGGAATTCAACAAGACGGAATTTGCCGATCACGCTGGAGTCACACGCCAGACAGTGAGCAACTGTATTGACTTCCTGCCAGAGACTGAAATCGTTGAAGAAGTCCCGAACACGTCACCCCGTTGCTACCGAGTCGCCAAGAGCGAGGCAGTCAAAGAGCTCTTCGAACTCAACAGTGCGCTAAATGCGGCTGGCGAGTAGTCAACCGACCGCCACCGGCGAGGCTGCGGTCTGGACGCTGGATCATCAAATCAACGCTGGTCGTATTCGGGTGATCGAGGACTGCTCGGTATTGGGTTCTGATGTCGACGTAGTGGGTGGGGTAGTGATTCTGCTGTAACTCGTGGTGCTCTTGAATCGTACGCTCGATACCGCAGTGACAGCGGTCGATGAACCTATCAAGAAGAGACCGCAGGGTCTTTCTTTTTTTCCTTGGTATTATCCCTCAACGCCAAAATCGAGGTCCTCCGAGAACCGCCACGACTGAGAAAAATAGAGCTTGCACAGCGTGGTGCCACTCTTGAATAGCAGATTATCACCGTCGTCGCTAGTGAAGATTCCCCAGAGCAGCCACGAGTTTACCTAGTTCTCCTCAGCGTACCCCTGCCGGACGCCGAGTTCTCGGGCGAGGACACAAATCCGGTCTTGACTGATCATCGCGGATCAGGACCAAATCGATTTGAGCGTCTTCTCCAGGTCACTGACATGGACGATCGTCCCCTCAATGGATGTCGGCTCGTGCCCGAAGAACTTCCGCTCAGTGACAGTTGTCACTTGGTATGAAATCCCGTGGATCTCCCGGCTCTGGACCCGGTCGGTGTCACGACGTAGACCATCCGGGGGATCTGCTCAATCAGCCCGTGGTGGCTGAGGGTGCTGTAGTAGCCGATGTTAGTGATTCAGCAAACGTTTGGATGAACTGATTCACTCATCCGATGCGAGAGAACTATTCTGACTGATGCACGTCTAATTAAAGACCCACTTCTTCTGTGAACTACTATACATCGGCTCGGCGATGTGCGACACGAGGTTCTGAAATGGGATCTTGATATCCTCACAAACTGAACATGGCGATAGTGCTCTTGGGAGAAACTCCAAGATACTTTACGCTAATCCCTCTCACTCGACAATTATCCTTTCGGGCTCAGTTGCTTCGGTGCAAGACGTCTCACCGCTGGAATCACCCAAACAGGAAGCTAACACACCTCAGAATAAATAGACGTTTGGTCTGTTCCCCTCGTGAACAACCCCGAAGGGTCGGGGTTCTCGCCCTGCTCCGCTTATAGATTTGGACGAAGCGTTCGCCACAAAATCCGCGGGTGTAATAACGAGGTTGCTTGCCGCTCGAGACGGAACACACGTAAAAACGCCTCTGTCAGCACCCCATCGTCATGAGCTCTCTTGACCAACCGGGATGCGTATGTATTGAGCAGATCGGTTGCGAATGGTTTCGGACCTGTTGTTTCATTAAATATGAAGTCATTCCCAACCGCTGTTCGCCATGCCTCGTGTATAACCGGCTTTATGAGATCAAAAACTCGCGGTCCCACTCCAGTGATGCCATCTGACAGTGCGTGATGAACTGCGAGACTATCAAGCGCAGCGACCGACATTCCCTGTCCATAAATTGGATTAAAACTTGCAACTGCATCGCCAATGACCACAAATCTATCTGGGAATCGATGAAGGGTATGATAGTTATGTCGAACGCTTGCAGGGAACGGATAACGACGGATATCCGTCAGCCACTGTTGCTCCCGTAGTTCACGCACAGGATCCTGAATTGGGAGCTGAGCAGCCCAGCTGATGAATCGCTCCGTATCGACAGGAGCCCTCTCACCATGCACCCCCTGTAAGAGAATCTGCCATTGATTCTGCTCGATTGGAAGCATAGCTGCCCCGCGAGGTCGCCCGGGCTCTGGTGCGATGAGAACACCGTGATGATCATCTGTTGGTCGCGAAATACAGACAGTGCTGTATGTCACATCAATATTCACGCGGTCAACATCCGGCTTTGCATACCCATTATTCGCAAGCCACGATGGAGTCTTGCTTGCTCGCCCACTCGCATCAACAGTGATTTTCGATTCAAGCGTTGTTTCTTCACCCTGTTCATCTCTGAATTTGATGCCCGTAATCTGATTAGCCGATCGATTCTGAGTATAAGTAATAAAATGACAGCCATCTCGAAAGGAGATATTCGATTTACTACGCACTTTTTTTCGGACAATATGTTCGAATAGTGGTCGACTTGCATAAAGAGCTGACAGTGGGGTTTCCGCTTCCTCGACGGTATCGCCCTTATCATACCAGACAATATCTCTCGTCATGTTGAGAGCGAGTCCCCCAGCGTCTCGAACGCTCTGGGTGAATCCCGGAAAGAGATCCTCAAGCGTTGCTCGACCAGCTTCGAGCAGTGCATGTGGTTGGCTGGTCTGTGGTGCCCCATCACGGATTGCTGCTTCGTCGGATAACGTATCTCGCTCAATGACTATGACGTCGTCAAAGATACCGGCAAGCACTCGGGCTGCACAAAGACCAGCCATGCTCCCACCGATAACAACAGCAGTGCCGGTGATGTGTTCAACACGCGATTCATCATATCGTTTCATACTGTTCAGTGGCATTATTATAATAAAACTCGAATATATTATGAGAGATTAATTGCAGATCTGTTTCCCTATCATAATAAAATACGCGAGATACCGTATCCTCCAGCGTTGACTCTGGATGTCATAGAGCTTCGATCATATCATCATTGGAATTCATAGGTGTCTCTGGCTCGAATCGCCCGCCCTCGTTCTGTTTTTGATTGCCACCCACAAGCCAGGAAACAGATTATCGGGAGTTCAGCCTTCTGTCTCTGAGTAGATGGCTACCAGAGGTCACCGATAATAAAAAGCCGCACTCGGGCATCGACTCGAACTCTTCGTCGCTCATAGGTCGGTCCTGCCTTTCACTCCGTGGCATTTTTATAGCCGCTTGGTATGTCCTTCGACGCTCTCGCGTACATCTTCTTTGGCGGCATCGAAGCCCTCGTTGACTGGAATCAGCCACGGACGCGGGTTCTCTCCCGGCTTGAGTGGGTCGGGTCCCAGACGACATCACTACGATATGGCGAAATCACGAGGATGTGCGATAAAAAAGGTTTGAAGAGCGTCCCAAGCAGGTTCTGACCAACCGTATAGAGTGATTTCGTGGATATGATTGCGCTGATTTGGTTATCACATAGTTTAAGACTTCATCTCATCGAATATGTACGGAATGGTCACTCCCGTAACCGATCCACTCACGGAGGTTTTGTTTCGACTCCTCATCGGTGTGGGACTTGCGGCGCTTATTGGATTGGAGCGAGAGCAAAGCGAGTCTGGTGGAACATTCGCCGGGAGCCGTACCTTTCCGCTGTTTGCGCTCTATGGAGCACTCATCTCGGCATTCTTCCCGAGAATCCTTTCGCTTGCTGTCAGCGCACTTGTCGTCCCGCTCACAGTCGCGTACGCTGGGAAGGTCTGGTATGAACAAGATATTGGTCTGACAACGTTGATGGCTGCACTTCTCACCACAATACTGGGAGCGATGACCATGCATTCTGAGACCGGTGCCATCATTGCAATTATTGTCGGCGGGACTGTGACCGTGCTCCTCTCGGTTAAGGATCCAATCCATGAGTTTGCCAACCAGATCGAAGAGACTGAGCGTCTAGCTTCGGCGAAGTTTATTCTGGTTGTCCTCGTTGTTCTCCCGGCGCTTCCAGACCGTCCACTCGACAGTCTCTATGGGCTCAATCCACGGTTTATCTGGTTAATGGTCGTGTTCGTCACCGGACTTGGCTTCGGTGCGTACGTACTCGCACAGTTTCTCAAACCTGAACAGAGCATCGCTGTAACCGGAGTTATCGGCGGATTTGTTTCCTCAACAGCAACGACAGTTTCGATGGCTGAGAAAACAGTCGAAAATGAGACGTTGTACCACGTTTGCGCATTCGCAGTTGTCACTGCGTCTATTGTGATGTTCCCACGAGCGCTCATTGAAGTCGCGGTCGTCAATCCAACGTTACTCCCGAGTGTCGCTATCCCATTGGGTGTCATGAGTGTCGTTGGGATTGTCGCTGCAGGAGTGTTGTACTGGCTAACAACGTCCGATGAGACAATCGAATCCGAAGAATTAAAAAATCCATTTCGACTCCAACCGGCGCTCCTGTTTGGCGTGGTATTCGCGGTTGTGCTTCTCGTCTCCGAGCATGCGCACGAATTACTTGGCACGTCGGGTGTGTACGCCATGGCATTCTTCTCTGGGCTGGCAGATGTCGATGCAATGACTATTACACTGAGTAGACTCGCTGCTGAGGGGACGATTTCAACGCAGGTTGCAACCACGGGGATCGTCATTGCAGCCATCGCAAACACGCTGGTCAAGGCGGCTTTGGCGTGGCTCTTAGGGACGCAGCGTCTTGGTCGGCTTGTCTCTATCGTACTGGGCGTCGTCATCGTGAGTGGTCTCGCGTTGCTCATAGTATAGGATCCCAGTGTCGGGCGGCGTGAGTCAAACTGGTCGTCCGCATCCACCCGGATCGATGCAGTCGACGCCTGAAAGGTGACTACCACGTCGGTCGCAACGACTATCGACCCTTTCTCGCCGTTCATGAGCAGAACATCGAGGCATGACATGGCTTTTTCGAGCGGTTCGGGCTACCCAGCGACGTTCGGGCGACAGCCTCGGGACGGACTCGATGACCCACTCTAGATCGCCCTCGATCTGAGACCGACGCTCGTTCGGGGGTTCGGAGGTTCGGTGATTCGGAATACATCCCACAGTATGACGATGACCAGAAGACGCTGGTGAGTGACGACACTAACAAAAATGAGGGGTCCGAGGAAGGAGCCGATGCTGAGCGAGTACTGTGAAACACCTACCGCGTATCATCATACAGACTTGGTCGAGCGGTTTCAGGGCGATTCGGGACACGGTGTTGAGGATTGCCATCGGATTCGAATCTGTGAAGGATGCAGATTCACGGTGCGGTGCTGACCACTCTTCGTAATTAACTTGGAAGTGACTCGGGATCAAGTTTTCGTGGGTTTCATTCTGATGCTAACTGCATGATCACTGTGTCCCCGGTTCGTTGTACTGGATGCGGAACTCATCGCGCTCAGGACGTGAACGTCAACGTCACTCGAATTCCAGCGTTGCGTCGTCAGCATCTATATCGTGATCAGAAAAGACCGCACAATCGAGTGTCGCCACGAAACGAACCGAACGCATCAGACTTGGATCCGCGTTCACGACCGTGACGTCAGCTTCTCGTCGAAGACGCGTTGCGACTTGTTTGTAGACCTCGTATCGATGGAGATTCCTGTCTCCAAGAATCGGTACGTTTCCCATTCGCTGTCACCGAGTCAGTTGGCAAATGCGAGCCGATTATTGCGAGTTTCCCCCCAAAGACGCCCCACGACTGAATCGTCGTGTCCGGGTCGTCGCCCGGATAGAACTGTCTTGCATCGTCGATCGACAGCGGCGGGAGATCGATCGCCCCCGTCCGTCGCCCATATAGCGGGCTGCCGCCACCGAGGATCTTTTTATTAATGACGCTGATCGACGAGCACGGTGTCGGACTCTGCTCTCGGCGGGGATAAGCAGTCACGACACATAAAAATCTGGAACTATTGTGAGATGCAGTAGCACTGCTAGTTGTACGCTCACGGCTCCTACCCGGAGGATTCCTGCTAATTGTCGTCGAGATACAGGCAGAGATTCGGCAATCCCCACCAATCCACACGATAGAGAGACAAAGAGAATAAATGGAGATAAGAACTCACCGAATGTAACGCTCAGAGACACCCACACAAGAACGCCTCCAAGCGACACCCCTACAAAACAGAGCCCTTTCGTCCGTCCATCGGGTTCACGAAACAGTGCCTGTGATAATCTCTTCATATTCACAATGAAATATACAATATCAGAAAGTCTAGAGATATATAATTACCAGCCAACGGTCTCTCTCGGTGAAATCCCATCTTTTTGCACTCAGACTCCACTCTAGTATCGACGACAGCCTGGTAATCCACCGGGTCAGTAGTTCACTGTTTATGAAACTGTAGGTCCACGATAATTGCGTCAGGAATATTGACACCGGTGATTCGGAATATCAGATATATTATCCGAAACCCGCGTTCAAGCAAGGGGGTGACGCTGATTGACTCGACGTCAGATGAGATATGTTAGTATTCGGTGAGCCTCATTTATATTAAATAATCATCAGATACAGCGAACGTAGCGCATTCACTGAGTTACAAGACGGATGCTACGGGGCGTGACTCCGAGGCGATTCACCGACTCAACATGCTCGCAATAATACCATGACAGGTCACGATATGTTAGACCGACATCAGGTGGACTGATGATAGTATCGCCGTTTCGACACAGACTCTGATGGGATCATATACATGTAGTTAATCGTCAGCAACCCCTCCAGAATCCCGTCCGGTAACCAATCCGTCATCAGTCGCACGCTCAGCAACGGTTGGCTGGAAGACCCACGCTGCTAGCAACACAATCGGGATCATCGACACAGCCACAATGGAATATCCGGTATGAAGATTTGGCAACAACGGCGCGGCGTACACCAATGGATAGACGATTCCCCCAACAGTCCCGACTCCACCGACGACGCCTGCGACGGCACCAGAACTGTCCGGAAACATCGCGGGTACCTGTGCGAAGATTGCTCCTTCTGAGAACGCACAGCCCATCCCAACGAGGAACCCTGCGCTGACAGCGATGAGCACTTGCCCGGTCAGACCCGCAAGCGTCATTCCAAACATGGCAAGCACGACGAAACACAACGATACAAACGTCCACTGTTCACGATAGCGACCAGTAAAGAATGGAATTATATTTCGTTCTTTTCGAGCGAGGAGATCGCTCACATATCCCCCAACCGGACGGAGAAGTCCAGCTGCAACTGAGAATGTCGCTGCAAACGTGGAAGCCAATACAAGATTCTGTGTATTGAATCCTTCACGGTAATACGTAGCGAGCCAGCCGTTCATTGATAATTCAAGTCCAAACGTCATGACATACGCCAGTGCAAGCACCACTGTTCCGTACCGCGTCGCGGTGAAGATCCACTCTTTCAGGCTTGCCTTGCTTTTGGTTGCTGCACGTTTCTGACTGCTTTTTGCGGCTTCACCAAAGGTGTAGTAAACGCCTGCCAACACGATTGACACAATTCCAGTATAAAAGAACGCAGCCCGCCAGTTTGTGTTGAAGATTGGACCGCTCCATCCAGGCGAGAATACCCGAGGAAGGATCAGCGCGCCACCTGCTGCACCGGCGTTTCCGATACCGGCGTAGATTCCCTCAGCAGTTCCAAGTTCTGATGCATCAAACCATTCGGAGACATGCTGAATACCAATCACGAACGTGATACCGGCTGTGGCAACGATTAATCGCGTGATGAAGAACACAGTATACGACTCGGCGAACGCACTCCAAATCGAGAAGACTCCGACGTACGCCAAGACAATAGCGAAGATTGTCGGTGCGCCGAACCGATCCGAGAGCCATCCCGTGAGGATACGTCCAAATGGAGCCAGCCAAATCGCTGCGCTCGCCAAAACACCAATCTCCGCCAATGATAGACCGAACTCATCCGCCATCGGTCCGGTAAATGGTGCGAACGAAAACCAAATCAGAAACGAGAAATTGAAACCGACTGTTGCGAGCAGTAACGTTCGGTACTTCGTCATTTTAATTGGACTATTCATTTGAGACACCCCATGATATCGGTATATCCTGCATACTGACGTTTTTTATTATGTGATCGCAACGGCAATGATTTAGACTGCTTTGCATCTTGTATGTGCGATTCCTCTGACATGGTGATTACATTCCATGAATGAATTCGACTTTTGTTTTTGTATTTGTTATTTTCCACAAGGATACATCATTAATGAGTAATTGATAAACCATTTGATTGACAAATAGTCAATTTGATTGAAGAGTATTTGTGGAATGCAAAGAACCTATGCTGACAGCGTTTGTTTCAACTTTGCGAGAAGAGAAATTTATTTTTTCATCTAAATCTGATAAATAATTGCACGAAGTAAAGAAATATACGTCATCATTGTTCATCGATATGTATTTTCATATGATGTGATCATGTTTCGTTGTCGGATTGTGGTCACTATTTGCTTGCGTCAAGGATGACGACAATGCTCAACCGAAGGTAATACAGAAGAGAATCTGTTGGATATTTATCGGCTGTCAGACCATATGCTTTCGACACTGAAGGATTACCGAGAGAACGATATCAAATCAGCAGTTGATCGGAGTAGACCAAGATATCACTTTGAGACGGCACCGTGAGGTGTGTCCATCTTTTGACGCGCTGGCGCCAACAGCGCTACCGCACATTGTTTGAGGTTCGGTTCAGCAGAATGGGGGTCGACCGCAGACAATGTGAGTTCGTTAATTGTCGCGTTGTGAATCGGCAGCCAGACCATGCCAGGCGGAATATCATCGTTCGGACTGACATCTACGATGACCTGAGATCGACGCGATGTAATAACTGTCTGCCCTCGTTCAAACGAGTCTAAATACTGAACAATCGTTTCTGGATGGATCCGCGCTGTCGGTCGTTCAGTATCGGTATCATCGCGTGTTCGAACACCGGTATTATACACACCATCTGTTCGACCCGTTGTAAGCGTAAGAGGGTACTCCGAATCGACAGGCTCTGGAACTTGAGTATGTGTTTCCGTTGAGAACCGTGCCTGACCAGACGCCGTTTGGAACGACCACTCTCCATTGTCGTGATACCGATAGCCCCCTTCTGTATCAGCGCTCGGAGCAGGCCACCGGACGGCTCGTTCAGACTCAAGCCGGTCATAGGTGATACCAAACATGTCTGCGTTCGTCCCAGCGGTAAGTTCGCGGATCTCGTCAAAAACGGACGTAGGATCCAGCGGTGGTGAATTAAATAGTCCCGCGTGGATTCGGTTTCCGACCGCGGCGATAATGTCGATATCCTGTCTGACTTTCGCCGGTGGGTCGGCTGATGCGGTAACTCGCGAAATCCGGCGTTCCATGTTCATGACTGTGCCGGTTGATTCTCCCCATGTCGCTGCCGGTAACACCACGTCCGCACAATTGATCGTATCCGATCGGAATGTATCCTGTGTGATTAAGAACGTGTCCTCAAGAGCGGTCTCGACGCGGCTGGAATCAGGCACGCCGGCGACTGGATTTGTTGCGACTGTCCAGCAAATGTCGATATTACCACGAGCAAGTGCATCGATAATTCGGATAAACCCTGGACCGGGGGACTTCGGAAGTCGACCGAATGGAACGTCCCATGTGTCTGCAATGATTTTGCGGTTCGCTGAGTCTCCAAAGGCGCGGTGACCGGGCCACGTTCCTTTCGAGGCACACACGCGATTACCCATCGAATTTGCCTGTCCTGTCAACGAGAATGGTCCGCTTCCCGGACCGACGTTTCCCGTTGCAAGACACAGGTCAATAAGTGCTCGCGCTGTCCCCGTCCCCTGAATACTCTGATTGACGCCCATCCCCCAGTAAATGAGTGTGTTCACGGTCAGCGTGCTGGCGATATCACGAACGCGCTTGGGTGCAACGCCGGCCGTCTCTGCGGCAGCATCCACCGTCGGGAGCGATTCAACCATCTCCGCATACCCCTTTGTGTGACGATCAACAAACTGTTCGTCGACGTTTCCCGATGCAATCACAGCTGCGAGCACCGCTCGCGCCAACGCAAGGTCTGTTCCTGGGTCTGGTTGTGCGTGTATGTCGGCGTCGGCTGCGGTCGTCGTAATAACTGGGTCAACAACGATGAGTTCGCCGTCATTTTCGGTTACACTGTTCATGATCCACGAGTATAATACGGGATGAGCAACAGCTGGGTTGGCTCCCCAGACGATGTGAGTGTTCGCCTTCGGGATATCGTCATAGGTCGGTGGGGGTCCGTCACTCCCGAATGCCTGATAATATGCGGCGACCGCCGAAGCCATACACAGGGTTGTGTTTGCGTCATAGTACTGTGTCCCAATCGCGCCTCGGGTAACCTTTCCAAGGGCGTAAGCTGCCTCGTTCGTTTGCTGACCACTTCCCAGCACCGCGACATTGTCCGGATTCTGTCGAACAGCCTCAACAAGCCGCGTTGCCGCGACGCCAAGCGCGGTGTCCCACGTCGTTGGCTGTAGTGAGCCACCCCGGCGGATTAGTGGCTGTGTCAACCGGTCCGTCCTTGTATTGGTTGTTTCTCTGACGCCACGTTGGCACTTTACTCCGCCATTTGTTGGGTGATTTGGATCTCCCGAGACATCGACAATATGCTCGTCGTCGTCAGCTTCCGTTTGAAGATAACCGCAGCCAACCGCACATCGCATGCATGTTGTCGGTTGCGTCTCTTTCATAACCACCGACAGTTCCAGAACTGATTGACAATTATTATACTACTCATAACCATTATCGGATCTCTCAGATAGATACACACAGCTTTGTCCAGGATATAACCGTTGTTCATAATAAAGAATCCTTATATTTCGACCGTCTGAGGGGCTTTACTGCGTGTTTCGTATGGAGACGTATTAATCGATGAAGGGACCTAAATGAATATCCTTCCTCAAAATCAAAAGTTCCGATCTTTCACTAAACCAACCAGAGTATCACGGGATGATATATTCATCCTCTTATGATTGAAATTATCACGTCGGATCGATCGATGTATGATTCTCTCCAATTCCTCCGTATAATTTCTGTATTTGTTAAAGCAACAGCATTTTATGCCACGATATTAATTTGAAACCAATCAAAAAGATGCAATCAAGTAGAAATACGTCGATCAAAAACAGAGTAACAAAAACTGGTGATCACGCATGACGACAAAGAAAGAACAGTGGAAGGATGAGATGTACGGTGACGAGATACGAGAGAAGATTCTTGAGTTTGCCGAGTCCGGATGGGACTCGATCCCAGAGGATGACCGCGAAATGTGGTTTTCCCGATTTAAATTCTGGGGTGTCTTCCACCAGCGGTCTGGGCAGGAGAGTTACTTTATGATGCGATTGGCGAACACCAACGGCGTCCTGAACGCCGAACAACTCCGCGTCATTGGAGAGGTCGCCGGAGAGTACGCTATCGGTCCAGTCTCAAACCCAGAGTTTGGCGATGCGTGGATTGACTTCACTACCCGACAATCGATACAACTTCATTGGCTCAATCTTGAGGATGTGCCAGAAATCTGGGAAAAAATTGAATCCGTCGGATTATCATCTCGGTCGTCTGGAGGCGACACAATGCGTAATATCTCTGGGTGTCCGGTTGCTGGGCGAGACAAACATGAGTTCGTCGACGCACAACCGGTACTTGATGAGATATCTACGAAACTTCGCGCTGACGATGACCTTGCAAACATGCCTCGAAAGTTCAACATCAGTGTGACCGGTTGTCGTGAGGGATGTGCGCAGGACTCGATTAACGGCATCGGACTTGAACCCGCAGAAAAGACGATTGACGGCGATACAACATGGGGATTCAACGTCCGCGTTGGCGGCGGTCTCGGCGGTCGTGAGCCACGCAAAGCACGGAGTCTTGATATCTTTGTCACGCCCGACAACGCATATGATGTTGTCAGAGGATTTGTCGAACTGTACTTTGAGACCGGAGATAGAGAAAACAGACAAAAAAACCGAAGTCGCTTTTTTGTTGATGATTGGGGGACGGAAAAGATCCGTGACCAACTCCAAGAGTCATACGTTGACTTTGATCTCCGGCGCGAAGGAGCGGATTGTCGCGATGAATATACGTATAATGCCGGTAAGTCACCAAAAGACGGCAAACATGATCACATCGGCGTTCATGAGCAAACGGACGGCACCTACTACGTCGGTCTCTCGGTGCCAATTGGGCGGCTCACTGCTGGTGAGACCGTCCGACTTGCCAATCTAGCGGAGATACACGGGTCTGGAGCAATGCGACTCACGCGACGACAAAACCCGCTGATCTTAGATGTCCCCGAGTCAGAACTCGACGCGCTCTTGACGTCTGATTTGCTTGAGACTCACAGTCCCGAACCAAATGTGTTCACGCGAGGTGCAATGGCGTGCACAGGCACGGAGTTCTGCTCGCTTGCGCTGACGGAGACGAAAGCTAGAATGGCAACGCTGCTCCGATGGCTGCGGTCGAATGTGGACCTACCAGATGACATCGAACAGATCAAAATTCATTATTCCGGTTGTACGGCTGACTGTGGTCATGCAACGACTGCCGACATCGGATTTCAGGGAATGCGAGCGCGGAAAGACGGGGAAATGGTTGAGGCGATTGATGTTGGCGTTGGCGGCGGCATCGGTCCTGACCCCTCTTTCGTCGAGTGGATCAGACAGCGTGTGCCGGCAGACGAGGTTCCTGGACTCTTGCGGAACCTTCTTGAAACGTTCGCAGCACACCGCGAAAAGGGACAAACGTTTAGACAATGGGTTGAGGCGACCCAGGAGGAGGTGCTTATCGAAGCCGCCGAGCCGGAAGAAACCGATTACGAGGACCCGTGTCTCCACGACGCAAAAGGATCATGGTACCCGTTTGCAGATAGTGAGGGACCTGCTCCAACTGCCCCCGACGACACGTCACTAGCGACTGAAAGCGATGACTGATACGCATACCGAAACAACACAAGACGACACTGAATTGAGGTCGGAAACCATACCAGTGGCATCGATGGATGTTGCCCCAGAGTTGTTCGTATCGGAGGTGTCGGGTAGTAATCAGACAGGAGGCAGTAGCCGGTGAACGACTTTGTCCCAACCACCTGTATGCGGTGTGCGGTCGGATGCGGACATCTTACAGAGATGACTGACTCGGGCTACGGAATCGACGGTGTTCGAGGCGACGTCGCGCACCCAGTCAGCCAAGGACTTGCGTGTGCCCGCGGCATCGAAGAAACAGGAAACGCAGATGGCGAACGGCTATCAAAACCGCATGTCCGGCGTGACGGCGAGTTACACCGCACCACGTGGGATGTAGCGCTCAGCCGGGTTATTGATGAGTTCCGTGATATCCTCACTCATGACCACAATGGAGTTGCGGTCCTTGGGAGCGGGCAGCAGACGAATGAGGCGGCTTATGCGCTGGGAAAACTTGCCCGCGGCGGATTTGGAACACGATACTACGATGCGAACACGACGCTGTGCATGGCGAGTGCTGTGACCGCGTATTATGACGCGTTCGGGAGCGATGCACCACCGTGTACATACGACGACATCGAAGCTGCGAAAACACACGTCATTTGGGGCGCAAACCCAGCTATTGCCCACCCTGTTATGTTTCGCTGGATCGTTGAC
Source organism: Haloquadratum walsbyi C23 (assembly GCF_000237865.1). NCBI lineage: Archaea > Methanobacteriati > Methanobacteriota > Halobacteria > Halobacteriales > Haloferacaceae > Haloquadratum > Haloquadratum walsbyi. The sequence goes on from NC_017459.1 coordinate 1,458,641, forward strand.
AGCGCGTCTGCAAGCGATAGCCGACTCCTTGTTATCGACCCTATTGAAACACAGACCGCAGCACGTAGCGACCGTCATATCGCACCCGAACCCGGAACTGATCTCGCACTCGCTCGTGCTATCCTTGCGCGAATCATCGAAGGGGGAAATACCGACGACAAATTTATTGATCGGGCAACAACCGGGTTTGAGGCGACTCGATCATCACTTCCGGACCCCGGCGACGCTGCAGCGACCGCTGGTGTCTCTATGTCAACTGTCGACACGCTCGCTGACGCACTTGAAGACACCACACTCGTATATTGGGGAATGGGAGTCAATCAAAGCGCTCAGGGAAGCAAAACGGCTGGTTCGCTGATCGACTTATGTCTTGCAACTGGTAACCTCGGACCAGGAAGCGGTCCGTTCTCGTTGACCGGACAGGCGAATTCAATGGGGACGCGCGTATGTTCATCCAAGGGCTCGTGGCCAGGCATGCGTTCATTTACAGACCCTATCGAACGTCGAGCGATTGCCGAGGCGTGGGACGTGCCTGTCAAGCGACTGCCGGAGGACTCCGGTCCGGGACCGGTCGATATCGTTGAGGCGATTGATGATGGACCGGTTGAGGCTCTCTGGACCGTTGCCACAAATCCAGCCGCAGGGCTCCCAGATGCATCGACAGTTCGAGACCGTCTTGAAGATGCGTTCCTCGTCGTTCAGGACGCGTTCCACACCGACACAACCGAGTTGGCAGACGTGATTTTGCCAGCTGCAACATGGGTTGAGACCAATGGGACGGCAATCAATATGGAACGGCGGATCTCGCGTATCCAGCCCGCGTCGGATCTAACATCCAATGTGCGAACTGACCTTGATATCATCACGACCATCGGTAAGAAACTCACGCCTGGACTGTTTCCTGAAACAGAGCCCGCGATGTTGTTCAACGAACTCGCCTCACTCACCGCAGGCACGGCTGCTGACCTCTCAGGTATTTCATACAATCGACTCAAAGACGAGCGAGCAGTCCGATGGCCAGCACCATCTGCTACTGCCGAGGGCGGATATCGCTACTACGATGACGGTGAGTGGTCATTCCAGACACTGTCCGGGCGGGCTCAATTTTCCACTGGGATGCACAGCGAGGTACCAGAACCAACTGATGAGTCGTATCCGCTCACCCTGACGACCGGTCGCACAATCGACGAATATAATACCGGTATCCGGTCACGGGGCACAGGATCGGACCACACAGACACGGTAGTCGCCCGGGTCGCTCCAGACACGATTTTAAATCTGAAAACCGATGCCGACAACGAAAACGATGTTATTGAAGTCGATTCAATCGCTTTTGTCTCGTCTCGTCGCGCGTCGGTCCCTGTGCGAGTGACCAGTGACGAGGCTGTCCCCCTGGGGATGGTTTGGCTCCCGATTCATCATCCGGCAACGAACGAACTGACCGTGGCGGCGACCGACCCCCGTTCAGACGAACCGAATTATAAACAGTGTGCGGTCGCACTCGAACCGGCACCCAACGCAATCACCGCCGAAGAGACAGCCCGGACGAAATCAACCGCCGACGATTAAAGATAATATGATACACGACACATGTCAAATCGAATTCTATCAGTAAACGCATATACAACGCTTGATCTTGTTTCCGCTCGACTCGAGACTCACGATGATTCACTTTCACTTGATGGTGTTCTCAATGTAGCGACAGAGGACGAGTGTCCGGACCGCGTTATCCTCGGTATTGAACTGGACACAGTCGGCGTTGATGCGGTCCCAGCCCATGCAGACCGTATTGAATTGACCCCCGACCAGGCAGAAGCAGTAGCAGAGAGTCTGCAAGACTACGCTGACGATGTTCGATCAGCGTCTCACTGAGATATATTCACTCTTTGAACTCACTGACGGCTGGAGTACATGTCCATGCCGACGGACGACTAACGCGCTCGGTGAGGCTGATACCAGGGCAGTAACAGGGTCCGCAGCTAATAAATATGAAGATAATCGCTGTGCAGTCAGATATCTCCGAAATGTGAGTGAAGTTATTGTCGAAGACAACTCAAAAGTCACCATACAAGAACATTTGATATGGTCTGATCAATCCAACAGCAAAACGCCAGGCGCTGATGGAGTAGTCGCTCCTCCACTACACCCCTCGTTGTGAAGGTCTCAGTATCACTTACTCCACTCGTTACTTGATGATGACAGTCGTATGTATATGTATATGTATATGTATATGTATATGTATATGTATATGTATATGTATTATATTATCCACCACGCTCATACTCAGCACACATTCAGTTGATGAGTTGATCAAGGGTGGAGCATCACCTCGTTTCACAGTAATCATACTGATACTGTGGCTACTGTTTTTTTATTCGAAACCACACTCAGTAGCATCAAGTTGAATTGAACGTTTGTCTGCACGTCCCATTCCGAATAACAGAACGCACAGTGCCACCAACTGGTAATTGGATGATATGAATTGCTGTCTGCACAGAGCGTTCCATGCCGGCTCTCGGCATCGTCAATAACGAGCTCCATTTCGAGAGTGACAGTACTCTCATCATGCGATGGTGAGTCACAATTATCATTATCCGGGCGGTCAGAACCCTTCAGCCGAAACGTATCTCAAGATCGTCTGTCTGGGGATCTAAGCTCCCTATCCACGCCCGAATGGCTCCCATTGGCACGAGATATAACAACAACACAAGCCGTGAGGTAACGTCAACATTCATTACGATCGCGGCACCTACGACCACAAAGGTGACCGGAACGAACACATAAAAAAGCATAAACAGTAACTCGGCAACTGGGGCAAACGCAAACTGCACCGCGTCCAGCGGTGACTTATTTTGATACGATTGATCAATAATAAAGTATTGCCAGACTCGCCGCAACTGAAACAGAATAATACCGGCGATCGCAACTCCAATTGAGAGGGGAACTCCTGAAGCAAAATAAGGGCTAGAAAACACAATGTTACGAAATCCTCCAATGAAGACTCCGATGAAGACCACGGTGAAGACAGCCTTGTGCCCAACAAATTTGACATTTCGCCAGTAGATTGGCGGGAGCTGGGAAACCGGCTGAAGTGGGGTGGGCTTCGTGTTCCACACATCTCCATCACGGTCATCCACTGATTGTGGCGTAAACAATGCGACAGAGAGAAAAACAAAGTTGATAATTACTACCTCGATGACATACACCACAGCAATTTCAATGAGACTCCACTCAAACACAATCACTCCAAGAATGAGTGCAGCATTGAGGATGAGTCCAGACACAAATCCATGGGAGTCTCTCAACGCTTCAAGAACCGGGTCAGCAACCGACATCGACTCCTCTCCGCTCTGTTCTCTTAATTATCCACCCAGTCACTATGCAATCGGTTTTAGTGCTCTATTGAATCTTGAATCTTTAGATAAGGTCATGATGAATCCCTGTGGCTTGGATGTGATCCCAAGGCGATTCACACAGAGACTCACCCAACACAGCGGTCGGTGAAACCCGCATGTTGACTATCACTAATTATCCTATGGTTGGAATGAGTTTTATTAGGTAACTATCGTACGCGCTTCCTCCCCACCCTATTCACTGCCTCTGCTGAGGGCAGGGATTCCGCGCTAGCGATTGGTGAAAGTCAGATTAAAATCCACAGAACTCCAAATCAAGAGTAAACACTCAGAGTGTCCATATGATCACATTCATGCCCTGTACATTTTCAATGCCATCGAAAACGGTCACGAATCACTGGCGTCAAAGACAGGACGCAGAGTGAGATCGACACGCCAATCAGTGTTTTTCAGACGGAGCACTCGGTCAAAAAAGAAATCGAATCCAATTCAGTTATCCACAAAGCCCCAAGAATGAACCATACCCAATCCAGCGTTGATATTAAGCGGATAACTGAGTCTGCTGAAGCAAAGAAGTATGATGAGCAAATCCCAGAGATATACAAGGCTGCTTGGAACAGTTATGAGGGGTATCACATATGTTATGCTTCAGAAGAGAGACTACACGAGGACTTTATTCATACATTCGTTGCGAGTGCAGGTAACAGTGCTTACATTGCTGAAAAAGATAAACGTGCCATCGGCGTTGCACTTCTCTCCAGAAAGCACGCTGAACCACCCTGGTATAAAGCGAAAGGACTCTCGATACGACCAGCGTATCAAGGAGAAGGAATCGGTATTTCATTACGTGAAAAAAGTCTCAGAGATATTAGAGCACAAGATCACAATGACTGGTCGATAGGCACAGGGACAAACTATGTCTCGACTGGCTCACAGTACATCTGGGGTGAGAAGTTGGGTCTTCGACCAACAGCTCTCGTACCGCAAATATACAACGTGACGTCCGATTCTTCCACGACTCAGGGTAGAAACATTGCAACTGGTGAGATACTCATGATGGACAGCACACAGATAGAAGTCGTCGGAGACAAGCGAATGCAACGCGCACTTGAGACCCTCGAACTTACAGTGAGCGCCACTGATAAAATGTCATCACTTACTGGAACGGAAGTGACCGTTCAGATAGATATTGACTCAAATAATGGAAGAGCCGATATTTATCCATATTCAGCATGCTCACGAGATAAACCAGGAAATCATACGGAGTTGAATCATATCTATCGGATACCTGCAAATGAATTTACACTAAAGACGATTAGAGAAAAAGCGGGAATCAAAAGCGAATACACCGCGGTATTCTATCTTCAAAACGACGACACAGAGATGCACGCTTTGATGGAGAAAAATAATATCGGGATGCCAGCAGGAGTGTTCGATAAGACGGTCATATATGTTCAATATCCAGATGATAGAGATCTTCCGACGGTGGAGATTGGAAAGGCTAATACGCCCTCAATTCAGCACAAAGATGCCACCATACACACAATCTTCACGCAGATAGCCGACCTGCATCGTCTTTGGATGGAGGAATATAGCTAATCTTCCCAGATGGTTTTAATATGCATACGACGGCTAGTTGATTATGATGTCATTCTTAAGTTCGATACACTGCTAGCGAAAAAATACAACGCAACAAGCTGTCGTCGTCAATGACTGACAGCTGATATCATCCGCCCTTATAAAAGCCAATTTATGAGGATTGTCACTTCATGATTGCACCATTTCAACACGCGAAATGCTACTATTATTTTTATTAGTCGATTATTGAATATTATACTTGCTGAAGGGGACAATCGAAGCACCAGCGTTTGTCCACCGACATATGTCCGGTCCCTGACAACGATATGTCCAGTCAGTAAATCAGATTCGACGTATTGAATTGTTCAATATCTCGCCTTGACATACGACGGATCCATCGTCATATAAGCATGAAACGGGTTTCTTTGTCATATCTGCTATCCCCCGATATCAGACTCATATCGGTGATTGTTGCCAATGGCGCACCAATCATTGGGATACTCGGATTTCAGACGTCGACCGCAGCAATACTACTGTTTTATTGGCTTGAACTTGGTGTGTTGGCAATATGGGCTCTCATCAGGGCTCTCTTCGCCGGCGAAGTTCCAGAGGTCAATACTGATCAGACAATATTTTCTAAGTCGACTCTCAATAAGTACAGCAGATGGCGTGAGAATTATTTCCCGATTCCATGGACTAATATTAGCATCTATTATGGGACAATTCCGGCAGTTATATTTTTTGTCCCCTTACTCACCGCCGTATGGCTTGGATTTGGCGGGTTTGTCGCCGGACCAGTCGTCGACGCAACCGACACAACTGAGACGCCACTGTGGGTAATCACCGGTGCTATCGCAGTATTCAGTTTCGAAGGCGGACAGACAATGATTGGGTATCTTTACACTGGCGGTTATCAGAACACGAATGCATGGATGCCAGTCAAACAAGTATTTGTTCATGGTCTTGTATTGACTCTTGCTGGATTTTTCATTCTCATCTTTGCAAGGGAATTCGCAGAAGCCAGGACAGTCACTATCGAGACTGCAGCCAGTACAGCAATTGTTTCATCTGTTCTCCTCTGTAAATTTATTATTGATCTGATAGTATACTATCTTTAATCAGCGAAAGAATCCCGACGTTCACGCCGGGCGAAGATGTCACGACTGATACAAGCTCTTTGTCTGAGACACTCACAGTTATAGTGACAATATCGATGAACAAAAAATGATAGCCGTCTTGAGCAAAAGAAAACGGTCGTTCGAAGAGTAACTAAGTTATCTAACGGCTGAGGTCAATCAATACGCGACGTGAGTATTGTATCTTATCCAAAATGAGAGATTATACTGCACTCTGTGATGTTGTCTAACTCGACAGAAATGGCAGGTAAAGTGCCTCGGGGCTTTGATATGACGCCAAGGCAGTTTACCCGATAATGTCGAGGAGGAATATCATGAGAAAGCCCACAAAGAATAGCGTCGTCGACACTGGCGTCTGTGGAACTTTACCAGCTTTTACCAACAGTTCTTCGGTGACAAGATATAACAACGCTGCCGCGCCGAAAGCGAGGACGACTGCAATCGTTGTCTCAGCTGCCCCCTCAAGCGTGAGCACACCGACGGTGACGCCAGTAGTCATCAACACTCCAAATGTCGCCGGTACAGCCATCTTCTGAACTTTTCCCATTCCCTCCGGCAGCGCGACAACGGCAGCCACCCCAAGGAACAGTACCTCAATCGCAAGCGCCAGGGCAATAATGACTCCCGTGGTTGTCTCCTCGATGAAGGTGACACCGATGAGCACGCCGTCAATGAACATATCGATAGCAATTGTAATAATGAGACCTGCGGCGCCCGCAAAACTACCGCCGATACCCTGTTTCTCGATAGCCTTGCTGAGTCGGTGGATGCCGAGCATCGCAATGACGCCGACCGCAAATCCGACGATGACTACCGCAGGTGATTGATTATGGATATCCGGTAACAGTTCAGCCGCGACCGCAGCGAAGACCACACCAGCAGCCAAGTGTTGGACGTTGCTTTCCATTTGGGGTCTGGGGGGCCGGTAGACAGCGATGACACCACCAACTAGCGCGGCAATAACAGCTAGGCTCGTATACGAGAGGGCTTGAATCAGTGTTTCAACCACTATTTTACGTATATCCCAACAATAAATAAAAATTGGTGAACTACCCCACCCGCTCGCCTGACGGCTCGCGCTTGAGGGTGGACCTTCCTGATTCCACGACGCGCTTTGCAGATACAGGCGTATCCGCAGGGAGCGGAGTATCTACATCTACAGGCGTTGACGAGAGCGGAGCTCTCGTTCGTACATCAGAATTGTTCCGCGATGCTGAGGACGTTGATTCGAAACGTCCCGCTCCTAACTGCTTCGTGATACCGATACCGCGAGAAGAATAGACCCATATCCTTCAGCCGCCAACGTGGTATAATATCCAGATATCAGTCTTAATCTCGGACTTTATCAGATATGATGTCTGAGTTCCTATCGTACTATGGAAATAACTGAGGACACGAAAATCGATGCATCAGAAAAGGCAGTTGAATGGATAAAAGATCTGTACAGAGCGGTCGATAACACCGATGAGGCGGGTTTTGCGGATGCTTTTACTGAAGAAGGGTGCCTTACCTGGGGCAATCAGGACATGATAACAGGGTCAAAAAAGATCGAGGAGTATATCGGTGAGTTTTTCTGTTCAATCGATACCTTGGATCATAGTTTCAGCGGCATCTGGTCAATTGAGGGGACTGAAGATGCTGATGACATCCTCACAGTTGAAGCGGACGTGACATACACACGCCACGATGGGTCACGTATAATCGTTCCCGCAACTACAATTATTGAGCGTGATGAGAAAAAGGCAAAGGCTGCCCGAATATACGTCGATATTAGCGCTCTGTGAACTCCCCCGCCCTACCGCGATTGTTATGAGCTAGGCGGACTACAGCGCTTGTTGAAGACGGGGACTTAGCGCCTGCATTCACCTAAATAATTCAATGTTCGAAATCAGACGGTGATCTACAATTCTTTATCATCGAACCTACTATTTGAGAGTTCAACAAAATATATCCTCGCTGTAGCTTTTTCGCCAGACTCCAATGCCGAACAGTCAGATGCCCTGTGATAGCAGACGATCAATCGCTTCGACTTCTGTAGAGCGAATCCCACTATCAGGAAGTCAGCTAATGATCATGGTTAGTTGCGAATATCTCGCCAGCTTTGGAAGAACAGAACCTCTGAAACGGGGTGGTCGATGATTTCCCACAGTCAGAGCGACGGCATTTCATGTTTGAATAAAAATGGTTGGTAGTTAGTCTCGTCCGTGTTAGTGTATTGGAAGTGTATTGGAAGTGTACAGGACCAAGATCAGGATGGTCTTCGTCCTGATACCAGCCAGCGTGGAAGCCTGTATTCGGGTCGCTATGGTTGACCCGGAACCAATCGCTGGGGGTCTACCAGTAGCAGATGACGGTTACTGTCGGCGATTCTAGCCTTATCTCTATATCAAGGCGAGATCAAATGTCGCTTGGAATTGCCCTGCCTTCGCCCGGTCGGGGATGGACTCAACGCAATTACGACCGGGGGACTGACCTCCCTCACCGGAGTTGTCGCCGCGGGTCATGCTTGCAGGTTCGCTTCTTGACTTGATATAGCTTAAGCAGAGTTTGTCCTATATTGAGCTAAATCACACTGGTAATCGGAGATCATTGCTCTCGAAGGGCGTGGATGCACCCAATCAATTCCGGGAACAGCAGGGAATGTTATCGAGCAATCATATATCTGGAGAAAGTGCTTGCGTCAGCACCCACAGGTGTGCACCCGATCAGTGTTTGCCCGCGTTCGTCAGATAGCCGATGAGCGTGTTCGGCGGTGACGGCGAGTTCTGTGATTTGTTTGCAGTCATTTGCTGGGGCTTCGCTCCTGAGTGGCTCATTTATTTGCTTTGACCCACATCGAGGGAATAAAAAATCCCATCTCGTTATTTTTATTATATATATCAGACTTTTTTCGAATGGCACAATGTTACATAGGAGAGTGCATACACGGTCAAAAAGAAAAACATTAATCCAGTGATAAAACTGAATGGGTGACCTAGAAAATACATATCGATCTGACATCACACTGATAGTAATACTACAACTGTTTGGAGTGACTCTGATATATACACTTACTTTCGGCTACATTCGCTAGTTGTCCACTCTACCGATAACCGCAGCCGCGAAAGTAAAACTTCACGTCCGGAAGACGTCGAAACAAGACAAAGACGCCAACAGCTGTCTCAGTGACCTAAACAGATATCGAGTTTACTACTTGTCTCTACTGAGCTCTGTGTTGAAGCCGCAATTCAGATACAGCTGTCGCTGGTCGCCAGCCTCGCTTCGCCTGAAGCGAGGCGGCTTACCCGAGTCCGTGTTCGTGCCCTGCTGGTAGTCCCTGGCCGTTCGTCTGGTGTTCATCTTTCCAGCCGAGCTCATCGTCCAGCACCTCTTCGACCCCATGGAGAAACGCGTCGTTGAACGTGAAATCGGTCGGAAGTGCTCGCCCGCCACGCCGTGGCCGGGCGAGCACTGCCCACTGCAACACAACCCACAACTGCTCCAGCAGGAACCCAACGCCCACGTAGAACAGCCGAATTGTCGTCGATGGTGTTGTTGTCAGAGCACGCGCTTTCCGGAATGTCTCGTAGCTCTTCTCAATCTGTGCCCGGTGATTGTAGACCTGCGCCACTTGCCGCGGCGTTCGGTCTTCCAGACCGTACGCCGCGTATCCTGTCTATTTGAGCCCTGACTTCCCGCGATCTCCGTTTTGATACGTGACGTTGACCGCCAGTGGATACGTTTGCTCGTGCTCTTTCCCTTCGCAGATTATCTCCTCATTCATGTACGATGAACCCGTTGTGAGCTTCTCTTCGAGGGTTTTTTTCCCGGTTCTCACCGGAAAGACCGGCGGTGCTGCCTCACGGAGAACGCCAATTAACTCGCCACAGAAGGCGTCTCTGTCCATGAGAATCTGATCGATCTCGAACGGGTAAGTCTTGACGCGGGCGAGCACGCGCTCGACCGCGTCGGCCTTGCTATCTTTGCCATCAACCGGTTCAACCGCCAGCGTCAGCGGCTTCCCCTGTGCAAGAACAAACGCTGTACAGTAGCGGTGACACTTTGTAGTGCCGTCGCGGGCACTCATCCGCCGGAATTCGTCTTCATCGTCTGGACAGCCGTGGAATGGGTTGTTCATGAAGTCGATGCAGATGGTTCTCGACCCGTCGCGGTCGAGAACCGTCATAGCTACCAGCGCGAGAATGTCGTTAACAGCATCAAGCATTGTCTCTTTTTCCAGCGTGTGGAGCCAATCCATCACTGTCTCCCGGTTTGGTGTGTCCTCAGTGCTGGTTGTGACACCGTTGACCGATGTCTGGTCAACAGCAGCCCGTAAAACGACTTCCATGATCTGGTCGGAATCGAGGTCGGAGCCCTCGATTCCTTCCATGGGTATCAACTCAAGCAACTCCATGCTAAGAGATTTCAGCTGGCTGTTCGAAATGAACTCGTCCGGATCGGTGAGGATTCGTTTGAGCTTTGGTAGGTTCACGTCACCCACATCCGGGCAGCGGATGAATCAGCTTCCTGATTCACCCGCTTCATCTGGCACTATATGTCAGCGACGGCATCACTGAGACAGAGTGGACAACTAGCGACATTGGACATTAGCTCTTTGAGTGCGGACGCTGCAAGGTCAAATTATGAAGTCGTTCATCAAAATCTGCATTTCGATAACAATACTTAATATTTTCTTGGGCATGAATTGTTATATGAGCGTTGTCAGCGTCTCAATGCCTGAAGAATTGCTTGAGCGAATTGATCAGTTTGCTGATGATCATGGCTACACAGGTCGGAGTGAGGTATTTCGAGAGGCAAGTCGGAATCTGTTAGAGGAGTTTGAGGATAAACGACTCGAAAATCGTGAATTAATGGGTATCGTGACGGTCGTGTTTGATTATGAAACAACGAATGTCGAGGAAAAAATGATGCACCTTCGGCATGAACATGAGGATATCGTCGCTTCGAATTTCCATAGTCACGTTGGCGGTCATCACTGTATGGAATTATTCGTTCTTGAGGGATCACTCGAGACGATCTCGACATTCGTCGGCAAGATTCGCGCCACAAAGAATACGCTCACGATTGATTACTCCGTGTTGCCGGTTGATGACTTTGGTCCGCTTGCAGAAATGACGTAGAGGACGTGTTCATTGAGTATCGTCTTCAGTCTCAGTCTACTCGCTTGCTCCGTTGCTGATTTCGATTGATCGTGAGCTGTCCTTTCAGCTATTTTAGAGGGTGTCATAGAACGGTTAGCATGGTTTTCTGATATCGATCGAGAGGACTGCTCTTGCTGCTTTTGAATAGCGGCAATATTTTTTATCTCTCAGATGCTGGCTTTCTGAAAGCTACTGAGGTGTGTGAATCGTTCTATGACACCCTGATTTTATACTAGGTGGGCGCTCTGAGATATGCAACTAGTATCATCAACATCGATATCGCAGCGCTGCAAAATATTCAGATCACGTCTTTTGAGATGCGGACTTGTGCGTCAGATACCACGCGGTAATGAATCCGCCACTGAGTGCTGGAATCCAAAACGCACTCGCACGATATAGTAGTGCCGCCGCGCCAGCGACTGCTGAGGACATACCTGTCATAGTCACGAGCGCTCCGGTCAATATTGTTTCTGCGGCTCCAAGACCGCCTGGTGTCGGTGCAACTGCACCGAGTTTGGCGATTGGAATAACGAGTAAGACCGTTACGAATAATGACTCAGCACCAAGCGCTGTAAGTGCTGTCCAGAGAATTCCCGCAATGAAAATCTGTCCAGCCATGCACAACCCAAATACAAGCGCTAGTTGTGCTGGCGCAGTTGCGAGCAACTCTAATGCCTCAATAAATTGCACCCCGTGCTGTTGAAACCGTTGTTGTGATGGAGCGGTAATCCGCGGGAGATAATCAAGCGGTTTCGATATAATTGAGAGTACCCAACTACTGTAATCAACAAACATGTATCGATACTGCCATAAAAATCCGACCGCAAACACGGCGGCGACTATGACACCAGTGAGTGTGAAAATTGCCGTATTAAATGCCCGTTCAACAACGAGTTGCCATCCCAAATAACTCGCAGCAAGGAAGCCTAAAAACAGCGATGCAAGACGATTTGTTGCATTTATTACCCCGATTGCTGCCAATGCTGTTTCAAAATCAGTCCCAAGTGCTCGCTTAATTAACAGCGCAGCGGGGGGATTCCCGCCAAGCTGTCCAAACGGTGTGATGGTGTTGAGAAATCCCGATGCATTCATGAGTAATATTGAGACAACAAAACTTCCTTCATGTCCAAGTCGGCGAAGAATAACGTAGAAACCACTTCCCCACAGGATCATCGGAACAATACTAATCAGAAGTAAGAATCCAAATTGCCAGGACGAAACGCTCGTCAGCGCCTGCCACAGTGCACTCGGACCGATAAGCCAGGTATACCCTACAGCAAAAATGATACTAATGAATATACACCCCAAAATTTGGGACCATCGATTACGGATATTCAGCGAGCATATTGACACACTATTTGATTCTGTCATGCTACAGTGAGAGTGAGAGTGAGGAGTTACTGTTGACCCAGCCCGTTTGTAAACTGATTATAAGTTAGTCTACTCAAGCTTCAATATGTGAGTATTCGTTAGCCTGATATCTTAATTTCTTGTAAGTGCACTATAGATCGGTATCGAGAGTATATATTGATCAGTATTATTTCTTCTCTCGAGTATTACACATGTCGATAGTATTGATTGTTGATAATTGACGGTCGACGATTGATGAACCAATATATACAATAACATAATTTGAATTATCACATAATGTTCTTTTTATCACTTATTTCATATATAATGATCTTGACGATCGAGTCTTGTCATCACGCTCATGAGTGAGTTACCCTCTATAGAGATATGTGACGACGGTATGACCGTCATTCATATGAGAATACGCTCGTGGGGGCACTCCATCCAGTGGTCACTCAATTGATTCCCCGCAGCCAGGACACATAGCTCCCTCCGATGTTGAGACGGGGGCGACCGAGATCTGACAGGTGCTTCTGTCAATCGCTTTTCCAGGGCATACATACAAGCATTATTCCATTTTAATCTCTCATGATTCAGATTCATAATTATCATTATCATCATAATTGATTTTACTGATATGAAGGAAATGAGTGATATCCAGTTGTAACTACCACAGGAAAGGTCTGAATTTATTATTTTGACGACAACGGCGATGTCTCGCGTGAAGTACCACGGGCGCGGTAGCCCGTGGCTTCGCCGTGGTCTCTGGCGGGAAACCAACGAAACGATCGGTGGCGAATTTTAATTCCGCCCGCGCTTGTCTCTGGCGAGACTCGCATGGAACCAGTAATACCCGAACACATCAAAAGTGCCACCGCAACAGAGGTCATCTGTTGCTGCCGTGGCGGGTGTGTCCGTGGGCGTCCGCCCCTTCACATGGGCGCGACACAGACCCGGCGCACCGCGTCTTACCCCAAAATGGGTGCGCGGGTTTTGCGAGGCCGATAACGTGGGTTCCAAACTGTAGTAGGGCGTCCCGATAGTTAAAAAATGGGACGCAGCCGAGCGTACGCGCTTCACCCCCGCCCACGGTGGGGCGGGGAACTCGCACTGCTTTTCGTTTAGATGCGTTAAAAAAGGAGCGAAGCGGCGATGATCAACTAAAGCGCTCACAGCACCGTCGAGCGTGTCTCAAGGTGAAATCAAGCTTATATTTTTTATTTTAGCGGAGAATGAAGCAAGATATGCAGTACGAGTTACGACAGAGCCCGGCATACACAGTTGTGGAAGTCACATTAGAACGCGGCGAGACAGTGACGTCCGAAGCAGGCGCAATGGTTTCACACTCCGAAGAAATCAGGCTTGAAACAGGAATTGGTGATGAAGATGAAGGAATGTTTTCGTCGCTTAAAGATTCGGTCTTAGGTGATGAATCGCTGTTTAGAAATCGCTTTACATCAGAAGGCGGGCAGGGAACGGTTGAGCTAGCACCATCGACACCAGGTGATGTGACTGCACTCACATTAGACCACGATGAACTATACCTGCAAGGTGGAGCATATATCGGGTGCGGAACCGATGTCAGCATTGACTCGGAACTAGGTGGGCTTGACACATTACTCGGTGGTGAAGGTATTTCACTGATCAAAGCACACGGTAGTGGTGTATTGTTTATCGGCAGTTTCGGTGGAATCGATCGAAAAGAAATCCAACGCGATGAAACCCTCACCGTTGACTCGGGGCATATTGTCGCGTGGAATGCAGATATGAACTATGAGACTCGCCGTGTCGGCGGATTAAAAGAGACTGTCCTAAGCGGTGAAGGACTTGTGATGGATTTCACTGGTCCTGGTGTTGTATTCACGCAAACCCGGAATTATGATGGGTTTGTGACACAACTTACCGAAGACATGCCATTTAGTGGAGCGAGTGGCGATGATGGCGGTAATATCGACATCGATATATAATCTATCGAGACTCACTCCCGTGTTTAATTGGCGACCGGAGGAAGCAAACAAGACGACAATACGATTCTCTGCATTTTGAGTCTCTGAACAGCGGGGGTGCAGAAGCCGTTTCACATCTTGTCTCAGATAATGCGACCGTCCTCGGGTGGGTTCACTGCTGGACTTCCACCGTTTGATAATGACGTCTCAGCGCGATTATAAACTGGTCTTAGCTAGTAAACGCAGAGCGACATCGAAAGAAGTCTACGCTCTATAGTCTCACGCTGTTAGAGGCGGGTTCGTGGTATCAGCGGATGCAGTAGCTTTCACTCCCGATAACTGCCGACTGAGCAAAACGATGATTTGGTCCTACTGTCTCAATGGCGATAGCGATGTCTTTCTCGAATACATCTGGATTGGCAACGTACCATTTGATACGATCACGAAACATCTATGTAAGTTATCTGAAGAAGAATATATGGTTAGATGATGTGTATTTTCCAGTCAGTCTGATCGAATATACTCACGAGAGGGTCTGAGGATCCTATCGGTCGGCAGTAAGACAAGGACAAGACAGCAGAATATCAATATCAAACGAATATTCCGAAGCGGACAGTTGTCACTGCTGTCTCGCGTCCTCAACAAAAGCAGGAACAGACCGTCCCGACTCGCGATTGCCACTACCGGCTCTCGCTGCTGACTGGTGAGGCAGCCCACGACCACGGCGAGTTCTCCCGAGCGACAACCGAAAACGAGGTGACGGACCTCGTCGTCATTAACAGTCGTTGGCAATATGCCCACTGTGTCTCTCCGAACCCACACCCACACTCAGACTGAGTTCACCTGGAACGCCTGGTGACGCGTTCGGTTGCAACTTCGGAGACAGAAACCACAGTCCCACCAACTGTACGCACAAACAACGCACGAACAATAGCTGGCGTCCGATGTCGCCGCCGCGTTCAACAAGTCGGTGTCTCTACCCGTAACCTGCCTCGGGGTCACATCAACATCAAAGCCCCGAGGCAGTCGCCTTGACAATATGTATACGAGTTTGACGTTCCACACGTTGCTCGTGGCGGCACTGCTGGATAACTACCGAGCCGGGAACAAGTTCCCCAATTTCCGACTCATAATCGATGATTACACCGAATGGAGACCAGACCAATAAGGATGATTCAGCAAGTCTTGTGAGAGCTGTGGATGGACTGCATCAGTCATCCGTACCGTAGGGAACATCATCATACACGCTCTCGGTCAGCATCTTGATCCCGAGACGCACAGGGCGCTCTCCGCCGGACACGGGGTGTCTTCCTGTCCGGTCAGTTCAGGCCGTTCCCCGAAGAAGATACGCAGTCGGGCATCCGCCTCGACATTGGGAGCGGTCTGCCCGACGTGGAGGCCTCCGACGATGTTTTCTTCCAGCGGAAGGCGATGCACCCGTGGCTGCTGGATACGCGCGCTTGGAATGCGCTGAATACGCACAATCTCCGTGTTCAGGCTGGTCACTAAGCATTTGCTCACGAGACCATTATGAGTCGCCGAGAAGACCAACGCAAACAGCAGCAGACGACGAAGTGGTACGTCCACACCTACATACACGCTGATGATACAGCGGTGATCCCGCTTGGCGAGGCTGTGGTTGACGGACCTCACTTCAGTGGGAAGCGTCACCACGGCTACGGCGAGGTCGAATGAAAGTACATGCAGATGATAGACCGAACCATCCTGAATTACTCCCGGCTCGAAGGTGCAGGGATATGCCTCATCGAGTTGGTGACGCCGTTCGTGGTGGCGTCGGAATATCCAGAGGCGACCGACAGGTCTGTGCTGTGACTGCGGTGGATTAAGGATCGCGACGACCTCCGGCTCTGCGAGAAGAAGATTCTTGAACAGCGCGAGGTCTTCAGACTGGAGACAGTGGAACACAGACAGATCGTAACGTACCTCGGGGACTGCCCGCTGAGGACTGTGAAGAACGGTTTCACGAGGACCGGTTCGCACTCCCGAGACAACTTCGGAAAGCTGCGGCTGAAGTCTGTTGATGAACAGTATCACAACTCAAAGAGGAAGGACTGAATCGAACCGTAGGCATACGTCAGAATCTCGGTGAATCAGTCATGAAAGATTCAGATCAAAGAGTAATAAAGAAATCGTATTACCAATAACTGCTAGACAATAGACTCCTCCTCATCGGAGGCAGACTGCAGATGATCACGACCCCAGCGGTCCATCGCTTCAATGACTGGTCGTAGGTCAGCTCCACGGTCTGTCAGCGAATATTGGACACGAAACGGCTTTTCACTGATGATTGCTCGATCAAGCAACTCCTTCTGTTCTAAGTCCTCAACCACATCCGATAACACTTTACTCGATATCCCGTCGACGGCTTCTTTGAGCTCACTGAATCCCATCGGTCCGTCGTCCAGGAGTCGTTCAACGATTACTGGATGCCACTTTCGCCCGATTAACGTCGCTGTTGACGTGACTGGACACCACTCCTCCCCACCACACCAGACTGGAAGTCGCGTTTGTTCGGTCACGATTTTATGTTCGTGCAGGGTAGTAAATAAGGTTACTATACAATAGTACATTACGTACTGTAACTATGTCTGCAGAGGCGTAAATAATCGTTATGATTGTATCAGTAATAACTCAAAATAGGCGAGAGCGAGACTCGCACATGTCATGATACCTCGATAGGTCAACAATTCCGTGATCATTCAGCACTCACCCGTCTATTGAGATGCTCTTCTGCCTATCGACAAGGATTCTTCGCAAAGGATATTTCGTTTGTACGTTCTCTCGTCTCAAGGATGCTGTCGTGTAGAAACTAATCTTCACTGATTGCTGTCTGGTTATGCCAGGAACGCGCGTTCCAATGCGTTGAGTTCCGTCACAGAACTCTTTCGTATCCAGGTGGACCGCACGGGTGAATGGAAATGTCGTTTCCTTCGAGAGTCGATGATTCAACTGAGGAAATGCCGTATTCGCGTCTCAGTGACGAGGACAAGGGATAACAGTAGTTGGTCTATGTTTGAGTATGTGCTCGGCACTCATCACAATTGCTGACGGGTCATCTGTTGAGGTGAAGAAAGACGGTCTTTGAGGTAAAAAAGAGTATGCTCACTAGTTTATTCGAATTATAGAAACTAATATTGGATTTATATCCAACCCAGATGACAGCGATTTTACCTTAGGTTTCAGTAACCGAGTTACCGATTGGTTATGGGGTATCTATCTTCTCAGCTCGGACTTTTACATTACTAACCCGTATCAAGTAACGAGAGGTAACTTGTATGTCAGCCGTTGAAATTGACACAGACAGTACAGCACTCCTTATCACGGACCCACAGATTGACTTTTTGAAGCCGGACAGCGTCGTGTGGGATAAGGTTGGAGAGACAGTCGAAGAGAATGCAGTGGTTGAGAAGTTGGTTACGTTACGTGATGCTGCACGCGAAGGCGATGTCCCGGTGCTTTATTCTCCTCACGAGTACACTGACGACGAATTCGATAGCTGGGAGAAATTGAATACGATCGATCAAATAATGTTTGACACACGGATGTTTGACGCCGACAGCGAGGGGAGTGACTTTGTCCCCGAGTTGGAACCGGATGACAATACGTTCGTGCTCTCGCCACACAAACAGTTATCAGGCTTTTGGAGCAATGACGTTGGAACACAACTTCGTCAGCGTGGGGTTGACACCCTCGTCCTCGCGGGGATGAGCGCGAATTTGTGTGTCGAATCGCATCTGCGCGACGCTGTCGAAAATGGATTCGAAGTGCTCACAGTAACAGACGCGACTGCGGCCGCCGGACACGACGCTCTAGAAGCAGCGCATACCAATTTCGGATTCATCGCACACGAGACTGCAACGACTGAGGAGGTAGTCGACAGACTAGCCACGGCTAATGTTAATGCAGATGCTGTCTCAACAGATGGTGGAAAGCATTCAGAGCAACAACCCAAATCAGATGGTGGATTTCTCTCTCGGTTGTTCTAACAACTGTTGTTGATCTCTTCTCACGGCTAAAGCTGTGGGCTTTCGCCTCGAACAAGTGTCATCGGTCCTTTTTTTGAGTTGTGATACTGTTCGCCGAGCGGGCACAACTCCACTGAGTTACCACGAACTGTCATGTCGTCTGTCAGGTGCAATTGCCGAAGGAAGATAATCTGTAATGAATCTCTTCGATATGGACCATTATTACGCTCTCAACATCCAACGAGTGCGTGATTGGGTATCGGCTCTGTCCACCTCTTTCATCACCGTGAGGTAGTCTTGTCTGTGACGACTCGTATAACAGCTCAATCTCGGTGATAGATTGCGACTGTGGTTATGAGTTGGTGGGACTGTGATTTTTGTCTCAGAAGTTGCAACCGAACGCGTCACCGGGCGTTCCAGGTGAACTCAGTCTGAGTGTGGGTGTGGGTTCGGAAAGAAACACTGGTGAGATTGCCAATGACTGTTATACTCAAAGAGCCCGCTGACTCCATACGACCGGGGCGATGTGATTTGTATACGCTGGATGAGAGACGGGCGGGCTGAGACTCCTCACGCAAGGATTTTTTCGCAGTGTGATTTTCATAGTCTCTGAGTCACGATACGACAGCTAACAACGAAACTTATCACACAATGCAGCGAAATAACACTAATGATTGAACTCACAGTAATGTCACCGGCATCGGCGAATGACACACAAACATTCGAATCAGATGATAACGTGTGCTGGGCTAACGGGACTCAAGTCTCGGGTGAAGTCACTGTCATGATGGACTCAACGTCAGATGGAGATCATACCGATGGCGAGACGTATGTGACACTCATTCAAACTGAAGAAGGAGTACGTCTTGGTCACATCGAAACAGAATTTTGCGAGTGGCTTGCCGATATGCTTCAACTCGAACTCTCAGATGAACCGCGTGAGATTCACGAAACATTTGAGGAATCAGTGAAAAGCAGCGCTCCGGTTGACAAACCAACAGTCATGGAGGCACCAGATGGCTTGCTACCTGAATAGTGATTATTGACAAGATATCAACATTGATTCGCACATGTATATTATTACAGGTGCTCTTCGAATTCTCCCATGACTGATGAGACCACGTATTCAGCGTTCACTCATAGTGATTAGTGCAAGTCTTTACCGCCGTGATTATCCGTGCCGTGATATGAGCCGCTGAAACCGCGTCATTCGACACCGTCGGTGAAACTATTCGAACTAATCATGATCAGATGATGATAAGCACCATGCGATCTATTCAAGAGCCGGGAGAGTGAGACATCCAGCGCTGTCGCGACACAACAAATTTTGCAGACGCCGTGATAAATTATCACGTGGTAAATCTCGACTCAGACGACCCGATTGATGAGACTGATATTAGACGAGAAGCTGATTGCTCAGGGCTGAACCTCTCTGGGGCTGATCTCTCAAATGCAACTCTTTCAAGCGCTGATCTTACCGGGACGGACCTCTCCGGTGCCGACCTCTCAAGAGCAAAGCTCCATGATGCGGATCTCTCCGGGGCGGACCTCTCTGGAGTTGATCTCTCAAACGCGACTCTCTCGAGTGCTGAGCTTCCTGGGAGTGATCTTTCCGGGGCTGATCTCTCGAATGCCGACGTCTCTGGTGCTGACCTCCCGAGGACAGACCTTTCGGGTGCCACGCTCATTGATGCTGATCTCACCAAAGCAGACCTCTCTGAGAGCGATCTTACCGATGCTGACTTGCGTAATGCAAATCTATACACAGCGAGAGTCAATCAAATAACCATACGACGCTCAGAGGGGGTATTTGCCTCCTTTGCTGAACTCAAACAAAAGGGAGCAGTGCGTGAACGTGATCATGATTGATGTGAGCGCTTTCAGGCTCCCTCAGATGGAGGGGACTAACTCTGATGATGATTGGATTCACACAGATATCACAGAAGATTTTGTGTACATGTTCATGACCAGTTTTCGGGAATCCATCCGATAACAAGGTAAACTGCCTCGGGGTCACATCAAATCCCCGTGGCATCCGCCTTGTAACTCTGTGAAATAAATTGTATCATCATCACTCACCGCTGAGATGGTAATATCTTGAAGACGGTGATTATCTTCGGTGGTGAGGTCACTCTATAGGTCATCTCCGACTACAGGTGTCATACTGACGGTCATTGTTTCATCAGATCCGATAATTACTGAATATAAATCGTATATTCAGCATTTATACCATATCCGCAAGAATACAGGAATATGACTACTTCGGAGAAGTATCGGAGTGATCTGTTAATAGAAGTCATTGCCGAGCGGCTTCAATTCGACCGGATTTCAGAGGTTCTTCCGGGGTCAGTGTACCCGCCATATCTGTTAGTTACTATTGGACTATTCATTGAATACGGCGTGTTTGATGTGTACAATTTCGTTGTGTCTGGCAAGAGTTCATTTCTCAGCCAGCCAAATTCGCTTGCGATTCCGGCGATGACGATCATCGGTGTAATTGGACTCAAATACATTCATGATAGCTATGCTGACGCCGTCGTGAACTTGGGTATCGAAGAGGAAAATATTGATATTGACGAGACGATTCGAAATGAGTTTGAGGGGCTCGTCTCGTTCCGGCTTCGTCTACTCGGGTATGTGGCGACACTTCTTGCCTTTTATGCTTTTTCTGTTTTTGTGATTACAATTTCTGAACTCATTGAGATTAGTGGAATCGGATTAGTTTTGTATGCTCAACTCGTTGACTTCCCGCTGATCATTGTTCCTGTTCTATACGAGCTTGGTATCTCGTATTTAGCTATTCATATCAATGTGCCTCGGCGAATTGTCAAAGCGGACTTCGGGCTGTTTTATTATGACCCGGAAAATTTAGGCGGATTCAAACCGGTTGGTCAGCTACTTAAACGTTCATATTATCTTTACACGATAATTTTGCTATTGTGGTTTCTACAATCACACACGCCAGTATTGCTAGCGGACTTTCTCATGAGTCCGTATCCCCCTCCAGGACCGGTGTTTCAACTTGCGCTATCAGGAGTATGGGCAGTTGGGGTACTGACAATTGCATACTCAATGTATCGAACTCACTCTATAATGAAGCAAAAAAAAGACACAAAATTACGCGAACTCAAACGCGAACTCAAAACTGCAGTCAAGGACCCATATGATGCGACGCTCACGAATATTGATGACCGTGAGCAATATGAGGAAGCTCAAGAAATGATATCACATGTCAAAAATACGCAAACGTATCCAACCACATTCACGATGTGGTCGCAGATATTTCTCAGTGTTTTACTCCCACAGGCGCTGAATATGGTCGTTCAACTTCCTAGCTAAGGCACTCCTGGTACCTGCTATGTTGTTACTCCCTCAGTACTCAGTACTCAGCACTCAGCACTCAGCACTCAGCACTCAGCACTCAGCATTGCAGATGGATTTACCCTCAAACGCTTGGAGGTGCGAGAGCTATTGCTGCCTGTCAGCTTGCAGCAACCGCTTAATCATGCTCATGTTGTATCTCTCAATCCGATCATTGACCGCCCGAAATAAGATGAAGCCCAACAATCCCAACAAGAATTAAACTGATGAATCCGATCCGAGCCATAGTCGCAGGCTCATCAAACAAAATAATTCCAAATGAAGCCGTCCCAACAGCGCCGATACCAGTCCAGACAGCATACGCTGTGCCTATCGGGAGATCTTGAACTGCTCGCGCTAACAAAATCATACTGATGATGAGAGAGATAGCAGTACCGAGGGTCGGGAGTGGTTTTGAGAATCCATCTGAATATTCGAGTCCGATTGCCCATCCAATCTCGAATAGTCCAGCCAATATCAACAAAGTCCACGACATATCAACAATTACTCATTAACACAATCGAAGTATACGCGTGATACCCATCGGTTCAGCTTGAGTCGATATCGAAAGTAACCTTCCTGTCGGTTTGATACTTTCTCTACATTGATTACTATCAGTGGAGAGTCAACGCAGGGTTGTGGATGAAACAATCGAAAGTGAGCCTATCAAAGTCCTGGCAGCCACAACAGAGGCGGACAATATACGATATTGATGAATAGCGGCACTGAAGTGAATACTATAGATAAAATTCCCACTGATAGTGATTAGTTCGAATAGTTTCACTGACGGTGTCGAATGACGCGGATTCAGCGGCTCCCATCACCGACACGGATAATCACGGCGGTAAAGACTTGCACTAATCACTATGAGGGCATCGTAGATATTCGTCTTAGCACCTCACTCCTGTCATCCAGTTGTTTGGAATGTCGCGAACGTCCAACTAAATATAATTCCCGCCCTGCTAGCACTATCATCACATGAGTTCGCAGTCCAAAACGGGCACCTCTACAGTCGATACGGAGCGGATTCTTCTTGGGAGTGTGGTGTTTGCTGTTCTGTTTCTTCAGTTGTTGGTCTATCCAGGGGTTGACATGCTGGTAACTGCGCTGGGCGCTCCTGTCGTTCTTAGGGGGAGTACGTGGTTCCTAGCAGCCGAACTGGGGGCATCAGTTCTGTTTGTCTGGGTTTGGGGACTGATTAGCGATGCGAGGAGAGTTCGAGTGCCACTGTTGCGACTCGGCGCACTTCTAGCAGCCGCGAGTTATGGCGGACTGGCTATCATTCCGCAAGTGGTGATAATCCCGTTTTCGGGTGCGCTGGCAATCCGCGCCATTCAAGGAGCGGCCACTATTGGGGTGTTGTCGCTTGCAATGACGATGTTGATGGATCTGCCAGGCGGGCATGGTCGGAACATGGGCGCTGCCGGAATCGCCATCGGCTCGGGTACCGCGCTAGGGGCACCAACCGGTGGGTTGCTGTATGGGCAAGGACCGTTCGTCCCGCTGGCGACGGCAGCAATGCTTGCGGTGGTCATTGCATTGCTGTCGACGCAACTCGTCGATCGCATTCCGGCTTCTGGGAATCAGAGTCGACAAACCTCGAAGACAATTATAACCATTGTTAATCGCATTCGCGAAACGCCGGAACTGCTCATCCCATATGCGTTCGGCTTCATTGATCGGTTGTCCGCCGGCGTATTTGCGCTGGCGGGGACACTATATTTTCGGACAGTTTTCAATTTATCACCAGCCGCGACAGGAGCAATGTTGTTCTTATTTTTTGGACCATTTGCGCTGTTCCAGTATCCGTTTGGTTCGCTGTCGGACCGGCTTGGTCGGGCGTTCCCGATTGTGTTCGGCTCGATTGGCTATGGGTTCAGCGTAATCGCGGTCGGGTTGGCACCGACAGTGACAATTGTTGGCGTTGCAATGGTGACGGTTGGTGTTGTCGGCGCGCTTATGTCCCCGGCGACGATGGCGCTAGTAACCGATCTCGCAAGCGAAGCTGACCGTGGCGTTGCGATGGCTGGATTCAACGCTACCGGCAGTATCGGCTTTCTCACTGGAGTGATACTTGCGGGAACCGTCGCTGGCGCTACTGGGTTCACCACGGTGTTTGTCCTCGCTGGCGCGGTCGAAGTCACACTTGCCGCGATAGCTGCTCCGGCTGTGTTTCGGCTTGCCTCGCCACGCACTGAAAAGCAGTCATAACTCTGATGTCGATACTCATCCACCCGTGGCGATTACCGCTAGACTGTACGGCGGTGACACATACATATGAAATAAATTCTGATTCCACACATACCTCCAGGGGGCAAAGACTAAGATGTTTTAGGTCGACCTAAAGAGCGATGGAGCATACTCACCGCTACCACGCTTACCCGACACAAGAGGTAGCGGAGAGACTGGAATAGTATATTGACGTTCATCGCCAAGCGTACAATTACGCCCTGTCCGTCTCCGTCGTATGTGTTCGAGTATGACCGTGATGCGAACGCGTCGTTGAACATTTTAGAACGGCGGTTTTTTCTGAACGAGGGGATGGTTCGGAGACACACCCGTGGAGACTGCGCTCCTTACGGATACCCATTCAGTATCTATAAAGCGCGTCGTAGAAACAGAAAGCCTCGGGGCTTTAATATTGATTTTGATGGTGATGTTGATGTGGATGTGACCCCGAGGCGATTCACACCCATATCGATGACATCCATATCGGTATTGCTGGGTCAATGGGCAGTATAGCGCTGTGCTCGATAACGTATTTAATCGTTGCAAGATAGTATCAAATTATATTTGAATGGCAATTTTAGATGATCTCTCTGGATTCGAGTTTGAGGATCTGATGGAGGATGTATTCCGCAATCTTGGATATGAAAATGTTCGACAGGCCGCACGGACGGCTGATGAGGGGCGAGATATCATCATGGAGGAAGTGATCAACGGCACCCACCGTGCAATTATCATTGAGTGCAAGCACACGGCAACAGTCGGTCGACCAGTTGTCCAGAAACTTCACTCCGCTATTGCGACGTTCGACTTTGACGGTCCAAAGCGCGGAATGGTCGTGACAACTGGTCGATTTACAAATCCTGCCGAAGAATATGCAGGAGACCTCCAGCAGAGCGACGATCCCTATCCGATTGAATTGATCGACGGTGAGGGTCTCCGAGAGATTGCGGACGACATTGGTCTTGATCTCTATAATGGGCGCATCGAAATCCTTTGTCAGGAGACGCTCCGTCCATATGACCCCGCGGTTGATATTGATGCACCTGTTCAAGAAGCGTTCCGCGATATTAACAACATCAACACCGCGGAAGTCCCAACACCGCATTCACAGGTATCTTTCCGTCCGGTAGTCACAATCACTGCCAACACGAACGCTGTCTTCGAAACTTCTGTCGGCGTCATCCATCAAATCAACGACAGCACGCAATTTGTTATCCACGCTGAGCGCGGTCATCCGAAGGTAGTTGACGACGATGTTGGGACGCTGGTCACAGAGAACTTCCACGCAACGGTTACCCTCGATATCGGGGAATTCACCGAGAGTTTCGATGACGTTGAGGAGCATCGATTCGGTCAAACCCAGACGGAATACAAAGAGTGGGCTGTCGACCATCTCAAAGATTACCACACAACCACAGTGACCTACACTGGTGATAATAATGTAACATATAATAAGACGTGTGAGCCGAATCGTTCGGATATCTCCGTTCAGTCAATTGAACCAGTATATCTCCCTGTGATTCGACAGACGACCGAACTGAGAGAATACTCATATCCACATGAATACTATGCTGCTGGTCCCTCACGGGTCACGCTGGAGGATGGGATTCACCGGTGTGTTCACTGTGATACGACTGGCGTCGACGAGACCTATACCTACTGTCCAAACTGCGGGGCAATCGCCTGCAATCGCCACATCAAAACCGAACGGCTGGAAGAAAAGCCAGTCTGTACGGGTTGTGCAGTGACCGAACGATTTGCGCTACAAACAAAGTATTTCTATGATACAGAAAATCTCAATACATTCCGTGAGGAGTACGCTGATATGCCGTTTTATCAGAAAGCGATGGAGAACACATGGTTGGTTGGAGCCAGCACAGTCACAATCTTGTTGTTCATCGTTGGTCTCTTTATTATCGGTGGAATCCTGTAAACAAACCTGATCCCATTGAGTCTCATATTATTGGTGAAAAGTCAGGCACTTGCAGCGAGATTTTGAGACTTCTCTGCGGCTGATCTTGGGGGAGTATTTTATTTAGTGTCTGCATCATAATACAATCGGTGAGCGGAACTAGGACCCAACTTGAACGCACGCTCGGACTTAAGGAAGCTTTGACTATTGGCGTCGGAACCATGATTGGGGCGGGCATCTTTGTCCTTCCAGGTCCAGCAGCCGCCCTCGCCGGACCTGCAGCAGTCGTTGCATTCGTCGCTGCAGGCGGAATTGCAGTTCTAACCGCACTCTCAGCGAGTGAACTCGCCACTGCAATGCCAGCCTCCGGTGGTCCATATCATTTTATTAATCAGGGGTTGGGTCCTATCTTCGGAAGTATCGCTGGGTTAGGCAACTGGCTCGGGTTGGCGTTTGCAACGGCATTCTACGCAATTGGATTCGGCAATTACGTCGCACCACTAGTATCAGGGATAGGGATAGGGATACTTCCACCTCTCGGCGTCAGTGCCATACCGATCTCCGCGGCTCAGCTGAGTGGACTCGTCGCTGCAGCCGTTTTTATTGGTGTCAATTATCTCAGTACAAAGGGAACCGGCGATCTGCAGAATATAATCGTCATTGTTTTAGTTGGGATTCTTAGCTTGTTCATTCTCCTCGGTGCCACTCAGGCTGACATCGCAACGCTCCGTCCCATATTTCCTGAAGGAGTTGAATCAATCTTTCCAGCCATTGCGCTGGTATTCGTCTCATATCTTGGATTTGCCCAAGTAGCCACTGTCGCCGGCGAAATCAAGCATCCTGGAACAAATCTCCCACAAGCAATGGTTGGTGGCGTTTTCTTTGTCATGATTATCTATGCGGTGTCGATGGTCATTCTACTCGGCGTCGTTGAGCGCCCTGTTATCGCTGGGTCCGGGACAGCAATCGCGGATAGTGCAGCCGTTGTCTTCGGCGCGTTTGGAGGCGGTGTCATCGGCGTTGGTTTGCTCACATTTGGTGGGCTGTTAGCAACCGCCTCGTCGGCGAACGCATCAGTGCTATCAGCTTCTC
Organism: Haloquadratum walsbyi C23; assembly: GCF_000237865.1. Classification (NCBI taxonomy): domain Archaea; kingdom Methanobacteriati; phylum Methanobacteriota; class Halobacteria; order Halobacteriales; family Haloferacaceae; genus Haloquadratum; species Haloquadratum walsbyi. The sequence continues at coordinate 1,485,724 of NC_017459.1, forward strand.
GTATCAATTATGCAATGGGGCGGGACGGTCTGATGGACGCGCGACTCTCAGTCATTCACGACCGGTTTGACACACCTTACCGCTCTATCCTGCTGACCGGCGGGCTCATTCTGTTGCTTATTATCGTGGGAGAGGTCAATAGTCTCGCTCGAGCGGGGAGTGTTCTACATTTATTGGTGTATGGTCTGTTGAATGTCTCGCTTATCGTTTTTCGGGAGAGTAATACTGGCGATTATGATCCGGGGTTCACAGTCCCATTTTATCCGGTACTTCCGGCACTAGGTGCCATTGCTTCATTTGGACTCATTGGATTCATGCAATTATCGGAGATACTGCTTGCTACCGGGGTTGTTGCTGGGGGCGCTATCTGGTATGTCCTATATGTCCGTCATCGCGTTGTGGACACCAGTGCGCTAGCGGTGTACCGCGGCGCAGTCCCACTTGAGATCGAAGTCGAGGTGGAATTTGACTTCGACACCCCATCGAAGCGAACTGAAGAGGTAGCAGAAGATGACTAACAACTCGTTATGTATCAGAAGTCGGCAGCAAACACTCGTGTGTGATCATCCATGCACCCAGAAATTTCACCTGTGGATATTACCTACCAATTATGATTGATACTCCTACCTTACTGATACCCATCGACGTATCGACCTCGGAGGATCCATCACAGACACTCGTTGATCTCTTAGAACCACTCCACATCGTCGTACTCGGGTACTATCCAGTACCAAATCAAACGGCGCCTAAACATCTTCAAGCAGCTCATGAGGATGAAGCGAAGGCTGCGATGGAACCGGTCGTCCGCCGGTTTGTAGAGCAGGGCGCCGATGTCGAGTCGGTGCTGGTATTTACGCGAGATCATATCACGTCGATCGACCGAGTAGCCAACGAGCACGACTGCGATGCAGTCCTCATTCCAGGGTCCGCCGAAGTTACAAAATTGCGCAATATCCTTGTCTCACTGAACGATGAAGAGAGTGTGTTTCGGATTCTCTCTGTGGTCGGTGTCCTGTTAAAAGAGACCGATCCCAGCGTCACATTACATCACCCCGAAAGCATCAAGAACGAAAGTGCTATGTCTGAGCTCATGCTCCGCGGTGCGACTGACTGGCTGAGTGAGCAGGGTCTCAAACGAAATCGTATCACGTGGCGCAATCCGACCGCGGAAACTCAACCCCCCGACTTGGTTACGCTAGCTGATGAGCATGAGTTCATCATCATGGGCGAAGAAAAGCCCTCACTCGCCGAGCGCGTCCTCGGCGAACTACCGGAGCGGATCCATGATCGGACTGGACGAGCGGTCCTCGTGGTCCGCAGGGAGCACTGATTTCGATGTCTAAAAATAGTAACAAACCGTCGGTACTCGTGCCTATTGACGCTTCGACAGACGAGCAGCCTGACCCGCGACTTCTTGAACTTCTCAAACCTGCCCGAGTCGTTCTTGCCGGCTGGTATCCTGTCCCTCATCAAACACCTCCTGAACAGCTCAAACGGGCTCATGAGGATGAGGCAATCGAGTATATCGAAACCATTGCATCTAATCTTCGGGACGACGATACAGCAATTGAGACAGTTGTTGTTTTTACTCCTGATAAATCAACGACGGTTGACCGGCTTGCTGATGAATACAACTGTGGAGTCGTCTTGGTCCCTAAAGCTGTTAAGCGTGTCAAGCGTATCCTCGTGCCGATTCGGACTGATATTAATCTCCAGGCTATTCTTTTGCTTGTCGGTGTCTTGCTAATGGATAGTGAAGCAACTGTTACACTCTTATATGTCGCAGAAGCAGACGAGGACACCGGAGCTGGAAAGATTATACTTAGGGGAGCGACCGACGAGTTGCAAGATGCTGGCATCAATCCTGGTCGTATCGACACAGTAACGCTTGAATCTGACACTCCTATTAATGATATTGTCGATGCCGCGGTCAATCACGACCTGCTCGTTATTGGCGAATCTGAACCGTCACTAATCGAGCAAGTTATTGGTGATGTGCCAGGGCAACTCCTTGACCAGACTGACCGACCAGTGTTGGTCGTCCGGAAGCTCTCAACTGGAGAGAAAGGAAATAAACATAGTGAAGAACCACCGGAGTGACCTCAACAATGATCATAGCTACAGTATGTGAAATTAAACAGTATTGTGAATAAAGAAGATATAGATTCGGTCGTGTTCTCATATTTGCATATCTCACATGAGCAAGCGATTTGATTCAGCCCTACAAGATGCTCATCTGGAACATGCGGAGCGTTATCTCGGTTGATACACTCATTGTCTTGATCTTGGTAAATAACTCGCTTGACGCATGATCGATTGTAAGTTGTTTGGGTGTCTCACCGGGTGATTACTCAAGATTCGCGAACACTCTCAGCAGCCTTGACCATATTCGTTAGTGACGGTTCTACCTCAACCCACCGACGTGTTTTAAGACCACAGTCCGGGTTAACCCACATCTGGTCCTCATCAAGCACCTCAAGCCCATTATAAATGAGATCCTCCATCTCTTCGATGGATGGGATCTGCGGTGAATGGATATCATACACGCCTGGTCCGATGTCGTTCGGATAATCGAGCTCATCGAAGGAGCCGAGCAGCTCCATTTTCGAGCGGGACGCCTCAATAGATATGACGTCCGCATCCATATCGACGATTGCATCGATAATGTCGGTGAATTCCGCATAACACATATGGGTATGAATTTGGGTTTCGTCCGCAACCCCACAGGAGGCAAGCCGGAAGCACTCGACCGCCCACTCAAGATACTCAGCCCACTGGCTTTCGCGCAGTGGAAGCCCCTCACGAAAGGCGGGTTCATCGATTTGGATCGCCTGAATCCCAGCATCTTCAAGATCACGGACTTCATCACGAATTGCAAGTGAAATCTGACGGCATGTCTCCGCACGGGTCTGGTCGTCGCGCACGAATGACCACTGTAGAATTGTAACTGGACCAGTGAGCATCCCTTTAACCAATTCGTCTGTCTGTTCGTCGGCGTAAGACAGCCAGCGTACAGTCATCGGCTCCGGACGGCTTACGTCACCTGCAATTATTGGTGGACGTACGCAGCGAGTGCCATAACTTTGGACCCATGCGTTCTCGGTGAAAATGAACCCATCAAGTTGACGCCCGAAGTACTCCACCATATCACCTCGCTCGCTTTCGCCATGGACGAGCACATCAAGTCCAATCTCCTCCTGTCGCTCGATTGTTTCGGTAATCTGCGTTTCGATGAATGCCTCGTACTTCGACTGAGAAATCTCCTCATTCTTATATGCTGCCCGCATTTCTCGCATCTCATCAGTCTGTGGGAATGAGCCAATGGTTGTTGTCGGTAGTTCTGGCAGGTCAAACGCCTCGCGCTGAATCTCTCGTCGTACATCGCGGTTGGAATCCCGTCGCGTCATCGCATCATCAATACCGTCTACACGTTCCTGAACATCCGAATCATTGATCCAGTCGGATTCGGCTCGGTTCTTGATTGCCTGGCGGCTTCGCTCGAAGAGAGCTTCCGTTCCCGTCTTATCACCGTTCGCACGGTCAGCTAGTGCCACGATTTCCTCAATCTTCCCTGTCGCGAACGAAAGCCACAATTTCGTATTGTCGTCGAGACCTGGCTCAGCGTCAAGATCGGTCGGCACATGGAGCAGTGAGCATGATGGTCCAAGGATCACTCGATCGGAACCAAGAGCGTCAATAGCCGTTTCCACTGTCTCCAGCAGCGTATCAAGATCTGCTCGCCATACATTACGACCATCTACAAGACCAAGCGAGAGACTCAATTCGTTGGGGACACCGTACTCAAGCGCGTCATCAAGTTGCCCCTCACCCCGAACAAGGTCAAGATGGAGCGAATCAACTGGGAGGTCTAACGCAGTCGGGAGATTATCACCAAGCGATTCGAAGTACGTTGCAAGGTGAATATCAAGATCGGTGGCGTTAGCAAGGACCTCATATGCCTCAGTGTAGGCCGCTTGTTCTTCGTTGTCAAGCTCGAACACAAGAGCCGGCTCGTCAATCTGGACTGCCTGTGCCCCCGTGTCAGCAAGTCGCTGTAGTGCTTCAGTGTATACCGGAAGTAACTCCTCAAGCAGATCAAGCGCATTAAGATCCTCCGATTGAGTCTTACCAAGTAATAAGAATGATACTGGTCCAATAAGAACAGGGCGCGTATCAATGCCCACAGCCTTTGCCTCTTCATACTCATCAATGATCTTCGTTGAAGAAAGGGAGAATTCCGTGTCGCGGGACAGTTCCGGAACGAGATAATGATAATTCGTATTGAACCACTTGGTCATCTCCATTGCCTGCACGCCGGAGGTATCTCCCTCTAAGTCCTTTTCTTGGATCCCGCGAGCCATCGAAAAGTACGTGTCAATATCGACTGTGTCGCCATCCCAAGGGAATCGATCAGGAACCGCACCTACCATCGCGCAGGTATCGAGTACCTGATCATAATATGAAAAGTCATTGCTGGGAACGAAATCGAGACCAAGTTCGTCTTGTTTCCGCCAGTGTCTTTCACGCAGGTCCGCCCCTTCTGCGAGGAGTTCCTCTTTTGAGCGATCTCCATTCCAATACTCCTCGACCGCCCGCTTAAGCTCGCGGTGCGCGCCGATTCGTGGGAATCCCAAATTCGCTGTCGTCGTCATATATGTTTACTAGTGATTATGTCTGAAGAGTTCATGCATCGCATCAATATCTGACGGTTATGACCAATTTCATGAGTTGAGAGTGTGTATGACTTAGAACTCCTCAGCGACGTCTCTTCATTTTCTTTTTTTGCACACATCGATAACGGGGTGTGATACATGTCAAATATTTGACTGAAATTTCATATGATTCAGCATACTTCAATTTTAGGAAATGTTGGATTCTCGTCCCTGACAGCATATAAAGAAATTGAGAGAGAATACCAAAAGTTCTGAATTTACCATGCTGAGATGTTATCCCGTTCGTGATAACAGACTGTTGAATCTGAGTTGACCACGGGATGAGCTGACTGCCGACTATATGATGAGCACGCTTCACAACACAATCAACCGGAGCGCAGGATGGTGATATGGAGAGTGTTGAGTCAGTTTCCGATTGAGCGTTATCATTGGACTAATTTATCTAAAACTGCCGCCACAGAAAATCCTGCATGAAAAGACGCTATTAGTCAATAATACACATGTAAAATAATAGATATTAAAATTGAGACCCGATATGAGCAGATCGCTGAGATAGTACGCAAGTGGAGACATTGAGTCTATTAATGGGATTGGTTCGGCATGCAACGATCGATTGGTTGAACAGGGGGTTGTCGATGTAGCTATGTTGAGTACCTGTTTAGCTAAGCGGTTGAGCGAGCGGATCGATATCTCTTCACAGAGGCTGTGAGGGTCGAATTGCTGTTCGTCAGCGCACGAATCAAGAGTTTGATTCAATTTGATATTATTCTCCGACCGAGTCGCCAAATGATATCAGCCGGACTATAGCGAAATCTCAGTCCCGTTGCCTGCCTCGACTGCCCGCTGATAAATCATCTCGCCCGCTGCGGCATCCAACGTCGCGGATCCAACACTGATGACCGTCAGTATCTCGTCCGGTGAGTCCCGAACATATCCGTTCGTGAGTGGGACGCCAAGTTCAACCATGTCATCAGCGGTAAGATCACTTACGAGGATATCTCCAGTTTCGGCGACTTCCTCGGGCACGTCGGCGAACGTCTGTTCGGCACGCTCAAGAACACGAGGATTGAGTTCTTGCATCTCCGCGGTGAATGCACCAACGGCGACGACAAGAGATCCTGTCTCGAGCGCGTCGGGCGGAAAAACAGGATTGGTCGCTGTCGTCGCTGTCACGACGACGTCAGCACCTACGACAGCCTCCCTGGGTGTATCGACCGCATGCGCCGGCATCCCTTCCTCAACTAGGTCTGCCGCACATGCCTCCCGCGAGTCACTCGGTGAGTAGATTCGCACATCTGAAAGCGCTGTGACGGTCTCGATTGCGCGGGTCTGCCAGCGTGCTTGTGCACCTGCGCCTATCACCCCAAGCGTAAGACCATCATCGCCTGATTCCGGTGCCAATGCTCGAACTGAGACTGCCCCAATGCAGCCGGTCCGAGCGTTTGTGATTGTTGTCCCTGCCATGAACGCCTTCGGGAGACCTGTCCGAGCCTCGGTAAGTATGACCTGGGCGTTGATCGTCGGAAGATTTCGCGTTTCATTATCTTCATGTACACCGACAAGTTTCGTCGCGTAGTGGTCTGCACCATAGACGTACGCTGGCATCGCAATCCCAGTTCCGATTGGTTCGTCATCATCAAGACCCGCGCCGACTGTGAAATGTGGTCGCTGCGGTCGTTTGACCTTATCAGCAGCCTGTTTAACTAATGCGTTATCCACGACATCGACGAGTGTCGCGATATCGAGGTTTCGATCAACTTCCGCTGCGGAAAGCACCAGTACCATGACTGGGGTGTTGGGTCCCAATATCTTATTACACTCGTCGGCTGGGTGAATAGCATCCTTCTCGGAATCGTCATTGCCGCCGCTGCTGGCGATCATGACATGGAATTATCATCGGGACTTCCGTTTTATCTGCGGTCGAAGCGAATACCCCGAGGCGATTCACGCTGGTCGTGTGAGCGGTGAAAAGCACGATGACATCGCCTCCGTGCTTAACCAAATCCGCGAGAATCGCTGAGCAATCATGATGCAATGGAGCGTATCTGCCTCGATCGTAATAATGGCATTTCAGACGGGGTTAAAGCCAACAGCAGTAGATGGGAGTAATTTGTGAGAGTCAAAAGCGTAGAAAACATACTTATGATACATCGCACATTGCATCCATATCAGCAGTCAGAGCACGAGATAGATATCCGGCTTAAACGTACAATAGCGGTATCATCACTGCTACTCCGGCAATAACTCCCCCTGCGAGTGCACGGTAACCGCTGTGTTCAAGATCAGCACCAGTTTCGAGAGCCTCAGGAATAAATTCGGTGACGACTAAATAGATCATTGCACCCGCAGCAAAGCCAAACCCAAACGGAAGGAATGACTCAGCCCAAGTAACGAACGCAAAGGCAATAACAGCACCAATCGGCTGTGGAAGACTCGAAAATACCGCTGCACCGACCATCCGCCATTTTGAGAGTCCCATCGCTCGCATCGGAATAGCAATTGCAGTCCCCTCAGGAATATTGTGAATTGATATTGCCACCGTCATGAAGACAGCCAATAATGGTATGGCAATACCGAATATACCTATTCCGCCGTCAAACCCGATCTCAGCGAATGAGACACCGATAGCCACACCTTCGGGGAAACTGTGGACGGTCAATATACCGAGAATTAACAATAGCGTTTTTAAATCCCCGTCAGCGAATACTTTGGCTTCCAGGGGGTTATCATCGCGTTCTTGTGATTCGATGTCCGGAGTTGCCTCTGGTCCACCATCAGTACCGATATCCGGAGCGGGGTCGGTTTGTTTATCACCCTCGTCACGAGGATAGCCATCATCTCCATGACCGCTCTCATCAGGACCGGTCGCGTTGATATCAATTCGGCTGAGCACCCGACCTGAGCCCTCAACTAATGCAACCCCAGTCAAAAGACCAGTCAGCATCAATACCGGAAATCCATCACTGGCGTACTGCATCCCCTCATTAATGAGACCGAATAATGACGCTGCGACCATGATTCCGGAGGCAACGCCCCAGAGTCCAACATTCCATCGGTCGCTGAATTCATCTATAAAAAAGAACGGAATCGCCCCCAATCCCGTCGCCAACGCGGTTGCGAGACCGGCAACGAACACAAGCGCGAGATGGGCTAAGACTACCATACTAAATTATATTTGTTCTGGATAAAGAATCTTTTGTATATGCAATCTATTTTTTGGATAGCCTAAAATTTGGAATAGAGAGATCGATCACCATACCGAGGCTAACTCGACCATCGACAAGAAACATATTGAAGAAACACAAGACTGAGCAGGGTAAACATCTCTGTAAAAAGACCGCTCTAAAGATAATTGGATGAAGACTTCATCGGCAGGGTCGCCAAGGTATAGATGCCGATACTTGTTGGTGATAGCCCTGCCGTCGTTAGTGTCAGAATTGTTGCTGACAATGGTTCTGATCCACTCGTGCTGTGTTACGTCCATCACAAAGGTATCGTCCCAACTGCCGTCACCGAGGAACTCCAGGAGATTGGCTTGTATGATAACGCATATGATTATGCATGATCATGCTATATCGTCCTTGATCGAACCGAAACGCTCGATAGACACTCAGTTGTTCTTGATGCCGAGTTTTCCGCTTGACGATGGCGAAAACGCTGCGGTCACCCTCGCGGGTAATCTCGATGCTGTGTTCTTCCTCTGTGACAAGCTCTAACTCATACCTTATTCGGTAATACGCGACTCGTCACGACGTCAGCACTCCTTTTGATGATCGTTCGAACTGAACAGCTATTAATTGTTGATACATACCCGCTCCTCGATACGATTAGTGTAAACCACCGCTTGTTGCTTCTCCCTCGGGTTTGGAGCGTCTCAAAGGACCGACTTCAGCATCACTATCTGATGTGATTAGCGACAGCGTTGAGATCGCGACAGCCGAACTTCGAAGCAACTCAACAATGTCCTCAAGGACTAAAATCGAGACATTATGAGACCGGGTTGGAGACCGGGTTGGAGTCCGAATCCGAATCGGCTATTGAGAATCGGTATTTGTTTTGTCATTACTCTCAGCAATCCCAGAATTATAATCATCGTGATAGTCATATACGTCAACTGCATGCGCTGGTGTGAGCTTCCCAGCATCAAGATCACGTATTATTGCCTCTCTTTCACGATCAGTTGGAGCGCCGTATCCACCACCACCAGGCGTCCGGATGCTGACAATACTCCCCGCAGGTAATGTCCGTGTTAGTTTTTCATCAAGAGTAACTGACTCACCATCTGGGAGGTTGAGAATCGCTGCTCCAGTGTCACCTGGGTTACCACCAGTGAGCCCGTATGGGTGATGATCATGCCGATCAGCAAGTAAACTGAATGTTGCCTCATGATTGCGTATTTGAATATCGCGACGAAGCCCTAATCCACCACGATACTCGCCAGCGCCTCCTGAGTCTGGGCGAAGTGAGTACTGCATCACACGAAGTGGATATGCTATTTCAAGCACTTCCGCAGGTGTGTTTAGTGTATTCGACATATGAACATGGACGCCATCAAGCCCATCCTTTCCGGCACGACCACCAAACCCACCGCCTTGGGTCTCATAAAACGTGTATTGATCTCCATCTCGAGGGTCGGTCCCCCCAAATGTGACATTATTCATTGTTCCCTGTGATCCAGCAATAATCCGCTTAGGCGTCACTTCACCGAAGGCACCAAGCACTACGTCTGTAATTCGCTGAGATGTCTCAAGATTCCCGCCAACAACAGCTGCTGGTGGGTCAGGATTAACAACAGTCCCAGATGGCGTCTCAATAGTGATAGGTCGATAACAACCGTGATTTGGTGGAATATCTGGGTCAGTGAGACAACGAATAGCATAATAGGTTGCTGAGGTCGTCACTGCCTGCACAGCATTAACCGGACCATCTGTCTGTTCAGCTGTTCCAGTAAAGTCAACATGTACCGTATCACCCTCAATGGTTACTGTAACGGTAATCGTAATCGATCTATTCCCAGCCCCATCACTGTCAAGAACATCAGAAAATGAGTATTCGCCATCCGGTAGCGACTCAATCTCAGTGCGCATTCGACGCTCAGAGTAATTCTTGACTGCGTCAGTCGCTGCGAGGAATGTATCAGAGTCATATCGATTGGCAAGCTCTTGAAATCGCCGTCGACCTGTTTCGTTTGCTGCTTTTTGCGCACGAAGGTCTCCCTGTCGTTCATCAGGCGTTCTGACATTCGTTAAGATAAGCTCAAATACATCTGTATTCTGCTCACCAGCTTCAAACAGTTTTACCGGAGGGATTCGAAGCCCTTCCTGATAGATTTCTGTTGAATTTGCAGCGACACTCCCAGCATATGCACCGCCAATGTCGGCATGATGTGCCCGATTCGCTGCAAATCCGATCAGTTCATCACTACTATCAGTATCAGTATCACTGTATATTGGGCTAATAACTGTGAGATCTGGAAGATGAGCACCCCCTGCAAAAGGATCATTAACTGCAATAGCATCACCTGGATTAAGCTCAGATGGTGGGAATCGCTCGATCGCAGCACGAACTGAAAATGGCATTGCGCCAAGGTGTACGGGAATTGTTTCTGCTTGTGCAATCATTTGCGCATCACGGTCAAACAATGCACACGAGCAATCCTGTCGCTCTTTGATATTTGGAGAATAACTCGTTCGAATAAGCGTTGCATTCATCTCTTCACACACAGCAGCTGCTGCATTGCGTGTTACCTCAAGTGTAATTGGATCAATATTAATGTCAGCATCTGAGTTGGTGTTGTCAGCGCCGGTATCTGTATTGGTATTAGTGTTGGTGTTCATATTTGTCTCTGGATTCATTATTCTCATCTCATATGGCTGTGAGGATGGATATGATGGGAATATCGGATGAGCTCTCTCATACAGTTCATGGATTTATTTCGATGATAACACTTCCATATGTATCGATTTCTGCGGTTTGCTCTGGACGAATAACGGTCGTACTCTGAGCATCATCGATAATTGCCGGACCGGTAAGTGTATTTTCAGGGGGGAGTTGTGACCGGTCATATACGGGTGTTTCGCGCTGTTGACCATCGAACCAGACCGATCGGGTCTCGATAATAGCATCACTCACAGCAGTGTTTGTCTCTGGGGTGGTCACCGTGAGATCTGGCTCAGTAGTACTTCCGCGAGCGCGTGTTCGAACGGTGACGAGTTCAAGCGGTTTTGTTTTATCAGCGTGACCATATCGTCGCTCATGAGCGCTGTGAAATCTCGATTCGATGACTGATAGTGTCTCGGTATCAATCTCCCCAGGTGGGACTGAAATAGATAACTCAAATGATTGCCCGGCATATCGGAGGTCAACTGACCGTTCAAAGCACATCTGGTCGGGTGAGATTCCTTCGGCATCCAATTGTGCACGCCCGTCTGAAATGAACTCTGTGAACATTGTTGATAGCGTCGTTGAAGAAACCACATCCCATGGTCGAACGTGTGAGTTACTGAAATCATATATAGTATCACTGATGAGTAATCCAAGTGCTGATAAGACGCCTGCAGTCTGTGGAATAATGACTCGCGGAATGTCAAGCGTTGAGGCGATTGCAGTCGCATGGAGTGGTCCTGCACCACCAAAGGCAACAAGTCCAAATTCGCGGGGATCATATCCACGCTCAACAGAGACAACCCGAAGTGCCCGTTGCATGCTTGCATTTGCGACATCAATGACACCCTGTGCAGCGGTTTCAATCGATATCCCAAGCGGCGCTGCGAGTTTCGTTTCAAATATCTCACGAATCTGTGCAATATCAACAGCAACATTATCACTGAGGAACGAAGACGGGTCAAGTCGACCCAGTAGAAGATGTGCATCGGTGATTGTTGGGCGATTGCCCCCTTTGCCGTAACTGATTGGACCAGGATCCGAGCCTGCTGACTGCGGTCCGACACGAAGTGCATTGCCTTCATCAACCCATGCAATCGACCCACCGCCAGCCCCGACGGTATGAATATCAATCATCTGTGTATGCACGGGGTACTCACCGACAGTCACATCTCGCGAAATCGTTGGTGTGCCATTGTGGACTAATGAGACATCACACGATGTTCCCCCCATATCCATTGTAATAACATCTGAGATATCACATAATTCAGCGATGTATGTCGCTCCCTGGACGCCCGCTGCTGGTCCGGATAGAAGTGTATTTACTGGGGCATCTCGCGCCACGGTCGCAGTGATAATGCCTCCGTTTGACTGCATGATATTGAGATCTGTTGTGACACCAGCACGCGTTAGCTCTGTTTCAAGATTACCGATATAGCGGTCCATAACCGGTTTTAATGCTGCATTCAGCGCTGTTGTCAATGTGCGCTCGTATTCGCGGATTTCTGGGAGAACATCACTTGATAATGAATAGCTCACATCAACATTATGCTCGGTTAATATCTCCTTGATACGGGTTTCATGGACTTGGTTTTCATACGCGAATAAGAGACTAATCGCAACGCTATCGATATCTGCATTTTTGAGTTTCGCTGCGAGTGTTTCAACCGCATCCTCATCAAGTGGCGTATCGATTGTGCCTTGGGCTGTTACTCGCTCTGGGACAGTGAAACGACGTTGTCGAGGAACGATTGGAGTTGGCTTCTCGGTCTGGAAGTCATAGATATCTGGACGTGCCTGTCGACCAATCGCAAGTGCATCTCGGAATCCATCAGTCGTGATAAGCGCAGTGTCAGCCCACGCTTCCTCTAAGACAGCATTCGTCGCAACAGTCGTCCCATGTGCAACAAATCCAATGTCTGATATTGAAAGCGATATTGACTCGGTTAATTGATTCAGTCCGCCCAGTACGCCACGTTCTTGAGCGTTTGTCGATGGTGTCTTTGTGACAGTTACCGTCCCATTATTAATTACGACGAGATCAGTGAACGTCCCGCCGATATCGATGCCAACCCGCGGCTCAGTGTCTCTTGTCATTACTCATTCTTATGATAATGATGAATAGTATTGAGCTTCGTGTGTGTTATGATTAATCATCCCTTCGTGCGTGCGACTGTCACTATCAGTCGGTGATATACGATTTCGTTATATGACCATGTTGGCATACTCTCTGTCTGGATCATCATAATTCTGGATTTAATCCCCATTCTGATATTTTATCGGGAACGCAACGAACCCGACATTTGATACCTGTGTCACATCTCTGTTTCTGGATGCGTTGTCCCCAATGACCTCATCGAGTATCTGTTTGAGCAGTCGTCGGTATACATCAAAGTAGCAACCGAGTCTCTCGATCACATAGAGGCGGGCGTGAATGACACGATGACGTCCCGAAAATAATGAAATCGCCATCGAGATGACGGGCAGGCAGCGCTATCGATAGTCTCAGACTCATAGTGTACTCGACATTGTCGAACTCTGCTGAATATACCCATCGGTGCTATAGTCATCTCTTTGTGTGAAGTCTGATGCTGGCTTCGGGTGAAAGCACGGTTTCAGAGAATCTTACCTGAAATCTCCAGTAAGAACAAAAGAAACACATTGAAACCAAAGCACTGAGGACGAGGTGCTATCCGACACGGGTACCACACTGCCCAACTCGGTCGAACTGTGAGATACTAGTCATATTGTTGATAAATAATAATCATACCCACAATTGAACGTTCCATCTCTTTTGATTATTCGACGACTGGAATTATTATCAGTCATAGCACTATCTTGTTCTCAGTTTCACCTGTTCTGTTGTTGGCGGACATGATTACTCGTTTCAACATTGATATCAAGCCGATTTGTTCCACGAATCCATGAGAGATATTCCGTTAGTCGCGAGGCTGAACGGAGTGCGTTAATGGTATCATACTCTGATCTGAGCTCATCATTCGTGAACAGTGCGTGAATCTGTTTATGACACGGTCGACACACCATCACGGTTGGACTCTCCGCCCGTTCTTCAGGTCGAAGGTGGTGCTCTTGCACAGCTTGTGGATCCTGTAGACGCTCATCCGGGACGATGCGACGACAGAGTGCACAGGTCGTCGACATACATACAGATAAGATATGCAGGATACAATCAGTGTCGGTCGATAGTGATGAGATACTATATTCAACATATCAATCTCGTCGATAAACTATCCGGACCGACTCACCACATGTGCGGTCCGATTCATAGTGATTAGTGCAAGTCTTTACCGCCGTGGTTATTCGTGTCGGTGATAGGAGCCGCTGAACCCGCGTCATTCGACACCGCCGGTGAAACTATTCGAAGCAATCACTATCAGACAAAACCCTGTCCATGCCGGTTAATTCCTGAGTATGTGCACGCGGTCAGGATCAAGCGAGAGCGTCACATGTCGGGACTCAGGGGCGTGAGTTGGGTCAAACCGAAGTGTTAGTTCGTGACCATCCGGCGTGCGTGCTGTCATCCGCACGTGCTCACCGAGATAAAATCGATCCTCGATTGTCGCCTCGATTGGTCCTTCATCAAGCGTAAACGCCTCTGGGCGAGCAACGACAGTCACACTTCCATTGGGAGCGTTTGCTGGTGCTGTGACGGTTGCATGACCCAAATCAAGCGTTCCATTACGAATTGTTGCATCCAGTCGATTTGAAGTCCCAACAAAGTCTGCAACAAAATTGTTTGCTGGAGCTTCATAGATCTCAGCCGGTGTTCCGACCTGCTCAATATGCCCGTCATTCATTACGGCAATCCGATCACACATCACCATTGCTTCGCTTTGATCATGAGTCACATATAATGAGGTGACATCAATCTCATCGAGTAATGAGCCAATCTCCTGCTGTAATCGCGTTTTAAGTTTAGCGTCTAAGCCAGTCATTGGCTCATCAAGTAACAGAACACGGGGTTCAATTGCTAGCGCTCGAGCGAGACCAACGCGCTGTTGTTGCCCACCTGAGAGTGTTGTTGGGTCACGATTCCCCATCTCACCGATATCGAGTAGCGTGAGTAGCTCTGCTGCCCGTTCAGAACGCTGTTCTTTTGGCATATCTCGCATTTTTAATCCGAATTCAACGTTTTCTTGAACGGTCATATTATTGAACAGCGCATACGATTGAAATACTAATCCGACATTGCGTTGTTCGGGCGGGACGTGTGTCACCTCTTCACCGTCGAATAAGACGCGACCTGCATTTGGTGTTTCAAATCCTGCAACCGTTCGAAGCGTCGTTGTTTTTCCACATCCAGAAGGACCAACGAGCCCAATTGTCTCCCCTGGTTCGACAGTTAATGAGACAGTATCCACAGCGACGGTTTCATCGAATTGTTTCGTAATATTGTCGATTGTAACTTGTTCAGCCATTTATCTGACACCTCCAACTGAGAAGCCGTTTTCACCAACGTAATTCAACAGTGCTGTCACCGCAGCGACAATCACAAAGTAAATTGAGATCGCGGCTGCAGCCCGCAAGAATGGATTATTGGAAATATTCTCGAATAAGAATAATGAGAATGGTCGTGGACCACTAGAGTATACCACATATGAGAAATTAAATTCCGCAGCCGCGAGCGTCCAGCAAATGATTGACCCTGAGATAATGCCTTGTTTTGCTCCTGGAATGATGACGCGTAGAAAGGTGGTTGTCCAGGAGGCTCCAAGCGAACGGGCGCTTTCTTCCATGCTTCGCAGGTCCATCGACTCAAATGATGATTGAACAGCAAGTACCATATATGGAATCTTCAACAGTGAATACCCCAACACAAGTGCAATAACACTTGGAAGGCCAGGATATGTCTTCAGAAAGGCAATACCAAGGATAATTCCGGGAACAATAGGTAATACAGCAAACGTGTTCATCAGCCGTCGACCAGGAAAGTCATATCTGGTGACTGCATATGCAATCGGAACACCAACAAGTAAATTAATAACAACGCCGAGTAGGGCAAGTAATACACTGAATCCTAATGCGACTGGGATTGGTGTCGGGATGCGTATATCAAAGGGAAATGAGACCGTGATGTCTGCAATCCCTGGGAGTTGAAGAATAAATAAAATGTCCGGGGCAACAAATGTCCAGAACCCACCAAGTCCCCGTTGAGCGCCAATGCTTTCAGCACCGATTCCAAGTGCTTGTGCCCAGTTTTGTACGGTAAATCCACCACTTGGAAGGATGCCAGTCCAGTTCTGAAAGAACGATGCAACGAAAGTGATCAATACCGGACCGATAAGAAACCCAACAGTAACAAAAATAAGTACCGTAATCAGCTTTCGACCATAGATTGCAGAAAGTCGACCGAGTTGTCCAGGCTCACGCTCGGGCACTGTACCGGTGATTGCTTGTGTGTTATTTGAATTTGAGTCTGAATCTGGAGTGCTCATTGTGCTACCTCCGCACTCGTGTAGCGGAGACTAAGGAAAGTAAATAATACGGTGAATATAAAGAAGACTCCAGCAAGTGCTGAGGCAATATTTAATTCATATCCAACTTTGACAAGTTGATCAAATCGGAACGTAACAACCGAGAGTGACTTCAGAACTAACACAGTGCCAAAGATGGCAAGTGCCGTCCGAAACGTCAGGATGCATGCACCCACAATGCCTGGACGAATCTGTGGAAGGGTGACATATCGGAATGTTTGCATTGGAGTTGCACCAAGTGCTCTGGCAGCTTCCTCAGCGTCGGTATTGACCTCAGCGTATGTTCCACGCAACAACAACGTTGCCCGAGGGATCATCGAATAAAGATAGCCAAAGAAGAGACCAGTAATAGCAAGTACCGTGCCAGAGGGCTGTCCGGTGAGTTGGATATTCAGCGGCTCTGCCCCAGTCAAAACGGCGAAGAAGTTCGTTAGAAATCCAGTCTGCCCGAAAAGAACGATCATCATAAACGCAGCGACAATCCCAGGGAGACTGATTGGAAACGAAATAAGTGTAATAAGTAAGTCTTTACCTGGGAGTTCATACTTTTCGAGCCCATGTGCAAGTGCAATGCCGAGTATAACGCTTGAGACGGTGGTAATTGCTGAAAACCACAGCGAGTTCCAGATCGTCGCCCCATACACATCATCAACGGCTTCTGTTCCACCTGCGATTGTGCTTGAGAGCTCAGTCCCGATGATTGGAATAAATGCAGCAATCGAGGCAAACAACTGACGATATGGCTCAATTGTCCATCCTTGAGCAGCATACAGAAATTCTTCAGAGACACTGATTCGGAACATCTTCGCAAGTGGGATGAAGGCACCAAATGTCGCGAGGATAAAAAATGGGACCGCCAGTGCAACGATCCGGCGGCGTTTCCGACCGCGTTCAGTGGTTGGAAAAATAACCTGCCCAAGGCGGGTTTCTCGAATGCGGCCAAGTACTGATGATTCATCAAGCGTGGACATTGAATTCAGTAGCCAGTCAGTCCGACACCCTTTCCAATTTCTTGAATAATACTTTCTTGATTCTCGACGAGTTGCCCATAATCAACTTGGAATTGGGTTTCCTCATATCGACTTTGTGCTGGGAACTCCTCTGGCAATTCAAGTTCAGGTGCTCGGATTGGTCGAACGAAAGCATCCAGGAACTTTCGTTGCCCTTCGAGTGAAAGTGTGTAATCCATGAATAATTTACAAGCCGCAGGATTTGGTGCACCTTTGAGCATCGCATACCCATATGGCTGATTGAACGCACCCTTCTCGCCATTAGGACCGGATAACAACGAGACATCAACGTTATCTTCAGCGATAGAGTCAGAGTTATATTTCAGATCAAGACCGGTGTAGTCATACTCAACAAAAGTCTGTATTTCGCCCTTTGTGAATTTCTGCTCGACATTGCCGGCGAACACTGCTCCTTTGCTTTTCACGTCATTGTAATAGTCGATGACAGGTTGCACATCGTCCAGTGAACCACCGTATGCATTGTTGATTGAGATCGCACCAGCAAGTCCAACCGCTGCTTGCGGGGGTTGTATCTGAAGATTGGACGCAATTTCGGGTCGTTTGAGATCCTCCCAAGTCTCTGGAGGCTCAATACCTTGCTCCTCGTAGAGATCTTTTCGATACGTAACCGTTGTAGTCATCCGGCGAGTCGCGGTGACATGACCATCGTCGGTCTTGAGCGTATCTGGCACTTTATCATAATTAGCCGGCTTGTATGGTTGTGTCAATCCGTCGTTTCGCGCAACCACACCAAAGGTGTACCCACCATTCATTGCAGAATGATTTGGATCCTGCGCATTCTGCCGAGCGTGCGAGAGTGCTTCACCTGAGGAGCGCTGATCGTCATTGAGAGCAACTTGATAGTTGTTTTCGAACTCCTGCATGAGTGCGCCCCAGTTTGACCACCCGGTCTGGACAGCATAAACAAACAGTTTATCTGGGAAATCACTCGCAGAAACTGAGGTCTGATAATCACCATACCCGACTTCGAATGATTCAGCATCACCAGACCCAGATCCAGACCCAGACGCAGAACTGGAAGTTGACCCCGAGTCACCACCACCGGAGCACCCGGCAAGCCCAACTGCAGCTGCTGTGCCGAGACCGCTTAGAAGTCGTCGCCGTGTTGGATTCATTCAATTGTATTTCCGAACATCATCTAAAAATGGATTTATAATATTGTTACTGAATAGTACATATGCTATATATCAGTAATCTATTATATTTGTGATGTATAGCGATATATACAATATATAATAATGATACTACAATATCTGACCTTAGAGTAATCTCACCGTATCTGCGGACGACAGACCTGCATCATGTGCTGTGGAGGCTTGATTTGAGATACATATCCTCACAGACATCTACTTGAATAGTATTAATCCTGATACTCAGCAACGTGACTTCGAGTCTACACCCAGTTGATCATCACAATTTGCAGTCTATCTATCTGAGTTACCCAGCACTCGCTGAGGATCTCCGAGAGGATACAGATCTTATTGTTTGAACGCTCAAGATTCCCTCTATGTTCATGTGAACTACCTCAATTTATTCGACTCAACGGCTGACGCCGCTTCGGGGGCGGATTGCCTGTCTTGATAATATGATTTCTATCCATGACCCCTGGCGCCAGAGCAAGCAAAGATATCACCTTGATACGATTTGAACTGTCTCTCCAACAGCAAGCTCGCCATCTCGTTCAGATTCTGGTATTTCGGTTCCGATCATGAGACTGAATAGATTTTCGTCAAGATCGTCTGGATCAACCCACGCCCGAAGAGTTTCGGCTCGCTTTTGCACAAATGTCTCTCGGAATCCATCGTACTCCATACCGGTATGAGGATGACGAGCAGGAACAATACACCGTGGGATTGGCTCAGCGCCGGTTAATCTGACATCTCCAATTTGTAACCGATAATCACTGTCTGTTATCAACCGATCCTCCCAAAACGGTGGAACGTCGCTGACCACAAGATTAGGACGCAAACGTTGTTGCATCTGCTCGGGACAGATCCCATCATACCATGATGCCACTTCATGAATTGTAGCTTCACTGATAACCGTTGGACCAGCCTTCCCATCCGTCGTAAATATAACATTGTCAGTCTGACCTCCTCCTGGTTCGACTGCGAGTATCACATTCAATCCAAAGTACTCTGAGAGCCATGACTCAAGTGCTTCCCGGTCAGTGTCAAGCTGAAATTCATACGTCTGATCCGTCCCATGAACCCGTATTTTGAACCACTGTGAGTCTAAGTCACACGTTGTATGAAGTCGGTGGACAGCCGGCGTACGTTTGCCATGTATATACTTGCCATCAGCATCCTTCATCGCATACGCCCGATCACCGGATAGTCCGCCAATATTGGTTATTGATACCCGATCACGAGTGCTCGGATCAAGTGCTTTGACCGGGTAAGTAAGGATTTGTGAAAGCGTTGGCACTATCTGATACAGTCATATGATCAATATAACCGTTATGTTTAATTAGGGTATATAATTACGTATGATCCGGAAAAGGAATACACCATCATCCGAAGATTGCAGATAATTGATTAAATTGACAAACATCGAGCTGATTTTCAATGCTATCGGTTATTTCATCATAGTGATATTAATACTGTTGACCAATGAAAAGAAGCGGAAAGAAGCGGAAGAAGCATGTACAACACACAATATAGAGGTCGCCGAACAAACACTGTACCCAACGGCTGACTCTTGATACATGAGTGAGAATATCGAATAAACCGACTGTCTTTATTCCCTATACGGGTGGTGTTGATGTGTATCACCAAACTATCTTTAATCAGCGAGAGAATCTCGGCGTTTACCCCGAACGAGAATATCACCCAAGAAGTAGTAGAGAAGGAGTATGAAGAATTTGAGCTCACTGAGTCGATTACTGATCTTGACCCACGGGGAGACCGACCAGCACTGAGTGTCATGGAAGGTGACTGAGAGCAAATAGTTTCAATGGAATGCACATACAATCGATTATATATTATTTGCCTCTCTGACGACATTTGATTCGTCTTGACTCTATCTCAAAGTGAGTAACTCTCGTTCGTTTATTTCCTCGCCACATATCAGGAATACCATCCAGAATAATTAAGATGATCTGACTGTGAGTGAGTAGAGTATGAAACAAATTGACAAGCCACACAATCGTCGAACACTCCTTTCTATGATTATCATCGCAGTCAGTGTAGGTCTTGCAGGGTGTACTGGTCCTGGAGAAAGCGAAGATAGCGGAGATGATGGAGATACTGGAGGCGATAGCGATGAAAGTGAAGATGGGGATGAAGATGGGGGAGGGGGTGGTGGATACAACAACAAAATCAATGAACAGCCGACGATGCATACAAACTGACCTGACCGGGGGCGAAGATAATAAATACAGAACAAAACGCTCGAATCAGTATAGTCAGTTGTCGGATTTCTTCTACTGGTTTGCCTCCGCTCTATGTTATTGAGTGTTCCCCGACCACGGTGGGGCGGCATACTCGATTTGGTATGTATTATAGATGGTACAGGCGCAATCCCACGCCTGTTCACGGCGTGGATACGCGCCGTCATACTGTAGTTTTCAACCGGTTTTGCTGGACAACAGGCGCATTGGCTCTGACGCCGATGTAGCCGAGTGCCCGAAAAGTAGCGGTTCGAGTGTGAGTGTCCGCCCACGCTGGAAACAGGGTGTGCCCTACGTGGGAATCAAACAACGAGTATCGGGCTCTCGTCACCAATACAAGTAACTCCGAGTCCGGTGACAGTGACAGTGATCGAAGCTCCTGTGACACAACCAACACAGAGACTTCGCCTCGGGTGAGGAGAGGAGTACTGGAGGCTTGCCACTCCCTAGAGATTGCCCAGTGACCGGTCACACACCGATTCCAACGGTGTCCTGGCTTGGTATTGGGAGTCTGCAAACCTGAACCTGAAACTCAAACCCAAAGCTGACACTCCCAACCCAGCGAAGCGGCGCGGTGCCGTGGGATTCCTCCCGCCTTTAGACGAAGGGGGATGTCAAATCGTAATCTTATATCGCATATTCTTGTATTAACCCGTCTACCAGGGCATTATTGTTACTTTGCACCAGGCAATAAAAAGAAAGACTCCATTTGCATTGGTCTGAATACGACTGCTCATAGATTGTGTGATGTTATGTTTCTTGAGCAGTCATTTCGGTATCTGTGTTCGGCATGACTCGTGAGAGTCTCATTGCATTTCCAGTGACGGCTGTGGTCATTCCAGCGTCCCCAGCAAGTACGGCAAGCCAAATAGGAACGTATCCAAATGGCACGGCGACTGCGAGCCCGAGTTTAATAATAAGACTTGACCAGATATTTTGTCGAATGATACTGTTCGCATCATTCGCAAGTGCATAGACATATGGAAGCTTTTGAATCTCATCACCCATCAAGGCAATATCAGCTGTTTCTAACGCGGTATCAGTTCCGGCAGCGCCCATTGCAATGCCAACTGTCGCAGTGGCGAGTGCTGGTGCATCATTGATTCCATCACCGACCATCCCAACATCATCATACTCATCAACAAAGCGCTCAATTGCAGTCACTTTCTCTTCAGGAAGCAACTCAGCGTGATATGTATCAATACCAATCTCACGAGCGATTGTGCGAGCAGTCCGCTCGTTATCTCCCGTCAGCATCACGGTTTGAGAGACTCCAAGTTGTTTGAGCTGTTTGATTGTTTCTTCTGCTCGTGGGCGGATCCCATCAGCGACGGCAATGACACCTTCAAGTTCAGTTTCAGTTCCGACGAGAACAACGGTTTTTCCTTCTGTCTGAAGTTGGGGAACAGTCTCCTCGAGAAGATCGATGCAGTCATTCCGGGTGCACATTTGATGAGCGGTCTGTGTGATGTCTCCTCCATCAGTTGTTGCATGAACATGTGAGAGATCAAACCCTAGTTCCTCAAACAGTCCTGGCTTGCCAGCAAAATGAGGAGTTCCATCGAGGCTTGCCCGTACGCCTTTTCCGGTGATATTCTCGAACTCCTCAATCTCACGTGTAACTGTCTGTGCACTCCCAGCCTTGGCGACAATTGCCTCGCCGATGGGGTGCTCACTTCGTTGTTCAAGTCCTCGTGCACACCGGAGGACATCTTCCGTTGAGTTTTGATTCAGCGGGATAATATCAGTAACTGTCAGTTCACCTGTGGTAAGCGTTCCTGTCTTGTCAAAGGCAACGATGTCGACAGCTCCCATCGCTTCAAGATGATTCCCACCTTTGATCAGAACGCCGTTTTTTGCAGCACTGGTAATTCCTGATACAACAGACACGGGTGTTGATATAACGAATGCACAAGGGCATGCTAACACTAGTAATGTTAATCCATAGACGATGGCTGTGGACCAGCTCGTCGTGAGGATATATGGGCTTGCTATCGTTGTGAGGATGGCGAAAGCAACAACGACCGGTGTATAATATGATGAAAAGCGTTCGACAAACTGTTCACGCTCGGTCTTATTCGATTGTGCATCCTCGACCATTTCGACGATGCGCGAAAGCGTATTATCACTTGCCTTTGAGGTAACCTCAAGTTCAATATATCCCTCTTCATTAATCGTGCCGGCATACACGGTATCTCCTATCGTTTTATCGACAGGAACGCTTTCACCTGTAATCGGTGCTTGATTGATTGCGCTTTTCCCCTCAATGATCTTCCCGTCCATTGGGATCTTCTCACCTGGCTTTACGATGACAATATCCCCAACAGTGACTTCATCAAGTGGAACTGTCTCGGTCGTATTGTTTTGTTTAATTATCGCCTCATCTGGTGAGAGATTTATCAATTCTCGGAGTGAATCTCGAGTGCGATCGATTGAATATCGCTCTAATAGTTCAGCAATACTGAAGAGAAACGCAAGAGTGGCAGCCTCGAAATAGAGTGCTTGATCAAATACAAAACTCGCGGTGACCGCTCCCAGGATAGCCATGGACATCAAAAAATCAATATCAAGACTCAGATTGCGTGCCGAATAATATCCGTTGCGAATGATTTCTTGACCACCAGAAATGACAGCCGCAAGAAAGAGTATGTCAGTGAAAGCTATTCCTGTATCTAATATGGTTGCAATCTCCGCGCTCTGTCCAGTTACGACAAATTCAAACAGCAACCCAACGCCGACGAACCCACCACTGATCCATGTTTTGAGTGCCCGAGAGCTTGTCCAGATACGCTCACGCTCATCGGGTGTTTCCTGCTGTGCTGATTCGGTGTGTGAGTGACCTGTCGTCTCGTATCCAGCATCCTCGATTACATCGATGACATCAGCGTCACTGATATTGAAAGAATCGTAACTAACGATAACAGTTCCAGTTGTCGGCTGTGTATCATACCCAGTAATGTCGTCAGTATTATCAAGCGCATTCTCAACTTTACTTGCACACGAAGGACAGTCCATTCCTGGGACTGTGAACTCTGATGTCGTCTCACCTGCATTCTTGACGCTGTATCCTGCCTTTTGAATCTGATTGGCTATCTCATTGAGCGTAACTTGGTCGGTATCGTATGATACTGTGAGCACTCCTGTTGTTACCTGTGAGTCAATATCTCGAATTGCATCCAATTGTTCGACGCTGGTAATCACCTTTTGTGCGCAGGACGGACAGTCCATCTCTGGGATTGAAAACTGTGTGACGTCAGTATCAGTCGTCGACTGAGAGACATCATCTGTGTGTTGTGTGTTGTATTGAGTAGTCTCAGAAGCATGATCCGGTGGTTCACCAGTATCACCGGTCTGATCTGAGTCAGGCGTATTCATTGGTATATAGTAATTGCCACATACTTATTAAATCGACTGCTATGTAAGAGCTATTTTATGATACGTTGCAACAAGAGTATCATGCTGAGTTATTAACATCACAGACACAACCTCATATGACACCGAATGACGCATCACCCAACGACACTCGTCCACGGTAATACTAAACTTGGAGATATGTGTTAGTTCATGATCATCAGATCGTGTGACATCGACAGCCCTGCGTCTCAAAAGATGTCCTGTCAGACGATTCGAAAACAGATGGAGCATTGAAACTGCATGCAAGGATACTTCAATTGGATGAAGCAGTCATAAACTATTACGACAAGTTAGTGTGCGTATTCGATTGCGGTTGTTACTGAGGACCCAATAAACTCGTAGAACCGCCCACGAAGGCTATCTGAGTGTTGTGACATTTGTGTTATCACAACGACGTGATCGTCTTCGACAGCAAAAATGATATCAAGTGACTGTCCAAAGAATTCACCACGCATGATGAACTTATTATCAGCGTACAGTCCATCGTGATTCGGGGATGCCTGTCGACAGATATAGCCAGTGTCCTCTCTCAGTACTTTTTTGAGTTGCGAGCAGGTCAAATATCGCTCAGACTTCTCCGCGGCAGTGTGCGTGACAACTATTGTATCAAGCGACATGATATATCAATCTTATATATACTCAGAGAGCACATCAGAAAATCATATCTATCGTGACTAAGCCTCCTCTCGGGAACAGATGGCGGCGGTAATAATCTTCGATAACCCTTCTTGTTAATATTGTTTTATTATTGATACGATTGCATCGGGAGGCACATTTGCTATCCGCATATAGTTCTCTCATCACTCGCCAAAACCATCGCCTCGCGATATGGATACAGACCGCATGGGTCGGGGTAAGCGTAGTATTAACCACGCTAGCCCTCATACCGCATATAATGTCCGATGAGGATGGTCCGGAATATGATATCGATTTCCGTGCGAATCCGAGTGAGTATGAAATCGGTCGTGGGGAACAAGATGTATTCAAATGTGAGCCATATAAAGGCGAGTTACTCCCACTCTGGTCAATAAAGACACTGGATTCAGCTGAGGACGGAGCAGAAGCGATTTATAAGAAATTCTGTGAGTATCGCGATACGAACGAGTTTCCAGGAATGGACCTCGCTCGTAAGTACCTCCAAATGGGATGGACTCGTGCGATGCGATATGCAAAATACCCTGGTGGACAGAAATATGAAGATGGTGAAGAACGCGAAGCTCAAGAGTGGTATGATGATGAAAAACGTGAAATTGCATTAGTATACAAGCAATATCTCGATCAGCTTCGAGATGATGATACCTATCAACATCGCCGACAGGAATGGAAACAAGAAGAATCAGAGGAATCCTAGCCAGTGGTTTAACCGAATATTTCTATTGGCATGATACTCCGCGTTGATCTCATATGAGTATGTGCAATCCAATAGTGCATTTCGTGAATTGTACTGATAACATAATATATCTGACTATTATACAGTAAGCTGAGAGATTGACTTACTACTCAGAGTATCTTGACAGTTGGAACGGCGATTAAATCCGACTATCGCGGTGTTTGTCCCATCCTACGTATCGTTACAGAGGAAATTTCTTTGAAGCAATGTATTCCTCAGAGAGATAATGTAGTCATGCGTGTTCACAGAATCAGAATACTGCTGAAGGAATGACATAAATGCACGAAAATAAAAGTAAGAATACATTCTATGGTGTCGGCGGACTCCGGCGGTACTGATGATAATGATGGGGCTGGTGATGCTGACAATCGAGTGATTCCTGAAGAATTGTTAGTTGTCATTAGTATCTGCACACTCATTATTACTGCAATAATTCTTCCACCGGTCGATGGAGGGGTACTCTCAGACCCTCGCTCCGCTGGAGATTTGGAGGATAGTCTCGATATCAAAACACCAGACGATCTTGCATCCCCTGGGAATCCCGAAAGCACTTCGAGGGAATCCGATTCAGGACAGACAGTCCCACCGACTGCAGACCCCCAATCACAATCAGAGTCATCGCGAAAGACAGCTCAATCAACTCGGTCAGGATATGGATCTCCAGAGGCGAGCACACTCGATCAGCCACCTGCGTCGATGACTATTGGATCAACACAACCTCGTTCGGGAAAAATTTCAAAAATACCAGTATTCACAGTTGAATCTCCTCGGACAGGCTACTGGCGACAGTCAGTATATGCGACATATACAGGTTCAACGTGGGCTTCTGAAACAGAGTCACAGTCATATACGGGATCGATACCAAACAATGAGCGGACAATCGAACAGCAAAGAACAGAATATGAGGTGACCTCACTGCAAGAAACCTCGTCGTTGCCGGTGTTATGGCAACTTGAGAGCGTCAATATTCAGGATAGCTCAACAGAGATGCAGATCTCAACGGCAGGGACGCTTCAGACATCTCAATCAGTACCGAGGGGAACAACATATATAGCACAAAGTGCAGCACCGCCTCGTGATCCTGACATACTAACCGACGCTGGGAACAGGTATCCAAATGAGTTGTCTCGACGGTATACACAGATACCTGAGGACACACCACCACGGGTTACATCATTGACTGAGAATATTACCTCAGATGCTGAAACGCCCTATGAGACAGCGACTGTGATCGAGCGATGGTTAGAAGACTCAAAGGCGTATTCATTGAATGCGTCACATGAACGTAGCAGACCAATTGTTGATGAATTTCTCTTCGAGATGAATCGAGGATATTGTCAGTACTTTGCAACAGCAATGACTGTCATGCTTCGCTCACAAGACATTCCTGCCCGCTATGTGGTAGGATTTAAAGGCGGCACACAGGTTGCTGAAGATCGCTATCTAATCACGAGCGACACTGGTCACGCATGGGTTGAGGTGTATTTCCCCGATGTTGGATGGATTCGGTTTGATCCAACTCCACCCGGGGATCTCCCAATTCAGAATCCACAGCCACCATACAACATTACGCTCAATCGAACAGTGGTCGCAGGTGCGACTGTCGATATTTCAGTTGAAAAAAATACCAACCCAGTAACTGGTGCTCCAGTCCGTGTCAACACAGAACGCGTTGGATGGACAGACGCAACTGGAACTATCACAACACAATTACCATACGCTAATACTGTCACGGTCAGTGCACGCCCACCAGGTAATCAGGGTAAGTATCTCAACGAGCAGACGGTCGCAACGGTTGAGGAGATGTCCCTCTCGGCAGTCGGGGAGATCCCTCGACTGAGGGGGTCGTCACGGCAATATAAATTATCAGTGTCGAATGAACCACTCAGATCGACTAACGACTCAGGGTGTTCGATCCAAAGTGAAACAGCCCTCAAATGTCAGAGTGAGACAAACGTCTCGGTTGATGTGACCGGCTCAACAGTCCGTGGAAAGTCTGTAGTGGTTTCGACATCGATTCGTGGAGTCCCAGTTCAGAATGGGACCGTTGCAGTGGACGGAGATATCAGAGGATATACCAACAACTCAGGAGAATTCACCCTTGTCCTTGATGACGTCACCACCGGAACGCACTCAATCAGCGTGACACGACAAGCAGCATCAGGAACGGCGACAATTCGTGTTCTGAATGCATCATCGGTGTCGAAGCCGACACAGACACAAGATTCAGCATCAACACTACCCCCAACGTCAATGTCGACGTCGACGCCAGCATCAACACCGGTCACATCATCTCAAGATAACACCTCCTCAATAAATATCACTGTCACACCGCAGTTTGGCGTGTTGGTCCCACTAACCAACGCAGGAATTATTATCACGCAGTCGAACACGCCGGTGTCGAATGCCACCGTAACCCTTTCTGGGTCAGCAGTCGGACAGACTGGTCCGAACGGAACAGTCGATGCAACAATCCCATTGCAGCAATCAGCATCAATAACCGTGGTTGGACCGGATAACACGAGGGCACAGCAAACAATCTCAGGACTGTATCGAACCACTGCAGGGATTATTCTTGGTATACTCCTTTTCGCTGTAGCCGGAATCATGTTCCTCTACCGCAATCGAGACACAATCAGGATAATCATCATACGCATTCACACGACATTGACACAGACTCCGATGCTCGTGACCGATATGTTTGTCAGACTGACTCTCGGTATTGATCATGTATGGAGTTGGTTCCGACAGCTCTCGATGCAACTCAGAAAATTCATACTCGCACCTCGTGGTCATCTTTCCTTGGATAGATTGACTGATATGAGACTGCTGAGTCCACGCCAGATTGTCTCTATCGTTTATCAGTGGCTTCGATCACTTATAAGAGCGCTACGAAATCGGAATCAAGATCAAATGTCACAGAGTGAGGAAGGGATCTCAAGCTCATCTGAATCCGATGTGGAGACAGCGGACGCACAGTCAATCATCCGAAAACTCTGGTATGTGTTTACACGTGCTGTTGGTCCATCCCGACTGCGTACGAAAACACCGAAAGAAGTAGCGACATACGCTATTGAGCAGGGAGTTCCGTCGAAACCAGTTACCATTTTAACACAGATTTATCGAAAAGTGGAGTACGGAGTGGAAAGCACAACTGAATCACAATTAGAAAGCGCCCGTGATGCATTCCAGACAATCCAGAGTGCATTGGGTAAGACAAATAAATGAAACTTTCAGGTCAGCGTATAACCCGATGGATTGCCGCAGTAGTTGCAGTATGTATACTCGTCTCTGCGCTTGGTGCGACATATACACCCGAACGTCTGCCGGGGACTCTCCGACAGTCACTTCAAATAATGACAAATCAACTGAGCGCACGCGCATTATTATCAGTGACTGGAATGATTATTGGCATATATGCGTTTATGAGTTTATGGATTCGGCGGGCAACAACCATCGATGACCCATTCCCAGAAGCAGACCCTCATACGGTGACACGAGATGTCGCTATCGCAGGAAAGCAATTAACCACGAAATTCAACCGACAGCGGAATGAGAACTCGGATGCGACCGACTCAAACACGACGGCACTCAGACCTGAGCTCAAAGAGTTAATTATCGATTTATACACCCATAAGCTTGAGACAAGAGAGACAGCGCGTAGGTATGTTGAAGCTGGTCAGTGGACAAGTGATCAATATGCAGCCGCATTTGTAACGGACTCACCGAGGGTTGATTATCCACTTCGACATCGGCTTTATGCGTGGCTATATCCAGGGGCTGCGTATAATATACGCGTCCGCCGGACACTCAGCGCAATTGAGTCAAAATATGCGGCATATGACATACAATATGACCCGCCGACGCGCACCAACTCACACACTCATCACCCGGAGAACGCCTCTTCTTACATCGCTGATTCGCAGTCAGCAGAAAGCGAGTGATAGTGAATATGAGTATGACTATGATCCAGCAGGTCCATCGACATCGGTATCGAAGTCTTCTCGCGGTTACAGCCGCTCTCACCGCTTGTGGTATTGGGACTGGCTCACAGACGCTTCTTGTTACAGCAGTTGTGCCACTACTGTTTGTGTTACAGGATGCACTCGCGACCAAACCATCACTCACCAATCAACTCTCTGTTGAGCGAAAACTCTCTCCGAAAGCTCCGCTTCCAGGGCAGCCGGTATCGGTGACGCTCACCATCATGAATACGGGCGATTCGACAATTCCTGATCTCCGGGTTGCTGATGGTGTCCCAACAGAGTTGGGCACTATCGGGGGGGACCCACGTGCAAGTGCAATCCTCCGAGCAGGACAGAAACTCACAGTAAACTACTCGGTGAACACTAATCGAGGGACATATGAGTTCGACCCAGTCCAAGTTCGTGCGCGAAATAGAAGTGGAACCATTATGATTGAGTCAAAAATTGCGCCAAGTGGACAGAGCAGTCTTGAATCTCGTGTGAGTGTTGATGATATTCCACTCTCCAACCAAACGATGAACATCACTGGTCCAGTTACAACGGAAACCGGAGGCTCTGGGATTGAATTTTATGCAACACGTGAGTATCAAACAGGCGACCCAATCGGGCGCATTAATTGGAATCAGTACGCGAAGACAGGTCAGCTTTCGACAATTGAGTATCACGAGCAACGGGCAGTCCGAATTGCGATTATCATTGATAGCCGTGTATCCGCCCATGTAAGCTCACAGCCCTCACTTCCGACGGGCGCAACTCTTTGTGCATACGCTGCAACACTGAGCGTAAGCGTTCTTCTTGATGAGGGACATACTCTCACAATTGTAGCTCTTGGGACTCCCGACCCAGTTCGGTCAGACCCACCACCGGCACACGCGTCGACTGATGAGGAAACAGCCTTT
The DNA here is from genome assembly GCF_000237865.1 of Haloquadratum walsbyi C23. Taxonomy (NCBI): domain Archaea; kingdom Methanobacteriati; phylum Methanobacteriota; class Halobacteria; order Halobacteriales; family Haloferacaceae; genus Haloquadratum; species Haloquadratum walsbyi. Next base: position 1,515,886 of record NC_017459.1, read on the forward strand.
GGAGCACATGCGGCTATGATCTGTAATGCGGCTGCAACAGGAAGCGACGAGATGATGACAAACACTGATACTGACACTGACACATCAGCGGTTGCTGGAGATGGTGGCATCGTCGATCAGCACCGGCTGCTATCACGTCTAGATAGCAATGAGCAGGTGTTATTCTGTACTCCTGCACTAGACGATGCAGCCGTTTCAATCGCTCAATCGATCCGAGCCGATGGGCATGAATTGACAGTTCTCTCTCCACAGATATCGAATAGTGATATTGGTGGACGTATTGCCCATCTCAACCGCACAAATCGGCTATTCAGGATACGCAGACTTGGTGGGACGATCGTTGACTGGAAACGCAATGAGACACTTCCAATAGCCCTCTCACGAGCGTTGAGGGATATCAACTCACAATGACAGATGATGGGTCAGGAACGACCCGAGTCGCGAGTGTTATCACTGCAACGGCAGTCCTCATCGCGGTGATTCTATTCATATACCAGGTTGGTGTAGGAAACAGTGTCGTACTCAGCATACTTTCTGGTGGGACACTTGGGATTGCCACCATCACACAACAACAGAACCCTGATTCGACAGTATTGATGGGGGTGACTACAGTATTACTCCCGGTAAGCGCAGCCTGTGGAGTCGCGAGTCTCGGCGTGGCAGCAGTTGAGAGTGATACCCTTCCAGTGCTTTTTTTCGGAGGCACCGAACAACCCGTTGAGAGGCTTCTTGGGCGTCTCATCATGTATATTGGTGTGACGCTTGGTATTGGGACTGGTATCTATGGGGCGATTATAACTCCTCGTGACGGACCGACTGACGGTGTCTTGCTCAATCTCTGGAAGCAAACAGCAGTTATCGAGCTCTCTGTGGGTGCGGTAACGACTGTACTTCTGCTGTTGCGATTCAATCTACTGAGTGAGACGTCACTACTGATGCTGCCGCTTGGAGCAGTTGGTGAACTTCTTATTGACCCGAGTTCACTCTCTGTTGGTCTGTTTATTACCGGGTTTGAAACGACAATCGCCGCATTTCTGATAGGTGAGGTCACCCAAACGGTGCCGATAGTCGAAGTTGCCTCCCGAGCACGACGCGATCGGCTTCAGACAATACTGACGCGATCTCAGACGATTTTATCACAATTTGCGGTTTTCAGCATTGGGCTCAGTCTTCTCAGTATCGTAGCGGCACAGACTGGTTGGTTAACATCGCTCATCAGACGTATTCCACCCCTCGCGCTGTTAATTGAACTTTCCGTATCACCTGGATTCCGTGTGTTTTTGATTGCAATTATCTGTATCTGTAGTAGTATTATTATTCTGATATATATTATCCAACAATTGAGTGGAAACATCATGAGTATAGCACAGTCGATTGCCCCAGTATCAATCGGCGTCGGTGTGGTGATCACCGTCGCGTTGATACTGAGTGCAGAAATTCAATCTGTCCTTTCAGCACTGCCGAGTGCGATTCAACCACAAATAGCGGAATACATACAGCTTATTTCACCAGTTGGGATAGTACTCATTTATGTTGAGATTGCGTTATTTGCACTGGGAGCCGTGCTCTTTGGAAGTACTATTTTAGGACTGATTGGATATCTCCCATCTCATGCGACCGGCGGAGCAATCGCTGGGACGGGACTCATTGGAAGTAGTCTGCTTATTGGAATCTTCGATCAGGCTCCATTAATCGTCTTCAGCGGTGTTGCACTCGCAATTATTGCATGGGATTCGAGTAGCCACGGAGTCACAGCCCAATCTGAACTCGGAACGCGCGGTGGCACTCGCGTAACGATACTTCACAGTCTCAATACAATCGCCGTTGCACTACTTGGGGTTGGTATTGCATGGGGGCTTCAGTCAACCGTGGTGGGTCTGTCTGTTTCCCAGGAGAGTGCGCTCACTGGGGTACTCCTTGTTGTGCCGGCGGTGTTGATTTTCCTGACGATATTGCGTGGATAGACACGAACAAACCACCGCTGAGTATTCGCTGGAGTGTCTATGAGCCGTATGACTCTCTTTCGTTTACTTATCATCAGTATAAATACGATGAGGAATTCTCTGCTGGGGGTGGCTCATACTGCTGGCTATAACTACGTGGAGATTTCCGACACCCCGGGGTGCCGAAATCCTTCGCGTGACTATAGCCAACAGTATCAACAAATCCTACTTCATGCCCTGCGCAGCAGGGACATCAACAGCATCGAGTACAGAGTGAGTGACTGCTTTGGGTTTGATATCTCGAATTGTTGCCTCTGAGGTTAAGACGAGTCGATGTGTAATAACTGCTGAGGCAATCGTTTTGACGTCATCTGGTGTCACATAAGATCGTCCAGCAATCACCGCATATGCACGTGCAGCCTCGTAGAATCGCTGGATACCGCGCGGTGAAACGCCGACCTCGACGCGATCATCCTTGCGGGTCTGACGAGCGATATCAGTAAGATACTCACGAACGTTGAGACGCATTGAAACATATTCAGGTGTTTGTCGAAGCGTCACAACTTGATCAGGATTGATCACAGCATCAACCTCGGGGGTCGTCAGTTGTCGATTACTACGGCGATTGATCAACTCAAGTTCCCCTTCGCGGCTTGGATAGCCGATTGACGTTTTAAGAATGAATCGATCCTGTTGAGCCTCAGGAAGGCTGAACGTGCCTTCCTGCTCAACCGGATTCTGTGTTGCAATCACAAAAAACGGCTCCGGCAGTGGATATGTATCACCGCCGACAGTTACTTGTTGTTCGTCCATCGCCTCAAGTAATGCAGACTGCGTCTTCGGTGGGGCACGGTTGATCTCATCAGCCAACACAACATTGGCAAAGAGAGGTCCCTGTTGAAAGCTGAACTCACCTGTCTGCTCATCAAAGATATGTGTACCAGTGATATCACTCGGGAGGAGATCAGGGGTAAATTGAATTCGGTTATACTCAAGCCCGAACGCGTCTGCCAACGCAATTGCGGTAAGTGTTTTTCCAGTCCCAGGCACGTCTTCAATTAATACGTGACCACGAGCGAGTAATCCGGTGATAATTGTCTCTAGAAACGACCGATCAGTAATGACTGCACTGCTTATCTCATCAATAATACGCTCAATATGTGAACCTGCCTCCTCTATTGAAAATTTATCAATCGTCATACTCAATGATCATCTCTCATCGCACGCATTATCCATTCATATCTATAGCATCATTTGTCTTTTTGACGCACGATCTGGATTCAATTTATAAAAACCCGAATTGAATGCGACGGGGCTCGACCCCGAGGCAGTTCACCTGATCTTTGGTTTGTTATGAACGGTCGAAACAAATGATGTGAGCCCCTCGCAATAGCCTCATCGCTATCTTCACAAACTGTAGACGGCTAACAAAGGTACTTATGTTATAAATTAGAGTTATCGATTTACTGATTTGGACATAACGTGACGGCGCGTATCCACGTCGTGAACGGGCGTGGTATTGCGCCTGTTCAGCATATAACGTCTGTTCACTCTCATAATGGTTAGTGCAAGTCTTTATTGCCGTGATTATCCGTGTCGGTGATAGAAGCCGCTGAACCCGCGTCATTCGACATCGCCGGTGAAACTATTCGAACTAATCACTCTCAGTGCTAGTTTTGAGATTGACCAAACCACAACATGAGTTCAGATAATCATTGGCGTTGGCGAAAGAGTAGAATAAGAAGTGCAATAATCAGGAGGACTTGTACAACCTTATCAAGATAGCCTACCGGAGTAAAGTTTCCAGATTTAACCACGAACCAGAGTGGAATCTGCACTGCCGTGTACGGAATAGCAGCAATCGTCAGTAAACGCTGATTACTTCCGCGAATATAGAGTCCGATTCCTCCCAGAAATCCAAGTCCTGCAAGAAGAAGCGGTGGAATTATTCCCTGATTGAGGCCAGCATATACATGTGTGATTGCTGTAATCGTCAGTAGACCAATTACTATCATCTCAAGTCTCGACCCGACTGCTCCTGTTGATGACTCAGATTTCGCCTGTCCAAGCGTTGATTCCATATAATGTATTAGTGCTGCCGTTAGTAAAATATTGGGATTGGTGCACATTACTGTTCCCGTGAATAATGGTAAATGATAATTTATTGATCGTGAACAGATTATCTGAGTTCCGAATTAACGTGTATACCAACCAATAAGACTCGCTCGATAAAGCAACGAATAAATTTTATTTTCAAAGTGTTATCGGAAAAATCGGGGGGTGCTCACATGCATTCCAATAAACACCGGATTAGCCTCACCTGCCTCAATATCAGTATCCCTCACCTCAAGCGTTCCACTCCATCGTGTATCGAATGCGTATCGCTCATCCTCAACCGTGTCTGTCCACTCAATTCGAACATCATCACTGAAACATGCATAAGTGCTCGCCGTATATACGGTGAGATTTTTACTATCAACGACCCAGTTTGTTGTCCGGCTTGTCTGTGTGCTGAGTCCTTCCCTAATTGTGTCCCCACCGGCAAGTCGGTCTGAAATACCGAACTTCACAATTGAGTCCTCATCTGCAAAAAATTCACCAAGCGGCTCGCCCGCGCGGAGCGCAGCGTAATATGAACGAATTCTACGTTTGAATGTCATAGTTGCATAATGAGCTTAACCAATAAATCCCTATCATATTGAAAGACTCACTCAATCGTCACTCGAATATCACGAACAAGTTGCAGCACTGAATACCACTGATTGGGTGAGCCTGGAATTTCTTCGCTCATATCACCGATGCGACTGGTGATTGCTTCACGTGCAATCTCGGGGTTGTCAATCCGTTGGAATTGTAAATCACTCCCACCAGCAGTCTCAATTGTGACCGTGCCATACTCAAATAGCGATCCAGTAACTGACTGGCTATAAGCCGTATTCTGGACTTTCGACAACTCAACTCGTCGAACAGTTTGTCTCATTACACCATGTTTCGCCCAAATTGATCGAGTTGTGATGACATACTCTGTTTGTTGCACCCGGCGCACAGCCCATATGACGATACCGATGCCAAGGATACTCGCTATACCCAGCCGTCTGTCCACGAGCACTGCCATCAAAAGCGCAAGAATCGAAAGCGCAATACCAATTGCAATCCCACCGGTAGCCGCTGAAAGCCGAGGATTCCCCTGCCAGACAGTTCTTTCATTATCAAATTGAAATCGCCATTCGTTACTCATCAGTCTTCAGTATGCTCAGTAGTTGATACTTGATCAGTTGATGTGTGATTGCCAGCGAGGTGAATACCGTCAGTGTCGCTCTCACCCGCATCGTCGGTTACTACCGAGCGAATTGTCCGGAGCTCTGTGAGAATTTCATCAAGAACTTCGTTAGCATCAGATGCGGAATCCGGTTCACCGTGTTGTCGACTATCGACTTCTTTTGCAACTAATTCTTGGACCGATGCTGGGTTCGGGATATTACGGAATTGAAGTTCGACGCCTGATCCACCAGCCGTGCTAATGTCGACGGATCCATATCCTAGTGATGAGCCCAGAACCGATTGTGAATACGATGTGTTTTGAACCTTTTCAAACCCAATCTGCTGGACATTCATAGATAAAATCCCACGTTTACTGTACAGTCCACGATTTGTGACAACATAATTTGTATTCGTATATTGAAGATATGAACTAACAACGATCGGAATCCCAATAAGGAGAAGCGAAAGAGGGATTCCAATCACAAATGCAGGGATGATACTATACCTATGTGGTGTGTTGACCCACTCAATTGACTCGCCATCTTCGAGTGTAAGCCAATCAAGATCAACTTCAGCGGTATCAATTGAATCACGTCCTGATGTTTCCCGGAGGACCTCTTTGGACATGGATTCACTAACGTGGTCAAGTCAAAAAACCACCGTGGCGAGTAATTGCTTAGGATACAGTTATTACTCGTCTCTGTTGGACTGATCAAATAAAATACCGGAGTGGCTGGTGAACTCTCCTGACCTACTCAGCTATCACAGATGACTTGCTTAATGACGGGGCTTCCAGCGAAGATTATTCAAATTCCAGTTATCTTCCAAGTCGAAGAGACTTATTCGTGGTGGGGTACATAGTCCTCACCAGACTCTCTTTCTCAAACATCTTAGTTGAGAGATTGAGCCAACCTGTCCAAACTGTATGACGAAACGACAAGAACGGATTATGTTGCTGTCTGCATTAGCGGTTTGAATGACTCCCACGCTAGGCGATTAATGAATGTCGGACTACAATATTAAAATTATAACTATCAGGCATATCTTCTCACTACTCGTTCATTTTCCCTCACTTCTTAAGCAAGAGGTCTTGCCCTAGACCATGATAAAATGCCAATACCGACATATTTGAAAGAAAAATATATATCGATGACACAGAATGATGCTAAAAAGCGTATTCTACAGGTACTTGCTCATGGCCGATCGAACACGCATCATATCTATCAGCAAAGTAATCTTGATGATGAGGTCGTTCCGGAGGTATTAGCGCAACTGTGCGCATCTGGTCTTGTCACGGAAGTTGATCGTGGACTCTACTCAATTACCCCTGCCGGATTAGATCGTCTTGACCATGATTATCCCTCTGAGGCTGGATTTCTTACTACAACCGAGGTGATTCACGATACGCCGACGATTAAGACAATACGACTCCATGGGGATCGTCAGATTGTTGAAACACAGGTGGACGATGAGTCGGTCACGATGCTCGCTGACGCACTATACGAAGTTCTCACCGGGACACATGCTGAAGATGAGATTACTGAGGCACTGAAAGAATTTCTGAATAGATAATTTCGGGAGTCTGAATATAATAAGGTGCAGGAAACCGGAGCTGAAGCTTGACACTCTTGACAGTCCCTATTGCAGACCGTGAACAATCTGTTTAGGTTCGCATACGCGGTAAATGGTTGTTCGATGAGGATCGTCAAGTTAGCCTAACGGATTTTCTCTTGAAGAAGGATATTAGCCCTTAGCTTGATCCACCGTAATCCCGTGTGGATCCGCGTCACTACTGCCGATCACCATCTCAAATTCTGGTGGAAACTGACCATCAACAAGAAGTCTTGCCCAGTCGATGATGATTTCAAAGAACACACTATCATTATTCCTGAGATACTGACTGGGACCGTATTTATCTCTGTACTTACTTTTAATTTGTTCAGCAGCCTCACCGTGTACTTCTGTCGCCACCCCCTCCAGTTGCAGATTATATTGCGCCTCATCGACGACGAGCGCAACCCGTGGATTGACTGTCATATTTTCGTATTTTCGATACATTGATTCAGTCGTAATATACAGATCAAGATTCTGATCAGAAACAAACCGAATTGTTGCCGCTTCAGGAACGCCATCCTGCGATGCTGTCGCCAATGTACATGTCTGTGCTTCAGTAAGCACCTGTCGTGCTTTTGTCTTCGACGAGGGTGATGAGGATTCCTCAGTCACTATTAATGATTTTGAGAAGCTCTCTGTTGAGTGTTCTGCAAGTTCTGATATTAATCATGTCGTCCGCTGGTAAAAGTGATATTTCGTTTGCTGTCGGACATTAACCACGGTGACACCACGTATGGTGTCAGGAATATTGCTTTTATGATACGCGGCGTCACATCTAATGCTTGGACGCGAAGATACGAATGGTGATACCAACCTGTATTGGTTAACTTTGGCACGACCTCGGAGATGACTTTTACTGAGACCGCAGATCTAAGATTATCGCCGTACTTCGCTCGATTTCCCTCAGCAACTGGATATTCCTCACCCGAGGCAGCGGTTCGGGAACTGCTGTAATCAATGGACCACCGCTGTTCCCGGGATTGATGACGGCGTCCATTTGAACGATGTCGGGAATTGCAAATTTCCCTGATGTCGGCATAGAGCGATCGACACCTGAAACGACACCGGTCGTGACTGACCCATCCAAACCGAGTGGGCTCCCAAGTGCTGCAACAGGTTGAGGTGGTTGCGGATATGCCACGTACTCAGCGATTTGTAGTTGTGTCTGCTGGACTATCTTTAATCAGTGAGAGAATCCCGCCGTTTACCACGGGCGTGAATCAGGTTACTCGTGATGTGGATAACTGCAAGATCAATATAAAGATCACTTCCGACGATAGTTCCAGTCTCCCAGCTTCCATCATGAAATCGAATATTGACACTGACATTGATAGGACCGATCATCAATAGACAACTGACTCCTCGCGGCGTGTCTGATCAAGTAAATGAACTGCATAGGGGCAGAAATAAATACACATACATGCGCGCAGACCAGTAATACTAGATGCTGGTTATACGTCCGCTCACCGACAATAACAGCAAGATGAGTGAAGTTACTTCGCTTATTACATCACATTTCGCTGATGATTGGTCGTACGATGTCCCAGTGAATAACGAGAGTGATGGGACCTTTGTTCGAGTCGCAGAGAAGAACAATGATCCAGTTGGTGTGATGGCACTCACGATATATACGTCAAAAGAACAACTGCGAGACGCTATGCACCTCATCGATACAGTTGAACCGATTCCACCCGGATCTCAGTATGGATTTATTCATGCAGGATATGTCGACCCTGAGCGGACCGGTGAAGGAATTGGAAGCTCTCTGATCGAGCGATTACACGATATCGGTGACTCACGAGATGTCGATCATTTCGTTGCTGACGCGTGGTTTCATGGTGGTCCTGACTCCCCAGCACAATTACTCACGACGCATGAGTATGATATCTTGCATACCCACTCCATCGCTGGACATACTGATGGACCTTGTCCGAAATGTGGAAGCTCATGTGTATGCGAAGCAGCACTTGCCGTACGTTCGGTCCATACAAAGTGAGCTATCACGCGTTCTATACCAGATTAATTAATCACAGTGAAAAGCACACGCTCAGATTCACAGATTCACAGAGTCACAGGACGGATACCACGGGCTTGACCGCGAGCGGTTTACTCAGATGTCACTCTTCGCTCGAACGAGTTGGGTGCAACGTGCCACATTACCTGTTCAATATCATTCAAGCAGACACTTTGGATGAACTCACTTTTCGTACGATATGTTATTTTGAATCCCCAGGTGTCTTGATTGATATACTGTGTTTGATTGATTTGGAAAATCGCCTGATCATCATGTATCGTTGATATTGTTTCAAATGTCTCTCGTGCTGCTGAGTGATGCTCTTCCTCAGAGATATTGAGTTTGACTCTGAGCGGTCTCATGCGGTTATTAAAGTGTGCTCTATAAAATATGTACTGAGATTGGTTCGTATTAAATATAAAGAGCAAGGAGAATACCTGACTCTTTGATTCTCCTGAAAACTTATTGAGGAATTCAATCCAAAATCTTGTTATAGAGTAGCTACTGGTACTGTTGTGTAGGACCGATAGTTCAAAATGTTTCACGGAGTACTACAGGGTCAGGATGAATCCGACACTACCCTATATCAATCATCATTCGATTGTACGACTGGATATATAACGCCTCAATCGAACATTTAGTATAAAATCTACATGATTTATTATAGATGTATTCCGTGATGCACATCCACCGAACCCACCGAGCGAAAATCCTTAATCACAGCCAAGTGGCTGAGATGCTCGACAGGCACGGGTGAAGTGTATCGAAATTCCGGAACATTATCAGACCTAGTAGCTCACAGAAGAAGTGGGTGCTTGAGTAGACATGCATCAGTCACAATAGTTCTCTCGCATCGACTTAGTGAATTAGTTCACCCAGAAGTTTGTTGAATCACTAGGGTCTCGTTCGCACACCAGAAATCTCCGATTTCTGAGGGCGTCTTCAGGCCTGTCTTTTACACATAAGTTCGTGGAGTCGTAACCGGACGTGTCAGACACTGTCAGAGATATTTTGAACTCAGCAAATCGAGGCGAGAAGCGATTCAGACAGTGATACCGGCTGTGGGGGTGACGGAACGCCGGTAATCAACTCCACTACAATTGTTCCAAAGAGGTGTTGAAACTGTAGATACCGAGAATTTCAGTCGTGCTCGCCGATCCCGTTCCGCTAAAATCCTGACTCGAGTTGTGGGTAAGAGACAGGTCTTCAGGCGCGGGAGGATGTCAACTGATGATCTTACGACTCAGAATTGGTCGATAACGCTACTCGGACTGACAAACGTCATATACGAATCTGAGAGAACAATTCCACAAGCATTCCACAAGCGTTCAGTACGGAGAGTCGATATTTCTCAGTCGTCTGGTGTTCATTTTAGCTAAGTACATTAGGGTTGTCTTGATCAAGTGGGTCTTCAATATCACCGATGATTGTTTCCAGTAGATCGGTGACGGTCACCAACCCGGTGACCTCACCGTCTTCAATGACGAGCCCCATCTCTTGTTGTTCTGTCTGGAATTGGTCAATCGCATCGCTCACATCGGTATCGGGCGATAGTGTCATTGTCGGTGCTGCAAGTTCAATTAATGCATCATTATCATTAGACAGTTGCTCACGATGACTAAACAAAGCTGGGCTATAGACAATACCATGGAAGTCGCTCAATTCCCCACCGATTAGTGGATACCGTGTATGCGGATACTCTTCGAGCTTCTGGAAGTTCGATTCAGGGGAATCCTCAGTTGACAGGCTTATGATGTCATCAGCGGAAATCATAATTTCTCTCACCGACTGTTCGCCGATTGTCAACGCATTCATGATCTCCTCACGACGATCCGCAGGTAGTTCGCCCTGTTCAAGTACTGATCCAAGCCGGGTTCGGAGGTCAGCACGAGTTTCGATGACTTCTTTTTCGGTTTCTGTCCATGCTTGGGTCATCTCGATCCCAAACAGACCGAGTGTTCCCTTCGCAACCGAGTCGCCAACCCAGATGGCTGGAGCGAGTATCTTTGCAAACCAGTACAGTACCCGTGCCCCATATTGCGCAACCTGTTTGGAGCGCTCGACACCGAGATACGTGGGCGTCTGCTCTCCATGTGTCAGGTGGACCAAATTGATGATGAGGAATCCAAGCAGCGAACCAGCCCCGACCGATGCGAGCGTAGTGTTCTCGAATACGGGTTCGATCAGAGCCGCTAATCCAGGCTCGGCAATAATCCCAAGCGCAATACTCGTTGCGGAGATCCAAACCTGACAGGTAGTCAGATAAAACTCCAAATCATTGGTCATCTCCCAAGCGAGTTCAAGTCCGGGTGTGTCGAACTCTGATTTGGGGTACTGTCTGACACGGGTTAATGCAAACTCAATTGCGACAAAGTAGGCGTTCACCAAAATAAGAATGATACCACCGAAAATCCGTAATCCAATCTCGAGCGGTTCCATCATTGAATTGTAACAATAGTAGACGGAAATAGCTTTGATATTAAATAAATGATAAGATAAAATAAACAGAGTCTATGATGTTCTTTTCGGACGCCAAGCCACCGCACATGTCTCAGGAAGACTCGATGGTACCCATCAAATCAGCAATTGATTCAACGATTTTATTCGGTCGATATGCATACTCCGATACGTCTTGGCGGTTGGTTGATCCCGTTAATACAAGATACGTAATTAGACCAGCCTCAATGCCGGCTACCACATCCGTATCCATTCGATCACCGACCATCGCCGTAGATTTCGAGTGGGCTCCAAGTCGGTTCAACGCACTACGAATCATAATTGGATTGGGTTTCCCAACGAAGTATGGGTTCTTGCCAGTGGCCTCCGTGATGAGGGCGGCAACGGAGCCAGTGGCTGGAAGCGGACCCTCAGCCGAAGGAGCCGTCGCGTCTGGGTTTGTCACGATGAATCGCGCACCCTGGTTGATCAGCCGGACAGCCTCGGTGATGTTCTGAAATGAATATGTCCGACTCTCTCCAAGAACGACAAAATCTGGGTTAGTACTGGTAAGCGTGTAGCCCACGTCGTGAAGCGCCGTTTTCAACCCAGCCTCGCCAATTACGTACGCTGAAGCGTCCGGCATTTGATTCGAGACAAATTGTGCTGTAGCCACAGCTGAGGTCCAAATCCGGTCTTCTGGGATATTAATTCCAACTTCTGAGAGATGAGCAGCTAAATCGCGTCGTGTGTAAATTGCGTTGTTAGTTAGCACAAGGAACTGACGTTTTTGCTCTCTGAGTTGATGAATAAAATCCTCGGATCCTGGAAGAGCAGTATCGTCACGTATCAACACGCCGTCCATATCGATCAACCATGTCTCGGGTTGTTTCTCTGTATCAAACATCTTTACCGACACCTGCAGTTACTCATGCGAGTGACAAACTTCAGAGTTTATTACATGATAGAGTGTCAGTAATCCAGCCAAACGATCACTACAGCGTGCTGTTGCTCGTATCTACTCGTTTGAGACGAGAACCGACTATTATAACGCTTGTAGCGCTGGCTGCTGTGTTGAAGATCTGTATTCAGCGCAGCATCTTCGAGGATATGACCGATTAAGCATTTCAGCACATCACAGATCGAGTCGTCGATTATCGGTCAGGCGAAGTCCTCTTGACTATCAGATGAGTCCTCCAGAGAGTTTTATCCCAATCGAGACCGGGTTATATAGTATATGAGTCATGTTGAAGATACAGAAGAATTGCTTGAGGAGCTTGCAACACTGCCGACGCTCGCCCACCCAACGGTCTCCCCAGACGGGGATCAGGTCGCGTTCTATTATGATATCACTGGACGCAACGAGTTGCACATCCTCAATGTCGAGAGTGGTGAGGTAACTCAGTGGAGTGAGAGTGATGTTCCCCGGAATGCCCGATGGCCCATCAATTGGGCTGCCGACGGAGACAGCGTCTTTTTTCACCTCGATAATAACGGTAACGAGCAAAACGATATCTACCGGATTTCTCAGGATGGCAAGGCTGAGGCTGTTGTCGAAATGGACGGACAGGTCGCTATCAATGATATTGGTGAGGACGGCGATACACTGATTATTGGCTCCAGCCGCGACGGTCAGATGAATCTGTATAATCATGATCTCTCATCCGGCGAGACGGCAAAAATAACCGAGTACGAACGAGCCGCCGCCGGTGCTATTCTTTCACCGGAATGTGATCAAATCGCTTACGCGACAAATGAAAGCGACAACTTCGATAATCAGGATATCTACATTGCCGATACAGACGGGGCGACGACGCAAAATCTTGGTATTGGAGATACTGGTGCAGAAGCCTCGCCTGCTGATTGGGGACCAGACGGAGAGCGTCTTCTTATTTCAGACAACTCGACAGATCTCGGTCGACTTGGTGTTTATGATGTCAATTCTGAGGAACTAACGTGGTTTGAAAATGATGAATTTGAAGAGAGTCCAAAGGCGTTTCTGCCAGACGGCAAACGTGTCCTCGGCTATCGAAGCCGAGAAGCTGAATCTGTCCCAATTATTTACGATAGTGAGACCGGCGAGGCAACCGAGTTTGATCTCCCTGGTGGTGTTGCAAGTTTCGGTACGGAGGCGATTGTGGATAAAAATCGAGTTCTTCTGACCCACACTACTCCAACCCAGCGTCCGGAATTACTGATCTATAATATTGAGACACACGAGCACAAGACACTGGTCGAAGCGGAGTATGGTCCCTTCAGTACAGATGACTTCGCTGATGCAGACTACATTACTGTCGAATCTGATGGTGTCCCTGAGACTGATCAAGCGGCAGTTGAGCACGATCCCTATGAGGAGTTTGAGATTGGCGCACTATTATTCGACTCGGGACAGCGTCCGTCGCCACTCATTATTAACCCTCACGGCGGTCCGCGAGCACGCGACACCAAGCGATTTAATCTTTATAGCCAGGTGTTAGTCTCGCTTGGGTTCTCTGTTTTGCAGGTAAATTACCGTGGCTCGACTGGTCGGGGTCGAGAGTTTGTCGAAGAACTGTACGACGATTGGGGTGGTGCAGAGCAAGGCGATATCGTCACCATCACTGAACACGTTCTCGATGAGCATGACTGGCTTAATGATGACCAAGTTGTCGTCTTTGGAGGCTCCTACGGCGGGTATTCCGCGTACTGGCAGATGGTCCAGTATCCAGATCTATATGAGGCTGGAATTGCTTGGATTGGACTGACAGATCTTGAGGATATGTTCGAAACCACCATGCCGCACTTCCGGACCGAACTGATGGAGAAATACCTCGGTACGCCCACGGAGAATCCTGAAATCTATGAAGAGCGGTCTCCGGTAAACTATGTTTCGAACCTTGATGCTCCGATTTTCCTCATCCACGGCGTTAATGACCGACGCGTCCCCATCTCACAGGCTCGCATTTTCAAAGAGGCTCTTGAGGACCGTGACCTCGAAGAAACCGATGACTATGAGTATAAAGAATTGGGTGAAGAGGGTCACGCTTCCTCAGACCAAGACCAGAAACTCCGGACATTTCAAGCACTTGCGGACTTCTTAGACCGTCGGGTCGGTACGAATCCAAAATCTATCGTCGCTGACGACTAATGACAATTGGTGGCGATTTTATGTACTTTATTCAGTGTGACCGATTGGGATACTGCGGAATCTTTGTTCGTTATCATACAGAATCAAGGAGAATACCTGCCGGTTTAGTAGTTCACAGAAGAAGTAGATACTTGAGTAGACATGCATCAGTCAGAATAGTTCTCTCGCATCGAATGAGTGAATCAGTTCACCCAGAAGTTTGTTGAATCGCTACAGCCGCAGGATTAATCCGACAACTCGGAGTCAGTCTATGCTACGAAAGCCACTCTGAGACTTGACAATCCGCAACTTAAACTGACAGGCAGTTCCACATATCGGTAGGAATCAGGCTGGGAACCGAGCGATTCCCTCCAGTCCGCCGATGGCGGCCTGTCCGCCCCAAGCAATGAGACAATAATCCGAACCAGTCAAGTGAACGGTCGGTTCTGATACTGAATCGACGCAGATGCAAATGCAGTGCCCGACTGCTTGAACATAGCACAGAAATTAACTCCGAGTCCACAGAAGTCTGCCGGATTCTCCGGCACAACCGACTCCGGGAATCCGAACACGATGGAGAATGGGAGTACCGAGGGCTGAGATGTGGCACTCCCAGCAGTCCCACCCTCCTCGCCACAGTCCGTGAACCCCACACGGATTCTCACCGCACTGGAGTTCGGTGAGGCTGGAAACCTGAAATCTCCACCATTCACGCTCACGCTCACGATTCCTCCGCGTTTACGCCGAGGAGAATGTCAATCATGTTTGACCTCCTCCCACCGCTTCAGGAGGTGGGATTCCGCTCGCTACGTGTCAGCGACCTGTGTGTATTTTGTGACTGTCATATAACCGTAGTTCCATCTGTTCCTGAAATGGAGATATTTACCCATATGTCGTTGCTGAGAGGCAGAACGTCCGGGTCATTGACGTGTCAGCACGCGTTCACGTGCCAGTGTATGTCTCAGTTCAAATAACATTGGCTATATTGCCAACAGCTGATCACCAACACATAAATATCTGGAGCTGCCCCCTTACCGGAGGTATCAAACAGCAAAGAGTGAGACACGATATTATCAGACATACGTCAGACATATTGCGGAAGATTAACACTGAATGCAGACAGATAGTTGTATATTGGTGACTAAAGAGTGAGAAAGCATGTGGTCTAATGAGCCACGGTCGTTGCCCGACTGGGTTGAACAAGGATATCAGATCCTGTCGGTTGAGATTGCAGACGCTGATAGTGAGGAACTCGCTCGCGATCGCGCCGGTAGGGAACTCATTGCTCACAGAGAATTTACCGATGAGTTATCCGATGCAGAGTACGCAATTGAGCAATTATTGAATTCAGGATGGCTCTACGAAGTCGATGGTAAACTTCGAGTCACGGATCCTGAGTTGGAACACGACGGCGGTTGAATTTTGAAAGGGACCTCAACGAAATAACCTCTTTATATAATCAAGAACCTGATAAGTTGCGCACATAGTGGTAGGTTTGACCTCATCGCACGGTTCAGTATGAACGTGATCAGTACAAGGGGCAAATAACTCATATTGACAGAATGCTCCTCTTTCGCCTCGTGAACCGCCTCGGAGTCAAGCCCCGAGGCTTCCCGTGGTTTAGTCGGACACTCCCACTCGACCATCGGTAGAACTTGGCGTCGAAAGTATCGAACCGCCAGCCAATCCATTTAATATGAGCGGGACG
This sequence comes from Haloquadratum walsbyi C23, assembly GCF_000237865.1. Lineage (NCBI taxonomy): Archaea > Methanobacteriati > Methanobacteriota > Halobacteria > Halobacteriales > Haloferacaceae > Haloquadratum > Haloquadratum walsbyi. The sequence continues at coordinate 1,531,968 of NC_017459.1, forward strand.
TTTCCTCATGTGGGACAGATTGAGGCTGCTGAAGATCTCTATACCAATCTTGAGTTTGCTGGACCTCTTTCACCTGAGGAGATGCAATCGCGATTGATTGAGGAGAGTCTTTAGCGTCGTGCTGAGCACGTCAGAGAATTAGCGGTCAGGATTGAAGTTGCACGTCAAGAAATCTTAGCGGATAAACTGTCGGAGACATAGCGTACGGAGCGGATGCACCACGTTGCAACGATGGATATAGAGTTTGATAAGGTATTTCCAGCAAGAGGGAACGTTTACCGAGCAAAAAGGCAGTGAGCTGACATTGATTGAGTTTGAGATCCTTGCTGCGGTTGAACGCGATCATGAAATCAAGATTGAGTCCGCGACCTATATAAATAGGCGAGTATATTGAGTAAATATATATTATCATGACGAACTGTATCGTTGGGAATCTTCAGGATCAAGCAACTGTTGAGGAACGCGTCGAGTCGGGAGCCGCTCCTGACTGGGTTACTGCCCACTGGAACACCTTCCGCGATGGGCTGCTTGGCGAGCGCAATGACGCGCCGTTTCCCTGTTTTTTCGGCGCTGAATCTGTTGCTAACGGTGATCCGCTGTACACTGCAGTCTCTTCAATGACTGAAAAGAATGCACTACTGAATCTGGGTCGAACGCTTCTTTCATATCTTGAAATATACCAAGACTACAGTGACCGTGCATCCCTGGTTGTATTTTTTAGGCCTCCTAATCAGGAACTCTCAGAGGGCGAGTATCACGAGGCATTGTGGCATATTCTCCAATTCCTGCATGTGCATGATACCAAACCGTGGCCCAAAGATATCCCGACTGATCCAGACGATCCACACTGGGAGTTCTCCTTTGGCGGTGAACCGATGTTCCCAACCTGTCGAGCACCATTTTATGATACTCGGAAAAGCCGCTACTGCCCAATTGGTCTTGAGATTACATTCCAACCACGAGCACTATTTGAGAATCTTGGAGTAACAGCTGACACTGATATGGGAGAACGCGCCAGAGAAACTATCCAAGACCGCTTAGAGGATTATGACGGTGTCTGTCCGCACGCGGATCTTGGTGACTGGGGAGTCGAAGAGGACCGAGAATGGCCTCAATATATGTTCTCGTCAGACGACAAGCAGGCACCCGATGAGTGCCCAATCAACATTACACGTGAGTATCCGAAATCGAACCGGCTGTTAGATGACGAAAATCTCCTGAGTCCACCGGCATAGTCAATGTTATCCACACCCCCAGTGTTATTACTGGTTGATTTTCAACAAGGATTTGATCATTCCGAATGGGGAACTCGCAATAATCCTGACGCCGAAGCAAACGCTGCACGATTGCTCTCATTCTGGCGGGAACGTGATCGTCCGATTGTCCACATTCGACATAACTCGACTGAATCAGATTCCCCGCTTCAAAAGGGTCAACCAGGGTTCGATTACAAGGCTGCTCTTTCTCCGACGGGAGACGAACCAGAATTCATTAAACGAGTTAATGGTGCATTCATCGATACCGGGTTACAGCAGTGGCTGCATGAACAGAATTATGAAACGCTTGTCATTTGTGGCTTGACGACCGACCATTGTGTTTCAACAACGGCTAGAATGGCTGAAAACCGTGGGTTTGAGATCTATATCGTTGCAGATGCAACAGCAACGTTCGACCGAACACTGAATAGTGAACATTTTGATGCGCCTGTCGTCCATCGCACTGCTCTGGCACACCTCAGCGATGAGTTCGCAACGATTATTCCAACCGAGCAGGCAAAGCACATAGACTGATTCTTTCACCCAGTAAATACCCATGTCAGGTACCCACTGCTAAAGGGCTGTCTCTTACCCATGAGTTCGTGGAGTCGTAACCGGACGTTTCAGACGCTCTCAGAGGTATTTTGAACTAAAAAAATCGAGGCGAGAAGCGATTCAGACAGTGATACCGGCTGTAGGGGTTACAGAACGCCGGTAATCAACTCCACTACAATTGTTCCAAAGAGATCCTGAAACTGTAGATACCGAGGATTTCAGTCGGGCTCGCCGATCCCGCTCAGCACATTCCTCTACTGTATAATACATATTATTTACACTTATTTATTGACATTAGGGAGTCAACCTGCTACAGTATTGTAGTTGATTCACAGTTGGCGGCTTCCTCCCACACGGCTAAGGCTGTGGTTTCCGCCTCGAAACTGTATAAATCACCGCTACTTCACATCAGGTATTGTATACATGTATTTTCAAGCATTCTCAATATACCGACTCGTCGTTATTCACTCGCCATTTGTTGCAGCATCAGAAAGACTGCAGTCACATTGATGTTGTAGTCATGTTTCATACAAAGTATGGATATTGATCAGTTCACTACTGAGCATAGCTCAACTGAGACTGCCGAAATGTTTGAACTTGAGAACTCGTATACGCTTGATATTGATATTACTGGGACTGTCATGGCAAAAGCTGGCTCGATGGTCGCTTACAAGGGGAACCTTTCATTCACTGGTCAGTCCTCAGCTGAAGGTGGGATCACGGGATTTCTTAAGGAAGCTGCGAGCGGCGAGGGCACACCGGTGATGACGGTTGAGGGAGATGGACAGCTATACCTTGCCGATCAGCAAAAAAAGGTTCAATTGCTGAAACTCGATGCTGATGAGGCAATCACCGTTAATGGTGAAGATGTTCTTGCATTCGAGAATGATGTATCCTTCAAAATTGACACAATCGATAGCCTTGCAGGCTCACTCGCTGGTGGTCTCACCAATGTATATCTCCAGGGTCCCGGATATATCGCAATCACCACTCATGGTGATCCAATTGTGTTAGATCGCCCCGTTTCGACCGACCCAAGCGCGACGGTCGCCTGGGGTGGCACCGACCCATCTATTGAGGTGAATAAGAATCTATCTGATATGGTTGGTCAAGAGTCGGGTGAGCGGTTACAGATGGACTTTGACAGCTCTGATGGCTTCGTCGTTGTCCAACCATACGAAGAACTTGCATAGACCGGGTTGTCATCACCGGTATTCGTGATAGTTTCAAACATGGCAGTCCTGTTTCAATACAACGCCTGGCTGAGCAATTCACGCACTATATACGAAAGCAATACTATGGCTCTTGATTATCACAGCTATATTATTGATGCAAATTCGAGGAGATAGAAGACTGCTGATTGTTCTGCTAGCAGCAGGTCATCGGTCGATACAATTCGAAACCTCAGACCGTGACGACGATGTCACTATCAGATAACTGATATATCATCTCATGAAAATCACTTTCCTGCGAAGTTCAACCTGGAGACTGAATGGAGATATGTGCGTGTGATTCAATCTGATGCTCCGACACGCGTTGCGAAGGCTATCTTAGCCAATTTCGTCGTTTTTGTCGGCGTTGTCGTACTTGAGTGGTCAGTTGGTGCATTATTATTTGTCTATTGGGTAGAGGCAGCCGTCGTTACGGTCCGAGGAGCAGTTCAAGGCTTATTTGCACAGCGTCAACCAGAGGATACTGCACTCACATCTCTCCCTGGGCAGTCGTGGGATGAAAAACGCGGTGGTGTCTCGTTTGGACCATTTCCACCGGTCTATCCCCGCAATATCCACGTTGTCCTCAGCGGACTCTTTGCGATGCTTATTTTCTGGCCAATCGCTGGTTCCATTGTAGTTGTTGCTGTCGAGTCCAGTTCTGGGGGAATCCCCGTCGGGAGTCTTGCGCTCGCAGTGTTCGGTGTAATCGCCAGCCATGTCATCGGGATTGGCGAGTATTTTTGGACCACACAGTACGCCGATTGGTCCGTTCGGTCAGCAATGTCCGGAAGCTATGTGCTTGGTGTATTTGTCCTCGGGATTGGTGGGCTCTACGCGCTCGACGCGATTGGGCAGACTGCGCCGGTGGGAATATTGATTGTTGCGACCACAGTCAAACTCCTTGTCGATCTCTCTCGAGGTGCACTCGGATTCGGGTTAGGTAGTAGCCTGAGTCCCGCCGACTGGGCAGATGAATCAGTTGAACGGCAGGTGCCAGACGGCGACCCGATTGCAGTGTTCGAAACAGACCGTCGAAGTCTCCTCATCAGAGCGCCGGGATTGACTCCGTTGATTCTGATAGCGCCACCGTATGCCATCCTCCCACTTTTCGCGGGGGTCATTGGGTTGTTCGTCAGTACCCAGGCTGGGGTCGTGACACTCAGCGCTGCGACCGCCTTGGTCGCTGGTGGTCGGGTCATCGGGGTTGACGTAGAGCGTGGGCATTTGGAGTATCAGGTGTACCCGCATCAGATCGTCGCTTACGATACCCTGCTTGAGACGCCACAGTGGACAGTCCAACGGAAGACAATCGAAAATATCGCTATTAACTCGAGTATATATGATCTAATCCGTCCAGGGGCACCAACTGTCATTATATCGACGTATGGGGACGACCGGCGACTCTATGCGCTTGCATGTCCCAGAGGTCTCGTCAATATAATGCGTGATGAGGACCGTTGAGCGTCAGCGCTTGCCCACAACGACCGTCTCGGATCATCGAAATCGTCTGCGCGTCTGGTATCCGTCGTAAGGAATCATAAGTGAGTTTTCCAACTTTGGCGATTAATTCTGTGAGGCGATTCACTAAGTTATGGCATGATTCATGTATATAAAAATGAATACTAGCATAAAGTGATAAATACGTCTAAACTATCAGCGGACATCAAAAAGACATTTTTAATTGATATTAGCTTATGTACATATTATCACAGCTGTACTCTCATTATACTATCACCGGCTCGTATCGACTAAAAATCGATATCTGATACTCAAATATTTCTTAATATGTTATATGTATTTGACGACTTTTCACTTTACAACGTTTGGATTGACCCGAGATAACAAACTGACAAAAAAAATAAATTATGTAGCAGAGAAACTCGTTGCAAACGGTGGTTAATATTCAGGTGCTATAGTTGATGCACAGGTTGTTTACGCCGACTGCCCCGAGGTGAGTTCATGAGAGTCTATCTCGGTGATTTATACGCTAATACAGACTCATGTTACCACCTCATGTTTTCTACTCACTCAATATGCACTCATGCAACTTGAGCAGGATGAGAACACCACTTCTTATATTTAACAGCTGTATGTCTTTACCCCGATGATTCAACTGCCGGCACGGTTTGAGCCCGTGGAATCATCTCATTATCTTGGGAGACCCGCTTGAATTCGCCATAAGGATTGCGTCCCTGCTGGCGACATGGCGCCAGCAGGGACAGCAACGTTTCGTGAACGAACATCCCGCGGTCATTGCGGAGAGTTCCGATGATTTTCCGGAGAACTACGGGCTCACGGAGGGCGTTTTCAGCTGAATTATTCGTTGGAGAGACCGCTGGCTCACCAATGAAGGTGAGCCAGTGGTCGAGACCCCCTTCGATCTTCCCGAGTAGTGTTGCCACTGGTCCGTCAGGGACTGACCGTTCTATCAGCGATTCAAGCTCTCTCCGCGCCACAAGTTGGAGTTCTGCTCGCTCACGGACTGTCAAGTCGCTCTCCAGCCGGGTCTGGAGAGCGACGTACAGCTGCTTGAGGGCACGGTAGATTGGTTCGCCTTCCACCTGTTTGTCGGCGGCATCTTCAGCCTCCCGTAAAATATGCGCCCAACACCGCTGGAGGTTGCTGCTGAAAGCCGGATACGCCGTCCACCCATCACAGACGACCGTTCCCGCGAAGTCCTCGCCGAGGACTTCCGCGGGAACATCACTTCCTCGACTCTCTCTGACTGCGTACAGCGTGTGTTCCTCGGTGGTGAACGTCCAGATCCATGCCTGTTCGCCGTCGCGTTTGATTCCAGTCTCGTCAACGTGGACAACGCCGGCTTGCTGGATCTGACGGCGAATCTGTTCGTATTCACAGCGACCGGCGCGCGCAGCGCGCTCGGTCGAGTGCCATGCGGACGCGCCTGACAGTTCCAGTCCGTGGAGTTGTTCGAAGCGATCGCCGATCTTCCGGTAGGGAAGGCGGTGATCGTACCGAGAGAGCGCCGCCTGTGCAATGACATTCACCCCGAACTGCCCCTCATCGGGGCAGTCGGGATGTGAGGCGACAGTTTCGGCACCACAAGAGTGACACTCGTAGTGGTGGCGGTTGTACTGTGTGACCTCTGGCGGCTGTGGATCCGGGAGTTCCTCGACGAGTCGGGGGCTGACGCCCGCCGACTCGTCGAACACTTCACCACAGTCTGGACAGCAGTCACAGGTAACCTCGATTTCTCGATCAGGGTCAGGAGCGTCGCGCCATTCCGGATCATGTCCGGACTTTCGACCAGGGGTGCCACCGTCAGTACGTGGTTGTTCGTCGTCCTCGTCCACACCGGACGAGGACGACTCCTCCTGGTCCGATTGGTCTTTGCTCGGTGGTGTATGTGGTCCCTCGTACCACCGAAGCTTGGCTCTGAGACGCTTGTTCTCTTTCCGGAGTTGCTGATTTGCTTGCTTGAGCTCTTTATTCTCCTGCTCAAGTTCATCAATGCGATTTTCGAGATGAGTGATCCGCTCAAGCAGTTGCTCCACCTTCTTATCAGTGACCATCACAATACACCTCAACCAGTGCAGACGACACAGGACGGTCTCCGGTAATGGCTTAGAGAACTTTTGAAAACTAAGACGTAGCAAGAAAATAACAGACTAAGACAGCTGTGCACCAAGTGCACAGCGATTTAACAGCGTTTTCGGATCACTATTACTCTACAGGAATCTTCTTTTTCTGAGTTACCGGGCTCCAAAACCAGCCGGGAGAAATCTTGATACGGTAATTTTCACCGCTCACGTATAAACCACAAATTCACCGTACCACGCTCCCTGAGAATAACGAATAGAGACCGGTTACCTCCAGAATTGAGAATTAATTTGCAAATCGCGTCGCGGTCATTAAGGGAGACCGTCCCTCAGAAAACACCTTGTCGTCTGCATTGCTCTATCGCAGAGTCAAGAGCAATTTACTAGAGAGTGGCGAAATCGTTCTGGGAGTAAACACATACTAACAGCTATTGTATTGATATCGGCATTTATATTAGTTCCAATCCACCGCTGACCAGACGAAATCCGATCACGGTGAGAAGTCCTAAGACGACAAGTCTGCGAGAACGCTCACTAGCAGTAACTCGGAGACGCTTCCCGATAGTGACTCCAATCGCGGCTGGGACGGCAGCGGCAATGGACACGAGTAGAAGCGCTTGATTCGGATATAGTCCAAGGAGACTCGCCACACCAATACGAATCCCGTTCAATCCCAGGAATACGAGTGCAACGACACCAACAAAGAGTCCATGAGAAAGCTCAAAACTTCGAAGATACGCAATGAGTTGCACACCAACATTCGTTCCGCCAAACAGCAGTCCGGAAACCCCACCCACACCAACCATTCCAATTCGCGTATGAGTAATATTTCTGCTCCCACCCATTGACCATTTTGGAAGAGGAATACGCTGTTGAGCGGTCACAACGAATCCAAGTGTCAGAGCCCCGAGACCAACGCGCAATGGAGCGGTCGGGATGCTATCGAGGACTGCCATCCCAACAACTGTTCCGACTAGTGCTGCAGCAATGAGTGGACTAAACCGTCGACTACAATTTTGAAGCTCATCTCGGGAGAGTTCACGGACCAGCGAGAGATTTACAGCAAGAATCGGGATAATCATGAAGACAACTGCCGTTGCTGGATCGATTACCGTTGCGAGTGCCATCGTCCCGACAAGGGCAAACCCAAAGCCAGCAAGTCCATTTGTCGTTCCGGCAACAAGCATAACAAGCGCCATTGCTGCGACTATCGGTCCCTCAAGTGCTACGATCATTTATCGACACTCATGAGTTGCTCATGTGGAACCGGAAGCGTGCCGCAACTGATAACATTGCAAGTCAAATTTTCAGTCGTTGTACACTCATCAGTTCTGTGCGCTGTCTGGGTGTCGAAGCCAAGCTTAATCATTGGAATCGCATTATATCGAAGCAGCTTAATCTTGCCATCACCGGTCGCGCTTCGCCGGTAGACCTGCTCATCACCGACATGTCCGGCTGCTTGCGTGCTTGTTTCGACAATGGGACTCTCAAGTGGTTCATATGATCTACAACTCGATGAAATATCAGTGATTTCGATGTTATTCATTTCAGTGAAGTAGCTCTGTATCCCGCTAAGTGCCTTCTTCGTATCAATATTAGCACTCAGTCGAATGTAATCATGACATCATGACGCTAAGAAAATCTCTTCAAAGGTATGCTTCAAACTCTCTGCCAAAGACAAGAAAGTAGCTAGTCCCAACAACGCCGATTACTGCTGCAATGGTGAATGCGACTTCTGGGCTCACGAACTCCCAAAGATAGCCACCGAGTGCAGCACTTGGAATGACGACCGTGTTACGCAGTAAATAGTATGTGCCAGTCACGCGTCCTCCGGCACCCTTCTTGGCGGGACCGACAATTAGTGCCTTATGTGATGGCAAGCCGGCGAAACGAAGCCCAGAGAACGCAAAGATGAGGATCATCGCCCATGAGAGTGGCATCACCGGGGCAAGGAGCTCCGGTCCACCGATAAGCACAATAGGAAAAAGCGCATACACCGCAAATCCAAGTGCAACGATTGGCTTAAGTCCAACACGTTCGGCGATTTTTGCGGCTGGAGCCATCGCGATGAGCGCAATCAACATCTCAACGCCAAGTAGATACCCAAAGAACGCTTCAGGCGAGAGACTGACTCCGTATGAGAAACCCGCCAGCGAAGCTGTCGGATTAAACCCGACCTCGTAGAACTGCGTAATTACCAATACAAAAAATACATACACCATCCCATTCGCGAATCGGACAAGTGTATCACCCACAAGGAGTGGACGAAGCGGGTCGGGCATCTCACGTAGATCGCGTCTAATCTGCTTGATTCCATTGAATGAGTCACCCATGGAGTCCTCACTAGCGTCGTACAGAATATGCTGGGCGACAGTTCCAACAATCCCAAAGAGAATCGCTACCGAAAGAACGTATCGGAAACTCACCGAGAAGGCTGGATGGAAACCAATGAGCACGGCCGCAAGCACCGGGCCGATGAGGAATGCAGTCCGACGAAATGTTTCAGTGCTCGCGAATCCAGTAGCCAGTCGTGAGGGATCCGTCGATTGCTTGACAACTGCGAATGTCGCGCCGAGACCAAACGACTTCCAGCCCTGTGCGAGCAATAGACCAACGAAAATCCAGATCCAGGGCTGAATTGTGATATCGGCAACGGTAATCACGCCGAGATTCGGTGCAACTAGCCAAACACCAAAGCCAAATGTCGAAACTAATCCGAATAGAGTTAGTGCATATCGAGATCCAATGCGGTCCGAAATCGCGCCGCCAGGATACGGAAACACCGCTGATATGATGTTACCAACAGTTCCAAACAGACCGACCACAAATCCCGACGCCCCGAGTGCAATAATATACTCGGGGAGGAATCGATTGGTCATCTGAAACCCAAGACTGAATGCAAACATCGATAACGAAAGCACTAGCACATCTCGCTGTAGTGCAAAGAACTGTCGAAATGTATCCAGTGGTCCCGACTTATCCGACTCAATGGTAATTTGCTCTTGACTCATTAGTGAATTGTTATATCTCCTGTATTACATACGGCGTCTGTTACCTCGATATCAGCTATTATTTCGGATGGTTCCACAGACCAATGTAACATTTGTGTCGGGTATCGGATCACAAGACGAGGCACATGTGAATCTTCTACTAACTGCTAAATAATATTTCTATACCTAGATAAGCTGTGTTTAATCGAATCAAAATCTGTATTCAAACTCTCCATGAATCAGTTGAACAGCTTAGCCTATATTCATTCATTTGTGACATTATTCTGCGATCTGGGTTACTGACATTCCTCCCGCCGTAGGCGAGGATATCCGACGTTGTGATGTCAAGATTCACAACTCATCACTCATCACTCATCTGTTCTTTCGGGCAGAATGGTCCAGAGATTTGAACAAACAGGCAGGCCACTAGCCGTGCCAAACGACCGTTACCCATATTCTCGCTTGGAGGATATTGAGTTATCCGTCCACGAATATTCACCACACGACTTGCGTCACGCTTCCGACCACACTATGAGAATATCATTTTCGCGGTGCTGTATCCGAGCGAACTCCCATCCGTGGAGTTTCTTATCACCACACTTGCTCCGGTTCCATGAGCCGCTGTTCTCGTTTTTGCGAATTTTACTCAAAGTATCGATGGCGATGTGCCGACCTTGTTGTCAATGCACCGTTTAATAAGAATCTATCTGCCGCAGACAAAATAAAATCATCAGTGGTCACCGTCCCAGACGGTTCGAATCTACTGGATGTTCCCTACAGTCACGTCTGGTTGCGTTTCGTATTCACAGAAAATGAAGTCCAATTAATATCCTGCCCGCACGAAAGCGCGAGGGTTCTCCAAAGGGGAGCTTGAGGTTTCGTGTTTCCTCCGGATTCAATTACGCTTTCGCGTGACCTGTTCAATGGGGGCTATCCAATTATCACCGAGGACATGTATTGAAACGGGTGCAGCCCTATCAACGGTGCTTTCCCATCCAGACACGCTAGACGCTCCGACGGGAATACTACATCCCTCCATGGTTGGGTATTCAGCCGACTGGATACCGCACGTCTTCATTACAGGGACGCGGCGGGCTAATTTTGGTTTTGGTTTTGGTTTTGGTTTTGATCTTAGTATCCATCACGGTCGCTGGTCGAAGACCAGTAGGTGGTGAAACCGTCGTGCCGGTGTGGGAAAGATCATTGTTACACAATACGGTCGAAGCTCAAATAATATTGAGGATTCCAAACTCCGTGGGTTACGTCGTCAATCGTCGGATTCATTCTCCCTGAGGCGCGAGCTTTCTCTTTGTACTTCCGTGGTGGGAGATTCAAGATCGCAACCATGATTCCATGATTCTATTTGAATTGAGGCGCTAAGGACTTTTTCTCAAGAAGCGACCGAAAAAACAAGTACAGAGGCAATACAGCGCTGTAGGAGACATAAGTATCAAACACGTTTGACGCTTGACCCGCAAGCATAGTAACGAACCCCTCAATGATTCGCGTTCACCGCGCCGGGTATCGGATACTGTCTTATTGAATGACGGGTGGACTGGCTTCGAAGGTCGTTTGGAGTCCGCTTCGACCTAAGCTTATGATCAGATAATGTTTTGAGCATTTCAAACCACGCAGAACACAGTCAAGCCGACTTCGCCCAGCAGTTCAAGTCGTACTGTAGTAAGCAGTTATTGGAGCGGTATCGCGAGATTCGGGAGTCGTATTTCTGCGGTGACCGGTTCTGACGGTTGGGTAGTGCGTGGGAACGACAGGTGCAGTGTCGGAGGAGGTGATTAAAGAGTATATCGAAGAGACGGAACATGCGCCGGAGTGACGCGGTTCACCCCCGACCTCGGTAGGGCGGGGAACTCGCGCTGTTTTTTATTTAGAAACTCAAAGTAATCGGTCGAAGGTGAATTGATTCCACGTTGTCGGATTCATCCTACGTTATCGAGATTAGCCTCGTTCACACAAGAAATCACAGATTTCTGGGGACAATTAAACACGCAGGTATTCTCCTCCACTTGGTATAAGTTAGCACGTAGTATAACATATCATATAATGAACGAAGAAGAATTTTCCGTAGAAGTATCAGATGAAACGAAAAAGAAGATTCAGGAAATAGCTGATGAGAGGGACAACACAATAACTGATATGACCGAATGTCTAATTAAACGAGGTATACAAGCCGAACGAGAAATACATTCGAATAAAAAATTAGATATACCTACCGACGGTAAAGTAATAGACAGCATAACCCAGGCAGAGCAAGCAGTTTCGCAGAATAAGATATTATATATACTTCATGTTTCTGGATTAATATACATTATTGTCTATTCACTAACGGACATACCAATCGATCTATCGCTAGCGACCGGCATTCCCCTTGGAGTTGGATTAGTAGTCACGAGTTCGATAGATATTTTAAAATTAATAAAATAATATAAGAATTTCAAATGATGGGGCTGCACCCTACAGCCTGTTTTTTATTCTCCGTTCTATTCCGCTTATGATCCTCATTTGAAAATTTGGATGACATCACTGACTCAACAGATTGGTTTTGGATCGATGCCAAGCGCCTCAAGATCAGTGGTATATACCTCATAGACAACGTTAACTGTCATAACAGCAGCATCACGTGCCTGCTCATACTCGTCATTAGACTCACAAACCGCATCAAGTAACTCAACCCCGCGTTCAAGCGTTGCATTAGTCTCACTTCGAAGATCGCGGAAGAGGTCGGCAGCTGCAGTGTTGCCCTCGTTAATAAAGAAGTTGATGACCTGCAGCAGTGATCGTAAGCTAACAAGCGGTCGACCCAAGAGTCCTGCACCGATGCGAACTGGCGTTTCCTCGAGATTGCGGAGGTGTTTATGAAGCGAATTGGGGCTTTGGTTTGGGTCATCAGGGGCACTATCAGCTAGCGCAATCACCCGCTCATAGTGGTCAATCTCTGTTGCGGCAACCTCACGAAATATTTGTGCTGCAGTCGGATCATCCTCATCATCTGCCCATAGTATTAATGTATTATGTGCGTGCATCTCGGCAATAGCTGCCTCAGCGAGCACTCGATTCCGGTTAAGCTGAGCATCTGTGCTCGCAATGAGTGATTTTTCAGAGCCGAGTCGATCAATTTCTGTCTCACACTCCTTGCGGGTCGCCTCAAGCACACTCATTCCGTCCATAGTAGACATGTGCCGACCGCGTGTATAGTTCTATCCGTCAGTTTGTGATTGATTTCGCGCATCTATGGATCCGACATGAGCATAAATTCAAGTTGAGAGCACCCTACCAGTGAGATGAAAAGGGAGAGTATCGTTCCAAATTGCAGTGTATCTGCACCGCGTGAAGGCTATGATGCTACACTTACTTCGCTATAGATTGGATATTATGATAATCTGAGAGTTGGTCAAAGCAGTACTACTAGACCGTGCGCTTATGACCGAGCCGATTCGTTCCAGTGTATGGATACATTGCTGTCACCGGACACGCTCGCAACTCGTCTTGATCATGATGAATCGATCACGCTGCTTGACATTCGCAATCGCTCAGAAATCGATAACTGGCGCATCGAGGCCGCCTCGGCGACACGAGTCGAGGTCCCATACATGAAATTCTTAGCTGCGGGAGCGAGCGGTGACCCTGCATCTCTGCTTCCTGCGGACGCTACTGAACCGGTAGTCGCTGTCTGTGCACGCGGTGAGGCAAGCGATGAGGTAGCCACAATGCTTCGCGAGACAGGTATCGATGCGGTCAATCTTGCTGGTGGGATGGAGGGATGGGGACAGGTTTACTGTACGACAAACTGTGCAACTGAGAGTGGAATCCTCAAGCAATATCGTCGGCCGTCCTCGGGTTGTCTCGCCTATCTGTTCGTCACAGGCGAATCAGCGCTCGTGATTGATCCATTGCGTGCGTTCGCCGACCGCTACGGAGCGGACGCCAAAGAAATGGGTGCAGAACTCGTTGCGGTCGTCGACACGCATGTTCACGCTGATCATATCAGTGGTCTTCGTACGGTTACAGCCAGGGGTGCGACCCCCTATATGTCATCGAAAGCTATCGATCGGGGGGTGACCTTTGATGTGGAGTCGCTAGCTCCCGGCACCGCGTTCACTATTGGCGACACAGCGATTGATGTGCTTGCCTCACCAGGGCACACTACAGGTGGTATCTCACTCGCCATCGACGGATATCTCGTCTGTGGCGATACGCTATTCCTCGATGGTGTTGCACGCCCCGATCTTGAGGCAGACAACAACGCCCAAGCGTTTGCATATGATCTTCATCGGACGGTAACAGAGCGGTTCGCTGACCTACCTGATGATACCGTCATCGCACCGGGGCATTACCACGATGGCGCACCGCAATCATCTGATGGGAGCTACACCGCCCGACTCGGTGACCTCCGCGAGCAGTTGTGGCCATTTACCTCCGATTCGGACACCTTCGTCGAGCGGGCTGTTTCAGATCTTGGACCGCGTCCGGCTAACGACGAGCGTATTATCAGAATCAATCTGGGTCGCGAGCAAATCAATGATCAAGAGGCGTTTGAACTTGAAATTGGACCGAATAACTGTGCAGTCGCCGCAGACTGAGATATCACGACTCAATACCGCGCAGACCGCCGCCCACCGCGATGATCAATGAAATACCCACCCTGATCAGCTATTTATTACCGATTTCTTGCACAAACTCTTGAACTGCTACACTCAGGAGTATCGACTTGTGGCTTCGGGGTGGATAGAAACGCAAACGCGGCGTGAAATATCGATAAGAATGTCACACCGAGAGTAATCTGATCAGCGGATATTCCCGAGTTCGTTACTGTACCACAATCACTCACCGCGTGAGAGACTAGGTGTTTTTTGACCGGTATGACTGAGCATACATCCGACCGCTTGTCCCCCAGAGACAATGGATAACAGAATAATTACACGGTGTTTCATATCGAAAAAATAGTGTTGCTACCCTGAGAAGAGTAAAATCACCGGATTTTATATGTTTGTGCTATATAAGAAACGGTTGGAGGGTATGGGATAATTAACCGATAATCCCGACCTTTCAGAAGAGCCCGAGATTGACTCATCCAGAGTATATATGCTACATCTCGGTTAATCCGGAAAGATACCCTCGCAACCAAGCCAAACTATGTTTTTCTAGGCACTAATTAATTTGGTAAAAAACACTAATACAATTACAAGACCACATTAATATGATTCAGGGTGATCATGAAACATACGTTGGATTTATCCTATAATTCGGGATGCCGGTACCCTCTTTACTGTTGATCTAGATCATCTGAAGGATTTGATTAGCACAAATATAAATTGGTAACGGGGAGTCAAAATCGGCGAGGCTGAGAAAGAGTGAGCGGAGAATGCTCAGATACAATCTGGGACACGAAGTGAAAAAGAACACATCAAATAATTATACTAGCCATGGTATGCATCCTGACAGTAGTAACGAACGACAAACAAGTGTTGAGATTACTCCGTGAGAAAAGCGGATATGATTCCTGATTCAATGAAGGAAGATATCAGAGGGGTAGACAGTGGAAAAATGAATAGTCCATGTATTGGAGTATGTAATATCGATGAATCAAAAGAGGTATGTAGTAATTGCGGTCGGACACTTGATCAAATCGCAATCTGGACAGGGATGACACCATCTGAGCGGCAGGAAATCATAGAGGAATTAAAAGAGATGGGTTATCCGAAGCCAGATGCGTGAGAAGTAATCAGGGTCATGATAACTGTGAGTTGCATCATATTGACAGAATATCAATACGAATATCTCAGGAATCGAATATGACCCTCCGAGGTACTTCACATTGGTATTACATTGGAGCACACATACCACCCAAACTGAATTATATAGCAAACGGTCAGTAATATGTCTATTATCGGTAATGTCTACAGAGAGAGTAGCCAGAGTGCCTCGGAGCTTAGATGTGACCTCGAGACGGTTCAGTTTCGATACTCTATCATGAGGATTCAAGATTGTTTGAGATTACTGACCGGTCGGATTGTAAACACAGAGAGTCCAGCTAATCCCATCAGTATGGCACCTATCAAAAATGAGATGGACCAACCAACTCTCGTGATAAGAATGCTTGCAACAGAACCGGCAAACAGGCTTCCCCAGAGCTTAGCGGTATAGAGGGTGGCGTAATTCTCTGATGAGTACTTGCGCCCATAGTATTCCCCAATTAGTGTCGGAAAAATAGCAAACACTGGGCTTCTAAAGAATCCAGCGACTGCGACACAAATAATAAAAACTGGGGCGATACCACTCGAACCACTAACGACAGCGCCGGCAATCCCAATCGCGCTGAGTAATAAAGAACTTCCAACTGTCCGGATTGACCCAAGTCGATCTGAGAGCCCTCCCACAATGAGGACTCCGGAGCCATCCGCAATAGCAATAATCGATGCAGCAGCGGTCGCAACCCCAGCTGATAATTCCATTGCATCACTGAATGCAATGAGCTTTCCAATGAGCATGAGACCAACGCCATTGACAATTACAAAAGCACCATAGAGAATCCAAAACTGCCAGGTCTGAATCACATCAGTCCAAGCATATTCTTTTGTCTCCGTCACTGGATCCGTCTTTTCGGCTGTTCCACCCGGAGTAGTATCGATTTGAGGATCACGGAGAATAATGGCGGCAAGCAGACAAGTAAGAGCGGCGAGAACCGCGAAAAAGAGCAATGTTCGCTGGAAAGTCCCAAGAATGCTCCCTCGTGTGAGCGGGATGAGCCCAAAACTCAAAACTGCGTATGACATCGTAATAATACCGGTTGCAAGACCACGATACTCATCAAACCATTTTACCGGTGTATTCACTGCAACTGTGTATATTGCTCCAGCACCACCCCCACCCGCAACGACTGCAAGACCAGCAGTAACCGGTGATGAAGCAATTGAGAGTCCAACATACCCGCCTGTCATAAGAAGTGCCCCTGCAAGTGTCGGAATCCGCGGACCATACCGGTCTCGGACCCATCCTGCGGGGAATTGAACAACTGTCTGAACTGCAATCACCAATGTAAATAGTGTTCCCAGTGTTGCCTCTGTTGTGCCAATTTGTGTCCCAAGTGGTCCGCGAATAGATGACCAAACAAACTGAAAGGTTCCTGCCATTCCCATAGCAAGAGCACCACCTGCGATGAGCCACCATCGAGAAAACGAAAGCGAACGTCGCTGTTCAGCCATCGCCTCGGGTTATGTTATTATATGTATCTCGTGTCGACATAATGCCACTTGCCCTGCTGGTGTTGGTATCTATCAATTGATGCCAGTGTACCGACCTCAGTGCGCGGTTTGATAATCTTGATCTGCACAAATTCGCCCATTGTTTTTTGAGAAGAGTCGACTGTACAGTAGGACTTACACATCCAAGCAATGGTATTATTTCAGACATCTAAATTTCAGGCGCTGGTAATAACTCTGAGGCGACTCCATATAATATGTACATTAGTATTTTTTCCGAGTAAACATATGAACTTCCATTTCAGTTCACTTGTGGTGTATCTTTTTGTACACACGTTAACAAATAGACTATCCAATGTGGCATCATTCATACATACCCAAATCGAATCCATCCTGTTGTGCGTATCGAGTTTGATAATCAATAGCCGGAGTCAAGCAGCCACTCCAATCAAAAGACAACATTCTCAATTCTAATCGGTGGATAGTTTTATATGCTGAGCAGGCGCAATACCCGCCTTCAGGCCGTGGATACGCGCCGTCACGCCCTCCAAAATCCTACTGTCGTCGCCCAATTCAAATTTCAAAATACACATATTTAAATGACAGGCAATCACACAATAATAGAGGAATCGGTTGGAAACAGAGCGATTCCCGCCAGTCCGACGATGGCGGCCTGTCCGCCCCAAGCAATCAGACAATCATCGGAACCAGTCTGGTGAACGGTCGGTTCCTCTAATGAACCGATACAGATGCAGATGCTGTGCCCGACTGCTTGAAAACACCACAGAAAGTAACTCCGAGTTTGCTAACACCTGCCGGCGTCCCTGCGGCAAAAACAACGCTTGGACGCCGTACATGGTCGAAAATAGGAGTACCGGCGGCTTGGCACCGCCAGCAGTCCCACCCGCCCCCGCCTCAGACCGCGAACAACCCTTCAGATTCTCACTGGCTGGTTGTTCGGTGGGAGTGTTAAACCTGACACTCCCAACGCTCGGGATTCCTCCGCGTGAACGCGGAGGAGGATGTCAAGATTGAATCCATCTGTGACTTTGATATCAATATGGTACGAGAATCTGAGCGAATTGTGCTTGAATCGCTATTTCAGGAGATAACTAATCGATTTGAATATATTGCAGAGATATACGTTGCTCACTCTCCATCCATTATTGACGTTTCGTGATTACACATTACTGTGCATACAACCGAAGCGGAGTCACTCAAACAACCACTCGAAATCACGACTGCTGAAAAGAGTGGGATGATGATCGATACTAGGAGGGCAGAATCACTCTTCATTCCGTTTGATATGATGGCAACTATCGATGGGGGCGGGCATAGACAGGGTATCAATGGTACAACGGTCTATATGAGCAAAAACATCATTAGCGCCGAATCACGTGAGTTGGATATTGGATTATCGATACTTCGACAGAAAATTGCCGGCGAATGTCCGTCCTGTGGTGATACCGTTGAGTCATTCAACAATCATTACAAAACGAGTCGGATGTGTCGTGAGGAAGAAACAAATAATCGCTTTACAGTCCGAAATTAACGTATATATGTCGAAATTATCTTAGAGATCTATTTTATTTCAATTGCTCTGTGGATCTGCAGATGCTGATATTATTGATCGTGACATCCTCATATGAATGAATCCAGGATTTCACCCGTTGGGTAATATTATGATACTAATATAGTGAGCGAATGTAATATTCTGGTATATCGACGTGTGTCGTCTGAGCGCTGATAGATTGCTATTGCGTTATTGATTTGCTCCTTTCGCAGGCGCGTATAGGACAGACATGACTAATTCATCTTCAAACTCGAGGAACTGATGATCAGTGCCTGGTTCAAGATGAATCACATCGCCTGAGGAGACGGGGGTAATATCCCCCTCGACGTTGATCTTTCCAGCACCAGAGTCGACATGATAGATTTCTTCTTCAGCGTGCGCATGCATTGGATCTTCATCGCCCGGTTCAAATCGCATTACCTCAAGACTAAATGAGTCTGTTCGGATCGATTCAACAGACTCTTTAGCTTCTTCTTCCAACTCTGCGGCTTCCTCAGCGATTGCAATTGCGTTCATCGACAGATCAATATAATGGTGCGAGTAGGTTGTATGTTTTGGTAACTCTGATATGGGTAGTATTATATTGGGTATATATGCGAACAAAGATAACATATAATCCAACATCGTATAACGAATAGTCATAATCAGCCAATTTTCCGAAGTCTATATTCGCCATTTTGTGATCAATTTTATGCATAAGATAGATCTCTGAGAATATTATGTGTTCAACGCGTGAGAAATAAATTAATCAAAAATCGAAAATCGAAAATCGAGTCTCAAAAATAATAAAATATAGATAGTATGACTCTATCGATAAATAGATGATAAGTTATCTCAGATATACTCATCGTATAATTTACTTCCTATACAGTTGAACCGCGTGAATTGCGTTCTGTTCAATCCCCAAGCAATGCGATTTATTCCGTCTGTATATTATCTATTGCTCTGTGCAGTAGAAACCGCTGCATCAACGCGTTCAGCTGTTAGTGCCGACAGTGGAATCCGCTCACCATTCGTTACCGAAACAATCGTATCAGTGACTGTGGCTCTCGAGCGTGACCCGGCATCAACGACAACGACGTGTGGATTATGTGCTGCGAGAGTCCTCGCGGCTGAACGAACTGCAGCTGTCGGTCGCTCTCCAACAGCGTTCGCACGACCATCAGTGACAAGTACGACAATCCCGGTATCAGGGTCTGCACGTGAGAGCACTTCTGTTGTTGTCTCGATTCCCGCGGTGAGTGGTGTTTGATCACCGGTCGGCAACTCTTTGAGATGGCGTGCGGCTAAGCTTACATTATCTGTTGGTGGAAGCATGACGTCAGCATTATCGCCTGCAAATGCAACGAGTGCTACTTCATCACGTTGTTGATATGCATCCTTCAGCAGTTCAATTGCGACGCCTTTTGCTGTCCGCATCGGCTTACGCATTGAAGCACTCGCATCAACAGCAAAAATCACTAGTGCTGATGTTTCGCCTGCACGAACCGACTGTCGAAGGTCCCGAGACGTTACTTGATCTGCTCCCCGTGAGGCAGCCGCTCGAATCGAGGCACCAGCATCAACATCAGAATCTGTTGGTGCTGCTCGTTCGGTCCGAACACGGGCACCACGGTTTGTTGTATCCATTTTTCCCGACTGCGACCCACCATTCGACGCATCATTTGATTGATTCTGTCGTTCATTTTGCGAATCAATATTGATATCAGGAGCTCGTGTCACCGATTGATCCGGATCTACTGCCGTCTCAGTAGATGGCTGTCCAGGAACTCGTGGCGTTATCTGTTCAGTATCGGATTCATCATCACTATCACCACCATTTTGATTATCCCCAGATTCACCATTAGGATGGGATTCATCATCATCTATGTCATCATTATCCGCAGATGTGCTCTCATCCGATCCCGAATCACCTGATTGTGGTGGCGGTCTATTGGACCCATCTTGTGTTTCATCGATATCTGCTCTATCCTCACGATGTTCAGGAATATTCGCGTCATCATTATTTGCACCCTGCTCAGTACTCCTGTTGCTGTCATCATTTGATGACTGCTCTGATTGTGAGCGATCAACTTGAGAATTATTTCCGTCAGTACCGTCACCATCGTCATCATCACTCTTTTGTGTATCTGCATCCGCATCATCTGCCGTATTATCGGTGCCATCTCCTTCGTCGTCGAAGTGTTCATCGAGAACATCCTCTGGATCCGGTGCATCTTCAAATGGTGTTGACTGTAGTCGATGTGGAAGTGCAAGCTCAGCTGCTCGGCGGACATCCCCCTCGATGACTGTCGTCCGTCCTGCAAGTGCAGCAAACGTGATTGCAGCGCGAGCTGTTGCGATATCAGCGCGATGACCGTCAACACCAGCGTCACGACAGAGCTCTGCAATATCGGTTGTGAACGACGATGGAAGCGTAACTGATGGAAGCAACTCGCGAGCACGAACGATTCGCTCATGAACAGCGGTGTGACTGTTTGTCTCTGTAGAACTATTAGATAGATGTATGTTAGTTTGATCTGTTGAATCATCAGCGTCTTGATCATCCTCAAGTACCTGCTCGATTACATCGACCCGGTCGGGAATCTCTTCAAGTCCGCTGACAGTTGCTTGTAACGCGAATCGATCCTTCAACTGTGGTCGGAGGTCACCCTCTTCGGGATTCATCGTCCCGATAAGGGTAAATGAAGCCGGATGAGTAACGCTGACTCCATCACGTTCAACCCGATTCTCACCGCTTGCAGCAGCATCAAGTATTATATCTACAAGATGATCATCAAGAAGATTTACCTCATCAACATACAATAAGCCACGATTGGCAGCTGCAAGTAACCCTGGATCGAATTCAGACTCACCCTCAAGCGCAGCCTCAACCGAGAGACTCCCGACAACTCGCTCCCGAGTTGCCCCGAGTGGAAGTGTTATGAGTGGAACTGGACGGAGCTCGACGGATGGGTTCATTCGCTCTTGACAGTCCGCACACTGCATCGACGGCGCATCAGGTGGACATCCATATGAACACTCAGCAACGACACGCTGTTCGGGTAATATCGTCTGTAGTGCCCGCACAGCTGTTGATTTTGCTGTTCCTTTCTCACCCTGAATGAGTAATCCATCAAGTGAATCGTTGACGACAACCGATATGAGCGCATTCTTTAATTCATCCTGTCCGACAATGTCGGCGAATGCGACTGGCGTCGAAGTTTTTTTACTGTTCGCCATATCAACCTTTTTTGCACTAATACAATAGAGGTTTAACAACATTATGCCTACAATCGGTCTTTATACGGCGACTGAGAACGAACTCGGATCAGTTCAGCGCGCTGCTGCTGGTCTTGCTGATGATATTTCTCTTGTCGTTCGGTCAGCAAGCGATCTTGACGACCCAACCGACACGAAGGCGTTTCTTTCAGAGGTGACAAACACCGATACTGACGCAATAGCAACGATATTCTGGCTTCATGGCGGCGAAGAGAGTCTTCCAGGGTATGAACAGGCTGTTGACAAGCTTGCGGAAGCAGGGGTTCCACTCATTGTCAAATCAACTGGTGATGCATATGCAATGGAGGACACGTCTGTTGATGCCACCACCCGCGATCAGGCATATGAGTATCTTGACCGCGGTGGAACAAGCAATATCACGAATCTACTCCGATATCTGGCTGAGACATTCGGATCTGATACATACCCATATGATGACCCAGTGACGCTTCCCACGGAAGGAGTATATCACCCTGATCATCCAGGAGCGAGCTATGATGAACTTCGATCGACATTTGATCCAGATCGTCCCACAGTCGCAATCTGGTTTTATGAATCTCATTGGACGCATGAGAACACTCAATACATTGATGCACAAGTGCGAGCACTCGAAGACAATGATGCGAATGCACTCCCGATCTTCTGTAATCCAGCAACCGACACCGATGATCAGCAAGACGCTGAATGGGTTACTGACACGTGGTTAATTGATGATGGTGACCCGATTGTTGATGCTGTGCTCTCATCATTCATGTTCTCATTATCGATGGATGAGCGAGGACGAAGTGCCAGTGACGAGGGAAACAGTGCAGAGGATGTTTTCCTTGATCGGCTTGGCGTCCCTGTTCTTCAGACTATTACGACAATGCGCTCACGCTCGCGGTATGAGAGCAGCACTACCGGAGTGATGGGATTTGAACTTGCGCTCTCAGTCGCACTTCCAGAGTTTGATGGGAACGTCATCACCCACCCAATCAGCGGGAAAGAACGACTTGATGATGATGCTGGAATTGGGAGTGCACCGAAGCAGCATCACCCGATGACCGATCGGATTGACCATGCGACTCGTCTCGCAGTCAACTGGGCACGACTCCGATATCTCGAAAATGATGAGAAACGTGTTGCTGTTGTACTGCATAATTACCCCCCAAGTGATGATGGTATTGGGACTGCATTTGGACTTGATTCGCCAGAGAGCACTGTCAATCTCCTTGACGAGCTCGCTGAACGGGAGTATGACCTTGGTGGTCGTCGACCAGATAGCGGACAAGCCCTTATTGATCAACTTACAGCACAACTCACACTTGATGACCGCTGGGTTGCCCCAGCAGATGTTCGTGATCTAAGTGTTGATGTCGTTTCCGCTGATCAGTATCGAGAGTGGTTCCTCGACACTGATGACCGATTCCAAGAAAATCTCCGTGATGAATGGGGAGCCCCACCAGATCGACCCTTTGCGATTCCAGGTATTGAGTTTGGAAATGTTCTTGTTACCGTTCAGCCACCCCGTGGATTTGGGATGGACCGATCCAAGATATATCATGACTCAGATCTCCAGCCACCACATGACTATCTCGCCTTTTATAGGTGGCTCCGCGAAGAGTTTGCGGCTGATGCAGTCGTTCATCTTGGCACGCATGGGTCCTTAGAATGGCTTCCAGGCAAGACTGTTGGACTGAATGGAGAAAGCGCTTCTGACCAACTTGTCTCAGCACTTCCGAATATCTATCCATATATCATCAACAATCCTGGTGAGGGAACACAAGCCAAGCGGCGGTCATATGCTGCGGTTGTTGATTATCTCACGCCCGTCATGTCAAATGCGGGAACATACGATGATCTGCAGGAACTCGAATCACTCGCTGAACAGTATCGAGAAGCAGGCATGACTGATGCTCGGAGCGACGATGGCGAACAACTTGAGACACTTATTCGCGAGCATGTTGACGAGCTTGATCTTGCAGTCGAATTGGGTATTACAGGCACTATCGATGAGAAAGCAGATATTCGCGGTCCTGATGCTGCGGGATCGACACTTGCATCCGGGAGTGTGACGGGTGATATCGTTACTATTGACACCCTTGTCGAACGTATTCACGAATATCTAACGGATATAAAAACAACCCAAATTCGAATGGGGCTCCATACGATGAGCGAGCCGCCGATCAACGAGCGTCTTATCGAATATCTCGTTGCACTCACACGACTTGAGAATCCTGGAGTGCCAAGTCTTCGTGAGGCAGTCGCTGGTGTTCTTGGTGTTGATTATGACCGACTCCGTAATGACCCCGGAGTCTATGATGAAGCTCTTGGAATGACATATGCTGCTGCTGCGGATATTGTCTATGAGACAAGTTGTGACCTCGTTGAAACACTCGCGACTGAGAATTTTGAGATTCCAGCATCTGAACGCGAGGCTGGTCCACATGATGAAGTGAATATGAATTTGCTGGTCGTCGATATTGATACAATTGGTGACGCCCGAGCAAGCGCCGGTGCGCATGATGATCTCCGGGAGGTGCTCAAGTTTATTTGCACAGAAGCTGCCCCGCGTGTTGCTGCAGCCGAGGAAGAAATCCCACAGACTGCAGACGCACTCGATGGTGCGTATGTTGAACCCGGTGGGTCAGGCGCCCCAACACGCGGTGGCGTTGATCTTCTCCCAACTGGGCGAAATTTCTACACACTCGATCCACGGAAGGTTCCAGCAAAAAGTGCTTGGCGTGTTGGTCGTGAGGTTGCTGCTGGCGTTGCCGAACGACATCACACCGAATCTGGCGAATACCCAGAGGAGATCGGTATTGTCGCATGGGGGACACCAACAGTTCGAACTCGCGGAGAAACGATTGCACAGGTACTTGCATTGATGGGCGTCGAGCCACAGTGGACCGACGCCGGTCGGATTGACGATGTTGAGCCAATCCCACTGTCAGAGCTTGACCGACCTCGTATTGATGTGACAACACGCGTGTCCGGACTGTTTCGAGATGCCTTCCCACAGGCGGCAAGTGTCATTCATGATGCGGTTGAAACTGTTGTCGAACTTGATGAGTCTCATGATGAGAATTACATCAAAAAACACGTCGAGACCGAGACAGCAGAACATGAAGCCGATGGTATGGATAAGAGCGATGCCCGAAGCACTGCAATGCATCGGGTGTTCACAACAACACCTGGCGGATACGGTGCTGGGACAAACAAAGCGGTTGATGAAGGAAACTGGGATGATCAAAGTGATCTTGCATCCGTCTACGTCCAGTGGGGTGGGTACGCACTCGGAAGTCGTGGACGGGTAACTGATGCACATGAGGCATTCAAACAACGATTGAGCACTGTTGAGGCGACTGTCAAAATCGAGGATACCGCCGAGCAGGATGAATTCGATTCCTCTGATTGGTATGCGTTTCACGGTGGGTTTATTACCGCAGTCAGTGAGCATGCTGACTCAGAGCCGGCTTCATACGTCGGTGACTCAAGTGACCCTGACAACGTCTCTATTTACACGAATGAAGAAAAAGTTCGCAAAGCAATGCGAGCACGCGTCCTCAATCCAGCGTGGATTGATTCGATGAAAGATCATGATTATAAAGGCGCTGGTGACCTTTCGACGACGGTCGATGTCGTGCTTGGCTGGGATGCAACAACAGGCGTAATTAGCGATACGCTATGGGAAGATGTTGCAGATGCATATGCCTTTGATGCAGACCGACAAGAGTGGCTTCGTGATGTCAATCCATGGGCACTTGAATCAATTACTGATACGCTGCTTGAGGCCGCCGAGCGCGATCTTTGGAATGCGTCTACGGAGACAATTGAACGACTCCGCGATCTTAATCTTGCTGTTGACGGTGATATTGAAGCTCGTGACCGTAATTCGACACACCATGGAATGTCTGAGACCGATTCCGAGCCAGGAGTGACAAATGATGACGACTGAAAAAAACGCACACATGGATCTATCCACTGATGGCGGGAGCGGGAGCACTAATGATGAATACGAGGAGTATGCGGACCTTGGAGCAACAACTTCTGATGCGATGGAGATTGCGGAGTCAAGCATGGATCGTGTTCGCGAACTCGTTCCTGATGAGACGCTTGAAGACCGCCTTCGGCAGAAGGCTGTCCACGCGACCGGCGATCCCGAGTTTCAGCATCTTGTTCGATTTGCAGGTGATCCCGTTCGAACCGGTGCTCGTGCAGTTCTCTCTGAGCAGCCAATTGTGACTGATATTACGATGGTGAAAGCCGGAATTACCGGTCGTGGTCATCAGTGTCCGGTAAAAAAAGCGATCGGTAATGGGTCCGAACTCGCCGCTGAGACAGGCATGACTCGAACAGCCGCGTCCGTGCTTGAGTTAGACCGACAGGGTGTCTATGATGATGCAATCGCGACGATTGGAAACGCCCCAACTGCAGCGCTTGCACTTGCTGACTGTATCGAATCGGGGACCCGTCCTGCCGCGATTGTTGCAACCCCGGTTGGATTTATTAAGGCGGCTGAAAGTCGGAATCGAATTCGAGCCGTTGCGACTGAATATGGTGTCCCGGCAATCACAACTGTTGGACGACGCGGTGGAAGTGGACTCGCAGCGGGACTGACAAACGAACTTGTTCACGTAGCCAGCGATGTACGTGATGGCGAAGTTACACTTGAGACCGCACAAACAGAATCGAACAGACATGATCACAGAGAGGTCGAACGATGAGCGAGACTGACGAATACGATCTTGAGTCTGGACCTGATCCAGCGACAGTCGCAACTGATCACCCGGAGTCGAGAGAAGCAGCCAATCCAGTTCATGCAGTCGGAATCGGACCAGGGTCGACTGCGTATCTTACGCCACGGGGGAAGCGTTCGATTACCGAAGCCGATGTGATTGTTGGATTTGAAACTGTCGTTGAGTTCATCCGTGATCACATCGGCGATGAAACGACGGTTTTCACATGTGGATATCGTGACGAGGCTACTGCATTAGAGAACTTTGCCGATCGTGTTGCAACAGGGGCGAGTGGAACAGCCGTTCTAATGGGTGATCCAAATCACTCTGGGTATCAATTTGTCGGGAAGGTACAACGTGTCGTTGACCGTCCCGTTCGGATTATTCCAGGAATCTCTGCATTACAGATTGCTGCAAGTCGAGCGCGAACGCCGATGGAGGCAACAACGTTTGTTACCTTACATAAAAGCGGAGAGATTGATGATGCCCTCACACGGATCCGACGTGATGTCGGGACACGCAATCTTCTCATCCTTCCACGCCCATTCGATTGGATGCCTGAGTCGATTGCAGCAATGCTGTGTGAGGCTGGGGCAAATCCAGAGCTTGAGACTCTTGTCTTCGAGCGACTCACACATGAAAATGAATCACGAACACAATCAACACTTGGCGCACTTGCAGCGGACACAGCGGTCGCAGAACCAACACGGGAAGATACTGACTTCTCAGATCTCTCTGTTCTGGCGATTAGACAGAATACAACGTAATTTTATATCCAAGCCCCAGAGCAATCGCAATCAAGCACAGATTCCGTATTCGATGTGAGAAACACTCTCTGTTAAGTCTAAGTATGAAACTACTGAGCGAACAGTCATATGCGCAATGAGTCCGATCAAAAACAACGGATTCTGAGTGAATCTACGATGACTTCAGCTACGCGATACGACACTTCGTGTGTTCTATTGTCTTCAGCAGTCGGTGGTAATATGACCACTGTTTCTATCCGAACCCACATGCAGACTGATTGCGGCTGGAACGCCTGTGTGCGTGTTCCGCTTCGGATATGGAAGTCACAGTCCAAACAACTGTTATAAACACACAAGACAGGAATCGAATCGAAACTAACCCTATCATACATACATAACTAATTACATAGCATGAAGATTTACACAAAACGCGGTGACAGTGGACAGACGGACCTTCGAGATATGTCACGTATCTCAAAACAGCATCCACGTATCGAAGCGTATGGGAATGCCGATGAACTCAATTCATTGCTCGGAACGGTTCGTCCGACAGGATATGATGATATCGATACTATTCTTCACTCAATACAGAATCATCTCCATATTGTCCAAGCTGACTTCGCGAATCCTGACCCTGATGAGGATGACCCAACCGTCGATATGTCACACGTTGAAGAACTTGAGGAATGGATCGATACCATAGATGAGGAACTTGAACCACTCGAGGATTTCATTCTTCCGGGGGGTGCAGAGGCAGGTGCGAAACTTCATCATGCACGTGCGGTATGTCGACGCGCTGAGCGGCGTGCCGTCTCATTTGAATCAGAAGTTGAGGATATGAATAACGTCGCAGTCACCTACCTCAATCGGCTTTCAGATCTACTATTTACGCTTGCACGCGTTACAAACCAACGTGATGACGTTGCTGAGGAAAACCCAACTTACTAAATATATATACTATAAAATAAAACCCACGAGTTCACGAATTGCAATTACCATGAATATGAATGCTATCATCACGATTAGTGATTTTTCCTAATATTGCTAGATATTATTGCTATCGCTGGAATCACTATCAATCTGGTCAGTATAATGGGTGAGATCAGAAACGCCCTCGAATGCTTGCTTATCGAGACATGGCTCAACTGAATTGACAATCTCATTCATAATTGTGTACGGGTCGGTCTCACCTCGACGGACTGCCTCTGCAAGCACGTCAACACTGCTCGTTGCATTAAGTCTCGTTTCTATGAGTTGATTGATATCTCCTCGAAGGAGTGTCCGGATTTCCTCAGCGTAACGCTGTCGTGCCTGCTCAGCCTTCTCACCAGAGTGTTTCAGATATGTCCGATGCTCTGCGAATTCTTCAATGACCGTTTCAATGCCGGATCCTTCCGTTGCAACTGTCTCAATGATTGGCTTTGACCATGGTGACACTGTCTCATGATTGTTTTCCTCTGGAGTGATGTTCGATGTATCAGTCTGATGAGTCGCCAAATCAGCAGATTTTGACTTTGACTCTGTTTGTGCATGCCCTCCACCATCCATTCCAGCACCTACTGTTGTCCCTGAGTGATTATTCTGACCATTAGTGTCCATTGTTGACGATCCAGAAGTACTCATAACACCGTGATGACCACTTGTATCACGAGATGTTTGCTTTCCTTCACCAAGATGAACCATCTCACGGAGTTCTTGGACGGTCCTATCAGCCCCATCGCGGTCAGCTTTATTCACAATGAACACATCTGCGATTTCAAGAATGCCTGCCTTCAGCGTCTGCACATCATCACCCGAACCGGGCGGTACCAACACAGCCACCGTATCGGCGGTTTGGACAATATCGATTTCATTTTGTCCTGCACCCACAGTTTCAATAATAATTTTATCTTTCCCAAAGGCGTCCATTGCTTTGACAGCGTCTGCAGTTGCTGTTGAGAGACCACCAAGCGCTCCACGAGCGCTCATTGACCGGACAAATACATCCATATCACCGACTGTTGATGCCATTCTAATTCGGTCGCCGAGAACAGCACCACCGGTGAATGGTGAAGAGGGATCGATTGCAATAATTCCCACAGTCTCATCACGGGCACGATACGCCTCTGCAAGTTTATCAACAAGCGTCGATTTCCCTGCGCCTGGGCTTCCCGTTATTCCGATAACATCTGCATTACCAGTGTGTGAATATAACGCTGAGACAAGCGATTGATACCCTGTCTCACGGTTTTCGATCTTTGAGATGGTGCGTGCGAGCGCGCGGTGCTCACCTGCGAGTAACGATTCAAGTAATGATTCATCACTTGCATTCATACTCATCGCTGTGGCGCGTTTTCACGAATAAATTCAACTGTTTCATCGATTGAGGTTCCTGGACCGAAAATCGCAGCAATTCCATGATCTCTCAGATCATCGCGGTCCTCCTCAGGAATCACACCGCCAGCAAGAACAAGTGTCTCTGATTTAGCGCCGTACTCTTCAAGTCCATTCATAATCTTTGGAACAAGTGTCTTATGTGCCCCAGAGAGGATGGAGATACCAAGAACATCAACATCCTCTTGCACAGCTGCTTGAACAATTTCTTCAGGTGCTTTGTGTAATCCAGAGTAAATAACCTCGAACCCAGCATCACGGAACGCTCGGGCAACAACATGAGCACCCCGGTCATGCCCATCGAGTCCGACTTTCGCGATCATGCATCGGACGCTCTGTTGTTTGTTTTCTGTGCTCATGTCTAACAATACCCGAGCATACCGTATGACTTTATCGGATTATCATGTCTGACAGCCTTCTCGCAACCGGCAGGAATTGTTCAGTGGTTGAATATTTAATAATATATAAATGACAACTGGTTGAGTGACTCGTGGCTTTTGTAATTCGGTTTAACTCCGTCTGCTCCCGCAAATGGAGCGATCCAAAGGGTTGGGTGAGCGAGAAGAATACTGACTTCGCCAGACGACTGATTTTCTGAGTTGTGCGCACAAACGAAAGGATTAGGTGAGTACTACACCGACGCCCGCTTGATGACACGTGATATCGAATCTGTCGAACGGATTGGCGTTGTCGGGGCAGGCACAATGGGCAGTGGGATTGCACAAGTGACAGCAGCGGCAGGGTATGACGTTGTCTTGCGAGATATTAAGACTGAATTCGTTGAAGATGGACTTGTAGCTATTGCTGACCGACTTGATCGCGATGTCGAAGCCGAACGCCGAAGCGAGAGTGAAACAGCAATGATACAGGACCGTATCACTGGTACAACGGCGCTTGATGACCTCACAACATGTGATCTCATTATCGAAGCAGCCGTCGAGGATATGGATATTAAACAGGACATTTTCAGTGATCTTGATGAAATGACAAATAACGATACTGTGTTGGCAACAAATACAAGCACGTTATCAATTACGAGCATTGCAAGTATCACAGAATATCCTGACCGCGTCATTGGTATTCATTTCATGAATCCTGTCCCTGTAATGGACGGTGTTGAACTTGTTGCCGGAGAACGAACCGCTGATGACGTCCTATCGTTCGCTCAGTCATTTATTAACATACTTGGAAAAGAAGCATGGGTTTCTGATGACAAACCGGGATTTGTGACAAATCGGATTCTCATGCCATGGATTAATGAGGGGATCCGTGCATATGATGAAGATGTTGCAACAAAGGAAGATATTGATAAGGGGATGACACTTGGAACGAATGCTCCGATGGGACCACTGACGCTTGCAGATCATATTGGATTGGATATCTGTTTGCATGCGACTGAAACCCTATATAATGAATTTGGTGATCGATATAAGCCAGCATACCTTCTCAAGCGAAAGGTCGAAGCTGGTGATCTTGGAAAAAAGACCGGTCGTGGATTTTATGATTATGATTGAGCACGCAATATTCACAGTTGGAGTATAAATTACGAGAAGAGATATTCAGTCCCCGCTAGCATTATTGGGTGATCCTGATGAACCATCGTAAACGACCACGGGTCGGGTGACCCCTGGCTTTTCTCATTCCCTCAGCCTACGTCTTAGAAAAAATCGAAACAAGATCAGCTTCTGTGACCGGGTGAGCGGTAGAATCAACGCCAATATCGTGCGCTATGCGGACCGCTGTTGGTGGGCGAAGATTTGCTTTATTTAATAGCTCATCATCATAGAATACCGCTTGTGGTGTGTCACTCTCAATGATATTACCATCAGCCATCACGCAGACACGATCGGCGATTTCAGCGGCGAATTCTAGATCATGTGTCGATAACACGACGCTGATACCCTCCTGGTGAATCTGTCGGATTCGTTTAGCGACTAATCGTGATCGCTCGGGGTCAAGACCAGCGAGTGGCTCATCAAGGACGACCACGCTAGGATTCAAAACAAGCACACCGGCGAGACCAATGAGGCGTTTTTCACCGCCGCTGAGATAGTGTGGGATCCGGTCTTCAAGATGTGACGCATCAACTGTCGCCAGTGCTTCGCGGGCACGACGCTCGGCCTCCTCACCGGTTATGCCGTAGTTTTGCAGACCGAACAACACATCATCTAAAACCGTGGGCGCTACTAATTGTGTATCGGCGTCTTGGAAGACAAATCCAACTGCCTTCCGGGCATGCGCTTTATTATCCTCAGTGATTGCAGTTCCATCGACAATTAATTCGCCCTCATCAGGAACAAGAGTGGCGTTCAGGTGTTCAAGCAATGTCGATTTGCCGGCGCCATTCCCACCGACAAGTGCGACCACCTCATTCGGATACACAGAAAAGTCAATTTCATGCATTCCAACGGTGCCGTCAGGATAGGTATGAGCCTCACATTGAAGATCAACCAGCGGCGTCCGTTCCCCTGAGTGATCCGCAGTCATACCGGAATCACCTCATAAACGACGATGAGCGCGTAAATAACGACACCACTGTAGCAAGAGCCAATAATGACGACCTCACTGGCAGGTGGTCGTGAGACATCACCATATAACGTAATATCACCGTCATAACCGCGAGCTTCCATCGATTTGACCAGTCGCTCGGAGCGTTCAATTGCAGTCAGTAACGTCATCCCGAGAATTCGGGCATAGGTGCGACGGTTCGCCCAGAAATCAGAGAGAGACGCCCCGCGAGCGAGGACACCTTTTACCAGGTCTTCAAGCGTCTCAATCATGACAAACGTGAATCGATAGGTGAGTAATGCGACCTGATCGATTGGTCGCGGAAGTAACCGACCGAGTAGGTAGGCGATATCAGCGTATCGAGTCGTCATCGTTGTAGTTAATGTAAATGTTACAACCGTAAGTGATCGGCAGGTCAACTCACCGAACAACGAGGCGCCTGCCCACGTGACCGAGAGTCTACCAACGGGGGTAGCGAGTGCTTCACCAATTGGTACCCCTGGCTCAAGAAACGCCAACGGTCCCGCAACTGAGACGATGAATAATAATGGCAGTGTATACCAATAGATAAGCCGACGATATGGAAGTCCGGCAACACCATATGTTACCAGTATCACAGCATAGAGCCCTGCAAGGACGGTGAGCGTATCAATGATTGTCACGGCAAAGACAAGCGCGCCAACTATGCCAACTTTTGTCCATGGATTGACCCGATGAAGGGGTCCCTCTTGATGTTCAGCGTACGCGGTGATGAGTCGTGGATCCGGGACGTGGTTTGAGAGTGTCGTCACGATTATTAAGCCGTACGTTCAGAGTCGTCGAGCCTGCCGGACCGACTCACATATACATATAACCCGATCCCGAAACCGACGAGGAGAATAACAATACCGAGGAATTCGAGCATCATACCACCTTTCCGAATCGGACCAGCGACAAGGACTCCACGACTGAGGTCGATGAGCGCCCCACCGCCATCTCGTGCGCCGCGCTGGAGTGCCTGCGCAGAGCGTTTCGCCCATGGAAGTGCGCCGCCAGTTGAGGTGAACCCCCAAAGACCAGCGGCAAGACAGACTGCAAATAATCCAGCGAGTCCACCATACTGTTTCCAGCGATTCATTAGGCTGTCACCCCAGCAGAGTCCTCAGTCGTGGTTCGGTCAACAAGACCAATGAGGTCAGGTCGGACGGAGACAAGAAATTGGACAACAAAGCCAGTTAAAATCCCTTCAATGACGGCAACCCCAAGATTGAGCCCGACCAACCCGGCGACCGCGATTGTCAGGTCGCCACGGGGGAGGGCACTGCCGTTGACACCGCTAATGACGATGATTGCACCCATCAAGATCGCACCAGCTGAAAGCCCAAGGGTCGCTGCGCCGGTACTGGCAGGGAAACTGTCCCAGTCCATCCGAAGCAGTGCTTTAAATATATAGTAGGCAACAATGGCTTCAGAGGCGTTGACCAGCGTGTTTGCGCCGAGTAGACCAACAGCACCATGACCCAGTGCTGCTGAGAAAATATTGACCACAAGAGCAATCAGTGCGCCGAGCAGCGGTCCGGCAAGAATACCGACAAGACCGGTAAGGTTCATATGAATACCACCCCAGACGGGAATATTCAATTGGAAGATTGCAAAACTTGCTGCCGCTCCGATTCCAGCAAGAGCGATTTGATGGGTCTTGATACTGTCCTTGCGGATCCGGTAAACAACGACGCTGATGAGTGCAACACCAACGGTCGTCCACAGGGCAAGTGCCCAGAGAGGAAACGAGCCTTCGCCAAGATGAATATGTGCCATCTCTATTTTACTAATTCAGCATCTAGATATAATAATGTTGGCTTTGTTTAGAGAATAATATAGTAACAATTCAATTATTAGAGGATCTTGTTGCTAATATGTCCTCCAAGTAATGCACATAGTCTTTTTATGCAATCTCAATAATATATGTAGTATGGGTCACCCACGAGTAGCAGGCGTTGGGCTCACACACTTCGGGAAGCATCCTGAACGCACGACACGCGATATGTTTGCAGAAGCTGGTCTCACGGCTCTTGATGACGCTGGAGTCGACACAGACGACATTGAGGGGGTTTTCTATGGAAATTTCATCGGTGAGGTTTCTGAGGACCAAGGACACATGGGACCAATTTCGGCAGAGGCGCTCGGTATTGACGCCCCTGCAACGCGAATTGAGAGCGCATGTGCATCTTCAGGTGTTGCTGTGCGTGAAGCGATCAAAAATGTACGTTCTGGCGAATCCGATGCAGTGATTGTCGGCGGTGCTGAGCGGATGAATAATCTTGGGACTGCTGAAACAACAGCATCACTCGCGCTTGCTGCAGATGACTTGTATGAAGTCCGTGTTGGGATTACTTTCCCTGGTGCATACGCCCTGATGGCAGATGCATACTTTGAGGAATACGGTGGCTCAAGAGAGGATCTTGCGCATATCGCACAGAAAAATCACGAAAATGCCGTTGATAATGAGTTTGCACAGTTCCAATATGAAATTGATATCGATGATGCGCTTGATGCGCCACCAGTGGCAGAGCCACTGCATCTGTATGATGCGTGTCCGGTGACTGATGGAGCCGCAGCAGCGGTCATCGTCAGTGAGGAATATGCTGAAAACAATGATCTTGATATTCCTGTCCGTGTGACAGGGTCTGGACAGGGCTCAGATAATCTTGCCCTGCAAGATCGCGAGTATCTTACACAGACCCCAGCAGCGACTAATGCTGCGGATGAAGCCTTTGATGACGCTGCGATTGGTCCTGATGATGTTGATGTCGCAGAGGTACATGATTGCTTTACAATCGCAGAAGTTCTTGCACTCGAATCAATGGGAATCTTTGACCATGGCGACGGAATTAACGCTGCACGTCGCGGTGATACACTTCCTGAGGGTGACATCCCAGTCAACCTCTCTGGTGGACTCAAAGCAAAAGGACATCCTGTTGGGGCAACAGGTGCCGCACAGATCGCAGAAATGACACGGCTACTGCGTGGTGACCATCACAATAGTGAGTATGTTTCCGATGCTTCCGTTGGAATAACACACAATGCTGGTGGAACCGTCGCAAGCACTGTTGTTCATGTTCTGGAGGTGGACCAATGAGTGACGTTGGCGATGCTGGATACGATGAATTGCTTGAGGCAATTGATGCAGGTGATGGATACTATCTTGAGTGCGAGAACGAACATGGAT
Organism: Haloquadratum walsbyi C23; assembly: GCF_000237865.1. Classification (NCBI taxonomy): domain Archaea; kingdom Methanobacteriati; phylum Methanobacteriota; class Halobacteria; order Halobacteriales; family Haloferacaceae; genus Haloquadratum; species Haloquadratum walsbyi. The sequence continues at coordinate 1,567,147 of NC_017459.1, forward strand.
CGTTGCCGCCACGACGTGTTTGTCCACATTGTGGTTCGACCGATATCAAAGAAGTATCACTCCCTGATACAGGCGAAGTTGTTGCGCACACGAAGGTTCATGTTCCAACTCCACGGTTTAGCGAGGACGCTCCATATGATGTTGTGATCGTTGATTACGGACAGGTGCAATTGACAGGTCAACTCGCTGGTGCTGATGATGATATTGCACATGGACTTGACGTGACAGTGCAACTCGGTGAGGCAACAAAAACCGGTGAGCCTGTTGTGACGTTTGTTCCAGCTGAGACATAACACGCGCTTAGCATTCAGACGTTTTCTCAGCTCGCACGTTTTTGATTTAATTCCGAGAGCACAATCGCTTCCTCAAAAAATGAACGAAGTGAACAAATAGTATCAAAAATTGCGTGGTGAATCGCCTCGGGGCATTCTCCTTGTGTATCTGTGAACAATAGAAACTCAAAGGTCCATTGCACCATTCACATCGATAACCTCGCCTGAAATATATGATGCCTCTTCACTTGCAAGGAACTTCACAACATGTGAAATATCCTCAACTTCACCAAATCGACTCATTGGGATATCATCTTTAATTGAGTTTTTGACCGTATCGGGAACATCTGTGAGCATATCAGTTTTCGTGAATCCTGGCGCAACCGAGTTCGCTGTTGACCCTGAGGAGGCAAGTTCAAGGGCGAGCGTACGCGTAAATCCAAAAATACCCGATTTTGAGGTTGCATAGTTCGCCTGTCCAAAGTTACCCTGTTTGCCGACAATTGAGGAGATATTGATCAGTCGACCTTGATTTGAGGATTTAATATCACTAAAAAAAACCTTTGTTGCATTGAATGTCCCATTAAGATTCACATCGATGACCGACTTCCACTGATCAGGTGTCATCTTTTCGAACGTTGTATCCTTGGTAATACCAGCATTGTTAATCAGAATATCAACTGCTCCGAAATTGTCATGGACTCGATCACGCATCGACTTGATGGCTGAAAAATCAGTGACATCTGCTTGAGCGGTAATTGCAGTACCGCCGGCATCACGAATCGTCTCAACAACATCATTTGCCTCTGCCTTTGATGATCGGTAATTAACTGCTACATTAGCTCCTTCATCAGCCAGTTCCTCGGCAATGCCGCGACCAATACCTCGCGACGCACCTGTAACAACGCAGGTTCTATTTTCGAGGTTCATCATTGTTGGAATCCTGCTGTCCAGTTATTCGTTCAGCAGATAATTAATATGATGATACCATGGTCATAATATTTGGGTAACATATACTAAAATATATAATCTCATGTATGAAAATCAGATATACTGTTATCTGATATAATCGCTGGTTAGTATGAGAGAAACTAAGCTTACTATTTGATCAATTCATCCGCACGTTCACTCCACTCGCGGAGACGTGATGCACTGACATCAACTGTCTCAGCGAGCCTTTTAGCGTCAACCGCAGCGAGATCAGCAACCGTTTCAACTCCTGCATTATCTAACTGCTCACTGTATGCTGGACCAATGCCCTGGATTGACTCCAATTCGGGGTCGTCTGTGGATTCGGTCTGAGCGTCTGTTTGGTCTGTATCCTCATTGGACTCAGTATTATCACCAACGGGGATCTCAACAGCCGTATCATCAACAACTTCGGTTGCCCCATCTGTTGAGAGGTTCGATGCCGACTCAACGGTTGAACGCTCAGCAAACCATCCAGCAACATTTGGCCACAGTTCATCATGTGAACTACTTGAGACAGACAGTCCAATATGTCCAGTTGATGCCTCCATAATTTCGGTATCCGAACTCGGGATGACATCATTGAATGGTCGAGATGCTTCCGGTGGAATCAGGTGATCATACTCGCCCATCACCTGCAATACCGGCATGTTTAATTCCGATAGCCTGACTGACTCATCACCGAGTTCTAATTTGTCACGATAAAGCTGATTCTCTTGATAGATCTTTTCGAGAAACTCAACATATGCTGTCCCTGCAACATCAATTCCATCAGAGAGCCATCGCTCCATTCGTGCAAAATTCTTGACGAAGTCCTGATCATCCAGTTTGTCATACAACGTGGTATATTTCGAGATATAATTGTTGACCGGATCCATCAGAGCAAATCCAGTATCAAGGAATTCTGCTGGAACATTCCCAAATGCATCAGTGACATCCTGTGGAGAGTAATACTCATCATCACCCCATTCTTCGAGAATACCACCGGTTCCAGCGAAACAAAGTCCTGCTGCCATCAGTCCGAGATTTCGAACTTTTTCGGGATTAATTGCACTGTACATTACACTCATTGTCCCACCCATACAGTACCCCAATATATTGATTGAATCAACATCTGACCGATCAGCGACAACATCAACACAGTTGTCGATATATCGATTAACATAATCATCAAGAGATAATGCGTGATCAAGTAGCGATGGCTCACCCCAATCAATCAGATATACATCAAAGCCAGCCTCAAGCAGTCGCCGAACAACGGACCGGTCAGGCTGAAGATCAAGGATATACGGTCGATTAATCAGCGCATACACGATGAGGATCGGCACATCGCGACTCTCTTCAGGGTCGATGCCTGCCGCTTCAGCATCATAATGGATGAGCTCAAGCTTATTTTCCTCATAGACGACATTACTTGGTGTCTCACCAACCTCGATGGTTGCCATTGTCTCAAGACTTTCTGGGAGTGCCTGTATCGACTCAGTCGTTTCAGTCATTGAATCGATAAGATTTCGCTGTGCATCAATCGGATATGTGAATGGATTCATGACTGATTGATGAGTTGGTCTAATTTTGACTCAATTGCTTGTTGTCGCCGCTCGACCTCAACGAGTCGTTCCCCGATCTCACGGATATCACCGGTCGTGGCGAATCCCATCCCATGAAGCGTTTCCTCGGCTGTGTCGTTCATCTGCTGTTGGAAATCAAGCACGCTCTCGAGATTTTGACCGGTCATCGCTGCGAATGCAGTCGTTGACATCGACTCTTTGAACGCCTCATTTGCGGCATTCAACCAGATATCACGGAAGTCTGTTGGGTCGACATCTTCACCTTGGATCATATCGCCCATTCGTTCATATGAGGATTCTGCAGCTTGCATCCAGGACTCATACGCTTCTGCAGCACCCTCTGAGGCATCATCAAATTGCTCCTCAGAGAGCATCTCATCAACTGAGTCCATCCACGTGTCCGCAAACTCAGATTGTGCGTCCATGTTGCGTTTGAGCGCGTCAGTGTATGTTTGTGAAAACTGCTCGAACATCGATTCCATCATCTCTGTCCCCATCATTTCTGTGGGGTCGTTTGCATTATTGCTCATTGTTATTCGTGTATATTATATTACGGATATGGTGTCAGTGTTTGGGTTTTGATTTAGTATCATACTTTCGACGTTAATTAAGAAGTAGTATATGTGTCATAATTCCCGCAATATCCACGTGAGTTGTGCTTTTCACATGGATAATACGAAAGTGGCTGAATGGAACTAAATTGGAGTTTTATTCGTCTGTTGATAGCGGGACCGTAGTGCCGTCACTCATTGACTCTGCGTCTGTCATTGCTTGTGACATCATTTCATACATTTCATCGACCATCTCTGTCTGTGTTTCAGTGAGCTCATCATAACCCTCAATTGCGTCTTCTGCCGTGTCTTCGAGTGATTCCCACGTCTCACCGTGGACTTCAACTAACGCATCATATTGATCATCGACAGCACTTCGAAGTTCCTCAGTGGTATCAGCCGGAAGCCCAGGCTCCATTCCATCGATAGCGGCATGGAATGCGCGACGGGTCATCTCAACACCATCTTGTTGAGCACTTGCGGTTGGACCAAAGCTTTCAATAACCGCCTCGGCAGCCTCTTTTTGAAATTCAATCGACTGCGTTACCGCTTGATGACTTGCTTCGATGTACGTGCGTTGCATCTCGAACATGCTGCTGAGTGGATTTTGATCTGCGTTCATTATAATCACCGATTTCGTTTAACTGGGATGACAACTGTTTGGACAATGTCGCCCTCTTCAATATCAAGTGCCTCTCGCTCCGCATCAGGGATCGAAATTCGCCCACCGCTTTGGACGCGCGTTTTGAACATCGCTGTTCCCATCGTCATTGCACTCAACTGCGAGAAATCACCGAGTCCGCCAGCGTTCATACTGGTCTGCAGATACTGCTCGAATAGCTCCTGCTGACTTTGCGTTGTCTTCTGCGTCGCTTCTTGGAACTGTTTCGCAACAGCCGCTGGCGACCAGATGGGCGTCTCATCATCCGAATCGTCTGTCATCTCAATATCAATTATACGGCTTGAGATAATAAATCTTACTATTTTTACCACTCATTACCACTCAATGTAATCAAATGGTTTTGATTGTCTCAAATGTGTCTTTATTTCCGTCAACTGGTATTTTCTCGATTAATCCATAACTGCTATCAACGATGATGACATGGAGCATCATATGGCATCAGATCAGTCATCAATGACTGACTCATTCGAGGGAATGGCTACTGCATGGATTGAATCTTCAACGGCAGTTTCGAAGAACATGGCTCAAATGTACTCAAATATTGCTGCAGCCAATCGCGAGTTATGGTCGCAAACAATGGCTCCAGCAGATTCACCCAGTCGAGAGTCTGGTGATGACTCAATCGCCTATAGTAAATCGTCATGGACGACAGTTCAGTCAGTTGACACAGTCGCAGAACTTGAAGTTAGTGATGAAGTCGTATTCAGAAAGGAATTAACAGATAGCGATGTGCACGCGTTTGCAGACATTAGCGGCGATACAAATCGACTTCATCTTGATGATGAGTTCGCCTCAGATACCCGGTTTGGTCGCCGGATTGTTCATGGCACGCTGGCGTCGGGGTTAATTAGCTCTGCACTTGCACGCCTTCCTGGCATGATTGTATATCTGTCACAGGATCTTGATTTTGAACGACCTGTCGACATTGGAACAACGGTTGAAGCAACTGTTCGTGTTGCTGAAACGCTCGATGGTGACCGATACCGACTCGACACAACGGTACAAACAGAAGATGGAACTACTGTCATTGATGGTGAGGCAATTGTCCTCATCGACACTCCACCAGCACCCGAAACAGACGCAGACGCAGACGCAGACGCAAGTACAACCGAATAGATTCACGCAGTATCAGCGTCCTCGTCGATCCGAACGAGCAAAGACGGTCGTGTCAACTATTGCGCTCGTCTTATAAGATATACACAGTCATGAATATTGGTGTCTCAATTGGACCGTATCTCGACCGCATCGAAACTATCCCAGACGCATTTGAGTATGTCGAAGTTGGATTAGGCGAAGGCGAACGTCCAATTGGCGAGGTTAATATCAATTCGATCACTCGACGACTTGAACAACAGAATCTTGATCTTACCGTTCACCTCCCGTATTATCAGCCGTTGGCGACTGCTGTGGATGCAATTGATTCTGCAACACTTTCATATCTTGACTCAGTGTTAGAAACAGCGAGTGCTCTTGGTGCAACGACCGCTGTGGCACATCCAACACGTCGGGGGATTGCCCCAGACTCCGATCAATTTCATGAGCAATTACGTAGCCTTGTTCAAATCGGGCGAGCACATAATATCACTATCTGTTTTGAGACAACCGGGTATGCCGGTGATCTCGCACTTGAGCGTATTGGGTCAACTATTGACAATGTCGATGGCGCGATCTGTCTTGATGTCGGATACGCATATCTTGAAGCAGGAGTAAGTGGAATACGAACATTGCTCACGCAATACAGTGACATCGTTGAGCACCTCCATATTCACGACGGTCGACATCGTGGTGATACACATATTACAGTTGGGAGTGGTGATGTTGCAATGGCTGACATTGGACCGCTTATTCAAAAGTTCGTTCCTGACGCAACAGCGACAATTGAGGTATTTACAGATGACGCTGCACACCTCACAGATTCACGACAACGATTTGCTAAACTGACTGAGAATATTGACGGCTGATAGCATAGCCTCAAACATGCTGTACAGATTGTCAAGGCGGCTGCCTCGGAGCTTGACCCGAGAGTGAAGCCGACATCTCTAATTGACCCATAATATGAGCACGATTGATGATTAAATAATGATGGTCAGCATGTCTGGCTGAGAGTCCCATCACATGGGGGGTCAGACACCACGCACCGTCCGACTTAGAAATGAATTGTTCTAAATCAACGTCGTCCGAGAGACAAAGTCTCTCGTGATCAGGAAAACCTTCAATTTTCGAACGACCTGTGGAGACCGGAACCGCTGTGAAACGGCTCTCTCAGTGAGAGTGAGTTTGTCAGTCCTGCCGAGAAAGCAGGAATCGTCGGAGCTTTGATATTGATATGACACCAAGGCAGGTTCCCAGGTAAAACTATTTCTGGAGGGTGAGAAATACTTCGGGACGTTCAGTTAACTCAGCCTACAGATCAATTATTTCACTTTCTTGTTGTCTCCGAATCGTGGTCTCCAATATATTTTGACACTTACATGCTTCTGAGAGGCTGAAGATGTTTTTTAGGGATGATTAGGGTAATCGCGGTAATTGAATGGTTATAACCGATCATCCACGTATCTCAGGGCTCGCCTCCGGAGTAATCACATTCACGCCATTTGAGTCATCGTGGTGATACTTATTCATCGATATCAATAGCCGGACGACCAGGTTCAGCCTGTCGGGCGACCCCTGCTGGGGCATCCTCAGCATGGATAATATTGACAGGGGCATCAAACTCGCGTTCGATGAGCCATGTTGCAGCACGGAGCATTTCATATTCGCGCTCCGGTGGGAGCGTTGTTGCTAATGCCTCACGCTCAGTTTGTAACTGCTGTCCATAATCAGCAGCCGCATCACCTTGTTCACGGATGGTCGGATTTTGCATCAACTCAGCGATAAGATTGTCAGCATCGCTTTCAATTGCAGTTTCCAACGCGGTATACTTCCATGCTGGTGAAACAACAATCGTGATTGTCTTTGGATCATCGATATCGGCAACAGTGATAATTTGACGAACATCCTCTCTGGTATCCTCAACCAGTGCCCGTCGTTTTGTGACTATATCACGGTCAACGTCTGTCTGTGGCCATGATGCGTCGGTCATAAACCCATCGTGATCAAGAGCTGAATACAACTCTTCTGTTATGTGTGGTGCGACTGGGGCAAGTAGTCGAATGACAGTCTCAAGCCCATGGCGGTATGTATCGACATGTGGTGTCGTGTAGTTTCGATACTGTCTCAGGGTCTGGACAAGATCTCGCGCTTCTCGAAGCGCAACACTGAAAGATAGCTCATCATACTCCTGAGTCGCGATTGCAACAGCAGCATCAATTTCGGTATCGACGTATGATGCAATCGGTGTCCGTTCATTTGTGAGTGTGGTCTCAGTATTCGAGATTGATGGCTGAGTTACTGCATCATGATTTTCAAGAACCGCTCGGTCAACGTTTATGTCGGCGATTACATCGGCAAGTTCGATGAGTTGCGTCAATAGCTGATTGGTTGAGCGAACACCCTCTTCTGACCAATCGAAATCACGCTCAGGTTGTGCTGCCTGCATCATAAACAATCGTGCGGTATCAGCACCGTATTCCTCGACAATTCGCTGCGGTGAGACAGTGTTCCCTTTTGACTTTGACATTTTCTCACCATCTAATTGAACCATTCCCTGAGCCAGTAGGTTCTCGAAGGGCTCGGTGACAGCAAGATCATCGTTTTCAGCCAGCACTTTTGTGAAGAATCGCGAGTACAGCAGATGCATGACTGCATGCTCAATCCCGCCGACGTACTGATCGACTGGCATCCACTGGTTTGTTCGCTCAATATCGAACGGCTCAGTCTCAACATCTGGCGAGACATACCGCAAGAAATACCATGAGGAATCGACGAAGGTATCCATCGTATCTGTCTCACGAGTCGCCGCAGCACCGCACTCAGGACAGTTTGTCTCTTTCCAATCAGTCGCCGCTTCAAGCGGATTCCCAGTTGTATTAATAAACGGTGGAAGTTCAACAGGAAGGTCCTTCTCGGGAACAAGCACTGGACCACATTCCTCACAGTAGACAACCGGAATCGGTGTTCCCCAGTATCGTTGTCGAGAGATACCCCAATCACGAAGTCGATACTGTGTATCTAATTCAGCCCCGGTAGTGTCGGCTGTAATCTTCTCACGTGCGGTCTCACTGTCAAGCCCTGTGTATTGCCCAGAATTGACTAGCACGCCGTCGTCGGTGTATGCTGTGTCAGAAATGTCTGGGGGGATTGGAGTGCTGTCATTGATATCAGTTGATTCAGGAGCAACAACTGGTATGATATCAATGTCCATCGCCGTTGCGAACGCATGATCACGTTCATCATGCGCCGGGACACCCATCAGTGCGCCCGTGCCAACATCAGAAAGAACGAAATCAGCAATGTATACTGGAATTTCATCACCAGTAACGGGATTCGTCGCAGTCAATCCAGTTGAGACACCGTTCGGTTCATCGCCATCAGGGTCAGCCTCGTCTGTAATGAATGTTTCAATAGCCGCATTCTCTGTCCGAAGCTCATCAGCAATTGGGTGATCCGTCGCGACTGCAAAGAACGTTGCACCGTAAATCGTGTCTGCGCGCGTTGTGAATGCCTCGATTGTGCCATATCCATCGATCTCAAACGGCAACAGCGTGCCGTATTGCCGACCAATCCAATTTCGTTGCATCTGTGTTACATTGTTTGGCCATCCCTCAAGCCGGTCAATGTCATCAACAAGTTCATCAGCCCACTCAGTGATCTTGAGGAACCACTGTGCTAACTCACGCTGTTCAACCGCGGTGTCACATCGCCAACATAATTCGGCCTCACCTTCGACTTGCTCATCGGCAAGGACGGTCTCACATGATGGACACCAATTAACATCGGCGTCTCGTCGTTCGACTATTCCGGAATTATAGAACTCACGGAAGAAATATTGATTCCATTGATAATATTCTGGGTCACATGTTGTAATTTCGCGGTCCCAGTCATATCCAAACCCCATCGATTCCATTTGCTCACGCATTGTCTCGATACAATCATACGTCCAATCGCGAGGGTTGGTATCGCGTTCTTTTGCAGCGTTTTCTGCAGGAAGACCGAATGCATCCCACCCCATCGGGTGAAGAACATCATCTCCACGCATTCGACGATACCGAGCGTATGCATCGGTAATGGTGTAATTTCGGACATGCCCCATATGTAATTTTCCGGAAGGATATGGATACATACCCAAGACGTAGGTGAGGTCTGCTGGATCATCTGGCGTTCGGTAGGCGTTAGCATCATCCCACGCGGATTGCCAATGACTTTCAACGGCAGCGTGATCATAATTTCCCTTCGTCATCAGTTGATACTAAATGCCTCTTAGCGACGCCATATTTTCAACTTGGCGCAACGGGCTCAACAAAGAGATACCCAATTGGCATATCACAGACAGGAGTATAAGAAAATGACCGTTAGGCATATCTGGAAAAGCAGATTCTCTGGTAACAGGGTGGTGATATTCACCTCACTAGAACTCCCTCCGGAAGTGATTGTCTGTGATTTCGCCCCTTGATTTTGAGTGAATAGACACCGCGTTGGTAGCTCAGAAGTGCCACTAAATCTGAGTTGCCGAGCGGCTTCAATGTCCGTCCCGTTCTCGATAGACTCCGCGATAAATGTAATTGTACCTGACACCTCACTCGATTTATTAGTCGAAATGGAGATATCTATAGGCGGAGCAGGGCGAGAACCCCGACCCTTGTGGTGGGGTTGTTCAGGCTCTCCCCAGAAATCATCGTGTTCTGAGATAGGCTGAAACTGAACGGATTACTCGGGCTCTCAACTGTTGATTTAAGTCTTTTTTGAGTCCGGTTTGTGATCGTGACTTCTCCCACGCGAGATTGGATCTGATGTTGCATCTGTCAAGCTACTCTTCCATGGTAGCGTGGAGCAGCTCGTGGTCTTGTTGGGAGAGCCGTCAAGCCGTGTGATAGCAGTTCGACGGTGATACTCAGTGTCTGATATCGATATATTATTTAGCTATAACGGTTTGATTTGCCATCGTTTCCTCCCCTCCCTACTCATTCGCCTTGCTCTTGTCTTGAGGAAGGGGACTCCATCCTAAGATATTGAAAACTATAATGAAATTACACGAGATATCGAATATCGCTAGTTGTCCACTCTGTCTCAGTGATGCCGTCGCTGACATATAGTGCCAGATGAAGCGGGTGAATCAGGAAGCTGATTCATCCGCTGCCCGGATGTGGGTGACGTGAACCTACCAAAGCTCAAACGAATCCTCACCGATCCGGACGAGTTCATTTCGAACAGCCAGCTGAAATCTCTTAGCATGGAGTTGCTTGAGTTGATACCCATGGAAGGAATCGAGGGCTCCGGCCTCGATTCCGACCAGATCATGGAAGTCGTTTTACGAGCTGCTGTTGACCAGACATCGGTCAACGGTGTCACAACCAGCACTGAGGACACACCAAACCGGGAGACAGTGATGGATTGGCTCCACACGCTGGAAAAAGAGACAATGCTTGATGCTGTCAACGACATTCTCGCGCTGGTAGCTATGACGGTTCTCGACCGCGACGGGTCGAGAACCATCTGCATCGACTTCATGAACAACCCATTCCACGGTTGTCCAGACGATGAAGACGAATTCCGGCGGATGAGTGCCCGCGACGGCACTACAAAGTGTCACCGCTACTGTACAGCGTTTGTTCTTGCACAGGGGAAGCCGCTGACGCTGGCGGTTGAACCGGTTGATGGCAAAGATAGCAAGGCCGACGCGGTCGAGCGCGTGCTCGCCCGCGTTGAGACTTATCCGTTCGAGATCGATCAGATTCTCATGGACAGAGACGCCTTCTGTGGCGAGTTAATCGGCGTTCTCCGTGAGGCAGCACCGCCGGTCTTTCCGGTGAGAACCGGGAAAGAAACCCTCGAAGAGAAGCTCACAACGGGTTCCTCGTACATGACTGAGGAGATAATCTGCGAAGGGAAAGAGCACGAACAAACGTATCCACTGGCGGTCAACGTCACGTATCAAAACGGAGATCGCGGGAAGTCAGGGCTCAAACAGACAGGATACGCGGCGTACGGTCTGGAAGACCGAACGCCGCGGCAAGTGGCGCAGGTCTACAACCACCGGGCACAGATTGAGAAGAGCTACGAGACATTCCGGAAAGCGCGTGCTCTGACAACAACACCATCGACGACGATTCGGCTGTTCTACGTGGGCGTTGGGTTCCTGCTGGAGCAGTTGTGGGTTGTGTTGCAGTGGGCAGTGCTCGCCCGACCACGGCGTGGCGGGCGAGCACTTCCGACCGATTTCACGTTCAACAACGCGTTTCTCCATGGGGTCGAAGAGGTGCTGGACGATGAGCTCGGCTGGAAAGATGAACACCAGACGAACGGCCAGGGACTACCAGCAGGGCACGAACACGGACTCGGGTAAGCCGCCTCGCTTCGGGCGAAGCGAGGCTGGCGACCAGCGACAGCTGTATCTGAATTGCGGCTTCAACACAGAGCTCAGTAGAGACAAGTAGTAAACTCGATATCTGTTTAGGTCACTGAGACAGCTGTTGGCGTCTTTGTCTTGTTTCGACGTCTTCCGGACGTGAAGTCTTACTTTCGCGGCTGCGGTTATCGGTAGAGTGGACAACTAGCGAATATATGGCTATTATACAGATACTACAGGGACAGAAAGGACAAAACGAGCTACGTATTTGATGTAGATTCACTGAGACTAGTACAAGGATTTTCATACGGCGCTTCATTATATGATATATATGGCTGTAGATGTCCCTGCTGATGTTGAGGCAGTGCTGACACAATTGCTGACAGCCAGTCACGAGGCAGCGCTTACAATTGCCACTCGTCAGAACGCAGATGACATATACACAGATGAAGATAGTATTTCTCACACTCACTATACTGCATCAATCGAATGTGAGCAATCGTCGATGACCGATGAAGTTCAGACGATACGGTCGGCAGTTGACACTATCGAAACTGTGTCTACGAACAAACTCCCAACTGGATTGCTTCAGACACGGCTTCAACATGGATGTGAGCGGGTTCGGATTGCAATTGAATCCGATCCTGATGCAGATGCAACAACAAAGACCCAGCCATTGCTTGCTGCGGCGTATTTGGATGCAATGTTGAGGCGGGTTGAAGAAGAAATATAATCACTTTGACCGACATGGGCATTCCCTCCGGGTGACGAGGGCTAGTCCCAGTTTCGTCTCATAACCGTGATCGCGTTATTAAATATGTACCACTATTTCTATCGAATCTGTGAGATGGTAATCAGATGGAATTAAATTACTGATTCGGAGTATCAGCAATTGGTTCAGTAATGTGAGTCTCATGACCTGCAGCAGTAGCGTTCAATATCGCTGCAGTCGGTGATTCTCGCAATGCTTCTTCATCATATCCAGCGTCATCAAATGCTTCAATTGCCCAGCGCTTTGAGCGAAGGTGGTATTTTTGATGATAGTCCTCAGCATGATAGAACGGCGATGGTGGTGAAGTAATACGCGTTGCTACTGAATTAATATCAAATCCGTTTGAATCAAGGACCGTTTTCACCGTCTCTTTTTGCGATGATGTTGGGAACAGGATATGCTGATACTGTCTTTTTGATGGCTGTCGACGTGGATCATGGCTCTCAAGCGCAATCATAAGAAGTGTGGTATATGTGATTTCGCTTGGATCATACTCTAATTGAACTGCCTCAGTATGGTTGCCAATGTCATGATATGTCGGATCCGCTGTCGTTCCACCAGCATAGCCAACTCGTGTGCGAATCACCCCATCGAATGAACCAAACCGTGCGTCTGGACCCCAAAAACAACCAAGAGCGAATGTTGCCGTCTCTGTCTCTGCGGATGTTGGAGCTGATTCATCGTACTCCTGAATATCATCGGATGTTACTTCCATATATAATCTGTGTCGTCAACATGAATATACACACCGCACATCACACAGAATACCGATACCCAATAATCATGTGAGTGTTTGATCATACATATTGATATCCGCAAATGTCGACAGACAGACACCCATTGGGGATTATCAAAAATCTCGGTGAAAAAACAATTCGTGGACTCGATGATCAAATAACCGGCGATCTGATCTTACCGGATAATGAGCAGTATGATGACGCTCGCGATGTTTGGAATGGATTAATCAATCGATATCCTGCAGTTATCGTCCGGGCACTCGACAGCGATGACGTGGCAGCAGCAATTAATTTCGCACGTGAACAGAATCTCACATTGTCGATTCGTGGCGGTGCCCATCATCAAGCTGGTGAGGCAATCGTGGACAATGGGGTAGTCATTGATCTTGCAGCGTTTGATCACATCGATATTGACGCTGAGGAACGGATCGCGAATATCGGTCCTGGAACTCAAACGAAAGAGGTAATCAAGACGACACAAGCGCATGGACTCGCAACACCGACCGGAAGTGCGGGTTGTGTCGGGATGGGCGGAACGACACTGGGTGGCGGTATCGGGTGGCTTCGTCGAAAACATGGACTCTCAGTCGATTCACTCCGCTCAATGGAGGTCGTGACGGCTGATGGAACCGCACACACAGCAAGTGAGAATCAAAATGCCGACCTGTTTTGGGCACTGCGAGGTGGTGGCGGTCAGTTTGGTATTGTCACTAACTTTGAGTTTGAGCTATATGATGTGGGACCGCTTATCGGTGGACTCATCACATTTTATCCGGCAGATGCTGCACGAACGGTTCTTGAGACATATTCTGAGTTCACCGAGCCAGAGGCGATGTCGTCAATCGTTAATTATGGAGAAGTACCTGCTGTGCCGCCCATTCCTGAGTCCCAACAGGGTGAACCAGCGATTGGAATTATCGGTTGTTATGCTGGCAATCCTGAGACAGCGATGGATGCGTTCGCTCCACTTCGGGAAATTACCGAGCCGTTGATTGATGCAACAGAGCCCATGGCATATACCGCGCTACACGAAATGGGGACGTTGATGCATCCATGGGGGCGGAAATACATCAACCGCTCTGTCTTTGTGGACGAACTCACCGAGCAGATACTCGAGCTCGTCATAACCCAAACCGACACAGCACCTGGTGAGATGGATGGTGTTGGTATTTGGTCGATGGGCGGGGCTATCGACGATGACTCTGAGACTGCATATGCGTGGAGAGATAAGTCATATCTTATTCTCATCGAGGCTGCATGGGAGGACCATGACAATCCTGCTCATATCGAGTGGGCTCATGAGACTGAACAGCGATTCCGTGAGGTAGGTGGTGAAGGTGCATACGCAGGGTACGCTGGCGTCGAAGAGGGTGAGTGGGAACAGTGGGAGAGAAAGATCTTCGATGATAATTACGACCGATTGCGCACACTCAAAGCTCGCTATGATCCTGCTGGAATATTTGATCATGGGCTTTCTGTCACTCCAAAGACAGAATAATAAATGCGCAAAGTGACTGTATCGACTATCATATCGGTTATCACTCAGCCGCAGTGAAGTGCGCGTATCAATCTAATCATCCACCAGTTATCATATGTCGAATAAAATCTCGCCTGTTACACTTGCTATCACTCACGCAGTTCACTCCGTGCGGACTGACCCGAGGATTTTGTAATCTTACGATTGGTTTCCTCTTTCTGTAACGGCGATGATACTTATGAGTGATGACATCATGATTCGTCTGTCTCTACAAGACCGCACTCAGCAAAGTTGGAACGCCAGTTTTTGGCTTTATTTTGAGTCAAAGAATCACAGCATCAACAGTTGATACAACGGTGAAAAAAGACTGTGAGATTTGGACGTGACTCGGGAGTGAGTTTGATAGGTTGGCGATATGATCATCAGAAGTCACCAAGCGTTGATTGATTCGATTTTAGCGCTTGTGTATCATATCCGTGCTCACGAGTAAGTCGTGTTGCGAACGTCTCAGTAAACCCGTGTTGTGTATAAACACGCTCTGGATCAACAGTCGTGACGAGCTCAATGAGCTCATCATAATCGCAATGATCCGAGAGTACAAACCCTTTATCAACCCCACGCTGATAAATAAATGAATCATCGATTGCCCACCCAGAGAATCCGGCAGTCATTGCATCAGTCGCCTCAATAAGTGATTCAATCCACCCAAGACGTGTTGTCTGCATCGGTAATACAACTGCATCACCAGGTTGCAGTGTGACATCTGTAGTATATCGGCGTGCATCAAAGCTAATCTCATGGTGTGACTCAATGACTGCATTAAGTTCTGCAATTGCATCCGTGATGAACACGCGTGAACGCGCTGTCGATTCAAGTAATACTTGTAGTTTTTGTGCCCGACCAAGTGCGTATCCGAACAAAATTACGACATCATCCATCGTTTGAGCAAGCCACTCACGAATTCGATCATGTGTTTTTTCAGGTGATGGAAAGCGATATTTTGGGTCACCATACGTCGTTTCAAGAATCAAGACATCTGCGTCGACCGGATCGAATCCATCAAGATATAATCGATCAGATAATCGACAATCACCGGTGTAAAGATACCGACAATCCGTTTCAGGATCAGTGAGAAGGACCGCTCTCGACCCAGCAATATGACCCGCTGGTATCAAATCAACTGCTGGATGGGTAATTTTCTCTGGCTTACACTCTGACTGGCGAACAGATGCAAGTGCAACGGTAAGCTCAGAGGCAACAATTTCACCCGCAGTATCAACCAGATGATCACCGTGAGCATGACTGACAGCTGTTGTTACCTCTTGCTTTGAGGATCCTTTTGGGACTCCATCACAGACAATTCGTTCACCACTTGCAAATTCAATTTCAACACCATCACGAAGATACACACCGGGAGCCACGCGTACAGTAACCTCTGTGTTGCGTGTATCTATTGGTTTCTCTCTACTGTCAAGAAATCGAAGACTTTCTGTGTATCAAACGACTCACCAGGAGCAACGTAGGATTAACATCTATCCGATCTTCATCACCTGCTGTATTATACACTCGTTTGACTCTCATCGAGTGATTGTTGTTCATACAACCGCTCAACGCGCTCAAGTGAGTCTGCCTGCGATGGGTCACAGTCATGTCGGATTTGTTTCAATCGTGGAAATCGAAGTGCATACCCAGAATCATATGTTGATGAGATCTGTATTTCCTCATATTCAACCGCGAGCACAACAGCAGGTGTGAGCGTTGCTTCTCTCCCTTCAACATGTTCAATCAATGGTTCGACACGGTTTGTGAACGTCTCAAGTTGATCATCAGTGAATCCGGTATGCATCCGACCAACCTCTGCGAGATTACCATCAGCAGTTCGGCATGCAAGGTACGGTCGACCGAGAAAGTCACTTTTACGCCCCTCACTCCACTTTGCCCGGGTAACAACCAGATCGAGTGGCTCCATTGTTGGCTTTATTTTCCGCTGATATCCAACTCGAGACCCGGGTTGATACGGTCGCGTCGGATTTTTTATCATCACACCCTCATGACCAGCAGCAAGTGCATCCTCATAGAACTCCGTTGCTGTTGTCTGTGTTGTTGCCCACGTACACTGTGCCCGTCTCAGTGATGAGCTGGATTGATATTGATCATTACTCACGGTCGTAACAGACGTTGAAGAGTGAGCATTATGTGTCGAGGCGGATTTACTATCTGACGTCGCCTTTGTGCTAAGGATTGTATTGAGGCGTTCTAACCGCATCTCAAGCGTATCCGTTAGCAATGATTCACCATTGAGGGCAAGTAAATCAAAGACATATGTTGTGACCGGAATCGACTTCGCAATCGTGGCGACGTTATCGGTTCGTTGGATACGCTGTGCAAGCGTTTGGAATGTGACTGGGGTATCATCGTTACTTTGTGGGTCGTATCCAACAAGCTCTGCCTCAATAATATAATGCTCAGCATCAATATGATCACGTGCTGCTGAGACAACATCCGGGAACTGCTCTGTCACATCAGAAAGTCGTCGTGTATATACTCGTATTTCATCACCATCGCGGTGTATCTTAGCACGAATACCATCATATTTGAACTCAATGAGGACTGCTCCACTGTGTGATAACTCTATATTATGATTTCTCTCAATGTGCTTCGGATCTGCGGCAAGTTCATCAACCGCAGTCTGAATACTCTCTGCTTGCTTTGCGAGCATTGGCTTAATTGGACGAAATAACTCAAGATCAACATCATCTAACCCGGGTTGCCCCTGCTCAGCAACACGCTGCGCGACAACAGCAACATCGTTGGTTAAGTCAATCGCTCGCTGGACGGCATCCGCAGCATCATCAGACATGTCAAGGAATGCGCTTGCAAGTGCATTACGAACGATTCCTTCACCAACACCAAGTCGCATTGATCCTGTTACGGTTCGAACGATATATCGAGCAGCGAGTGGTGATGCATCAGAGATGAGTCCAGCAATTTCGTCTCGCTGTTTTTGTTGACTACCCGAACCTGCATAACTAGCAACCTCGCGGAGTGTCTCATATACACGGGTGACTGTCAGCGGTGTTGCAGTGAGTGTCTGTTGTACGCGATCATCAACAGCGTATGCAGCAGCATCACCAAGATCACCCTCCTCTCGCCACCATGTCTCGATCTGTTCGCTCTCGACACCGGTTGCCTTACTAATCGCGTCTGCAGCACCAGCGGTTGAAACACCAATTTCCGCTGCTTCCCAGCGAGCGAATACACGACCCTGGACAAGTCGAACGGTAACCGGAAGCAACGATTTCTCGGTATTATTATAGACATCTAAGAAACAATCAGCGAGGAGCGTCCCCTTCTGGGTCGTTGCTGATGTCGCAGCGACGTCAGTATATACCTCAGCGAGTTCAGAGTACTTCACAGTTTAATTGAATATTACCCTCGGTTATGTCGATGATATGCTATTTTCTCAACTCTCAATCCTCATCTTGCATCTTGCATTTTGAATCTTGAATTCTGTCTGTTATTCTCGAAGAACACGGTCTGTAAGCCAACAATTTGGTTCTGGTATGGTTTCGTCCTCAGGTGTGGACTCATACTTCGACACACCAAAGCGATAGGTGACGGTCTGACCATCCTCGCCAGTGAGTGTTACTCGCTGTTGTGCACTGTCACCATCTTGTTCAAGCGGTCCTGTCACTGCTTCATTATGATCAATCATCGGTGCGTAACGGTTATTTTGGACCATCTGTCGAAATTGATCGAATGGTCCGGTCGCACGGCGATTTGCTGGCGAAGCGAAATTATATGCCGTTTTAATCCCAGCGTCCGGAACCGGTGAATCGTTATCTGCAAACGCTGATAGCTGGATTGCAATAACCTCTTCAGCATCATATGTTGATTCTGGGACTGTAACTGTCGTAATCGGATAAGTATATTCTGTTGTCATATGTTGTTAATGAGTTGTGATTGTGTGCGTCTGTATTTCGTGATTTCAGATATATCGATTCGTCGTGATGATAGCTATACCGAACGCTGAGCAGATGTCGATGATGAATTATCTATTCTAAGTAGCCGCATGCGACCAGCGACCAGCCCTATTGCAAGCCCAGCGGCATGCCCAACGAGTGCAGTTCCCGGACCACTCAGGAGGATAGCCATGACAGCAGCGACAATAATAAGCACTGCAGTCACAGCCCAGGAAATATCTGTTACTCGATCAATTGTGTCGATGAGTGTATCTGCGATGGCATTACTCGTGATAAGATATCCAAACAGTGCGAACACCGCTCCAGAAGCGCCAAGCACAGCCCGAGGGCTAAACGCGAGCAGACTTCCAAGTGTAATCTCTGCAACGCCAGCAAGCGCACCAGTAAGAATGAAGAATGTGTGAAACCGAAGCCGCGTTGTTGTTCGTTCGACAAGTGCGCCAAAGAGAATAAGTGCGATCAGATTGCTCATGAGATGACCAATGCTACCATGAGCGTATGTGCTTGTTATGAGCGTCCATGGTTCGATAACGACAATCGGACTTAATGCGAATAATCCAACAAGACCAATTGCAGATAATGGGTACTGTATGAGAAAGAACCCACAGAGGAGTACAACTGTCTCGGCGGTTGGACTCCGCCCGCCGCGGACTGTGGTCCGTGGAAGGATTTCATCACCACTCTTCCCGGACGATTGTGACCGCCGCGGTTGTTGATTGCCCATGGTCAATATACGTTGCTTAGACTGAAAAACACTCGTATGGATATCGGATTCACCGGACGAACAAGCAGGTGAGCCGTCGTTTTGAAATAGTGGCTACGACATTGAATCCTTTCGAAGCTGAAGCGCGAGCAGGAGTTTAATCAGATTTATTTACAGAAAAGGCGAATACTCTGAGGCTTTTCATAATATTGCATTCCTCACGGTCAATCTACCCGACGAGCCGCAATTCGAGATGCAGCGGCACCGGCGATAATGATAAGAATCATCAATCCACCGAGCGATGCCATCTGCGGAAGGTTACCATTCTGATATGCTATCCATAAAAACGGTGTCACAGCAGCAGCTGTTAAGAGGTGGATTCCGCCAACGAGTTGGGTGAGCGAGAATGGACCTGGAAGTGGTTTATCATCACGTTGTGACGTCGTGGAGCTGAGATCCGAATCAAGATCTGGATCAAGATACTCTTCGATATCTTCACTTTGTTCATCTGGCATACAGCATAATTATATTCGCATCCGTGAGTACCTTACCCTGTAATCAGTAGCATCAACCCACTGATTTATTGATACCATACAGATTGAAGTTTATTCCCGATAAGTATTGCATATGGCAGGGCCGTCTCCGGCCGAGTTGCAACGTGCGGTCAATCAATTTCCAGCACCCCCTGATACTGAGCGGTTTGCTGAAGCAGATGCACTTCTTAATGGGACATATAGTGCAATAGCCGACGCATGGTACGATACACTTACCGAGTACGTTGAGGCGTACGAAGCAGGAACATGTCTTCGAGAAAACGTACTTGAACATGTTGAGTCAATTCCCTCGTTCCATCTCTCCGATGGTGCAGCACCGCTTCGAGAGCGAAAAGAGCGACTTGTTCATGCTGCAGAGAAGTCTGAAGCGGTGGCTGCGGTGAGTCAATGGTATCACCGAGTTCGATCGCTGCTTGAGGATACGCCACAAGAGTTGACATTTTTTGAGCGGATGCTTCACGACTTTGGATACGCACTCGCCCACGGACTCTTTCTCGGAGCACGTACGCCAGAAGCCGTTGCACGTCGACTCCGAGTTGCATATCAAGCTGTTGGAGTCCGTATCGATGAAACAATGCGTGATGGGGGTGCTGAACGTACCCGATTTACATGTCCATATCGAGATATCAGATCCGAGCAGTGTGGTGATCGCTGGGTCTGTCATGAAAAGCTGGACCGAGTTGATGATGGTTATGTAACATATCTGGGAGAGCGTGGAATCGACTATCAACGACCACGAGCATGCAATAACGCAACACAGTGTCATTCAACCGTTGCTCGTGAAAGTCCAGAGCGAAAATGGCCGCATATGCCACCAACGACAGTCGCGACTACAATGGATATCGAGACACCATTATTATCATAATACCTCGCACGCACTCATCATCATGAAACAGTCATATGTTGTTCGTTCCTCGCTTATCTGTACTCGACATATCGGTCTGTTCACCACATGCTATAGGGGCATAATATCAAACCCAATCAGATCATAGCTAAATCAATTCACCGAGTTATCCAACGATGAAAGATCAAATATGAATTCTGAGTGGTTGGGTTCAAGAGTTATATGCAGTAGAAATATCCTGACAGTGTGAGCGAACATAACACCTCTCGTCTTGAGCGTATCCGTGCGGACTATGGCACATGGGCACCTGCATATGATTGGTTTGCGCGAGCAACAGCATCCATTGGTGGTATTCGAGCAGCGTGTGTCGACCAGCTTAATCTTGAGCCTGGAGCAACAGTTGTCGAATTTGGCTGTGGACCAGGAGTAAACTTCCCAGCACTCCGAGCGGCTGTTGGTTCGACTGGGCGGGTTATTGGTATCGATGTGACAAAACCAATGATTGACCGTGCTCGGTCATTGATTGCCCGCCGTGACTGGGATAATGTTGAAGTTATTTGCGCTGATGCAACAACTCCGCCGATTAACTCTGTTGACGCTGTCGTTGCGACGTTTGTGACGTCATTATTTGACAACCCACAGGTGGTTGTAAACGAGTGGTGTCACACTGCTGAGACAGTTGTAGTTGCAAACTTTGTTCCAGGCGAGAATGCGATTGCTAATGTTGGGCTTTGGGCATTCACACGATTAAATGCGCGACTGTTCGATCTTGCGAGTGATACCAATAATGCGCTTACGCAATTAGCAACACGAACAGCAGCATCAAGACATGCACTTGAAACACAAATGGATTCTATCGTGACGACACGGCATCTCTTTGGGACGATTGTTATTCACGCCGGGCGAGAAAGCACCAACGAAGCCCATGAGAAGCAATAAGTCTGCACTGTCTCTATCTCCCCTGAGTCAGTGGAAGAGGGCAGAATGGCTCAACTCACACCGCCCGTGGACACTGGCATCTCCATCACTCGATAGTATTATCAGCAATTTGATATCCTCTCGCGGCTTTAGACCTGTCTTTTACGCATAAATCGAGTCGCTGTCGAGATCGATGAATCCGATAAAAATCCTGATACTCACGGATGAAACACCTCTATGGAACAATCTTGTTGATCTCGTTTATCAGCATTCAGTAACCTCCCACCGTCGATATCCCCTACTTGAGTCGCTCCTCGCCTCGATCTTCTGATTACAGATTGGGTCCGAAAGTAGCTGAAACAGCCGTTTGAGACTCGGTGAACTTATAACTAAGAGACAGCCCTGAAGACTCGGGTCTTCTCCTTGTATTCTATAATCGCTAGCTCGCTGGATTCCACCGAATGCCGCACTCATCACAGGTAACACGAAACCGTTTCATTCGCCATTCATCAATATCGTTTTCATGTCCGTTTGGACAATTAAGCTCTACTCGCTTCGTCTGTCCAGTTGATTCGTCTACCATCATAAATATATATTATAGATAACTCAGTATAATTGTTTTCCACCTCAAATATATTAATTGTCATATTGACATCCTCCTCGGCGTGAACACGGAGAAATCCTGAGCGTGAGCGTGAGTGGTGGAGATTGCAGGTTTGCAGTCCCCCGAACCACAGCACGGTGAGAATCCGTTCGGGGTTCACGGACTGTGGCGAGTTGAGTGGGACTGCTGGGAGTGCCACATCTTAGCCCCTGGTACTCCTCTCCTCGAATCTGTATAATAGCACAGAAAGCGAACGCGCTGTTTGCAGTATCTGATTTATTTGAGATCTCACACAGTTTTTAATATGCCAGTGATACCGGCTGATTCGGCGATAATCCAGATGATGAATAATGTGTATGCGGCACCAAGAACATATGACTCACGTTGTGTGAGTGTGAGGTCAGTTCGCAGGACAGTAAAGAGTAATACAGTTGCAAGTGTTAAAACTCCGAACATTGGTACAGCCGTTGCAAAGTTAACCGGAACCGTCCCGACAATCAACACGCCAACAGGAATGACAACAAGCAAATCGAATGTATTCGACCCTAAGACATTTCCAAGGCTTGTCGTCCCATCCCCACTTCGTGCCGCTCGGACACTCACAAGTGTGTCAGGTAAACTCGTCGCTGCGGCAATAATCGTCACACCAGCGAGAAACTCAGGGATCCCGATAATCGAACCAAGTCCCTCAACAGCCCCAACCATCTGTTCAATAGCAATCAAAATCGCAATTAATCCGGCGACCAACCGTCCCCATTCTCGTCCAACAGCGATTGAATCCGTTGATACGTCCTGCGTATAATCGCTCACTTCCTGCCATTGAATGAATAAATATAGTAAATACACAAATAACGGGATTACCGCAAGGGGACGAGTAATCATCCCGACAAGTTCTCCACGATTTGGTGCTGGAAGATAAATAACTGCAAGTGCAAACGTCACAATAAGCGCTGAAACAGCGATCATATAGAACTGGGCTTCTTTATACACAATATTTCGATTCGACTCAACACCTTGTTGTGCAAGTATCCCAGATAACGCGGGAATGACGAGGATATTGAATATTGCGGATCCAACAATAGTGCCAATACCCATACTAAAGACACCTGCTGCAGCGGTGAATACAACGCTTGCAAACTCAGGAAAACTCGACCCAATCGCAACAACAACTGAACCCTGAACGACGGGTGGAAGCCCATAGTACGTTGAGAGACGTTCTGCTGCTCCTTCGAGCCATCCCGTCCCAATCCATACAAGTCCAGTCGCTACTAAGATGACAATAATGAATACAGATGGTGTCTGTGGCACCACGCCTGCAAGAACCATTATGATTCACCATGCAGACCTCCCTCCTGAATCTCCCGATTATATTATCTATCCGAATCAACTCAAAATTATCTCTAAAATCGCCATCAGTCTGTGTTTGTGGAAATTAAATAATGATACGTAAGCAATAGTGTGATTCCATGAGCCGTTATACAACAACTGATACGTGTGCGCTCACATATTATATATATGAAAATCCTCGTTGCAGGGGCGACCGGATTCGTTGGTCGTCGTTTAGTCCGTGCTCTTCACGACCAGAATCACGACGTTGTTGCTTTTTCACGAAGCGCCAGTGAGGCTGGATTTCCTTCAGGTGTCGAGCCATTTGAGGGTGATTTTGGCGATCCTGCATCGCTTGAGGGAATGTGTGATGATGTTGATGTTGCATATTATCTTATTCACTCATTGACCGCTGAGAATTTCGCTGAGCTTGATCGAACATACGCACGCCGATTTCGCCAGCGTGCATCGACAGCAGGCGTCGACCGTGTTATCTATCTGAGTGGAATCAGTGGCAATGAGCGGGATCTCTCACCACATCTTGCATCACGACGAGAAGTTGAGGCTGTCTTAGAGGGAGGCGAGTATGAGTTGACAGTCCTTCGAGCAGCCGTCATTATTGGTCGCGGAAGTGCAAGTTTCCGAATTGTTGATGATCTTACAGATCGTCTTCCATTGATGGTGGTTCCGACATGGGTCCGCACTCCAGGAAATCCCATTGCTGTTGATGATGCAGTTAGGTATCTTGTGAGATTGCTCAGCGTACCGGAGACACGGGGGAAAATCTTCGATATTGGCGGTCCAAGTGTACTCTCATATGAAGAACTCCTTCGGATGACTGCAAACGTCAAAAACAAACGCGTATTGATTATTCCCGTTCCTGTGCTAACTCCCGAGTTGTCTTCACATTGGCTTCGACTTACGACCGATGTCCAATATCGCATTGCAAGACCACTGGCGAAAAGCATGCGACATCCGGTGACAGTTGATGATGATCGGGATCTTCAAAATGTCGTTCCGATTGATCAGACCCCAATCAAGACTGCAATTAATCAGGCACTCACAGCAAACTAGTCTGGGTTTCATTTTCAGCTCTGAAGAATAGTGTACTGTGGTGACGCAACTCAGATATTCCAGAAATGAACGGTGAGCACTTGTACTTGTGGATGTGACTTTACTATCTACTATGCCGACTGTTACGGTTGGAACAACCACCATTGAGTGTGACCACGGGGCAATCCTTCGTGACGTGCTTCAACGATATGACCTTGGAATAGACCCACACAATGGCGCTGCATCAGTTATCAACTGTCGTGGTCATGGGACGTGTGGAACTTGCGCGGTCGAAATACGATCAAATAACCATCACAGGAAGGATACAGGAACATCGAATGAAACTATTACTTCCACCGATACTAACAATTCTGTCGAGATGACAGCCGACATCGACACATCCAGTAGTCAGAACTCAACTAATAATCGCGAATCCGGTGATGCAGCTGCTCGTATTAACTCGCGCACAGCTATTGAGCGCGTTCGACTGTCGGTCCCGCCACACACATCTGATTCAGAACTCCGACTTGCGTGTCAAACGCGTGTTCTTGACGACATTAGGGTGATAAAACACGATGGACTGTGGGGGCATCACACTGATGATGACCAAGACAAATAATGACATAGAGGAGTTACATCGATGATTGGAAAACTAGTCGATATCGTTCGCGGGGCACTCACGATGTGGGGTAACGACGATCCTCCTGTAGAGACACCTAATTATGGGCAATCTGTCACATATACACCGTGTCGAGTTTGTGACGAGGGTCGACTGGAATATCACTCAGAGACAAATGCTGATGTCTGCCAAACGTGTGGTGCGACATTTCCGCGGTCGTGACATCCTCGCCCGTTATAAACGCTGTCTCTTACCCATAACTCAATACTAGAGGGTAATTTCGACCAAATCAGGCATGAAAAGAAGAAATCAATCAAATTTCCATCAGTATCTGCCCAAGATTAGAGAAGTATCCATGAAGCCGCTTGGAAAGCTCAGCTGAACTCGTTATTTCGGCGGGTTCTGCTGAATGAGCCGCGAAGCGCGCTCATTCAGTACCGAGTTCGTATCCTTCAGCCCACATGCGTAGCTTCTGGAGTCCTTTCCACATCGTCTTCCACCCTGGTGGCGGATCTGAACCACGATCAAGATAACCGCCGAGTTTAGCCACGCTCACTGCGTATGATTTCCCATCTTGACCGCTCAATTCTGGAAATTTCGTTTCCAGAATTGTGCGCTCTGCCTCACTCAGCAGGACCGCCGGAGATACTGAACTATCATCACGAGCAAGTTCTCGTAGCTCCAGAACTTTCCACGCGATCACTGAATACATGCTCAACAACACTTCCATCCGCTCCCAAGTCTGCAGTTGCCGTTCTTCGATGTTACAGCCACTCTTGAGCACTTTATGCCAGTCTTCAATTCGCCAGCGGAGACCGTAATAGTCGATGAGTGTCAGCGTTTCCTCAAACTCTTCGACCGATTCAGTGGTGAGCAACACCCACTGAATCGGGTCGTCATTTTCACCGACCTCGTCAACTCTCACGACATTCACCTCGATTGAACCCTCTTGTTCAGGATTATTCTTTGGCGCGCGCAACTCACACGTTCCAGTGGCTATCGACAACTCCGCTGTTCTCGCTTCGCGCCCACCTCCCTGTTGAATCTCGATTGTTTTGCGACCTTGCTCGGCAAGGTCGCTGCTCCAGTCAAAGAGTTTTCCAGGTTCACCATCATCAGTCCAAATCCGTCGGTTTTGACTCGCTCGGATGATGAAGCCAGCATTTTCCATCTCTCTGGTGACTCCCTCGTAGAACGCGAATGAATCTGCGCCTCGGTCATGGATAAATAGCGGGCGGATATCGTCGGCAAGCCAGTCTCTGGCTTGCCTGTCGCCACGGCTCCATTTCTCATGTTCACTGTCAAGTTGAATCGGCTCTGCTTTGCCGTTGGCATCGTACTTCTCATCGGCCTGCTGGTCCTCGATCAGCGGCTGCTGATCGATGACCCCAGTCATTCGATGGGTCCGTGGATTGATTCCGATCGTGGAGTGAAGCTTGATACCTTCGAGATCCATTTCAGAGTTGCCAATATCGCCGAGACCCTCCTTGGAGGGGTGTCTCGGAAACACGAGTTCGGTGGTATCGGAGACAATCAGGAGTTCGTCTGACCGACTCACTCTTGATTGCTGTTGCTGCTTGTGAGCAGAGAGAACCTCGTTGGGATCCACACTCTCATTATCGCAAAATCGGTATGTAGCTTTTGTGGACGCCCAGTCTCCGCAGGCAGCAGGGATGGACTCGGCAGGTGAGCTGCCGAGTTCATCCCCAAGTTGTACTAGTCGGTCACTCAGGCGCTTGTCTCCAAACTCGGCTGATCGAAACTCCGTTTGAATCCATCCTGAAACATCCATGTCACACAGCTGCCCATCTTCATCGAGTTCTGGCTTCCAACTCCGTGAGCGACGCCCCATCTACCAATCTTGGTTCGTCTACTCTTGTATTACACTTGTGGGTAAGAGACAGGTTATAAACGGCGGGATTCTCTCGCTGATTAAAGATAGGTATTGCCTTGACACTCAGATTATCCCTTCTTGAATCCAGCGAGAAATCCACCGGTAAACCCAACCGAGACTGAAAGCGTCGAGAGAATTGTTGAGATCCATCCGGGCGGCGTGCCGTCAGCCGCGCTTTGTGTCGTTTCAGCAAGCCCAGCAGTCAGCCGACTCCAATCAACAAAGATGATATCTCGTGATTCGAGAAATTTGAATATTGCAAGTTCAATCCCAACGAGTAGTGCAATCAGCTTTGCAACCTTTTTAGCCGCAAATCCAATTACTGCCCCAATGACCGCTCCGCTACCAAATTCAATCCCAAGTTGTGTTGGATCCAGTGATAGCTGCAGTAAGTCGACCATGCTACGTTTCTACTGTTTGCGGATAAATCATTTGTGTAATGATACAATTAAACTCACCCCAGGGCAGTCGACTCGATCGCCTGCACATCGACTCAGATAATAACTGTTGTACTTGTATAATGTATATCTGTGCCAGCAGGGCTGATAGTGTTCAAGTATCTTGACGTTCTATTCATGATGAAACAGTGCAGGAATCAAATATACATTGGCGGAAACCGCATAACACAGGTTGCATAGCACGGAAGATGTATGCTGGGACCGCCTTTACTGCAATCACTGTTCGAGGTCATATCGCACAGACAGAAGGGATTGAGGTGAGATTATGACGATATCTCCAGTCATTGTTGCACAACGAGTCGACCCCAACGCAGTCGCAGACTTAAGCGAAATTGCTGATCTCGCTAGAGCGGCTGGATATGATGTGAGCAATACCCTTACACAATCGCGGGAAGAGGATGCAGCATATCACTTTGGCGAGGGAAAGATAGAAGCACTCGCGAGATTGGTCAAGCAAACCGACGCAGAGGCAGTTATCGTTGACAATCGCCTTGGACCATATCAGACATATAACATTGGGGGGAAACTCCCGACCGGAGTTGAAGTTATTGACCGGTTTACGCTTATTTTAGAGATTTTCGGGCAACGGGCGAACACCCGAAAGGCACAACTCCAAGTTGAACTCGCTGAACTACGATATGAATTGCCACGAGTGGAGGCAAAATCATCGCTCGCAAAACGTGATGAACGACCAGGGTTCATGGGACTTGGTGAGTATGATGAAAGTCGCGAGCGGGATATTAAAGCGCAAATTTCACGAATCAGTCAAGAACTAGATGCAATTGCTGAAAAAGAGCAAACACGTCGTGAACAGCGTCGTGAGTCTGGCTTCGACCTTGTTGCCCTTGCAGGATATACGAATGCAGGGAAGTCAACATTACTTCGCCGACTTGCGGATGATCTTGATATTACCGAGAATAAAAATCGACATCCAGATCTCGAGCAGACGGCTGAGTCTGAGGATCGATTGTTCACCACACTTGGAACGACAACACGGCGAGCCGATACCGGACGGCGAGATGTACTACTGACCGACACCGTTGGGTTTGTCTCCGATCTCCCACATTGGCTTGTTGAATCGTTTGAGTCAACACTCGACTCAGTGTACCGAGCCGATCTTGTCTTACTTGTGGTTGATGCCTCAGAGTCAATTGATGCAATGCGTGAGAAGCTCATCACCAGCCATGATACGCTCTATGAGCGTAATGAAGCTCCAATTGTTACTGTCTTGAATAAAACCGACTGTGTTGAGGAAGGGGAACTTGATCGGAAGATGCAATCGCTTGATGCGCTAGCACCGAATCCGGTCGCTGTTTCAGGGCTTACTGGTGAAAATATTGAGCAGTTGACGAATCGAATCGAGAATGAACTCCCGTCATGGCACGACGAGCGGCTGCTTCTGCCGTTGTCGGACGATGCAATGAGCCTCGTTTCATGGTTATATAATCACGGTCATGTCGAAAATGAAGAATACACTGATACCGGCGATGCAGTGCTTATCGAGTTCTCTGCTCGATCAACGATTGTTAAGCGAGCACGCGCGAAAGCAGCCGAACTTGAGGAGTCCCCATCAAAAGGAGCGTCAGATGAAAGTGCAAACACACACGATTCAAACGGAGTGAATACCAAAACACAAGCACAACTGAGTGAGCGCAGACATGACAATGAAATAATGGAATCAGAGTCAAACCCGGAGCGAATGGACACAGCAAGTGACCGTGAGTCGACATCGTATGAGGAGTCTGATACTACCCACCAAGTTGCTTCAGATAGTCCTCCTGATCGCATGTCAGACTCGACTCGCGAGATTCACCATAATAATCCGTCACAGGTCACTGAGGATGATGTCACTCAGGAAGATCATATAGACGCAGTAGATATCGATGTGAATTACCCGCTCATGAGTGAAAAGAATTCATCCGATACTGACACGAATTCTAAAGCTGAGTAGGGGTATATTCTCTCTTCTCGTTTGTCATTCTACGTTTCACTTTGTTTTTGTTTATTTACAACCTCGATATTGGTGATTGCTGTTTTAGGATATTGCCCTGCGTCATCTTTCTCAGCAGCTTTTACCATATCCCAAATAACATTTAATCCTGTTGTCACACCCTCAAGTGCTTCCATTTCACACCCGGTTTTACCAGTTGTCTCAACGGTGACACGTAGCTCAACTGCAGTCTCATGCAGATCAAATACCGTGTCGACATTTGTAATTGGGATTTGATGACACATTGGGATGGTCTCCCATGTATGTTTGACTGCCTGTATAGCACCGATCCGTGCAGTCGCAAGGACATCGCCCTTTCCAATTTCATTGTCGCGGACCGCATCAACTGTTGTTTGTGTGAGTTCGATCTCCCCACGAGCGCTGGCCCGTCGATTTGTGTCCGGTTTCGCTCCGACATCAACCATCTGTGCATCACCGTCAGCATTGACATGCGTCAATTCTGTATCAGGGCTTTGATTTTCATTATCAGAGTGTTTGGTGTCTGTTTGTGTATTAATATCCTCAGTCATCTGAGCTCACCCCTGCTGTCACATCTTTTGGATCCTGTAATGCAGTTGGTATTGTCTCTAAAAGATCCGTTGCAAGCAGCCCATTTCCGCGCTTCTCAACGGTGATATCGCCAGCCCGACCGTTAGCGTATGCACCGACGGTTGCTGCTTGAATCGGGCTAAGAACGCATGCAAGTGCGCCAACGACACCTGCGAGGATATCGCCTGTACCACCGACTGTCATTCCTGGATTTCCAGTTCGATTTATTCGGGTTGTTTCGCCATTACTAATGATATCAATTGCTCCTTTGACAAGTAATGTATGACTATCAGAAAGTTCTGAGATGAATGCTGACATTTTCTTTGCTCGATGCTCCCAGTCATCCGCTGTTTCACCCCCCATTGCCTCTAATTCGCCTTGATGTGGTGTGCAGATTATCTCACCAGCAGGGTCAACCGTCGGAACAACCGACAGTGCATCAGCATCGACAACGACCGTTCCAGTGTGCCCGCGGAGAAACGAAGCAACGACTGATAGTGTTTTTTCATCATCACCAAGCCCTGGACCAAGTACCGTGACATCATGATCCGCCGCAAGTGACTGCACATGTTCAAGCGCAGTTGGTGTAAGTCGTTCTCCAGGATATGCCCTAACGATTAGGCTCTCACTGTAACTTTGTATTTCATCAGCGATTGCCACTGGGCATGCAATACGAACCAAATCAGCGCCAGCCCGTAGTGCTGCTTGTGCACTCAATGCGGGAGCACCAGTGTATGGTCCACCACCGATGATAAGCACCTCACCGAAGTCACCCTTATGACTTTGTGTAGGGCGTGAAAGCGAATACAGATCACCAGGTCCAGCAGTCTGCTCGGCTGCCTGTGGAATACCGATATCTGCGACTGTTACACCTGCATCAATCGCCGTGAGTCCTGGTTTTTGATCATGAAATGTAACGACATGATTTGGCTCAACCGCAACACCTGTGGATGAACCTGTATCAGCATTGACCCCTGAGGGCACATCAACTGATAAAACGGTCGCATCAGTATGATTGATCTGGCTGGCTGCTGTTGCCTCAGGTTCGCGAAGAGCACCGGTGACTCCCGTCCCAAGCATTGCATCAACGACAATGTCTGGTGATTCGCCATTTGGTCCGACGATTTCGATACTCGATGTATCTTGAACAACTGTTGTGTCGTACCCACCCTTCATGAGTGCCTCCCAATTTTGCTTTGCGGTTGATGTTCGGATTGTCTCTGGACGCCCTAATAACAAAACACTCACAATATACTCATCAAGGAATCGAGCGGTAACAAAGCCATCACCACCATTGTTTCCACGTCCTGCAACAATAACAGCGACTGGTGGTGTCTCTGATTCAACGTCTACATCAGTCAGCTCCCGCACTGTCTTCGCAACAGCGTTACCACCTGATTCCATGAGCTGTTGTGGAGAGACCCCCAGTGCCTCAGCGTTACGATCCACAGCTGCCATGCGTGCACTTGTGATCATCATCTCACCCTCGCAGGCCAGCCACGAAAAATCCAACGTCGAATCATGACCTCATGAGGACAAAAAATAACTAGCATATATAGAGGTGAGACACCCTGAATCATCGATCACAGGAATTAGCTCCCTACCGATATATCTGTAGTCACGCCCTATTTTTCGAACTGTATCGTCATGAAATGCATAATATATTACATAGTGATCGAAATCCGGAAGCCTTCTGTTGGCTCCAAACTAAAATTAGTATGTGACGCGACGGCTCTTTGGAACTCTTTGTGGATTGGTCCTCCTCGTTAATTTTGGACGGACGGTGTTTGCACCACTCGTTGAACCACTTCAAGTAGCCTTTGGTGTTGGTCCAGCGACAATTGGATTTGTAACGACACTTGTCTGGGTCGGAAGTGCACTCCCACGTATTCCGGTTGGATACGTGCTTACCCGTGTTCCACGACACCATGTTGTTCTTACAGCGGGCGGACTCCTTTCGGTGTCAGCAGCATTTACTGCAAGTGCAACGTCCATTTGGACGCTTCAACTAGGAGCACTTGCAATTGGTATTGCTTCTGGTGGATACTTTGTTGCTGCCATCCCATTGATTGGTGAACTCCGACCGGACCGGGTTGGTCGATCAATCGGAATTCATGGAACGGCTGCACAAATAGCAGCCGTCATTGCGGCACCTATTGCCGTTGCTGCGGTAACAGCGCTTGATTGGCGTGCAGCCTTTTGGGCGCTTGCAGTGACTACAGCAGTAACAACAATACTGCTTGCTGGTACAGCTCGTGCCATTGAAGGACAAATCGGCACTGGACCTGACAGAGACTTCTCTGCAGTACTCACACACTGGCGTGTTGTCGTCGTTGGACTCATTATGATTGTCGTTGCCGGATTCGTCTGGCAGGGTGTATTCAATTTTTATGTTTCATATCTGATTGACGCTAAATCAATCCCTGCTGCACAAGCAGGTGGATATCTCACAATCGTCTTTGCGGCTGGTGTTCCTGCATTCTGGCTCTCAGGACAGCTCGTTGACCGATTTGCACCAGTCCCATACATCCTCACAATGCTCGGTGTGTACGCTACATCATTATTTATGCTTACCCGCGTTTCCGGTATTGTCGGCATTCTTAGCTGCTCAATACTCATTGGATTCGCAATCCATAGTCTCTTTCCGGCATTGGATACATGGCTGCTTGGTGTTCTTCCATCTGAGGTTCGTGCAAGCGCGTATGCTGTTTTCAGTGGAATTGCACTTTTGATTGAGGCAACAGGAAGCAGTGCTGTTGGGTTACTGACTGCTGCAGGATATACCTTCGATGCCGTGTTTACCCTCTTCGCCGCCGGAGTTGCTGTTGTATTAATAGCACTGCTCATCGCTTTTCACGGTGGATCGATTCCACAACCAG
Source organism: Haloquadratum walsbyi C23 (assembly GCF_000237865.1). Classification (NCBI taxonomy): domain Archaea; kingdom Methanobacteriati; phylum Methanobacteriota; class Halobacteria; order Halobacteriales; family Haloferacaceae; genus Haloquadratum; species Haloquadratum walsbyi. The sequence continues at coordinate 1,599,993 of NC_017459.1, forward strand.
CAGCAGTGGAGCCGACTGGTGAATAAACGACATGAGATGTGTTTTTCTCTAGGATGAGACGAAGGTCAAATGATGAACAGTGTCACTACTTAATCGATAACTCAGCCTGATCAGTTCTCACTGTTGGAATTGAAATTAGAATTAGACTCAAATTCAGTATGACATGTTTCTGAACAGAAATGTCGATGTTGAGCAGTTCCATCCTCAATCCATGTGACGACATGGTGAGTTGGTAACTGCACGATTGCTTCGCCACAGGTCGCACATGTCGAGGCATTAGATTCGTCGACATCTTCTCCAAGATCCGAAGTCGGGTCTACCATCTCTTTATCTACTGTCGGGCGACCACACTTTATTCCGTCTCAGGCGGCGGAAATTGCCTCAGCGTGGTGATGACTGAATCGCGATTTATTACGACTCTTGACCAATATGTGTCAATGTATCGTTATAATTGTGAACCTGCCTCGGGGTCACATCAACATCCACATCAACATCAATATCAAAGCCTCGAGGCTTCCTGTTTCTTCGACAGAATTGACAAACCCACTCTCGCTGAGAGAGTCGTTTCAGAGCGGTTCCAGTCTACACGGGTCGTTTGAAAATCGAAGATTTTCGTGATCACGAGAGACTTCGTCTCTTGGATGACGTTGATTTGGAACAATTTATCTCTGAGTTGGACGATGCGTGGTGTCTGACCGCCCGTGTGATGAGACTCTCAGCCAGACACGTTGACCATCACAATCGCTATCTAATCACCAATCAGATTGCATATGACGGGTCACTGAAAGGTGTCGGCTTGAACCCAAGATGGGTTCACCAAGCAATATAGCATGAGTACAGCAAAATGCATCTGAGATACCACTGTTGATATTTATTCAGTTTTTTCATTCAACCAGGGGTTTACCCCTCTCAAGACCCTATTTTTGATACAATGGCTTTTTCTGAGGCAACGATTACGAGCATTAGCGAGATCAGCCCAGATTGTAAACAATATATTGTCGAGTTGAATGATGGTAGCTTTAACGGTAAGCCTGGACAACACACAGCAATTCAAACCGAAAATGGGGTGAAACCATACAGCGTTCTTGCTGTTGATGACACACGGATTGGTCTTATGCTTCGCGCATACGGGACTGACGGTGTCGCCGATTATATGGACGAACGGTCAGTTGGAGATACCATTCAGGTGAAACCAACACTAACTGGAAGTCTTACTCTCCAGCAGACAGACCGACCAGCGGTGTTTATTGGGACTGGGACCGGTATTACACCGCTTATTGGTCTTTTACAGGAATATCTTGCTAACGGAGGTCCACAGGCAGTCTTTATGTTTGGGGAGAAAACACAGGAGCAGCTATTGTATAAACCACTGTTAGAACAATATGAACTCACATACCCAGTCGAAACGAGATTTTCCCTTTCGCGTGAAGAATGGCATGGTCACACTGGGTATATTCAAGAACAACTCTCAGGTGTGACCGATTCGCTGGGATCTGATGCAGATTACTACATTTGTGGCGTGCCGGTAGCAGTTGTCGCTGCAAAGGAGCGATTAGACGAATTAGGAATTCCATCTGATCGGGTGCATACAGAAGGTTGGGAAGATGCACAAGTAGCTTGAAATCCGCCTATGACTGAAGCCTTGGATTCTTGTTGTGAGAATCTCCTCGATATCAAGCCCAGGCGGTGTTCGTATATTGTAAAAAAGCTCAGACAGTACTAGAATTCCTCTTTTGAGTTACTGTCTCGCACTCGATTAAGTTGTGAAATGACTGCTGATGGACGAGACAGATTCATTTCTATGCCATCCTTTCGGAATTGGATCGTAATTTCATCGATATGACGTTGATAGATATTCGTCTGTCGGTGCTGATCAGAAAGAACACAATCGTGTAGAGTGAGAAGATTGGCTTCGATTAGTTGCTCAATTCGACGGTAACATGTCGCGATCGGGATATCAAGCTTCTCAGTTAGTTCCTGTGCAGATTGCGGTTGACCACTCGCGCGGAGGATATCTGCGTTATACTTAGTTCCAATCGCGGCAAGTATGTCCGTATTTAACATGTTGTAGCATTTCTGCCCCTCTATTTTAACATACCGATTAAGCATGTCTGAGGGTAATGAACTATTCGTAATACTGCAGTAGTGTAAACCGAGTATACCTCGCGATTTTAGCTAGATGCAGGCGCTAAGCCCGCGTCCTCAAGGAGTAAACGCAGTGAGCGAGTAGTGTGGAATAGTTCACCGCGGAGAGGATATCAATCATGCCTAATTTGTATTCGCAATGCGATATCCCATTTATTGGAAATAATCCATCATGTATAAGCCAGTGGCTGGTGAATATTGCTGGTATATGTACGATCATATCCTCATACCGACGGACGGCAGCAAGTGTGCAGAGGAGGCGGTCACGCATGCGCTTGACCTTGCAGAACAGTATGACGCAGAAATCCATGTATTATCGGTCGTTGATGTAAGAGATGTCAGTCACGGTGCTCCAACAATCAGCCCTGCACAGGTCGAATCAACGCTCCGCGAGAACGCACATGAGTTGACTGATGCTGTTGCAGACCGTGCTGCTGACACTGACATTAGTGTCACACCGGCAGTTGAGGCTGGTATTCCTGATGATGCTATTGTGACATACGCTGAGGAGCATAATATCGATCTCATTGTTATAGGAACACACGGTCGGACTGGGCTTGAGCGATATCTTCTTGGGAGTGTAACTGAACGAACTGTCAGGCGTTCATCAGTCCCAGTGCTGACTGTGCGTACAGATGCAAACGGAACGTAGCGTATCTCAGGGATAAGCCCCGAGATACTCGCCCTGCTTATTTGCAGATCCAAATGAGATGCAGTGAAGTGAGCGACGAATAAGTAATATACCCACGTAACAATACATTATCATATGGAAGTCCGCCGATATGTTCGTGGGCACATCGAGTGGCCGCGGTTAGAGGCGGTCGCTCGCGAACTTGCCGACCGATACGGTCACACGGCTGATTCGCTTCATATTGAGTTTCTTGACGCTGACAATTGGCTTTCAACGCCGATGATTGTCAATGAGCGGTGGTTTGTTAAGATTATCTCAAAACAGAATTCTGTTGTTCACGCGCTTTTGACTGCTGGTCGAAACCTCGGAGCCTTTTCTGCTGGAACCGAAGGCGAGGGATTTTTTGAGCATTTTGCGACACCACTAGAGATGGCAGAACATGAGTTCACGGCTGCAAAGCGAATGCGTAAGCTTGGACTTAACGCTCCGAAACCAATTGAAACGTTTGAAGTAGATAATTTGGGTATTCTCGTCTCTGAGTATCTCCCAGATTTCCAGACGCTTGATAGTTTAAATCAACAAGCAGAGACAGATGTTGCACCGATCATATTCAAGATGTTACGACAGATGCACGAGGATGGGCTCTATCACGGTGATCTTCGTGCAGAGAATATTCTTCTGTATGAGGATGATGTGTATTTTATTGATGTGACAAATGTGAATGAAGAGAGTGTTGCTGATGCAATGGCATATGATATTGCCTGTGCACTGGGAGCACTTGAACCACATCTCGGTGTCAAATCAACCATTGATGCAGCTCTTTCCTCATATACGCTCTCAGAGCTCCTTGTGGCAGCACGCTTTCTTGATTTTGTTAATATTCGTCCGGATCATGACTTTGATTCTGCTGTTCTCAAAGGTGAAATCGAAACGCGAGCTGCATCCGCTGAGTCAAATCCAGCAATATAAGACATACACTACTTGAAATGTATTTCTCATTTATTGCTTGATATCTAATAACGCATTCCATATCAGATACTAAAATAATTCATGATGAAGATACTGCTGAGATATTGCTCATGCAAATATAATGTGTCGTGACATCCTTGCCCTGCTTGCGCTGACGGACGCTATATCCTCTCGCTACTGCGGCCTCTTCGGTTGTTTCGTGAGGACGGGGTAACACCTGTTGAGTGATAAGTCGATCATTAATAGTAGTTTACATATGAAGAGGGGTGGGTGAGAACCCAGAGTGAACCCGGGAGGCGAAAGTGAAGGCGGAACGAAGGCGATGGTGACAGCGAGCGACGGGAGCGAGCGGTAACCGCAGCGGACCCCGAAACACTGCGGTATGAGTGTGATGCGGTGTGCGGTGGTTAGGTTTGCCGACTCGACGAGAAAAGCGTCTTGCGTCGGCAATAATAATTAGTTAGCGTACCGGTATAAATCCACCGAGTAACCGTTTGGTTATGCTTCAAAGCTCCGACGAAGTGCTGACTCAAGATTGTCGAGTTCGTCATCAAGATTCCGTTTAAAATACCGTTCAACACCTGGAACACGACCATCAACGACGAATTCGTTGATTAATCGTGTCGTCTGGTTTGGTTCATCATGTTCGATTGTATGTTCACCGGTCACATTCATTACAGATGACTTCCCGACAAACTTGACATGCGTCGGCGGATCTCTGTCAACATCTTCGGTGTTAACTGTTGCTGTTGAACTAATGAGTGGAATTGGCAACGCCACCTCCCACGTTGCGGATATTGGTACATCATCGCTATCGGTGTTTGTCGTATCGACTTCATATGTATCTACAACACTGATCGCGTCCGCCCGTTTTGATGGGTCAGCAATAAACTTCCACACATCTGAAGGCGGTACCGTGAACTCAAAAACGCGCCTGACCCGTACCGTCATACAGCGGTTATACATGGCGATGATAAAAACACCCCGTCCTTGGAATTGGTTACATCGACATGTGGCAGGGTAAGTCTATAGAACTGCTCCGGGAGATTACAGACTCTGGTTATTATCCACGGGTGACACGCCATGTCGTTGATCTTGCTCGCCCCCATTTCTCAATATCGACATCATCGGATTTCTCTGCCAATTGAGGCAGCCGCGCACCGACTTGCTTCGCCGAGAGGCCAATTGCGTCGGCGATGTTTTTCGCACGGAAGTATCGCTCCCCCGCAGCGACGCTATCGCGCAAATACGCGACAATCTGCCGTTCCTCTTCGGTGTACTCACTCATCATTATGGGTGTATGTTCGGTTTGGGCTTAATCGTTTCTTGTCTACTCGATTTATACACAACTTCACACTTATTATATCTGATGATCATTCTTCATTTCTGGATATTGGTAAACATCGATGGAACTGGAATATGTCGGATCATATTTATATCGTGGAATTATTATTGTCAAAATTTCATATATTGGAGCACATAGAGAGCGTAATATATCACACCGATATGCTCTTCTGAGTTCGTGCCGGCGGGTATCAATGCTTGATTGCTTGCGGCAAGCAAACCGCGAAGAATACCGAACTCATTCGATGTGCAGGCAGTTTGTGTCAGTTGAACGATTGAGAGAGCTTGTACTTGAGATTGCGGTATTCACCATGGTCATGTATCAATAATTAATGCTATATCACTGCTAGCGTCCTGCTTCGGCGATTTTTTTACCCTCCCCGTTGTCGAATCGACATGGCGTCTAATACCCAGCAGCCAGTCTCACATACGAGACGGCGACTTGGGCTTTATATTCTTACTGCATCTATTTCGATCATACTTTTTACCGCTCTTTATCAATGGTCAATGGCGACATTTGAGGGTATCTCTGTCAGTTGGATTGAAGCACTTCACGTTGTCATCGAGACGTTTACAACCACAGGGTATGGTGAGGATGCTGACCAGTGGAGTTCAGCACCGCTGCTTGTGCTTTCAATATTAATGCAATTGACTGGGGTTGCATTTATTTTCACGACCCTCCCGTTATTTGTTGTTCCACTCGTTGAGCAGGCGCTTGAACGAAGCCCTCCAACGACAACGACAATCGAAGACCACGTTGTTGTCTCTGCGTTTACAGATCGTGGCGCAGTTCTAATCAATGAGCTACAATCACAGGGTATCTCACATGTTGTGATCGAACCTGATCGGAATAGAGCAGTCGAACTTACACAACAGGGGTATGAGGTGATACACGGTGATCCAGAAGCGGTCGATACATTAGCGAATGCAAACGTATCGACTGCTCGTGCGCTTATCGCTGATGGTGACGACCGCCGAAATGCAAGTGTTATCCTCGCAGCACGTGAGTTGACAAGTGAGCTTCGGATTGTGAGCTTTGCTGAGGATCCACAAGTATCCGATTATCACGAGTACGCCGGTGCTGATGAGGTCGTTTCCCCGCGACAACTGCTTGGTGAGAGTCTTGCACAAAAGGCTGCATCACCAATTGCATCGAAATTCAATGATGCGGTTCCAATCGGCGATGATTTCGAAATCGCAGAAGTGCTTGTTCACCCAGATAGCACGCTCGTTGGTAAAAAGATCATCAACAGCGAAATTGGGCAGCGCACTGGGGTTAATATAATTGGGATTTGGTTCCGTGGTGAGTTTGTTTCGCCACCATCACCGGAAGCTGAACTTGATGAACACTCCGTATTGGTTGTGACCGGGAGTGAAGAGCAACTTGAGCGACTCCATGTACTTGCACAATCACAAACACGACGACATCGACGTGGACGTGTTGTTGTTGCTGGGTATGGTGAGGTTGGTCGATGTGCTGCTGAGACACTTGAATCTGCAAACCTCACACACGTCATTATTGACCAGGATCAGTCCAAACCCGACAATGTTGATATTATTGGGGATGTGACCAATGCTGAGACATTATATGAGGCAGGAATTGAAAACGCTGAGAGTGTTCTTCTTGCAATCGATGATGATACAGCAGCTATTTTTGCAACACTTGTCATCTCACAACTTTCCCCGCAAACAGAGATTATCGTCCGAGCAAATGATGCTGAGAGTGTTCAAAAACTCTATCACGCCGGAGCTGAGTATGTGCTTGCCTTATCGACAGTCAGTGGTCGCATTCTTGCGTCAAGCCTAGCTGAGCAGGATGTTATTGTTGCACAATCACAGATTGAGGTTGTTCGCACTGACGCACCAGGACTCGCTGGACAATCACTTGTCGAAGCAGACATCCGAGCTCGAACTGGAAGCACGGTCGTCGCCGCAGAGCGCGATGATGACTTACATACCAACATTGGTCCAGATTTTGTGATTCAACAGAGGGACACGCTCGTTGTTGTTGGCACTGATGCTGGGATTAACAGATTCAATAAATTAGCATCAACATAAAACAAGTCGTCTAAGCTCCGACTTCAGCACCGAGGTATAATACAACGACAAGGAAAATCCAGACAACATCAACAAAGTGCCAGTACATGGATGCAGTGCTGACAGAGACATGCCGATCAGCCGAATACTGTCCAAGTAATCCACGAAGCGTGACGACGCCGATCAGTACCGCACCAAGACTCACATGGACTCCATGCAGCCCTGTCAATCCGAAGAATGCTGATGCAAAGATACCTGAAGTGAGTGTGAAGCCCTCGTGAATGATGAACTCATAGTATTCATACACCTGCCCACCAATAAACACTATTCCAAGGAGAAGCGTTCCCAAGAGGCCGCCAATGAATTTCTTTCGCTTGTTATTTCGAATTGCAACATGCGCATAATGAAGCGTCACAGACGATGCAATCAGCAATGTCGTATTAATCAGTACAAGTGACCCTGTGAGGGTTGGAATCCCAACAAAAATTGAACCCCAGTTTCCAGCGCGTATATAGAAATAGTATCCAAATAACGCTCCGAATGTTGCTAGTTCAGATCCAAGAAATGCTAACATTCCCCAGCGGAGTTTATTCGCACTTTGTCCACTTGATTCTCGTGACCAAAAGTGACTGACAAAAGCATGATACACCCAGCCATACAGACCAGCAAGAAAGACACCAACAGCGACAACCATGGTTGCAGGACCCACCATCGGTCCAACAAGGTCACTATTACTCTGCCCAAGGATGTATAATGCTGCTGCGACATAGACACTTGCTGCCCCGACTGCAGTGACGAACGGCCACCAACTCGCTTCGCCGAAGCCCCGAGGCCAGTCTTCAACTGCTGGAAGATGATGCCCATGATCGTCATGTGATTCTTCGGTACCCATATAGAGTCCGTTGCGATTCGATGATTAAAAACCCACTCAAACATGTGTCTGCAATATCTGATATCTGCAGTAGAATACTGATTATTCTATTAGTCAGCGTGACTGCACAAGTGCTTGTGCGGTCGTTTCAGAGTCAGACCTAATCAGCGTTAGTCAGCGCTTGTTGGACGTCGGTGATATGGCTCCTCAGCAATTCGTGTACGAAGTCGATTGAGGACATCACGGTCAGTCGTTCCTGACATTTCTTCAACAACCGCAAATACCTCTTCACGAGAAATCTTCACATCTGTCTCCGAAAGGGCATCTTCAGGGCGTGAGAGAAGTTCACGAAGAGTGCCAACAGCCAATAAAAATGGGATAGCCCATGCTTCAAGTGTATTCCCGTCTCGAAGGGGGATTGTTTCAAGATATGTTTCGGCGTCATCAAGAAACGAACCAGCAAGTGATGCCGTCCGCCGAACTACAGTCGCCGCGCCAGCTTCATGCTCAGGATCAACAAGTTGATCTTGTGGGACATCTTCATCAGCAAGCCACTCTGCTGGGAGATAGATATTATCTTCATCGGTATAATCGTCATAGACATCCTTTGAGACATTCACTAACTGCAGTAGCAATCCAAATTCCTCTGCTGTCTCATATAGTTGCTGTCGTCGCTCTGAGGCGACACTACCTCGTGTGAGAAGATTCGTGATAAGATTTCCAACTGTTCCTGCCGCATAATAACAGTATTCTTCAAGTTCCTCACGCGTTTGGATACGAAGTCCGCCAGTGTCGGAGTATCGGTCGACAAAGGTAGTCATTCCTTGGACAAGTTCCCTTGCAGGTGGGATGATAGCTTTTTGAACCTCGTCAGGAAGTTCCCCAAACGTACGAAGAACACGAGGTGCATTGCGAACAACAGTCCAGTCATCGTCTAATTCACCTGTTGGGAGATGCGGTTCAACGGCAGACGCAAAGGTGGCGGCGTCTATTTCGTTCTCTGGGTCAAGCGCAGCATCATACGTTTCAAGTAGTTCAGCTTGCGTTTCTGATGAGATGTGTGAGGCATCCTCGATTGTGTCTGCAATTCGACAAACAAGGTATCCAAGGCAGATGTATGACGACATCGGTTCGTCAAGGACGTCGACGGTGAGTGCAAAAGTCCGTGAAACGCCCTGCACCGACCGATGGCACCAACGTAAATCAGCCTGGTCGACTCTCGGATGGTCATCCTGCTGAGACATTCGGGATATTATGCTACTACGAAGTAAGGATTAAAAAGGTTCGCGGGAAGCGATTCCAATTTAGTATCTCTCAGTGCACGTTATCCAGATTGACATCCTCCTCCGCGTGAACTTGGAGGAATCCAACGGCACCGCACCGCTGGGTTGGGATATTACGGTTTGTAGTCTCCCACCTCTGTCCGAGGTTGGAATCCTCGGGAAAGGTCATGAAGATAGACTCCAGGCTGTGCCAACCAGCCGGTACTGCTATCACCACCCAAATCGGGTGCAGACTCAGAGTTACTTTCTGTGTGATTGATGTCGAGACGGATGTTCTCCGCCCCATTCACATCAGCGTTGAACGCATCCCCGTCGCCGTCGTCGTGTTCTTCACACACGTACAGACCACGCTCAACACGCTGACTCTCGTCTTTTCTCCCACAGACACAACACGTTTTGCTCGTGTCGCGCTCTGACACTTCGACAACTTCGATTCCCTCACCCTTCGCCTTGTATTCGAGGATGTTCGAGAACATATCATGGCAATACACGTATTGAAATTTCATTAAATTGAGTAGAAGAAATAAAAATATATCAGATTACATCTTAGCGCTACGGAATATAGATTCGAGGTATGTTCATTATATCAGGGTGGCTGGTCATGGTACGGCCGGTAGATACGACTGTCTCGATATCTAAGCGATTACTATGTCTGCGCATGAGACAGAAGCCGATGGTATTGTTGCACGATATCGCGAGACTGAGACCGAACGCGTGCTTGAATTCGAATCAGAGACTGGTGGGCAAACAGCCGCGGTTGCACAGAACCGAGAGGGATATGCAATGTTGAAGGTGAGACCGAACGCGAACGGTGATGAGTTAGAGCGATATTATGGATTTGATATGGCACTCGATCACGCTGCAGAACTCCTTCGTGTCAATGTTCATGATCTTCCAATCCCTGAACCTGCTTCGGACATGGGAATGTAATTTCTGTTTACAATTGCGTTCGTGACCATGCCTTCGCTCGCGCTGAGTCACGTCACATGCAATAACTAGACGTGAGTAAATCACTCGAGCATTCAGACCGTATATAATATATTTTATATATTTTACATACTTGACATACTTGTCACTCGCGTCGCCAATAAAACTGCGGTCCAAACACGAGATAAGCAAGAGATAAGAATAATAGCCCAAAGGCGAATCCTTCTCCGAGTGTACCAGCAATGTGATGCCCAAACGATCCAGTTAGTCCAATCGCTGCTGTTTGAACAGATCCCATCACAATCGCATCTTGTGCATGGAGGTCAGGATATGTAATTGGTGCAAGCATAAGCACTGTCAATATCACCACTAGAGCGGACAGAATCGCTGGATTTGTGAATCCAGCAAGCACGCTTGCAGCAAGAATTGTGGCTGCCAATGTTGTTTGGACACCCTCAGTCTCGTTGCTTGCACTATCATATGCTGTATAGAGACCAAGTCGTGTGACTGCAGCGGCGACGAACAGTGCCGTGCCACCGAGAGCGAGCCCCCACCAGTTTGATTGATGCCACACGTCAAGGATGACCACCGCAACTACTGATGCCGGTGCAACACCGAATGAAGCGACATCTGCAAGTGAATCAAGATATTCACCGACAGTTGTTCCCCCACGATGTCGAGCAATGACCCCATCAAGCGCATCGGCAATCGCTGCGAGTAGAATAAGCCGTACTGCAAGTGTAATATCCACTATTGCAGCTACTGTAGCAAGAAACCCAACAGCAGCATTGGCGATAGTCACGACGTCGGCAAGCCCAATCCGACCGACGAACCGTGGTTCCATACTCCCAGCAATTCAGAGGACCAATTTACCTCTTTACATCTGTCTATTCGATATCACCGCATCCTAGATTTTTGACATCCTCCTCCGCGTATAGTACTTCATGAAACATTTTGAACCATCGGTCCTATGCAGCAGTATCAGCAGCTACTCTATGCCAAGATTTTGAATTGAATTTCTCAGTAAGTTTTCAGGAGTATTAAACGCCGTAGTATTGCGCCTGCTCAGCATATAATCGACTGGTGGACGACATGATAACTATCATAAAATACCCTTACAAATAACTGATATACCGTTTGCGCTTGGAGAATAATGTATGAACGACAAAGCGGTGAACAACACGGATACTCCATCGCGTCGACAAGTTCTTACTTCATTCGGGACCGGTGTCGGTGCTGTTATGACGACAAGTATAGCTGGATGTCTTGGCGGAGGGTCTGAGCCTGGAAGCGGTGATGCATACGATGTCGGGATGACAGCAATTGCGTATACACCACAGGAGATCACGATTACAGCGGGTGAGAGTGTTGTGTGGCAGAATACCAGTTCCCGTGGTCACACGGTAACAGCGTATGAATCAGGAATTCCTGATGCAGCATCATATTTTGCAACTGGTGGCTATGAAACTGAGGATGCGGCTCGTGAGGCATTTCGAAATGACCTTGGTGGACTAATTGACGGCGGTGAGACATGGGAATATACCTTTGATATACCAGGGACATATGAGTATCTCTGTATCCCACATGAACAACAGGGCATGATTGGGACGGTCACTGTAGAACCTGTTGAGTAACTAACTTCGCTATCGAGAGAGAACAGCTATTCAATCTGGAGTTTCTCGAAATTAATCGAGAGATAGAGATAAATACAAATACAAATATATCCTATTCGACTGCGACGTCTGCTTCGTCAACGTCAACTGCGGCAGCCTCTTCGGCGGCAACCTCTTCAGGACGAGCTTCAAGTGTTAGTTTCTTTACTTCAACGCGACGAAGTGGATAGATTGTCTTTGCTTCACCATAGATAGCAGAGGATAGTTGCCCTTCGATTGCAGCATCGATAAGATCCGCAAATGTACGCTCATCGGCGGCATCTTCGACAAGATCGATCATAACGCGTCGAATTGCCTGTTCTTGACTTCGGTCGGCTTTCTTTGTTGTGAATGCAACTGGTTGGAGTTGCACACGATAGTCATCTGTCGTGCGGACAGTAATTGCAGCATCAATCTTCGATGCACCGCGTCGAATAAGACTTCGCAGGTAATCGCGTGCAAGTTCGTGTTTAATGAACTCAGTGTATGCTGCATCGCTCGTGACATCGTTTACTTTGAATGTGAGCTTAGTATTGTTCTCGCCTTGGTCACCAGTGATATCACCAAGTGTTACTTCAAGTGTTCGTCCGTGGATCTTCTCAGGGTCGTCTGCAAAGGTTGATCCAAGTTCACTGCGGTCAAATTGCTCTGGAGCAATTATGCTATACCATCGGTCGCTACTCTTCTGTTTTGAAACTGATCGTTCACTCATGTGTTTGAGATGTGTGTGATTGTGATTGTGATTCTGAATCTATACAACTCTGACGACACTGTTCAACTGCGGTGATGACGGCATCTGCTACCGTCAGATTGACAATCATGTCATCGACTGTTGATTGCATCCCACCAGTCGTCTCGCGGGTTATTGTTGTCTGAAGGGTTTCTGTCTGATTATCAACAGACATTGTCATTGATGCGGTGTTGTCTGGTCGCACTGCTGCTGCGACGAGTTCAACATCAGTGTGTGTCGTCTCAACTTGCGCGGTTCGTGATACTCCCGCCGAATCTGCATCGACGCACGACTCTGCATCTGTAGACGGCGATGACGGCGATGACAACGATGACAATGACCCTGAGTCTAGCTCTGACTCGGAGTCCGATCTTTGTGTGTAGGTCATGCCCATAGTTGCATCATCATCCTCTGTTGCATCGCGTTGATCATTCACTCGATACTTCGTATTGGTTGCATCGTTTTCGTGCTTGCAATTATTGCTTGTATGTGTAGTATCCTCCGCTGATTGATTCTTATCTGTCATATATCCATCCTCATGATTCCTCTCGGGTCAGTTCACGGACAACAGCGATAATCTCCGCTGGAGGGACTGTCGAATTAACACGCACAAGTGCTTGATTCGCATCTCCAACCCATCCATCCTGCATTTGATTTATTTCATCATCACCCGTATCACCTGCATTAGCGCCATCGTCGACATCATCAGATTCCGCTGGTGTGGTTGTTGAATCCATCTGACTGACAGCGTTATTCTCCGCAGGAATATCAGTTGTCTCTATATCAATGTTGGTCCTGAGTGCCTCCGCGACCACAACTGCATCAACAGTAGTTGATGTTGACTGCGTATCCCGTGTTGGTTGTGTGGCAACTGCGACAACCTCCTCACCAATTGCAAGCACAAGAGACTCAGGTGTCTGATATCTTGACGCAAGCTCTGCGACTGTCAATAACCGCCCCGGGGTCGATATATCGCCTACCGAACTGTCTGTCTCTGTTTTCCCGGATTCAGTAGTGCTACTCATCTCATCAGGACCCGAGGTGGTTGATGAGTCTTGGAACTCATCATGGTCACGGCATCGAAGGAGATAGACACCGTCATATCGCCCTGTATGTGCAGTTTGGAGTATGTGATGAACAGCTCGTGCATGTTCACGCCAAGCGCTGAGTACTGCATCACTTGCATCATGACTGATTGCGAATGCAATAGCAGTTCCCGGGCGCTCGCGTGAAACTGCACGCAGAACGTCTGCGTATCCTTCAATTGTTGTCATCGGACCATCTGGTAGATACTGCGGATGAAGAGCCTGCTCAAGAGATATTGCAGTTCCAACTGTCGGCGTCGATGCCTTGATTACATCAATCGTGACCGCAGAAGCAATCGTCCGCTGATCCTCATCTGAGAGATTTATTAATGATACCGCATCAGTGAATTCACCTTGATCATCACCTTCACTACTATGAGCATCAATGTCAACGTCAAGATCAATCTCAGCCATCATCGCTTGAGTTGCATCAACATCTCCGCTGAATGATGCATGCATTAATGTCGAGTGAGCAAGACCATCAACAACATTGCTAATAGGGATCCCGACTCCTGGTTGCTGGTCAACTGAGACAGTGTCTGTTGTTGTCAGTGTTTCAAGTAGTGATGTAGCGAACCCACTATCATCCGTTGTTTGTGATTGTGCCTGCGTTTGCTCTTGATTATTACTCGCTGACTTCGTTTCGAGTGAAACGCCGGTTGTAATGATACCAGCAAGTGCAAGTAGTGTATCAGTCGGTGGAATGGTAATATTCACATCTTCTCCACTCACGTCATCGGTCGTATCTACTCCGGACTCAGATGCGTGCGTTGGCGTAGTGAGTGCCTCAGTGACTGCATAAACACTGCGTGTCACCGATCGTTCGACCGGATTAATATTGATATCTGCTGCTGGATGCGATAATCCAAGTGCAATACAGCAACCATCATCCTGGTCGGTAACCGTTGGATTAGCGTGCCCAAACTGATCAGCGCGAATTTGAAACGGAGTGCTCTCCCGACGAAGTGCGCGCGCAAGGAGTCCTGCTGCCGCAATTGCATCACCATTACTCCGACAAATAACACGAACAAATGCTGTATCTGTAAGTGTCGTTGCGACGCTCTCAGCAGAGCCATCTATTGTCGGCATCTCAGAGCGTGTTGATATTGTCATCGTCGGTATACGTTGAGTTGAGTCGATTAGCAGTCTCTCAGAGCTAAAACTCTGACATGGTGATGATATCAGCGTAATTACTGTCTGTCCCTGGTATCCTGTGATGAACACACAGCAATCATGCGCTGAGAAATCATATGATCAATCTGGGTCATATATTTTTGAGCTTGGGTTTTCTGTCTATGCCTCTTCCGCCTCAAGTAATTCGACAGCGACTTCAAAGCTGTAGGTGAAGTCCTCATCAAGTTCGTCGCCACGATAGTATGAAGCGAGACGACGGATTTTCGACTCAGTATTTTGAAGTGCACGCTTATTCTGCATGTCCTGTCCGTTTTCATCGACATGTCGTCTGAGTCGAATTGCGCGCTCCATGAGATTTCGAAGATCTTCAGGAAGCTCCGGCTTTGCGTTATGCTCCTCAAGGATTGTCGTTACTTTCTTATCAGTCGCAAGTTTGACATCTGGAATCGGAGTTCCTTTGACGCCTTCATCTCGAAGTTTCATCCCGATTTGACTTGGTTCATGTCCTTGCTCCGCAAGTTCGACAACGCGTTCTTCAATTGCGTCAGCATCAATATCGCTCCACTCTGGGGGGTCATCTGCCACCGGCTTGTCCGAACCGGACGAACCGCGGCGGCGGGTGTGCATTCGTGCCATTGGTGTATCAATCTAAATTGGTCAATATACGTTGATTGGAACGGCACAGACCGCAGAAAAGCGGTGAAGTAAGAGACGAGTATCAGATACGGCTCTTGTGTCACACTTCCGCAATCCCAAGCCGTCTAGAGACGGCAAGTCAGATTTGCGGCCGTGCTGTTCCCAACTAAATTATCGGTTGAGTGTATAAAAAACATTGCGACTGACAGATACCGATGATATTGGTACTGATATATGAGTCGAAGGGCTTAATATTACAATTGAAATAATATATCGTACAATGTGGGCTCGTAGATCAGGGGTAGATCACTCCCTTGGCATGGGAGAGGCCCCGGGTTCAAATCCCGGCGAGTCCATACCGCTCCTTCGTCGCGGTGGATTGACCAGACGGCGCGGGGGTCGTTATAAAGAACCCCCCTTATTTACCCCCCATTTCTGCTGTTTTTCAAACGGTCCTGAGAGGGCAAAACTCAATCCAAAGTATTCCGTCGCGGTACACCACCCCTACACGTACCCCGGTTACACCCAGTGAGTTTCTTTTATTGACATATAATTCTATTCATTCCGGCTAACAAAACGACGCCAACCCCTTCTGACTCATACCATTCACCGCACACTGAACATCAATCTCAATCGCCGCAAGCACACTGTCAAGAGGACGAATAACCGCGCCCTCTATCATGCGATCAACGTCAACGATAAACTCACCATCGTAACTCGCAATCTCATCAACAGTATTGAATCCGATCACGTCGATGTTCCGATTCATCTCATCGGAGTACTGATTGTCGAGATACACTCGCATTGGTTTATCGCCTGATCCAATATTTGTGTCAAGCATATGGTTTGCGTTCCACGCCGCTCGTGGGTGTGCCCCCTGTGGATGATTGCCGCTGGAAGACCAGTTGTAATAATCATCGTTGTCGGCGTGCTCTTGACTAATCTTCTTTCCAAGCCCGCCGGGGATGCCGATGGAACCCCAATCTTCACTGCTGAGTCCGGGGTAATAACGTTCGATGCGGCTTCCACGATACTTACTATTTTATTTTCGCTTTTCCCGTCAAGAATGGCTTCTATGACCTTCTTCTGCGTGTTTTGAGTCAATTCTGAAAAGTCAGACCGCTTAGATCCATAGCCGACTATCTTCCGTTCGGGATTGTCACTAATGTCGTCGCCCTCGTCCCAATGACACAGATATGCGTACCGTTTCTTCTTGCCTGATTGGAAGAACCGCTTGATGTAGTTCTCGCGCTCGATCAACCACTCGTTGTCTTCGACCGGAACATTGTACTGCTCGTTGACGAAGCGGGGATACACCTCATTGCTCAACGTGTCGCATACTTCTTTGGCACGTCGCAAGCATTTCTCCATGCTCCAGTCGTCAGACCACTTAATGTAATTACTGTCAGTGTCACCGTACAATACTTCGCCTTCGGTTTCTTCTTCGACGTACTGTGCAGTCCGTTTGATACATTTCCGACCTAAGACGGTGATTGCTTCTGCTACATCTTTGTCGTATAGGAAGAAGTGTTCCCATCCGAGCACTCCGTAGATTGAGTTAGTGATAGTTTTGGCAACGGCGTACCGTTCACCCCACGTTGCAACTGCTTCTCGATCACCACGGTCACCAGCGTCGTTTTTCTTGTCACGGTAACTTTCTTTGAGGTCAATGGCTTCGTCAATTAGCTCTCGAAAGATGCCGTCTTCTCGTCGGTCAAAGTAGATTCCGTTTGGACTTTTATTGTGCGAGAAGCCCGGCGTGGTTGGACTCTCTATCTTTTTCTCGGGCGAGATATTGAACATCTTCATCGCCATTGGATACAATGACTTCACATCAATTCCTGTGACATTCTCGTAGACACCGTTGGCTGGTTCAAAGACGTGCCCGCCGCCGAAGTCCTCCTTGCCTTGGAAGTGCTTAGTTGGTCCGTGCAGTCCTTCTTCGTGTAACTTGCACCGAACGAACATCTCGATGAATTGGTTGTTTTGTCGAGTCAGGTCAAAGTCAACGCCGACCTCCTCACGGAGAGCGTTCTTGAACCCGATAACTCCCGCCTCTTTGTTAATGCCGACTGTCAATAGCGTGTCTTTTGCATTGTAGTTGAGAAACTTGATTGGGTTTTCTTGCCACATTTCGTGGTAACCCATGTCACTGTGTTCTATTTTGGCGTCGTCCAGCTCAACTTGTGCTACGGCGTCGAGACGGTATGATTGAAGCTCGCTGCGTTTGGTGTCTTTGTATGCGCTCAAGAGGTCGTACACAGTCCGTCCACCGAACTCTTGAACATCTGCCCATCCACTCCCTGATAACTTCACACTGCCGTCTTTACGCGCCATACGGTCGGTACTGACACCAAGTTGTTCCATGCGACCGAGGAGCCATATGACTTATATTTTTAAAACAGTGACACGAATCTTGCAATATATCGCATGGCATCAAGATATCTTGGGGTTTTTAATAGATATGATCTTTTTGGGAAATCAATCCCTGGCGCGACGCTCACAGCCGGAATTATTCTGATATCACCGAATGATAATTTACCTACCCAATATGGTAACAATCCCACATTAATCGAGCTGGTGGCTCTGATTGCTGCTGCTCTGGCTATCGGATTATTAATTGGTGAAGCAATCCATATGTTCGCTCGAGTAACTGAAAGATTTCTCCTAAATGTCGGACGACGGCTGATTAAGTTTGGACGAAAACTAAAAGATAGTGTCTTATCTCTCACTGGATCATTAAAGATCTTAGAACTTAAACTAAAGCCTAATTATGACTTCAACACTGATGATCTGGATAAAAAAGTTGGAGACAATGAGCGACCTGGCTCAATGGATCACCCGGACGCTGAAGAGGTAGCTAAACTAATTCAATCTGATTCAGTAAGTAGTGACTCAGATAGCGAAAAAGGGGATAAACCAATTCGAATTGATTCAGTAAGTAGTGACTTAGATATCGAAAAAGGGGATAAACTGGTTCCAGATGATTCAGTAAGTAGTGACTCAGATAGCGAAAAAGGGGATAAACTGGTTCCAGATGATTCAGTAAGTAGTGACTCAGATAGCGAAAAAGGGAATAAACTGGTTCCAGATGATTCAGTAAGTAGTGACCCAGATGAAGACAAAACGGCTAATCAGGAGGAAGTGGGACTTATAAATGTGTTAGAACATCCATCAAATATATTGCGTTTACAACCAGGAATCTACAAGTCGATTCCGGAAATAATGGTTCAGATTCTTCAATGGGTATCGTATGTAATAGTCAATGTTATTACCATACCGTTGCGGAAGATACTCAATACAACTGTTTGGTTCAGTGGTTGGGTAGTCGACAAGCTATATCCCGTGTTCCAACGACATCGTGTATTATTTCAGGTATGGATTAGTTCAAACTACGATTATACATATCCAGAACACTTGGATCGCTGGGAGCCATCTGATCCGGTTTTAGCAAGAAAACTTGACGAACAATGTAGTGAAATACATGATATCAAGCTAAAACAACGCGAAAGCCCTCCTGACGAATCTTTCTACACCTTCGTGGCGGCAAATGTCGGGCAGAATTCTGAGACTCTTTCACAACGGTTTCAAAATCTCTATTCTTTCTGCCGAAGCATGTGGGTGGTGTTTTCAATTATATTAATCATTTACACGTTGTCAATATATTTAGCAATTATCGACACAGACTCTTCTCGTTACATATTAATTTCCTCTATTCTTTTTGTTTTAATTCTTCTTTTTTTGACTTCTACAGGAACATATAAAAAATTATATATAAAATATCTTATCTCCGAAATGTCAGTGCTCGAAAAATATGAAACATCCACAACTGAAACTGATCAGTAATCTGCATGCGCATAATTTACATATAACCGTATCATTTATCTTATTCATGTCGTTGGGGCAGACTAAAACTCTCGATAATATCAAGATCTTCATCAATAGAGCGGATGGTCCAGTCTCTGCAATTGAATTACAAAAAATTATGTTCTTTGCAGATATTCATGCCACCGAAGAATTTGCAGCACGTGTTACGGAAGCGAAGTTTAAACCGATGATGTATGGTCCGTATTCACCTGACATCCGGGAAGCACTCGATCATCTCATTGAAAAGAACCCGGAGCCGCTTATAATACGGTCTCAAACGCGGAATGGTAATAGTGAAAAAATATTTAATTATGCCAATCTTTCAGACACCGATCGAACAAACCAAAAACGTGTTAGTTACATTAACCATATAATGAACGTGATTAATATTCTTGAGTGGGGCGTAGACGAATTAAGTGAATTTTGCAAGAACTCCTCTGCTTATCAAATGGCAATATCAGATGATAAAGAGTATGTTTCATTTAGCGATTATCGCGATAAAATTGAAGATGATGAACAACCAGATATCGGCGTCTACAATCGCAATAATCACAGTGAAGATAGTCCTCCTGAGTGGGCATTCGAACTATAGAGGTAGATATCTTCTTGCCACGTTTCGTTCTCCTGCTCCGGCTTTCTCAGGGCACGTTTTTCCGAACCAGCGGCAGTGCTGGTCATATCGCTCATCAGATATCACGCTTCCTAACTTAATTTTGTGTCATCTGCGGTATTATGGAAAAGATATCCATGACTATTCCAGACTCGCTTGTAATAAATTAGCAATAATCGTGGATATTTCTCGGAGGCGTTATTCGCAATGTAGAAAACAAATATAGGTGATACTGTGCGCGTACTATGTGGAGAAGGCGATTTTGTCTTGGATCCTTGTCAGCTGACTAAACTTTTTATTAACTGAGCTTATAGCTATCACCACTGGGTGTGTATCCGTCTCCAGAGATGTTTCTGAACTCGCTTGAGATGCATTCAGCCATCTCTTGATCACTGTGATTATTCTTTTTTGAGTCCCTTCCGTCCCCATAGCCAGCCCAGCTTTTCACCAAATGAATCCTTGCTTAGATACTCATAATATTCTTGATCATCTCTTTGATCGACACCATATTCACTTTCCCAGTAAGGAATCGGCAGTTGACATTTCATACCATCGGTAGTGGTAATATGAAATAAAACAATTTTATGGCTAACTCAATAGTCAACATTCAGAAAAACATGAATTCCGAACACTCTGTCATCTCAACCACGATTTTCCATAATCATAGTGAAATGACTATGAGCAATATATAATTGATCTCAATCAATTTCATCAGTGTCATCACCGCGAAAAACTGTCACACAAACAAATAAACGCTCTTTCTGTCACATGCCCAACGTCAGTCATCAACTTGCTGTCGTAATTTACAAATGAAATTGTGAACGCATCCTCTTGTCCTGATCGTGCTTCCAGTTGGTCGGTTTCCTGCGGAACTAAGCCAGATCTGAACATTGAACAAGATATAATTGTATTCTTTTCAGGCTGAGAACGACGGGAAGCGCCGGCATCCTTGTGACAATATGATTGAGCAAGTTATTGTTCAACACGGCGATGTCCCTGATCCCAGTGATATTGAACAACTCATTTTCAATCTCATTGGTGGGGACTCAATATTGTGTTGATAATGAATTATTATAAATAATATTGTATATATTATACATTATTGTGAAGTCAATGTTGACCGACAAAGTCAGTTATCTTGAATTGATAAAAAGCTATCTTGACTTATCAGAACCCACAAGATTGACCGGTCGGAACAAAGTTAATGTCAGTTGCTTCTGAATCACAGTTGTGCTATTCTTACTTATTTTTGGACGAACGTAATATTCTGTATTCCGACATCGATTTATTTCGTCTCATAACTGGACATTTGGTCATTTTAGATTAGAACTAAAGCGTGATTTACTCAGACGAGAATTTAATTCAGACACTGATCATATGATTCTTATTCTGAGATACCTATCAATGCAAATCACACAAACTCCTGGGAGGACGGTGACGACATTTCGGGAACGACTTAATGAATGCCGTCAACCGACTCAAAAAACTTCATAGAAGCGTTTTCTTGAATCCTTCAGACGGTTCCTTGTAGTGCATGTGATCGTAAGAATGAGTCTGGTTTCGTTCGGGAAGGCTCGGTTCTTGTATGTATTATCGTCTTTTTTCGTTAGCTCGTGAGCAGGCTGTGGAGCCTGTCAGAAGGTTTTATTTTCATATATGCTACGGTTCATCTTTCATGAGAGAACGCTATCAGACACATCTGTTGGATCTCTCAGGTGGTCGCTTGTCTTTTACTGAATGTGACTGTGACAATCATTTCTGGTTTCGTCCGGGAAGCGGGCGCATCTTGTCTTTCTGTACCAGTGAATTGTGTGTGTATCAATTATACCATTGGTAATAATTGTTGAAAGTATATTATTAAAAGTATGCGGTTGCGGGTGGCGGTAGTTGTGCTGTTACTGTAGTGGATGCGTCTTCCCCCTTCCTGAACGTAAACAGTAATAAAGACAGCAACGCGGTAAAGACAACAGTATAATTAACAGCAGTACTATTATAATAACTGTGCACAGTAACTGGGTACAATAAGGTAGGGTGGTAAGTCAATGTCCAGTAGTAATTGACTCAGCAAAAGTCAATAACGAATGGTAATAATTACGGGGGTAATTTAATAACCAATGAACATTGCCGCGGCAAGAGACAATAACGACTGGTAATGATTATACGTAGGGGGTCAAAGACAGTTGGAACATTGAGTGCCCCCACCCGGGGTCAAACAAACGCAACTCCGTCAGAAAATTGTTCTCGATTTTCACTTCCGCCTATGGGATTTCATCGAAGATAATTTAAGATCGAGAGATTGATCTGAAGTAATCATAATTGACCGTTTGTTAAATTATCTTAGGAGCGGCGATAGAGACCCTATTTAAATGAAAGTGACAAAGATTTTTTCGAAGAACTGGCTCACTACCCACATCTGAGGACATGGTATTGATGTGTGGGGGTTTATCCCGGCATCCGCCCACCGTCTCTACGGATGGATGTAACCGAAAGCGAAGAGAGCGAGGATCCTTCTCAACCCAGTATCAAGCGAGCACGTGAGTGTCTCTCCTCTGCTATCGCGAATGGATTCAGTAACTCTTCACCAGTGCTGGTTGACGCGCTTCCTGCTATGGGTAAGAGTCGGGGCGTCATCGAATGGGCGGCGAGTACTGGAAATCCGCTCACGGTTCTGACTGCCAGGCATGAACTTTACAATCAATATACAGGTTGGTGTGACGAGCTGAACTTAATCTCGCGAATCCTTCCTTCATTTTATGATGACTGCCCATCTGCGAACGGAACACACGGAGAAAAATGGGAGAAACGAATAACTCAGATTTACAATCAGAGAGATCTCCTTCCCGGGGAGATACACGATAACGCGCATGAACTTTTTGATGAAGAACTTCCATGTCAAAAGGGGCACGACTGTTTATATTTCACCCGGCGAGATTTTGATCATACAAAATACGACGTGTTAATTGGTCACTACTCACACTGTTATTCACCACAAAACATTGAAGATCGATACGTTGCAATAGACGAGTTCCCACAGGGTAGTTTTCTTTCAGAATATAGCGCCGAAACGGTCGCCGAATCGGTAGGCAAGTATCTTAATCAGAAAAATGAGTTGCCATTCAATTATCTCAAAGATATCGAAGAAAATCGACGGGATCCCGGAAAGAAACGAAGTGGACTGAAGTGGTTTACCGAACACAATCCAGAGATTGAACGTGACTCTCTCAATATCATTGAAAATACTCGGGGCTATCATCCAGAAGCGCCGACAATGACATACGCGATTCTTGCAGCAGAGGATCTTGATAATCGATGGGAATACACAGATTTTCCTGACGAGCGAGTGGTGATCAATGACCCGAATGACAAGTCGCTAACTCTACTGAGACAGCCACCGTTCTCTGAAGCCACGAGTGTTATTGCTCTTGACGGAACACCAACCATCGAAAAATGGAAGCTAATGCTGGGCAATGACTTGGAGCATAGCCCTGTATTGAGCGATGATAAGAAACGGGCATATGTGCGAAAGACGCTCGGCATTCAGATTATCCAAACGACGAACGCAGCGAATCACTACTCAGGGAAATCAGCTATTTCCGTGACTCCAGAACGAGATATTGTTTTATTTGAGGGAATTGAAAGCCGCGAAAATCAAAAGCCTGCCCTCATTGTCTCACAAGCCGCCGAGGAAAATTACAGAGAACAAGAGGATCTTTCCGATGTCGTTGACGAGGTTGAACACTATGGGAATATCAAAGGGAGCAATAAGTTTAGTGATGCTCGCGTCGGGGTCATTTCTGGAAGTCCACATTACGGAGATAACTATATCAAAAAATGGTCTGCTCTCGCCGGGAAGTCTGTCTCTCGTGTCGAACGAACAAAGGGAATGGGTCAAGACTTCGGCACATTCGGGAATCAGATTCTCCATGGAATGCGTGAGAATGCTGTGCTCCAAGCAGCGATGAGATTTGGGTCTCACTATTCACTGCTCATTGCTCATTGAATCCTCAATTTTCATCGTCACAAGTTTGTCTTCAACCTCACCAAGCTTACTGTCTATTTGCTCAATGAATTCATTAGTTTCCTTCGTTGTAATCGCGCCCTGACCAGATGGATCAATGAGATTCTCCTCTTCAAGAACACGTAGAGAGTATCGGACCTTGTGGTGCGCATAGCCGGTCTGGTCAGACACTTTGACGATACCAATCGGCTCGCTGTCGATAACCAGCCTCAGAATCTCCAGGTGGCGATCTAACATATTCACTTCTTTTTCGAGTCTACTAATCATGTTGTTTGTTAGCGTACTTCACGTCGGTTAAGTGTTTTCTCTCTCACACTTGTGATCAGCTTCGTTGCAACTCTTGGATGGAATCTGTCAGCTCTATACGCCGGTCATACGGTATCTAAGTACGATAAAAACAGGCTGAAATGTAATATAGATAATACTACCTAAATTATAATTGAATAGATGTTTGAAACTCAATATTGCTATCATGCGAGCTGAATTCCGAAAAATCAGGGATTTATTTACTAAGGGCGGTACTAAATTTGAAGTTCCTGACTATCAACGGGGTTTTGAATGGGAGCGAAGTCAATTTGAAGATCTTTGGTTCGATATTCAGAGACTTGAAGATACAGAAGACATTCACTATCTTGGTAATATTATACTGCTAAAACAAGACAGCGAATCATACGAGATTGTTGATGGACAGCAAAGAATGGTCACGATATCGATTTTTATGATGGCTATTAGGGATATTTTGTGCCAAGATAACCAAGATGATCGGAGGATAGAAGATATAATCAATGCTTATCCCTCCGACCAGACCGACCCAGTCAGACGGATTCGTCTTAATGATGACGAAGCAGATGAACACTTTGAGAATCTCTGGTTGGGAAATAGTGAGAACATAGATGGATCTATCCAAACAGCATATGATTACTTTTTAGATCGATTAAATGATGTTGAACAGGAGAAAATCGAATCGTCGTTAGTGCCGAAGATTATCAAAAGTTTAAGAATAGTTGAGACTCGCTCAGATACAACAAGTTTAGCGTATATGATATTTCAAAGTCAGAATGAACGTGGTAAAGACGTTTCACCGGCAATTCTGGCAAAGGCACGGATTTTCGGAGCCGCTGACCGTGAGGAAAGCAGAGAAAGGCAACAAAAAATCACTGGACACTGGAAGAAAATATATCGGCGACTAAACTCAGAACTTGGCGGGACACGGTTTCATGAAAATACACGTGTGCGGCGGGTACTCAGTCATATATTAATTAATTCTGAAAGCTCGACACCAGCTCAAATTAGCAAATCCGCTTTTTATCGAACTTTTGATGAAGTAGTTCAGCAAAAAAATGACGTACTTAAGTTTGTCAAGGACATTGATAATCAAGTTGATACATATTTACAGATTGCAAGCAATGACCTGGATGTTGAGGCACGGGATTTTTCTGATGATGCCAAAAAGAGTCTTCAATACCTGAATTCAGCTGCCACCCAAGGAGAGATATTATCACTTTCAATAATAACCAATACCGATGATAACAGACAAAGGGAGGAATTTCTAAGACTGGCTTCAGTTATTGGCATGCGGATGCAGCTTGGAGGAGAGAGTTCCAGCGACATACTCGATGCGATTCATGCGGTTGCCAGCGATGTACGGGAATCTGATGACATTCGATCTACTCTTCGACGGTCAGTGAGAAATAGAACGCCTGAAGATAGCGAAATAATCGAATATCTAAAAGCAAACTCATTGACTTTAGATGGATCATGGCGATTCCGGACACTGCTGATTCTTCAGAGCATAGAGAATGGAAGGCGAACTGGAACAAGTCTTGAATTGGGTTCTCTTGATATCGAACACATTGCTCCTCGTCGAACGTTCGCAAAGTCAGAGTATGCTGAGTGGAGAATAGGTCTTGATATGGAAGAATTTGAAGAGAATGGCAAACGCGATTGTCTCGGCAATCTGACTTTGTTACATAAAAATGACCATTCTGCTATTGACGAAAGTTCCTTTTCCCGAAAAAGTCGAGCATATAGGAATTCGGATATCAAGATTGCACAGGAAATCGCCGATATCGATACTTGGAACCACGAAAAAATAGATGAAAGAAGTGAACGATTAGCCAAAGAATTGGTCAATCGATGGAGTATATGACTATCTGTCGCGGCGATTAATTATAGATGGAAACAATCGCAGTTTCATAGATCGGCTTTCGAGAAGATGAGCCGTGCGCTGTTTTCTTTGAGCCATTCCGCGTGTTCCACATACTCGGGATGATACTCTGAAACAAGATCCCAGAACGCCTGTGTATGATTCGGTTCACGGAGATGCGCTAATTCGTGGACCACAATATAGTCAATCACATCAGGTGAAGCCATCATCAACCGCCAATTGAGACCAAGTGTGCCGGACGGAGAGCAACTTCCCCATCTTGTTCGTTGATTCCGAATTTCGATTTGCGTGTACTCAACTCCCATTTGAGAAGCATACTGCTCGGCACGGTCGGCAAAGTGTTGGCGTGCCTGATTCCGATAGAAATTCTCCAATGCTCGTTTGACCGATGACTGCTTTACTGCGCTCTGTCGTAATCGAATCGTCTGGTATTGGTCCGTAGCGGACACAGTGTGGGACTGTCGAGATTCAATTACCAACTCGTGCGTTTCCCCAAGATATGGAAATTCTTCACCAGCTTCAAATGTCCGTTTAGGGGCTTCATCTCGATATGCTTGGTACATTCGTTGTTTTTCCAGCACCCACGAAGCGTTCTCCTTCAGTAGTTCTGTCGGAAGAGTATCTATTGAGTGAGGCACAACGACCGTCACCCCGTGAATGTCAACATCAATCCGTGGCTCTGATGCCTCTGCACTCCGCCGTATCTCGTATTCAACGCTCTTTCCCAGCAACTCAATCTCGCGGAGTTGGACCTCACTCATACTGCTCAGCTGTCATCTCGTGATTTTGGATGAGATACTCCCGTATTGTATCAACGAACTCGTCATTTCCTGCGATGAGACTTCCGAGATCATATTCAACAACAAGCACATCTAACAGGATTCGTTCGATCTCGGAAATTGTCTGTTGATTTGTTTTCCAGCCATCGAACCCATAGTCAACTCGCTCATAGAACTGCTTAACAATATCTTCGGCAACGGATTCCGCCTGCTCTTCTGACTGAATCACCTCGCTGGTTTCCTCCGTGAGATGGGTATAAATGGCGAATTCAGCGTCATTCATCCCCTGCTCTTCTGCCTCTTCCTCGATTTCAAGAATTTCTTCCTCAACCGTTTTTAGCGCTTCAACTGCCTCAGGATCGTCAATTTCGCTTCCTTGCCACTGTGCAACGATGTCTGTCACCCGTTCACTGAGTCGCTTGTAACGTGGATTCTGGTTTTCACGCGGCTGAAGATGTTCCTGTGTGGCATGAGCAATCTGTGATGCCTTCACTGACGGATTCTCTGGTTCGTCTTCTTCTTCCAGATACTCTTCTCCGAGCTTGTATGTTGGAAAGTCACTTTTCACCTGTTCTATTGCGACGTTTTCACTCACTATCTTTCGGGTCTTCTCCCGCATATCTTCTTCAGGGTTATTCTCGCCACTGGTCGTCCGCTTGAACGCAACATGAATCCGACTCAGCCATTTATATCGCCTATCAATATCTTCTTGAACTAACCGACCATCAGGTGCGACTGCCTCATAGAGATCCTGTAATTGACGGAACCCTCGTTTGAATTCACGTCGAGTTGGATGTGTCAGCACTCGCTCCACTGCCTCAGTCGTTGCCTCACTGGAGTCGGTCTTTGGAATCCCATCAAATATCTCCATTACGAACTCCAACTGGTCAACGAGATCATCAAACAGCTCGTCTTTGTCACGAGCGGCGTTTGCCTGTGTCTTCGTATCGTAATCGAGAGCGTCGTCAATGTTCTCAAAGACGCCTTGGAAATCGACAATCTCGCCATTCTCTTTCCCGTCTGCTGGTCGATTTGTTCGGGCAATTGCCTGCATCAGGTTGTGATTCTTCAAATTACGGTCGAGGTAGATCGTCTTCAAGACTGGAGCATCAAATCCGGTCAAGAGCATGTTATGAACGACCAGCAACTTCGGATTATCTTCATCCTTGAACTCATTGACTATCGAATCGCGCTCCTCTGAATCGGTATGGAATTGCTGGATGAGGTCGGAGTCGTCTTTTGTCGAGGTATAGAGAACTTCAACCTCCTCCTCACTCCGAAGCTCTATGAGTCGTTCACCATACATCGCTGCCGACTGACGACTGGAAGTAACGACCATTCCCTTCCAGCCGTTTGGAGCAACGGAGTCGTCATAGTGCTGGTCAATCACTTCAACCGCTTTCTGTACCCGTGGCTCAATCTCAGCCAACATTCTCGACGTTACCTTCTCACGAATAACCGCCCGCTTCTCGTCCGTACTCAGTCCGCGGAACTGCTCTTCAAACTCCTCGTCAAGTCCTGACTCATCTATCTGCCATTTCATTTCGTGGCGGAGCGTGAAGTACACAGGAAGAATTAATTCATCATCTATGCCTTCTTTCACTGAATAGCGATGAAGATAGTTTTCATCCTCTGGGGAGAACTCATCAAAGGTGTTTTTATCTTTCTCTCGCTCTCCTTCTCGAACGGGTGTGCCAGTGAAGCCAAAGTGAGTACAATCAGGTAAAGCGGCATCCAATCGACTCCCGAGGTCAGCCTCCATAAATCGGTGAGCCTCATCAGACATTACCACAACTTCGTCGTTGCCCTGTACGTCGGGATCCACGTCTTGGAATTTTTGAACAGTGGTCAGAACGAGTTCGCTCTGTCCTTGCTTGATGAGTTCCTGTAAATGTTCGATACTCTCAGCTTCTTTCCACGCCTCTAAGGAGAGGTTCGTCAACTGATCCCGCATCTGGCTATTCAGCTTGTCTGTATCGACAATGATGAAAACCTGTGGATTACGGGCAACGTCTCGATCTAACAGGTTCTCCGCCGCATACAACATCGTGAACGACTTGCCTGACCCTTGTGTGTGCCAAATAAGTCCCCGGTCGTGTTTGTCGCGATCAACCCGTCCCAACATCTCATTGACTGCGTAGTACTGCATATGCCGTGGAATAATCTTGGCGTTTCCACCCGCTCGTCGTTCGTAGAATACGAAGTTCTTGAGAATATCAAGGAGCGTTTGTGGGTTGCAAAGTGCCTGTATCGCCTGTTTGGGGTCGTGATCGTCTACAAACTCTTCTGGGGCATCATTCCACGGCTCATAGAACTCTTTCGACGCTCCAACTGCACCGTATCTGAACTCTCGTGTATCCGCTGCGACATTGAATAGCGTCGGCACGAATAATCGAGGGAGGTCCTCTTCGTATGCCTGTAGGTCACTGACGGCGTTGTACCAATCGTTATCCTGTGCAACGCTTTTGAGTTCCATCGTCACCAGCGGGATCCCGTTGACAAACAGGTTCACGTCGGGACGGATCGTCGTTTCACGAGAGACAGAAAACTGATTCAGAGCATGGAAGCGATTGTTCTCTGGGTTCTCATAATCAATCAGATCGACGTAGACCGTCCGGCTGGCACTTCCGTTCTGCTTGACTGAGAATGTCTTGCCTTTGGTCAGTAACTCGTGGAAGGATTCGTTCCCATCCATCAGGTTCTCAACGTCAAGATCACGCTTGAGTGAGGAGATGAATTTCTCGACGTTCTCTTCTGTTAGGCAGTCGTTGATTGCGACGAGCTGTTCAGCCAGTAGGTCCCAGTAAATTACTTCATTGCTTCGGCGTTCGTATTCTGTATCAAGTACGGTCGCTCCTCGGCTTCCGTCCTGTCCGTGTGCTTCCCAACCGACGGCGTCAAGCCACGAGAGAAGCGAGCGTTCGATGCCGCCTTCGTTGGGGACGCTAACCATGTTGGGCGATTTCGTCGGGCACCTCTATGTTAGTGTCGGTTGTTCTGACTTTCCCCGAGGAGAGGTCTTGCATGAGTCCCCGTTTTATTCGACTTAATCGCTCCGCAATTTCTTGTTCTTTCTCAATCTCCTCATTTACATTGTCGAGAATTTCGACAACTTTCTCCTGGATTTCTATTGGTGGAATCGGAATTGGTAGTCTTCTCATTGAGCCAATATTGAAGTTATTTTGCCCACCCCCTGCTTTCCAGGCGTCAATAAAGCCAATCGCCTTTTTTGAGTTTATATAGTATTGTAAATATTTTGAAAGTATTTTATTACCCGGGCGAGATATTATCAATGAGAAGCAATTGCCCCCGGCATATTCTTCATTAACTACACAACTTTCTCCAAGATTCACACCTGTGCGAACGGTAAGAACATCCCCTTCGTTAAGAATAGATTTCGAATTCTGCTCATTGAATCTTTTTGAGATATATCTGAGGGAAGAGTCGTCAATGCCGTGTTCACGAACATTCTTTGAGCGAACAAATGGCACCCCGTCATCCGAATTAACATAATGTTCTGTGGCTCCTGAAACAATACCAACGGTAATCTCGTCACAGACTTCAGAGGCAGATCTAATTTCCCAACTACTTGACACTTCACCAATTCGCGTTTCTTTTGTATCCTGTTCATTTGATAGCCCGGTAGCAAATATGTCTTGTTTCACCCCAAGCTTTATATTTGATAAAGAATTAATGGCTTTTTGAGTTTTCTCGATCGCCTGGTCAACCGTGTAGAGTACGGTGGCGATTTTCCGCTGTTCCGACAGAGGGGGAGTAAGAAACTGTAAATCTGGGAAAAAGTCCAACTGGATTGATGGATGAGTACTCCCAATCCCCAGCCGTTCCAATTCTGGCTGACACCACTGGAAAATATACATAAGAAAATATGGATTAGACAGGTCTGGATAACACTCAAAAGTAACAGTACTTTGGTCGGTCGCCATCTCTCGATTAAGAATAGCTGATTCACCTATTGAACCCGTTCGGCATAACGCTAAAGCCCCTTCTGGTATCAGCTTAGCTCCAGAGTTGGCTAAACCCTCTTCAGTTATGTTATCCTCAGTTTCGTCTATCTCTACAGTATCAAGTCCTGAAAGGTCGTGTATGGCTATCCACGGAATATTACCATTCCAGTACTCGTCTGTATCCGTCGAAGGAGTATGTCCTGTTTTTATCTTAGTAATACTATTAGCACCTGCTACATCCCATCCAGATGGAAGTTGTTCTGCCCTTGTCAGTACGCTTGGACTACGAAAGTTGACTCCTGTCTCCTGATTAGCAATATCGTTGAGCTTCGTTTGTTCACTCATAATTCAGTGCCTCCATATGCTGGGTCATCTGAGCCTCGATTTCGTCCCTCCTTCCCGTTGTCCAAGTCTCGAAAGCTCACAAGGGTATGATCGAACAAGAGGAATATAGAATATCTCACAGTCTTTTTGAATGTAGCATTAACCATGCTGTGCGACTTCCTGTGGAACATCTATATTCACGTCGGTCGTTCGGACTTCGCCTGAGAGGAGGTCTTGCATAAGTGCCCGTTTGAGACGTTGGAGTCGATCTTTTTTATTTTTCTCAGAACTAATTTTATCATCCATGGCTGACAACGATTCAGCTATTTTATTCTGTTCTTTTTTGCTTGGTCTAAATACTTTGGATGATCTCACAAACTCCATGGGAGCCATGTTCTTCATCGCTGAGCCTCTTGAACTCAGAACAAGTTGCCTTTGTCCGACTTTTGACTCTAAAAAGTATTTCATATAATTTACATTGAATAAATCGTCGTTGACTGAAAACTTGAGCAGCGCCTGATTTATTACACCCTGTTCATACTCTGAAGGCACTTTTGCAACCTTCCCTAATGTACCAGAGCAACTTATCAGCAGGTCGTCTTCCTCAACACTAAATCGCTCCATATCACGGTATTTTTCTTTTGTAATATAGTAATCCCCATAATCAAATTCATCATATATTACATTCTGTTGCTGATATACTTTGTATCCTGAATCAACGAAAATTTCCTTTTTTAACATTCCACCAAACGGTCCTCTTCTGAGCCCGTTTTCCCCCTCTTTAGAGGATACTATCGTCTCAATTTCCCATTCTGCTGGCTTTGAATATATGAAAGCACCAATCCTAATATTTTCATAGCTCTCGTGATTGTAATACCCATCGAGGAACAAGTCATCCAACAGACCGCACTTCACTCTTTTTGTTTGATTGATGATTTCTTCAGTCTTCTGAATCGCTTGGTCAACGGTGTGGAGGACGGTGGCGATTTTGCGCTGTTCTGAGAGTGGAGGGATAGCAATCTCTAACACTCCAAACCGAGATGTATTCAAGTTTATTTGAGTACTTCCAGGTGCAAGAGATTTCAAGTAATTTTGTTGCCAGCTGATGTACTCATACAGATAATGTGGGTTCAAATCATTCTCATAGTCTCGTAAAATGAGCCAACCGTCGTGAACACAAGATCTTGTCCCAGCGAACATCGGATAGCCACAAGTCCCACTATTGCTGACTAAAAGCGTCCCTGAATCAACTAATTTGCTCTTCTCAGCACCCTTTTCAGTAACAGTATCCTCTGTTTCTCCCGTGTATTTCTGGCTCTTCACATCCACGTCCCCAATTTTTATCCACGGGATGTCTCCCCCAAACAACTCAGGGTCGCCCTTCGGACGTGGTGACGCTCCCCGAGTGATTTCCATAATTTCATCAGCTTGATTCATATCCCACCTTTTAGCCAAAGAAGACTCATTCGAGGCTTTTGACTCACTAAATTCAGAAAACTCATCCAACGTCGCATCTTCACTCATAATTCAGAGCCTCCATATGCTGGGTCATCTGAGCCTCAATATCATTTCGCTCTGCCTGTAACTCCCGTAACTTTGCTAACTCATCTTCAACGTCAATATCCTCCTCTGGTTCGGTCGTATCGACGTACAAAGCGATGTTCAGGTTGTAGTCGTTCTCTCGGATCTCGTCCATTCTGACTGTCCGACTCACCCGTTCTTCTGTCGTCCAGTCTCGGAAGTTCCCAACGATGTGGTCAAGCCCCTCCTCAGTGAGCTGATTCTGGTTCGAGAGTTCGTCATAAAAGTCCTCATCAGCGGCGTGAATGAACTGCACCTCGCCCTCTCTATCAGTTGGCTTGTCGGTGTTCAGCACAAGGACAGCGGACGGAATCGAATTATTCTGAAAGAGGTTCTCGGGAAGTCCGACAATCGCCTCCAACATATCATTCTCCAACATCGGCTTCCGGTATCGCTGTTCGTGCTTTCTGAATAAAACGCCATGAGGAATCACAATAGATGCTTTCCCAGCTTCCCCGTCCTGATCGGGTCTTTTCAGTTGTTTTGCGATGTGCATGATGAAGGCGTAGTCACCGCGGTCAGCTCGGGGAAGTTTCTTATGCCAGTCAAAACGGTCGTATGGATCATCCTGAAGTTCGTCTTTCGCCCAGTCTGCGGAGAACGGGAAATTAGCGAGCACTCGATTGAAGCGGGCAACTGAGTTATCTGATTCGTCGGTAAATTGCGGATCAGCGAGTGAGTCCTCCCGTTCAATCTCTCCGTTGAGTCCGTGAATGGAGAGATTCATTTTGGCGATGGCGGCAATATCAGGGTTGATTTCTTGTCCTGTAAATTTCAGTTTTTTCGGCTCGCCGTTCTGCTCTTCACGGTAGTACCGAGCCGCCTCGATGAGCATCCCGCCGGAACCAACAGTCGGATCGTGGAAGTCGTGTCCATCCTCAAATTCATCAACAAGCCGAACACACAGGTTGACAATTTGTGGCGGGGTAAAGAACTGCCCACCAGACTTGCCCTCCTCCTCTGCGAAGTGGCGAACCAAGTCCATATACGCCTCACCGAGCATATCTGGCGGGACGCTGTCTGTATCTAAGTCGTATTTCGAGAGGTGTTCAACGAGCCGTCCAAGTCGATCATCACCGAGAGCGTCTGCGTCGATGTAATCAGCTCGGAAGACGCCTCTTAATTCAGGGTTTACCTCAACGAGTGCGTCGAAACTCTCGTTGAGTGCCTCGTCCACGTTATCACTGACCGCTCGAACGTCCTCCCACATGTACCCATCTGGTATAACAGGAATATCGTAGAGATTCTCACGACGAGCGAACTCCTCACCATACTCTTCAAGATTCTCCTGATACTGCTTATCAAACTCATCGGAGATAGCTTTGTAATAGACAAGCGGAAGAATGTACTCTTTATAATCAGTCGAGTCAACTGCATCGCGGATAATATCAGCACACTTGAACAGGTGCGAGTCGATTTCATCAAGAGATACAGACATATGAGATAAATCTATGTCCCTGTTCAAGTAGTCTGTGGTAAAATGAACGAGAGTGAACAGGAAGATACCAGCACCGACGAATCAAGTGCGATTGAAATGGATTGACGGAGATGCGAACGCAAAGAGTTGTAGTTAATGCCAATTCCGCCCTCCTTTTGTCGTTGATACTTTTAGAACGAACAGTGGTAACGCTACTTATCGAGATACTGGCTGCGCCCTTCCCGTCGTTCTCAGCCAATACTACAACTTATCAGCCCACTCCATTTGTCGATCTCGTCGGTCTTCCTCAGTTGGCGTATCATAATGCTTCTTCAACACCTCCGTCGTTGCATCCACCCTATCCCCAATCGTATCAAAATCAGCCCCCTTATTACGCATATAAGTCACAAACCCCGCCCGAACACTATGAGGTGAAACCGAATCCGGGCACTTTGAAGCGTGATTGTAACTCGTCCAATCACATTTCTCCGGGTCTTTATCTATCGGACACTCCATACCAATATAACACGGCTCAGTAATTCTATATATATTTCTTTGAATCGTCGATTTTTGTGGTCGCCCGTTTTTGGTTGCAACAAGCGGCTTTCTATTTTCATCATCAACAACACTGGGTCGAGTTTCCTCAATATAATCAGAAAGAAGCTCACCAACATTCCCGGAAACAGGCACTTCCCGTTCTCCCCAACGGTTATTTTTCAACGGTGTTCCTGTCTGTGGACGATTTTTGAATTTAATCACAGGTCGTTCGTACTCGTCAGGATAGAAGTCTCTGAGATCGAGTGCCCGAATACCACCAGTGCGAGCGCCGGTTTTCCACATCAAGGTAAACAAAGCGTGTCGCAACGAAGCATACTCGTATTTGCTCAGGTACTTTTCGATAGCTGTTGCGTGTTCAGAGTGAAGGGCAACTTTTCGAGCTTGTTGTCGTTTATTTGCTGTTGGAACTTTGACTTTTTTTGCAAGCCCGCTTACAACAGCGTTAATTGCTTCCCATTCTTCGACAGCCAACCGGAATGTTCTCATTGAGTTTTCAAGCGTGGTTGGGGCAACGTTTTCTTGTCGGTGGGCAAGATATTCGCGGCACATTCTGCTGTCGAGATCGTTGAGGTTTTCAAGTTCAACGTCGGGAAGGTCAGTCCATTCGAGAAAACGGTTGAGGCGACAGGTGTGTTCGTAGATAGTTGATTGGGAAAGTTCTGATTCCCGGCTTTGCAAGTACATTTGAACGCCTTCTTGTGGAGTCAGTGGTTCAAGTCCGTGGATTCGGGTCATGGGAATAATGATTTGGCTCCGGGAGTAGGTACAGGAAGGTGGCAAAGTTGCGGTTATGGAGCGAACTATGTGAGCGACAGAGGTTCAAATCCCGGCGAGTCCAGTCGTTCGCTGTGCGGTCGTTGTGCGTTTGTTTTCGCGGACGGCGTGGACCCAATTCATTACTTACACTCGATCACAACTACCTTCAGAGAGATTTTACGGCAACATTGTAAATACGCAATACTTTCTGCATACCCTCGCTGACTCTATGTCATATGCGACGCTGGCTATTGAAATCAAAGCTCCATCGGGCCCGTGTGACAGGCACCGAGAAGGATTATGAGGGGAGCATCTCCATCGACGCGGCGCTTCTCTCGGAGGCCGACATCGCTGTCGGCGAACAGGTGCAAGTAGTCAACGTGACTAACGGTGAACGCTTTGAAACGTACACCATCGAGGGTGAATCCCGTCAGATGGAGCTCAACGGGGCCGCCGCCAGGCTGGCGGAGACGGGAGACGTAATCATCGTCATCTCCTATGGCCTCTATGTCAAGGACGAACAACCAGAGCCCACAGTGCTACTGTTGGACGAGGAAAACCGGATTAGCGAACGAGAGTAATTTACCCGGGTTGCTCGACCGACAGCTATAGTAACCCTCTCGAAGATTCGCGTTCACCGCGCTGGTGTTTCAAATACTGTTTCAACATCTTTGTGATGGAGTCCCTTTCCTCAAGGAACGAACGAGCAACACGAAGTGAGCGAGTATGGAGGAGTCGTTGGCTTACCTCCCGGCGAGTGGTATCCGTACCTCCTCGTCGATGTGAATATCGATGTCGATGTCGGCCATCGTCCGTTCCAGTAGTATTATTGACCAGAATCCAGATGTAGATGCCTGATTTTTAGACACTCCCGGATCATAGAGGCACTATAAGAAAGTTTCGCGGTTCAGACGCATGAGGAAATTACATGATTCTCAAAGGGACTGTGACTGAGGGTATTTTTTTATTTCGCACACATGACAAAGAGTATGGATCAGTCCCTCCCCACCTTTAGTAAAAGACGATTGGCTGGACTCATCGCCATTCTCTCATTCGGTCTGTCCTCGTTGTTCGCGGTCCTCGGATTGGGCACTATTGTGTCGGTCACATTCATTCTTGGATTCTTTATTTTGTTACCATTGATTGGACTACTTGGTGCGGATTTCCCCCTCGTCGAATCAAGCGATGATAAATCCTCGGCAGATGAAACGACACGTGATGAGGATCCTCTCACCACGCTTCGACAGCGATACGCGAATGGAGAAATTGATGAGGCTGAATTTGAACGGCGGTTAGAATTGATGCTTGAAACTGAGGATGTCCAACAATCTACAACAAACTCAGACACTGACGATGTCTCTGATCAATTGCGTGAAATTAAGCGTGAGTTGGAGTGAGATATTAATTATTTTTAGACTGTAAATAAAACATATGTTGTATACTTCAAGTGAACTACCCCTGCCTACTCAGCGGCTGACGCCGCTTTCTTGAGGGTGGGGGCTTCTCTTACAGCCCGCTAAGAAAGTAAAATCGATATGATTAATATTGAATCACATCCAATGACTGTTTTATGATCACTCTGTGATCAGTGCGTCATTTGCTTATCTGTCAGCACCACATCATCGTGTCTGCCGACAGAACAATACTACTGCTCACACAGTGTAGGATAATGTCTGGAACCTCTGGAATTCATTCTCGCAATGTAAATGTAATGTGTCCGGTTGTAACGCCATTCATTAGCGATGATGATGTTGATCACGCTGGATTGCGCTCTGTGATTGAGTTTGTGAGCGACGCTGGAATTGATGGAATCGTCCCATGTGGTACGACCGGTGAATTCGCGAGTCTCACACCAATGGAATATCGCGCAGTCATTGAGACAGCAGTCGATGTGGCTGGTGAGACAACACCTGTGATTGCTGGTGTTGCTGCGACAGACATCCCATCCGTGCGGTCAAATATCGAATTTGCCGCTCAAACGGGCGCTGATGCTGCACTCCTCACACCGCCGTATTTTCACACAGGACCAGGATCAACAGGTGTACAACAATTTTTTGAGTCTGTTGTTGCAGAGAGTCCCCTTTCGATCATACTGTATAATATCCCCGCATGTACCGGACAGCAAATCGACCCTGAAACAGTTGCCACACTAGCAGAGACTGATACAGTGATTGGATTGAAAGATTCGAGTGGTGATTTTGATTATCTTCTTGACATACTTTCGAGAACTGACTCCTCATTTCGCGTTTTTGAGGGATACGACCGGCATTATGTGAGTGGCGTTCATGCCGGAACAGCCGGCGGGATCAATGCACTCTCAAATGTGCTTCCAGGGCGATTTTGTACGATTCGAGAGAAGGCGTTCAATGGCGAAACACAGACTGCATTCGAGAGTGAGCAATCAACACTCGCACCGCTGTTCGACCTTTGTTTAGAGTATGGATTCGCACCAGTCACAAAAGTGGGGCTCACACATCGCGGAGTCATTGATTCGGCAAGTGTGAGAGCACCGCTCGTCGAACTGCCGGACGAGGTACACTCACGGGTTACAACTCTTGTTGCAGACGCAATTGTCGATAGCTGAACAGACTTGCGTGTGAAGGGTATCATCAATATCAACATCGACACCTTGTCATATCTCGCCATCGCATATGGATAATATGTCTGAGAAAATGCAAGCGGCTGTTGTCTCCGAGCCGGGAGCAGAATTTGATCTTGTTGAGCGTCCGGTCCCAGAGCCTGACTCGGAGGAAGTTCGTATTGCTGTTGAGGCGTGTGGCATCTGTCACAGTGATGTGTTTGTCAAAGAGGGAACCTATCCGGGGGTCAAGTACCCACGAGTTCCAGGTCATGAAGTCGCAGGACGGATTGACGCTGTCGGAGCAGATGTGAATATGTGGGAGATTGATGACCGCGTTGGTGTTGGATGGCATGGTGGTCACTGTTTCGACTGTGATCCATGCCGGCGTGGTGACTTCCAGCAATGTGTTGATGCCAAAGTAACGGGATTGACATATGACGGAGGATATGCTGAATATACGACTGTTCCCGCCGAGGCAGTGGCTGCGGTCCCTGAGGAATTAAATGCTGTTGAGGCAGCCCCACTACTCTGTGCCGGCGTGACGACATATAACGCCCTTAGACATACCGACGCCCGCCCAGGC
Source organism: Haloquadratum walsbyi C23 (assembly GCF_000237865.1). Taxonomy (NCBI): domain Archaea; kingdom Methanobacteriati; phylum Methanobacteriota; class Halobacteria; order Halobacteriales; family Haloferacaceae; genus Haloquadratum; species Haloquadratum walsbyi. The sequence goes on from NC_017459.1 coordinate 1,638,643, forward strand.
GATCTTGTTGCTGTACAAGGAATTGGTGGGCTTGGTCACCTTGGTATTCAATATGCGCACGCAGCAGGGTTTGAGACGGTCGCACTTTCACGAAGCGCAGACAAAGAGTCACTTGCGAAGGATCTCGGTGCTGATCATTTTATTGATGCAACCGCGGTTGATCCAGCAGAACGGCTCACTGAACTTGGTGGCGCCTCAGTTATTCTTGCAACTGCTCCTGCGAGTGATGCAATTAGCAGTGTCGTTAGTGGGCTTGGAGCCGATGGGTCTGTTGTTGTTGTTGGGATTCCAGGTGAACCAATCGAAGCCAGCGGACAGGATCTTGTCGGAGCGCGAAGTAGCGTCGAGGGATGGGCGTCTGGGGATGCACGCGACTCACAGGATACACTTGAATTCAGTGCTCTTCGCTCGATTACCCCTGAAGTTGAGACATACTCACTCGATGAGGTGACGACAGCTTACAGTCAGATGATTGAGAATGAAGCACGCTTTCGTGCTGTCATTGAACCCTGACTGATTATCCAATAGCTGTTATCACGCGTCTCAGGTGGTTGAAGTAGTTCTGATTCAGATGATTGATCATCGCACCGGAGTGTATCCGGTACTCTTATGGCTGAGTGAACTAGAACGGAGCAAAACAAATAAAAACGCAATATGAGAGTTCTATGAGGAGAAAGCAGATAGAGCAATCATCTTATTGGGAGTATTTTGCAGTCAACAAAGAGGTTACCATATAATCGCTGAGTAATATACTCAGTCGGCGCGGCGTTGCTCAACTGCTTGAGTCAGACGCTCTTTATTCACTGGAAGTCGGATTGGCTGTCGAGCACCAAGACGGGATCCAATGGCTGACTCAAGTCGATCAATTGCCGCTGATACAGCAACACCTGGTAAGTAGAATTCGCGTTCATCTTCGACGGTACGTTTCTGTTTTTCTGAGGTGTTTTGAACCATCTATCTTTAGATAGGTCTTTTCTCCGTATGAGGGTTTGTCAGTACTCATTCATGCTTTTATATACAATATCTATCACGAATGATGAGGGTGAAATACCACGTAATTATGATTGATACTATGACTATGGTAATTGCCCGCAAACAGCATGAGATGCATAAAAACGGTGAATCATGTATATTGTATCAACCGTTGATTCTCATCTCTTTCCAGCAATAATCCAGCAGTTATCTATGAATTATGATATATAATATATTGAATACTATCACACAGGATTGGGTTATATTTTGATTGACTTTTTGCGTGAAATAAACTATCCAACTAAGTTAGATTGAAAGTAACTCGACAAGATTTGATTCGGGATCGCGAAGAAAACAGACTCGTGTTCCCGTATCGGTTGTCTGAGGAGGACTAACCGTTTCGACATTGCCCGGAAGCGACGCATACATCTCATCAATATCCGAAACGGTAACTCCGATATGCGTTGTTCCAGAAGCATTCAGTTCGGTCGACGTTTGTTGTGTCTCTGATGGCGTATATGAAACGAGTTCAAGACGACCGTTACCAATATCAAGATGAACGAACTCAGCATGCGCATCTGGAACATCAACGGCAGTCGCAAATTCCTCACCATCAACACTGAATCGGGTAAGAACGTCGATATTGAGCGTTTCAGTATAAAAATCGACTATTACCTCAAGCGCGTCGACAGTAATTCCAATATGATGCAGTTCTGGTGACGGTGTTGATGTCATCACTGGTCTTAACGAGTGCAATCATAAATATAGTGTTGAATGATCGTTGCATTGAATTGAGCGTCTTCAGTATATTATATTTGAGAGGCGGTCGAACTCAAACACCGCTGAGATGTCGTATAACATACACGGGAAATATGTGTGCGTCAACACACTCATATCTATGATTATTGAGTATTAGTTAGTTGTATAAGTGCATAATAACTATAACGTTTCGTTGACATGGGGTGAGTGCATGGCATTCACAGATGAGATACGCCCCCGAGCAAATGAGATTTGGACAGCAATTGTTGAACATCCGATGGTTGCTGGTATTGGCGATGGGACGCTTCAAGCGGAGCCGTTTAAATACTGGGTCCGACAGGATTATCAATATCTCATTGAATACAGCAGACTCTTTGCGCTTGGCGCGGCAAAAGCGCCAACGTTTGACCGCATGAAGACATTTACGCAGTTACTTACTGCAACACTCACCGAAGAGATGGATCTTCATCGGTCATATGCAGCAGAGTTTGGAATCACTGAGAGTGAACTTGAAACAACATCACTGTCGCCGACCACACAAGGATACACTGATTTTCTCCTTCGAACTGCGGCACTTGGTTCGTTCACAGACCTCGTTGTAGCATTATTACCCTGTATGTGGGGATTCAATGATGTAGCCACACAGCTTGCTGCTGACGGACTCCCCGCAGATGAACGATATGCGGCGTGGATTGAGATGTACACTGGCGAGGAGTTTAACGAACTCACAGAGTGGTGTCTCACTCTTACTGATGAGATGACCGCTGGAGCAAGTGAGACGGATATTGAGCGGTATCGTCATATATTCGAGACCTCAGCACAGTATGAATATCGATTCTGGGATGCTGCATGGCGACGTGAGGAGTGGACAATCTAGCAATGTATTTGAGAGACTTATCGAATGGTAATATGAAACTAATGAAGAGACAATTGGTGGATATGACGAAATTTGGAGGCTGGATATCATGGTGAGCACAACTCTTGTACTTGGACTCACCGTGATGACGCTTATTGGGTTCACAATTACTGGTATGTGGTATAGCCAGGGTCGGGTTACATCAATTGAAGATCTCATTTCCGCACGGAATCAAGCGGGAGCTAATCGGATAACAGCAACACTTGTTGCATCAGTTATGGGTGTGTGGATTCTGTTCGCAGCACCGGAAGCAGGAGCAGGGTTTGGTGTCGCAGCAGTTATTGGATATGCCGTTGGCGAGGCTGTACCGATGTATGTTTATTCTCGGGTAGGTCCACGAATTCGAGAGTTGATTCCATCAGGACACTCACTCACTGAGTATGCCCGTGCACGCTATGGAACAGCAATGTATGCGTTTGTCGTCGGTGTCAGCGGTCTGTATATGTTTGTGTTCGTTGCGGCGGAGTTGACTGGGATTGCAGGGGCACTTGCATTTGTTGCTGATGTTCCACAGTGGCAAACAGCAACACTCGTTGGTGGTTTTGTATTACTATATACCGGCTATGGCGGACTTCGGGCAAGTATATTCACTGATACAGTACAGGCAGTTGTCGTTATCCCATTGTTAGCTGTTGCATTCATAGCAACGGTGTTTGCACTTGGTGGACCAAGTTCAGTTCTCGGAAATATCACAGCCGCTGATCCAGGACTTCTTGATCCAACAGCCGCAGCAGGGTTCCAGTTCGGGCTTGCACTTGCGTTTGCTATCCTTGGAGCGGAGTTACTTAATCAAACATGGTGGCAACGAATCTATGCGGGAACAGACAGTGAGAGTATCGCAGTTGCATTCCGCCGAGCGACGGTTCTGAATGGTCTTATTGTCTTTATCGCTGCATTTCTTGGTGTTGTTGCAGCGGGACATACAGATATCGTGACCAACCCCACAAGTGCAGCATACAATGCTGATGTAGCATTTTTTGTCTTACTCGAGACAGCGGTCCCAGAGTGGGTGATTCTTGTTGTGGTACTGCTTGCATTGTCACTTGTGATGAGCTCTGTCGATACACTATTTAATGCGCTTTCGAGTCTCATCACCGTTGATCTTGCTCGGATATATCCGGGGAGTACTGATCGCCAACTTCGATGGATCGCACGTGGTTTTACACTTTGTATTGCATTTGCGGCTATCTATGTTAGTGTCCGAGCACAGAGTGTGCTTCGATTGTTTTTCCTTGCAGATCTTCTTGGGACAGCCCTTGCATTCCCACTTGTATATGGGCTCTACAGTGAGCGACTCACTGGCTTTGGTGCACTCGCTGGGAGTCTCTCTGGACTTGCGGTTGGACTTGCGTATTTTCCGGACCTTCGTGGCTTTATTACTGCAATCCCGCTTGTCGGTCCAGCACTTCCGAGTGCTGACCCACTGTATCTCACCGCGTTTGGCGGATCATTTCTCACCTCAATCGGTGTTACAATAGTTATCTCTCGACTCACGACAACACGATTTGATCTTGATACGCTTAGTGCTGAGATCACACGTCTTGATGAACCAATAGCAGATGGTGGTCGGACGTATTCTGCGGAATCATCCCTATGCCCTGATGGGAACTCCGATGACTGATTTAACTGAAAAATAAGACTTGACATCTTCCTCCGCGTGAACGCGGAGGGATCCCACGGCACCACACCGTTGCGCTGAGTTGGGAGTCTCAGGTGCAGGTTCATAGACCGCCAAGCTCACACGCCGTGCGAATCAGTATGAAACCACATAACGGATAGCCTTCTTGGACTGGCAGTACCACATCTTACTTTCGGTACTCCTATCCTCAGCCGAAAACGCGTTCGTGTGTTGGCTTCCCTAAAGGAGCGGTGGTCGGCACTCGGGTTCACCAAACTCGGAGTTACTTGTATTGGTGACGATAGCCCGATGGTTGTTTGTTTCCCACGTGGAGCACACCCTGCTTCCAGTGTGGGCGGACACTCACACTTGAATCGCCACCTTTGAATCGCCACCTTTCGGGCACTCGGCTACACTAGGATCAGAGCCAGTGCGCCGACAGTTATATATACGTCATGTTGCGACCGTTCGGAAATCCCCGGTCTGAAGACCGTGGTATTGCGCCTGTATTAGCTATAACTGAATAATATTGAGTACGATATGCTAATCATTGTGCTGATGACTTTCATGATTATAAGACTCTATTTCTCACTCAAATGCGGTTGACCTGGGAGACCACAGAAGGGTTATTGCATATAATCTACAATATTAATCAAGAGAGATATCATATGAGCACGACACCTGATGACTGGCAAGCAGCGATAAACGAGAGTCGAACGAACAAAGAACGATATTTTCGTAGTAGCGATCGGTCACCGGTGCCCCCGGAGTTTAGAGGCGAGTCATTTCCTGGCTTAGCGTATTATTCAATCGATCCAGAGTATCGATTTACCGTTCCACTCACGCGTGATGATGACCCAGAAACTATTACCGTCGAGACAACTGCTGATGGAGAGCAAACATACCGCCGCGTTGGGACCTTTGATATCACAGTTGAGACGACTCCAGTCTCAATCGCGGCATATGAACCAACGGATGGCAGTGATCGACTATGGGTTCCATTCCGCGATGCAACAAGTGGATCCGAAACATACGGTGCAGGACGATATATTGATCTTGAGCCAACAGAAGACCACAATGACGATGGGACATGGACACTCGATCTGAATCGTGCGTATAATCCAACATGTGCGTACAATCCAGCATATGAGTGCCCGCTTGTCCCTGCGGAAAATTGGCTTGATGTTCCAATTGAGGTCGGCGAAAAAGACTTTCCTGGAAATTTCCATGATGATTAGGAATGGGTAATCGCCACAATCAGCTGTCACTGCTAATAAGTGCCATACGAGAGATAAGCTAAAGCTGACATTGACTTTGACTGTGGCAAGCTACCGACAGATATCAAGCGCCTCCATTTCGATATAAAAATATCACATTGAGAAATACGCAGCGTCTCACTCACACTGTGGGTGTGTGAGGTACATGGCTATTAGACGTCATTAGTATGATACATACTCATTTCATGATCGACATAGATCATTCTGAATGACGAATCGTCAAGACAGGTGCATCTGAGAGACGAACGACCTTTTCTGCAACACTTCCAAGGAGATAATGATCAACACCGCGTCGCCCGTGTGTCCCCATCGTAATCAAGTCAATATGATGATCATCAGCGTAATCAAGTATTTTCTGATAGACATCAGCACCGACCTGAACCTCCGTTCGGGTCCCAACCTCACCAAGATCGTCTGCAACATCATCAACAACTGTCTCACCGTACTCAAAGAGTGACCGACGCGTTTCCTCAGGAATCTCCGGTGATCCACGCATTCCTGATTGTTTCCCTGTCGATGATTCACCGGTCATCCCGGAGATATTATCTGGCGATAACTCTGCGATCATACCTGATCCAACATGCCCGGGATCGACGATGAACAATACATGCACAGTTGCATCATGATTGAGTGCAATACTCTCAAGATGATCGAATGCTGCCTCAGCGTTCTCGCTCCCGTCTGTCGGATACAATATTTGACTGTACATCCAGTATAACCATTCAAATAACAATCATATAAAATAATTCATTATTGGCAATAATATATTATTATTTACTTATTTATTTGATGAATCACTTCGGGGGTCATATCAAAGCCTCGAGGCACTCACCTTGTTTATGCGTAGAATTCATTATATTGTAAACAATTTGTGGTTATAGAAGGTGCATCTAGAATCACATCGGTCTGCAGTGAACGGCCTCGACCTACTCAGCCGTCAGAGACGGCTTCGGTGAGGACGGGGCTTCCAGCGAAGTTTCCTTCAGGGTCTAATCAGATTCACAAGCAGAGAGAATTATTCGTTGTGGGGCGCCCATGGCCCGCTCTAAACTCTCTTTCTCAAGCATTTTGTTTGAGAGGTTGAACATACCTGTCTGAACAGTGGCGAAACGACAAGAACGGATCGTGTTTCCGTCTGCGCTGCTGGTTTGAATTAGTTCTACGTTAAATAATAACTTATTTGATAGCTTAGATGTTAGTTATTCCAGTCTGCCAGGTGTATCCCCTCGCTACTCGTTCGTTTCACTCACTTCTTGAGGAGGGGGTCTTGCCCTCAGATTTGGATAATACGCCAACCAGGATGTTTATTGCTCTGATAGAACAATATTGCCTATATGGACAGGCGGAATTATCTTCACGTTATTGCCGGCGCAGGGGCTTTCGCAACAGCTGGATGTCTTGGGTCAACACTGAGCTTTCGTGATAGTAATCCGAATGTCATTCTCGCCGAACCTGAGCGTGAGTACACAAGCGAAGAGTTGCCATATCCAGCATGGGGGCAGCGTGTTCCAGACGTAACACTTCCTAGTTCAATCGGGTCTCAGACGGTAACAATCAGAGATATTGAGACACCGTCGATTGTAACATTCTTTTATAGTCACTGTCAGACTGTCTGTCCAGTGTTAATCCAAACAGTACGTAACATCCAGGCAGACGCAATTGAAAATGACTATGCTGATCAAGTAACGTTCCTTCCGACGACATTCGACCCACAGCGTGATGACGCCGCACGACTTCGTGAATATAGCAAAACGATGAATATTGCAGTGGATAATGACAATTGGCAGTTCCTCCGCCCAGCATCGCCCGAACGAGCAAAAGCTGTCGTTGAGGAGGAATTCGGGGTTACCTTCGAGCGAACACATCCAGATGACATGGATATGTACATGTTCGCTCACTCTGCACTCACATATTTAATTAATGCTGATGGGTATATTGAGCGTGCCTATCGAACACAGGCGCCAGATATCAGCCAAATGATCACCGACCTCAAACCACTCCGAGAGCAATGAGGCGGCGTGCGGTTCTCAAAGCTACTGGTGGGATTGTGCTTACCGGTGGAAGTGTGATGATACTACAGCGTGGAATCCCGACCCTGAATCCAACTGAGACACAATCAGGCACCACGAGCGAATCCAGTGAGGCAGTTAATTCGAAGACGACATTTCCGATTCAGCTATCGACATTAGGCGCTGAGGGGTCTACAGAGAGAACAGTACGGGTTCCAACTGCGGGGATGCCGACAGTGATCGATTTATTCGCAACATGGTGCACACCATGTCAGGCGCAGATGGACGCACTCTCAACAGTCTATAGCAAATATAACGATCAGGTCGGATTTATTTCGGTCACAAACGAGCGGATTGGTGGAACGCTCACCCGTGCAGATATAAGATCGTGGTGGAATGAGCATGATGGAAGGTGGAGTGTTGGTCTTGACCCCAAAAGCAAATTGATGAATATCCTTGGCGCACAGGGACTTCCATATCTTGCTATTACTGATACAACAGGAGAAATACGATGGGAAGATACCGGTATGACATCAGCATCGACGCTCCAACGTGAGCTAGATGCTGTCTTATCTGAAAGTGAGGATGAGAACGAGAACGAGTGAGTATAATTACAACCCTATCGATACAGCCGTTTTGATGATTCAATCTGTCACAAGCGCATGAGTCCTGTTGTATGTATACATGCATAATGTATCGAACCATCTGCATGGCTTTTATTCAATTGTGGAGACAATGAGTATATCATTTCTAAGTATAATCGAGCAGATTGCACTCTTTGGATTCAAGACAAAAGTTGTTGGTATACTCGCATTTGCCGCAGGTGCCGGGGTTGCAACATTTTTTGCACCCTGTGCATTTCCATTACTGCCGGGCTATATTGGCTATTATTTTAATCAACCCAAGACACCATCGGGATTGCTTTCAGGGGTCACAGCCGCGAGTGGGGCAGTTGTGATGCTCGGAGTTGTCGCAGGGCTCACAGCAATCATTGGTCGTCGTCTCACCACAATATTACCTCTATTCGAACCGGTTATTGGAGTTGCACTGATTATATTTGGAGTATTGTTATGGGTTGAATGGACGCCAACAACAATTCCACTTACGCGTCGACCGGACTCATTAGTTGGATTCGGTATCTTTGGTGCAGTCTATGCGGTTGCAGCCGCTGGATGTGTCATTCCCTTATTCCTTGGCGTGGTTACGCAGGCAGTTTCACTCTCGCCGACAAATGCGGCAGCCGTCCTTTTCACCTATGCTGCCGGGGTTGCACTTCCACTTATTGGCGTGACACTCCTTGCAGAGTCTGGTCTGACTGCCTGGCAGAGACTCGGGCATTATACAGGGCGGATTGAACAAATAGCAGCAGGTCTCCTTGTCACCGCTGGCGCTGGACAATTATATCTCTCGATTGTCGTACTTGATGTACTATAACTATTATTAATCTTACATTCGCCACCTAAATGGAGTCCATTGCAATTGACATCCTCCTCCGCGTGTGGTGCTCCTGAAAGCTTATTGAGGAATTCAATCCAAAATCTTGTCATAGAGTAGCTGCTGATACTATTGTGTAGGACCTGTGATTCGAAATGTTTCACGGAGTACTATTAATGCGAAGGAATCCTGAGCGTGAGTGATGGAGATTTCAAGATTGCTATCCCATTAAGCACCCAAACGGTAAGAATCCGTAATGTTGCTTGCGGTCTGTAGCGGGTGGGACTATTGGGAGTACCAAGTCCCCGGTACTGCTATCCTCGACTCCGTTCGACCCTTCGTGGTTATTTGTGCCCGACGAGGGTTGAGTGGGCGTCAACGGACTTGGAGTTACTTTGAGTCTGCTTACAACGGTCAGTTCCAGTCAACTCCGGTCGAATCCTGCGAATCCTGTGAGGATTCGTCGGTTATTGACTAGTTCGGATTACTGTTTGATCGCTTGTGGCGGGGAGGCCGCCATCGTCGGACGAGGCAGAATCACTCTGTTCTCGCCTGATAGTGATTCGTTCGAATAGTTTCGCCGACGGTGTCGAATGACGCGGGTTCAGCGGCTCACATTACCGACACCAATAATCACGGCGATGAAGACTTGCACTAATCATTATGATTCCCATGTCAGATTTTGACTGTCTGCCGATTCAATGTATGGATTAATAATCTCGGGATAGCTGTTGAACGTGAGTTGACTCCGAGGTGTCGGATTCATCCTGCGGCTTAGTGATTTAACAAACTCCTGGGTGAACTAATTCACTAATTCGATTCGAGAGAACCACTCTGACCGATGCATGTCTAGTTAAGCACCCACTTCTTCTGTGGACTACTAAGCCGCAGGGATTCTCCTCAAATCTGTGTGACTCGATTAAAAGGGTTCATACAAATCATTCCGATGAGCAGGCGAAAAACCTCGCCCCTCAGGGGGAGAAATGCCAAGTGTTTGAATATCTTGCAACGATGTGCTCTTTACTCCTGGATTATACTATCACCGTATGCGTGGAGGTGTCGTTCTTGCTGGTGGTCGATCGACACGCTTTGGAAATCGAGACAAAGCAGTCGTGACGCTTGCTGGGACGCCACTGATTAAACGAGTTGTTGATCGAATCGCAGGGGTCGTTGATGAAATTGTCATCAATTGTCGTCAGTCACAACGTGATTCGATTACCGCAGCACTAGCTAAGAGTGATGTTGAGTTACAATTCGCAATTGATCAGACTCCAGATCGCGGTCCAATGGCAGGATTAGCTCGTGGACTTGAGATAACAGATGCAACATATACAATCGCCGTTGGTTGTGATATGCCATTTATTGACCCTGATTTTGTTGAATATTTGTTTGAGCGCATTACCGAAGGATACGCTGATGCTGTTGTGCCACGTCTAAATGAATGGTATCAGCCGACGCATGCAGTATACACGACGAATCCTATGTATGCTGCATGTCGCCGTGCGCTCGATAATGATGCACGACAGCTTATTGCCCCATTTGAGTATCTCGATGTGCTTACGATATCGAAATCAACAATCGATACACACACAACACAGCGGACATTCAGAAATGTGAATACGCCTGAAGAACTCTCGATGGCTGCAAGTGAACTCACCACCAATGATGACTCGACTAATTAACGGGGTGACGCTCTCCCTGCGCTGAGCAGTAGTTACTGAATTGGGTTCTTATCGAAGTAGCCGCAATAGCGGGATTGACATCCTCCTCCGCGTATAGTGATTCAACAAACTTCTGGGTGAACTGATTCACTCATTCGATGCGAGAGAACTATTCTGACTGATGCATGTCTACTCAAGCACCCACTTCTTCTGTGAACTACTAAACGCGGAGGAATCCTGAGCGTGAGCGTGAATGGTGGAGATTGCAGGTTTGCAGCTCCACCAAACCCCGGTACGGTGAGAATCCATGTGGGGTTCACGGACTGTGGCGAGTCGAGTGGGACTGCTGGGACTGCTGGGAGTGCCACATCTCAGCCCCCGGTATTCCTATCCCCCCATCGTATTCGGACTCCCGGAGTTGGTTGTGCCGGAGAATCCGGCAGATTTCGACAGACTCGAAGTTACTTTCTGCGGTGTTTGCAAGCAGTCGGGCACTGCAACTGCATCTGCATCGGTTCAGTATATTATATGAACCGACCGTTCACCTGACTGGTTCCGATTCCTGTCTGAGTGCATGGGGCGGACAGGCCGCCATCGTCGGAGTGACCGGAATCGCCCTGCCCTGTTCCCAATCTGATTCCTATCTATAGATAGGCTTGCCTGTCAGTTCAAGCTCCGGAGTCCCAAATCTCAGCGTGACTATTGCAGCGGAGATTTCCTCCGGGGTGTCGAATGACGCGGGTTTAGCGACTCCCATCACCGACAGGAATGATCACGGCGGTAAAGACTTGCACTGATCACTATGAGTGCTAGCAATCATATTGTCACGCTGACACAGGTATCAACGAGAGGATTTGCGTCCGCTTATGACGAATCCAATCTAGGATGATTAATAAATAATGCATCTCCAACAACAATACCCCCAGCGAGTGAGGCAACGCCCATCGAGGCTATCTGAGATAATGTAAGTGCAATTGCACACGTAATGTATGTGATACATACGATAAGTGGGATTGCAATGAGAAGCTTGTCATAGATTGTCACTGAGAATGAGAATATAAGTGATCCAAATTGAGTGATCGGATCTAGCATTGTTTCTGTAATTATATCTCATTAGATGAAGCTTCATAAAATCACATCATTCATATCGATTGTACTTGATCAGGTATTCGCACCAATTTTCCTGATACTGTTGGCTATAGTCACGCGAAGGATTTCGGCACCCCGAGGTGTCGGAAATCTCCACGTAGTTATAGCCAATAGTATGAAGGTATGATAAAATAAGTATGACATATTTGATTCATACATCTAGAGGCAGCCTCTCTTTTATATATAACGTGGCGAGCTGATGAGTGTCGCATCTCTTTTGAATACTCATTACACAGTACCATTGATGACAGAGATTGATTCGGATGCGCTCTTACCGAATGAACACGTAAAGAACGCTGTTCGTAATGAAGATATTACCCAACTGAGTCGCGGGGCGACAAATAAATATGCCTCAGAGGGTGACACGTTTTCTATCGATGAGGATGTATTCGTTATATCGAGTGTTGATGAACGGACACTTGGTGATTTAACAGATTTAGACGCTCAACGGGAAGGATCAGAGTCACTGACAGCATATCGAGAACGGATGCAGCGTGTTCATACTGATGATTTTGAGTGGGATCCAACAAATAAAATTCTTACATATCAATTTGAGTCTGCCTAGACGTCTCAGATATCGAGTCGAATTACTTTTTCATACTCATCCAAGCGTCTGACACCGCTCGATGAGTGAGCAATCATCAATAATAACACCGTCGACTGCTGTGGAGTGATCATCTCCACTAATCCTGGCTAACGCAGTCAGCGTTTCAGCGTCCTCAACAGTCCATGCGTTAACATACAGTCCTTGTTCATGAGCTGCGCTGACAATGTCGGTTTCGATACAAAGTGATGCTGAGGGATGAACTGCTGTACATCCGATTTTGATGGCACGCATGAGTGCATCCTGTGGGTCTGTTGCAAATAGTAATGCAACGTCTGTGAGACCCGCTGAGACAGCTGCAGTTAGTGCAGTCGGGGCAAATGATGAGACAATAACATCATGGTCAAACTGGTTAATATACATCACAACATCATCAATAACAGATGGCTCTTTCAGTTCAATGTGCAATGTAACGTCTGTAGATACTGTCTGAAAGACCTCCTGTAATGTTGGCACATGTGCAGTCGAACCCGCAACATGCACTTGTTGTAGTTCGGACACCGAGGTATCTGAAACAAGCCCATCAACATCGGTGACACGATCAAGTCTGTTATCATGTATTACGACAGATTCGCCTGTTCCACAGCGACGGACATCAAATTCAACCGCACCGGCGCTGCTTCCAGCGTTTTGAAGCGCCCTGAGTGTGTTCTCTGGATATTGGTGTGGACAGCCGCGATGAGCGATTGGTTGCACGTGATTTGTGCTTGCCATCATATATCATAATACCATCGCAACGTGAACGGCGACTTCTCCCGTCAGCTCGGCATCTCCGGCAACAGCTTACACAGGATATGTGATAATTATGAATGAGAGAATATGTCTGTCTTCAAAGAGCTACCATCCGATTGGCATCCGATCTCGCCAGCATCGACCAGCAGGCGCGTTTGGTTTGAATCGTGCTAACCATGCTGGGGTATCTGCTCCCTCAGTTGGTGTCCGTGGTGCACCGGGTGTTGCGAGTTCAGTTTGCACCCAGCCAGGTCGGGCGGCGTTCGCAATGAGCCCTTCAGTTGCATATTCCCCATGAAGATATGCGGTAAATCCATTCAGTCCTGTTTTTGAAACACGATATGGCGGTGAGCCGCCATCCATCCCCGGACCGATTGCGCCAAGCCCAGATGAAAGGTTGACAACACGCGCACCCGCTTGCTCACGAAGTAGTGGAAGTGCATATTTTGTCAGAACAACTGGTCCACGAAGATTCACTGCAAATGTTTGATCAATCTCATCGATTGGTGCATCCTCAAGTGATGTCGTTGGTCCTCGCACGCCTGCATTATTCACGAGAATATCAAGTTGACCCTCAGCGTCATCGATTGTACTGATTGCTGACTCCATTTGCGTATCATCAGTGACATCGATTTCGATGGCGCGCTGATTGGACGCTGTGACTGTTTCTGGGCGTCGTGCACCGGCATACACCGTTGCTCCTTCCTCGGCAAGCATGCGGGCAATCTCAGCACCAATACCTCGATTTGCACCCGTAACCAGTGCAACCTGTCCCGATAATGAATCATATGTCTCGACTTTCATATACAAGAATTCGCTGCAATATGTCTGTATCTTGTGACACGCGATGAGTCAGGCAACGTGGACATTCGGGAAATATCTTCCATGGAAATCAAACGGCACAGCATGCGGGAGAGTAATTCGGGCGCGTTCGGCGAGTGTGTCACCAGACAGCACGAACAGCCGCGATCGATCTTGGTCAGCATCAAGTCCGAGTGTAAGAACAACGCCATCATCGCGTGAATTACCAGTTGGATTGGGGACAAAAATTGGCTCACTAAAGTAATCAGCACCCTGTTGATATTCAATTGAATGTGTCGTGTGAGTGTCGAATTTCATCACTGCTTGAGCCCACTCTGTTACCGGTTGCTCCATGCTCATCGCGTAAATATAGCGATGTGGCTGACACCACTGCGCTGGTGATGCTGTCGGAAGGGCAGTTCCATCATCATATAACATCTGCTGGCTGACTGTTGCAGTATGATTGCCATATCGGTCATCAGCTATCGACCCAAGATCGACAACAAACCGCTCAAGCCGACCGGCAAGCGTCCCCAACTCACCGTTACGCAGTGTATCAAGATATAATGAATCAATCGATGTATCATCAGGGACTGTCTCAAGATCAAATACCACCGTACGACCGCCATCTCGCTCGAATGCATTGATATGATGAAACCCAAACACTGGGTCAACAACAGGTTCAGCAACGATATCGCCGGTTGTTCGGTCAATGATGATGATTCGTGTCCCACGATCAGGTTCCCATTCAAACTGTTCAATAAATGGATCTTGACGACCCGGGCGTAGGAATTGGAGTGGGTCAAGCCGGAGTGGAAATTCTGTCAGAATAACATATCGAGGTGTGAGACCGAAGCTATGCATATATGCTGGTTTCTCAGTGGGGACACTCCCGACATGCGTCTGTGAATCAGTGCTATCGAGTGTATAAATATGATATTCATTCGTCCGACCAAATGATGTATCGACAGTCAGGAGTGTCCCTGTTGCTGGGTCACGTCGGAAATGTGCACATCGTAACTGCCCGGTTGGTTCTGTGCCATCATATTCAATGTGCCCATCTGTTTCGAGTGTTGTTGGATCGACTGAGACGCTTCGGGGCGATTCAGTAAGAGCAAGGAATGTATTGTCAACACGTTCGATAATAATATTTGTATTATCATATGGCGCTGTCAGAAATCCAGCGAGACGCGATCGAAGTGTTGTTTCACCGGTTGCGAACCCCCCGGTAAACTCTCCTTCGCGGGCATCCGCGTATGCATCTGTTCGGAGAAATCGGTTCTGATAGTGAATTACATCATCTGCGCCATTCACAGGCTCAAAAGTAAATCGCGTGAGCATTGCAAGCCCATCGAACCAATGATCAACTGAGCTTCCCTCGGGGAATGAAAATGCCCCTGGTCCGTTTCGAATGAGTGTTCCAGTGAGCCATGATGGGAGTGACCCCTCAACTGATATTGACGTATCCGTTTCGGTTGTGAGTGAGTGAAATCCCGGATGCGTCGACATACAATGGGTATGATTCCAAGCGGCTAACACCTGTTGATGCAATGATTAATGATTGATGGGATTCTGATGAGCATCACTTCGAACTCTTGGTATCGACATCATCGCTTTTGTTTGTGTCTGTATCTGTATCTGGATCTCGACCTTGACCTCGATCTGGATCTGAATTTGAATCTAGATCTAGTTTCCTTTTGGACTGTAATTCGGCGCTTCATCAGTTATCATAACATCGTGAGGATGACCTTCAGTCTGCCCAGCGCTTGAAACCCGGACAAACTCCGAACGCTCTTTGAATCCAGGGAGCGTTTCAGCTCCGACATATCCCATTCCAGAGCGCATCCCGCCAACGAGTTGATACAGCTCCGATGCGAGTGTTCCTTTATACGGCGTTGCTGCTTCTACCCCTTCAGGAACGAACTCGTCATCCTCATCAGCTTCTTTCAAATATCGGTCACCACCGCCTGATTTCATCGCACCAACGGAGCCCATCCCACGATATTGTTTGTATTTCTTTCCGTTCATCGTAATAACACGCCCCGGAGCCTCATCGGTTCCTGCAAAGTATGAACCAAGCATCACGGCGTCCGCACCAGCAGCAATCGCCTTAATTGCATCGCCAGAGTACCTGATTCCACCATCAGCAATCACTGGAATCCCTGCTGGGGCAGCAACATCCGCAACCTCTGCAATAGCTGTAATCTGCGGCATCCCCGCTCCAGAGACAACACGGGTCGTACAGATTGACCCAGGTCCAATACCAACTTTCAGTCCATCAGCAAAATCAACAGCGGCTTCAGCTGCTTCTCGAGTTCCGATATTTCCGACAACAACATCAGCCCCAACGGTTGTTTTGATTTCACGGGCATTATCGAGCACATTGAGATTGTGGGCATGTGCGCAATCGATAAACAGAATATCAGCACCAGCCTCATCAGCAGCCACTGCACGATCAGTCTCAAACGGACCAACAGCCGCTCCAACGCGAAGACGCCCATCATCATCCCGGATTGCATCTTCATGTTGGCGCCGCTGGAGGATTCCCTGCATGGTAATAAGCCCAACAAGACGATTTGATTTGTCAACAAGTGGGACACGCTCAATTTTATGATCATACATTAACTCAAGCGCATCGCGAGCATCGACAGTGAGTGAGGCTGTCACCACCTCATCGGTCATTGCCTCACTGACAGCGTCTGAATCGCCAACCTCAAGATATGGGCGAATATCTGTTCCAGAGATAATTCCCAAGACGGTATCATCACCATCCACAACAGGCGCCCCCGAAACACCCTCACGCTCCATCATCGCATCAACCTCACGGACGGTCTGTGTTGGACTTGCGGTTATAACGTTCTCACGACGGATGACCAATTCATCAGCACGTTTGACCTGTTCAATCTCAGCAATCATCTGTGGTGTGTCCATATTCCGATGTAGGACACCTAACCCTCCCTCGCGAGCCATTCCAATTGCTGTTCCACTCTCTGTTACAGTATCCATTGCTGCGGAAACAATCGGGATGTTTAATTCAACATTTCGTGAAACCCGGGTTGAGACATCTGCAGCATCGGGTTCAACCCGACTCTCCATCGGTCGTAAGAGCACATCATCAAATGTAAGTGCTTCAGGCACCCGTAATTTCTCAGAAAACTGCCCTCCCTCAGAAACGTTCTTCTCCATGTAAACGGTCAACAGGGAATCGACAAAAACATTGCGAGAATCAATACACTTGTGTATTGCTGGCATACCGCGTCAATTACACGAATCTGTACCTACAGTACTACTACTATTGATGGATCAACCTCAATTCTGATACCATGCCGTTGTATCTCACACAAACATTAAACCAATCAGTCAACGTATTGTACATATGGACTCCACGTGTCCCGCTGCATCGTGTATCGCCAGCCAGTCAAGCGACGACTTTGGTGAGGCATTTAATACAACATTTACACAGATGTGGGACACACTCAAGCGGACAAATCGAATGCTGCTATCAACACTGACAACAGCATTTGTTCGTGGCGGATATGGAGTGCGCGGGCGATCGTCCGGTGTCGGGTCTGCACTTATATCAGAAGACCTGCATCCGGGTGACCGTCGGTATCGCCGGTTGGCCGATGGTGACGGCCATTAATTCCGAATGAGTGTTTCACGACATCCGGTTGCGCTTCGTCTTGAGCAACAGGTAGGAAGTGCAACCCGGCTTTTAGCGACCGTTATGGCGCTCCCACTGGTTGATGGCATCTTTCCGGCATTAATTATTGCTGGTGCGCTTGATAGTCCGCTTGGCATTCTCGAAACCGGGCTATTGATATTTGGGGGCTCAGCGACTGTTGCAGTCATCCTTGCAGAAATGGATGGCTCTCGTCGAGAACAGGTTCGCTCAGTGCTTATCTTGGGCGCAATATTACTGCCAGTCGCTGGAGTTGAGGCGTTATTCGCTGAAACATTGAAATCAGTACTTGACTTTGCTGTCTTCCATCGATTTGCTGGATTGGTCATTCTCGCTGTCGCTGCAAAAACAGCCTCCGCGAAGGTTGGTGAGTACCTCCCCTCCTCAAGTATCATCATTGGTCTTGGATTAGTCGCGAGTGTCGATCTTAATAACGCATCACTCATTATCGATCCAAACATTGAGACAATTGCACAGGCAGTCGCCGCCGCCGGCGTTGGTGTTGGGTTTGCGCTGATTGTTGCACTCTTTGCGCCACGTCTTCGAGGCGTCGTCGAACTTGATCGTTTCCGGTTTGGAAGTTCGGTTGCGTTAGGGATGCTTGCACTTGATGTATTGGGGCTACTTCCAACGGAAGCACCAGTTGCTCTTGGCGTTCTCTGTGTGACCGCAGTCTTTGCATATGATCCTGATAGTCCAACTGTCGGAAACTCTGTAGCAGCTGCTGGTCATGCAGTCGGCAGTGACCGACCGGAGACGACTGCTTCCGAGACGGTTCCATCATCATCATCACCATCTGAGTCAACTCCAGGTTCAACCTCGAGTGTTGGAACGAAGAGTAACATCGCAGCATCAGTTGATAATGTCGAACGTGAGTCTCATACAGCGGATACAGAGTCAGACTCGGATTCTGGAGAGACTGGATATGGATTCCCAGACGATAGCGATTCGCATGCACCATGGCTCTGAGCGTGAAGTCAGTAATGATCTGTTCACGTACCTCCATATTCTAGTTCAGTGTAATTCATGACAATATACTGAAACTAATATGTAGGGAGTGAAGAATTCGAATAAATTATACAGACGACTGTATCAAACATGAGTATATCATCCTCTTGATACAATCAGAAAGCATCATAACCACACTCAACCAATCAGAGCGTTGGCGTAGATCACTTTTCAGGAGACACGACGGACTTACATCGTTTGATATCATGCACTATCGTATGAGCAACCGTGTCGTCGAGGGCCGAATGGTGACGCCAGAACGTCTTGCAGAGCTCGTTGAAGGTGAACGTCCACTTGAAGCTGAGCCGATCGAAGACGCTGATCGCTCTTGCCCAGAATGTGATGAAAATGTTATTTCTGTTGGGTATATGCCGAGCGTTACTGAGTTTGTTACTGCATATAAATGTCAAGAGTGTTCATGGTCTGACACGGACCGATGATCGCTGAGACGATGCGTCATTTATAATCGTAACCACTTTAGGCAGCATCAGTTTATACTAATTTGCTGACTGGGGGGTCGTGGCCAAGCCCGGTATGGCGACTGACTCCAGAGGCAGACCGCCCGGTGACGATACTCCAGACTGATATACCGAGCGATCAACTGATCATTGATCGCAGTGACGACCCTCTGGGGTACCGAGGCGCGAACCGGAGATATCAGTCGATCGGGGGTTCAAATCCCTCCGACCCCATAATAATTCTCTGTGTCGACTTCATCATATAGCATTGCTAGTAAGGTATATTTGTATCTGAGGATAATATTAAATCTGGTTTATCATTCTTCCTGTGATGGCATGTTACCGTGCGATATATTCCAGAAATGTCAATTTATGCATATTCATCATAAGTTCTATTATTTTTGATTTTCATAATGTGGCACAATGCTAGACGCAGAATTTGAGGCATGTGTTGAGTGTGGAAACCTGCATATGGAAGGTGGATCTGCACCGAATGACGTTGATGAGTGCGCTGTCTGTGGAGGGCACGTTTCTGAGATTGAGATTGATGATCTCATTGGATTATAGACAGGGAGAAACTGTCGAATGAATATTTGACCGTATCACATGTCGTATTGATTATAAGATGAGAACCCCGCGGTCAGTCTGATACTCTGCCTCAGTTGCTGACTGGGGTTCCCACATATACGTGTTCCCGTAGCCTTGTTTCGGTTCATTATCAACCAGCATCACGTTGTATGCATGGCTATTCTTCGTATCAATCATTACACCAACTGAATTAATGAACGGATTCATTCGAGTGAATGAGTCTCGAAGATCAAACGCAAAATTATCGCAGTCGTATCGATTATGTTCATAGACTTGACTGAGTTGCTGATGGAACAGATTTGCATATAGTTTTACTGTCCGGTATGACGTCGGAATGCGGTATTCTGTATCTGGACCAATATGATAAATTCCATCACTCGGTTGTTCCCAGTACCGCGGGAGTGCATTATCTAGGGTTTGTTTTATCCAGGCGATATCTCGTGTTACCGTCTCAACTGACAATATCTTATCAAGAGTGATTTCAGATTCTGTCTGCTCAAATATCTCCGCTGACTCAGACGAGAGGAATGGTGATGACATAGCTGTTGCAACCCCGATACTACTCAAATAATT
This sequence comes from Haloquadratum walsbyi C23, assembly GCF_000237865.1. Lineage (NCBI taxonomy): Archaea > Methanobacteriati > Methanobacteriota > Halobacteria > Halobacteriales > Haloferacaceae > Haloquadratum > Haloquadratum walsbyi. The sequence goes on from NC_017459.1 coordinate 1,658,884, forward strand.
CCGGCGGAGCATAAATCTCCAAATATTACTTTGGGTGACTCTGCGGCTAATAATTTCATCTGGTGGCTCATTTCGCTTCTTCTTGATACAAAGAATATACAGAATACTGCTATTTGTGTGGTCATATGCCCATCGTGTAGTATATCATATATTTACACGTAATAGAGAGAGATCAACCGTATGATGGGTATATTCGTGAGTAGCGCTGTAGCCAAGATACATCATTGAATTCTACAGGCGGAACAAGGCGAGTGCCTCGGGGCTTGACACCGAGGGTGAAGCCTGTCGGAACAGTTACTAAACCACGTTCCTAGTATATCAGGACAGTCAGAAAACCCAAAAGACGGATTAAAGATCTTAATCTAACGCTGACTGAAACACGATATGGAAATGTGGTGTCTCTCAAGACCCGCGTCTTCGACGTGGTGAGACGGACACTATCGGGTCGTGGTGGAGCGACCGACCCTCACGGACACCAGCGAGGTGTTCGGGTGTTAATTCCAGCCGACCCCACTCTCGGGGAAGGTCGAGGGGTATTAAATTCGCCTGCGTCCGTCCGCTCACTTTTCGGGCGACACGGACAAAGTGGTGAAGCCTCGGGGCTTGTCCCCGAGGTACTTCACCCGTGGCAGCGGCAAAACACGGTGAATCATATCTTTTGAATCTATCTTAGATATAATATATCAAGATGAACCAGGTGATAGATTACAGTTCGTATGTTTTGAGGTGATTAGAAACAGGCGGGTGTTCGCCAACCTCACGAACAACTAATGATAATTCATCGATATTCAGCGTAGGGAGATCAAGTTCTCGATTCGATTCAAGATAATTAATAAGCTTATCGTATTCCGACATATCATCCAAATATCCAAATGTTAAATGTGGAATGAACTCCTCGGCATCACGATCAAGCGTGGTTGTTTCTGCGTGCGCACAGAGTCGGCGATTGATATCGCCCAATTTTCCATCATCATCAATTTCTGCATAAACAACATCAGGAAAAATATTAAATTGGGTTAACGAAATCTCAAAGGGGTCTGTCCGCATTATTTCATATGAGATCATCTCATCAATTTGTTTAATTGGATTATCATTGATGGTCACCGACTCAACCGGATCGTCAAAGAGCTTCACTGTCAGATGAAGTATCTCATGTGGGACAGGGTCGAAACATGAAAACTCACTGAGTGTGCCAACAACTCGTTCATATGCTGAGCAGGCAAATGCATCGCTGACATCAGCAAGCAGCACAAGCCGCTTTTTACTATCGGAGTCATAAGTTGGCGGAGTGATATCACGACGACGAGCCCAGAACTCTTCGGCTTTAGATGCCATTTCTTCATTATGCATGACGTTTCCCCGCTAAAGAAGATGATTGGGTTGGTGCTGATTCCTGCTGAGAGACGGTTAATTCGGTATGATCATGACGAGAGCGAGCAGTCTCGCTACAAGCTACTGAGTTTATATGATATCTATACATGTGGATGTAAGGACAGTTCAGACGACTGTGAATTCTCCGTACTGGTTTTGTGAAATCGATTATCAAAAACAACTGCAACAAATATGCTCGAATTGAGAGCGCGAGTCATCCAATATTGTATGCGTCGACAAGTATGATACAATCCAAAAAATGATGCCATTATACGATGAGTGAATATTCCACATGTGAGATACTGTTCAGCCAATGACCAATTTCTGCGAAATGATTTATATTGCATCTCCAACCATATCCACGGTGAGAGCTGTGCATACGCATATCTGTGCGGAGAGCACCACGTATTGGATCGGGAAAATCCGTCCTCAATTGCGGTTGTATCATGAGCGAGCAAGTAAACTAATTGTCTAATTATTAAAATATTCGTTCTCATAAACTCGTATATCGATAGTGAGGGATGTATGGAAATATATGCTTGGGTGTGTGTGAATATGTCATTGGATATAGCGGATCTTGATGATGAGACAACCAATCCATGGATCGCCTTGTTGGAACTCACCCCGTCCAGATACGCAATGTGTCTCATAACTATTCACTTCAGTATCACTATCACTATCAGAATAATATTGAAACGTATTTGTATGGAGTGAACTACCCTGACCTACCGCGCTCGGGGCTATCGGTCCCTCGCTTGTTGAGGACAGGGCTTCCTGCTTCCATGTCAGAACTTACATCCAACGTGGACACATCGGTTCCTGACTCCACAGGCGACTTCCCTTCACGGGCGGTTCGGGGTGACCCACTCCTACCGAACTGACATTCAGCCACAACCAACGGTACGCGCTTCTTGTCGCGCTTGAACACTGTTAAACGCGTGTGAATATCGTACTATCGGCTACGACAGGATCGTAAATATACCGGTGGAACTGTATGAACAGATGATGACGACGCTGTATCCCCGCCCTCGTCCTACTCACTCGCTTCACTCGTTCCTTGAGGATGTGGGCTTAGCACCTGTATTCAGCTAACATCGTGCATTGAGATCTTGAGTAATGTGTATTATGACAAAATGGGTAGTCTTGGCTTGATAAGGCTAAGAACCCTTCCTCAAGGAGTCAGCTTCGCTGACGAGTACGGAGAGGAAGGGGATAGCCGTACACCAAACATAGCGTTGATTAACAGAGAAGAAATATCAAAATATCAAAATGTGTGTATTATTATTATTGACAGTCAACACAGATTGATAATCAGTGAATTGAAAGTTAGTCTAATTAAGACCAATCAGCCTGCTTATAGATCAAATCACGTTGGATATTATTCGCACCTTCATAGATAACTGGAACGCGAACATCACGATATATCCGAGAAATTTTGTTCTCCTTTAGCACTGATCGTCCTCCGTATAGTTGCATGGCGCTTTCAGCGCAATTGACAGCAGCCTCAGTCGCAGTCGTCTTTGCAAGAGCGGCCCAATATCCAGGGTTATTATTCTCTGTTACATGTTTGGCTGCCCGCCAGGTCAGTGCTCTGGCGGATTCAAGTTCCATTCGCATCTCCGCAAGGTCGTGTTTAACTGCCTGAAAATCACTAATCTGTTGATCCCAGGCTTCTCGGTTATGAACAAATTGACTTGCCTCCTCGATTGCTGCTGCGGCTAATCCAAGACCATGTCCGGCAACGTCCACCCGTCCATGATTGAAAAACTCCGTTACTATCTCAAACCCATCCCCGACGTCGCCAATGAGATGTGAATCCGGAATCCGACATTGATTGAGTGTAATGTGTCCTTGTTTTGAAGCGCGGTATGCCATCTTTTCTGGGATATGCTCAACGGTGTATCCGGATGCGTCAGTCGGTAGGATAAATAGTGAATAATCATCATATCGAGTATCTCCGTCGCCAGTTTTCGCATACAGAGTCAGCCAATCAGCTTCAACTGCGTTTCCAACCCAGTATTTCTCACCATTTAATATCCACTCGTCACCGTCTTTTTCAGCGGTTGTTGTCATCCCCGCTAGGTCGCTTCCAGAGTCGGGTTCAGAAACTGCCAATCCTGTGATTTGCTCATTTTCAGCGACTGGGCGGACATATCTTTCATTTTGCTCTGCTGTTCCGTGTTTGTAAATAATATCTGTTCCGAAACTCGCAAGTTGAAGTGTGAGTGCAATGCTTGCATCAGCCCGATAGAGTTCTTCATATATTGCTAATGTCTGTGGTAAGTCGAATCCACGACCACCATACTCCTCAGCGATATCCTGTGCAACAAGGTTTGCGCTCATCCCAGCTTCAAGTACTTCCCATGGGTATTTGCCGGACTCATAGTATGTCTCAGCAGCAGGTTCAATATGTTCGATTGCAAACTCCCGAGCTTCTTGCTTGACTGCCCGCGCATGTTCAGGGACGATGGATGCATCTAAAATATTCATAGTTCAGTATTATTATCAATGTACAAAAATATATGTAATAGATTATCGTCAACATATTTTGATGTCCCATAGAGCGACATTCGCTATTCATGTATAAGAGATATAATTGTCAGCTCTTTGATGTGCATAATAATCTCTCAGAAGAAAGAGTCACTATGACTCTCCTGCGCTCAATGGAGGGTCAACGATCATGACCGAATTGTGATTAGTGGTGTGGAATCCAATATATGGACAATAATCTTCATGTATATCAGTCGGTCCCTATAATAAATTCTTGTCTCTACGAGAGAGCGGGTTCGAGTTGTCGCCTTGTCCGACTATTGTCTCATATCAGGCAGTGAACGCGGTCAGTTTTTGTTCTATCGTCTATTTATGATAGTAGATGGTAAGCCATCGAGACGGGAGTGAGATCAACCTACTCGACTCATCAATCCGAACGACAGGTGGAGCATTATTTTCAACGACGGTATATGCACTTAGTGGAATTGTCTATGCTGCTGTTACCACGCCATCTGTCGCTGGAACGTACTTTTTTATTGCAATTGGTATTGCGCTCGTGTTGCGACCAATAAAGGGAATCAGTCAGACACTTCAAAAAATCGGAAGCGAGCAGGGTGAATCTGTCAGTTCGTATTTCGGTCTCACGATTGTATTCACGGTCGGATATCTTACTATCATACTTGGCGGATTCATGATTCCACCACTTCGGCGAGTGCTGATTGAATCGACAGCATTTGCTCCATCATTGGTGATTCCGGTGATTCTACTCGCAATCTCAACAGCGTTATTAATGATTACACAGAGTCTTGTTGCTGCAATTGGCTATCCAAGCGCTGGAACGTGGATTACAGCGACAAAGGGGACACTGCAGCTCATTATTTTACTCCTTTTTGATGGGATATTCACAACACCTGCAGATCTCATTATTGTCGTTGTTGGGACACGAACGTTTGTCACAGGTATTGTTATCATTGCTATTCGAACTGCTCCGACGGTCCCGACCCATCGTGAGTTGGCTCGTGCATGGGGATTTGCAAGATGGAGTATTCCGGATCAGGTCCTTGATCGATTTAGTTACAATATGCCCGTATATGTTCTTGGCGTAGTCGCAACTCCTGCAGCTGTCGGTATCTATGAAACCGCAGATCGATTCGCAGACTTTGGGGCAACAATTTCTTGGCGGCTTGCATCGCCACTGCTCACGAAGGTAAGCGGTGATGCTTCCGCCGGTGAGTCTGCATTTGCATACTTAGATGGGGCTGTAACTGGCGGAACGGGAGTTACTTTTCTTGTTCTTGGATATCTGCTCGCTGGGCATGATATGATCGCTGCGATTGCATTTGGCGGGACAGCTGTTGGGTCCTTCTCAACGACGGCACTGATTGTCGGGGGAATCAATATTTTTCGAGGGTTTTGGACCCTATCATCGCACGCAATGGAGGGGCTTGGCTACCCGAGTGTGAGCTTTCGAACAAAGGCATATGGGCTTATTTTCAGTGTCCCAATTACAGCATTTTTCGGGGCTCAAATGGGTGCCGTAGCCGGGGCGATTGGCTATGCGATCATGAATCTCGTGATCTTTGCTTATGTTATTTATTATGCGCGACCTGTGCTTGGTGGGGTTCCGCTCGATGCCTCACTGGCAGCGAAATTAACCGTCGGAACGATTATTTCAACACTTGTAACGACGGCGACAATAGAACTGCTCAACAGGCTTGGAAGCACTCCAGGTGTAACTGCGGTCATAGCTGCCGTGACAACGGCAATTATATTCACTGGATTTTTGATGACCGTCTCTATCGGCACTCGTCGGGCAGTTCAACGTGCATATGATATTTATATCGGCGATGCACGATCATTTGCCAGCGGGCAATAATATCGGTCTAGTATAATATCATTCATGTCATAAGCAAAAATCGATATGAAATCTATGCGTTATCACTCGTTTAGATGAGAGGAATATCTCACATAGGTGAGCGATCAATTGGCTTATTGAGTTCTTTCCGCCGTTGAAATCGCAGATTCAAATATACAGTGATGATGTATGTTGCTTGGTATGCCGAGCAGTATCGTCTATAATAAATTGACAGTTGTTTTTGAGCCCTCTTCTATCTCATTCAGTATTGAATCGGTGATAATTATAACAGATAAATTATGTATTTACACATATAGACGTCCGATACTCTCTTAACGTCATGTCTGATGTATTCACGTAATGACAGTGGAAGCGGTAAGCGCTGGAGCCATCCTCTTCCGCGACACTCGCGACCAACGGGAGTATTTACTTCTCAAAAGCCGACCAGGTGATTGGGAGTTTCCAAAGGGCGGGGTCGAAGGAGAAGAGGAGCTCCAGCAAACAGCAATTAGAGAAGTCGAAGAAGAAGCCGGCATTGAGGATTTTCGCCTTGTTGATGGCTTTCGGAAAGAGTATGACTACATGTTTGAAGCGGGTGGGAGAACAATTCATAAAACGGTTCATCTGTTCATTGCACACTCCTTCGAGGCAAGTGCAGAACTTTCGAATGAACACCGGGATCTCCAATGGCGTGATTATCAGCAGGCACTGAATACAATTACACAGGACGGTCCGCGAGAGATTTTTGAACAGGCACATGATTATTTAGATGAACTGGCTGCGAAAAATGCCAACCGTGAACGACCGACATATCTTCCATGAATTTCATCTCAACCCTCATGAGCTCTGTTTCAGTTCATTTATATACAGATTTAGGGGTGAAAACTGTCTGATATTCCCTGTGCTGTGGCGACTATCCCCGTGATTCCCAGTTTGAGTATCACTCGCTGCAGCTAGTCATACTTGATATCACGAGATGATACCCCGACTAACCCGTCTCAACTAACGGAGCTAAATTCCCCGTATCCAGGTATAGAAGTCTTGACCCGAATATTTGCTTAATTGAACGAATATGTATGAATACCCCGGTGATGCTGAGTTTGGATTTGAGCTACTTGTCTGCCGGTGGGCTGAACAAGAGTGGCCACCACGCGATACTGAGATTGATGCTGGTGATGATGACTATGCAGTTATTATTTCACGACAGCGTGGAACCAGACACCGACGATGGGATACGATTGTACTTGAGTGTGACCCAGCAGGACTCAACGCACGAAGGCAATTTGGTCCACAGACACTCGATTCAGACCTCTTGCGTGTTGTCCGGTGGGCACCGGAAACGTGGACATGGTACCGTGATGCAATCCCGCAGCCTGACTTTCCGTGGCGATACGTTCGAGCAGCAGTGCATCGAGCTGCAGATCGAGGGATAATAAATACCCGTCGACAGGGAAATAGAATCGAGATTAAACGAGTCGCAACATATCCACGATGGCTCCGACGTATCATTGCAATCGAGAACAAGCCAGATCTTGATGCGAGCGCAGCCCGGGCTCTCAGCGATCAATTACAACGGGATGTTGATACTGCGCTTGCGGATGAGGTCTGGGTTGCAACGACAGCAACGAACAATGAGGTTGAGCCCGTGTTACTCAAGGATCTTCCGGCTGAGGTTGGAATACTTACATTCGATTTCGATGCTGATGCTCATCATACGGAATGGGCTGAGGCGTCGGTTATATGGCATCCAACAAGATTGAATCCGACGACTACCCGAAATGTATCAACGCATGGAATAACCCCACAAAAACGGGAGAAAGAAACAGAAGCATCACGTATGCAAGAAGATGCGATGCACAACTCAGCATCTGGTTCGCAGACCTCCGAGATAACGACCGCTATTGACTCTGATACGAATGAAGTGATTAATACCGAACAGTATCGTCAGCGATTGATACTCGCTGAGCGTGCGTATGGAGCGGGATGGCGATCATATCACGAGACAATGCGTCCTGACTGTCGACACTTCGAGATTCAACGATTTGGTGATGGCATTATCCCATATTGTGCTGCAAAACAACGATCACAGACCGCCGCAGAATGTGCTGGTGACTGTTCAGAATTTGAGCCAGAGCCACCGAACTGGCGGATGCGTGGATGGCCACTCGATGGGGGTCCCGGAGCTCGAATCAAAAAGTTACTCGCGACGCGTCGTGAGCGCGTGCGAGAACGCGAAGTATCGGATTTGAATCCAAATTCAACTCAGCATTCATCTTCTGCGCCAGTTGATACTTCGATAGCAGATAATAACAGCAGTGAAGAGAACAGTCAATCAAAATAATTCGTTCGCCACTTTTGAGACGGAGTTTTGAAAATACATGCGTATCTTAAAGTACCACGGATCGGGTGAGCTATGAAACTCTCGTTGTGTTCTTTGGATCATAAGAGGCATACTCAGCAGCAACTCAATTAACATCCTCAAATTCCGTCTCAATCTGTTCAAGAGTGTCTGACTGAACAGCGTCAGTATCAGTGTCGAGGGTGGAATGTTGGCTCGTATCTCCCGTATTTGCCGTCGGCTCTGAGTGAGTGTTCACGTCTGTGTGGGCTGAGTTCACATCTGCTGCGTCGTCTATGTCTGACTGCTGTGTCTGTTCAACATCAACCATATCACGGGAAGTTGCTAACTGAAATGTTGGGACAGTCCGATAAACAACTGTGACCACATCTTTTTGTCGGAGACTCTGTAATGCAGCTCTCACATCTTCGACAGATGGGTCGACATCAAACTCCTCTCGGACATCGTTGAGCACAGAGACGACGCTCTGTGATCGATCTTCAGGTCCGGCGAGTACAGTAAACACGCGTACGTGGAGCTCTGGAACACGAATAATTGATGGAATACCGTCATTATCCTCGCTTCCCTCAACACCAGGAGCAACGTCAACGAGTTCTGCTGCGTCCTCAGTCGCACGGATAAGACTGTTATCATCACGATAATAATATTCGCCAAGTTCTGACTCGAGATACTGATGAATCTCACTTCCGGAATCAATTCCCCAGCGCTCCTGTAATTCTTTATTTTTTGTCGGTTGTAATTGAACAACGTCTGCCAATCGTTTTTTTGCTTGCTTTGAGAGGACCATATCAGCGGTTATACACCCGATTTACATAAATACGAGCGATAAATGACAATAAATCAATGTTAGGTATCGACGATGCGAATGATCGGTATGTGATCGCAATACATCATCAAGTTGGCATAAACTACTTCATTTGGCTCAGGAGAATCAGCGCAAAGAAATCACACAATGGTTTGAGTAACTGACTGGGATTATAACAACTATTAGAAGGGACCCACACAAGGGGTTTCATATGGGTGCTGAACCTGTTACACTTGATTGGGATGACAATGTCGCGACGATTACGGTTAATCGTCCAAAGCAAATGAACGCGCTCAATGAGGCTGCTCTTGATTTACTTGAGACACACCTCCGCTCGGCTGCTGATGACGATGCGCGGTGTCTTGTGATTACTGGTGCAGGTGAGAAGGCGTTTGTTGCTGGTGCTGATATTGAGCGGATGCAATCATTTGGAACTGAAGCTGCTCAACAATATACCGAGCAGGGACATCGCATTGCGAATATGATTGAATCATTCCCAGCCCCAGCCGTTGCCGCAGTCAATGGGTATGCATTCGGTGGCGGATGCGAGTTGGCACTTGCATGTGATCTTCGGGTTGCGTCTGAGCGAGCAGTCTTTGGACAGACAGAAATTGACCTTGGGATTATACCAGGGTGGGGCGGCACACAGCGTCTCCCAGCACTTGTTGGTGATGAAATGGCCCGCCGGATGATCTACTTTGGTGAGCGAATTGATGCGACTGACGCATATGAGCGCGGGCTTATCGGTGAGGTTGTTGCACACGATGATCTTACGGAGCACATCTCAGAACTCACAGCGGAACTCGCTGCTAAACCCGCGACTGCGATGCGTGCTGCAAAAGAGGCGCTCAATACGGCGTATAGTGCCCCACGGTCGACAGGACTTGAGTATGAAGCTCGAACATGGAGTGGGCTGTTCGGCACAGCAGACCAGCGCGAAGGAATGTCAGCGTTTCTTGAGGATCGCGACCCAGAGTTTGAGTCATAATGAAATCAGCAATAGAGAATCTAAGAGTTGATCTCTCAGCATTATTATGATCGCCGTCTGATGGTAATGATCAAAATAACTCTTCGGAAACAATGACACACACCGTGGTATGTCCTGTCCCAGAAGCTAAGAATTTAAATCCATGAGGGTGCTGACTGGGTGTACAATGAAATTCTGTGATGAGTGCGGGTCAATGATGAAGAAACAGGATGATATCTGGATCTGCAGTGATTGCGGAGCCGAAGAGCTAGCTGATGAGGCTGATTCAGCGACGATGACTTCCACAGAGAGTCAGCAAGAAAGCGGCGCTGTCGATGTATCCGATATTGATGATGCTGACATTGGACCAACAACGACTGTTATTTGTCCAGAATGTGGTAATGATACAGCAAGATATGAGATGAAACAAATCCGCGCCGCTGATGAATCAGAAACACGGTTTTTCACCTGCACGGAGTGTAATCATAAATGGCGCGAGGACGATCATTAATGCATCAATAGCGTCGTGAGTTGTCGTATTAGACTCGGAGCTACTGGCAACTAATATCTGCCTACGGTCCGATTGTCTAAACGTGCCGGTGGATGTCCCCCCGCCAACAGTTGATCTCAGCGACCGGTGGCAATTACAGACTGATAAAACGACGACACCATTCGATACTACAATTGTGACCGTTCGCGCACATACTCGTGTATTTACTGATACAAAACTGAGCGCTGCAATTAATGTCAGTGAAAGTACACAGGAAGACACAACAACCACCTGGCGCTTTGTCTTTGCAAGTCGCCTGCAACTCTCTCGGTCAACCGCAATGTCAGATTCAATTCTCAAACTTGTTCGCAATCGTGCAGCCTCGCGATTCGTTGATATTCTTGATAACCGAGGGTTCGATTCAATTCGCAAGACTGAGACACGCCGGTTTGATCGTGGTGATGAGACTATGCCGATACGTCGATATCGTGCTACTGTCGCCCCAGCGGATGATAGTGCGCAGACTCCTGTTGAGGCATATGTTACAACATGGGCACAACCACAAGATATCATTATTGCTGGGGGAGCATACCCATTATCTGTCCCGAATCATGTCCAATTTACTCATGACCAGGGTCGAAAAGAGCTATTTGATATTATTCGATCTATTGAATAATTTCAATTACCTGCCATACACATGAATAGCTAGTAATTAATGTCTGTCATCGACGTCAGCTACCGTATCTGCCATCTGCTATCTGTTATCTGTCATATCCGATGTCTGTTCTCTGCTCTCGCTTTATCGATTCACTCGATTCGTCCGATGGTCAAATATCCTGTATGACCAACACCAGCAGTCGATGGTCGTGATCCTCGCTCACCGAAGTCCATCTCACGCTGGATGGTCTCATATGTCTTGATTGCGCCGACTCCAGCCTCACGAGCTGCTTCAACAACGTCTCGAGTATGCTCAATGAATGGCACATATACCGCAATATACCCACCAGACGCAAGCAATGTCTGTGCATGCTCAATAATTGCTGGGGCATCGCCCGTATCAAGAGTCAATACATCGAATGGTCCCTCATCGGCAACCGTATCAAACGCTACTGTGAGGTCACCAGTGCGAACCTCGACAGCATCTGTGACGCCAGCAAGCGACATATTCTCACGTGCGACATCAGCAAATTCTGGATCAATTTCATAGCTCGTGACAGTAGCGCCGAGTCGACCAAGATACGCCGCAAGCACACCCGTTCCTGTCCCAGCGTCAAGCACACGATCACCACGAGCAACGCCGGTATGACCAATCATGAGTCCAATATCGCGAGGGATCATCGGTGCGCCGGTACGTTCGAAGTGATTGAATAAATCTGGACCACGAAGCCGGCGAACAGTAAATGGCACGTCAAGATGCGTTTCAATGATATCACCCGGTTCAACATCTGTTGGCATCTCAAGTACCCCAAGGTCTGTCTGCAGTTCCTCGCCCGGCGCACGGAGGTACTCACGGTCGTGTTCGTCGTTAACAAGGAGATACGAACTGGAGGCAGTCACTCCAATTGGGCAATCGCGGCTGCAAGATCGCCATCAGTCGACTCAAGTGCAGCGCGCGCGTCATCTGTGTTAACGCCAGCACGTTCTGCAACAATTTCAATATCCGCATCTGGGATGTCCCCTGTATCGCTATCTCCACTGGAATCACCCCCGGTATCGCCACTCACTGCCTGTTGTGTATCGCTGTGTTCGCGTGTTTCGGGTTCGCCAACAATCTGATATGTTTGTTGACCTTGTGCGTCCATTCGCGTGACTTGAGCATCATCAAATACGAGATCCTCTTCTGCTGTTTGAATCCGGACCTCCTCGACGTCAAGCTCGGTAACGTCGATACCCATTTGTTTCATCATTTGTTTCATCTTCCGGGGATTCATTCCGCCTCCACCAAACATGATTATTTCAATTGATGGTTGCTGATAGCAAAAACGTGGCGACCGCGACCGGCAAGATCAAAATAAAGAAGTTGGGTAGTTATCTCCCGGTATCCGGGTCTATTATCGAATAAAGTAATTCTGATTCATCTTCGCTCATATCGGTGTTCTCGTGTAAGTATGTGATTAATATTGTCAGTTCCAAAGGTAACTTCAATACGCGTTAGTTTCATGAATAACTATGTTCGATGATGACGATCTCGCGGCTATCCGCGATGGAAAACGTGAGTGGGAAGAGAAAACGCTCAATTCAACACTCAATCGATTCGGCGAACGGCAGGAACATTTTAGCACAGATACAGGCGGACAGACTGTCGATCGGGTATATACGCCCGCAGATGTTGCTGATATTGAATATGAATCAGATATTGGATTCCCTGGTGAGGAGCCATATACTCGCGGTGTCTACTCAACGATGCATCGCGGTCGGCTCTGGACGATGCGACAGTACGCTGGGATGGGGACCGCAGCAGAAACAAATGAACGCTTCCGTTATCTGATTAATGAGGGGTCATCCGGACTGTCAATGGCGTTTGACCTTCCGACACAAAAAGGATATGACTCTGATGCATCGATGGCTGCTGGTGAGGTTGGAAAAGCTGGAGTCGCGATTGATACACTTCGCGATATGGAGGTTGTTTTTGATGGAATCCCACTTGATGAAGTCTCAACGTCGATGACAATTAATGCACCTGCGGCGGTGCTTTTAGCGATGTACATTTCGATTGGTGATCAACAGGGTGTCTCACGTGAGACGCTTCGCGGGACGATTCAAAATGATATTCTGAAAGAGTACATTGCCCGAAATCTCTATATTTATCCACCAGAATCCTCAATGCGACTGATTACCGATATTTTTGAATTTTGTGGGACAGAGACGCCAAATTTCAACACGATTTCAATTTCGGGATATCATATCCGTGAGGCAGGATCAACAGCTGCTCAGGAAATTGCATTTACCCTCGGTAATGGAATCGAATACGTTCAAGCAGCAATCGATGCTGGGCTTAATGTCGATGATTTTGCTCCACAATTGTCATTTTTCTTCAATGCACATAATAATATTTTTGAGGAGGTTGCAAAGTTTCGTGCCGCTCGCCGCATGTGGGCAAAGATAATTGAAGACCGATTTGATGCGACAAATCCAAAATCCAAACAACTAAAATTCCATACTCAAACCGGTGGGTCGACGCTTACTGCCCAACAAGTCGAAAACAACGTTGTTCGTGTTGCATATCAAGCACTTGCAGCTGTTCTTGGTGGAACACAGAGTCTCCACACGAATGGCAAAGATGAGGCACTATCATTACCAACCGAGCAATCTGTTCGGACAGCACTACGAACTCAGCAAATTCTTGCACATGAATCGGGGGCTGCAGATACAATCGACCCACTTGCAGGAAGCTATTATGTCGAATCACTCACCGATGAGATTGAGGCTGAGGCATTTGAGATAATTGAAGAAGTAGACCGTCGCGGTGGGATGCTTGAAGCTGTCAAATCACGGTGGGTACAGCGTCAGATCCAGGATGTTGCTTTCGAACGACAACAAGAAATCGAGGCTGGTGAACGCGTCATCGTTGGTGTCAACGAATTTGAAGTCGATGAAGACCCGCATGTCGACATTGAAGAGGTTGACGAGGCAGATGAAGAACGGCAGAAACAGCGTCTTGAAACGGTCAAGGAGGAGCGAGACACCGATGCTGTTGACTCATCTCTCAAAAGTGTTCGTGAAACAGCACGCGGTGATGGGAACATTATGCCGCCGATTATTGATGCAGTCAAGACATATGCAACAGTTGGAGAGATTTCCGATGTGCTTCGTGAGGAGTTTGGAGAATATCGTGGCTGAAGTGAACTAAGCTATCCTGCCTTACTCCCCAGGTACTACCGGGTACATAGTGAGCTACCCCACCCTGATCGCTCTGACGCGCTCGCTGAGGGCGGGGCTTCCTACTTCCAAGACGCGCTTTGCAGAAACAACCGCAGTTCCCGCAGGGAGCGTAGTCTCCACAGGCGTTGACGAATCGTGGGGCGGTTCGCTCGAACACCAGAAATCTCCGATTTCTGGGGACGTTTCTTCGGAGTGACCCACTCCTAGTTCGGTAAGTCCGGGAAAAAGTCACGGCTGCGTGGGCCTGTGGACCGGGAATAAAACAATGTATGGAAGATAATGACGGTGCTGTATCCGCTCTCTACTGCGCTCCTTGAGGGAGAGTGCTTAGCGCCTGCTATCAGCCAAATGAGAGTTCGCGTATACGAAGAAACATTCCCAAACTGCGTAATCGAAGGGATATATACGCAGTCTGATCAGAGAACACATTATTACGGAGAAATTATTCATGACTCTTACTTTATCCGCTAATTATCATAGTCCGGATTCGTTTCATAAATCCCAATCGGAATAACAAAATCGTAGTATCAACAACCGGCGTTATATGCCAATGGCACTCGACCACGTCGGCATTGCGACTGAGGATGCGGTTGGACTCGCAGAGCGCTTTGGAGCGGTATTTGAGACGCAAATCGCCCATTCAGAGACGTTTGACGGTATGTATATCATTTTTCTTGATATGAATGGGACGTATCTTGAATTATTGGAACCAGTTGATGATTCGGATGGTCCAATTGCGACGTTTCTTGCACAACGTGATGCTGGCATTCATCATATTGCTATTATGACAGAAGATATCGCTACTGCGCTCGAAAATGCTCGTGCAGTCGGAATTGAGTGTATTGATGAAACACCTCGACAGGGCGCATGGGGGCATCAAGTTGCGTTTTTACATCCACGTTCCACAGGGGGTGTGCTTTGTGAATTTGTCCAACAGTGAACTGCCTCTATCCCCTGCATATTCAGCGGTTGAAGCCGCTTTCTTGACAGGAGTTTCCTGTTTCTACAGATAGCAAGGCGAGTGCCTCGGGGCTTAGATGTTGATCTGGTCCCGAGGGTGAAGCCGACATGAATATTCATTACCATACATAGTAATAAAAAAATACAGTCAGAGAATCAAGAAGACGAATCACCAATTTTAATCCAATGTTGGCTGCGGTAGTTTGGAACTGCGACTCCCCTCAATCCCCAGTCGGACATCTCCGACTAGTGCAACGGGAACTGTCTGGTCGCGGTGGAGCGACTGATTCTCATGGACGCACCGCGTGTTCGGGTGTTACTTCCAGCCGATTCGAATGGAGAGATCGGGAGGAATGAAATTCCCTTGCTGGTGCAATACGGATTCAAAATGGTGAAGCCTCGGGGCACTTCACGACGGTGCTAGTCTTCACGGGTGTTTCTTTGGGGTATTGATTCTATCCTCGTACATGCCTTCATCTGATAACTTACCCTGGTATAGGATACGAGTGGGTATTCTCGTTGAATTTCAATAAATAGTCAACACGCTCAATGCTAGTGGCTGAGTGAGTGATAACAATGCGGCAGTGGCTTTCACAACGCGCGGAAACATCTCCGACTGCATGTGCACTTATTGACGCAGAGACGGGAGATAATTATACCTTTGCAACACTTGATCAGGCAGTCGAACGACTTGCAGGACGGCTCATCACACTTGGTGTAAGCCAAAGCGATCGTCTTGGAATTGTTCTTTCACCTCGGGTTGAATCAGTGCTCATATTTTATGCTGCAGCCCGAATAGGCGCCACAGCAGTTCCGCTTGGTCACCGTCTCACAGCAACAGAGATTGAAACACGACTTACTCATGCAACGGTGCAGACCGTCATTTGTGGACGCAGTACCGACAAGACTGTTTTTGAGGCAGCGACAGCGATAGAAAATGACATATCCATTATTTCAATGGATAAATCAACAATTGACTCGGTTGACTCAGTTGAGAATACAATACCAGCCGGAGTCAATACAGCCACATGGAACTCACAGCGGACACAGTTGCTCCTTTTTACCTCCGGAACGACCGGGTCGCCGAAAGCTGTCAAATTGACCGCGGGTAATATTCTGTGGAGTGCAGTCGCCTCGGCATTTCGAGTCGGAATCAGCCCAGATGAACAATGGCTTGTCACACTTCCACTGCACCATATGGGTGGCATTGCACCAATTCTTCGGGGTCCACTTTATGGAATGACAATTGTACTCCGCGGTGAATTTGATGCAGAGCAAGCAGTGGCTGATCTACATCAATATGACATTACCGCTGTATCGCTTGTGCCGACAATGCTTCGTCGGATGCTCAATTCAGCCAATAAATCTTCATTTCCGGAGACGCTCCGGACTGTTCTTCTTGGCGGCGCGCCAGCTCCAACAGCGCTGATCAATCAGTGTCAAGATGAATCAATCCCAGTTTGTCCAACATATGGATTAACAGAGACTGCCTCACAGGTCGCAACTGCTCGTCCACAAACGGCGTTTAACAATCCTGACACGGTCGGAACACCACTGCTCTGGAGTGATATAACGATTGTCGATGAGTCTGGGAGTCCCCAACCTGCAGGCAGTCCTGGCGAAATTGTTGTTGACGGACCAACTGTAACGCCAGGATACGCTGGTCCAGAGACGATGACAACAGGAGCATATGGATTCCATACCGGTGATATTGGAATACTTGACACAAATGGGCGGCTCACCGTGGTGAACCGACTTGATGATCGGATTGTCACCGGCGGTGAAAATGTTGACCCTGGCGAGGTAACAACCGTTCTTGAGTCACATCCCGCGGTTGCTGCGGCTGCCGTGGTTGGTATTCCCGATTCTGATTGGGGTGAGCGCGTCGTGGCTGCTGTCACGCCAGTTATGACTGAGAGAGCAGTGAGCAACGACGACCTTCGATCGCACGCACGCGACTATCTCGCCGGATTCAAAATTCCAAAACAGATTCGAGTCGTCGATACACTTCCACGAACCATCTCCGGTACTATCAATCGAGATGCTGTTCATGAGCTATTCATGACTGATGCGGCTGTCACCCCCGAGGATGAATAGTCAGAGAGTCCCACCGTAGTAACAGACAATAATAAAGACCCCCCTCCTTCCTCATGGCACAGTTCAGTGATTGCGCTTTCGTTTCAAGAGGAATCGCAATGATTCGGTTCTGTCACATAAACATATCAAAAAAGAAGATAGAATGAATATAACCGCGGGTATGATCATGACCATGATCATGACCGTCTGAGGGTGGTAAACTCAGTGAATCTATCAATTTCCGCTTATTCATGACTTTCTGAGCGCATATCGCGAGAGCCGTATTCGGGGAGGATATCACGGTCTATACAGATTGATACGGACCGAGACGCGTTCCATCAAGGAGGTATGCGTCAGTGTGGTTCTTTTCAAATGCCGCTGGGAGGAATGGTGAAAGAAATCCCTCATCAGTGTTTACTTGCGTACCGCCAGAGCGCTCGTTGAATGCAGGAAATAAGATCACATCCGGGGGATCTCGATTGACATTTTGAGTATTATCAGGTGAGTCAAAACTTCTTTCAATTCCCAGTTTATTTTTAAATGGCGTCCAGTCAAGCGGTCCTCGAAGCCAGGCTCGTGTTTGCTGGCTTCCCCCAACGTGGTCTGCAACCCTGAGTTGAGGATGTTCGTGTCCAACGCAGAGGACATCACAATCAAGAACTGTCTCATCAGGCCAACTATGTCCGTGGACAAATCCGACATGACCACACTTGATACCTGATGCATCGGTTACATTGATCGTATGTTCGATCTGGGTGCTGTCTGTTTCAACAGTCGTAGCGACTGATTCAATCCCTGCATCGTGGTTCCCACGAACAACAGTAATTGGGACGCGATTCAACACACATTTAAATAGCGAGATAAGCTCCTGTGCTTCTTCATCTGCAGGATTACCAATTCGGTGACCTGCATCACCGAGGATAATGAGACGGTCGACAGGGTGCTGTGTAAGTAACTCAAGAAGACGACGACGTCGATCCTCGGCGTTGCTATCGAGTTCGACGCCGCGTTCATATCGAAGTCCAATCTCAATACCGGCATGATAATCAGCAATCACAAGCGCTGTTTCTGTCTCGATGCGTGCTATTGCAGCAGGAACTGATGGAAGCGGTTCAACAAGTGGTCCAGTGGCCACGTCTGTGTCTGTGTCTGTGTCTGTAGGCATATATCAAAGTATTATACCGACAAAATGATGATTGCGTGTCTGAGTATGTGTCAATTTTCACATTCGGATGTGCTACAAGTATCGAACCTGATTCCTCAATTTTCTCATGTCAATTAGTGCTATTCGTCACCTGATCCAGTAGAAAACATCTTTTCGTTTACACATTATATCAGGAGATCAGATTGCTTTCAATGCATTCTCACCAGATTCATAACACCGCCCACTCATCAGTGCGGATTGAATTGCGCTTTCGACTGCATCAGGGCTGACATCATGCATGTCAACAACTTCATCAATGACCGCTTCGCGAGTTGCACCATCACCGTCATCAAGTTTATTCATCATTGAAACTGCTGCTTGCTCAAGATCAACATCCTGCGTTTTATCTGAGTCAGCGATATTTGTGCTTTCCGCGCTGGTCTCAGTTCCACTCTCAGTTTCGCCCTCATTACTCCTTGTCTCACCTGCAGAAGAATTGCTCTCAGTAGACTCAGAATCAAAGTCGACCGTAGTCTCAAAATCGCCAAGATCACCAGAGCCAGCAGGGCTCGCTTCTGATATACCATCTACTGCGGTATCAGTATCAGTATCAGTATCAGATTCAATTGGTGTTTCATGAGGGTCACCGTCAGTGGAGCCGGTGTCAATAGACGCTGTCTCAGTTACGTTAGTAGTGGTATCGACAGATGTCTCTTCATCGCTTGGATCCTCATCGGGTGCTGTTGGGACGTCTATATCGGCACTGCCAGGTGCATCAACTTCATTACCTGTTGAGAATTCAGTTACAAATTCGTCTTCGATTTCAGCCCGTTCATCATCATCGAGTTCATACATCTCCGTTGGATCTGCTGTTATATCATCATTAGTACCCGCAGACCCGGCAGTTGATTCATCTGAATTGCCAGATTCGACGTCAATTCCTTCATCACTAGACATAATATCAGAGTTCGATGCAGACGTGGGTGCGGATGTATCCTCTGTATCTGTTGATATCTCCGACTCATCAACCTCGCGTTGAATTTCAGTCTCAAGATGTGTCTCAGTCGAATTAATATCCTGTGCAGTAGTATTAACTGTCTCAGTCATTTCATCGCTAGGTGCTGAGTCTTCGGTGACATCAGCAGATAAACTATCATCCGCAGTTGCGTTCTCAGCCTCTGTTGTTGTGACACCGTTCTCACCGTCATTCTTGGGAGTGATTGGATCAGACGTAGCATATTCATCTGGTTCACTCGCTGATTCGACTGTAGATTCACCGTCGGCAGCTGGCTGCACAATATCTGTGTCGATAGTTGCCTCCTGAGAAGGGGATGATTCTGTGGTAACTGTGGTGTCTGTGTCGCTTTCTATAGCTACGTTATCATTATCTACAGCGTTGTTCGTATCGTGAGCACTGTCTTGGATACTCTCACTCGTACTAGTTTGACTCGGACTCGGAGTCGGAGTCGAAGCTTGAGTCGTATCGATTGCTATCGATGGAAGTGCACCTAAGCTTGCTGCTCCAGTCTCACTCGGATTGGTATCAAGCGCTTCAACTGTTTCACGATTACCGGCGATGACTTCGAGCACTTGGATTACAGTTTTGCGGAGTGATTCAAGATAAAACTCAGTTGTCCCATAGTGATCAATTGCAAGTGCCATTCCTTCAGCGCGCGCTTCATCAACGCCGCGAGACTCAAGTTCATTTTCCAATGCATCACCACGCACCGGCAATGATTGTGCGATATCCATTATTCCAATGCGGCGAAGCGTCGCCTGTGCGGCGCTTACTGCCCATCGATCACGCGTGTCAGTGTCGACTGCTGTGAGATCCTCTGGTCTGGCAGATGTCAACACCTGATCTGAGTCTTCTGGTTGATATGTCCGAGCCTTCCCAGTCAGTGCGACAAACATTGGTGGTGTTGCCTGCTCAAGGAAACTAGCTGCTGTCGGTTGATACTGACCTGCATATGTAACGAAAACACCCGTTGGGTCGGCAATTCGTCCACGTCGGAGATCATCAGTGACAGACTCAACAGCGGTCAATGCTCCAACAGTAAATAACCGATTAATTCGCTCCCCAGTTGGTGTCACCACGTAATTTGGCGCTCGTTCGTCATCACCCGCTGAATATGATAATGTTGCATCCTCAAACTCAGCCGCGAAGAGTCGATATGCAACTTCACGACTGTTCTGAGTGGTACTCATGATGTCACCTCTTCAAGTACCGATTGCGCACGCGTCGCTGGATCATCACTTGTCTGTTCAAATTCAGCCGTCTCGAGATTTGCACCATACTCATCTACAGAGAGATTCCCGCGGATACGATACTCTCGACCGACGATAGTTGAGCGGATTTCTTCAGCAATAACAGACTTATCCATTGCTTCACGTGCGACTGACATTGCTTCATCCATACTTCCACCATAGACAGACTCGGTCAATTCGCGATCAAGAATCGCAGTGACGGCGCCGGTCCCGTCGTCAACGATTGCTTTGACTCGCATATCGTCTTTCGCTTCGACAGCCCCATGTTCGCGACACTGACCACCCTGAAGCGCACGATTACACTCTGGGCATCGCTCAATCAATCCTGAGCCCTCACGAACCTCCAGAACGGTCGCAATAATCTCAACATCAAACACACCACCGGAATCAACTGCCTCACCGATTTCGACTTGTTTGGCATCGTCGGTAATCTCAATATCTTCCGATAGTGACTCGACCGTGGTAAATGTTGAGAGATTGACTTGTGGGGCTCCACGGAACTCACGTATATACACATCATCAAACCGGTATGTCTCACCAGATGAAAGGATCGACCGCGCTCCCCAATCAGTGAATGGCAATCGTCCGGACCCATCAGCAATCACACCGGAGTGAATCGTTGTTTCTCCGTCTCGTCCATCGATCACACGCTCTTCAATCTCGATGATTTCAACATCGACAACCCGTCCTCGATTACCAGGTCGTAATTCAAGAAGTGAGCTATGACCACCGATCGGACACGGCAGATCATGTTCAACAACCGATATGGAATCGGTCTCAACAGCAACCGTTGAGGACTGTCCAATATTCAGTTCTGGTTGCCCATCCCACTCACGAACACCAGCGTTACCGATTGTAACTGAATCGCCTGGCTCAAATCCGAAATCCTGCCACGCAGTATATGAGATTGTGCCTGTCTCATCAGCGAGGATCCCCTCACGGATCACTTGTTCATCACCTTGATACTGGATTGTCCGACAGCCAACTGTGATGACACGAACGGTGACAGTCACGTTTCCATCATCTATGTCAACCGCATCAACATCCTTTGTTGACGGCACAGCAGCATTACCAGTGTCACTTCCATACTTTCGGCGAATACTTTGCACGGCCTCGTCAACCGGAACGCTGTATGCAACGAGGTTTTCTAAGTCTGATTTGACCTCCGTTTTGTCAACACCGAGGGTGGAGGCAAGTTCCTCAGCGTGATCGTCTACGTCCATTGGTGTATACTTAGAACCGCCTATAATAAAAAGCGTTCCCGCAGATACCATCATATCGTATGCTATATGTGATGTATTATATATTATATGACATATATTGAGTATCCGCTCGATTCACCATAGGCTTTTGACGTGTGACACCTCTTTTCTAGTATGTCGTCTCGAACGATAGACCGGACACAACTCGCATGGTGGGTTATTGGATTCGCACTCGCTGGCGCTTTGATATTTGTCGTCTATTCGTTCATTGGAACAATCGTTTTTGGGCTATTCTTTTATTATGCGACGCGCCCGCTTTATCAACGAATTAACCGACAAATCGGTCCACCAAGCCTGGCGGCTGCTATTGCACTATTATTACTGGCACTTCCAGCATTCTTATTAGTGTTATATACAGCAGCGATTGCAGCAAATGAATTGATTAAGCTCACAAATCAAACGCTCGTTCAACTCGTTGATTCACCAATTACCTCCCAACAACTAGCACAAATTACTGATATTGAGCGGCTTATTCAGATTGAATTGACTCAATTAACGCCTGATCAGATTCGGCGTGTTTTCAGCTCGCTCGGGTCAGCAGGAAACTTCCTCTCAGTCATTGGCGTTGGGCTTGTTCATTTGTTTGTGATGATTGCGCTTGCATTCTATCTCCTACGGGATGATCATCAACTCTCACGGTGGGTACGGAGCCGTTTTGGTGATGAACGTGGCGTTCTTGAGACGTATCTTGATGCAGTTGATAATGATTTCACAAGCATCTTTTTCGGTAATATTCTCAACGCAGTAATTACCGGAACGATTGGTGTATTAGCATACTCAATCTTAAATATCACTGCACCAGCGGGGGTCGCTATTCCAGCAGCAGCGTTATTAGGTCTTGTCGCAGGGGTTGCAAGTCTTATTCCCGTTGTTGGAATGAAACTTGTCTACGTTCCAGTGGCTGTATACTTAGCTGTGACATCGTATTTCACAAATCCAGAAACACTTTGGTTTACGGCGAGCTTCGTTGCTGTCTCGCTCATTATTGTCGATACCATCCCTGACCTCGTGCTTCGACCATATGTCTCAGGGCGGCGACTTCATGTCGGTGCGGTGATGGTCGCATACACGTTTGGTCCGCTTTTGTTTGGATGGTATGGTATTTTCCTTGCACCGATTATTCTTGTATTGGTCGTCAACTTTGCGCTGTACGTGCTTCCAACACTCATTTCACGTGAGCAAATACGTCCATATAGCGTTGACCCAGGTGTTGCTGTTCGTCAACAGCAGATATCTGTGTCAGACAGTGTTGTCGTTGGCGATGGTCATGGTAGAAGAAAAGATAGCTCGGCTGAGAAGTCCAGTGTGAAAGAGGATGCTGCGGTATCTGATGTCGATGAATCGGATGAATCGGATGGATCGTCTTGATATCACTCTTCAATTAACTCAATAAGAGATGTACAGATTGCTATGCCGACTCCCCGGAGTGAATGTATGCTAGCTATTCGAATCCCTCAAATGAAATTTCAATGTATGATCCCTCCCAATCTGCCCTAGCATCAATTTCTCGCTGACCTCGTCGGGTAAGGCTGTAGTAGTTTGTCCGTCTGTCAAGCTCTCCTTTATCGATGAGTCCTTTCTCGACAAGCGTGTCAAGATTCGGATATAAACGTCCATGATGAATCTCCTTTTCATAATAACTTTCAAGTTCGTCTTTTATTGCAAGCCCATGTGGTTTCTCCAAGCCAGCAATCACGTACAACAGATCACGCTGAAATCCTGTCAAGTCATACATCGTTGAACTATGTTGTTATGTTAGTATTCAAAAGAATAAACATGTCGAATGGGCGTGAATAACGGAGCTTACCTGCTTAACACAGACAGATGCGTATACTCAGTATCTATACGTCTCCATATCATATCAAATACTGAATAGTATTTATATAATATTTCACATATATTTCCGGGAATAGATTAATAATTTTATATTTATTACACGTATCTATCAATTGCATACCTTACCAGTGGCATATTCATTCATATAATTAAGACAGAATATTCAATCAAATATCATTCGACGTGAATTACGATCACATCAAATAGTAATATATCATATACTTCAAACATTCAAAACGGAAAGCAACCCGCGTAAATTACGCGGGCGCCTGCCGTCTAAAATTGGTCCCCGCTGACGCTTCGGCCCTCCAAAGCGAAGCGTCATATATGTGATTTCGCGTTAGAGGTTTAATACTATCGGCTATTCATGTCGCTATGTTCACGACGCGCTTTTCCTTATTGGATGGGCAGTTTACATATGGAGATTCGGGGTCAGCGCCAATGTAGTGAATGTGGTCATGAATGGTCATACTTTGACACAGGACAGGTTGCCTGCCCAGCATGTGGTAGTCTCAAAAGCGTCGGGCGTGGAGAGCGAAAAACACATACTGACAGTGCTATTGAATTAGATCTTTCAGCTCATCAGCAAGCGCTTGATGCGGAGACCGATGTTTCTATGATCGCAGAAGGTCTTACCACAACACTTCGTGACTATATTCGTCAGCGAGGGTTCCTCAATGGAGGAACGTTGCAGCCTCCAGATGATACACTGCTTTCGGCGGCTGAACTCTTACATGCAGTTGATGTTCTTGATCGCTGTCGTCATCCAACAGATGAAGCACGATTGTATGTAACTAAATTGCTCGGCGTCGCAAATGATGGTCATCGACCAACCCCAAATTCAGTTCCAACATCACTGACAACCGCACGTGGACTCGCATATACCGAGGTTCTCTCTACATTTCATCAGGATTTCACTAAATGGATCACTGAAGAGTCATCAGTCATGGATGGATCCGTACAGAGCGTCACAGAAATCCAAGAGTCTGACGTATCTATTCACCAACTCCGCGAGCGACTCGACACGCACCTTACTCGCAGCGAGGCGTTGCAAGGAGATATTCCAGTCGAGACAAGCGAGAGATTCGTTATAATAGCTCGAAAGTTACACCATGGAGTTGTAAATCATGACACAGACGCACTTGAAACCGCGCGGATGAAACTTAATTCAGTTAGTTTTGATTCGCCAGCCGCAGAGTAAGCGATAAGTATCGACGTCAGTCGGCGATCTTCATGTATCATCACTACATTATATTCTCTGAGCAAGTCTATATGTGACACTCTCGCCTATTGTGAGCCGCTTGGGATTAAGTCCCGAGGCACTCACCTTGCTTTCTCTGGAAATAATATGAGTTTCTTAGGATACAAAATCACTCACAATTCACAAAGAGCTCATATTTACAAAAGCTATCAATATGACTTTATAAACATAGATACTGATAGAGATGATATATCAAATGATCAATCTGCAGCAGATGGGTCCGCAGGCGTCTCAGTCGCCTCGGGATCGACTGCAGACTGTGGGTCACCAGCACCCCCAAGAAGCGCATCGATCGACCATCGACCCCCTCCAGTGATGAGAAGTGCTGATGCAAGTCCGAAAAGTGAGATATGTGCAAGCACAGGGTCATCAGGGAGACCAAACAGTGTCGTCGTGAACAAAATAAATGAGACGGCTGAAGCCGTTCGGGTAAATGCACCAAAGAATAGCACCGCTCCAACAGCCATTTCGGTCACACCAGCACCAATAATCCACAGTTCTGGACTTACTGGAACAACAGCAGTTAAGTTATATTTTGCAACGACCGCAGCAGCATCACCAGGATTCATGATTTTCTGTGTCACACCGAGATACATGAAAGAAATTCCAAGCCCAACGCGAATCACGATTGGGACGAGCCATGTATATCCTGACACTCGTTCGACAAACGGAACAGCAACTGCCCGATAAAATGGGTCGATTCGTGAGTAAACTGTGTCTTTGGCTGCGAGTCGCGCAACAACTTGATCAGCACTTGGTCGACCACCACCTAGTAATGCAATTGCAGTGAGTGCAGGCACGTACTCAAATGCCAGTAGTAAGGTTGGTTCCAGTATAAGCCCGCCAGTGTAACCGACGAGTGAGACAAACGCCATCAGACGCGTGCCGAATCCGAAGAGGAGCAGAAACCCAGTTGTGACCCCAAATAACCGAACAAATACTGGAGGACCAATCGTGACAGCCGGTGAAAAGAAATATCCAGAAAATCCGGCACCGACAAGTGGAAGCCCAACACTCAAACGAAGAAGCCAGGAAAGAAGATCGCGGTATTCTCCCATCGTCTGACGAAAAACGGCAAGGTCGCGGCGAAATGGGCGTATTTGCAAATAGAGTGTTGCTGCAACAATACCAAAGAGACCACCACCAGCAAGAAGTATAAGATTGAATGGATCTGTTAGTGCACGACCCAAGAATTCGGCAACAGCTACTGGGTCACCCCCGGGTGTGACATATTTCACATGTGCGCTCACTCGACCGGTCGCAAGGGTAACTGGCGCGATGAGACATAATGATAGTATCAATCCCAGTCGCAACCGGATACATCTCGTTTTCTGAGAACACGATTGTTCTTGCGATTGTGAATCCGAATCACCTAACATATCAGTTATGACGACCCGGTAAGAATTAAATTCACTGGCAAATGATTATTTATGTTACTCGGCTCTGCACGTTTAAATAGGGGCGTGATGTAGGCAGCATTGAAACTTGATGCTGCCGATTACGGATTTCCTCTCGTGCACCGACGTGCTGGATGAATTCGACTCGCTATCATATCATCAAACGACTCACGCCAAAACGTACGTGACAGGTCTTGCTGCGGGCCGCAGCAAGACTGTAACCGGAATTGCACGAGAGGTCCTTCCTGCCGGAAGTGACCGAGCACTCAACAAGTTCATCACCGAATACGATTGGGATGAGGATCAGCTCAATCACGAGCGGTTAGAGGAACTGCAAAAACACGGAGAGACACGCTGGTCACAAAACGGCTATATCGTTATTGACGATTCAGTCATCCAGCGAACCGGGAAGTCCCTTCCCGGTGCTGGAGAGTTCTACGATCACTCTGAGGGTGAGCCTGTTTGGGGACAGAACCTCGTCTACGCGTTCTATACCGATGATAAAACGTCCTATCCACTTGCTTTTCGCCAGTACGAGAAGGTCGACGACGAGGACGAGGAAGACGAACAGGAGACAAAATACGACCTCGCACGAGAGATAATCACGGAATTAGAAGAAGAGGTAGGTGTGCCTGCGGGCACCTACCTCTTCGATGCATGGTTTGCTCATGACTCCGGTCTGATCGAACACGTCGAATCACACGGCAAGGACTGGATTGGACCACTACGGGGCAACCGACAGGTGACCTACGCGAACAAAGAGAGACGCGTCGATGCGCTCGAAGAGTGCATCGACAAGGAAGAGCGAGAAGTTGACGGTGAAACGTACAAAATTTGGACTAAGACAGTCCCTGTCTCGAAATTAGGTGAAGTTCGGCTGGTAATCACAGAGAAGGTTACCGATGAGGACAAAGAGAATCCAGTAAAGTATCTTGCGACGAGCAAGATTGACGCGCCTTCGGCACACATTATTCGGAGCTATTCGTACAGATGGCGAGTAGAGACATTCTTCGAGGACTCGAAAGAGGATCTTGGCTTAGGAGACTGCGAGGTTCGTGATTCTGACGGTGCCAGTCGTCACTGGCACCTTCAGATGCTGGCCTACAGCCTTCTTCGGCTTGGTCCGGAATCGAGCGCCTCGGAGCGACTTGTCTCGAAAGCCTCGTCGCTCCGATCACAACTCGAACACGGTCTCAAGGAGACGATCTACAACATGTTTTCCTGGGTGCGCGATCAACCAGACCGCGATCTCGATGGACTGATGGAAGACATTGACCACCTCTTTCTCCATTCTGAGGGTAGTTTATAAACGTGCAGAGTCGAGTATGTTATTCTCCCGGTTTTGAGCGTCTAAGTGCATCTATGCAGATAATGTAAACTGTCTAGATTTAATTATTCTTGATAAGCAACACGAACCTGTTTCCACTTTCCGGCTGCTTCAAGATGGCTTTGTAGCTCATCAGCATACGCTTGCGCAAGACGTTCAGCTGCTTCAAGACGTTCCTCATCACTCCCATTATCATCACTTCCAAGTCCTAGGACACCTTTTATCGATTCGACAACACCACCACCGGAGCCACCACCGGTATCTCCTGGTGATCCTCCCATTTGTGACATCTGTGATTGAACAGTGTCAAGTTCAGGCATAATCTGTGAGAGATTTTCTGTATCTGCGATAAGCCGCGCTGTCTCAGGGTTATCTGCATTTTCAATATCAAGTTCAGTGGCAGTCATGATCAGCCCCCACTCTTGATTTGAAAATTCTGAGGCAGTGACACGATCATTGAATTCCCTGTCGACTGTCATCCGATCGCCGACAATACTGTCGGTCCACTCAGACATATTCTCGCGTAAGTCATTAGCTGTTTTGAGCGTTTCCCTACCATTGTTTTGTGTTATGTTATTTTCTTCCGGGCTCTCCGATTTCACTCAGGATTGAGACACGGCGAAACAGATAATCGAGATAGAACCAATCAACGAGATCATAGAGTGAAAAGGGTAATCTATCTGAGTTATTATTAGTACGATATGGACCGATATGATCGTCTTTACGCCCTCTATGAAAATTTCCCAACAGACACACTACGGGATCGACAGAACTTCATTGACTTATTCCCTCCTGTTGATTCTCGTGTTGCACTTGAGTACTGGGAAGATGCCCATAATGAACTCCAGGCACAAAAAGATGAAATCCGTGATGCATTCGCAAACAAGGACGGTCATGAGCGTGAGACAACAATTGATCAGGAAGGGAGTTACAGTACATCGATAACCACAGCCGAGAACGAAGCAGTTGAGCCTGAGACGATGGCTGCGATTGCCTCTCAAGCAACGCGTGAACAAGCGTTTACCGCACTTGATCTCTGTATGAAATATCAGCGGAGAATAAATGCACTCGTGCTTGATGTCGATGAGACGCTTCGCTCTGCTGGTGGGACAGATAATGAGATCCCCCGTGAGACACTGCATCATCTGACAGAAATTCATGAAAGGGGTATTCCAATCATCATCTGTACGGGACAGACGCTTGAAAATGTCAAAGGCTTTGCAATTCAAGGGCTTGGAAGTGAATTAGTTCATTCTGGCGACATTAGCATTGTCTATGAGGCAGGAACCGGAGTTTTTACCCCAGGTCATGGCTCGGACACAAAACGATTGCTCTATGCAGAACTGGATTCAGAGATTCAGTCTATCTTTACACAAGTTCGCTCACGGGTACTTCCAGAAGCACCAGAAACAATACAACAATCAGCACATCTTCAGGGAAATGAATTCAATATTACGTTAAAACCCAATTATGAGACTGGAAGTGACGCAGCAGAGACGGTAATTGATGAGGGACTGTGCTATCTCGTTGATCTTCTTGGGGATATCGTCACAACGGCTGTCGATATAGATGATGAGACAGTTGTCTCAATACGGAATGACATGACAGCTGATGTGGATATCTCCTCAGTGTCAGACGGCGCTTCTGACGACAATATTGCCTCAAGAGTGCAAACTGAGGATATCTATGATATCGGTGCACTGTGGGCACGAGCCTACTACGCGTCTGCTGATCCAGAAATCGCGACTGTTCTTGAAGACGCAGACGCAGCACCAACGATAGATCCAGATTCGATTCCTACCTCAGTTCGCACGCGTTTCGATCGGATTGATATTGCATATTATCATGCCGATGCGGCTGAGATTGGATCACTTGATCTTGACAAGCCAACCGGTGTGCAAGGAGCACTTGATGTGCTCGACATTGAGGATCCATTTGTGCTTATTATGGGCGATAGCAAGTCGGATCTTCGAATCATGGAATGGGCTCAGACACATGATGCAGGTATCGCTGCTGCACCTCGACACGCATCAACGCGCGTATTAGAGCATGTTCGAACAACAGATGACCTTGTGTATGAACCAGGCGATGCAGCGTCAATCCTCCGCACTATCTCTGTTCTCAATCATCTTGATCCGATAGAATATGAGTCATCCTGAACTGATGTCATAATTTGCTCCGTTCGATCGATTCCATCCTGACAAGCAATATAGTGGAGTATCCCAGGGACTATTTGTGACTCTGAGGTGGTGTGCAGCATTTGTAACAGCCAGGAAATATGCGTTCTCGGAAGATTTACCTTTTTTCGAGTAAATGTCTTGATATGAGCAAAGACTACGCTGATCTTCATGACCCAAATGCGGAGTACACGATGCGAGAACTTTCCGCAGAGACAATGGGCGTAGCGGCATCGCGGGGGAGCAAACGAGATGTTGAGATTACCGATATTCAGACAACAATGATCGATGGTAACTTCCCATGGACGCTTGTCCGTGTGTACACTGATGCTGGCATTACTGGAACCGGTGAGGCATACTGGGGCGCAGGCGTGCCAGAATTAATTGAGCGGATGACACCAATGATTATTGGGGAAAATCCACTTGATATTGACCGGTTATATGAACATCTGATACAGAAAATGTCAGGTGAAGGAACGATTGAGGGGGTTACCGTCACCGCAATCGCTGGAATTGAGGTTGCACTTCATGACCTTGCTGGAAAGATTCTACAGGTGCCAGCGTATCAGTTGCTTGGGGGGAAATACCGCGATGCGATGCGTGTCTACTGTGATTGTCATACCGAGGCCGAGGCTGACCCAGAAGCATGTGCAATCGAGGCAGAGCGAGTTGTTGAGGAACTTGGGTATGATGCATTAAAATTTGATCTTGATGTCTCATCTGGATTGGAGAAAGACCGTGCAAACCGACATCTTCGACCAGGTGAAATCAGACATAAAGTCGATATTGTTGAGGCGGTCTCAGAACGTGTTAAAGACCGTGCTGATGTCGCTTTTGATTGTCATTGGACATTCTCCGGTGGATCTGCAAAGCGACTTGCGGACGCAATTGAGAAGTATGATGTGTGGTGGCTTGAGGATCCTGTACCTCCAGAAAATCTTGCGGTCCAAGAGTCTGTCACAGACTCAACAGTCACCCCGATTGCTGCTGGTGAAAACCGCTATCGTGTCACTGAACAGCGACGGCTTATTGAAGATCAAGCAGTCGACATTGTTGCTCCAGATCTCCCAAAGGTTGGGGGGATGCGAGAAACTCGAAAGATTGCAGATGTCGCGAATCAATATTACATTCCGGTCGCAATGCACAATGTCTCATCACCAATTGCAACGGTCGCAGCCACACATGTCGGTGCTGCGATTCCAAATGCACTTGCTGTCGAGTATCACTCATATGAGCTTGGCTGGTGGGAAGACCTTGTTGAGGAGTCTGTCATTGAGGATGGATATATCACCGTCCCAGAAGCGCCTGGATTGGGTGTAACCCTTGATATGGACACTGTTGCAGCACACATGGTCGAGGGTGAGACATTGTTTGATGAGGTCTGATTCCGCACTCAATAATTATATAATCTGTGAGAATTACGTTTCAGTCGCAATCACTATCGGTATAAACTCGTTTTGACACAGTCTGTATTCAGATATCATATACGACACGCCGGATTTTCTAATCTTGCTCTGGTTCTGGTTTTGTATTCCTTGTCGCATATCGACTATGACATGCCTGCAAGTGCATCACGTGTGTCATCTGCTGCAAGTCGAATAGTATATGTTGCAACAGCTATTGCAGCATCCCAATCTGATTCGGTCGTGCATCGTGTTGTGAGAAGGTCAAGCCCGTCAGCAAGAACTTTTTCTGTCTCATCGAAGAGATCATAAAATAGCGTGACTGCTGGATTATGTTCTGTTTCGGGTATACTCTCATCATGGGAGGCATTGGCAGTTATATCTGAGTGAGACTCAAAATACGAGATAAGTCGTGAATGTGTCTGAAGGCTTGCAAGTGGACGACCAACCATTCCGGATGCAATTCGTTGTAATGTCGTTTCACGACCGCGAAGATACGCATGCATTGGTCCTGGAGCCTCCTGAGTTTGTGCTTCAAGATTAGCATCATAATTGCCATTACCATTGCCACTGCCACTGCTACTACTGTAATTATTAGTGCTTACGATAGTGTCTATTGCTGCAGTAACGCGGTCATGATGCGTTCGTTCCTGTTCGACAACATTTTCGAATGCCGCTTTTGCATCAGCATCAGATTCAGTTTGAGTCCAGGTCTCAAACGTCACTGCTGCGGCGCGTTCGCTTGCCGCTGCAGCTTCGAGAAGCGCCTGTGCTGTCGGCTCACCGCCGGCTGCTGCACGGAGAAACTCATTTGAGTCAAGTTGACGGAGTGCACTCTCTGCTTCAGTCTCGATTTCGCGTTTGAGTGTTTGAGCGTTCATATTCAGACTAATAAACAGAATCACCTGAGAGTTACTCTCATATTTGATTGCGAAGACTAAGTGTTATTCAAACCGCCACATCCGATGTCGTTGCGTTTCATTTTCATTTCTGATATGCGTTTCAGTCACTGCTCAATAACAGTCGTTGGCAATATGACCAATGTCTATATCCGAAGCTATGCTTAGTTCAGCTTGAACGTCCGATTACGTATTCCGATTCGGATACAAAATCAAATTACCAACAACTGATAGGGGGGACAAAGCTAAGAAGGATTAATCATCTGCAGCCATGTCCGACTGGGTGGCATCCTGCTCAATGCTTGGCGGGTAGACACCCCGGCGGATTTTAAGATCAGATTGGGGGCGTGCCATACAGGTAAGTGCATAGTTATCTCGCTCAGTCTCAGTCAGTCCACGTGCTGCTGGCTGGACAACATCACCTTCAACAATCTCAGCAGAACATGCCAGACACATACCAACACGACAGGAGTACTCTTGTGCGATTCCTGCTTCAATGCAAGCTTTGAGTATTGTCTGCTTGTTTGATACTTCGATTGTCTCCCCAGTACCAAGAAACTCAACCGTATATTCCGTCATATAGCTCAGTTTGACCGAGGGCAGCAAAACTCTTTGTGAACCGGGGTTGAGAACCGGTGGAATCATCAGTACTGGAAACGTATATAATCTGATATAACTCATCACACAAGCGGAAATCTGATGATCCGTGGGTAATGTCTGATGTTATACCGTTGCACAGTTGAAAAAATAACCGATAATAAAGAGCGAAGGGATCATATCTTTAATACCCGAAAATACGCAGGTTCGCCGATGGTATATATTTCAATCAATCATAGCTGGGGAGTACCTGCGACATCAGCTATTTAGAGTTCTGTTCAATTCAGGATGTGACACAACGAGTTATCGAATGATCAAAAAGAAAAGCCATCGTGTGGCAGTCACCGCAATAGCACCAGTAATGAGCACAACAGCAACAAATGTAATCCCAGCTCCGCCATCAAACACTGGTGTAGCTCGAAGTCCAAGCCCGACAATCGAAGCGGGTATCCACGCACGAATAGCAAGTGGGATTGCAGCCTTTGCTGATTCTGCAGCACCAGCAGAGTATGCACCAATTAATGGACTAATAACCACCCATCCGATCAAAAACGGTAGTATCGTTAATCCCCACCCAATCGGGGCGGTTGAAAGATATTCAATCCCGTTGTGAAAGATGACACCAATGGTAAGAACTGCAGATATGCCTAGTATATCTCCAACTGCGAGTGGATACGCGCCAGCATCGATGCGTCGTGTGAGAAATGACTCCTCAGAATGTGCCATATAGCTACATATAACGGGTGGGTAATGGCTTTCCCGGATTTAGTATCTCAGTCTCAATCAGAGCTTCACCCGGTTATGCATATATAAAAACCAATCCACTGTAACCAGCAGTCCCGATCAGTGAATGACAAATATAAATAAATCGAATAGAGCACTATACTGGAAAATTCACTGGGACATGATATTGATATTTCGATTGACTTAGTGGATTAAGAGGTACTTAATTTCAGAAATATCAACTATTTCATACGACCAACGATAACATACTCAAACCCCTCATCCACAAGATATGATTCTGTGTCGGGCGAATTCAATTCATCGCATAACTCAGCGGGAGTCCAGAATGTTGATGAGAATCCAATCCGGTGCTCAGCCCAAACGAGTGCCTGTCCAAGAGTGCTCGTTGGGTCAAATTCCTGAATAATTATAATCCCACCTGGGGCAACAACGCGAGTAAGTTCTGTAAGTGCACGTTCTGGAGTTGGAATATGATGAAGAGCGTCAACGATCACAGCAGCATCAACAGCATTGGTTGCGATTGGGAGATGTCTTCCATCGCCGGCAACGACCGGATGTCCATCTGAGGCAGCATATGTTAGCATATGCATCGAGATATCCATAACCACTGTGTCGATTCCGAGGGTTCGCAATCCCGTAGCGGCTCGTCCGGTTCCACCACCAACATCAAGCACACATTCAATGGGTCGATTAGCAACGACAAATGCATCCCTGATTGAGTCCGTCGGCGCTGATGGCATTACGGTGGCATAAATCCGTGCGATGCGATCAAAGAATCTGACGTCACCGGGACCATATCGACCTGACACATTCTGATTGTGTGGATGCGGTACACATGTTTCTTCCTGTCACTATGAGCATGTGCAAGCTGTACCATAGTGAACTACCACACCCTACTCAGTCATCAAAGACGGCGTGCTTGAGAATAGGGTTTGTTGTTTCTACGACATGCTTTCCACCAATGACATCGAAAGCGCCCGACGACGTGAAGATAGCAGCTCTCAATGTCATAATCGATATGTTCTTTCGAGTGAGTTACAATATAATTCTATGGAGTTCACCGTGCTTGGGTGGCCCCCAGAAGCACCGACACTCCGACTTGATTATCGATCCTTTGCATACGCAGGAAAATTTGTGTTATCATCAGTCGGAAAGGCAGTCCTCAGAACCGAGGACTCATCTGAGAGTTTCACATCGCCTGAGGCGCACGCGCATGTCGACGCGAATGAGTCAGATCGAGACCAGTCGATGCATGCAGAAACCAATACAAATCATCCTACTGAGTCGGACCCGTATGATCACTCGGTGCTTGCAGCGCTCTCATTTAGTGCTGACCGGACAGATGACACGACATTGTGTTATCGATATGTGAGCGTCCGGAGCGATAAACGTGGCAGCGGGCTTGGACCACGTCTGGCAGCATCACTCACTCCGCATGCTGTTAATCGAGGGTATGACCGCCTTCGAATCGCTGTCAATAATCCATTTGCATATGAGGCAATGTATCGCGCCGGATTTGCCTGGACAGGTCGCGAGACAGGAATTGCAGAATTAGTGCTTGAGCGACCTGCTGAGATCCCAGCAACAACGACATATGAACAGTATCAATCTGGGCTTACTGAATATCGCAAGCGCGATTACGATGACCCAGAGTCGACGTTTCTAGCTAATCGACAGGAAACTGACCCACCAGCGTTGCATACTGCAGTTAACTCAACACAATAGCAGTTACAATCTCGCTGATGTTTTACAGATGGTTGGAGGTGAATGCCTCTGGATCAACTCCTGAGGCGGTTTATATCAGATCTGATTGACTTTTTATCAGTGACTATTTATGCACACCTGTCGTCTGAGTGACTTCCTGGGGTATATCCTGTTGTCGATATTCGGGCTTACTCTCATCAAATAAACCATTTCAGAATCAGACACGAGAACATTCGTCTTATGTCTAATCGATAGATTCAACAGTAACACTGGTGGGTGCACTTGAGCAGTACTCAAAACACCGACAGTGGTTAGTCTATGTCGGGTGATTGTATTATCAATGGGAAATGCAGCGTTGCGGCAATTGGCGGCACTCGAGTCAGTCGCTTTCGATGATATTTCCGGGAGCGTCATCGCCGTTGACGCACACAACTGGTTATACCGGTATCTCACAACAACGGTGAAATTCACCAGCGATGCAGCATATACGACTGAATCGGGGGTTGAGGTAGCAAATTTGATTGGAGTTGTTCAGGGGCTTCCAAAATTCTTCGAGCATGATCTCACGCCAGTGTTTGTATTTGATGGTGGAGTGACTGAACTCAAAGACGAAGAAGTCCAAGAGCGTCGAGTCGCTCGCGAGGAAGCTGTTGAACTACAGGCAGCTGCTGAAGAACGGGGTGATGAACTCGCCGCATCTCGACTTGAAGCACGCACTCAACGACTCACAGAGACAATCCATGAGACAACGCGAGGATTATTGAATCGGCTTGACGTACCAATTATTGAAGCTCCTGCTGAAGGCGAAGCACAAGCAGCGGAAATGGCTATTCGAGGTGATGTTGATTATGTTGGCAGTGAGGATTATGATACTCTTTTATTTGGTGCACCGTACACCGTCCGACAGCTCACATCGAAAGGTGATCCTGAGCTGATGGATCTTCAAACAACACTCAAAAACCAGAATCTAACTCGAGAGCAATTAGTCGATGTGGCAATCCTGTGTGGAACCGATTTTAATGATGGTATCTCAGGGATTGGTCCTGCAACTGCGATATCAGCAATCAACGATCACGGCGATCTCTGGAGTGTTCTCGATGCCCGTGACGAGTTCATTCAGCATGCTGACCGTGTGCGGTCATTATTCTTAGATCCACCGGTCACTAATGAATATACATTACATACAGCGATAAATCCAGATATGGACGCCGCACGCTCATATGTTGTTGATGACTGGGAAGTCCCGGCTGATGAAGTTGAACGTGGGTTTGAGCGAATTGAGACATCAGTTGTTCAAACTGGTCTCGATGAGTGGATTTGATACCCTGCTGCGTGCACTGATAGTGATTACTTCGAGTCTTACCACCGTGGCGATCCGTATCAATGACTTGAGTCGCTGAAACTGCACCTTCGGACACCGTCGATGAAGCTATTCGTCTTAATTATCATGAAACCCCGACTCAAAGATTGCTTGAGAGTCACTGAAAGTAAAGACGATGTCTTGGATACTCGCCCTTACCGACTGGATACCTGCTGTCACGTATCATCCGGCAGTAAACGCAACGATAACGCCAAGAACTAGTATCCCTATTAGTAACGCTGTTGCCCAGAACATGAATCGATCC
Source organism: Haloquadratum walsbyi C23 (assembly GCF_000237865.1). NCBI lineage: Archaea > Methanobacteriati > Methanobacteriota > Halobacteria > Halobacteriales > Haloferacaceae > Haloquadratum > Haloquadratum walsbyi. The sequence goes on from NC_017459.1 coordinate 1,695,783, forward strand.
GCGCCATTCACTAATTGCTTTATTTCTGCCAGTGGTTTCAATTTCGTGGGTATACATGGCGGGTTATTTTCCGTCAACATAACCCAAGGAGATAGCCAGATTGCATATATGAATTAAATCCGACTCAGCCCTGCATGTATTAATAATCCAACCGGAATAAACAGAAATGGACCAACCGCGATCGTGAACCCAATCGCAGTGAGTGGTGCTACCTTCTCAGAAAAATACATTCCGATAGGAACAACAAGAAATGAGAGTGCAAGTGCGGTTGCAGCGCCCATAACAGCCAAATCGCGATCAGGTCGGTCCGTCTGGCTAACCGGAAGGTCAAGCGTCTCAACTGCTGTTTCAATGTTGCTCACTGGACCAAACTGTATGTCTCGATCAATCTTCTCAGCGGTAATATCGAGCGTGCCAGTATCAAGAAGACGGTCAGAAACCGCATTTTTAACCTCAAACTCGGCTGTATGCACCGGTGCAATCCACTGTGGAGCATCTAAGACGGTATCATATGCAACAATCGAATCACCACGCCGTTGATACTCGATTGTTCCATACCGAAGATAAAAACTCAGCACTTGGGCACCGAAGACTGCAAGTGGAATTATCATCGCAACACCGATGAGTAATGGGTCCCCGATGATGACAGCAACTGCAGGAACCACGAGTGAACCAACACCAAACCGATTGAAAAGTCCAAAAATAATTGTCCAGATTGATCCTAAAAGCACCGCACGTCTGTCAGTGCTCACCCGTGCATTCACCTCTGCATCAGGGAGGGTCACCTCTGGTTGTGGTTCGATTTCATCCTCGTCGCTGCGGGACATCTCGAATACACGGCTGATCAGTTGATGAATGAAATCAGGCAACCCTGCGAGGATGGACGTTTCAGCATGCTCAGCATAAAATCGACGCACAGAGATGATGGTCTTCATAATAACAATAACGAAAACTAACCCCCCACCGGTTACACTGTCTCCAGCAGTACTGAGAATGCCAACAGAGAGAACGACTGCAGAAAACTGCGCTGGTGTTTGAACGATTGCTTGTGCAGAAACATCCGTATACTCATTTTCACCGATATACTCGGTCATAAATTCAAATACCTGCATACCAACTAACGCCCCAATACTCAGAAGGATATCAACTGAAAATATAAACTCAGGATGCCCAAACCACAAATACAAGACACTTGGAGGAGCACCAACTGATATCCAGAATCCAAGTATTGTAAGCGCAAATGGAATATTTCGAGGGTAGATTGGTGGCCATCCGTGGAATAACTGGAATCCTCCTCGCTTTGCACGGAGTTCATGCAGCGGTTCCATTTTAGCCTGCAGCCCTGGCGATCCCTGTTCAGCGAAGAGTGATTTTGTGGCAGCGATGAGGACGGTCGTCACTGCCTCAATCCAATAAATAAGTAAAATTGCCCGAAGATTCCACTCACCGGCAGCAATGCCAATCAACGGAATAAGATTCACAATAATCACACCGAAAGCGCCGAACACAATCGTTGATACTGAAATAAGTCGATTGCGCATACAGATATGATTATTATTTTAATTGGCTCAAATATATTTAACCTCCCAGCTAACTCTCAAGAAGTGAAACACTGCTAGACGCTAAGTGGTGATATCAGGGGAGAAAGCTAAACTCAAATAGTAGCTAATAGAGAATATTGTTGGATTTATGCTTGAATTACGGAAAATTGAGGAGAAAGCCTTGCGATTTACTACGGGGAGGATGTCAAACCCTGAGAGATTCTGTCTGTGCACTCTCATGACGCAAGTCAATATCGCTGAAATAAAATAAATTTGATATAATACTGTTCGGCTATAAGTAGCATAATACACATGTCATCTTCATGATTTCTCAAATATACATGGTCATCCATGATGAATACGCCATACATCTGACAAACACAAGTTACTGGAGATATTATACGTATATACGAGATGAAAACGACGATAGCAGGCCGTGACCCTACGAGACGTCCGCAAATGTGTCATTGCTGTGGGGGCAAGACAATAAGCATCGTCTATACCGAGGGGGGAACCGATGCTGGTACGTTTGAAGAGCAGTGGCAGTGTAGTGAGTGTAATGCAAAAGGATGGATCAAAGGAAACGCCGGTGATGACCCAACACAATGGCAACACAAGGGTGCACTCTTCCGATAAGAGTCATATCAATATTATAACGACCATCTGACCATGTCCAGGGTTACGTTTGACCAGATGTAGATCGTTAGTCACGATGATATTGCTTATTATTATGCCATTTATTGCAATGGTCATCCATGTTGTGTATTGACGACACACAGACGCCGGGGCATTAATCCGGTGCACATCATACAGGTCATAAAACATGCCCGCACGACGTCACTTCCTCGCAAGCGTTGGCACTACTACTGTTGCAGCACTTACTGCTGGTTGTTCTGGTCGTATCAATGGGAGTGAGTCAGATATCACCGAGCAAGCATCGCAGCATTCAACTACAGTGTCACCAACAGAGACAGGCGCGTCCATTCCGACGCGTGAAAACACGCTTCCACTTCCGCTATCACCATCAGCACTTCGTGAAGCAGCGCAGTCAGGAGGACCAGAGAAAGATGGAATTCCTTCAATCGATAATCCGACGTTCGTTTCGAGCGATAAAACTGAGATACTTGACCCAGGCGACCCAATCTTGGGAGTCGTTCATAATGGAATCACAAAAGCGTACCCACAGGCAATTCTCGTCCTCCATGAGATTGTTAATGATACATTTGGTGATGAGAACATCACAGTAACGTATTGCCCGCTGACCGGAACTGCTCAAGGATTCGACCGTGGTGAGACTACCTTCGGCGTCTCAGGACGACTGATTAATAATAATCTCGTGATGTATGACCGTGCGACCGAAACATGGTGGCCACAAATGCTTGCAACAGCAATTCCAGGACCATGGAATGAGTCGCCGACGATTCACTCGCTGACTCCGATTCGAGTGACATGGACAACATGGAAGCAGTGGAAGCAGCGACATCCTGATACACGCGTGCTTTCGACGCAGACTGGATATGCGAAGAATTACGGTCGCGACCCATACGGATCGTACAATCCGCTTCGTGGGTACTACGCAGATGAGCGGTTATTATTCCCAGCACTCCATCAAGATGATCGGTATCCAAAGAAAACAATTGTTCACGGAGCACGGACACCGGAGGGAGCTGCTGCATTTCATAAAGAGAGCCTTCGTCAAGCGGGGGTCCTCTCAGGAACGATTGATGAACTATCTGTTATTGCTGTTTATGATCCAGAACTTGACACTGGATACGTATATGAGAATCCAGAGGAAATGACATTTACACGTGATCAAGAACAGGGTCAGGTCATTGCTCCAGATGGATCCAGACATGATCCATCATCACTGCCGCTTACACGCGTGTACAGTTTCGATGCGATGTGGTTTGCATGGGCAGGGTACTATCCAGAAACTGCGGTGTATGCGAATGACTGAACGCTCACAGGAACAATCAACAGATGCAATAGACACGACAGATACTGATAGACGATGGCGAAAGAGTATGTCAGTCATCAATTCGCTGCTACAATGGGCTTCGGTTACGGTACATGCCATTCGTCATCGGCGTCGATTAGGGTTGCTTGTTAGCATTGTTGGAAGTATCTATTTTGGCTTATATCTATGGGGTATTGGGCATCTTGCGCCTGGACTTGGCGGGTGGGGACTTACAGTCGTCTCGAATCCATTAGCGACGTTTACTACACCTGCGCTTGGACCATTCTCATATCGCCCGATCGCTCGGTTGCAGATTGGAGCTTTCACGTATTTATTCTCATTTAATTCGGTTATTGGGCTTGCACTTGCGATACTTGTTGGAATGAATGTCGCGGGATCGGTGTTACTCTGGCGTCAGCCGACTACCTGTGGATTACGCGGTGCGTCGGGTGGGATCCTTGCTGGAGTCCCCGGACTCATTTCAGGAACGGCATGCTGTGGACCGATTATTCTCCTTGTGGTTGGAATTCAGGCATCTGGCGTCATCATTACAGCATTTGAACTTCTTGTTCCAGCCGCGATTGGAATACTCACCATATCTTTAGTTGTCATTGGACGACAAATTGAGCAAATTCCGTGAACGGTCAAATCCACGTAGATCTCACGATATGAGTGCAGTCAGCACAATAACACAATTGAGGTTGATCTTACACTCCAGAAAATTCGAGATATTTATATTGAACTTAATTGGCAAGTGAAGTAATGTGAGAAAGCGACTGGTTTGGACTTTTTTACCGAACGCCGAGAACAGAACCGCAGTCCGGGCATCGCCACACTGCATGTTTATTCGTTCCAATCTGAATTCGCGGTCGGTTATCATCAGTTGTTTCTATCTTATCAACCTCGTCCTCGCTGACCTCATCAGCGTGCTCAAAGGATGTCTCACAGTTTTTACATCGAACCATATTATTTAAGATAATTGCAATGATATGAATCTATCTCGGCTGTGTATTTCAATTGCACATGGTAAATCATAATCTTTAGATATTCACATGTTCTGAATTGATATTGGAACTAGCGGTTAGGAAAACAAGGCAGGTTCCATAGGGAATTATCAATGACAAAAGACAGAACACAACTTTCGCGTCGAGATATTTTAGCGGCGACGGGATCAGCGACCATCACTGGGTTAGCAGGATGTAGTGGTGGCGGCGGTGGCGGTGGCTCTCAGAGTACATCTGGCGAAGATGAGAGTGGCACAAACGCAATTGAACTTCTTCATGCATGGTCGTCCGGTGACGGGAATGCGGCTATTGCTTCACTTATCGAGGGCTTTCAAGACGCACATCCAGACGTCTCATTCGCTGAAGAGCCTGTCAACGGTGCTGCCCGTGGGAATCTTGATCAGGTTGTCTCAAATCGGCTCCAAGCAAATGACCCTCCAAGTACGTTCCAGACATGGCCAGGAGAGACATTGACAAAATTCGGCGAGGCATATGCGAGTATTGAGGAAGATGTTTGGACAGATGATCTAAGAGAGAATTACTTAGCTGGTCCCAAGGAGCAAGCAAAACTTGATGGCACGTATGTAACAGTCCCACTGAATATCCATCGGATTAATAATCTATTTTACAACACGGCGGTGCTTGATGAGGCAGGTGTTGACCCAAACACACTATCATCACCAGCAGATGTCGTTGACGCTTGTGCAACTGTCGCAGAAAATACTGACGCTGTTCCGTTCGCACAGCAGACAAGTAGTGGATGGTCAACAATCCAGCTATGGGAGACAACGCTTCTTGCACAAGCTGGAATCGATGGCTACACTGCATACACCGAAGGAAATGGCGATGTATCACAGGTGCAGCGTGCACTTGAAAGCGTCAATAATTTGCGTGAATATTACCCGAGTGATAGTTCCTCGATTAGCTTCACGGAAGCTAATACGATGGTGATAGAGGGTGATGCAGCGTTTATTCATCAGGGTGACTGGGCAGCTGGTGCGTATACTGGGACTGACGGATTCAATTATGGCGAAGATTGGGGTCAGGTTACCTATCCTGGCACTGAGGGGAGCTATCTTCTCAATATGGACTCATTCCCATACTTCGCAAACAATCCATCCCCAGAGGCAACAAAGACATTCTTACGATACTGTGGAAGTGCTGAAGCACAGGTTCGGTTTAATAAGGCAAAAGGGTCAATTCCACCTCGGAAAGATGCTGATGTCTCAGCACTCAATTCATTCCAGCAGGATCAGTATGATGACTTCACCACTGCAGATAATCAGCCACCGTCAATTCAGCATGGACTTGCTGTTTCACCAGGTGTCGCAACTAATATTGGAAGCGCATTTAGCGGCTTTCTTGAAAGCTATGAATCCGATCAGTCGGCAGAAAAGCTCGTTACCGCCTTCGAGTAATCATGCACAGGCATACTGAATTAATAACAATAACAATAACAAAATAGATTTGATTGACACAATCCTGAGATGAATAGATCATGTACTGACAATAAATCATGATACCGGTGATGCCCCGTCGGATAGGTATCTTATATATCGCCGAAATACGGGCAAGGATATCGATAATATATTAATATGTCGATAATAATCGGAGAAATACACAATACGATACAATGCAATTAGAAATCACAGAATATCTATCATAGGCTATGAATGGATAGTCAATCATAGTGAACGTTTAGTATGATATAGAACTCTCATAGAGATGTATCGATTCATCGAAGAGTGTAAATCCCGGCTTGGATTCGATAATGTTGGTGAAGAGCGACGTGGACGTGAGCAACAACGGGAGCCAGGACAGCGGTCACAATCCGGGCAGCGTGGCTCCGGTGTTACTCACTTTCAGCGACTACTCACCCGTCTTCAGTCATTTCTTCGACGTGATGCTGTTCGCTCAGCCCCATTTTGGATTATCCCGTTCGCCTTGGTTGGACTGTTTGTCTATGGTGCAATTATCTGGAATATACTGTTATCACTGACAGATTTTGCTGGGCTTGGTGAGCCGGACTACAGTGCATTAGATTTGGAGAATTATATTATTGCATTCACTGGTGGAACGCCATCGTGGTCCTCACTCAGTATTGAGCCTATCTGGAATGCAACACAGAATACAATAGCGCTCATGATTGGATTTGCTGTTGTTTGTCTCATTCTTGGACTGGTGCTTGCAATCTTAGTCGACCAGAAAATCCGGTTTGAAAATACCATTCGAACAATATATTTACTTCCAATGAGCCTCTCATTCGTTGTTACAGCAAAATTTTGGCTGTATATGTATAATCCGCAGACAGGGCTCATCAATATTACATTACAGGCATTTGGGATTGGTCCCATCAGAATCGTTCAGAACCCACAATTGAAACTTGCTGCAGTTGCATTTGCACTTGTTTGGCAGTTCAGCGGATATGCAATGATAGTGTATCTCGCTGCGCTCCGAGGCATTCCATCAAGCCACTTTGAGGCTGCCCGTGTTGATGGCGCAAGCACATTCCAGATGTATCGACGGGTTATCATCCCACAATTACGAACAGCAACAGTTAGTGCGCTTGTCGTCATCACCGTATTCGCGTTGAAAGCATTTGATTTCTTATTCTCAATGTATTCAGGATATCAGCCAGGACCATCCGCGGACATTTTGGCGACACGAATGGTGAGAGAAGCATATGCAAATCAAAATTGGGCGTATGGATCGACAATCGCTGTTGTGCTATTCATCATGGCGTTGTTTATTGTCGGACCATATCTGTACTCGCAATACCGTAGAGGGGACCTCTAAAAATGAGTGTGCAACGTATTCTTGAAACAAATCGTCAATCATTGATAGCGAAATTCAAGCGAATCGGTCTGTATATCATCTTGATGATGATGGTGGGATTCTATCTTATTCCAATTGAGACCGGTATAATGACATCTCTTACCACACCAGCATCATATACAGGAAATGCTCCTTTCCTTCCACCGCTAGAACCAGTGATACCCGGAACAGGGTCATTTTCAGTTCAACCGTGGATAAATGCAATCGCTGGATTAAGTGGGGGATTAATCAATAGTTTTGTCCTTGTGATCCCGGCAACAGTTCTTTCTGGATTACTTGGAAGTATGGCTGCATACGGATTGACGACAGTTGACTGGCGTGGACAGATTATGATTTACGTGCTCTTCGTTGCGGGGATTTTCATTCCATATCAAGCAGTGCTGGTGCCATTGACGCAGTTTTGGTATAACGTAGTCCCATTACAGAGTATTTTTGTGACAGTCGCAGCGTCAGTCCCACTTGTAGCAGAATATCACTGGAAGCTACTTGCATTGATCATTACACATACTGCGTATGGAATTCCGATTTGCACACTATTGTTCCGAGCACATTATAAAAAGCTCTCCTCAGAGATGATTGAAGCCGCACGTCTTGATGGAGCATCAATAGCGACTATCTATCGACGAATCATCCTGCCACTTTCAATTCCAATGTTTGCTGTTGTATTTATATATCAATTTACACAAATCTGGAATGATCTTCTCTTCGCATTAACTATCATTCAATTCGGTGACGCATCCGTCGTGACACAGGAACTTGTTGGGATTGGTGTCTCACAATCGGGGACAAACTTTCCACTTCGAATGGCTGCAGCACTCGTTGCTGCCCTCCCAACGCTCATAATATACATCTTCTTTGGCGATCGGTTTGCAAAGGGAGTGACAACATGATTTCTGCTGAGATGAAGTATGATAAAGCAATATCTAAACCTAATATCAGTAGTGTTGATATCACAGTCACCAAATATCAGAATCAATACAAAAGCGCGCGAATAAAGTAAATACTACACTTAATCGAATAATGGCGACACTCACACTCACAGATATTACAAAGGTATTCAATAGCGGAGAGAATGATGAGGTCATCGCTGTCGATGAAGTCTCGATGACTATCGATGATGGCGAGTTTCTCGTGCTCGTTGGACCATCTGGATGTGGAAAGTCAACAACACTCCGAATGATTGCTGGGCTTGAAACGGTGACAAGTGGTGATATCACACTTGATGACCGCCGGATCAACGATGTCTCGCCTGCGAATCGTGATATTGCGATGGTATTTCAGTCATATGCATTGTATCCACACATGACTGTTCGTGAGAACATGCGATTTGGACTTGAGGAGTCAACAACTCTCGAAGATAATATTATTGCTGATACGGTCACAGAGACAGCATCACTGATGGATATTAGTGAACTGCTTGATCGGACCCCAACGGAACTCTCAGGCGGACAACAACAACGTGTTGCTCTTGGTCGTGCGATTGTCCGTGATCCGGCTGTATTTTTGATGGACGAACCACTCTCGAATCTTGATGCAAAACTTCGTGCGACCATGCGAACAGAGCTACAACGAATTCAGGCTGATCTTGATGTCACAACAGTATATGTGACACATGATCAAACAGAGGCGATGACAATGGGTGATCGGATTGCTGTACTTGATGATGGGATTCTGCAACAAGTTGGGACACCGCTTGAGTGTTATCACACGCCACAAAATCGGTTTGTTGCCGGGTTTATTGGAGAACCATCGATGAATTTCTTCGATGGGACAATCAAAGAGCAGACGCTTGTTGCCCAACAGTTCTCATATCCGCTTTCACAGGAGGTCAAATCAACCATCGGGAGCACACGTGAGATTACACTCGGCGTTCGTCCGGAAGATATACAGATGCATCGAGAGGCTGATAATGTGATTCAAGCAGATAATCACTGTTTCGAGTGTGTAGTTGATGTTGTTGAACCGGTCGGTGAATCAAATCACATCTATCTTCAGTTTGCTTCCGACGACAGCCCTCATCCAGAAACATTCATTGCTACAATTAGCGGCATGCAAACTATCAGTAGTGGTGAGCATGTGATTATTGAAATCCCCTCAGAAGCGATTCATCTATTCGATACACATAACGGTACTGCACTCATGAACCGGTCGCTGACTGATAGTGACTCCATCGAGACGCCACGGTTGCGTTGAGTATTTTTGAGCCATCACTCAATGAGAATTAGTTTCTGTAGATATGTCGAACCGGAGAGTACTACCTCTCGATATGATAGCAATCAAAACGTCTGAGTAAACACTGTTATGAGAATTGCGCTGAATATGTATTAAGTGAGCGTAATTGCGTCTGCGCGTTCTCGCCGACTTTGAGTTGGAATACGGATTGTGATGATTGTGCCATCGGTTGTTCTTTCAACCGCAATCGACCCCCCAGTCTGCATGATAACAACGTTGACAAGCCATAAGCTGAGCCCTTTACCATGTTTGAGTTGTGTCTCCTCACCAGTTTCGAGTACTGCTGCTTTAACTTTTGAGAGTAATCTATCGGCTGTAAATCTAATTGTAATCCAATCAGTGGTTGATGTCAGTAACTCAATATTAATATCAACTGCTGTATCTGAATCAGTATCACCTACTTCATGTGTAAAATGCTGAAGTAGTTCATCAACTGCAGCTGACACCGCATCTGGCATATTAGCAGTAACTGTCTCAGCAGTCTCAATATATACAGAACCGCCTGTTTTTGATGAATTGAACCGCTCAATTACCTCGTTCAATCCAGTTTTAGCGTCAACAAACTCTACGCCAGTACCTTGCTTCTGGATTAAATTCTGGATTTGTTGTGTCTTCTCCGTAATTGCCTCCCAGTTATCCATGACCTGATAAATTTTCATAGCATGGTCCTTTCGATTCTCATGGTCATCAGCTTCGAGTATAAGATCGAGAAAGCCTCGGATCTTTGTGATATCGTTGCGGACATTATGTCGAATTATCCGTTGGAGCACCTGTAGGTGTCGTCGTTCCCGCTCTTGCGTGGTAATATCGCGAGCCTCAACGACGAGTAGTGTAATGTTTCCATCAGAATCAGTTATCGGTCGAATTGATAGATCAAGCAACCGAAGTCCATCTGCTGACATCGCCTCGATTGTCTGTTGAACACTCTCACCACCGGCTGCTCGCTCAACACTTTGTTGGACTGTCTCAAGGACATCATCTGAGTGTGTCCACAATGAGAGCTCTGAGAATTGGATACTTTGAGAGTCATCTACAATTTCAGTTTCTGCTGAGGAAAGTGCATTATTAACTCGAAGCACTGTCCCATCTGTGTTGAGCAAGCCAGAGAGTTGATATTGCTGGTTGAATATTGCCTCGAACCGTCGTGCACGTTTTTTTGCTTGGCTAATGTCGCGGATATATACTAACACTCCACCAACGCTCTCATCATCAATGTGATTCCGCGCTCGCGCGTTGACACTCACCCATGTGTCATCAGCGGTACGAAAGCGGAATTCACACTCAAATGTCTGCGTTAGGTTTTCAATGATGCTGACGAAATCACTCATTACTGCTTCTTGATCACTGACATGAATATAATCGAAGACGTTTGTCCCAGAGAGAGCCTCAGCCTCGTGCCCAAGAACACGCTGTGAAGCAGTGCTCACATATGAGAATGTTCCATCTTCATCAACGACTGTGACGACGTCAACTGATTCCTCGACGAATCGTTCTGTCCGCTGTTGTTGACGTCGTTTCGGGGTGAGATTATGAACGATCAATCCGTATCCGAGGAACGATCCATCATCAGTCTCAAGTGGTGTACATCGAACATCCGCATAAAACATTGACCCATCTTTGCACATGCGCCGTCCCTCATGGGCGCTTTCACCCTGCATCGACGCCTGTGTTAGTAGTCGTTGGATAATGTTTTCTTGTTGATCTGAACCAGGGTGGAGCACAGTGGCTGACATACCAACTGCAGTTTCAGGATCATATCCAAAGAGATTTTCAGCACCATCATTCCAGGAAGTAATTATTCCATCGCTATCAAGCACAAGAAAGGCGTATTCATCGATATTCTCAGTCAACAGTTCAAACTGCTGCCGCTTACGCTGAAGTTGTTGTTTTTGTTTCTTCTTCTCTGTCTCATCACGAACTGTGCAGACTATGGATCCATGCTCGACAGCAGTTAATGAAATTTCTGCAGGAAAAGTATCTCCATTTGACCGAGTTCCGGTCACCCCTCCTCGCCAATAACCCGTTGATTCGAGTGCTCTGAACGCTTCTGATTGTAATCGTTCAATCTCTTCTTCACCGTATAACCGATGCCACGATTCACCAAGAAGATCGGCTTTGCTCTCAAAGCCGTACATCTCGACGTGTGTCTCATCAACATAACTGTACCCATCATCCTCGAGAATTGCGACCCCGTCGTTAGCCTGTTCAATTGCCTGCTGGAATGATTCTAACTCTTCTTGTCTCCGCTTTCGTTGAGTCACATCGTATGCGGTAATGAGAAGCGATTGAATGGTTCCGCCCTCATTTGTCACTGGTCGGATAGTACCGCTGAGATATCGAGTATTGCCGGTCTCATCAGGGATTTCGGACTCATAGCTGATGTACTCGCCATCTGCTGCGCGGTCTACCCAATTCTGAATCGACGTCGCAAGTTCCTCATCATGGTTGTAAAATTCTGTCTTCCACACCTCCATTCCACAGATTGTTGCATAATCGGCTGAAACATACTCCATCGCTCGTTGATTAATATCAATGACCGTCCCATCAGTCTCCATGAGTCCAACCAGTAATTCTGGGTCTTCGAAAACTGATCTAAACCGTCGTTCATTCTGACGGAGTTCTTGGACTCGCGCCTGTTTTTCACTTACATCACGGGCTATACAAACAATCCGTGAATCATCAATCAGTGTGAGCGAGAGTTCAGTTGGATATCGTTTTTCACCATTCGAGGCGGCTACATTCCCGCGCCAATGTCCTTTATTACGTACTGTGGGTAAGATTTCTGACTCAATCCGCTCAATCTCAGTTGGGTCATCATATAATACCCGCCAATTCTCACCGAGTAGTTGCTCTTTTGAATCAAACCCATAGAGTTCAAGATGAGTCTCATCAACATATGCGTATTCGCCATTTTCAAACACGGCAACTCCATCGTTTGCTTCATCGATTGCTGACTCAAGCGACGCCAGTCGCTCACGGCGAGTGTATTCATCAGTAATATCACGCACCGTCGTGTGAACGTACACTGATCCGTTTACCTCAATACGGCGGCTCGAATATGACCCGATGATATGGTCATCATCAGCACACGAGATCTGTATCTCATCACTTAATGACTCGCCATCAAGCACTCGCTGATAGTATGATTGATATGTTTCTGCGTCGCTATCGAACAGCACCCTCTTCAGTCGTTGATTGCACAGTTCACTCCGGTCGTATCCAGTCATTGTGCACGCAGCGGTGTTCACCTCAATAATAGATCCGCTTGGGTCACTGACAATAATAGCATCTCGTGAACCTTCAAACAGAATCTGTCGCCATTCCCGCTGCGTTTTTGATTGTTGCTCTCGTCTAATACGATTTACTGCAGCTTCAAGATTCGAAGCTGTGAGTTCTGTGAGCCGAACATCAGAATCAGAGAATGCATCAACCTCGGTTATACCAATTGATATGACACCAAATGCTGGGATAGGAACAATTATTTCACTTTGAATTGGCGTGTCGGGATTGTACACGCGTTCAGCCTCAGGAACATTGCGGATGTGTTTGGTTTGTTGTTCATCGTAGGTCTGACCAGCGAGTGATTGCGGCGGAAGCGTCGGGATTTCACCAATGATCTTGTTTGCTTGCGCCGATCGAGCAATTGGGTCAAGTAACTCGGTCTCCTCATCATATTGCCAGACTGCAGATAACGGTGCGTCAAACTCAATATCGAACATTTTGACAACAACGGCTGCGGCATCCGGTATTGACTTCGAATGATTGAGCTCAGACGAAAGCCGAAGAAGCCCTGAATGATTTGACTCGGTGACACCGTCTGGCGCAGATCTCATAACGCACCATTTTATTTGAATCTATTAAGATATTTGTATTTCCAGTATCATAATGGTTGAATAATAGTAGATTATCCTATAGTATTGTCATGTCACATGATAATAAATAGGCTCCGTTCGGAAAATGGATATATGAGAAATTCCACAGGGTATAATTACCATCTATATGACATAGTATTGATATGATAGATAAATACTAATTGATTATAAATCTTTGAATGCCTGCTGTGTATTTATTTGTCCAGCTTTTTGATCAACCTGATCGGTAATTGCATCAAGTTCTTCGATAAGTTGTTGATATTCATCATTATTCGACAATTCTCGCTGGTTCTTTCGCTCCTCGAGTAGTGCCTTTTTTTCTGAAAGTTGATACATTTTATTTACCAACTCAGTATATGACTCTCGGTCGATGAGACCCGAGACAAGTTCAAGCATATCGTCACGCGAGACCGGCTTGACCGCGTAATCATCGAATTCCATTTCAAGAATATCGAAATCCGGTTCAACCGCCGTCACCATTGCCACCCGCATCTGATATTCTGCATCGCGCACCTTCCGGAGCACTTTCCGACCTGGCTGCTCTGGCATCCGTCTATCGAGAATCATAACATCAAATGACTCATCAGCCTTTGTCATCGCCTCCTTGGCCCCGTATGCAACATCAACCGAATACTCTGTGGAGAGCCAGACCGCATATAAATCTGCAAGCTCCGGTTCGTCTTCAACAATTAGGATTTTCTTTTGATCACTACTCATACATTACTCTCGTCTCTTTGTGTCTATCTGGCGAGATAATAATAAGCCTGGTATCTGAATCATGACGGATCAAATATAATTGTCATATCAATCTCGTCTAAGAATCTCATACTTATGATTACACAATTTCGAATATAAAACTAGTCAATGTTGAGGGAGCAATGGAATGAGTCAGATATAATAAGACATATGAATCCGGAAGAATTTCAGCATTTAGTAGCTAAATCCTAATGGCAACAGACGTACGATTGCAGTATTACGGTGCGCAGTACGGTCAGATTATCAGCGTGTTACTTGTTGTGTCTGCAATCGCTGCGTTTGCTGCCGCAGGGTTTGTTTACACTAACCCACCAATCGAACAGACAAGCCCAGAGGAGACAAATGTGCAGTCATTCTCATTTGATACGGACCATCGTGCAACAATAACCGGTCAAAGTCAGCTTTTTGACCGTGGGCGGACGCTCCAGAACTATCCTGTCTATTTTCGGAATTCCTCACCCGATGTTACCTTCGCTACAACAATTTCTGTCCCACAAGATCGGTCAGTCGATGTCTCCTATCGAGTCATTGCAAATTATGAAGCAACGTTTCGTGGTGAAGTGTTCTGGGACCAACAGGAAGTCGTTGCAACTAATAAATGGACAGTGCAAGATGGGCAAGTTCAACATAATACAACATTAACAATTTCAGAATATCTATCACGAATTGACCCATTTGAATCAGCAGTTGGGAGTACGGGAACACTATCACGAGATCTACAGTTCGTTGTAACATACAGTTCACCGGTTGATGGGGGGAACAGATATGAGGGACAGTTGCGCTCGACGACGACAATTCAATCATCATCCGATGCATATTGGGTAAGTTCTGAGATTGGAGATAGCACAACAAAAAGCCAGACACAGTCATCAGAGCAGTATGTCGGACAGCCAAATATGCAGCAAGTGCGATTGTTAGCCGGGAGTGGTGGTATATTATTAATCGCTGGGGCAAGTGTATTCGTCTGGACGCGTCGACAGGATGACCCAGCTGAATTGGAACTTGCCGTTGTTCGCGACCGCTATGACGAGTGGATCTCAGAGGGTGAACTCCCAACCGGTGCAGCGAGTGAGTACGTATATATAAACTCACTTGAGGGGATTGTCGACATTGCAATCGACACCAACAAACGCGTCATTTATGACGCTGATCTTGAGACCTACAGCGTTGTTGATGAGAATATTATTTACTACTATGCGCGTGACCCGACCGCTGTCTCATCGTGGCTGAATCTTTCTGTTGATGAATAATATCGCTTATTCAAGCCATTGACGGATTTTAACCAATAATGGCACATCGCGTTGTCGGCGACCAATTCGAATCGGGTCAAGTCCAACCAATGTCGTTGAAATAATAAATGATGCAGCACCGACAGCAGTGTTGATCGCAATGAGTGGTGCCCATGGATGAATACGATATAATCCACTAATCATTTCACGCGGGAGAAAGGCAAGATATCGATGTTCAACAATTGCATCGACATACACACCGGTTGAGGGTGGCGCAGAAATCGTCACATTTGTTTCCGCTGTTGTCTGTGCGGGAACAACCAACTCTGTATCAGAGACAGCAACATTATCACTTGCTGGTTCAATCATCACAATAACCGGGATCCATCCATTACTTGGGACTTGATAGCTCACTGTTTCATTTGACCCCTGTCCAATAACGGAAATCCCAGCAGAATCACTCTCCGAACTCACATACTGAAATTGATGGACACCACCGGGGAGGATCATACTCATAGTGAGGGTGGCTGTCAGAAGCAATATCAAGATAGTGATAATGAGTGTTGGATTGATTTTTCCTGCGGAGCGTGAGGTGTCTCGGCGGCGGGTTGATCGGGTATTTTCTGCATATGCTGACAGTGCGTATGCAATCCCACCAAAGCCAATAAGGATATATGACAGTCCTTGCCCACCAAGGATTGCTCGTGTTCCAAGTAATACTGCTAATTCTTCCTGTGCTGTTGTTGTGAGTGATCCCATTGTGGTGACTGCAGTTCCAAGATTAGGAATCACAACAACAAAATCACCAATCGCGAGTGCTTTTGCAACAACCTGTGACTCACTGACTGGTGGTTCAGACCCATCCTGATCGGTGACAACATTCGCATCACCACGGGTGATATATCCATCTGATGTTGTCCCAACGACTCGATGTGTGACTAACCCACCACCGTTGAGATTAACAGCGTCAAAGGTAACAATATCACCCTCCTCAATTGGTCCAGCTAATGCTGTTGGAATCGCAATAAACCCATCACCAGCGCTAATGGTCGGAGCCATACTCCCCGTTTCAACATATGCCGGACCAACTGGCTGTCCGAGAAGTGCCCCGGCGAGCATTGAAATAACAAATAATAGTGCTAGCGCGCCGCCAACCCGTTTGAGTACCTGTACTAGCACCATGGCTCTGATACATAATTATACTATCTCAATCATTTAGTGTCTTTCAATCATACAAAAATCAAAAATCAAAAATCAAATTAATTGAATATGCTGGAGGAACCATGCTCAGATACTGTCGATAGCAGCGTCAATCGCTTATGAACGTATTATCCACCTGGTTCAACGTCATACGTTCATTATTTTGCAATGACGCACTCCTGTTTGATGCGTTACTCAGGGAGTGATAGCAAGCGTTTTGTGTCTGATGTTAACTGATGACGCTGGTGATGCAGTAATCCGAGCGTCAATTCCACCGGTGATTACTCCGATCAACTCGTGTCTTCTCGTATGATCTATACTGATAGAAGAAGTCGAATACAACGACCCCCATCGCTAGATCGGTCAACTTCGGTATTGTATCTAGTGATAAAAATGCCTTAGATAACTGCGAGTGCTGCGGTTGAGAAAATAATTGGACATTGTCCCGTAAAAAGCAACTGACGACAAAGACGTGTTCACTTCTCATGAAGAGGAAAATAGCGTTTATGTAAACTGTATACCGTATAAGAAAATACTACAGGGTATTTTTCGGATTATCCGATTATCATATTTCCCCACATTTTCCTCCAAAGTCATTTAATTCTGATTTTGACTCATCAAAAGGTCATAGTTTTGAATAAGTTTCCGGGAGAAGCCCTGAAAAAGAAAAATATATTCTCTCTATACAATAACTGGTCACGATCTTATCATTTCGGTAATACGAAACTATGACTATATCCTCATAGGTTATATAGACAATGTAGCTGATTGGTCCCTTATTTGTCGTCAGACTCGCGTATTTGAGGTGTGTCTGCGGAACTGATATGACTTCGAATATCTAAATATGATAATATCACGCTTCATGTGGCGAGGAATTATTTTTGCAATTGTAATTGCACTTGGGGGAGCGGTTCTACTTGGATGGGCACCCTCTCCAACATCAACAGGAGCCGCATCACTCACGACCGATCAGGGAAACACCGATTTTGACGTAATGGTAACGACACAAGGGCGGTGTGGTCCAACATGTCTCAACGTCGCGACAGTAGTAACAAACCAACAGACAACACAAGCAACAAATATAGAAATCACAGCTCAAGTGTTCCCTGGATACGTGGAATCAGCAAACAGCGCCACAACAACAGTAGTCTATCGAACAGAAGAACAAGTTGGGACACTTGCCCCAGGGGAGCGAAAAAGTATTGACCGGTCCGTTCGGTGGGGTAGTGCAGAGGCTCTGTCGGTCAAAGACCAGGGTGGACGCGTGACTATTCTCATTGAGATCCAATCCACAGATACAGAAGTGACCTTCCGCGAGCATTATGATCTTATATAACAAATACGAAACGTGAGTGGTAACGAATCTTATCATAAGCACACGTTCACCCATCGTGCATCAGAATAATCACGAACTGAATGTGTCTGACCCTTTCGACGTGACAAGAGTGTTATCTGTTTATATTTTATATTTCACTTTCGCACTAGCACTACCACTACCACTGCCACTTCTACTGAGATACCCAGTTACACATTAGCGATCTTTTCGCCTATAGGTGCACAAGATATCATAAATAAGTGATACAACGACGCAATATTTCGTCGTCATGCGATTATCTAATATATTAATGATAAGTCATAATTGTATTAATCCTTCTTTTGAATCATCAATACGCATTAGCTCTAAGATTATATCAATAATTAGCAGTAAATAACAACGGATATACCTTCACAAAACCAATATGATATATCGCATCTTATACACGCCGAGGAGCTCTTGCCCTGTTCATCACAGGAGGTGTCTGGTGGATAACTGAGACAGACGCATTTAGCTCTGCGAAGACAAGCCGATCAGCCACTGTCGGCGCCGGCTCCGATGATGTTGCACTCCTCGGAATCGGGGGTATTGATTCACGAACGGCGTTTAATGAACCACACGCAATTACACTTACAAATCAGACTCAAACCCCAGTTGAGGTGACTATTGAGAGCCGGAATGGTCGATTCAATTTCAACACATCTCAAATTAATTTATCATCTGGGGAGAACAGAGAGATTTCTGCTTCCACCGCCAGCACTGAGACCGGCGAAGTTTCAGACTTTCTCCGAT
The DNA here is from genome assembly GCF_000237865.1 of Haloquadratum walsbyi C23. NCBI lineage: Archaea > Methanobacteriati > Methanobacteriota > Halobacteria > Halobacteriales > Haloferacaceae > Haloquadratum > Haloquadratum walsbyi. Next base: position 1,714,516 of record NC_017459.1, read on the forward strand.
TCGTTGCGACGTCACTTGAGTACGGAACGAATATTGAGGCAACTCGACGACTCACGCTGAAGTCCGAGTCTGCTGGAGCTGACAGAGGGCTCCTCATCTATGCGGTCAAGACTTCACAGTCGAATGGCGATATCAGAGTGTACAATCCAGCCACCGATACAGTCAGTAACCCGCCACAGAGTCGCCCTGCATCTGCTCTTGGAGACACAGCAGATATCGTCGGCGACAGTGCGGTCGACATTCCGTACCTCACTAAGCAAGGCAAAAATCGAGTGTATGCTACAACTGTAGGGGAGAGTTCGGACACACAAATCCCGAAGCAAAACAGTGCTAAACCAAAAATTGACCCGAATAAGCCAACACGGATCGCAGTTGGTGAGTGGCAACCAGCAGATCTGTCGGGGAAACTTATTCTTGCCGAGAGTAATCAAGGAAACATCGCGGGCATTGATGCGGACGGAAACGCTGAGGTGATCGCCAGACCCGGAAACGGCTGTAGTGCTGTCATGGGTGTTGCTGACGTTGACGACGATGGGAGCGATGAGATAATCTTCTTTGATGGGTCCCAAGAAATCCGGTATCTCAATCAGGATGATAGTACAGAAAAAGTCCCAACCGGAGGCGTAGGAAGCAACAACGGGAGTGGAATCGGTCCGCCTGCAGATTTTGACGGTGATGGCGTTCCACGAGTTCCATTCATCGACGGGAGTCAAAATCCGACTCTTATTACGAGTGATGGGGTAAAAACACGACTGAATAAGAATGGTGTTGCAAAAAAAGCCGGCGTCGCACCCGTTGATATCGACGCTGACGGCGATCTCGAATTGTTATTCTTTGGCAATGATGAGGGGAAGGTACAATATGTCGATGATGTTCTGGGGTCCAACACGATTGAAACACTCAAAGTAGAGGGAAGCACGATCTCGCCTGAGGAAAAAATTGGCTTAGGATTCGGCAGACAGCCATAGATCGCTCCTGTGGGACCGTCTGTCGATACGTTATTCTTTCACTTCACGTATTGAGTTTCGCTCTTAATTGAACGTCTAGCACATTTGAACACACGTTCCTCACCCTCTTTGCATTGTAATAAACACTAGTTGAGGATGGCATATATGTCTACTCTGCCCAAATACTGAATCCTTGCAGACCGGGGTAGATTCTTTATACGACAGTGCAATATACAAGATCCTTGCATTCAGTGATTATTTTTGTACTGTCCAAGCACAGGGAAGGCTGAGAGAAAATATCACAAACAGCAGAGAACTCACAAGAGAGATTACATACGTATCTAATTAAAGTTGGGTCACAGGGGACACGATAATCACTAACAGATTGATTGAGTTGATGATTTGGTAAGTACGAGTTCACACATCGAGGGTAAATTCTCTCGTGTGTTCCGTCGCGGTTTTCTCTTTTTCATTCACAGTCTTCACCGCAATCGTGTATGACTCTGTGTCATTAATTGAGAGAGTTGGTGGGACATACAGTGTCGCCGGGGTCAGCTCATATCGATATGACCCGATTTCTGTTGTTCCTGTCCCGTCGGGCGTGATCTCTTTCGTGAGGAGCTCGTCTCCGTCATCGTCCACAATTGAGAGTCTGATGGCGATGATTGGGCGATTGTCATCCTCGACCACGAGTGAGTCGACACCGAGACATCGATTATCATGCTCATAGAACGGGGTCCCGAGTTCGACAATTCGTGGGTTGCGACGAATGCGGGTCATGATCGTCGCCCATGGAAAGACGCGATACCCAGCAACGGACCCCAGAATTCCAATCAGTGACAGGATCCCTGGCATAAGCACCTGCTGTGGGACGACTCGTTGATTGATCAGCGTCTCTTCGGGTGGAATCACAATCGTCTCAACTGTTGATGCCTCGCCACCATACTCATCTTCGACACGTACTTGGACTGTATATTGTGTCTCTTGGGTTGGATACGTGACCGTCTGTCCGGTCTTAATCGTCCCATCAGGGAATTCCCATCGCACGGAGACATCGCCGATTTCATTTGAGATATTCGCAGTCAGTGTTGTCTCATTTCCATCGGTTTCAACTTGAGTTTGCGTCTGCGTTTGCGTTTGTGTCTTGGTCACGTTATCGATGGCTGGAATATCATTCACCACAATCGTTTGAGTTGTTGTATCTGACTGTCCAAGGCTGTTCGTCAGTTTCAATTTAGCCTCATAGATCCCTGGTTCATTGAATTCTGTTTGAATATTCCTGCCAGTTTTTGTTGATCCATCCGGAAGTGTCCAGGTGTATCGAACATCAGGATCAGCGAAGATTGCAAATGGGGAGAACCCAGGTGTTCCCGCTTCAAGAACAACAGAGTCCTCTCGAACAGTCACATCAGTGTCCAATACCTGCCATCCGTCATCAGTCAACCGCCCGACAACAGCCTCATCAGGGTCAACCTCTCCCAGCGTCGATCGGTCTGTATTCAATTCGATCGTTGTCTCGGTATCTCCTTCTGACGATGGCACATCAATATCGACTGCTGCTGATACCTGTTGTGAGGGAGACACTGCATCAGTTGATCCAACTGTTGACTGACCTCCATCCAGTTCAACCTCCTCATCTGTTGTTGTGACGATTGCGTTCGAGTCAATGTCGAGATCAGATGTTTCAGACTCTATCCCGCTACTCGAATCCGAATCTGCTGTGCTTGTGGCTGTCTCTCCGCTTTGATCACTTTCACTCGCAGCTGTTGTCTCAGTCTCAGTCTCAGTCCCAGAGCCTTCAGTCTCCTCCTCGGCAGGTGAGTTGATAACAGCAGTCGGTCGGGACTCTCCTTCCGGAAGTGACTCCGTCGAAATAGGGTCAACATCAACAATACTCTGTCCCTGCTGTTGCTGTGACTGTGATTGTGATTGCTCTTGTCCCTCTGCTTGTCCTTGTTGCTCTATGGTTGTATCCTGTGTTTGCTGCTCTTGAGCAGACTCAATATCGACTGCTATCTCTGGCTGTTCAACCTCAGGGGCAGTTGCTGTTTGTTGTGGTTGCTCTTGTGGGGCAGTCGCCGTTCCCTCCGGTTGTTGCTGTTGTTCAGTTTCGGGGACAGAATCGGGAGTTTGTTCTGCGGGTTCATCCGAATCATCATCATCATCATCATTCTCACCTAATCCTGTGTCCGTGTCCGTGTCCGTTTCAGGCACCTGTGTTCTGATCGTGATCGTCGTGGTAAGTGTGTCTCCAACATCCACATCAAGTGTATTAATCTCAATTCCCAGCGTTTCAGACTCTCCAGGCGCGAGTGTCAGGTTTCTGCCAGTCGCTCCAACGCCGCTGTCGGGCTCACGAAATGTGAGGTTCTGCCCAACTGTGAGTCGGGAATCTTGCTGTTCAACGGTGACGGTGACAGGTCCATCGGTGGTATTGTCTGTGTGGGTAATGACGAGTAACTCTTCGAATTCGGTAATGGCATCCGCATTGACACCTGGATTGGCAATCTCAATCGAGACGTTTGTGACGTTTGTGTTCTCGCCTGCGGTCTCTGTCTTCGTGATGTGCTGCTCGGCTCCAGAAGCCGGTTTGACTGTGATCTCCGGAGCCTCTTCGGGGAAGAGTTCATCCTCAACGACACCTGGCGTGCCGACAATCGCCCCTGGAATCACAACGAATGCTGCACATACGACTACGAGTATCGGGCTTACCGAATTAATTTTCATAATTTCCCCTGTTATCCTGTCTGTCTGATATGAACGTGTGCAGTCGCAGTGATTGTCGAACTCGTTGCTTCAGTTCCGGCTCCGGTTCCAGAAATAGATGCAGATGCAGAATCGTCAGCAACGACTCCGACAACACGCTCTTCACCCGGCTCAAGCGTCACAGTGACATCAGTGCCGCTTAATCGCTCACCAGTCTCAGCATCACGATATTGTAGATCTGTGGATCCAGCGTTTGCATCCGTCTCTGTCTTCGTGTCGACATTTGTATCCTCGTGTGTGATCCAGACGGTCACCGTCTGTGTGTCAGTGTTCGTGATCGTGAACACTGGCTGGGATGGATTCGGTTGTGTCGGGATCGCTTGTGGTGGCGTAATATCAACACGTGTGATTGCCCCATCACGCAATGTGTTCTGGGCAGTGAGTGCCCCAGGGGCATCCCCAGCAGGTTCGATCATCACTGCCTGTGGATTCCCCCCTGTATTGGGGGCGGGTGTTGATGCTGCTGATGCTGATGCTGTTCCACTAAGGCTAGGACTGGAAGCGTCTAACGCCGAGACCAACCCGCTTGAGGCGATGATCGCGGCGATGACGACTGCGAGTGCGAGCGTCTTGACTAATCGGGGTGTCATTGGTCGAACTATTGAAATATCGACGAATATCGGCTGAGAAACTATTCGCTAGGTCCCCTAGAGAAATATATTCGACTGTTCGTCAGTAGGGGGAAAGGAGTTCAGTTATGTATCAGATCTGATACTCTGTTGGTTATGATCCTGGTCCTGTGGTTGTTCCCCCATCTATTGCGTTGTCACCTTCCTCATCATTCACTGCTGAGATGGTGATATCCTCGAGGATTGGCTCATCAGTGTTGTCGAGATTGAGTGTACCGCTGCTCACAGCTTCAGGCTCGATTTCGATTGCCATACTGACTGTCACTGTCTCACCAGATTCAATATTAACCGCTATAGCGTTGTTATCCGGTTGTTCCGAGAGACTACTTGAGTCCTCAGAGATAACGACATCGTCGGAATCAATCATCGCGTTGAATTCGTTGATTCTGTTGTCTATACTCACTGAAGAATCACTACTTGTCTCGTTGATCTGAGAGCCAAGCTGATTATCATCAATATAGAATGTCGTATTGACGCTGCTATTACCGTCTTGTGCACCGCCTTCTGTGTTAATCCAGACGTCGACATCCTCTTCGCCGTTGTTTGTAATATTGAATATGCCCTCAGCAGTTGTCGTTGCGTTCGCATTCACTCCATTATTGCCATCATTTCCATCTAGGACGATCTCGAAGGTCGAATCATCAGTGTCATCTTGATTAATGAATGAACTATTCTCCGGATCTTCAGTCGGCTGGATTGCGAGGAGTGCATTCGCGTCGCCAGCAACGTCGACATCAGCTGTACGCTCTGCTTCAACAGTTGTGAACGCGCCCGTGGCCGCGAGGGTGCCCACGGCACCAAAGACCAGCACAAGCGCGAGGAGTTTTCCTTTTGGAATCATAGTTTGAATTTCTGTGATTATGATGTGAGTTCCCCCGATCAGAGGGGTTCTCACTTACATGTACACAAACACCCTTCCCCCTTTGTTATCCCCCTCTACTAAATCAGTAGGAGATAATAACGTCACCCCGGGACTCACATAGGTGACGCTAAATTGCCCCGGCAATTCGAATAGGAGATGCTAAACTCACCCTGAAAATATGATAGGCGACGCTAAATAATCGCAAAAATCGAGTTAGTCTTGTGTAAAATCACCGTTAGACCCGCCTAATATGGCGAATATAGTGAATCCAGGATGATTTGTGCACACCACTCAGTGATATGCATACAATCTCAATTCGATGAAATACTTGGAACCCCCACTCTCGATCGGGGATGGTTCCTCCGACATCGATTGTCTCGGATATGTGACCTCGCGCGAGTCTTTCATTAGTGATCCCTCGATATTCGGAATCGCGAGCGCAATCGTTGATCGAATGGACTGTCTATTCAATTCTCATCGGTCAGGATTCACCTGTGAATCTAATTTAGTCAGATATTCCCACCACGGTGATCAGTCTGAGAGTTTCGAGCAGCCAGATGGGCCGCGGTCGGATCATCTATCGGTCTCAATAGCTCCCTGACATGAGGAGAATAATGGGTTTCTTGATGCTATGATTGAGAGCAGAACGATTGTCATCAGATTCTCATGTGTTTCTTACTGATGATACGTAGCGATATAGCTATATGATGATATAGCACTCTGTCGACCAACTGGTCAACGGTGATGATCAGAAGCATTGTCCTGTATATTCAACCGGGTGCAAGATAGATTGTTGATATCGACATTGCTGAACGGGTCATTCTCGCTGCGACTGTTTCGGGCGAGAGCGAGTCAATGCCGGTGTCAGGTGATTATATAAAACATATTCGACGTATGCATCGTTTTGTCTGTGATTTACGCTAGAAACTGGGTATGGCTTGTGTGCGCAATCACGTAGACAACGATGACAAACAACGTCGGATCGAAAAGATGAATCACACGCTGTTACTCGTCTCATCTCCATTCATGAATATAGATATAAACATACGATAGATTTCATGATATACTGACGCTCTACGGAATTGTGAATTGTGGGGAGAGATATGTACCCTGAAAGCAACGTAATTGATTTATTCACTCGTATTGAACATGTAAGCAACAAATCAAATAATGGGTAAGTACACGCGCCGTGCTGCGTTAGGAGCAATAGCTGGCGGAATTGTGCTATTCATTAGTGATACGGCTGGATTTTCAAGTATCGAAGGCGACCGAACTGCTGATACGCAACTGAGTGATGACGGATCGGCGATTATCAAACTAACCGGCGCTGTGCTCGACACGAATTCAGATCGACCCACTGAGCCGGCAGAAATCACGATTACGAACAACAGTGAAGTCCCATTTGATACAACCAGCGAAATTACAATCACAAGCCAAAATAAGAAGTTCCGCTTCCGAGAGAAGAATACTGGAAGTGCAGCACAGACGCAACTGACTCAAAACGACTTAATTGACGCTACTGGACAATTTAATCCAGGTGATAGTTTCAATATCGAGATTTTAACAGCATCTAATGAAACTGGCAGTGTTACTGATAATTTACAGGCGGAATTCCGTGCTCCGTCTGAGAGCCTTACAGCCGACCTATCGCGTCAGATATCGCTGCAATTCAAAGCAACCGGGCAGTTGGTCTATGCAAGTGATCAAAATACCCTCAAAGTGCTTGATACAGTACAGAATAATATTACGAATCCAGCAGAATCAAGCAACATTGACTCAGTTGGATCAATTGTCGCCGATCTCACAGGCGACGGGAATGCTGATATTGCATACATCCGGAATAAACGATTGGAATTAACACAGATATCTATTGACAGAGATAATGATATTACAACAGTATTTGGTCCAGGTAACAACACCGCCAACAGTCCAGTCGAACCAAATACTGACGGAACACGCGTTGCAGCCGGCGATCTTGATTCCTGGCCAGATAAAAGGGTGGTTGACAGCAGCAACGCCAACAATAATAACAATAATAACAATAATAACAACAACGACAACGACAACGACAACGACAACGACAACGACAACGACAACGACAACGACAACGACAACGACAACGACAACGACAACGACAACGACAACGACAACGACAGCGGTAGGGTGAGAAGTGAATACTCGGTATCGGGTAGTGTTGCACTGTTTGCTGACACGGGAAGAAACAAGATCTTTGCAGCACAGCCAAGCACAGCAACAAAAGATGCAGCAGTAGAGGTACTTATCGATACCTCAAATATCGGTGGTGCTGCTGGCGCTGCAGGACTTGAAGATATTGATAATGACGGATTAGCTGAACTTGTGTATCTGAATAGTTCTCAGCAATTAAATTTCATCAAGCAGATTGACACGACAAAATTTAATTCTCCGGGTGAGTGGGTGAATAGCCAGAGTAATTATTCAAAGGTGCTAAAAAAATATAAAGATAGCAGTAATAGTTCAAAATTCGGAAAGACTGTTGGCGACAACAATAATATCGCGTTCGGAAAGGCAACGCTCGGGAATGCAAGTGTCGGGTCAAACGCTAATGTTGGCGTGAGTGCGATTGGAGAATTTAGTGCTAGTGATAATAAACAGATTCCGTTTGTAGATGGATCAAATGAACTTGCAGTCATTAATCATAAAAACGAGAAGACAAATCTCACGACGAATACATCTGCAGTCAAAAAAGCCGCCATCGCGCCTGTTGATATCGATGATAATGATATTACTGAGCTCTTTTTCATTGGAGACTCTAATAAACAATCACTCCCAGATGCTGATACGGAAGACGTTGACCTGAACAATAGCGGACCGATATTCTACGTTAGCAATCCGGCTGGAGTAATTGATGACGGTGAGAATGCCAATATTGAATTACTACAAGTTCCGCCTGATCAGTATTCGAGAAGTGAGGTGATTGGAAGTCAAAAGCCAAATGGAGATCCCAACGACACACCTGGATACATCATCCCAGACATCAGCATTGGGCTAAATGCTGGAACAGTAATTTAATTCTTTTAATTTTCTACATTATTAACAATCACAGCGAATAGATAGGAATTAGCTTTCGCTGACTCAGTCTTCATTATTCGTCAATTCAGTGACGACGCTTACGCACACCTCTGTGACAACCATGAGGTCATTAAATAAGTAGACATTACGCAATAAGAGCGCGCGACTGCGAGAGTCACATTAATTTAATTATAATATCATAAAAGGGATTACTCTGAGTATTTTCTGTACTACTGGAAGCAATAGAGCTATCTATACGTGCGTACCTAAGCCAGAGAATTTCTCCTGGATTATCGAGGATTAGAATAAGGGTACACGTTCATTCCCACCTCATATGCAGATAACTCAAACGTCTTCAGTCGACTTCGAGTCCAGCTTCTGATTGATCAGGGTCTGCAATAGCAAGTATCGTAATCCGATTGAGGACCGCTTGATTGGAGTCAGGATCAATCCCATCGATTTCGACGGCAATACTAATATGAACACTCTGACCTGGAGTAATACTAATCCCAATTCCCTCTGTTCCTGGAGTGTCACCAGTGATTTCCGGCTCCGAGATGACGTAGTCCTGACCCGGATCGATGAATGCGTCAAAGGTAGTAATTCGTCTATCGATACTGACACCGCGATCTTCAATTTCAGTCACATTCGCATTTTGAGAACTGCCGATATCGTCAATGTAGAATGTCGTATTAACATTATCTGACTCATTTTGTAAGCCGCCTTGTGTTGCTATCCACACTGTTACTGTTGATTCCCCGTTATTTGTAATATTGAAGATATTCGCTGCGGTTGTTGTTGCGTTTGTATTTAATTGTGCATTGTTTCTTCCACTCACATCAATCGCAAAAGTGCTATCGGCAGTGTCAGACTGCTGAATAAACGCACTTTCATCTGGGTCAACTGCCGGTTGAATTCCTAACAGTGCATTAGCGTCCCCGGCGACGTCCACATCTGCGGTTCGCTCAGCCTCAACTGTACTGAATGCCCCTGTTGCGGTCACTCCAATTGCTCCACCAAAGAGCAGCAAAACAGCCACTACTCTAAGGAGTGATATCATAATGGGTTCTCATTATTATAAGAACTCTGGGTATATCATCTTATTGACTCAACGTTATGAGGAGTATGTTCACAGAAGAAGTCAAGATAATACTTATGATACCCTGCATGTGACCCATTGAGATTCATTCCCGCGCTGAAGCGCGAGGCTTTCTCCTCGATTCTCCGTAAGTAACAACTCAAAATTCGTTGGTTTGATATTGATTGGATTGTCAGTATATGTACGAATAACCCTGATGATGATAGCCGACGCTGCCGAACAACAAAACAGTGTAAAGGCGTTATCGACGGATGAGGCATATGATATTCTTTCTGATCAGCGCCGGCGATATGCCATTCATCATCTCAAGCAATTAGACACGGCAGTAAGCGTTCAGGACCTTGCTGAACAGGTAGCCGCATGGGAGAATGAAAAACCGATTGAACAGTTAAATTCACAGGAGCGAAAACGGGTTTATATCTCGTTATATCAATCACATCTTTCAACACTTGATGATGAAGGGATTGTTGAATACGATGAAGAAAACGGAATGGTCAGTCTCACTGACGCTGCCGATGAATTAAATATCTACTTTGAGGTTGTGGCAGGCGATGATATTCCATGGAGTATATTTTATATTGGTCTAACGGCCGCTTTCAGTGCACTTGTCGGACTTACATACACTGGAATCGGTGTTCTCCAGCGAAGTCAACTTATCTTCGTGACAATTGGAATGCTTGTTTCGTATACTGCTGCAGGAGTTATCCAGACAATCCAACGAAAACGGATGGAATTGGGCGACTCTGGACCACCACCAGAATTGCAGTGAGTATTTTGTTCAATTAAATAATCATCACCGTCTCCGATTAATCACAGATCATTTTATCTGCGGATAATCAGTCGATTTTACTCAGATATCAAGTAAGCTATTATCGCTGGTTCACTCTGAGAACCGGGTCACGTCTCAATGACGGTGTCAAATATTGGTCGAAGTGTATTGATTGTGCGGTCTCCATCTGACGGTGTCATTAGATAGGTTGTCTCAATATCTGCAGATTGGAGACGTCGACTGAGTGTATATAAAAACTGGAATACTTTCTGTGGGCTAAGATACTGCAGGAACGCCTGAAGCGTATGAACGCTGCAGACTGTATTTTGATCTGGGTTCTGCCAGTTATCAAGTACCTGTGTAATGAGAATACCAAGTCGGGACAGATCAGTTTGATCGGATATCTGGTGTGTTTCAATTGATTCATCCATCCCATCACCAGATAGTTCTGCAACTGACATGTCTCCAGGAACACTTGCTCCGACTTTGATAATGATAATCTCACCACCGTCCCAACTCGGATGTTCCTGACACGCACGGAGTATATCGATCGTCTCACCTGCTGGAACAAGTAATAATAGATTCTGTGGGTACTGTGTTTCTAGTATATGATTAAATCCAGCATTCCATGTTTGTGAGTTATCCTCTCCAAGCAGAAGCGCTTGTGACCCATCAGAGACGGTGCTACTATCACTCTGAATACTCTCAGCAGAGGTACTGTCCGTCAGTGATGACGATTGCTGTGACTGTGACTGTGACTGTGACTGTGACTGCGGGGCAACCGGAGAGTCAGTCTGACCAGTATTCACGGACGTATTCTCGTTCTGGTTACTATCAGTGATGATTTCTTCAGGGATGTCTGTTTGACCGATATTCACAGAGCTATTTTTATTTTGATTACTAGATGTGCTTGCCTCATTTGATGAATCTGAACCAGAGGGCTGGTTCCATATACGCTCCGAGTCACGCTGAGATCTGTCAGCCGCAGGCTCAGTTGAGTGTTGATTTGAACCCGTAGATACGGCAGAATCAGACATATCATCAGAATTTTTCAGACGATCATCGCTTGATAGTCCAGTTTTGATACTGTCAGAGTCAGTATCAGTTGCATCCGTAATTGCCGCATCGGACCAGACGCGAGTAGAGCGGGAGTCATTCGTTATGTGCTCTTCTGGATCTGGCGTGGTTGTATCGGTATCAGTATCAGTATCGCTAGCGAAATCTGAACTTGAGTCTGCGTCCGCAGTTGTCTCATCGTCTGAGAGGGCATCATCATCATCGTTATTAATATTGTTATCTGCTGATTCGTCTGTATCTATATCATCAGGAGATTCAAACTTAGCAAACCGGGATCGGACAGTGGTACTCGTCTCTGCTTCATCATCCATGTCATCTTCCTCGGTCATGAGAAGAGAACAAATACCGAGTGACATACCGTTTGTACACTATGCAATTGATATCCAATAATCATCAATTAGCTCAGTCCGTTTTCATCCGTCTCTTCATCTAGAAATGGACTAAAATCTTCTGACTCATCAGCTGATAGATTCCGTGGGGCACCGGTAAGGACATCTGAAGTGAGTGGATTCCATCCGCTCGGGTCAATATCATTGAACGGAGTCTCACAAAATGGACATGCTGGTGAGGCTAACATTGAGATATTTATATCCTCATCACAGTAGTCACATTTTGCATGTTCTATCCCTTCTTGGAGAGCTGTTTGTCTGATTGCTTCTAAGGTTTCTTTATCCTCACTTATAGAGCTAATCATGTCAGTGTTATCCTCAATTTGATTTGTTAGCTGACTCCGGCGTGTCTCAAACTCCTCTTGTCGATTGAGTGCTGTTTCAAACGCACTTTCAATTGAGTCAAACTCATCATCAACCCGTGATTGGATTGTTTCTTGGGATCTCTCAAGCTCTTCAATCCTCGATTTGAATTCCTGTCGTAATTCAAGAGATTCTTCATATGACTGGTTGAGTTGCTCAATTTCTTCTTTCAGTAATTCGATTTCAGATTGTACATTAGCCATTTTCGCATCATTCTCAGATGAATTGCGTGAGCCCCGATTTTCATTCTCCATTATATTCACTTCTTGTTCGATACTCTTGACACGGTCTTGAAGTCGGACCCAACGCTCAGTCTGGCTTCGGCGGTTCTGGTCAATCTTATCTGATAAGTCGTACAATCGCTGCCACAACTCCTTTTCAGACCGTTCATCTGACATTTTCCTGAGTCCATCATTATAGTCCGGACCGCTTTCAGAGACGCCACTCTCTTCAGATTTAGACGTTGATACAGATTCCCGCTTTCCTACCGGTAACGGCTGTTCTTTTTGATCAATCGTATCATTACCGCCGGTGGATGCACCAGTTTCCTGGTCATGATTTGACTGGTTGGCAGTTGTTGTGTCTGTAACAGAGTTCAGCGTGCGTTGTAATTCAGTATATACCCAATATGCAGAAACAGTCTGATCCAATATTTCATTTGTTGATACTCCCTCGGACTCAGCCATCTCCTCAGCCCACTCTAAGAATTCATCTGTATCAAACTCAATATCTTTATCTGATGTATTATTCATTGATGATACTCTAATAGTTTATTTTTCAAGCGTTTTCTATCAACTCCGGTTAGTATAATAATCTCAGATATAGATTTCTTCTCGCGATCATGAGGACAGCAGCGAAGTAATTTAAACTGATGTGTAATTAGATATAGAATACGTATCATTATCGGTGTACCTGTACAATTATTATGTTTTTCAGATGAACGGATTGAATAACTCGAATTATTACGTCTGCTATAATCATATAATCACTGTATACCTATATTCTTTCTGTTGTCTAAAATCTATATTATGTTTGATATGATTTCCGAATAGAACTTAATACGTCATCAATATAACAAATGTTTAATTATATTCATTTTATAACGCAGTCTTTTCATCTGGGTACGGGCTTTTGTGAGCACAACTCTACATGACTCCAGGATATAGTAATTAAATCGATAATAAGCAGGGTGTTAGCACAGCGAATAGTAAAAAAACAATATTTGATATGTTGAGGAACCGATTTACTTAATTCTCTATATCAATAATCGATGTGATACTTTCCACAATATTATTGAGGTGGGAATATCCAATACACACTTGTGAATCACATCTGGATAGCCTATCTATCCGTCTTTGGATTCGCCACTGTAGCCTGCTTCACTGGAGCATATCGAGCTCGTCGCGCCGTTGATAATGACTTTCGAACCGGTCTCATGTGGCTGTTCATCCTTGCCGGAGTGTGGTCATTGACGACGGCAGCACGGATTGCGGTTCCAGATATGCGCGTCGACATCGCACTTCGGATTGGAGGATTGATTATCGGTCTTGCAAGTATTGGCGCATGGCTATATGTTGCCTCAGCATACGCAGGATTTAGTTATCATCAGAGCACGATCAATCGCGCTCTGGCACTGGCGGTATATCTGGTTATTGTCATTGCAAAGATTACCAATCCGATTCACAATCTCTATTTTATCTCAGCGCAAAAGTCGCTTCCATTTTTACACCTTTCATTTAATCCAGGACCGTTGTATTGGTTTGTTGCGGGCATTGCATACACGGCTGTCTCAATCGGATTATACTGGTTATTTACCACGGCTCCACAAGCACGCGTTGATACCACCCGATTTCGAGCGGTGCTCGCGTTAACCGCCGCACCAGCGCTTCTTGATGTGCTTGTTTATGCAGATGCCATTCCAACAGTGCTTATTGAAGTGAGTTATGCACCACTTGGCATGGCTTTCTTTGCGCTTGGAACCGCAACTGTCACCAATAAAGAATTATATTCCGTTTCACAATCGTGGCGCCGGCAGGCACTTGATGATATTGCTGATGCAGTTGTCCTCACTGATGCAGAAGGGCGGATTAGATATCTTGGATCCAACGCTACTGCCGTATTTTCAACACTCGCTGGATCAGAAGGACAGTTGTTTGAAACCGTCGCACCACAATTATCTAATCTTACACATAACAGCGAATCATTCCAGTGGGATCAAGATGGCGCCACAAAATATTATAATATCATCAAACGTGATATCCGATCATCAGGCTCTCAATCGGGGACAGTATTTGCATACATTGACGTAACAGAGTCACGAGAAGCCAGATTACAGCTCGCTGAGACTGAAATTAAGCGTCAACGATTCCAGCAGGCTATTGAGGCAGTCGATCACTCTGTATTCATGACTGATGTCCGTGGGACAATTGAATACATTAACCCAGCGTTCGAGAAGAACACTGGGTATGACCGTTCAACACTCATCGGGCGCTCACCAGCGATCTTGAACGCCCCAGATGCCCCCAATGCGTATCCTGACGATCTCTGGGAACAGATACAAGATACTGGTGGAAGAGAGACGGAGGTTATCCAACAACGTCAGGATGGAACAACATACTATACACAACAGACGATTACACCAATTAATTCACAAGACGCGTCGACGACATCATATGTGGTGATTCTCACAGATATTACAGAATTGAAAGAACATCAACAACATCTTGAATTATTAAGTCGCGTCCTTCGACATAACCTACGAAATGATATGAATATTGCTCGTGGATATGCAGAAACAATGATTAGTAATACGACTGACAGCAATGAGAATTATACTGCTAATATCGTTACGACAGCTAACGATGTCATAACGCTCGCTGAGCAATCAACAACAATTACTGATTTAATTATTGACCCGCCTGAGTCTCAAGAGATTAATCTGAGCGATGTTGCACAACAGACAGCCGAGCGTATCTCAGAAACATACACACGGGCGTCTATCGACATTAACTGTAAAGAGACACCACCGGTGCGAGCAATTCCACAGGTCCGTACCGCAATAGAGGAGTTAATCAATAATGCTATTATTCATTCTACCAGTGACACTGTCTCAATGACTGATGAATTCAACAGAGACACCACAGTAGCTCATAGTGCAGATGATGAATCGATGCAATCGTTATCACTGGTATCGTTACCGCGATCACCTGACGCTGCTAAGACACAGGTGTCAATCACGGTTGAGAGACTTCCAACGGAGAATGAGGTGGTAGTACGCGTCGAAGATGAAAATCAGCCAATTCCAGGCATGGATAGACAAATACTCCAGCGTGGGACCGAGATTCGATCTGTCTATCATGGAAGTGGGCTTGGATTGTGGCTCGTATACTGGGTTGTGATGCGGTCTAATGGGACGGTTGACGTTGAGACACGCGACCCATCTGGAAATCGAATTGAGATGCGATTCAACCAGTGCTGAGATACGAGCTCACATATGAGCGAGTGTTTTTATTTGTGCCTATGATTATCATTGTTGATCGGTGTAAGTACCACTTGCAACATAACCGATGAACACCGCGTGACAGCAATCATGATTTGAGCATCCGGTTCAATAATAAAGATATGGAATGGCATCGGCGTCGAGATCTTGAGGGTGGAAAAGAACTGGGAGTCTGGCTTTGTCAGGATGAAACAGGAACTATCACAGAGGAACTCTATGTTGAGTCACACGAATATCGTGGCGATGATTTTGATACGTACACAGCGACGCCAACTGGTGAATGGACGCATCTTGGCTCATTTAAAACGCCAAAAGAAGCGTTCGCTGCTGCTCGTGAGCATATTGACTCAACTGCTGGCTCTCTTGTGACAGAACCGTAGTGCGACAACGTCCACGCTGATCATCA
Source organism: Haloquadratum walsbyi C23 (assembly GCF_000237865.1). Taxonomy (NCBI): domain Archaea; kingdom Methanobacteriati; phylum Methanobacteriota; class Halobacteria; order Halobacteriales; family Haloferacaceae; genus Haloquadratum; species Haloquadratum walsbyi. Next base: position 1,730,373 of record NC_017459.1, read on the forward strand.
GTGGGTGCTGTGTCGCGATGATTTACGCAGAGCATGAACTATATGAAGTACCCCGCGCACGGTAGTGCAATGCGTCCGTGTTTAATCTTGCATCACTGACGCAACGGATTTTAATTTCTCTCGTGCTCCCTGTGACAGTTGCGCCGACATTCCGTGTCGGTCAACACCCGAATCCAAGGATGTGTGAGAGTCGGGGTCTCCACCAGCCCTCGATACCGCCCGTCTCACCGTCTTCACGCGAGGGAGGGTTTCGAGAGACGGCACATTCTCATTGTCCTGTTGCTCGAACTAGTTCTGTATCACGCACACCGTCACCTTTCTGTCGCTATCGTCTTGGAACTTGCACTGCTGGTATTTGAACCGCTTCTTGTCTCGATTCCCCCGTTCTGTGTGCTGGCACTCCGTTCTCGGGCATCGCTGGCTCGTGTATTCTGGGTCAACCTCATCTGACGGGATCCCGTTCCACGCAGGCTTGTACTCCACCATCTCTCTGAGGGAATGAAATGCGAGTGAGTGGAGGCAACAATTAATCCGCGTACCGTAGTCGATGGACTCCCGCATATCCTTGAGGTATTCAAAGACGATGACCGGACTCGAAAACTGCGAGACTTGTGTAGACAGTCATGAACGTAGTCGGGTTCTACGGTTGGACGACTGTCTCGAACGCAGTCTGTTTGGCTTTCTGCATCCGCTTACGTTTGGTGAAGAACTCGTGGCGTTGTTCTTTCACCGAGACGTTTCGACTCATCGCAGCGAGTGCGATGCAATCCTCGTTCACATTCACACCAACAATTGTGTCTGCATTGTTCTTGCTGGCGACTTGATGAGACTCACATATGACCATGACGTGGAGTCGCCACTCGTGTGGTTGTGAACGACTTCAGCGGTCCCAACCCGCTACTTCATCGCTGAACGCAGTCCGTAGACGGTCGAAGTGGTCGACGTGGTCGAGGCTACCACGGAGTTCAGCTTTGAGGTGCCTGCCTCTCGTAGCAATGATACGGAACCGAACCGTCCTGTCGTCTTCGAGGAACAGGTGGTAGCCTTCGCCGTGGTTCATTACCATCGAGTACGACTGGTCAATGTACGGGTAGGACCATCCTCAGCCGTCATCTTTGTTGTCGTGATACGTTTCGATTTCACCGAGTACTCTGTCAACGATGAGTTGACTGGTGTTTTTGAGGTGATTAGCGTTGTCAACGACACTTGATTTGATCTTACTCCAGTCCCAACCAGCTCGACCGAGTCGGTTGGTTTCGTTGCGGATGCGTCGGGCTTCGAGACAACCGGTTAGCAAGTTGTCGTCACTCCCTGTGTAGATGTCTAGTCCGAACAACATTGTCTGGGTGAGCTTGGACGATTGCACTGTATTTTGTTATGGTTCGCTATCTCTCAGAAGCTCGTGTTTTGACGCGCTTCACCCCGCCCACGGTGAGTCGGGGCACTTGCGCTATTCTTTTCTGATAGATGGTTTTGATAGATATTGTTCAAGAATCATCAGCATATATACATACAAAACGGATACCGACACCGGTATTTCCTTGCGGTCGAATTGAGACATGTATGAGTTCGAATGATGATACTCCAGTCGAGCAGACAAACAACTGGCCTGAACTCGTTGCAATGGTGTACGAAGAGATGAGCGGTGGTGACGGGTCGACCACACTCCGACTCCGCAATATGGAGATTCAGGTTCCGAGTAAGACTGGACCCGATGCAGACCATGCACATTGGACTGTTGACGGAACAATTGATCTTAATCCCGAAGAGTAGTTCAAACCAAAGTCAAACCCAGAAATATTGGACTCTGTTCGACTCGGATCTGAATCGACATTTGATATCGATATCAATATCAAATATCAAACACCGATTACAGAGCTGAAGTCTCTCTCACGATCAATGGGAGGAATAACAGATGAATCCTGGCTCGACATTTTTTACGTGTATGATTGGATGAGAACAACTATTACTATGAGTGACGTGTCGGTGTCTGATATAATATATCATACCGATGACCAACATAACTGAGTAGTCCATCGGATATCTGCTGACGTCGCGATGTAATCCATTCATTAATTTCAGGAACGACATCACTTGTCACAGTCTCCTCAACAAACGCGAGTAACTGCTGAAGATAATACTGTTCATCACCTTGATATGTATTCCCTTGCGGATAGACGATTGCATCAGCAGCATCAACCGCACGCACCGTTCCAGGTCGATCGCGGAGTGCATCTAAGAGGTGTCGTCCTGCATGGCTATCTCGATCCGGGATAGCATCAATCGCATCGTGATACGCTGTCTCAACCGCATTATCTGCGGGATGGTCTGGCTGAAAAACAGTCGTCCCATCAAATGTGAGCGGAAAGTACGCCAACCCGCCCGGACGAAGTGCATCTAAGAACACATCTAGTGCATCTTCAATCGAAACAAGATCCATGAATTGCTGCGCCATCAGAAGGTCGATATCATTACTATTCGTCACAGCAGTGAGTGCATCAGCCGTTTCAAAGGCAACAGTAAGCGTTGATTCAGCATCAGATTGAGTATCAGTGTCTATATTTGATGTGTCATTAACAGTAAACATCCCATCGGGGCTTGTTGTGACATCATATCCCCGAAACCGGAGTTCACGAGAGCGAACAGCGCGGGCATATGCAGTCAATCGCTCAGATGAGTCAATACCGCGGTATGATCCACCGATTCCAGAGTCGAGTAACCGTGGAACCGTCGCCCCTGTCCCAGCACCAACATCAATGATTTCTGGTTCTGAAGGGAGCAATTCATGAAGTGTTTCTCTCACCCGTCGTGAGAACGACCGATTGTCGACGGTTCGTTTTGCTTCGAGATATCGAACGAGTGCATGATCAACAGCCATTGTTATACTGTCCGTGTATGGCTCGCCCATGCTGCATCGTCTTCCCAGATTTGCACTCGGAGTTGATCAGGCGTGGTTTCACCAGCAACACTCAGCCTCTCTGCGACATGATCGCCGAATATCCGTGAGAAATTCTCAACACTTGGGTTTAGTCCTTCAAACTCAGGAAGGTCATTAAGTACTGAATCACGATATCGCTCAACGAGATCTTCAAGTATTGATTCAACAGTAACGATATTTAACAGATATCCATACTCGCCGAGTGAGTCACCTGCAAAGTGAAGTTCAACCTCAAAATGGTGACTATGTATCTGTCCCTCTGGAGGCTCCGGATCTGGCACTGTGAGAACGTGTTGTGCGATGAAGTCACGCTGGACAGCAAGTTCATATGAGTACGCTGTTGTCATTATTTATTTTCACGCTCTATCGGCTTATTATCATTTGTTTCTGCTGATAGTCCTCTGTTAATCATATCGTAGTTTTTCTGATTTTGTCTTTTGATTGTGTCTCAAAGCCACTGTCACACAGTTTGAGTGTATACTGCGAGTGCGCTGGTTACGACTATGAATCTGCGCCTGCGTCTGCGTCCGAGTCCGAGCTAGGATCATAACCACTGCCAATGTAGTTTCGTGTATTGTGTGCTACGCATTGCATGTAGTATGTTCACTCATTGATACGTCAGTAATACTTGAAGTGTTGACTCAGGTGTTTCTGTCAGTCGGTTGTATGCACTTGGGGCGTCAGTAAATGGAACTCGATCAGTAATGAGTGCTTCAACGTCAATGGTATTGAGTTGCTCAATTGCGACGGATAATCGACGGTCAGTCGTCCATCGCCCTCGGAGGTCAGGGTCAATCGTACTCACTTGACTCGATGTAATTGTAATGCGGTCACGGTGGAAATCACCACCAAGTCCAAGCTCTGTTGGTTTATTACCGTACCATGAGCCGACGATGATCCGACCATCATACCCGACAAGATCAATTGCAGCATTCAGCGCGGCTGGCTGACCCGATACCTCATAAATGAGGTCTGCACCGGGTGGGTCATGAGAACTAAATATATCCTCACTTGCTGATGGGTCAAGCGCACGATCTGCACCAAATGAGCGTGCTAACTCTCTCCGAGCAGGGATTGGCTCAACGACAACAAGTTCGCTGATTGGAAGATCGGCGAGTAACTGTATTGTACACAGCCCAATAACACCAGCTCCGAACACAACAACGCGTTCACCAACACGAGGTGATCCATCAAGTAGAAAATTCGTTGCTGTTTCAGCGGTCGGTAATAATGCTGCAGTCTCAGCGTCTAAGTTATCTGGGACCGCAATAAGTGCATCTGAATCAACAGAAAACCGATTTTGATGCGGATGGAATGCAAAGACCTGCTCGCCAAGTCGGTCAGTTGCTTGTGTCCCCGTTTTGACAACATCACCAACAGCAGCATACCCATATGCTGTCGGATATGACAAATCACCATTGAGTGTTTCGAGTGTTGCGTCAGCAGCCATCTGCTCAGGAACCTCTCCGTTATATACGAGTAATTCTGTTCCAGGGCTGATTGCTGAGACGGTCGTCTCAACGATAACACCGTTTGGGTCAAGATCTTCTATTGAAACTGACTGTAGACTGACATCACGGACGTCAGTAAAAACAAGTTTGTCTGCCGTATCCGTCTCAACACCTGCATTCACATCTGAGTGCACGCGCGTACCGGAGTCTACATCAGAGCTATCAGTCATATTTTTCTCCGATTTCTGTCTGTGTCGTCTGATTGTTAGCCGTATTAGACAGCGCGCTGTGCATGCTCAGATATACGCGTGTATCCATACCGGATTGAGTTATATCAGTATCCATATCTGATGTACGTGTTTATTACACTGTTCGTCTCAACACCACTGGCGGCAGTTACATCACTGAGAGATACTGATTGTCTCATCGTCACTACTCGCCAACCCACTCAGACTCAACCGTGTCACGGCCATGACCGCTTTTCATACTGTCAGTCTCATCGTCTGCGGTATGATCTGTGCTATCGACTTCATATGCGGAGATACCCGATTCGCGACACACCTCAAGTGCATGTTTTGCATCACTTCCAGCATCGTGTGCTGTCTGCCCCCGCCCAATGCCAACTTGATACTCAACGCCAGCTTCTGCGCTAACATGTTCAAGAATCGTCTCAAACGTATCATATGATAGCTGTGGGCAGACTGCAATGACATTGTCACCACCAACAAATTGTGCAACACTATCGTGTTCTGATCGGAGATGCTTTCTGAGCGTCATAGCGGAATCACGGATTGCTAACTCAGTATCAACAGCATTGGTATCATCAGTGTATGTCCCCGTCACATCGATAATATCAAAATGCGCAACTGTCATCTGTGGCGATGTTGTTGTTCCTGAGACCCCACCATACCGAAGTGCTTCGCGCCGATTAGAGTCTTGAGCGCTACCAGCCTGTTGTAGCTGTTCACTTGCCCGGCGAACCGCCTCAACAGGTGTCGTTGCTTCGCCAATACCAACACTAGCAGTGACAGGATATCGATTCCGGATCCGTTCTTGAAACCGAGCGAATTCCTCTGGTGAAATATCATTGACAACCCCGAGCATATTATCAAATCGATTATAAAATGCATATCCATCGCTTCGACCGACAAAGTCGGCAAAGTCGGCATAAATTCGAGCCTGTAATGCCTGGAGATCTGTCTCTCGGCGTGGAGCCGGTGTGACCGTCCATGGCCCGTAGTCATCGAGTTGCACAAGCGAAAATCGAACCGTCTCATCGAAGGTGTTCGACACAACATATTGACGATGTGCCCCTTCAGATTAAATCCTCACATTTAGTTACGGGTATAAATATATATACGTCAATTGAATGCACAGAAGACGAAATGAGCATAATCTAACATTTAATAAACACATCGAACTGTGCTCCCTCGCCTAGTCGGTACCATCACTTTTTGTTTCATCTCACCTAGATGTTCTATTTTGCTACCGCGACGATCAAAGCGGTAATAATAATCAGACAGACGCAATCATATAACATATGAAAAATATGCTCAGAGTTTCAAGAGATATATCCGGCACCACCACATTCACTATATGAGTATCTAATAATCTTATGAGTAATATTGCAGTCGTCGTTCTTGACACGGTGCGAGCGGACGCATTTGATCGACATTTCGAATGGCTTCCTGGATCGCGATTTACACACGCATGGTCAACGAGTCACTGGACCGGTGCTGCCCATGCATCGCTCTTTACTGGGCGATACCCGAGTGAGGTGGGCGTGACAGTTCATGATTGGACATTGTCAACGTCAGTCCCAACGCTCGCTGAGCGACTGCAAACAGCTGGCTATGATACGAACGCATTTTCTGCAAATATCAATGTCTCGCCGGCGTACGATTATGATCGGGGGTTTAATTCATTTGAGGGAACATGGCGTCTTTCACTCCCTGAACCAGAGATATTCAATTGGTTTCGACATATGGAGGAGAACGATTCATCAGCATCAATAGCGTATGCAGATGGTGTACGTCAGATACTGTCTGGTAAGTATGATGTTCAGCAGTCACTCCAACTTGGCGTCAAACATGCACGCCACGCATATGACATTGGAGACGTTGACAGCGGTGCTACAGCATTTCAAGACTATATCAACCGTGATGGGGCGAATGTCACCGATACCGATGAGCACTCTACATTTTTGTTTGCAAATCTCATGGAAGCTCATCAACCATATCGTGTCCCATCATCACATCGCTCGGTTAAGCCGTATGCAATGGGTCCAGCATTTGAGGCAACATTCCGGACAAGATTCACTGATCCGGCGGATGCGGTCGCTGCTGGGATCGATCCGAATGAACTTGACACACCTGAGATAACTCTCGATAGCGATCATGCAACCGCAGCATACGATGATTCAGTCTCATATCTCGCGGATATCTATCGTGATATCTTTGAAACGTTACGCGAGGATTTCGATTACGTGATTACAATCGCTGACCATGGTGAATTATTCGGGACATATGACGTATGGGAGCACGGATATGGGGTCTATCCTGAACTGCTTCAAATTCCATTGGTGATTACAGGTCCAGGGTTTCCCAATACCTCACGTGATGATCTTGTATCATTACTTGATGTGCATCAGACGATATTATCAATCGCAACTGGGAGTGATGGCACTGACATGAGCGCAAGCCGTGGTCGAGATCTTCGGACATACGGTAGTAGTGCACCTGTGCGAACTGAGTATCATGGGATTGCAACGATGCGGCGTGACACGCTGCTCGAGCGTGGATATGACCCATCAGCTATCGATACCGTTGACACAGATTACTGTGGTGTTGTGACAGACACTGCGTATGGATATGAAACAGATGAGGGATTCCGTATCGCAGGTGATGAGACAGATGTCACTGCTGATGAGCTGAAATCAGTACTACAGTCTCTTGACGATCAGATTCCAGATAACCGATCAGACAGCAATGCTGTTGAGGTGACAGCAGCAACACGAAGTCAGCTTGAAGATCTTGGCTATACCTAGTGATTTGAGTTATTTTGCGGTGACACTCGAGCAATCACGCGTATTCAACGGGCATCTTCGTATCAACTATGAGACGGTCAAGCCCCGACTACTGAGAATATGTCGCCAACTATTATTTCAGTCGTCTGTGAAAGCAATCTCATCAATTTCGTGACGAGGGTTTTCGTCATCGTCATCCTCATATTTATAACTCACATCTTCCTCTTCATCTGCCGTTGCATTATGTGACCCATCGCAGTACGGCTTGTTATTTGAGAGACCGCAAGCACAAAGATATGCAGTTCCGCCCTGCTCTTCAAGATCATCTTCATCAAGCGGTGTCGGTCCATTTGCCTCGTGTGTGACTTCTCGTGACATATATTATATATCGACATCAAGACACAAGAGTCCTCCGCGGCATATAATCTATGGTTATAATATCAATATATAACACACCCGTAATGAGATTCGAAATGATACTATCTATACAATAGTTCGGTATCTTAGCATTCTCCTTGCCCTGGAGAGCGAGGTTTTCGGCTTGCATCCCCGATAATGGAGATTACGACAGGATTCAACAGCGATAGGCGCAGTTATGTATCAGTATGATCAAGATGCTCAGCGACAATTTCAAGCACTTCATATCCGTCATGCCCGGCGATTAACGGAATTGTCGTCACTGGTTGGTCGAACTGCTCTTGAGTCCGTTGTAACACCTTTTGTTGGCTTTCTCGGCGGGTACTACAAAGCGTACATGATGTATCAATATCGGTGAGCACTTTATTGACGACAATTTGATCAACATGGACCGAAGCACTCTCAAGTCGTTCGAGTAATCGTTCAGTCTCAAGTCGTGAGAGTCGTTCAGGTTCCATGACAACTCGAAAGCGGGTCTGATCTGGGTTCTGAAGAACCGTAGCAACACGCTCAATACGGGATTTTGTTGAGTCAACATCGATATCTGAGAGTCCACGCTCTCGGTCGTCACTCCCACCGGTAAAAAATCCACTCACCGCGTTTGTCACACTTTCAACCTGCGATTTTACCTGCAATGCTTTGCCAAATGTTGAATCAAGGATATCGGGAAGTTGGAGAAGTTTAAGTGTATGTCCGGTTGGAGCTGTATCGAAGACAACGTGATCCCATGTATCATCGCCAATATACTGACTGAATGCGTCGACGACAGCAAGTTCATCGCTGCCAATAACATCACCAGCGTCAATTCCAAATGTATCACCAATATCGACGCCGAGATTCTCAATCTCATTTGTCAACGCGTCAATCGTATCTGCATAATTATCATCAAGTCGCTGTTGAGGGTCAATCTCAGCAGCATACAGCGGGTACGTGTCGTGAACCGATGTTGGTGTAGCACCGACACTCATCTCAAATCGGTCTCCGACTGAATGGGCAGGGTCTGTTGAAACCACAAGTGTCCGCTTCCCATGGCGGGCGTTGGCGAGTGCTGTTGCCGACGCACAAGTGGTCTTGCCGACACCGCCCTTTCCACCATATAAAGTAAATTCGGGCATTACCATCACATGGACCCCAGTGTGTATATGTCACGCGGACCAGCCGTGATGACATATTTAGAATATGATACGATGTAATCAAATATAGTACTACGTAGTATATTCTACTTTTTACGCCAAACCGTGAATTGAATCATAGATATATGCCACAAATGCCTGAGAGTATACTCATATTCACGTTCCACACACGGGATAAAGTACCTCTACTTCTGGGACGCTTGCCGTATTTTATCTACAGAATCCTCACAGGCGAATTGATACTCCCACTATCGTTGATATCAGAATATGCACCTAGATATCCGGTTATCGGGATAGTCAGAAGTTATAGCGTCCCTGCGCGTTCCATTTCGCGAAGATCCGAAACACGTTCTCTGATATTCTCCATCTCGCCATCCTCGCGTTTGTTATCCACATGGCTGTACATCAGCCCCATTCGATGGTTGCTTCGAAGGGTCTCCTCATTTCGATCAAGGAAGTCCCAGTATAGTGCGTTAAACGGACAGGCACCATCGCCCGTATCTTTTGTCTTATAATACTTACATTCACCACAGTAATCACTCATTTTATCGATATAATTCGCTGAGGAGACATACGGCTTGGTCGCAAAGACTCCCTCTCCGTATTGTCCCATTTCAACGACATTTGGCGTCGTAACCCAGTGGTATGCATCAACATATGTTGCGTTAAACCATTCATTCAATTCGCTTGGGTCAGCACCCCACAGCGTTGCAAAGTTTGCAAGCACCATCAGTCGCTGTATGTGATGTGAGTATCCGCGTTGTTTGACATCATCAACCGTTTCGCCAAGGCAAGCCATGTTTGTTTCTCCTGACCAATATGCTGATGGAAGATCATGCTGCGCATCAAGTTGATTTGCTGAGCCAAGTTCAGGCATTGTATGGCGGTAAACATGTCGCATGAATTCTCGCCATCCAAGCATTTGTCTGATGACGCCTTCAACCGAATTCAGTGGAATATCGTCGCGATTATGATATGCAGTTTCGATTTCTTGGATTACCTCAACAGGATGGAGCAATCCAAGGTTTATTGAACTGCCTAACAATGCATGTGACATTGCCCAATCTTCACGTCGCATTGCATCCTGATACGGACCAAATGATGGAATCCGCTCAGAGATAAAATGATGCAGTTTCTCAAGTGCCTGTTCGCGAGTAACTGGCCAGATGAGTGAGTCTGTGTCTCCCCATGTATCAAACGTTGATTCGACCCATGACATGGTTTCTGTTGTGAGCTCATCATGCTCTGGGTCATATACTGGCGGTGACTCCCAATCATCTGGAGGGAAGTCCCTGTTTTCATCATCATAATTCCACTCGCCGCCAACAGGATCTCCATCATTCATCAATACACCGCTTTTCCCTCGCATCCATCGATAGAATGTCTCGTGTCTGAATGGATCGGTATCTGAATTATTCGCCCACTCATCAAAAGCTGTTGTTGTCCCAACAAAGAGTTCGTTCTCGACAGATCGATACTGCCCACCAACATCTTCAACGAGTTCATCAAACCGCATCGCGCTATTATAGCTTGGTGAGCGCATCTGTATGAGTTCATCATCAGGATACCGTTCAAAATACTCCGCAAGAGCATCGCTGAACGTGGGTGCTTTGAAATAAACGACATCATATCCCGCATCCTCAAGTTCATCTCTGAAATGTCGCATCCCACTAAACATGATTGCGAGTTTATCATGATGATACGATTTTCGTCGTGCAAAATTATGTGCCTCAATCAACAAAACACGGGATCCAGAAGGTGCCCGTGCGAGCGGACCAACATCAGGATGGAGTTGGGTGCCAAGAATCCACGGCACTGTTGTCTTACCATCCACCTCATATGTCGGGGTCTCCCCGACCAGTGGTTGTATCATTATATCTTATACTGGCTAGACAGCAATATCAGTTATCCAATCTTGCATTTGCGTACTGCAATTCTTACTTTAATATGAAACAGTCATGAATTAAACTGAGCACTACCCAAGTTGATGAACTGACGCAAGATCATATCCGCCTTGTACTGCGCATGAGTGTGGAGTAGCTCATACCATCAGGTAACGTATCTTCTCAAATATCATTATTCTCTGATTCGTATTCTGATAGATACTATCCAGTTTTCAAATAACAGAAAGTTATTATCGATGTTTCAGTTTATGCCCCAGGACCAAGTCCGGCAATATCAGCACTCACTGTTGCAAGTGCATCGGCAGGATTTCGCTCAGCGTCTACAACATGCGTCCAGTGATGATCTGGAAATTCACCAAGTAACGTATTAATCACACGTCGGTAGTCTGTGAATTCTTCCCGAGTCGCACCCTGCCAGATGTCACCAATGACTGTCATCGAATCAATCCGAATCTCAAGCGGCGATACCCCATATCGTGTGAGAACACAGGCAAGTCCAAGATGAAGTGCAGCGTACTCAGCGGTGTTATTCCCTGTTCGTGACCCAACTGGTCGTCCAACTCGACATAACACCGTTTCATCCGGCGTTTCAACGACAGCCCCTGCTCCTGCTGGTCCTGGGTTCCCCCGAGAACTGCCGTCTGTATACAGTATGAGCTTCTCAAAATCATGATCACCTAACTGATGAGACGCCTGGATATCGACGGTCGTCTCAAGAACGGTGTCGATTGCATTTCGTCGCTCATCCATCGTTGTTCCTGGATCAAAAAGTCCACCAAATCCAGGAATCGCATCATCAATGGCATTAATCGCTGTTGTGATGTCGTATGAATACTGTGTGATGACTTCTGCTGTTGCTGTGGCAAGTGGTGAGAGCGACTCAGTTGGGGGTTCGGGAATTGCGTCTCGCATCAATATCTAATATGCGTGCTTGTAATCATGTACATGTTAGCACATTGGTTATCTACGTTTTTATGCCATGCATATTGCCGAATCCTTGAAACAACAGATAGTATATGATATTCCATATATTGCGGATTGTGTCTATTTGACTGAAATATCGCTATTGTGGTTAAAATACACAGCGAATACAGTGTATTATATCACGGTGACATAAGCTTAATCATGAGTAATGATGTGACAACATTTGAGTGCTCACACTGTGGAAATCTTGGGATTGGTGATGGAGAGATCAGATGCTGTGAGGAGACAATGGAGGTGATAGAAGATGATCCTATTTCAAGCACTCCAACACTCTCTGAACTTTTGAAAAGTGTCCTTGATATGTCAGAAACAGAATTAGAACTCTGTTTATGTGTAATGGAAGGCGGTTCGGTGACCGTAGCAACACTTGCAGAGCAAACTGAGTATGATCGGAGTTTAATTAATCGGCATCTCAATCATCTTGCATCAATTGGTGTCGTCAAAAAACAACGACGACTACTTGATAGTGGCGGTGAGGTGTATATTTATACGCCGGTATCACCAGAAACAGTCCGGGCGCAATTACGTCGTGAATTCCACCAGTGGACTGCAATGGCAACAGCACAGTTGAATGCACTTCAACGTGAAAAGGTCGAATCCATCGCTGATCCTGACGACGGGGAGCCAACTTGGGAGGTATTTTACTCAGAATAATAATGACTCGCTGGAGTACGCAATCATACTCGATTGCTACGGGAGTGATTTGATTTCTGAGGAGGGTATGAGCCTGCAGTAACTGGATTCTATTATCAAAAATCTGCAGTGTTATAATTAACTCTGATATAATCTCATAGTCATTAGTGCAAGTCTCTACTGCCGTGATTATCCGTGTCGGTGATACGAGCCACTGAATCCGCGTCATTCGACACCGTCAGTGAAACTATTCAAATCAATCACTATCAGAGGTGAGGCATCATGGCATTGAGAGGGGTGCGATATTTAGCAATGAGAGAATGACAGCTGGTACAGTGATTGTGAGTAATCCCGTCCTGCGTATCAACTGATTCTATATCGGTTGTTGATACTGCGACTTTCCTGACTCGAGATGAAACACGCAAGTTGGTGTTCCAGTTCTGGTATGTATGGATTCATACAGAAACACGCATCTTATTATCACAGTGCCAACCACTGATATACGCACAATACGAATGGAGAAATATGCAGCTGCGTTCAACACCACAACCACTGAACTGCTCAGTGTGTAATGATGAGATCACAGATATTGGATATCTTGCAGCAACAGTGAGTAAAGATGAGTACAAACCAAACCCACAGGATGCAGTCTGTAATGCATGCGGGTTCAATCAGATTGGAATGATGGGATGCGCTCCCGAGCTCGCTGATGTAACCGATTTTGACTCCGATTCGGACTCCGGTTCTGATCAGACACTCGAGCAAACCTTGCTACATGTCCGCATGACAGATAATGGAATCAGTGTGATTAGTGATAAGCAATAGCATACGATATATTGAATGAGGTCTCTTATTTTGGGCGTTTATCAGGAGGCACTCACCAGCAACTTATCGATGAAGATCATCATCTGGTAGCTTGATACTATCGTTGCAGGGAACTCACTCTCGTGAACAGCACCAGTTGAGTTGTCGATGCTATTAATAAATTTATAATACTCATTAGAGTCGAGAAAACTACATTAATCAACTGTCGGTTATCAGTATTGTTATTTTTTCACAACCGCTTGAAGAGAGTAGTCATCACTCAAACAAGTGAGAGATATTATCTTCGGCGAGCCCAGTCATAGTGTTTCATCAAGAATCAAGCCGGATACCTCGGGGCTTGACCCCGAGGAGGAACCTGACACTCCATGACACATTCCACGTTTGGTAGTTAACCGACTCCCGATGTATTATATCAATTCAATATCTTCAGATATACTCATGAAATATGGAGCTTGTCCGAAACATCCAAATAAAACTCAATGTTCCCGAGGACAAACACTGTGTTCTCGATGAGACGCCCGAGCAATTCCGTCACGCGGCCCGACGTCGCTGACCACGGATGGAGCGGAAACCCCTCCGAAATCACGGCGAAAAAACACACTCCACGCTCCACGACAAGATGTATTCTGACGTTCGTGAGGCTCTCTCACTATAATCCAGTCTCGTCCAGAGCGCCCGCAAGCATGAGGCGTTCGAGTGTCTGAAATACGGGTACGAGAGTCATTCGGACCCTAACGCCGTGAAAACCGACGGACTGTAGCCTTTCCGTCACAGCCAAACTGAAGCGACAGCGGCGTACGATTAACCAGCGGGATGTTGGATTTGATCTGATCGGTGGATACTCTTTCTGACGGCTAGTGGTCAAAACAGAGGTTTATGTCGAATTCCACGGTTTAAGCAATATCCTCGGAGACATCATAGATAACACCGAGCACGACACCATAGAGAAGATGCCACAGCAATGATGGTGGTGCAAAGTTTGGTAATGGTGGACTGGCGGGTGACCCGACAGCACCGAGCCACACCGGCATCACGAGCGCAGCAAACCCGGCCCACGTAATAACTCCCCATACTACACCGACACCAACTCGTGCGCCAAGCCTCGAGAATCCTCCGACACCGATGAGTGCTGCGAAGATAACGCCAAGAATAGCGCCATGGGAGAGATGGACAAATAATCCAAGCCCAACGTTTGCTGGCGGTGCAAGTGTGTATAATGATGGAATCGCGACAGCAAGTGTTGGTGTATTCATTGCAATTATTGCAGCAGCCATCACTATTGCCCCAGCAATGCCCCCAATGACACCTGCTGTCCATTCACCATTATATACGTCTGCTTGCGGGTTATTCGCCGTTTCAGTCGTCGTTGACATATCCTAATATACGCTAGAATGCTATAAGATATCGCCGCGGATTCTTGATATATGCTGCAGGCAGCACAAGATTTATTCACGAGATAAAAAATCAGAATATTACTCCTCTCATCCCACCCGAAGTGGCTCGAAAGATGTGGGAACAGCACGAGTCATTTTTGAAGAGGCATTGTGGGGCGGTGAGCTCTAAAGGAAACAGCGAGAGTTCCACGGGTCACCCGACCCGTGGTCGTTTACGAACGGTCGGACTCCATTGGGGCTGCGGGAACCGCCTCAACGGAGACGATTGAACGATATATCGAACGAACAGAACACGCCTCAGTGTCAACGTCACAGCAACATCAATACAAAGCCCCGAGAAACTCGCCTTACGTATCTGTAGAAAATCCGTTACGAGCATATGGGAGTCACCGTTTTGGTCATACTTCTGATAATTGTTGGCAATGTGAGCACTGTTTCTCTGTGGAGCCGAGGTCATTCGACTAGAATGCCGGCATACGCGTCTTGTATTGAATAACGAGACTCATACTATAGTGACTGATAAGCAAATCGCGAGGAAATTCAATACGGAAGACATTCGTCATAGACCCTCAGTATTGACCGTTCCAACTTATTGTGATCATCCTTGTTCATGCTCATGTGACAGTCCAGTTGGACGATCCAGTCGGCGATCATGACCAGACAACTCAATACGCTCACCATGGGACGGCTCATCTTGACGGCGAATTTATTTCACTTCGAATGTATGACCGGCTTATAGATGAGATAACAGAGTCTACGTAGTCAAAATCGTGATATATTGACATTGCTGGTGTAATCATTTGCTCTTGCTGTTTCAGTGTCCTAAGATAATGAGGTATTGTTGATAACTGAGATACCAAACGAAAAACCGATTTTGATAAGTTACTCCCTATATCTGGTAGTTTCTGGTCTGTGCAAGGAACTCATATCGATACTTGACTCAACGCTCTCAATATGATTCGATGAATGTAAGGATAATATATTTTCTTTCAGTATTCAAACTCGAAGTCGCTCACCAGCAGGTGAAATCACAATTCCCTCATGGGTACTACCTCGAGGTACCACATGGGGACTAACACAGCAGTCAGTCGGCTACGTGGTGATGGTCGCGGATGGACGCTCATCTCGATTGCACTTGGGTGGGTATTCGTTCTTGGTGGTCGGTTTCTCGTTCCTGCTGTCCTCCCACAAGTGAAAACAACGTTTGCTGTCGGTAATCTGGGTGTTGGCATCGCAGTGACACTTATGTGGGCGACATATGCGATAATGCAATCACCTGCCGGCATCCTCATCGATCGATTAGGCGAACGACGGTTACTCACTGGAAGCCTTCTTTTCACCGCTGGAAGTGTTGTGATCCTCGGAGCTGCACCAGTATTCATCATTTTCTTATCTGGATGCGGTGTGTTTGGTCTGGCGACTGGACTCTACGGTCCCGCCCGTGGTACAGCGTTATCGCGAACATTTCCGAGTAATGACAGTGCCGCGATCGGTGCAACGCTTGCTGCGGGAAGTGTTGGTTCAGCAGTATTACCATTGACAGCCGGAGCAGTCGTTGATGAGCTTGGGTGGCGCGTTGTGATTATATCATTAGTTCCTCTGCTTGCGGTGACAAGTGTCTTTACGCATCGTGTTATTGCAAATAGACATACCACGACCCCACCTGCAGCCTCTGAATCAACCTCACGTTCACAAATTGTCTCGATTCAGGGGCTCATAGCTAATGGTATCCGTGCGCTTCGTCACCGTGGAGTTGCTCTCGCGGGAACAGCAGTCGCATTGATGCTATTCGCCTTTCAGGGGCTATCGGCAT
Source organism: Haloquadratum walsbyi C23 (assembly GCF_000237865.1). Taxonomy (NCBI): domain Archaea; kingdom Methanobacteriati; phylum Methanobacteriota; class Halobacteria; order Halobacteriales; family Haloferacaceae; genus Haloquadratum; species Haloquadratum walsbyi. The sequence goes on from NC_017459.1 coordinate 1,746,890, forward strand.
TTTATGTCACATATCTTGTCTCTGCGAAACAACTTGATCAGTCTCTTGCGGCAGGGATGCTTGCACTCTTATTTTTGGGTGGTGCAATCACACAAGTCACTGCCGGAGCGATCACGACCCGATTTGGTGAGCGTATTAGCTTGACTGCAATGACAGTGATTGGCGTTCCAGCACTAATTGCAGTGCCGCTTGTCGATGGTATCGTACCACTTGCTGTTGTTTCGGTGCTTATTGGATCCCGACTTGGTATTGCACCGGTTTCAAATGCGTATATTATTGCTGTGTTACCCGATACCGTCACTGGAACCGCATGGGGAACCCTTCGAAGTGGATTTTTCTTATTCGGCGCTACTGGGTCGACTGTCGTTGGAGCAATGGCGAGTCGTGAACTCCTTGCGGAGTCATTTTTCCTATTAGCAGGTGTTACCGCGATTGCAGCCGTGCTTTATGCGCGTCTCCCTGCTCGAACAGTTGCAAACTCAGATACTAAGGGTGAAACATCTGCTCCATAATCACTATATGATTAACCTTTGAGAATTGGAGGCGGCACTCTCCTCGATTTGGATAATTCAGATGACTCATCAGAGCGTCGATATGACAGTGTTATAATCTGTAATAATAGTAACTCTTATTAATTTATCAATTGTAATTGGGATGCCGTCAGAGGCACCAATTAGTTTTTTTCATTTTCAATCTTGGATATTAATACCTCAAGTTACGATAACTATCCAGTACAGCATATATAAGCGCCTCTGGGTAAGTAGTGCTGCGCAGTTCACATCATTAATATTTCACCGTATAGCATTGTAGTTGTGGGGGTCTCTGTTCGACGTGCAACGGATGCAATACCGCCTGTAGTAGCGCTTGGTATTGCTATTCTTGCAGTAAGCACAAGTGCTATTTTGATCCGATACAGTTCAGCGCCAACACTCGTTATTGCACTGTATCGTGTCCTATTCACAACGGTGCTATTGTTGCCTTTTGCGGTTCACTCTTATCGTGATGCATTTTATCAACTCTCTCGTCGTGATTGGATTGCTGCGAGTGCAGCTGGTGTCGCTTTGGCATTGCACTTTGCTTTGTGGTTTGAAAGTCTAGCATGGACAAGCGTGGCTGCCTCTGTGACAATCGTACAAATACAGGTATTGTTTGTTGCGAGTGGTGCAGCGTTATTTCTATCTGAGCGAATTACACGTCGTGCTAGTGTCGGGATGATGATTGCACTCTGTGGGATCGCGATTATGTCATTTGGAGGGACAATTGTTGGTGCACCTACCGTAGGATCAGCACCGCTCTATGGGAATGTACTTGCAATTGTGGCTGCTGTGTGCATGGCTGGGTATGTTCTCACCGGTCGGTCACTCCGGCAGCGCATCCCGCTTGTCCCATATGTTGTGATTGTGTATGCGGTTTGTGTGGTTGTGCTACTTGCTCTCACGACCGCTGTAAATGATACATTATTTGCGTATCCACCGTATGAATGGTTTCTCTTTCTCCTCATGGCACTTGGACCAGGAATTCTCGGTCATACCGTCCTGAATTGGGCTCTTGCACATGTCGAATCAAGTGTTGTCAGTGTCTCACTCCTTGCTGAACCTGTGTGTAGCACGGTACTTGCAGTAGTATTATTGAGCGAACTCCCGACAAGATTTACTGCGATTGGAGGAGCTATGACACTCATTGGGATTATTATCACCTCTCGACGATGATATATCGGTTATAATGACAAATAATATACCATTGGGTAATTATATGAGACGTATTAAAAATGGGGACGAACTGCTTAATTACTCAAGTTGATGATAGTCGAGTTCGTGACCTTCATCGAGCGCGGCTTGGACAGCAGGACTTGGTGTATCGACTGATTCGGTCCACGTTCGCATGCCGCCAATATCGGCTTGTTCAACATAGATATTTTTCTGCCATGATGACTCGGTTTCAGTATGATCGATCCGATAGTGGGCACCACGTGATTCAGTTCGCAGTGCAGCGCTTCGAAGAACTGATTCAGCGACAGTCAACATAAACCCAACATCAATAGCGAACTCAAAGGATTCACTTCCAACCGGACCGACATTCATGTTGCTGACCATTGATTGCACTCTTTCGAGTTCATCAATTCCTGATTCAATGGATGACTGATCGCGAAGCAAACGTGCATGCTCCCACATAAGCGTCTGAATTTCTTCAAAGACCGTCATCACATCATGCTCACCGTCAGCATTTGCCAACGAGCGTAGTTCGTCTAAATGTGGTTGGATAAGATTCTCACGCAGTGAGTGTGGGATTGTATTATTTGCGTCAGACCCTGTGACCCGATCAGCAATGCGATCACCGGTGACAGTACCGTATGCGACTGTCTCAGCAAGTGAATTCCCACCGAGTCGGTTCGCACCATGGACACCAGCCATTGTCTCGCCGATAGCGAATAAATCATCAATATCTGTTTCGCCGTATTCATCGACTGAAACGCCACCCATTCCGTAATGTGAGGTCGGTGCGACCTCAACGGGATCCTCAGCGAGGTCAACACCGAGGTCCGCAAATCGCTGGTACATTCGTGGGAGTCGTTCTTCAATGAATGATGCATCTCGATGAGAGATATCAAGATGAACGCCATCATTCTCTGTTCCTCTCCCCTCCGCAATTTCCTTTGCAATTGCCCGAGCAACGACGTCACGCGCATCCAATTCCATTTGATCAGGTGAGTACCGTTCCATGAATCGCTCACCTTCACTATTATATAGCCGTCCTCCCTCACCGCGAACTGCTTCTGTTACAAGACGACCACTCCACTCAGCCCACTCAGAGTCACTCTCATCGACTGCCATTCCCGTCGGATGGAACTGGACAAACTCCATATCCATCAATGATGCACCAGCATCATACGCAAGTGCTGCACCATCGCCGTTATTTTCATCATCTCGTGAAGTATGACGACTATATGCTGCTGCATATCCTCCTGCAGCCAGCACTACCGTATTGGCATTAAATACAGTGAATTCACCAGTATCAAGATCAATGCCAACAGCACCGTGCACAGAGTCCCCGTCGGAGATAAGACGAGTGATCATCGTGTTTTCTTCATATGGTATTTCAAGCTCTTGTGCTCGTGAAACGAGTGTATCAAGCAGCGATTCACCTGTATGATCACCTGCAAAGGCGGTGCGACGGAATGACTGCGCACCGAAGAACCGCTGATCAACTCCACCATCCTCGGTTCGTGAAAAGTCCATTCCCCATTCATCGAGTTCACGCAGCCGATCTGGCATCTGCTGGGTTACAGTCTCAACTTTCTCTGGATCACAGATAAAATGACCCTCATTGAGTGTGTCCGCAGCATGAATTGTCCAGTCGTCTTCTGGATCATGCGTTCCAAGCGCACCGTTGATACCACCACGTGCCCACGTTGTATGTGCATCGCCATGGCTACGTTTGCCTAAGACAAGTTGGTCATCAACCCCCTGTTGTGCGAGCTCAATTGCTGTCCGTGCACCAGCACCACCAGCACCGATAATAAGTACAGAAACATCCGTTTGTTCGTATTCAATATCAGGATCAGATGATGATATAGACTGCATGGTCGTATCGGACATACGTTATCTATGTATAGAGGATTAATAAGCCCGTCGCGCGCGTGCGTGAGAAACTGAGTTCGGTGATCTTAATATACTAATATTTACTATTCATCATAGCGTGTTATTGATGATTTATATGTAAGCCGTCCACAGATAAATATGCAGTACTGATAGTATATAATAAATCAGAAAAACAACATATAAATGTGGTTGTAGTATCATAACTCAAAAATATCAATGTACAGAAAAGGTCATTATGGTGCGTCATTGCTGGCATACGCTCCGGTTGGATGTCTCACTATTATTGCTGGATTCGATGTAGCAGCAGTCCTTGGAGGAGTATTAACACTGGCAATTGCACCGCTTCCAGATTATGATACACAGATTGATACTCTTACACATCGTGGCGTGACACATACAATCAGCTTTGCTGTTCTGACTGGCTGTCTTGTTGCAGTTTTGACCACAATTGCTGTGATGTTTGCTGATGCGCGTATCGCTTCAATACTTATATCAATTCCATTCGGATTTGTTATTGGACTGACTGGTATTCTTTCACATATTGCGGCAGACGCACTCACACCGATGGGAGTAAGACCGTTTGGGGAGGATGGTACTCACTATTCATTGGAGTTGGTATCCGCAAAAAATACAATAGCAAATTACCTGCTGCTTGTTGCTGGCATTGTTGCATCATTCGTTGCTATCGTCATTGGAGATGCAATCCGAAATATCATTATCTGATGATCATCTCTCATCGATACACACCAGTGTTCGGTAGAGGTAATCGAGAATCACCAGTATGTTCTAGCAGTACAGATCTATGATCGCCTCTAACTAGGTTCGTCTCCCTGCTCGTTTTAATACCCATGGCACAACGGTGATCTCAACCGCAACAACAAGAAATAGCACGTTACGAGTGATGCCGGGGTCAAGAAATAAGAAGCCAACTGCAAGGATAATAACTGCGTTTACTGCCGGTAACCCATAATGCACAAGCGGATTTCGTAGTACATTAGATTGTCCTGACATTGCACTACATTTAGAAATCTCCATCGATGATAAATTTGCGGTCGCGACATCACTGTCTGTAACGGTCTGATAGCGATCAGGAACATACAAAGATGATATTCGGTGTAAACTACCCTGCTTGCTCAACGGATGACGCCGCTTTCTCGGGTCAGGAGTTTTTAGCTTCCTGTTTCGATGACGTGACTTGCAGACATCCAATATGTTCATAAGAAAACACGGGATAATACACAATACTATTCACTCGATGTATTATTCGTTGTTAGCAGCCTTTTGTGAACATATATTCATCATAATTCACCGTTGAGCTTCCGTTCAAAACACTGCGGACATAAATCGACCTCACCTGGTAATAATTGAAGCTCTGTGTATGATTTATTACACTCATAACAAATTGTGTTCATATGAAATGTATTGAGGTTGCTCCTGTATAGATTGGTTGGTCAGATGTATTTGATATATTCGGGAATTACCTGTTAGAACGACGCTTATCAGTAAGCTCTTTATATGGACACGAAACGCGGCAGAGATGAAATTGCTGGTCTTAATGAAGATGTCTAACTCCAGGACAATCTGGCAATTAATCTGTCTTGTGTGAACGTGAGCTAGTTTTTGACGAGATTCCAGTCAACGGTCCGCGCTGCATAATAATCTGCGTGCGGTTCTTTGCTGCACTCTCAACACTCGCACTCATGTTCGTCTTCATCCCGTATTCAGTAATCGCTTATTTGTAGCAGTCAGTACCTGCGGAAGATTGGGTGTAGGGTCGGCAGAATAACGAACTGACACCTGTGATCAGAGAGGATCGAAACGACGAGTATTCGCTTCTACAGATGATCGTTCAGTAATTAACGATTACGAGGCTAAGTCCTCTTCCTCAAGCAGAGTGAAACGAGCGAGTAGGGAGGGGATACCGCTTGCATTATCTTGCCAAGAGATAATTAACATATGCTTTCTCGTACTAAATTGTAACGAGCAGTATTCATCAGACTGACTTAGAATGGGATACTAACCACGGTCAGCCTGAGTTATCATTGTCACTATTGAGTAGGGCTGGGGCAGTCCGACTCCGAGCGTCGGTGGAGACTGGTATCACTGTGGATATGCGTCATCCAGACGTACCACTTGCAAATACCGTCACAAAAGCAGAAAGTCTGATGCGAGAACACGGAAGCCCCACCCTCAACGGAGCGATAGCGGAGTATGGTGGGGTAGTTCACACTGCGTTTACTATGATTTGACTCACATTAACCTGGGGAATCGCTTCAGAGTCAGACCCTGGGAATGCTCGTTGCATCCTATAAAATAAGCATCATACATTATATGGCGGATACATGTTGAGCCTACCAATCATGATCAATATATGCTTCCTCGTTACGGTCACTGACAAGATTGATAGCCGCTTTGGCACCATCGCCAATTGCAACTGCCGTCTGGTACTCCCATGTATTCGCTAATCCAGCGACGTATATGTTATCACTTGCTTGATTAGCATCATCTGTTTGAATATGTTTTTCCATTGTGAACTCTCCTTCCGGTCCATCTACATATTCAATTTCGTCATCCAGTGGAGTAAGCATGTCAAACTCGTTCGCTGTTGCGATAATGACCGCTTCACTTCGATATGAATCATCGGATTCTGTTGTGACAGTGAACGGTCCAGGCATATCCTCACGGTCAAGACGCGTTACTGTTGCCTTCTCGATATTACCGTCAAATTCCATAACCCGCTCACGACCACTCTTAATGATCTCATCGCCCGCAATTCGCTCCTCTGTGAGGAGATTTTGAATCTTATCTGTATTACTGACTAGTGGATTGCCATCGTCCAATACAACTGTTTCGAGTCCAGCCTTTGCGGTGAATACAGCAGCCTGCAATCCAGCAACGCCACCTCCAATAACGAGGACATCGTGCATATGATGTAATACCATTCAAACGTCCTATGTCTTCTCCATGTCTATTTTCTATCTCATATGAACATCACCTGTGGAAACTGCGATTGCTGTAGACCCAATTACGACATCTGCAAGTCGCATCGTTGACGCAGGAAATTGAAAGATCCTGCCTCATACAGCGAGTGGCGAAGCCCTGAATGAGTATATATGCATAATTCCTGCGATAGATACAGCCCAGGGGTCGGTTTGTCTCTCGTGTTCTGAATATAAGATTATGGTTGTTAACCGGTAGTACATCCATACGATCGTCAACGAGATTGTTGATGAGGCGGTTGACCACGGCTGCGACGTGATCGTGTTCGAGGAGTTGACTGATATTCGGGAGCGACTGCTACACGCAGACTGGCATCACATCTGGGCATTCGGTCATCTCGTCGAGTACGTTGAGTACAAAGCGCCAGAACGCGGTGTGGCGGCTGAACAGGTCGAACCCGACCACACGAGCCAGTGGTGCTCACACACCGACTGTGGGCTTACTCACGAGGACAACCGCGACGGTGAGCGGTTCCGATGTCTGAAGTGTGGGTACGAAATCACCGCAAACTACAACGGCGCGAAAAACATCGGACTACGATATGTGTCGAGGCGACAGCACAGACCGCGTTCCTCGCCCACGTCGAGGGGCGCAGACGCACCAATAGATGTGCGTGTGAATGGTGGGATATGGATATTGAATGGCGACGGCTATCGGTCAACCGCTGACAGGTGATCGCTGGGAATCCAGATCAAAGCCCCATCCCTCACTGAGCGAACCGCGTATGCGGTGAGCGAAGTAGGGTTGGGTCGTTTACATGAGGACGAGATACTGATATGTGGGGATGTGCATAACCCAATATGAGTGTTTTGCGGCAGACGTATTATCGGTTAGATAATTGGGTACGTGGACTCTCTCGAGTAAGATATGCGATTCTTGTCGGAGTCGTCTCAGCAGTGGGAGTCTGGATTGTATCCCTATTTACAAATAGTTTAAATCTGTTTTATGCCGTTGCATTGGGCGTATCAAATATCATTGTATTTTATTGGTTCAATCCTTGATACTTCTCTGTAGATCACCGAGGGTTCGAAAAGAGTGGGATAACCAGTAGCCTCTGTCTCCCCGAGTGGAACGACCCAGTGCCTGGCTGAACAGGCAATGGGATTTCGATCTACGCAGAGATCAAATCTCCATCTATCGCTAACATTCAGTGGTGTTGGTACACTGACACCCGCTTTCATCAAGAAATGCTGCTGGCGACCATCGTTCACCACAGTCTTGACATGTGATCCACACAGCAACATCCACATCATATGAGCCATCAGTAACCACATTTTTTCGGGTCCATTGGTCAATATTGTTTGTCACGATGGCTCTCAGGCGATTTGCAAGCTTCTGAATCGGTTCAAGACTTGATGTTGGATCCTGAGTTGTCTCTTGAGACTTCCGAGAAATGTTTCTGTCACGTTTGAAATAATTATAGACTGATTGATATGATATCAAGCTTGATTCAAGATGATTAATATCAATTCCTTTATGTTTGAGATTCTGTCGAGTTTCAGTTCGCTCCCCCATAGTAACATCGTCATCGGTGAGAAGTCGACGAATATTCTCAGCTTCTCCATCAAGTAATGTGAGTGAGTCATCGACTGCGGCATGGATGAGACGATTATTTACCCGATCGGCCAAATCACGGAGACTCTCGCGTTCATATCCGTTTTCTCCCAGCCATCGAAAAACCAGCTCATCTCCTAATCCTGAAAGATCATACTCATCGGCTATTCGCTCAATTTTTGACCCCTTACCTCCGCGGCGAGATGCGGATGAATACTCCTTTCGAATCTGCTTACTCATTCTCTATAGTTATTTTACATATAGAATAATTAGAATTGCGTGGACATATGTCCATAGTGTCAAGTATATTTTATCAACTAGTTTGATCGTCTGATGCGTGTGTTCTGAAACACGGATACAGTATGTTCAGGTGAACTACTCCGCGCCACCGTTTGCGCAGGGAACTCGCACTAATTTCCATTTAAACTTCGGTAGTCCGTTCGACCCATTTCTTCTATGGACTTTGTTAACACAATGGATATTCATCTACGCTTGTGGTTCATGCCACTCAATTCGTGTAAGTCAAATTGTCAAAAAGAGCCCCAGATTGGGATGCTCCGTTTGGGATTTGAACCCAAGTCCTTGCCGTGAGAGGGCAAGATGATTGGCCGGACTACACCAACGGAGCTGGCTATATCCAATAATCTGCTGGAATAAATAAAACGATTCCGTTTCGAGAAAGTCACATGCAGAGAGAGCTTCGTTTGATGGGTTCACCGGAAAGATACATATGATTCCTGTGCCACCTGCAATGCGAACTATGCCGCTTGAGATGACACTCGAAAATCAGACAGCAGTAATCACTGGTGGGAGTTCAGGAATCGGCGCAGCAACAGCAAAGCGTTTTGCTGCGGCTGGTGCTGATGTTGCATTACTCGCCAGACGCGAAGAGCGCCTCAATGAACTCGCTGAAGAATTGACACTCGAGTATGAGACTGAGACGCTTACCGTGCCAACAGATGTTCGAGACGCGACTGCGGTTGAGGCAGCGATTGAGGCAACTGTTGAACGATTCGGCGGGATTGACGTTGCTGTTGCCAATGCAGGACTTGCTCGTGGGAGTGATATCGAATCAATGTCAACAGAATCATATCGAGCAATGATGGACACGAATGTCGATGGAGCGTTTTTCTTCACCAGAGCGGCTCTTACTCATCTTCGTGATAGTAAGGGAACAATTGTCTTTGTCGGAAGTTTCGCCGGTGAGTATCCACGACCGTTTAATCCAGTATATGCCGCCTCAAAATGGTGGATCCGAGGATTCGCAAAGAGTGTTGCTGCGCAAGTTGGTGACACGGGAGTTGGAGTCAGTATTATCAATCCATCGGAGGTTCGCACGGAATTCGATGTTGAGGGAGAGCAGTTCACAGATCGATTCGAACAGGGTGAGGTAACCGAGCCTGAGGAGGTCGCAGAGGCGATTACCTTCGCTGCTGCACAGGAGTATTCAACGATTCAGGAACTCGATATCTATCGCCGAGATAAATACACGGGATGGTGAATTCCCTCAAAATTGAGTGAAATACCAATGATATCCGCTAGCTGTTTCAGCATTTTCGAGGTGGAGCCTCCGGCCTCAAGAAGCGAACAGAGTGAGCGAGTAGACCGGAAGAGGAACCCGACATGCTACGACACAACCGGGTTACTCCGACTACCTAACTACCAAACAGATAATAACCGTTGGAAGCATATATGAAATACATAGTGCCGGCGTACCGCACCTGTCAAACTCGTCGTTGCCGACGAGCACCGCGACGACCTCCACGAATCCGCCCGGCAGTTCCTTCACTGCGCCAACCGTGCCGCCGAGTTCTGTTGGTCCGACACCTCCTACACCGAGTGCGTCACCGCTAACACGACCGCGCGAGACGCGCTCTACGACGACGACCTCCGCGGTGAAAGAAGTTTCTAAACCCTGCGGCTGGTGGACCGAGGCGACGATTTTATTCACATCTCGCTACCCACTGTTAGGTAGGTGTTTACAGCCATGGATAGACGTACATTCGTAAAAGCGACCGGCATAGCAGGAATCGCGGGTCTGGCGGGGTGTAGCGGCGGTCCATCCGGCGGAGCAGGCAACACGGAGACCGAAACAGAGTCCGATAACTCCGGCGACGGAATGGAAGTGACGACTGCGACCGAAACCACCGAGAGGAGTCCGGCAGCCAACATCGGGATGGTTTATGCGACCGGCGGTCTTGGCGATGGGTCGTTCAATGACCAAGCACAGAGTGGAGCAATCCAGGCTGAGGAGGACTTTGGGATCGTGTACAACGAGGCACAACCTGACGAGGTCTCACAGTTCAGCAACTTCCAGCAGCAGTTCGCACAGTCAACGGATCCTGATTATGACCTGGTCTGCTGTATCGGGTTCCTCCAAGCGAACTCTTTGGCTGAGACCGCAGGGTCGTTTCCCGATCAGGATTTCATGATTGCCGACTCCGTGGTCGAATCGCCCAACGTAGTAAGTTACACATTCAAAGAACACGAAGGATCGTACCTCGCAGGGCTGATGGCTAGTCTGCTCACGACCCAGGACTTCTCGGCGGGCACGGGGTCGACCGTAAGCGACTCCACCAGCGTCGGGTTCGTTGGAGGCGTCGAATCCGATCTCATAAAGCGATTCCAGGCTGGATTCGAGGCGGGCGTCGCCGCCGGAAGTGATAACATCGACGTCAGCACGAACTACACAGGGAGTTTCAACGATCCGGCAGCGGGTCGCGAGGCGGCGGCTGCGATGTACAATGGCGGTGCTGATATCATCTTTCATGCTTCCGGTAACACCGGAACTGGTGTGTTCCAGGCCGCACAGGAGGCGGGCCGGTTCGCAATCGGTGTCGACCGCGCCCAGTCGATTACCCGGGATTCATACGCCGATATCATTCTCGGGAGTATGATAAAACGGGTGGATACACCGGTATATAACGCCATCGCCGCAAAAGTAAATGGCGAATTCACCGGCGGCGAGTCTCTATCACTTGGGCTTGCCGAGGAAGGCATCGGGCTGATCTATGGCGACTCACTGGGATCGAAAATCCCTGCCGACGTGGCTGATGAGGTCTCGACCGCACGCGATAATATCATTAGCGGCGACATCTCGGTCCCGACGTCGCCGGAATGACTGACTCGGAGTCACCATCTAAACCTGTTCGTTTATCCTCTCGACAGAGAGTAACACACATATGGAGACAGCCGTCCACCTCGATGGGATAACCAAACGGTTTCCTGGTGTCGTTGCGAACGATAACATTGAGTTCGAGGTCAAGCAGGGAACTGTTCACGCGCTGTTAGGGGAGAACGGCGCCGGGAAAACAACCCTGATGAATGTTCTCTATGGGCTGTATGAGCCCACCTCGGGACGAGTCGAAGTTGCCGGCGAAGAGCGGGATTTCGACTCCCCGCGGGACGCCATTGATGCCGGCATCGGAATGATTCACCAGCACTTCATGCTTGTTGACCCGATGACAGTGGTCGAAAACATCACGCTTGGCAACGAACCGCGGAAGTGGGGTGGGCTCGCGGTCGACCGGACCGCAGCCAGGAAGGCCGTGGTTGAGATCGCCGGTCGCTATGGGTTCGATATCGACCCCAACGCTCGGATTGAGGACATCTCAGTCGGCGAACAACAGCGTGTCGAAATCCTGAAAGCGCTGTACCGCGGCGCCGACACGCTGATTCTTGATGAGCCAACGGCAGTGTTGACCCCTCAAGAGATCAAGGAGTTGTTCGGCGTACTTGAAGAGTTAACTGCTCAGGGAAAAACAATCATCTTCATCACGCATAAATTGGGCGAGGCCATGCGGGCTGCAGACGAGATTACTGTCCTGCGGGACGGTCAGAGGGTCGACACTGTCGACGCCGGCACCACTACCCGTAATGCCCTCGCGGAGTTAATGATCGGTCGGGAGGTGCTGCTTGATATCGACCGCCCGTCGACCGAAACGGGGGCGTGGTGGCGTCAGTTTCCGACCTGGTTGTCGATGGCGACCGCGGGGTTCGGGCGGTCGATACTGTCGATTTCGAGGTCTGTGCAGGTGAAATACTCGGGATTGCCGGTGTCGACGGCAACGGTCAGTCGGAACTCATCGAGGCGATCACAGGCTTGCGAGCCCCAGAGACCGGTACGATCCGGTTGCTCGATGAAAACGTGACAGACAACTCCCGACGCCAGCGGATTGAGGCTGGGATGGCATATATCCCAGAAGACAGACAGGACCGGGGGGTGGTGATGGATTTCGACCTAGTAGGCAACGCACTGTTGGGCAGTCAACACTCATCACAGTTTCAATCGAGCGGTCGGATCGATTGGGACAAGACCAGAGAACATGCCAAGACCATCATTAATGAGTATGACGTGCGGACGCCCGGCGCCGACACTTCTGCGGCGTCATTGTCAGGCGGAAACCAGCAGAAGTTCATCGTCGGTCGGGAGTTCGAACGCGACCCCGAGTTCGTGGTTGCGTCGAACCCGACCCGGGGTGTCGATGTAGGATCAATCGAGTTCATTCACGAGCGGTTACTAGAACTCCGAGAAGCAGGGGCTGCAGTCCTCCTCGTCTCTTCGAAACTCAAGGAGGTTCAAGGACTCTCCGACCGGCTGGCGGTGATGTACGAGGGTGAGTTCATTGATCTGGTCGATCCCACGACGACGACAGAATCCGAACTTGGGTTGCTGATGGCTGGGCAGCAACCGGACGACACCGGTGGTGACGAACGCGAGGGCGAATCGGACCTGACTGAGGACCCGACTGATGTCACCACGGGCGGTGAGCGGGTGTGAGCGTGATCGACCATGCCCGTCGAGTCCTTGAGCGGTTGGTTGCGGCGTCGGCGACCGAACGGATCCTAATCAGCTCGGCGGCGCTGCTGCTCTCGATCCTGCTCGGCGCCCTACTAGTGTTAATCGCCGGTCGAATGACGACGTGCACCGTGGGCGATGCGGTCTATTACTTTGGGACTGGGTTCTGCTACAATCCAGTCTTAGTGTTCGACCGGTTGTTCCTCGGGGCGCTCGGCGATCCATTCAACGGCGCGTGGTCTCCGGAGGGACAGTTCTCGGTAACACTCCGTGAGACTACGCTTCTGATTTTCACTGGGCTGTCGGTCGCCTTGGCGTTTCAAGCGGGCATCTTTAATATCGGAACGCAGGGTCAGATGGTTGTTGGCGGGCTCGCGACCGCGGTTCTTGTGCTCCAAGCCTCGAGTGTGGTCTCGGGCGTCATCGGATCTGTTCTCTTGATTCCGTTCGGAGTCGTGGTTGGAGTAGTCTCTGGCGGGCTTTATGGGTCGATTCCGGGGATCCTGAAGGCTTATTCCGACGCAAACGAGGTGATCACGACAATCATGCTCAACTTCATCGCCACCGGGGTGACGCTGTATCTCGTTAGTGGCGTATTCAAAGATCCCGAAAGTCCAGCGAACCGGACTGTGCCATTGCCCGAGTACGCCCAGTTTCCCACAGTCATATTCGGCGGTCGCCAGGACTTCTCGCTCGTCGCGCTGGCGTGTGGGCTGCTGGCAATCGGCGGACTCTACTATCTGCTCGAATACACGGCGTTTGGCTACGATATCCAGACCAGCGGGCTCCAACCCGGCGCCGCGGAGTACGGCGGTGTCGACGCCAAACGGACCATCGTCGCGAGTCTCACGCTCTCAGGGGCGCTTGGTGGTGTTGCTGGTTCGATGTACGTGATGATGGTATTGGGGACATTCCAGTCAGGGCTGCCCGCATACGGCTTCGACGGGATCACCGTCTCGATCCTCGCAGGCAACAATCCCGCAGGGGTTGCGTTTACAGCACTTTTATTTGGTGTTCTTAAAAGCGGCACTACAGTTGTCCAGTTTGCGACTGATGTGCCGCCACAACTCGTCGGTGTTCTCCGCGGGCTGATTATTCTGTTCGTGGCGATGCCAGAGTTCTTCCGACTGGTGGGTCAGCGGGTTGTTGACCCCGGATCGAAGCCGGTCGCGACCGACGATGGGAACTTGGAGGCAACCGATGAGTGACTCCTCGTCAGAGACCACTGGAGTGAACCCAGGCGTAGACCCAGAGCCGGATAAGGAAGCGACTCGCGAGAAGGGACCGCTGGCGCCGCAGTCGTCCCGCGGACTGACCGCATGGGCAGCGATCGGGTTAATCGCGGCGTTGCTTCTCGGCGGAACAGCGTTTCCAGACACAATTTTGGGGATTCTCGCCGACATTATCACCGACAAGGACACGTTTGCTGCGGCACTCCGACTGTCGGTCCCAATCGCATTTGCCGCGCTCGGGGGGATATTCTCGGAGAGAGCGGGTGTTATAAACATCGGCCTGGAAGGGCTGCTTATCATTTCAGCGTTCACCGCAATCTACGTCACTGATATCACTGGCGAAATCTGGGTTGGGTTCAGCGGCGGCGTGGTCGCGAGTGTGCTGCTCGCACTGCTTTTCGCGGTTGTTACAATCGAGTTCCGCGCCGACCAGATCATCGCAGGATTGGCGGTGTGGTTGATTGCGCTAGGACTCGCCCCCTTCGCATCGCAGGTCATCTACAATAGCCCCAACACCCCGACAGTGGGGACAACCAGATCTATCAGTGTGCCGGTGCTCGCGGAGATTCCCTTTTTTGGTGCGCTGTTCTCAGCATCGCCATCGGTGTATATGCTCCTCATTGCGGTGGTAGCTTCGTGGTACGTCTTTGAGCGGACCGCGTTCGGTCGATGGGTCCGGGCGAGCGGTGAGAACCCGAAGGCGCTTGACACTGCCGGGGTGAACGTCAACCGAGTCCGATACGCGGGGGTGCTCATCTCGGGCGTCCTCGCGGGGATGGGCGGGTCGGCGCTGTCGCTCGACCTTGGACAGTTCACCGGTAATGGGGCGACGATGGTCAACGGAAAGGGATTTATTGCCATCGTGGCATACTTATTCGGGAACTACAATCCGATTGGGGCGTTCTTGGCAACGATGCTGTTCGCAGGACTTGACGCGATTCAGACGGTGTTCCAACTCCAGGGGATTGGTCTGCCACAGCAACTCATCCGAGTCATCCCGTTTGTGATGGTGATTGTCATTCTCGCCTTTGTTGGTCGAACGCGACTTCCTGAATCCGCCGGCGAACACTATGAGTCCGGCGAAAAGTAGGGTCTAAGCGAGAAAGCACAACTACAACAGCACGCCCGTTAATAGGGATGGGAGATGGAGAATTTTGATTGCGTAGCAGAGACATGATGATGATCACTTCTTATAAGTCCGATGTCGTTGGCATCGGCGACAGCGCCAGGACAGCCAGGAGTTACGCCGCGGACGAGAGTCTCAATGGTGCGGTCGTTAGGCCGGAAACTATTGGGGAATCTGGTCACATCGCGTGTCATAACGGCGAAAAACCGCGGACATGTTTGTTCGAATCGGCTTCGAAACCGCAGATCGCGAGTGAGTTCGCCAGCATCAGTGCTGAGTATGATCACTTCGAAATTTTGCAGGAGGGCACTGTTCTTGATATCCCCTCTATGGAACTCGCGGTTATTAATCGCTTGGAGCTCGGACGACCCCTGATCAGGGGCGTGGAGTCGACGGACGCTGAATTCCACTACGACATGATGGTCTAAGACGTGACACAGACGGACGACGGAACGGTTACCGGGATTCGTGGGAACTGACTGGGCTCGTCAAATATGTCGTCGATATCATCATTGACGGCGCAGGTGCGCTGTCGGTCCTGCAAGACAAGAACGGGGTTTCGGATACTCAGTGGGATACTAACGTCTTGTACTTGCAGTTTTGTTCGGTTTATGTGGGGTCACGGAGGTCGAAGAGTCTATGAAGTATGACGGCACCCTAATGTTCAAATTAATCGAACAGACGACGGCTATCCGTGATGACGATTTCCGCGGACACATATTATCATAAACCTCAGAGTGGACTTCCAAATGAATGAAAACCGATATGATTGGTGAACTACCTCGGGGTTACATCAACGTCAATATCAGTGTCAAAGCCCTGGGACATTCGCATTGATATCTGTAGATGATGCTGAAAACGTGTAGAAGCTTCGTATGTGGAGAGGAAGCCGCGAACTCGACATTGAATGAGCGCCAGTCCGCCAACAAAACACACTATGCGTTCGGACTTCTCTCCATTTTCACAACCTGTTCAGTTGTAAAGCTCGTTTGCTTGTGTTAGTAGTGATATTCAATTGACTATTTCAGACAAATTTGATCAACCCTCTTCGACATACCTGAGGTATGTGCAAGAGACAACGTCTCAATGGTGGGTAGCTCAAGGCTCAACAATATAAACAGCAATACGTCATGAACTGTCCGTCCTGCTTGGTCTGAGGGTAGGGCTTCCTGCTTCCACGACGTTGTCAGACTGCGTCTGACAGCCCACCAGACGGAGTCTGATGAACGCGCTTTGCAGAAACTATAGTGGTTCCCGGGAGCGCAGTCTCAACAGGTGTTGACGAGAGCGAAGCTCTCGGTCGCGCATCAGAATTGTTTTGCGATTCTGAGGACGTGGTTCTAGAGTGTCCCACTCGTGTTTGCTCGACGGGGTAATGCCGTGAGACGACGCATCCTGATGCGTTTGAACGCTGCACATATCCATCAGCTTCGTAAGGAGCGAGTCGTTCTAGACGGAACGATGAGCGAGTCAAGGCTGACAGGTCAAACGCATATTTTACATCTAGGCTGGGTGTTCTGGGATATAACTGCTGTGGGTCTGTGGGCTGCAACAGAGTGGGCTACAACAGAACAGAGGACAAAAAACAGTGTATGAATAGATGATGACGGCGGCTTCACGCCTGCGATTAGCTAATTATTCTTCAGATTCGTCAGTACCCTCATATTCCGCAAGAATAGGTTCAATATCACTGTCGCTACGCACACGGTATCCATCCGCATCAACAATGCCGACACATACTTCAGAAGCATTCAATTCCGCGTCAGTCTGTAATAACGCTCGAACGGCGACATCAACACCGTCACCAACAGTGAGATTTTGACTCCATTCTTCTTCGAGGAATGTCTGTAGTTCATCACGACCATTCCCGATTGCTACTGCTTTCCATTCCTGTGGCGCACCGGATGGATCTGTCTCAAAGAGTCGTGGTTCTGGGTCAGACTTACTTCCATCAACACCCGCAATAAGAAGCGCCGCGCCAAATGGGCGTGTCCCACCAATCTGTGTGCTTTCTTGAATCTCATCGGAGAGTGCACGTGTTAGTGCTCGAACATCCATTGGCTCACCATAGCGAAGTCGATTTCGCTGTGCGGCTGTTTGTGCATCATCAATGAGTTTTCGCGCGTCTGCTACGTGACCCGCAGATGCGGCTCCAATATATTCATCAAGTTTATGTAACTTCTCGATGCTTTCGGCTTCCATCAATGAAGAGCTTGTTCGTCGCTGAGCCGCAATAACAACCCCATTGGTCGTCCGAATGCCAAGGCTTGGTGCTCCCCGATTGACTGCCTCACGCGCGTACTCAACTTGATATATTCGTCCATCGGGAGAAAACAGCGATGTACCCCGATCATACGCCTGCTTATCGTTACGGTTCATGATACAATAATTATGACCCCGGACAAATAAAGCCACCACCGTCACCTGATGTTACCGGAATCGATAATGATCCATTTTATCAGTCGTTCATCTTGGATGTGTCAGTATGAATAGTATTAATAAAACAGAAATTTCAAACCCCGAGCTCAACTAGAAAGATACGTGCCCTCGGCATATCACCTTTGCTAATGATTATTTTTAATTAGTGAAAGAATCCGGGCGAGGATTTCACGCAGGATATTTCACTATCAGATATCACTCACGGTGTTCGCTCATATGTCACAAAATCAAATGTCTCGTTTTTTTCACGTGTTGTCTCCTGCCACACGGTGTCATCCCACGACGGGAATTTTGTGTCTCCCTCATATTCATCATGTAGTTCAGTCAGACGAAGTCGATCTGCAAGGGGGAGAAACTGTTCGTACACGCCGCCACCGCCTGCAACATAGACAGTTCCCACACCACGCTCGCGAGCATTTTTCGATGCCTCGCGAATCGCACTTGTGATTGAGTGCACCAGAATCACGTCAGCCGGCACATCACGTGATTGAGATGAAAGGACAATGCTGGTACGCCCAGGGAATGGCTCACCAAGTGCGCCGATAATCGCCTCGTATGTCCGACGACCAAGAATAACTGGATGACCCATAGTTCGGCGTTTGAATTGCTGAAGATCAGCTGGGATGTGCCATGGCATCTCTCCATCCCGACCAATGATGTCATTTGCCGCAACAGCAGCGATGAGTACAATAT
This sequence comes from Haloquadratum walsbyi C23, assembly GCF_000237865.1. Classification (NCBI taxonomy): domain Archaea; kingdom Methanobacteriati; phylum Methanobacteriota; class Halobacteria; order Halobacteriales; family Haloferacaceae; genus Haloquadratum; species Haloquadratum walsbyi. The sequence goes on from NC_017459.1 coordinate 1,765,331, forward strand.
CAATATCAATGTCAATATCAATGTCGACATCATGGTCAGTGGTCTGATTATGTGTTCGCTCTGATCCGTCTGTAGGTGATCGGTCATCCGAATTAATATTATTCATTATTCAGCCACCGCGAACCGAATTGCTGGTGCAGGGTCATATCCACTGAGATGGATATTCTCAACTCCAATATCATCTAATGAGACATCATCAATAGCAACCTGTGGTTTTGACCGTGGACTGCGTGCACACTGTTCAAGTAACCCAGGAATATGATCATACCCCGATTGATTCGCTGGCTCTGATGGTGCAGATTCAAGAAGCCACGACCGGACATCACGATACTCAGATGGGTTGTCAACAGCTTCGAGCCGGTTTCGAAGAGAATCGAGCGTCTCTCTTTCACCATACCATGCACCCCGGTCGCCCATTCCGCAATAAATGTGTGCATCAACAATAGAATGTGCGAACGTTCCTGGGGTGAGTTCAGTCTGTTGTGCAATGACCGTCGCAAGCAACGAGTATGCAGCAATATTGAATGGCACGCCAAGAGCAATATCGCCGGAGCGCTGGGTGAGATGCACGTTTAATCGATTATTTTGAACATTGAACACAAAGGTATAATGACACGGTGGGAGTGTCGAAATAGCAGCATTCGCAGGATGCCATGCTGAGATAACAATCCGTCGAGACTGCGGGTTCTCCTGTAATTGCTCGATTGCATATGCAAGTTGATCGAAGGTTCCATCATCATTTCGCCAGCGATGATCATCAACTGGCCACGCTTCGCCGGGCAATTGTGAATCCGTTGATGGAACCGGATATCGCCGCCAGAACCGACCATACGCGGTTTCAAGCCGCCCATCGTCATCTGCCCACGCATCCCAGATACTCGTTTCCTCACGGAGTGATCGAATGTGTTCTTCACCAGAGAGATACCAAACAAACTCAGAGAGAAGTGAATGCCATCGAGACCCAGAAAGATCTTTTGTTGTCAATAACGGGAATCCATCACGAAGATTAATCGTATAATGCTGGCTAAATGAGGAGATCGTATCGACACCGGTACGGTTCGGCTTGTGCTCGCCGGAGCGAAGAACAGCGGTAACAAGGTCGCGATATTGGTGCATGAGCTATCTATAATTATGGCTTTCAGTTATCTGTGTTGATTGTTGCGGTGTATGAATCATCGATACTGATCACAACTGACGATATCAACCTAATCAAATATGACCATACGGTTATACAATAACAGTGAATACTGACTTTTTCATCTAATATCCAAACAGAAAAGCCGAAACCATCAGCGGTTGAAGACGCAATATGATACAAAATGTAGCCAGTAACGTCCAAGCATTTAGCTCAAACGTATTTCTTGTCACTGGAGAGACAACTGCACTTATCGATGCAGGAGCGAATTTCGATGTTGTCTCTCAGATACAAGAGCATACTGAGCAAATTGATCGGCTTTATCTCACGCATACGCATGTTGATCATGTTGAGAATATCCCGTCAGTTCGTGACGCATTTGATGTTGAAACATGGGGCTATGATACAACACACGATATTGTTGACCACGCAATCCAAGATGAGGAGTCAATCCCGATTGGTGATGAGAGATATATGGCACTTCATACGCCAGGACACAAACCTGATCATCTCTGTTTTTATGCTGCTAATATCGGGATTTGCTTTGCTGGCGATCTCATCTTCGCCAATGGTAGTTTTGGACGAACCGATCTTGAGGGGGGAAATCGAAAAACACTGATTCAAAGCATTGATCGAATAGCGGACACAGTTACTGATAATCTCACTGCGATTTATTCTGGACATGGTCCCGCGATTACAACGGATCCAAAGGAAAATATCGATATGGCGGCCCAGGCTGCTCGAGTGTAATGACCGCTCACATTAATGTACATGTGAATGATTGATATTATTGTATATAACTCAGTAGGATATGATACCTTTCCAGTGGTGAACCACCAGGCTTCCCACAAGCGGAGGGGTACTAAATTGGGAGATTCACAGAATGTTATTTTCGAGGGAATGCCAGCAGTGACACACTACTGCACTATCTACGCTCAAAAGACGGGTATTCAATAGTATCTATTGATTCTCACACCCTGTTCGTCTGATGGAAGTACGTTCCACGATCCAAAGATGAACTCCAATATTGTTTGATTGTGGTAGGGCAGATAGACCACTTCGATTGCGTTCAGCACGTGATAAAAATTCAAAATACTGCGTATAGGCATTTATTTCCGTAATTGCGAAGTTTGAGCGCCTAATCCACTATCGAGTAACTATGTATCCGCGTCATCGGGGACAGATGCTGTTTTTGTCTCACGCCTGAGTCCAAAATAGCCTGGTTCATCACCAACAGGGTCGTTGATGACAAGTTCATCAGCATGCGCCATGAGCCATGGAATCGTCCATGCGACGACGCGTTCTTCGGTTTCAGATGGGAGGTCGGCGCCTGGGTCTAATCCTTGTAATAAACGGGCAATCTCATCAACGGTATACATCAACTCAGCATCTAATATCTCCGCAGGTTTGTATAACTGATATGGATACAGTGTCTCAAATGCGTCCTTTGGTCTGGGCATATCGATAGTTATTCCTGAATTAACGTGAATACCTGGGTGATGTAGCTAGTCACTTCTAATAAACTACCATATGAAGACAAATGATGGGTTTTAGCTTCTCTGTAGTTTATTTACTCCCTGCTCAGCGCTGACGGTGGTGATTCATAATAAAAAATCGAGAAGGCTGGAGGCTAGTGGTCACTCAATTAATTTTTCAGTAATAATACAGCGATAGTCCATATTTGACTCTTGAGTTGTATCTCAAACGTGGTGAGTACATTGAAATCCTCCTCGGCGTAAACGCGGAGGAATCGTGAGCGTGAGCATTAGAGATTGCAGGTTTGCAGTTTCACCGAACCCCGGCACGGCGAGAATCCATGTTGGGTTCATGGACTGTAGCAGGTAGGACTGCTGGGAGTGCCATATCTCAGCCCCCGGTACTCCTATCTTCCATCGTGTTCGGACTCCCAAGGTTGTTTCTGCCTTGGGGAGTTCGGCAGATTTCGGTGGACTCGGAATTACTTTCTGTGCTGTTTTCAAGCAGTCGGGCACAGCATCTGCATCTGCATCGGTTCATGAGAGGAACCGACCGTTCACCTGACTGGTTCCGATTATTGTCTCATTGCTTGGGGCGGACAGGTCGCCATCGTCGGAGTGACCGGAATCGCCCTGCCCTGTTTCTGATCTAATTCCTATGTATAGATATGCTTGCCTGTCACTTCAAGCTCCGGAGTCCCAAACCTCAGCGTGGCTATTACAGCGTAGATTGACTCCGAGTTGTCGGATTCATCCTGCGGCTGAAGCCCTGTCTCTTACCCACAAATCGAGTCAGGATTTTAGCGGAACGGGATCGGGATCGGCGAGCACGACTGAAATCCTCGGTATCTACAGTTCCAACACCTCTTTGGAACAATTGTAGTGGAGTTGATTACCGGCGTTCTGTAACCCCTACAGCCGGTATCACTGTCTGAATCGATTCTCGCCTCGATTTTCTACGTTCAAAATATCTCTGAGAGCGTCTGACACGTCCGGTTACGACTCCACGAACTTATGGGTAAAAAACAGGGCTGAAGCCGCGGGTATTCTCCTTGACTCTGTGTAATATGATAGATGTATTAATGTCTATAGCCTAGAGATATCATAAAGAAAATTCAAAATAATGACTGATTCAACTTCGGTTATTGATGATTATATTAGATACTATGAGTGTCAATGCGGCAAAGGATTCCTAAGCGAAACAGACGCTCGAACCCATATCCAGCAATGTCCAGCAATGCCGCATGTCGGCACGAATCAAAGACAGCGTGATGATTAATACCTCCCTCGTCCTGAACGGCGAGGATTCCTTCGTGGGACAGCGCGTCAGTCGTGTGTCTCTGAAGCTATCCTGACCGAGACTATCTGGCTCTCGACTGTGGTTTGTGAATATTGCGTCGGGTCATCAAGAGCGACGTAATATGTCTGTGGTTAGATATCCTTGCGCAATAAACAGACTGTGCCATCGACTCAACTCAACCATAGTGGATGTGTGAAGTACCTCGGGGTCAAGCCCCGAGGCTTCACCGTTTGGGGTCTGCACAGCACCCGCAGGCGAATTTAATTCCCTCCGACCTTCCCCGTGAGGGGTCGGCTGGAATTAACACCCGAACTCCGCGAGGAGTCCGTGGAGGTCAGCGGCTTCACTCCGCCCGTTGAAACCTGTCTCTTACCCATAACTCAATACTAGAGGGTAATTTCAACCAAATCAGGCATGAAAAGAAGAAATCAATCAAATTTCCATCAGTATCTGCCCAAGATTAGAGAAGTATCCATGAAGCCGCTTGAAAAGTTCAGTTGAACTCGTTATTTCGGCGGGTTCTGCTAAATGAGCCCGCTTCGCGGCTCATTCAGCACCGAGTTCGTATCCTTCAGCCCACATGCGTAGCTTCTGGAGTCCTTTCCACATCGTCTCCCATCCTGGTGGCGGATCTGAACCACGATCAAGATAACCGCCGAGTTTAGCCACGCTCACTGCGTATGATTTCCCATCTTGACCGCTCAATTCTGGAAATTTCGTTTCCAGAATTGTGCGCTCTGCCTCACTCAACAGGACCGCCGGAGATACTGAACTATCACCACGAGCAAGTTCTCGTAGCTCCAGAACTTTCCACGCGATCACTGAATACATGCTCAACAACACTTCCATCCGCTCCCAAGTCTGCAGTTGCCGTTCTTCGATGTTACAGCCACTCTTGAGCACTTTATGCCAGTCTTCAATTCGCCAGCGGAGGCCGTAATAGTCGATGAGTGTCAGCGTTTCCTCAAACTCTTCGACCGATTCAGTGGTGAGCAACACCCACTGAATCGGGTCGTCATTTTCACCGACCTCGTCGACTCTCACGACATTCACCTCGATTGAGCCCTCTTGTTCAGGATTATTCCTTGGCGCGCGCAACTCACACGTTCCAGTGGCTATCGACAACTCCGCTGTTCTCGCTTCGCGCCCACCTCCCTGTTGAATCTCGATTGTTTTGCGACCTTGCTCGGCAAGGTCGCTGCTCCAGTCAAAGAGTTTTCCAGGTTCACCATCATCAGTCCAAATCCGTCGGTTTTGATTCGCTCGGACAATGAAGCCAGCATTTTCCATCTCTCTGGTGACTTCCTCGTAGAACGCGAATGAATCTGCGCCTCGGTCATGGATAAATAGCGGGCGGATATCGTCGGCGAGCCAGTCTCTGGCTTGGCTGTCGCCACGGCTCCATTTCTCATGTTCACTGTCAAGTTGAATCGGCTCTGCTTTGCCGTTGGCATCGTACTTCTCATCGGCCTGCTGGTCCTCGATCAGCGGCTGCTGATCGATGACCCCAGTCATTCGATGGGTCCGTGGATTGATTCCGATCGTGGAGTGAAGCTTGATACCTTCGAGATCCATTTCAGAGTTGCCAATATCGCCGAGAGCCTCCTTGGAGGGGTGTCTCGGAAACACGAGTTCGGTGGTATCGGAGACAATCAGGAGTTCGTCTGACCGACTCACTCTTGATTGCTGTTGCTGCTTGTGAGCAGAGAGAACCTCGTTGGGATCCACATTCTCATTATCGCAAAATCGGTATGTAGCTTTTGTGGACGCCCAGTCTCCGCAGGCAGCAGGGATGGACTCGGCAGGCGAGCTGCCGATGCCGAGTTCATCCCCAAGTTGTACTAGTCGGTCACTCAGGCGCTTGTCTCCAAACTCGGCTGATCGAAACTCCGTTTGAATCCATCCTGAAACATCCATGTCACACAGCTGTCCATCTTCATCGAGTTCTGGCTTCCAACTCCGTGAGCGACGCCCCATCTACCAATCTTGGTTCGTCTACTCTTCCATTAGGACTTGTGGGTAAGAGACAGGCATCAAAACATGGGAGTTCTCCTTGAATTTTCATAATACAACAGAGAGATATCTATTCTGTACGTTGTCAAGGCGAGTGCCTCGGGGCTTTGATGTTGATCTGACCCCGGAGGGTGAAGCCGACACATCTAATCGACCCGTAATATTTAGTATGATTGGTGGTTAGGCAGTGACCATGATTGTCACTTGTCTGGCTGAGAGTCTCATCACACGGGCGGTCAGACACCAAGACTGTCCAACTCAGAGAGGGATAGGACATTCCAAATCAACGTCGTCCGAGAGACGAAGTCTCTCGCGATCACGAAAATCTTCGATTTTCGAACGATCTGTGGAGTCCGGAACCGCTCTGAGACGGCTCTTTCAGTGAGAGTGGGTTCGTAAGTTCTGTCGAAAAAGCAGGAAGCCTCGGGGCTCTGATGTTGATCTGACCCCGAAACAGGTTCACGCGGACATCCTCCCTTCGCATAGAGATAGCTCTCATAGTTGCATGAGTTCAAAAAAATTTAGGATTTGATTTATCGACGGGACGCCGACTTCAGTGTCAATATAATCGCGACTTATTCGAAGAGCTCGACAGCTTGTGCGTATCGTTGGCTTGGCTCTTCCCAGTCAACAACCTCAAAGAATGCATCAACGAAGTCACCACGAGCTGGACCATAATCATGGTAGTATGAATGTTCCCAGACGTCCAATGAAAGGACTGGGTGGGCACCCCAGAAAGCACCTTCATCATGATTATCGACGACAACATTCCGCAGTTGGTTTGAGAATGAATCGTACACTAAGAGTGCCCAACCGCTCGCATCGCCTGCGGCGGCTTCAAACTCGCCTCTCCAGGCGTCATATGATCCGAAGTCTTCCTCAATTCGGTCTCCAAGGTCACCCGTCGGCTCGTCGCCACCCTCTGGTGACATACATTGCCAGAACAGATCATGGAGAAGATGACCTGAACTATTATGTGTAACATCTCGAATGGCACCCGCAGACGACGAGAAGTCGTGCGAGTCACGATTCTCCTCAAGTTCTGCCTCGGCGTTATTCCATCCATTTACATACCCTTGTTGATGGGTATCATGATGCCAGGTCAATACCTGTTCGGACAATTGTGGTTCGAGCGCATCGTATTCGTATGGTAGTGGGTCAAGTTCGTAGCTCATAATCAATCTGTCTCCACTATATATTGTGTGATGGTTCGGGTTAAATCTTGAGAGTGACGTGTTAACATGCTACCCATAATCGGGATTGCATACCAATCAGTCAATCAATAAATGAGTGCATGACTAGCAGTTGTTTCCGAACAGCGTTTTTGATGTTCGGGCATATTAAGCTAATATGAGCAATCACGAGACGAATGAAGAAGTATCTCCTGAGTCAGATGATTTGCGGGATCGGAATGTCCACGGTGAACCACTCCAACCATGTGGACGGGATCCTGAGACAGGATATCTCAGAGATGGACATTGCCGAAACCTCCGTCGAGACCCCGGTCGACATGAAGTCTGTGCAGTGCTTACACAGGAGTTTCTTGAATATAGCAAATCACAAGGAAATGATCTCACTACGCCACGTCCATCATTGAATTTTCCCGGACTTACCCCCGGCGACCGATGGTGTCTGTGTGTCCCACGGTGGGCTGAAGCGCATGACGCAGACTGCGCACCCCCTGTTGTCTTGGATGCTACGAGTGAGGCTGTTATTGATGATATCCCACTCTCAACGCTTGAATCATACGCCGCTGAAGAATGGGGCGACTTACCATAATTTATTATCATCGGATACTATCTATTTCCACTAGGGATCTGAGTCCCACTTGACATCCTCCTCCGCGTGTAGTGATTCAACAAACTCCTGGGTGAACTGATTCACTCATTCGATGTGAGAGAACTATTCTGACTGATGCATGTCTACTCAATCACCCACTTCTTCTGTGAACTACTATTGCTCACCTTCTCACTGTCAGTCTATGTGAGCAAGCGGTCGAGATCGTCCTCACTGAGATGTCGGACGATCTCTTTCTCCCGTACAGTTATTACCCTACCCACGCAGAGTACAGCCAAATCTTCTGTGAAGCACTAAACGCGGAGGAATCCCAGGCGTGAGGAATTTCAGGTCTCACAGTCCTGCCGGATACCCAATCATAGTGATTAGTGCAAGTCTTTACCGCCGTGATTATCCCTGTCGGTGATGGGAGTCGCTGAACCCGCGTCATTCGACACCCCCAGTGAAACTATTCGAACTAATCACTATCAGTCCGAATCTGAAGGTGTGTTCATGGGCTGGGCTGTCGCGGGTGGGACTGCTGTCGGTGCCAAGCCGCTGGAACCCCTATTCTCGGTTATATGTGGTGCCCCAGTGTTGTTTTTATCACGGGAGCGCCACCACAACGTCACCAAACTCAGAGTTGTTTGCTAAGTTACGTCCAGCAGTCACACCGTGTCGGTTCATTATAGTTATACGAACCGACCGCTCACCAGATTGGGTCTGATTACTGTCTCATAGTGATTACTTCAAGTCTTTACCACCGCGGCGATCCGTATCAATGACTGGAGTCGCTGAAACTGCACCTTCCGACACCGTCGATGAAACTATTCGAATTAATATCATTGCTTCTGACGGACAGGCCGCCATCGTAGGAAGGTAGGAATCGCTCTGCTTCCCGCTGATTTCTCTATTTATGGGAGACTGCCTGTCGAATAAATCTTGCTGTGGAAATCCGATACTGCGTCTCTGTGGTTTATCACACTCCGTGACTGCGCGTATCCACGTTATAACCGGGTGTGGTATTGCGCCTGTTCAGCATATAATAGCCTCCTTCTCAGGGCAGCGTATTGAGCAGTTGTGAGTGATCAATATGCCCACAGCTTAAATTTCAGTGATTATGCATCGCCACGGGCAGTCTCAAACATTTCAAGCGCCTTTTCACGCTGTTTGCTATGATCGACAATCGGTGCTGGGTAATCCGTGTCAAGACGTGCTCGTTCAGTCGGTGAAAGCTCATGCCACTCATGGATTGTGTCGGCAGGAACTTCTCGCAACTCTGGCACGTATTGTTTGATATATTCTGCGTCAGGATCATATCGTTCACCCTGGGTCATTGGATTAAAGATTCGGAAATATGGTTGAGCGTCTGTGCCGGTCGAAGCTGCCCATTGCCATCCACCATTGTTATTTGCGATATTATGATCGGCGAGATATTGACGGAAGTGACCGTATCCCTCGCGCCAGTCGATAAGGAGGTCTTTTGTCAAAAATGATGCAACAATCATCCGGAGTCGATTGTGCATATATGCTTCAGACTTCAGTTGTCGCATTCCAGCATCAACAATTGGATATCCTGTCTCCCCGTCTTTCCACGCTTGTAGTGCTGCTGGGTCATCGCGCCATTGTATTCCGTTTTCGTATGATTTGTAGTTTTCAGTGACGACCTCTGGGTTGAAATATAGCACATGCGTGTAAAATTCTCGCCAGGCTAGTTGTGATTGGAATTCCTCAACAGATTCAGCCTCGGCATCGGTTATCCCATCAACTTCTGCGGCAGCAACAGTAGCAGCATACACATCACGGATACCAATAGTTCCAAATGATAAATCTGCAGAAAGCCGTGAGACCGCATCACGAGAGGGGTAGTCACGATCATCATCATACCGATAGATACCATCAGCACAAAAGTCTGATAATCGATTACGAGCCGCGTTTGTTCCTGCTGGTTGAATGTCTGCAGTTGGCTCCTCAAATCCGAGTGAGTCGATTGTTGGCAACGAATCTCCTATTCCTTCATCAGGCACGAACATATCAGCATCTGGGGCGTCAATTGGGGCATTTTTCTCTCGATCACGCCATTTCTTCCAGAAATACGTATAAACTGAGTATGGCTCACCCTTATTTGTCGTGATGGACCCCGGTTCAAAGAAAATCGAATCACGGACCGAGCAATGTGCAATATCGTGTTCTGTGAGTGCATCAGCAACTTGTTGATCCCGAGATTGTGCAAATCCGGAATATTCACGATTCCACACAACCCGATCAACATCATGAGTGCTTGCGAGTTCGGGAAGGATTGATGCAGGGTCGCCACGAGCAATCAGAAGGTCAGAATCACGGTCACGATACCACGAACGCAATTCAGCTATTGACTCAAGCATATACTGGACGCGTGCGTTTCCATCATGCTCAAGCGCATTATCATCGAAAATGAAGACCGGAATAATTCCATCCGCGTCAGGTAATAAATCGGGTGACACAGCACTTGCAGCCTCAGCAAGTCCACGGTTGTCGACACCACGAAGGTCACTTCGGTGCCAATAAAGTTGCATATTAGTTCAACGGGTGACAGCGGATTCAACGTGTCGGTATTGATATGTGGTCAATCGACTTTCGACGGTTATCTAATAATGTAAATTGCTCATTCCGCCGGCGCTCAAGCAATTCAAGCAATCGTTCAGCCCATACAAGTTTTGCTGCTTTATGTGTGTTCACGCTCGGATCATCGAAGTCCCAGCCGACAAATCGGAGTGATTCTGCATGCAGTGCATCAGCAAGGAATGCTGCTCTGTCACCGTCAGTGAATCCACCGGGATTACTAACTCCATTGATTGGTGCTGCTTGTGTTGTCGGGATTACAGCATTTGCAGCGAATGTTGGAACAAAGTCGCGAATTGCATCAATATTATCGCCATGTGCGTGCACGGCAACTGGGGTCCCTTCATGCGTCAATGTCCGGGCAGTGGTTGGATTTTTATCAAGATCAGTAACCATCATATCAACATCGTATCCCGCTGTGCGGACAGTATCCGCAGCGGTCGATGCAGCAATAACATGATCTACGCCTGCAACATTATCGACTGTCTCATCTAAACAGGGTGCCGCACCAACGATTGCGACCGTGTCGCCACGAAATCCTACCTCATCAAATGAATATGATGATGATACTGTTGCAAGGATATCTCGAGCCTGCTGGTCTGCTGCCCGGTCATACTCGAAGGCAGTGAGTATAGACTCATAGATAGGTTCCCATACATCGAATGATAGTCCAAAGTCTACGGTAGACATGGGTCACCATGCAAAAAATATGGACCAGAGTGGCAACAAGTACCCCTACCCGACTGCCCCTCCAGTACCCGATATGTTGGTTTCCATCGCCGTGGCATAAGTTTTCTCGTACAACACAGCAGTAATTGCCGTATTGTGCACAGGGTTTGTATTCGCATTAATACAGTCATGCTCACCGACTGATCTGTTGTGTGATACTCGTGAGTATCTCTGTTAATACCGAGTCATCGACTGTAGTGGCGATTGCGTCCAGTGAAGCAGGCGTCCCGGCAAGAAAGATACCAGATGATTGAGAATCGCTGTCTAAGTTCGCTTCTCTCCCAGATTCGGATTCAACCGCAGTGACGATAGCCGAATCTGACTTTGCAGTAACAGTGCTCAGTTCGGTAACCGCAGATCGTGAGAGGCCATCAATTTCGAGAGTATGGATGATTGACTTATCTGTAATATCATTCATAGAACTAATACCGAGTCGATCAAGATGACGACCCGCTTCCGCTGATGTCGTCACATCGAGTTCTTCAGCAGTGACCTGAGAGTCATCATCAGTGGTGAGATGATGTGAAGGACGGTCGGGTGTGAATGCATCTCCAATCAACGCCGCGTCGCGCGTTTCCGCAACATCATGCGTTCGAATAACGTGTGCACCACGTTCAACTGCGAGTGAGGTAGCCGCTAATGATACCGAAAGTGCCTCTTCAGTTGAGCGGTCAGCGATAGATCGGAGAAAGTTTTTCCGGTTAATAGAGACAAGAATAGGTCGACCAAGTCCGCGGAACTCACGAAGCCGTTGAAACGTCTCACGGTCATCTGCAAGTGTCTTTTCTTCAGACCATCCTCCAAAGGCAGGATCAATAATAGTTTTTTCAGTGAAGCCATTTTGCGCAAGCGCTTCATAGATATCATCGACATTCTCAATTGCTCCTGGGCGTGTTAGATCGGGAGGTGATGCCATCTTTCCAACGGCGACATCATACTCTGAACATACTTCCGGCATCTTTGGATCAGCGAATCCACAGATATCATTCACCATATCAAAGCCTCGAGAAAGAGCTGCATCTGCAACTTCATGATATCGGGTTTCGATCGAGAACACGGCATCTCCAGAAACGCTTTCTATTGCCTCAATAGCCGTTTCAAGCCGAGTGAGTTCCTGCTCAGCAGAAAGGACGTCAAATCGCTTATTTGCAGACTCAAGACCGATATCAACAATATCAGCACCCTCATCAATCAATTCGCTATCAACGTAGGTGGCTGCTGCATCTGGTTCATCAAAGACACTTGGGTCATATGGTGACTCCTTAGATATATTGAGAACGCCCATAATTCGTGGAGGAGACTCATCACCAATCGACAATCCAGCCGCGTCGACTGATCGCATACCTATATCTCGAATGGTAGCCACATATCAGTTGTTATGATATCTGCAACAGATGAGACACTATGCAACAGATACTATCTCCAGTCGTTATCGATCGTGGAGTGTAGGCATATCAAAGTTCCATTGAATGGCATAGGTATACCCACACCCATACCTATATCTGTCTTCCTCTGCGGTCGAAGTGATAGACCGATTTGAGATTTCACTACATGTCTCATAGTGATTAGTTCGAATAACTTCACTGACGGTGTCGAATGACGCGGGTTCAGCGGCTCCTATCACCGACACGGATAATCACGGCGGTAAAGACTTGCACTAATCACTATCAGGTGGTGTTCACTCGCAAGCTCAATTGGGTACCGTTGGGTGTGCTTGAGTATTCACTCTTAAGACGTGATATACTCTCAGCCATTCCTTACAAGAACTACAGAGTCTGGAATCTCCGTACGTGCGTGAGGGACACACTGATAGAGAGATAAGAACCTCCGATCTCATCAGGTGAGGACCTGGAGGTTCATATCTGATATATTTTGGATTTGCCCCGGAGCAATTGACGCTGTTTTTATCTGTGGATGCGTTATATTTATTTGATGGCTAAGGTCAGTATTGGACTCCAAGGGTGGCGTTTTGAGGAGTCGGAGATATTCACCGAGGAAGGTGAATTCCGACCACTTGCTGAGATTCCCGATGACACGCGACAACGACTTGTTCGGTTGACCTATCTCCATGGTGAACCATGCATGGCATGTCATTGCATCTACGGCGATGAACAAAAGCGTCGATGTAACGAAGCGACAATTGTCTACGGCGAACCTATGGCGGAGGTGCTATTATGTGCAGAGCATGAGGCTGATTTCCTTTATTGGTTCCGTGAGGGTGACGGTGCAGACACTGCTGGAACAGATGGAGTTCAGACGGAATTTGTTAATTGGTTTACGAATGGAAATCGATCTCCAGACAATTATGATGGGATTGAGCATGTTATCACAGACCCAGACTCGCTTCCATCACCACCAGATGCTGATGAACTAACTCGGAGATTGAATCAAGAGTACGACGGAAAGCGAAAACGGATTGATCTTCGGACGGGTGAAATCTCATGGGTGAATGGAAGTGGCAATACAACTAATGAGGAGTCCAGTCTTGATATTAACCGTGAATATCCGACAACGTAGACCGTATTAATGCCAGAAGCTGCACACAATTTTGTTGTTGTCGTCGTCGAGCCAGAGACGCCAGGAAACATCGGAACGATTGCTCGGGCGATGAAGAATTTCGGACTGACAGAGTTATTACTTGTTGACCCACCACCAATCCCGGCTGGAAGTGAAGCATATGGGTTTGCAGGGCATGCTCGTGAAGATGTTTTACCAAACGCAAAAACAGTCTCATTTGATGCTGTCGTCAATAAATATCATACAATTGGGACAACGGCAATCACCGCAGAAGATAGTCGCCATCATGTCCGATTTCCGTATAAAACCCCAGCTGAGATATCTGATGATCTCAAAACTGTCGAAACAGAGACTGCATTAGTGTTTGGACGAGAAGGCACTGGGCTCACGAACGACGAGTTGACCAGCTTAGATGAGGTGTGTTCAATCCCAGCAAATGAATCATATCCTGTATTGAATCTTGGGCAGGCAGCAACTGTACTATTATATGAACTGCGATCACTGACACTCACAGACACACAGCTTCCTGATGTTGAGCGTGAGCGTGCTGATGAGTCTGATATTGATCGCTTTTATGAATTCTTTACGGATTTTCTTCACTCTGTTGAGGGGCGTGAACATAAACGAGAAAAGACAGCTCTAATGCTCCGTCGACTGATCGCCAGAGCACACCCAACTAATCGAGAGATCTCGACGTTACTTGGGCTGTTTCGGCGAGCAAATATCCTCCTGGGAGAGCAATCATATGGTGAGTCAAATCAGACGGATGAAATGGACGATACTACTGCTGTTGAATCAATTCCAGAGGAGAGTATCAATGCGATTATTGAATCAACATCATCAGGGTATGAGGAGACTGAGGCACAAACCAGTAGTGATGGTTCACTGTGTGACCAATCAGATTCAGCAGATCTCATGAATGCGGATGAAGACACAGAAATGACTGCAGGTGCAGACGTAGGCACAGATGCAGATGTAGAGACTAATACAAATAGTGATAATACCTGATCTGAGTCATACATTCACCCATTGTATCGCTAGCTGACCCCAAATTAAGCCAATAAGTATCTTACATTCGTTTTTGGATTGTCTCACGGAGGACATCACTCACAATCTCACCGTCGGCTTTGCCTCTAAGTGCACCCATTGCTTCGCCCATAAGTGCTGAGAATGCAGCCATCCCTTCTTCATCAACCTGCTCAGCATTTCGTTCAACAACGTCTATGACGGCTGAACGGACCTCTGATTCAGAGACGCCAGAAAGTCCGGCTGCTTCGACGGCGTCCGCTGCCGACCGGGTTGGATCCTCTGTGAGTTTTGTAATCACCGGTCCAACGCCCTCTTTTGCAAGTTCATCAGCTGAAACAAGTTGCATCACGGAGAGAAGATGGTCATCAGTTAGGGTCTCAACTGCAACCCCATCTCGACGAAGTTCAGTAAGTGTGGCTGTCAATAAACTAGCAGCGAAGGTCGGGTCAATACCCATATCAACGGCAGTCTCAAATAGTGGCATTCGACGTCCATATGCAATCTGCTCTGCGAGCCCTGGGTCAAGATTTAGTTTAGACTGATAGCGTTCAACGCGCTCGGTTAGAAGCTCTGGAGTCTCGATATCACCGATATCGAATGTTACTGGCGGCACATCAGTTTCTGGATACATACGTGCCGCTCCTGGTAGTGGTCGGAGGTATCGCGTGGTTCCATCATCATTTGCATCGCGTGTTTCTTCAGGAACACCAGATATGGCGTCTGCCGCCCGCTCAGCGACTGCCGCTGCTGCTTGTTCAGCCGTTTCAGGGTCTGCAGCAACTAATGCGACAGCATCATTCTCGCCGGCATCAACTGCATTATAAAGTGAATTAATTTCAGATTCGCTAATACCATATGCAGGAAGCTCATCCGTATGGAATATCCCACCAGCACCATAGCGACCAGCATGATCTGAGAGTTCTGTTCCGAGTCGCCGATCTGGTTGAAGCTCTCGTCCGACAAGTCTGTCAAATCCATATAGTGGTACCGCAGCAACCATTCCATCATCAGCAAGTGTGCTTGCAATTACGCCCGAATCAGTATCTGTAAACACTGTCGAAACATCCTGTATTTCACCAACATCTGCGTCACGACGGAGTAGTTCCGTTTGAATATCGACGAGTTCGACCTGTCGAGCGACTTCTTGACGGACAATCTCATCAATCTGATCAAGCGCTTGTACACCTTTAATTTCAACACGAGCTCCCTCAGCAATCGAGACATTCACATCTTGTCGAATCGTCCCAAGCCCACGCTTGACAGACCCCGTCGATCGGAGTAACATACCAATCTGCTCGGCAGCATCTTGTGCCTGCTCAGGGGTTGCAATATCGGGGCGTGTACCAATCTCAACGAGCGGAATACCAAGTCGGTCTAATGAGAAGGTCACAGCGCCATCGCGCTCTTCGATACGCTGAGCGGATTCTTCTTCGAGTAGGAGATCTTCAATCCCAACCGCCCCAGCATCGGTTTGGATTGTACCATCCTGTGCAATAAGCGTTGAGCGCTGAAATCCAGACGTATTTGACCCATCAATTACGAGTTTTCGCATGACATGTGCTTGATCAACCGGTTCCATCTCAAGGAGATCAGCAATCTGAAGCGCAACATTTTGAGCCTCTGTATCGAGTCGATGGGGTGGTTCTTCGTCTGCTTCGACAAGACATGTTGAATCGTATCCAAGGTACTCAAACTCGCGCTTGACTTGACTTTCCTCAAGTGCCGCCTTATCAAGTTCACCAAGTTCGCTTGTTGTTGGATGGAGATATCGAGTGAACGAATAGGTCGCTGCCTCAGGGTCACGACTCTGCGTTGGACACTCACAAAACAGCTTTGTCTCAGTATTGAGTTGTTGATGAATCTCTAATCCGGCAACTAGACCAAGATCAGCGTAATCATACTCAGTATCATCATCTGTCGTGGTTTTTTCAGAGTCCACATCACTGTTAGCTGAGGTGGCAGTCATTATGTTTCTATCCACGCTGGTGGAATAAAAAAGGTTCAATGGAGGAATACATTCAATAGAGAAGTGCACCGAGCTATCTCACGACGTAGTGTTTTTTAAACAGTTATCGTGTAAATTACCTATTCAACACACACGAAGTCCATCGCCAATTCCACGTCCCTCTTCACACTCAGGGCACACATAGTGCCAGCCGTCATCAGTTGCCTGACCTTCAGGAAACTGCGCTCCACATCGCCGACATTCTAACTTATCCCGTCCAGTCTCGCGTCCATACTGTAATGCAGGCATATCTGAGATGAATGAAACAGTCAATATTAATCCGTCGGTCTCCGGCTGTATAGTGTTATGTGAGCATATAACAACATACTGTGCGATCTCCAATTAACATATCCTGGAATATTTTCGCTTCTAATTTAAATTCATGAATCGCTTCGAGTCAAATGACTCCTGAAACTCTCGCTATTTTGATTACGTTATATTCCCGTGTAGTATCAGTTTGTATCTTTTCATGGACCAACAATCACTGTGCATCCGTCGTATCCTCAGTATCATCATTATCTGCTTGATCATCATTTTCACCAAGGATTCCACGGTGCGTCATCGTCTCCGGGTTAAGCACGGTATCGGCTTTTGTTGGTGAGAGATACCCTTGCTCAATAACAACGTCGCGAACGGTTGCATCCTCTTTCAGTGCCTTTTTCGCGACTTTACTTGCCTTATCATAGCCAATCGTTGGATTTAGTGCTGTAACAAGCGCCAGTGATTGATCAACCTGTGTTTCACAAACTGCTTCATTTGCATCAAGCTTGGCAATAAAACGCTCAGCGAACACGGTTGATGCGTTTGAGAGTAACATCGCTGACTGCAAGAAGTTGTGTGCAATAACAGGTTTATACAGGTTCAAATCGATTTGACCCTCAGCAGCGCCCGCAGCAACAGCAGCATCATTACCAACAACCTGTTTATGTGCCTGATTAACTGCTTCAGCGATAACAGGATTAATTTTCCCAGGCATAATTGAGCTCCCTGGCTGGTTTTCTGGCTGGTCGATTTCACCAAGTCCATTGCGCGGTCCCGACGCAAGCAACCGGAGATCATTGGCTATTTTATTCAATGAGCCCGCGACTGTCCGCAATGCACCATGCGCTTCACTCATTGCATCATGTGCTGCTTGCGCTTCGAAATGACTGTCTGCTGGTTGGAATGATATAGTTGTTTCAGTGCTGATATATTCAGTCGCTCGTGTCGGAAACTCAGGGTGAGTGTTTAGTCCCGTCCCAACAGCGGTCCCACCGAGTGCGAGTTCACTGAGATGGTCAGTGACCGTTTCAACTCGTGAGATTCCTTTTTTTATCTGCGTTTTGTATCCATCGAATTCCTGACCAAGACTGATTGGTGTTGCATCCTGTAGGTGTGTTCGACCAGTCTTAATCACATCATCAAATGCTTCAGCTTGTGAGGCAAGCTCTGATTCAAGTGTATCCAAGGCTGGAAGCAAATCTTTCGTGACTGCTTCATCTGCGGCAATATGCATCGCTGTTGGAATAACGTCATTTGATGATTGTCCGAAGTTGACATCATCATTTGGATGGACAGCACGTTCACCAATTGATTTATCAAGAATCTCAGCAGCACGGTTCGCAATAACCTCATTTGCGTTCATATTGGAGGAGGTCCCCGAACCGGTCTGAAAGATATCGACAGGAAACTGATCATCAAACTCTCCAGCGATGACCTCATCCGCTGCTGCAACAATCGCATCGGCGGTGTCAGCGTCAATCAAATCAAGGTCCCGGTTTGCTTGCGCTGCTGCTTTCTTTACGATTCCAAGTGCACGAATGAACCGTCGACCGAATGTAATCCCTGATAGCGGAAAATTCTCGATTGCCCGCTGTGTCTGTGCACCCCAGTAAGCGTCTGCTGGGACTTGTATCTCTCCAAGGCTATCTCGTTCGACTCGATAATCATCTGCCATCGGTCGCTTCGAGGGAAGCCGAATGCGTAAAACCCGTCGATATTCAGTCGTTCCTCAACACTATGTATAAAATATCTATTAGTTTCTTATCTGCTCACGGATATGTCGAATGAAATGAATACCATCATTATAATCGAATCATTCGGGTCACACCTACACTCAGATTCAAGCCCTGATAGTGATTAGTGCAAGTCTTTACCGCCGTGATTATGCGTGTCGGCGATGGAAGTCGCTGAACCCGCGTCATTCGACACCGTCAGTGAAACTATTCGAAGTAATCATTATGAGTCACTCACCCTGTTTTCTGTATAACTAACATGGGCAACGAATATTGGACGCAGGACTCATCAGCATCAACGCTATGCCAACACGAAACGTTGGCACAAGGTGAGTGTAAGAAACCACATTCGTTGCCCTTTCACCCCGGGCAGTGAGTACGAACCCGGAAGACACGGATTAGCGCACCCGTAGTACTTCACTCGACGGACGCCGTCTGATCATATTCATCTGGTGTGTATGTCTTCATCTCGAGTGCGTGGATTTCGGTCGTCATTGCATCACCAAGGGCGTCATAGACAAGCTCGTGTTGTTCAACAAGCGATTTATTTTCAAATGCAGGTGATACAATAACTGCCGCAAAGTGCGAGTCTTCATGATTTTCATCCGGGGTCCGCGGTAATGAGACGGTTGCCGTTGCGTCTGGAATCTCCGATTCAATCTGCGCCTCGACTTCAGCTGAATCCATATCTGTATCATTGCAATCCCCGTGAATAAATACCACTCTTAGGATATACAGTGAGTGGACTTTCTATAACAATTTGCCAGTCATATATCATATAATTCAATAAATGAAACTCAGCAGTCTCAAATAAAATATAATAATGTCGGTTACGTATATCCAAAAAGCATTCCAACCATAATTGCGGCAGTCATCACACCGATACCAAAGCCGCTGATACGAGCCATCGCCCGACGTGAATCAGCCTCATCCCAGTCACTCGGAGCTTCAAGATGCGTCTGCATTGCTCTCATTCCTGGACCAGCAATAACTGACGCTGACCACCCAAGTGCTCCAAACCCAAGTGCAAGTGTCCCAACAAGAAAAGCGGTATCAGCAGCTGTTGGGATACCGATGACATATGCACTCATAGAGACAGAAATAGTACCGAGCGTACAACCAACCAGCAGTGCGGTTCCAACAACTCGACCTCGAACAGTAACGAGAGAGTGTATCGAGAACATTGGTCGATCGTGAACTACCCTACCATACTCGCTCACGGCTGAGAACGTTCGCTTCTTGGGAAGAGGGCTTCCTGCTTGTACGACGCGCTTTGCAGACACAAAATGTGTGTCTGCAGGGAACGCAGCTTCCACATCCACAGGCGTTCGTTCGGAGTGAACGACTCCTACACCTACATCTTCGAGACCACACCGGAGAGGATCTTCCACGCCGCGTTCGAGTCTCTATCCGGTTCAATCCGTGGGATGAACCCCAGCGGTTTATTTGGCTTAGTATCATAAAACACATCTTTTCTTATTGTCGGCATTGTATCTCGTGTCTACTTTGCTATTCGGTCGCTTCGCCCGCTGCGTTGCTGCTCAACTGGGAGTTAGCGCCTAATTCCAGTTAATCTCTCAGACACCAGAGTCATGATTATTCCGGTCATTACGGTCAGTCAATTGCCTCACGCATTCGCGGGTCAAGCGCATCACGCATCCCATCACCGAGTAGATTAAATCCAAGCACGGTGATAGCGAGGAATAATCCCGGGAAGAAAGACATCCACCACTTTCCTGTGAGCAATCCATTCTCGACTCCCCGAGAGAGCATCAGCCCCCATGACGGAGCGCCTGCTTGTGCACCAAACCCAAGGAACGACAGTGCGGCGAGGTCAATAATTGCAAGTCCAAAGTTCAGGGTTGATTGGACAGTGATTGGTGCAATACAATTCGGGAGAACATGTCGAATGAGGACTCGAGGATCGTGTGAACCAAGTGCAATCGTTGCATCAACATATTCATCTTCGAGCACTTTAAGTGCCGCACCACGAACAACGCGTGCAAATCGTGGTGTATACACAAGTGTGAGTGCAAGGACAGCTTTCCAGAGCCCAGCACCAAAAATGGCGACAAGCGCAAGTGCAAGAAGTAATGATGGAAATGCAAGAAGCATATCCATTGTACGCATGATGATATTATCGGTGACATCGCCATAGTACGCGGCGATGATTCCAAGTCCAACTCCTAGTGCTGTCGAGGCACCAACCGCGATAGTACCGAATTTTAGTGCTAGCCATGATCCATACAATGTCCGTTTAAATATATCTCGGGCAGCGACATCAGTTCCAAAAAGATATTGATTCCACGCGGCCGGACCAGTCCACCCGGGTGGATGCCGATCCGGAATTGAGCTTCCAAGACGAGACCCAGTCAAAATATTCAAATCGAATGTAACTCGCGCAACGATGGCTATAGTGAAGATGCCGAGAATAATGCTCAATCCGACGATAGCAAGTCGATTTGATAACAGACTGGATATAAACGGTGATGCCAGTAATCGGTCAGCGAAACTTCGTGTGTCAGCGTCGGATGACGGCGAATCAGTTGCCATAGGTGATTATGATGGGTCGAATGTTCGTATGCAGGACTGTACATATAAACGCAAAGACGACTGGATAGTAGATATTGAACGTATTGCTATGGGTGACTCATTGTGCGTGTTCAGAATCGTGAAGCGTTGACAACGATATGGTATTGAATAAATCATTGGTCAATTCGTGGATCAAGATAGCTGTATGTGATATCAACACCAAAATTGACAAATGTAAAAAGCAATGCAAAGGTGAGTACTGTCCCTTGAACAAGTGGATAGTCGGAAGCGCCAATCGCACTGACAAGCATCGTTCCAATACCACCAATTCCAAACACAGTCTCAGTGAGAACTGCACCGCCCAATAATGTCCCGAACTGAATGCCAATCACTGTTACAACCGGAATTAACGCGTTTTGAAATCCGTGTTTAAGGATCGTTATTTTTGCGCCCTGTCCTTTTGCCCGAGCCGTCCGCATGTAGTCCTGTCTGACGACTTCAAGCATTGATGAGCGCATCATCCGAGATAACAACGCCATCTGATAGATTCCAAGAACAAGCACCGGTAATAACAGATGTCTTACTGCTGAAATAAATGCATCAAACTCACCAAGTAATAATGTATCGATTGTGACCATCCCGGTGAGCGGAAGCTCCATTCCGAATAATGACCATTGCTCCGAGAGGAAGATAGTTGAACCAATACGTCCACTTGTGGGGAGGATACCTAAAAAGGTCGAAAATAATAGAATAAGCAGTGGTCCGGACCAAAAGATCGGAACAGAGATACCAGTGAGTGCACCAACCCGGGTGAGATGGTCTGTAAGTGAGTCCTGTTTTACGGCTGATATTACACCAAGCGGAATGCCAAGAAGAATACCAGTTATTTGTCCATAAATCGCCAATTCAAGTGTCACGGGAAGTCGACTAGCAAGGACATTCTGAACTGGTTCCCCTTGTGCGATTTTATACGACTGACCGAAATCAAATGTTGCTGCATCAATCAAAAAGCGGATGTACTGAACCCAGAGTGGGTCATTAAGGCCGAGTTCACTCCGAACCTGTGCAACTTGCTGTGCGGAGGCGCGCTGACCGACAATAATTCGCGCTGGGTCACCAGGAGCAAGTTGGAGAATTGAAAACACAAGCGTTGCAACACCGAATAAAACTGGCACGAGTAACAGAACACGTCGAAAGAGGAACCGTTTTGATACCATATTATCGTTAGTCGAATGTGTGTGGGTGAATTCAGCAGAGATCTAATGTGATATTTTGTATGTGCGAAATTAAATCACGGATCATGATGTTCGTTACAGACACTGAGCGTGGATATCACAATCGCACCGATATTCCGAGATGGCTCACTGCAACTCAACCGTATTAAGGAAGGGTCCACCAACGGATGTGACAGTGTAGCTATCGGAGACAACAGCCTCATTGACGCCACGAAGTGTTTGTGCATAATCAATGAATACCCATGGAGCCTCCTCACGTGCAATCCGATTTGCTTCGACATACAACTCCTCACGTGTCGCATCATCGTAACTTCGCTGTGCCTCACGGACAAGTGACATATATTCAGAATGTGCCCATCCAGCAACGTTTAGTGGGCTATATCCTTCGGTATCGAAGCTGACCCAATTTTGTCCGTCTGGAACGGCATCGAGTGGGACTTTCGGATCAAGCAACACGTACATGAAATTATCAGGATCTGCGTTATCAGTGTACCATCCGAGGAAACAGGCGTCATGTCGCCCTTGATCTGTGTAGCTGAGATATGATGAGAATGTCGAAAACTGATTAATTTCAACGGTAAGCCCAATTTCTTCGAGATCTGAGCGGACTTGGTTTGCTGTTTCGACTGGACTTGGGTTGTATCCACGCGGATTTGAAAACGTGGCAAGCTCGAACTCAAATCCATCACCGTAGCCAGCCTCGTTAAGCAGACGACGAGCTTCATCCTTATCAGTTGGATATGGTTCGAGGTCCTCATTATGTCCAAGAACGTCTGGTGGGAGTGGCTGATCAGCTGTCGTTGCAAATCCCTGATAAATGCTGTCGACAATGGCTTGTGTATTAACTGCATATGAAACAGCTCGACGGACTTTCCGGCTTCGGAACTCCTCACGCCGGGATTGATTCATCGCCATATAGCCGACGTTGATTCCATTCTTTGAGGCGAGGCGTGCGGACCCGGCGTTTTCAAGTTGTTGAGAAGATTGCGAATCAAGATTATCAGTGATGTGTGAGCTTCCGTTGATAACATCCTGCACTCGCGTTGAGTTCTGACCAATGGTCTTAAACACGACTTGTTCAACATTTGGTCCGTTCCCCCAATAATCGGCGTTAGCCGAAAGAAGTACCCGCTGGTTGCTGTTATCAAGTTCCGAGAACTCGAAGGCACCGGTTCCTTGTGGCTCTGTCCCGAGTTGTACCTGATTATCGAGTGACTCGATTTGTGATTTTGAGAGAATAGCAGCCGCAAACATCGCGAGGTTACGCAAAAACGGTGCATATTGCTGCGTGAGTTCAATTGTGACCTCGTACTCTCCGGTCGCTTCAACTGTATCTACCCAATTACCAAAAGTAAACGGTCCATATCCTGATCTGTTTTCATCGCCAAGATAATGTTCATACTCGTTATCAGTAAATCGGCGAATTGTTGCGCGGACATCAGCTGCAGTAAATGATTCACCATTGTGAAATGTAACATCCTCACGGAGCGTTAGTGTCGCCGTTGTCCCCTCAAGTGAATATTCTGTTGCAAGCCCATCTCGAAGTTGTCCACCGCTTCCAGGAGTGAAGCCGACTAACTGGTCGTAGATTTGATTTGAAACTTTGGCAACTTCACCACTCGTTGTTTGCTGTGGATCGTAATTTTGTGGATGGTCACCACGGGCATATACAAGCGTTCCACTCAGGTCGGATTCAGCTTCATTACCACCCGTCGTTCCTGTCTCTGTCGTCTCATCACTTGCTGATCCATCGTCGCTTCCTGAACACCCTGCAAGGGTTGCTGCTGCTGCAGCACTTCCAGCGGTTGTAAGAAAGGTTCGCCGATCTATATTAGAGGACATAGATATATTGATATACACCGAGAAAGTCTGTTAAATGTTGCGTTAGTTACTCTTTCTAGTGGCAGTGACACTATTATTCCTCAATGTACAGATTGTCAAGGCGACTGCCTCAGGGCTTTGACGTTGATGTGACCCCAAAACAGGTTCACAATATACACTGTTCGCGGATTCAACAACATCAATCTGTGTTTGATCGTCGAACGTCGCCATAGGTTGTGTTCGTATCTGTGTTAGTGTTAGTGTTAGCGTTAGCGTCAGTGTCAGTATCTGTATCTATTATTTCAAGTGGTTCAACATTCATATCGTCATCGTATCGATGACAGGCGGTTGGATGCGCTTCTTCCGCAGTCGATATACCGGATGATGATAAGACACTCTCTTTCGACGTCTCGAATGCTGGTGATTGTTGCTCACATACACTCGCAAAGCGCTCATGAAGCCGCGTTGTAGCTGTCTCGAAGTCACCGTTTACCACCGCCTTGAGCGCGGTGTTCACCACACGACGGTTTTTTCCACTGAGTGGATTATTGATATATCTTTTGGAAAGAGTATCGATAAGTGCATCTTCATCTGTCACGCCTGTTTCTTCTTGAATTGCATCGACATCGATAGCAGCATTAGACACACGTTCACGTAGTGTCATTATATCACGATATGTTGATTGATCAATTTCAACATCATCGGGAGGGATAACCTCGGGACATCTCGTCCGGAAATGACATCCTGATGGTGGGTCAATAGGAGATGGAACATCGCCGTCAAGTATCACACGGTCTGTGTGTGCTGTTGGGTCAGGAACAGGAATTGCAGACAGCAGCGCGCGGGTGTAGGGGTGCTGTGGCGTTGTAAAGAGTGTTTCCGTTGGCGCAATCTCAACAATTTCGCCGAGATACATCACGGCGATACGATCACAAATATGTCTGACAACACTGAGATCATGTGCGATGAAGAGGAAGGTAAGTCCAAATTCGGATTGTAGATCTTTGAGTAGATTAAGTATCTGAGCTTGCACAGACACGTCAAGCGCTGATACAGGTTCATCACAGATAATAAACTCTGGGTCGACGGCAATTGCACGGGCAATGCCTACACGCTGCCGCTGCCCACCTGAGAGTTCATGTGGATATCGATCGCGCTGATTTGGGTCCAATCCAACAGCGTTCAACAATTCTGTGACACGTTGTTTGCGTGTAGTTTGATTTGATGAATTGGTATCTGCAGGAAGATCGTGAATCTGTAGCGGTTCAGCAATGATCTGTTCAACTCTCATCCGTGGATCAAGTGACGACATTGGATCCTGAAAGATCATCTGGAGATCGCATCGCCGTTTGCGTAATTCGCTTTTCGACAGATCTGTGAGATCATCACCAGCAAAAACCACTCGACCATCTGTTGGTTCAATTAATTGGAGGATACTTTGTCCGGTCGTTGATTTCCCACAGCCCGACTCACCGACTAATCCAACCGTTTCCCCCTTATACACTGTTAAATCGACGCCATCGACGGCTTTGACACGCTCAGTATCGAGTTCGAGATATTTATCAAGCGGGCTTTCCGATTGCAGAAAATGTTTTTGCAGTCCATCAACCTCAAGGATGGGGTCACTGGTTTGCATTGTCGTCTCAGCTGTGAGATCTGCATCTGTTCCATACTCGTCTTCATTAAATTCGTCAAGAATACACTTTGCGCGATGATCAACATCTGCAGGACCATGTTGACGAGATGCAATATCACCATGACGGCACGCTGGTTCTGCCCATGGACACCGTGGAGCGAAATTACATCCTTCTGGCATATCAATAAGATCTGGGACATTTCCATCGATTGGCGTCAGGCGATCACGATTTGCTGTGGGAATCGACTCAAGTAGGGCATAGGTGTATGGATGTGATGGATTCGTGAAGATTTCTTCAACAGGACCCTCCTCGACAATCTTACCAGCGTACATCACAGCAACACGATCACATGTCTCAGCGACAACTCCGAGATCGTGTGTAATAAATAATACACCCATACCGAGGTCAGCTTGAAGCTCGTTTATTAATTCAAGAATCTGTGCTTGGATTGTCACATCAAGTGCCGTCGTTGGCTCATCTGCAATAAGGATATTTGGTTGACACGCAAGTGCAATTGCGATGAGGACTCGTTGCCGCATTCCACCAGAGAATTCATGTGGATACTCATCAATTCGTGAGGCAGGCTCTGAGATTCCTACCTGTGAAAGAACATCGATTGTGCGCTCAACGACAGCATTGTCCGGATTAGATCTGATACGGGTAAGCATCTCGCGAATCGCATTAATCCACGTGTCTTTTTTTCGATTACCGAACTGGTGTAGTTTGAGAGATTCAGCTACCTGTTCGCCAATCGTAAGTGCCGGATTGAGCGAGGTCATTGGGTCTTGGAAAATCATACTCATCTCTGCACCACGAACCGATCGAAGTGCTTCCTCAGGCGCTTCAGTAAGTAGAATTTGATCACCATCGACAAATGATAGATCTGTATATTGATCTCGAAACATCTCTGCCAGTGATGCAGATTGTATTGTTACTTCTCCTCCAATAACCTGACCAGGGTCATCTATCAACCCCATCGCTGAGAGGGCGGTGACACTTTTTCCACTACCGGATTCACCAACAAGTCCAACGGTCTCACCGGCATGAACATCAAGTGACACATCATCAACTGCCTTGACTTGCCCACGCTCAGTAGAAAACTGCGTACGGAGTTCTGAAAGCGAGAGAATCGGGGACATATCTTCATTATGATCGCCTCTGAGGAAAATACCTTTTCACACCTACAAGGTAACTAGGTATGCTTGTATAGCATAAATATAGACACACACATATCTGGGATGAACTCACCTTGGGTCAATTCTCGAGGCAGTCGCCTTGTACCGCCTGTACACGCTCTAAGCGAACGTTTATTCGCCTCCCGAGATCGAACAATAATATGGATGACGGACGATCAGACTCAGATATAAATATCAATGAATCAAGATCAAATATGAGTGAAAGTGTTGATTATCGAATAACCGGTCACGATGATCGCTGGGAGCGTGTGATTGATGATATGTCGACTACAGCGACCGAGTACCGCAACGCGGGGTGGGAGACTCTTGAGTTACATCCAGGTGATATACTCCCGATACCACCGGAAGATGGGACTAATGAGACAAGTCTCACTTCCTCAGATGGCACCGATTACACACCCACAACAAACGATACTACTCAGAATGAATCTGAGCCACACGCACGTACCGGATTAGAGATTATCATTCCTGATAATGAATTCAGCCAACTTAGCGATATAACAAGCAATAAAATATTTGATGAATATGAATCCTTCCGGGCAGAGAGAGGAGATATATTATTTGTAGTTGTTGCGATCAAAGCATCGGCTGATGATACTGTTGTGTTTGTGCCACTTTATTATCAATCGAGTGATGCACAGCGGATGGCACAGCGCGCGATGACACGCGGTAAAATCAGTCTATTTGTCCGACCTCTCAACAATGATCGTCAAGTTGTGTTCTCACAGTCAAATCCAGAACTGCTGCTCCCGGCTGAGTTTGAGACGTGATGTTAGACATTCATAGATAAGTTTAAATTCAATCCACGCAGTGTTTCCCAGGTAATAATTATGACAATAGTATTCATTACTCTAATTAACTCGGCGCACTCGCATTGCTAATGCGACTCCCCCAATGATTGACCCACCTCCAACGCTGCCGTATAATGCCCACTGACCAAGATTGAATGGTGTCGTCCGCATTGATTGTACCCGCCGCTGGTGATACTCAGCGTATGTTACGTTCTGACACGCAGCAACTGTTGTTTGATTCAATGGTTGTCGCATCAGACCAATCCCACCATCGACAAGGCGGGTATCATTAGCAAGTTCTCCGCAGTTACGCTGGAGGTTCTCATGCGCTGTCTGTGTCGAGGTCGACAGGTTTGCATATGTGATACCCACGAGCACAGCAATCCCAAAAAGAACGATGAATGAGCAAATACCAATTGCTTCCCAATCGATGCTCGTCTTTGCACCGATCTCTGTGGTTGATTGATCATCGTTCATTTTATTATTCCCGTTTGTGGGTGTACTGATGACAGCTATTTGTTGACATCGTTCTGGCTTATGCAGATGATATCCTCCGACGTACTCATCTAGATGAATTCTCTTTCGTGTTATTGCAGATATAACACAACGCACAAATCTATTCCGACAGAGTACTTGACGATGAGTGGTGGGCAGAATTCAGATGCCGAGGCATCAATAAAATGTATCGATACCGATATTGATATCGATGTATTCCGTAATCGACTAATCTCATGGTATGAGGCTGAGCATCGAGAGTTTCCATGGCGAGAAACCGATGATCCTTATGCAATCCTCGTCTCGGAGGTGATGAGTCACCAAACACAACTTGATCGCGTCGTCGAAGCCTGGAAAGACTTCATTCAACGGTGGCCGACGGTTGAGGCACTCGCTGGGGATAGTCAATCTGCAGTTGTCACATTTTGGAGTGAGCATGCACTTGGCTATAATAATCGCGCAAGCTATTTACACGAAGCAGCGAATCAAGTTGTTGACGAGTATGATGGAACAGTTCCAGCTGATCCTGATGAATTACTTTCGTTGATGGGTGTTGGACCATACACAGCAAATGCCGTTGCATCATTTGCGTTTAATAATGGTGATGCTGTTGTTGACACGAATGTCGAGCGTGTTCTATACCGTGTGTTCAAACAGATTCGGCAAGCAGATGATCCACCATATGAACAAACTGCAAGCGCGTTATTGCCAGTAGAAAGATCACGTACTTGGAATAATGCGATTATGGAACTTGGCGGAGTTGCCTGTAAAAAAACACCACGATGTGATGAGGCTAATTGCCCGTGGCGGCAGTGGTGTCACGCGTATCAAACAGGCGATTTCACTGCGCCTGATGTGCCGACACAACCGTCATTTGAGGGAAGCCGTCGGCAGTTTCGTGGTCGGATTGTGCGAACACTCGGGGAGCATGGGGAGTTGGCACTTGATACACTTGGTCATCGGATTCGTGTTGATTATAGCCCAGAGGGGACGCACGGTCGCGATTGGCTTTATGAGATTGTCACAGATCTAGCGGATGATGGACTTGTGAATATACAAACATCAACTGCTGGAACAACTGAGACAGAATCAGCCAGTATGAGTCAAAGCGACGGAAGTGAGACTTTGTCGTCGATCTTTGTCAGCCTTCAGTCCTGAAAGCCACTCTCGATCTTGTCGACAACACTGTATCACTGCAATGTGATACCCTACCCTACTCCGTTGTCGCTCCGGTGAGGGTGGGGCTTCTGTGCTCTCGTATCGGACTTTCTGTTTCAACGACGAAATTTGAAACCAACTCGTCTCGATGACGAACACCCTCAGAGATTCCAGTCGCCGACAGACCTTCTGAGTCGGACCGTCCCAGCCCTACATTCGAAACCGCAAGAAGAGATCTCTTTTTTCTCGAAGTCCAAGTCCACTCCCACTCCCAAATCGTTCAATCCAAAATGCTGAATCTCTATCGATGCATTCTGGTCTCTATCTGTCTCATAACCACATGATGAACATGAATGCTCTCGAACTCATAACGGCTTCTCCGATTCGACACCGCACTTCGCACACTGCTTCGTCGTCCCTTCAGGTAGAACTTCCACTATCACTATGTGACACCCATTCTTTTACCGTGGTATTCAAACTCTTTCCTGAGCTTGTACCACGACATCGACGCAATATTTTGATTGTTCGCATTCTGTCGCTTATGTATTATAATTAATAGACGGCTGTATCCCCTCACTCGTTCGTTTCACTCACTTCTTGAGGGAGGGGACTTAGCCTCGTAATTATTAAATCATACACCCCAAATTATGTTATATGTTTATTCTTGAAATAACAGGCGAACCGCTCCCAATTGCAGAGACTGGTGGTGTTATACTGATAGTTGGCATCGCAATGACAATTGGATGGTTAGCGTATTTATATCGCTAGCGACCTCTTCAATAACTGAATTTAGGACCTTCTTTTTGAATCTACAGATATCAAGACGAGTGCCTCGGGGCTTTGATGTTGATGAGACCCCAATGGTGAAGCCGACATGAACAGTTATCACACCACATGTCTTATCAAAAGATACAGCTAGAAGATCTCAAAGACGGATTAAAGATCTTCATCCGATGCTGGCTGCGACAGTCTGGAACTGTGGACTCTCTCAACATCCGCCACTGGCGGTGCGACGAGGGTTTCAACGGGGGCTGGTGGAGGCCGAGTCCCCAACTCCCACGGACGCACTGCGTGTTCGGGTGTTACTTCCAGCCGACTCCTCACGGAGAGGGTCGGGAGGAATGAAATTCGCCTGCGGGTGCGGTGCTGACCCAAAACAGTGAATCATCGGGCTTGTCCCCGAGATACTTCACGCAGTCGAGCAGTTTAGTCTCATGTAATCGAATGATGCGACAGAGGAAAGCCGTCTCACCGTCAGATAAAAAAGCACTCCTGAGTCTCCGGTCGGTTTATCTGAGAACTTTCGTTATATCTGAATTGAACTTTATTGCTCATGCTGTCTCATCGTCGGTGTCTGCCAGTGAAACGCGCGCTGTGAGCCATCGTCGAGCGGCGGCAACTGCCTCAGGATCAGTGCTTGTTAGTTTTACTCGAACACAGTCACCTGGATAGCTTCCGACTGTCACTGCAAACTGCTCTCGTAAATCTGCAATCCGATCAATTAATTCACTTTCATATTCGTCAATTGCAACAATTTCTGTTACTGTCTGCTCGCCTGAGAACTCCGCCGCAACAGATTCAAACATAGCTTGCATCTCTGCTGGGACCCCCGGAAACGCATATATCGATTCAACAACTGCGCCGGGAGCAACACCGACTTCATTCGGCAGCATTCGTGCACGGGCTGGAAGCGCAGTTGTCCCATCAGCAAGGTCATCGGAAGCATACCCTTTCTCAGCGCTTAGCCACTCTTTGGCAGCATCATGCGGTTCAACTGATCGACCGACAGCCGCGGCAATTCCTTCCATCGTGACATCATCATGCGTCGGTCCTAATCCACCAGTTACGATTACTGCATCACATTCTGCATGGTACTCATTCACAACACGAGCGATATCGCTAACAGTATCAGGAACGGTTGTTATACGCTCAACAGTAACACCGTGATCTGTCAATTGTTCACAAAGCCATGCAGCGTTTGTGTTGATAGTGTCCCCAGCCAAAATTTCGTCTCCAACTGTGACGACTGCCACGCGCATGTATTTAATAGCAATGAGGTATACAAAAGAGACTCGGGAGTCAGAATTCAGCACTTACAGATGAATATTACCTATAATCGTGAACAGGTCATTATCCCATTCCAGGCGGAGGACCATCATCAAATTCATCATCATCATCGGTTTCGACTTCGAGACCCATTTCAGTTCGCTGAGCACGTAACCGCTGGATTTGCTGTCGATATCGTAATAATCCACCGAGACCGACGAGTAGTACAAACGCAGCAATCCCACCAAATACATACAGATCGCGCTGGAGATAGAATCGGACGGAAACGATTTCAGTGCTTTCATCAATATTTGCCCACTGAAGATGTAATCGATCTTCAGTATCGATCTCTGTTTCATATCCGCCAGGTGAAGCCGTCCCGAAGACCGGAATATCGATACGGCGGTTTGGAGGTAGGATAATTTCATAGCTGCCGTCAGCATATGTTGGGAGGCTGAATCGCTTACGACTCCCACCACTTGTAAACGCGATTTTACCCGTTTCGTCAGGGGCGTCTGATGGAAGTTCAATTATCGTCTCAGCCTGTGTTTGTCGAATTTCACCACCTCGCTCTCGGATCTCTGTACCAGTGATTATTTCACCACCAGGATATCGATAACGCACAGCAGAGATTGATAATGGATTTGTCCCCCCGAATCCATCATTACGGAAGAGCTGGATTGATGAGTCATTGACCGTAATAATGGTTCGAAATTTGGTGTTCTCTTGGATTGTAATGTGTGTGCTTCGGTCGTTCGTCCATTCATACGACTCAGCTGGCTCACTATCAATCTCCTCAGCAGGGATTGGACCAGTCCCAATTCCGAGACATCCACTCAGTACCCCAAGGAATGCAAGTGCACAAACCGCGAGAAGGAGTCGTCTGTTCATGTTATTAGTCTCATTTTATATCTGCCGTATTGGCACGCTTAGAGATGTAATTGAAACGGGGCATGTCGGCATGCAGAGAGTACACAGTATTAATCCTCCGCTCGAGTCCAACTGTATATAACACACGTTATGTTCAGGTAAGGACGCATTTCAATTCTGCGCGTATATATGATCCAATACTTGCAATTAATCCAGGAGGGTCGGTATCTTCTGTGCAAATAACACTTTGTTCAAGTAATCCAAGCCGGTCTACAGTTACAATATCGTCAGCATGACCAGCGCGATTAATTGTTGCTCGGACCTCTCCACGCGTTGCACTATTTACATTCACACGACCGGCACCTGTTTCTCGCGTCCACTCATACAATTTATCGCGGGTTGAGTCAGCCAATCGTGGTGTTTCACCAGCCATAAATCGAAGCGGCGTGTGCTGGACAATACCAAATCGGTCACGGACCTGTGTTGGTGATCCCTGTCCAAGTCCAAGTTCAGAGGCGGGAATCATGACATATTCACCCCCAACGTCAAGTGTCCATCCGCTTTCATCCCATGAATCAAGTGTCCCAATGTATATCTCCCCATCAGTTCGTTCTGTAGATGCGTGAATTTCTCCCCATGTCTCTGCAAGGAGATTTGATGCAGCCGTTGCATCTGCTCCAGTGAGCGTGACATGAATGAATGCGTCATCACGAATATCAATACCCCAGGAAACAGTGAGTTCGCCAATATCATTCTCGATCAGTGATTCCATGCTATCAAGCGCACGATCGCGGGCACTACCGTCGATATAACACTTTGTTCCAAGAATGACGTTGGCACGGTCAGTGTCAGTGTCGGTGTCGGTGTTAGTGCTAGTGTCAGGGCTATCGTGGGATTTGGCATTACTTTGATCTGCTGTTTGTATATTCTCTGTAGGATTATCTAGTGATGAATCAGTCGAGTTCGAGTTGGAATTGGAGTTAATATTAGCTCTGACACTGTGATTGAATAGAGATTCAGACTGATTTATAGTATCTCTTGAGATGGGGATTTTATTATCCATCAGACGGTTTGTGTGACACCGACATTGAGTTCACTTTGAAGTGAATCAATCCGGCGTTCCATCGCATCAATCATCTCTTGATTCTCAATCGGCTCAAGTGGCGCACCTGTTTCAGGACACTGGAATCCAAGTTCCATTGCCTCAGAGAATTCAAATCGAATCCCAGCCGGTTCTGAAAGATAGAACTCGTGGCTGCGCTCATATTCAAGCCGTTCTTCGAGCGCATCAAGCAGACGGTACATCTCAGATTGAAGATTCTCTGGGATATTTTCATAGTGAAAAGTCCATAAATACGTAAGCCATCCGGAATCTTCATCACGGACTCGACGGTATGTAGCGAGGTCATTCTCATACAAGATAAATAATGCTCGCCGAACGTCATTGAGTTCAAGCCCGAGTTCCTCAGCAAGTTCTTCATCTGTTACCTCTCCATCCGGCGGAGCTGCCGCGACTGGCATCCCAGTGGGTCCAACCAGTTCATGTAGGTACTTCTGAATAACAGGATCGTTTAATAACTCATCAAAGGCCATTATCTAATTGTCTGCTATTCAATCGTTTTAACCTTGTGGATGAGTGTATCGTTATCGAAGTTGTAAGGCTCAAACCCTGCGTTTCAGGACGGAGAAGGTGTCACCTAGTATCTTGAGCAAAAATCGCGTCCCTGATTCTCGCATTGAATTGATCAAGACCGCTCCTCAGGTTGTTTTTCAGCACTCATTTCATCTGCCTCTGTTGTTAGCTCAGCATCAACCACACGCTTCCCACACGCCTGTGGAACAACAACATGTTCAGCACCAGCCCACTCCTGTTCAAGTTCCTGCCCCATGAAGAGTCGATCAAGAAAAACTGCAAGCCCTGCAACCTCCGAATGTGGTTGATTTGTTACAGCAATATTCCAGTCTGCCCATTCATACACATCAGATGGGACTTTTTCACCACCGATGATAATAAGTAATGGCTGATGATGAAGACATGTTTCGCGAATCACCTCCGTAACATCCTGTACGCGCTCTCCATACATCGTGAGATGGATAACTGTCCCTGACCATTCACGGATTGTCGTATTCAACCCGTCTGTCCGCTCAACGTCGAATGGACCACCGAATCGAGAGACAATATCTGAAACTGTTTCTGCAGATTGTGTTGCATTATCCGGAAATATTACTTGATCTGCACCAAGTGCACGTGCGGTGAGTCCAACATGCGTTGTCATCCGATCATCTCGACCAGGACGGTGTCCGTATCGAAGAACGGACACATCATTTTCACAGGACTGTTTCATATCTTCAGACAATCATGACAGAGGTTAACCGCTGTCGGTCACCAGGCCTGATACATTCAGTGAGACCGGTGTTTTTATTTTTGTTGGATCTCCCGATGTCGATCGTATTTGATAGCGGGGGTGATATATCATCAGTGCTATCAGTATACTTACCTGATGAAATAAATTCGTGATTAGTTGTCTTGCCTGAGGGATTGAACAGAATACTTAGTAATATGTATATCGACAGGTCATACATGAATTGTACCGTTATTGGTGGAGGGATCCAAGGTGTCTCTACTGGAATTATTCTTGAATATCTCGGTCATGAGACAACAATCGTGAGTGATGCATTCGCATATCTCGATGGACCGGACATCCCAACGGTTGCAACAGATTATGCAGCCGCATCAATTTATCCAGTCCAAATTGCCTCAGAGTATACCGAAGATGAACTCATCAGACGATCAGAATCAACGTTCAAGCCATTTTATGATACTGAAGGGGTTCCCGTGCGAAAACATAGACATTTCTATATTTATGAGGACTCACATGATGAGTCATTACCAGATCGAATGGGGGTGCAACCGATTGAAGAATATAATAAATATACGCCATCGCGGACAGGCTGCGATATTCGCGGAGGCTACACGTGCGAGGAGTACTTTGTCGAAATGCCAGAGTATATTCCGCAGTTATTCAAAACATATAATCGACTTGGCGGTACATTGACTCAACGAACGCTCACGGCGGCTGATATACCTGATCTTCGTGGCACGGTTTTTAATTGCTCAGGATATGGAAGTATGGAGCTTTTCGATGATACATCAATGCGAGCGATTAGAGGTCATATTCTCACATTGCCATATGATGGTGAATTCCCGCTTCCATTCTCATATACTTATACACCTACTACTGATGAATATGGTCATTATGCATACATGTATCCACGTGAAGACACAGTTCTCTTCGGTGGATCCTATCTAAAGGGAGATATAATCAACGGGGAATGGGACGGTGAAACACCTAAAAAGCCGATGACCATTGATGGAGAGACGATTCCTGAGCGGATATATACAGTCAATGCGGATATAATGAGTGATCACGATTCTGTGTCACTTGATAAATCCAATGTAAGTGCAAAACAGGGATATCGTCCATACCGGTCTAATGGAATGCGTGTCGAACAGGATGCGGATGGAATAATCCACAATTATGGTCACGGTGGGAGCGGCGTATCAATGTCATGGTGGTCAGCAATCAAAGCGGTCAATTATATGACCGATGTCGATACCTCTGTGTTATCTTCAATCGCGACTGCAGTCGGACAAACAGCCGAGTGACGGTGTCGATGAGCCACTTCGGAAAGCATTCTTAGAGGAGAAAGCACTTGAATGCCGTTACCAGACACAGAGACACACACGTAATTATGGAAACCGAGACAGAGACTGAATCGAAAATAGAAGCAAAAGCAGATAATCATCTTGACACTGACGCTGGCATTGATCTTGATATCTCAAAATCTCTTACTCTCCGTAATCAGACAATCGTTGTGACAGGCGGGGCTGGTCTTGTTGGATCACATCTTGCTGAGCGTCTGAGTAAAGCAAATGACGTAATTATTGCAGATGACCTCTCAAAGGGGACTCGCGATCAGATTCCCGATAATACAGCATTTGTCGAAGCCGACATGACGGATTCAAATGAGGTTGAGTCGGTGATTACATCAGATGTTGATATTGTGTTTCATCTCGCTGCATATACAGACACAAACTTTGCAGAACCACGACAGTTGTTTGAGGAAAATAGTGATATGACATATAATATTCTTGAACAAGCCGCAGCAGTCGGCGTCGATGGTGTTGCGTTCACCTCCTCATCAACTGTTTATGGAGAAGCCCCGCGACCAACTCCCGAAGATTATGCTCCACTTGAACCAATTAGTGTGTATGGAGCGTCGAAACTCGCTGATGAGGGACTCTTATCTACATATGCACATACAAAGTCATTGACCGTGTGGTGTTTTCGATTTGCGAATATCGTTGGACCAAGACAGCGCGGAAACGTAATTCCTGACTTTATCCAGAAGCTTCTCGCGGAGCCTGAAACGCTCACAATACTTGGTGATGGTCGTCAAGAGAAGTCCTATCTATATGTGACAGAGTGTGTCGATGCAATATGTCATATCGTTGAATATACCGATGAGCCAATGAACATCTATAATATTGGGACAGAGACGACAACGTCAGTCACAAAAATCGCTGATATTGTCTCAGACGTCATGGATCTTGACCCAACATACAACTACACAGGTGGTGACCGTGGATGGGATGGCGACGTTCCACGAATGCGTCTTTCGGTTGAAAAGCTACGGAAAATTGGCTGGAATGCCGACACTGAGAGTGACGCCGCTGTCCGACATGCCGCCAAGGAACTATATAAGGAATTGAACTAATTAAATATCATTTTGATTTGGTCATCGTTAATTGAAATAATTGTGCTGGTGATTGGATTCTGGCTCATTCATAAATAGATCTGTTGTTAGGGTGTTAGAGAAGAGTTGCCACGGTGTTTATTCCACGATCTCACAGTCGAGTCAACCGTGAGAGTCTGCGTGGTTATTGTTTCCCGCTTTTATCCTCAATGCCGATGAATCCAGAGGGAGGATTTTCGTCCTCGAAATACGATCGAAGGGCGAGTTTCGTCCCGAGATAGGATGCTCCAACGAGGACGGCGAAGACGATTGGAAGCCAGAAGAGAACGAAAGCAAGTTGATTAACCATAGCAAGTGCTCACGTCTGTTTCTGATATCTCTTTTGAATAGGTGCAATTGAGGCCTACGTTGACTGCACTCAGCGATTCCAGCTCGGGTGTGTGAAGTCTTCTCTAACACCCTCCTATTGTACTTGTCTATCTGATTTTGATGATATGAATTATTACATAGAGAGCGGTATCGCTTTCAATACTCATATCATACACTAGATGTGCAAATCGTCGGGTATGATACGAGCGCGCCGGGAATGTATCTGAGCCATGTTGAACCACAAGCGGATGGACTAAATTCATTAAACGAGGTTGAGTTTATCTCGCTCGCTCCCGGGACCGAACTTGCATATACGCTCGGACAACGCCACTGTGCGGGTGTAATAACCGACGAAGGTCATTATTCTTGTAGAAATACGTCAGCACCGCACTGTCGGGAACACAACTCAACGTGGGTCTGTGCAAAATGTACTGGAACGTGTCTCAAGGACGAGATGGACTGCTATGAGCCACATGCAATTTATCTTGCTGTTTTCGCTCCAGATATACACAAAGTAGGAGTAACAAAACAATGGCGGCTCACTCAGCGTCTCGTTGAGCAGGGCGCGGATTATGGAATTCATCTCCAGACAGTTTCTAACGGTCGCATTGCCCGTGAGCGTGAGGCAGAAATCGCAACAACTGCGTCAATTACTGATCGGATTCGCGCGGTAACAAAGCATACAAGCTTGTATCAAGATGTCGATGAATCTGCAGTAGCCACTCAATTAGCCGATGTCAAGGCTGAGTCAGCCATTGAATTAGACATCGGGTCCCAGGCTGGGATAAACACATATATCGAAAGTCTTCCAGAAGTTGATTTGTCTGTCTCTGAGTTGATGACAGAGGCAGTTGCAGATAATAGAGATGAAATAAAAGAAAATCCTGACCCACCTGCAATCTATCGACTGGGATATGATCTTAAACTTAGTGACCGTCCTGTCTCTGAAACAATTGCCACTGGAACAGTCCGTGGAATAAAGGGGCGATTGATAATACTCGATTATGCTGGGAGCACATACACAGTTGATATGCGTGACCTTGTTGGTCATATAATAAACTCAGGAACGACTACACGAAATCTCCAAGCAAGCCTTGATGCATGGAAATGATGCTTATAACATTTCATCGCTGGACTACCCGCCCTATCGTGCACTCACTCCAGTCACTGCGTTGCTGTTTGAGGATGGAGATTTGACCCGTAGATACTAAATCAAGTGGAGCGATAATATCTGATTAGTGATACAAAATAATAGGTGTAGTATTCAACATGACACTTGGAATATCAACAACCATTTCCAATCTGGGGGAGAACTGATGGTATGGCTGATGATTCAGAGGAGTCCGTCGACACAGACCCTGAGACTAACCACGAAACTGAATCAGGAGATGATACCGCGGACAATGCAAGTGCTGACACTGCGGACGCTGATGAGGATGAAAAATCATTCCGTGAGCGAGTCGAAGAAATTCGCCAGCGGCGTGCTGAAGAGCGCGAATCGGGTGAGCGACCGGAGCCTGATGAGATGATGGGTGGTGGCGGCGGTGGTCCAGGCGGCGCCCCAGGCGGGATGGGTGGCATGGGTGGCGGCGGTGGCGGCGGTGGCGGCGGTGGTAATCCATTTGCACAGATGATGAGCGGAATGATGGGCGGCGGTGGACCAGGAGCAGGAGCAGGTGCTGGTGGACCAGGTATGGGTGATGGCGACGATAGTGATAATGAGGAAGTTGTTCGTGAAATACGACAACTTCGTGATGAAGTCCGAGATGCAACCCGGCAGCTGCAACGAATTGCCCAGGCTGTTGAGGATCTTACCGATAATTAAAAAATCTGTGATAAGAACTACTGGTGCTGTTGTATTCATCTGCAGATGTGAACTACCCTACTCTCCTTGCTGTCGGTGATGACTCTGTGAAGCGAGGCTTGCTGTCTCTACGGTGCATTTTGTAGCAGTAACCGTAGTTCCCACAGATATCGAAGTCTGTATCGCTGTTCCACTGGGTTCGGAATGACCCATTTCGTAAAAAGCTACAAGAAAAGTTTGTATTCTAGCACCGACCTGAATGGCTCTTATGTGTGACAAATTATATAATGAGCTGCTGAAGATAACAAACACAGAGAATCGTTCAGTATGTATAATGTGGGTCAGCATACGCAAGTGTATCAAGGAGAATCGTTTGGAATCGGTCAGTGTCTATCGATTTAATCACACGCGCATTTGATGGATAACTCAACACATCAAGTTCATCAGCGAGCGTATATCCACGAGTTGGACCGCTCCGGGAATCGACAGTAATGTGACATTGTGTTGCAGTCTCAATTATATCTGGATTAAGTACTGTTGCCATTGTGACCGAGTCTGGATGGGTCGCAGTATCATCATCGTGATCAGTTGCATTGTTCTTTGATTCTTGATTAAACTGGCGCACTGGCTGTATAATAGTCGAATAAAACGAAGCTAATTCGGTATCCATCTGCGCTACCTGCTCGAAGGTATCTGGACCAAGCTTTGCATCCCTCACCGTCACTCCCCAGTCGATAAGTGTGATTTCGAACGCGTCGATAACCATTGCTGCTGCATCAGGGTCAACCCAGAAATTATATTCTGCTGCGGGAGTGACGTTACCAATCGTATTAACAGCACCACCCATGCACACAACCTGATCAA
This sequence comes from Haloquadratum walsbyi C23, assembly GCF_000237865.1. Taxonomy (NCBI): domain Archaea; kingdom Methanobacteriati; phylum Methanobacteriota; class Halobacteria; order Halobacteriales; family Haloferacaceae; genus Haloquadratum; species Haloquadratum walsbyi. The sequence continues at coordinate 1,805,481 of NC_017459.1, forward strand.
GTAACTCAGGCAGTTTTGGTTCAAGTTGTAGTGCAAGCGCAAGATTCGTCAGTGGTGCAATAGCGACGACTGTTATCTCACCAGGATTCTGTCGAGCTGCTTGGATAATATATTTGACCGCGTGGATATCTCCAGATGGAATATTTGTCTGTGGAAAAAGCGATCCACCTAATCCTCCCTCACCGTGCACATGTTCGGCGTGATCGTGGCTTTTCTGCAACGGACTTTGCGCACCCTCATAAACGGTTACGTTATTACCGACACCCGCCGCTTGAAGTGTATATTTTGCATTTTCAACCTGCCGGTTAAATGTGACATTTCCAGCACAAATCGTCACAGCTTCAAGCTCAATCTGATCAGAGAGTGCAGCGAGGACTAAGGCCTGTGTATCGTCACCGGCGGTATCCGTATCAACAATCACTCGAGTCCGGTCAGTATCATCCATCAGCAGATATGGTGTCTCAAAAGACAAACCGCTATTGGTTAATACAGCGCCTCAGCGTCCAGCTCTTCGACGATAATGTATAACGAAACAAACTCTCTAGGTTTCCATCTATCATATCTGTTTCGAGCAAAATTAGATCAGAGTAATGATATTGTATCATTTAGAAATCTGTTGATATAGTGATAATAAATCATCAACAACGCGGGTGACACTCAATTTTGAGCGGTAATCTAAACATCCATGCATAAATCGGTTATAATCTGTAAGTATTTCAATAACTCTTGCTCCACATGCTGCTGGATTATCAGGCTGGTAATGTCGTCCAGTGATTCCATCTTCAATTGTTGATGAGAGCGCACCGGCATTGACCCCCACAACAGGAGTTCCGCATGCAATTGCCTCCAGAGCAACAAGTCCCTGCGTTTCGACCGGACTCGGAAACATAAATACATCAAGCATGGAGTAAAATACCGGAAGTTCTTCACGTGCGAGGAATCCAAGAAAATGGACGTTTAATCCAAGCTTATCAGCCAATAGCTCAAGTTCCTCTCGTGCTGGACCGTCACCACCGAGCACAACCGTCGGCTCTTGATTGAGCGAATCGACATTGAGATCATCAATTAGAGTTTGTTGAGGTATATTATCTCCAGCCGAATCACCGCTGATACTGAATTGATTGATATTTTTGATCTGTGTATTATCTTCAATCGATGCTGTGGCTCGTGGCTCGGCTTCTGCAGTGTCAATGTTCTGTTTAATCCATTCAGCCGCATACAGAAGCTCTGAAAGGTTCTTTTCATATCCATGACGTCCAGTATATCCAATAAGTGGACCAGTGGGGAGGTCATATCGGTCTCGGAATGAAATAGTGGTTGATTCATCTGCCGGGGAAAAAAAGTCAGTATCAACCCCATTAGAAATCACCGCTAACTCTGCGTCGGGATCGATTGATGATTTGAGTCGACTCTGAGCATCATGTGTTGGACAGATGACTGCGTCTGCACGTGAGAGGAACCATTGTTCGTATCCATCAGCTATTGCACTGACGATTCGCTCAACATGCGGTTGAGAGGTGAGATAATCAGCGTATTCACTTGTTGGAGTGTGATATGAAGCAATAAGCGGAACGTCCGCGCGACGAGCCAACCGGACTCCACTTAGACCAACTGCAAATGGTGTATGCGTATGAACAATGTCGATATCAGCTACATCAAGTTCATCAGGAAGTAATGGGAGTCCGAGTCGAAATCCATCGTATAGTGGAAACGGGAGACTGTGGATGCCAAACTCACCTGTTGTTGACTCATATTGGTCTGCAGTTGGGTAGACAATCTGCATTGTTCCACCGCGATCATGCCACTGATCTCGCCACGTTTGAATGGTATATGAAACACCATTGACTGTTGGTAAGTATGTATCAGTAAACGCAACAACGGTGGGGATGCTCATCAGGTTTGATTTACAGAGTATCGGTTAATCGGTTATGGATTCGAGCTAACGGTATCAGAAGCCCAGTTATATTTAAGTTAGTATTAATCAAGTAATTATGTTATGTGATATCTGTGGATGTAATCTCATGACCAGCTTCAGTAGCTGTAATGACTGTTTTGTATGTTTCAGCGAGTTGATCACCGACGCCTTCGAGATCATGCTCATGAGCGGTTGCCTTTGCATTCTCACCAAGACGGGACCGTAAGGTCGGATCATTGACCAAGCAATTAATTGCATCACGGAATTCCGCTTGGGTTTCACACTTCAGACAATCCTCATTATGTGTGTAGAATTCCTCAAAGACAGGGATATCGCGAAGAACAACTGCTTTTCCACAGGCCATCGCCTCAAGGACCGCAATTCCTTGATTTTCATTTTTTGTCGGAAAGAAGTAGATATCCCCAGCAGCGTATGCACCACGGATATCATCAACCCATCCGGTGAAGGTGACATTTGATGGTGGATTGTTTGTCCATCGTTGGACTGTTCTGGAGGCCTGAGGACCGGTATCATATGGTCCAAACCATGCAAAATCATATGATGTTTGTTCCGCTACTTGACAGAATGTGGTCAATCCTTTTCGCTCGAAAACATTTCCAACCCCGAATATGACAGGACCGGAAAGATCGTATTTCTGACGGTATTCTTCACGATATGACTCAAATCCGGATAATGCATTAATATCAACACCGTTCGTTATCACCCGAATCGGTGTTTCGACGGGATATGCCTGAAGGACACTTCGGGTATATTCTGATGGACATAAGAGGAGATCTGCGTGTGAGTAAAACCACTTAAGATATCGTTCGACAACTGGTGCAATTGTCGTCGACCCGCGAAATGATTCCGCAAAATCCTCGCGTGTGATGTGTGCATGGAGGATTAGCGGAATCTCACTCCGAAGTGCATATTGAGCAGCAGCGAATGATCCTGGTCCAACAAGATTACAATGGACAATATCGATATCAGACTCACATCCACGTTCAGAGTCTGCAGTCGAATCGGAGCCATCAACAGCAGAAACGTGAGTATGCGGAGGACTGGAATTGGAATCTGTATCAGAATATTCCTTGTTTGATCTATAGCTGTCACCCGAGTCTTGATCAAGATCAACTGCGGCGGACCAAAGCGTATCTTTGATCCAGTTGCGTGGAGAGAGAGCATTTCGCAGTGATGTATAAATTTCAACATCCGCTACATCGGTTATATTAAGTGCTGCACGTTGGTGGTCAACCGCTGTCCCGATCCCACTGCGGTTAAGCCGGGATTCAAGTTCAAGATAATTCAATACACGCAAGGTCACGTCAGCGCCGGATTTGACTGCAGCGTATTTATATGCCGTTATTCACTTCGAGTATGTTGGACTGACCTCGTTGGTTGAAACTGAACTTATACCGATAAGACGGAATCACGAGTGCAAATATAAATATACTACGGAATGTCTTTTAATGTAGTGAATAGATCTAAGAATGACCATGAGCATTCCTGCCGAGCGGATGAAGCGACTTCATGTCCTTGCTCGTGAGGCAGTGGCTACCGGAAAAAAGGCGCGAGCACGGTCATATGTCAAACTTGCTAGACGGATTGGCGAACGAAACCGTATTAGTCTTCCCCGTCAATTTCGCCGTTTTAGTTGCGATAACTGTGATATTTATCTTCGACCGGCGAAGACAGCACGTGTTCGATTGCAACCTGGCCATGTTGTCATTCGATGTTTAGAATGTGGCGCAACAAAACGCTATCCGCATGAGTGAAATTTAGCCTAACAGTCATGGTTTAAATGATTTATCCAGCAGTCGACAGTGTAATCCTCTTCGAAGCAAATTACAATGCAGGCGTTTATCCATGGATACACAGGCACTTCGAAAGCAAGCACATGATCTAGATATAACCGTGTGGGTTGGGAAAAGTGGAATCGACCCCGTTGAGCCAGAGTTAGACAATCAACTAAAAGATACTGACCTCGTGAAGGTAAAGTTCCTTCGCGCAGCACAGGGTGGCACAACAGTCGCAGAACTTGCAGATGATCTCGCGAACCGGGTAAATGCCCACGTTATTGAGACGCGTGGAAATACAGGCGTTCTTTATCGACGATGAGTATCATATTTGATTTGACAACCACTCCACTGCAGGTCGGCGTTGACCTCTCTGGATCGATTGCACGTTTGTTGACTCGTGCTGGTCTTCCTGAGACAATCGCAGGACTGACTGGACAAGCAATTGCATTTATTGCGGTTTTTGCGCTTATTTTTATTGGCGGTCGAACTATCATCATTCGATTGCTTGAGCGAGTTTTAGACTCTCGCGATATTGAAGCACATGCGCGGAAGCCTCTTCGTCGGATCGTCGTTATTGCTATTGGGTTCGTTGCACTAACAATCGGATTCGGGGCAGCAGGGTATGGAAACTTTCTTCAATCACTTGCAACTGTGGCTGCCGCAGCAACACTTGCGGTCGGGTTTGCACTTCAAGACGTATTGAAGAACTTTGTTGCTGGTGTGTTTATTTATGCTGACCGACCGTTCAAAATTGGTGATTGGATCGAATGGAATGGACATGCTGGAGTTGTTCAGGACATCAGTTTTCGAGTAACACGAGTCCGGACATTCAATAATGAGTTACTGACAGTCCCAAATTCGACACTCACTGATGGGGTGATCAAGAATCCGGTCGCAAATGAACGACTACGAATGCAGGTTCCATTCGGTATTAGTTATAATGATGATATCGATGCTGCTTCAGCAATCATTCATGAAGCGGCTGATGATCATGCGGATATCTTAACGGAGCCTGAACCGACAGTTCGGCTTTCTGAACTGGGTGACTCTGCTGTGACACTTCAATCGCAGGTCTGGATCGATAATCCAAGCCGCGGTCGTGTTGCAAAAGCACGCGCACAGTATGTACAAATGGTAAAAGAGCGGTTTGATCAGCATGAAATCGATATGCCATATCCAAATCGAACACTTGAGGGTGAAGTTACTATTGCAGGGGGCAGTATTGAACAGTCATAATTCGATTTGTTCGACAAGTTGATCCCCACCACGAGTATTGACTGCAACAATTCGGACATACTCTTGTAGTCCCGAATCACGAAGTTTTGCTTTTAGTAGATTATCGACCTGGTATACGCCAGCGGCGTTGATCATCTCAATTTTGACAAGAACAGGGCAGTCCGATCCAGATTGTAATGAGACACGATCAATCGCCTGGCTTGAGAGTGTATCAATCCCCCGTCCGCCTTTTTTATATGGAATCCGCGACCTGCCACGTTCCATATCTAACGCATCAGCAACACGGATGATGCCTGCCTCTGTGGTAAGTGGATCCTCCGCTGTGTGATGGCACAGAATTGCATGTAATATTTCAGCTTTCATACGGACTTGCTGTTCGATATCATAAAAATCGAACTGTGGAAGAAACCGATCGAGAATATCAGCAGCAAGTGGGATTGAATAATATGGGTGCTTATCACGATGAACAACATGACCAACGTCATGTAGCGTCGCAGCAAGAGCGATAATCACTGGTTCATCAGCGCCAGATAATCCCTGTTCTGTTGCACCATTAAATTCGATATTACTAGTTTTTAGGAGTTCATATAATCTAAGCGCACGATTACGAACGATCTCAATATGCTTAGTTCCGTGATCATTATACCCTTTTCGCGTTACCGCATTAACATTTTGAGCCTGTAGATACGTTGTAATCTCGGGGTCTGAAAGAATTTCTGGGAGAACAACATTGAGACGCTCTGTCGGAAACTCATGATCATCATCTGGATCATATTGGCGATCCTCAACATCAACCGAGCCTGATTTAGCCATTACATTGTCTGTATGATACTGAGTATCAAATATCTAGTGGGAGAAATATCAATGCTGTTTGGTTGTCATTGCCGAGGAAATGCCGGCAGATGTGAGGAGCGCTGTCGAGACCGCTCTGCAGAGGTACTAGTCGAGGATAACATATGGTATGTTGTGGAGCACTTCATGATCAACCCCTGAGGTAATCGTCTTCATTATGTGTAGGGGTTGTGAATGACTTCTGCAGATGCTGACTTCTCTCAGTACTCATACCGCTCGTGTTTTTACTGCTCCTCACGAGATTGAGTGCTCGCGTCAACTGCCTCAGGATCAAGCCCCAAAGTATTCGCCTTTATTCGTGATGAATATACACCACAAAACATGTGTCATTACATATAACTTAATTTACTATTATGACCTATCGTTGCGTGAGTTGTCTCGGTCAACTAATTAACATAGTTGAGGTAAACGACCACAAATAAACGAGTCAACTGACCTGTGGAACTCTCGCTGTTTTCGTTAGATATCTATCGAACCTCTGCTGGCTAATATGGCTATGTTGTCGAAGCGTCAGCTACCCACGACTGAAGTCGTTGGCTTCCTCCCACAGTGGGGCTATGGGTGATGCATCAACCACGGAGACTCTTCCCACACGGAGTCAGCGTGTGCTCACAGTACCCTGACATATCTCGACTGATGATCTGGATGAGAGACATATTGATATTATTACATAATAGTTTGATAACATAGGAATATTATTGCCGTATAAGATGTTCAAATACCAAGTTGATATACTGAATATGAACTGCCACGCCGGGTATGACCTGGGGAGTATGTTTTCGCCGTCATGGACACAGTAGTAGCAATTTTTCATTCCATTCGCTGTATCGACTTTATCTTAGTAACACTCAAAGCAAAATTGCGCGGTGAGCGTTCGTCTATTCAAATACTCCAATACTGTCCGTCTCAATATTCATTTTCTCCATGTACTAAAGGCTTCGGGAGATGGCACGACATATTGAACATTACAACTGAGCATCAGAAAGGACAGATTGATTCTCAGTTGTCGGATGTGTTAAATTTCTATAATCAAGTGAATTTGTGTGACTATACTGTTGAGTCTCCGAAAAGACTATAATTACCACTAGATTACTGTCAGATAACCATGACCGGAATCATCACTCCGTTGTTCCCAGGGCTGCCGGGCGGACCAGAACTCCTCATTGTTCTACTTGTGCTCGTCTTATTATTCGGAGCGAATAAAATTCCAAAATTGGCTCGCTCAACAGGTCAAGCAATGGGTGAGTTTAAGCGGGGAAGAGAGGAACTTGAAGAAGAATTAAGTGAAGTTGACGGTAGTGGCGAAGATGAGGGATCCACCCCAGCCTCTAGCTCATCATCAACCGAATCTGAAACTGAGACGGCGACTGAACCAAATTGATATCTACACTGATTGGGTGAGTGTGGGTGCCGTAGTGAGATTTCAGAAATCCGGGTCTCAGTTGTATCAGAGATGTTTTGATTCAGAATCAGAATATAGAACATTTATTTATTTTCAATATATCTCAAGAGCAAATCTATAGAAACCGGAATGTGTGATACTATGGATTCATATATCTGCTCGTTAGTGTGAACTTTGTATTCATAACTAATACATATACTGGCTTACGCAATATGTATTGAGTCTATACGAATCATCCGACATGTAACAAATAATAAACAATTAGGATTTAACGTGATTATCGGATGAAGTATATAGAGGACGTGTGGCCTAGTGGACAAGGGCGAGAGGTTCCTAACCTCTAGATCGCGGGTTCGAATCCCGCTACGTCCGTTCGTTTTTCTGATTCGTAGCAATCGGCGATCAGTTGAAATCCAGTTTAATTATATTGTTAATTTTATTATTTTAGAACTGGTTTGATTCTCGATATACCTGACATAGTCAGCTATCAATGCGAAGTATAACTTTTCAACTGAGTTTGTCGTTGCAGTGGGTATAACCGAACAATTGGATTTATACTCGTGACGATATGATATTATATAGTGCATTTTTTGAGCAGTTCTACATGGTGTCAATTTGGGTTCATTTTCGCTGATGACGAATCTCTGAGTATTACTATTAGCAGAGGAGTCCGAGAATATGAATATTGATTTCCGATCAGCAGCAAGAAAGATATTTAAGCGACCTGAAGAGTTAGAACTGACAGAAGGGCCGATTGGGCGGTCATTATTCTTTCTTTCACTACCAATTGTCATTACAAACCTCCTACAGGTTGCATATAATTTTGCAGATACATTCTGGTTAGGTCGTTACAGCACCGATGCATTGGCAGCAATCAGTCTTGGTTTTCCTCTGGTGTATCTGTTTATTTCACTTGGACTTGGATTGACCGTCGCCGGCAGTGTATTGGTTGCACAACACACCGGCGCAACACAAACAGCACAAGCAGACTATGCTGCCTCACAGACGGTCGCATTTACGATTGCAATTGGAATACTGCTTGGCGCCGCCGGTGTAATATTTGTTGATGAGGTGCTGAGTGTTTTCGGTGCCGACCCGGTTGTGCTTGCGCTCGCCACGGATTACATGCGAATTATTTCCTTTGGACTTCCATTTCTATTCGGATTTATCGTATTTATTGCGTTGATGCGTGGTTCTGGTGATACACTGACACCCATGCTCGTCATGCTTGGAACGGTCATTATAAATGTGATTCTCGACCCAATATTGATTTTTGGTGTTGGACCCGTACCAGAGTTGGGTGTTGATGGGGCCGCGATAGCGACCGTGTTTTCACGAGGGTCCGCAGCAGTCGTTGGTTTGTGGATTCTTTTTAGTGGAGGTCATGGCGTACAAATTACGCTAAGTGATATGTGGCCTGATCGAGAATATATCACAAAATTGCTTCGAATAGGGGCACCTGCCTCACTTGAAAACACGGGACGTGCTCTTTCAGTTAATGCTATTTTACTCATCGTTACGTTATTTTCTACACCGGTTGTTGCCGCATTTGGTGTCGGAATCCGTGTATTTTCAATGATTTTCATGCCTGCGATTGCGATTGATCGGGGGGTTGAGACAATGACCGGGCAGAATATTGGTGCCGGAAATAGTGACCGCGTTTCAAAGACAAATCGATTTGCTGCGATAACATCATTTGGCATCCTTTCGATTCTTGGGATTATAACATTCATTTTTGCTCCCGAAATTATCAGAGCATTTGATGACTCGCCTGCGGTTGTTGAACAAGGTGCGACATTTCTTCGCTGGATTGCACCGACATTCGGATTTGTTGGGATATTACGGGGTTATAGCGGGGGATTTCGGGGAGCTGGAAAAACTCTCACTGCTGCGGTGATTACAATTGTTCTCTTCGGATTTATTCGTTTGCCGGTTGCATATGTCGTTTCACAAGGGCTAATTCCGTTTGATATATGGATATTTGGTACCCGAACGCCAGAGGGAATCTGGTTCTCATTCGCTATCTCAGGCATCGTCGCAGCACTTGTTGCGGCTGGATGGTTCGAACGTGGGACATGGCGGGATGGAGATCTGACGGAGGGCACAGATACACCTGCGGACCAAAACAGAGCAACAGAGCAATCCTCAGATCCGGACCCGGATCCATCGGCGTCAGAGACATAGATATGGGTCGACTATCACAGATAGATTATTATTATGATATTACTGATATTGAATTTCTCAATATCTGAACTTACTGAAAATCCGAGTGGAATATGTATGCTCTGAGCAAGATGAACATCGATCTGCGATAATCAATTTAATTTAGTTGCACATGAACGTGACTGAACCATTGTATCATAGCATCAATGAATAAGTACACTCGGTATCGTCATTGAATTATGAAGCACACCGAATTAGCTACATTGCGAACAGACGGGGGAAAGGTAAATGACGATATGGACTCAGACGGAAACCATCATCAAACTGGACCAATCAAATTCAATGTGACAATTGAGGACGGAGTGACAATAATTGATATGCATGGTGATAGAGATACAGCAGTGATTGTACAGTCGGCATCAGGAGAGCGCGTGTATCTTCCTCCAGAAGACTTTGAGCGGGCTGCTCCGACTACACAGCGAAACGAGAGTGCAGATCAGTCTGCCTCAACAAACAGTCCATATCAATCTGCAGCGAGTGACAGTCCGTATCAATCAGCGCCAACTGATAGTCCATATCAATCCTCGGGGACCGACAGTCCGTATCAGTCTACGCAGTCACAGTCACAGTCACAATTAGAATCAGATGAAGAAGGGCTTGTATCGACAACCGAAGGTTACCGTATTTATCATCCTGAACCAGCAACAGATGTTCGAGTTCTTCGGTGATTTTTTGCTTGCAAGCGCTGAGTTACTTCAGCGATAATTATATGATTGAATCATAAAGCGCGAGCGTTTCATCAACCACCTCATCCCAGGTCACAGGGTCATACTCTGGGCTGCCCTCGAGCGTCAATCCACGTTCAATGCCTCTCGCGATCGATTGTGATTCAGCTGCAACCTCAACGACGCAGTCATCTGGAAGGACTTCATTCACACCGCTTTCAGTCGCAACGACGTGAGTGCCAGCTGAAAGTGCTTCTGTGATTGTAATTCCAAATGGCTCTGACAATGATGGAGAAATAAATAAATCCGCAGCAGCATAATAATCACCAAGTTCTTTCTCGGGCACGTATCCAACCCACTCAATTGAGTCCTCAACATTAAGTAATTCCGCAAATCGTTTAAGCTGGTCAGTAAGATGACCAGAACCGCCAATGACAAGTGTCACATCATCACGCCGGAGTTGATCCATCGCATATACAAGATGTGAGATTCCTTTCTGATTCGTGTGTCGCCCAACAAAAAATAGCATTGACCCGCTGATATTAAGTTCAGCTTTGAAGTCGCGATCAGTTGTCTCACACGTCGAAAATCCATTATAAATTACTCTTGGATCGCCCCCATACTGTGATTGAACATCAGTTGCGGTGAGTTCACTGACAGCAATGAGATGGTCTGCACGGTTTGCAAGCCGACGTTCAGTTTCAACCTCTCGTGTTGGTGGGTCGAGATTTCGATCAGCGGATAGCGAATGGAACGTTGTCACCCACTCAACCTCGGCATTTGCTGTTGCCCGAGAGCCAGGACCATACCCAAACCAATCATGCGTGTGCACAATATCAGCATCTGCTGCACGCGTTGCGAAGGTCTCACTCATTCGTCCGACTCGCGTGATGATGTCACCATCGCCGGTTGGGACGCCAATAATACCCTCACGATCTTCTGGAGCATACTCCGCTGGGAGCACTAACTCGATATCGACATCTCGGGCGCGCATTCCATCGAATAGCTCACCCACATGTGTGTCTAACCCGCCGCTCACATTCGGCGGAAACCCCCATCCAAGCATTAGAATTTTTGGCGACATCATGGTACATGTCTTTGTGGACTCATCACATAACAGTTATTGGTAACTCATTATCTTCAGGCGTGATATCCTCGCCCAGCCTGAACGCCGGGGCTTCCACCGCAGGTGCAATACCAACACGACGTCGTATTGAGGTTTCAAGACGTGTTCGCGTCACTGGTCTCCGGCTCCATCCACGCTCCCACTGCTGGTGAGCTAGACGAACCCTTGTCACTGGAAGCCCGCCTCTCGGACGGGAGTCCCTCTCTCGGCGACGTGTCTTCATCGGCCTGCCACTGACCCCCGCTCCGAGGCGAGTCATCGCCTGCCGGTTTCCGAGGCAGGCTCTCTCCCTACGGATTGAGCCGATTGGCTCTGTTCGCTGCTGCGTTCAGATCCGCCTGGTACTCCGACAGCCAATACGTATCGTTCGTACATTTGAACGTACCCTGATACGGTCGATACCCAATGTTGACACGCATGATACATCTTCGACGTATGGCGCGGATACACGTGCACGTACGCGTATTCCACAGCGATTCCGTGTTCCGCCGCCTTCTCCTTGATGCGTGACTGCAATCGAAAGAACAGCCACTCGCCGAGTCGTCGATTCCAGTACTTCCCAATATCCCCGTCGGTGATACCGTCAAGTTGTTCAAAAACGCTGACCGGGCTCTCGAACTATGAGGCATATTCGACTGCCCGATGTGAGGCTCTTTCTTTTTCGTCTTTGATAACGTCTTGCCATCCCCACACGAGGTCGTCCCAGAGGTTCGACGCATATCGTGGTTTCAGCCGGTCTTCAGTGCTGGCTTGTTTTTCTCGGAGGTGTCGGACGCGACCACCATCCACGAACAACGAATCAACCGGGGTGTTGTCTCGGAGGGCACAGCCCACCAAGAGTTTCGACTCACCCACGTCGAATCCGATAGGAGCCATATCGTCATTCTCGCACGAACACCAGTGGACTGGTTCGGTTCGATTTCGAAGTTTACCGTGACGTGCAACACCCAACGATTCCCGTCACGTTGCAAACGGAGTTCGCCCGCCCACACGCTTTCGTCCTGGCTGTTGGTGAGAGAGTGCCACCACTGTTTTTACTCTGGGTTTAATCAGGGTGGTATCTAGAGGTTTATCGCCCTACTGGGGAGTGGGATTTCCCAGCAGATTTCGTGGTGTCGGGTTTCATTACATAGTCTAAAGGAAACAGCGAGAGTTCCACGGGTCACCTGACCCGTGGTCGTTTACGCCCCGATCGCCTCGATTATTTGTAGATGTACAATCAGGGAGTGAATATATCGAGGTTTACCTCTGAGTTATTCACGCCAGACACGATTCAATAATCGAAACGACCATGTGATAGAATGTCACAATAGATATGTGCACGTCGTCGTTAATGCTGCGATCAGTATCGATGGAAAGTTGTCAACGCGCCGCCGCGAACAGGTTGCAATTAGCGGCGAGCGTGATTTTGAACGAGTCAGTGAACTTCGGGCTAATAATGATGCTATCCTTGTTGGGATCGGGACCGTCCTCGCAGATGATCCACATCTTGTCGTTGAGGGGTCATACCGGAAACGTCGTCAAGATCAAGGACTCATCCCAACACCGCATCGTATCATTATTGATTCACGAGCGCGGACGCCAACCGATGCGGAAGTCCTTGATGATGAAGCACCGACATATATTATTGTCAGTGAGTCAGCACCCACCTCCCGGCAAGCAGATCTTGAAGTTGAAGGAGCGAATGTTATTATTGCTGGACGAGACCGTGTCTCAATGCCAGCTGCATTATCAGCACTCGCTGACAGCGGAATGAGTTCAATAATGGTTGAAGGCGGTGGTGAAATTATCTTTTCATTATTTGAGGCTAACCTTGTCGATGAACTCTCAGTATATGTCGGCTCCATGCTTATCGGTGGACGGGATGCACCCACATTAGCCGATGGTAATGGCTTTATCGATGACCCCACACAGTTGCAGTTGACATCTGTCAAGCAGATTGATGATGGGGTATTATTACAATATGATGTTGAGGCGACTGCATCGACATATGATTCAATTGATTGAAATTAATATTGAGACATTGAAATCAGCGGTGTTGTTTTGCAGTCACACAGAACCACTAAGAGGACGCCGATACAATGTATTATTATGAGTGCTCCTGCAGCAACTGACGAACCGGTCCACGTTGAGAGTCAATCAGATCTTGAGTCGTTCGTTAGCGATCACGATATTGTTCTTGTTGACTATTATGCTGATTGGTGTGGTCCATGTAAGATGCTTGAACCCACTGTCGAGGAGATTGCAACAGAGACGAATGCTCTTGTCGCCAAGGTTGATATCGATGAACTTCAATCACTAGCACAGGAAAAAGGAATCCGGTCAGTTCCAACATTACAGTTCTATGCCGACGGCACGATGGCAGAACAGGTCATTGGCGTCCAAGATAAGAGTGATCTTATGTCGGTTATTGACGGTCTCACAGATTAACTGTCTGATATGTAATACAGCGTAGGACCGTGTGTTATCATGGTATGCTTGGTGAAATTATCAATGATTATATGATATATGATATATGATATCTTTATTATCAGGTTTAGCTAAATTAAGCAAAAGACCGCTCATTAAGAACCGACTGAAGTGGACGAACACGGAGGGGATATATCTGTCAATCGTAACTTTTGATATCATAATATGAGATGTAATATACTGTTCTTATGTGGGGTCGTTTCAACTCATAACGCATACAAGAGTAACATTCATTTTTGACGTTCTGCCATGTTTAATTCAGGCAGACTCAACCTCTCAAGCAAGATGTTTGAGAAAAAGAGTCTTGATCGGGCTGTGAACGCCCCCACAGCGAGTGATTCTCTCTGATCTTGGATATGGTCAGACCCTGAATTAAACTCCATCAAAAGCTCTACGCTTAACCAATTCACACGAGCAATCGAGTAGGGTTATATAACTGTTACAGAATCCAGTATCTATGAGTAACTACCAGTAGTAAACAGCATATCAGAATGCCACGGTCGTGCTCGATTGGCGAGTTCGCAGACGAACTCGATGTTCACCCCCAGACGATTAAACGCTGGTGTCGCAACGACGATTTCGACTACACCCGAACACCCAGCGGTGAACGTCGAATTCCACACCGAGAACTCCGCCGGCTCGCAGGCGACACTCGCTCAACAGACTGTGTTGCACTTTACGCCCGCGTCTCACAGCCAGAGTGAAAACGGCGACCTTGACCGCCAACTCGCCCGACTCACGGAATACGCTCACGACCACGGATGGAGCGTCGAAAACACCTATACCGACATTGGAAGTGACCTCAATAAGGACCACCGTGGGCTCAATCCCTTTTCGATGACGTACAGGAAGCCGACCACGGACGCATTCTTGTCACTCATAAAGATAGACTCACCCGTTGGCTTCTCGTATCTCAAGCGGCATTTCGACTATTACGCCATCACAGTCACCATCATCGAAGACGGGACGGACAAATCTGCACAGGAGGAACTCGTTGACGACCTCATCAAGTTCGTCGCCAGCTTCAGCAGCAAAATCTACGGTATGTGCTCATCAAAAAACAACAGGTCGTCAATACTGTCGAATCAGAGGTGAAACCCGGTGAGTGACCACCTTTCACTCCCGATTCACTTGCCAGACGAAGAGGACAAACGGTTCGAACGACTGGCAACACTCATCCGTCGTGTCGCCAACCATGTTCTCGAAGACCATTGGACGCCGGTCCATCTGGACGGGATTACTGACGCATCGCATCAGGCGTGGAAATATTTCGATGAACATGAACCGTTCGAAGAACTCGACCTGTATCTCCCCCCGCGGTTTCGACGGTGCATCTTGCAGAAAGTCGGGGAAACACTCCGCAGTCACGTCGACCGCCGAGACGCCTTCCAGTCTATCCAAAGCATAAAATCCGACGCATCCACCGTCGTTGCATCAAAGAACAACTCTGGGATGACAGTGACTACATCTCGTCAGGCTACATGGACATCCTCATCGACCAACTCACCAGCTACTACGACCGTCACGGGGCGTATCCAGCCACGTATTTCGAAATGCAAGGCTATCCAGAGTACGATAGCGGCGTCTTGCCGTTCTATGCGGACGACGGCCCAACCAGCGGTCAAGCCGTCAAATACCAGTACGACGCCGACGGTGAGATGTTGATCATCCGGCTCAAGACGTCAGACACGCCGTCGCCGGAGACACGAGGGGACTGGTCGTGGATGGAGCACGAGCGCGTTACGAAGCGTTTCACGATCTACTGTCCTACGGTAATCTCTCGGCTTTTGAGTTCCAACCTTCCCGGCGAAAGACCGGTGACGCCTATTACGAACTGTCCTTTCCTGTCGAAGTCGATCAGATAGAGACAAACGACAACGTTGATTCCGTGCTGACCCTCGACGCTGGGATGCGGAAAGATATGACTGCTGTGATGGTCACTGACGACGGCGAACAACTGTCTACGCCACATTTCATCCAGTTCACTGACCGTGACGTGATGCGATGGCTCTACCGTGAACGAACTCGACTGAGCGATCGCCTTGCCGCGTTGCGCCGTGATGGTCGCTCGCATACTGACGAGTTCGCGCACATCCAGAGCGAATACGAACGAGTAAATAGCAAGATTCGGCACAAGCGCGAACAACTGACGCACAATGTAGCCAACTAAGTTCTCGCACTTGTGCTCACCTACGACGTGGACACGATTGTCCACGAGGATCTGCGGTCGCTCTCCCCACCGGGTGACGAAGGCACGTTGTCGTGGGAGCTGTCATCGTGGGCTCGGCGTGAAATTATCGAGAACATCGAATACCGAGCAGACTGCGCTGGAGTAGCTGTTGAACAAGTCTATTCACGGGGGACGAGCCAGTCGTGTCCCCGGTGTGGCTCACATAGTCACACCTGCAAATCGCCGACCACCAGAAAGAACAGTGGTTGGGCGGGCACTTCCGGTGTGACAACACCCGATGTGGGTTCGAAGGCGACCGGGATTACATCGGGGCGCTGAACGTGACTCACGTGTTCTTCAGCGAGACAGACGAGCTAGACCATGGAGTCACATCCTCCTACGGGGGGATGCTGAAATCGTGCTAGTTGACCGTTCTGCTGCACGCGAGTTACGTTCGGGTCTGGAATCGTCGCCTACGAACCCGAACAGGCAGAGGCGGCTGGTGGTGGATCGGCTGTCATAGCGCCCGCTGTCGCCGTGCCCAGGTCGAACGCAGATGGTAGTGATGGACGCGGTCCAGTCGTCCAACAGTGTACCTGTCTCTTACGATGCACTACTGAAAGCTACTGAAAATTGGAACGGTAGCGTAGCTCACTCGACCATATCATATCATATTATACTGTCCTTCGTAATTACCTGCCAGGGAGGTTTTTTACCACAGAGGTGAAATGATGAAGTATGATTTCGCTTGATGAAGCCGTTACAGCTCGACTTGAGTCACACGGTGAACGTTTTGAGGTACTTATCGACCCGGATGCAGCACTTGAGATGAAACGTGATGAGTTCGACGATGACATTGAAGATGTCATTGCTGCTGAAGATGTCTTTGAAAATGCTGCGAGAGGTGACCGACCCGCAGAAGAGGATCTTAAAGCGGTATTTGAGACAACAGAACCACTTTCGATCATTCCAACTGTTGTCAAAGACGGTGAAATCCAAATTACCGCTGAACAACGTCGAGAAATGCAAGAACAAAAGCGGAAACAGCTAATTAACCAAATCGCCCGAAATGCAGTAAATCCACAGATGGATAATGCACCACATCCTCCAGAGCGAATCGAGCGGGCGCTTGAGGAGGCTGGATTTCGTGTTGACCCAATGGAGCCGGTTGAATCACAAATCGATGATGCACTCGATGACCTTCGACCTGTAATACCAATCCGCTTCGATGAGGTGACTGTTGCCGTCCAAGTCCCGGCTTCTGATGCAGGAAAGACACAGGCGCAAGTGCGTGAATACGGCGATCTTGAGCGTGAAGAGTGGCAACCCGATGGATCCTGGGTCGGTGTTGTCACCTTTCCTGCGGGAATGCAAAATGATTTTTATGATCTTATGAATGAGTTGACCTCCGGTGAAGCCGAAACACGAATACTCAAAAATAAGGATGAGATTAGCACCCGATGAAGAATATCTTAGAGTGATCCCTCGATATACTCAGTCATCTGTCCGGGCATATGAATAAATATCGGTGAATACAAGCAGGATGTTGAAAGGACGGAACACGCGCCGGAGACACGCTTGACCCCGCCCACGGTGGGTCATGGAACACGCGCTGTCATTTCATTTAGAAACGAGGCGACACCAATACTCATCTGATGTGTTGTTTTGTGGGTTATTTGGATTCGAGTAATCCGAAAATATATTTCTATACATATTGTTATATAACATATATACTGATGCTATCTTTTTCCTCTGATCTAAATCGATCATTCGAAGCACTCGATGGGGTTACACATACTGAAAATATAGTGAAGTTTGATATCACAGCTTACAGCAGGTTTATTGAGATAGTTGCAGGTATCGATGTTACTGATAACCTCTGTAAGAAGGAATACTATCGAATCAGAAATCGAGTTGAGGCGTTTATTCATGACGCAAAGCGCTATCAGATATGGAAACCAGCGTTGCTTGACGCATACCCTGATGTCGATTTATTAGCAGAAATAACTGCACTTACGCGCGCCCTCCGACAATACGAACAACAGCGACTCACTCATTAATCAATTATCTATGAATACTAGTTCAAAATTAGCAGATTATGGATTCTTCATCCTGACTTCAGGGGACGAACGGTTCCAGTGCGAGTAAGATACTGATAATAATGATCTATTGTATTTCTATCTGAGGCTTGCCACTAAGATGATCATAAAATCGAGTGCCC
The DNA here is from genome assembly GCF_000237865.1 of Haloquadratum walsbyi C23. Classification (NCBI taxonomy): domain Archaea; kingdom Methanobacteriati; phylum Methanobacteriota; class Halobacteria; order Halobacteriales; family Haloferacaceae; genus Haloquadratum; species Haloquadratum walsbyi. The sequence continues at coordinate 1,823,559 of NC_017459.1, forward strand.
ACTTGATTGCTGTGGTAATGAGAATCTGCTAATAGACTACTCATCCCCCAGATTAGCCATCTGCAGTCAGTAGTATCCGCCGTCATCATCCTCTGTTTCTGTCGGTGTCGGTGTCGGTGTCGGTGTCGGTGTCGGTGTCGGTGTCGGTGTCGGTGTCGGTGTCGACGTTTTCGTCTCTGTTGCGGTCGGTGTTGGAGAGGGAGTATCTGTTTCGGTGGTCGGCTGTGCCGGTACGTCGGTAGCCGTCTGCTGCGTCCCTGTTGGGGTTGAATCAGGGGAAGCGGTATTCGGTGAGTCATTCGGCCCAGTACATCCACTGATAATTATGATTCCTGCAACAATAGCAGAGATAAATCTTCGTCGAATCATCATTAATTCATCTTCAACAGTCAATACTAAAGAACAATTGGTATCATCACGCGATCAAGTGACATACATATAAATATGATTTATTTTGTATGATATTATAATTTGTAACTGATATATTATCCATGTGAACTACCCCACCCTACTCGCTCGCCACAGTAGTGGCTCGCTCCTTGAGGACGGGGGCTTAGCGCCTATAAACTGCTAAAACGCGAATGAATTCTGTATCTTACATGGTGATCTCCAGAAGCAACCATTGAATAAGCGTATATATTATCATGATTTTCGAACTGACATGCGTCGATCAGTGATAAGATCAAATCGACTGTTGGTGTCTCCAAGAACAAATAATGCATAATATCGTAAGAATATTTGAATTGGTACTGCAGCGAGGATCGCAGTTGAAAGGATTCCAAAAGCAAATACGAATATCGCACCAATGATGAGTATAATACCGATTATGCCAGTTGCCTCACCAAGAAGTATACCAGCAGCAAGAATTACGATTGCTGGAATCGCGAATATAATTGTGGAAAGAGTTAGTATCAGACCTGTTGCAATGCCGATAATAAGCTGTAGAACGAACCGAATAATCAGATATATGCTGTATTCTTTCCACTCACTGCGTACTGTCGGCCAGAAGCGCTGCCATGCTGTGAGAAGTGTCTCGTCTTGAGTAATCATCACAGGAACGACAAACGTTTTTGTAAGTCCGGTCAGCAGACCACTAAGAACAATAGTTGTCACACATATGCCTAAGGCAAAAATAACAACACCGAATGAAGGTGAATTTCCGCTCGTGATGAGCGGTGTCACGACGGTGAGTGCGATGACAGCAATTGGGATAACAGTGAGTGCCCCTACGACTAATCGGAACCCAAGTAGACGAAGTCCCTGTCTCCACCATTGTCTCCAATATGCCCGGATTTTGATCCGTTCTTGTCGGAGGACCTCAACGAACATAAACTCGAAGACTGATCCAACAGCTAATAAGCCAATAAAACACAGTAGAATAACCACTACAACGCCAATAATAAGAGATAACTCAGAGTTATCAAGCGTCGTTAGCATATCGCTAAAACTAGCAGTATTGGATCCTGGTCCATCCATCACAGGATTATCAGTATCAACATTTCCAATTCCAGTGAGAAGTTGAACTGGACCGATACCGCCGACACCACCAAGAAAGACGATTAAAAATCCAAGTTTTACATACTGTTGTATATCTGGTGGCGATAGAAACGCAGTTGTTGCGCGAATCGCATCAGTAATATCCTGAATTGCGGTTACTGAGTCGGTATTGGAGGGCATGTGTCAATTGGTTGTATCTATATCAAAAGTAGTTTTGATATATGCACATCAGCTTGAGTCTCCCAGATTGTCTCGGATCTATCAAACTTTGAGGGCATGTCCACCTGCTATATGCAGTCAACTGTGACTGTGACGGGGATTGAGTATGAGTATTTTGAGACGCGAATCTTTTGTATCAAAGTTGTGATGATCTGGAGATGTCTCTTCAGATATCTCTGCCCTGTTATATCCAACGGATAGCCGAATTGCTCTGTGATCTGTCGCCACATATGGAAACTGCACTTCTACAAATACCGAGTTAATGTTTGAAATGCGTTTGTGAGATGACCGTAGGTTGTCAGACGATATCGAATAGCAGTATAACTAAGGAATCTCAGATCTGAGGTGATTGTCTATAATCCTGAAGCGGTGAATAAGTCACTTCAAGTAAACAGGTTGATACAACTCTCGCGTTTATTTACTGATGATGGTTCTTGGTATTGAGTCTAATATTGACTCGCGAATTCTTGCTCTTGCAATAGCGCGGATGGTCGATGCGCTCGCAAATTCGTTTTTAGTCGTTGTTCTTCCATTGTATATTGGGAGTCAACTCGTTTCGCTTCCAGCTTTTGTGGGTACAACTGTACAACTTGGGTCGATTCCATTTACGCTGACACCTGAGTTACTCATTGGGGTCGTTCTTTCATTATTCGGATTTCTAAATAGCCTTGGACAGCCATTTACTGGGTCACTATCAGACCAGACGGGAAAGCGAAAACTGTTTTTACTTATTGGGCTTTCGCTTGTCGCTATTGGAAGTGCAGGATACATCTTCTTTACTGACTATCTCTCGGTCGTTCTTATGCGTGCACTTCAAGGAATTGGAGCAGCGTTTACTATTCCTGTCACTGTTGCACTAGTGAATGAGCTTTCTGCAGCAGATAACCGTGGAGGAAATTTTGGACTATTCAACACTTTTCGACTCTTAGGATTTGGCATGGGACCTCTCGTTGCTGGGGGTGTCGTTGCTGCTGGACCGTATTCGCTGTTGGGTCTGGGAATTCCACTTGAGATATCTGGATTTGATGCTGCGTTTATTGTTGCTGTCGGAGGAGCATTGGTTAGTTTTGTGCTTATTGCAATACTTATCACTGATCCAGAACAAGCAGACGGGCAGGCAGCTGAAGATATCAGTATCCGTGTTCGTAGCGTCGACGGGACTGGGCTTGACCCTGTGTTTGCGCTTGGTGTTGCAACAATCGTCATGGCACTTGGACTGGCAATTTATGCACCACTAGCCAATAGCATCAATGCACGTCTTGATCAAGGAACGTTCCTCTTCTCACTGCAGTTTGGTGCGACTGTCTTCGCGAATGTGCTATTTCAACTCCCAATCGGACGGTTAAGTGATATATATGGACGACGTCTATTCCTTATTTGGGGGTTTGTACTCCTCCTTCCTTCGACGCTTGTACAAGGATTTCTCACCTCTTCGCTACTGATGATTGTTGCACGATTTATCCAGGGAATTGCTGTCGCAGCAGTATTTGCTCCATCACTCGCACTCGCTGGTGACCTTGCTGGCGAGGGTGAATCTGGGTCAACGCTCTCATTACTTACAATGGGATTCGGACTTGGGATTGCTTTTGGAACATTATTCTCAGGAATCCTCGTTGGATTTGGGTTTGCAACGCCATTTGTTGTTGCAACAGTGCTGAGTGCTGGCGGACTGATACTTGTCTACACACAAGTTGGTGAACCAACGAATATTGAACAACCAACCCCAACGCCAGGAGATTGAAATAGTAATTCAAACCTATTTCAATAAATTAGTGCTGTCCGGTGTGACGTACGATATTACTGATTGAATACTATATATTAAAAATAGCATAATGAGTGGTCGTCAAAATGTAAGATATAACCAATCGCTCCACGGTGAAATTAACCTGATTCTAATGGATTAAAACCAATATCAATACGCCAGTCTATCCGTAATATAGTATAGATTATAAAGTATACTCACGATCACAACAAAGCAATACATTTGAATTGAATCATGCAGACTATTTCATACAGTCGTGGTCTCACTTTGGCGTCTTACCCGGAACCAATACGGACGGAAATTATACGAATTACTCGCACAAGCTGGTATTACCGCGACAGCTATGCGCCAGTACGCGGTTGACCTTCCAAATAAAACAGCCACAGAAGTCGGTAAGCCGATACGAGCAGACAACTCATCACACGCTTCTGTGCATACGTGGACATCTGAATCAAACTCTCAATTCAGTATCGTTAGCCGTCCTGATGCGCCTGCATCTCTTAATGCACCACTAGCAGAGAAGCTTCCAGCTGAAACTGTTCTTACAGTTTGTGAGAAAGGCGTTGCCCGGGGATATTTATTTATTTCAGTTAATACAACTGTCCCGATTGATGTTCTTGAGTGCAAACTCTCGTTTAATGGTGCATATATTCGTCGCGTGTACGTCGATCAAGCACATCGTAATCGTGGAGTCGCAACTGCACTTATTACCGCCGCCAATCGATATGCTTCCGCACGTGATGCAACACAAGCAGTGGCACTCGTAGCAATCGATAACCGACCCTCACAAGCGTTATTTGAAACGTGTGGGTTTACCGTTCGCTCTACCCGAGTATACGCCCGTATTGGACCTCTCTCAATTCGTCATCAATTGCCAAACACGCAATAGTTCTATCTATCAATATAGATATCTCCTAAGTAAATAGTTCACAGAGTAGTATTATATCAATAGCGATAATTATGTATTTGTGTGGATGTCGAGTGAAATTCGAGAGACAATTGAAGGAATATATCAACGGCTTGACCCAGCAATATATCGTGTACCTGATACGAATGACCGAATCGATATTCGTGATCGTCTTACTGGTGCAGATTATATCAGCCTTGGCGCATTATTATTTGGCTGGGCAAGTGCTCTGTTACTCGTCCGTGGCGAACCAAACTGGGGTGTCATTGTCATGTTTGCCGCATTTGGGTTTGACAAACTTGATGGATGGTACGCACGGCAAACCAACAATACATCACCGTTTGGTCGACAAATAGACTCATTTATTGATGTTTTTGCATATCTTGTCCCTGCCGCGTTGCTATATCATCTCACGCTTTCTCCGCATCTTCTTGCAAGCCTTGTTGTTGGATTCTGTATCCTCTCATTTGGCGGACTTCGACTTGTGCGCCACAACAATGACGGGTTTGGCTCAGATGGTAACGTCAGTTACTATCACGGAACAACGGTCGTCCACACAAACGTGATTGTTCTATTGAGCTATCTACTTCATTCAGTTCTTGAAATTTGGAATGGATGGGTTGCCGGGATTGTGATTATTGCCATCTGCCCATTGATGATTTCAAATTATAAAGCAAAAAAAACAACTGCAGGTCATGTTTTCATCGGAATACTCATCACGATTGTTACATTGCTCGCACTTGCAATTGAGACTGGGTATCTGTAATGTACCATCTGAATGAAACCGCTTGTCTCAATCGTGCTTTCTGTCACCCTGTATCCTCATTCAGTATCTTTCGGATCTCAGATGTGTGCGGAACTTACACCGACTCCATGAATGCCCGAATCACCCAGTAATAATACCAACACGGACACTGTCGCCTCACACAACATTGCCCAACCTATTATATTAAACATATGATACTATTGGATATTGTCGTCTTATCTGTGGTGACGCTCCCTGAAGACCGACGAGAAAGACTTGTCATTATCACTATCAGCCTCATGATCATATTTCTCAGTGTGATTAGTGTGGTTACACTACCTGTAAAACAGACGGTCGTTTCTATGGTTGCGGATAGTTTCGATTTAATCGCTTCAATTGAGCAAATCGACAATCCGACGTGGATTCAAGCCCAATTGGCGGCGCTTGGTCCGACAGCACCAGTTGGATTTGTCCTACTTCAAGCGCTTCAGGTCATTATCGCACCAATCCCAGGGCAGATTCTTGCTGGTGTTGCTGGTGCATTCTTTGGTGTATTACCTGGAACAGTGTATAGCCTCATAGGAGTCGTAGCTGGGAGCACTATTGTATTTATATTCACCCGTCGTATTGGTCGTCGTGCTGTTCAACGCCTCTTCGATCCTGATCAATTTTCACGGTGGGATGAAAGCCTAACACATAATGAAGGAGGTATTTTGCTCCTATTTGCCGCATTTTTGTTACCGACATTTCCAGACGATTTATTATGTTTTGCTGCTGGACTCTCTGATATTCGGCTACGAACATTTATTTTGCTTGTTCTCACTGGACGTGCCCCGACATTCGCACTTGCTGCATATGCCGGCTCTAATGCAATAAATGGTCAGAGTATCCTCGTAATCACGATTGTCAGTATTGCAATACTCCTGTGGACTCTCATTCGTCATTATCGTTATATATTTATTAACTGGATACAGTGAGCGCCCCTTTTTTACCAAAGGGATATTTATGTGCATATTTTGATGATTTCCAATGTACAAATACTATCCGAAGAGTTCGCTGTGTTCACCTTCATCTGATTTTTGTAGCGACTCATGATCTCTACTGACGCCGCAAGTTTTTCTTCTAACGTAGCTAACGTTCTATACATGCCTCCAAATATCAGTTCTACTGACACCCATTCTGCTGACTCACAGGACGTGGTATCGCCAGGCGACACATTTGGCGTTGGAATACATATTACTGAATCTGACCTCCAATTTGTTGTTCACGTTCCATCTGACATCGACTCAGGATGGACTAACTCGACAACGTTCCAAACGCAAATAGAAGCAATCGTCTGGGACCATCTCGAAAAGTCGACTGTCCTCAAACGTCTCGCAGCACAACATGATGCTGGAACAACTATTTCACTCGGTCGCATGACACTTACCCCAGATGGAACAGTTCATAATACATCCCTTGTTACTATTGAAGAACTGTGAGTACTTCCTTTCCGGATCAATCACCTATCGAAATCGTCATTAATACTACCCTCAAGCAAGCACTCACCATCGATAGACCGGTCGACAAAATGTCATCTGATGATTCTGACAACCCTGCTGACACCGATGATGTCACTGCCGATGATATAGATATCAATCTACCCAAAGATGCAGCAGTAAAAACGATGAAATCAAATAGTTCCGATAAAGTTGCCAATCGAATAAATACACACATTACAGCGGATAAATCGGCGTCTGATACCCAAGAATCAACAATCGTCAGCACCCGACATCATCTTGCTGTCGCCGGAGCACTCATACGAACGATATCGCCAACAACAGATCTGAATCTCACTGAATCCAACGCTCAGACCAGTGTATTCGAAGACGGTGGTTCCCATGACACATCGCCACTATCTATCGAAACAGACGCTGAAAAAGTACCAATTTCAAACGCGGAGGCTGACACAAATATGAACACGGATCGAACAGCCACCATGTTAGGAGAATCACTCCTCAGCGCACTCTTGACGAGTACACTGATTGCATATGCGCTTGATTCTTCAATGAATCACGCGACCGACCCATGGAATCCCTCGTCACTTGATTTCTATGGAATGTCTGACCTCTCTCCATCTGATCAGTCATTATTCATTATCACTGGCGCAGTAGCTGCTTGTCGTCGATTCGACGTTGAAGTGAAAACTGTTGCCACACGAGCACAAATTCCATACGAAACACTCACAAAATATCTTCAGAAGTCTGAGTGAAAATTTGCATGCCCATATTTGCATATTTATAATACTAATACTGGAGTAACGAATTGTCTCCGGCACAAAGTCTGATTGCCAGGCATATGATTAACACTAGCACTAACACTAATATTCGCCAGATGGTAGGCACTAGTTAGAATAAAAGTATGAAAAGCAAGGCGGCGATGAAGCGCTCCCAGAGGATCTCTCACTCCAGTACGTGCTCCAACGCTTGCAGACTTAACCACTGTGTTCGGGATGGGTACAGGTGTTTCCCTGCCGCTCTGGCCGCCTCAAATCCGAACTTACGGAATCGAACCGTATTGTATTGTATTATCACTGTGATCACTTTCCTATCCTGATCTATTCTAATCCGATCTGATCTGGAATGTGCTGTGACATGCCGTGACGTGACTTGAACCATCGCTCGGTTATACCGCGTCTCTCTTACCTGATCTGTTTTGTGTGTCCGTGTCTGTGTCCGTATATACGCGTGTAATCCAGTTTCCGCCTGAACCCGCTCACGCAGGTTCCAGTGTAGTATAGTGTCAGTGTCAATCAACCCAATCATCTCTCAATCCTATACTGTCAGTGTCGTCTCTCACTCGTGTGTGAGACGAACCAACTCGATATGAGTGTTGTCTGACTTTCAGTATACATCTGATATGATACAGTATATTGTAGTACAGTATAATATAGTATAATATGATTATGGCTTGGATGGTTAGTGCTCGCGGGCTCAACATCTCGTTGCCTCGATGCGTACACCCCGAGTCTATCTACCTTCTCTTCTAGAAGGATCCTTCGTGGTACTTCTTTTTGAGGGAGGTTTCGAGCTTAGATGCATTCAGCTCTTACCCTGTGGTGCGTGGCTGCTCGGCAACTGCCCTGTCGGACAACCGATACACCAGTGGCACCCACTCGTAGTTCCTCTCGTACTATACGAGCGTTCCTCGCAAGTACCTTACACCCCCAATAGATAGCAGCCGACCTGTCTCACGACGGTCTAAACCCAGCTCACGACCTCCTTTAATAGGCGAACAACCTCACCCTTGCCTGCGTCTGCACAGGCAGGATGGAGGGAACCGACATCGAGGTAGCAAGCCACTCGGTCGATATGTGCTCTTGCGAGTGACGACTCTGTTATCCCTAAGGTAGCTTTTCTGTCATCAACGGGTCCCATCTCTGAACCTCGTTGGTTCGCTAGACCACGCTTTCGCGTCAGCGATCCTCGTTGGGAAGATCACTGTCAGGCCTCCGTGTGCTCTTGCGCTCGTCTGTGAGTTTCCGACTCACGTGAGGAGACCTTTGGGCGCGCTCGATATCTTTTCGAGCGCGTACCGCCCCAGTCAAACTGCCCGGCTACCGGTGTTTTCCTCCCGGAGTGAGAGTCACAGTCACTGACGGGTAGTATTTCATGAGTGCCTCGGTGATCCGCTGGCGCGGATACCTGTGTAGTGGCTCCTACCTATGCTGCACATCAGCGACCATGTCTCAGCGACAGCCTGCAGTAAAGCTCTATAGGGTCTTCGCTTCCCCTTGGGGGTCTCCAGACTCCGCACTGGAACGTACAGTTCACCGGGTCCAGCGTTGGGACAGTGACGCTCTCGTTGATCCATTCATGCAAGCCGCTACTGAAGCGGCAAGGTACTACGCTACCTTAAGAGGGTCATAGTTACCCCCGCCGTTAACAGGTCCTTCGTCCTCTTGTACGAGGTGTTCAGATACCTGCACTGGGCAGGATTCAGTGACCGTACGAGTCCTTGCGGATTTGCGGTCACCTATGTTGTTACTAGACAGTCGGAGCGTCCGAGTCACTGCGACCTGCTCGGTCAAGAGCAGGCATCCCTTCTTCCGAAGGTACGGGACTAACTTGCCGAATTCCCTAACGCCGGTTGGTCCCGACGGGCCATGGCTTTCGCTGCCTGAGCACCTGTGTCGGATCTTGGTACGGGCGTCGTGTGTTTGTTTCACGGGCTCTTGGTACCAGTGACTTGCGCGGTCTCATGATTCTCCCGCTTCGTGCCGTTACGGCATCCACGAGATTCCATGATTCGACGGGGCGATGGCCCCGTTCACTGTTTCCGAAAGCGTTCGATAAGACACGACGGCACTGGAATATTAACCAGTTTCCCTGTTTGTCTGAGTCGAATTACGGTCAGACTTAGGACCGGCTAACCCTCGGCTGATTAGCAGTGCCGAGGAACCCTTGCTCGTTAGGCCGTCGGGGGTCACACCCGACTATTGCTGCTACTGTGACCAGGATTATCGTTACTGAGCGGTCCATACGAGCTCTCGCCCGTACTTCCATCCGGTCAGTACGCCAAGCCTACGAAGTTACTTGATAATAAGTATTGCAGGGTCTCGGTGGTGGATTTGAGCCCCGATCATTTTGGGCGCCTCGAACCTCGGCCGGTAAGCTATTACGCTTTTCTTAGAGGGTAGCTGCTTCTAAGCTCACCTCCCGGCTGTTTAGGGCTCGAGACAACCTTCAGTTGCACTTAATCCACACTTGGGGACCTTAACCCTGCTCTGGGTTGTCTCCCTCATGGACCACAGGCTTACCCCGCAGTCCGGATTCCCAGCGTCTACGGCGTCTGCAAGTTTGGAGTTTGACAGCATGGCCGACTCCTCTCGGAGGCGGGACATCCAATCGGTAGCTCTACCTCGCAGACTACCTCGGCTGAGGACATACTTCGATATGTGTCGGCTGGAACCAGCTGTTGCCGAGTTCGATGGGCCTTTCACCCCTACACGTGGGTCACGGGAGGGTATTGTAGGACACCATCCCTAACAGGCTTCCACGCACCTTTCGGCACGCTTCACCTTGCCCGCGCGTAGATCACTCGGTTTCGGGTCGCATCCACGCGACTCCCCGCATGTAAGTACGGTGACCCTGGTCATGAGTATGAGATGTCATGACTGCGGTCATATCGGTTTCCCTGCGTCTTCCTGGGTGGACCAGTTAGACTTGCCGGGTGGATGCACTCCCTGGGTCGTTTTTCAAAACGTACGACGCGACATCGGCTTCCCACTCGTTCTACAGTGAGATTGCTCTCAGGTCGTTGTGAGTGGGACCTTGTATGCCTCGTCGTTCTATCACTGACTGAGTTCAGGCCCTATTGCACCGCCCTGTTCGGGGTGCTTTGCAGCGTTCGCTCACGCTACTTGTTCGCTATCGGTCTCGAGGAGTGTGTAGTCTTCGCAGTTGATGTCTGCGGAATTAACAAGGGATAGCCAACCCTTGCGACTCTGGAGTCAACGCGGGATCGCGTGATGACGATACGGGACTGTCACCCTGTGTCGTACTCCGTTCCAGGAGATTTCTCGGTATCGTGCGGTCCGTGGTTGTTGGTCCGAAACACCACATTTCCTTGCGGATTCGGTTTGGACTGTGTCGTGTTCACTCGCGGTTACTAACGATATCGCGGTTGCTTTCTGTTCCTGCCCCTACTAAGATGTTTCAATTCGGGGCGTTCCCGATTACGAGATACCTCGTAATCGCAATGGGGATTCCCATTCGGAGATCCTGAGTTCTTAGCCTCCGTGCGGCTCCCTCAGGCTTTTCGCAGCTTGGCACGTCCGTCGTCGGCTCTCGAGCCGAGCCATTCACCAGCCAGTACAGTAGCCAGTATAGTATATAGTATAAGTATACAGTGTATAGTATAGTCAGTCTCATCTCGATGATAAGACAATCTAGTATGTTACAGTATAGTATAGCATAATGCAGTCTTGATGACTGACATTATTATTGTCGTTGTGACGTTATGGTTGTGTTGAGTTATGTTGTGTTGTTGACGTCCACGATGGAGCCCGTGTGAACGGGTTCAGTGGGCGTCTGGATTACACGCGTACATACGGTTGTCATGGAACGGTCAGATCTAAGTGGTTATTGACGCGTTCATCGAACCCTTCCCATTCGCGCTTTCACGGAATGGTGCATCAGTTCGGAACACCACGACACTTGTGTTGAATGAAATTTGGATTCACTCAAATGGTCAGTGTCGATGGCTGAAATGGACCCACTGGGATTCGAACCCAGGGCATCCTCCTTGCAAAGGAGGCACTCTCCCGCTGAGCTATGGGCCCTAATTAGCTTTGGTGGTTCTAAGGTGCCTGTCTGTCGTCTATGTTTGTGTTGTCTGTTCTGTTGGAATACACGAACAGAGGTACCGACCACTCGGACGGTGCTGTGGTATATATCGTGGTGTATCGTTTCGTCTGTAATATGTGATTGTAACTGAGTGTGATGTGAGATTCAATCAGTGTACAATCGGATCATAGTCGAATTCGCAGTCGAGATTGCGATCGCGGTTGCGATCGTGGTGGGCTAGATACATCGATCTAGTCCCGTTCGTTAGGAGGTGATCCAGCCGCAGATTCCCCTACGGCTACCTTGTTACGACTTAAGCCCCCTTGCGAAGCCCAGATTCGACTATCAGTGATAGCCTCATCCGGACCTCACTCGGGTGCTTTGACGGGCGGTGTGTGCAAGGAGCAGGGACGTATTCGTCGCCTTCTACTGAAAGGCGGCTACTACCGAATCCAGCTTCATGAGGGCGAGTTTCAGCCCTCAATCCGAACTACGACTAAGTTTCGAGATTAGCGTTCTCTGTCGAGATAGCGACCCATTGTCTTAGCCATTGTAGCCCGCGTGTTGCCCAGCTCATTCGGGGCATACTGACCTACCGTTGCCCGTTCCTTCCTCCAGTTTAACACTGGCAGTCCTCCTAATGTACCCAACCAGTCGAAACTGTTGCTGGCAATTAGGGGTGCGGGTCTCGCTCGTTGCCTGACTTAACAGGACGCCTCACGGTACGAGCTGACGGCGGCCATGCACCTCCTCTCTACAGCGTCGTGATGAGGTCATCAACCTGGTCGTCATCACTGTAGTCGGAGCTGGTGAGATGTCCGGCGTTGAGTCCAATTAAACCGCAGGCTCCTCCGGTTGTAGTGCTCCCCCGCCAATTCCTTTAAGTTTCATCCTTGCAGACGTACTTCCCAGGCGGTTCGCTTCTCGGCTTCCCTACGGCACAACAGAGACGCGTAGTCTGTGTCATACCTAGCGAACATTGTTTACGGCCAGGACTACCCGGGTATCTAATCCGGTTGGAGACCCTGGCTTTCGTCCCTCACTGTCGGATCCGTTTTCTCGAAGTGCTTTCGCCATCGGTGGTCCGTGCGGGATTATGGGATTTCACTCCTACCCCGAACGTACCCTTCGAGCCTTCCGGTCCCAAGCTGTGCAGTTTCCGTCGGACGCCCACTCGTTGGGCGAGTGGATTTCCCGACGGACTTGCGCAGCCAGCTACGGACGCTTTAGGCCCAATAAGATCGGCCATCACTCGGGCTGCCGGTATTACCGCGGCGGCTGGCACCGGTCTTGCCCAGCCCTTGTTGGTGTACCACCCTACGGTACACGAAAGCGAGGACGATATGCCCTCGCACTCGGAGTCCCCTTATCGCACGTGCGTGCAGTGTAAAGGTTTCGCGCCTGCTGCGCCCCGTAGGGCCCGGAATCTTGTCTCAGATTCCGTCTCCAGGTTCTTGCTCTCACAACCTGTACTGATTATGGGCACGGTGGGCCGTTACCCCACCGTCTACCTAATCAACCGCAGCCACATCCTACAGCGCCGGGGCGTTTTGTGATCTCTGCGATTCAAGCCTGAGATCGATATGACGGGTTAACCTCAGTTTCCCGAGGGTATCCGTCTCTGTAGGGTAGTTTGGCCACGTGTTACTGAGCTCGGTGCCGCGAGTCTGAACTCGCACGACTAGCATGGCTAAATCGGACTCCGATAGCAATGGCCTCCGGCAGGATCAACCGGAATGGGATTCCTCGTGACTCAGACGTATGAGTCATGAGGAGGGTGGCGGGATTCGTGGTAACGAATCACCGATGTGACAAGGATACGTATCCTATTGTATCGTATCGTATTGTATCATTGTCACGGGGTGAGTGTCAGTCTGAGTCTCATTAGATGCTGTATTAGCAGAGAATCAGAGTGACGATTACACACGAAACGTCACGTCATGATATATTCTGATAGTTGATCAGATATTTCGCATTGCATGGTCCGAGTGGTTCGGAGACACCAGACAGGTATCACCGAACCACCAAAGCTAACATCAGATTCCGTCTGTACGGCGGACCGCAGGGATGGAATCCTCATCTTCTGTCCAATCAATCGAAACTGTCGTATAGGTATAAACCCGTTGAATCAGTATGATGATTGAGTTGGAAATCGGTGAATGCAAACGGATTTGAACCGCTTGCAGTCATGCGTTCTTCGCATTACGATTAATGTGAGGGTTGTATATAAGGTCGTTGATGTGGGGATTAATTGAAACAGTGCTATGAGAGACATACAACGACTGCTTACGATATATATGCTATATAGTGAAGAAATTGAGTATCAAATCTAAACCAAATGATTATTATCTGATTGATGCGCGCATAGTTGCTTCTTAAGCCATTTCAATAAAATATCAACGGTGTATGCTTTGTGTTCAGATCACAGTAATGTCTGCACGATAGGTACAGGTCGGGTCGATAATAACGATTGATTAATACAAGCCGATTCGATTGAGGATACCGACAAAGTGGTCGTAAGGCTAAGTCGGTATATGATACGGGTTTCATATAAATACAACATCTGGATAACTAGAAGATGTTTATCCAGGATGATTAATGCTCAAACAGCAGCTATTCGACCGTATTGGTCGAGAGTTATATGACAGAATTTATGACAGATATATTATCTGCGTGTGAATGGTTTATAATGGGGCTTTATAAGGGTACGGAGCGTCACTTTGACAACGTATGAGTGCACCCGCAGACTCAATCGAGATTCAGAATGTGGTCGCATCGACTGGGATTGGACAGGAACTCGACCTTGAAGCACTCGCTGAGGACCTTCCGGGGGCAGATTTCAATCCTGACAATTTTCCTGGGTTAGTGTATCGGACACAGGAGCCAAAGGCAGCAGCACTAATTTTTCGCTCAGGAAAAATCGTCTGCACAGGAGCAAAGAGCATCAATGATGTGCATGATGCGCTTGGGATCATCTTCGAGAAGCTCCGGGGGCTCAGTATTCCTGTTGATGAAGACCCAGAGATAACTGTCCAGAATATTGTCTCAAGTGCAGATCTTGGACACACCCTCAATTTGAATGCACTGGCAATCGGGCTTGGATTAGAAGATGTTGAATATGAACCTGAGCAGTTTCCTGGACTCGTGTATCGAATGGATCAACCAGAAGTGGTTATTTTGCTATTTGGATCCGGAAAGATCGTTATTACCGGTGGAAAGCAGACGAATGATGCCGCAGCAGCAGTTGAAGAAATTGTCGAACGAATTGAGGATCTTGGTCTGTTAAATTAATCTGAGCGTTATTGTTGTATTATAGTATTACATTGTATATTATTCATACTTGCTCATAGGCTAGTTCCGACTAGGTTCGTATATATTATATACGTCTGATCCGGGTGTAATCAACCATTGAACATGGAGTCTTGACAGCGATATATGGGTTTTTATTATCCAAGAGGTAATGTCGCAAGTTGTTTTCCTATTGCAACGTAATACCAGTAATGGGTAAGAAGTCTAAATCTGATGCGTCTGTGGAATCTGCGGAATCTATAGACACACAGACCGAAACAGCGGTCGAGACGAATGATCACCCCCGGTCGAATAAAACCGAAACATCGGATAGACTTTCTACGGATCAGATTTATGATATATTTGAGGCTGCTCGTCGGCCCGTTGTCACCGCTTCAACCATTGCACGTTATTTGTCGAGAAATCAAGCAACAATAACAGAGCAATTATCGACGTTAATTGATAGTGGAGTCATTGATAATATTACAGTTGATGACGATCCAGTTGTATATTACCCAACATCACTTTCGGAAATGTCGACACGTGAACGCATTGTTGTCTTTCCAGACCGCCGGGAGATTGTAGTTGATAATCCAACACAATATACGCGTGCGCAACTCACTCAGTTCGCGCATCTTGTCGACACCACTGGCGAACGACAACCAGTAGATCAGCATGGACCACAGGTAAGTGAAGAGATGGTTGATCAAGATGGCATTAGCATAACTGACCCTGAGAAGACAACAATCGTTGAAGATGAAGACGCAGAGACGGACGCAGACACACGTGCCCCACGACAGCCTCAGTCGCGTGGTTATCTCTATCGTGTGCGTCAAGAAGATATCTGGCAAGCACCGTTTGATGATCTCGGAAGTCTCATCTCAGTGATTCGATCAGCACTTCCGCGGCGTGTTCCAGGATTAGAATCTTGGATTGAGACGCAGTGGAAGCGAGCGAATCGGTTTCGGCTCTTTACACACGATGATGGGTATGTGGTACTTGAAGCCGCGTCAGAAAGTTTGATGGGGAATATCGCAAGACAAAAACTTGATGAAGAGCAACTTATTGCACCAATCTCGGATACACAGAATTGGGTTCGTGACGGTGCTGAGGCAGCGATTAAACGCACGTTATATGAAGCTGGATATCCTGTAATCGATGAAAGAGAGCTTGAGACTGGAGAACCACTTGCAGTCACACTCGAGGCTGAACTTCGTTCATATCAACAGGATTGGGTTAATAATTTTCTTGACCAGCGTGCGGGTGTTCTTGTTGGACCCTCCGGGTCTGGCAAGACAGTAACAGCTATTGGTGCACTGGCAGCGATTGGTGGTGAGACGCTCATTCTTGTTCCTTCACGAGAACTTGCCTCGCAGTGGCGTGCAGAGTTAATTCAACACACTGATCTAAACAATGATCAAATTGGGGAGTATCACGGCGGAAAAAAGACAGTACAGTCAGTAACAATTGCGACCTATCAAACGGCTGGAATGGATAGACACCGATCATTGTTCGACTCACGTGAGTGGGGGTTAATTATCTATGATGAAGTTCATCATATCCCTGCTGCGGTGTATCGGCGGAGTGCAGACTTGCAGACAAAACATCGACTTGGGCTTTCTGCAACACCAGTCCGTGAAGATGATAAGGAAACAGAGATTTTCACACTTGTCGGTCCGCCTATCGGAACTGATTGGTCAGCACTGTTTGAGGCAGGATATGTACAGGAACCATATGTCGAGATTCAATATGTTCCATGGAAAGATGAACTCTCACAGAATGAGTGGGCAAATGCCGATGGTCGTGATCGCCGACGATTAGCCGCAGAAAACCCACAGAAGATAACAACGACAAAGAAATTGCTTGGGATGCATTCTGATGCGAGTGCTCTTGTGTTCGTTGAATGGCTTGACCACGGAGAGGCACTTGCAGACGCGCTTGACGCTCCATTCGTTAGTGGTGAAATGCCACATTATCGACGAGATCAAGTATTTGAGTCATTTCGTGACGACGAGATATCAGTACTCGTTATATCACGCGTCGGTGATGAGGGGATTGATCTTCCAAATGCTGAGTTGGCAGTTGTTGCATCAGGTCTTGGTGGTTCTCGGCGACAAGGTGCCCAGCGTGCAGGTCGGACGATGCGTCCAACAGGAAGTGCACAGGTCTACGTTCTTGCAACTCGGGGTACAACCGAAGAGGAGTTTGCGCAACGTCAGCTTCGACACTTGGCTGAGAAAGGGATCCGTGTGACAGAGCGTGATGTAGCTGAGGAAGATGTGTGATTGAGTCGATGGACAATAGTGATGAGTAACGTTTAAATTATTAAACGTCGCTATATATGATAACCGCCCTTAGCTCAGCCTGGTAGAGCAGTCGACTGTAGATCGACTTGCCCCCCGTTCAAATCGGGGAGGGCGGACTTCCTCACCAAACGACTCGAAGCCGAGCAGATATATGCACTCGATTCAACCTCATCAAAAAGAATCTACATCTCGGAAACAGTCCTATGGCACCCGATTAATGCCGGACAGACTACTGCTCATCAATCGGACTTCTCCTCCCTATATAGAGGATGAGATTCACCAACAATACGCTTGAAGACATACAGTACGCCACCGTGAAACAGAACAAGAATAGTAACACTACCGACAATGATACCAACACGCAAAGGTGTCGAAAGCAGTCCGAGTGAGATAATAAGCGTCGTGGCACAAGCGGGTGGGTGAATCGCATCAGTGGCTATCATCGCCCAACTGGTCAGTACGATGGAAACTGTTGCACTTGCAGCCAAGCGAAAGCCCTCTATAGAGAGGGGAGGTGGTGTCGCAGTAATAGAAATCCCTGTCGCCACTACCGTCCACACTATCAGGCCAGCAATTCCTCCGATAAGGTGACTACCGATGACTCGATACGTCTGTGTCCGTTCGCTCCGTCGGTCAAACGCGAGAACAAAGGCGGTTGGGCCAAGGCTTGGGAAGATGAACGGTTGACCACTTCCCCACGCAATCACGCCGAGTACCGTGAACAATAGCCCAGCATACAGACTCGTTCCAACTCGGCGTCTCATATTCGGTCACTCCGAACCTGATTCATGAGTCTCTCCTGTTTTGTCTGGGCACGTTGCTGCTAATTCAACGAACATCCACCCGATTGTCATAGGTAGTATATGGAGGGATTGAACGAGAGATAGCGTACATGGAAAACACTCCGTGTACCTTGGCTGACAACCAGCGGAATAACACAGGTGGTGGGTGGACGATACCAACACTTTCGAATCCTTTCTCACTCCACGTACCTCTCTCCAAACGTCTCGCTGTTGGCTCGACAGACGTTCCGTGTGGTCATCTCTCCATAGGTCTGTCACCGCGTTGCTCATCCCACTTTGGAGTAGGTTGGCCGCGTATACCGTATCGACCAGAGGCTCGGAAACATTCATCCATCAACTGCTGATCACCTCTGCACCAGTAGTAGAGTTGCTTCACGAAGGACATATCCCCTCTGATGTAGATTTTCAGCTTTCATCACTATCACGGGCGAAGTACCTGAGACCGTATCTGTGAGCCTGTACGGTTCTCTCAGAAGCGTCGTCTTCGCTGTGCGAGGTAGAGGTCTACTGCTTTCTGTGGTGCGATGAGTTCGAGATCTTGGGTCATTGGTTGTCATCTCCGCGAGCCCACGCCAGCGGTCGGGGAAGCCGAGCAGATTGTCCAATGCCGACCTGTTATCGCGCCGTATTCCCCTGTTCAAATCGGGGAGAGCGAACTTCCTTTCGGAACGAATCAGATTGACCGGACAGCGACAGTATTCGGTGCTGTTCAGCCCTGAAAATGTCTGGGGGTTCACTCAGTCATCAAGTCCGGTCATAGCCGTTAGTGATTCACTATGTTTTACGAGGAGAGTGTTATGAAAGTTTAGGGTGCTAATTGAGTTATGTCATCATTCCAAAGCCTGGGGTTCCATCCTGCCTATTCAGTCTTAAAGTTGCTCTTAGAGCGGCGAAAGGCGCCGCTAAGCGATTTATTTATCTTGTGGGGACACTCGATGTGTTCCACGCCGGCGAAAGAAGCAGTCAAGATGGGTTAAACAGTTATTCAGGATTAGCCATTAATATCTTTTGTAGTGAAGAGACCCGGTTCCGACGCTGACCGACTCGTTGACAGGGGCGTGGATTGGATCTTCGTAGATTGGTGGGACTTGCTTGAGGATTGATTGAGTCATGGTGACGAAGTAGCGGGTATCGGATGAGTAGGGCAGCAATCGGTAGTCGAGTATACCAGTTCGTATAAATGGCTGCAGTGGACAGCGCCACATTAGACCAACGTTCTGCATGTCCGGTCACCGGAACCACAGCAGGCTTCCCGAACGGAGAGACTTAGTAATCACTTGGGCGGTATCCGAGGGCACTGGTCGTATCGGTATTCACCAGGGGTGTGTCAGGTCGATAATATAATGAATTCGTTCCGAGATTGTATCTTCCGACGAGCATCGACTTGGGTCGAGCAACCTGCCTGATTCTAGTTGCCTACATCATATTTTGATGTGTAGCCGAACGTATCCGGGGGAATATAAACGATTTTTTAATGAGTGGTATGCAATGAGTTCAATCTACACACTGGTGAGCGTGTAACAGAAGATCTTGAGGAAGTGGCGCGAGATATGAGCTTGAGCAGTTATATGTGACGACGTCTCCCCAAGATCCATTTGATTGTTCATTATTATTGATTATGTGTTTTGTGGTTTCGTGCTTGTCGCACCGAAAGTATCCCAGTCTTAGACAACTGAGGGAGTATTCTGGTCAGTAAGCGGTAATTAGTGTATTACTATGTAGTGTCACTACTATGATAAGACTCTATCTCAAGATGTTTCGAGGCGAGTCAGCGCCTCAGGTTACCACACGTGGGTTCACTTTTGCTCTTGCTGGTAATCGAAATCAATCAATTCGGGAGAATCCTCCTCAATTGGTGATCGAATTTCAACCGTATGATCGGTATGGCGGACATGAGTCTTCGCCCAGCGGCGAGCTGGTCGTTCCTCAAGATATCTATCACTATCTGGGCACTGTTGACAACTAACAATCCATGGTGTTATTTCATCAGGAAAGTGACCGGTATGTCGCTCATGATCAAGTGCAAACTGTTCGACAGCTCGATTCCCAGCGTATAATTCCTCAAGTTCGTAATGAAGTGTCCACTCGCGATTGCATCGTGAACACGTGATAGTTGGTGTTTCATCTACAGGCTGGTCTACGGTCGAGTCCTTGTCCATACTCAATTATGTATCCCAACTCACTTTTGCTCTCGTCTCCATTTCGCCTTCATATCGTACGATATATCAATAAAAAATCACTGCTTTTGTATTGCTCAGACCGAGGAGGACACAGAAAGAGTCTATTAACAATAATATAATATCAGGGATTGATAGCATATATTAACCACGATCACTGTCAGGAGTGCAGTCATTGATCATGTATGTTCCCTCATATATTACAGATTCGGGTGATATCGCAGTCGTCACACATTGTGGACGCCGTAGTGGTGTGGTTGCTGCGAACATCGCCTGTGGTCTTACTGAATTCGGTCGCGATACGACAGGTATCTCCCAAGTCAGAGATGAGTATGATGCCGAGGTCGTTATTGACTCAATACAACGGTGGAATGTTGACACCAGTCATATTCGCCGGGATGATGAGCTTCCGTCACACGTGAATGTGTTCCGTGGACCAGAGGGCGACCGGATGATCATTGCTGGTGGTATACTGTATAGAAATTTCGCCTTACCGTATCCGATCGATTGCAACCACACAGACTGCTTCTGTTGCCTTTACAGGCGGTCTAGGAGAATGCCCCGGGGCTTGACCTCGAGGCGATTCATAAGTGCATATGCGCCTGATCAGGGTGGTGACTAAATTACCCAAGTTGAGTCGCGTCAGGAATATTAGCACATTAGTGTTTGACCTCTCATAGTGATTAGTGCAAGTCTTTACCGCCGTGATTATCCGTGTCGGTGATGGGAGCCGCTGAACCCGCGTCATTCGACACCGTCAGTGAAGTTATTCGAACTAATCACTATCAGGATCACTTCCACAGTTGAAGAATGAGGAACAAAACTTACAATAATTGATGCGGTCGCAGCCACTTCGGACCTGTTCATGAAGCAACGGCGCGATTATATCTAGATCTAAATCAGGATTCAAAGATCGCTGTAGAAATATTATCTGCGACTAGTTCATAACTGGTTGTGGTTATTTTTGCTAGCGGAAGTGCGTACATATCTGATGGGGATGGTATTCCGATTCACACTCTAGTAACGACATCGGCGCATTGACATCCTCCAATGGCTAAATACGGGTTTTCTTCTTATATTCTATAATCAAATGGATATAATATGTGAGCTGCCTCTGGATTATATTTAATTCTCAAGACGCTCATTGTTCAGCTTGTAGGATAGCCTACATCAATTACATAGCGTCAATTAGTTTACAGACGCGGTCTTCGTTAACTGGTGCGGTTATTTTATTGGATTTTTGTAGTTTCCTTCAGACAATCGCAAGTAAGTGAATAAATTGCCAACCCATATATAGTGCCACAATCCACACAATGACTGCTGAGACGACGTTTAGGTATTCCATCCACAGATTGGCATTCGCTGATTCTCCAAGTGCACGACCTGTTATGGCTAATCCGCTAAACCATCCCCACGATACAATTAGACACCCTGCGGTGAACACCCACCGATCTGGGGTTGTGTATGCCAGCGCATTGGTCCCAATTACTCCGACGGTGTCTAAGATTGCATGTGGATTCAACAATGAGACAGATGCAGTGAATCCGACTTGCTCACGAACGCCAAGAAATTCTTGTGTGTGTGGATTCACTTCAACCGCGGGAGCGGTATAGAGCGTCCACCCAATATACACCAACATCACAAATCCGGCTCCGAATAAAGTGGTCTGTAACCACGCAAATTCAATCACTACGGCTGACACACCGAGTACCCCAAGTAAAATAAGCAGTGTATCAGACAGTCCTGCAGTGAGTACAGTCGGTAGCGCTCGGCTAATGTCAGGTTGAAGTGCACCCTGCTGAAAGACAAAGACGTTCTGAGGACCAAGTGCAAGGATAAGCCCAATAGCAAGTGTAATTCCGTGTGTGAATGCAGTGAGAGACATATTTACTTAACCACTGATTTGAGAAGTGTTCAGACGATTATTTTGCTGGCTACATATAAATATTCGACTGGTTATTGATGTAAAATATAATATTTGAATGACTGGTTTGATATCACACATATCATCGATATTTAATTGCCAGCCCTCGTGGATGACCCACTTGAATTGATTTGATTCACTCTCATCATGGACGGCAGGATTCTCTCACTAGGTGATAGTATCTACTATCAGAGTGACTCAGCTATATGTTATTTCATATCTGATATCTGGCGGTTAATACTGTTACAGTATCTCAGCATTGACATCCTCCGCTCGTCATATGTCGTCAGTTTCTAGCAAAGCCGGTATATCTGCTGAGCGCTCAATATTGTATATGAGTATTCGAGCGCTCAATCAGCAAAATCCGGATAATTTGCGGTTTCGCGTTGATCAGGTTGTCTCTTCGGAGGTATCAAAAGCTAATGGGATGAAAATATTATATTGTACAGACATTGAGCGGACACAGACGCGAGTTGCAGTCACCAGCCCATCACCAGAAGATAACTCATTCGAGTGGCAACAAGGGCAATGGTATGAGTTTAATCAAATAACGCGGAGCCACGAGATTCAGACAGCAGGGACCCCGGCATTTGCCATAACCTCAGGCAATAAGAACTGTGAGCGAATTGAGCCTCCAGCGATAGACTCCCCGTCTAGGTCTGAGGAATCTATTGCAAGCAACATGTCAATTCCAAAACTCAGCGAGCGGTCTGACCGTATCGGACTCGCGGTTACGGTTATTCCAGCGAGCGGTGAGCAAGCAATTTCTCCGGACAATCCTGCTGGTTATGAGATAACAGCAGTTTGTATTGATTCATTCGATACACCAACAGACCCCCCAGTCTATCATCGAGCAGCAGCTGATAGTCACGATGAGCGGATATTACTTGAACATGTTGTCGAGGATTTAAGACAGACAGACGCAAGGACAATACTCACCTGGAGTAATACTTCCGACTCAATTGAATTGCTCGCATCTCGACATCAGCAACTTGCTGATGGAAATATATTGTATCGAGAAAATGATGATGTGTTTGATGGGTTTTACTATGCGGATTTATCTCGGCTTGGAGTTCGTCATAACTATACCGATAGTATCAAAATGGCACAATCACTTGACGGTGATATAACGGCTGAGTACCCACGCTTCGACCCAGACGCAATTGAGAACGATCCAAATGAGTGGCGGGCAGAGTGGGATCTGGCAGAGACACCATTAACAGACCGAACTGACACAAGATTGACCAAACAAGATTATCGAACACTTCTTGAGTCGCACTTCGCCGGCAATAGCACCACCCCTGATGCGTTGGCAACGTGTCTCCAGTCATTTGTGAGCGCTCAATTAGAGCCGCTTCACTCTATCAGTACCCACAATGTTGCAGCACATCTTGGCTGTCCCCGGCTGATAACTGCATAGTGAGCTAATTATTTCTCACTAGTATAACATTGAGACATATGATACACGCGTGTTATGACATTCAAAAGAGATGGCTTCGTTGATCTCGTGAGTACAATAATTACTCGTCCTGTCTAATAATTGGGGTTTGAAACTCATATCGACTCCGTTTCAATAATAAGCTACTGAGAAAACCGCACCAATTGACTGTGGCGACATCCAAGATGGTATTACGATTAACGCTGCATTAATTATTTTCGCTGGCAGAATAGACCTGAGGAAGTTCTTTATTAACCCAACAATCGATTTGAATTGTGATGTTTTTGCATCACGCGTTCCTTGTGATGCTAAATCAAGTGTTGCTGCTGAGGATCCGCCACTGCTTTCATCTCCTGTCCCCAGTCGTTCAGCCTCATAGTTTGAAACACCGGTTATTTTCCAAACAATGTCGCCTGACTCGTTAATCTCAAGAATCCGACCTGAATTTGAATCCGAAATCAGCGTGTGTCCGTTTGGAAGTCTATCAGCATCACGTGGCCACTGCATCTCTGTATCCGACCACTGCCAACTTCGTTGCCAACTGTCATTTGTGCGTTGATATTCGACGACTCGATTATTTTGTGAATCTGCAACGATAACCGCCGGACCGCCCCGCTCTTTTGGAATATAATCTGGATTATGCTGTTCATAGAGACTCGAATATTCACTCTCCGCACCGAGTGTCCAGTCCTCAATCAGCCCTTCACCAGGTTGGATGAATATGACTTGATCTTGATTTCGAAGGCTTATCATAATTCGACCATCAGCAAGTGCTTCGACATCGTTGAGATGAGTCCAGTCAGTCGGCCATGATCCACCGCCGCTGAGAGGATAGTTATCTTGAGCATGCCATTCATATACGCGTTCTTCGGTCGTTGTATTGACAATAAACACCGAATCCCGGTAGATATCAGCGACGACTAATCTATGAGGTCCAAGACGGTCAACATCATGCCACCGATGAGGACCGCCGGTTCGTGGCACAATATGCGTATACACTATTTCTGAATTTCCTGTTGTCAGGTTAATTCGCTGGACAAACTGGCGCGTTGTATCTAAATCAAGGTACTCAACACCGACAACTTCGACAGTACTCGAACCATTCGCAATCGGGTCAACATCGTGATACCGATCAAACGTATCGTTATAATAGAGGAGGCGCCCATCGGGTGCAAATGCGATCAACCGGTCACCAGGGTGGTCGCTAATGACGGTTGTATTTTTATTTGACTGGACGACTTGCTTACGCTCAGAGAATGGAAGCTGTGATTGCTGCTCTAATGTTGCGTCTGCTGTTTGTTCATTGCTTGACCCGCCAGCAAAATCGATGAAAATGACACCTGTAGAAATTACGATAGTACAAACGCAGAAGTATATAAGATATCGTTCTAATGCCACCGTGTAATCTCATGATTGCTCAATATATAAAACTGCAATACTATGGCATGATTGGTACTCAGATTGATTCAGTGATAAAACTGGAACCATATTCGCTCATTCCTGTTCACAAACGAATTCTATATAATTCACGGGCATAGTGAATAATAAAGACTGGATAAATGGCTGCCCACCTGATAAATAGCTGATAATGTCTCTATTGAGATGTTATATCGGAGACAGATTATCGGAGTGGATTCGAGTGACATATTGATATTCTCCCGCGCCTGAAGAGCGAGGACTCGTGGGCAGCGCTCCTTGTGTCGGATTCATTTCCCGCGTTAACGCACGGGGCTTTCTCCTTGACTCTCCACAATTCGCCGGACGGTGGAGAATTCCGGTCCGGACTGATATGATAACATATTATCGCTTCAACACTTGCGAGGTGGAGTCCCCTTCCTCAAGGCTTCTTTAGTGCAGGCAAACTCAACCACGCTCGGAGAGAGTTTGAGAGAACTCGTGGCAACCTACAGGAATGTGGAACGCAGTCAGCACACCGTACTTTGCAGGAGGTGAGTGGTCGGGAAGATGAATTCGTGAAGCACATCCTACACTCTGTGGCGAACCGAATTGTTCAGGAAGCTATTGAACACGATTGTGACGGAATTATCTTCGAGAAGCTGGACGGTATTCGAAAAGAGCTTCCAGAAGCTGACTGGCATTCGATGTGGGCATTCCGTAAACTCAAGAAATTTGTTGAGTACAAAGCGGAGGAGCGTGGATTGTTTGTGGATACAGTCAATCCGAAGAACACGTCGAAGCGATGCAACGAGTGCGAATGTGTTCGGGATGGTAATCGTCACGGTGACGAGTTTGAGTGTCGTCGCTGCGGGAAGCAGAATCACGCCGACTACAACGCAGCGAAGAACGTGGCGGAGTTGTATCTCCTACGAGGCCATCAGCCGTCTCGTGGGAGGAGCCTCAGTCAATATGATCTGAAGTCAGGGTCAAGGACTCCGAGTTAGAGCATACAGCTCTCACCCAGCCTTGCTGTGAAACGAGGATTCGGGTTAGAGGGAGAGACCACTGACAAGCCCCACCCTCTATCGACCGAATCGGTTTACCCGATGAGGGAAGTAGGGTGGGGTAGTTGACCTACCTGTAATTGCTGTCTGCATCATTGGTACGCATACTATCAGTGACCTCAGTTTTGGTTTTGCGACCGCCCCAAAGTAATTTTTTAGGGAGTAATTGCACAACTAGCGGTTCACTAACAGTTATTTGACACGATAACCGTGGATATCCGAAGCGAGCTGCAAGGCGGTCATGCCAGTGATTTGGGGTAGGTCCAGAGTCGGGGTACATGATATCATTATCGTCGGTATGGATTTGAGTATCAGCAATATCATTTTGTTGATTGTTATAGACACGCACCCGAACACCACAGGTTGCACAAAGACCATTACCACCACAATTGAGTGTTTCACTCAGGCGTCCATACGGGGAGAAGTCATGATTACGGAGGGCATCGCGAAGGTTGGTGCCGATGCTGACAGTGATCTTTGTCTTGGTGTCAGTATCAATAACAATTACTGGGATACTATCGGTGTTCTCTGACATAGTCATTAAGAGATGATACTAGAAGAATAATGTGTATATATCAGCTTGACATCCTCCTCCGCGTTTAGTAGTTCACAGAAAAACTGGGTGGTTAACTAGACATGCACCGGTCAGAGTAGTTCTCTCGTATCGAATTAGTGAATCAGCTCACCCAGAAGTTTGTTGAATCACTACACGCGGAGGAATCCCACGGCACCGCGGGGCTGCGCTGAGTTGGGAGTCTCAGGTGCAGGTTCACAGATTGCCAAGCTCACACACCGTGTGAATCGGTATGAAGCTAGGTAACGGACAGCCTCTTGCAATTGGGAGTGCCACATCTCAGCCCCCGGTACTCCTATCTTTAGCCGAAAACGCGGTCCTGTGTCAGTTTTGCCATAGGAGCGGTGGTCGGTGGTTGGTGGTCGGTGTCACCAGACTCGGAGCTACTTACGTTGACGCTTGCCCGGTGCTTGTTGTTTGCTTCCCACGTAGGGCATACCCTGTTTCCAGCGTGGGCGGATACTCACACTCGAACCGCCACGTTTCAGGCGCTCAGCTACAGTGGAGCCAGAGCCAGTGCGCCGACAGTTATACCTATGTGATGTTGCAAAGAAACTGCTCAGAAATCCCCGGTTGCGACGGCGCGTATCTACGGTCTGAAGATCGTGGTATTGCGTCTGTATAACTCATAAATCGACATCATACACTACCGGTAGTAAGTGTAATGCGGTTAGGTGAGTATCTGTAACTCGTGATATTTTTTTGATAGTGAGTTGAGTTGAAGATAAGTAGCGAAATATCAAATTCATTCAGTCCATCAGAACAAAATAAGGTTACTCTAATTGTTTTTTTGTCGTCTGATGTCGATCACGAAACATTGGTTCAAATCCAATGACACCAAATGTTGAGAGTATATCTCCAAGAAATCCACCTGGGAACTCATATCTTACTTCATCATGGAGAATTGTCGTTGTTCCATCAGCGAAAAATCGATGTGTATGCACCCATGTCGAGAATGGACCCCCACGCATCTCATCGCGAAACATCGCCGTCCCGTCACCTGCTTTCCGGGCAGTGATTGCTGATGTCCATTGTTGCTGTGGCGTAATCCCAAGTGGTCGCATCGACATTTTAATTGTTGACCCTGCAACAAGCACGTCTGGGTTAGTAGTGCCATCAGGTCCGGTAACAGATTCTATCTCAAGATTCATCCAAGAAGGCGTCAATGCCTCCAATCCTGAGATCTGTGAATGAAAATCCCAAACTGACTCCAGTGGTGCATCGATACGTGTTTGTCGTGAATACGTTGCCATATGTTACAAACTTGCCTTCTCAAAGAAAAGAACGCGGGCAGTGACAAAGGTGAATTCTCAGGGCTTTGCCGATAAGAATTCAAATTCGAGATCGGGTGACAGACGTTCCAGCGACCTTGAGATCAGTATCTGTAGCTGCGGCGACGAGAAGCTGATTTTCTGCGTGTTCGGCTGGAAGTGCAAGCTCAAATGATTCGTCCGCAGGGTCTGGGTAGATAATTGCTGTTTCTGTTCCCGTTTTCACCGCAATGATTGCAGCATCAGTTCGTCCAGACACAATCACATCGTCGCCAGCAAACCGAGTGCTTACCTGTAGTAGTGGACCCGCTGGTCGATCGGTCTCAACGTATCGATCCCGAACGACAGCAGGCATCTCAACCGGCTCGCCAACGTCAATACCATGTGCGAGTCGGACATATTGCGCCATTGACCATGCGAGTGGTGTTGCTGCCCCGGTTCCCTCACCAAAGACCCAGTTGTATTCGGTACCGTGTTCGCGATCCCACACCTGTTCGGCTATCATTCGTCCAGAATTCGCGAATTCAGCCATCGTTTCAAGCAGATTCTGTGGAGCGAGGTCACCGGTTTCGGTACCATGCATTAATTCATATTCACCACGCTCACCAGTGAAGATCGGCCATAACCGTCCTTTGCCCTTCGATTCAACTGACCATGGAGCACCCTCATCTTCGACAGCGCGTTCACCATATCCATCACCATTGTATCGGTAAAACGCCGGTCCCTGCGGGGAATCAACACGAATTGTGCTGTCAACCTCAGCGATGGAGTTGCGAATCGTCTCATCGGTCGCCGGCTTAATTCCAAGCCGGACCAATTCAAGAAATCCAGCATCGATAATCTCTCGCTCATCAAGCGTTGGTCCATTATTTGCAAGTGTCCGGAGTTGCCCTGCATCTGGGTTACCATCACGAGTGACACGAACATAATATGGAGTATTTAGATGCCGGTCAGTTCCGGTGTTTGTCGCGGTCCATGTTTCGACATTTTCAGTCCACTCATCTGCAAGTGCTATCCAAGTGAGTGCGTCTGCGGCGTGTCCCTCTTCAATTGCAATATCACTCGCACAGGTTAACCCAGCAATCTCAGCCGCGATTGATGATGGTGAATAGCCTGACTCTTCTTCCCATCGTTCTTGTGCAGTTGGTGGTCCGTTGCGAGCAACGTAATCCGCGGAGCGTTTGATATTCTGATATCCATATTCAACGTCATCAAATGTGACGCCATGCTGGCGGAGTGTCCACGCCATTACTTGTGGGAATGATATATTATCCATCTGTTCACCACCCCACCGCGTCCGACCATTCAGATAGGTGTTTTGTGGAATAAATCCACGGTTATCCTGCTGGTATCGGTAGATATACTGCAGAGCTTCTGTTGCTGTATCGATATCGCCAACCGCATCAAAGACAGTAAAGACCTGATAAAGGTCTCGCGACCATACAAAATTATATCCATATCCCTTTGCCTCATCAGCAGCAACAGCCTCGCCCCATGGAACAGATGGTGAAGCAATCCCAGCACCGAGGAAAGTCTTATCTTCAACAGCTCTGAGTGTCATAAGACTGACCCGATACTGCGAAGCAAGTGTCGGGTCATCTGCGACAGAATCTGGCAGCGGCTTATCGGCAAGGAATGTCTTCCATGAATCGATATATGAACTGCGAACAGTTTCATATCCACGAGTCAACGCTCCGGCTGCTTCTCCAAGTGCACCAGCCGTATCAGCATCCTCAGCAAAGCCAAATGCAAGCGTTTCCGTAACCGCTGCACCATTCCCAACCCGACCAACAAGCACGACATTCTCATCATCAACCTCTGTGATTTGCTCTGGGACGGTCCCTTCACTGAATAGCTTTGAAAGATATGCAGATCCGGCAACGCTAACAGTCGCCCAGTCAAATCGACTTGTTGAGGTTATCGCAGCCGCAACACTGTACTCTTGACCGTGTTCGTCAATAAGAAGCGGTTTTGTCTCACCAGTCTGGTCATATGCCTCTGTATCACGGGCTACAAGTTGATATTGATCGCTCCCAAGTCGAATCCCACGGTCTGTTGCGCCTGAATTTGTGAGTGCTGTATTCGCAATAACGTAGAGTTCATACTCATTGTTGTCATGGGCATCGAATGTGACATCAGCTAAAAGCGCATCGTGCGCAGGATCGCTCGCGTACTCGACAGTTAGATTCCATTGATGCCCACGTCCATCGCCTGTCTCTGTGATAACATGGCGGAACAGCAATGATTCATCATCAATAGCCTCTGCACGTCGTTCGATTGTGTCTGTTTGATCGTCTTGGCGTGTTTCATTGTGTGTTCGTGCTGTGTACTCACTGTCACCAGCAGCACTGGTAATGAGAAAATCAACCGTTCGAAAGTTCATCAGATCAACACGTGGATACCGAAGTTCGGTCAATGATCCCTCAGTGAGTGTAAACCAAACACGTGAGGAGTCAGACGCAGTGTGATCAGCAACGGTCCCGACTCCGTATTTCTCACCGGTTGTCCACCGCGGTTGCCGACCAGGACCAGACGGTGCTGATTTCGGGGCGGGTAAGGCATCATGTTCCTCAAGAACAGCCGTTGCGTATAATCGGAGTGCATGTGACCATCCTATTGGGGTTGCACTATCTATATCCCCATTATCGAACACTTGCTCAGCGAAATAGCCCATTTCAGAAGTCAATGGTCCATCGGGGCGAAGAATCTTATAGAGGTCTGTTGCCCATCCGAACAGCGTGTCCGCTACATCAAGTCGATCGTGTGTTTCGAATAGTACTGCTGCTTCAGCCGCGGCGCTAGTTCCCCATGCAGTTGCGACTGACCACACTTTTTCATTATCTTGATTCCCGCTCCGCCAAGAGTCACCATCAAATCGAACAAGTCCAGCAACAGCATCCGTCTCTGAGCTTGTTCGATATAGTGTGCGCAACGTCGTTTTAAGATGTGATTCAAGCCGGTCAAGCCCTGTCTCATCAAGCCCAGTGAGTTTATCATACTCAGCAAATGCTCTCACAAGCGCAAACGACCCGGAGTCGGCTCGAATATCGCGTTCACCATCATCAAGTCTCAGTGCATACTGCTCATCACGGTGACTCCACAGTGCATCTAATCCTTGATATACTGTCATTGCCTGACCAGTTGCGTGTTTACATAGTGCTGGGTCAAGCGGTGTATTTGCAACAGTCGCGTATGCTTCAAGGAATGTTGCTGCTGTATGAACGAATTGACCGACCATGTTTTCCCATGCATTCTGACATGGTTCTGGAAGCCCATCAGCCGTGAGTGAGTCATCAAGCGCCTCAATCCCATCAGCAATGGCTGATTGAATTCGGTCAATCTCATTCTGATCGAATGCGTCGCCATGTTCATCAAGAACACTCGCAAGATAAGTGACCACACTTGCGGTTTGATCAGCTTGATATTCCGGTTTTTCTGAGTTTTCAACACGTGCATTTGCCCAGCCTGGAGCAAGAGATCCATCGACAGCCCAAGCTCGGTGTGGCCAAGATCCATCCGTGAGTTGCGTATCACAGAAAAATGCTGCAACAGTCTTCAATTGAGATTGGACATCAATATTGAGCATCGATCCCGCATCTAAGAGATATCGCGATATCTCTGCTTCATCACGGAACCACGTATATCCATATCCGCCGGAGTGTGCATAGAAAGGATCAAACTCAGGTCCAGCAATGTGAGACCCAGCAGGTGCTTGAAGCAGCGATAGTGCTCGGAGATCAGCACGAACAATCTGTTGGCGTGGAATGTGATTTGAAACGGAAATTTCTGCGCGTTCTCGCGCTGCTGTCCGAATATCATCAGCACTTTTATGTTCGACCGCACAATTCCGGAGGTCACTGAGTGCTTCGTCGCGAGATACCTCTTGATGATCTGATAATTGTGTGACGAGTGTTGTCTGGACAGCTCGCCCGTCGCGTTCGAGCGGTGCTGAAACAACGATATCACTACTAAGATGTGTATCCTCATACTGCTCAAGCACTGCCTCACGGGGGAAAGTAAATGTCTCAGATGAGAGTATCTCATCAAATCGCTCAGGAATCTGCCCTCGAACATCACTGAGACCGGTTGAAGCAGTGATATAATCATGCTCATTACGATGATATACCTCAACAGCATGGGTATTTCCCGGACCTCCATTCTCATGGATAAGTCTACCAACCCGTGTCTCGCGACCTTCTGGAGCGAGTGTTACGAATGCTGTGAGATGAGCGTCTGTTGGAATAGCTCCCTGTAATTCAACGTGTGTTAGATGCGCACGTCCGATTGTCAGATCAAATTGATGGATTGTATATCCGCCAGCATCGAATTCGGTTTCGACAAGGCTTGTTTCTCGATAGTAATGTTGACGGACAAGTTCAAGATCATCAAACCATCGTATGTCACCATCTGCCTCGATCGCAAACCGCGAACGGTCAATACCATAAAGCCCAGAAAGCGCCGCAGAATAATCGCGAATTGCTCCATCGCGACCGACGTGGACGAGCCGGTCTCCATGTCCCGAGAACGCACCGGTTGTCGTCGGGGACTCCTCAGGAAATTGCCGCGCGCGGTCGCGCTTGTATTCGTTCAGCGCGGTCCGAAGTCTCATACACACGAATGAGTGGATGCCAACATAAGTATTCGTAGGTCATAATGAGAATGTAGAGTAAAAGCAAAGACAGTTGCCTGCATTGATACGAATATGCAGCATCCAGGTCCGCCACGATTTATTGCAGTTGGGGAATCACTGCAGTTGTCTCCCCGTGACCCAGATCCGGAAATGTCATACCAATGGCATATTGAGCGTGCACCAGCATCAAGCACAATCAAATTGCCCTCAGAGGAGCCAGTTGTTGAGTTTGCTCCTGACACCCCTGGAATATTCCAGATAGGTGTCGAAAGCACAGTCAACAGTTATTCGCTCACTATACGTGTCTTTCCTGGGTCGTTCGCACCGATCACAATACCCGGAGGTGAAAGCGGTTCTGGTGGTGTCAGTGGTCATCAAAGTGGTTCAGCTCAACCAGTTAGAAAGAGTGCTGGCGTCTCAGGGTCGGGGTCTGGGATGCGTGATGATACGGTAGAACGCGGGCGACCGCGGATTCAACTTCAGGGTGATGTTGCGGGTGATGAACTCGTTATTACTGCAGATGCCCAGACACGACCAGATAATGAGTCGACTCACTCAGATATTGATGTTGAGTTCCTTATCGATGACCGAGATGATGTTAGTTCAGATGTCGTCAGCACCACAGACCGCGAAATGCGGATTCCACTGGAGGCTGTTGGGCGACGTGTTCGCATTCATGCTGTCGCTGTTACCGATGTATACAGTGTCCCAGATAGTATTGAATTTACCAGAGATCCGCAACCTGACGGTGGTGAAGTAGTTGTTGAAACAGAGACTCGCGCTGGAGATACTAACAGACAAACAGACATAGTTGAGAGTGATGCTGAACAACTAGACATCAGTAATCGCGCGATTAACATTCGGCGCCCAAATGAGCCTCCAAAATGGGCGACAGACGTTACACTGTATGAGATCTATGTCCGAGGATTTGTTGACGATGAAGAGACAGACTCGATATTTACTGCACTCACTGAGCGCCTTGATTATCTCGCAGAACTTGGGGTTGATTGTTTGTGGCTCACGCCAGTGCTGCAAAATGACCATGCACCGCATGGATACAACATCACTGACTTCTTTCATATTGCATCGGATCTCGGCGATAGTGAGGCATATGAAACCTTTGTTGATGCGGCGCATGATCGAGGGATGACGGTATTATTTGATCTTGTATTGAATCACTCTGCGCGTGATCATCCATTCTATCAGGACGCTGTTGGAAATCCAGACTCACCGTATCACGACTGGTACGCCTGGCGTAGTGAGGATGAGCCAGAGACGTATTTCGAATGGGAGTATATTGCCAATTGGAATTTCCAGAATTTGGAAGTTCGCCGTCACTTACTTGATGTGGTAGATAAGTGGATGGAAGTGGCCGATGGGTTTCGATGTGATATGGCATGGGCAGTTCCAAACAGTTTCTGGCGAGAGCTCCGTGACCGGGTAAAGACACATGACCCAGAGTTTCTCCTCTTAGACGAGACAATTCCATATATTGCGGACTTCCATGGTGGGATGTTTGACATGCATTTCGATACAACGCTTTACTCCACACTTCGCGAGGTCGGTCGTGGACATGCTGACGCCGCAGGGATTCTTGATGCAATAGATCAACGAGAAGCAGCTGGATTCCCACCGCATGCCGCATTTATGCTATATGCAGAGAACCATGATGAAACCCGGTATATTGTCGAATGCGGTGAAGATGCTGCAATGGCTGTTGCCGGAGCGTTATTCACGCTTCCAGGTGTCCCGATGCTCTATGGTGGGCAGGAGATAGGGCAGCGAGGACGACGTGATGCACTTGCATGGGATGATGCTCGTGAGAAAATTTACACACATTATCAGCGATTAATTGAACTTCGTAATGAGATATCAGCTCTTGGCGTTGATGGGTCAATCAACCCGGTTGATTACACTATTGTGGATGATATTGAGACGTCAGTTGATACTGAACGCGTCGTTGCGTATGAGCGACGTGCAGATGAAGAAAGTTATGTTTGTATCCTCAATTTTGGGGAGACACCGGTCACTGTTACAATCGCAGAAACGAGTATACCTAGAAATAACGATGAAATCAAGAGTAATGAATCGGTCAATGTCGATGTCAGTGCAGAGAATCTAGTGACGGGCGAATCAGCCGCAGATGCTGAGGGACTTGTTATTAATAATGTTGGTGTCTTTGCAGCCACTGTCAACTCAGATATAAATTGATCGTCTCTTTTATCTGATATTAGCTGAATACAGGCGCTAAGCCCCCTTCCCTCGAGGAACCGCAGTCCGCGCGAGCGGACAAGGAGCGCAGTAGGGAGAGGATACAGCGCCATCATCATCTGGTTGCACACTGTGCGTCGGCAGACTCGCCTATGTAAGCAGTTATATCATCGGACGCCGGACAAAAGAGTAAGATGGGCATTCCGACTTGTCGGCTTCGATTCGCTCGTCGTTCCATTCGGAACGACTCGCTTCTTGCGAGGCTGACGGACAGGGATAGCGTTCAAACGCAACAAGAAGCGTGCGTTGTCCCACGGAATCACCTCGTCGAGCAACTAGGAGTGGGACACTCCGAAGAAACGTCCCCAGAAATCGGAGATTTCTGGTTCTGGTGTGCGAACGAATCGCCCCGCGATTCGTCAACGCCTGTGGAGACTGCACTCCCTGTGGATACACCTGTATCTGCAAAGTGCGTTCACCAGACTCCGTCTGGTGGGCTGTCAGACGCAGTCTGACAACGTCGTAGAAGCAGGAAGCCCAACCCCGCCCTGCTCGGCCTGACGACCTCGCTGAGGGCGGGGTAGTTCACAGAGATTCAATCCTTATTTATATACGCATAGATTTATCATTTCTAGTTCATGTTTTCATTTATTCCATACATTCGAGTTACTGTAGCACATACGAGCAAATAGTGACAGAGTCGTATATTTGCCCACGCTGTGGGCACACGGAGGATCGACCATATCGAGTTCGTCTTATTATTTTAACATGTCCAGCGTGTGAAAAAAATGGACAGTTCCTCCATATATCGTTTCGTGATCAACTTGAGGCGATTCCTGAGGATGCACGACCTAGTGGATGGAGAGAGATGCCCCTTGATGAGCAGATGGAATATGCAATCCGTGAAGGATTGATTGAGATTGATCTTACTGGTCCAATGGAGGAATGAGGATAGAATGGTGAATCGCCTCGGGTCAAGCCCCGTGGCATCCGCCTTGTTACTCTGTGAATCCAACTCGGAGTCATACTCACAGTCACAGGGATAAAATGCTGAAGAAAATCGGATTTTGGCGAGATTTACTTATTCCATATATCATGTGATGACGCTGTTTTAATCCACTGAGGAGACGTTAGCGTGGTAACCTGTTGCTGATGCATTTATCGAGACGCCATTCAGTGTTTCAGATGTTGGTCCAATCCATGTTCGTTCACGACCGCAATCAGTCGTGAGCCGGCAGACCTGAGTTTTTGCCGGCCAAATCGCTCGAACTGATGGTTTTCTGTTATCCTTAATGGATGCTGTGGTATTTGTTGTCTCAACAGAAACGTGTTGTCGATATGTTATACTTGCACCACCTGCACCAACGAATGTTATCATGAGATCAACCTCTGATGGTCCTGAAGGGAGTGTCACAGCAGTCTGTGTTGTATTTGTAGTTATGTTGGCTCTGTTGTCACGTGATGCTTTGTACTCGTTCTTTGATCTACTTAGGTCAGAGCCAGATGGTGCAAATGTAGATATGGTATCTAATTGTACTGTTTCCCCTCCAGTTGATGCAGTTGGGAGGTTCCGAACCCAGACACCGTCTGGAGTAATTAACCACCGCACCAGTACTGTCTGGTCACTGCGAGTGTGGTTGGCCGGTGTCACCTGGTATCGTGCATACCCATCGTCAGTTTCAATCCGGACACTCGCTGATTGAAGATTCTGAGGCTGCCCAACAGTTGTCTGAATCTGTATGACTGCTCCGCGTCGGACTGAGAGTTGCTGCAGCGCTGGTGTGACTGGCTCCACCGCACCTGTCCAATCACCACGATATGTGAATCGATACGGCGTTCGGTTCGTTGCATCAATAACTGTCATATCACGACGTGGTGGACCGTCTGTTGCATACACAACAGGTCCATCAAGAGTCGGATCCGATCGGAGATACTGAAATGGATGTGCCTGCCAATCGCCGTATGTATCTGGAGTAAAGACTACAGCGTTATTGAATGAATGTTCCTTAATTGGTTCATATGTTGCTGCAAGGGACTCACTCCGTTCACCATTTGCTTCGATTGGATCCATCAAAACAGACTCTCCGGTGACTCCAATAATAGGCGCAGTCATAATGAGTATAATACCGATCACAATGCGTGCCCGCTGCCTGGTCGTAAATATCGTGAGCACTGTGATGAGACGACGAAATAGCGTGACAAATCCAGCAGCAGCAAAGATTGCGATTGGAATGAGAATATCAAAATGATAAAAGGGTCCTAAAAGATCGATGAGACCGTTCTGTAATCCATTATATGTCCCCCAAAAGTACGCTTCACCGATAACGACAGTCGGAATGATTGATATCAAGAGCAGCGAGATAGTCGAGCTGGGAAGTGATGACTTGTCGGGATCTGATGACCCAATGATAATATCATATATGACAACGCTACCACCGAGGATACTAAATCCGGTCCCAATGATTCCTGCAGCGATCCACTCGGTAGCAAGTGATTGAAGAATGATTATTGTTGTTCTCAACGCTATTTCGGGCGTATATGTTGCCTCATATGAGAGCAACTCATGAGGACCAAACCCGAGCCCATCGGCTGGAGCAAAGGCAGCATATGGAAAAGTGAGCGGGTCGCCTGTCACAATTGCATTGTACCATAACGCGACCGCAACGATGACACATCCAGCGATTGCTGTGAGAAATGCACGGGTCACTGCAACGCGTGTTTGTTGATGTGACCATCCAAAATCTCGTAGGTGACGACCAACAGTAACCAGTGTATGGATGATAAATGGAAGAGCAAATAACAGTGCTGTGTATGGTCGGGCGAAAAACGCTATACCGGTTGCAAAGCCAGTAGCAATAGCCCATCCCCAGGTGAGTAAGCGCTGGTCATGCGCACGAAACGAATGAAGATACGCAAGCGCAAAAATGACATTGAGAAAAGTTGTCGGAGCATATGACAGGAATGTTGCTGAGGTGAGTAAAAACATCGGAGATCCTGCAAGGACGACAATTGCACATACGCCAATAGTTCGATCAAACGCCCGTGCGGCAAGTAGATAGACACCACCTGCGGTCCCTGTTGCAATGAGTGCGAGTCCAACCGTCCAAGTCCCAAAACCAAGACGATACCCAACTGCAAAGAGAGCGGGAACGACAGGAGTGTACTTACTGTACAGTTGTGTTCCTACAGCGCTATCATCAAGAATAAAAAACCATGGGCGGACTGCCTCGGGTGGATATGGTGCCGGATCAATGAAGAACGCCCCATCAAGCAGTAATGCTGCCTGCGTGAGGTAAACTGCCTCGTCATCATTAATCGAATGATATGGGAATACGTCGATAGCAACGAGTGCAACAAGCAACCCAGTTCCAACAGCAAGTATCCCTGCAAGAAGCGTCCGAATAGATATTGGAAGACGAGCACGGACCCGTGTCAATAAAGTATTATCAGAGCGCATAAATTTATAAATAAAATGCATGCTGGACAGCGAACAGGGGTAAAAATGAAAAATGCTCAGATACCGCGAGGGTATCGCTCATCCGTCTCATCCGGTCGCTGTTCGCGAGGGAACCATGCAAGTTCATGATCGGCATTAATTTCGATATCAACGACGCCGCTTTCTGGAATATCCTCATCATGATTATGCATACACTGAACAGACTCACCAGTCTCAAGTTCAACTTCGTATAGGAACGTCGGACCGAGATACCGACGAGCAACAACCTCTCCACACCCATACTCGTTAATTTGTTTGTCAGCATGTTCATCAACTGTTGTCCCGGAAATCGGACTCGATGTGGTTTTGGTCGTATTCGTGAACTGAGTA
Source organism: Haloquadratum walsbyi C23 (assembly GCF_000237865.1). Classification (NCBI taxonomy): domain Archaea; kingdom Methanobacteriati; phylum Methanobacteriota; class Halobacteria; order Halobacteriales; family Haloferacaceae; genus Haloquadratum; species Haloquadratum walsbyi. Next base: position 1,861,925 of record NC_017459.1, read on the forward strand.
TGAGTACCGGCACCGTCAGCGGTCATATTTCCGTGGTCCGTAGTTTGTCTGTCATTCCTATCCGGATTGCTCCGACAGACGCTCACATCATCTGGACGGACAAGAAGATCAATACGCGTTTGATTGTATTCTGATGCAAGTCCGTGAATCTGCTCGCGCGGCACCGTTCCAACCTCTGTCTGTACCACATCACCGGAGACATATCCCGGAATAAAGCTTGCATATCCAAGGAAGCTCGCGACGAATCGTGATTCTGGATGCTGGAACACTGCCTCTGGTCTACCAACCTGCTCAATATGGCCATCACTCATCACCGCGACACGATCAGAGATAGAAAGCGCCTCTTCTTGATCATGTGTCACCGAAATAGCTGTGACTCCTGCTTCTTTCAGGATTCGACGTACTTCTTCTCGCATGGCAACTCGTAAGTCTACGTCAAGGTTTGAGAATGGCTCATCAAGTAATAAAATATCGGGTTCAGGAGCGAGCGAACGAGCGAGTGCAACGCGCTGCTGTTGACCACCTGAGAGTTCATCAGGATAACTTTCACTTTGGTCTGGAAGATCAACTAATTCAAGTAATTCATCAACACGATGATCAGTTTCAGCTGAAGAGTGGTCTGTCAATCCGAAAGCAACGTTTTCGCGTGCGGTGAGGTGTGGAAAGAGTGCGAACTCCTGAAACACAACCCCGACACCGCGTTGCTCTGGCGGAACAAATGAAGATCCAGTTACATTTTTGCCGTTGAGACGCACTGTACCACCATCTACAGCTTCAAGTCCGGCAATCAGTCTCAGCGTGGTTGTTTTTCCACACCCAGAGGGTCCTAAGAGAGTCAGAATCTCACCAGAATTCACCGATAATGAGAGGTGATCAACTACAGTCTCCGTCCCGTAATGTTTCTGTAAATCACACAATTCGAGAACCTCATCTGTGTGATTATTCTCATCACTTACAGGTGATCGGCGCGTCTTCTGAGTTGTTTTTGAACTATTCATCTGTTCGTCTGAATGCGAGTTTGTGTGTGATTGTGCACTATTTGACATCATATCCCTCCTGTGTAAGGATGACAAGCATTGAGATTCCTGATACCGCTAAGAGTACAAGCGCCGGAACAGCCGCCTGTCCAAAGTACCCAGATTTGTATGCTGCCCAAATGTGGGTCACAAGCGTCGTAAATCCCGCTGGTCGTAATAATAGTGTTGCTGGAAGTTCTTTCATTGTTGTCAGAAAGACCAGTGCTGCGCCACCGAGAAGTCCCGGCGCAACGAGTGGGAGCGTGACATATCGGAAGGCTCCGACAGATGACTGTCCAAGTGTTCGCGCAGCCTCAGGAAGCGACGGATCAACAGCGAGGAACGACGCTCGCAGTGACCCGACTGATTGTGGGAGAAATCGGACGACATATGCGAAAATAAGCAGATAAAGTGTTTGATAAATCGGGGCAGCATACGAAGTTCCAAAGTAAACAAGTGCCAATCCAATGACGACGCCTGGGACAGCATATCCAACGTATGTAAAACGCTCAAACGCTGATGGAAGAAATCCGTCATGACGGGCTGAAAGATATGCAACTGGGATACCACCGATAACAGCAACACCAGCAGTTGCGGTAGCGACCGTGATTGAATTACCGATGTATCTCCATTGAAATGCAAGCGATTCGCTTACTGTCGCTGAGGCTGTCCCAAGCCATGAAATAAGGATAATGACGGGAACGACAAGCGCGAGTGCAGAAACACCAGCTGGCAGTATCATTGCCGGAAGTCGCCAGCGCCCAAGAGAGACAATATCACGAGATCGACCGCCTACAGAGGTTCGTTCTTCACCGCGGATTCGTGATTCAAGCCAGAGTATAAAAAGTGTCACTGCAACTAATTGCAATGACAGCAGTGTCGCTGTGTCACGACCGAATGCCCCGAATTCAACATATATAACACGAGTAAATACATCATAACGCATAATCGAGGGCGTTCCAAAGTCTGAAAGCACATATAACGACGAAAGAAGCGCTCCAGCAGCGACTGCCGGTCGGATTTGTGGAATAGTAACACGGCGGAATGTTGCCCAACGTCCGTGATCCAGTGTTCGAGCGGCATCAACCAGTGTTGTATCCATTGATTTGAGCGATGCCCGTGTCGTAATATATACATATGGATACGTATATAAACTAAGAACGAGCACCGTCCCGGCAAGTCCATATATTTCTGGTATTTGCTCAATCCCAATCGGAGAGAGGAGTCGTTGAAATCCACCACGAGGACCAAATGCTGACACAAAAGCGAATGCACCAACATAACTTGGGATAACAAGTGGCAATGACACCGCAACAGTCCAAACACGACTAAAGAGAAGGTCTGTCCGAACAGTTAGATATGCTAGTGGAACCCCCAAAAGAACACAGATCGACGTTGTTAAGATAACCAAAACGGCGCTATTAATGAGTATTTGGATCGTTGTTGGTCGTGTGATAAGCCCAATCGCATTCTTAATGCCAACATCACTGCCAGTTCGAAGAAGCCAAATAAACGGAATCACGGCTGCAGCAGCAACCGCACCCGCGGCAACAGTAAGTCCAAGAGGAAGTGATGACTCATCATCAGCAGCGTCAGGACCAGTGTTAGCGTCGGTATCAGTTTGATATTCGGTTGCCATTTTATTCCTCAGACATGTCGGACATTATATAATATATCTAGTCGTTCTTAGTGTCAGTGATTGAGCCCTGCTATTATATTGATGCAGCGATTCTTCATCAGAGGACACCCGTTTCTCGAAGCAGCGTAATGGTTCTCTCAAGATTTGACAGTTCTGTTAGATTGATACTTTCCGGTGGATTCAACGAGTCAATTGACGGGAGTCGTCCAATCGGTTCAATCTCGGGAACAAGAGGATACTCAAATGTTTTCCGGGCGAAGTAATCTTGTGCTTCTGCAGAAAGGAGATGTCGGACGAAATTTGATGACAGAGTAGTATCACTTGCGGTATCAAGCATACAAGCACCAGCGACATTGAATATTGCACCAGCATCATTCTGAGTAAATGTCGTTCGAAGCGGTGCATCAGTCGTTCGACGAGCAAGGACGCGTTGAATATAATAATGATTTGTGAAACCAACGGCTATTTCACCGTCAGCGACCGCCCGGGCAATCTGGAATTCATCAGCATACGATTGAGCGTTAAGCTCCTGCATACCACGAAGCCACTGTCGTGTATCAGATTCTCCTTCAAGAAGCCGCATCGCCGTAATAAATGCTTGAAATGATGAGTATGTTGGTGCCCAACCAAGTTGTCCATCAAACTCGGTTGTATCTGGGAATGACATGATATTCGTTGGAATTGACGATTCAGTGAGTATGTTTGTGTTGTATGGGATAGCCCGCGCACGCCCAGATGTGCCAACCCATGATCCATCTGGTGACTGAAATGCCTCAGGAACAAGTGATAATGTCTCATCTGCAAGTGACTGTGTCCGCTCACGGGTTGCGAGTGCACCTAGTGATCCGGCATTCACCGAATAGAATACATCTCCTGGACTATTTTGTCCCTCGGTGATAATTTGATTAACAAGCTCACTCGCTGAATTATATAGTGGGCGAATAGTCAATTCAGGATATCGATCTTCAATGAAACTGAGTAGTTCCCCGACAAGTGCCTCACCACGACCTGAATACACTGTCAATTCGCCAGCGAGATCAGGCATCTCCGACATTGAAACACCATCAGAGATATCTCGCTCACCGAAAGGAGAACGCCCAGACCCAATTTGCTCACTATCTGATGTCCCCATAGGTGATGATACCTCAGCTTCTGTCGTCGTTCCTGTTTCATTATCGCCGGCACTACCACAACCGGCAGCAGACCCAATTCCGGCAACGGCTGCGGCCTGAAGAAAGCGTCTTCGTGTGCGAGAGTGTGTCCCAACGGTTGCTCGCTCGTCGGTCCGGCTGATATCTCCCATGTCTGTTTTAGGTCCGCCTAAATCTTATATACCTTGCGATTTCGTGGGCGGGAAGAGAGTCTCTTATTCAAAACGGCGACTATTGATATCAACTTGGGTAGGAATAAATCATTACAGTCATACCGTATGATGTGAATTCACTCGCCCACTCGCGCAGTATCAGTATGTGGTGTGTGTTCAATTGGTGCTGTCGTCTCAGAGAGCTTCTCAAGACAACAAAGCCAGTCAAGCCAGTATTCACCGCAATGGTTCAGAAACGCACCATTTGTTAGTTGTTCGAAATCGCCCTCAGATAATGCAGTTGCCATCGCTGTTGCCGCTTCAGTCCATGTTGTTGCATCTGCACTAACGTCATCAATAATACTCCAGACGTGTTCATTGAGCTCAAGTCCAGGTGCCTCATTCATCAAATCATCGAACGTTGAGCGGGCAGCTTTTTCATGGATGCAAAGTGGATATCCGCTGATCAACTCCTTCCCGAGGATATCCGCAGCACGCTTAAGAAAAATACCTGACCAAATATCATCGAACCGTCCGACGTCCCATTCATTATCGTCCATTGGGAGTTGATAGAATGCTGGAATCACCTCCCGTTCAAATGCCAGGTTCATCGAACAGACCGTGAGGTACTGTCCTGGGGCTGCAATAAAGTCGCCATCAAAATGTGATTGTTTCGTTCGTGTCTGTGCCTGTCCATGAAGATCGCCATCCATGAGAATTCGAACGGCATCAAGATCGGGGACATCTGTCCAGAGTCCCTGTGAGGCGACAACATCAGTTAGTTGATGTTGACCTGTCTCGATAGTTTCATTCATTGCTGAATATGGATACCCCCGTGGGTATAACCCATGATTATCAATGTCTTGATATAACACGTTTACCCACCGTTCGTCTGAGTGGACAGATTCAATGGCATCAGTTCGATCAAGATTGTGCAGATGTCGGGCAAAAAAGTCCCACTCTGAGTGCGGTCGGGTGTCATCGTCGATGAAGAACCCCTGTTTAAACTGTTCATTTGCCCATAGATAGAGAAGACCAAAGCTTGTTTGAGCATGTGATTTCGCTGGAATAAGATGTATATATTGACTTAGTCCATGGGCATCAAACCATGCCTCACGACGAGTCTCATCATACACTGCCCCATCAACACCTGCTGTGTCAAGCATTTGTTTCATTCCACTCACATCACAGTCATCTTCAGTAACGAGAAGGACAAATAGTCGGTCAAGATCAAATCCGTGACTTCGAGCATTCTCGAAATATGATTTCATTCGGTCGTACGTGCGGATAGTGGGAATAATGACGCAAATATCTGAGCGCATTATACTCAATTTTTAGGCAAGCCTAAAGTTACTGTCGAAACAGCACGTCAGGATAATCATCATGACAGACGCTGGCAAAATTTAGGGGTTTGAACGCAGGATAGTATACATCCAGCATTGTTTTGAGTCTCACTGTATTAGGATAGATATGCCTGAATATGACTCGGTATTGATATACGACGGTGAGTGTCCATATTGTTCAATCGCCGCACGAGCACTCGAGCGGCTTGATGCAGTCGGTGCCATTTCATGGTATGATGAAACAGCACAGCAATTTCTCGAAGCACAGTTCGATGAAACACCATTTGCGATGTTTTTTGTTGACAATCGTTGTGATCAAGTGTATGCAGGACGAGCTGCTGCTGAGGAACTAGCTCAACGAGCAAGTATGCCAGACATTGTAAGTCAGTTAGTGCGCAAGAATTATGATCAGATTGCAAGCCTTGTCGGAACTGCAACTGGACGGGGGCGTGATCCTGACGATTATCATGAAATATACCCGCTGAAAAAGACGGCAGCTTCGGTGTTTAGTTCACTTGCTGCGTCCTCAACAACACAGGCATCCGCTTGATATTCTTCACGCGCTGAAGATTCAGGCTTTTTTGTTGACTCTTCATGACTCCGACACCGGGTACTCTTCCAGATTAATCGAATTTTTATTATATCAAGATAATCGAAGAGGCGATAGATTGTCTCTTATTATATCAATATGAATCCAATTGTAATCAGTCCAGCAGCCATTGCAGCGGAGACTGACCCAATTGGAATTGGGGCAGGAACTGCTCCGCCAGGAAGTTACGTGCTATGTGTAAATTTGGACGCTCCGACATCAATGACCATTGGCGCTCATGGAACGGCAGTATTCCCTGCGGGTGGGTACGCGTACGTTGGAAGTGCTTTTGGATCAAATGGACTCGGGCGTGTTGACCGATATCGGCGTGTGGCTATGGGGATACATGATGTTACACACTGGCATATTGATTATCTCATCAGTCATCAGAATGCATCACTTACAGCCATTGTCGTCGCCCCAGGGGCTGACATTGAATGTGCGATTGCCTCATCATTACTCAGTCGAATGAAGGAGCCGCCACTCGAAGGATTTGGCTCATCTGATTGTACCTGTACAACACATCTCTTTATTTCAGGCTCTGCCACGCACATATGCAATCAGTGCAGTACTGTCATTCAGGAGCTGAGCGCCTCCAGCAACTAAACTACCTCACCCTTACTCGCTCACTCCGTTCATTCCTTGAGGTCGGGGGCTCCAGCTTGAAATGCTGAAGCCGGAAATTACGGAGAATCGAGGAGAAAGCCTCGCGCTTCAGCGCGGGGAGGATGTCAATGCGCACAGCGGTGCGGAGAACTCACTATCCCCATGATGTTGTAATTATTTATAAATATTCACGGCTAGCATGGATGTTAATAGAGGACACATATCATTGATCTAGGAGTATGCATTATCGAAATCATATGAGGATAAACTGATATTGGCGTGGACATCGTCGCGTCGGTTCGGGCAAATCCGTCGTCAACGATGATATGCCATGTGAGAAGACCTCATATGAACGCCGGTCGTCAGAGGCACCCCGGCGATCATAAGTATGATTCGACTTCACTTATACTCATCCAATGATGCATTGGCTCACGATGTGAGCGATCTTTCAAGTGATGAGCAACATAATCATACAATGAATCTATACACGTATTTGAGTATCAGCGCTTGATATCTCTTTAGCTGAATACAGTCATTCAGTAACCGCGTCTGCAAGTAATTCAACAGGATGTGGTGGGTCATCTCCGTCTGGTCGATCGCCAATCTGTGATCGACATGATGCCCCGGGCGCGATGACAACATCCCCGTCACTATCGTCAATCTGATCGAATAGGATCTCTCCAATGGCTTGTGACATTGAGTAATGCTCTGCCTCGTACCCGAAACTCCCTGACATTCCACAGCATGTTGAGTCGAGTGGGTCTACCTCATAACCTGCACGGCGCAAAACACCAACAGTATGGTGGTCTTTCTTTGTTGATTTTTGATGGCAATGCCCGTGATATGTTAATGACGGTGCTGTTCCATTGACCATGTTAGTATGCCCTGCATCAGCAAGTAACCGGAATGTATCAATATATTCCATCACCCCATATGTGTTTTCTGCGACACGTTCAACATCTGATCCTGAGAGGAGATCAAGATAGTCACGCTGGAACATGACCGCATCAGATGGCTCAACAACGACAACATCCCATCCATCAGCGATACGTGGTGAAAGGGCATTGATATTTGTTTGTGCGCTTTCTCTTGCTTTTTCAAGAAATCCTTTCGAGTGTGGTGGTCTTCCAGATCCAGTCACATCATCCGGAATCTGGATATGAACTCCGAGTGACTCAAGAGCATTAACCGCTGCTTGACCTGCCTCAGGATGATTATAATTTGTATATGTATCTGGGAATAATAAGACTCGATGAGTTGCTTCATTTGCGGGAATAGCTGCGCCACCGCGTTGTTCAAACCAATCAACGAAACTTCGACGATGGAATGGCGGCAGTGTCCGCTCACGCGCGATTCCCAGTAGTTTTTCTTGAAGAATTCCACTTCCAGGCACCTGCTGGGCAAGATTTGAAAGTGGAGCGAATTTTGATCCAAGCTTTAGTACTGTGGTCACATTCGCGAATAGCTTATCACGGAAGCTCGAGCCATTTCGCTGGTGATATTCGTGTGTAATCTCTGCTTTCATTTTCGCCATATCGACGCCACTCGGGCAGTCTTTTGCACACCCTTTACACCCAATACAAAGATCTAGTACTTCCTCGACAAATTCATCCTCGAACAATTCGTTTTCATCAAGACTCCCGCTCATTGCCTGACGAAGCATGTTTGCCCGACCACGGGTACTTTGAATCTCCTCCTCGGCTGCCCGATACGTTGGACACATTACACCACCTGTCGTCTCTTGTGGACCACGACATCCGCCACACCCATGACAGAGTTCAGCCATCCCTTCGAATCCATTTTCGACCTCCCAGTTCATTGTCGGTTCAAATCCAGCGTCAAATTCGTATTCAGGGTCAAACCGGAGATTTGCAGTCGGTGCATGTTCACCACAAATATTTCCTGGATTCAATAACCACTGAGGGTCAAATGCAGACTTCAGTTCACGAAACACATCCCAGAGTTCATCGCCGTAGAGTTTTCGATTCCACTGCGTCCGTGCACGACCATCACCATGCTCGCCTGAGATAGATCCACCGTATTTCACCACAAGATCAGTCACTGCATCAGCGATTGATTCGAATGTCTCGACACCCTCAGCAGTTTTTGTATTAACTAATGGTCGAATATGAAGCACTCCCGGACCAGCATGTGCGTAGTAGGACGCAAATGTATCATGCTCATCAAGAATATCCTGAAAGTCAGAAACATACGCTGGGAGGTTTTCTGCTGGAATCGCTGTATCCTCAATATACGCAATATGCTTTTCATCACTGGTTCGTGAGAGAAGTATCGGAAGTCCAGACTTCCGCATCTTCCAGAATTTTTCACGGGTCTCAGCATCGTGAGCTTCCATCGATTGAATAGCTGTTTGATCTGTTGTCGTGATTGATGCAGCTCCAGGGTTTGGCTCAGCCTCCGTTTCGTCACCTGAGACACGGTCAGCAACAAGATCAGCAACCTGCTGACGACCGTGTTCATTAGTTTCAGCATAAAACTCAACGAGTAGAACGGCATCAGTTCCGTCTGGAAGGAGTCCGACAACATCCTCGAATTCAGCAGTTTCTCGAGCAAGGTCTAATAGAACATCATCCATCACCTCAACAGCGGCAGGATCATGTTCAAGTATTGGTGCAACATCTTCCATTGCACCTATTACATCATCGTACGTGAGTAATGCAACTGACTTTGTTTCCGGGATGGAGGCTAATGAGACAGTCGCCTGTGTGACTGTGGCAAGTGTTCCCTCTGATCCAGCAAGAAGGCGGGCAAGATTGACCGAACCAGGCTCACTCTGGGGATCAATAGCAGAATTATCAGGGAGACGGCGTTCTCCACGAAGTTCATCCACAAGCATGTCAAGATTATACCCTGAGACATTTCGTTTGAGATCCGGATATTTGCTTGCGATTTCATCAGCGTGATTAGTCAGGATCTGCGCGACCATTGCATATATTTGTGCTTCAATATCACCGTCAGGATCACCGCGCTGATGAAGAGTGTCCATGGTGACCTCACCAAATGTTGTGACAGTTCCATCCGCAAGGACGACCTCAACCGTCTCAAGATAATAGTCGGTTTTTCCGTACTGTAATGAATGTGCGCCGGTTGAATTATTCCCGATTGCTCCACCTAAGACTGATTTGTCTCCCCATGCAGGATCAGGTGCAAATTTGAGTCCATATGGTTCGGCTGCTGCATTCAAATCACCAAGCCGGACACCGGCTTGTGCAGTTGCTGTTTCGTTATCTGAATCAATTGTCTTGACATCATCCATATATCGTGAGAGGTCAATGACAACAGCCTCATTTACTGTCTGTCCAGCAAGACTTGTGCCACCACCACGGGGGAGAACAGGGATTTCTTGTGTTGCACAGTAGTCCATCACCGCAGAAACATCACTGGTATGTGCTGGCATTACAACTCCAATCGGTGTCTGTTCATACGCTGATGCATCAGTGGCATATAACTGGCGTGAATAAGTATCAAAACGAACATCCCCATCAACGCGAGCGTCGAGATCCTCCATCAATCCTGGTCGTTCAATATCATCACTGACGTAATCATATGTACCCTCACCAGCGGGATCAGACTCGCTACCTAGTGAGCGCTCGTCTACCGTGGATGGCGTATTTGTTGCCATTGTTGATGTGATTTATTCTGTCTCCTCTCATAAAAACCTCTATCATACACTCCCGTGTATGTAACATCTATTAATGTGTGTCGACTGATATTATTGAAATCGAGCATTATCCCGATATATCGTTGGTAGTTTTATGTGATATTTGGTAACAAACTACTAAATGGATAAAATCAGTTAATTATAAACAATCGTGGAGAAACGCAAAAATGTAGGCTGAGGGTTCAACGTTACATCGATATACATCGTTGTGTGCTGACCATCAGCCGATGCGGTAAATTGGGTATAAGTATACATCAAATAAATAACAATGAAATCAGATTTGTTCAATAACTTAATTTCGGTGCACATATGGTAGATATAACGCTCGCCGCTTTGGCAGTATTACCGCTCATAACGATTGCTGTGTTGATGGTAGGACTATACCAACCAGCAACGAGAACGATGCCCGTGGCATGGCTAATTGCTGCAGGTGTTGCATATATTGGTTGGGAGATGACTCCAACATTAATCGCTGCTGCGTCAATTCGTGGAGCGATGACAGCGACTCGTATTCTTATCATCGTATTTGGCGCCATTTTGCTATTATATACGCTGAGGCAATCTGGTGCATTTGATGTAATCAACGCTGGATTCTCATCAGTTAGTGATGATCGGCGTGTGCAGGTTGTATTATTGGTTTTCCTCATGGGTTCATTCATTGAGGGTGCTGCTGGGTTCGGAACACCAGCAGCAATTGTCGGTCCGTTGCTTGTTGGACTTGGGTTCCCGCCATTAGCTGCTGTTGTGGTTGCCCTAACTGGCAATATTCTTGCAATTACATTCGGAGCCGTTGGGACTCCTTTGATTATCGGTCTTCGTGATGTTGTATTTGCAGAAGGCACGAATGCAGCACCGCTCTTCTCGATAAGCCGTAACATCAATCTTGCCGGCGGATCATTGATCAGTCAACGATGGATCAAGAGTCTGCTCAAGTCTTCCTTCCATCACGAGAACGCTGCTTTGAGCGTCTCCGTCTCGCCCGCTTCGGCGAGACGGTGACGTGTGTCCACTGCGAGAGTGATGCGGTAGTCAAGCGAGGAACCACGGGGAAAGATGCCCAGCAGTACTGGTGTAAAAACTGTGAGACATACTTCAACGACCTCACAGACACGATTTTCGGCCAACATCGCTTTGAGCTTGAGGAGCTGTTCTATATGGTCAAGGAGATGCGATCTGAGACGACTGCTCAGATCGCCCGTGATCTTGACCGTGACTACGAGGCTGTCCTTGATTTCGTTCACGAAGTCCAGGAGACAAGCGGTAACATCGGAGAATTCGAGCTTTCGGAGGTGTGCGAGGCCGATGAGATCTACGTGACTGCCGGTGAGAAAGGACGCGAGGACGAGGATTCGAGTCCGCGCGAGCGCGGACTAAAAAAAAGGGACGCGGTGACTTCGAGGGAGACAAACCACCAGTCCTGACACTCGTCCGTCGGTCTGACGGACGAGTTCGATTCATCGTCTGCAAGGATCTACAGGAAGCCGACGAAGAAATCGCAGCCTACGGCGATGGCAGTGTTATTCTCTGTACGGATGGCTACTCGATCTACGAAGATATCGAGGAAAAGGAGGGGGTGGACGGCCATCTGACCGTCACCCACTCCGATACCTACGTCATCGGTGACGCTCACACGAATACTTGTGAGAACCGGCATAGTTTCCTTCGCCAGTGGCTGGCGAACTTCAGAGGCGTCTCGAAGCATCATCTACAGAAATATCTCAACTTCCTTGCACTGAAGCTCAATTCACCCGAAGATTGGTTCGAGAAACTCCTATGTTACAATGTATCGGGATGAGCGTGCAGCACAACAAATCATCACCTCAGGCGCGTATGAGAGCACTGGAGCGTATGTCGCTCAAATTGGTATTTGGGCGGCTCTCATTCATTCAATCGTCGGAATTGCGATTCCATTCATTGGTGTTGCAATGATGACACGATTTTTCGGCGAAGAGCGATCGATTAAACCCGCGATTGAGGTGCTGCCGTTGACGTTATTTGCATGGCTGTCGTTTATTATTCCATACAATCTGACAGCAATTTATCTTGGTCCAACATTCCCCGCGCTGCTTGGGGCGATGGTTGGATTAATAATTGTCACAACAACACTTCGGGCTGGATATTTCATTCCTGATAATACGTGGGACTTTGGACCGCAATCAGGGTGGCCTGATCATTGGGTTGGGTCAATTGAACCTGGGCGAGGGTTTGCATCCCAGTCCCGAGGCGATGAAGCGGTCGCGACTGATGGTGGGACTGCATCAGCATCACCCGCTGATTTACATAATAAAGATATGTCACTTTTGACAGCATGGACACCATATATTCTCGTCGCAGCATTGCTAATTGCAACGCGTGTTATTGGACCGGTGCAGTCATTCTTAGCTTCGACGGGTGTGCTTACATGGAATAATATTCTTGCAACGCCGTTTTCAGAGGGAATCGAACTGCTGTATCTTCCAGGGTCGTTGTTTATTCTTGTTGCAGTATTAACATATGCAATCCATGGCATGAGTACTGATGAAATCAAATCATCGTGGAGTGAGGCATTCCGAAATATTGCTCCGGCAGTTGTTGCACTTTGGTTTGCTGTTGCGACAGTCATGATTATGCAACGGTCAGGGAGTAGCGTTGTTCTTGAGAACGCTGCAGTTTCTGCTGGAATGCTCGGGTTACTATCAGAGTTGACAGCTGATGTGACAGGGATTGCATTCCCATTCTTCTCAGGATTTATTGGTGCATTCGGTGCATTCATCGCTGGATCGAATACCGTGAGCGACATTCTATTTGGATTATTCCAATTCCAAGCCGCACAGGATGTTGGAGCACCAACAGTAATCGTGGTCGCTGCACAAGCTGTCGGAGGTGCAATTGGAAATCTTATTGCAATTCATAATGTCGTTGCCGCCCTCACCGTTGTTGGACTTATTGGTGAAGAAGGTCGTGTGATCAGACTTGAATTAATCCCAGTGTTGTACTATGGCGTTGCAACAGGACTGCTGACACTGCTGTTTGCATACGTCATTGTTCCAGGGACGTTCTAAGATTCACCAGCGTCCGCAATTTATCGCGTATTTTACCTGAGATTAATTCTGATATCCGGACAAAACGCTGTTTTTTGATATATCGGCACAAAATAATCACGCTTCACTTAGAAGAATAAGTCATGAGTAGTAAATATTTGACATCCTCTCGCGCCTGAAGACGCCGGAATCTCACGACATTACCTATTGTTGAAACTTGAACAAGTCAGTTTCCTTGTCAAACAGGTACGTCGATAGCTGTGCCGACTAGCCGTTACTCCTGTCATCGCCATCCATGGCGAGACTCGGGGATACTTGTTATCAAATGTTCTCAGCACCGTTCACATAATCATTCGTAACCAATTTACACGCATATAGTGAATAATAATTGTGGGTTGTTGTGAACCTGCCTCGGGGTCACATCAATATCAAAGCCCCGAGACTTCCTGCTTTTTCGACAGAACTGACAGACCCACTCTCACTGAGAGAGTCGTTTCAGAGCGGTTCCGGTCTCTACAGATCGTTTAAAAATCGAAGATTTTCGTGATCACGAGATGCTTCGTCTCTCGGATGATGTTGATTTGGAACGCCCCCATCCCTCTCTGAGTTGGACAGTGCGTGGTGTCCGACCGCCCGTGTGATGAGACTTTCAGTCAGACACGCTGACAATCACCAACCATTCTAAATATTACGGGTCAATTAGCGGTGTCGGCTTCATCTGGGGTCAAGCCCTAAGACAGTCGCCTTGACAATCTGTATCATTAAATGGATTTTGAGACACTTGATTTGTAACATATAGCTGAGATGCTGTCGCGTTCTGAGTATATAAAAACGGCGTGAGCCGTTAGTGACGGCCCGTAATGTCTGTGCAATTTGATTCAGCAAACAGGCCGTCAGAAGACGTAACGGACGCCTCTAATATCAATTCTACTGATCTCGTCGCTGACGAACTGTACTCGCTGCTCGACGAAGTCGACAGCGAGTCGATTGCCGATGAGTTCAAGATTGGGCTCCATTCCGACAAACATGACTTCACGAACCACGTCAAGACGGTTGTTCGTGAGGGTCTTGACCCCTCCAGCTCACTCGCTGAACTTGAGGATAAAACCATTGTCGACGACTCACTCGAACACATGCCTAAATCACGGTTTTCAGAACTCACGAACGACCGCGACTACCGTGCGGTCGTTCGTCTCCTATTCGAGTTACTGCACACGCCACAGTTGTATCATCAACGTGGAGTTCAACGAAAACGACTGGGGTGGATGACACGAGGTGTTGTCGCTGTTGATGCCACAAACCTCGAACTTACGCGCTCTGTTGTCGTCTCAGACGAGTTCGTCGGAGACGATGAAGACATCTACGAGATAGACACGGATGGCGGAGGAGTTGAGCTTCACTGTGCCGCACGTGTAGACGGCAAACACAAGCATCCGCTTGGTGCAACTGTCACAGAAGGCGATACCCACGAAAGCCCGCAGTTCGATCTCCTTGAAGACGATGTCGAGGTCTTCGCAGACCTCGACTCGGTCATCTGGACGTTTGACCGTGCATACACGCGATATCTACGGTTCTGTGAGATCAAGCACAGTGACAATGATTTTGTCACACTGATGTACTCAGACGCTCGATTTGAACTCATTGAGACACTCGAAGAGTTTGAAGTCAGCATTACTCCCGAGAGAGGCGCTCAGCCAAGGGATTCTGCTGACGAATCGACACGGCAGGTTCGTGATGAGCGAATTGAGTTAGCCGAGACTGGTGAGGAGTTTCGTCGGATTGTTCTGAACGCGCCAGATGGAGAAGAGATCGAGTACCTGACGACGCTGGCGTCGTCAGCGTACGACCCTATCGATGTGATCAGTATCTACACGCTTCGAACTTGCATCGAGATTCTGTTTCGGGAGCTGAAGCAGTATCTCAACATCGAGAACTTTCACTCGAAATCGCTGAACGGCGTCTTGTTCGAGCTGTTCTGTGCGCTGATTGGCTACGTGCTTGTCGAGTGGTTCCGCCAGTGCCACCCAGTCAAGGGTGGCATGGCGCGTGCAATTCAACAAGTCCGGACCTTCTGGAATAAGACGCTGGATACGTTCGGCTGATTACCACTCAATCACCGGTGACAGCCGTCGCCCGCCAGCGACGGCTGTCGCCCGACCCGTGATTTTCCTCTTCTATGACCCTGAGACGCCGTTTCTCTCGGTCCAACATCTGGTTCATTGGCAGCTTTTCGGAGCTGAACACTCTCGACAATCCTGATCCAGCTACTCTCCGAGAGATTGATTTCTCCGGGGCTTTATTAACTCACTCGGCTCTGCACGTTTAAATAGGGGCGTGATGTAGGCAGCATTGAAACTTGATGCTGCCGATTACGGATTTCCTCTCGTGCACCGACGTGCTGGATGAATTCGACTCGCTATCATATCATCAAACGACTCACGCCAAAACGTACGTGACAGGTCTTGCTGCGGGCCGCAGCAAGACTGTAACCGGAATTGCACGAGAGGTCCTTCCTGCCGGAAGTGACCGAGCACTCAACAAGTTCATCACCGAATACGATTGGGATGAGGATCAGCTCAATCACGAGCGGTTAGAGGAACTGCAAAAACACGGAGAGACACGCTGGTCACAAAACGGCTATATCGTTATTGACGATTCAGTCATCCAGCGAACCGGGAAGTCCCTTCCCGGTGCTGGAGAGTTCTACGATCACTCTGAGGGTGAGCCTGTTTGGGGACAGAACCTCGTCTACGCGTTCTATACCGATGATAAAACGTCCTATCCACTTGCTTTTCGCCAGTACGAGAAGGTCGACGACGAGGACGAGGAAGACGAACAGGAGACAAAATACGACCTCGCACGAGAGATAATCACGGAATTAGAAGAAGAGGTAGGTGTGCCTGCGGGCACCTACCTCTTCGATGCATGGTTTGCTCATGACTCCGGTCTGATCGAACACGTCGAATCACACGGCAAGGACTGGATTGGACCACTACGGGGCAACCGACAGGTGACCTACGCGAACAAAGAGAGACGCGTCGATGCGCTCGAAGAGTGCATCGACAAGGAAGAGCGAGAAGTTGACGGTGAAACGTACAAAATTTGGACTAAGACAGTCCCTGTCTCGAAATTAGGTGAAGTTCGGCTGGTAATCACAGAGAAGGTTACCGATGAGGACAAAGAGAATCCAGTAAAGTATCTTGCGACGAGCAAGATTGACGCGCCTTCGGCACACATTATTCGGAGCTATTCGTACAGATGGCGAGTAGAGACATTCTTCGAGGACTCGAAAGAGGATCTTGGCTTAGGAGACTGCGAGGTTCGTGATTCTGACGGTGCCAGTCGTCACTGGCACCTTCAGATGCTGGCCTACAGCCTTCTTCGGCTTGGTCCGGAATCGAGCGCCTCGGAGCGACTTGTCTCGAAAGCCTCGTCGCTCCGATCACAACTCGAACACGGTCTCAAGGAGACGATCTACAACATGTTTTCCTGGGTGCGCGATCAACCAGACCGCGATCTCGATGGACTGATGGAAGACATTGACCACCTCTTTCTCCATTCTGAGGGTAGTTTATAAACGTGCAGAGTCGAGTAACTCAGAACGCGACAGCTGAGATGCGTCAATCTCAGGTGTATTATAATTTGATGATTGTGACTTTCCCACAATCCACTTACTGTTTGGGAGCATACAAATGATAATGAATGAGAGGCTTTTGACCGTCGGTATCGACCGGTGTCATCGCGCCGGTTTGGTGACCTCACGGTCAAGTGATGCAGCGAAACCTCCGGTAATTGCTCACACAGCGGGTGATGAGACAGCGGCATTATCTGATGAATCCTCGAACCACGATGAACGCCCAGTAATCGATGCTCGCGCATCAGAACCGCCAACACCAGAGACGCTGTTATCTTCAGGATGGTCTATTGCAATCGAGACAATCAGCGAAGTTGACCCGACGGTAGTACTCTCGCGCGTTTGGAACAACCAATCACATAATCGAGCAACGCTGTTCGTAACACCAACTCAGCAGGCAACAGCAAAAATTACGAATATACTAACCGCACCAGTTGGGGTTGTAGATAGTACCAATGATGGGCGACAGTTCTACCCTGGACCGGACCGGATTCCACTCGCTGAGGGCGGATATGCTGCTGTTCCAACGTCAGCACCTCTTTCATGGAATGAATCTCGAACAGCGTCGGGACAACCCGGACTGGTCGCTACAATCTCCGATGATGCTCCAGCAATCACATCGGAAGAGGACGGAAAAAAACAACGGAACAGGATGATGTTGAGATTGATCAAAGAAAAACAGCAGAATCTGGATCGACAGACGAGAAGACGTCAAGAAAGCCAACAACTGAACAGGAAGGTAAAGAAAATATAACAACAGATGTAAATCCGTCAATGGAACCGAGTAGGAGCAATGATACAACGCCAGATATGAACAGTGGTGTCAATATAAGTACAAATAGACCCTGGCTTGAACTTCGCGCCGGTGACGAGGTGCTGGTGCGACTCAACAACGTCGACGCACTTGCATGCCCGCCTCGAGAACGATTTCCATATGCATACCATCGCGATGATGACAAGCAGATTCGTGTACTTGATTTCGCTGGGCGACCGGTTGAGCGATACGGTGGAATCACCGATATGCGGCATAATGGGTTTCAACCAGTTCCAGCACCATTGGTGCCAGAGCATATGTTCAATAAATCAATAACCGGATGGTGGGGCGTCCTGACCGCACAACAGTGACAAAGAATGATTCACGTTCAGATACAGATCATACAAGATCTGAAGAACATGATCTAGATTTGACAGAGAATATACATGATGGTTCAGGTTTAAAACCGACGTCTGAGTCCCAAATGAAGAACCAAGTAGATTCAAACGAGAATTCACGTACTTGGTGGCAGACAATTGCTCGGGTCATTGTTGCACCGATTGTGCTTCCGCATGAACTTGCTCATGCGGCTATCGCAGTATTATTTGGACTCGATCCTGTAATCCGCATTCTTCCACAATGGTCAGGGACGACAATCCCACTGGGACAATTTAATGCTGAAATCGACACATCAACATCAACATGGGTAATACAAGCGGTTGCAGTGGCGCCATTAGTAGTGTATCTTACTGTTGCTTCATTGGTCGGGATATTCATCTCGATAAACGCAACAATAATTCTTCCAGTTATTCTACTTTTGAGTTTTTCTGCAAGTTTATCAGCTGGTGATATCGCGATTATCAGCAATCCAGTCGAAGCTCGCCAGGCTGGAGCATTTGTTGTACAGGGTTCGACATGGGAAAACATCACAATTATTACGACCCCAATTACGACTGGAGTGGTGGCGATACTGTTGATATAATCAAGTATCCTAAAGCGGTAGGCTTGTCAGTTGACTCCCGGTCTGACCACAAGACATGGCAGGTGTGAACTGATTCACTCATTCGATGCGAGAGAACTATTCTGACTGATGCATGTCTACTCAAGCACCCACTTCTTCTATGAACTACTGACCACACGCCGAGTGACTACACCGCTGACTTGTGTATCGTAGTCGTTCTTGCTGTCGATTATAGTACCCGGGTTATCGCTCCAGCCGTATTTTGCGACGTGTTGTGCTGCTTGGCGGAACTGATCGAACGTTTCATTAGGGAGACCTTCATCCTCGAGGCGAGACTTGTAGGTTTTATTTGACAGTTCCGGTTCAGCACGTATTTCTACTGTAATGCCTGTATTATCTAAACCTACCTTACTCATATTGGAGAGTCAGAGAGTCTATTCATTGTGGTTTGTTGCCGTATTGTCGGCTTCCTCCCACACACGGCTAAAGCCCTGTCTCTTACCCACAACTCGAGTCAGGATTTTAGCGGAACGGGATCGGGATCGGCGAGCACGACTGAAATCCTCGGTATCTACAGTTTCAGCACCTCTTTGGAACAATTGTAGTGAGCTTGATTACCGGCGTTCTGTCACCCCCACAGCCGATATCACTATTTGAATCGCTTCTCGCCTCGATTTTTTGATTCAAAATACCTCTGAGAGCGTCTGAAACGTCCGGTTACGACTCCACGAACTTATGGGTAAGAGACAGGGCTAAAGCCGAAGCCGTGGGTTTTCCGCCTTGCAATTCTATGAAATCAATATCTTTTTTGATCAAATCAAATCACTCAGTATTAATTATCCAGCTATCTGTAACTGTGACCGACAACCCAATACAGATGTAGAACAGAATGTGCATGCTATGGCAGATGAAGCCTATCAGATTACGCTAGCCGAACCGCATGAAATTACAGATGGCGATCAGAGGACAATCACCGTCTCAGGGTATGAAGATGTTGGGAGCATGTTCATGCTTGAGTTAACTGACGGCGGAATTCGCTCTATTGGCAAGCAATTGATTGAAGATGTGACACCAATTGAATAAGACATCTGCTGTCTCGATTGTTTGTATTCATCGACTGCGTTGATTCGACTCTACATTGAAATCCCTATCAGATATCTGTTCACTATATGGCAAACATTCGTTTGTCTGCGGTGAATATCTCACGTGATGACAGCTGATCAATACGACACCGAGACAATGACAGAGCAAAGCGTTGATCCGACCACCATCTCCGCAATTAGTGGGTTTGTCGGGACAATCACAGGGTTAAAACGAGGCGGTCCCGGCGGAGCGATTATTGGTGGGCTTGTTGGTGGGACGATTGGATATGTTGTTGGTGCGGGCACAACAGCGCAATCTGAAACGGATACAGATACAGATACAGATACAAATACCAGTACCGATGCGGATGCACATTCGGATATGAATGCTGACGCTGGATCTGACTCTGAGACACCATCCGACACAAGCACCGGTCCGGTTGATATCACGATTGATGATAATAACACTGATGAGACATCATCGGAGAGGACAACAGACCACAATGATCAATCTAAAGCCAATGAGAGCGAATCTAAAGAAAGCGATCCAACAGAAGAATCACAGGGGACAACAGAAGATGCTGAGTGAGTTTTGATGCAATAACAGATAATATCAACGCTCTTCTGAAGCAGATTGTTGGTCGGGTAAAGCTATCGCCGTGAAAGCGTAGCGGGCAAGAGTGACGCGACGCGTCACCTGAACGCAATGTTCCCATTTGAATTGCTGAGCTCAGAGGCGAGCGCCGCGAACCTGCTGGAGCAGGTTCGCTGGCGAGAGGGCCTCTGTTGCCCGCGCTGCCAGTCTGAGTCGGTAATCAAACACGGCAGCTATCGAGAGTATCAACGGTACCTGTGTAAGGATTGCGACCGCACGTTCAACGACAAAACCGGCACGATTTTTGCGCACGCGAAGATCGGCCTCGATAAGCTGTTGTTCGCGTTCTACTCGTTCCTCCGGTTCAACACGAGTATCCGCCAGTTAGACGCTGAAATTGACGTTTCGTATCGCTCGCTTCACCGGCGCGTCGAGCAGTTCGCCAGAACGCTCGACGCGCCAACAATCGATCTCGTTGGACCGGTCGAGATCGACGAGTTCTATGTCTCTGCTGGGAAGAAAGGTCGCGAGCGCGATCGAGAGTCGCGCTCGCGTGCCCTCTCGAAACGCGGACGAGGAACGTATGAGGGTGATAAACCGCCAGTGTTCACGCTCGTTGATCGGGGCAGCGGTCAGCGATACGTCGTCCCAGCGAAATCCGCCGATGAAACGACCGTGCGACTCCTTCTCGACAACCACGAGAAGGAGTCGCTGAGCATCTATACTGACGGATTTCGTGCCTACGATCCACTCGACAATGATGAGAGCTTCCACCGAGAATCAGTAATTCACGGTGACGGCGAGTACGTTGATGGAGACGCACATGTGAACACGTGCGAGAGCCACGCGTCGCTGGCGCGACGGTGGCTCTCGCCGCATCGAGGCGTCTCAAAGGACAAACTGACAGCATATCTCAGGCCGTTCCAACTTCGGCGACGAATCCTCCGCAAACCGGGACAAGAAGCACTGAAACAGATTATCCGAGAAGTTCTCTGACTCACCAACAATGTACTTCACAAGAGCGTAATATCAAAACAGATAAATATCATAATCAAATCAAGAGATTTACATTGAAGTGCCCTGGGGATCATATCGAATTCCAAAACACTCTATCTGCATTCTCTGTGAATTTCTGAGGAACTACCCCTGGTTTAAGCGCTGGCGCGACCTTCCTGCAGGTTACACATACGAATATTTGGTTAATAATGGCGTGTGTTTCCAACATACTCGCTCTCTGCGGTCGCTCCTTGAGGACGGGAGATCAGCGCATACAAACAGCTAATTGGGACTGTGTTTACCAGTGGACATGTATTATCTAAACCTGAGGGTGAGGCTTCTTGCTCAAAGAGCGAACAAAACGGAACGAGTGGAGCGTGGCTTGTTCGATGCGTCAGACGAGACACGCTACAATGTCAACGTGAACAGTGCAGTGAATATGGCTCGGAGATCAATATGTAAGTCCAATTCAGATTTGTTCGAGTCTGAAGAGGGTGTAGTGCGGGCTGTGGACGCCCCGCAATGAATAACTCTCTCCAATCTTGAATCTGGTCAGAATCTAAAGGAAACTTCGCTGGAAGCCCCACCCTCAAGGACTGTCTCTTACCTACAAATCGAGTCGCTGCTGAGGTCAGTAAACCGGTTGAAATCTCGATATCTACAGATTTAATATCTCTTTGGAACAATTATAGTGGAGTTGATTACCGGCGTTCTGTAACCCCTACAGCCGATATCACTGTCTGAATCGCTTCTCGCCTCGATTTTTTAGTTCAAAATACCTCTGAGAGCGTCTGAAACGTCCGGTTACGACTCCACGAACTTGTGGGTAAGAGACAGGGCTAAAGCCGTGGGTTTCCGCCTCGCAATTCTATGAATACACGGCTACGACGTCCGGATCTTCTCAGTCACATTCAACTGAGGATCACTGAGAGTACTGTGATGAGAAAATTCATGATGCCAACCCTCACTCGTGACTCTGGTCTGGGTCATCAAACAATCCGGTTGACATATACCTCTCCCCGCTGTCCCAAAAAACCGTAATAACTAGTGGGCAGTCAGGCTGTGTATTCCGGTCCTCAGAAGAGGGAGCAATCCCGGTTTCATACTCTGCTTTTGTGTTTATGTTTGTGCTTGTGTTTGAGGTGCTTGTGGGTGTAGCAGTGTCAGCGGTATCATCATGAGTCGATGTAGACGAAGATTTCACAACGGATTCTGATTTGGGTGCATCCTCAATGACGTATCCCGCTTCTCGCTCATTACAAGGTTGAGCAGGGTCAGCAAGTTGTTTCGCGATACGCTTTGCAGCAACGTTTGATGCTGCGGAGGATTGTCCGACAAGAATTCCCTCCTCTCGTGCAAGACGTCTGCATTCCGTTTCAGCCGCATCGATTGTGACAGTCTCGACATCATCAATCAACTCTGTATCAAGATTTGGGCTAATAAATCCTGGACCCATACCCTGAAAATCGTCATTTCCAGGCTCCGAACCAGAGATAACTGCATTTTCGGCTGGTTCAACAGCAATGACAGACATGTCTGGAAACTCCTCGCGAAGACGTCTTCCAATACCGGAGATCGTCCCACCAGTGCCGACACCAGCCACGAGTGCATCAACAGTCCGTCCTTCAACTTGTTCAAGAATTTCCTCAGCGGTTGTCTGATAATGAGCGTCAGGGTTAGCCGCGTTCTCAAACTGTCGCAACTGCTTCATTCCGGTATCTTCTAATTTATCAGC
This sequence comes from Haloquadratum walsbyi C23, assembly GCF_000237865.1. Taxonomy (NCBI): domain Archaea; kingdom Methanobacteriati; phylum Methanobacteriota; class Halobacteria; order Halobacteriales; family Haloferacaceae; genus Haloquadratum; species Haloquadratum walsbyi. The sequence continues at coordinate 1,884,880 of NC_017459.1, forward strand.
GCGGTCTTTCGCATCACTGATCGTGCCATCGATCAGTTCGATTTTAGTACCATACGCTCGCATTAACTCGCGCCGTTCCGGTGACTGTGAGGCGGGCATCACCACTGTGAGATCATACCCTTTCGCAGCAGCAACAACTGATAATCCAATGCCGGTGTTCCCACTTGTCGGCTCAACAAGGGCGTCGCCTGGTTCAATATCGCCGGCACGCTCAGCACGCTCCACCATTGCAAGTGCTGGTCGGTCCTTTGCAGAGCCACCGGGATTCTTTGATTCTATCTTTGCAGCGATTGTCACACCCGGCGGAGAATTAACGCGGACGAGCGGTGATCCAATCGTTTCCAAAACGTTCGCATCCATCAAAACAGGTATTTGTCGGTGATGGATAAGACGGTGACGACCAAAACGGATGTGAATTTCTGAATGAAATACTCATCCAATAAGATATCAAGACGAGTGTGTCGATAATAAACGTGATCTGAAGCTGCTTCACAATTTAATCCGACTCGAACTATAACATATTATTATATCTTTTAGCTGAATACAGGCGCTAAGCCCCCTCCCTCAAGGAGCACCGCAGTCCGCGCGAGCGGACAAGGAGCGCAGTAGGGAGAAGGGGATACAGCGCCATCATCATCTGGTTGTACACTGTGCGTCGGCAGACTCACAGACCTATGTAAGCAGTTATATTGTCGGACGCCAGACTAAAGAGTAAGATGGGCATTTTGACCTGTCGGCTTTGATTCGCTCGTCGTTCCATATAGCACTCCGTGAAACATTTTGAACCATCGGTTCTACGCAACAGTATCAGCAGCTACTCTATGACAAGATTTTGGATTGAATTCCTCAATAAGTATTCAGGAGCACTATTCGGAACGAGTTGCTCTGTGCGAGGCTGACGGACAGGGATAGCGTTCAAACGCGACAAGAAGCGTGCGTTGTCCCACGGAATCACCCCGTCGAGCAATTAGGAGTGCGACACTCCGAAGAAACGTCCCCAGACATCTCCGAGTTCTGGTGTGCGAACGAATCGCGGGGCGATTCGTCAACGCCTGTGGAGACTGCACTCCCTGTGGATACACCTGTATCTGCAAAGTGCGTTCACCAGACTCCGTCTGGTGGGCTGTCAGACGCAGTCTGACAACGTCGTAGAAGCAGGAAGCCCCGCCCTCAGCGAGGCCGTCAGACCGAGCAGGGCGGGGTAGTTCACATGAGTTCGATGCGCAGCGTATCCACACATTTAGTATAGTTCATGATAACTGCCAGACATGGTTGATGCAAATGTTGGGAGAACACTTGAGACAATGAAACCAAATCCGGTATGGGACGCTAATTCATGGTCAGATACCGTAGCCGCATTTAGTGATGATACTTTAATAATCCGAGTGTGGGGTGGTGATTGGTGTGATGACTGCCGGAGACAATTACCAGATTTTGCAGCCGCGATTAACGCTGCTGATATCCCGAATAAACGAGTTCATGAATATTCCGTTGAAAAAAATGCTGATGGAGAAAAATATGGACCGAGTGTCAAAGAATACGGAATTAATCGGATTCCAACAGTTGTCATCGAACGAGAAGATGAGGAAGTGGCACGATTTGTTGAAACTGAATCAGTCCCTATCGCGGTGTTTCTCGCTGAGCAACTCACCGAGTGACCGAATGAGTTAATCCAAAATATCATTATATACATATTACCAGTATATACTTTGGATGCCTATATTATAACAAGGGACTTATGTGCGGTTTTCATATGAAACTATAGAAGATGCTCAGATCAATCCGCGTCAGTAAGCGACTCTCACCACACCGCTGGGGCGGGCAGATATTTGAGGTCGAATGTGAGTGTGAATTATGTCTCGAGACAACCATATGTACAGAGTCGCATGACCTGATTGCTTGCTCAGAGTGCCAGGCTGAGCTACTTCCACAAAAAGCAGTCTAACTATTTATGTAACTTATTACCTAGGTGGTATAAGTCAAATTGATAATAATAAAAGACTACTCCGTGGTATCTGAGTTCAAGAGATATCATCAGCATCCGTAGCTCATGTACATACAGATGAAGATCAAGCAGTCAATAGAGTCACACTGCTAGATTAGATCATGAATCGATCATTCACCCGCTACTACCAATTATTTCTAACATCGCTGCTGTTGCCTAGTGGTATTAATTATCGAAACTGTCCGTACCTTCACTCAGGTCAATCCCCTCAATCGTATCACCATCGACTTCATTAGTGTCAATATCATCACCACTGGTGGAGTCCGAGTGAGCGGTACTGATGTCCGTATCAAACCATTCGAGAGCATCTGTGAGTGAGTGAGTCGGTGGCGAGCAGGCTCGCCCGGAACATGCATAGATAGTCGCCTTACTGTCACGTTGGTGACGTCCTGCCCAGATTGCTGGTGGGGAGTCGAGTCCCAACTCATCAGTCCAAGACTCAAGTCCTGATACAGTTGCAGGGCGTTGAGAAAGAGGAACTCCCGGAAGATATGTTGATGCAATGTCTGAACGTATTGGTTGTGAAAGTTCAGTATCGGTATCATGCGCAATAACAACTTCATCATGCCCACGGGCGCGAGAATCAGCAGCCATTGCTAATGAGATGTGCTCAAGTGGTCGACCGCGAATCTCATCAGCGTGTGTATCAATGACAGCGCCAGCAATGCCCGAAAAGTCAGTTGATGTGAATGGGTCAACTGCATTGAGTGTCTGCACTGCAATTCCAGCACTTGATGAGGTTGATTGATCACGAAGGTCCTGTGGTCGAGCAACAAGTGACTCAGCATCCTCTGGCGTCAGATATAGCGTTTCACCCGCAGTGTCGTAGAACAGTTCTACGATTGATTCAGCAAGCGTGACTGCAAAAGAAAGATGTTCAACAGCACCGGTGGTTTGATATAAATCAAAAGCACCACGCGCGAGGAATGCATAATCGTCAAGATATCCTGTTTCATCTACGTCACCGTCTTTATATCGTCGAGAGAGCCTACCTGAATCGCTGTCCCAGAGATGCGTGCGAATAAATGAGAGAGCATCATTTGCTAACTCTGTATACTGTTCGGTCTCTAATATTAATCCACCGCGAGCAAGACTAGAGATGGCAAGCCCATTCCATGCGGTCAGGATCTTTTCATCTCGGTTGGGACGCTCACGATCCATGCGAGCATCAAAAAGTGAATCACGTGCATCTGCGAGTTGCGACATGATTTCATCGGTTGTTAATGAGTATTTTGTGGCAAGTTGTGAGACTGATGCAGTAGCGGTGAGAACGGTCGATCCTTCGAAGTTCCCGCCCTCTGTCACGCCAAACCGATCAATCGCTATATCTGCTATCTGTTGATCAGTGATTGCATTACGGATCGTCTCTGGCGTCCAAACATAGAATCGTCCTTCTTCACCCTCACTTTGCGCATCGAGAGTACTGTAGAATCCACCTTCAGGATGTTGAAGTTCGCGTGAGAGAAATGCAAACGTCTCATGAGCGACTCGTGCATATCGATCGCGCCCGGTATGTTGATACGCAGATAAGTAAACTCGAGAGAGCTCAGCATTATCATATAGCATCTTTTCAAAGTGTGGGACTGTCCACTTACGATCCGTTGCATAACGGTGGAATCCACCCCCAACATGATCGTAGATACCACCCGCAGCCATCGCATCAAGTGTCGCTGTCGCAGCATCAAGTGCTGTCTCTCTGTTAGTCTCTGCATGTGCACGGATCAGTGCCTCGATTCTCCCCGGTTGTGGGAACTTTGGACCGCGTGAGCCAAATCCACCATATTCATTATCTGTTGCGCGGATTGCAGCCGTAGATACTGATGTGAGAAGATCCATAGTGGAATCATCATCAGCGTCAGAATCTGTCTGAGGTGATGCAATGTCAGGAGCGGGAACATCATCATCATCATCAACATCAATACTGGTATCAGCGTTCGTGTCGACCTCAAGTCGATCCTGAAGCGTATCTGCCCATTGATTCGCACGAGATTCAAGCTCTGAACGGTCGTTTTCCCACGCGGTCGCGAACGATTGGCAGATCTCTAGGAACCCAGGAGTGTCGCCACGGTCAGATCGCTCTGTCTTTGGGAAATATGTGCCAACATAGAATGGTTTTCCATCTGGTGTTAGCCAAACAGACAATGGCCACCCACCGCCACCAGTAACAAGCTGACAGATTGTCTGATAGATACGATCAAGATCTGGCCGTTCCTCACGGTCGACCTTAATTGGGACAAATGAATCATTGAGGATAGTAGCAACAGTATCGTCCTCAAAACTTTCCTCAGCCATAACATGGCACCAATGACACGCAGCATATCCAACAGAGAGAAAAATTGGTTTGTCTGCTGATTCCGCATACTCAAGTGCACGGTCATCCCACGGCTGCCAATTAACGGGATTTTCGGCGTGCTGTGTAAGATAGGGGCTTGCCTCATTATCAAGTCGATTCCGCACTGGTGTATCCGACATATGTATTATTAGCCACGCCAGGGCAAAAGCCGTGTGAAGAAACTTGAAAAGTCTTGAATGGTTCTGATATCATCATCCGATTGATAAACGGACAACATGACTCTATCCACATACATAATCGGATATATTCTTGGGCGACGATATATAGCCACGACATAATCTCATATTCACGTACTATCGGATACAACGACAAAAAGTAAGCTTTACACACTCGTGTGGACCCACTCGGCGTATGAGCAACACTGAATCAGTGCTTCTTATCGGTGGTGGTGGTCGTGAGCATGCTATCGCTCAAGCATTAACCGTCGATTCAAGATGCACGCTATACGCCTGTGCAGGGAATCGAAACCCAGGAATCACTGCTCTCACCGCTGATTTTGAATCAATACCAGCAACGAGCGTTGATGCAATTGTTGAGTACGCAACAACGGATCCAGTTAATGCAGACCTCGCCATTATTGGACCTGAATCGGCGCTTGAGGCAGGAGTTACAGATGCGCTTGACGCAGCCGGTGTGTATACGTTTGGACCAACAGCAGAGGCTGCACGAATTGAAACCGATAAAGCGTTTCAGCGACAGTTTATGCAATCAAAATCGATTCCAGGATGTCCAGAGTTTGCTGTCTTTGAGGAGACTGCGGCTGCATGTGAGTATATTGATGCCGCTGAGAATGACCTTGCAGTCAAGCCTGCGGGGCTGACAGGTGGGAAAGGAGTTCGAGTGATTGGGGATCAAGTGACTCAAAGTGAGGCAAAATCGTACCTTCGAGAAAACGAGTACGAGCAGATTGTGCTTGAAGAGCGACTTGTTGGTGAGGAGTTTACTGTGCAAGCGTTCGTCGCGAATGGTGAAGTTCGAACGACTCCAGCGATTCAAGATCATAAGCGCGCATACGAGGGCGACACCGGACCAAACACTGGCGGCATGGGAAGTTACAGCGATACAACACAGGCACTCCCATTCATGAATGATAAAGAGTACGCAGACGCAGTCGAAATTTTAGAAGCGACTGTTAGTGCATTGCCCAATTATAAGGGAGTCCTGTATGGTCAGTTTATGCTCACGAGCGATGGACCGCGGGTAATTGAATTCAATGCTCGATTTGGTGACCCAGAAGCAATGAACACACTCCCGATATTGGAGACATCGCTTCTTGATATCATGCGCGCGGCACAACATAATGAGTCACTCCCACCACTCAGTTTCAGCAATCAGGCGACTGTGTGTAAGTACGCTGTTCCCGAAGGATATCCAACAGACCCACAGTGCGGAACACGAATTACTGTCGACGAGGAGTCCGTAGAAAGTGCACAGATATATTATGCAAGTGTTGATGCTCGTGAAGATGGATTATATACAACAACATCACGTGCCTTCGCTGTTGTTGGGATTGCAGACTCAATTGCAACAGCTGAATCGCAGGCTGAGACAGCGCTCTCTGCAGCAGATGACGGACTTCGTATACGACACGATATCGGAACACAATCGCTTCTCCAGCGTAGGATCGATCATATGAGTGTAATTCGTGAGGAGTAGTAACATGTCTGAGATGCGCATATCTTCGCGTGGTCAGATGCAGATTAACGGAATTATCATAAGATCAATATTGAATTTAAACACAAACTCATTTTATTCAGTATAGTCAGTTAACCATCATTTATGAACAGAGATTCCGCCAGTAATGTTCAATTCAACAATCAACACGACAGGCAATGAGTAGGCAGTGCAAAAAGAATAATATAATATAATATGACTGATAGACATCGTCGACTGGATAGAAGCTCAACACCAGGTTCGACAAACTCGTTGTGGAAGTGGACAGACGCGAAACCCGTTTGGATTGTTATCCGTAATTACATATTTATTATGTTTGCTCGATTGGTTCCATCGCTTCGGGCACGAAACTGGGCGCTCCGTCAACTTGGAGCACATATCGGATCGGGCGTTTCATGGGGACTTGAGGCAACGCCAGATGTATTCTGGCCAGAATTGATTACAATTGAGGATAATGCTATCATCGGATATGATGCTGTATTGCTTTGTCATGAATTTCTTCAAGATGAATATCGAACGGGTGAGATCGTTATTGATAAGCGGGCAATGGTTGGGGCAAAGGTGACAATACTGCCGGGAGTTCATATCGGCGAGGAAGCACAGGTTGCCGCAAATTCTCTTGTAACTCAAGATGTTCCACCACATACAACAGTTGCTGGTGTTCCCGCACAGCAGATGACGAAACAGGACGAGCAAGATGCAACTCGCCCATAGACAACTACCTCAGTATCAGCTAATGATGAGTTATAAAAATACAAAGAGAATACCTGCGACTTAGCCGCAGGATGAATCCGGCAATTCTAAATCAATCTACGCATGGATAGCCACTCGGAGACTTGACAATCCATGGTTTAAATTGACAGGCAGTCCCATATTTAGATAGGAAGTGAAGTACCACGGGCGCGGTGGCCCGTGGCTTCGCCGTGGTCTCTGGCGGGAAGCCAGCGAAACGACCGGTGGCGAATTTTAATTCCGCCCGCGCTCGTCTCTGGCGAGACTCGCGTGGAACCAGTAACACCCGAACACATCAAAAGTGCCACCGCAACAGAGGTCGTCTGTTGCTGCCGTGGCGGGCGTGTCCGTGGGCGTCCGCCCCTTCACATGGGCGCGACACAGACCCGGCGCACCGCGTCTTACCCCAAAATGGGTGCGCGGGTTTTGCGAGGCCGATAACGTGGATTCCAAATTGTAGTAGGGCGTCCCGATACTAAAAAAATGGGACGCAGCCGAGCGTACGAGCTTCACCCCCGCCCACGGTGGGGCGGGGAACTCGCGCTGCTTTTCGTTTAGACCGAACAGAGAGCGATCCCGACCACTCTGACGATGGCGGCCTGTCCGCCCCGAGCAATCAGGCAGAAATCGGAACCAGTCAGGTGAACGGTCAGTTCTTATACTGAACCGATGCAGATGCTGTGCCTGACTACTGTCTGCACCACAGAAAGTAACTCCGAGTCCGTCGAAATCTGCCGGACTCCTCGAGGCACAAACAACTCTGGGAGTCCGAACACGACAGAGGATATGAGTACCGGAGGCTGAGATATGGCAGTCCCAGCAGTCCCACTCTCCCCGCGACAGTCCGTGAACCCAATGCGGATTTTCACCGTGTCGGGGTTCGGTTGGACTGCAAACCTGCAATCTCCACCGCTCCCGCTCGCGCTCAGGATTCCTCCGCGTTCACACGAAGGAGGATGTCAACTACGACGTATACCCTCACTACTCATATCTTCAATACTTGTCTCCAATACCCAATAAAATACATTTTTGATTTCCGACAGAGTTGTGCTATTATCGAACACGAACAATGCCGCGTTTGAATATGAGTGTATTCGGAATAATAAGTTCCTCATCTTCATTCTCAACATGTGTAACAAATAAGTCAATCTCCTGTACAATGCCGCGAGTGTCACCAATTTCAACCTCATCACCAATTGCATATGGTTGATGTAACAGAAGATATGTGCCGACCGCAGCTGACTTCAATAAATCGACAAAAGCAACAGCAGCAAAAGCAACAACAGCAAAAAGATATACAGCGAGCAAGACCACCAACGCAAGCGTGGCAACTCCTAACTGTGAAAGTGCAACGAGTGCAGCGATATAGAATGTGGTAAATTTCGCTAATCGAGAGATGATAGTTATTTCAGGAAGCTTAATTTGTCTTAATCGCTCATCAACAAAGAGCTCTACTTTGTCACCAATGAGAATACCAGTCAGGACGACAAGCAATGCAACAAATACGCGAGGGAGAAATTGAACGGCTTCCTGCCAGAGTGCAGTTCCATATTGTAAATCAGTGACTGAAAGCGATCCGACGGCTCCGACGGCGATGATAAAATACCTAACAATTCCACTGATGAGATTGACCGTCGATGTCCCGAACTCTTGTGCCGTTCGTTCAAGTGCTGTTCCTTCGATGACAGTCGGGATATTGAGCTGTAACAAGAGGCGTGTGGTTATTCTGCCTGTAATAACAGCAGCAACCACACTAGCGATGAAGACGAGAATAGCAACCCAGATTGCCTGCGGGACAGCAGCCACGAAGTCACGCGCCACAGGCGGGAACGATTGTAGTACCCACATGAGAATGACTATTAGTATACCTCAGGATCAACCTCAAAGATGAGCTCTCCACTTTTGAATGCGCGGACAAGTCCATCAGATTCAGATAACACAATTGTCGTTGAGTTTGTCTCACGCGTGATTGCCGCACCAGCCATGTGCCGTGCACCAAGTCCCTTCGGGATATCGACTCCCTCAGCTCCTGGCTCCAAATACCGGTATGCACTGACAATCTTTCCTGAATCTGAAACAATGAATGCACCATCAAGTCGTGAGAATTCTTTGAGCATTACCTTCACAATGGGATCACCGACATGAACATGTGATTTCTCAAAGGGATTGTAACTTAGTGGACGTGATTTATTCATCACCTTTCCTGCATCGCCAACAACAAATAGTGCTCCAACTGGTTTGCCTTTCTGACCTTTTTTACCAAGCTCAATAGCCACATTAAATACATCTCGAATGACGCTTGAATCAGCTCGCGAGTTAACAAATAAATCATAGATACCTGATCGAATTGATTCACCAACCTGGACGCGAACAAGAGAGTCTGGACCATCGTCAAAAATACTGAGATTGCAAACAACAGCGTCACCTTCCGCGACGATTCCAGATTCTATCGCTCCTTCAATCCCAAATCGAATTTGATCGCGAGCGTCATCAAACTCGATTGGTAATTCAATATACGTGGCGGCATTAACATTATTTTCAGGAGCAACAACGATGATTGGATATTCAAGATCTGCATTAATAAAACGCTCATATCGCGATCCAGTTGGTGAAAACATCACAAGACCTTGGATATCAGCTATAATATCATCTACTAGGTCAGATAGCACCGCCATATGTTATTTCTATGCAATGTGTTTATAAATGATTATGGGTATAACACGGCAATATTGAGTACCACTTTTTCACACTGAATTAAATCGAGTTGTCCAAGTGCGCGGGACAGGATTCGAACCTGCGGACCTCTATAGGACAGCGTCCTAAGCGCTGCGCCTTTGACCACTTGGCTACCCGCGCACATTTGTTAGTTAATCAGCGTCCAAATCAAACTGTCGTTGTCATCATAATCTACAAGTCGTGCGAGGCGAGTGACTCGGGGCTTGTCCCTAGGGTACCTGACACCGATTTGTTATGAGAAAGCTCAATGTTTAGTCGTGCTCTATCGTGTCAGCTATGCGACTCTCTCACGGCTGACACTGTTTGCTTCTCAAACAAACGGGGGAAAGCACTAATCTACTTCTAAACGAATTGTTTCGGGGTCACATCTATCCACGTTTTGAGGTGTTCGTCTTACTCACCTTGTCGAATCGACGAATTTCCTGATCTTTCGCACCCACCTGCTCTATTCACTTTCAGCGGCAAATGATTGAACCCGCAGGGATTGAGTCAACATCAGGGTAAATTTGATCTGAACAACAGTGGTGAGAATTTTTTATTTCGGCAGGTAAAGATGAGAGACCCTGCGACGTTCTATTCATATTGCTTGATACACAATACAACATTATATATATGTACAGTGCTCGTGACCGGGTTGAGAATGAGTCATGGCTTGAAGAGATTCGAACCGCTGCAGTAACGCTTAATCTTAGCAGTGAAACACAAACTGTTGCTGAGGATTTGTTTCTTTCACAAGCCCCAGATAGTGATCGTTCAAAGCAGGCTATTGCCGCTGCGAGTTTGTATGCTGGGACACTTATTACAGGTTCAGAGCGGTCTCAAAGCGCAGTTGCAGATGCGATGAACGTGACGAGACTCAGCGTTCAACAACACTGGAAAGGGATTCTCAATACGGCTGGATTCCAGCCACCATCGTGGTGAGAGGAATGTTGAATGATAGAGCGTCTGAAGCTGGACTTATCAGACAGTTTAGAGAATATACATTATGGATTGCCTCGGGATCGAACTCCGAGGCACTCTGCCTGCTATCTTGATAGAATTAATAATTACGAGGGTAAGTCTCCTTCCTCAAGGAGAGTGAAACGAACGAGCAGGGAGGGGATACAGCCGTGCATTATCTTGCCAAGAGATTACTAGCATGCCTTCTCGTGGTAAATTATGACGAGCAGTATTCATCAGACTGACTTAGAATGGGATACTAACCACGGTCAGCCTGAGTTATCGTTGTCACTATTGAGTAGGGCTGGGACAGTCCGACTCAGAACGTCTGTGGAGACTGGTATCACGGTTGGTACGCGTCATCCGGACGTACCGCTTGCAAATACCGTCACAAAAGCAGAAAGTCTGATGCGAGAACACGGAATCCCCACCCTCAACAGAGCGATAGCGGAGTCGGGTGGGGTAGTTCACGATGTTCGATTGCAAGTCATTTGCCTCGCGTAAAGACGGCATCTGTGCTACCTGTTGCATACTAACTCACTACTCAGCACCACAGTCATCCGCTGGTCGGGTCGATGATCGTCCACTTCGATGAGGTGTTAGACGCCCATGGCGGTCAATTTCGCCGCGGACAATTCGTGTTGAAGAGATTCGTTTACCATCATCGGCGTATACATGTTCTACTATTTCGACAGTGAGTGGATCAAGACCGCGCTCTTGACGAATTTCATTAATTCGTTCAGCACCCGTTTGTGTCTCCGGGGAGACAACGATAGCATCAAATCCTGGTTCAGTCGCAATTCCGGTTGGTTTCTTCAATGGATGGATTTCAAATTCGCGGTCATGTGCTTCCGCAAGTGGTTCTAGCTCTGCAATAAGAGAGTAGCGGCGATCAGTGAACGGCTTAACATACCGATCTACCTGTCTTGTCTTTGGGGCAAGTTCATTGCTTGTGAGTCCAACAGTGAGATCCCCTAATTCGAATGCCCGCTCAAAGAGGGCTCGATGACCGTCATGAACCGGGTCAAAAGTCCCACCCAGCGCCACATGCATAATCAGTAGATAGCTTGCCATGGGTAAAAATGTAGGAGCATATTCGATTTTATCAAAAGAGCCCGGGCGATATTCAATCAGCCTGCTCTCAATTCGAGTTCCGAGACGACCAGTGCGTTATACAAGCGATGTGCTGACTGTCCCTCGTCATATCTTTACACAATTGAGGATGCGGAGTCCTATGTGTCCGTATCAAGACATAGCGACTCAAGAAGGGTATCGATATTATCACTTGCATGGAGTCGGCGCTGTTTTTTTGCTCCACCCTCGCGCGCGAGCAGTGTCGTGAGTCCATCAACGCCAAGTCGATTAGTTTCGCGATCGACAAATTCTGAAAGCGTGACGGTCTCCATCGATCCAGGGATAATAAACTCAGCATCGCGACCATACCGCATTGCATGCCATTTGTTCGCATCAAGTATCTCACGGCGGACTTTAGTCCCAGATTCACCATCTGCATACCGAGCGGCAAAGTCCATGACAAGTGCATGGATGTATTCAACAATCGCAACTGTTACTGACGGATCAGCTTGTGCATCTGGTGTGCGAACTTCAACAGTTCCATGCCCGGTATGCGGTCGAACATCATACCATAATTCGCCGCGATCTTTGATTGATCCTGTCTCAACCATTCGTTTCTCGAGTTGGTAATATGCCTCAAAATCCTCGAATCGGGTTGGCATTCCCGTGTTAGGGAGTGCCTCAAATATCTTTGCTCGAGCGGAGGCTAATCCAGTATCAAATCCGTTCCAATACGGTGAATTTGCCGAAAGTGCAAGAAGCGGCGGGAGATACCAGCGAAGTTCATTTGCAATCCAAGTTGCAGCATCGGGATCATCAACACCAACATGAACATGCAGTCCAGCAGTTGTGTTCCGATGCTGTGGATATTGAATTCTGTCTAACTGTGATTGATATCGGGGTTTTTCGACGTGATTACGCTCGCGCCACTTCGCTGTTGGATGTAATCCCGCTGCCGCAATTCGGTAACCATGGTCTGCAGCATGCGTAACAAGTGCATCACGAACAGCCTGTACGGATTCACTGACTGCAGACACATCCTCAAGAAGCGGGGTCTGTGTTTCAATGACGAATTGAAATAGTTCATGATCTAGTCGGTCCGCAAGCACTCCCGCTGGTGGGTGGTTATAATCGTAGATCAATTCCTGAATTCCAGCTGTTGGCTGTCCACTATCATCAACGACGAAAAACTCCTCTTCAACGCCGAGGGTACCCATCCGGTCGAAGGCGTCGGCCGACCCTACGTCCATCGATAGATGCTTTGTGGTCCCCAATTAAATATGTCGCGGGCGAAGGCAACACTAGCGCACGAGAGTTGAGTTATATTCACAATATTCAGAAAACGTGATTTGGAACTTGTATTTGTCTATACATAAACAACCTCGGGCGCAGTGGCGCGAAGCTTTTTGTATTTCTCAGGCGTATGCTAGTGCTCCTGCTCGACAATCGAGCGGATGAGGGTGGGCGGTTTAGGCGCCCTGATTCGAACATGCATTCCAGTCGAATAATCTTGCATTACATATTTGGAGTAGCAACAACGGCTAGATGATCATCGTGAAATCTATCAAGTCGTTGGCGAGTCTGTATTATATATCCCTCACGGAGGGTTGAGATAATTGTATCGAACACATCCTCGGGATCACTAAGAACGTCTTCACTACGAGCTTTAATCATAAGGATGAGTTTTCCATCAGGTGCAAGGAACTGTCGATTGCGGAGCGCAACGGTCGCCTGCCCTCGTGTCGCAACATCTTGAATCAGATACTCAATATCAGTCTCAACGACATGGGCATACGTTTCGGGTTGCCGAGCATCGCACAGGAGCGGAATTAGATTTGGACGGGTCGTCGCAACCTCTAGAAGGTCACGAACAGGACGAGGAGCGAATTCGATAGCATACGTTGGTCCAGCAAAATCTGCAACATGAGAAACGGTTGTCCCTGATGCAGCACCGAGATACAGGATTGATTCTCCTCCTGTCAGACCAGTTTCAATGTCAAGTTTAAACATTGCACCAAGCTTTGACCGCCCAGCATCCCATAGACGCCATCCATCAGTATCACGTGGCTCTCCATATACCGTTGTTCCGTGCGTTGTGAGCCGGGATCGATTATCAAATTGACGTCGTTGAACGCCGTCAGGAAGTGATGATGATGCCTTCATGCAGTGTCCTCTTTATCTCGAGCGCGAATTGTTTCAATTCGATCAGTAAGTTCATCATGAATCGATTGTTTGTGTGTCCCTGAGTAGTGGTCAATCCGCGCAGCGATCGCCAGTTTACCGGCGAAAGCCCGAGCGGCTGATCCTCGATTTGCTGGGTGTGTTCCCCGCACATATTCATGTGTGAATATCGCGCCGTGCTTTGGTGCAGAAGCACGTCCTTCAAGATGTGCAAACAGTGCGTCCTCAGCACCAAGGACCTGAATAGTACCTGCAGGCTGTCTGGCAAGTGATTTGAGTCCTCCTGCAAGTTCAATAAGCCGTGTTGCAAGAACCGGTCCTGCCATCGCCGTGAGATTTGGTGCAACCGTTGCAGCCTGTGTCTCAATATATGTTCGGAGATCATCCCGCTCTTCATACAACATGAGAACCTGAGTAGCGAGTGATGTAAGCCGCGTTTCTACAGGTGTCGAAGGGGTTATATCTGCGAGTTCGCGAACCGTGTCTACGCCTGTATCTGAGTCATCAATGCGTGAACCACCCCACTCGGTTAGTCGCTCGGTGAGTTCATTTGCTGTTCGCTCGACATCATCCATTGCTGTGAGACAGTGTCGAAGTTGACGATCATCTGAGGCTTCATATGACTCGACGGCATTTTGTGTTGCAGTGATTGCAGCATCATGCAGTAATTGATAATACGTTGTAGTATCCTCAACGATCTCTGACTCAACAGCTTGCGTTGGCCAATTCTGTGGATCCTCAGCCGCTCCATTGGTTATTGCTGTTGCTGCCGCATCAATATCATCAGGGTCAATATCGCTAAACCACGCTGGATTGTCAGATTGTTCTTTACTCATGGATAAATTTGAATCCTCACAGACTAAGTTCCCTTCCCCATGGGTGAGTAAGGTGAACAAAGAAGTCGGGGGCCACCCACAACAGAGTGGAATCAGCTATTGCGAGCGATATTTACTATTATGAGTATTTATATTATGAGTGTCTGTTAATCTTAATATTGATGTGGATATCATAGTGCATCATCACTCGTTATGTCGGAGATAGCATACATATTCAGCACAGTTATATCATGATAAGAGTTAACAATGATTCCGACAATAATTATACTATTATGAGTCAGCGACCACCGTTTGTGTGTGTTGACTGCGGTTCCCGGGTGTCCTCAAGCGCATTCCGGGCTACGTGTCCGGAGTGCGGTGGTAGCCTCACCCCGGACATGGAGACAGCGAGGAACGCTAATTGACTAGATGACAGACCCAACACGTATCACCGCGCTTGCAGTTACAACAGATGATCTTATCACAGCAATTGAGTCAAGTATTCGCGACCGACGTGGGACCGTCCTTCGCGTCACCCCACCATTCACCGGACGAATGCGAGCACGACTCCATGTTGCTGATGTGGATGTCGATGTCGACCATACGGCGAATGATCGTGAACACCATGATGAAACGAGTTACGTAGTTCGACCAAACGATGAGCATGCAGTAGATACCGAGCCAGTGACAATTGACCCGGAACGGTTTATTGATGATGTACCACCGCTTCCAACCGTTGATTCCATAGAAGATAAACTTCGACGTTCGACGACACAATATTCGCAGTCACGCCACCGTGAGTGGTATCAATCCGCTATTGAAACATGGCGCGAATCAGTCTGTGATCGGCGCGTGAATACAGTAATACTTGATTTGGAGAATAAAAAACACTCAGTCGATGTATCGTATCTTGGATGATCATCAGTCATCGTTTATCTCATTTGATGATAGTTAGATCACTCAAATCACATGAACTGCCTCAGGATCACATCAAAGCCTTGTAGCATTCGCCTCGATTTTCTTTGACGTCCTCTCCGCCCTGAAGGGCGAAGATTCCCACGGCACCGAACCGCTGGTTTGGGATGTGTAAGATTTGTAGTCGCCCGATGTGGACGATTACTGGCTGTGCCAACCAGCCGTTACTCCTATCCCGGCATGGGATTCAGAGGTACGTCTTACTGCTCACACCCTCATTCTGGCACGGAAGAGGGTGTCTCCCGCTTGAAATCAGGGAATCCCGATACTGTCCGATTGATTGGGCGGGTAGACCGCCTCGGTTGACCACTGGACGGTGTCAGGTTGCTTAAAACATCCGTTCTGCACGTTGAATGTGGTTCACGGAGGGTTTGTCGGATTTATCCCCGCTGTGAACGGCGGGGCTTTCTCCTCGCACTTCCGTAAATCTGCAACTAGCAAACAAATCTGGTTACCACATGACATCCTCCACGCCGTTCACGGCGCAGTTTCCTCCGTGTGAGTCTCAGTGGGTCTCTGACTCGCCAGAGCCAGAGGCAACATTCCCGTCACGGTATACGGTATTCTGGTCTGTGCGCTGTTGTTTGTGATTTTCATGAGAGCGTGGTGACTCCAACCAATGCGTTTCCAGCACGTCGGTTAACGCCCACGTACAGGCGTACAAGGCGACTGCCTCGGGGCTTGATCTCGAGGGTAAACCGACACCCCTCATCCAAACGCAATGGTTAATCAAGTAGGTCAGTAAATACTGAATTGTGATGGTTAGTGTGTTTGGCTGAGAGTCCAATAACATGGGCGGTCAGACATCAAGACTGTCCAACTCAGAGAGGGGTGGGACATTCCAAATCAACGTCGTCCGAGAGATGAAGTCTCTCGTGATCACGAAAATCTTCGATTTTCGAACGACCTGTGGGGAGCGCTCTGAAACGGCTCTCTCGGTGAGAGTGGGTTTGTAAGTTCTGTCAGAGAAACAGGAAGCCTCGGGGCTTGCCCGCGAGGCAGGTTCACGCTGTGCCAATGCATTCTTTATATAATCGCTCTATCAGGTCTCGGCACACGCGATTCACGCCCGTAGTAAACGGCAGGATTCTTTCGCTGTATCAAGATAGTGATCGGCATCCCACCGCTTCAGGGCTGTCTCCTAATTATGAGTTCACTGAGTTTCAAACTGCTGTTTCAGGTACCCTCGAACCCAGTCTGTAATCAGAAGACCGAGGCGAGGACCGATTCGGGCGGGGATATCTGCGGGAGGGGGTTGCTGAATGCAAATAAACAAGATCAACAGGATCGTTCCATAGTGGTGTTTCATCCGTGGATATCAGGATTTTTATTTAATTCATCGATCTCGACAGCGACTCGATGTGTGGATAAGAGACAGCCCTTCAGTGATGGGAGGAGGTCAAGTTGAGACTGCTTCTCCCAAGAAGTGCGGGGAAATAGCAATTATGTGGGCAATAATTCATTAGTGAGTATCTTTGCATATTATAGGACAGATCACATGTACCGTACCGCCGAAATATACGTCCATTAGTATTGAACGCCGCTTTGTATCCCGATTTTTAATCTCTATCCCCGACGAATACTTTAAATACTTTAGTGTATTACATACGGTAAGGTCTACTGCCAAGGCTCTCCTGTATTCTTGACCGGCCAGCACACGACCGCCGTCCCCATTATGAGTGACACACGCACAAGAGAGTATACCGAGCGAGAATCGGAAAAGCACGACGAGGAAACGGTCGATGATAAGGAAGCTTCGACGACAGAGACAAGAAGGCGGACAGAAACTGAGTCAGAAGTTGAATCAGCATCAGAGACGCATCGCTGTCCTGAATGTAGTGGAAATCTGATCCAAGATGAAGCACGTGGTGAGACAGTCTGTTCTGACTGTGGGCTTGTCGTTGATGAAAATTCAATCGATCGTGGACCAGAGTGGCGTGCTTTTGATAGCGCTGAACGGGATCAAAAATCTCGTGTTGGTGCCCCAACGACGAAATTGATGCATGATAAGGGACTTTCAACGAATATTGGCTGGCAAGATAAAGACGCATATGGAAATGCGTTATCAGCTCGCCAGCGTGAACAGATGCAGCGGCTTCGAACATGGAATGAACGGTTCCGAACGCGGGATTCAAAAGAACGTAATCTGAAGCAGGCACTTGGTGAGATCGATCGAATGGCTTCCGCACTTGGCCTTCCAGAGAGTGTTCGTGAGACTGCCTCCGTAATTTACCGTCGAGCACTTGATGAGGATCTCCTTCCTGGGCGTTCAATCGAAGGAGTTGCAACCGCAGCATTATATGCCGCTGCTCGGCAGGCTGGAACTCCACGATCGCTCGATGAAATTGAGCGCGTCTCTCGAGTTGACCGGATGGAATTGACACGAACATATCGATATGTGGTCAGAGAACTCAAACTAGAAATTGAACCAGCGGACCCAGAGCAGTACGTCCCACGGTTTGCATCTGATCTTGATTTATCAGATGAGTCTGAACGACAAGCACGGGAGTTGCTACGGAATGCAAAAGAAGAGGCGATTCACTCAGGAAAATCACCGGTTGGACTCGCAGCGGCTGCAGTGTACGCTGCTGCGCTGCTCACTAATGAGAAGGTAACACAAAATGAGGTGAGTGAAGTTGCGAACGTCTCAGAAGTCACAATCAGAAATCGGTATAAGGAGCTTCTTGAGGCAGACGGCGCTGGCGTTCTTGCATAGAGTGCCTAATATATAATTGAAGATATTATCACTCTGGGGTTATTTCAGTAGTGAAATTAAGAATCGGATTTTTTAATTACTTTGATAGAGTATAGAGTTAATTTACATATTGTTTGACGAAGGGACAGAGCGTCGACCAAGTCATGGATTCGAAACTGGTGAAATCGCGCCACAGGCATCACACTTCAGAACAGTTGCGTCTTGACGATCAATAAGGTGTGTGTCTAGTGATCCACATTCATGACAGAATACATATGTTTCGGTGTATGATTCAACAGCGTCAGTTATCCGGTTCTGTGTGAACTACCCTGCCCTACCGCGCTCGGGGCTGCTCGCCCCTCGCTTGGCGAGGACAGGGTTTCTTGCTTCTGTGTCGGAACTTGTATCGGACGTGGATACAGCGGTTCCAGACTCCGCAGGCGATTTCCCTTCACAGGCAGTTCAGAGCGTCCCACTCCTCCCAGATGGACACTCAGCCACAATCGACAGTGCGCGCTTTTTGTTGCGCTTGAACACCGTTACCGTTAGAGACGTGGTGAGCATCATACTACTAGATTCAACCGTGGGTGGTAAAGTAAACGTACCGATGAACGCGCAACCAAACTATGCGCTATATCCCCTCTCTACGCCCTCACTCTGTTCGGGCGGTGAGGAAGGGGGCTTAGCGCCTCAAATTAGCTAAAATCACCAGTAAACCGAGCCCGAGCCCGACCCTTATCATCTATTTGAGCACTTGTTCCGAGTTCCGACTGGAGATACCGGACAATATGATTTGGTTTTCGTGCCAACGGGTCATATGTCGTCTCGAAGTTTTCCCAGACCGTCCGATTTCCTTCGATATGAATGTCCGGAGTGGGCAGTTCAAACCTATGTCCTTCCTCAGCGACGTCTGGTGTCTCCGCAAGCGCACGGTTCAATTGCTTATCGTAGTCCATATCTGCCAGGACGATCGTCGGGAGATATACAATTTACGGGGAATTAATATTAAAAATACTACATATCATGACATTAAAACAGAATTAGATAGAATTAAGATCCATGTAGAATATCCGATACACCCTCAGAAACGACCAAATTTGAGAGATGTATGATAACGTGACTCAAGATAGTAATATATCCCTCCGGTTTCAAGCCAAAGTTGCTTATGAAAAAGCAGGAACTCATCCACCTTCACGGCCTGCTTGCAGAGGTACATACCCAGGTCGAAGCATGGGAGGAGACAGACATTCCGCTTACCGCGTATAATGAACTTGGTGTTCGACCAACATCGATACATAAATCCAAGACAGATCATAAAGCGGCCGTATTCAAGCTTATCGAAGGAATCACCGCACCGATGGACGAATCTGAGCCGGATCGTGTTGCACCAACTGCTGACTGATCAGGATTAAGTGACGTCTTTTTGATATACATCAATTAGCGACGCAGACTCGCTGTATTCATCAAAACAGGTTCGAGTGATCTACATTGATAGATTACAAGGAGGATGCCCGGGGGTTAAGCCGAGGCGATTCACACATACGAGACGCACGAATAGACAGATATTAATTGTGTGTATAAACAGTGACCTCTGGTCTCCTGGTGTAGTCCAATTAGTTTATGCCATCGCCAGTGTCGAACAGTAATCGAAGTTATAGTTGTAGACTGTCGCAACCAATATTAATTTCAATTGTAAGGTACCACGGGTCGGGTTACCCGTGGAACTCTCGCTACGATCTTTAGATTCATGTCGATTCTTAAAGATTACTTGAGTAAATTATACGCTGAACAGGCGCAATACCACGCCGTCACAGTGGGGGATTACGAATGGTTTTCCTGGACAGCGGTGTATATATCAGTGTCGGCGCATCGGTTGTGAATCCGATATAGTCGAGTGCCCGACAGGTGGCGGTTCGAGTGTGAGTGTCCGCCCACGCTGGAAATAGGGTGTGCCCTACGTGGGAATCAAACAACGAGTATCGGGCTCTTGTTACCAATACAAGTAACTCCGAGTCCGGTGACAGTGACGGTGACCGAAGCTCCTGTGGCACAACCAACACAGGGACTTCGCATCGGGTGAAGAGAGGAGTACTGGAGGCTGAGATGTGGCACTCCCTAGAGATTGCCCAGTGACCGGTCACACACCGATTCCAACGGTGGACTGGCTTGGTATTGGTATTGGGAGTCTGCAAACCCAAACTCAAACCCAAACTCAAATCCAAACCGAAAGCTGATACTCCCAACCCAGCGAGGCGGTGCGGTGCCGTGGGATTCCTCCCGCCTTTAGTCGGAGGAAGATGTCAAAGAGTATAATAGGGAATTCCCGTGTATTTTAGCGCCGAGAAAAGGTCAGTTCAGATATTGAGATTAATGTTATCACATTGAGATGGTGCGCCGGGGTTCGTATCAAGTTGCAATAGAATATACTTGATGAGAATCGATTATATCAATCTAATATGGTTTTGAGCACCAATCAACGGTGAATAGCATATACTCATGAATCCTCATGATTCCTCAACAAGCTCATCAAATTCAGGGATAAGATTATCACCATCTGAATCATCATCCGTATTATTCGCAGATTCATCACCCGATGAGATATTACTTCCAGTCTCAGAGTTTGTCTCTGGAGATTCTTCGTCATCATCCGCAATTGGATCAATACGAAGGATTTTCAACGGGATATTCTCAAGTCGTTGTCCAATCTCCTTGCGGGCAATTCGAGATGCATGTTCAGTACGTTCAACATTGAAAACCGTCATCTCGAGCTCAAGCGCCACAAGCGCTTCATCTGCAGCGACAAATGCCGGAGGAAGTTCTTCACCTGAGGGTGAGTGCCGCGAGCCCATTGAAATTTCAACGTAACTGAGATCAGGATTCAACATCTCCCCGGTCTTTGAAATGGCAATGCGTACGGCTTCATCGGTTGACTCCACATCATAAACCGGGACAGCAGCCTCGACGGCGACACTACAGTCCATATCATAATACTCTATGACCGCAGATGGCATCAAAGGTTCGCTGTATCAGCCGACGACACTTCTCCGCCACCACGAAGATAATAGAACACGTATGTCTGTGCATACCCAGCGTATTGACCACCAAGCCGGTCACGGATCGCTCGCGATGTCTGCACATATCCATCACGGTCACATGCCGGGAAATGCTCAGCAATCGCCGTTTGAATCCACGTATCAAGCGGGACCGCCTCTGTATAATCAAGTGAAAATAATAATACACAGTCTGCAACTTTGTTTCCAACTCCGACAAACTGTGTGAGATATTCACGAGCGTCTTCATATGCACGTTCAGCAGCTATAGCAGGATGTGCTTCACCGGTTGAAACCATTTCTGCTGTTCGTTGGACATATGATGCGCGATAGCCAAGACTGAGATCGCGTAACGCCGATTCTGATTGTGCTGCAAGTTGTGATGGTGTTGGAAATGCTGCGAATGACTCACCGCCAACAGTGTGTGTCGTCCCGAATGCATCAGCCATCGATAGCTGCATCTGATGAATACGTGATACTCGCATCTGCGCGGAGCAAATAAATGAAATTAGTGTCGAGAACGGTGGGTCACGGACAAGACGCAATCCATGGAAAGCATCAACAGCCGTCGTAACAAGCTCATCATCGGGAAATGAATCATATATCGACGTGAGATCGTCGTCTAAGCGGAGTAAATGCGTTAAAACCTCGACAGGATCGCCTGTAGCTTCCCATTCAAGTTGATCTTCACGCTGGCGGACCCGAATGACGATTGGGGTATCACTTATTCCGTCGATTGGTGGTGCAACCGTCTCATACCAGTTTGAACCACCACTGACCGACATTGAGTCATACATTCCGCTATCTGCTCGATTCCATAGATAAGATTGCCCACTCTCAAGTGTCGCTTGAAGATCAAATGGTCCGGCGATATCTTGAAGATCAATTGCACCTGACTCGAAGCCAGAATAATCCATTGAGGATATCCAAACGCGCAATGTGTATTGGCGTTTCGTTTGATTGTCCAAGCCCATGCACCATCTATATAATTAATTACCCCCTCCGGCATCTACCACGGTCGGAGTCCTGCACAGGCGGTGCAAGGCGACTGTCTCGGTGTAAGTTCACGCTCTCGATAATTTTTTGTGATCAGATATAATTCTAGTTAGACAATGTCGTTGCTTCTGAGAGCTAACTACAGCCCATGTGTATTCTTTACAGTGAATTCCCTGCATGCTTGGGGGGAGTCGCCACTATCTCGCCACCAACATATAGATATAGCACTTCCCCCGGCTCCCGGGTTAATCTATTCCTGACATTACTTAATCACGTACATGTTCAATTGTCAGCCCGGCAAGCCGACGTGCGAGATCGTCATCAAGTCCACTGTCAGTACACCGCCATTGCCAATTTCCGCTTGCTGTCCCGGGTTCATTAAATCGGGCATGTGAGTCAAGTCCAAGTATGTCCTGTAGTGTTGTAAATCCAATTTGAGCATCTGAACGCCACACAGCATCGATAATTGACCAATTAATCTCTGAGCCATCAACTCCAAGATTATAATGTAAGCAATCGCGCTGTGAGTGTGAAAGTGAGTCATAATATCCAACGATTGTATTAGTATCGTGGGTTGATGAATATGCGACGCTTTGAGCGGGATAATGCATCGGTTGATACATATTCCCTTCGTGACACCAATCAGCATAATGAGGAACTCGCATTCCAGGGAAATTGAAATGTTCTCGAAGATCGTGGAGCGCTTGATCAATAAATCCAAGATCTTCAACAACAAACGGGAGTGATCCAATGTGTTCACGAATGGTCTCAAAGAAATCATAGCCAGGAACCGATTGCCATTCACCTGCAGCAGGAGTGTCGGCATCGACAGGAATTGCATAATATGCATCAAACCCCTTGAAATGGTCAATGCGGGTTATATCGACGAGTGTAAAGAGTCGGTCAAGTCGATGAAGCCACCAATTATATTCCGTCTCACGAAGATGTTCCCAGTCATAAACTGGATTTCCCCACCGTTGACCATCATCGCCGTCACTTGGGGGGACACCAGCGACGACCGCTGGCTCATTATCTTTTGTTAGTTGGAATACATCAGGAGTCGCCCAAACATCTGCACTGTCAAGAGCAACATAGATTGGGAGATCACCGACGAGTGTAATATCGCGGTCAGTGGCTGCCGCCTGAAGTGACTGCCACTGTTGATCGAATATAAATTGTATGATGAGATGATATATAACCTCTGAATCTAATGATTCATACTGATCGCTGAGTGCGTCTGGGTCTCGATGCCGGATTGACTCCGGCCAGTCTGTCCATGCGCCATCATACGAGGTTCGAAGTGCCATAAACAGCGCATAATCGGTGAGCCAATGACTCTCTCGATGATAAAATGGTTTGAATGCTGTGGCATCGATGCTTGTTTGATTATGAGTGGATATATTTTGGCTCGGATCGACAGAATCACCGAGCGTGACAGTGACATCAACTGCTATGTCATCATTGACACCAGAACTGGCAGTAGTATCAGTATCAGCATGAATGTTAATCCCGCCAACGGACTCCTGGAATCGTTTTGCAGCGATTCGAAGGCGGTCATGTTTGTATTCACGTACTGCGTCATACGCAACTTCGTGCGGTGAAAAGTCTGGGACCGGTTTGAGATCCTCGCTTGTGAGATATCCATCAGCAACGAGATCGTCTAAGCTAATTATCAATGGATTCCCTGCGAATGCAGAGTATGACTGGTATGGAGAGTCATCATGAATACCGGCTGTTGGACCGAGTGGGCAGAATTGCCACACCGACTGATTAGCTGTTTCAAGCCACTCAAGAAAGTTTCGTGCACCTGGACCGAGATCACCAATCCCATGTGGACCAGGGAGTGCAGTGATGTGAGCGAAAACGCCTGCCTGTCGATCAAACTGCATACTGAAGCCATCGGCGTCGGCAATTAATCACTGTTGTTCTGTATATCACGGAGAACCAAGGAGGAACCCTTGCGTTCAGCGCGGAGAGGATGTGACTAAAGACAGGTATACCGCAGCATACAGACGTAATACGACAATCAAGAATTAGATTCCAACGTGGGCTTGTGTTAGATCTATTTTGAGTAGTCATTCGATGAGACTACTGACCCTGTTGCTTTCACTACTCGAAATTACTCCGTGATTCCACCAGAGAAGATAGCAAAAGATATGCTCTATCGAAATATAAATATTAAATGTATTATAATCAATAGGTTATTCAATCAATTGATTTGCCACTCAAAAACACTTATTCGTGACCTCATATTTCTAATCGATATGAATGATATCACGGTCACGCTTCCCGATGGTTCCGAATTATCTGTACCAGCAGATGCAACCGTCGAGGATGTGGCCTATGAGATTGGCCCTGGACTGGGACGCGATACGATTGCTGGGGTAGTTGACGGCGAGCTTGTTGATGCTACTACATCTGTATATAATGATGCGCGCGTCGTCATCGTTACTGAACAAAGTGACGAATACCAGCGCGTTCTTCGACATTCCGCAGCCCATGTATTCGCACAGGCACTTCAACGAGAGTACCCAGACGCGAAATTAACTATCGGTCCACCGACTGATGATGGATTTTACTATGATATTGCGAGTGTTGATCTTGATGAAAATGATCTTGAGACGATTGAAACCGAAATGGAGGCAATTATTGATGCCGACATTCCAATCACCCAACAGTATCAATCACGAGAGGAAGCGTTCTCGAAATATGAGAATAATCCATATAAGTGTGATATTCTTGAGACAGAGGCCGCCGATGAGGATCCAGTTTCATTCTATATTCAAGATGATTTTGAGGATCTCTGTCAGGGTCCACATGTCGATTCAACAGGTGAGATTGGTGCAATTACACTATTGAATATTTCATCAGCATATTGGCGTGGTGATGAGGATAATGACACACTGACTCGAGTTTACGGAGCAGCATTCGAATCGGAATCAGAACTTGAATCATTCCTTGAGCGTCGTAAAAAGGCAAAAGAGCGTGATCATCGAAAGATCGGTCAAGAACTTGATTTATTCTCCATCCCAGATATCACTGGACCAGGACTACCGTTGTATCATCCCGATGGGAAAAAGATACTTAATGAACTTTCATCATTCGCACGGTCACTGAATCTTGAGGCTGGATATGAGCCCGTTGAAACGCCGCATCTCTTTCGGACAGAACTCTGGAAGCAATCAGGGCATTATGAGAATTATGTTGATGATATGTTCTTATTGGATGTGAGCGATGAAGAGTACGGGCTCAAACCAATGAACTGTCCTGGACATGCGACAATTTTTGACCAACACTCATGGTCATATCGCGATTTACCGGTTCGGTACTTTGAGGATGGAAAGGTATATCGCAAAGAGCAACGTGGAGAACTCTCCGGGCTTTCTCGCGTATGGTCATTTACTATCGACGATGGGCATCTATTCTGTCAGCCAGAGCAAATTGAACAGGAGGTCACGCATGTGATGGATGCAATCTACTCAGTGCTTGATACATTTGGGCTGGAAGCACATGTTGCGCTTGCAACGCGACCAGAGAAATCAGTCGGCGGCGATGAGATCTGGGAGAACGCTGAGGCACAACTCCGGTCAGTACTTGAATCACAGAATATTGATTACGATCTTGAACCCGGGGACGGTGCATTTTATGGTCCAAAAATTGACTTTGCATTTGAGGACGCACTTGGTCGACAATGGGACGGACCAACCGTCCAGTTAGATTTCAATATGCCGGATCGGTTTGAATTAACATACACTGGTGAAGATAATACGGATCATCAACCGGTAATGATTCATCGTGCCCTGTATGGATCATATGAACGGTTCTTCATGGTGTTGATTGAGCACTTTAATGGAAAGTTTCCGCTGTGGCTTGCTCCTGATCAGGTCCGAATTCTCCCAATCAGTGATGATCAACTCGGTTACGCACATCGGATTAAGAATGAACTCAGTGATTTCCGTGTCAGCATTGAGGACCGTGCGTGGACACTTGGACGAAAAATCCGTGCAGCACAAGAGGAACGGGTACCCTACATGATTATTATTGGCGATGATGAGGTTTCAACAGAGACGATTTCAGTTCGTGACCGGAAAGAGCGTGAAAAACAGGATGTTGATCTTAGTACGTTTCACTCACATCTCCAGTCTGAGTACGAAAATAAACGACTTGAGCCTGATTTCATCGATATGAATTGATCACATACGGTTGATTACGGAGAATCGAGGAGAAAGCCTCGCGCTTCAGCGCGGGAATGAATCCGACGAACTCTCCACACTCCACCGCCTGATAACATTGCAGGATATTCCACGCTGTGGCAATACCCATACCATTAATTACGAATACTGTCATAGAGTACCTATGGCAAAACAGGTTGTCACGCGCACCTATACTGCTTCCATTCGGAATCAGTCACGGGTGTCCGACGATCTTGATGCCCTTGGGTTCGCAGCCTCGAAACTCTGGAACGTCGGACGGTGGACGTGTAGTCGCATCTGGGGTGAAATCGGTCACATCCCGAACCACACCGAACTCACCGCGTACCTCAAAACCCACGAACGCTACGATGACCTGCATTCGCAGTCAAGTCAGCGAGTCCTTCAAGAACTCGCTGAAGCGTTCAACAGTTGGTACGGCAAACGACGCAACGGAGACATGAGAGCGAACCCGCCCGGCTACCGCAAACATGGTGACGAACACCCACGCAGCACGGTGACGTTCAAAGCCGCTGGCTTCAAACTCGATACCCAGTACAACCGCGTTCGACTCTCTCAAGGCGCAAACCTCAAGAACTATTGGTCGGACTTCATCCTCTGTACATTCCATACTCGCCCCGACGTTGACCTCTCCACCGTAGAGACCGTCCAGCAAGTGAAAGCAGTGTGGACAGGCGACGAATGGGAACTTCGCTTCGTCTGTAAAGTGGAGATTGAGGCATCTGAGTCGCCCGGCGAGAAGACCGTCGGTGTTGATCTCGGTATTAAAAATTTTGCCGCGCTCGCCTACGAGGACGGTCACAGCGAACTGTACCCGCTCAATTGCTTGAAACAGGACGACTATTACTTCAGCAAACGGATTGCTCGGTGTGACGACTCGAACTCCGAGCAGGTCACCCGGCTGAATCATAAGAAGTCGGCTCGTCGCACTCACTATTTCCATACGCTTTCGAAACACATTGTTGAACGGTGTGTTGAGGAAGGCGTTGGAACTATCGTGGTCGGCAATCTCTCCGACATCCGTGTGGATGAGGAGACCAATGAGGCAAAAAACTGGGGTAGGCATGGAAACCTCGATCTCCACTCGTGGGCGTTTGACCGGTTCAGGAAGCTGCTCACCTACAAATCAGAGACGGAAGACATCACGGTTGAGCAGGAGTCTGAGCGCGATACGTCGAAGTCGTGTTCGTGTTGTGGTCGCAAGCGGGATGGGAACCGCGTTGAACGCGGGTTGTACGTCTGCGATACGTGCGGTACAGTGGCGAACGCTGATGTGAACGGGGCCGAGAATATCCGACAGAAAGTATCTCTGAGTTCACCGAATCTGTCGGTGAATAGGAGTAACGGCTGGTTGGCACAGCCATCGACATTCCTGTTCGACAAGGAGACTGGTGCGTTTGCACCTGAAGAACGGGTTAGGTCGTAAACCACAATATCCCAACTCAGCGGTGCGGTGCCGTGGGAATCCTCGCGCTTCAGCGCGGGGAGGATGTCAAATATCTATCTGTAATAGAGGGGATGAGTCAGAAGACAGTATGTGATAATTAATTTTTCTTCATCATATCAGCACATTTTTTCGATTCAATTATCTGTGAAAATCTCATTGTACGATGCCGCGATTGGATAGCGCCATCCACTGTCAAAAGCCTTTGTTGTGACGCGGAGCGCTGGTGGTGTCTGTTTACGCTTAAACTCTGATTGAGTGATATTTTCTACAACTGTTTTGACTTGTTCTTTTGTTGCGTTGGTCTCTTCGACAATCTGTGTGAGCGGATATTTGTCTCCGACATACTGGCTGACGACAGCGTCGGTGATCTCATATGGCGGAATATCATCAACATCAGTTTGTCCCTCAGCAAGTTCTGCTGTCGGCGCTTTTCCTATGACAGAATGAGGGATTGGAGTAGAATCAGCCCATGTTGGGATATCCGTATTGAAATCTTCTGCAAGTGCGTATACACGACGCTTGGTGCAGTCACCAAGGGGTGCAATCGCACCAACCGCATCACCATAGAGTGTACAGTAACCAACTGCTGCTTCGCTTTTATTATCAGGGGTCAACACAAGTGCATCAAGATCATTTGAGACGCCCATCAATAACAAACCACGTACTCGAGCCTGTACATTCTCACGAGTAATCCCCCGAGTATCATCACCTGGTGTGACTCCATTGATTGCATCAAGCAAAGACTGTGAGAGGTGTTCAATCCCGATTTCATCGAATTGTATTCCAAGATTTTGAGCAACCCGCTCTGCATCTGTTCGGTTATTCTCAGTGGTAATAGCGCTCGGTAATGTTATGCCATGAACATTCGATGGACCGATAGCTTCGGCAGCAAGGGCAGCAGTAACTGATGAATCGATTCCACCGGAAAGCCCGATAATAACATCATCAAATCCACTTTTATCGAGGTAATCCCGAATTCCCAGTTCGAGCATCCGTCGGAGTTGTGCCGTCTCAGATGGGGTTGTTCCTGACGTCGAGTTATTCTTCGGCTGACCAATCAATACACGTGGTTCGCCGCTTGTAGCAGAGGCTATCTGAGAACCATCAGAATCAAGTATGAACGATGTGCCATCAAATAGAATGTCATCATTGCCGCCGACTTGGTTGGCAAAAACAACCGGTGCGTCGATGCGCCTAGCATGACGCCCAAATCGATCAAATCGTGCTGAGGATTTATTCACTCGATATGGGCTTGCAGATAGATTAACAAGAAGGTCGACATCTGCGGTTTCATAGGGTGCAATCGGATCTGTTTGATGACGCTGTTGACCAGTTACTTCATGATCATACCAAGCATCTTCACAGATTGTAATCCCGACCGTTGTGTCGTCAATATGAGTTGTCTGCGATTCGGTGCCTCGTGAAAAATAGCGATGTTCGTCGAAGATATCATACGTCGGGAGAAGACGCTTATTATACTGCACAGTAGCTTCTCCATCAACGAAGACTGTTGCACTATTCGTGAGTGGTGGACCGCTCGTGCGGTCTGCAGAGGCGGTGTGTCCGACGATGAGCGGGGGACCCTGTTCGGTGAGATGGCGGAGGGTCTCAAGCGCAGTCTGTTCTGCATCACGCACACGCTGTCGATGGAGGAGATCCCGAGGCGGATACCCCAATAATGCGAGTTCTGGTGTAATAATTAAACCGACACCCGCGTCGGTAGCTTGCTCATATGCTTCGATAATCTGAGTGCAATTGCCAGACACATCACCAACAATGGGGTTATGTTGGACAATGGCAATCTTAATTGGCAGAGACATACTCACTTTTGTGCTTATTCGGGCATAAGTTCATACACTCAATAGCATTGACGAGCGGCTATATATGATATTGTATATGATTGATTCTACAGAGAAAGCAGGCAGAGTGCCTCGGGGCTTGACCCCGGAGCAGTTCACTAGTAATAGGAGTTATCTCTGGTTAGTCGAAATGTGATAGTGGGTACTGAATATCACCCAGAGTTATAATAATCCGGATATACCTCGGTTTAGCCAGTCCGAACGAGTGCTGTTAAGTGGTGGCCGACCGGATTAATCTGCATAATGAGCACAGAGGCCACTATCTCATCGATGTCCGCGTACGCTATTCTTGGGTGCGGAAGTGTCGGTTACGCGGTGGCCGAAGAACTCGTTGAGGAAGGTAGAGATGTTCTCATTCTTGATAAAGATGAGAGTCGTGTTGAGTCGTTGCGTGATCAGGACTTAAACGCCCAACAGACTGATATTTCCGATGAAACTGTGAAAACGGCTGTAGCTGACCGTGAGGTCGTCCTTATTCTCGCATCAGATGTCGAGGCTAATAAAGCTGCAGTCGCAGCAATCCGCGAACAGGATGATGATCAATTTATCGTTGCAAGGGCATCTGATCCGGTAACAGAAGACGAACTCGATGAACTCGGTGCGGATGCTGTAATTAACCCCTCTGAGGTTATCGCCAATTCAGCACTCCGGTCACTCGAATCTGGTGAACTCGAGTATAAGACTGACCAGTTAGCAGCAATACTTGAGTCATCAGCAGATTCCGTTGCGATCCTGACACAAAAAAACCCAGATCCTGATTCAATTGCATCAGCAGCAGCACTAGAGGCGATTGCTGAGTCTCATGATGCTGAGGCAGATATCCTGTATGATGGTGATATTGGTCATCAAGAAAATCGAGCGTTTGTAAACGTGCTTGGGATTAAACTGACATCAGAGTCCAAAGAGCAGACATTGTCCGCATACGATGTTATTGCACTTGTTGATCATGCAGATTTTGAAACTCCTGGATTAGATAGAACAGTCGACATTGTCATCGATCATTGCGAACCTGAGGAGGAAATCGATGCCAGCTTCAGTGATATTCGACCAAGCATGTCAGCTACATCAACTATCCTTACAAAATATCTCCAGGAATTTGATATGAGCCCGACTGAAGTTGTTGCAACAGCGCTTCTGTATGGCATTCGATCGGAAACATTCGACTTTAAACGTGAAACATCGCCTGCAGATCTCACGGCTGCAGCATACCTGTATCCATTCGCAGACCATGACACACTTGAGCAAGTTGAATCACCCTCTATGTCGCCAGAAACCCTGGATATCCTCGCAGAAGGAATCCAGAATCGGGAAGTTCAGGGAAGCCATCTTGTATCAAACGCCGGCTTTGTTCGCGACCGGGATGCACTTGGGCAGGCAGCACAGCACCTACTTAAACTCGAAGGAATCACCACAACAGCTGTTTTTGGTATCGCTGACGATCGGATTTACCTCTCAGCGCGCTCGAAGGATGTCCGTATAGACATTGAGAAGATACTTGAAGATGCATTCGCAGATATCGGCGAGACTGGTGGACACTCCACCCAAGGGGATGTCGAGATTCCACTCGGTATTTTCACTGGGATTGAGACAACCGATGGAAACCGCGATACTCTTCTGCAATTGACCGAGGAAGCTGTCCGACGAAAATTACTTGAAGCAATGGGTGTCGAAGGAGCTGAGAGCGGTAATGGAAGTTAACCGGAGAGCAGAAATCTCTAGATATCACCATGGCTCCTAACGCCACGTCATATTTAATCTAGCTAGTGAATAAATAATCACGCCGACATATTGTAAACTGCCTTGCGGTCAAGCCCCGGGGCAGTCGCGTTGAACCGCCCGTACATATTCATCTGACACGATATTAATAGAAAAGTTGTATTAGCATCAGTAAGATATGATACCGACAGTTATCGGTGTGAGATGTGCGAATATGAGAAAATAAAGAGTGTATTACAGTCACACACGACTCATAGTATCATTCAGCATCACATGTGTTGTATCATGCAACAACAGTGTTACCATCCTCATCATCTTCATCATCTTTCAGCCGTTCGACAACATCAGTGACCAAGACAATATCACCAACCGACCGCACCCATCGATAAGGAACAATGACACCTGTCCCAGGTTCAACTCGGTCGCTAAATAATTCATCATTAAGCTGTGTCAGTGCAAGCCCAGTAATCTCACGTCGATCCTTGAGATCAACGCGAAGGTCTTCCACCTCACCGACAAAAACACCACTATTTGAGTATACTTTATGACCAATCAGTGTCGTGATCTCTTCGATTGTCTCGTCCATATGGCGACTCACGGTGGCATCCATCTTAACAGTTCGTTGTATTTTATCAAGATTCCACGTCATTGTTGTGAAATAGAGCATCCTGTGTAGAAAAAATATAGTAAAATATATTACTTATACAGTGATATAGCCGAGATTACACCATATTAAAACGAGTGATATGTCTATTATCTTGATCGGAATAGAATAATTAGGGATATCAGATTATCACATCAACAATCATCAAATGAGTGTTCGCCTTGAGTTGAGGCTCACAGTGATTAAAGATATATGATCATTCATTGAATTCATTCGCCGTGACGCGGACGACAACCGTTTCTTCGACCTGGCGAAGGTCATACGATGGCAGTGTCTTATAAGAGCTATCTTCGGTTTTAGCACGTCGTGTCACATACATCGGCTCGGTTGGGGAGCCATCGACAACGCCATAGATGGCGAGTCGTTCACCGGTCTTCGATGGTGGAATCTGTTCATCACGGACAGCAGTTGCGAGTGACCGGCTCAACCATTCATCACTCGTAATACTTGGTTCACGAATTATGGTCTGGTCAACGAATCGGAGAAGATACCAATCCAGGTCATTACACAACGAGACTGCTGCACCAAGGCTTACCGTTTCAACTGCCAGAGAATTCCGAAATGGCTCAGCAAACGAATATGTAATAAGTGCCTCTCTTGCTGTCTCCCGAGAGAGGAGTTCATATTGCACATCCGTGCCTTGCTCACCAAGAAGGCAGACGACCGTCACACGATATTTCTCTCATAAGAAAATAAGACGTTATCGTTATAACGGTTACATAGTATATACTATTTTAGTGTTATACTACACCTAGTCTGCATCAAGCCAAAGCGTTGCACACTCCTCATCGCAAAATGCGAGTAAACGGCGTTCCCGAGTCAACTTGGATCCGGGGGGCGGCGTTCGCTCGCGATCTAACTCAACTTGACAATGACCATGCATTAAATAAATCGATTCTTCACACGTTGGGCACACTTTTGTTGTGTCCTTCCAGTCGCTTCGATGAATGACTTGTCGGACGGTCCATTCGGGGGTGGTTGGGTGAGGACGACACGTTCGTGACATAATCGTAATTAGGGTATCAAGCCATGTAAATGCATTTTTCACCGATTGTTCAGGTAAGATTGGTTGCGAACAAGATACTTTGTTATATAATTATGAATAAGTGTACAAATGATTTCTTACATTTCATCTTGGGTAGTAACCGTTGAATGGATACTTTTGAATATTACTGACATCCTTCTCCACTTGCACACACACGTATTCTCCCTGATTTTAATCGATGTTCGATATACCATAT
The DNA here is from genome assembly GCF_000237865.1 of Haloquadratum walsbyi C23. Classification (NCBI taxonomy): domain Archaea; kingdom Methanobacteriati; phylum Methanobacteriota; class Halobacteria; order Halobacteriales; family Haloferacaceae; genus Haloquadratum; species Haloquadratum walsbyi. The sequence continues at coordinate 1,918,243 of NC_017459.1, forward strand.
ACCTGATATCAATGTCTTGTTGACATTTATTAAGCCGAGTTCAATCAGAAACAATCCTATATATCGCCATCTGAATATACCGATCTGAGCTACCTCGGCACACGGTGGATTATGATGTACGGTTTAAACGCCAGATTTGAATCCCATCAGTATCAAAATGTTGTAAGTTCATCATTGATGACACGCTCTGTAATGCTCGTAACATCAGCGAGTCGATTATCAATAATTGCTCGAATTTCAGGCTCAATTGCTTGAAGATTAACATTTGATTCGGTCACAATCTTTGCATCTGCAATGTGTGGTTCATCAATTGGACGACCAATCTGTGAGAGAAGTCGAATTTGTAGGTCACGGATTCCATCAACATCAGCAACGACTGATTCAGCAATGTCGGTTGAAAGAAGATTATATATTTTTCCGATATGATTTACTGGGTTTTTCCCTGAGGTAGCCTCCATACTCATTGGTCGATTTGGCGTGATAAGCCCGTTAGCACGATTCCCACGCCCCACAGACCCATCATCACCCATTTCAGCACTTGTTCCTGTAACTGTCAGATAGATAGATCCGGTATCATAGTCGTCTGCAGTGTTAACTGCAACAGTGACCTCGCGGTTTGTATGCCTGTGCGCGACATCGGTAACGAACGCACGGATGTTCTCAATAGCATCAGCATAATCTTCAAGATCAGCGACGTAACGATCAATCATCGCAGCAGCAACAGTGATGTCAATGCTGTTATTCTCTCGTTTTCCCATTACTTTGATATCCGGACCAATAACAGGATGATTGTCAGCATATGGACCATTAAGTTGCATCTCAACAGCTTGAACAATTTTTTCTGTCTCTGTGAGAGGTGCATGTCCCACACCAAATGAGGTATCATTTGCCATTGGAATCTCAACGTTATTTTCGCCGAAGACATCTTTGAGATCTCCAGACCCCTGTCCGAGACGAACGTCAACGATGACATCTGTCCCGAGAGTCAGTGCAGGGATATTTTCGCGAAGATATGTTCGAGCTGCGCTCACTGCTGTCGAATCAACTGGCAATCGTTGCCCATTATATTTTTTTGTTGCACGCCCAACTATCAGAATATACATCGGCTCCACAACCTCGCCGCCACCAAAGTCCGGAATCGATTCACCAGCTACTAACTGTGTTTCATCGGTATTATAGTGTAAAACGTGACCAACACGGTCGAGATACAATTGTGATAGCGCACGTGAAACGGTCTCTGCAATGCCATCACAAATAGAGTCTGGATGACCAATCCCCTTTCGTTCGACTATTTCGACTCGCTGATCCTCAACAGCGTCACGATTGGCTGCCTCAATTGCAATATTCCGCTCAGTCATTATTCTCGTTTCTTCATCGGTCATCCTATAACTTGTGGAAACCTTCTCAAGAAGAAATATTACCACGAAAAATAAAACAGATTACTCATCAAGTAATAACCCAAGATACGAACTCCGAATCTGATCATCTGGATTTAATCCCAAAGCTCTAATTGTATCAGTGAGATCTGACCGCACAGTAGGGACGTCTGACTCGGTTGATGTTGTTGCCTCAGCCTCAACAAACTCACCAAGATCACGAACATTATCAAGTACAACTGTATGTGTGGTATCGTCCGAATGTCTGAAGGTATAGATATCACGATGTTTCACCACTGTGGCAGCAGGATCGAATCCTAATTCATCAAAAATAGCAGCAACTGTCGTATCATCGGCGACTGCTACTTCATACTCTTCCCGCGTTTTTGATGTTGCGTCAATCCGAGGACCCTTGTATGTGAGCTTAGTTGTTGATGTGGCTGTATCGGCTTCATCAGACACATCACGCTCCTCTCGCCGAATTCGAAGCGCCTCATCTGTTGTTGCAAAATTGCGATGTGGTGCATTATAATATGTATCACGCTGTTCGACATGCCCAACATATGTCGAGTTGGCTTCAGTGAGCGCGGACTCAACTCTATCATGAGACGCACGGATCTTAAGTTCAACCTCGTACACATAGCCTCGGTATAACCGAATTGGAATAAGTTATCTGGTCTGCTAGGTCGACATTGCTGATAGTCTGAGGATCGTTCTCTTGCGTAAAAAGATTGTATTTATTTAAATATATTTGTAATCGATTTAGTTGGATACAAGGGCTAAGTCTCTATCCATAAGAAGTAAATTGTAGATGTATGAACATGATGCAGAAGTCGATCCGAGGAGTCTATTGTCGTGATAATTGGTATTGAGCGGTATGCGATAATATGCAGGGTCGAAACGTGATTCTTAAGAGTCAGACGGGAGATATTCAGTATATGAGTGACGAACCGCAGGCGGAAGAGGCCGATACGGCCGATTCGGGCATTCAAGACGGTGACTTTGTCCGTCTTGCATACACCCTCCGAACGCAGGAAGATAAAACCGTCATCGACACGACAGACCCAGAGGTCGCTGAAGAAGCAGGGTTAGATGACGATGAGCGTGAATTTGAGCCTCGTGTATTAGTTATTGGTGCAGGACATCTTTTCCCCTCAGTCGAAGATGCGATTCTCGACACAACTGCTGGCGACAGTGGGGCTGTTGAAATCCCTGCGGATGATGCCTTCGGTGAGTATGATGAGGATGAGGTCCGAACAATCAGTGCAAATAAGATTGATGACGATAATCAGTACCCTGGCGCGCAAGTGCAGATTGATGGCGATCAGGGTCGGATTATAACCATAATCAACACACGTGCACGGGTAGACTTCAACCATCCACTCGCTGGTCAGGATCTTGAGTATGAATATGAAGTGCGTGATATCGTTGAGGATCCTGAAACAAAGGCTGAAAGTCTACTTGGAATGTATCTCCAAACGCCTCCAACCGTTCGAATTGAGACTGATACAGTCGAAGAAGAGCAACCTATTGAGACAGCAGACGAATCAGAGACTGCGGCTGAAGATGATGTCGATGCCGATACTGAGTCGGAGATTGAAGCAGAAGTTGAGCCACCAGTCGAAACTGAAACTGAGACGGTTGAAGTTGAAAAGGAAACACTCTATGTGGACTCAACGCCTGAAATGCAAATGAATCAACAGTGGCTCTTCTCAAAACAACAGATTGCAGAAGAGGTTATTGACCGGACTGGTATTGACCGGATGATTATTCAAGAAATCCTTGATGGACGAGGTGGCATGATGGGGGGTCTTGGTGGCATGATGGGCGGTATGGGTCCTGAACTCGATGCTGAAGACGATGTTGAGACAGATGTCGATGAGTCGGATGATGTCGATATCGAGGAAACAGTCGAAGACCTCGAAGAACTTGAAGATGTAGACATCGACGCTGAAGAACTAGCTGCTGAATTGGGCGATGTTGAAGAGTAATTGATATGACTAGCAGTGAACTACCCTGTCTTACCGCGCTCGGGGCTGCTCGTTGCTTTCCTCTTGCTTATTGAGTACAGGGTTTCCTGCTTCGCTTCGCTTCGCTGTCAGAAGCATAGTGAGGACATAGAGATTCCAGACTTCACGCGTGTGGTTCGGAGTGTCTCACTCTTACTGGATAGACACTCTGCCGTACTCGTCAATGCGTGCTTCTTCTCGCACCCGAATACGGCTGAGAACACGGCGAGCATCGTGTGAAACACCGAAAACACACAGGATGCTGATTGTATTGATCAAACCGTATGACAGAGTAATGACGGCGTTGTATCCCATCCCCGCCTTACTCACTCGCTTCGCTCGTTCCTTGAGGACGGCTTAGCACCTATTGAATAATAGATCGCTCTTATGAAGTACATTGTTGGTGGCGAGCAGTCGGGCGATTTTTTGTATTTCTCTACGGCGCCTGAGCTTCCCAGAACGAGAGTGAGACAGGGTGAAAGAACCGATTTACCGAATTTACTCAGTTCGGAGAGTCATCACCAACAATCTGCTTCACAAGAGCGTAATAGATAAAGTGGAAATCCTCTCATAGTGAACAACAGGACTTCCCACAAGCGGAGGGATACTGACTTGGGAGTTCACGGAGTATTATTTCTGAAGGGATACCAACAGTGCCGCACTACTGTACCATGCCGCCATATGACATATTCGTCTGATGGCAGTACGTTCCACGGTGAACGGAAGAATCACAGTATTGCCACCATCTGATAGGACATATAAAATATCACTCACTTTTACTCACTTTTTTCACTTTTTTCTAAGCAATGTCTCGGTGATTGCTGAATATGCCTGTGTGACTACGGGTGAATGAAGTGGTTCAGTTCGTTCAGGTACACTGTGTAGTGTTGGTGCTGCGAACATTTCTGAGAGTCCACGCGGTGGCGAATCTGTCTGTGTAACAATGACACCTGCAACTGTGGTTCCAAGTGTTCGAGCCATGGCAGCCGTTTTTGCAGCGTCTTGGATCGAAGCAACTGCTGGTGTAGTGATTATAATGACCATGTCTGCAACTCGGAGAGGGCGGGCTGCATCTGGACCTGCTCCGGCGGGACAATCAGTGAATACCGGACCAAGGTTAGCAGATACAATCGTTTTGAGATACCGAATGCGCGCTGTAAGATGTGTAATATGGTCATCTGGAAGCGGTGCTGGAAGTATTCGGGTCTGTGGATCTACTGGGTCAATATACGTTGTTTCAGATGATGATTTGATTGTATGACGCGAAGTACCGGCAAGTCGATGTAGGTTTGGGAGATCATAATCTGCATCAACAGCGACTGCAGGACCGTTAACCGCGCGAGCAAGCCCAAGTGTTGTTGTTGTTTTACCACAGCCACCCTTACCACCAGCAATCGCGAACATGCTAAAATTGTCAGGTCGGATTGTGATTTGAACACTCGGATCTTTTGAAAATCGCTAACACAATCTCTGCTATTTATCTGACAAATCGTGTCAGCGAAATAAAGGTATTTTTCCAGAAAACTATGTCGTTATAGTAACCGACACGAATCACTCATCTTGACAACATCCGCCTGCCTCACCGCCAAAATCAACAGCTAATGGGTCTGAGATTGCTTTATTAATATCCTCAAGTTTGGACTGAAGTGCTTTTTGCGCATCGAGATATGCTGCCATCTTCGACATATTATGTAGCTCTGACTGTGCGGATTTCACTTTATCAAGCATCTCTTGGGTAGCGGTTCCAGCTTGACGAGCAGTCATAAATGTATCACGATGATCCTGGAATTTCGCGATCTGAGCTTGAATTTCATCATCTGCTTCGACAGCTGCTTTTGTTTCTTCGAATGTTTCATACTCCGGAGTTTCAGCAATTGCCTCTCCAAGATCGCTTCCAAGCTGCTCAAGTTTGTCCGTTTGAACGCTCATTGTGTAATATATGCTTGGGAAGTATTTCAAAGTGCGGTCATATGCACGGGTACTCAAGCCAACTGCTTCGGGGTAATTCACTATCTAAATCTGATGAATTGACATATAAATAATCATATGATATATTCAGCAGCTCGGATGAAGTCAAATAGACACAAGTGGGAAGATGAAATAAGCAAAAGAGTCTAGCGCCCAACCTGTATATATATATATGTGGCACCTGTCTCAACCGACCGGTTCGCGACGTTACTTCGCGAGCTTGAACAATCCCGTTTTACAGCCTTTGTAGCTGCCCTCTGGGACGCACGGAATGATGAAGATGTAACGATTGAACAGCAATATATCTATATTGGTGGTCAAAATGAGAGTCAATCGCAGACTGTGCTTGCTGTTGTTGGTCATTCATGGATGCCAAGTCGATTTCGCCGATTCACTATTCCTGAGACAGTTGATATTCTGATTACGACACAGCAGACAAAACGATATATAGAGACAACTGGCGCTGTTGATGCACGTATTGTCGGTCCTGCAGAATTGCGCTCAATTGCACTTTATGCTATTCCACGACCGACTGCTGAGAAACTTTTTAATCAGTATTTCAATACGTCTGTTACGATAGATAGTTCACATGCTGACGAAACCGGGACCCGCCATCACTCAAATACGTATACGAAACATAGCTTATTGAATAGCCTAACATCACTGATACGAAATACACATGCCAAGCGTCGGCGACCGGTAGCATCGGTATTTGTAGTTATCATTTTATTAACTGTGATTACAGGTAGTGGAATCGCACTCGGTGTCATGCCAGGGGTAGCGTCAGATATCTCATCAGAGACAACTTCAGGAGACACCACGGTTGGAACGATTATCAATGAAGTAAGTGCTGAGATTCAGGTGTTTCTTGGAGTTTCATCAGCTAGTGCTGAACAGCAGTCATGGTCACAGCCAGACCCCGGGACACAATCCACAGCATCAGATGCTAGAAGTCAGTTGGCACCAAACGGCTCAGAGCCTAGAAAGACAACAGGAGATACGCAGACATTACTCGGATATCCACCGGGCGTCACAACAACTGGCATCGTTGATCCAGACCGATTAGCAGCAGCACATGCTGATACTATCTCAGGACAATCATATCGATATATCGTCAGGAAGCAGAATGTCAGTGCGTTTGGTAAACAAACCTGGCAAGAGCTCTCAGAAGAGGCAGTAGTCGCCAATCAAATTGATTATTTATATACCGCAACAGGAATATTGCAGTCGGAGAATGAGACTGAAGATGTGAATCTAAGTGTTTATGCTGACAGATCAGCAGCTTATATTCGAGTTGATCGCGAGAGCGAGGAGAATGTTTCATTCGGGAGATTTTCTGTTAGTGGCGGTGAGTTTGGAAGCAACAATGGGCGATTTGCCAACCGCGCAGAAAGCATCATACAACGGTATCTTGATACCTCGGAATCACGGGTCGTCCTCTCAAAACCGAACGATGGGACATATACCATTATTGCGAGCGGACAGCCATTTGGAATAAATACAGACGGTCGCACTGAGGAGTATCAAGCGGTTGCTCAGGTGAATGAGCAGGGGTTTGTCTCATCGTTTACTGCATCGTATCGTCGTGTCACAGAAAATGAAACGACCAATGTTTACGTTTCGTTTGAGTATGAGGATATCGGATCGACAACAACCTCACAGCCTCAATGGTACACAACGGCCCAAAATGAGACAGCGAGATCGACACGATGATGATATGTTAGCAGGGATATCTGATAGTTCCGACAAATTGCTTGTTATAGCTGATACAGGCGCAATACCACGGTCTTCAGACCGTGTATACGCGCTGTCGCAGCCGGAGGTCGGAGGTTTCCGAACACTTTCTTTACAACATCATATAAGTATAATTATCGGCGCACTAGCTCTGACCCTGGTGTAGCCGAACGCCTGAAACGTGGCGGTTCGAGTGTGAGTGTCCGCTCACGCTTGAAACAGGGTGTGCCTCATGTTGGAAGCAAACAACGCACCGGGCGAGCGTTAACGTAAGTAACACCGAGTCTGGTGACACCGACCACCAACCACCAATCCTATGACAAAACTAACACAGGAACACGTTTTCGGCTGAAGATAGGAGTATCGGGGGGAGGGGCTGAGATGTGGCACTCCCAATTGCAAGAGGCTGTCCATTACCTGGTTTCATACCGATTCGCACGGTGTGTGAGATTGGCAGTCTGCAAACCTGCACCTGAAACCCCCAACTCAGCGCAGCGGCGCGGTGCCGTGGGATTCCTCCGCGTGAACGTGGAGGAGCATGTCAAGAACTGCTGATTCATCGCCGTGCCGATTGGCATTCAGACATCGATAGTGTTTATGCAACCCGAAAAAATGCGGAGTTCTTCACGAATAAATTGATAGAACACCGGGATGAGGGGAAATTTTGGCAACATCAGTGAATAACAGTTATCCAGCCAGACAGGTTATATATGATAATGAGCCAAGAAACAGCAACTGAAGGCGACCTCAGAAATACCGGTATGTCACTCAAACATGATCGGGAGTGGGATTACGAACTCGATCGAATTGTTGAGGAGATTGAAGAACGTGATGCAGATCGTGTTGGATTACAGTTTCCTGAAGGACTCAAACGACGTGGTCCAGCAGTCGCAGATGACCTGCGCGCACTTTGTGGCGATGATGTGACATTTATGCTCTCCGGTCAACCATGTTATGGTGCCTGTGATCTTGATACATATCTGATGCGTCGAACGGACGTATTCGTGCACTTTGGGCACTCGCCAATGAAGGAGTCTGATAAAATCATATATGTGCCACTATTCTCGAATGTTGACCCATTTCCGATTCTTGAAGAGGCTGTTGATGAATTACCCGAAGATGATGTTGGTCTCGTGACAACTGCTCAACATATGAATCAGTTCGAATCAATGGTCACGTGGCTTGAGACACGCGGGTTTGATGTTCACACTCGGCGAGGTGACGACAGGCTCACACATGAGGGACAAGTGCTTGGGTGTAATTATGCATCAGCGGACATTGATGCTAATCAGGTACTCTACGTTGGTGGTGGGAAGTTCCACCCACTTGGGCTTGCGATGGAACATCCGGATAAGCACGTTCTAATCGCAGATCCGGTCAATAACGTCGTGACTGTTGCTGACACAGAGAAGTTCATGAAGCAGCGATATGCGGCTGTACATAAGGCAATGAGTGCCAACAAGTGGGGAGTTATCTTCTGTACGAAGATTGGGCAGGGTAGAATGGATACGGCTGAGTCAATTCTTGAGGATAACGACAATACATATCTCATTACAATGGATGAGGTGACACCAGATCGACTTCGAAACTTCGATATGGACGCTTTTGTCAACACAGGTTGTCCGCGTATTACCACCGATGATGGGCCGCAGTTTCATAAACCGATGCTCACACCTGGCGAGTATCGCATCGCTGTTGGTGATAAGCCATTGGACTCGCTTTCTTTCGATACATTCCACGGCACATGGTGAATCGCCTCGAGACTATAAACAGACCTACATAGTGTCTGTTCTGCATCATTAATAAATTCAATTAGTAGATTACAAACTCACTCGGTAGTGCCAGTGTTGGCGTTATTACGATGGAGTATCCCAGGTGACCGACCTTTTATTTCATTTCGAAGAATATTTTAATCTACCCTGATATCTCGGGATATTATACATAATATCCATTTGATATTTTTTGTGTATAAAGCGGTGAGTATTTTCCTTGATTTTTATACCCATTAATGCTTGATATTTACATAGATAATATGAGCACAGTCAAAACTGATTGGGGATCGTGGCTCCCACGCGATGTCGAAGCAGCATCACCTAATACAGTTGCTATCTGGTATCTTGGATGTAATGGGTTCTTTCTAAAGGGGAATGAAGGGACAACAATCGCAATTGACCCCTATGTTGGAACTGGTGATCCGCCGCGAACGGTTCGGATGATTCCGGTACCATTCGATCCTGGTGATATCACAACCATGGATGCAGTCCTCGCAACTCATGAGCACACTGATCATACCCATGGTCCATCACAGGGTCCGATTCTTGAGTCAACAGACGCGCGATTTTATGCACCTGATGATTCAATTGATGTTGCGCGTGAAACCGAGGCGTGGCAGGATGAATATGATATCAATGAGACACAACTCCAGGTTATATCAGAGGGAGATACAATTGATATTGGAGAGTTCACGGTTCATGTTGAGTACGCTCATGATCCTGATTCGACACACCCGGTCTCATATGTGATTGAACATGACACAGGAACATTCTTTCATGGTGGTGATACAAAGCCGCACGATGATTTTGACGCGCTCGGGAATGCATATGATATTGACCTTGGGGTACTTGCATTTGGCTCAATTGGTAATATCGATGATAAAGACACTGGTGAACCTGTCCGAACAAAATGGTATGCAACTGAAAACGAGATTATCCGTGCAGCAGCAGCCCTCAATATTGATCGGCTTCTTCCAAGTCATTGGGACATGTGGAAAGGATTAACAGCGGATCCAACAGCATTGCACGCACATGCACAAAGTTATACATTCCCTCGGGTGATTGAGATTGCTGAAATTGGCGACCGTATCGATATATAACTCCGAAAGGTCGCATTAACATCGTTATTTTATCAAAGGGATGTGAGCACTGTCAGTGTTGATTAACTCATATAATACATCATAACATCGAGATGTGGGTCGGTCGACACGGTCAGATCAGCATGATGATTGACATCCTCCTCCGCGTTCACGCGGAGGAATCCCGAGCGTTGGGAGTTTCAGGTTTCACACTCCCACCGAACAACCAGCCAGTGCGAATCTGAAGGGTTGTTCGCGGTCTGATGTGGGTGGGACTGCTGGCGGTGCCAAGCCGCCGGTACTCCTATTCTCGACCATATACGGCGTCCAAGCGTTGTTTTTGCCGCAGGGACGCCGGCAGGCGTTAGCAAACTCGGAGTTACTTTCTGTGGTGTTTTCAAGCAGTCGGGCACAGCATCTGCATCTGCATCGGTTCAGTATCGGAACCGACCGTTCACCAGACTGGTTCCGATGATTGTCTTATTGCTTGGGGCGGACAGGCCGCCATCGTAGGACTGGCGGGAATCGCTCTGTTTCCAACCGATTCCTATTTAATCGTGTGATTGCCTGTGATTTAAATGTATGTATTTTGAAATTTAAATCGAGCGACGACAGTAGGATTTTGGAGGGCGTGACGGCGCGTATCCACGGTCTGTAGTAGCTCACAGAAGAAGTGGGTGCTTGAGTAGACATGCATCAGTCAGAATAGTTCTCTCGCATCGACTTAGTGAATAAGTTCACCCAGAAGTTTGTTGAATCACTAAAGGCCGTGGTATTGCGCCTGCTCAGCATATAAGTCTTGAAAACACAACCGGTTTAATTAATCAATTACATATTTTGGAGTAATGACTCAATCAGTTCGAGTGGCTGTACCTCGAAAAGGTCGCCCACTGGAGGCAGTCCTCGAACGTATTGCAATGGTTACCGATGCTGAATCCGTCGTTGACGAGGTCATTTCGACACTGCGTCACGAGAAAGCAATCACGAAGGGAAGTATCGATCCGACAATGGACGTGTACGAGCGATTGTCAACTATTTCAACTCTTCATGATGAATATAAGCCAGAATATACACTTCGGCGAGATGACCGTCCTGGGATGCCACGTCGAATTGTTTTTGATACTCTCACAATCGACATTTCTGGTATACCAGTACAACTTATTGGTCGCGAGGAGCCGTTTCGAGCATTGCGAACACATACATTCGGGCTTGGATTCGATAGTGCCGACCTTGTGCTCGAGGAAGTTGTTGACCTTCGGGCAGATGGGATTGACTCAATCGATGAGATTAACGCGCGAATTGATCCGATGAACACTGATGTTCGTGTTGTGACGGGACTTGGTGATACAGTATATCATACGCTACTAGCACGCCCTGACGTACTTGATTATGATGTTTCACTTGATCGATCATTCATCATTGAGTATCAAGGAACACTGTGTATTTCTCCAAGATACGAGCGGTTGGTTGAAGCTGTTCTTGGAACATACGCACTTGATGATGTGTCGTTCAAATATCCACATGAAGAACAACAAGAAGAAGCAGCGATTTCGAATGCCGGTGTCGGGGTATATCTAACGGTGACTGGGTCAACCGCGCGTGAACATGGACTCGTAGTTGGTGAGGAGCTGTTTCCATCTGAAACAGTGTTGATGCAGAATAATGCAGAAACAACAGCGAAAACAGACCGTGTTCGCGATATATTAGCGACTTGTGAGATGGAAGAAATGATGACTGAAATAAACACACAATCCCTAGACGCAAACAACAAAACTACAGAGTGAACTACCCTAACCTACCGCGCTCGGGGCTATCAGCTCCTCGCTTGTTGAGGACAGGGCTTCCTGCTTCCATGTCGGAACTTACATTCAACGTGGACACATCGGTTCCTGACTCCACAGGCGACTTCCCTTCACGAGAGGTTCAAAGTAACCCACTCCTACCGAATCGACACTCAGCCACAATCAACGGTGCGCGCTTCTTGTCGCGCTTGAACACCGTTGAAGACGTGTGAGTATCGTACTATCGGCTACGACATGATAGTAAATGTGCCAGTGGAACTGTATGAACAGATGATGACGGCGCTGTATCCCCGCCCTCGTCCTACTCACTCGCATCGCTCATTCATTGAGGACGGGGGCTTAGCACCTGTATTCAGCTAACATCGTGCGCTTAACCCAGAGTTGATACTATTATAGAGATTCAAGAAGAATACCTGCAGCTTTCGCTATCCCCAGAAAGCTATGAATTCTGATGTGCAAACGAGACTAGCGGTCTCGGTAACGCAGGATGAATCCGGCAATCCGGACTCATTCCACGTTCGACTGCTCACCCAAGATTTCAATCCGTCATTTTAATTCCTAAGCAACCCTTCTCAACAGAGGGATTAGATCGGGAACAGAGCGATTCCGATTAGTTCGACAATGGCGGCTTCGCCACCCCAAGCAATCAAACAATAATCGGACCCGGTCAGGTAAACGATTGATTACGATACTGAATCGATGCTGTGCCCGACTGGTGTGAACATACAAAAATAACTCCAAGTACGCCGAGGTCTGCCAGACTCCCCGGGGCGGGGCATAACCAACCCTGGGAGTCCCAACATGGCTGAGGATAGGAGTACTGGGGGTTGAGATGTGGCACTCCCGGTAGTCCATCCCCACTCGACACAGTCTGTGAACCTCGGACGGATTCTCAGCATAATATTTGATGGGACTGCAACCCTGAAATCTCCACCATTCACACTCAAGATTCCTCCGCGTTCACACGAAGGAGGATGTCAATCTCATGACCTTGCGGACAAGCAAACGGTGCGAATTCTTAATTTATATACGAAAACAAACGAACTGTGATTCGAAGATATGATACTCAGGTATTTCTCGAGAGACTACGGGTGCTCTCGGTAGATATCGGAGCTATCAGGACGGATCGACTGTCGCCCGAGTGATTTGCTGGATTGCAATACTTGCGATATTTATTCCATATTCTGCGCTTCGTTTCAGACTATCAAGGAGTAATCCAAGAACGTAAGCCTCACTGGGGACATCATGATCATAGAGTTCACGGTCCAGATCTGTCAGTCGAGTTGACAAATCCTCATGCTTGGTGATTGCGGTATTTGCTGTTGTAATATCACCGTCAGTCAGGACAGCATCCGCAGCATCAGTGATTATACTTCGCGTTGCGTCACCGAGTGATGATAATGTCTCTGTATGGGTTGAAGAAATAGTCGCATCAGGTCTGAGGGTAAATCGAGCTATTTTTTCAGCGTGGTCTGCAATCCGCTCAAACTGTCGAGCAGTGTAGTAATACTCAAACAACTCATCCCGATCAAGTGCTAGTTTCTCAACTTCATACAGATCAGTCAGTGACCGACGAAAGTGACGCGTGATCATTCTAAAGAGTTTATCTGCCTCATCGTCACGATCAATCACACGTTCGGCAAGCTCTTCATTAGTATTAATGACTGCTGAGACAGCGTCGCGATGCATTGCGAGTGTCACCAACCGAAGTCGTCGGACACTTTTTTTAATATCAACATTCTGTGCATCAATCAGATTGGTTAGTTTGATACGGTGCTCATTGACTTCAAGCAACTCAAACCCGGACAACTCCCGGAGTGTTTCTTCAACGGTTCGGGCTTTCTCATGTCCACTGCCAGCATTGTCTCGTAATGTAACAGTGTCAAATCCAACAGCGTGTAATGCAAGAATCCGCTGTCGAAGTGCTGTCTCTGAGATTGTTGAAATATCAACTGTCACACCCTGGTCAATGCATGATCGATCAGCAGTTGCCTCAACAAGAAGTGATCCATCACCGCTTGGGTGGAGCGCAAGTACAGACCCTGATCCAATACCGTGTTCTTGAGCCCATTTTTTTGGAAGTGAGACTGTATATGTGGTCCCACCCGAAAGTTGCACCTTTCGTGTTTCCATACATTACAGATGCACAGATGTAATTATATGATAGTTTATATGAGTGTGCTTGTCCACTCTTTTCATTCCAATAGGTATATACTCACTGTAGAGAGCTATATATAATTATAGAGTCCGATTAAGATAGCGAGAATCATACTATGAGCTGATTGATTATCATATAAATTCGGCTGTTGGAGTGAATTCCTCGAGTAGCCTAAACATGTTATATTTTTTAGATGCACATATACTCAATATTTGTATGTACCACACTGTACAGTCTATAGGTTATCTCTTTATCACGGTATTGTCATTTAGAAATTATGTCTAATAGAACATGGCGACGGCCGCATGATGCCACTCGACAGGGTCGTGATGCAACACTTGCCCAAGTCATTGATACGATTGATCAGACAGCACCACCGACAAAAGCAGCACTTGCAGAACAGATCGGTATCTCAGAGCAATATGCTTCAGAATTATTACAAGATCTCAAAGCTGATAATATTGTACGGAAGGGGTATGTGGTTGATAATGAACGTGTCTATCAGTCTGTAGATATCGTATCGCGACTTAATAACCAGACAACTTCACAAGCGACAACAACAGAATCCGCTGGGGCAGATGCTAATCAGACACATACAGCGAGAAAAACCCGTGATTCTGGTACGGATGTGTCTGAGAGTAACGCACAGACAGGTATCGATGCACTCTCATCGACGCTTACTGAGGGATTACAGACAACCGGGAATGAGCGCAGTGCTTCTGTCTTAGACCTATTAAATCGGCTTAATACGGTGACGACAACACAATATCATGCTGCTCATGATGCGTTTCTTGATAATAAACCGGACCAACCAGCAGGAACGCTTGAGTCGCTCGCAAATGAGCGGTATTCCGCAGTGTTGAGTGAACTCAAATCATATACACTGACAACGAATTGGCCAGGTAATCGCATCGCAGCAGATCTTTCAACAATCGCAACAAATCTTGAAATTGTCGGTGATCGAGCCTGTTTTATCGCTGATGTCGTTACGCGTGAGCAACCTCCTGCAACAGGTGTCATCGAGAAACGCGTGAGCGATATTTTCGAAGCGGGCGATGCAATCAATTCACACCTCGAGACAATTCTTTTTGAGTGTCATCTTAGTGCTCATGAGCAGTTGGTAGCTCTTGAAAAGACCGTCCATCGAGATCTTGATGAATTATTTGAACTGGTAACGGCGTACGACCCAGAGATGTATGGATATCTCGTAACCATCACACGTGCACTTGAGCGTGCGATTCACTACTGGGTTGATGCCGCTGAACTCGCAGTCCAGGTTCACTCTGGTCTTCAACCAGAACATACGAGAATTTGAACGTGAGTGAGTTTAGCTCGTCGGGTAGTTCCGAGGTTGTGGATGGAAAGCGCGTCATAGAAACAGGAAGCCCCACCCTCAAGTAGCGACCGGTGCAAGCCGTGAGCGAGTAGGGTGGGGTAGTTCACAGAGAGCAAGTGATTTTATTTGCCCGTCGCTACTGCCACTCAGATTATTTTATTATTTAATCAGACGGCGCGTACATATCAAGGAACATCTCAAGATCACGGAATGCAGCAATTCGTTCACTGAGTGTTTCGTGACTCCAGTGCCACCATTCAGTTGACTCAATACGAGCTGCTATTTCTGGCGCGAATCGACGACGAATAACCGATGCAGGCACGCCGGCAACAACAGTGTATGGAGAAACATCATCGGTGACGACTGAACCGGCAGCAATGACAGCACCATTACCAATCTCAACGCCTGGTAGGATAGTTGCGCCATGACCAATCCACACATCATGACCGATAGTTACTGGATGGTCTGATCGCCACTCAAATACCGTCTCATCGTCGCTGCCGAGATCATACATGGCTGCGCGATAGCTAAAGTGATGTGCGGTTGGGCGGGTAATCGGGTGATTTGTCGGTCCCAATCGGGCATCACTCGCGACACTCACAAACTTCCCAACAGATGTGTAGTCTAATTGAACGCGCTCCATGAGATAACTGTAATCATCGAGTGTTGATTCACTAACACGAGCGTATGAGCGAACATCTGTCCACCTCCCGAGATTGCTCTCGGTGATATGGACCGGATCATGTAACGTCGGTTCTGGACTGAGCGAATCGATACGTGTCGGTCCATATGACTCGATGTACATGGCTAATCAGCGCTCACGTCGACCAGCTGTTGCAGTAATGATTTTCTTAGGGGCAGTGATTATCGCTTCAAGAATCCCAGTTTCTTCGACTTCATCATCGTCACGAAGATATGAGCGAACTCGCTGGCTGAGGAGTTCGACTGACCCGGCTAGAAGAACAACAAGAAGAATACAAGCCATCATCTCAGTGTAATGGAACGTTTTTCGTTGGATATCAAGCTCAAGCCCAAGTCCGCCTGCGCCAATAAGACCAAGTCCAATTGCGACTCGGACATTGTGTTCAAGATCGAATGCAATCCACGCAATGAATTGTCGGAAGACTTGACTCAGCATCCCAAAGGAGACAATCTGGCTTTTGTTTGCGCCGGTGCTTTGGATTCCCTCAATTGGACCATCAGCGATTTCTTCAAGTTCATCAGTAAATAGTCGCCCAAGATATCCTGTTGTGTCAATCATAATCGCCAGTGTCGCAGTAAATGGCGTGACCCCACCAAGCGGAATCAGAATTAAGACCCACACAAGTGCTGGGATTGCACGAATAAGGCTCATTGTTGCACGAAATACAAAATTGAATGGGTATGGGACGACACGCTCACTTGCCATGATACCAAATAATAATGCCCCGGGAAGCCCAAGTATCGTTCCAGCAATCGCAATCGCAATCGTAATTTGAGAGGCGGCAAAGAGATTTTCCGCGATAATGAAGTTCCAATACTGCATGAAATCAATAAATGGAATTCCATAATACGTTGTTGGAGGGAAGTACTCTCCAAGTGCTTCGGTGAACTGTGGAATCTGTGCAAATAACTCAGTAAGTGAAAAACCAACAGCATTTAGACTTGCATTGAATACAATTGCTGCTATGACAATACCGAGACCAGCGTATAGCCGGCGAACTGTCTTACGTCTGCGAAGATCGGTTAATTTTTTCTCGACTGAAGAGTCCCCGACAGAGGCAAGTCCAAAGTACTGTAACAGGTCGCGGAGTCGAGAGTCAGATGATTGAGAACTCATGATTCTACTTGCCGCCCAATAACATCTACCTCATCAGTATCATCACTACCGGTTTCGGTGTCGAAACGAGTACCATCAGAAGTATTTACAGTTGAGTTATCGCTATTATCAGTTGCAAGCCCAACCGTCTCGACATTTCCATAGAGATCGTCAACGAGACCTGGGGTAAGTTTCTCAGGACTGACGTCAAAGAGTATCTCACCATCGCGGAGTCCAATAAATCGTTCACCAAAGTAAGCTGCAATATTTACTTGATGAAGACTGACGAGTGCAGTAACTTCATGAACGCTTGCTGCTTTTTTGAGATAGTCCATTACACTCTCTGCACTTGAGGGATCGAGGCTTGCAACAGGTTCGTCCGCAAGAAGTAATGCTGGATCCTGTACAAGTGCTCGTGCAATTCCAACACGCTGTTGTTGCCCACCACTCATCTGTGAGGTACGCTGATGTGACTCCTCAAGAAGGCCAACGGTCTGAAGTGCTTCAAGCGCGCGTTCTTTTGTCTCTTTATTTTGCTGTTGTAATAGACTGCTAACTGTCGACGTTCGATCAAGTGAACCAGTAAGTGCATTCATATACGCTGAAACACCATCAACGAGATTGTGTTGCTGGAATATCATCCCAATGTCAGAGCGTGAGCCATTGATCGGATCCCCATTAAGTCGAATCTCTCCTTCGGTTGGATGTGTTAGTCCGTTAACACAGCGGAGCATCGTTGACTTTCCAGCTCCTGATTCACCGAGAAGGACAACAAATTCATCTTCAATCTCGAATGAGACTGAATCGAGTGCAACGACGTCACCATATGTTTTTGTTACGTTATCTACAGTAAGTGTGCTCATAATAATTATCTTTAATAAAAGAGTTAGTTGATTGCTACCAGGGATTAGGATCCAAGCTCGATTCCAAGATTATTGAGTCGTTTAATTACGGGTTGGTAGTCATCGATTGAGGTGTCACGGAGTGTTGTGAATGGTAAATCAGCCTCATTGTAATCCTCTGGATAATACTGTTGAATTAAGCTTTTATTTGAGTTAACAAGAAGATCGCCAACCTGTGTTTTATACTCTGAATCCCAGGTTTTTCGGGCATATACTGGCTGTTTTGGAATCGGGAATGACCACCAGAATGGTCGGAATTTTGGTGACTCAGTATCAAGCACATCCAGTGCTGAACTCTTATCAATGACGCGTTGTGGAAAGTCAGATTTGTATGATGATGAGATATGTGGCATTCCGTTTCCACCATACGTGGTTGCTGCATCCGCCTCACCAGCACCAAGTTTCTCGAGTGCAACTTCATGATTCGACCATGAGCCGGTGAAATCAACCGGGTCACCATCTGGGGCATCACCAACGTCTAGACCAGCTTGTTTCAGCGCATATGTTGCAAAGATTGATCCGCTTGTCGAGAGACGATCAGCAAAAGCCGCTGTTTTGTCTTCTATATCTTCGCGTTGTGTGATATTTGAGTCTTCATTTGTCAGCATTACTGAGAAATAAAACGCCGACCCACCCGTGACGGTTGTCCCATATACATCCATTAAGTCGGGATTCGAAATAAGTGTAACATCGTCCATTCCAATTTCGGCTTGTTCACTATTGAGCGCTGGGCGAACTGCTGAGTAGTCTTGTGGAACTTGCATCTCAACAGTAACTTCATCAAGTTCACCTTCAATCATCGCTCGCATTGGTTCATACCGTGTCCGAATATCCGAAGGTGTTCCTGGCGTCAGCACCATGGTGATTGTCGTACCACCACCGCTCGCAGACCCGCCGAGCGTTCCACTACCACTACACCCGGCAAGCCCAGCAAGGACAGCGCTGGCACCTGCGGCAATAAATCCACGACGCCCTGTTAGCATACCGCGAGACTGATTTGTGTGATTTCGCTCCGGATTTACATTCTGATCTTTCTTCTTCATCATCACCTGTGTTGAACTAAGTCGAGTGAATAATTATTGTCCTCATAGAGTATATAAGGTCAATAACGAATGGCAAGGAGAGTTCTTGGACCAATATATTTGATAAATAACCAATAATGGTCTATTCTGGTATAATTGGTTATATATAAGATGTCATTAATAAATAGGCGTCTGTACGAAATATTATCGAAGGTAACTATAACCTCACTTGGAGTGACAACATAGAGAGTACTTAGCGCAGGCTTATCAGGTTATTACAGAACAGTGAGTTCATGGAGTACGATGATCGAAATGATCGGACTATTCGATTTGAGCAGATTGCGCATGCGGAGATAAAAACACTCACAACCCTCGCAAACAGGGTGCTTGCGACCAATCCCTCGTTATCGGTCTTACAGGAGCCACATCCACAATTAATCATGCAACAGGTGACAGACCCTGTTGAACACCAGCAATTCAATCTTGGTGAGATAGTGGTCACGCCTGCTGAGGTTTCGATTAATGATGCACAGGGATTCGCAATGTACCCAGGTAAACAAGAGCGAGCAGCGCTTTCGGGAGCGATTATTGATGCTGCGGTTGCTGGAAATCATACGCATGCTGAAATAATCCAAAATAAACTCGATACTGTGGATGAACGTCGCAAGCAACAGCGGGACGAAACATGGAGTGAAAGTCAACATACTGCAGTCGAGTTTGAAACAATGGAGAATGAGTTATGAGAGCTCTTGGGATTGATCCCATTCATGATACTCAAAAAACATTCCGAACGCTATGTGCTGTATTATCCAATCCAGGAACAATTGAACAGCACAGTGTCACTCCCGTTGATCACGCTGTCGTTGTGACGCTCGTTGATCATGAACTCCAAGCACAGATAGATGATGAAAAGCTTCAAAAAGAGCTTGACGCACAAGGGCGATATGAAGATGCGGATGTACGTGAAGCGGATATTATTCATACGCGGGGGGTACCATCATGGGATATTCGAGATATTCCACGTGGAACACTGCTTGAGCCAAGTGATGGTGCAACAGTAATATATCGAGTTGAGACGCTTACAACAATATCATCACATTCAGCCGTCGAGTCTGATAATATCCATCAGGATGCGGTTGGGGATGACACCTCAATTACAGTGGTCACAATTGACGGACCGGGAGTTCCAACAAAGACAGGCCGAACAGTAGCGATTGGGCTTCCTCCAGAAGAGTTGGATCGAATTGCGACTGCGCAGTCAACGTATCCACGGGGTGTCGACGTGATTATCACGACTGCTGAGTCTATGCTTGCGATTCCTCGGTCAGCAAGCATATCAAGAGTCACGATTGAGCATGCTCAGTCGACAGTAACCGACGGGTCAGTGCGTGAACGCGAATCGGAGGCACGCTAATGGGATATGTTGCTGTCAAAGCTGGTGAGGAGCTTATCGAACGTGCGGCTGACCTCTTTGAGAAACAGCGTCTCAATGGCGACACCGAGCCAGTAAGCGTTGACCAACTTGAGGAACAACTTGGTCGTACAGTCGCACAAGTGATGAGTGAAGGAGGTCTTTATGCCCCTCGCCTCGCTGCGCTTGCGGTCAAACAAGCACAGGGGGATACAGTTGAGGCCGCTTTCCTCCTACGTGCGTACCGTTCAACGCTTGAGCGGTGGGATGAGACTGTTCCAGTTGATCCAAATGAGATGTTTGCAACACGACGAGTCTCGCCTGCATACAAAGACGTTCCAGGTGGACAAATTCTTGGTCCGACAAAGGACTATACTCAGCGGTTACTTGACTTCGCACTTACCAACGAGGGAAAAACCCAATCCGGCGGGACAAAGGAGCCAATGGATCCAACAGCCGAGTGGGATGTGACGACTGAGGAAGCGCCTGAATCGCTCGCAAATGTGATGTCTGTGCTTCGGTCAGAAGGGCTCGTTCATGAGCCAGATTCACCTGAGATAACTGATCCAACAGACACGACACGTGAGTCGCTTACTCATCCGGCAGATCGCGATGCTATCTTACAGGAGTTAGCTCGTGGCGAAACAGGGGCAATGACTGCACTTGGATACTCTGCACTTCGCGGCTATGGGCAGGTGCATCCAACGCTTGCTGAAGTACGGATTGGGCGGCTACCGGTCATGATTGAGCATCCATATACTGAGGAGACTGCAACAATCACTGATATTGAGGTGAGCGAAAGCGAAGCAATCGTCCCTATCTACGCCAAGCGGGATGACCCACAGTTTGCATTTGGGTATGGGCTCACCTTTGGACGGAATGAGCGAAAGACGATTGCAATGACAATACTTGATGCATCGATCCAACTTGATAGTGACGCTGAGCCTGCAGAAGATCCAGAATTTGTTTTAGATATTATCGACGGAATGGACTCATTTGGATTTATTGAGCATCTTAAATTGCCACATTATGTAACATTTCAGTCAATTCTTGATCGAATCAGAGGGATTCGACAACGAACAGCAGATAGTGACAGCACTCATGCAACACAATCTGACGGGACGACAACAACGGAGGTTGAGTGTGATGAGTGAAATAAATGCAGAAACAGACGCAGAAGTCAAAGAGGGTAATCAAGATGATAATGTCACAACTCAATCAAGAGATTATGCCGATCAGCACGCACA
Source organism: Haloquadratum walsbyi C23 (assembly GCF_000237865.1). Classification (NCBI taxonomy): domain Archaea; kingdom Methanobacteriati; phylum Methanobacteriota; class Halobacteria; order Halobacteriales; family Haloferacaceae; genus Haloquadratum; species Haloquadratum walsbyi. The sequence continues at coordinate 1,939,857 of NC_017459.1, forward strand.
TGATCAGCCCAAAGATGAAATGACCGAACCCAAGGGAAGTGCTGTTGAAACCGTTGATTCACTCCTCGGTGAGTTTGATGATGATGATAGCTTGTCAGGATACAACTATGCGTATCTTGATGAGCACACAAAGCGTGAAGTGCGGCGATCAATTATCAAGGCTATCTCAATTCCGGGACATCAAGTTCCATACGCTTCTCGACCGATGCCGCTAGCCCGTGGATGGGGAACTGGTGGTATTCAGGCGTCACTCTCACTGCTTGGACCTGATGATACATTCAAAGTGATTGATCAAGGGTCCGATGAATCGGTCAATGCAGCAAATATTAGACGGCTGGCATCAAACACTGCTGATGTCGAAACAACGACTGATACGACAAACGCAGATATAATTCAAACTCGACATCGGATTCCTGAGGAAGTTCTCACCGATGAGCAAATTCTTGTATTGCAGGTTCCCGTCACTGACCCACTTCGGAAAGTTGACGGCTCCGATGCTGCGAATCGTCGACGGCATGCGCATCGTAATTACGGGAAAATGTGGGTACACCTCTATGAGAACGTCGTTGAGTGGGGTGAGATCAATATCGCCGCTCGATACCCAACAATGGTTGCTGGACGGTATTTGATGGATCCCTCTCCAATCCCCCGCTGGGATGTGCCGAAACTTGATCATGCGGATTCATTGTTCATTTTCGCTGCTGGACGAGAAGCACGTATCTATGCTGTGCCACCACACACATCGGTCGAACCACTTGCATTTGAAGACCGCACATTTCAGGTTGAGCGCTTCCCCGACGTCAGTTGTCATGCATGTGGGTCGACCGATACGTATCTCACTGAGATTGAAACAGATGATGGATCGGTCTACTACAGTTGTAACGATGCGTCCTTTTGTCACAAACGACAACAAAAACCCGAATTAGATCGTGATCATCATCTTGAGCAATCGATTGACGGGTGGGGTCCTGGGGTAAGTGATCCCGATTCTGGAGACACTGCAGGTGATACCGAATGAGTATGAGATTACTCGAGGTATCAGATATAAAAAAGCAGTATGGCTCTGGATGCTCAGCGTGTATCGAACGCACTGGTGATGATGCTGGGACGAATCACTGTCCTGTTTGTGACACTGTCATTGCATGTGCAAACATTAATTTGACAGTCGACGCTGGTGAGGTGCTCGGGATTGTTGGAGAATCTGGATCTGGAAAGTCAAGTCTTGCAGAACTCATTGCACTTGAGAAAGATGATGAGGGAGAAGTAGCTGGTGACATTTCATATACAGAATATGATGGCAATCTCTTAGCTGTTGATTATCAAACACGACATGAACTGAAAAACACCCATCTGAGTCTCGTACATCAACATATTCGGGATGGACTCGAGTTAGAGTTTTCTGGCGGCGGTAATGTTGCAGAAAAACTGCTTTCTGCTGGATGGCGGCGATATGATGATGTCCGTGAACGGGTCCGGAACTTGTTTGACGCAACTGAGATTCCTGTTGACCGGATGGACGACCCAACCCACACATACTCTGGCGGTATGCAACGGCGTGTTCAGATTGCGCGTGCACTCGCCAATGAGCCTGATATCATCATTCTTGACGAACCAACAGCAGGGCTTGACGTAAGCGTTCAGGCTCGTGTCCTCGATATGTTTCGACGGATTCAGCAAGCAAACAATGTTGCTGCAATCGTCGTTTCACACGATCTGAGTGTCATCCGGTTGTTGGCTGACCGAACGGCGGTGATGCGACATGGACGGATTATCGAGTCGGGATTGACGGACCGTATCATGGAAGATCCACATCACGAGTACACACAGACACTCATTAATTCAGTAATTTAACAGATGACATCACAAGCAAATACAGACGATCGCACAAAGACTAAGACACAATCGATATCTCGAACAGAGCTATGTCGACCAGTCCTCACGGTCAAGCAATTATCAAAAACATTTGCACTCCACACGGTTGATGAAACGGAGGTTGTTGGACTTGATGAGGTCTCATTTCAGGTTACTGCCGGTGAGTTTCTTGGTGTTGTTGGTGAGTCGGGGTCAGGAAAGTCTTCATTATTAAAATGTATTTATCGAACATATCAAGCGACTGATGGGGATATTCTGTATCATCAGCGTGTGCAAAATCCGGGGGATGAATCGAGTGATGAAATAACGACTGAGATTAATCTTGTCTCCTGTTCAGACCGAGAAATCATTCGCCTGCGAAAAAACGCAATCGGATATACATCACAATTTCTTGATGAGATCCCACGAGTTCCTGCAGTTGATGTCGTCGCGCGACCGCTGTGCGAGCAGGGATTTGCAGATAAGAAGGCTCGTGAACGTGCAAAATCGTTATTATCGCAACTTCGACTTCCCAAGTCATTATGGGAGGCATACCCAGCGACGTTCAGTGGAGGTGAGCGACAACGGGTCAATCTCGCACAGGCAATCGCACCAAAGCCTAATCTTCTCTTGCTTGATGAACCGACAAGTGCACTCGATCCAGAAACACGTCGTGCTGCGGTTGAACTGCTAGAAACGTATTTAGATGATGATACGACGGTTATCGGTGTGTTTCATAATGCGGATGTTGTCTCGGCTGTCGCCGACCGGATTGCCGTTCTTGATGAGGCACAACTCAAGCGAATTGAACCCGCTGAGACATACTCAGCGACACACTCGCGCACCGACTCAGTTGCTGTCGACCAGGAGAAAAAAACAAATAACGACTACACTGCAGATACTGCGGGCGATTCAGAGACGGACACTAACGGTGGAGACCCTCAATGAGTGATAATCAAACACAAAATGCGCACACCCACGATGGAGATAACGATACTCGTGACACAACGAAATCAACACATGCCCAAAAGAAATCTCATGACGACACCCGTATCATGAGTGTTGTTATTGAAAATGGGCAGGTTGTCACGCCATCGACCGTAATTAACGGTAGTATTCATATTGAGGGAGATCGAATTAAATCAGTCGGGGAGAATATCAAAAATGAGACACTATCCGCTGCGGACCGGCGCATCGACGCCGCAGGGCAGTATCTCGTTCCAGGTCTTATCGATCTTCATGGTGATGATATTGAATCACATCTGTACCCACGAGCAGGCGCGCGAATTGAGACACAGATGGCGTTGGCGAGTGCAGACCGCGCGAATGTCGCTGCTGGAATCACAACCAAATTTCATGCAATCTCGTTTGAGGTTGATCCCGAAGCAAATCGTTCACCTGAACTTGGCGCTGAACTCACCACGGCGGTTGAGCAAACTGATGGACTCATTGCTGACCACCGCATTCATGCTCGGTGTGAAGTGACACAGAAACGCTGTGTTGAGGCGATTGAGACGCTTCTTGACGCTGACGACGCAGGATTGGTTTCGGTCATGAGTCATATTCCTGGTAAAGGGCAGTTTCGCGATACAGATGCATTCATAGAGTATTATCGAAATTCGCAGAATCATACTGTCGCAGAGGCAGAAGAGATGATTGATGAGCGTGGCAGTCTTGAATTGGAGACAATTCGTGAACGAGTCCGTCGGATTGTTAACTGCGCACGCGATGCAGATATTCCAGTAGCATCACACGATGATGAGGATCCAACGGAGGTGGCGCAATTGCATGATATTGGTGTCAATATTAGTGAATATCCAATCAACATTGAGACGGCAAAGCGTGCTCATGCCACTGGGATGACTGTCACGATGGGAGCACCCAATCTCATTCGTGGGGAAAGCCAGTGGGGGAATCTCCGGACAGCGGACGCAATTGAGGCGGATGTGGTCGATGCGCTTGTCACAGACTATCATCCAATGTCGCTACTCGCAGCGGTATTCATCGATACGGGTGAGCCATTGCCAACGCGCGTTGCACGCGTCAGTAAGAATCCTGCTGATGCTATTGGGCTGACTGATCGTGGGCGCATCGAAGCTGGTGCACGTGCTGACATTGCAATGGTCGATCCCAATCCAACCCCAACAGTTACTCGTGCATTTGTCGCAGGGGCTCCTGTGTACCGTGCGGAGGGAGCAAAATGAGTACACAACAACCACAACTCGGTGCTGCGATGGATGTTCGATTTGGTATCTCAGTCGAATCATTTCTTGAATATATTACCGATCTGGGACTCTCACATCTTGAACTCAAACGCGAGTATCTTGAAGGATTTCCAGACACACCAACGCCGGCAACACTTGGCGCGCTCACAGATAGATATGATGTCTCACTTACCTATCACGCACCGTTTCGAGACTGGAACATGGGGAGTTTTAATGATGCTATTCGTCGAAATAGTGTTGCACAAGTGAAACAAACACTTGATGACGCTGCTGCGGCAGAGGCTGGTGGTGTTGTTGTTCACGCTGGGTCAGTCCCTCGTCGCTATCCTGAGTGGGTGCGAGAAAAAGCACATAATAATGCATGCAAGTCACTTCGAGAGTGCGCAGTCTACGCCGACCGTGTTGGTGTTCCACTCTGTGTTGAGAACCAACCAATAAGTGACCGTGATATTAGACATACAACAACAGTTGCTGATCTTGCATCAGCAGTATCTATTGACGGGACTGATGCATCACTTGATGTGACATTTGATATTGGACATGCGAATGTGAACGGGCATGAGTATCAAGAATTCGTTGAGAAATTTGGTGATCAAATCCGAGTCTGTCATCTGCATGATAATGATGGGACGAGCGACCAACATGAACCCCTCAGCGATTATGATAAATTCGTGACAGCGATTCCAGCAGATTACTTTGTCTTCGAAATGACATCAGTCGCAGATATTGGAGTCTCGGTCGGCAGACCTGATGTTACTGTCCCTGAATGTGAGTTGTAGCACATCACAATAGATAATTGGGGAATATTCAATTTTATTTATACTTTCTCATCCGATGAGCAGGCGCCAAACCTCGCCGTTCAGGGCGGGGAGGGTGTCAATGCTTGATTCGCTCATGTGAGACAGGTCGATCGAAGGTATAGTGATATTGACAAAGAAACACAACCTGCGAGATATCAAACATTCGCTCCGCATTTGCCCGCATCTTTAGTCACAAGAAAATATTCAAATAGAAATGAAGTTCAATCCATAACCGAGCATAGTCCCAGTCGTAACGACAGTGACGGCATAAATAGCGAGGAGTTTCCGCTCGAAGAGTTTGTTAAGTAGGATCAGGTTCGGGATGCTGACACCTGCACCACCGACGACAAACGCGATAACTGTCCCAATTGGGACGCCTTGGTCAACGAGCGGAGCAGCAATACCGAGCATTCCTGCCATGCTGACGTAAAGCGGTGCGCCTGCGAGTGCGGCTAGTGGAACAGCAAGTGGATTCCCAGCAACCTGTTGGAGCCACGAAGCAGGTACTGCTCCGTGAATCAGTGCACCGAGGATCATCCCAAGAAGGAGATACGGGAATGCCCCAGTAAAGAACGACCAAGCGCCTCCAGCAGCGGTTTCAATCCGTTTGCGGTGTGTTTTTGTCGTCTGTGCATTACTTGAGCACGAACATGATGTGGTACCCCCATCCGTCGCGACTGTGCGATCGTTCGTCGTAATTTGCACATTTTTTACCAGATGGTCGAGATTGAGGATATCGATAATGACCCCACCAACGATTGCGGCGATCAGTGTCGAGATGAGGTATATTGCTGTCACTTCGACGCCGAATAATCCCAATAACAAGAACGCAGCAATTTCATTGACAATAGGCGACGCCAACAGAAATGAGAATGACAATCCAAGCGGTGCGCCAGCGCCAAGTAGCCCTGCAAGAACTGGCACAGTCGAACATGAGCAAAACGGCGTCACAGCACCCAAACCTGCTGCCGCAACATTTCCGCTTCCTCGATTTCGCTTCTGGAGTATCTCTTCGACCGTTTCCGGCGGCAAGTACTCCTCAACAAGTCCAACGAGAAACGATGCTCCGATGAACAGCGGAACAAGAATTGTCGCCAGATGAACAAAATAATCTCCAGAATCAATCAGTGCCGTCTCGATACCAGAAGGAGTCATGCTGTCTTCCCACCAAGTGCGTCTGCAATGTCGAGTAATTGGAGGACGGCTGTATCTCCGATGCGATAATATGTCCACTTCCCCTGTCGACGCGTGTTGACGAGATCGGTGTCTTTGAGTTCACGAAGATGGCTCGCGACAGTTGACTGAGGAGCATCAAGGACGACCTGTATTTCACACGCACACAACTCCCCATCCCTGAGGGCTTCAAGAATTTGAATCCGGTACTCGTTTGAGAGCGCTTTGAATACTGCTTGCGTCGTTTGAATCTCTGTGTCGTCAGCCGTCAACTCGGTCAGCGACGTCAGACGATCTTCGGGATTATCATAAAGACGATTAAGCGTTTGTCGTGTCGATTCAGGAGTGGATTCAGACATTGTTAATTATTCTCCGTCGTCCACTTCCTCAATTTCAACACCACAGCAGGCGCCGTCGTTCGCATCTGAGTTGGTTCCAAATAGTGTATCTGTGATTCTTCCAAGAAGTGAGTTCGTCATACAAATTGATAATATTCGGTTTGATACTAGTGACTTTCGATGGTAGTAATTATTTTTACTTCATAATATCTTCGAGCTACCCCTTTATCGGTAGTGAATAATAATTATCACAATTGAGTTGTAACCATTTATCATGTCAGTGCTTTTCATATTGGTGAATCTCGAATTGTCTGTACCTCATTGAGCGTTCAATTATACAGAACCAAGGAGAATACCTGCGTCTTTAGCCCTGTCTCTTACCCACAACTCGAGTCAGGATTTTAGCGGAACGGAATCGGGATCGGCGAGCACGACAGGAAATCGTCGAGGACTTGCTCGATTCGGCTGAGGACCTCGTCCATGTCGATAACGTCCTGATGGACCGGGAGTTCGATAGCCAGCACCTCTTGGAGATGATTAGCCAGCGCGGGCTCTCGTATGTCGTTCCGAAGCGGATGCAGACCAGCGAGAGAGCTCAGACCAAGCGGTTGCTCCAGCGTGACCAAGACCGGTATGAAACTGACCGGAAGCTCCACCTCGACAAGAACGAGTGGCACGAGACGACGCTGATCTACCGACGCAAAGAGAACTCTGAACACGATGATCACCGACAGTACTCGGTGTTCATGTCCAACCGTGGCGGTGGATTCCTCAGCGAATACGGCTATCGCTGGGAGATTGAGAGCGGCTATCGGTCGATTAAGTGGTTCATGGTCGCGACAAAGTCAACGGATTTCGGGCTGCGGTTCTTCTACTTCGCGTTCGCCTGTTTGTTGTACTCGATTTGGCGAGCGGTCGATCTGCTCGTCCAAGTCAAGTTGACTGGAGAATACGAACGGTCACCGATGGTGACTGCCGATAATACGCTCACGCTGTTGAAGAAGGAGACCGAAATCGGGTAGCACGGTGCTCTACCCGTGATAGAGCGTCGTCCGAGTGGCAATGCTACCGAAGGTTACAGAAAATCGTCCATATGGTAGGAACTTCAACAAGAATGGTCGTTTAGAGAAGGTTCTGAAGCAGTCTCCACTTATCGATTCGGTCGAAACTACACATCACAGACCCGCTAAACCCACTGTAGTCTCAACTACTGGATCAGTACTTTGATATAGCGTTATATGGTTTATACGTCGCAACGCGGACGGAGATTTGCCAGGAGATAATATATTATTCACCGGATACGTATGGAAATTTACCATACATCGCCATCAGCAGCACTGAGTACTGGCATTAATAATAGTTTAGCACATCTACCAGATCAAATTTCATCTGGAAAAAGCAAGATTACAGGAAGAATTCAGTATACACACCCTGGATAAGAGCAGCAATTTGTAATCGCGTAGTTGAATAGAACCTGGACAGTGAACCTCGCTGACACAGACAAACTGTTTTAGCAATCGATAGACCTTGGATATTATCTCATGAGTAATTCCGCCAGTTTATGTGTGGGTGACTTCGGAGATGTGTGATGAGTATTGTTGCTACAGCATAACTACAGTATCGTGTATATGTGCTCTTCATAGGTTTCACGGACTCTGTCACCCCAGTTGTGAGTATATGTCTCAATAATGTCACCGCCAACATCACCCCGAAGATACTTGACAATACCACGGTCACCAGTTCTATCTCGAAGATGTGTCGTGAAGAAATGTCGAAAATAGTGTGGGGTGACATTTTCTGTGGCATCGCCCCCATCATTGTGCCATCCAACATCCTTTGCGTGGGTTTCAACTATGTGATGGACCATATGTGGTGTAAGACGTTTCCCCCACTGTCCTGTGGTGCTGACAAATAGTGGTTGAGCAGGCGACGTTGTCTGTGGGCGAATCGCAAGCCAGCGTCGTAGCGCCCAATCGAGTTCCTCATCGATTGGAATCGTTGTTGAGCGCTGACGCTTGTTTGAGGCAGTTCGCTCCTCACCAGCGACAACAACTCCGACCGCTGGAGCGTCTGAAACATACATCGAAGGTCCTCGTCCCTCAAGATGTGCCCGTAATGGTTGAGAATTACTTGTCGACACCTCATCAAGTGCTTTTCTATCGGTAAGTACGATATCCCGTAGATCAAGATTACAGAGCTCACCGGCGCGTATCCCAGTTTTGATGAGTGTCATGATTACCGCGTGCTCAAGTGGGTGATGTATATCTGCAAGGAATGACCGCATATCTGTTAGTGAAATCTCTCGTCGAGATGGATTTGTATCAATACGCTCATCCATTTCAGCGATGACAAGTGTCATTGGATTAGATTCGAATGCACCGATCTGAGACATATATGCATAAAATCGGTGAAGATAGGAGGCATATGTAGCGATGGTGCTATCTGCGGTCTCTGTTTGCCGGAGTGAGTGGATCCATGCCATACAATCGCGGTGTGTTGCACGTGCGATATTACTAGTGGCAGTCGAATCGATCTCTGTCGGTGATGTTTGATCGGATGCATCTTGACTCTCCTCTGTGAGAAACGTCTCAAAGCGGCGAAGAACACGGTTGTATGCATCCCGTGTTTGCGTTGATTTTCCATGATAGGTCATATCTTGGATGAAGTATCCAACCGGGTCATGAACAACCTCGCCGTCTGCTGTGTTAACACTCATTAGCTCTCGCCTCCGGAGAGAATTTCAGTATCAGCGTTATCGATCATATCAGCGTCCTCACGGAGGGTATACCCACCGTGACGACCGCTGTAGGTGATAACACTCGCCTCTTGAAGTTCTGCGAGGGTTTTATCAAGCCGCTCTTCAATATTTTCTGAAACGATTGCAAGAAGCTCATCCCATTCGTGATACGTGTCCGCTGTGAGAGCGTCAATGACACGTGCTCTCAGAGAATTTGTCTGTGTGTTCGCCGAATTATTGGTATTTGTGTTCGTCGAATCAGTGTTTTGAGACGCTGTCTCAGTCGTAATAGACGAACGATCTGGGACAGTAAAGTCACGACGACCCGCTTGGACCATCGTTCGGACGAACTCACTTTGACTCATATTGAGCGTCTCAGCATGAGTAACCCATTCTTGCTTCTGTGCGGGTGAAACGTACGTCATTACGCTGGTGCGGTCGGTATTTGATTCAGTCTCAGACATAGTTTATTTCATGATTGGTATGCATTTCAAAGTACTGTCTTTACACATCTAATCTATGTTATCTGTGTAACTACAATTTTTAATCACGGTTATTACTTACTTAGTTGTGTAGAGACTGTGCTTTTCGGACATAATGATGTATCTACACAAATAAGTTGGTGCGTAGATTAGGTTCTTTCTGACATAAGAGTAGATTGCAACGATGCAACATCGCAACAGTTCTCACATCGTTTGAATCCAAACTAGAGGTGTATCGTGCTCATATGAGCGACGTCGTGACATATCGTTATTTGCCAGCGTCTACTCGATATATGAAACCGAAAGTGAGAGACACAGGTGGGATCCAATCTGACAACAAGGGCGATTGCATGTTTCAAGCAGAGCAGTCAATCGTCTGTAAAGTGTGTTAAATGAGTAGGAATCGTAGCGTTAGCGGTTGCTTGATCATCAACTATCTTGAGTCATTCTGTAGAAGGGTCAACAGAGACGTTTACTCCAGGGGTTGACGTCATTAGAAAGGTGATCTAGTGCACCATGCATAGTTGTCAGTCTGAGCTTAAATTATATCAGAATTATTTATCATTATTTCAACTAATCATCCAGGATAGCTCTCCAGAACAGGCTTGTGGATTAATTTCAGTCGAGCCGGGAGATTGATACTCGTTATCTCGCCACTTGCGTACTTAATTTATGCGCTAATCGCTGCAGTGTAATTACGACCGATATAATATTTTGTTTCATTGATAAAATTGTAATTTGCGGAGGTCAGTACGGTCGGTTTAATATGAGCAATGACAGGGGCGACGACCGATTCATACGACTCCAACTGGGAAAGATCAGCTGGTTCAAGATTCGCGCAGACCGCGACGTCCCACCAGCAGGCGATATTAACAAGATATCCTCAAAAGGAACCAATAGGCAGATCGTGCGTCTCACTCGTGACCATCGTGGAAGACACGCCCGAGAAGTCGCCACTCGGTGAGAGTGACTTTGAGGACTGCATGAGTGTTGACCTCGACATTACGAGCTACATTCACACGTCTGAAAATCTGTCCGTTGACGTGGTTTAATCGGTTAGGACGAGGACGCCGAATCAACACCCTCAGAATCGGTTCGCGATTCTGGTGTACGAATGAGAGTTTTGTTCTCGTTGCAGACTGCACTCTCTCCGTTCACGTCTTGTCGAGAGGTTGTGGATACAAACCGGATTCGTGAGAGCATCTCATAGGCTGTCAGACGCCGTCTAACAGGGTCGTTCGGGGTGAGTTCATACTGCGAACATTGTGCGGTAATGTTGCGGAATATAGAAACATATCTCAGTCCATATATACGGCTACTCAAGCCTGCCGTTGAACAAGCCGAAATAGGACTTGGGTACTCGCAGTGGTCCTCACAAATTAGCGAATACTGGGAAGACTGACGATCTCATATACATCGATACGGCTATTGAAAGAGAATGTGTCCAGGTGGTCACACTATCGGCAGGGACCGTACAAAACGGTTTGAATCGAGCAAGAGACCAATTGTGAAAGCACCGGTCTTGATAGATGAGTGTTGTAATCAGTAGAGAAAGTATCTAAACACCAATAACTTGCAGGGTGCAGTGTTGATCACATCAGCAGTTTGATCATTCGATGCGAGTGTTCGGGTAATCTGCCCCACAGTGGACAAGAATGTCAAAAAGGCATTCGCTCGTATCTCTTCCGTGGTACTGCGACATCAATCCCAGATGCAATAACTTACCCCAAATAGCAAAGCGTGAGTTTTCCAGCGTTGATCGACTTATCTGGAGTGAGTAGTGAACGGCTCAGTGTTTGGACCGGTATCACCGCATCAATTCACGAATCACATGTTTATATCAACGTCATATGCTGATTGAGATAAAATGGATCCCCCAAATTAGATGTATGGAGTGAGACCGACGAAAATATCGAATTAACGGTTTGTCGATAATCATAGATTGAAAAGACCGATTTCATTTTCTGTGTTGTATGGAACATATATATCGTATGTCGCTATATCAAATTATCAGGATGAGATCATACAGCTCCAAAGGGTACTGTCCATATACGTGCACTCTGTTTCATTATCTTCAACAAAACCGATCGGACGCTTCCAGTTGTCCCTGACATTTGTTTTTATATCACTCAGGAATTTCGAGGTAACTCGACTCTGAGACCTAAATCAACGATTCAAGCACTGTTACTGTGATTTCCGTTCCACGATATCTTTCATCAGTGTCTCACTCAGGTACTCATTTGTCGCGGAAACAAACGGTATTCCCGCATATCCGAGTTGAACCATGTTCAGAATTCTGAGCTATTCGTGATGACACATCAAGTGGCGAGTGATAGGTCACAGAGGTGATGTCAAATGTAGGCGTGAACACTTTCCCCGACCATCGGACCCGAACCACGTATCTGTAAAATATGAACGCGGATTGGAGGCTATTTTCCATCCGGAGATTGTGTGTCTGTCAAACTGTTTTGAAGAACGCATTGTTCTTTTTAGCTCAAGCCCTCGATTGCAGTAGTGGTCTGTCAAATTATGATTAGCGTCGACAGTTAGCATTTGTATCATCGGTGCAGATCTGAACCCGCCCGGCAGTGTCACGGGTAACTCAAACGTCGTCGGGAAAGATGAAATGTGATGAGATGGGACTGCTCTACCCATTGATCTGTCCGTGAACACAGGCTACTGTATCAACAGTGGGTTTCAGATGCGTTTGGAATAGCGTTCCTGCTGTTGTTCCCGTCGGTAGTTCATGAGAATGATGCCGATTTCCCATATCTCGCACGATCCGAGATTCGAATTCAAATCCAGACTGACATTCTACATCTTGAATATTGAGTGACTAGCCTCTCAAACTCATCGAGTTCACCAATACAGCACCAGTAAGGTGAATGATAAAATACTTTCTGGACTTCTCGATGCAGGGAGACCATCGTCTGGGATTTGGGTAGGTCTCTGATTCTCAATTGGACATGGCAGGGTCTGATACTTCCCAGATAAGTATCCGCTGAAGAGCGCTATTCGAGACTGAGTGGAGACATCTCTAGAAATGCCGTTTCGTACCCTTCGTGCCGAGCGACCTGCGGGGGAACCTCGACGGTGATTTCGACCGCACTCTCTGTTGAGATTCCCTCAACAGTTGCACCGTAGTGGAATCCAAGTTCTGGATCTAAGCTTGAAGAGAGGACAACGGACTCGGTATCATCGATCGAGACTGAAAGCGCCATTCTGGGGATAACAAGACCATTGTGCGGCGTACGGACGGAGACCCCAAGATACGGAGTTGATCCGAATCGGTCCCTTTCAACGACGGTCCCGACAAAGACGGCATCACCACTCGTTCCGCGTCCGATATTGGTTCCTGGAAGCGATTCTGGTGCGCCCCCAGTTGGTATCATCTCCATCGACATAGGCTCAACCGCCTTTTGTTGACCCTGCTCGCTGGTTAATCTCTCGTAAGAGATGTTGTTCATATCTTGTTCAGAGAATTCGAATGATATCGTGCTCGTGCTAGCCTTCGCAAATTTGCCTTTAAACTGACCGTATCGGGAGGCGCTGATCCCACCCATGCTTATTGAGATATCATACATACCATCACCGATAAGACCGAAGTTTGCTCCATAGTGAAATCCCATTCGTTGAGAGAGCATCGGGTAAATGACCTCTTCGCTCACGAGTTCATCCTCACGAGTAATCTCGACGGAAAGACCAGTGTTGGGAAGCACAGTTCCTGTCTTAGGGTCCCACGGAACCGCCATCAGATGGACTGAGTCATCCTGTTCAATATCCGTTCGCTGGGTAGTATACTCACCACCATCGTTTTCAACCGTCCAGAATCGATGCGGATACGAGTAGGTGAGTCCGACCATGAGATCGCCAAGATTCGTCACCCCAATCATATTCATTCCCTCAACGTGTGTCGGAAGATACACTGCGTTCGGTCGATCTTCAACAAGTGGTGGTGCTCGCCCTGATGTTGTTTCGAAGAGGCTTGACGGATTACCGATACATCCTGCAGTGGAGCCAAAAATCGTGACGCCGATTCCGGTCAACGCTTGTCGTCGGTTCATATCCATCCTCCGTCCTGTCCAATAAAACTGATTCTGGTACACCTCCCGAATTGATGCTGTACTGCAGTCATCGTATCGTATGATGTCTTTGGTTTACTTATTGTCCATGTCGGCGGACCACCCATGCAGCACATCGTCAAATAGTCTGGTAAAGCGATCAGTCATCCGCTCAGGGAACGTTGGCTCCACGACTCCAAGGAGTTCTCTAACGGTCTCATGATTACTAATTCTCACCGTGACAGCGCTGCCAGTCCCGTAACACTTTGTGATAAGTTCGCAGTCACATAAACGATCCAGGTGATACTCAACTGTGCTTCTAGCAATACCGAGTCGTTGGGCGATTTCCGCCGGGGGGCTTGAACCATTGTCGCGTAGATATGAGAGAATGTCTCGTGCTGTCTCGCGTCTGAGGACAGCGACATCACGCCGAAGTTCAGGGTCGAAGTCCCGGTCATAGTAGTGTGTCCGTCCGGCGTATATCTCTTGATCGACTTCATCCGCTCGTTCTAGCCGCCTGACATGATACTGTATCTGTCCGTTAGCGAGGGTAAGTCGGCGTCCAAGTTCGTTAAAATGAATCCCCGGCTCGGCTCGAATCGCTGCCTGGATTCGTTCTCTCGTTGTCATACGCTCAGCTCTCCACGAACCCGTCGGGCGAAATACACTGCTCCGATGACTGCGGCTAATGTCACAACATCGAGCCCATGTTCAATTAGATGATGCATCGATTCGTTCATTATACCGCCGAACGCCAGTCCCCCGACGAGAACACGACCGACAAGCGCGCCGATAGCCACTGTCAAGAGGAGGTATGAGAATGACCGGCGTTGCGCATAGACGACGACACTGAGTGAAAGTAAGACTACCCCACCGATTGCACTCATAGCGAAGATCAACGAGAGCGAAAATCCTACGAGGTCCGTGTGCGTAACCCATAATATCATGCGTTGAATCATAAGATTCCTCCACCGGTTCGAATGGTCTTGAGATCATTTATGAACCGCAGCTGGTCGATTCCATCCCGTGTGAACTGCCCTGCCCTACCGCGCTCTGGGCTGCTCGCCCCTCGCTTGGTGAGTACAGGGTTTCTTGTTTCTGCGTCGGAGCTTGTACCCGACGTGGACACAGCGGTTCCAGACTGCGCAGGCGATTTCCCTTCACAGGCAGTTCGGAGTGTCCCACTCCTCCCAGATGGACACTCAGCCACAATCGACAGTGCGCACTTTTGATTGCGCTTGAACACCGTTACCGTTAGAGATGCGGTGAGCATCGTACTGCCAGATTCACCCGTGTGGGTAGTAAACGTGCTGATGAACGCGCAAATAAACTATGCGGCTCTGTATCCCCTCCTCACGCCCTCACTCTGTTCGGGCGTTGAGGAAGGGGCTTAGCGCCTCAAATCAGCTAAATTCAGCTAAATGAAAAAATAGCCCGAGTTCCCAATCCTACCGTGGCGGGGGTGAAGCCCGTCACTTCGGCGCGTGTTCTCTCTTCGATATTTTGCTTAATCATTTGGCATTAATTAAATATGATGATGCACGTGTGGATGAACGCATAGTCGCTATACTCCGATTCAACCGTTTCACACATATTACTGAACTCGTTGATAATAATTCCGTTGCAGCAGTCTCATTTTGTCCGGAGGAACGCCCAGTTACCGATGTCTATATCGATATTAATTGGATTAGCACGCTGAAACTACCTCCGGTGTGTCGTGTTCGGGGTCAAAGTCGATTGGATAAAACGCGACAGCGTCAGTATAGTCGTGTTCGATACTGTGTGGCTGTATCTGCCGGAGCGTGCTGACGAGCAACGGACAGACTATCCAGCAGTACAGATAATACAATGTCATAAAGAACGGTGTCTCAACGTCGCGAAGCGACACAGACTCATTCTACAACGGCGACAGTACTGTGACATCGAGTATCCGCGCGCCACGCAGATACGGGAGGTCAGCACTTGTCGTTGCACCCCTATCAGGTCGTCTGAGTACGGTGTTCTAATTGCTCCTGGCGAGTGTATCAAAACAGCCTACTGTTGACAGAGCAGCGGAGCTCCCGAGATCTTCAAGGAACGTTTGTTGTTGTATGTCGTAGTGCTGATTATATATCATACTGAGGATATCAGTCTAGTTCAGTCAGTCGTACTCCAGTCGAACGACGCGTCCGTCAGCATAGATGACGTACGCCTCACTCGCTCCATCGTCATCGGAATCGACTATAGTAGCATGGGTGAATATCTGCATGTCTCGGGCATACGAAGACAAGATATTCCCTGTTTCTGGATCGAGAATACTTACACTTCCATCATTCCCGGCTGTAAGAAGTTCTAACGAACCGTCGCCATCAAGATCACCAAGGTTTGGTGGTGGCATCATCTGCACACGATCGACGACTACCTCGGTCGTCCACTCTATCTCACCGGTGACAGAATCAAGCGCATGAACCCTGCCGTTTTGCGTCGTCGCGTACACCTCGGACGACCCATCGCTATCGGCATCACCAAACGCGCGGACAGCAGCGAACTCACCGATCATAGTGCGCCACTCTACAGAACCGTTTCGACCGTCAACTGCCACAATGTCGCCACCGGTGGTTGCAAAAAAGCTCTCTAGCGCTGAATCTTCATCAGCCTGCCCATGCGTTCCCCAGGTAATCGACCCCTTGTCAGAAACAGTAGTATTCCACTCAACCGTGCCATTGTGACCGAACAGTACCGCATTTCCATTCTGACCGCCGACGAGTAATTCGGGTCTGCTATCCCTGTCGAAGTCTTCGACAGTTGGTTGTGCCCAGACATACTCATTAAGACTTGCCGTCCAGAGGGTCGTGCCGTCTGATCCAAAGACGAACACCGTGCCGGTCACGTCGACTGCGATTATTTCCTGCCCAGTTGTCGGCGCGAGGTCGGCGACAATCGGCTGCGTGTAACCGTAGTCAGAGAGATTAAGCCTCGCCTCAATATCCCCAGAGTTTGTATCGAGAATAGCAACCTCCTTTTCGGTCGTTGCCGCCAGCACTTCGTTCTGTCCGTCGCTGTCGACATCGGTGACGGTCGGATCGGCGACAGCATGTATGGTGCAGTTTTCTGACGGAATTCCATACGTCCAGCGAGTATCGCCATCAACCATATCCATTGATATGAGTGCACAGCTCCCGTCGCCGTCATCGCTAATCGGCGCATATACACCACCGTCAGCCACGGCGACCGCATGGTGATTCGCAGACACCTGTCGCCCGGTATCGCTCGTCCACGTCGCTCTCAATTCGGAGTCATTTGCCACCCCGCCGGTGAGACCGAATCCGATAACCGCGCCAAGGATGACAACGATACCGAACGCCACGGTTACCGTCGTCGCTTTCATCAACCAGTCTTGATATCAGGGGTAAATGAGGGCTCTGGTTCCGTTCTCGAAGCCATAGAATTCAATAATAATTTATATGAATTGTTGTAACGAACAACCGATTATCGCCTATCCATTTGATCGGTGACTGGTAGTTGACCGTGACAATCCATATTCGCTAGTTGTCCACTCTGTCTCAGTGATGCCGTCGCTGACATATAGTGCCAGATGAAGCGGGTGAATCAGGAAGCTGATTCATCCGCTGCCCGGATGTGGGTGACGTGAACCTACCAAAGCTCAAACGAATCCTCACCGATCCGGACGAGTTCATTTCGAACAGCCAGCTGAAATCTCTTAGCATGGAGTTGCTTGAGTTGATACCCATGGAAGGAATCGAGGGCTCCGGCCTCGATTCCGACCAGATCATGGAAGTCGTTTTACGAGCTGCTGTTGACCAGACATCGGTCAACGGTGTCACAACCAGCACTGAGGACACACCAAACCGGGAGACAGTGATGGATTGGCTCCACACGCTGGAAAAAGAGACAATGCTTGATGCTGTCAACGACATTCTCGCGCTGGTAGCTATGACGGTTCTCGACCGCGACGGGTCGAGAACCATCTGCATCGACTTCATGAACAACCCATTCCACGGCTGTCCAGACGATGAAGACGAATTCCGGCGGATGAGTGCCCGCGACGGCACTACAAAGTGTCACCGCTACTGTACAGCGTTTGTTCTTGCACAGGGGAAGCCGCTGACGCTGGCGGTTGAACCGGTTGATGGCAAAGATAGCAAGGCCGACACGGTCGAGCGCGTGCTCGCCCGCGTCGAGACTTATCCGTTCGAGATCGATCAAATTTTCATGGACAGAGACGCCTTCTGTGGCGAGTTAATCGGCGTTCTCCGTGAGCCGGTCTTTCCGGTGAGAACCGGGAAAGAAACCCTCGAAGAGAAGCTCACAACGGGTTCCTCGTACATGACTGAGGAGATAATCTGCGAAGGGAAAGAGCACGAACAAACGTATCCACTGGCGGTCAACGTCACGTATCAAAACGGAGATCGCGGGAAGTCAGGGCTCAAACAGACAGGATACGCGGCGTACGGTCTGGAAGACCGAACGCCGCGGCAAGTGGCGCAGGTCTACAACCACCGGGCACAGATTGAGAAGAGCTACGAGACATTCCGGAAAGCGCGTGCTCTGACAACAACACCATCGACGACGATTCGGCTGTTCTACGTGGGCGTTGGGTTCCTGCTGGAGCAGTTGTGGGTTGTGTTGCAGTGGGCAGTGCTCGCCCGACCACGGCGTGGCGGGCGAGCACTTCCGACCGATTTCACGTTCAACAACGCGTTTCTCCATGGGGTCGAAGAGGTGCTGGACGATGAGCTCGGCTGGAAAGATGAACACCAGACGAACGGCCAGGGACTACCAGCAGGGCACGAACACGGACTCGGGTAAGCCGCCTCGCTTCGGGCGAAGCGAAGCTGGCGACCAGCGACAGCTGTATCTGAATTGCGGCTTCAACACAGAGCTCAGTAGAGACAAGTAGTAAACTCGATATCTGTTTAGGTCACTGAGACAGCTGTTGGCGTCTTTGTCTTGTTTCGACGTCTTCCGGACGTGAAGTCTTACTTTCGCGGCTGCGGTTATCGGTAGAGTGGACAACTAGCGATATTAGACCGCAACCGGTAGGGAGACGATCCATAAAGAGAGGAGAGTGTACCCAATCATCAAGATGAGAAGCGGCATATGAGCGACTATTGCCCACTGATCTGTCGGAGTGAGTTCCCGGATAATCGCGTCAGCTGTGACGACGGCGATGATGTGACCGGCAACGATAAGAAGCACTTGTGCCCCCCAGAGCAGTGGCAAAGAGAGCCACCATAGTGGGTTAATTGACGGAGCACCGACGATGGTCGGTAGTCGACCAGTGTACGTCAATACGTAACTAACGTTATGTGCGAACTCATACGCCGCTGCAATGGGGAGTACCGTCGGTCCAAGGGCAAGTACCGTCGTGACGGTTCCCTCTCCATCAGAGTCGATATGATGTTGATTCGTCAGTCCTGCCCGTGTTTGTCCTTCAGTGATAACTCGACCGACGACAATCGCGATTGTCATGAATCCGCCGACGAACCCAATAAGTCCAAGACAGTACAGGAGAACACTGACAATTCCGCCAACCCCGAACGTTTCCTGTACCCAAAAGTAGATTTCGCGGTATATGGGCGATTCTGCGAATCCATCAAAGGTGACTGTATACACCATCGTAACGACGAACGCGACCATCGTCTGGGATTCGACTGGAGTAGTGCAGTCCTGCCAGGGGTACCGGAAGACGATTGCAGGCTGGCTTTTATCCATCGCATGGAGTCTAATTGGTGCGACCGTCCCCAAAAGCTCATAAAATACCTCCATTGCGTCCGCACGCTCGAACCACTCCCGACCGAACACAAAAGCACCGAGAAGCATCACGAGTCCGTACGCAGCGACGACAACAGCCGTCACCTCAGGGAGTCGAGGGACGCGCGTGAGGTTCTCGATGATGCCGATGAGTATGACGAATCCGAGAAACGCGGGCCAGTGACCAAGCCATTCGGGATATCGACGCCACCGTATTTCGCCGCCCTCAATCCAACAAAGAGAATTATATACCGTCCGCCATGGCGAGAGTACCCGCCATGGACTCCCAACGATCACGGCGACAAGAGCGACACCTTTGAGCCACACGGACCATGTTAACAGTGTTGCGACGTTTTCCCCTGGAGCACGCGGACCGGCAATGCCGTGGAACAACACAGCGAGGAACGCTATAAGAAACCCGACGCGGCTGATGACACGGAGTGCATTGATAAGACGGCGTGACACAGCGCCAATAATATGATCTCGGCTTGGTGTTGTGTCGAATCTCGCGAGGAGGACCGCGCTTAAAAACACCGTAGCTCCCGCTCCAATGTAAACGAATCCCAGTGGGATCGGCGCATCAAAGCGAGTAGCGAACTGGTGTGCCGAGACGGGTGTCACGAACAGTCCAAGTCCGAGGAAGATAATCAGTGCGTGTGCCGCAGTTAGTGCACTGTTCCGATCTCCCATTACTCTTGTTTTGCAGCACGAATACAAAACGGACGCGAAAGTTCGTCCCTACAATGAGGGCTCAGAGGTCCCAAATATTTAGCATATATTACTACGGCACTGGTGGAGCGTGGTTCACTGCTAACAATTGTTGGTAATTTGATTTTTTGTCCAAAACGGAACGTCTAAGTCGGCGTTCCAGTTGAATTGACTGTGATTCCGGATATAAACATCGGTTATATTGCCAACGACTGCTAAGGGCAGATATCATCATAACTGTCGAATCGCCACCACAAGTCGCCCGTCATGGTGGGGACGAAACAGCATTCATTCAGATGACACGGTTTCTATTAAAGACTGTGCGGCTATTTGAGCAACGTTTATCTTCGAATCGACACTCATTTGATTTGAAACGTCTGTGTGCATGTTCCGATTCATATTCGAATGACGACACTCACAGCCCCAGCAGTTGTTTCGAGAGTCAAACCACAATCCTGCTTGGTATCGACTCATAACATTCAATACAGCAATGGATCTCTCTGATACCGACCTCCCACGGCGACAGATTCTCAAGACAGCGGTGGCACTTGGGGGTTCGAGTGCTTTAAGCGCCTGTTTAGACCTCGGTGGCTCCGAACCGGTTCCAACCGGCAATCTGAACGCGAAACCCTCACGCCAACACGCTTGGCGTGAGTACGTCCGCCAAGACGAGCACGGGAACTCACAGCTCCCGAAACATCAGATACTCCTCTATATTAATTTTGACGCGGATGCTCAACCGTCAAGTGATACTCGGTTGACGCTTGAACGAGCATTGACGACTCTGGATCGGGCGTATGAATGGAGTCATAAGGGATTGCTTCACTCGATTGCGTACTCGCCATCGTACTTCGAGCGGTTTGATCAGCCTCTTCCTGAGAATATAGATCTTCCTCAGCCACGGGCGCTCTCACCGTTTGAATCACCGACGTTCGATACACAGGACGCGGTTATCCACCTCGCAAGCGATCGCGCCAACGTAGTGCTTGAAGCCGAACAAACCCTTCAAGGCAAACAAGATCAAGCGAATGGCGTGTCCGTTGACGGTCAACTCACTGACGTCGCAACGGTCGATTCACGACGGACCGGATTCATCGGCGCTGGACTCCCAGCGCAACACCAAGATGCGGCTGGCATTCCTGACTCAAATCCTGTTCCGGAGGCATCGCCGCTGTTTATGGGCTTCGAGGTGGGATTCCGCGGAAACCAGGCTACCGAGGACTACGTCACTATCCAGGATGGACCGTTTGCGGGTGCAACAACGAAGGTAATCGCCAATATTCGTCAGCGTCTCGAGGACTGGTACGATGAGCAATCATCCAAGGACCGCATAATGGAAATGTTTAGTCCTAGTCACGCCGAGAACGAACTCGTTGAGGGGACCGGTTCGAATCTGGGCTCTGATAGTGGTATTGATCAGTTCGTTGATGACATCGAAGCGGATGCAAGAGAGTATAGTCGCGTTGGTCACGCACAAAAGGCTGCTCGTGCGAATCGAGACGAAGCTGGAAACGTGAAACTCCTTCGTCGCCATTTTGAATCAACGGATGATATTGAGTCGGACCAGAAGGTAGCAAGCCTTCACTTTCCATCCCTGCAGCATCAAATTACGGATTTCGAGGATGTACGCCAGGCGATGAACGGGACTGATTTGACTGAAGCTACACCAGCAATCCGTCAACGTGTTAACAACGGTATTCTTGAGTATATTTTCGTCCGCCGTCGCGGGAACTTCCTTGTCCCCCCTCGTCGACACCGGGCAGCTCCGACGCCGAAACCCGAGTCATAATTATAACTACTGTGTGTCCCATAGCAACGATTCAACCATAGAAACAGAATCAAGTTTTTGAATTGTAAAGATTACCAGGACGCGAATTGTGGGAGATCGTCGATATCTGATTTCGACTTAAATTACAATCAGATTATGTATCAAGTCTTCAGTTATACGATTATCTCCAAAGATATGATACTCAACTTCTTTGTGAGCACCACTCAGAATAGCCGATATGGAAGCAAACAAAATCGATGACACCGACCGCGCGATTTTGCATGCCCTTCAGATGGACGCGAGAAACATGTCTTCAAGTGATATCGCAGAGCGAACTGGGACCGCAGATAGCACGGTTCGAAAACGGATTCAACGACTTGAGTCTGCAGGAATCATCAAAGGGTATAGTGCAGAGGTTAATTATCAGCAATCTGGATATCCACTTCGGATGCTCTTATTCTGCACCGCAGCAATTCCTGAGCGTGGCGAGCTCGTTTCTGATGTCTTAGCAATTGATGGTGTTGTATCGGTCCAAGAGTTGGTCACCGGTGAGCAAAATCTACTTGTGACAGCCGTTGGTGAAACTGATGATGACATCACGCCTGTTGCACAGGATCTGCTTGATTGTGGATTAACAGTCGCTGACGAGGTTCTCGTCCGAAGTCATGAAACGACACCATTCGGTGGATTTGATAAGAATGTCAATGAATCATAATTCGATTTGCTGGTAGATTAATCAAAAAGTTGAAAAAGCGCTCATATAGAGCGATTATATATGTGATGACATAGAGCTTGCTAGCTGCTGAGGGTCGAATCACAAAACAACACGCGTAACATCAAGTGGTCCCGCCCGTCGGACAACGGCACGGATTGGATCAACGGCACGTGAAAGATTATTCGAATCACCATCAATAATGAGTAATGCAGCCCGACGACCGACATCAATTACCCCGCAATTCAGTCCAACAGCCTCGGCACCGGCGATTGTAGCCATCTGAAGCACTTCGCGTGCTGTCACATCAAAGTGTTTCGCAGTGTATGCCATTTCTCGGAACATCGATGGGGAATTGAGCATAACATTATCGGTTCCCAAAGCGACGGTCGTGTGATCAAGAAGTTCACGAATTGGCGGTCGACCAACATCAAGTACATGATTTGCCCGTGGACAGACAACTACTGGAATCGAGTTGTCTGCTACTTCGGTAAGATGCTCAGCTTCAGCATGAACCATATGTATCAAGAGGTCTGGATCCAGCGCAAGGGCGGCATGAATGTCGCTTGCATCCGGTTCACCTGCATGGATTCCAAAGGGCATATCAGCCATTTGAGCAGCAGTCCGTTGAGCACTGAAATCATCGTCCGTCGCACCGCTTGCACCATATCCATCGGCAACATCCAGCACATCGTCCTCACCACTACCAAAAATAAACGCTGTTAGGTCCCGTTTTGATGCAGCCGAACGGAGTGCAGTTGCCCCAGAAAGACCTGATTCTCGAAAATCAAGACAGGTACCTGTCCCTGTCGATTGCATAAATCCTAGCGTGCGATATATACTTTCAATAAGCGTCTCTCGATCAACGGCTGAAAGTCGACGGTGTTTGAGACTATCTGGTGGTGCGACGGCATCTGTCAATGAGAGTCCAACAGCAGCCTCAGTCGCTACTGAGTCACCAAGGTGGGTGTGTGCGTTGACAAATGCAGGAAGAATGATATCCGTTGATGAGTTTGGCTCCTCCTCAACCGCCATAATCTCTCCATTATCAATTAAAACCCGCCCACGTACTGGTTCAAGTGTTTCACCTCTGAGAATTGTTCCTTCGAACCGCTCCATACGATATAAGCCAGATAAATCACAATATGACTTTCCATTTCGGTAATGACGAACAATTCAATAGTATCATTTGCCCGGTATGGTCATATCTGTGAGCATTATTTCCTGCAGCTATGCGTATGAGTGAACAGATGCG
Organism: Haloquadratum walsbyi C23; assembly: GCF_000237865.1. NCBI lineage: Archaea > Methanobacteriati > Methanobacteriota > Halobacteria > Halobacteriales > Haloferacaceae > Haloquadratum > Haloquadratum walsbyi. The sequence continues at coordinate 1,963,721 of NC_017459.1, forward strand.
GTTAAGATACTAATATGTCTCCGTGATGTATACTGGTTGGATATTCCAGAATTGACATCCTCCTCCGGGTTCACGCGGAGGAATCCCGAGCGGTGGGAGTTTCAGGTTTCACACTCCCACCGAACAACCAGCCAGTGCGAATCTGAAGGGTTGTTCGCGGTCTGAGACGGGTGCGGGGGCGGGGGCGGGTGGGACTGCTGGCGGTGCCAAGCCGCCGGTACTCCTACTCCTATTCTCGACCATGTACAGCGTCCAAGCGTTGTTTTTGCCGCAGGGACGCCGGCAGGCGTTAGCAAACTCGGAGTTACTTTCAATGTTGCTTCCAAGCAGTCGGGCACAGCATCTGCATCTGCATCGGTTCAGTATAGGAACCGACCGTTCACCAGACTGGTTCCGATGATTGTCTTATTGCTTGGGGCGGACAGGCCGCCATCGTAGGACTGGCGGGAATCGCTCTGTTTCCAACCGATTCCTATTTTATTGCGTGATTGCCTATTTAAATATGTGTATTTTGAAATTTAAATCGAGCGACGACAGTAGGATTTTGGAGGGCGTGACGGCGCGTATCCACGGCCTGAAGACCGTGGTATTGCGCCTGCTCAGCATATAATAGTCATTATCTATATCGAATATAATGTTCTTTTATTGATTATTTGAGAACGATATGGTATAATAAAAGAATTAAAGTAACAGTCTGTTCGTAATTATATTCAATACGGCCGATTACGCTAATATCGCCCACTGCTATAGCGACACTCGAAACCACTTGTGGTGATGCAGTGATAGTAGTGGAAACGATTATATCAGCCATCGGTGGTGTCGGTCGACGGTAAATCGAATAATGACGGTTGATAATCAGTCGCAGACGGTTGAATCAAATTCAGAATCAAAACTATCGCTAAGCGGTGACGCCAACACAACTGATCAGGACACATTCATACGTTCGCGTACATGGATTCCAGTTCGTTTCACGCAGACAATGTGGACATTATGGATTCTAAGTGTTTGTGCCCTCATTGTTTGGACGTGGCGCGGGGGCACATTTGGTGTGTCTTCAGATATCGATATCGCATGGATACCGACACAACTATTCAGTATTGATGGTCTCACGCTCACAATTTGGGTTGCAGCGACATTTTTCAGCGGTATCATTCATAGTTATGCCCGACGCTATCTCGCAGGTGAACAACATCAAAATCGCTTTTTTTTATCCGCATTCGGGTTCACGGTGGCAGTGATTATTCTCATCGTTGCTAATCATATTGTGATATTTACACTCTCATGGATGATAATGGGACTATTGATGACAGCGCTGATCGGTCATAATCGTGGATGGTCACAAGCACAAATGGCTGCATCATTTGCACGACGGTATTTTCTCATCAGCGGCACGCTCATTGCTGTTGCTGGCGGTGTCCTTTGGTGGACGGCTGACGTCGTCACAATCGATGCTGCGGTTGGCGCAGATGTTATATCCGGGCTCAGCTCACTCACAATCGCTAGTGTCACGATTATATTAGTTCTCGCAGCGATGATTCAGTCAGCATTGATTCCATTTCATACATGGATGCTATCATCAATGACTGCACCGACACCAGCCTCTGCACTCATGCATGCTGGATTTGTGAATGCAGGTGGGATTCTTCTTGTTCGATTCGGACCGATTATCGAAGCAGACACTCGCCTACTGATTTTTATTATGCTCATTGGAGCACTGAGTGCACTTGGAGGAAAATTCCTCAAGACGGTGCAGTCGGATGTCAAACGGAAACTTGGATGTTCGACCATCGGGCAGATGGGATTTATGATCATGCAAGTCGGACTTGGATTCTTCGCTGCAGCAATTGCACATCTAATCCTGCATGGCTGTTATAAGGCATATCAGTTCCTCTCAGTCGGCGACACGGTCAAACACGTAACTCCAGAGACAGTACATGAAAAAACCGAAAACGAGAGTGAACTCACAATTTCGAGGATTATCATAACAGCGATCATAGCAATCATTGGGGGCGGTGTATTCACGTTCATTACTGGTAAAGGAGCAACGCTGGACAGTGGTCTGCTTCTGAGTGGACTTATCGTAATTACGACATTGCACGCCACACAGCGTATATTGCAGCATACTACAATCGCCAAACACCTCCGATATGGTGCGATCATGATTGTTTTTATTCCTGCAATCGGTGTGTATGGGCTCTTGTATGCCGGTATTGCATCAATAATGGAAATAGGAGGTGTTACTCCAGCAGTCCCAACAGAATTGACGATTGCACATGGTATTGTCGCAGGAGGATTTCTTATATCATATGTAGTGATTGAGACAGAAATATATCGGCGTAGTCATCGACTGTATGTGCTGTTGATGAACATCTCACAACCGCCAGGAGAGACATTACTCACTACAACGGAGGAGTATGATGACCACTGAATCAACATCTGAGAGTAAGACTAAGACTGAGACGGAGACAGAACAGAGGAATGACCTTTCGAACTCAGGCAATTCATCAGAGGATGCGTCGCGTCCTGGGTCATCACCGGTCAGCACTGAGTCTGACCCTGATAATGATGACACATCAGTGTCAGCAAATACAATCGTCAAACAATACATTGAATCAGCCGCAGAGAGTGTTGGAGCGTTGTGGCCGATTCATTCATTTGTGACAGCTAATCCACTCAACGGGTTTGAGGACCAACCATTTCACAAGGCTGTCGCTGCAGGCGCAACCCGATTTGGTGGTGATGGATATCCTGATTCAGATGTGTTTGAGCACGCATGGAAGACTGGACAGATTAATCAAGAAATTCTCAAAAAGACACTGGATGAGTATGAGACTGATCACACCCCAGCATCAGCTATCGCTGCAATCGACTCAGGTACACAAGCAACATCAGGTCGTGATACGGGAGTAAGAACGGGAACAGGGGTGGGCGATGAAATAAATAATTGGGATGAAATTGACAAACGAGTGATAAAGTGGCTCTCAGCATTCCTTGACGCAGGGAGTGCAGAATGGGAGATGCCAAATCGTGGGAGTGGATTTTATACGGCTTTTCAATCAGTTGCCACATATGACACGATGATTCCTGATACTGATTTGATTGAGGATCCACCAGCTGACCCAATTGATGCTGTTTCCACGGTGCTTGCGTCGTATCCAAGATCACAATGGAGTGAGATCATTGAAGCGCAAATAACGGCACTTCCAGGATGGACAGGGTTGATATGTTATCGAACTGAGAATGAAACGGCGTGGCAGACAGCATACCCAATTACACTTGTTGGGTATCTTGCGGCTCGTATGATGCTCGCAGATGCGCTTTCAATACCACTCGACAGTATCTCCCGACCAGCACATTCAGTCACGAGCACAGAAGAATCAACAGCAGATATCGAAACGTATCCACTTCAAGAGATTATACTAATCGCATGGGAGCGTACCTACCGCGAAGAGCTTATTGAGCAAATTGCTGATACTGCAGATAATCATAAGCATGAGCATGATCATGAGCATGATGCCGACACGACAATAGGAGATGATGTAGAGCCACAGGCGGACTCACGTTCATCCTCGGTTCGTCCAGATGCACAACTTGTATTTTGTATTGACACACGATCAGAAATTATTCGTCGACATATTGAATCAACAGGTCAATATGAGACTTATGGATATGCTGGATTCTTTGGAATTCCAATGCGATATAGAGGGTATGATGATGCTGTCAGCATTGATGCATGTCCGCCGATTGTCGATGCACAGCACCGTATCAGTGAGAGTGCAAAACATCCAGACGAGAACAAGACACCGAATGGTCAATATAATTCTCGATATGAGCGTATACGCGACATATATGATGCAGGGATAGATATTGTTGATTCGCTCGCATCAAACGTAACGACAGCATTTAATTTTGTTGAGACGACCGGGAGCGGCTATGGAGTCGGACTTGCAGTCCGGACGTTGTTCCCACAGAGGGTATATGATATCCTGACGCGGATTGAGAATCGATTACCGCGTATAGATGTTATCTCACAGCCACAACTCAACACAGCGACTGGAGAAGTGAATCAATATAGTCACAATGAAACAGATGGATCACATTCTGAGGATGTACTTCCATACGGACTCACTCATCAGGAGCGCGTCGAATATGCCGCATCGGCGTTTGAATTGATGGGATTGAAAACATTCGGTCGTGTTGTTGGGTTTATTGGACACGCTAGTCAGACTGCAAACAATCCATTCGGGTCAAGTCTTGACTGTGGTGCGTGTGCAGGGAATGCCGGAGGACCGAGTGCGCGTGTGCTTGCACAGATCTGCAATGATGATGCGGTTAAATCATCGCTTCGTGACCGTGGAATCGATATTCCAGTAGATACGGTGTTTATTGCAGGTGAACATACCACAACGACAGATAAAATAACACTCTATACTGAGGCAATTCCGGATAGCCATCAGGACGATATTAGATCACTACAAGCAGACCTCTCTATCGCTCAGGAGGATGCAGCGGCTGAACGTCTTGAATCACTCAGTGGCGATACCACAGTGGATGCCATCCAAGACATTGAGCGACGAGCCGCTGATTGGGCGGAAACGCGCCCAGAATGGGGACTTGCTGGTAATGCCGGCTTTGTTATCGGCCCCCGACGGCTGACAGATGACGTTGATCTCGAGGGTCGTGTGTTCTTACACTCATACGACTGGCAACAGGATGAAACCGGAAGCGCACTCAAATCAATTTTGACTGGACCACTGATTGTGACGCAGTGGATCAACGCACAGTATTACTTTGCAACCGTCGACACAGCGGTTTATGGTAGTGGCTCAAAGGTTACACAGAATCCAGTGGGGAATGTTGGTATTTATCAAGGTAATGGTGGCGATCTTATGCGAGGATTACCGATTCAGTCCGTTCGAAAAAGCACTGACAATCTATATCATCAGCCGATTAGACTCTCGACGGTCGTCCATGCACCAGTATCAAAGGTCACGCACGCACTTGCTGATCTTGAGTCTGTCACTGAGCTGTTAGATAATAATTGGATTTCGCTGACTGTTATTGATCCAACACGCGAAAACGATGCATTTCATTATGTGAAAGAGCTTAAATGGCTACCACATGGGGAGGGGTACAAACACGATGCTACCGAATGCATCTCCCCACAGAAAAACCAGACTGTCTCGTCATCAAGCGATTGAACCACCCATCAACAAATGGGCACGGGTCAACTGCTTTGGGATCAAGCCCCGAGGTATCCGTCTTGATTCTTGATGAATTGAACTCAATCAATCGGAGGCTGTTATTTTCGTTCATGAGAGAATATCGCATAGCGGGTAGTGGGTTTCAGGGTTTGTATCAGTGAACTATATGCATATCCTCAGGGTGGAGTCGATAACCCACATCCAGTATCATACATCGTTTATCGGGTCAATTAATGACGATTCATCGTTTTCAGGACTGTTTACACGGGTTGAGACAGGATATGCTTCCAATTTATCTCCTGAATATGGCGTAAGTAATGACTCAACAGTGTCAGTATCTTCATGAAGCCATGCTGATTCTGACTCGGGTGGAAGAACAACAGCCATTCGATGGTGAAGAGAGGACACAACCTCGTTTGGCTCCGTTGTAAGGATTGTAAATGACTCGATGGCTCCTGTTGCGTCAGTAGTTGTGTTATCTGTCTCTCCAGCGCCAAAGTCACCAAGTCCGGTCTGTGTATGCGTCGGTTCCCATCGTTCCCAGAGTCCAGCCATTGCAAAGATTCGGTCATCTGTGAAGGCGACTCGGTACGGTTGTTTACTGTCGTTGCCTTTCTTCAGGTCACCATCGTCACTGACCCACTCATAAAATCCGTCTGCAGGAACAAGACATCGCTGTGATTCATACGCAGTTGCAAAAGTTGGCTTATCTGCGACTGTCTCTGCGCGAGCATTTATTTGCCCACCAGTATCATCATCCGCCCATGAGGGAATCAGTCCCCATTTTAGTTCCTGGAACCGATTTGGATTTGCATTCGTAATTACCGGGAGTGTCTGTCCTGGCGCACAGTTGTATCGTGGGAGCGCGTCTGCTATCGTCGGCGGGGCAGTTGCATCAAATCGATCACTAAGTTCTGATGCAGAAGCGGAGAGCGTGTAACGACCACACATAATATACTAATTTGGGAGAAACGTCTTAATTCCTCCAGGCGAAATCCTCACAGCATAAACCGCTCACGCGTTGAGCATAGTCGGTGGAGTCAACGCTGTGATTGCTATTCTTCTCTGTATTATCATGAATCAACGACGTTGAATATCCATATTCTGTAGTTTCATAACTCACTGATAATAAGAAGAAATTAATTTATCGGTTGCTGAAAATAGTGTATGCGAATTGAGAATAGTTTTATTCCTGTCTCAGGCGTTGGCGAGTCGCGCGAGCGTTCACTATGGGAGGCAGATATCATTTCTTGGGAACGATTTGACCCGACAGATGCCCCTGTCGGTCCAAAGACAGCAACAGCAATTGAATCCTTCCTTGCAGAAGCACTCCCGCGACTTGATGACGGCGATACACAGTATTTCAATGAGCAATTTCCCGATAGTGAAATTTGGCGACTGTATGAAAATACTCGTACCGAGACGGTATTCTTCGATATAGAAACCACAGGACTCGATGCAGGGTATAATGATGTTACGACAGTCTCATTTCATCAACAAGACGAGACCACAACACTTGTTCGCGGTGACGACCTGACACGCAACCGAGTGCGTGAACAGTTTCGCACTGCACCACTTATTGCTTCATTCAATGGCAAACGATTTGATGTCCCATTTCTAGAGCAGTGCTTTGATATATCGATTGAAACACCACATCTTGATTTGATGTATCCATGTCGACGAGTCAATTTGACTGGCGGATTAAAGTCAATCGAGAATGAAATTGGCATTGACCGTGATCGACCTGATCTTTCAGGTCGGGATGCAGTCCGGCTGTGGAGTCAATATAAACGAAATAATGACACTGATGCGCTTGAGACGCTAATCTCATATAATCGTGATGATACGGTGAATCTTCGTAATCTTGCTGACGTTGTGGCGCGAACGCTGCATGAGCAATCGCTGGGGGCGGCAACTGGGACACCGTGCGGAATTGCGGATCCACGCGAATAAGCTGCTTTTTGGTCGACCTAAAAATAGAAATACCTCGGTCAGAAATAGCTGGCATGGACGATATAGCATATACATTTGATGATCTCACAGTTGTAATGGGAACATATAATGAATCAGATGCAATCACGTCAGTGCTGACAGATATTGAACGTGTGACTGACGGGCATGCTGATATTGTTTGTGTTGATAGTTCAGATGATCGAACTCCTGAGATTGCTCGTGAACATGGAGCAACAGTGATCGAACAGCCACCACGTGGATATGGGTACGCTGTTGAGACTGCATTGTCTAAAGCAGAGACACCTGTCATTGTAACGACTGATTGTGATGATACATATCCAATGGATGCACTTCCAACGTTTCTTACACTTATCAATGATGGATATGATGTCGTATCTGGTGATCGGCTGTACTATGGGGCTACAGCAATGCCATTGTTGAATCGCATTGGGAATGCAGCGTTCGCGCTTGTTGCCTCAGCACTTGTTGGCGAACGTGTTCATGATACAACAACAGGGATGCGTGCATATCGTCGGCGTGTAATTGAGGATATTGAGTGGACTGAGAATACTGGATTATCCGCAGAACTATTACTGAGACCACTTTGTCGTGGCTATCAAGTTCGAGAGGAACCGATCACATATGATGAGCGATTAGGTGAGACAACACTCGACCCAGTTGACGGGGGACTTGCGATTGCCAAGTCAATTGTTACTATAGGAATTGAAGAGCGACTTGGTATTACACTCACCTGAGAATATCAGCAACACGGCGAGGTTCATCGCCGAGTGTTGGATCCTGTTCAATTATTTTAAGCACTTCATGATCAGTGACGTCTGGGTATGGCTTCTCGATTGCTTCCTCAATAAGCGTTTTTTCCAGTCGAAATTCAGTTCCGTCATAGATCACATCAACGCCATCGTCGTCAAATGAGAGAACAGTCATACATGTATTATTCAATCGGTGAATAAAAACGCGTTACTCTGCAATCGTGAGATGTTCACTAGTGCCTGTCTGACGGGTGTCGTACGGGTCGTTTATTAGGGATGCGTCTCGTGTTGAAAAGTGTGTCATTCGGGAATGATCCGTTCGACTCGCTAACGATTCCTGACGGCACGACCGTCGAGGAATATGATCTTGTTACCGAGGGGAATGTAATGATTGGCGGTCAAAGCACCGTCGAGTTCGGCGTGAGAGCACGAAATATTCTCGCCGGTGAGCGTGTTCAATTCGGTGGAAGTATTGAAGCGGAGCGCGATTGCCGACTTGATGTCTGGTGTGAGGTCGCCGACAACGTTCTTGTTGGAAAAGATGCATATCTTGGTGAACGGGTACACATCGGAGGACAGCTATTGGTTGCTGGTGATCTTGACATTGGCGATGACGTGACGGTTGAAGAAGGATTTGAAGCAAATGGATGGATTGTAATTCGCAACCCAGTATCCTCACTGGTATTTTACTTTATTATCCTCTCACATCTACTGCAGGTTAATGAAAGCGAGGCAGCAAGCGAATTCGTTCAAGAAATCGCGGCTGAAGCAGAGAATAATACTGACGATGCAGATACTGATAGCAATGATGTAATGATGATTGTTATTCCGCGTGGAGCAACAGTATCAGATGATATCTGGCAGGTATCCACACCGGCATCGATTGGTGATGACTGCCGGCTTCACGGAAATGTCCGGGCAGCATCGATTACTGTTGGTTGTGACACCAATTTATTCGGGAGTCTTCGCGCTCGCGGAGATATCGATATTGATGAGCGAACACGAATCCATGGGGATGTCACAACGCGTAATGGTGCTGTTTCAATCAGTGCTGGCGCTCGAATTCGCGGCGATGTTGTTTGTGATAATCTTCAATTGCACGATGATGCGGAGGTGTATGGGACGATTCGCGCAAGCGGTGAGGTGAATATTGTCCATGCACCGATTGCCGATGAGTAATCATACACGTGATGGACGGAAACGTACTTGCCGGCGTCTCGCCTTCCTGTCAGTATGCTCTCTATTGCGCTTGCCGGAAAACCGAATGCCGGTAAATCGACCTTCTATCAGGCAGCAACGATGGCTGATGTTGATGTTGGGAACTATCCATTTACCACAATTGATCCGAATCAGGGAGTTACACATGCACGAACCCGCTGTCCCTGTCTTGATACAGAAACTCGGTGTGGAAACTGCACGGATGGGATTAGATACGTTCCAGTCGAGTTGCTTGATGTTGCTGGGCTTGTTCCCGGTGCGCATGAGGGTCGCGGACTTGGAAATCAGTTTCTTGATGCACTAACTGACGCTGACGCTATTCTTGCTGTTGTCGATGCGGCAGGTGCAACTAATGCTCAAGGTGATCCCGTCGAAGTTGGGACATATGACCCGGTTGAGGAGGCTAATTTCGTTGAGGAAGAGTTAGAACAATGGCTCGCTGGAATTATTGACCGCAATTGGGAAACAGTCGTTCGTCAGTCCCGGGCACCAGAGTTTAAGATTGATGAGGCAGTGACAGAATTGCTGACGGGATTCGGAGCGAGTGAACATGATGTTGCAACCGCGCTCCGGTCAATATCGTATCCTGATGACCCACAACAGTGGAGCATGGACGATCAGATGGCACTCGCAGTTGATATCCGCGAACGAACAAAGCCAATCGTACTTGTGGCGAATAAGGCTGACATTGCCCCTGTCGAAAATATCAATCGACTCCACGATACCTCAAAGCCGGTCGTTCCAGCGACAGCAGATGGGGAACGCGCCCTTCGCCGAGCTGCAGACGCCGATTTAATTGAATATAATCCAGGAGATACAGCAATCACAATTACCGGGGATATCTCTTCAACACAACAGGCAGGTCTTGAGACGATTCAGAATGTGATGGAAAATACCGATGGGACAGGTGTGCAAGCAGCTATCAATACAGCTGTTTATCATCTTCTTGAAATGATTACTGTTTATCCAGTGGAAAATGAGACCCGATGGACCGATGGAAGCGACGATATGCTTCCAGATGCGGTCTTACTCCGAAAAGGGTCAACCCCGCTTGATCTTGCATATGCAGTCCACTCTGATATTGGCGATGGATATCTATACGCCGTTGATGCACGCGCAGAACGACGGATTAGCGAGGATCATGAACTCTCTGAGGGAGCCGTCGTTAAGATTGTAAGCACAGCTTGATCATCCCAGAGCCAAAAAAAGCTTCTCTCAACGATTCTCGGTTATCCTCAGCTAACGGCAGTATATGCTTGTTGCATAATATCGAGTGCCTCGCGAAGTGATTCTTCATCAGTTGCATATGATAATCGAGCGTACCCATTGCCGTTCGCACCAAATGCATCACCAGGGACAATAATCACGCCACGCTCAAGACACTCCATGACAAATCCATCAGGAACTTTCGGCATACAGTAAAATGCACCACGTGGTGTTGGAACCTCAAGACCAATATCGGTAAGCCCATCGACAATGAGGTCACGCCGACGCTCAAATGAGTCCGTCATTTCAGTGATGACATCCTGCGGACCAGTAAGAGCAGCTTCTGCAGCAAATTGAGACGGGGCTGCCGCACATGCCTGTGTATATTGATGTACACGGAGCATGCGCTCAACCCGGGACGTCGAGCCAAGAACCCACCCAAGTCGCCATCCGGTCATTGAATATAATTTTGAAGCAGAATTCACCACAACCACATTATCACGGTCAGCAAACGCAAGTGGTGAGTGAAATTCCCCATCAAAAACTGTGTACTCATACACTTCATCTGAGATACAGAACACATCATATTCATCAGCAATCCGAGCGAATTCACGGATATCCGTTTGTGATGATACAGCACCAGTTGGGTTTCCTGGGCTATTAACAACGAATGCAGCAGTATCAGCAGTTATGCGCTCCTCAATAGCCGCAGGATCGAGTGTCAGATCGTCACGAAGTGGAACTGGAACAGGTGTCCCACCAGCGAGTCGGGTAAGGGCGTCATATGAGACAAACCCCGGATCAGGAACGAGAACCTCATCGCCGGGGTCAATATGTGCTTCCATAACAATATGGAGTGCCTCAGACCCGCCGGCAGTCGCGATAATCTCATCAGGATTAACAGTGATATTCTGATCACGCTGATGTTTCGCTGCGATTGCCTCACGAAGTGACATCATTCCTTTGTTCTCTGTGTACGCGTCTGCTTCACCTGCCTGAATTGCCTCAACGGCTGCATCACGTGCGTGTGCTGGTGCTGGGAAGTCGGGTTGTCCTAATCCAAGATTAATTGCGTCCTCACCTGCGGCCTCAAATACCTCTCGGATTCCACTGATTGATACTGACTCCACACGATCAGAGAATGAGTACATATTCACATTGGAGATTGCCACGAGGTTATTTCTTGTCTCTTTGCATCAGGTGATTTGTATTGTATGCATGTACTGATACGATCTTCAAGCACATGAGAGACTGAGAATCTATATTCAGTTATTCGTGATCTTAAATAAGAAAATATTACCGGTATAACTGACAGAAACAAACTCGTATATCCTCCTATAACGGAATTATTGAACGGTAAAACGTGGTATTAGGTAGTCTTATGACGTCCGGTATATATGCGACCTTCGCCGGCTACCTGAGGCAAAAGCATGTTGACCATCTAGTTTGCTTAGATGAGTAATAGACAGGATAGCGACCAGACATACGTATCTCGACGTCGGGTCCTGCAGGCAAGTGGGGCGGTTACAACAGCCGGTATAGGTGCATTCGCAGGCTGTTCCGGCACTCGTGGCGGGAGCACAGGTGCAAGCAACAGCGGGATCGAAGAGATTCGTGTTGCGTATATGCCGATTTATCCCGATATGCAATACTTTGTTATGAAAGAGGAGGGGTATTTTGATGCAATTGATGCTGACGTAACGGGTGAGGTTTTCTCTGATGGTCCGAGCATTGTCCAAGCATCAGCAACAGGAGATTTCGATGTTATGATGTTTGGAATCGTTCCGGCAATGATTATCATGGATAAGGGTATTCCATCAAAGATCACCGGGGCAAATATTCAGAACGCAATGGAGATTTTAGCGCGTGATTCATTTGCATCGATATGGGAGAATGCCCAGTCAGGTGCTGAAGCGTTTGCACAATTTGAAGCAGAGCGTGGTCGGAAATTCACCTTTGGAACATTTCCACCAGGATCGGTCCCTGACATCCTGCTTCGTTATTGGCTGACTGAGATTGTCGGAGTTGAGCCTGGATCCGATGTGTCAATCACACCACTTGGTGGGGCTGGCCCGGTTCGACAGGCGTTACTTTCCAGTAGAATTGATGGAACATCAATCATGGAGCCGGTCCCAACGGTCGCTTCTATGAATGATGCTCCATATCAATCGATTGCATGGGCTGGAGATTTCATGCCAGGACAACCAGCCGCAGTCACGCTCATGCATGATAGACTTCGCTCTGACAACCCTGAGGTCGCACAGACATTCATTGAGCAGCATCAACGTGCAACAGCATTCGCGAAAGAAAATCCTGACACAGCAGCCGCACACGCGAGCACGGTCATCGGTGAGAGTGTCCTCCCAGTTGAGACAGCACGGCGTGCAATCGATGCGCGGGCGTCTGATTTCATTACAGACCCACATAAGATTGCTGATGGTGCAAAGATTTTCTCTGAATATGCCGCTCAAGCAGGGAAGATTGACTCAGTACTATCAAATGATCAACTGTTCGATTTCAGTGTGTATGATTCAGTATGAGCGTTGAAACACCAACTGATTCAGAGCCAGCAGTCCCAACAGGAGATCGTAATCAAGATCGCGATGAGGAGACAGGGTCAGTTGAGACAACTCAAGGGTTGTTCGGAGATATTGATCCAGCAAGTATCGGGTATGGAATTGTTGGAAGTGCAATCTTTGTTACAATCTGGCAAGTCGCTGCTGCTGCTGTTGACCAGACATATTTGCTTCCATCACCGATTGAGGTAGCAACAGCATTCATTATTGAATTAACTGCCTCAGCCACATTTACACTTCCAATTGCGGGTATAACAGTGCCAATGACTCGACTTACTGCAAATCTCGCACAGAGTCTCCTCCATTATCTTCCAGGGCTTGTTGTTGGAAGCACACTTGGAGTCAGTCTTGGACTAGCAATGGGGTGGAGTGGGCGGCTTGATAACGCATTAACCCCAGTTACGCGGTTTCTCCGACCGATTCCACCGCTTGCATGGATTGTATTTGCGATTGTCTGGATTGGTATTGGTCATGGCGGCGCTGCATTTATTGTTGGGATTGGTGCATTCTGGATTAATTTCTATAACGCATATGCCGGTGTTGAGGGCGTTTCAACACATCTCAAAGAAGTAGCTGCGAGTCTTGGCGTAGATGATGATTTGACGATGATCCGGAAGGTGATTATCCCAGCAGCAATGCCATCGATTACGACTGGGCTTCGAACGAGTATTGGACAATGTTGGATGATTGTTGTCGCCGCAGAGCTATTTGGTGCCCCTGGAGTTGGCTTTCAGATTATCAATGCAGCACAAAACCTCGCAACAGATGTTAGCGTCGCATATATGGTTGTAATCAGTCTTGTATTTCTCGTAAGTGATGGCGTATTCCGACGGGTTGAGCGGAGGCTTCTCGAATGGCGGGTATAAATAAAAACTCAGACCAATATGCAAAAGCAGACAATCATCAAAACAACCGTGGCAACGAGACAAGAGCAAAAGTTGTTGTTGATACGGTAACTAAGGTATTCGAATCTGAACGGCAGACAGTTCGAGCCCTAGATGAAGTATCATTCACTGTCTCCGATGGTGAGTTTGTGTGTCTTGTTGGACCGTCTGGATGCGGTAAGACAACGCTCTTCCGAGTAATTGCCGGTCTCGAAATGCCCACAAACGGTGAAGTGCGACTTGCGGGTAACACTGTCACAGGTCCCGGGACTGATCGTGGGATGGTATTCCAGGAATACGGGTTATTCCCTTGGCGAACTGTCCAGGAAAATGTCGCATTCGGACTCGAAGAGCAGGGCGCTGTCGAACCAAACCGCAGTCGTCGGGTTGATGAAATGCTTGAGTTAGTTGGTCTTACAGAGTTCAAGGACGCATATCCGAAGGAACTCTCTGGTGGAATGAAACAGCGCGTTGGGATTGCACGAGCGCTTGCTGTTGACCCAGAGATTCTTCTTGCAGATGAACCATTTGGAAGTGTTGATGCACAAACACGGGAGATGTTACACGATGAGTTATTATCAATTTGGACAACGACTGGAAAGACAGTACTGTTTGTGACACATGATGTCGAAGAAGCAGTGACACTCGCTGACCGAGTTGTTGTGATGGCACCGTCACCCGGTAGAGTCAATGAAATCGTTGATATTGATGTTGATCGTCCGCGACAGCGAACAGACGTCACATTCGGTGAATATGTTGAGCAGATTCGATCACTGATCGGCGAGTAAACTGTCTCAGTTTCATATCTAAGCTCTGAGACTTCTTATTTTTATTTGTTTTTTACGGAAGAGAGCTAATTTGCGATATCTCAAGACTCATCAGCGGCCTCACGGAGCGCCTTCACATGCGACATGATAACTGAAAGTGTCACATCTGGGTCTGCATATCCTTGTTCGTAATCGTCATAGGCTGCATCAACATCATCAAGAAACGTTGCAACAGCCGTTGCTAATTCAATATCATCTGAATCAGTGTCCATTAACATATACATATGCATCATTGGAGTCGAAAAAAGATACCGTCAGACTCACATTCAATGTCGCTGGTATTGTAGTCACCATACTCTTGAGCGTTATATGATATAAGCCAGAGAGGTTTTATTCATCTCGTCATTATCTCTAGAAAGATGCGGTTGGACTTCGAGCGCGGAACTATAGCCGTGGAGGGAGATGACTCTCTTGTTCCGCACACCACATGGGATGAGCGAACAAACACCGATCGGGCTCTTGGATTTCGGTATCGAGAGATCAAGGATTATCTTGACACCTCGGAGGTTGAATACGAGAATAATGTGCTGAATCTTGTTCCATCACCTGAGCTGACGAGTGAGATTGAATTACGGGGATATCAACAACAGGCACTGAATCGCTGGCTTTCCGAGCGCCGTGGTGTTGTTGTCCTGCCAACAGGAGCTGGGAAAACATATGTTGGAATAGAGGCTATTGATGAGATAAACAACTCAACCTTTGTTGTTGTCCCAACGCTTGATCTTGTAGACCAGTGGAAATCAGAGCTTCAGGTATTTAATCTTCCGATTGGTGAATATACTGGTCGTCAAAAGACAATTAAGTCAATTACAGTCTCGACATATGATTCAGCATATACTCATGCTGAGAAGCTTGGAAATCGGTTTGAACTGCTGATTTTTGATGAAGTTCATCATCTTGCATCTGAAGGGTATAGACAGATAGCAGAATTATTTGCTTCCCCCTTTGCATTAGGGTTGACAGCGACATTCGAGCGTGAAGATGGCAAACACGAAGTATTGGGTGAGCTACTCGGTGGAAAAGTCTATGAGATTGAGACGGAGGAACTCACTGGTGAATACCTGTCAGAATACACTGTTGAGCGGATCACTGTTGATCTGACATCGGAAGAGCGGAAAGCGTATGATGAAAATGTTGAGACCTTTCGGAAGTATCTGATGTCGACGGACATCACCATGCGTAGTCCAGAGGATTTCCAGAAGGTTGTTTTACGAAGTGGAAATGACCCTGAAGCGTGGCGTGCGGTTCGTTCCCGAAATACAGCCCGTCAGATTGCATATAGCTCAGAATCAAAACTTGATGAACTCGCAACTCTACTTGAACAACACCGCGACGATCGTATTATCATTTTTACGCGATATAACGATCTCGTATATGACGTTTCGAACCGGTTCTTCATTCCAAGCATTACATATACAACTAAAAAGAGTGAGCGTCAGCAAATTCTCAAACAGTTCAAAAATAACACGTACAACGCAATTGTGAGTTCACAGGTACTGAATGAAGGTATCGATGTCCCAGATGCAAATATCGGTATTATCTTAAGCGGAACAGGAAGCAATCGAGAGTATCGACAGCGGCTTGGTCGTATTCTTCGTCCCTCAGGGGACACGGCTCACCTGTATGAAATTGTTTCAAGCGGCACCGGGGAAATTCGAACATCAACTCGACGGAAGTCCTGAATATCTATGTTGACAAAGGAATTGCTTGAGGTGACGAAACGAAAACCAAAGATAAATCCACGCTACCGAGACATTGATAAATATCAATCAGTTGCAACGCACGTTCTTGATGCGTATGAGTCAGGACAGACAAAAAAGCAGATTGATGAGACAATCGAGACATTAGAAACACATGATACGTTCAAATTGGTTCGTGGGTTATCAAAACTACTTGACCGGCGTGCTAAGTTTGAACAGCAGTTTCCAGTCGATCCATCAAAACTACGCAACGCTGTTTTTACTCATGGTTTTGTCACCACGACAGACCAACGAGAACAAGTGCTTGCCACTGTCGGAGATGAATTTGAATTAACGCCAAATGAAGTAGAAAGTAACCTGTGGGCTGACAGAGAGGACCATGCAGTTCTTCGATCCGAGCCTGAAATCACTCCATGTGAATTGCTTCGTCAGTATAATATATCCCTGACACAGACGCTGTTATTCGATGCCATTGAATTAAAATTCAGCGTGTCGGATAACTTCCAAGAAATCTTTCGGTTGATTTCATATCTTGGATTGATGTACACTGTTGATGAGGACTTAACAGTGACTGTCACTGGACCCACATCGCTAGTAAAGAAGACACGGAAATATGGAACAACGATGGCAAAGCTCATTCCTCACATTATGAAGCCATCGGAATGGGATCTGACTGCGAAGATTGAAACAGATGTGAATGGTGACCCGCAGATATATGAGTTTAATCTTGATTCAACGAGTGCGGATTATTTCCCAGCAAAGACGGTGAGCAATTCGTTCGATAGCGAGGTTGAGCGAGATTTCGCAACTCGGATTCGCACGTTGATCGATGGATGGACAATCAATCACGAACCTACCATTCTTCGAACTGAAGACCGGGTTATGATTCCGGATTTCAGCTTTGAGCGAGACACGACAGAATTTTATCTTGAAGTGGTTGGGTTTTGGACTCCCGAGTATCTTCGAGAAAAACGACGAAAAGTAAATTATGTGAAATCAGAACATCCGATTATACTTGCGGTTGATGAATCATTAAATTGCACAAAGTCAGATTTTGATGAGGCGAACGTAGCAGACGTGTTCTTCTATACTGATCAGATCCCAGTGAAACCAGTAATGAAGCGACTGCACGCCATTGATGAACGTAAAGCAAAAGACGATGTTGAATGGCTGTACGAACGCGAAATCAGTATAGCTCATGACGAAATTATTGATATCAACGCACTTGCCGGATCACACGATGTTGAACCAGCAGCTGTTGAGATGTACTTGGACGATATATATGATGGAGTCATATCGAAGATGAAATTTATTCCGGACACAGCCCTCTCTGAGATTGAAGCTGAGATCGATGCATTAGACAATATGACACTTGCTGATGTGAATCCAATCTTAAAAAAATATGATGTGGGACAAGATATCCTTGAAGAAATGGGGTATACAGTCAACTATATTTCACTCAACCAGAACGAAGCCAAGATAGTAAGATCAGAATAAATATATCGATATCAATATCGATATCGGTTATATATGATAATAATCAAGAATCATCTGGTTTCATTGACCTTCTTCTACCCCTGAAGGGGGTGGGCTTCCGCTCACTATGTGTCATTCAACTCAATTAAACCGTGTGTATAGGTAGCGTCTCAACTGAGATCCTCACGTCGCCCTTTAGGCACAGTTGATCGGAGTTCATCATGCAGATAGAGACCAACACCAATAGGCTCAGTCTTACCTGCAATCTTATGTGCAACAATAAGATACCCCCAATCACCGTTCCACCGTGGAAGCGACTGATCAGTGCCATCAGCAAATCGAAGTGCTGCTTCATCTTCCAGTGTTAGGACGTTTTTGCTTGCATGAGTACCGAAACGCTGGACAGCATTTGTTGAGGGTTTCCAGTGTTCTTGACGAGTGCGAAGGATACGGAGACCGACTCCCTCAATTGGTAGTGGCGAGACATATTCTGCAGCAACAGCCCAGATCTTTCCATTCCCTTTTTCCCAGAATGTGTGATAATCCCATATCGTCGGTGAAATACCAAATCGACTATTCCACCACTGAATTATCTCCTCACGTGTGGGTCGTCCAGCGACAACACGATCTGTTGCGGTTGCTGGTAGGCGGTCGAATTGTTGTCCATCGTTCGATGCTGTGCGGTCATTCATGATGTCACCTCAAGTTTCGCACAAAAGAATCCACCTGTGTCATTATGATGAGGGTATACACGATGTGTTAATTCCATAGACGGATCATATGACTCATTATCCCACTGTGTTATACCGGAGATAGTTTTGAATCCAGCTGGTGGATTCCATTGAACAACGCGACATGACTCTGATTCGAGAACGTGATTGACCACGCCTTCGTTCTCCTCAGGTGCGAATGTACACGTTGAATAAACAACAGTTCCACCGGGGCGTGTTGCTTGGACAGCACGGCGAAGAATATCCTTCTGAATAGCGACCACGCTCATGACATGCTCACGTGACCACTGCTCAAATGCGTCCGGATTTTTTCTGATTGTGCCTTCGCATGAACATGGAGCATCAACAAGCGCATGATCAAATGCCTCAATTCGATTTGCTCTTTCTGTTCGCCCCCCAAATGGGTTGAATGAAAAATTACGTGCATCCTGATTCGTCACCACAAGATTTGTGACACCCAATCGTTCAGCATTATGTCGAAGTGCGGACAGTCGACCAAGATTATTATCATTACCAATAACAACACCTGTATCATCCATTAATGCAGCAAGTTGTGTCGTTTTGCTTCCAGGCGCTGCACACGCGTCCCAGACGATTTCACCTGGATCTGGATCAACTGCAAGCGCAGGTAACACAGATACTTCTTCTTGACCATGGAGCCATCCATGAAAGTACGGCCATGAGATACCAGGGCGATTTGTTTCAAGTTTGAACAGACCAGAGTGCCATCCAATCGGCTCATAATTAATATTTGCTTCGTTAAGTGCCTCCTGAGTGCGTCCAACAGATGATTTAATGGTATTAACTCGAACGACAGATGGAAGCGGGCGAGCGCAAGCATCCCGAAATGCTGTCACATCATCGATGAGCGTTGCATAGCGCTCAATTGGGTCCATAATCAGATGTACTGATGCCCAAATTTGTCGGTATCGGTCTCGGTTCCAAATCAGATCTACAGATCTCGAGGCAGTTCACGTGTTGACCCAGAAGTGATTGAACCGATATTCGTTCGTGGTGACTGTTTGTTTTTTATGATAATATGCAATATATCATGTATGGCACAACTTGAGATACTAACAAATTCAACAGACATATCATTGACAGATCCATCATTGATCGAAGGATTTCCTGGCATTGGGCTTGTCGGGAAAATTGCGGCTGATCATCTCGTTGCAGAGTTTGAAATGACGCACTACGCGGACGTTCATTGTGAAACAATCCCTGCAGTAGCAGTGTATCAGGAAGACGACCCTGCGCTTCGATCACCTGTTCGGTTGTACGTTGATGTTGATCGCGATCTTGCCGTGCTTCAAAGTGATGTCCCAATCAGCCCCGAGGCAGCAACGGAAGTCGCAACATGTTTGTCTGAATTTATTGATGAAACAGCCATGACACCAATATATCTTTCCGGCATTCCCAAAGAAAAAACTGAAACAGTTCCATCGTTGTATGGCTTTGGTGTTAGTGAAGGGGTGAATCAAGTTCAAAAAGCAGATATTGCGTTACCAGATGAAACAGGACTGATCTCAGGTCCAACCGGAGCACTGTTGAGCGATGCTGTGATGTCAGATCGAGATGCCATTGGCTTAGTCGTTGAGTCGGACCCACAGTTCCCTGATCCAGAGGCGGCACGGGTGCTCATTAATCGCGGGATTGAACCGCTCACTAGTATTGACGTGCCCGTCAATGATCTCGTTGATCGAACCGAACAAATCCGGGAAGCTAAAGAGCGCCTTGCGAAGCAAATGCAAGAGGGGGGTGAAGAGAGTACACAAGCTCGTCCGATTGGAATGTATCAGTAAGATAATATAATTAGCTGACCTATGGAATACTTGCTGTTCGCCGGTGATGAGGCATCACCAGTTCTATGTGTTTAAGAGTGGGCACACACTTCCACATCGTATGAGTGATGAGTCAACTGAGAGCCACCAAACAGCCGAGCCGTCGCCGGATAGCGATATATCAGGTGATGAGGATGAGGATGAAAACGAACGTGAACATAACATGAACGAAGAAGAAAAGCATCAAACCAAGGATACGCATGGCTCATCTGAGAATCCTGATGAAAATAATCAAGACGCGACCACTGAAGCATCAAGTCTTGCGGATCAAGTCGCTAAATATGATGAAGCGCTTGCTGTGGAGGTCAAATCACTAACAAATGAATATGATGAACAGCGTGAACGGATTGATGAACTTGAAGCAGCACTCAAGCGTTCGAAAGCAGACTTCGAGAATTATAAAAAACGAGCAAAAAAGCGCGAGCAGCAAATTCGTGAACGAGCCACGGAGGATTTTGTCGGACGAATCGTTGGCGTTCGCGATAATCTTGTGCGGGCACTTGAACAAGATTCAGACGCAGATATTCGCCCCGGAGTTGAGTCAACACTTGATGAATTTGATCGAGTGCTTGAAGATGAAAATGTAACATTAATTAACCCAGAGCGTGGGGACAATGTTGATCCAGCGCAGCATGAGGTTCTCATGCGTGTCGATGCCGACTTACCTGAGGGAACAGTTGCTGAAGTGTTTCAACAGGGATATCAGATGGCTGGGACAGTCATTCAAGAAGCACAAATAACAGTCAGCACAGGCGCGGATATAACCGAAAATAAAAATGAAAATGAAAATCCGGATGCAAATGCAAACACCGATACTGACGCTATGAAAGAAGAAACAAACAGCCTCGAAAACGAATCAGAGTGATCAACAATATAACACTCTGGTTAGATATACCTGTTCTGCGGTTCAATATAAAACCTCGCACCATGAGAGAGTTTCACATCTAAAATCGCATGACAGCGACGTCACGGTGGAGAGATGCTTGAGCGCTTGTCTAGTAACCTTTAACCGACTTAGACGAGTAAATGCGAATAAGATGGCCAGCAACAAGATCCTTGGTATCGACCTCGGTACCACGAATAGTGCATTCGCGGTGATGGAGGGGGATGACCCAGAGATCATCGTCAACGCTGAGGGAGACCGCACAACACCTTCTGTCGTTGCGATGACCGACGACGAAGAGCGACTTGTAGGGAAGCCAGCAAAGAATCAGGTTATCCAGAACCCAGATCAGACAATTCGCTCAATTAAGCGACACATGGGTGAGGAGGACTATACCGTCGAACTTGGTGGCGAAGACTACACACCTGAGCAGGTCTCAGCAATGATTCTTCAGAAGATTAAACGCGATGCTGAGGAATATCTCGGTGATGAGATCGAAAAAGCGGTTATTACAGTCCCTGCATATTTCAACGATCGACAGCGACAAGCGACGAAAGACGCAGGTGAAATTGCTGGATTTGAAGTTGATCGGATTGTCAATGAGCCGACCGCTGCATCAATGGCGTATGGACTTGATGATGAGTCAAACCAGACAATCCTTGTCTATGACCTTGGTGGAGGGACATTTGATGTGAGCGTTCTTGACCTTGGTGGTGGTGTATATGAGGTTGTTGCGACAAACGGTGATAACGACCTTGGGGGCGATGACTGGGATGACGCTGTCATCGACTGGCTCGCTGGTGAGTTTGAGGATAACCATGGGATTGACCTCCGAGATGACAGACAAGCGCTCCAGCGATTGAAAGATGCTGCTGAAGAGGCTAAGATTGAGCTCTCCTCGCGAAAAGAGACGACGATTAACCTGCCATTCATTACGGCAACAGACTCAGGACCGGTGCATCTTGAGGAGACGCTCTCTCGAGCGAAGTTTGAGTCGCTGACAGAGGATCTTATTGAGCGAACGGTTGGACCGACTGAACAAGCGCTGGAAGATGCAGGATACGATGACAGCGATATTGATGAAGTGATTCTTGTTGGTGGGTCAACACGAATGCCACAAGTTCGTGAAAAGGTCGAGGATCTTCTTGATACTGAGCCAAAGAAGAATGTCAACCCAGACGAAGCGGTTGCGCTTGGTGCTGCGATTCAGGGTGGCGTTCTCGCTGGTGATGTTGATGATATTGTCCTTCTCGACGTGACTCCGCTAAGTCTTGGAATCGAGGTGAAGGGTGGATTGTTTGAGCGTCTAATTGATAAGAATACAACAATCCCGACCGAGGAGTCAAAGGTATTCACAACAGCAGCAGCCAATCAGACTTCAGTAAATGTTCGAGTGTTCCAGGGTGAACGTGAAATCGCTGAAGAGAATGAGTTGCTCGGTGAATTCCAACTCGCTGGCATCCCACCAGCGCCTGCGGGAACACCACAGATTGAGGTGACATTCAATATCGACGAAAACGGGATTGTCAACGTCGAAGCCGAAGATCAGGGGTCTGGCAACGCCGAGTCGATCACTATTGAAGGTGGTGCTGGTCTCTCTGATGAAGAGATCGAGCAGATGCAAGAAGAAGCCGAAGCACATGCTGAAGAAGACGAGCGACGACGTGAGCGTATTGAAGCTCGAAACTCTGCTGAAAGTGCTGTCCAGCGAGCAGAAACTCTTCTTGAGGAGAATGAAGAGGATATTGATGACGATCTCAAAGAGTCGATTGAAGATGAGGTCGAGTCCGTTGAGGCTGTCCTTGAAGATGAAGATGCGACAAAAGAAGAAATTGAGGACGTAACAGAGTCGCTATCATCAGAACTACAAGAGATCGGAAAGCAGATGTATGACGCACAACAGGCTGCTGCTGGCGCAGGTGCCGGCGCAGCAGGTGCTGGTGCCGGTGCGGGTCCAGGTGGCATGGGTGATATGGGTGATATGGGTGACATGGGCGGTGCTGCTGGCTCAGGTGATGCTGATAATGAGTATGTTGATGCGGACTTCGAGGATGTTGATGATGACACAAAAGACGAATGATATCGTCGGACATCGTCGACCGGTGCAGCTGCGATTCCGAATCTGAAATCTGATTACATATTTTATTTTATTTCTTAGTTACTCAGAACTGGATGGCTGCTGTCGCTGGTGAACCGCTTGGGCATCACGCCCATCGCATTCACCTTCGAGTTTTTTGTGACATATATCAAATAACATATTATTAACAAACCCGAACACAAGTACGTGAAATATAGTTACCATTAACACCCAAGCAATGTCTGTTGATGGTTGATTATGGAAAATTGAGGAGAAAGCCTCAATCTTCAGGCTTGTCTCTTGCCCATAAGTCCACAGCATCCCACCGTGGCGTTTGAGCCGCTGTCGAGGAGGATCTGAGACAAATCCTGGCAGACTGAGACATCGACCGGGATTGCCGATCAGGTCACAGGTGCTGCTCAAACCGGGGCAACTTGTCGTCGGCATACCCGGTTGCTCGAAATAAGACTCCCAACTCCCGACGATGAAAGCAATTTTTACTGCTTCGCCCCGTCCATCTCGCCGGGACGAGTTATGTCTAAAAGACAGAGTTTCAGGGTGGGGAGGATGTCATTGACCCGGTTCGTTGAAGTATCTCAACCAATTATTGATATCACAACGAATGAGCGAGGACTTCTATGATGTCCTCGGCGTGAGTCGGAACGCCGATGGGGACGACATCAAGCAGGCGTACCGGAAAAAAGCAGCAAAGTACCATCCGGACGTTTCTGACGATCCGAACGCCGAAGAGAAATTTAAGAAGATCAAAAAGGCAAAAGAGGTCCTCACAGATGGTGAGAAACGTCAGATGTATGACCAACTTGGTCATGACCGGTTTCAACAAGCAGAAAAGCGCGGTGGTGTTGGTGGCGGTGGCAACAGCAGCGGTGGCAGTGCACGTGGTGACCCATTTGGTGGTATGGGAGGACAGGGAAGTCCATTTGGCGACATTTTTGAGCAGTTCTTTGGCGGCGGACAGGGTCAACGTCGACAGGGAAATCGACCACGTCAGGGGCAGAATCTTCAGACACGCGTTCAATTAGATCTTGAGGAAGTTTATACTGGAGTTGAAAAGCAATTCACTGTAAGGCGACCGGAAAAATGCCCGGACTGTAATGGACGTGGACACCCAAGCGATGCTGATGTTCGAACCTGTCCACAGTGTAATGGACAAGGACAGACAACGACCGTTCGTGAAACGGCACTTGGTCGTGTCCAGCAGACACAGACATGTCCACGGTGTGACGGAAGCGGTGAAATGTACACGCAAACATGTTCGACATGTAATGGTGATGGTGTAACGCGGCAGGAAGCAACGCTTTCAGTTGACATCCCAGCGGGGATACGTGATGGACAGACATTACGAATGGAGCGTGAGGGAGCGCCAGGAGATAACGGAGGTCCGCGGGGTGATTTACTGATTGATGTGAGTGTACGTGATCATCCTGACTTCGAACGTGATGGAGACGACTTATATTATCGCTTGGCAATTTCCTTCCCGCAGGCTGTTTTTGGATCAACGGTTGAAGTGCCGACAGTCAATGGAGAGACGACACTTGATATCTCTGCAGGGACACAAAGTGGTGAGGAATTCCGTATTCGAAACGAGGGAATTCCGCATCTCCGCGGACGAGGGACAGGCGATTTGTATGTGCAAGTGCAGATTGTGACGCCTGAGAATTTGAGTCAAAAACAGCGAGAGGCACTTGAGGCATTCGCTGAGGCTGGCGGGGAAAGTGTAGACGTCTCACAGGGATTCTTTGAGAAGATCAAAAGTTCATTCTAAGTTAGATTAATTAATATCGCTCTGATTCCCTTTCGTTAAAAATAGCTATCATCTGATATACTGACGAGAGTATAATACATCCAAACCATTCACCAATGAGATTTTATTTGCTTAGAATGAGTGGGCAATAATGAATAATAACCCCGGTGACTTATCTGAAAGCGATACTATCGATGATGATCCACCAGCACGGGTAACTGACCCAGCGATCATTGGCGATATTATGGATCGAAATCGTCGAAATGGCACAATTGCACTTCGTGCGGATGCTGCTGATAGATATTATACATACCGGGATTTCATTACGACCTCGTATAAGTCCGGAAATGTGATTCGTTATTTAGGTGGAAGAAGCGGTGATGAGATGCTTCTTGTTCCTGATCCGCTTCCTGAGCCGGTATTAGCGTTCTATGGTGCTGCACAATTAGGTATTGCGACACGATTTGATAAGACAGTTCAACTGAATCACTCAACAGAAGAACTCCCACGAGTTGTGCTTGCGCCATCGACGCAGGAGGAAGCATATGAACTTCCACCGGGGCATAACCTCGCTGTATATGGTGATTCACCCACGGAGACAGAAACAACACACTGGGAAACAGAAGTCTGGAGTGAGAACCCAGCAATTCATCCAACATCGGTTGCACCCAGCGATATTGCTCTTAATGCTGATAAACAGACATATACACATGAAGAACTCATAACTGCAGCAGTGCGTGTGGTTGATCGAGTCAATATTACTCCGGGTGCAGATGTCGTTGTACGAGAGAGTCTAATGAACCCACATGTTGTTGTTGCTGGGCTTATTGCTCCGCTTCTCGCTGGAGCAACGATTGTATTCCCTGATGAAACGACAACGGGAGAGATTGGAGTGAGCACCGATACTGTCCCAGAACCGAAGCAGATTGATCTGAACTCAATATGGTAGTAACAGCAATAGCATAGATATGAAAGGATAAGGGAATGTCAGTTATTTGAATATAAGATGATATTATAATAGTGGACAAGAATTAACTCGATATTTGAGCATGCTGAGAGAACCCATAATATATTTTCACTCTGATATCATATGATGCTATATGTACGTCCGGGACGCAAAAAATCGTGATGAGGCTTGGTTACTCGATTGGATTGAGGAGGCGGAGATTGAAGACCCAGCATTTCGGTCCCGGGATTATGTAATTGCACTTAACGAAGAGACATCTCGGAAAGCTGGATTTGGTCGAATTCGGAATCATAGCGACGATAGTGGAACGTTTTGTGAACTCACAGTCCTATTCACATTACCAATGTGGCGTAATCAGGGCGTTGGTGCACACGTTATTGAGCGGTTAGTTGCAGAGGCAGCTGATAAACAGTATGAGACGGTATATGTGTTTACAACCGAGCCCGGATATTTCACGATGTTTGGGTTTCAGCCACAAGAATCAGGTCAGCTTGACCCACATGTAACAGATCGATTTGAGACCGTGCGTGAAAGTCGTGAAAGCAACAACAATCGGTTCGTAGCACTATCAATCAATACTGGAGAATTGACCGTTCCACAGCGACTTCGTGATCGGTTCAAGCGTGCACATCCATCAGATGAACCCCCGGAAGGTGAAGTTGTCATTGAAGAGACAGCTGAAGACTTCGGGATTGACCCAACAGAGACAACGTATAAATATGATACTGGTTAGGTCAGATTGCTACTTGTATTAGAAGTGATGGATATCATGTTATACATCCGGCTGTCCGCTTCGGATTTACAGGGAAAGAGGGAGAGTGCCTCGGGGCTACTCTGAGGGTAAATCCCGTCTAACAATTCATCAAAACTATGTATATACTCCAGTTCCAATTGAAAAGGATCTAGAAGTCGCTAAGTTCAACCCTCGTATTTCAACTCAAATCTAATGAGAAAGGACAGCGACGTATAAAACAGCAGAGGTTGCCGACAAGCAAGACGCAACTACCCTTGTTGGCATCGATGTGAACAAAGACTGTGTTTGACTCGTCGCTGTGACAGAGACTGGCATTGGAGACTCGCTTGTCATCGAGTATCCTAAGCTCAAGAAGCAGGTCAGTCATCACTCGAATATGAAATCCAAGGTCGTGAAAAACGGTTTGTTCACGACCAGTTACATCAGGTATCACGTCGAGTGGTGGACTGGGCGGAAGTATTCAAGAACCCGATTATAGTTTTTGAAGACCTCAAGGACATGAGAGATGACAGAGAGTGAGGGACCCCGATAAACCGTCGATTGCACTTGCTTCCCTTCGCACAACTACAAGGGTCTTGTCTGAGAAGACACCTTGGAACGGTTTTCCTACAGACAAACTGAATCTTGAGTATACGAGCCAAGAGCGTCCGTGTTGTGGTCACTTATGAGACTATGTTCGGTCGGAAAGAAAGTCTGTACTGAAGACAATATACGCAAGAGCACTGCAAAAAAGAATTGGAGGTAAAATTGCAAATGCCCACAATGGTTCAATCCCCCATCCAAGCAGTAATACAAGATTACCAAGCCCAATCACGAGAAAAGGAGTAACAGCAAGAATGGCTCGTCGTCTATTATTTCCATCACTATCAGATTCCAGTGGTGCGTCTGGGTCAAACGATGATGCTGCGTCCGTGTTTTTGACTATTTCTGTATGTTGAGTCACCATTTCGGGTCTCGCAGTAGTGCTAGTTTTGACTCTTTGATCTGTATTTGCACTCGCATCTGCACTTTCTTTAGTTGATGATGGAGGGCTCATAGTTTTAACATAGTTCTGCAATAAATAAAAATATCATGTTGTGCATAATTTATTATTAATAATTAATTACTTTTGTATACTCTATTATCTAGTTATATATTATTTTAGGAATCGTGGTCAGTACCGGTACTGCCACTGTTATCAACATTGATCTCATCGTGGCTTTCTATACGTGATGCAATTAAGACAAGTCCAAAGAGCACAGTTATAAATAGGGATGATACGAGAATTCCATATAATGAAAGAGAGAGTGGAGTTATTGGAATCGCTACAGGTGTATTAAGAATCTTAATACGAGCAACGGTCTGTGCGGCGTTACTTCCGACAATCCACCCAATCCCGGCTGAGAGGATGATAACAGTCCCACCAAGTGTGAGAAGAATCCGACGACCCAGTCCAGGCTGTCCCTGTGGTGACGGCTTTGGTTGGTTGGTAGCACGCGTTGAAGATGACTCTTCAGTGGTCATGGTTGACTCAACATCAACATCAACATCGGCACTCCCATTCGGATCATTCGACGTTGATGATGCCGTCTCCTCGGCGGACGTCATTGACTGATGGTACGCAGACGGTTGGTATATGCTGTTCGACTTATTTTTCTATTGTCCACGACCGGGAACTGCTCAACCGATATGGAGTCCACAGCCTCATAGAATCCAATAATTGGCGGTCAGACTCACCTGGATTGATACCATATCGTTACAGACCCCGAAAAATTAGACACGAGAGGCAGGGACCTATTCTGTCGCGTTCTGAGTTCATAAAGCCCGGCGAAATTCTCTCCCAACGAACTGCTGGGTAAGAATCGTATGGGAGTTCACTCATCGAACAGTTGTCGGTGACATCCGTGTTGAGCCAAGAGAAATAGCAGTTCAAGGAAAGAAATGATGAATGATCGCGGTACAGGCGACAGCCGTCGCTGGTGGGTGACGGCTGTCGCCGGAAAGTGAAGATTGATTAGCCGAATGAATCCAGCGTCTCATTCCAGAAGGTGCGAACTTTCTGGATAGCACGCGCCACGCCACCCTTGACTGGGTGGCGTTGGCGAAACCATACGACCAGCATATATCCAATCAATGCACAGAACAGCTCGAATAACACGCCGTTCAGCGATTTCGAGTGAAAGTTCTCGATGTTGAGGTACTGTTTCCACTCTCGGAAGAGGATCTCAATCACTGTCCGTAGTGTGTAGATGTTGATCACGTCGATTGGATCGTACTCTGACGACGCCAGCGTCGTCAGGTACTCAATCTCTTCTCCATCGGGTGTTTCCAGCATAATCCTGCGGAACTCTTCGCCAGTCTCAGCTAATTCAATTCGTTCATCACGAACCCGTCACGTTGATTCCTCATCTGAGTGAGTCGGCTGAGCGGCGTTGTTCCCTGAGACGGTGACCTCGAACTCTTCGAGTGTCTCAATGAGTTCAAATCGAGCGTCTGAGTGCATCAGTGTGACAAAATCATTGTCACTATGCTTGATCTCACAGAACCGTAGATATCGCGTGTATGCGCGGTCAAAGACCCAGATTACCGAGTCGAGGTCTGCAAAGACCTCGACATCTTCCTTGAGGAGATCGAACTGCGGGCTTTCGTGGGTGTCGCCCTCTGTAACAGTAGCGTCGAGTGGATGTTTATTTTCTCCATCCACACGTGCTGCGCAGTGAAGTTCGAGACCACCATCGTCTGTGTCGATCTTGTAGACGTTGTCGTCGTCTCCGACGAACTCGTCTGAGACGACAACAGAGCGCGTGAGTTCGAGGTTTGTGGCATCAACAGCGACGACATCTCGTGTCATCCACTCCAGTCGTTTTCGTTGAACTCCACGTTGATGATACAACTGTGGTGTGTGCAGTACTTCGAAGAGGAGCTGAACGACCGCGCAGTAGTCGCGGTCGTTCGTGAGTTCTGAAAACCGTGATTTAGGCATGTGTTCGAGTGAGTCGTCGACAATGGTCTTATCCTCAAGTTCAGCGAGTGAGCTGGAGGGGTCAAGACCCTCACGAACAGCCGTCTTGACGTGGTTTGTGAAGTCGTGTTTGTCGGAGTGGAGCCCAATCTTGAACTCATCGGCAATCGACTCGCTGTCGACTTCGTCGAGCAGCGAGTACAGTTCGTCAGCGACGAGATCAGTAGAATTGATGTTAGAGGCGTCCGTTACGTCTTCTGACGGCCTGTTTGCTGAATCAAATTGCATAGACATTACGGGCCGTCACTAACGGCTCACGCCGTTTTTATATACTCAGAACGCGACAGGACCTATTTGAAACTCAAAGTAAATTATCATAAGCGGCTGCCTATGAGAAGTATGGTGCTGTATACGACCATTGCTTAGCTGAATCACACCGAGCAATATGAAATATCGCCTTCGAATCAGAACATGAGGGAATGTTTGAGCTACTGTTGAGAAGTCTGAGCATGATAGTGTAACTGTACAGATTGTCAAGGCGGCTGCCTCGTGGCTTAACCCCAAGATCAAGCCGACACCTCTCAGTGACCCGTAATATGTGATCTGATTGGTGATTAAATAGTGACTCTGATGGTCAGTGTGTTTGGCTGAGAGTCCAATAACATGGGCGGTCAGACACCATGCACTGTCCAACACAGAGAGAGATGGGACGTTTCGAATCAACGTCGTCCGAGAGACGAAGTCTCTCGTGATCACGAAAATATTCGATTTTCGAACGACCTGTGGAGACCGGAACCAGTATGAAACGACTCTCTCGGTAAGAGTGGATTTGTAAGTTCTGTCAGAGAAACAGGAAGCCTCAGGCTTGCCCCCGAGGCAGGTTCACAGCGAGCTATTTATACTCTAGATATAGAATGAATCGATGATGAGTAGTGATCACACATTGATTGTCCGTGCTCGTACAGCATTTGAATCAGCATATGTTCCGTACTCTGAATACCGTGTCGGGGCTGCAATTGAGACGACCGATGGGTCGGTGTACACAGGCTGTAATATTGAGAATGCAAACTATTCGAATAGTCTTCATGCCGAAGAAGTTGCTGTTGCCGCTGCAGTGAAAGATGGTCAGGACACATTCGAACGTATCGCAGTCGCGTCAGCTGCGAGGGATGGCGTTACACCCTGTGGCATGTGTCGACAAACACTCGCAGAGTTTGCTGATGGGTCACTTAAAGTTCTTTGTGATAAGGGTGCGGAGGGAGTTGAGACGTATACACTCACAGAACTACTTCCGAAAACAATCTCAGAGGAGACACTTCAGAGTGCAGACGGACAATAAAGTACTCAGGGGTCACATCTGAGCCCCGAGGCACTCGCCTCAATTCATTGTCAATTGATGTTGATATTACGTAGTATAGTCTAACTCTGTTACCGAATACCAATTACAATATATACCGGCATGTCATCGTGCTATTCGAGTAGATAATATTTCAGACCATACCTGTTGTTTAATCATCACTAATATGTAACACTTGCAGGATTTTTATTTCTAGTATAGCGATATACGTCAATACACGCCAATACACGACAGGATATTGTCGTCTGAGACGGTATACAACGCATGAAAAATAGCGAGGATCCCAACGATGATGAGCAGTATCACCTCGAAATTACCGCAGATGATATTGCTGAGACGGTATTGCTTCCGGGAAATCCAGGTCGGGTTGAGACAATCACTGAAATGTGGGATAAATCAACAGTGCGCGGTGATCACAGGGAGTTTCGGACAGCGACTGGGACGTATCAGGAAACACCGATTTCAGTTACGTCGACAGGAATTGGTGGTCCCTCAGCAGCTATTGCAGTTGAAGAGCTAGCACGAATTGGGGCTGAGACATTCATTCGAGTAGGATCCTGTGGTGCGTTATCTGCTGATGTTGCCGTTGGTGATCTAATCATTTCATCAGGAGCAATCAGACAGGAAGGAACATCATCAGAGTATGTACGTGATGATTATCCAGCAGTCGCTGATTATGAGGTTGTTTCTGCACTCACCGCCGCTGCAGAACAGCTTGGGTATGACTATCACGTTGGTATGACATTGAGCACTGACTCATTTTATCCAGGACAGGATCGGATGGGATTCAATGAATATACTCCACCGGGATCGGGGTCACTTATTTCAGATCTTAAGGAAATGAATGTGATGAACATTGAGATGGAAGCTGCAACATTGCTTACGATTGCGAGTCTATATCAGCTTCGCGCGGGAGCTGTATGCACTGTCTATGCAAATCGAGAGACTGGGGAGTTTCAGAGTGGGGATGATACGAAAGCTGCAGAGACTGCAAGCCTTGGAAGTCATCTCCTCGCAAAAATGGATGCTGTGAAGCGCTCAGTTGGAGCCGACCGGTGGCATGCCGGACTCTCAATCGAATCTGAATAATAGCTATTGATATTGTGATTTTTGATATATAGTGGTCATACTACCAACTATTTATAAACAGAGATACGATCGTTCTGGATTTCTATCATATATTCTCATATTATCAAGAGGTTATATCTCGGTATTTGCATTGTTTGGGGTATATCATCGTCGATTTGTCCAACTCGTTCCGCAGTTCATTTATTCGATAACACCTGATAAGCATATATGAGCACACAAGTCGTCGTCGTTGGGGCTGGATATGCGGGTACCGGTGCTGTAAATCGTCTTGAGGACAAACTTGGGTCGGATGCTGAACTCACATGGATTTCAGAACATGATTATCATCTCGTTTTACATGAGGTTCATCGATGCATTCGTGACCCAAGCGTTGAATCAAAGGTTGCAATCCCAATTGATGATATCAAGACATCAGAGACAGACTTCCATACAGGCCGAGTGACGAATGTTGATGTGGATGACCGCACTGTCGAAATTGACAATGGTGAGGAGACAGTTGGATATGATTATCTTCTGTTAGCCATTGGCTCAGGGACTGCATTCTATAATATTGACGGGCTCAAAGAGCATGCTCATGAGTTGAAGGGGCTTAATGATGCACGAGCGATTCACTCTGATGTTGCCACCGCTGCTAAGGAAGCAACACAGGAAGATCCAGCACAAGTTATCGTCGGAGGAGCAGGTCTTTCAGGTATTCAAACGGCTGGGGAGATTGCAGAATATCGTGATGAGCATCGAGCACCAATGGAAATCACGCTCGTGGAGGGGCTTGATGAAGTATTCCCTGGGAATGACACGGAACTGCAAGGGGCGCTTAGAGAGCGGCTAGAAGCACGTGATGTGAGAATCCTTACTGGAGAGTTTATTTCAGAAGTTGATTCAGAGATGGTATACGTTGGTGGTGATGATGATAATGACGCTGAGAAACTGCCATATGATACTCTTGTTTGGACAGGTGGTATAACCGGTCATAATGAAGTTACTGACGTTGGCATTAACAAGGATGACCGGTCACAGCGCGTGTTCGCTGATGCGGATTTCCAAACATCAAATGAACGTATCTTTGCTGTTGGTGACACAGCACTTATCGAACAAGGGTCTGAGTCAGTTGCACCGCCAACTGCACAGGCTGCATGGCAAGCCGCTGAGGTAGCCGGTGAAAACGTCGCACGGGCAATCAATGAAGAGCCGCTTCAAACATGGCGACATGATGATAAAGGGACTGTCGTTTCCGTTGGCGACGATGCGGTTGCACATGGTGTTAAGTTCCCTGTCTTTGGAAAGCTCCCAATTAATGTGTTTGCCGGTCCAGCAGCTCGGACATTGAAGAAGGGGATTGCTGCTCGTTGGATTGCTGATGTTGCCTCGACTCGACACGCACTTGAGGCATGGGAAAGCATGTGAATTGTCTTGGAGTCATTGATGATTGATAACAGTCATATCGATAGTGTGTGAAACAGTCATGATCGAACAGAGCGCATACCGAACATAATCAAAAATACTAGATTTATAGACTCTCAAGTCGGTTCAATTATATTATACTATATTATATCCGATGAGCAGGCGCAGAACCTCGCTCTTTAGTGCGAGGAGGATGTCAACTGCGCAGGTATCTACCGAATAGACTCTCAAAAGAAGCCGATCCGATACCGCGGTAATGTACCGAGTATAATAAATCAGTAAGGAGCGAGACAAATACTATTTAATGTGCTGGTTCGCTAGCAGGTGCCTGCATATCATCAATTTGAAGAATAAGAATATTACTTGTATCGTCTTTGCCGTCAATCGTTCCCTCGATAACAAGCTTTGAGAGTGGCGTTGGACCGACAGTCATTGAATCGCCTTCATGAAAGTCACGAACGGAACCCTGAATGTGAATTTCTGCCCGACAGAGCTCAGGATGATGAACAGATGACAGATCAATCTCTTCGACATTCGCGTTATTGATTTCTTCATTTTCATGAAACAATGGAACGAATGCTGGGTCTTCCATCTGATCCAGCTCAAGCGCCTCATATGCATTTGCTGTTGGCTTGTATCCACCCTTTGGACCTGGTACCCCCTCAACAAGTTGCAGTGCTTTCAGACTTTGCATCTGATTTCGGATTGTCCCAGGGTTACGATCTACTTCATCCGCAATCGTTTCACCCTTTACAGCTTCCTCATCTTCTCGGTGAAGATTAATGAGTGCTGTCAGGATACTCTTTTGACTTGACGTTAGTTCTATTGATGACATATTTCATTATTTACCACAGACAGTATTAAATCCGGTGGATAATTCGGTATCGATTTGTAATTCCTGCCGTACATATATTATATGCATGAGAATCGTGTTCTCGTAACCGGTGGAGCGGGTTTTATTGGTTCAAATCTGGCGAATCATCTTGCAGAGACGAACGAAGTCATAGCCGTCGATGACCTCCACCTTGGAACACCATCAAATCTTGATGAGACAGTCGAGTTTGTCAACGCTAGTGTACTTGAAGACGATCTCCCGACTGCTGATATCGACGTTGTATTTCATCTTGCTGCATACTCCTCATATACGATGGTTGAAGAAAACAAACAAACAGCAACCCGGGTAAACGTCGAGGGGTTCGTCAATACTGTTGAACAAGCACGCGAGGATGGGTGTCAAACAGTTGTGTACGCATCAACCTCATCAATATACGGTTCACGGACAAATCCATCTCCAGAGGATTTACCAGTTGAAGCACGGACATGCTATGAAGCCTCCAAATTGGCTCGTGAAACGTATGCGGAGTATTTTAATAATCACTATGATATGACACTTGCAGGATTGAGATTTTTCTCGGTGTATCAAGGCTATGGAGGCGCCGAGGAACACAAAGGCGAGTATGCAAACACCGTTGCACAGTTTGCAGAGAAAATCGCGAATGGTGAGCGACCAGCACTCTTTGGCGATGGAACGCAAACGCGCGATTTCACACATGTTGATGATATTGTTCGCGGGATCGAAGACGCTGCTGAGTATGAATTACAGGGAATTTATAATCTTGGCACGGGCGAAAGCTATGATTTCAACACAATGGTCGAGATGATCAACGATGAACTTGGGACCGATATTGACCCCAAATATATTGAGAACCCACTTGAGGTGTACGTTCATGATACAATGGCTGATAGCACGAAAATACGTGAGGCGACCGAATGGACACCTAAAATCACATTTGAAGAAGGCGTCTCACGGGTTTGCGAACCGTATATGAATTAGTCTGTTCGAAAAAGCTATTATTCTTTATTGGCGATGACGTCACTGAAACGATTCAACATCTTTGAGGTGGAGTCCCCTTTCTTAACGAGCGAGCAACATGAAGCGAGCGAAGTAGGGTGGGGTCGTTGATTCGTGACCAAAATCAAGATATCTTGTGTATAGTTCTGTTCGAGGGCTAATTGTTAGCTAGGTGTTGTCGTTGTTGCATTCTCAGACTCACTCTCACCATCACCGCTATCTGCTCCTGATGAGTCGTCTGTACGCGGGTGAGTATCAACGCTTGCAACAGTATCAGTGTCTTCAAGATCCATTACAATGACTCCCATTGTGTTTCGACCGACTGTTGAAATGTCATCGACAGGGGTCCGGAGGATTTGTCCCTTTCGACTCATCATAAAGAGTTCATCGCTTATCCCAACTGTTTCAACCTCACAGATGTGCCCATTACGTTCGTTTGTCTTGATATCGATGAGTCCCTTTCCATTACGAGACTGTTGTCGATACCGATCGATGTCGGTTCGCTTTCCATATCCATGCTCAGTAACGGTGAGCACCCAATCGTCTTGATCATCATCCACAGCAGCAAGTGCGGCAACAGCGTCAGTATCCTCGAGTTTGATCCCATGGACACCACGGGCCGATCTCCCCACTGACCTGACATCACCCTCATTAAATCGAATAGCCATTCCCTTACGCGTTCCAAGGATGATATCTTGATTTCCATCTGTTACCTCAACGTCAATAAGCTTATCATCAGCACCGAGGCTAATGGCGATGATACCCGTTGAGCGGATATTCTGGAAGGAGTTAACACTCGTCCGTTTGATATACCCTGATTGTGTCACCATCGTGAAATATCGCTCTTCGTCATCATCAATATCCATCTCAGCAGTATTGACAACGGCAGTAATCTGCTCACCATCGTCTAACTCTAAGAGATTTACTGCCGACTTCCCACGGGCAGTCCGTGACATTTCCGGAATTTGATATGTCTTGAGTTGATATACCTGCCCATGGCTGGTGAAATACAGCAGATAATCATGAGTATTTGCAACATATACTGATGAGACAGTATCGCCATCTTTCAGTGATGTTCCAATGATGCCTTTCCCGCCGCGATGTTGACTACGGAAGTCTTCAAGTGACATCCGCTTAATGTAATCATCCTCGGTAACGACGACAACAACATCTTCCTGCGCAATCAGATCTTCATGTGTAACTGTTCCATCGTCTTCAATTATTCTCGTTCGCCGCTCATCGGCGTATTTATTTCGAATCGTGGCGAGTTCATCTTCAACAACAGCATCAAGCTCGTCGGGGTTATTGAGAATCGTCTGTAAACGCTCAATCCGTTCTTGAACAGATTCATACTCATCTTCAATCTCATCAGATTCAAGCGAAGTGAGCGAGCCGAGTTGCATCGCAACAATGTGATTAGCCTGATCTTCAGAGAAATCAAATGTTGGTAGTGACTCACCGCGTTCATCTGATTCGACAACATGCTCACCGCGAAGTGCAGCCTTTGCATTATCGCGATCTGTCGAGTTACGGATAATATCAACGACATCATCGACCTGCTTAAGTGCGCGAAGCCGACCCTCAAGAATATGCGCACGATCACGCTTTTCATCGAGTTCATACTGTGACCGACGACGGACAACGGTCCGGCGATGCTCAAGATATTCATGTAGCGTTTCTTTGAGCGTGAGCACCTGTGGTTGTCCGTCAACAAGTGCAAGATTGATTACCCCAAATGTTGACTCTAGATGATGTTCGAGTAATTGGTTTTTGACAATATCCGGATTTGCCCCTCGTTTCAGTTCAACAACAACGCGAATCCCGTCTCGATCGGATTCATCCCGGAGGTCACGAATGCCTTCGATTGTCCCAGCATTAACATTATCAGCGATTCGTTCGACTAACCGTGCTTTGTTCGTCTGGAACGGCAGTTCTGTGATAACGATTCGGTCATCTTGAACATCAAATTCTGCACGAACACGAACGCGTCCACGCCCAGTTTTGTATGCTTTATAAATTGCATTCTGCCCGACGATATTTGCACCAGTTGGAAAGTCTGGACCTTGTACGTGATTCATCAAGTCCTCAACTGTGCACTCAGGATGATGAATCAGATGGATTGTCGCATCAATCACCTCACCAAGATTATGTGGTGGAATATTTGTTGACATTCCAACCGCGATACCGGATGACCCATTAACCAAGAGATTTGGAAAGGCTGCCGGAAGGACTGCTGGTTCTGACAGTCGGTCATCGTAGTTTGCTGTGAACTCAACGGTATCCATTTCGATGTTATCCAGTAACTCCTCAGCGATTGGCGACATACGTGCCTCGGTATATCGCATCGCTGCTGGTGGATCACCGTCGACAGATCCAAAGTTTCCTTGACCGTCGACAAGCGGATTTCGCATCGAAAAGTCCTGCGCCATCCGTGCAAGCGCATTATAAATCGCAGAGTCCCCGTGTGGATGATAATCACCCATTGTCTCACCAACAATCGATGATGACTTACGATGAGCAGACCGAGCAGAAATCCCTGATTGATGCATTGCATACAAGATCCGCCGATGAACAGGCTTGAGTCCATCACGAGCGTCTGGGAGCGCTCGACCCGCAATCACTGACATTGCGTAATCGATATATGATTGCTCCATTTCCCGCTCGATTCGGGCTGTCTCAACCTCAGCAGCAATTCCGGTCTCAGGGTCGAAACGGTCAGGTGCGTCTGAACTCATCAGATATCCACCCACTCAGCGTCTGTTGCTCGATCTTTGATAAACTCCTTTCGAGGTTCGACGGCATCACCCATGAGTACTGAGAACATTTTATCAGCAGCAGCGGCATCTTCAACTGTAATCTGTTTGAGTACGCGGTTTTCAGGATTCATTGTTGTTTCCCACAGTTGTTCTGGGTTCATTTCACCAAGTCCTTTGAATCGTTGTACTTGGGTTGGATTGCCATTACAAACGTCCGAGATGATCTGATCGCGTTCTGATTTTGTCATGGCATCATACGTGTTGCCGTTATATCTAATTCGATATAGCGGTGGTTTCGCAGCGTAGACGTATCCTGCCTCAACAAGTGGACGCATATGTCGATATAATAATGTCAATAAAAGCGTCCGGATGTGTGCTCCATCAACGTCGGCATCGCTGAGGATAATCAGACGATTATATCGGGCGTCCTCAACATTGAATTCATCACCAATTCCCGCGCCAATCGCGGTAATAAGTGCACGAACCTCATCATTTTCCAATATTCGGTCAAGTCGATGTTTCTCAACGTTGAGTATCTTCCCTTTCAATGGGAGGATAGCTTGGAAGCGTCTTTCACGCCCCTGTTTTGCACTATTGTGGACAAATACCCCAGACGCAAGCGCGAAGTTGTGTGTTACAGGGACCTCAAGATCATAGACATCTGCTGTTTCTGTAAGCGACTCAACAGAGACAACGGTATGATTGTGTACGTCTGCACGCTCAGATATCTGAACGGTCTCAATCTGTGATTGTTGTTGTGACTGTATCTGTTGGGTCTCAACTATATGATCAGTTGTTGTATGTCTACGGGTATACCGGTTGGCGAGCTGAGAGACTGACTCCCAGTTATTTTGAGCAAACGGCTGTTTCACCATTTCAGCTGTCCCAGTTGTCTCAGTTGTCTCAGTCATTTCAGTCGTGGTTCGATACAATGGCATCAATGACTGACCGTCGGTGAGATTCTGTGCCTCACAATAATTTCCATCGCGAAGCATGAACTCATGATCTGGCGTGCAGCGAATTACCTCGCCATTATCAAGTGTGACTGCCAGTAATGCTGCGTCTTCCTGTGTGACACGTGGGTTCATGATTTCCTCAATCCTGATTCGACCATCATCGCCGATAGTATAGCAATAATGTGTCTCACCACGTTCGTACGCGTCGACGAGTGATTCAAATGTAATTGAATCACCGGATGCAAGTGCAATTTCAGTGTCACCACTAAAGCAGCCACCGGCACTGTCACCCTCGACAATAAATAATTCTGATTCAGCCGGGTCCCGACTTTGACAATCAGCGAGTTTTCCAGGAAGCGATGTTGATTCGAGTGCAGACTTTCGACGTGTGAGTTCCTCAGCCTGTTTTGCAGCCTTCCGCGCCTTTGCAGCCTCAACAGCCTTTCGTACGATGACTTTGGCAACGTCAGGATTTTCTTCAAGATATGTGCCAAGTCGCTCATGCGTCGTTGATTCGACAATACCTCTTACATCGCTATTACCGAGTTTTGTCTTTGTCTGCCCCTCAAACTGCGGGTCTGGATGTTTTATTGAGACAACAGCAGTAAGCCCCTCACGGACATCCTCACCCTGTAATGAATCAAACCCATCAAGAAGATTATGCTCACGTCCATAGTCATTAATTACTCGTGTCAGTGCTGTTTTGAACCCCGTCAGATGCGTCCCGCCCTCGCGGGTATTGATATTATTCGCGAATGCATGGATTGAACCTTGGAGTTCTTCTGTCGCTTGCAATGCAACCTCAACCTCAATCCCATCCTGTTCGTTTTGATAATGGACAACTGAATCATGAAGTACCGTCTTTGTCTCATCGAGATATTTCACGAACTCGCGGATACCACCATTGAAGCAAAACTTAGAGTTAATATCATCAGTTTCACCATTAATACAAATCTCAACACCAGAATTCAAGAAAGCGAGTTCACGAAGACGGTTTTCGAGTGTTGAGAATTCAAACTCCGTTGTTTCAAAGATATCATCACTTGGCCAGAATCGAATTGTTGTTCCTGTCTCTTCATCAGAGTCAAGATCTCGAACCCGTTCAAATGCTCCAGGTTGTGGTTCACCATACTCAAATCTATCTCGCCAAAGAGCACCATCACGTTTGATTTCAACCTCAAGCCAGCGTGAGAGCGCATTGACGACGGAAACCCCAACGCCGTGCAATCCACCAGATACTTGATATGACTTATTATCAAACTTCCCGCCAGCATGGAGGACAGTCATAATGACTTCAACGGCAGGGATGTCATGTTGCTCATGTGTATCAACAGGAATTCCGCGGCCATTGTCGGCGACCGAGACTGAGCCATCCTCATGGAGTGTCACATCAATCTGGTCACAGTGGCCAGCAAGTGCCTCGTCGATTGCATTATCAACGACTTCGTAGACGAGATGATGAAGCCCCCGTGAGTCCGTCGAACCGATATACATTGCCGGACGTTTTCGCACTGCTTCCAGACCCTCCAAAACCTGGATATCGCCGGCTCCGTATTCTGTTTCATGCGACATTGAATATAGATACAATAAGTCGCGTCTATTCATAAACCCTCGCACGCGCGGGCGCGAAGTGAGCAAACTAGATGTCCTTGCTCCGGCAGGATGAATTGCAATTGTATGCTGTTGTTTACTTTCACTGCACTCCCGAACCCTTCTTAACTATCGGTCGGATAGCAATCCTCACAGAATGACCTCGTTTCAGTCGACACTCGGCGAAGAGGGCGAGATTGCCGACGAGTTGGCGGAGAGCCAGCGGGCAATCTCAATCGCCGAGTTCTTTGAAAAGAACAAACATATGTTGGGCTTCGATTCAGGAGCTCGAGGGCTTGTCACCGCTGTTAAGGAGGCAGTTGATAATGCTCTTGATGCGACCGAAGAAGCCGGGATTAAGCCGGATATCTCAATTGAAATTCGTGAGTCTGGCGATTATTATACTCTTATTGTTGAAGACAACGGTCCAGGAATAACCCGCGAACAGGTGCCGAAAGTCTTTGGAAAGCTACTGTATGGATCACGATTCCATGCCCGTGAACAGTCGTTGACACCAACTCAAACGCTTCTTATCCGTCGTGATGGCGATGTGACGTTTACTTCAATCGGCGACTTTTGTGACTCATATCTCCCTGCGGATGGACCAGCATCAGCTCCCATTCCAGTAGACGCCAATATTGAGGTGCCATCATTTGACCGAGCAACGCATGAAATGACATGGCAGCCGGTGACCAATGCGATTCGTCATCGAACAGATGAGCGTGTATATCGAATTTCAACAGCATGCGGTCGAACGCTTGAGATAACGGGTAATCATAGTCTGTTTTCACTTTCTTCTGATAATGAGACAATAGAGGTGAATGCCGGCGAGCTTTCACCGGGCGATAGCATTCTTGCACCAAAGCAACTCCCGATGGCTTCAGAGTCTGTGGATACCGGTACGACCGTAGATGAAAAAACACAATCGAGTACGGGAGCACAGACACAGAGAATCAATATTCTTGAACATATCAAACCGGATGACCTCAAAGAGTCTGCAGCAACGTTCCGGATCCACGAAGCCGACCAAGCGTCTCTCTCTTCAGGCGGAAATCATAAATCTTCATCTGCTTCGTTGGCGTCATCACAGCTGGCATCGAGTGAGGTCATAGCATCCGCCGGCGGACAGCAGATTCAGTCCAGTGCAGATCAGCGACAATCAAAAGAACACACACCCGGTGGTGATCATCATAACAACGAGTGCCTGTCGATCAAATCGGTATGTGAAAACAATAAAATGTCCACAGTCGCTGATTATACCCTTGAGATTGTTACTCCAGATGGTGAATCATCACGATTGCCGGTCTCAGTTTCTATCGATAATGTGTTTATTACCTCTCTTGTGAGATACATTGCAACAGCATCCACATCAGATATATCGCCGGTATCTGATAGTAGTGTAGATTATACTACAGAAGAGAGTCATAATACGGTGGATCGGTCCTTTAGCGACACGATGAGACCACTTGATTCGGTGATTCCGCTCATTTGTGAGGATGATGGGGAGATAGAACTTCCATCGTTTGTCTTTGAATCTGACCCGAAGCAACAACAACAGTTATTGACTCAGTTGTATCGATATCCCGAAGCATCAAACGGAAGAAATGCTGGTGATGATACGGTAACATATACGACAACAAGTGCTACGCTTGCAAGGCAGCTCACCACGTTATGGAATATGAATGGTGTAGTCGCGACAGCGAATACGCAGACAGAGACATCACAGTCCGATGAGATCAAAAATGAAAGCGCACAAACAACGATATATGAAGTATCAGTCGATCGGGCTGAGATTGAGACTGATATAGCTGGCTCCGATTCAGACTGCCAGCAGGGTGATGGCGATCTTTGTTTGGTATCAGTGAGTAGTGTTGAGGAGATTGACGCACCACCATATGTATACGATATTTCGGTGCCTGGTGCAAGCGGTCATGATGAGAACTTTGTGACTGCAAATGACGGGGCAATTTGCGTCAAAAATAGTCGTGGACAGCAGGGTATTGGAATTTCTGCAGCAGTGCTGTACTCACAACTTACCTCAGGGAAGCCAGCAAGGATAACCACACGAACACAGAGTTCCGATACAGCACAGTATTTTGAGCTCATCATTGATACAGACACAAACGAACCTGAGGTGAGCGCTGACCAGGAGCGTGACCCTGGTGCTGCATCATTATCACCGACACATGGCACGCGGATTGAGCTAGAGATGGAGGCAAATATGCGAGCTCGCGGACAACTTCGTGATTATGTGAAAGACACAGCGGTTGTGAATCCACATGCACGGATCACGCTTGATGAACCTGGG
Organism: Haloquadratum walsbyi C23; assembly: GCF_000237865.1. Taxonomy (NCBI): domain Archaea; kingdom Methanobacteriati; phylum Methanobacteriota; class Halobacteria; order Halobacteriales; family Haloferacaceae; genus Haloquadratum; species Haloquadratum walsbyi. The sequence goes on from NC_017459.1 coordinate 2,006,803, forward strand.
CTTGAGGAGCCTCGCCAGTACGAGCGAGTCGACGGCGCCGAACTGCCGGCACAAACTGAGGAAATTCGACCACATCCACACGGTGTTGAACTAGGAACACTACTGAAAATGCTTGAAGCAACGGAGTCATACTCTGTGTCAGGCTTCCTTCGTGAGGAGTTCACCCGCGTTGGGTCAAAAACGGCAACAAAGATCCTTGATCAATTTCGCGACCGTCACTTTGGTCGGGCACTTCCTATGTCCGCGCCAGAAACGATACCAGACAATGCTGACGACACTGATGATGAGCAAGTAACCTCATCGCTTGAGTCCATCATTGAAGCTGCGGTCGTAAACAAAGGTGCATCTGCAACTACCACGTTTGCAAGCCGCGTCGCAGAGACAGTTAATCAACGATCTGGAACGACACAGGGCGAACTTGTCGGGATTGTTGATACGGTTGCAGAGGACATTGAAGATGAGTTTGAGACAACATTCGGTACGACCGTTCGAGAGAATGCAGTTGAGGCGGCATGGGATGTCCTAACCACAGATATTGATGAAGATATCTACCCGCTTGTTGCGGATGCAACAAGCACGCAAAAAGATCATGAAACAGTTCGAGGTGTTACAGACCGGATTGCAACAAAATTCGCTGATGGCTCCGAACCCCTTCGTGCGACCCGAGACGCAGTTCGTGAGTATGTCGATCGATCAGCAGATATGATTGTCTCTGAGGAGGTGTCATTTGGCGAAACTGCCCGTGAAAACGTGGTCGATGCGGTATGGACGGCGATGCAGACTGTTGATGATGAGTTACCAGCAGTCAAGGCTGTTGCAGACGACCGTAATATCGCCTCGGATTTGCTTGAAGCAATGCGATTAACAGATATCTTGGCGCCACCAACAGATTGTCTATCGCCGATTACAGCAGATCTCGTTGAGGCAGGGTTACGAAAGGAGTTTGATGCCGATTTCTATGCGGCTGCAACCCGAGATGCGGAGGTTCACGGGGGTGATCCATTTATTGTTGAGGCTGGGATTGCCTATGGTGGTGAACTCGAGGGTGGAAAAATCTCGCTTCTCCGATTTGCAAATCGAGTCCCATTGGTTTATCAACGGGGTGCATGTGCAACAACAGATGTGATTAAATCAATTGGATGGCGAAACTATGGACTTGATCAACCCGGTGGGTCTGGAATGCCGAATGGACCAGCAGTGGTGATGATTCACGTGGCATCGACAAATGTGCCATTCACGAGTGAGTCAAAGGATGCACTTGCAAATATCCCAGCCATTGAAGACGAAATTGAACTTGCAGTTCGAGAAGCCTCACGCGAACTAAAATCATATCTCAACAAGCGCCGATCAATGCAAAAACGGCGAGAAAAACAGGATGTGCTTGGGCGGATTCTTCCAGAGATGGCAAACAAACTCGCAGACGTAACAGAGAATGACCGCCCAGATATTGACAATGCACTAGCACGAATCATGAATAATGTCAGTGTTGAGCGTGATGTGGATAACGGGTCAGTTACATTAACAGTGCAGAATTACTCAGATCGTCAGGAATCACCAACGCTGACTGATATTGTTGATTCCAAGCCGGATACTATTCCAGATAAAATCGAAATTGTCGAACTTGAGGATGAATACTTCCTGACGTGGGAGCCAGTCGTTGACGCTGGTGAGTCGGCTACTGTGACATATGAAGTTCCGACGGGTGCGTCATTTGAGCTTGATGTCGACGATGTTGAAACCGAGAAACTAACCATTGACGCATGAGGGACGCCCGTCATCAAAAGGAATAATCAGTCATATCTGGAGACAACGACGCCGAAAACCATGATTATTCTCAGCGATATACTGCCCTCTATGTTCACTCATATGAGCATCAATAAGCTGAGACATTGCAATGATACAACGAGTATATATTGCATAATATGAGATAGCCCAGCAGTATGTGCATCTGCATCAGACAGTATCGATATCACAGATGCAGGATACCGACAAGGAGAAATGTAATGTGTCTATGTCGTAAACGTGATATTAATCATCAGTAAACCAGAAATAAGACAAAGGAATCTATTATGAGTACAAAACAAGACGAGGAGCTCGCGCAGGAGCGGCTCATCGACCTCGCAGCAGAGTTTTATGATCAATTCGATAGCGGAGATATTCCAGCGATGGAAATTCCAACGCGGACAAAGACGAATATCGTCTTTGATGAGGATTCAGAAGTGTGGGTATATGGGGATCGCACCTCGACGCGGTCTGCAAATAGCGTTCGTGGAGCCAGAAAATTGCTCAAAGCGGCATATACAATTGAATTTCTCGTTGACCAACTTGAAGAAGATAGGTCATCGACGCTTCGTGAGTTGTATTATCTTTCTGAATCATGGGATAATAAAGAGGCACAGTTCTCTGACCAGGATGAATCAAATCAGCTTGTTGAAGATCTTGAGATTGTCTCAAAGGTAACGCGTGAGGACTTTCATATGCGACCTGAAGAGTCCGGTGCAACACTGATGGGACCACTCGAGTTGCGCGAACAGACCCGTCGGGGTGAGCGAGCAATTCATTGTCAAGAGGATGTCGGTGAGGGCGGATATCAGATCCCGAATAATCCAGACACAATTGACTTTCTTGATCATGACATTGATTTTGTCCTCTGTGTCGAAACTGGTGGAATGCGTGACCGATTAATTGAAAATGGATTTGATGACATGTACAACTGTCTCATTGTGCATTTGAAGGGTCAACCTGCACGGGCAACACGACGAATTACAAAGCGACTGCATGATGAACTGAGTGTTCCAGTTGTCGTGTTTACTGATGGTGACCCATGGTCATACCGGATTTATGGATCAGTCGCATATGGGTCGATTAAGTCCGCGCATCTCTCAGAGTATCTTGCGACACCAGAAGCGCGATTTATTGGGATTCAACCGACTGACATTGTCGAATACGAACTTCCAACGGATCCACTTGCGGACTCTGATGTGAATGCACTTGAGTCCGAACTTGAAGACCCACGATTCCAGTCAGAGTATTGGACTGAACAAATAGAATTACAATTAGACATTGAAAAGAAGGCCGAACAACAGTCACTTGCGTCTCGTGGACTTGATTTTGTAACTGAGACATATCTCCCAGAGCGACTTGACGATATGGGAGTTATATGATCATACACTCAAAAGGAATCAAAATATCGCTTCAGTAATTAATCGATATATCATGCAGGTTATTTCTTGAGAACAGCTTTGTATCTATTCGACGTAATATGATGTTTTTATACTAAGTTGTAGTCGCACACAAACGCGAAATTGAGTATTGACGAGCGAAACGACTGAAATCAGAAGACAAAATAAAGAACTGTTCAACAGCTTTTTTGACTGAGATATGAATATATAATATTACGAATGAATACGTCGATGCAAACATATCTTGTCACACAGGAGGACCGCTCAGCCGGGCGATCAACAACCGAGATTGTTGAGGCGGCTATTGACGGAGGGATTGATATTGTGCAGTTACGTGAAAAGGAGACAACTGCTCGGAGGCGGTATGAGATCGGTCAGACAGTTCGTACGCAAACTGCCCAGGCGGGGGTGACGTTTCTTGTGAACGACCGCGTAGATCTTGCTGCTGCCGTTAATGCTGATGGCGTTCATCTCGGCGATGATGATCTTCCAGTCACGGCTGCCCGAGAAGTTCTTGGTCAGGACGCGATCATCGGACGGTCAGTCTCAACACCAGCAGCAGCTCAGAGAGCTGAAGATATCGGCGCAGATTATCTTGGGGTTGGGGCTGTGTATCCAACAGGAACAAAAGACGTCACAGCTGAAAGCGCCGAGATAGGTCCGAAAACTGTGACCGCAATTACAGATGCAGTCTCCATCCCAGTTATCGGAATCGGTGGGATTACCCCATCGAACACGACGGAGGTCATACGAGCAGGCGCGGATGGTGTCGCAGTTGTTTCTGCGATTACGACTGCCGATGATCCGGCTGCAGCGACGCGAAAGCTACAAGAATCGGTCGATACAGCCAGTGTAGAGAGCCAATTGCCTAGTGAGGAGCCATCAGCATAATGAACGAAGATACCACAACACTTGTCGAAGAAACGAATACGACTACCCAGGCTGCGCTGAGACAACTCGGTCAGACAACGCCACTCGTGAATGCCATTACGAACGACGTAACAGTAAATCAGGTTGCAAATATCATCTTACACTGGGGCGGGCTGCCGGTCATGTCGGATGACGTAAGAGAGCTTGATGAGATGGTTAACGCTGCAGAGGCGTGTCTCTTGAATATGGGAACAGTGAGTGAAACGGGTGAGGAGGCGATGATGACCGCGGGACAAGCAGCCTCTGAGCACGATGCAGGATTGGTTCTTGATCCAGTTGGAGCTGGCGCGACAGCGACCCGATCACGGGTTGCAGAGCGATTAAGTACTACTCTCGATATTGATGTCATCAATGGAAATCGTGGTGAAGTCGCAGCGTTAGTCGGCGAGGATGCTGAGGTTCGGGGTGTTGAATCGGTTGGTGAACATCCCGATGCTGCCGAGACAGCGATTGCGTGTGCTCAACATACAGAAGCGGTTGTCGTTTCTTCAGGAGTAACTGATATTGTCGCGACAGCGGAAACAGCATTTGAGTTGAATGTCGGTGATGAAATGCTCGGAACTCTCGTTGGAACGGGGTGTATGCTTGGTGGAACAATCGCTGCATTTTGTGGTGGGTTAGATGACCCATTAACAGCCGCGCTGACGGGGACAGTTGCATTTGGGCTTGCGGGCGAAGCTGCAGCGAATGGTGAGTTTGGCGAGTATGCTGGTCCGGCGAGCTATGAGACAACAGTTCTTGATGCTGCAGCTGGAACCGACCCTGAGATGATAGCTGCTGTTGATATTGATAACCGGGTTAATCGTGTGCTTGCAGAAGCCAAATGAACAAATCTCTGTAGTTTCGATACGGTATGCAGAACAGATGAGAATCATAATCTGAATACTATTACATACATAGGGAGACGCTCTTACTCAATATTCTACTCAAACGCGATGCAATGCAGTGTAATGTAATGCAGTGTAATGTAGCATAGTGTTGATACAACGCCAGATAATATAATGCGGTGAAATAACGATATATACCATATGAACGAAACGACCACAGAACTACCGTACGCACTCACAATCGCCTCCAGTGATTCTAGTGGAGGAGCGGGGATTCAAGCAGATCTAAAAACAATGACTCGATTCGGCGTGTATGGCGGGTCTGTCGTTGTATCAACAACAGCACAGAATACACAAGGTGTTGATTCAACACATGTTCTCCCGCCTGCAGAAATTCGCACACAGTTTGAGTCGGTCGCTGAGGATATCGACATTGATGCGATTAAACTTGGGATGTTAGCTACTGCTGAAGCCATTGAGACCGTTGATGATTGTCTCATGGAATATGATGGACCAGTTGTCATTGATCCCGTAATGGTAGCAACATCGGGGGATCGACTGCTTGCAGAGAATGCGATTGATGTATACACTGATCTATTTTCACATGCAACCCTCCTCACACCAAATGCCGATGAGACAGAAGCACTCACTGGTGTATGGCCTGATACTGTTGAGGCGCGTGAACGTGCGGCTGAGCAGTTTTTTGATTGGGGTGTTGATGCGGTATTATTCAAGGGCGGTCATATAGAAACTGATGAAAATACCGTCCAGGATATACTCATTGGTGCGGATGCAGGAACACAACTTACGATCACCGGTGACCGCGTTGAGACAGCTCACACCCATGGGTCAGGATGTACACTTGCAAGTGCGATTGCCGCTGGGCTTGCTCATGATGTTGATATCGAAACGGCTGTATCAGATGGCGTAGAGTTTGTTCAAACCGCACTACAAGACGCAGCCACGATTGGTGCGAATGGAAGCGTAAATCATCTTGTCGAGTTCACCCGGGACGCTGACTGATTCGTCTGATTTGATAGACGTGAATGGCTGAATGGTGCGATGTTATTATTTTGGATATTGCAGTGATATTCAATTGAAATCAAAATATTAACCATACTTATGTTTCGAGTCTTACGTGGGTCGCTCATTCGGATCTTCAATAACAACTGGGCAGTTTTGTTGTGCGACATCAATAACAAATGCATCGGCGTCAGTGCTGAGTAAGTCAATCGTGTCGTAGTGGATTGGAATTGTCAGTTGAGGATCAAGCGCAGCGGTAAGGGATGCTGCTGCATGGCGGTTCATAACTACGCTTCCACCGATATTCGCTAAGAAAACATCAACCGGCAATCGCTGAAATCCAGTCAACACATCTGAATCACCAGGCCAAAAAATCGAGAGGTTATTTATTGAAAGTCGATATCCACAGCCAAGCCCACGTGGATGCACAACAGAGCCATCTGCTTCTGCGGTCGGTCCATCTGGGTCATTATATGCTGGAAGACTCCAGATGTCAACTGGACCAACGACACAATGAGATTCAGCATCAATGCGGATTGTGTCGTATGACAGATTTGAAACGGCTGTGACGTCGCGATCGATTTGCTCTGTTTTGATGCCCTCGAATGCAACAATGGTTGCCGTTTCATCGGCGACCTGATTGATAGCATCGGAATCATAATGATGGTTATGAGTAACAACCACGAGATCGCCGTCATGAGCGTAGTAATTGTCAAGAACGCCATACCGACCTGGGTCAATATATGTCACAAAGCCATCTGCACTCTCAATTCGAACGGTTGCATATCCAAGCCATGATATACTGAGAGATTCGATACGAACAGTCATGATATGTATTCAAGAAACTGTTGTAAAAAGTTCTCTGGAGACTCCAATTAAAGTAAATATATTGATATTTCGACACATTTCATTGAGTGATTCCAATCCGTGGGTCATAGCAATATAAAATATCAGATGATACGATGAAAAAGATTAGTGGGGTTATGCTTGAGGTGAAAGGGCGCTGAAGTAATTCTTCGTATCACTAATCAGGTGACTCGCCTGTGGTGAGATGTTTGATTCGAGAAAGTGAATCAACGTCGCTGATTGCTTTGTCATGTCGGATTCCAACAACACGCGGAAACCGGAGGGCAAATCCAGAGTCATACGTCGGTGAGCGTTGAATCTCCTCATATCCAACTTCAACAACAATTGCGGGTTCAATCATGACGGTCTGTCCATCTTCTGAGCGAACATGTGGGCGCAATTGCTCAGTTAGGGTTGTAAGTTGGTCATCTGTGAGTCCTGTTGCAACTTTCCCGAGTGAATTAAATTGCTGTTCATCTGCTGTTGTTCGTGCAGAAACAACAAACGTTCCAAACACATTTGCACGCCGACCTTCGCCCCACTCGGCACCGGTAACAACAAGATCAAGTGTTTCAACATCGGGTTTGTGTTTAAGCCAGTGTTGTCCACGGGATCCTGGGTTGTATGTTGAGTCAGGATCTTTCAGCATGACACCCTCATGTCCATTTGAAAGGGCTTTGCTCCGTGCTTGCGCAATTACATTGGGGTCAGTTGTGAGTTGGAATGGTGAGAGGGCATCAGTCGTATTGAATAACTCACGAAGTCTCTCCCGTCGTTCACGGAGTGGTATATCAAGTAAATCAGCGTCATCGATATGGAGACAATCAAACACATATACGTTGAGATTGACAGACTCACGCATTGCATCAATATCGTATTTTCGCCGAAATCGACGAAGGACCTCCTGAAATGCCAATGGGTCATCATCATCGCTTACCGCGACGACCTCAGCATCAAGAATAGCTGGAACGGTAACTTTCTGAGAAATAAACTCAACAATCTCGGGAAGCGGATCAGTAACATCCTCCATATTGCGTGAATACAACGAGACTGACTCGCCATCTGTGTGTATCTGTACTCGTGCTCCGTCAAATTTCGTCTCAATAGCCACCGCATCCCACGTATCAACAGCATCAACACCGTCGGCTGCTTGTGCAAGCATTGCCTGGATTGGTCGCCCGACTTCAAGACTGATATCTATAAGTCCTGCTTGCCCCTGGTTTCGTGCAATAGTAGCAACCATGCCATAATCATTTGATACCTGCAACGCACGTTCAACAACTGCAGATGGATCTACATTAGAAGACGTATCAGGGTCGCTTTCTTTAGTTTGTACACTCTCAGACGTATTCGGGCTTGTGTCACCGCTGATTTTATTAGTCATCTCCGGTTGGGACGCAGGAGGCACTGATTCGGCATCTTCACGAGATTCTAGTGTTTTCTTATCGGCATCTGCCGCTGGTTCGATAAACCCTGAGATAATTGCATCACGAACAGTTCCAGTTCCAACACCAATTCGCATTTCACCGAGGATGAGTCGTGCAAGAACGCGAGCTTCTGATGATGAGGCCTGAGAGAACAATCCGAAAAGCAGATTACGACGACGGCTTTCGCTCCCATCACCACTTGCTGATGCAACTGCACGAAGCGTTTTATCGACGTGACCGACGGTTAGCGAATCTGGCGTCGATGGAGTAAATGCAGACAATCCCTGCTGCCCGTTCAGATCATAACTCGCTGCGACAGCCCCAATCTCGCCATACTCTGCAAGGCGATTTTCAACATCTGCTGAGTCAACATTCGGTCCAGCAGCCTGAGCAATCGTCGTATGTAACAACGCGGGTCCAATATCGAGGGTTTGTGATGACCATGCAGGAAACACCGTTCCTTTAATAAACCGAACAACAATACTGAGCGTTTTGTCATCCATGTTTCCAGCCGTTGTTAATAATTTACTAACAAGTGAAGTAATCTCTAGATCTGCAGATTCAGCCTCAATCGTAATAACATGATTAGCAAAATCATCAAACTGCATTAATATATACTTACCACTGATTCTAAAAGAGTGCGGCGACTTATGATATCAAAATTGGCATACTAACAGATGATCTGATCCCGGAGAAAACAAGTAAAGTCAATCTGAGCGAGTGTTCGGAGTGATATTCTCTTTGATTGATACTAATATGTCAGATTAAATCCACCGGATTCAAGCCATCGGGTCGTCCATCATGGCGTATGACCGATGAGTTGGCGGCGGAGGTTCGCGACGCCCTTGCCGTCGATGCAGAGGGCTTCAACGATCGCGCACTGGCAGATGCGGACGTTGTAAAGGATGAACTTGCAGCAGGCACCTTTGACAATCATCAAGCTATCATTGGATTGGAGTACGAATTTTATGCAGTCGCTGATGGTCGGTGGGCAGCCTCTAATGATGGTGATGTTTATGGATTGATGCGTGTTCCACGGCGTTTGCTTGAGCACGTTGGATTTGAGAAAGAACTTGGATTACATAACGCGGAAATGACGACAAATCCACAACCACTGAATGCAAGTGGATTGCGTGCGCAAGAATCAGAAGTTCGTGCACAACTTCGCGCAGCACTGCAGTGCACAAGTGCTGAAGGGATCCGACTGGTTAGCGATGGGCTGTGGACTATTCCACCAGCAGGTGAGACAGCAGAAGAGTATCTCACAAACAGTGTCGATGACGATGGTGTTCGAATTGCAACGAATATGAGCGGGTCGGTACGGTATCATGCAATGGCGAATGGTCCGCGAGTTCCAGATACTGTGATGCTTGATGCGCCACATGTGTCACTTCCAGCTGATACGGTTATGCCGGAGTCCCTAATCAGTTCAATCCAACCACACTTCCAGGTTGCACACGCCGCTGACTTACCAACATATTTTAATTACGCTCTTCGCATCGCCGGACCACTGCTTGCCCTCGGGGTCAACTCACCATTTTTTCCACCAGACCTATACGACGATGTTGGTGCACAGCAGATTCTTGCTGATGGTCATGCCGAAAACCGGATTCATGTCTTTGAGTCGGTTTTGAACACGGCTGATGCGGAGAAAGTCCGGTTTCCACAGGATCTTAATACAGTCGAAGATGCAGTCGATCGGGTAGCAGACGATGCAACGATTGTTCCGATGCCAGTCCCTCGAGGTGACCGTTTTGATGATAACTTCGCCACACTGCGACGAAAGCATGGGACGTACTGGCGATGGATACGCCCTGTATTTGACGGTGCATCACGGTCCTCGGCAAATGCTCGCATTGAGTTCCGTCCACTCCCCGCACAACCAACAGTTCGTGATTCAATGGCATTCCAAGCAACATTCGCTGGCTTGATGAAGAGTCTTCCACGGCGAGAACATCCTGTCGTCAATCAAAGTTGGTCAACTGCACACGAGAATTTCTATGCTGCGATGCGATCTGGGCTTGACAGCCGACAACGATGGATATGCAATGATGGTGTCGAAACAATTGATCAAGAAGCGATTTATGATGATATTTTTGCACACGCGATTGATGGATTGACCGCCAGTGGTTGCTCTAAATCAACTGCAGAGACGTATGTTGAACCGTTACGACACCGTGTCAAGACACAAATGACACCGGCAAGTTGGAAGGTTACCCAGGTTCGTAATCATCTGACTGATGGGACAGACTTCGCTGCTGCCGTCGCGGAAATGCAGCGAGCATATATAAAAGAACAACGAGAAACGCTTCTTGATGAATCATTCCTCGCGTGGGAATGATCCTATGCGTAGGATCTCATATTGATCACTTCGAATAGTTTCACCGGCGGTGTCGAATGACGCGGGTTCAGCGGTTCCTATCACCGACACAAATAATCACGGTAATAAAAACTTGCACTAATCACTATCAGTAGATGCACTGAGAAAATCCGAGAATCGGTATCTGAATATTATTTCACAGAGTTACAAGCCGGATGCCACAGGGCTTGACCCCAAGATGCTTCACAATAATAGTAATACTATCTGAGTATCGTATGAGGAACAGACGAGAATATCAAAATGTCAAAACGTGAATACTCACGACAATTGCAATAATTAAGCGGCAACTCTCAATTTAAACAAGCTCTTCGAAGTCCTCGTGCTGCGTGATCTCAACACCATCTTCTGTAACGACACAGACATTAATTCCATTTCCAGAGGCAAGGTCACGCTCAACAGCACTTTCAATTGAACGCGCAGCGACTGTTTTTGCCTCTTCAATCGACAGATCTTCGTTATATTGTTGTTCGAGAACACCAAGTGCGTACTGACTTCCTGACCCAGTAACCGTATACTCCTCTTCAATGATTGACCCAGCAGGGTCGATGCTGTAGATATGTGGTCCATCATCGTCAACGCCACCGAGAATAGGTTGCACAATAAAGAAGCCACCTGAGCGAAGGAAGTTTCCAAGAAGAGTCGAGAGTGCTTCCATACTCATGTCTTCACCACGTCGTGCCTCATATAGTCGAACCTCTGCTCGGATCGAACTAATCAATGATTGTGCGGCTGAGACTGATCCAGCAATTGTCAATGCACCAGTTGGGTGAATTTCTTCGACCTTCTGGACATCCTTTGATGAAACCATTCGACCAAGACTCGCACGCATATCTGTTGCGAGGACAGTACCATCCTGGGTCTTGAGTCCGACCGTTGTCGTTCCAGTTTTTGTTTCCATATCGCCGATATCATTAGCGCGGTCATCAGCGTTCGGGAACTCACCAAGTTCCGGTGAAAAAACGTCACTGCGGTCACCATTCAGAGAGTCTGGTCGTCCAGAGATATCATTATTCATGGGCGTACGCATTGATTTTGTTTATTGCCCGCCGGTGATAAATGCCACCCTTCTGTGATTATATGTGAGTGAAGCAATGATACCGTGTGGAATAGATGAATCAATGATCTCAAATTTATTATCCTCTCGCTATGAATAGTATTGGTAATGAGCGTGTGGGACAGGGACAGTTCAACACGTGAGAATATGACATAGTAGGCATCGATCCGATACGCATACAATATTTATTGGATCGGGAGTTGTGCTCACTCAGTTCACGGTTATGGTTATTCGTCCTGATCGGCAGTTTCTTCATAAGTCTGTGCTGCGGTATCAACAACCCGTCCAATAGGGAGCGTCAGACCGAATCGCTGTGCAAGGAGCGCAAACGGTAGCGCTACAATACCAATCATCACCGTTATTTGATAGCACACAAACGCACTCGCCCGCCGCAAATCTGTCATCATCGTCCTAGTGGCAACCGGTAACTCCAGTATATAAATATACTCATTCTGGGGAGCGAACATGGTCGTCGCCGTCTGTTGGTTTGCTTGATATCGGTTATATAGATCACATATATTATCACCATCATAAATTTAGACACAAACACTGGCGTTTTGTGAGTAATTCTCATAAGTTATGAGTGGGTCCTCGATGGCATCCGCGGCGAACTCGAAGTCGGCTAACAACGTGTTTGAATCAGAGATAACCCGTTTGTGGGGTCATTCGACACAGGAGTGATGATATGGGCGGGCATTGCCATTGCTAGATAGCGCTCTTGAACCGGAAGACACGATAGTCTTGGGTGGTATGAATTCGTATGACTAATTATCTTGTCGCGATGGAAGCCGCATGGCTCGTTCGCGACGTGAATGATATTGATGACGCTATTGGTGTTGCTGTCAGCGAAGCGGGAAAGCGGCTCAATGATCGAGATAAGGAATATGTCGAGGTTGAGGTGGGGGCAACACCATGTCCGGCTTGTGGTGAGCCATTTGACTCGGCATTTATTGCTGCGGATACAGCGCTTGTTGGACTATTATTAGAGATTACAGTGTTCAACGCCGATGGTGAGAAGCATGCCTCTCGAATTGCAAAAAGTGAGGTTGGTGGCGCACTGAGAGATGTCCCATTATCCGTAATTGATTGTGTCGAGACAGAAGATGATGATACCTGATGATCTTCCAGAAGATTATTAATCCAGATGTACTCTGGACCGGCATACGTTCACCCGCGGAGTGAACTGTGATGCGTATAATCGCTAGTTGTCCACTCTGTCTCAGTGATGCCGTCGCTGACATATAGTGCCAGATGAAGCGGGTGAATCAGGAAGCTGATTCATCCGCTGCCCGGATGTGGGTGACGTGAACCTACCAAAGCTCAAACGAATCCTCACCGATCCGGACGAGTTCATTTCGAACAGCCAGCTGAAATCTCTTAGCATGGAGTTGCTTGAGTTGATACCCATGGAAGGAATCGAGGGCTCCGGCCTCGATTCCGACCAGATCATGGAAGTCGTTTTACGAGCTGCTGTTGACCAGACATCGGTCAACGGTGTCACAACCAGCACTGAGGACACACCAAACCGGGAGACAGTGATGGATTGGCTCCACACGCTGGAAAAAGAGACAATGCTTGATGCTGTCAACGACATTCTCGCGCTGGTAGCTATGACGGTTCTCGACCGCGACGGGTCGAGAACCATCTGCATCGACTTCATGAACAACCCATTCCACGGTTGTCCAGACGATGAAGACGAATTCCGGCGGATGAGTGCCCGCGACGGCACTACAAAGTGTCACCGCTACTGTACAGCGTTTGTTCTTGCACAGGGGAAGCCGCTGACGCTGGCGGTTGAACCGGTTGATGGCAAAGATAGCAAGGCCGACGCGGTCGAGCGCGTGCTCGCCCGCGTTGAGACTTATCCGTTCGAGATCGATCAGATTCTCATGGACAGAGACGCCTTCTGTGGCGAGTTAATCGGCGTTCTCCGTGAGGCAGCACCGCCGGTCTTTCCGGTGAGAACCGGGAAAGAAACCCTCGAAGAGAAGCTCACAACGGGTTCCTCGTACATGACTGAGGAGATAATCTGCGAAGGGAAAGAGCACGAACAAACGTATCCACTGGCGGTCAACGTCACGTATCAAAACGGAGATCGCGGGAAGTCAGGGCTCAAACAGACAGGATACGCGGCGTACGGTCTGGAAGACCGAACGCCGCGGCAAGTGGCGCAGGTCTACAACCACCGGGCACAGATTGAGAAGAGCTACGAGACATTCCGGAAAGCGCGTGCTCTGACAACAACACCATCGACGACGATTCGGCTGTTCTACGTGGGCGCTGGGTTCCTGCTGGAGCAGTTGTGGGTTGTGTTGCAGTGGGCAGTGCTCGCCCGACCACGGCGTGGCGGGCGAGCACTTCCGACCGATTTCACGTTCAACAACGCGTTTCTCCATGGGGTCGAAGAGGTGCTGGACGATGAGCTCGGCTGGAAAGATGAACACCAGACGAACGGCCAGGGACTACCAGCAGGGCACGAACACGGACTCGGGTAAGCCGCCTCGCTTCGGGCGAAGCGAGGCTGGCGACCAGCGACAGCTGTATCTGAATTGCGGCTTCAACACAGAGCTCAGTAGAGACAAGTAGTAAACTCGATATCTGTTTAGGTCACTGAGACAGCTGTTGGCGTCTTTGTCTTGTTTCGACGTCTTCCGGACGTGAAGTCTTACTTTCGCGGCTGCGGTTATCGGTAGAGTGGACAACTAGCGATAATGAGCTCTATGAATGAGTAGTAAGTATCTATGAAGTGATATTATCCGATCAATGTTAATTGGTATATTTATTGTTAGATACTTGCCCGAAACACTTTCGTATAACTTCAGGTAATGACACACATGGAACTCCCGACAAGAGAAGACCTCAAACAACGCCGAGATGAACTTGAGTTAACACAGAGCTCACTCGCCAAGATGGCAGGTGTTTCACAGCCTCTGATTGCTCGGATTGAGGGCGGTGATGTCGACCCGCGATTATCGACACTGAGACGGATTGTTAATGCACTTGATGAAGCTGAGGGAGAAGTTATTCGTGCAGATGATCTGATGAATACGAATGTAATTAGTGTTGCACCAGACGAGTCAGTCGAGATGGCACGCGATACAATGCTTGAGGAGGGATTCTCACAAGTACCCGTTATTCGTGATGGTCGACCAGTAGGAATGATCTCGAATAGCGATATTCGGCATGCTCCAGGGCAGGCTGATAGAGTTGGAACACTTCCAGTTGCTGAGGTAATGCGTGAATCAGTGACGACCGTGGAACCAACAGCAATGCTGGAAGAGATTGATTCTGCGCTCGACCGTGACGCAGCAGTGCTTGTTGTCAAAGGCGGTGAGACAGTCGGTATTATCACTGACGCGGATGTCGCCGCTCGAGTCTAATTCTGTCTGTGGTGAGCGGTTCTCGTGACGGTCATGTGCAGTTCAGCAGCGTTCAGTTATCACCGACATGTCGAAATGCACAGCGGGAGTGTGTCCATTATTTTGAATATCCAATATCTCTCTGCATTAGAAGGATAGTAAGTGAAATTTCTGCGTAATCATAGTTCAAGCCCACGAATACTGACACCCTCACCAGTGTCAACCTGCCCAATTATCTTCCCTTCTGTTGCTTCTGCCAGCATCTCAGCGTTCTCGGGAGACATAGCGCACACGAATCCAGTACCCATATTAAATGTTTGATACATTTCACTATCAGAGACATTGCCAGCCGACTGAACAAACTCAAAAATAGGTGGTGTCTCAAACGGATCGTCAATCACGTAACGATGTGACCCCAATCGTTCAAGATTTCTCAACCCACCACCGGTGATGTGTGCAGCAGTACGCACATCATGAGCATGCATTGGGTCTAACAGATCTGTGTAAATCCGTGTTGGTTCAAGAAGTGCTGCACCCAGTGTCTCATACTCGTCGAATGGACAGGGAGCCGTATATTCGTATTCACGGGTGATGGCTGTTCGAGCGAGTGTAAGTCCATTTGAGTGGATTCCTGATGACGCAAACCCAACCAGTGCATCGCCAGGATTGGCTGTCTCGGTGAACACACCGTCTTTCGGTGTCAGCCCGGCACATGTGCCTGCAAGGTCAAATCCATCAACCACTTCTGGTAAGACAGCTGTTTCACCACCAATGAGCGTAATATCCGCAATGTCAGCGCCTGTATCGAGTCCAACGCCAATTTGCTCTGTAAGGTTTTCATCAGGATCGTCAATAGCGAGATAATCAACGAATGCAACCGGTCGAACGCCGGCAGCAACAAGATCATTGACATTCATCGCGATGCAATCAATTCCGATTGTTGAATATTCACTCATCGCTGCTGCAACGAGCAATTTCGTCCCAACACCATCAGTCGCGAGTGCGAGATATCGATCACCAATGTCGATCAGCCCGGCATAATCACCAGCGGACTCACCAACAGCATCAATGAGTGCTGCGGTCGCTGCTTCGCTTGCCTCGATATCAACACCTGCGGCAGCGTAGGTGAGTTCATCAGAGTCTTCCTCGGATGCATTTGTCTTGATATCTGTATTACGTTCCGCTGTATCGTCAGGTGGATTGCTCATATGCACATTCCCGCGGTGATAAGACAAAAGTGTAGTCAGTCTTGACGCATTCTATATTGTGATTGATTTGTATGACCTGTGATTGCGCCTCGCCAGCGCTGTCATGAGTGATTAATTGATAGTGATTAGTGCAAGTCTTTATCGCCGTGATTATTCATATCGGTGATGGGAGCCGCTGAACCCGCGTCATTCGACATCGCCGGTGGAACTATTCGAACTAACCAGTATGAGATAATCAACTAGAGGATCAGATTATGCTAACGAAGGTATCATTGGGTCAGTTTGGACTCTATCGATATGATAAGAAAGTATGAAAACAATTAATAAAACGTCTTCTGTGCTCTCGTCCCATCATAAAATATTGATAAAACGTTTCATCGTCGATCTAAATCGTTACAAAATGAGTAAACGCTCGTTACGTTATATGTAGCTTCCCGACATATGTACATATAGAAATTACCCATGTCGAATGTCCCCTACACAAATGACCAACCCTCTAATAATCGGACCACGATTCAAGCAGCATGTAGACATGGCGTGCGCCACACAAAGGTCGCCATGTTTTGGAGTGCAATCATATTGCCAGTTGGATATCTCCCATTATTGATTGGGGGATTACACAATTTCGAGACAATCATATTTGTTACACTTGTTGCATTCAATATCATTGCGTTATATATTGGTCACGATCATCAACCATCTGATTCTTGAAGTTGTTTTGTGTCGGTGTAACGCAGATAGAACCGGATATATGTCGTCTGATATTAGTGTATCAAGACATAATTGAGATAGATTATACGATTTGATAATGATCAAGAGTCGATGGAGCCCGGACAGTTATCCAAGCAAGTAAGGGTAGTTCAGAAGCCAAACCCGATGATAAATGCACCAATCGTCAATAAAAGTGCAGGAATAAATACAACTGCGAAGATAACCGGATTCCACTGATAGACGGTTCGACCGTCAAGCGCACCGAACGGAAGCATGTTGAACGCCACGAGTAGGAGATTTATCATCAGCCCACGTGATCCGATGAGAATTATGAGTGATGAATCAAGCGTCAGACCTGCCAGATAGATCGGGACGAAAATCACGGTGAGAATAGCATTTGTCACCGGTCCGGCAAGTGCAATTAATCCATGTTGTCGTGATGTAACACGCCCCTGATGATGGACAGCCCCTGGTGCTGCAAATATAAAGCCTGCAAGTGAACTCACAATTGCCAGAAACAACATCCCATAGTCAGCACGAAACTCTGCTAACTGCCCAAATCGAACCGCAATAACCTTGTGTGCAATCTCATGAAGTAAAAACCCGAGTCCAGCGGTCAATAGACTGACGAGAATCGGGATAACGACACCGCGGTTAAGGATTCCTGAAAGGGCGCGTGCACCACCACCAGCGAAGAAAATCGCAAACGCGACGCTCAATGCAATAAGTGCAATACCAAGGTC
This sequence comes from Haloquadratum walsbyi C23, assembly GCF_000237865.1. Taxonomy (NCBI): domain Archaea; kingdom Methanobacteriati; phylum Methanobacteriota; class Halobacteria; order Halobacteriales; family Haloferacaceae; genus Haloquadratum; species Haloquadratum walsbyi. Next base: position 2,024,493 of record NC_017459.1, read on the forward strand.
GCGCAGTTCCCGGCGGCTAAACGAGACTTCTGGCGATGAACGAGAATGTGCCATACGGTATAATCCGATATCAAGAGGCATATGATTGCTGTTGGATGTAGTTAAATGTATATAATATAACATAAGTTGATCTCACAGTAGGGGAAAGTCAATTATCGGCGATTTATTTTTTACTCAAAGCACAACATGTGTATAGGCGTTCTTACACTCATGAGTATAGTTTTATCCGAACAGTGGTCAGGGTGACGACCACCGGTAGATAAACAGTCGAATAATTATGTGATATTCGTCCAGATAATCTGCCAACCATTGCGTGCCCCTTCGATTAAGAGAGTAACCACACCAGAGACTCCGCCAAGATCAAGCGCAAATAACGGGAGTAGATATGCAACAAATATCGTCGAGGCAACGATGCTTCCAATGTTCGTTGCTGCAACGACAATAATCAGGCGAAATAGGGGTACCTCAAGGAGTTCAGTGATAAGAGCACCAATTGGACGTTCCTCATCGGAGAGAAGTTCATTTAGAGTGCTAATGTCAGAGACATTGACCGGGTCATGTTGAAGTTCAACATAGCCAGTGAACCACCCAGGTGCAAGAAATGGGTTAATTGAAGTTAGCCATGCAATAGCACCACCGACAAGTGATGATGACCAGTGTGCACCCGCCGCTTTTGCAAGTCCAGCAGCAAAGATACCATTAATCAAAAACCAAGCAGCAAATAATCGTAAGAGTGTCTGGTTCCCGGCAGATGAAAGCGCAAGAAGGACGAAAAATCCAATTACAATAGCGGAGACACTCCCACCAACAAGTTTGCTCCACGGGATGCGTCCGCTCTGGGTTCCGGTCAGTGATTCCTGTGGAGGAAGTGTTCCTGGATGTGTGAGATACCGCTCAATTCCCTCGCGATGACCAGCACCAACAACGGCAACAACAGTCTGACCCTGATCGCGAAGTTCAACGAGCCGATTCGCAATATACGCGTCCCGTTCGTCAATGAGAGCTTCTGCACCACCGGGCGAGAACTGTCGAAACTCAGCCATCATTGCACTCACCACATCAGTGTCTGTCATTTCTGCCATATCGAACTCCTCGATATTCTCTTCGGGCTGCTGTGTTCGAAAGATGTCAGTAAGTTCTCCAAGCAGAGTGCCAGCGATAATCCCTGCAGTAAGTCCGAGTGTAACACTTCCTATGACTCGAACAGTAAGTGGACCTAACTGTGTGGTGATTGGTTCAGCAATCCCAAGTCCAAAGCCAGCAATCCCACCAACAGCAATTCCACCACCAACAGCGGCAAGCAGTCGATCCTCAGCAGAGAGAATAGTCGCAGCACCAATCCAGATCACGGAGCCGGTTGCGAGCGCGAGTAATGCACCGCCAGCGACACGAGTCAACAGCGCGGACGTAATTCCGATTGTGTTCCCGAAGAGTGCAATGAGCGGACCAAAGAACAGACCTGCAATAACACCTATTGCAAGTCCAATGCCAAGCCCATTACCAGCACCGACAGCGAGCCCTCCAATAAGTTGGATTTTTTCAATCCGGGTCATCCGATTCCAAAAGCGTCGCATTGTTTCGTTGATATCACGGTCAACAAGTGCAATATCCGTCCCAGTTGCGTCTGCTGCATCGATGGCTGCAAGCATATCAGCACCAGGCTGGACATCAAACCGATCACCAAGCCGAGTTTGGACGTACGATAACATCCAATACGCAAGAAACTGAAAAACAGTATTGCCGCGGAGAAGATCAGCGGCTGCGAGATCATCCGGCTCATCGCCGCGCAACTGTCGATATCGTCCCTCATCAAGTTCGACAGCAACGACGTCCGGTTGCTCGGTCTCGATGACTGATTGTACTTTTTCAGCACTCTCAGCCGAAACATGTGCGGTCCCGACAACGCGGACGCGACCAGTGTCGGTCGCTTCCTGACTCATTCTATTACAGATATATATTTTACGCTGGGATTTACCCCTGTCGAAGCGACAACACGTAATGATTAATTACACTATAGAATTGACATAGGTTGCATTGTATTCATGTCGTGATATCGCTTTGATATCGATGTGTAATTTGAGACACGTCACTCATCATAACTACGAACTGTAAACTTACCCGGGGCAGTCACTTCGACTGCTTGTACATATTGGTTATATCTCTTGTGACTCATCACTCACAACAGCAATACTATCCCGCAGTTATTCGTACTCTGAGCCGCTAACTCAAATATGAATCATTCAGCGAATGTAGCGGGTGTCGGTGTTGGCGTCGACGCTAATGGTGAGGAAATATCAGCGGTGCTTCTAGCTGCAAGGGACGAATACCTTCCAATTGCGGTAACAACCGATCAGGCACGGGCAATCAAACTTGCATTGGCTGGCGAACCGTTTGAGCGACCGTTGACACACGATCTACTCATTCAGATGATCACTGACTTTGGCGGGGCTCTTGACGGTGTGCGGATTGATGATATCGCTGATGGGACATTTTACGCGAAGATTGATACCGAGCGGTATGATGACGGTGAATCACGTCATCATGTGTTTGATGCACGACCCAGTGATGCAATTGCGCTTGCCGTGCGTGCGGAGTGTCAAATCGAAGTCTCTGATGATGTGTTAGACTATGCTGGAGAGCCGCCATCCCGATTTGAGACTGCGAGTGATGAAGAACAAGGTATCGTTGACCCATCGGAGTTTGATGAGTATGATGAATCCGATATCGACACAGATGTAGACACAGAGTCTGATCCTGACGGAATATAATAACCGAAAAGATACGTCGCAGAGACCATCGGGTAGTCTAGACCCTACTCAATAACTGTCAGATGCTGAAGTCACATCTGTTGGTATCACGACCATATTGACCGACGACTTATTTTCCCGTATCAAGAAATATGCATATGGCATTATCCGTTGAAACACCGACGCCACCATCACTAGCAGATAACGTTGACCCGAATGAGTATGACGATGCTGAGGTAGTCGGCGATACTGATTATCGTCGTAAACAGCTTGGTGAATTGCTTCAAGATGGCGCATGGGCGGACGCCTTTGAATTGTGGGTATCTGATACATCCCTTACCGAGGACGAATGGCGGATTGTGCTTGATATAGAGTTACTTTCACAGTTTGATTTCTTCTGGGACGATTTCGCAGATAGAGTCGGCTATCACGCCCCTGGACTTCCTGAAGATTGGAAAGAACGTGACATTCATCCTGACATTAACTCTTGGAAAACAATCTCAAGTATTAACGCTGGATTGACCGAACTTGGACAACTGACCTGTGAAGTGCTCAAAGATGAATACATCACGTGGGAGTCAGAGTATGAAGCCCCGGAGGATCTTCCAGATTTCTCCTAACAAGGATGCGTCTCGATCTTACTCAGTAGATATCGAGTGAGGCCTCATTCGAGGATAATCTGTATTTCTGAGTATGGACCATATCCTTTCAGACTCCAATCACCAATATCAATCACGTTGGTGAGAATATATCACTCAGCCAAAATTAACGAGAGGGTTCATCAAAAAAAGCGGTCGTATGTGTTCATCCGGGCGTCGAATTACAGAGAACTGATATACGTCCGTCAGCATCATTTTGTATGGACGAAGTCGACGACCAGTACACACCGGCGGATGTCGAAACCGCTATTGAGACGTACTGGGACGACACAAACGCATATGAAGCGACGAAAGAAGCACACGCTGATGATCCGTCCTTCTTCTTTGTTGATGGTCCGCCATATACATCTGGGCAGATGCATCTGGGAACAGCCTGGAATAAGACGCTCAAAGATGCGATTATCCGATATAAACGGATGACCGGACATCATGTTACTGACCGACCAGGTTATGATATGCATGGACTCCCGATTGAAGTCAAGGTTGAAGAGGAACTTGGCTTTGAGACCAAGCGAGATATCGAAGAATACGGGATGGAGTCCTTTATTGAGGAGTGCAAGCGCTTTGCTGTTGATAATCGCAAAGCAATGGACGAGGACTTCCAGTCGATTGGTGTCTGGATGGATTGGGATAATCCATATGAAACACTCTCACCAGAGTATATGGAAGCAGCATGGTGGGCGTTTCAACAGGTCGATGACCGGGGACTGGTTGAGCGTGGCAAACGCTCTGTGAGTTATTGTCCGCGATGTCAAACTGCGATTGCAGCAAATGAAGTTGAATATGATGAGATTACCTCCCCCTCGATTTATGTTCGATTCCCACTCTCGAATAAAGAGGGAAGTCTTGTTATCTGGACGACGACACCATGGACGATTCCAGCAAATACATTTGTCGCAGTTGATAAAGATCTAACATATCAGGCTGTTCGTGCAGAACAAGGTGATGATTCAGAGGTACTCTACATTGCTGAATCCTGCGTTGAGGATGTGCTAAAGCAGGGTCGATATGACGATTACACTGTTGTCGAGGAATATAGCGGTGATGAACTCACAGGCTTGGAATATGACCACCCGCTCGCAGATCAAGTCCAGACATACGCTGATTTTGCGGGTGCTGGCGAGGTATATACAGCTGAGTATGTTGAGGCTGACCGCACAGGACTCGTTCACTCTGCACCAGGGCATGGACAAGAGGACTTCGCACGTGGGCAGGAACTCGATCTTGAAACGTTCGTGCCGGTTGATGGCCGTGGTGAGTTCACCGAGGCAGCCGGTCAGTACACTGGGACGTTCGTTCGCGATGCAAATGATGAAATTATTGATGATCTCGATGAGGAAGGTGTGTTATTATCATCGGGAACGCATGAACATCGCTACGGACACTGTTGGCGCTGTGATACAGACATTATTTTCCTTGCGACTGATCAATGGTTCATTACAGTTACCGATATCAAAGACGAATTACTCGATAATATCAACGACTCAGAGTGGTATCCACAATGGGCACGGGATAATCGCTTCCGTGATTTCGTCGCAGACGCCCCAGATTGGAATGTCTCTCGACAACGGTATTGGGGGATTCCATTGCCTATCTGGGAGTCTGTCGACGATACTGATACTGATACTGGGGATAGCAGCACGTCAGATGATTGGATTGTCATCGGGACTCGTGAGGAGTTAGCCGAACGTGCAGATCAAGATGTTAATCCTGCAGAGATTGATCTTCATCGACCAGCAGTTGATCCGCTGACAATCACCGAGAACGGGACCAGATATGAGCGCGTTCCGGACGTCTTCGACGTGTGGATTGATTCCTCAGTTGCATCATGGGGGACAATCGATTATCCGGGTGAGACGGATGCATACGATGAATTGTGGCCAGCAGATTTCATCGTTGAGGCACACGATCAGACACGTGGGTGGTTTTGGTCACAACTCGGCATGGGCACCGCTGCAACGGGACAAGTACCATATGAGGAGGTGATGATGCATGGCTTCGCGAATGATGAGAACGGTCGGAAAATGTCAAAATCGCGTGGGAATATTGTCACGCCTGAGGAGGCAATTGACCGTGCTGGTCGGGACCCACTTCGAGCATATCTGTTAAGTCATGATCAACAGGGTGTTGATCTCTCATTCGAGTGGAATGGGCTTGGTGAGATGCAATCGACATTGAACATTTTCTGGAATGTCTTCCGATTCCCACTCCCATACATGGATCTTGATGGATATGATCCTGCTACGGCTGACCTGTCTGAGGGATCAATGAATATTGTTGATGAATGGGTGCTTTCACGATTACAGTCAGTCAAAGCAACAACACGAGCTGCATGGGAAGAGTATGAGATTGACACCGCCGTTAATACGATCCTCGAATTCATTACTGGTGACGTCTCACGGTTTTATATCAAGGCAATTCGTGAGCGGATGTGGGCAGATGAGGATTCGGCATCAAAACGTGGGGCGTATGCAACCCTGAGCACGGTGTTAGATGAGACAATTCGGCTGCTTGCACCGATTGCACCATATCTCACAGAGCAGATGTATCAACACCTGAATGGGTCAGAAACAACAGTACACGCACTTTCATACCCGAGCGTTGACCCAGAATGGCAGAATGAAACACTCGAATCCGAGATGGCGGTACTCAGAGATGTTGAGGAAGCAGCGGCAAACGCACGCCAACAGGGTGGGCGCAAACTTCGATGGCCTGTCCCACGGGTGATTGTCGAAGCCGAGGATGACTCGATTGCTGATGCAGTTGAGTCATTATCTGGATTACTTGCAGACCGCGTCAACACAGAAGCGATTGAGACGGTCACACAGTTTGATGAACTGATTGAGCGTGCACAACCGGAGATGAGTGTCATTGGTCCGGAGTTCGGAGCAGACGCACAGCGTGTGATGGACGCTATTGAGGGTGGGTCACGCGAGATACTCACAGAAGGTGTGACAATTGATGGCGAGCAGTATGAGATTACAGATGAGATGATAACCTTCGATGCTGAGCCACCAGCGTATATTTCGGCTGCGGATTTCGATGGTGGAACAGTGTATGTCGACACATCACTGACCGAATCGATTGAGGCGGAGGGATATGCACGGGATGTCATCCGTCGAATCCAGCAGATGCGAAAGGAACTGGCGCTTGATGTCGATACCGAAATTCAAACAGCAGTCGATGTTGCCGACGACCGGGTGGCTGACCTTGTTGCCCAACAACGCGACGTCGTCGCAACAGAGACACGAACAAACGCATTTGTCGATAATATTGATCGCGCAAGTGAGAACGGACAAGCACTCATTGAGGAATGGGATGTCGAAGGCGTTACCGTAACAATCGGTGTTGCCCCGCTCAAAGCACAGCTATCTGATCAGTCGTAATCTAAACGAAAAGCAGCGCGAGTTCCCCGCCCCACCGTGGGCGGGGGTGAAGCTCGTACGCTCGGCTGCGTCCCATTTTTTTAATTGTCGGGACGCCCTACTACAATTTGGAACCCACGTTATCGGCCTCGCAAAACCCGCGCACCCATTTTGGGGTAAGACGCGGTGCGCCGGGTCTATGTCGCGCCCATGTGAAGGGGCGGACGCCCACGGACACGCCCGCCACGGTAGCAACAGACGACCTCTGTTGCGGTGGCACTTTTGGTGTGTTCGGGTGTTACTGGTTCCACGCGAGTCTCGCCAGAGACGAGCGCGGGCGGAATTAAAATTCGCCACCGGTCGTTTCGCTGGCTTCCCGCCAGAGACCACGGCGAAGCCACGGGCCACCGCGCCCGTGGTACTTCACCTCGATAGTTACGTTATTTCATGTTGAATGTCCTGCGTGTTTGGCGACTGAATTTATCTCAGGGTTTGAGGTTTGAGGTTTTGATTTTGGGAGAGAGGCTATCTGGGAAATAGTGAAATAGTGAGTGATTCCCCGCGAACGTTTTTATACACTGCAATGTAGTGTTGTATACGTTATGCAGAAGCTCATTAATGACCCTGATAATTATGTCGATGAGATGCTTGATGGGATGGTCTCAGCATATCCTGAAAGATTGACCCGCGTTGATGATACAAAGGTGCTGACACGAGATAGCCTGATTGATGACAAAGTCGGGATTGTGACCGGTGGAGGAAGTGGTCATGAGCCGACTCATGCAGGATACATTGGCGATGGAATGCTTGATGGAGCAGCAGCCGGGGAAGTGTTTACCTCACCAACCGCTGATGAATTGGATACATTAGCACAAGCCTGTGATACAGGTGAGGGTGTTCTCTGCGTTGTCAAGAATTATGAGGGCGATGTGATGAATTTCGATACAGCCGCTGAGATGGCTGAAATTGAGGACGTCACCGTCGAACAGATTGTCGTCGATGATGATGTTGCCGTCGAGGACTCACTCTATACAAGTGGGAGACGAGGAGTGTGTGGAACAATATTCGTCCACAAGGCTGTTGGGGCAAAGGCAGCCGCAGGAGGGTCACTTGAAGAGGTCGCTGCCGTCGGTGAGAAGGTAATTGATAATGTTGGGACAATGGGTATGGCGCTTACGTCCTGTGTGACCCCGGCAAAAGGTGAGGAGACATTTGATCTTGGTGAGGATGAGATTGAACTTGGGATTGGAATTCATGGTGAACCTGGGACAGAGCGAACTGATCAGCTCAGTGCTGAAGAGGTAGGGACACATCTCACAGAGAACGTGCTTGACGATCTTGATCCTGCGGCTGGCACAGAGGTTGCGGTGATTGTCAATGGGATGGGCGGGACCCCACTATCGGAGTTATTCATTGTGAACAATGCCGTCCAGTCGACGCTTGAAGCGCATGAGCTTGATACGTGGGAAACGATGGTTGGCGATTATATGACATCACTCGACATGCGTGGGTGCTCTGTTACCGTTTGCACGGTTGATGATGAACTCAAAGAGTTGTTTGCTGCGCCCGCTGACACACCAGCACTGACACGGGCTGGCGATGATGAGTGAGGATATTCATGAACGACAGCGACCAGTTGTTCTTGAGGCAATAAACGCGGTTGCAGACCGTATTGAATCCGAACAAGATCACCTCACTGAGCTAGACTCAGCAATTGGGGATGCTGATCACGGTGCGAATCTTACACGAGGGTTTAGTTCAGTCCGTGAGGAACTTGAAGAAATAGAGGATGAGCCGATTGATGCGATTGTTAAGGAAGTCGGAACAACGCTCATCAGTAACGTTGGTGGAGCCTCAGGTCCATTGTACGGGGGAACACTTCTGACAGCAAGTCAAGAGCTTACCGACGGGATTACGGCTGAGTCATCTGTTGCGTTTGCGGAGGCATATCTTGCAAAAGTGAAAGACCGGGGGGATGCAACGGTTGGCGATAAGACGATGGTCGATACGCTCACTCCTGCAGTCCACACATATAAGAAATCGATTGAAGAGGATGAGTTACCACCACTGACTGCACTCGCCAAAGCAGTTGATGCAGCCGAGCGAGGTGTTGAATACACTGTGCCACTAAAGGCAATGAAAGGGCGTGCATCATTTCTTGGATGGCGCTCTGTCGGTCATCAAGACCCTGGGGCAACCAGTACACTATATATTCTTGAGGAACTACTCGCCGTCGCTGAAACACATCTTGAGGGCGAGACTGCGGTTGAAGCAGTTGCTGAGAACGTCTCAGAAACAGATGAAAGTGCAGATGATGCTGAAGCGACTGACGCCGAACAGAAATAATGGTCGGAGTTGTTGTTATATCACATAGTCCGCGCGCAGCGAAGGGAATCCGCGACATCGCTGTCGAGATGGGGAGTAGTGATACTCGCCTCGTCGTTGCCGGTGGTGATGTTGATGGAGGAATCGGGACAGATCCAAATGCGATTGCTGAGGCAATCACCGAGGCTGCAGGTGTAAATGATGATCATCGCACGCAGGAGAATAATACTGAAGCCGGAAGTATAGATGGAGATGACAATCCAACTCAAGGTGAAATAGACGACGTCGTTCTTCTTGTTGATCTTGGCAGCGCAGTCATGAATGCTGAGTTAGCAATCGAGATGGTTACAATAGATAATACAGTCCATATTGCGGACGCACCTGTGCTCGAGGGAGCGCTCAATGCAACTGTCGAGGCATCCTCCTCGAAGGCAACCGTCGAATCTGTTGTCGCCGCGGCTGAGGATGCTCGTGAATACTCAAAAATCAATTGAATTGATAGAACAATATCAGTATTAGTATCAGTATCATATTACGAATGGTAATAATCCATGATCGAAATTGTTGGTTATCTGAACACTCTTGATTGAGGATTGAAGAGGCTCATCCCGTGTCTCCCGACTCTGTGGCAGGTCGACAGGCTGCTCATCTCAGCGACCATTGCTAATCTAAGACATGTGTATCTTATTTCACGTACACTGCTTGTGGAGAGCTCTCGTATATTATCCAATATCAACTATATTATGTCAAGACAATCGTGATTTCATGGGCAAACGCAATCATAATACAGAATATTGCATTCATACTTCGCGGGTGAATTGACATATGACGAGAGATTGGATAACATAATCGTTAATTGTATTTCCAGTGGGACCTATTACCAAGTATGACGATCCAAACAGATGTTGCAATAATCGGCGGCGGAGCGACTGGTGCTGGAATTGCTCGTGATCTCGCACTTCGTGGCGTTGATGTATCACTCTTTGAGCGTGGCGGACTTGGCGGAGGCACCTCCGGGCGCTCGCATGGATTATTACATAGTGGTGGTCGATACGCAGAGTCTGACCCAATTGGTGCTGAGGAATGCATCCGCGAAAGTCGAATTCTTAGGGATATCGCTGAGGGATGTATCCGTGAGACTGGAGGATTATTCGTTCAACTTGAGTCAGATGATCCTGCATACTTCGAGGAAAAACTCGAAGCCTGTAATGAACTTGATATTCCGACTGAAACAATTAGTGCTGAGGAGGCACACGAACGCGTTCCCGGGCTAACTGAGGATGTTGAACGGGCATTTACCGTCCCTGATGGGGTGATCTACCCATCACGACTTGTTGTTGCCAATGCTGCAGACGCTCGTGAACACGGTGCATCAATTCATACACATACCCCTGTTGAGTCGGTCACGACTGCTAATGGAGAGATAACAGAATTACACGTCGGAGGTGAGATTAACGATACCGTTGAAGCAACACAAATTGTCAACGCTACCGGTGCATGGGCAGAGGTAATGGGTGAGGATCTTGGTGTCGATGTCTCAATGCAACCAACGCGTGGAGTGATGATCTCAGTTGAATATGATGGGCTTGACCCAGTTTTGAATCGATGTCGTGACCCTGATGATGGTGATATTATCGTCCCACACGATGGTGAAGTCGTACTTGGGACAACAAGCGTTGCAGTTGAAGATCCAGATGATTATGAGGAAGCTGACTGGGAGGTCGAGCGATCTGTTGATGAATGTGCGGAATTGATCCCGGATATTACAGACGCTCCAGAAGTCCGAACCTGGTGGGGTGTTCGACCATTATATGAGCCTGATGAAGATGAGCGCGATGATGGTCGTGGTATCTCACGTGGCTTCTTTGTCATCAATCATGCTGAACGCAACGAACCGGCAAATCTTATTTCAGTTGTTGGTGGGAAACTCACCACATATCGACAGATGGCAGAGGCAGCAAGTGATCAAATCTGTGCGAGACTTGGTGTTGATGCGTCGTGTGAAACCGATGAGCGGCCATTACATGCTTCGGATGACCCAGCACAACTTGATGCACTAATCGATGAATTTGATGCAGTCAATCCGACTGATCGAGATATTGTGACTACAGCCACGCCTGCAGAATCCGCCGCAGATTAAGGAAAGATTCGGGTCTACATCTGAGTCAACGAATCGATTTACAGGATCTTCATTTCAGTATGTGAACCATTGAGATCGTCAGTATTGTTAATTGATTGAGACATATCGCAGAATGGTACTTAAGCGGTGTTTCTTTGTTGATGAGACTCTTTTCGACAGTATATGTCTACTGACGCGGACGCGACAGTTCCGCCACTTGTGCTTGATATCGATGGGACACTCACCGATGCACCAGGGCGATTAGACCCACGTGTTTCAGTATATCTCCAGTCGTGGGATGCACCGATTGTTCTTGCGACTGGCAAGTCGTTCCCCTATCCAGTGGCTCTTTGTCATTTTCTTGGGATTGAGCAGACGGTGATTGCGGAGAATGGTGGTGTCGTTCTTGCTGATGAGACGGTCTCATATCAAGGGGATAGTGAACGAGCACAGGCAGCCGCTAGTGTGTTTGAGGAACGTGGTGGTGATCTTGGATGGGGTGGCTTTGACGATGTGAATAAATGGCGTGAGACCGAGATTGCTGTTGATCTTTCAGCCGATGAAGAATTGCTTCGTGAGGTTGCCGCGGAGTTTGATCTGACAGTCATCGATACAGGCTATGCATATCATCTTAAAACACCAGGCGTCGAGAAGGGCGATGGACTCAAAGCCGTTTGTGAGACATTGGAGCTTGATCCTGACTCATTTGTTGCTATTGGTGACAGCGAAAATGACGTCTCGACATTTGCAGTGGCTGGTCGGTCATACGCCGTGAAAAATGCCGATGACGCCGCTCAGCGGGCTGCTGATGAAGTACTGGAGAACTCATACTTTGATGGGACCGCATCAGTCCTTGATCGGATTGAGAATAGTGAGACGTCGTAGGAAATTATAAAATAAACTGATAATCACGAATATATCAATTATAGTGATTGTATATCGATTGCGTGATGAATATATACTTAGACCATCAAAATATATACTATTTACAATATCTGGTTAGGCTTTCGCGTCTACGTCTACGTCTCCATCTACATCCGAGACAGGGACAAACGCTCCATTGATATCCCATTCATGAATACAGTAGACGCTTCCAATAGCAGGATTCTCATCCTGTTCAGCGACGTTCCATGTAATCGCGTCATTATTCCAATGCTCGATTCGACCGCAGCGTTCACAGACTCGCTCATCCGGAGTGTCGATAGGTGAGGTCATAACTCTCATGATGTGGCTGAAGATGTAGGTGATGAATGTCCGTCCTTATTCGACAGTGCCCGAAATTATCAGACGGTATGTCATACGGTGTCGTGTACCGACAGTTCAAATCGTACTATATAGACTGTCTAATATAAACTTACCGTATGGCATTTCTGGTTGGTGATGAAGTGAAAATAGAACGCTTCAAAGTCAGTCCGGGTGAATTGAGTAGATTACTCATTTGTGATAATGTATATATATATCGATAATTATGAATTTTAGATTATGTGTATTGGGCTTTCAGGCGAATGTTAGATATGGAATAGATACTCAAAACCAAGCGTGATATACTAATACAGCAGTGTTTTCCGCATACCGCACAAGACTGTTACATGGGACATCACACCTTTGACGTTGAACGAGCAGACGCGCTTGAGGACCCAGAGCGATATGAATACTGCTCACGAGAAGAATTACTCGCTGCGCTTGATGTCGGTCCAACAACTGATACTGACGCAGTAATCGCCGATATTGGGAGTGGGACTGGATTCTACACCGATGCAGTCGCCCCCTGTGCAGAGTTGGTCTATGCTGTTGATGTGCAATCGGCAATGCACGATAAATACCGTACCAAGGGGCATCCAGAGAATATCTCTTTTGTCACCGCTGAGGCATCGTCACTTCCATTTGAGTCGAACGAACTCGATGCTGCGTTCTCGACAATGACATATCATGAGTTCGCTGGACCTGACGCACTTTCTGAGTTGGCTCGCGTTATTCGTCCTGGGGGGCGTGTTGTTACTGTCGATTGGTCAAAAACTGGGACTGGTGAATCCGGTCCGCCACGATCAGAGCGATATGAACTTTCCGACGCCGTCCGGGAATTCACGGCTGCTGGATTCACAACTGTCAATGCTGCAAGTCGAATTGAGACATTCATTCATATTAGTCGTCGATAGCTTTCATATGTTTTACTCTCATCAAGAATATTAGGCAATCATATGGATATAGTCCATATTGTGTTCCATCAGGGAAATACTCTTATTATAGCATCAAATTGTGTCGAGTATGGTGATATATCACGGGACAATTGATCCGTATGCCACCACATCATCGGTACAGGAGTGTCGATCCTGCGGAGCTCGCTTCACTAGCGCTGATGGTCACTGTCAGACATGTGGGAGTACCGCAGTGCAAAATATCGCCGTTACACGGGAGTGATTACAAGACAGTATTACTATTCGACGGCTATCCATGAGAGATATGACGCCGTCACGATATCCATCATACCTCGTCGACTACTGTCATAATATAGCTTACAATCCCGGACCGGCTATTATCTGTCAGCCAGCATCGAACATCATCGGTCGGCGAGTGCCTGCCACAACCCGGTCCGGATTCCTTCTACACGAACGATTGTATTCTTCAGCTACTGGTATCGTCACTGCTATTCCTCTGTTTAGATCTATCACACAGGATAGCTGTGCGTGAGATCTCATAGCATAATTTTTGTATTGAGTTTCGCAGGTATCGTTATTTAACGGTGAGTTCAGAAACAGATTAGATTATATTAAATTCTCATATCAACATCACCGATGCCAGCAGCGCGCTCTAAGAGAATGATAATAAATACTCCGACAAGCGCAGCGGTGATGAAGAGAGCAATTGTTGACGGCGTCCAACCAGTCCCGGCATCCGAGCTCAGTCGTGTCCCGACTCGAACAACTGGTGCGCGAAGTGCACCAACAATGAGTGCAACAAGAAACGCAAATGTCGCCTCATAATATCGCTCAAGCGCCCATCGAACGGCATGCGCGATACTGAATAATCCAAACACAGCCCCGGAGACGAACGCAACGACGACTGTCCCGGTCTCTATAACTGGGGCGAATGACCCACCAGTAAGTACTGCGACGCCGGCATCAACGAACATCGAGAGTGTCCCTGTCATATACTCGTACTGTCCAAGAATAACGAGCAAGAGTGATCCCGAAATCCCGGGGAGAATCATTGCACTGACTGCGACTGCACCGGCGAGTATCGTCACAGGGAGGCTTTGACCGAGTGCTGTGGCAGCCTGCCCGGAGACAATGAACGCAACAAGAAACCCTCCTGCTGCCGCTACAATCCGACCAGGCGTATCGATAGTGAGTGGTTGTCGGAGAACCCATGCAGAGGCGGCGATAAGTCCAAAAAAGAATCCGAATGTTATTGCCGGGTATGAGACGATGCCGACATGAACAATACGTGTGATTGTAATAATCGCTGAAAGAATCCCTGCACCGAGTGCAATGAGAAACCAAATGTCGATTGTGCGAAGAGCAGCGAGTGCGCTTTCGCGGTAGTGTGGATGAGGGGCTGAGAGAATAGCTCGTATTCGGCGTGGTGTAACAGCGGTGACAGCAGTGATCAGTCGTTCATAGATCCCAACAATGAGTGCAATTGTTCCTCCAGAGACACCTGGGACTGCATCTGCTGCTCCCATGCAGATTCCTTTAATATAAACGACGAGCCACGATGGCATGAGCGAGGACTCGTCTGAGTCATTCACCATGCAATTGAGTCTGATAGGCAGGCATTCCGTGTTTTCGTTTTCGTTTTCGTTTTCGTTTTTTGTTTTGTATTTTCATACGTTGAATCCAGATTATCTTCGTGTGAGCAGTACATGATGAATACCAGAATATGACGTGAAGTATGGAGATATATATTTAAGATTCAGTCACCACGTCAGTCCTTCATATGTGATTCCGTCGCGACGGTCAATGATTCGTCGACCATCGATAACGACTGGATCCACCATCGTATCAAATTCTGTATCAAGCGCCGCGAATTCATCCCAACCGGTGACAACAACGGCTCCATGTGCATCAGCAAGTGCGTCTGCAGCAGTCTCAGTGTAGGTAATGTCAGGATATTTCTCACGCATGTTTTCGGTTGCAACCGGATCATAAGCAACCACATCCGCACCGTGGTCGCGAAGTTGGTCAATGACTGGTGCAGCGCGGGTATGACGAATATCATCCGTTCCAGGTTTGAATGCAAGACCAAGCACGGCAATTCGATTATCAGTGATCTCTGTGTGTTTTGCAAGCAATTCGAGTAAGCGTTCAGGCTGGATATTATTCACACTGAGAGTGGCATTGAGCATCGGTGGATTATATCCGCGTTCCTGTGCCGCAGCGATGATAGCATTCGTATCTTTTGGAAAACAACTTCCACCAAAGCCAACCCCGCTTCGTAGGAATTGTGCCCCAATCCGATCATCAAGTCCAATTGCATCTGCGACCTCATATGCGTCAACACCGAATTCCTTGCACACGTTTCCAAGATCATTAATCAGACTGACTTTACTGGCAAGAAATGCGTTGTTTCCATACTTAATCATCTCCGCTGCTGCGACGTCGGTCTCGACAACTGGAATCTCATCATCCGCTCGCTCACGAAGCGGGTCATATAATTTATACAATAATTCAGTTGCGCGCTCATCAGCCGTTCCAAAAACGAGTTTGTCTGGATTAAGAAAGTCAGTGACGGCGCTTCCCTCCCGCTGAAACTCGGGATTTGAGCCGACAAGAAAGTCCTGTGTACGTGCAAGACCATCGCGAGCAATGGCAGGCGCAAGTTGCTCATCAGTCGTTGTTGGAATCACGGTTGATTTTGTGAGGATAAGATGGGGGTCTGGGTCCGGGTCTGTATCTGTATCTGTGTCTGTATCTGTTGAATTCTGATTCGCGAGTGCCTCACCAACTGACTCCGCGCCAGCTTTCATATACTGGAGGTCAATGCTTCCGTCATCGCGAGACGGTGTTGGGAGTGCAAGCATCGTGACGTCGGTCTCAGGGATGATATCATACGTTGTTGTTGCACGTAATCGATCCCCACCGTGCTCGGCGACCAGTTCATCCAGTCCTGGCTCATGAATCGGTGCCTCACCAGCCTCGATAGCAGCGACGATTGAGTCATCAATATCGATGGTGGTCACTGTATGCCCGAGATCGGCAAAGCAGGCAGCGACAGTTGTCCCAACATAACCACTCCCGACGATGCTGATATGCATTATCGATGAAATGAATCCCATCCTGTTTGAGCGTATCGACTTTGACGAGTCTGGGAATCGGGAGACTCTGAGAGGCGGGTGGTATGGAAATCGTCATCGCCGTGTACGTATCCTGAATGATGATTACCTGCTATTGATTTAGCGAATACAATCGCGTAAGTTAGTGGGTGCAAATCTGTCTCGGCATGTCGTCAGAGACTGCGACCACGTAACCGAATTGCAAATATAAGATGTGATTATGTTCGGGGTGTCAAAAACAAAAATTACTGTCGTAGTATCTAACCTGCCCGTTTCATGCTCGGACTAGAAATAGGCGAGTCGAGTGACGACTGCGAGTCTGAGTCCGAATCTGAACTGGATCCGCCCTCATCACCTGCAGTTGAGTCCGAATCTGCATTTGAACTCGAATCAGTGGAATCACTGTCACTCTCTGTCGAACCGCTCTCACTAGTCTCAGACGCGCCGTTATCCGTTGCTGCATCAGACTCAGAAGAGTCAGACTCGGAACTAGAACTGGAGCCGGATCCACCGATACTCAATTCCTGTGCATTGCGATCAAGTTCGACATCAATTGCTCCTGATTCATCACCGTTGACGAGCCCTTCTGGCACAGAGACATTCGCTTGATAACTGACGACGTATCCAGATTCATTGAATGACGGTGCAGATGAGATTGTATAGCTGTCATTCGCGTGGACGCTAATATCGGTGTATCCATTATCGGGACCGTATTCGTCATACTCTGTTGTTGAGTATGGAACAGTCATACTGAACGTCCCTGTGTCCGTCGTCTGTGCCTGTTGTGTGTAGGTGAATGTTGAGTTCTTATTCGGAATAGTGAGTTCAACCTGTGCGGTCACTGTCGAGTTGGTAGGTGCATTGCTCCCCTCAATCGTCGCACCGGGAACACGTTCGAATGTCTTGACGTATGATGGCTGTGGCGGCACTGTCGTCCGTGGGTTGATACCGGCAGCTTGTGCACCTCGGTAAGTTGTTCGGAGGATTGACCGTGATGCTGATTGATTATTCACGTGGACAAGACGATACTGATCCAATGCCTCGACGCGGTGTGTTGGATATGCACCGAATCCACCGAGTTGCGAAGTGGTGTCATTCGCGACGAATGCCTCTGCCTCTCGCATACTATTGAACGTTCTCACGGTTGATTGATTTCCACGAGGGTTGGCAGCGACTGTGATATCTCCGCCATCGTTCGTCTGAACACGGCGGTTTTCCCAGTCAACGACAATTGGTGACGGTTGTCGGGCACTTCCATGATAGTAATACAACCGCGTCATTGTGCTGTTGTAGAACCGGTCTGTTCGGACGGATGTAGTTCCGCTGAATCGACCCTCTTGATTGAACTGATACACCGTCCGAAGGAAATCGTCCCGAGAGACGTTGGGCTCAGCATCATAGAAAACGGTTGGAGCACCAAACTTCGATCCAGGCGTTGCCATCTGCCAATCAACCATTACATACCGTGTCTGGTTACCTTCGGTGCTCTGTTCATTGAGCACAGTGTGCGATTGTGTTTCATTTGGTGAGAGGAGGAAGTTTGCTGCAGAAGTCGCTCCCTGTTGGAATGGATTTGCATTCGGAATTCGGTTACTTTGTGTCGTAATCCAGTGACCATAGTCCCACCACGACTGCACACCATAGGTTCCCGCTGGATACTCAAAGTCGTCTGTGAACTCGTATGTGCCATACAGTTTCATTTCGTCGGCATTGCCAGCACCACCGAGGTTGCCCTCTTCAGGGGTATTGCCTTGCATCCACTCGAGTGAGTCGTCCCAGACTGTGACTGCACCGGGACCATTGTTTTGAGCGGCTTCCCATGCAGGAGATGTCGTCGTATTTCCAAGGCTAATCGGGACAGCAAGCCCAGGACCCAGAATCAGTAAGATTGCAGCACCAACAGCGAGGACTTGATATCCATCAATATCGTTCTTCAGCGATGTAAGCGAGCGCTTGAGGTCGAGATATCCGAGTAATTGACCGAACAGATACCCGTTGAATACAGCAACGACAATAGCAAGATAGTAATTAAATCGGACTTGCGTGAATGCCATTCCTGTTATAAATGCTGCCCAGACAATGATGAAGAGCTTATCTGTATCGTATGAGGCGAGAAATGTTGCACCCCCAATGATTGCTGAGACGACCAGCAGAGCAGCAACTTGTTCGTCAAGACCGGTCACTGTCTCAAGTGCGTCTGGAATGAACCCTGCAAGGAACAATAGTCCGATAATTGAAATACTAACGCCGAGATACGCGTAGGCTTGCTGTGTTCCCTTCTTAAATAGTGGCTTGGCGTGAATTATGAACGCGGCAGCAAGACCGGTAAAGAACGTCAGTCCATACTCGACAGCAATGCGCCCGGGGATCGAAACACCAAATCGTCGAAGCGAACCCTGTGACACGAATGGCTGTGCCTCGCCAACCGTTCGTGCTGTCGCACTCGCAGAAAAGCCAACGATCCGTAGAAGATTTCGGGTAATAAGATCGACTAACCCGACCTGAAGCAGGGAAAGAACAGCTATCCCTACGGTCGCGAGTCCTGTGACAGCTACGGGGTACAGTGAGGTATCAATACTTTGTCGCTCCCACACACGAGCAAGCCATGACAGAGCAATAGCCGAACTGGCAACGCCAACCGCAGCGACAGGTTGGAGCAATGAGAGTGATGTTGTATCGAACGAAACCCGGTCAATTGCAATGAGAGACATAATAGCAACGACGATCATGATTACGACCACTGCAAATGCGGTGGGTTCTGGGGTTTGCTCATTAACAACATCGCTCGAGATCTTTAGTATCGTAAAGACGCCGACAATACCGACAAGGATAATTCCTGGCGGCCATGTCCAGAGATACAGTCCTGTGAGAACCCCCCCGATGAGACCCCATTTGAGAGACTCTTCAATCGAATTAATGTCATGATTGTCAAACACCTCCTCATAAACGACTTCCCACACTGGCATTGTCGCTTCCGCCTTCTGGAAAGCAACCACGAGTCCGAAGACAGCAATAGCCAACATGAGTGGTTCAATCGCATTATGATCGGCGACTCCCACAAGAGTTCGATTGAGGAATGTACCAGAGAGTAACATCAACACAACAGCGCCGAATATTCCGGCAATGCGACCGGAAAGTGATTTGATAATAAAGAACACTGGAATAACCGCGAGCGCCCCAGCAACTGCCGGAGCAATCAATAGTGTTTCTCCAATCAGTGTCTGTGTTGGTGACCCGACTCCTAATATGAGAGCAACAGTCGCAATAATCTGGTCATAAAGCGTTCCAAATTGACCAACCCACTTACCGTATGGAAATCCTGTCCATGCATCAAATGGAATTGGAGAGGGCCAATGCTCTGTAATATACATAACCTCTCTGAAGTGATACCACGCATCGTTTCCAGAGAAGAACACCTCGCCGTCGCGAATAAAGTTTGAGTACGTCTGCATTCGGATGGCGAACATCGCGCCAACGATGAGGAGGAGTACAGGAAGATGATACCAGTCTGTGAGTATATCAAGGAGGGATTGGTCGCTTTTATTATCGGTCTTACTACGCGAACCCATTATGAAATGAATGATTCGGAAAGCGTGAATAAGCCTTGTGAATTGAATTATTCATGCTCTGTTTGATATCATTATATATATCATATGCAGTATCATCCAATATTTCGTGTGGTACCCTGGTATCGACACCCGGTTTTATTCACACGTTACCGGGACATTAGAGTAGGAGTTGTATGTGATTATCGACTGAACTGATCGAGAGGCATGCTCGCTGCACATCTTGCCAAACCACGTTTATATGTTCTCGGGAGCGCAGTTGGAACAGGTTATGATGATCGTCCCGACATAGTCGCTGTCGATGATACTAATTTCCATTCGGTTAATCATATGTACCGCGACGTCCCAATATTTGGTTTTGGTAGTGTAGGTATCTGATTGATTTCAGCATTGATTACATATAAAGAATTATACAAATGCATACCAACGAGTGGAATACAATGGATGCAGTTGTATTAGCCGCCGGCGAGGGAACCCGGCTTCGACCGCTGACTGATGACAAGCCCAAAGGAATGGTCGAGGTCGATGACCAGCCGATTCTGACGCACTGTTTCGACCAGCTCGTCGAGCTTGGAGCCGACGAACTCATTGTTGTTGTCGGCTATCTCAAGGAACGCATTATCGATCAATATGGCGATGAGTACGAGGGCGTGCCGATTACTTACACGCACCAGCGCGAGCAGAGGGGACTTGCTCACGCATTGCTCTCCGTCGAGGAGCACATCGACGACGATTTTATGTTGATGCTCGGCGACAACATCTTTCAAGCGAACCTCAACGATGTCGTTCGTCGCCAGCGGGAGGATCGCGCCGATGCAGCGTTCCTCGTTGAGGAAGTGCCGTGGGGGGAGGCGAGTCGGTACGGCGTCTGTGATACCAACAAGTATGGCGAGATCACCGATGTCGTCGAGAAACCGGATGATCCACCATCGAATCTCGTAATGACCGGATTCTATACATTTACGCCAGCAATTTTCCACGCCTGTCATCTCGTCCAGCCATCGAACCGTGGTGAGTACGAGATCAGCGAAGCCATCGATCTGTTGATCCAAAGCGGTCGGACAATCGACGCAATTGGGCTTGAGGGCTGGCGGATCGACGTCGGCTATCCAGAAGATCGAGATGAAGCTGAAGAGCGGCTACAGGAAACAGCGTTTGAGTCCGGTCAGTCGGCTTCTGCGGACGACTAATCATGAACTGACGACAAGCGGTTCGTACCACTCGCGGTTGTCTTCGTACCACTCAATAAATTCTCCTACTCCTTCGCGGATCTCACGGCTCGGCTCATAGCCAATTAATTCGGTGGCTTTCGAGATATCTGCGTGAGTGTGTTCGGCGTCGCCATCGCGAGCCTCGGTATACTCGATATTGAGTGTGGGATCGATCTCGTCGCGGACAACCTCGGCGAGCGTGGTGATGTCGATGTTGTCGGTTGAGCCAATGTTCATCGTTTCCCCGTCGGCACTATCGTCGGTCAGCAGGCTGTGATTGGCGTCAACGATATCGGCGATATATGTGAAGTCCCGTGTCTGTGTACCGTCACCGTAGATTTCTGGGGATTCGCCGCGCATACATCGGGAGACGAAGTTACTGATCGCCATGTTCGGCCGCATACGTGGGCCATAGACGGTGAAATAGCGGAGGGAGACTGCCGGGAGCCCGTAGACCTCGTTGTAGACCCGCATGTAGTGTTCGACGGCGAGTTTTGAGGCACCGTACGGCGAGACAGGCTCGTTCGGGTGGGCCTCATCATATGGGAGGTACTCTGGCTTGCCGTAGACCGATGACGACGAGGCATTGACGACACGAGTGACATCGTGTTCGCGTGCGGCTTCGAGAATCGTCTGGGAACCGTTGATGTTGTACTCGGTAACCTTTGTCGGCTCCTCGACGCTCGCTCGAACGCCTGCTTGGGCAGCCTGATGGTAGATGACGTCGATGTCTTCGACGATGTCGTTGACGAGTTTCGTGTCTGTGGTTGAGCCCTCGATGAACTCGTAGCTACCATCGGTTTCGGTCGCTCGCTGCCGGGCAACGTCGATGTTGTGCTCTTTCAGTCCAAGATCGTAGAACGGTTCAAGAATATCGAGTGCGGTGACATCGTGACTCGCGTCGATGAAGAAGTCCGCAAGGTGACCACCAATGAAGCCTGCTCCGCCGGTGACGAGGATGTGCATAACGAAATATGTGAGAGGACACGGGAATAGGTGTTACCATCTTCCTTGGACTAGTTTTGAGAATGATCTAAGGATATGTTATTAGCTGTAAAAGTATTATATTCATACTTTTTACAGTACATGATAATGACAGACGAGGGTCCCAAGGAGACAGTTTCTGAATGAGCTGAGGAGATAATACTACGAAAACGTGTGTATAATATATAGGATTATCTATATTTACGATGCAGCATCCGCTGATACAGTCGCAAAACTGCGTTGAAACACCTCGCTGAACTAAGTCGTGAGGAGTTTATGACCGAAACATCCCAGCCATATCAGCGGGCGATATTATACAAACGGTCACCAACATCACTCGTGGTTGAGGAAGCAGCCTGAATCAACAACAGTGTATCAAAACTGGAACTGGTTGACCGCATCGCGGGAACAAAAGACGAGATTGAAAGATATCGTGAGTAAACCGGAGTGGATTTTCCAGAAAATGCCGTGTTATAGGACGAATCAGCTGACGAGGAGATCCTCTTTGAGTGGTATTGAACCTAACCTGCCGAAAGCTATTTTCCACCAACCTGCACATGCTAATAGATTGAAAATGTTGTTGAGCAACCGAATGGGGGGTGACAGAATCTTGAAACACAGGAGCTGTGCGCATACAGTGAATTTGAGGATGTCATCAGTCCGTAGAGTCTTGCGTTATATTTCTTGGATGTTGTGGGTTCAATCGAAGAAGCACAAATCGACGTGAGATAGAGTACAACAGACGATTACGATCACAGCATCTATTCCACTGACACTACTAGAGTTGATTTCGTTGGAATCGTCGCCCACGCAAGTGTCTCGCTCCGCCTGTTGATTCCAATTTTCTCGCCGCCAAATGCTGTCACCGATCCAATCGACGTTGAACCGTCGTTCGATGAGAGACGCATCGATATTGTCGCTCAGACTGTCTATAAATTCTGACGAACAATGTATCAAAAATGATCATTCGATGACTCGAGTGCAGTCGACAATCCATCATGACTTCATTTCTCCTGTCTCAATCTCTTGGCTGATTCACCAGTGCGTTTTTTATGAGATTCCACAGCTTGTCGATGGGTCGATCCAGCCCGTCGGTCAGGTGATATATGAACAGCTGCAGTTGCACATTCGCCAACACTGTGGCAGCACGCTCGCTCGTCTCCGATGACGATTACAAATATAGCGTATCGGGGGTAACGAACCTGAGCGTGCTGTGTTTGAGTTTACAGGAGCCCTCAGTGTTTTCATAGCTGTTGTCTTTGCAGTTGGATCCGCCTTCGATTGCGGCAGCAATGTTCGGCAAAGTAAGCGTCGCTATTGGCGTAGTCGTCAACAAACGTCTCGGCGACGCGGACCGAGAATCCCGCCGAACGATTTGAATCAGTTCGTTTTCAAGATTACGAGTATACTTCACAATCGATATACACCCGGACAGGCAACTCTCGCTAGTCCGATGACCTCTGCTGACGAACTCTCGTGGAGACAAAAGATCGCTTCCCTCCGTCGCGTAGCAGCCTATCGCCCCAGGTTCACCCTCAGTCTGGTTCTCTTCGGCGGTCTCGCAGCGGTTCTTGAAGGCATCGGGTTGGGGTTCATTTACCCGATTCTCGAAGTCGCCCAGACAGAGGGAGCCGTCGAGGGCGGGGGTCCCGTGCTCGATGCCTTCCTGGCGGTTTATGAACTCGTCGGACTCCCGTTCACACTTGGCTATCTGATTGTCGGGGTCGGACTTGTGATGATTATCCGATATACGTTCTCTTTCCTAGTGGCCTGGCTGCGGGCTATCCTCGCGAAACACTACGAAAAGTCGCTTCGCACCCGAGCCTTCAAGAGCGCACTCGACGCACGGATCGGATACTTCGACGAGGAAGGATCGGACGACGTGCTCAATGCCATCATTACTGAAACGCGGTATTCCGGTCGGGTCATCCGCGACGGTGTCCGGACGATGGAGTATGTTTTCCTCGTCTCAGTTTACCTGGGCGTCATGGTGTACATCACGCCGACGATGACCGGACTGGCTATTGTCCTTCTTGGCGGGATCACGATCCTGCTACGTTTCGTCATCGAGCCTGCGGTGACAGTAGGTAACCGTGTTGCCGAGGCAAACGAAGAAGTCCAAGAGGCGGTTCAGGCTGGTACCCAGGGTGTCCGGGACGTCAAACTCTTCGGGCTCTCAGATGAGGTGTTTTCATCGTTTCGCGAGTCGATCGAGCAGTACGCCACTTCGAGTGTCGATATTACCCGGAACAAGGCCGCTATTCAGAACTACTACCAGCTCGCCGCCGCCTTGACCATCTTCGTCCTCATCTACGTCGGCTTTAGGTACTCGGGACTCTCACTCGGCGAACTCGGTATCTTCCTCATCGCGATGTTCCAGTTAGCCCCACGAATGAGTTCACTCAATACCTTCTTCTATAATCTTGAAGGGAACATCTCGCATCTCGTTCGGACCCAGGAGTTCCTCTATCGGCTCAATGAAAACATCGAGCCGGACGGCGAGAAGCCAGTTCAGTCCGTCAGCGAGATAGAGTTCGAGGACGTTCACTTCACCTACGAGCCTGACGAACCGGTTCTCCAGGGCATCTCCTTCGAGGTCGAGCGCGGTGAGTTCGTGGCCTTCGTCGGACAGTCCGGTGCCGGCAAATCTACAATCGTCTCGCTTCTGGTCCGACTGTATGACCCTAACGGGGGTGATATCCGGGGTGATGGCACCTCGATTGAGGAATACGATATCGACCAGTGGCGTGAGCGAATCGCCGTGGTGCGCCAGCAACCCTATATTTTCAACGACACCCTCGAAGTCAACGTCACGATCGGCAATCGGGACGCCACCCGCCGGGAGGTCGAAGAGGTCTGTGAGATCGCGAAGGTCGATGAGTTCCTAAAGGAATTACCCAATGGGTATGACTCCCAGCTGGGCGACGACGGCGTTCGCCTCTCTGGTGGGCAGCGCCAACGGGTAGCACTCGCTCGCGCCCTTCTCAAAGATGCAGACTTTCTCGTACTGGACGAGGCAACAAGTGATCTTGACTCCAATCTCGAACGGCAGGTCCAGCGGTCAATCGAGGCGATGGATCGGGACTACGGGATAATCGCCATCGCTCATCGTCTTTCGACGGTGAAAAATGCGGATCGTATTCACACCGTCGATGCGGGTAAAATCATTGAGTCAGGCACTCATCGGGAATTACTCGGCACAGATGGGGAGTATGCTGAACTGTATGCTATTCAGGCAAAAGAGTGATTGAAATCCGTATCCATCGAACTGACTACTGTAGATGGATGGTACGAGAGAAACGCCTACAGTAAAATTCATACTAATATTACTCGAATGAGAATTGCCATCGTCCTCCGAAGTTTCCCTCCGGACATCATAGGAGGTATGGAGACCCAGACCAAAAATATGGGGACGGAACTTCACAACGCAGACCACGATGTTACAGTTTTTACCAAGCAGTGCGGTGATCACGACGACAGCGACGTTCCCTATGAGGTCGCCCGTGTCCCGCACTGGCAGCTAACCCCCTTTGTGAGCGACTTCACCTTCCTCGTGGTAGCTTTGTTAACCCTCCTCCGCCGAAAGAATGAATTCGATGTACTACAGTGTATGATGATTTATCCTATGGGCTTTCTCGGCTACGTCGTCAACAAACTCGCGGGTCTCCCCTATTTCGCCTGGATTCGCGGCGGCGACTATTATCTGATGAACGATATATGCTGGAAACGCTGGATGATGCGCCGCGTCCTGAACGATACACTCGTCCTCGCACAATCCGAGGAGATTCGCGAGGATGTTACCTCCGACTTCTCGGATATCGACTGCGATATCCAAGTACTGGGTAACGCGGTGTCGGTTCCTGACGAGACTGCTTATGGGGAGGGGGTCCTCTACGTCGGTCGCCTCGCCCCGAAGAAAGGGCTCGAATACCTGATCAAAGCACTGGACGGTCTAGGTACACAACTTACCATTGTGGGGGACGGGTCCGAACGGAGCCAACTCGAAGCGCTTGCTACCGATACTGAGGGCGACATAACATTTGAAGGGGAAGTTCCCCCGGATACTGTAGACAGGTATTACAGTTCAGCTGCAGTCTTCGTTCTTCCATCGGTCGAAGGAGAAGGAATGCCGAACGCCGTATTAGAGGCGATGGCTTGGGGTCTTCCGGTAATTGCAACAAATAGCGGCGGACTGCCAACAGTAATCGAAGATGATCTTAATGGGTATCTCGTCTCGATGAGAGATCCAAATTCACTCCGAGAGAGAATAAAAACGGTAATACAAAATCCCAAAAAACGCAAGCAGATTGGGGAAAATGCCAGACAATACGTGAAAGATAATCATTCATGGGACAGTCTCGTGTCCGAAGTTGAAGAAATATACGTCAAGTTATTGATGGACAAAGGCGATTTGGAAGAATAATCAGAGACGAACGACAAGATATTCCTCGACACAGATAGAGAACATGAGGACTGTACGCTATCCGGGCAAAAAATGTGATACAAGCTTACGAGCAGCAATCAGAACGATATGTAAAAGCTGATTAAAATTATGCTGAGGGTTATCGCATCGGGGTCTCATCGATGTCTATGACCGATTCTAACTCACTATCGAGCACGCGGTAGACACGACTCTGTGGTGGCTTTTCGTGCTTGATCAACTCGTACTCACGGAGCCTCACCAGTTTGTTTCGTCGCGATCGCTTTCCGGTTGGTGTCTGTGGGTATTCGGCGTACAACTGCTCAGCCGCATTTTCGTATCGGTAATGTAGTTCAGAAGCCGGGATTTCACCAGCGACGCGAATCAGCTCGTAGAGTACGTGATGGTGTAGCGGGAGGGAATTGAGATTCGACTGTCGGATGCGGTGGAGCGCACTATCGTACGAATCCCCAATGTCCGCAGGTCGAATCGTCTCGTGAGAGCGTTCGACTGCCAGTTTCGCTGCTGCGTGGAGTGATTGGATCCCGAACCGGGCGACACCGGCGACGTGGTTCGCAATCGTTCGGAGTTGCTTCCGAGTGACGAGATCCTTCGCGAGACCCTGCTTCGCGCGGGCCTCGAGGATATCTGCGAGTTTACCCGTGCCGTATCGTTAGAGCTGGATGTGGCGATCCCCGTCGAAGAAGTGGCTGCCGTTCATCGGCATCCGAGCGAGACATGACTGCAGCCGTGACAGATCGCGACAATCGATATCCGGGGAACAGCGTGGAGACGCTTGATTACGTCGTGGTCGTGGATATTGTCGGCCTCGTCAAGGATCCCGACGAATGGATATTCCACGGTGTTATGGAGATGCTGAGAGACGTCGTCGACGGGCGTGTTTCCAGAGACCTGATCGCTGGCATCGGATGGATGCTGTCGGAGAGCCTCGCGAAGAATCGCACCGGTGCTCTTGCCGAGGCTGCGGATGTGGGCGTGCGCGACCGGGGCGCGCTCTTCGAGACGATCGAGTGTGTGGCGCAAAGAACTGTCTTCCCAACACCGCTAGGACCGCTTATTAGCGCATTATGTGGGGCAGATCCGCTCATCCGCCGGCTGAAACGCACGAGAGAGCTGACCCACCTCTGATTCGCGGTGTATCAACTCCCGAGGGAGGTATATGTCTTTGAAAACACGGGGATCGATGATCATAGATAGTATTTGACGAGAGAATGAATATAAACCATGATTGAACTTCCGGCAATAGGGAGTGCAGCCAGACAGAGTGTGCTATTAACTACATCAAATAGTGCCCAGTTGTAAGCGCAAACCTCCTCGGTTCTGACTGGCCAGGAGAGTGGAGTACTAATTACTGCGTTTTTTGATCGAGAAGTACCGTAGCTGAAGCCAAGGGTTTTGATGAGGCCTACTGAATGAATCACTACCAAAATATGAAACTCGCATGTGCATACACTGGCCGGAGGGTGTTATACAAGAGTTCTCACACCGTGATCACGGTACTTCCCGGATTGTCTCCTCGTTCGTAGTTGGTGATTGCGACGACGAGGCAGGAGTTCGGAATGTGCATCAACTGCTGGTGGGTGGTAGTTAATATCACCAATATATTGGTGGAATAATATTGGACTACATTTTGCCTGGGGAAATAATCGAACGAACTACTGATTTCGACGAATAGTGGGGCGAAAATGACCGGACTGCAGAGAGATGTATCTCACGAGTCGGCGTTCCGCCCGGCGCGGCGGAACGCCTACGTCACGGGCATCTCCTTGCGCACGATATTCAGGAACGTCCGGGCAGGCACACGCGGTTTCAGTCGCTGCTTGACGGTGAGACTGATCTGTACCAGCAGATCCACCACCAACCACATATCATAGAGAATCACCACAAAGCTGAAGTAGAATACTCGTACTGCCGTATTCCGTGATGTCGTCCATGCCAGGAAATCTTTGATTGACTTGTAGCTGTTCTCAATCCCCCACCTCCGAGCGTACCGCCCCATGATGCGGCGGGTACGCCCGCGTGCTGCTTTCGTGCTATCGCTCACCTGGAGATTCGTCATAAACGTCACCGTTTCATCTTCCTTCCGGGTTGGGGGAACCCCGACCAGGGTCGGGGTGACCGTCACAGATTCGCCCCCGCTCGTCTTCTTCATCTCGTGGGATTGCTTGACCGCTACATCGTGATCCATGTCGACGACAAACCGATCAACGCGGTCGTCCGAAGATTTGCGAATCAGGTACGAGAGGCCCTTCTCTTCGAGAGCGTCAATGACGCCGATGCTGTCGAATTCAGCATCGGCATACATTGTCTCGAGCGAGACATGATCGCTTGCTATATCGATCAGTTGTTCCACGAGCACGCTCCGAGGGATGTAGCCGCGAAGCGGCCGCATCCCGAGCGTAAATTTCACTTCCTCACCAACGATCGAGATTGTTGCCATCTTGTAACACCACGAATAAGACTTGCTCGGTGGAGCGCCGGTGCTCATCTGGAACTCATCGCGGTTACCGTAGTACGCGACGTATGTGATGTCGATCGCCACGTCTAGTACTTCATGAAACATTTTGAACTATCGGTCCTATACAGCAGTATCAGCAGCTACTCTATGCCAAGATTTTGAATTGAATTCCTCAATAAGTTTTCAGGAGCATCAGACGTGGCGATCTATCGAATAGTACTGCTCGGCAGCCCAAATCATCTCACCAATTGCACCATTGATCATCGACGCGATCTCCATCACGTCGAGTTGCTTGATATACCGGAGATGCGTATCACCAGCGGGTCCACCCGCTTCGCGAGTCGTTTCTTCGTCGAACATCTGGCTGCCTTGATTGGCAGCTGTGCCGGTCAATCCGAGATAACTCTGAAGATCGATTGCAGGAAAGACAATCTGACAGAGTGCATCCGTCACATCCTTGGCCTTCTCGGTGACGTAGCGTCGCTCCGTCCGGTTCGAACAGTCGGTCTTGTTGGTTGGTTTGAGTGCGCGCATTCCGAGCGGGTTGCCCATTTCGTGGGCAACCGCAAGGATACGCTGTGCAGACTGTGTAATGAACGATTTGAGCCGGTCAGAGAAGCGATCACGCCATGTGCGGCCAAGTGTAGTTCGGTCTGGAGCAGTCTTGTCAGGAGCGAATTGCTCGGGATCGAAGCCGAGCGTGCGGGCGCAGGCACGCTCGGCGTCGGCAAGATACTCGTAGAGTCCTGTAGTCATGAATCCCGCAAGTTCCTTGCAGTAGAACGCGCATACCATCGGTCGATAGCCGTACTTCGCCTCCCATTCCTTTGCAGCCGTGCCAGAAACGGGCGTATCAGTAAACGCGAACTCAGTGACAACGGTGAGGAGATCGGTGTCTTTATATATCGACTCGGCAGCTTGGCGTTCGAGCCGCCTGATGACCGGCTCGAACTCGGGTGTCTTCTGTGACATCCTCTCAACACTGGTAACCAAGCCTGGTTAGCCACCCGTCTCGTGCACAAAATCTGTCGTTCCGAACTCCTGACGAGGCGCAGACACAACGCGAGGAACACCTGTGCTCGTGAATGGACGCGGTCTCGGGCGTGCGTTCGCCCGAGACCGCAGCCCTTGACTGATTCGTTGGTTCGTTCGACGCCACTCCGGCGGTTGTACGTCTCGTCTAGCGTTGATTGCTTCAGCTGAACGTCCTTACTGTGTTTTTCGATGCGGTCCTCTACCCTGTACTCGATGTCTTTCGGGTCGTCGGTGTTTCGTGGATTGTACGGAGCGACTGGCACGACCCCTGCGGTCAGCAGGTGGTCGTGCCACTCGAGCGTGTCGTAAGCGCTGTCTCCAAGCATCCAGATCGGTTTCTCGACGGCGAGTGCGTCACGCGTGACGCACATCGCCGTCTCTTCTGGTGCTTGTTTGCTCTCGGTGAACTCGGCTGCAGTCGGGATCTTTTGCCCGGTCGAGACGATCGTGCAGCCGTAGCCGTAGTAGTACTCGTCATCGGTTGGATCAGAGCACTTCGATGCGTCTGGATCGGCGGGCATTGCTCTCACATCGGTTGAATCGATAGAATACGTTAACTCGAGCAGGCCCCCGCAATAGTGCTTCACAGAAGATTTAGGTGTACTCTGCGTGGGTAGGGTGATGACTGGACGAGAGAAAGAGATCGTCCGACATCTCAGCGAGGACGATCTCGACCGCTTGCTCACACAGACTGACAGCGAGAAGGTGAGCAAGCGGCTCACCTTCGTCAAACGGCTGGATAAGGGTGCAACGCTGGAAGACGCAGCTGACGATGTTGGAATGTCTCAATCAACCGGGAGTCGGTGGACCACACTCTGGAATAAGGGCGGTCTCGGACTTCTCACACCGAGCTTCGGGGGCGGTCGGCCCCCGAAGCTCAATGAGAAGCAACGAGAGCGGCTCCTTGATCTGCTTGCAGAGGGTGAGCCCTGGAAGAAACAGGAAATTCAGCACCTCATCAATCAAGAGCTCGACGTCAAGTTCCATCCGAATTATTTGCCACGGCTTCTCGATGATCTCGGTCTCTCGTACGCGATTCCGCGTACAGAGAGGCCAGACCGACCAGAGAACGCTGACGAAATTCTCGACGAACGCGTTGCCGACGCGTTCACTGAGGATGATGGAGACGAACCACACAACAAACAGCCTGAAGACGACAGTGACAACGAATGGACGCTCGACGATGATGTTCGAACGGACGGTGGTACGACCGTCGGTTTCTTCGATGTTTCGCATCCACAACCGTGGGACAATTCCCAGCGGCTCTACACGGTAACTGAGCCAACAATCACCCGACCGCTGGTGAAAATTGATACACCAGCGGCCGGGTTCTATGCACTCAACGGTGAGAGTGTCCTCCAGTTTCCGCCAAATCAGGAGAAAGAACAGATCTGCGTGTGTTTCGAGGGGATACGCGAGCAGAATCCGGGTCAACGGATTCTGCTCATCTTAGATAATTTCTCATCGCACGTCTGTGCACATACGCGAGAACGTGCCCACGAACTCGGGATCGACCTCGCCTCGTCTTTCTCCCGATCGGCTCACCGCACCTCAACCCAATTGAGCCGATCTGGAAGAGTCTCAAATGGGAATCGTCGCCCCTGATCGTGGAGGGCGCGGCTGAATACCGCGTCCTCCTCGATGAGATCTTCACAAAATTGACCGACCAGCTGAGTTTCGCAAGCTCCTGGATCGAAAATCATCTCAACGAATTCATTCAGAAGTTACGTTAATCACTAGGCGACCTGCTCGACGAGATGGTCGAAGACCCGGTCGACGACGTGCTCAAGATCAGTGAGAAAGCGATCGACCGCGTCTCTTGACGGCGGTCGATCGAAGCCACAGCTGAGCCAGACAACGGTGTTGTTCAGTTCTCGTGCAACCGGACGGATGCCGTAGATGTTCTTGTAATAGCAATGGAGAAAGCCACGCATCATTTCGGGCGGTTCAAGATCTCGTGTTCGCCCCATCTTCGTCGGGGCGAACACGTCGAACTCTTCAAGAAACTCGAAGGAGAGATGCTCGAACAATGCCAACGTCTCCGTTTCCACGACATTGAAGAACGATTCTACCGAAGGATCATCTTGCAGGGTCGCTGAACTCATTCCACCTCAGCGTTCACCCTGCTCTTTGGTATGCGAACTGTTCTATGACACCCTCTGGCCGGAGTATGTCTCAGCCTGTCCTGCTAAACCGATTAAATGAAGAAGTGGGAATCGAACTGCACTTACTCAAGAATCATCCAGAGGAAATTGATCTAATCGATTTTGATTATGAGCACTATTCGTTAGATGTTCCAAACGTGAAAATACGGGGACACACCGCGCTCTGGATAACACAACATAAACTGCGGAAACGGTGGTGGGAGTATCTTAAACAACATTTGAGTAGCGATTTTGATCTTGTGATCGGAATGAACAATGTCGCAACTGCTGCCGTCGATGCTGCGAATGTATATGATATTCCGTCGCTGTTCTTTATCCGTAATCTTGCGGTCTCCGGGCAAGAGCAGTATTCTCCCGATCAGGGTTATCTCGCTAATTTCAAAACGGGTGATTTTGGTGCCAAAGTCCAGTACCCGTTTTTTGTGAAAAATTTCACCGAATATCAGCGTGGGATGGCGGAGTCAAGCCGAGTTATCGCGAACAGCGAGTATGTTTTGAAACGACTTCAGGAAGACTTTGGTGTCAACCCATCAGTTATCTATCCCCCAGTCCCATCAGACGATTACAGAGTAGAAGAGAGAGAGATGGTGAATACATAGCGATGGTAAATCCAAGAAATCGTCATAAGAGAGGGGACATATTTCTTGATATTGTCGAAAGTATGCCCTCAGAAGAGTTTCTTTCGGCAGGACTTTATCGAGGCTCAGATCTTAAGCAACGCGCTAACCGTCTTACAAACCTCACGCATATGGGCTGGTGTGATGATATGCGATCGTTTTACAAACAGGCGAATATTGTTATTGTTCCATCACGGGGGAATGAAGCGTTCGGGCGGGCTGCTGCGGAACCAATGATTAGCGGGATTCCATGCGTGGTTAGTGATCGAGGAGGGTTGCCAGATGTAACCGACACGACTGGGAAAATAGTTTCCGATATTGAGTCGGTTGGGGCGTGGCAGAAAGCGATAGAAAGAGCATTGGATAATCACGATCCGGAGGCGCAGATGCGACGAGCGGAGCAATTTTCTGCAAAAAGACAAGGAGAAGAGCTGGTCCAAGTAATAGAAGCAGTTACGTAGGGTCGTTTTACCTCTACAACAGAAACCTTTCTAATGACCCTCAACAATCCACATCATAATGAGTGATAGTGATTAGTGCAAGTATTTACCGCCGTGATTATCCGTGTCAGTGATAGGAGCCGCTGAACCCGCGTCATTCGACACCGCCGGTAAAACTATTCGAAGTAATCACTATGAGACCGTTGAATTTGATACGGTAGGCTGGATCACAGACGAATGGTCAAAGCGGGGGATTACATGTAAAATTCGGCTCATAATCCCAACAATACTCTTTCTACTTTTTTATATTGTTTCTACTTTGGTGTTTGTATTTATTATCCTTCCAGCAAATATATACTATATGCTGCTAAATAAGCGAAAGGAAATTATTGAGAAATGAAGACAAGTTACGTATGACCGCAGAACCCTTATATAGGGTTTCCATCGATGCTAAGTATGAAACCCTACAAAACAGTACGGAAGATATATAACAATACTATCAGAAAGAGCCTCCCCGAAAAAAAGCGCACTCTGGCAGGTGTTGCTGTTCACGACACACCTCTTTTCGATTTGTCCGCTGACAATCCCAGATATAAAATTGGCTTTCTGATGGCGATTCATGACAATATTTCGGAGGGGGATACTGTCGATATTATTGGTTTTGGCCGCGGCGTTTCCACAGTACATATCCTCCGAGCAGGAGCTAAGAAGGTAAACGCCTATGAGGCCGCTTCGGATATGATTACACTTGGTACCGATACCCTAAAGCGAAACGTGGACAGCAATACTGCCAAGGTTGAGATCAAGAACGCGGTGGTTGGGGAACCAGTTGATGTGTACGGTGATTATTCCGACGCGGATTTCATATCTCCCGGTGAGTTGTCAATGTCAGACGTGTTTGTTCTTGACTGTGAAGGAGCTGAAACAGATATTCTGTCGAATCTTGGAACGTACCCGAACACAATTATCTGTGAGACCCATCCGACGAAAGGCGCACCACCAGAAGCAATTGTTGATATCTTAGAAGACGAATACGAAACCTCAATTCGAGAACATAAGCTTTCAGAGCATCCGACGAAGATCGTTGTAGGACATCGGAAGGTGTAATCCCACTACTTGCTGGTTATCAATCTAGGATTCAAAATGACGTACCAATTATAACGTTAAGTGAGAAGAAACTTATGACGTGTACTAGAAATTAGAGTTTCTTTTCATCAATAATAAACTTCCTCGTACCAGTTTCCCACCGAACTTTCGTTTCAAACGAGTTCGCTTGGAGAAGGTCTTCAATTTCTCCCAAATCGTCTTTTTCATGCAGCTCAATCAAAACGCATCGCACATTTTGAAGAGCCTGCGTCATGCCCATTAAACCACTGAGCTCATGCCCTCAACGTCGATTTTTACGATATCTGGTCGGGGAAGTATATCATCCCCTTTCACAAGAGAGGTTTCATATGACCCCTCAACAGAAACCGATCCCCCTCCAGCACCAGCATACTCCTCCGAAACATCAAGATAAGCAGTCCCTTCCTCTTTTGAGAGAGCTATAGAGCGAATATCTATGTCAGACTCGGTTAAATTCGCGTTTTCTTGTAACCGGTTTATATTCGCTAGATGAGGTTCGAACGCAACAACCTGTTCAGCAAATGGACCGGCAAAAAGTGAGTAGGTGCCGATATTCGCTCCGATGTCCCAAACCACGTCGGAGGATTTGATCTGGTTGATGAACGATTCAAGCACTGGTTTTTCACCGCTGAAGGTTGTAACCCGCTTCAGCTCACCCCTGCTTCCGATAATGAATCTCGTTGATTCGCCCCTGATTTCACGTTTGGCAGGGAGATCAAAGAGTGACCGAAGGTAGTATTCGATGTCCATCCCGCCATTCCACCAGAATAGTCGATAAGCTCCTTTAGCAAGTCCAGAAGGGTCTTCATCACGAAGAAGTTGAGTTGACCGCCTGATGATACTCTATCTGCTTCGTTCTTTCAAATAAACGCGTTGTGGTTTGTAAAGAGTGAAAGGGTGAAAATCCCAAGTATATTGCATTACAAGAGTTCTATTAAATCCGGTGACGCGGCGCTGTCTAGTTCAGGGAATTTGAGAAATGAACAGTCATAGTGAGCGGTGGTTATGACATTCGTGGACCTGTTCAAAATAGTATCACGTGTGGATCGTAGAGGGTGCCATACAAGGGTTCTCACACCGTGATCACGGTACTTCCCGGATTGTCTCCTCGTTCGTAGTTGGTGATTGCGACGACGAGGCGCAGACACAACGCGAGGAACACCTACGCTCGTGAATGGACGCGGCCTCGGGCGTGCGTTCGCCCGAGACCGCAGCCCTTGACTGATTCGTTGGTTCGTTCGACGCCACTCCGGCGGTTGTACGTCTCGTCTAGCGTTGATTGCTTCAGCTGAACGTCATTGCTGTGTTTTTCGATGCGGTCTTCTACCCCGTACTCGATGTTTTTCGGGTCGTCGGTGTTTCGTGGATTGTACGGAGCGACTGGCACGACCCCTGCGGTCAGCAGGTGGTCGTGCCACTCGAGCGTGTCGTAAGCGCTGTCTCCAAGCATCCAGATCGGTTTCTCGACGGCGAGTGCGTCACGCGTGACGCGCATCGCCGTCTCTTCTGGTGCTTGTTTGCTCTCGGTGAACTCGGCTGCAATCGGGATCTTTTGCCCGGTCGAGACGATCGTGCAGCCGTAGCCGTAGCCGTAGTAGTACTCGTCATCGGTTGGATCAGAGCACTTCGATGCGTCTGGATCGGCGGGCATTGCTCTCACATCGGTTGAATCGATAGAATACGTTAACTCGAGCAGGCCCCGCAAGGCGACCTGCTCGACGAGATGGTCGAAGACCCGGTCGACGACGTGCTCAAGATCAGTGAGAAAGCGATCGACCGCATCTCTTGACAGCGGTCGATCGAAGCCACAGCTGAGCCAGACAACGGTGTTGTTCAGTTTCCGTGCAACCGGACGGATGCCGTAGATGTTCTTGTAATAGCAATGGAGAAAGCCACGCATCATCTCGGGCGGCTCAAGATCTCGTGTTCGCCCCATCTTCGCCGGGGCGAACACGTCGAACTCTTCAAGAAACTCGAAGGAGAGATGCTCGAACAATGCCAACGTCTCCGTTTCCACGACATTGAAGAACGATTCTACCGAAGGATCATCTTGCAGGGTCGCTGAACTCATTCCACCTCAGCGTTCACCCTGCTCTTTGGTATGCGAACTGTTCTATGACACCCTCGTGGATTGTAATGAAATTTGGGAGGATGAGCGGACCCCGACACCTGTCAGGGCGTTCGGGGTCCGGCTCCATTCGATGGGGCTGTC
Source organism: Haloquadratum walsbyi C23 (assembly GCF_000237865.1). Taxonomy (NCBI): domain Archaea; kingdom Methanobacteriati; phylum Methanobacteriota; class Halobacteria; order Halobacteriales; family Haloferacaceae; genus Haloquadratum; species Haloquadratum walsbyi. The sequence goes on from NC_017459.1 coordinate 2,061,234, forward strand.
GGTGCAGGAAGTCGCCGCCGTGTTGGAGTTACTTGGCGTTGATCGCTCTCACGGGGCGGTCTAGAACTGGACGCACGACCTCGCTAATCCCAGGCCGACCCGCCGACGGCTGGAGCTCAACTACTGTATCAGCGGCTACGCTCGTCTGATACTCGCGCATAATTGCAAGAGATAAGCGTTATACTGTAAATATCCGAAAATACCCCCGCTAAAACTAAAACGAATGATACAGCACCACCGAGTTTAATACAACGCTATGCATTATTCTTGACATGGCCTCAATCACCCTTTTTGATAGCCGTCCTCTAAGCCGATCCTGCCTCGAAATACCGAGGAACTGGATGTTACAAATCAACTGTCTTTCGATAGGCGATTGACGAAGGCTTTGTTCGAGAGAGAAGATCAAGAATCATTATGCATATCGCCGTCTCATATAATAAATTCGGAACGTCAAAATCAGGAGGTGCACGAGAGTCTTTGCTGACATTACTCAAGGGAGTTGCCGAACAAAAAGACATCACTGTTGATGTCTACCAAACTCCGCCCGTTGATGATCCACCTGAAACGAACTTCGAGTACTCTATTCACGAACGTGAGTTGCACGAGATTCCGAAACTCACATGGATGAATCAAGTATTCACTCGACGTCAGTGGGGTAGATACCTAAAAAAACAATTAACGCCGGATCACGAGCTCCTGATTACACAGAACGCGCTGGCTCCAGTTTCGGTTCAGATCGCTGCTGAATTTGAAATTCCGTCCTTATTCTTTGTACGAAGTATGGCGTTGACAGGATACGAAAAATACGACCCATCCTGTAACTACCTCTCGAACTTCGTGAACACTGATATTGGAGGCCGCATTCAGTATCACTTCCTCTGGAAGAACTTTCAGGAGTACAAACGAGCGGCGCAGCTGGCAACATACACGATCGCGAACAGCGAGTTTACTGCAGGTTTGATCGACGAATTATTTGATGTAGAAGGACCCATCATCAATCCACCAATCGAACTGGAAGAATATCGGGTAGAGTACAATCCAAACGGCTTTATTACAATGGTTAACCCTCGAGCAGCGTACAAGGGCGCAGATATATTTCTTGACATCGCTGACGAGATGCCTGATGAAGAGTTCTTGTTGGTTGGACCGATTTCGTCTTCAGAAATCAAATCATGGGCCCAACAGGCTCAGAACGTCCGTCATTGGGAATGGTGTGACGATATGCGAGAAGCATATTCTGTAACAAAATTGGTGGTTGTGCCATCGCGGTGGGAGGAACCGTTTGGACGTGTGCCAGCTGAAGCGATGGTAAGTGGGATTCCGTGCGTGGTTAGCGATCGTGGAGGGCTCCCGGATGTGGTTGGTGAAACTGGAGTAATAGTGGATGATATTGAATCAGTCAAATACTGGAAAGATGCTATTAATCATGCACTCACTAATACCAACGAAGATGCGCAAAAAAACCGGGTTATTCAGTATTCAGCCGAGCAACAGGTACGATCACTAACTGAAATTATAGATGATGCTCAGGACTTGTAGCTCTAAGGTGACAATCCCTAGCCGAAGCCCTGCAGGGATGAATGTCAAGATGTAATAGCAAAAGAGTTGAATCGTGGTAGTGCTGTACCTCCAGCGTCGCTAAATCCAATACCGCCACTCGTGTATAATAAGTCAGTGTGAGTCGTTGACTCAAGAAATGACTGACGACCGTCGTCAGTTTGATCTACCTCATAGACGGAGTACCGTCGGTTCCCCATTCGAGCTCGACTTCGTACCACGTCTCAGAAGTACCGATATTGTACTATTGCTTTGTGAGGTGCCGTCTACTCGAAGGACGATGCGTTGCAAACTATCTCTAAAATCAAGAACTTCCACTCGAAGTCGCTGAACGGTGTCCTATTCGAACTGTTCGCTGCGTTGAGTGGGTTAATTTTGATCGACTGGCTGCGGCAACGCCACCCGGTAGAAAGGTGGCGTGCCGCGAACCGTCCAGAAAGTTCGCACTCACTGTCACTGAAATAATTCGTTGGATTCGTTCGGTTGAACTCATCTCATTCGGTCAGGTCAGCCGTCGCCGAAAGCGACGGCTTTGATCAGAACCGGTCGAAACACGTCGACTGATCTGAACATCGCTTCACTCACCGCTTCAGCTCGGTTGAAATCTTGCCTGATGGAATGGTTTTCGCTCAAGCAGCGAACTCACTCTGACTTTCGAAAAGTCGCTCTCTCGGTGGCTTTATTAACTCGAAACGCGAGAGATTTTCTTCATGTCTCAGTTTAATATTGCTATCGGATCGAAATTTACTGCGATATTCTTTATGATTCTCAGAGGGATGAGGACGTATGACATATGTGAACCGATTTAAATTTTCTTGGAGATACTTTATCGACTCAATAAATTGTTCATATAGTTGATTCTCATGTGTAATCTTACTACTGTCACTTTTTCCAAGGTATCTTCATTAAATGGATTAGCGCTGGTAAAATTTGTATTTATTAATATATACTGATTGTGCTCTTTTCGATATCTGTGTGCCTCCGAATCGTATATTCCTCGAAGATCCTGCTGTAGTAAATCAAATCGCGGGTTTCCAGTCACGCAAACCCGCTTGTCTGGTGATCCTCCTTCATTAATTGCAATCTCAGCAGGGTGGTGCCCCCAGGCTAAGAAATAATCGACATACTGAAGAATTTGTGATGACAGATGTTTTTATACTCTTCATCTGATCTGAACATCCCTGCTTCAGTATCCGGACAAAAAATTCTTGACTTATGCTATTCAATCTGGCGATACAATCTCTCATGACCTAGGCGATAATACATACTATCACCAAATCCCGTTCGGTTAAATACAACTATTCAGGTCTAAGATAATAAGTATTGTTTGTCCGCGGAACCTGTTTGACCGAGACAGCGTCTATTTCGAGGAGTGGTTTCATCTGCTCAATAGTGTCGATGACTTCGTGTCTGTCTAATATAGGGAACTTCTGTCTGCGATATTGTCGTTGCTCCGGAATGGATTCGTCGCCGATGACTTTGTGAAAGCCATCGTAAGCAGCGATAGCCTGATTATGCAAGCTAGAGCTTTTGATACGCTGCTTCAATGAGTCGGCTAAATTTGGTTCTAGTAGGTCGTAGTTTCGCTGCTTGGTCGTATCAAGTGATTCAATAACGTCACACATGAGCTCAGCAGCTGATCCGTTGATGTTGTAGAAGCACTGTTTGAGTTCATTTGTCTGCTCGTCGGTCATCTTGTATGAATCATCAGCTTCAAGCCATGCAGCAATATATTCCGTAAGACCTCTTCGAGACAGCGCTTCGTGGCTTACAATTTGAGGCAGTCGCGATTCGTACTCCTCGTTTTGAACTGGTCGGTACGACACGACAGGCGTACCCATCATTGCGCTCTCGATCCCTGTGGTGCAGTCGTGGTGAATTACGACACTCGAACCCGCGATCCAGTCTCGGACATCTCTAGCGTCCTCAACGTGTATGTGTTCATATTTTCTGAATGCCGCTTCATACGTTTCGTTCTCTTCTGATGGATGTGGACGGATGACGATATGCGTCTCTGGGAATTCCGTTTGAAGATGGTATATCACCTCGATAAACAAATGGAAAATGCGATTATTGTAGCTTATTCTCGAACTACTGGATGGATCATAAACTTCCTCTGAGCTGTTTATCAACTTCTCACTCCATGGGTTTGCACTCGAAAAGTTCCCGTTGATGAGGATGAATCGCCCATATTTTTCAATAAGTGTTTTTGCCCGCTCTTTATAAATAAAACGGCGATTGGGGTGAAGAAGATCAAATCGCGGATTCCCAGTCACGTGTATTTTGTCAGTGCCTGAATAATGCTTCCGTACCGCACTTGCGGGCTTCTCACCCCACGCATAAAACGCATCGATATGATTGAGTAACTCTGTCTTGTTGATTGCGAATCGATCTATCGACTCGAATACGGCGCCTTCTGTATCAAGTCCACAGACTGTAATCCCTGCATCATCCATCTGTTTGAGGAATTCAATGTTTCCGTCTCCAGGATCCTTCGTGATGTGTATGTCCGGCTTTATTATTTCCAGAGCGTGTCGAATTTCGAAAGAGGGTCCGAGGACTACGCTGTAACCGCGCTCTACCGCATTTAATCCGACCCAGAGTTTCCCGTCAAACTCTCGTATCTTCGTCTCAATAGGTATAGATATTATTTTTTGATTATGATTATTCATCAATTAAATATATTTCTGTTGTCGCATTTTGAGTATTTAAATCCGGCGTAAGCCGGTAGTGACAACCTGATGTCTGTGATTAGCGACCAAAACTCAGAGCCGTCATCAGGAGAAACGAACGCAGTCAAGTTCAATTCTACCCACTCCGTTTCGAGGGAATTGTACTCGCTGCTCGACGCAGTCGACAGCGAGTCCGTTGCCGACGAGTTGGCCGTGGTGAATCGCCAGACGTAGCGTAATTTCACGGTTTTACCGCCTGCTTAATGTTGTGAACCGCACACATCAGGACGAGTTCACGAAATTCGCCGTACCAAGATCGCGCACGCACGGCGTCGCCGAGCGTGCGCTTGATCGTCGAGAAGACTGTCTCACACATCGCTCGTTGACGGTATTGAGGTCCATCGATCCGCGCGTTATGCGCGTGATCGATAGGCCGGAACTCACGATGCTTGATCAACGGTCTCACGCCGTCTTCGCGTAGTTTCTCGCGTAACTCCATCCAATCGTAGCCTTTGTCCGCAGCGAGGCTGGTGAGGTCGCCCGCGTTGCGGCGGGCGACCTGCCAGCCGAGTTGTGTGTCGTGACGCTTCTCGGTCGTACAGTGAACGTCCAGAATGGCTTGGCTTTCTGTGTCCACGAGAGTAGTTGTTTTGAGCGTCTGAACACGGTAATTCGTCCGACGATAATAGTGTTTGCTGGCGTTTTCGCGGTCGAAAAACGTCGCATCGATCGCGGCGTGACCGCTCGGGTCGTGCAGCTGCGCCGAGAGGCGCAGCAGCACTCGCCAGAGTGCTGTCTTGATCCTGTCAAACCACTTCACTAGCGTCGAGTGATGCGGGAGATCAGCTGGTTCAAGCCCGATCTCCCCGAGAATATGTGGCATCTCGCTCAACAGATCTAACGTCTCACGGTAGGACTTTTCCAAGTAAACTCGAAGACAATGGAGTGATACGACAGCGTAGTCGGCGAAGCCGCCACCCCCTTCGGGGGCGGCGACTTCGCCTCGGTCACCAACAGCATTTTTAGCTAACTGAACCGCTTTCTTCGTGAAGCGGGAGATCTTCGACATAGACATCGGCGATTTCCCGCTTCATTCCACTAGTTCTGACGGTCGAAACCGATGCTGTCCAGCGATTCACCAGAGCCATTTAGTGTTAAATGTGGGTGCTCGTCAGTATTAATGAGGTCAGGATCAAGAGCATCGATACCTAAAACGACGAGGGTCGTATTCGACAGCTAGATTGGGAGGTGACATAACCATTCGGTTCGACTGCACGATATATTCTCATTTTCGCTGCATTCAGTATCTTCCACTTGTCATCAGTTTATCAACGCCGTCCCGCGATGACTTCCTTTGGAGTCTCAATCAAGTCACACTGATGTGAGCAATGACTTGTACCGATTGATAGCAGCGTCGAAGCTATACTGATCAACAGCTAGTGAGCGAGCATGTTCACTTATCATTGACAAGGACTCCTCGTTGAGAATTACTGTAACATCTGACATGATTGATGACCCTTCGCGCTGCTGCATACAAAATCCAGTCTCATTTTCTCGAACTACATCTGGGATACCTGCTACCGGCATTGCGTATACTGGTGTTCCGCAAGCCATTCCCTCAAGTATAGTTGTTGGTAATCCCTCGGTTGGGTGTGACGGCATCACAAGAAGCTTCATTCGGTTTAGCTCGGCAGGGATATCATCATGTTCGACCCACCCGGTCAGTTCGACACGACCGTTATGAATCTCATCAGCGAGTTCCTCTTTTAACCAGTCTGCAAGTGGACCGTCACCAACAAATCGAAATGTCACTCTTTCAGGCAATCGTTTGGCTGCGTCCGCCAGCTCGCGAATTCCCTTTTCTTCATCAAGTCGACCGACAAATCCAACGACGCTGTCGCGCTCCGCAAACGGTGTTGTTGGTCGAAACTGCTCTGTATCTACGTAGCGCGCTCCGTGAGGATACACATCCGATGACTCGGGATTGAGCCCCAACTCCCGCGCCATATTCGGGGTGTATGTAACGACCATGTGTGCGGTTGTAAATCCCACACGCTCAAGCAACCACACGGCTCCCGCGAGCATACGGGCAAACAGACCTGGCATCCGCTGTTCCCAATTCAATCGCAATGTCAGCGGAACGTTCCCACGTGGTTCAACGAGTACCGTTTTACCCACTGCGCGGGTAAACAATATTGGCAACAGGTACGCTGTTGCCCCAAAGAATAGTACCACATCCTCAGATCGTTGTCGGAGTACGGCACACATCCGAAGTTGATTCAAAATGAATCGCACTGCAGCAACAGGAACGCTGTCGCCGGCGCCCTTCTGTGTTAGCTCTACCACCTCTCGATTATCCCGAATTGTCGATTCAACAGGCAGATCTGCTGTCACGAGAGAAACAGACCCGAGCTCTGCGAGGATATCCAGTAAGGTTCGTGTCGCATTCTCTCCGGCAGCACTCAGTGGATGAGTGATGACACACACATCACGGTTACCCATGCGTGATAATCTACTGACCGAGGTATATTCCTGTTCGTTCAGTATTTGCTGTATCCGTATAGATATCCGATCCCAACAGTGGCAGTGAATACCCACAGCATAACAAGTTGCGTAATTCTCGCTATCGACGGTGACTGTATTATATTCCGGATGCGTAATAATGTAAAATCTGTAATTAGACGCGTCAGGAACTCTACCTCCTCGTCGTCATTATCATCAAGCAGTGTCTCCATCGCACGTTTCGAGTATCCCTGCCAGAATGCTCGATCTAACAGCCACCCCACTTTCGTCCGATACTGGAACACCTTGTGTGCTACCTCGGCTTCAGGTACATACCAGATCCCCTGGTCATACTCTGTGCGCATTCGCGCGCAAAGTTCCGTTTCCCCACCCTGAAGATTCTTGTCACCTTTCCGACCACCAATACTAACATTGAATCCCCCAAGTTCTTCGAATAAGTTCGTACGAAACGAGATATTCGAGCCAAACGTATTTCGAACCTCCCCAGCTCCATCCGCGAATCCACGATGCGTTACACCAATCAGCCAGTAGAACTCCTCAGGCAGGAACGATGGCTTGCCAGCAATCCATTCGGGTGTCATCTTTCCACCCGTCGCAATCGCATTTTGATTCTCATACGCGTCCACCAGTCGCTCAATCCACTCCTCGTCCGCAATTGCATCGTCGTCGATGAACGCGACTACATCGCCAGTCGCCAACTCTGCACCCCGATTACGACTTTGCAGCAGCCCCACATTCTCGTCATTACACGAGATAATCATATCCTCGTGATTGTCATAATCCTCAAGTATCTTGTCATACACATCTGGCGTTCCGTCAACAATCACGACGAGCTCAACGTTATTGTATGTCTGATTGAGCACACTCTCGGCAGCCTCACAGAAATGATCGTACATATCAAGTGTATACGTACAGAGGACGACCGAGACGTTCACACAAAGTGTGAGCTAGAGAGCAAACTTGAGTGCTTCTATTTCAGGACTAGCCCCGCCCCCGTATTTACCATTGAACATCCAATAGCGTCTATTCGATGGGAACGGATTTACCCCACCCACATCGGCTAATTATGTATATCTGAAGAGCTTCATTCACATTTTCACAATTTATTGCACTGATGGATCGGTCAATAATCCACCAACTGAATGAGATAGGCTAGCGACCAGTCTGTTGAAGCGGTAGTATCACGTTCAACTCTGCTCGGTTTTTTCTGTTTATACCTCTTTGCGCACGCCTCCAGTCGTGCCGTAACTTCGTCCGAAACGACGAGGTGTCCCTCCGAAGCAATAGTCTATGATCTGTTGCATCATCTTCATGAAATAGCATTCGTGATGCAGAATCACCTAATGAGGATATTATTCGAGATATTCATGATGATCGTGAGGACACCCTTGGCGTGGATTGCAAGCGCCTCCACTGACCCCCAGCAACGTATTGAATATATAATATGATTATTAATCAGTTGGAGTATCTGCTCCGGAACCACTTTCAGGTATGCCCGATGATTGTGAGCGATGGCATCGTTCGACGACGTCACCGTCCTTGTGCCAACGTACAATGAGGCTGAGACAGTCGGTCAGGTAGTTGATGACTTCCAAGAGGCAGGATTCGACGATATCCTCGTTATTGATGGGGACTCAACAGATGGAACCGAACGCGTCGCAGCTAATCATGGGGCTCGAGTCGTCACGCAATCTGGCACAGGAAAGGGACAAGCTGTTCGTGAAGCCGTCGAGCGACATATTGACCGAACGTACGTCTTGATGCTTGATGGTGATGCAACGTATCATGCTGATGATGCGGAGGCGATGCTTGAACCGCTCTTCGATGGGAGTGCCGCACATGTTGTTGGTGATCGATTCGCTGATTTGCGTGAGGGGGCGATGACACGATTCAATCAAGTTGGAAATTCGATTATTAACCGAGGATTTCGTGCTGTCCATGGTGATCAAATTCGGGATGTCCTCTCTGGATATCGGGGATTTACACGTGCATCATTTCGTGAGATGACACTCACCGCTGATGGGTTTGGGATTGAAACCGAAATGGCGGTTGAGTGTGCCCGACGCGATATCCCGACAGCTGTTGTTCCGATTACCTACTATCCACGCCCGTCAGGATCCGATACAAATCTTCGACCGGTTCGCGATGGTGGCATCATCTTTCTTGAGTTATTCCGACAGGCGAAGACAAACAATCCGCTGTTTTATTTCGGGAGTGTCGGCGCGCTCTCGACACTCACAGGACTTGGGGTTGCAGCGTATGTTATTATTGAATGGATTACCGTCGGTGTTCCACATGAGATATTAGCTGTCGTCGCTGCCGCTGGGGTGCTCTTTGGTGTGCAATTATTGATGTTCGGAGTGCTTGCGGATCTCATTTACTCATTACATTCGGAAACAATGTCTCGAATCGACTCGGTAATAGAGATGGATCGGACAGAACAGACAGTGGGTAGGATATCTCATGAACGGGATATAGATACTGATAGAAGACCAGACTCAAGCGGATCAACGACACAACCGTCTCATACGGACGCCAATGATACGTTAGGATCCACGACATCGTCTGATGTGAGTGAGGAAGATGCAACCAATAAGAAAGCGACAATCCCGACTGAGCTGGACAAAACACAGCATGAGGATTCCGTGGTTACGAAGGAAGACATCGATACTGAGGATGGGAGTACTCAGACACACGGTAGTGACAGTTGAGAATTCCAACAGTGCATACGCTACATTTCATTGCGATTTATGTACCAGCATATTGATATAACCTCTCCAGCAGTATTGAGGACGCTCTGAGAGATTATTGCTGATATAGCAATAATGCAGATGTGTCAGAAAGCTAGCATAGAGTCTATGCAGTGGTGATTATCGCTCTGGTTAGTATTGTTACAGCTCAGAATGGAAGCATAGACCGAAGCTGTTTCAAGAAGCCACCTGAAGATGTCACCCGATATTCCTCAAACACCGGATGCAATGCATTGAGTAATTCAGTTTTATTATCAAACTCTCCTTTGTCGACATCATCAAATGCTTCAGAGAGAGAAACGGTACTACCGGATGCATCGTATGGAACGGCAGGATCGCCGAGTGCAAGAACAACCTCTCGTGTCGTCGCCGGGAACGTGAGGTCACCCTCTGAAAGATGAGCGTCAAGGGCGGCAATACCGAACGTGAGCGTGTCCGGCTCGTCATCATCCTGCTGTGGTGGTCTAACAGCCATTATGATATTATAGGGGAGCGGGCATGCAAAAAGGCTATCTTCTCCGTAGTTGTATCAATATAATTATTATATGACTGTATATAGTCGAAAAGCGACAGTCAATAGTCTGTGATTTCAGGTGGACTTATGTGATACGTCTCACTGCAAGTCGAGTGTGTTCTTCTGGGGCGAGTACTGATTCGCTCTTACGTGGATGAATCAGACGATTCGTAGTATCAGATAAAATAGAATAGCTGAGTGTAACATATACTAACCGATTCAATAGCAATAGTATATCTCGCTACTATCGTGCATCACATGCCCATGCACGCGATGTAAAATCAGCGAGATAAACATTCAGTGATTCTTGTAAGCCAAGATACCAGCATCAAGAGTAATATTAAGATATACTCAAATCGAATTGGACCGGACATATTTTGAGTATCGACACGTTATGCGTCTGCAGAGATGACCGAGTATACGACTGTTTCTGTCCCAAAGGACCTCGCCGCTCGTGTGGATGAGACCATTGAGGGGACGAGTTTCTCAAGTACGAGTGATCTTGTGCGGTTTCTCCTCCGTAGTATTGTCATTCAACACCAACGTGAGGGACAATTGACTGAGGCAGAATTCGAGGATATTGCCGAGCAACTGTCTGATCTTGGATATCTCGACCAGTAACTCGGACACTATTATCAACATTCTGCGAAATAAATACAATACTGATACTGACAGGGACGCGCATCTTCATAGCCCCGATTGAATAAATTCCCACTATCTCATCAGACGAAAGTCACAGTCATACATAGCCGGTGACAAAATTATCAAACTATCTCGTCGGGTTGTCTTTGATCTTCTATGATACGTTCATGACTGAGAGCAGAACGATTTACTTAATAGATAGTCCGTGCTCGGATACTCTCAACCGGATCCCACGATCCTGATACCAACAACATACGAGCTAATACAATTATTCAGCTTCGATATTGTCTGTGAGTGTTTCTTGTGGTGGGTCAGCATCGATAATATTCATAGAAAGTTCCTGGTTCTCACGATCAAAGGCTGCACAGGCGTCGACATCCCATGGTGGAATCGCAATAAGAACCGCGGCAGCAAAGGTGTCTTCACGAGTTGCAGCGAGCGGTCCCTGTGGATGTGAGACAAACCGAGCACGACCGCTCCCTGCAGGCGTTCCAAGATCAACACCGAATACAGCGGTCACAGACCCGCTTGCGTCGGGAAAATAAAAATGTGTGAGAATCGGTGTCGATGAGTCAACGCCCGTTGCGTCTTCAAACTCACCCGCAGGTGTTGATGCAAGTACGGCACTTACCGATTCAGGATCGCGATCAGCGCTCATCGCTAAGAGTCCATCGAGCAAGCCACGGGTGATATGAACCACATGATGATTGGCATGTGCATAATCAAAACATCGTCGCTCATGTGATGGTTCAATATTTTGAGTATGATTCTAGATATAATTGATAATCTCTCTGAGATGTCCAACGGTGAGAGGATGATTATATCGCGGTCCACTCGCTTAGATTCTTTTATATATACGTCTCGGGTTCGAAGCTCACGAAATCAGTTGTTTAAACGCACGACTGTACGCGCTTGGAAGGTTCGAGCGAGAATTATCAACTGCTGCAGCGAGTGACCGTGCTGCGTTCGACATGATGCCGGTCCCATGACCAACGAGAATGCGCTTCGGTTCGAATCGTGAAAGCGCCTGGCGCGGCGGGAAGGGTCGCAACATCGGATGAATACCGAGTCGTTCACCGGGTGCACAAAAGTATGAAACCGTTCCAACCGCTTCCGGAATAATGAGTGTTCCATTCTCTCGATGAAAGAGTCCAACTTCCTGCCATGGTGGGAGCCCTCGATTGAGAATTTCAAATGCCTCGTATCCGGAGTCGCCAAGTTCATTGCGAAACCGCTCAACCGAATTATCAACTTCGTCGGCAACACCCGACATCCATGTTGGAACATAGATTGGCACGTCATGTCGAGATGCGAGTGCTGCAGCATCCCGGGTGTGTCGGTCAAGCCCGACAACAACGCCAGCAATCTCAGTATTCGCAGACCCGAATGTCGACAGTAATTCATCAACGCCAGGTGCATCAACAGGATCAATCACCCAGAGATTCCCATCATCACCAATAACTGCATGACTGGTACGTTGCATCATCTCATCAGGATACGCAATCCATCCGACACCCTCACTCCAGCGATCAACCTCGCGGTATGTGCTCGCATCGCGACCTTTCATCGGCATATATACGCTCAACACGGTAAGAATATAACAGTAATTGGGATTGCATTGACGAGACCACCACACATAACTGAATAATCATAATTCAACTCATATTTCGGCTCTTATACTGAGAAAAAGATCTTGTGATGGATTTTATACTGGTACCCGGCAAAAGTAGTCTCTCAGTTGATATATAGTAGTGACAGCATTAACTGATGGATTCAACAAGGGTGATTCTGTATTATCTGCATCTGTGTATCGATGAGTCAACAGAGAGACATCACACTCGATCAGTGTCAATACCGGCATCAGGTGGCGTGACAATGAGGAAGCCACGAAAGTGTGTGAGATTGCCGCCAAGATCAACGACAGGGCGGGCAAATGGCTCAGCCAATTCATTGAGGTCGCCATCAACATTGAGCACAAGCACATTCCCAGCCTCAATCGCAGCGAGCCATTCATTCGGATCGGTATCACCGTCAAGTACCCCGAGGATAACGTTTCCACCGAAGTCATCGCCGGTCACTTGCTCAAGATGGGATTCAGCCCCCGAGAGATTAAGATTAAAATCACTCATACGCTGGTAGAAAGAGACGATAGCGAAAAGCATTCTGACAACATGAGGGTATCTCACGTCTCTATTGTATTATGATTGATATTAAGAGGGGATATAAGCAGTTTATATAATAAATTAATCATGAGTTGGAGGAGTGTTTAATATGATAAGTAACTGAAAACAGATGCGCTCATGATATATACAATATAATGATTTGAGATTGAGACGACCAATCATATAGTATCAGGGTATTTTTTCGCTCAAAACAGGCTGAATATTGAGGGATTGTCAATATCGATTCCTAAACGTTTATGTATGTGTCTGTGCAGGACAAAAGTACAATGTCTTACGACGATATGGAGGCTCAGTCGGACACCCCGGCTGGTCGAGTTCTTCCAGGGCACATTAGCCCACATTACTGATTCGGAGATTGACACGGTCCGAATCTTCGACACGACGCTTCGTGATGGCGAACAGTCACCGCGCACATCATTCAGTTATGATGAGAAACGTGACATCGCCGCAACGCTTGATGAGATGGGAACACACGTCATCGAGGCGGGGTTCCCCGTTAATTCTGATGCTGAATTTGAATCCGTCAGTGATATTGCATCTGCAACAGAGACAACCATCTGCGGGTTAGCCCGCGTTGTTGACACCGATGTTGAAGCCGCTCTTGATTCTGGTGTTGGACTGGTTCATGTATTCGTGAGCACAAGCGATGTTCAATTGGCAGATTCAATGCATGCCTCTCGTCAGGAAGCTGTTGATCGTGCTGTTTCAGCTGTCAAGCGTGTGAAAGACGCCGGCGTTGAGGTGATGTTTTCGCCAATGGATGCAACCCGAACTGATGGGGAGTTCCTTGGCGAAATCCTCGAAGCGGTCGATGACGCAGGCGTTGATTGGGTAAATATTCCAGATACCTGTGGGGTCGGAACCCCATCGCGCTTTGCGAGTCTGATTCGGAAAGTGCGGACACACACAGACGCACAGATTGACGTTCATGCACATGATGACTTCGGGTTAGCCACTGCAAATGCACTGGCGGGATTCGAAGCAGGTGCTGCACAAGCACAGGTTTCTGTCAACGGTATTGGTGAACGAGCTGGTAATGCCGCCTTCGAAGAGGTGATAATGGCGGCTGAATCGCTATATGACGTTGACACCGGCATTGATACAACGCGGATCACCGAGATATCGCGACTGATTGAGAATGCAAGCGATATTCCAGTGCCTGGCAACAAGCCGGTCGTTGGGCAGAATGCCTTCTCGCATGAAAGTGGGATTCATGCCGCCGGTGTTATCGAAAACAGTGATACGTTCGAACCAGGCGTGATGACCCCAGAGATGGTCGGTGCAAAGCGCGAGTTTGTTCTTGGAAAACACACGGGGACACACTCAGTCCGGAAGCGATTGGAGGAATCCGGATTTGCCCCGACTGATGAGGAAGTCCGAACAGTCACACGACAGATCAAAGACTACGGTGCGGAGAAAGAGCGCGTGACGGTCGATGTGTTGACGCGATTTGCTCGTGAGAATAATATCGACCGAGAGCGGACTGCTCGGAGTGATACCGACGATGATGGGCACGACGGTGACGGAAGCAATAATACTGATACCACTGATTCCGATTCAGAGTCAACGCCTGATACCGACCCCGACCACGGGGAGGTCCGTATCTAATGTGTTTAGGGCGGAACGCCTTCGACACTGAGTGCTCAGTCTATCGGTGTGTCTCTCATGAACATGAGATGACACCTACACATGAATGGCGAAACCGACAGCATGTGGATAGCACAGTCGATATGGAGTATCGATCGCGACAGTTCATTCGAAGACATAACGTTCTTTATGCTCGACAGCAACCATCAGGTAGTAACGTACATGCGAGCGAATCATCACCGAGATATTGTGGGGAGATCAGAGCTTCACGCTCTACTCCTGACTCACACTCTATCTCAAGCCATCGTGAACGCTGTTCATACTCAGTTGGACAGCGCTCGCGGTATTGGTATCGACGCTCGTATTGTAGGGGCTCCTTAGCCCCTTTATTCACTCAGTTTTCACTTCGTTGTTCGCCTTGTTCGCCTTGTTCGCCGTTGATGTCAGTATTTGAGTGGCATAACACAGTATCAGGATTACCACTGTGGCACGACGCAACAGATGGGAAGTGGGGAGATCCTGAGCATGTGCGCCCGTACTCAATGAACCTGAACCCTAAGATTACAACAACATCACGAACGAAGGCAACCGAGCGTATCACCACAGCATTGAGACAATCAACTAACCCACAAGAACAACTCACATGTGGGAGATATCAATCGCATCCATCGACACGGCAGTCACGATCATGATCACAACCACAACCACGGAGATTACACGAGCTAATGAGTAAGCAAGCATCAACAAACCCAGATATTGAGACGGAAGCAGACACAGACGCAGACGCACAGCCACAGACGCAAACACCATCGCCGGAGACAACAAGTGATGTCCTGCCGATCGAGACCGGTGCAGACGCGGTCATCCGGGCACTCGAAAATGAAGGCATTGAGGCTGCCTTTGGTGTGCAGGGCGGCGCAATTATGCCTGTGTATGACGCATTATACTATTCCGATATTCGTCATGTGACAATGGCACACGAGCAGGGAGCCGCACATGCCGCTGATGCCTTTGGTGTCGTCAAGAACGAACCAGGTGTCTGTATGGCAACCTCAGGTCCTGGTGCAACGAATCTTGTGACCGGAATTGCCGACGCAAATATGGATTCTGATGGAATGCTCGCACTTACCGGGCAGGTTCCCTCAGATATGGTTGGGTCGGATGCATTCCAAGAGACAGATACAATCGGTGTGACGGCACCACTCACGAAGCATAATTACTTTGCCGATGATCCAGATACAATCGGCGATACAGTCGGCGAGGCACTCGCGCTTGCAGATGAAGGGCGACCAGGTCCGACGCTTGTTGACCTTCCAAAGAATATCACAAGTGCCGATACTGAGCGTGAGCCGACTCCTGGTGAACCACCAGCAACAACTCGACCACAATATAGCGCCGATGAAGATGCAGTCCTCACTACGGCGAACGCGATTGAGGAAGCATCACAACCGCTGTTATTATTCGGTGGCGGTGTCATCAAAGCTGATGCAACTGAGGAGGCACGCGCGTTCGCCCGTGAACACGAGATTCCTGTTGTGACCACAATGCCTGGTATTGGGTCCTTCCCTGAGGATGACGACCTTTGTTTATCCTGGGCAGGAATGCATGGCACTGGCTATGCAAATATGGCGATTACGCACACTGATCTTCTGATTGGTGTTGGAACGCGATTTGATGATCGACTCACCAGTGGTATTGATACTTTCGCCCCCGAGGCAGAGATTGTCCATATTGATATCGATCCTGCAGAAATTTCAAAGAACGTCCACGCGGATTACCCACTGATTGGTGATGCTGAGACGGTGCTTGAGCAACTTGATGGAGCCATCGAGACGACACCGGAGACGGCTGAGTGGTGCGAGCAATGTGTTGAATGGCAGGAGACATATCCAATGGATTATGCAATGCCAGAGGATGAGCCACTGAAACCGCAGTTCATCGTCGAGGTGATGGATGAAGCAACAGCAGCAGATACGATCGTCACAAGCGGTGTTGGACAGCACCAAATGTGGGCATCACAGTATTGGACATATACTGAACCACGAACATGGGTGTCGAGTCATGGACTTGGGACAATGGGATATGGGCTTCCCGGCGCAATCGGTGCGCGAATTGCAGCCGATGATGATCAAGATGTTGTGTGTATCGATGGCGATGGGTCGTTCCTCATGACGATTCAGGAACTTTCAGTCGCTGTGCGTGAAAATCTTGATATTACTGTTGCAGTCCTGAATAACGAATATATCGGAATGGTGCGACAATGGCAGGATGCCTTCTTCGAGGGGCGACGAATGGCAGCAGAATATAACTGGTGTCCGGAGTTCGATACACTCGCAGAAGCCTTTGGTGCGGAAGGCTTCCGGATTGATGAATACGATGAGGTTGCAGAGACCGTCGAAGCAGCACTTGCATATGATGGTCCATCGGTGATTGATTGTCATATTGACCCTGCAGAAAATGTCTATCCGATGGTTCCCTCTGGTGGCGCGAATGGAAAGTTCGCTCTGACGGAGGAGCAACTATGAGTTCTGAATCTAACACCGATACGAACGCAGATACTGAAACCAGCACAGAAGCCGAGTCTACAGACACTTCGGCGACGGAGACAGTCGAACGGGGGAATCCAGCCCCTGACACGGATAGTGATCTCCCAGAACATGGACTGAAGGGAGCTGAACCGGATGACCGACCACATCCATCCGGACGACGAAACGAGCAAGGGATCCGTGTTGACCCAGCGGTTGAATCAAGACATGATCCTCGACGTGCAGTCTTATCTGCGCTCGTTGAGGATGACCCTGGTGTACTTTCACGGATTGCTGGATTGATCTCACGACGACAGTTTAATATTGAGAGTCTGACAGTCGGGCAAACAACGATTGAGGGACATTCACGAATCACGATGGTCGTTGAAGAGACAGATCCGAATATCGACCAGATTGAAAGGCAACTCGATAAGCTCAAGCCCGTAATTGCCGTTGGCGAACTTGCTGATGACGCAATTCAGACTGAACTTGTGTTATTGAAAGTTCGTGGTAATGAGCCTGATAAGGTCAATGCAATCACGCAAATGTACGATGGTGAGACGATGGATGCTGATCCACAGACGATTACAATCCAACTCACCGGAGATGAGCAGAAGATAGATAGCGCTATCGACGCATTTGAACAATTCGGAATCATTGAAATAGCTCGAACAGGATACACCGCGTTAGCGCGTGGCGATACAGCGACTGTTCCCGGAGAAAAGCCAGGAACAGCAAATGAACCAACAAAGCCGGCAAACACACGATGACAGAAACGAAGACCCAGACAGAGACAGAGACAGACGAAGAGGAAGGTACAGACACGGACACAGCATTAGATACAACCATATATTACGACGACGACGCAGATCGCGAATATATTGATGATAAAACAGTGGCTGTGCTTGGCTATGGAAGCCAGGGGCATGCACACGCACAGAATCTTGCCGATAGCGGCATTGATGTGATTGTCGGATTATATGAGGGATCAAGCTCTCGAGATGCTGCCAGAGCGGATGGGCTTCGTGTTGAAACGCCAGCAACGGCTGCTGATGAAGCAGACATCGTATCAGTGCTTGTTCCAGACACAGTCCAACCGGACGTATTTGAGGCGATTCAGGATGGTCTTGACGCAGGCAATACATTACAGTTCGCTCATGGATTCAATATTCATTATAATCAGATCCAGCCGCCTGCAGATGTTGACGTCACAATGGTCGCACCAAAGGCGCCAGGTCATCTTGTTCGTCGGAATTACGAAGCTGGTGAGGGAACTCCTGGTCTTGTTGCAGTATATCAGAATACGACTGGAACGGCACGTAAGGAAGCAGTCGCATACGCACATGCAATCGGTTGTACGCGCGCTGGTGCAATCGAGACAACGTTCCGTGAAGAAACTGAGACTGACCTCTTCGGTGAGCAAGCGGTGCTTTGTGGTGGGGCAACGGCACTGGTTAAGCAAGGATATGAGACACTTGTTGATGCTGGATACTCACCAGAAATGGCATACTTTGAATGTCTAAATGAACTCAAGCTTATTGTTGATCTGATGTATGAGGGCGGTCTGAGTGAGATGTGGAATTCAGTGTCAGATACCGCTGAGTACGGTGGACTCACGCGTGGAAATCAAGTGATTGATGAATCCGTCCGTGAAGAGATGGAGTCAATTCTTGAGGGTGTGCAGGATGGAACGTTCGCACGTGAGTGGATTTCAGAGAATCAGGCGAACCGTCCGTCATATACACAATTGAAGGCCGCCGAAGAAGCACATGAGATTGAGGCGGTCGGCGAGCCATTACGTGATCTATTTGCGTGGAGTGACAATGAGGAAACAAATGATGAAAGTGATGTCGTATCAGAGCCAGAGGCTGCTGCTGACGACTAGAAATTAACATAAATTATAATGAGTTCAAATACGCTGTACGATACTGTCTGGGAGAAGCACAAAGTCGCTGAATTGCCAAACGGACAAGATCAGTTATTCATCGGATTGCATCTTGTTCATGAGGTAACGAGTCCGCAAGCCTTCGGTATGCTTCGTGAGCGCGATCTTGATGTTGCGTTTCCTGATCGCACGTTTGCGACGACCGATCATATCGCGCCAACGACACCACAAGGTCGTGAACGACCATTACAGGATGATCAGGCTGAAAATATGCTCCAGGCGCTTGAACACAATACATCTGAGAATGGAATCACATTCTTTGGATTAAATGGTGAAAAGCAAGGGATAACCCACGTTGTCGCACCAGAGTTAGGATTAAGCCAACCAGGAATGACTGTCGCCTGTGGTGATTCTCACACCAGCACACACGGTGCATTCGGGTCAGTCGGAATTGGAATCGGGACATCACAAATCCGTGATGTACTCGCAACTGGGTGTATTGCCGCTGAGAAACAGCAAGTTCGCCGGATTGAGGTGACCGGAACGCTCAGTGAAGAAGTATACGCAAAGGATATTATTCTGAAGATTATCCGTGATCTCGGCGTTGGCGGTGGCGTCGGGCATGTATATGAATACGGAGGTGAGGCAATCGAGAACCTCGATATGGAGGGTCGACTTGCAGTCTGTAATATGTCGATTGAGGGTGGTGCCCGTGCAGGGTATATTAATCCCGACCAGACGACATATGAGTATCTAAAAGGTCGTGAATATGCACCTGATGTCGATGACTGGGATGAGCATGTGGAATATTGGGATACACTTCGATCAGGTGATGATGCCGAATACGACGATGTTGTTGAGATTAATGCTGATGACCTCGCGCCAATGGTCACATGGGGAATCAATCCTGGTCAAGTCGTAAGTGTTGATGAGGAAATTCCAAGTCTTGACGCAATGGCTGATGAGACAGCCCGAAAAGCTGCGCAAAAAGCGTTCGATCATATGGAACTCAATCCTGGTGAGACGATGGAAGGCTATGATGTTGATGTTGCATTCTTAGGTACCTGTACAAATGGTCGGTTCTCAGACTTCAAAGAGGCCGCTCGCGTGATTGAGGGCAAACAGATTGACTCAGGTGTTCACGGGCTTGCAGTTCCTGGCTCTGAAACTGTTCGAAGACAGTGTGAAGCAGCAGGTCTTGATGAAATCTTCCGTGAGGCTGGCTTTGAATGGCGTCAAGCAGGGTGTTCGATGTGCTTGGCGATGAATAATGATAGTCTTGAAGCTGGTGAGGTATGTGCATCATCGTCGAACCGGAATTTCATCGGTCGACAGGGTGATAAAGAAGGGCGAACAGTGCTGATGTCGCCGGCAATGGTTGCTGCAGCAGCCATCGAGGGGGAGATTACTGATATTCGTGAACATGAACTCACAGAGATTGACACGAAGACAAATCCAACTGCAGTCGTAAAAGGTGACGACTGATGTCGGTTCATGATACGATGGAGATTCGGCGGGTTGCAGGCACCGGTGTTCCTGTCCGCGGGAATGATGTTGACACTGATCAAATTATGCCTGCGCGATTCATGAAGGAGGTCACCTTCGATAATATGGGTGAGTATGTCTTTTATGATGCGCGTCGAGATGACGATGGGAATCCGAACGATCACCCGCTCAATGAGTACAAAGGTGCAAGCATTCTTATTGTGAATAAGAACTTTGGCTGTGGATCCTCGCGTGAGCACGCACCACAAGGACTGATGCGATGGGGAATCCGTGGAGTCATTGGTGAGTCATTCGCAGAGATATTTGCGGATAATTGTAAGTCACTCGGGATTCCAGCAATGACAACTGATCAAGAGACAATTAATCATCTTCAGTCATTTGTCGAGAGTGACCCCGAGGCTGGACTTGAAATGGACGTCAACGATAGTGTCGTCATCTATGATGGAGAGGAAGTCGATGTTGAGATTGATGATGCAATGCAAGAGGCGCTTATTGATGGAATCTGGGATACGACTGCGGTGATGCATTCAAACATGGATCGTGTCCGCGATACAGTAAATGAGTTGCCATACGTTGAGGATCGATAAGAGATGAGTCGCGGGGGTGAACACGAGATAGTCGTTATCGAGGGCGATGGGATTGGTCAAGAAGTTATCCCTGCAGCAGTCGCAGTACTGCAAGCAGTTGATGAGGTTGGGTTTTCATTCACTGAAAAGCAAGCCGGTGATGACACACGTGATCAAACGGGGGCTGCCCTTCCAGAAACAACATATGAAGCCGCCGCTGACGCAGATGCAACGTTATTCGGCGCTGCCGGGGAAACAGCAGCCGATGTTATCCTGCCACTTCGTGAGGCAGTCGGATCATTTGTGAATATTCGACCAGCCCGGGCATATCCTGGTGTTGATGCATTACAGCCAGAGACAGATCTTGTGTTCCTTCGAGAAAACACGGAGGGTGTGTATTCAGGACATGAAGATCGACTTTCTGAGGACCTTTCAACATTAACGCGCGTAATTACAACATCAGCCTCAGAGCAACTTGCAGAATATGCCTGTTCGTATGTCACTGAACGCAGTATCGATGGATTTCATACTGTTCATAAAGCGAATGTGATGCAAGAAACAGATGGTCGGTTTCGTGATGCTGTCTCTCGCGTGGCTGCGAATAACGATGTTGCAACAAATGAGGTGCTCATGGATGCATTCGCAACACGAATCTGTCTCAATCCAACACAATTTGATGTTGTCGTCTGCCCTAATCTCGCTGGTGATGTGCTCTCTGACCTTGCTGCTGGATTAGTTGGTGGGCTTGGGTTGTTACCGTCAGCGAATATCGGGCAGACAAATGCATTGTTTGAACCGGTTCATGGGACCGCACCTGATATTGCAGGTGATGGAATTGCAAATCCCTCTGCATCAATCCTCTCTGCAGGAATGTTGCTTGAATATCTTGATGAGACAGATGCAGCTACAGACGTGCAGATGGCTGTTGAATCGGTACTTAACTCAGGACCACGAACACCTGACCTTGGCGGTAATGCGAGCACTGAAGCCGTTGTGAACGCAGTTATCGAGCAACTTAGCTCACACTGACTCGTCGTTTGTCGTTTGTGGTCTGTCGTTTGTCGTTCGGTGTGTATTACTTTTGTATCGATGGCGATGAGTCGTACTCTCGATATATGTTATCGGTTAGATACCAGGGATAGTGCCGCTGAGATATATTCCACGATAGAACTAGAATGTGATACAATCTATCGCACAAATTCCACTGAAGATACGTCTGCTATTATGTATGCAAAGAACACTTACAATGATTGAAATCCCTACAATGAGCAATGATATGTATGCGACGGTTACGTATCCCCATGAAGTTAGAAGGGCAGACACAAAGAGATCGCTACAGAGAGTGTGATAGCAATGCCTGAACGAGTTGTCACCGTTGTGCCCGAGGATGGTCTCCACGCACGCCCTGCCTCAAAGTTCGTTGAGGCAGCGAATGAATTTGACGCGGAAGTACAGGTAGGGCATATTGATGATAATCCAGTAAACGCTGCAAGTATGCTTGCAGTGACAGGGCTTGCGGTGACGTGCGGTGATGACGTGCAGGTGCGTGCAGAGGGACCGGACGCAGACGCTGCACTTGATGAACTGACACGGATTCTGTCTACACCAGAGGAGGATCTCTGAGCGAATGACAGAGCAACGGCTCAATGGTGTTGGTGTTTCACCGATATCAGCCAGTGGAACAGCTATCTGGTATACACCGGAGCCAACACTCACTGATCCGCCAGCCCCAGAAACGATTGACGGTGACGATGAGTGGAATCGCTTCCTAACAGCCCGACAGACAGCAAAATCAGAACTTCAAGATGAGCGCGAGCAGACCGCTGCTGCAGTTGGCGAGTCAGAAGCCGAGGTATTCGATGCGCATATTCAATTTCTCGAGGATCCGCAGATAGAATCGGGTGTTGAGTCAGCGGTTGAATCAGGACGTCCAGCAGAGCACGCGGTCTCTGAAACATTCTCCGAATTTATTGAGCAATTCGAGGGGATGAGTGGACAAATGGCAGAACGTGCGGATGATCTGCGTGATGTACGTGATCGTCTGATCCGAATCTTGAGCGATAGTGAGCGCGCAGATCTCAGCTCGGTCCCACCGGACAGCGTGATTTTTGCAGAGCGGCTCACACCGAGTGATACTGCACAGCTTGATCCGGACCGAGTCGCGGGATTCGCAACGGTCGCCGGTGGGCGTACGTCACACGCAGCCATCTTTGCACGATCACTCGCACTCCCGGCTGTCGTTGGTGTCGGAACAGAACTCAATACAATTGCAACTGAATCGACGGTTGTTGTTGATGGCACAGCGGGTACAGTTATTATTGATCCTACTGCAGAGACACAGGCGGCTGTCGGAAACGAATCCATCGCAATACAGACTGAGTCAGTGTCGACGGGAGATGGACATTCAATTGAGGTGGCTGCGAATGTCGGGACCAATGCTGATATCCAGACAGCACAGGAGCATGGTGCAGATGGGATTGGACTGTTTCGATCAGAGTTTCTCTTTCTTGACCGCGCAGAGCCACCAACAGAAGCTGAGCAATACAAGACATATCGATCGGCACTTGAGTCGTTTCCTGATGGTCGAGTCATTGTCAGGACACTCGATATTGGTGGTGATAAACAGATTGAGTATCTGGATCTCCCAACAGAGGAAAACCCGTTTCTTGGCGAACGTGGAATCCGGCGGTCATTAGGACCTGATGAGGATCTCTTCAAAACGCAATTGCGTGCATTGTTGCGTGCAGGGCGTGATGCTAAGACTGGTAGTGGCACCCTTGCAGTGATGATTCCACTTGTCTCGACGATTGAAGAAGTGACCGACGCACGCGCAATGATTGAGACGGTTGCAAGCAACATAGAAACAAAGGGTGTCGATGACGCACCAGATAGCAGAGTCGAGACTCCAGAATTTGGTGTGATGATTGAAACACCCGCAAGTGCATTTCTTGCCCCAGCACTCACTGATCACGTTGATTTCTTTAGTATCGGGACGAATGACCTTGCGCAATATGTAATGGCAGCAGAGCGCGGAAATGACCATGTGAAGACCCTTGGTGATTATCGGCAGCCGGCTGTGTTTCGAGCGATTGATACAACAGTACGCGCCGCTGAGGGGACGGACACCTGGGTCGGGATGTGTGGAGAGATGGCAGGTGATCCATCAATGACAGAGTTACTCATTGGGCTTGGTCTGACAGAATTGAGTATGAGTGCTGTCTCCGTCCCGCGAGTGAAAACAGCAGTTCAAGAAACAAGTGTATCGGAGGCACAAGCACTTGTCGAGAACATTCGCGAGGCGACAACTCAGGATATGATTAAGTCATTACTTCGCACTTCTGTAAGGTGATTCAACTGTGGAAATCTCATCCGGTTTTTGTATGATATCGTAGACATATCGCTCCACATTGTTTATGATGGAGGCGATAAAACAACTGTGTGAGGTGACAAAAAGTGCCGTTCTACGGCGGGAGTGAACTTGCGACCGTCTACGACGATGCGCTCACAGAGGGATTTGGGCTTATTGCATCAAATATCGCCGAGCCAAACATAATGATGGGGTTAATCGAAGGTGCTGCCCGAAAGGATTCAGATATACTGTTACAACTCAGTGGGGGTGCCAGCACGTTCGCTGGAAATGAAGACCCGGTTGATGGGCTTCAAGCGATGGGAGCCTACATTGAGGCAATTGCTGATCAGTATGATATCGGCGTGTTTCTTAATATGGATCATCAATCAGATCTTGGATTCATTGAGGCGCAAATGGATCTTGGGATTCCCTCTTCAATAATGATCGATGCATCACATGAACCGTTTGAAGAAAATGTTGCGCGAAGTCGTGAAGTTGTTGAGATGAAAAAGGACAAAGATGCTGATGTCCTTATTGAGGCTGAACTTGGACAGATCAAAGGTGTCGAAGATAACATCGAAGCTGCTGAGGCATTCTATACTGATCCAGAACAAGCTGTCGAATTTGTTGATCGAACTGGATGTGATTTACTTGCTATCTCTGTCGGCACGCAACACGGGGTTGCAAAAGGTAAGAATCTCGAGCTTCGACCGGACCTTGCACAAGAAATCCGACAAACGCTTCGTGATCATGGACTAGATACACCACTCGTGCTCCATGGATCCTCAGGCGTACAGCCGAGACAACTCCAAGAAATGCTCCAACATGGGATTTGTAAGGTAAATAAGGATACCCGATATCAATATGAGTATACTCGAACAGCATTCGACCTATACCGAGATGATGGAACAGCAATCGTTCCGCCTGAGGATATCGACGCAAATCGAGAGACGTTTTTCAATGAC
The DNA here is from genome assembly GCF_000237865.1 of Haloquadratum walsbyi C23. Lineage (NCBI taxonomy): Archaea > Methanobacteriati > Methanobacteriota > Halobacteria > Halobacteriales > Haloferacaceae > Haloquadratum > Haloquadratum walsbyi. The sequence goes on from NC_017459.1 coordinate 2,086,458, forward strand.
ACTGAGTGGTCACCAAATAAGGATATCTTTGACCCGCGAGTGGCTGGTCGCCAGATTCGTGACCGGATTGCAGATGTGCATGCAGAACTGACGGAAGTCTCTGGCAGTGCCGGACATAGTCGATTCGCCTAATCGCGAATGAAAATGCGGTAAAAAGGGTATGCCATCACACGCAACCCAATCCGATTCAATGTAGTTCAATTCATATTCATATTCATATTCATGCTCATGATCATCACAATCTATTAGTATATATTCGTTGTCAGAAATAGGGGAGATTATATTTGATATGGTAGCTCTTAGTATTGGATGCATCGATGCGTTTGGTTTACACAGTGACAGTGACAGTAGCATGACGTACTGGCGATAAGAAACCAGGGGGTCTTTATTGGGTTTTTGATTGGTAGTAAATGTGGCTGACGGTGGAATTATATTAATCGTACCGTTAAGTATGCTCGTGAGCGTCAACGTCGAAGTGCAGGTCGACCCTCCAGGGGATGATGACCGCGTTGAAACAGCGTGGACCCTCAAAGAACAGATTCGAACAGAGGAGGGAGTGCTCAAACAGCGACGACCCTTCTTTACCGACGCGTATCGTCGCTCGAAGACACACCTACTCTTCGAGGATGACGATCTTGTCGGATTTGCCTCGGTCCGACGCGATGGCTATATTCTTTTTCTTGCTATTTCGCCTTCGTATCGTGGTGAGGGACATGGAAAACGGTTAGTTGCAGAGGCAGCGAATGATCATGAGTCAATCTCGTGTCATGCACGAGCAACGAATGAATCCGCACTTTCATTCTATGAGTATCTTGGCTTTGAAATTGTCCGGCGAATCACCAGCTATTATGAAGATGGTGGTGATGCATATTATCTCAAACTTGGTGACACACCCTCAATACGAGATCGATTTGCAGACTTGCTTCGGCGGTCTTGAAAATATTTGATGTTCTCTCATCCTGAAGAGCGAGGCTTTCATCTCGAACTTTCCGTAAGCTAATACCACTTCACAGCGATTGAATAGCGCATGAGATTTTTACATTCGTCATCATTTGTGTCACCTATGCTTGAGATGAATGGTGATGATCGTGTGCACGTACTCCTTCGAACAGGTGCTTTCGCAGCCATTCTCACCACTGGAATCTGGGTGTTCACTGACCGATCACTCATCTCAGCCGCGATTCCGTTCGTCCTCATTGTGGTATGGCGGGTGATTGAGACGCTTCTCGATCCGTATGATATTCCATCAGGCACCGACGGGATAGCCATTGGATTGTTTTTGACCGCTATTAGTGGATCATGGCTCATTGTTGGAGCAAATCGACCATGGCTTCCTGTGATTGCGGTCGTATGTGGAATGTGGTTCACTGCTGATGGCTATAAGACATATCGTGATGGACCACCCGGTCATTCGACTCACTCATATCTTGAGAACACTGAGAGTGGGATTGAGGCGATTCAACGAGTACAACAAGTAGGCCAGATCATGCGTTCGCTCCGTGAACATCCACAAACACCAGCTGAAGTCGCAGCGGATGTTGGAATCTCTGAGAAAGAGGCGGCACTTGCACTCGAGAGTCTGACTGAACGTGATATGGTAGAGCAGGTTGAACACGGGAAGAAAGACAGTATACATAGCGAGATTGGCAGAGATAATGAATCAAATGGAAGGATGTCTGCCAGTAGCGTTGCACCTACCGAGACAAAGACGCATGCTGATACAAGCGGATCAGTGGATGCCAATGTGAATAAAACTCCGAGCTATGAGGTGAAAACACAGCAGTCCGAAGCAAATGGATCACAAAACCAGCAAATATTGTATCGCGCGAGTGATGGGTCATTCAGCGGACGAAACAGAGTCATGCAAGGGCTTCAATGGATTCCAAAGCGACTATTTCGACCGTTTCGATAAGTTCTCAGGTTCTGAGTGATATTTGACGGATATCGATTAAAACGACTCAACACCATTGTCTGTAATTACTTGATCAATAAGTGACACAGGTGTTGCGTCATATGCAGGGTTCTCAATCATAATATCCTCAAGTGGCTCAAGTGACACCTCGGCTGGGGATCGATATTCATTTTCAAACACAAAGCTTCCGTCGACAACCTTCGCAGCTGACCCAACAACGGTAACAGGGACATCAACTGCAGCTGCTGTTGCAATAATCGGGAATGTCCCAACGCGATTATACAATGTTTCATCAACAATACAGTCCATCCCGACAACAACGCGGTCACAGTCTGATAAAAACGATCCTGCAGCACTGTCAACGAGTAGATGCGGTTCGACCTGCATCAGTTCAGCAAGTCGACGGGCAGCCTTTCGACCGAGATATCGAGGTCGTGCCTCTGTAACGTATACTTTGAGCGATGTCTTCGTGCTTGTTGCGCGCTCAATTGCCTCAAGCACCGTCGATGAATAATCATGTGTTAAAATCGTTGAGTCAGTCTCAAGTGTTGGGGCTGCTTTGGCAGCTGCTCGGGATTTTCCCTCAGTCACATCCTCAACAACACGGTGAATGACTTCTTCAAGCAGTTTTTTTGCCTCATCAAGATCGCTTTTGCGATCGACGACATTGATCTTGATTGTCTGCATCGCGTTGAATAATGACGCATGAGACGGATTTGCTCGTTTGAGGGCGCCAACGTTTCGCTCAAGATCGCGTTCGAAATTTTCAATTGTGGTATGATCCCGATCAAGTAAATCGGTGAGTGCCTGAGCCGCTTTGACAGCAACGACTGAGGAGCTATGCGTCTGCATCTCTTGAATCTCTTCGATTGTCTCATCTATCATATTTCAGCCTCACCAACGGTGATGGAAATCCTTCTGCACATACAACATACGTGCTTTATTATCATGATGTCTCCTCAGCAGTCGTTGTTGTGTCTGAATTCTGTTGTGTCGTCTGCGACGTCCCCGTTTCAGCATTTGAGTGTGAATCTATGTCTATGCTTGGGTCTGGGTTTGGGTCTGGGTCCATATCCGCATCTGCATCTGTATTTGAATTTGTATTCGTATTTGAATTTGAATTTGTATTTGTGTGTGAGTCTACATGGGTGCGCGAGGAGACATCACTCGTACTCTTTTCTGAGGAAGCCGACGGAGTATTGACACTCTCTGTATCAACTCCATTTGTGTCAGTATTAGTATCACTCCAGCGCGCATAGCCGAATACAGAGAGTGCAGTAAGAATCCAAATCACGGCACCGACTCGGATAGCAAACCCAACGCGGGCTCCCCATGTTGGGAGTGTCGCCCCAAGAGAAAGTACGGTCACGACTGGCGCACCAATAATGATTGTGAGGACGAATGTCGTTTGCATCACCCATCCGTAGTCGACCCCATCTGGGTCCGTTGTCTCGACCGGTTCCACAAAACAGTATTCGTCGCAGTCTTCAAAGTAATATCGGTTCAATCGGTGCTGGTGTGATCCACTAATAAGATCAGCTGAATAACCAAGCTCAGTGAGTATCAAAGACGATACCTTGAGCACGAGTATGCTGATGAATGCCGATACTCGATACTTCAGCTCACCTGTGCTCATTGAGACTGAATATATCTGTGAAATGATATTATTACAGTATATGATTGGTTATGACGCAATGATGATAACGCATTATTGTAGCAAAAGAATGTGAACCGCAATACAACCACTGTTTGTGCATTACTACTGCAGTCATGCGATTTTTGTGCAACAGATTTATATATTGAACTCCCTAACTTATGGTTAGGAAACAAAATGAAAACACAACAGTTCGCCGGCGAGAGCGGACGATTCAGCCGCCGGTACGAGTATGATGACAGTCGGGTCCTCGCCGTCGAATTAGGTCCCAGTGTAACCACCGTTGATGTCGACATTGTTGGAACAACAGCAATCATTATTGCGGAGACAAGTGATGGTATGATTGAGACGGAATTTGAACTTCCAGAAGGTGAGACGGCAGTCACAACAACCAACGGAATAATTACAATTACAATTGAACAATGAAACTTACTGTCAAACCACTCAAACAGAAGGACGCTGGTCGTGGACTTGCCGCAGTTGACCGTGATGTCGCCGCTGAACTCGATCTTGAGGGCGGCGATTATATCCGAATCGAAAGCGGAGATGGCACAGCAATCGCTCGAGTATGGCCTGGCTATCCCGATGACCAAGGCACAGGTGTCATTCGGATTGATGGGCAATTGCGTCAACAGGCAGACGTTGGAATTGACGACACGGTTGATGTAGAAAAGGCTGATATCAGCCCGGCAAAACACGTCTCGATTGCACTTCCACAGAATCTTCGAATTAGTGGAAACATTGGCGCACACCTTCGAGATAAGCTCTCGGGACAGCCAGTGACACAGGGACAGAACATCCGGGTTCCATTCGGATTCGGGTTCATGTCCTCATCAGCACAGCCAATCCCGATGAAGATCGCATCGACAGAACCGTCAGGAACCGTAATTGTGACCGATTCAACAGAAGTCACACTCAGTCAACAGCCGGCTGAGGATATCCAAGCTGGTGAAAGTGAGAGTTCAAACACTCCAGCCGTTACCTATGAGGATATTGGCGGTCTCGAAAGAGAACTTGAGCAAGTTCGAGAGATGATTGAGTTGCCGATGCGTCATCCTGAGTTATTCCAACGGCTTGGCATTGAACCACCGAAGGGAGTGTTGTTACACGGTCCACCAGGAACCGGGAAGACACTTATCGCCAAGGCTGTTGCGAATGAGATTGATGCAAGCTTCCATACAATCTCTGGTCCAGAGATTATGTCGAAATATTACGGAGAATCGGAGGAACAACTTCGTGAAATATTCGAAGAAGCCGAAGAGGAAGCTCCATCGATTGTCTTTGTTGATGAGATTGACTCAATCGCGCCAAAACGAGGCGAAGCCGGTGGTGACGTTGAGCGACGCGTCGTTGCACAACTGCTCTCGCTAATGGATGGGCTTGATGAGCGTGGTGAGGTTGTCGTCATCGGTGCAACGAATCGTGTCGACGCACTTGATCCAGCATTGCGTCGTGGCGGTCGATTTGATCGCGAAATTGAGGTTGGTGTCCCAGATCGTGAGGGTCGCAAAGAGATTCTGCAAGTGCACACGCGGAATATGCCGCTTTCCGATAGTGTCAATCTTGATGAGTATGCGGATAACACCCATGGCTTTGTCGGTGCAGATATCGAAAGTCTCGCCAAAGAAGCAGCAATGAATGCGCTTCGCCGAATCCGTCCAGAGCTTGATCTTGAGGCTGACGAGGTTGATGCAGATGTCCTCGAATCGTTGTCGGTGACTGAAACTGACTTCAAGGATGCAATTCGGGGGATTGAGCCATCTGCCCTTCGTGAAGTATTTGTTGAAGTCCCTGATGTGACGTGGGGTGATGTTGGTGGTCTAACGGAGACAAAAGAGCGATTACGCGAGACGATTCAATGGCCCCTTGATTATCCAGATGTATTCGAGGAGATGGATATACAATCAGCTAAGGGCGTATTGATGTATGGTCCGCCTGGGACAGGCAAGACAATGCTTGCAAAAGCGGTTGCAAACGAATCTGAATCGAATTTCATCTCGGTAAAGGGTCCAGAGCTACTGGATAAATACGTTGGTGAATCAGAGAAGGGTGTTCGCGACATCTTCAAGAAGGCACGAGAGAACGCCCCAACAGTGGTGTTCTTTGATGAGATCGACTCAATCGCGACTGAGCGCGGAGGAACATCAGGCGATTCAGGCGTTTCAGAACGAGTTGTTTCACAGCTACTGACCGAACTTGATGGACTTGAGTCACTCGAAGATGTGGTTATCATCGCAACAACAAATCGGCCTGATCTCATCGACGCTGCGTTACTACGCCCCGGACGGTTAGACCGTCATGTGCATGTGCCTGTTCCAAGTGAAACTGCGCGAGAGGCGATCTTTGAGGTGCACACCGAGGAGAAGCCATTAGCGGATAGCGTTAGTCTATCACGACTTGCCTCACGCACTGAAGGATATGTTGGTGCTGATATTGAGGCGGTATGTCGTGAAGCATCAATGGCTGCAAGTCGAGAGTTTATCAATAATGTCTCACCTGAAGAGGTGAAAGAATCGGTTGGTAATATTCGAGTGACGATGGGACACTTCGAGGATGCCCTTGATGAGGTTGGTCCAAGCGTGACTCAGGAAACACGCGAACAATATGAGCAAATCGAGCAGCGCTTTGAGACAAGCAATGTCGAACGACAACCAGAAGCTGGCGTCGGTCGGACCTTCCAGTAAACATCCGGTCATCGCTTTGATCATATCGTAATTGTATTATTTTATTTATCGATACTAACGCTGCGAAGGCTGTTAAATCGAATAGCAGATTATGAGATAACACCAGCAGCATCAAGATCAGTAATAATTGATTCGACGTGGTTCGTGGGTGAAACCCCCTCATACGCAAACGCAATTGTTCCCATGGGATCAATAATATATGTATTCCGAAACACCCCATCGAAAGTGTTGCCGAACATATTTTTCTCACCATATGAGTCATATGCACTGGCAACAGTTCCATCATCTGAAAGCAGTGGAAACGGGAGATAATATTCATTGGCGAAGGCGTCTAAATCAGAGACTGGATCATCACTGATGCCAATCACCGCAATGTCATGTGTCATAAATACATCAACCGTATCGCGGAACTCGCACGCCTCAGTGGTACATCCTGGTGTATCAGCGCGGGGAAAGAAATAAACAACAACATACTGATTACGATAGGATGACAGTGAGACCGTCGTTCCATCATTTGATGGAAGTGAAAACGTCGGAGCGGATGAACCAGGTTCAAGCATGTATATACGCGATTGTCATAGTTCTTCAACAACACGGTTTCGCTTAATCAATCAAGCCGTTCCGCAGCATCCCGAGATAGAAGCGGCTCAGCGTTTGTTTCTGGAAGCATAATGATATCTTCTGCCGCAAGGTCGTATTCACGCTGATCAACGCCAAGAATGCGACCAACATCGGCAGTAATACGAAGTACAACACGGTCTGGGTCATCAGAGGGAGTATCTGGTGGTAGATCTGATTCGACTTCGGGTTCTGTTTCTCTTTCTAAACTGCCACTGCCTTCATCTGTCTTTGTCTCGGTCTCGGTCTCGGTCTGCGCATTAAGGATATCATCTGAGTCGCGGTTAATGTCCGTGGGTTCTGCCGAAGGTGTGGTAGAAGAATCAGCAGGGTGAGGCTGAGGATCAACCCCAGGGTTAGCATTAACGTTGGAATGAGGGTCTGAATCGACCTGAGTTGACTGGCTTGATAACTCAGAGGCAGAAGCAGGAGCTTGAGATTGAGCTTGAACATTATTCGGTGTGTCAGTGTTTGTGTTACTTCTATTCGGATTTCGTGAAGTCGACTGTGCTGTCGTATCGCCGTTAATCGCTGGATTGCTTTGATCAGTATCTGATGTATCAGTGTTGGTATCTACAGATGACTCATCAGTTGCATCGACAATATCGCCGCCATCACCCATTGCCGCGGCAAGGACATCATCCGGGTCTGGCGGGAGTGGATCGTCAGATGAATGTGAGCGCTGTCTCTCAGTTTCAGTCTCAGTTTCAGTCTCAGTGTCGGTGTTCACCTCGGTTGCCACATGCGAATCTGGTATTGAGTCAGCACTCGTCTGATTTTCTATATCAATATCAACTTCAGGATTGGCATCACTGTCGCCATTACTATCAGCATCAGCATTACTCTCAGCACCAGTATTGGGAATACCTGGGTGTGAATTGGTCTCCTGTGATTGAGACTCAACTGTAGCTTTGTGTTTATTATCTGCTGGTTCGGCTGGTACCGACTCATCTGTTTCGTTCTGAGTTGCATTTTCATCTGCAGATGCCGGGGTTTCCACGCTTGTTGAGTCTGAATCTTCTGTCCCTTCGCCGCCAAGCACGCTGAGGACATGTTCACGATTTGTAATAATTCGATTAACAAGATCATCGAATAGTTCGCGTTCCTCACTTGTCAGACCTGCAGTGTCGGTCTTCATATCAGCCGCGTCGAACGAAGCAAGCTTGACAACTTTACCGATCCGGCGTTCATAAATAGCCTTCACAACCTCTTCGGCAGTTTTGATCTCATCAGTCAGTCGCCCAACAGCAGGGTCGCCAAAGGGATCATCCGTTGTTGATGCAAGCCGTCGTCGTTCCGCCTTCCGCTCAGCGATGTATTCAGCAACATCTGCATAGAATGTATCAGATAGATGCTGCAGGCTATCCATCTGTCGTTCTGTCCGCTGGACGTCCTGCAGTTCGGTTAAATCCATCTGTTATGATTCAATTCCGGTATTGTGGCTCATAGGGTACATTCGTTTCTTGCTCCCACAAATGGGTCGCACTAATATCTAATCAAGATTAGTAATCATCACCCTAAATACTTTATCTCATAGTCGGAGCAAGAACTTATTCTATAAGTATAGGTTCATCATTCAGTGATGTAATTGTGGGCTTAGGTGTGTCGTACCCACAGAGGACTTTATACTGACGTTCCAAATAACAGAGCATCATAAATCACTGATAATCAGTGTTTTATTGGCTACCGAGTTGTTCACATAGCTGAATTCCGGAGAGACACAGTCTCAATTGTATTTCATTCAGTCACTTTCTCAGCTCGACCACGAGCCATCAGGAAAATCCCTAAGCACTCTTCGACAGTCTTGTTTCCTTCAGTGATATCAAACGTCTCACCATCAAATGTCGTCACTCCGGAGTCGGTGATTTGTATCTGTATGTCTCGACCTCGAAATCGATCAGCAATAGCATGCTCAAGTGGGTGAAACGAGGGGATCTCTTCACGGTCAAGTGGGGTAACCAGTAATCCTGACCCGCCATGAAGGCTTCCAGGGAGTCTAATCAGACGGTTCGTATCAGTCGTCACTGGTTCATCGATTGGTGCAGTCTCCGCTTCGAATGCTGTTTGTGCAAGTGCATCAGCAAGGATGCGGATCCCTGCACCGCCAGCCTCAAGATTTCCTGCGTGAATTGCCTCTGGATTATTTTGAATCTGTCCAAGAATTGTCTCTGCTCGTCCTGTCCCAATCCCCTCAAACGATTGCAATCGTTCAAGAGCTTCTGTATCATCACTTGCTTGGAGAGTATCGATAAGTTCAATTAACCGTTTGTGAATGCGCTGTCCCCATCCACCACGATGCTTTAAAATCCGTTGTGTCGTGCCGTGATTCGATTGTGTCTCAATGAGTGTCTCAATGTTGAGATCGATTGCACGAATATAATCAACAATCTCTCGACGAGCAGCGCTATCAAGCGAACGAACCTGCTCATCGCGGACGTGCACGTGATATCCCCGCCCCCCGGAAAAGACAACTTGCGTTTCATCGAAATTAAAATCATCGTCAATAAACTCAAGTAGCGTTTGAAGCTCCGTCTTACACGCTGTGAGCATATCTGCATATGATGTGGTATCGGGATTGACTCCTGGGAGGTGATCAGCATCAAGATCAAATATGAGATCAGCCGATTGCCAGTCTTTTTGATCCATTGTCGTTGCACCCGGGTCATTAAACCGTGCTGCAGAGAAGTATATGTGCTTTGGAGCAGTCCGATGAAGGAAGTCATCGAGGGTGCCTAATTCAAGAAGTGATTGATGACGGACCATTGTCGTGCTTCCAACACTCCAAGGAATATGTCCCCATTCACGGCGATTGGCTGCTGGTGGCGTATCCATCCGAGCACGAGCATAGTAATCGCCGAAACGACCTTTCAGATACGTTCGAGTGCGATCCTCCATCGCTCGCGATATATTCAAGGCGAGGCTAAATCGGTTGCGTCTCATCCTCACTGACGTAACGGCGTCATATATTCTAGAAAGGTGTGAGTGACTGTTGACATCCTCATCCGCCTGAAGACGGGAGGGATCACGACACCGTACCGCTTCGCTTGGTCGGGAGTGTCAGCTTTGGCTCTGGCTCTGGGTTTGGGTTTGGGTTTGGGTTTCGGTTTGGGTTTTGGTTTACAGACTCCCAATACCAAGCCAGTCCACCGTTGGAATCGGTGTGTGGTCGGTCACTGCGCAATCTCCAGGGAGTGCCACATCTCAGCCCCCAGTACTCCTCTCTTCACCCGATGCGAAGTCCCTGTGTTGGTTGTGCCACAGGAGCTTCGGTCAGTGGTCGGCACTCGGGTTCACCAGATTCGGAGTTACTTGCATTGGTGACGAGAGCCCGGTGCTTGCCGTTTGATTCCCATATGGGGCACACCCTGTTTCCAGCGTGGGCGGACACTCACACTCGAACCGCCACGTTTCAGGCGTTCGGCTACACCAGGGTCAGAGCTGATGTGCCGACACTCGCATACACGCCGTTGTCAAAAAACCGGTTGGAAACCACAGTATGACGGCGCGTATCCATGTCGTGAACAGGCGTGGTATTGCGCCTGTACCATCGATAATATGTGGTCAATGAGAAATACCAATATCATTAAACTATAGTTGTGCATCTGCATCCGGAATATCCTTGCCAACAGACATCGAATTATGGATATGACGGTGACACTCACTACCCGCGAACTTTCAGAACTAACACCGGATGAGCGGGCAGCATTTTTTGATCGAGATGCTGGGGTGGCTGATGCTCGCGCAGGCGCTCGTGATATCCTGGATCGTGTTCGAAACGAGGGTGACGTGGCGCTTCGTGAACTTGCCCGCGAACACGACGATGTCGAGGTTGGGACAATTAATGTGACCGATACTGCAGAACGAGCATATGATGACATTGATGAGGCAGTTCGTACATCACTCGAGACAGCAGCCGCGAATATACGCGCGTTTCATCAAGAGCAGATTCCAGATGACTGGCGACATACATATGATGAGGACCACCGCGAGCTAGGGCGTCGATTTCGTCCACTCGACCGGGTTGGCGTATACGCTCCTGGTGGAACCGCAGCGTATCCATCAAGTGTCTTGATGGGTGTTATCCCAGCTATCGTCGCTGGTGTTGAACACGTCGCGCTTGCAACGCCACCAGGAGACCCAGTTCATCCAGTGACGCGTGCAGCTGCTCATATTGCGGGTGCAGATCGAATTTACGCTGTTGGTGGCGCACAGGCTGTTGGAGCACTTACATATGGGACTGAGTCAATTGATGCCGTACAGAAGATTGTTGGACCTGGCAATCGGTGGGTCACAGCGGCGAAGGCAGAGGTTCGAGGTGATGTCGATATTGATTTTCTTGCTGGTCCCTCAGAGGTTCTCGTGATTGCTGATGAGACTGCAACGCCTCAGTATGTTGCTGCGGACTTGCTTGCACAGGCTGAGCATGACCCAAACGCGTCAGTCGTCGCTGTCACCGATGATCAAAAAACTGGTGAGGCAATTGTCAAAGCAATCGAAACTCAAGTGAATGCTCGAGAGCGCTCAGATGTTATTATAGAAGCACTTGAACAGGCCGCATCAGGTGTCATCGTCACTCGATCCATGTCAGAGGCAATTGTGTTCGCCGAGGAATATGCTGCAGAGCATCTCTCAATTCAGGCTGCAGATGATGAAGCAATTCTTGATCGAATTAAGAACGCAGGAAGTGTGTTCTTAGGCTCGCATACACCAGTAGCAGCCGGTGATTATGCTTCAGGAACAAACCATGTGCTTCCGACTTCTGGTGGCGCGCGTCAACATGGCGGGCTGTCTGTCGACACGTTCCTCCGGTCAACGACGGTTCAGCGTATTGATGAAATAGGATTGAACCGCCTGGATAAAACAATCCAAACACTCGCAACAGCAGAAGGACTTGAGGCGCATGCTGAGAGTATTCAAGTCCGGACCGGACCAGCCGATGTCAAAGCTGAATCAGAATCGACAAACGAACGCGGTGGTGACGCGGATACCGATGACAATGAGCCAAAAGACACGACTGACCACGGTGTCACGACCACTGAGTCGAGCGAATAGCAGTTTTTACCACTGTGATTATTATTGTTCGAGATAAGACGTGCCAAGCGGCATTTTAAATCTGAGCGCGGATTCGCAGATAACTATTCGCATTATCAACCACTGAGAAGATCCACTGGTTCCCAGAGGACATGAATATCGATGATATGGAGATTGCAACAATCGCAACCTCATCATCAACGGTCAAAGACTGTGTATAGCTGCCTGAGAAGACCGCTCACATACAGCGTTCGGCGAGCGCCAACAGTATCGAAACCACAGATGACCCATGATATGAGACTAATGATAGCGTCACCATTAACTCGGTAGATATGGTATCATAAATCATGAGTGCCGAGACAGATGATGCGGGTGGTGAAACAACTGTAACGATTACTCAACAAGCGGCGTCTGAAGCTATCCAATTGATTGAGTCAGAAGGTCTTGATACCGACAAGGCAGGCTTGCGACTGTTCGTTCAACAAGGCGGTTGTGCAGGATTATCCTATGGGATGCGGTTCGATCATGAGCCAGAGCCTGACGATGCAATTGTTGAACAAAATGGATTACGTGTGTTCGTTGACCCCGCAAGTCAAAATTATATTGGCGGGTCAAGACTACAGTATGAGGGCGGACTGCAAGGCGCCGGCTTTCATGTTGACAATCCGAATGTTGTCAGTGAGTGTGGATGCGGTGAATCATTCCGAACATAGTGTGCCGCGAGAACGACACTGACTTTCTTAGCTAACCAAGATTATCGTAGCAATTGACTGTTGAGACGCCTCTGTTTACATACGTAACTGGTCTGGTATTAGCATTCGATAGCTGTATTGAGGACCTCATATTGAGTTCGTGGATCACGACGCACGCAAACGTGATACCAATGTAATGGTATTTCGAGACAGACTTGATACTCAATATCCAGTATATTACTGTTCCACCCGTCCATGATACCGGTAGCATCGGTCCTCGTATACTCAATTGTATCAAAAGGATGCGTTGCGACCGTGATAATGTGTGACAAATTTTATATTCAACGGTAGTATATGTATTATTGTATGCCCACTGTTAGCACGCCTCTACTAGAGGAGGCCCAGGCAATATTCGCACGTCTTGGGTACAGTGTGTCGGGCGACGGATCGGAGTTCATCGCTGAACGGAAATGGCGAAGTGTCCACGTGACAGTGCTTCGTTCCGGCGCGACACTAAGTAATAAACGCGCACGAACAGATGGCGGCACAGTATCAAATCAGTGTCAACTGCGATGCTTTGTCGCTCCCAAGACTGAGACCACACTTATCAAAGAGCGACTCACAGCGATGAATCCTGAGTATGAGTGGGCGATTATGGGTGTTGAGTCCAATGAGGATGGAAAGGGACATACAGATAAATATGATGTCATATTACCGGAGACAAACTAGCAGGATATAGCTCATGTCATAAAAAGCGTCTTATTAATCGAAGGGGCGCATCCGTGGTACGATGTTAACATCTATGTAGTCTTAAACAGGTCACTAGGTCACTGTGAACTCACCCCGAGGCAGTCGTCTTGTACCGTCTGCACATATTGTGTCCTTGACTCCTTCTCAACAGATTCGTATATCGATTCTATTGAATAACGACGAAGACCCTCTCTGACAGATTCAGTGTCGATGCGTACCGACGAATATTTTCGCGCTGGTATCTCATCACCACGAGATGCCGCGATTGCTTCAGTACTCGGATGTTGAGAACGTCTTTGACAATCCACGCCAAGCAGGACGCCTTGCTGGAGCGATCAGGACTCGGAATGATGATCACACAATTATCTGCGGGACCGGAGATAATACCGCACCGGGCGTCCTTGCATTAATTGACCGTGGGCAACAGGCGTTAGAATTATTCGAAGCGATCAATACGGATGTTGAAACATTCGGAAATCATGATTTTGATTTTGGAATCGAAGCCATACAGTCGATTGTCGCAGCAAGTCCACAGACGTGGGTATCAACAAATATCTATCATCAAGATGATGATGGAACCGCTGGGGAGCGGTTTGCTGCGAATGATTCCGTTCCAACAACAATTGAATCGGTAAATAAAGAAACGGTTGGATTTATTGGCGTGACAGACCCGGCGACGCCATCATTGAACCCAATGGCTGATGAGCTCTATTTTACCGATCCATATAATGCAGCAGAAAAAGCAGTTGGAACACTTCAGGCGGCTGATGTCGATCATATTGTTGCGCTTTCGCATCTCGGAAGTGGGGATGATAAACTCGCTCGACAAACAGATATTGATGTTATCCTTGGCGGACATCTCCACACGAAAAGACATGAATGGGTCGATGGAACACTCTGCGTGCGACCAGGTGCGGGTGGCAAGACAATTACCGAAGTGACACTCAACAACGGAGATATCACTGCAACACAGCATGAGACAGCTACTGCGCCACTGGCAGATGATGTTGTTTCAGCGCTCCAGGGTCGGATTGACGCTGCAGGGCTTGATCAAGTCGTTGCGCATACCTCACAGCCACTTGAGCGGACTCACAGTGACGTGTTTGCAGGTGAATCACGAATTGGAAATTTTGTCGCTGATGCATATCGGTGGGCGCTTGACACTGATATTGGACTACAAAATAGCGGTGGAATCAGAAACGGTCCAGCATTGAGCGGCGATATCACAACTGCTGATCTTATGAGCGTCGTTCCATTCAATGAGCATATCGTCTGTGCAGAAATAACTGGGGAAACGTTACGTGCAGTGTTGCGTGAATCAGCCGCATCAGTCGTCGACTTTGGTGAACCGGGATGGTGGCACAGTCATCTTTCAGGGGCGAGAGTTGTATGGGATGAGGATGCTGAAACAATACAGGCAGCTTCTGTTGATAATCAACCGATTGCTCCTAGGCAGTCATATACGCTTGCGACATCAGCATATGTGCTACACAGCGATCATGAGTTCCCAACGCTCACTAATCATCACCGTGTTGGTGAAGGTGGGATTCAATTTGAGATTCTGATAGAGTATGCTCGCGAGCAAGGAGTTGACGTAGCAGTTGAGGGGCGTGTCAAACGAATTGGGTCATCTGATAGTCAGTCTGCATCGCAGAGTCCGAGCGCCACTACTGATTGAACTTCACAGCATACTATTCAAGTGAATTAACCCAAGGCGATTGCATTCACCGGTAGTAAATGATGCCAGTCCATACAGATCAGGATCTCCACAACCGTTATCAAGAAATTAAAGAGATGGTATTATGTGTGAATGCAGTTAATTACAGATCGATTTAGTATAATGGGTGTGTTGTTTGACTCTGATATCTCTGCCTTTGGATTAAACTGTGAGATGAATCAATGATTCCATATTTCAACACTGTGGTCATTGTTGCAAGTGAAAACGTTCAGGATGCGTGAGAGAGTCTACATCAAATGATGACGCGTGTGGTTGTGCCGGTTCGATATCCGTTGACAGAGCACTCGCGGGCAACACTTGCTGAGGCTATCTCAATTGCAGGTGAGCAAACTGCAGAATTAACTGTTCTTCATGTTGACCTGTATCAGCAAGGTGATGATGTTAGTCGTGCAGAATTAAAGCGTGCTGTTGAGGCTGCTTTCGGTCCCATTGAGCGGGCACGTTATGTCGTTCGGCGCGGATTTCTTGTCGAGGAGACTATTCTTGAAGAAGTAGCAGCAGATAACGCTGACATCGTTGTCATTGGCTCAAAACAAGTAAGTCGATGGCGACAGATGCTTCGACGAGTGATTGATGAGCCTGATATCGAGTCGTATTTGAAAGAAAAGCTTGAATGTACTGTGACTACCGTTAGACATAATAATATTGGGTAAGCTACTTTCTACCGAAATAAAACGTTGGTGACTCAGGCTTCGGGCGGATGGACTCTTTTGATCGAATAACGCCTGTGTACTTAACATCACCGTGACTACATATTCAAGAGCACTTTATAGAGTATACATGATAGCTTCGGCGAAGAACTATTACGAGCTATCTGGTGAGCGTTCGATTTTCAGCCCTTGGATTTTATATAAGTGAGCGAAGGATCTCAAAAACTAGATGACCCTATTTGTGAAGATGTTATCACTCTTGTTATATGCGTATATGCGTGATTGAATCGGCTAACTGAGAATATGAACCAGATCTTCATGAATATACATGTCGGTTATTCAGCTTGAGTATCGGTGCTTATGTCTATATTTGAGTTCATATCATCATTTTCACTTTCGTGTGTATTCGTTTCCGAGGTGGTTGGTGATTTACCACCGGCTGGACCGGTCTTAACAGTTGCATCAAGAGATCCGCTTGTGTGATCAAAAACAAGATGTCGGTGGGGATATGCAAACTCAAGTTCTGCTGCATCCTCATGGAATCGCGACCAAATAGCATCTGCAACGTCGGATTCAGTCGCTTGGAGCCTATATGGTCGGACAACCCAATATCGAAGTCGGAGCAC
Organism: Haloquadratum walsbyi C23; assembly: GCF_000237865.1. Lineage (NCBI taxonomy): Archaea > Methanobacteriati > Methanobacteriota > Halobacteria > Halobacteriales > Haloferacaceae > Haloquadratum > Haloquadratum walsbyi. The sequence goes on from NC_017459.1 coordinate 2,102,813, forward strand.
AATCCCATCATCTCCAAATGAATCAAGAAATACAGTCGGACGAGCTGGATATCGAGCATTCCCAACACGAATATCAGGACCGCCCTCAATGACATCATCAATGCTTGCCGCAGCGCGTTGAATCAATTCGCGGGCTCGTTCAAGATCAGACTCATAGGTAACAGCAATATCAAGTGTCTGTCGGACACGTTCATCTTCTGCTGAGAAGTTTGTCACAAGCTGTTCGCGAATAGATGAATTTGGAACCACAAGAAAGGTATTATCAAGTGTAAATATCTTCGTGTATCGGATTGTGATATCGTCAATAAATCCACGCCGTCCATCATCAAGTTCAATCATATCACCAATCTCATATGGCTGATCGGCAAGAATAAACAATCCATTGACAATACTCCCCGCAATTGGTGCAAGAACAATACCAAGAACTGCAGAAAATACAGTCACCGACAAAACAATATCACCAACTTGTAATCCAACAATGCTCGCTGCAACCGCAACGGTAAATAGAACAATACTCAGGCGAACAAGGCGAAGTGCTGTCTGTGCAACACTTTGTCGTTGAAACCGCCGAGCGACCTGACGTCCGATCAGGCGGGTGATATATCGTGAAATGACAATACCTACGATAACAACGGCGAGTGCGACCACCCATCGCCATCCTGGAAACTGAATCCACTGTGGTATCACGTTTGCAGGCGATATATTCGATGATCCCGACGGTGTCGGTGTCTGCGTTTGAACTGGCAACAGAATCTGTGTCAGCAGCAATATACTAGATGGACTCATAAACACCGGTGATTCCAGTAACAACAGATACTCAAATATATCCTTTCCTGGCACAACAACGGATACCATGTCGATAATCACATACTGGCGGTTGATTATACATCATCGGTAGAAACCACAGCCAATCATGAATCGGTCCGCTGTCTTCGGATATGATACAACCCTGATGATAAGCCCAAATCAGGAGTTTCTAGAGTAGATCGATTCCGACAATGCATTGAGATATTATATTATCCTCAATGACAGTATTTAATCCTTACAGGCTATGTCTCCTTTCTCAACTCCCCGCCGAATGACCGGTAGGAGTAGATATGGAGGAGATACAAGTCAAATACACAATCTAATACGGGGATATTAACAGAGGACCGTATCTGTATATCGGATTTCGGATACAGAATTATGAATATGATGCTACTCGAAATATAGTAAATAGTAAGTCATTTCAGATAAGATATATTGGCATGCCAGAAGACTTGTATGTGACTATGGAGCAAGTGGGCGAGCGATTCAATCTTGGTGAATATGAGATTGACGCATATCTTGCAGTGCTTGAACACGCCCAATTGACTGCCTCTGAGATTGCAGACCAGACCGAAATCCCACAACCACGGGTTTATGATACCGTTCGGAGTCTCTCTGATCGTGGACTTGTCGAGTTACGCGAATCACGACCGATGAAAATTGTCGCTGTTGATCCTGATGACGCCTTTGAGAATGTTCAAACGTCACTTGATGAGTTAATCGCCGAACTTGAGGCTCGATATACCGCCCCAGCACGAGATACCGAAGCTGTATCGCTCGTTAAATCGCGGTCGACAATTCTTCGATACATTGAGGAAATAATTCATAATGCTGAGTATGAGCTTGTGCTCTCACTTACCCCAGAGTTACTCAGGCGATTCCATGATGACCTTGCAGTTGCGATTGATACAGGAGTCAGTATCGATCTGCTCATAACGCCGCTTTCGCGTGCCCCCAATCCATCAGAATTCGATTATCTTGAGGTTGCAACAGTCACTCGAGCACGCCGAGGAATTACAACACCTGTGCTTGCAGTTGCAGATGGCAATTACTCAATTTATGCAACACAGGACGCGCTTCGGGATGACCGTGACCGATATGGTGTCATTTTCAATCGTTCTGCGCTTGGATTCCTTGTATCGGGCTTCTTTGGGACGGTGCTTTGGTCAACGGCTGAGACACTTGCGGATGATGGTAAACAGCGACCATTCCCACGCCGATATGCATCAATTCGCCGCGCTGTCAAAGATATTCGTGAACTTGAGGGAACATTCTATGCGTCGGTGTCAGGTCGCGATGTTGAAACAAGCGAGCCAATTGTCGCTGAAGGTCGGGTCATGACCACAACATTCGAAGAGACAGAAGAAGTAGCAGCAATCCGGCTTGAAACCGAGGATGACGTCGTCGATATCGGCGGACTTGTTGCAGCACTTGAGGATATCGAAGCCCAACAGGTTGTTCTTGATCGCAATGGAATACCTAATCGCACACAGTTTGAATGAGAGCATTAAAATTCCATAACTCAGTATAACTGGATGCACTTTTTCGACACAAGAGATATATATTCAATCTCAAAATATCAAATATAGTGTCAAAACAAACCGTTCGCTTCCCCGATGAGGTCGTTGAATCAGTCGAGTCACATGTGAGTGATGACGAGTTTACCAGTATGTCGGAGTTTCACCGATTTGCGATTGAGCACTTATTGTGTCAACTTGATACCGAATATGAGCCGGTCATTCAAGAATACGATGAGATCGAGCGCTCAACGGTGTACACTGGAGAAGCAGCCGCGTCACAAGGTGTGGGACGAGCGGATGAAAGAGGTGAATTTCTTCAGACAGCTGGTCGTGTCCGTCAGTACGCACTTCGCGGTGATATTGAAACAGCATATGATCTCATTGACAACCGATATGAACCGAGTAGCCCAATGGCGATGTTCCTTGATTTGATCGTTCGGGGTGCCGCAGGGATTCACTCATCCGCAGACAATCACCCGTCATTACACTCAGAGTGAACTACTCCATACAATTGAGTGAAGTGAAAATTTATACTCTCTCCATATTCTAGATATTTTTCAGCTAAAATTGAGGACAGGATATCTTTTTTACTTACTAACAGGAGTGAGTATGCTAGGTGATTTAATATCCGATACCATCTTGTGCATCCTACTCGTTGTATCTATAGATATGGCTCGCTCGACAGATTCTCATATGAGGTTATTCCGGTCATCGAATAGTAGTTCGCACTGCCGATATCCGTCTCATATCTTGTGGGTCTCTGATGATTCACATTGTGTTCGCTCTGTTTATATGATCGGCAATCAAGAAGGGTTGGAGTCTCCTTATTCCTCCATCATAACAACATGACTGACTGGACCGAGCGATACCGGCCAACGACATTATCTGCGGTCCGGGGGAACAATGCTGCCCGCGATGAGTTCATTGAATGGGCAGAATCTTGGGATGATCATCATGAGTCAGTCGTGCTTCATGGTGCACCCGGAGTCGGGAAGACCTCAGCCGCACATGCACTTGCAAGCGATATGGGATGGGAGACCGTCGAGCTCAATGCGTCAGATCAACGAACGAGTGATGTCATCGAGCGACTTGCCGGACGAGCAGCAAAAAATGCGACACTCGCCGGTGCTGCAAGCGGAACCACAAGCACTCGGCAATTGATTATCATGGATGAGGCTGATAATATACATTATCAGTATGATCGCGGAGGTAAGCAGGCTGTCACGACTCTCTTGAAGGATGCGAATCAGCCGATTGTCCTTATCGCGAATGAGTACTATGATATGTCAAGAGGACTCCGTAATGCCGCTCAAGACATCGAGTTTCGCGACATTTCTGCACGCTCGATTGTCCCTGTCCTTCGGAATATCCTTCGGAAAGAAGATATCGAATTTGAGGAAGCAGCGCTCAAGCAGATTGCTGAGGTGAACAGCGGCGATCTCCGTGCGGCGATCAAAGATCTACAGACGACTGTCGAGGGCAGCGATCGCATCACTGTTGATGATGTCAAAACAGGTGGTCGTGATCGGGCAATGGGTCTCTTCTCGTTTCTCGATAGCGTATTAAAGGAGGATGCGGCTGAGGAAGCACTTCAGAACTCATACGATGTTGATGAAACCCCCGATGATCTCCTGAAGTGGGTTGAAGATAAAGTGCCACTAGTATATGATGACGCTGAGCTGGCGCGAGCTTACGAATTTCTCTCGAATGCAGACATCTGGACAAATCGCGTGTATGCGACTGATTACAATTACCGTTGGTGGCGGTATGCAACTGATAATCTCGCTGGGGGTGTCGCAGCCGCTCGTGAAACACAACGAGGAGGATGGACACGGTATGGTGGTGCTCCATACCGTTCGACACGTGACGCAACTCGTGATACAGTGGTACGTGAGGTTGCGAAGACGGGTGGATTTTCAATGGCAACAGCTCGTACAGCGGTAATACCGTTTCTGTCTGCAATCACGCATTTGTGTAAACCACGATCCCTCACTGTCGGTATGGCGGCATGGTATGAACTTGATGAGGCTGGCGTATCCTATATTACAGGAAGTGGTGAAACAACAAAGAAAGTCGCTTCAATTGTTGAGGATGCGGCTGAGCGTCGATCGGAAGCGGTTGAGGCACACGCCGGGAGTGCATTTGCTGAAACAGAGACAGAAGAGAAGACCAACTCTACCGGAAATCAAGACTCTGGTGTGGACGTACAGTCTCACAAGAGTGCTGAAAGTGGAGATGATACTGTCACAACAGCCAATACTCCTGCAGAAGACCATGCGCAATCAGGAGCCAGCGAGACAGCCAGTGCAACGGAATCAGCATCTGACTCGGATGCAAGTACGGATACAGACGCTGATGATGATGGTCAGGCTGGTCTTTCAGAATTCATGTGATGGGTTGTCTAACCCGAGGGGCGAGATGCTAATCGATGGTGATTTTACTCGATCTATCGATAAGCGAGTATTGATAGACTGAATCGCACGGAAAGAGAGACTACAACAATTTAGAGAGGAATTGTTTTCCGCGCGTTGTTGATGGGTTTTCAAAGAATGATGTCGGGGAAGCACTCTCGACAATTCGACCATCAGCCATCAGCACAACACGATCGCCAACCTCGCGAGCGAATCCCATTTCATGAGTAACAACCATCATTGTCATCCCATCACCCGCGAGATCCCGCATTACACCAAGTACCTCTCCAACAAGTTCCGGATCAAGCGCGCTTGTCACCTCGTCAAAAAGCATTATTTTCGGCTCCATCGCAAGCGCACGAGCAATCGCGACACGCTGTTTCTGCCCACCAGATAACTGATTTGGATATGATGATGATTGCTCAAGTAGACCAACTTCATCAAGTAAATTCTCAGCGCGCTGTGTTGCCTCCTTATCAGGAATGTTTTTTACCTTTCGTGGTGCGAGAGTGATATTTTCGAGTGCCGTCTTATGAGGGAACAAATTGAATGATTGAAACACCATTCCGATCCGCTGGCGAAGTCGGTTGACGTCAGCATCCACTGCTGAGATTGATTGTCCATCAAGCCGTATCTCACCATTTTGGATTTCCTCAAGCCGATTGGCACATCGAAGTAAGGTTGATTTTCCTGAACCAGAGGGACCAACAATGACACAGACTTCGCTGGTGTCAATATTCAGTGTAATATCCTTCAAGACGTGCGTTTTTCCAAAGTATTTATCAATGTCATCAAACTGCAATACGGCATTATTCATTCGTATCACCACCCCAGTCAGCACGTGTTTCAAGATACTCAACAAGTCGCCCCATCGGAACAGTGATTGAAAGATAAGCAATTGCCACTAGTAAGAGCGGTGTCCATGGATCAAATGTTGCACTATTGACATCGCGGAACTGTTGGATAAGTTCCGGAATTGCAATGACAGTGAGTAACGACGTATCTTTTACTAAGATAATCTGATCATTACCAATAGCTGCAAGCGCGTTTCGCCATGCTTGTGGGATAACAACCTCACGCATCGCTTGGACATATCCCATGCCGAGTGACCGCGCAGCCTCCATTTGACCGTCTGGTACCGCACCAATACCGCCACGAACTGCTTCACCAACATACGCGGCATGATTGAGCGTCAGTGAAAGTATCGCTGTTGGAAGTCCCCACCCCTGGATTGGAAACGTTCCTGGCCAGAGGGTTGGGATACCGAAATAAATCACAAAAATCTGAAATAATAGTGGTGTTCCGCGAAAGAACTGAACGTATGCTGCTGAAATTCCTCGAGTGATATTTGTTTTTGAGACACGAGCCAATCCAACAAAAATGCCTGCAGTAACAGAGAGCACACTGCTGGCGACAACAATCCCGAGCACAAGTCCATATGCGCCAATGAATTGCGGGAGGATTGTTGGGATTAGTCCATAACTAATCTGTGATGTAAGGATATACGTGAGTAACAGAATAATACCGAGTGCGAAGAGACTCGATACTGCAACACCAACGCGTCTAAGGACAGTATCATCGAAAAATCGATCATCTGCAACAACTGTTTGTGCATCCGTATCTGTCTCTGTGTCTGAAGTCGCGCCTGAGTATGAATCAGCCATTATTGAATAGCAACAAGAACGTATGTGGTGAATTCGAGTGTGTGTCGTAAATTATGTCTAACGAACCGACAAGTCAACGTTTGTCTATTACCCTGAGAAGTACTCTGAGTAGATTTCGTCGTATGTGCCGTTATTCTTAATCGTCGCAAGCGCCTCATTTACGCGCTCAAGGAATTCGCTATCATCTTCTCGGAATGCAATACCATAATTTTCGACAGTCAGGGTTAGATATGGGGGCGCATCTTGACCGGCTTCAACTGCAGCACCCTCACCTTCGATAAACTCAATATTGTCTTCTTGACTGGCAAATTCGGCATTCACTGTATTATCATTGATCACTGCGCTGACCTGACCGTTTTTAAGAGCCTGAAATGCGGCAGGAATCTGATCATATCGGTTTAATTCAATATTTCCATCAAACTCGGATTGAAGTTCCTCTGCAGCGTTTGCACCAGTTGTGCCCTTTTGAACACCGACAACAGTACCCTCAAGATCTCCGCGTGAGCTAATTGAACTATCTGCTCGAACAATGATGGTTTGATACGCCGTGAAATACGGATCGGAAAAATCAACCTTCTCATCGCGGGTATCATTGATTGTCATTGCCGACATGATAATTCGGAAGTTACCGTTATTTAACGATGGAATAATCGAATCGAAGCTTGTTGGTTTGAACTCATAATTGACACCAAGTTGATCTTCAAATACTGCTTGCGCAATGTCAACATCAAATCCAGTCAATTCGCCGCTCGTTGTCTCATACTCGAACGGTCGATATGGGATATCGGAGCCAATAACAACATTTGAGGGAACGACTGACTCTGCAGTTGCGGTTTCTGTGTCTGATACTGTATCAGTAGGTGTATCTGTCCCGGCTGAAGAGTCAGCAGTAGCCGTTGACTCTGATTCAGAATCTGATCCTGTACATCCCGCAATAAGGCCGCCAGCAATAACACCAGCGCCAGATTTTATGTAACTACGTCGGTCCATACTACCGTTCGATATTTTCCAGGACTATAACAAAGCATCGGTTCAGCAGATAACAATTCAATTCGAGCCCACACTTATATACAATCTCTCGAACAGTCGATGAACAACTCAATACTAACGTTAACATACACGGGTCTGATTGTTATATCAAAAAATAAATATCACTACCTGACACTATGAGTGTATCTGTGGTCAGTCACCACCAGGAATACCGCGGGAAGGTGGATGTGTATCTTTTCTTCGAAGGGTCACGACCGCACCAATAGTGAGGGCAAGAATAAACAAACTGCCTCCCATCGAAAGATACTGCAGCATACCGGCATAGACCTGTCGTCCGATAATAAGTAACCCAATCATTGTCGCCGCCGCAAGGCTGGCTGTCATGCGCACACGCCATGCCGAATTGGAGTCATTAACCACACTGGGTGCCCATGCTCCGATGGTAATAACTGCTGTATAGATCATCAGTCCAACTGCATAGTAGACTGACTGAACAGTTGGGTCAAATATGATAAACGCATGAGGTGTCAGCAATATAAGAATTGGAGTGGCAACCATCGCGAGTGTTCCGATTCGGAAGAGAGTAGATCGATTAATCACAGGTTGACTCCAAACGGTCGCAAGCACAACTCCGGTGAAGATCAATGAAGCCGTAAGAAAGTGTGCTGTTAAGATTACCCACTCATACGTCGTGACGGTCAGTGCTCCAAGGATAATTTGTGATGGTAACAACACTGTTGACCCAGCAAGCGCAATTCGGATGCGTCGCTCAATCCTGCGTCGCCATGCTGTCACGGTTGTCCCAAGAATAATAATTCCAGTTATCATCGCAACGAATCGATGGAACCATTCGATGAAACTGCTCCAATTTGCTGGGAAAAGGCCAAGATAGCCGTCACAAAACGGCCACCGACCCGCACATGTTAATCCAGCACCCGCGGCCGCAGTGTAGACGCCAAGCACCATCAACACTCCTGTGAGAAGCGTTGATGCGGCGATAAGCCGGCGAAGCCGTATGTCAATGCTCATGCGCGGATGTGTGAACTGCAGTTACTTGAATTGCTCTTTCGCTCCTGATATACAGCGGTAATTAAGCCATCGATCATTGATGATGTGCGACTCGCTGTTGTGCTGGTGCTGGTGCTGGTGCTGTTGTTATTGATATATCTTTTTTGATCACTCAGCTGACCTAGTTGACATCCTCTCCGCCCTGAACGGCGAGGATTCCCGACCGCAGTTGGGATATTAGGGTAGGGTTTGCAGTCTACCACTTGTTCCTGCGGTTGGAATCCGCTGGACAACCTGAAGGGAGACTCCGTGCTGTGCCAACCAACCGGCACTCCTATGCCCACCCAAATCAGGTGAAGACTCAGAGTTACTTTCGTCGGTAATCTCGAGACGGATGTTTTCCGCCCCATTCACATCAGCGGTGAACGCATCATCGTGTTCGTCACGAACGTACAATCCCCGTTCGACACGCTGACTCTCTTCCTTCCTACCACAAATAACCGATATATTTCAAACAGATGCACCAATGATGATTGTATGAACACGGATCAACTCAACCATCGTCAAGACAGAATTGAGGCGTTTCTTAATACTGAATCAATCGATGCCGTCTGGTTTGCACGTCCACAAAATTTCACATGGATAACAGGTGGGAGTAATGTTGTCGATCATACTGCCTCGATCGGTGTTGCCGCTGCTGGATATACACGAAATGATGGATTCGTCTGTATCACCACCAACATTGAGGCAGAGAGACTCCGTGCAGAGGAACTTCCCGATGAATTCACAGTCATATCTTATGAGTGGTACGAACAATCACTCAATGCTGCTGTCGCCATGTACACACCAACAGCGAGTGTAGCGGACTTTGATTTACCAGGTGCCAAACAGACCGCGGGGGATCAACTCCGCCGACCGCTTGCAGCGAGCGACATACAACCGTATCAAGAGGTATCCCATGAAGTCGCAATCACGATTGAGCGGGTGGCAAAAGAGATTGAGCCAGGTGATACAGAACAGGAGGTGGCAGCAGCACTCAACGCTACACATGCTGCACGTGGTATCAACACACCCGTTATTCTTGTTGGGAAGTGTGACCGTGTATCAACATGTCGACATTTTATCCCAACAATGGCGACAATTGACTCATGTGTGACGATATCAGTGACAGCAGAGCGAAACGGACGTCATGTGAGTGCAACGCGAACAGTAGCGTTTGAGGAATCAATACTGAGGAGACTTCGTGAACATCATGACATGGCGATGCGTGTTGAGGTAACAGCACTGGATGCGACTCGAGAAGCAGCACGGAATGATGGAACTGCAGCTGATGTATTTGATGCCATCAGTGACGCATATGAGACACTTGGAGAGTCAGACGAATGGCGCCAACACCACCAGGGGGGTGCAACGGGATTCATGGGTCGAGAGTGGATAGCAACGCCTGACAGTAACGAAAAAATTGAGTCACCACTCGCATACGCGTATAACCCAACTGTTCACCGGGCAAAATCAGAAGATACAGCATTGCTTATCGATGATACCATAGAAGTGGTCTCAACGACTGATAACTGGCCAACGCAGCGTGTTACCTCCTGTCAAAGTTCGTTTGGAATTGACCAACATAAAGTGCTTGATGCGAGTTAACTCTTCAGGGATTTCGCTATTTGAGAGAAATCACTCATTTTTGAGTATATTGTTCGTTATCTGTCGAAATACGCTTCGACAGTCACCTTTTTGAATCCTGGCTTCGTCCGGCGAATATGGGATTAGAAGATGACGCGCGTGATTATCATCGCGAAGACCCATCTGGCAAACTTGAGATTTCAACGACAAAGCCGACAAACACACAGCGTGATCTGTCTCTTGCATATTCACCCGGGGTAGCGGCGCCATGTCGGGATATTGCTGAGGATTCCACCCGCGGGTACGAATACACTGCAAAAGGAAATCTTGTTGCTGTCGTCTCAAATGGGAGTGCTGTGCTTGGACTTGGCGATATCGGTGCACAAGCATCAAAGCCAGTGATGGAAGGTAAAGGTGTACTGTTCAAACGGTTTGCTGATATTGATGTATTTGATCTCGAACTTGATCTGGCAGACCCAACAGATATCATCAATTCAGTCAGTGCAATGGAACCGACATTTGGTGGAATAAATCTTGAGGATATCAAAGCACCCGAATGCTTTGAAATCGAATCACAGCTTCGAGAAGAAATGGACATTCCGGTATTCCATGATGATCAACATGGAACGGCAATTATCTCAGGCGCTGCGTTATTGAACGCTGCTGATATTGTCGGTAAGGATCTGTCTGAATTGAATATTGTCTTTTCAGGTGCTGGCGCCTCAGCAATTTCGACGGCGCGATTTTATCTTTCACTTGGTGCGAAAAAAGAGAATATTATTATGTGTGACTCAAGCGGTGTGATTAGCTCCGACCGTGAGTCGCTCAATAGATATAAATCAGAGTTCGCAGCAGATGTTCCTGCCGAAACGCTTGCAGAGGCGATGGAGGGAGCAGATGTTTTTGTTGGTCTGTCCGTCGGAGGGATTGTCTCAGAAGAAATGATTGCTTCAATGGCTGCAGATCCAATTGTTTTCGCAATGGCAAACCCCGATCCCGAGATTGGATATGTGGAAGCCAAAAACGCTCGGGATGATACCGTTGTCATGGCAACAGGTCGATCTGATTATCCAAATCAAGTGAACAACGTTCTTGGATTTCCGTTTATTTTCCGTGGAGCACTCGACGTTCGCGCAACTGAAATTAACGAAACAATGAAACGTGCTGCTGCTGAGGCACTCGCCGACCTTGCTCGTCAAGATGTCCCTGATGCTGTTGTGAAAGCATATGGTGAGCAACCACTGCAGTTTGGTCCCGAGTATCTCATTCCAAAGCCGGTTGATCCCCGAGTTCTTTTTGAGGTCGCACCAGCAGTGGCACAGGCGGCTATTGAGTCAGGATGTGCAAGGCGTGATATTGATACTGACATCTATGAGGAGCAACTTGAGGCCCGTCTTGGAAAATCCCGCGAGATGATGCGTGTTGTCTTGAATAAGGCAAAGTCAAATCCAAAACGTGTTGCACTCGCAGAGGGACACGATGAGAAAATTATCCGAGCAGCCTATCAGATGCATGAACAAGGGATTGCACAGCCTATTCTCGTTGGTGACAAATCAGAGATTGTCGCCACGGCAAGTGAACTTGGGCTCGAATTCGGTCCTGAAATTGTTGATCCAAGCGATGAAACATGGGACCATTACACCGATAGACTCTATGAACTGCGTCGTCGAAAAGGAGTAACTCGAAACGAAGCAGAAGAACTCATCAGTGGCAATAGTAATTATTTCGCGAGTGTCATGGTTGAACAGGGTGACGCTGATGCGATGTTGACTGGACTCACTCATCACTACCCATCAGCGCTTCGTCCACCATTACAGGTAATCGGAACCGCACCCGAGGCAGACTACGCCGCCGGTGTGTACCTTCTTACCTTCAAAAATCAAGTTGTATTTGCTGCCGACACGACAGTCAATCTCGCACCGGAAGCAGATGTTCTCGCGGAGATTACCAAACATACTGCAAGTCTCGCCCGTCGATTTAATATCGAGCCCCGAGCAGCAATGCTCTCATACTCAAACTTTGGGAGTGTCGAAAACGACGGGACGAAGAGACTGCAAGATGCTGTTACATCATTACATGATGACCCTGCAGTTGACTTCCCGGTCGATGGAGAGATGCAAGCGGATACTGCAGTTATTGAGGATATTCTCACAGAAACATATGATTTCTCAGACCTCGATGAACCAGCGAATGTCTTGGTCTTTCCAAATCTTGAAGCCGGAAATATTGGATATAAATTACTTCAACGACTTGGTGGTGCAGAGGCAATCGGTCCGATGCTTGTTGGCATGGACAAACCCGTTCATGTACTCCAGCGTGGTGACGAAGTCAAAGATATCGTGAACTTAGCTGGCGTTGCTGTTGTTGATGCACAAAACGATTGATAATCTAGAATAAAACTTTACGATGAAGACGAACCCGACTAATATGCTGGTGGTCGGCAATTGACATCCTCCTCCGGGTTCACGCGGAGGAATCCCGAGCGGTGGGAGTTTCAGGTTTAACACTCCCACCCCCACCGAACAACCAGCCAGTGCGAATCTGAAGGGTTATTCGCGGTCTGAGACGGGGGCGGGTTGGACTGCTGGCGGTGCCAAGCCGCCGGTACTCCTACTCCTATTCTCGACCATGTACGGCGTCCAAGCGCAAGCGTTGTTTTTGCCGCAGGGACGCCGGCAGGCGTTAGCAAACTCGGAGTTACTTTCTGTGGTGTTTTCAAGCAGTCGGGCACTGCAACTGCATCTGCATCGGTTCATTATAGGAACCGACCGTTCACCAGACTGGTTCCGATGATTGTCTTATTGCTTGGGGCGGACAGGCCGCCATCGTCGGACTGGCGGGAATCGCTCTGTTTCCAACCGATTCCTGTTTTATCGCGTGGTTGCCTGTAATTTAAACGTGTGTATTTTGAAATTTGAATCGAGCGACGACAGTCGGATTTTGGAGGGCGTGACGGCGCGTATCCACGGCCTGTAATGCTCCTGAAAACTTATTGAGGAATTCAATTCAAAATCTTGGCATAGAGTAGCTGCTGATACTGCTGCATAGGACCGATGGTTCAAAATGTTTCATGAAGTACTAAAGGCCGTGGTATTGCGCCTGCTCAGCATATAACGAAGATTGACTCAGTACCAGTTTTTTTGATCAAAATGAGGTGAGAGACATACTCTCTGGTATCAGTGAAATATTATCAGTGAATAGTGAACTAGGAAATAGCCAGTATCGGATGACAAGATGACGGGTTGTAGCAGATTAATCACTCGCGTATCCACATCCATCAAAACGTGATGGTGGTGGAATATCATCATCGCTGTCATTGCTATCGGTATTATAAGACCGTCTATCTGTGGCTGTACGTGTCGATGCTGCTGACTCTGTTTGCGTGCGTCGTTGGCGTCGTTGTCCTCGTTGTCGTTGTTGGTCGTGTAGTGATTCCGACGGAGATGTTTGTTGCACACTGATACAGTCTGAGGTGTACGGTACGTTTGGAATAATACACCGCTCTTTCCGACGATTGACATGATCGTACTCATGCGGTGTATTCGCTAGTGGATGAGCCGGGTTTTCACGACCATCAATACGAGCTGCGCGAAGTGATCCAAAGCCAGCAATCCGAGCGCGAATTCCTCGCCAATGGTGCTCGCTTCCAGGGGGAACACAGCATGTATCAACAGGTCGCCACTCAGGATCCCCCGCAGCAAGAACCTCACCATTCACTGTTGCAGCAAGATCGTCATGATCGACAAGAACGCCAACACGAATGTCTGCTGGAGCACGCGCTGCAAGAACGTCAAGTCCAAGATGAAGCGCGCGATATTCAGCGACATTGTTATCCGGCGCAACATCAGAAACAGATACTCGCGCAACGCGCGTTCCATCGCGTGTTTCAATGACAGCACCAAGTCCGCCACCGTTACGACGGTATGACCCATCAGTCGCAACATAAAAATGCCGATGATGTGTCTGCGGTGGATGAGCAATGTGGGGTGTTGGTGAGTCATCAAACAGGTCACGGAGCGTTTGCCGGCCATACGCGCCCATAAATGTATTTAGTGAGTGAGTAATCATAAATATATTGTCGAAACAAAAATGAATGACTCCGGTTCGGTTCTCGAAAATGGGAAACTAATCAAAAAGTGATATTATGATTGGTTTTCATTGCTCAGAAACTAACTGTGGCGGATGGTGAGTGCCTAGTGTTTGGCGTTGAGCTACATTTGGTATCGCCCGCGGTATGAAAAGCAGTCTCTCAATCGAATCGAATAGACAATTATCTATGATAATAAATACTAAAATAAAACGCATAATGTTTAGACAGTCGCCCACATGAGAATACCGGTGAGACGGTATCGAACAATTGGATTGTTTATTATTCTTGCAGGCGCATGGGGCTCGGCATTTATGGCTATTAAGGCTGGCTTACCGTATATTCCACCAGTCCTCTTTGCAGCATTACGATACGATATTGCTGGTATCCTCATGCTCGGATATGCATTAGCGCAAACCGACCAACCGGTCCCACAAACACAATCAGGATGGGCAAGCGTCGGCGCTGGCGCAATACTGATTTTTGCCGGATATCATGCGTTATTATTTATTGGTGAAACCGACCCAGCAGTCACCTCTGCGGCTGCCGCGGTCATTGTCAGCCTGAGTCCGATGCTTACGACTGGATTTGCTCGCGTCTTCCTTCCAACGGAGCGACTTACTCTTGTTGGGTTTTTTGGCGTGGTCCTTGGTCTCATTGGCGTTATTGTGCTCTCATCGCCAGATCTGCAGAACATTGTTGCTGGCGGGGCTGTTGCGAAGTTACTCATCTTCGCCGCTGCAACTGCATTCGCACTTGGCTCAGTGTTAACACGTCGACTTGATGCGAACCTGCCAATCGAGACAATGGAAGCATGGTCGATGCTTGGCGGGGCAGCACTGATGCATGGTGTTAGTCTTTTATTGGGTGAATCATTCACTGCGATTGAGTGGACGACGGAAGCAATCCTTGCTTTAGCATATCTCGCAGTTGTCGCAAGCGCGCTTGGATTTCTCATTTACTTCCGACTATTAGAGCAACTGGGGGCGATTGAGATTAACCTCGTTTCATATGTCGCACCGATATTTGCAGCCTTAGCTGGGTGGATTTTCTTGAGTGAGATCCCGACAATAGCGACGGTTATCGGGTTCATAATCATCTTTATTGGATTCACGCTTCTGAAACGGGATGCAATCCGTGATGAACTCCCACAAATTCGTCAGGCACTCAATTAACGATCCCCAATTGATTTTTCATGAGCCAATGATCAGAGTAACATACAGACGCACTCATTATCCGGAAAGATACCCTCTGTGAATGATGTGGAGTAAAGCGCTCAAATGAGTATATTTACCACAATAGAAAATGGGGCTACTGTGAGTCAGTCTTCCGTATTGACTTCATTGATGTCCTCTGGGTCAAGTGTAATCTCATCAGTTGCTTCAGTTGTTGATTCGGTACTAGCTTCGTTTCCGTTATCAGGAGTGCTATGAGTGTCATCAGTATTATTCTGGTCAACTGCTTCAACTCGAAGCACCTCACCAACAAATGTCCATTCATCCGAAGAGTCGCTGCGACGCCCAGCGATGACTTCTTCCCCATCATCGCTCGTCATGAATCGATACGGCGTTTCATCATCGATGCGATGTCCCTCACCTTGGAATTCTGCTTGAAAGAACTCGGCGTTATGTATCTCAAAGACACCTGAGCTTCCATCGGATAAAAATAACCGAACAGGCGCCGGAGAGATCGTATCAATCTGTTTCGCCACCGGGTTCAGTTCAGCCATTGTCTATTGATACATTTGTTATCGATTCAAAAATTATTGTCGGCTATGCAGTGAGTAAATGATAATTATAGTGTGTATAATTCAAATGTCACCGTCGACAATGACGCGCATATCACTGGTGGAAAAAAGACAATACTGTTAATCAATTATACCGCGACGTCATCAGTCTTGAATGCGCCCTCGTCATCAGTTGGCTCGTACTCATCAATCGCGGTCAATACCATCTCAAGCGATGCATCCTTACCCCATCGTGCAGTATTAATTGAGAGGTCATAGAACGACTGATCAGTGACATCGATATTATAATATGATTTATATCGACCAGCCTCACTTACCTCTCGAACGCGCATTTCAGCTTCCATTTCATCGCGGTCACGCGTCCGCTCAACACGGACTTCATCTGGTGCATCAAGCCAGATACGAAGATCTGCGCGGTTACCAGCAAGCCATCCAGCGAGACGCGCCTCAAGTATGAATGGGTTGTTTGCTGCACCCCATTTTTCCGCTATTGTGCGAAGTCGACGATCAAGCGCGCGGTCAATCTCATCAGTCTCGTCGGTTTTCGCAATGAGTTGCGATAGCGACATCCCTCGTTCATCAGCAAGATCTCGGAAAATGTCTCCACCAGAGACGTATCCACAATTAAGCGCCTCTGAAAGCCCATCACAGAGGGTTGTCGCACCACAACCGGGCGGTCCGGAGACTGTAATGAAGAGATTACTATCAACTGACCGCACGGTTGAGGTACTCTTGTCTGTCATGATACCTGAGGATTCCCGTCATCGCAGAAAAACCCGCGGAAATAAATACGACAAATGTAAAATGTCCAATATGAAATTTATTAGTTTGATATATAGATATATGTGTATAAATGTCATATCTTGAATCCAATTTGATTGGCACATCTCCTGCGTATATCCACTAGTTAGATGATCACTTTTGATTGCGATCGCCACTCGTTACCGGGTTGATCAATTAAACCGAATATACCGATGAGCAACGATAATTTATCACATGCCGAGTACATCGCTGAATTGCGCGCCAACCGAGATGAAAAAGACGATTTCTTTAATTCACATTCACAATCACCACTCTCAGATAATGCACGTGAAACATTTGATGGGCTATCATACTTCGACGCGGACCCATCATGGCGTGTCACAGCAGTAACTGAGACGCTTGCTGTTGACCCTGATAATAAAAAGAGCACAGTCACTGAGAGTAACGGACAACAACAGGACTCATCGAAGGATGTGGTCTATGAGCCAGTTCCAATGGAGACCTCGACCGGTGAGACAGTCAGGTATGTCCGTGTCGCCAAATTCCAGTTTGAGCGGGGAGACACAACACATCAACTCATTGGCTATCGACAGCGCCCAGATGATCAAGATGAAGCATTGTTTGTTCCATTTCGCGATAAAACAACTGGGCAGGAAACATATGCTGGTGGACGATATCTTGAGTTACATCCAAACAAGCCACTTGCTGATGGCTCAACAGTTATAATTGACTTCAATCTTGCATATACCCCATTCTGTGCATATAATAATGCCTTCTCGTGTCCACGTCCGCCAGAAGAAAACTGGCTTGATATTCCTGTGCGTGCTGGTGAACGTGACTGGACCGGAGATACAGCGATGTTCACTGAGTGAAATATGACAATTAATGAAACTACTTATGTCCCAAAATAGAGTATATATAAATTAATACTGACATTTCTAAAGCTAAGAAAACACAAACACCATATTCGCTCATTCGCATTCCCTCTGTATGGGATTCCTCAGTAACCGACGAGTACTCATCGGTGCAGTATTTATGATTGTTGGGACAGTCCTTCTGCTACCAGCAGTATTACCAAATATCGGAGAGTTGTTCACGTATGCACTTCTCCCCGGAGCTGCACTGCTCATATATGGAACATGGCTTGTTGGAACCTCAGAGAGTGGTCCGGCAGTATGAATGCGTGACACAATGATCACCAGGCTGGTGCGTTCTGAAATAGCGCAATAGGTGTTCTTTTCAGTGTTGCTGCAAATTATATCGACAGTATATCGATGACATTTATCACAAAACTTAGTTTTCAATCCGGCGACCGGTATGTGCTCGAAAAGGAGGTTTCAAATCTTAAAACACTCCTTGAAAGAAAAGGTGCTGAGTGCAAAGGTCCACATGCCGACCCACCGAAGGAGATAGTCGTCCCACAGTATCGACAACTTGCCCCAGGTAATCGCTTCAATTCATGGCAGTATACTGTTTACGCGCGCCATCTCGAAATTCATGGGAATGATCATATTGCCCGTGAAGTCGGACATATGGATTTTCCGGACAGTATTCATGTTGAGATTGAGCTTGAACAGCGAAAACCGGCTGGTCACAAACAGTCATAGTTGATTCGAGCATTAAAGCCTGATAATTAAGTCTCTTGACTGCACAATATTTGCGATGACACGTGCTGAGTTAGTAACACTACGCCGCGACTTACATCAACATCCTGAGCCTGCATGGCGAGAGTTTTATACAACGGCTCGTCTGGTCGACGAATTAGAAACTCGTAATCTTGATGCGATTTATATTGGACCTGAGGTGCTCGGTGGTGAGAGGCGGGGCGTGCCCGATGATAATGAATTATCCACATGGCGTGCTCGTGCAAGAGAAGCAGGCGCTCGAGAAGATGTGCTTGAACGACTCTCTGGCGGACGGACGGGCGTCTGTGCAGTTATCGAGTGTGGTCCTGGACCAACAGTCGGGCTTCGAGTAGATATCGATGGGCTTCCAATCACTGAATCGACCAGTGACGAGCATCGTCCGGTAAGTGAGGGGTTCCGCTCGGAAATGGACGGGCATATGCATGCCTGTGGTCACGATGCCCACGCTGCAATTGGCGTTGGTGTTCTTGATGAAATTATTGAGACAACCAGTCCAAATAATAAGGATACACAGAATCGAAAAGACGATGTTGATATTGATGGGGAAGCCAGTGGAGATACTGAGTTTACGGGAACACTGAAGATATTTTTCCAACCTGGTGAGGAACAAATCGTCGGCGGGAAGCCAATGGCGACGTCTGGGCGTCTCGACGATGTTGACGCACTTTTTGCTGTACATGTTGGACTTGACCATCCCTCAGGTGAGGTCGTTGCTGGAATAGACAATTTCCTTGCTGTTTCTCATTTCGAAGCGGAGTTCACTGGAATACCTGCACACGCAGGTGCCCGACCAGCGGATGGTAATAATGCGGTTCAGGCGATGGCAACTGCCGTGCAGAATCTCTATGCAATCCCAAGACATACAGATGGTGCAACTCGGGTCAATACAGGTGTCGTTTCTGGAGGAACAGCAACCAATATTATTCCCGAACATGCAATGATCAAAGGCGAAGTTCGTGGGGAAACAACAGAACTGATGGAGTATACTGAGTCGAAAGCAACACAGGTGCTTGAATCAGCAGCAACAATGCACAATTGTGAGGTTGAAATTACCACAGCAGGGAGGGCACCGTCTGCGGCGAGCGATAATATGCTTGCAGATATCGTTGCCACAGTCGCGAAAGATGCTGATGATATTGACTCAATTATTCGATCTGATGATCTTGGTGGAAGCGAAGATGCGACATTCCTCATGCGACGGGTACAACAGCACGGTGGAGTAGCAGCGTATATTGGAATTGGAACGGATCATCCCGGTGGTCATCATACAGATACATTTGATGTCGATGAAGCATCCATTGGTCACGGCGTCGAAATCCTGACAAACTCGATCATTACAGCTGAAAATAAATTACAAAAATCAGGATGAATCGAACAATTGTCCACTGGACATCCTCCTCCGCCTGAAGACGGGAGGAATCCCACGGCACCGCACCGCACCGCTTCGCTGGGTTGGGAGTGTCAGCTTTGGCTCTGGCTCTGGGTTTGGGTTTGAGTTTGAGTTTGAGTTTGGGTTTACAGACTCCCAATACTAATACCAAGCCAGTCCACCGTTGGAATCGGTGTGTGACCGGTCACTGCGCAATCTCCAGGGAGTACCACATCTCCGCCCCCAGTACTCCTCTCTTCACCCAAGGCGAAGTCCCTGTGTTGGTTGTGCCACCAGGAGCTTCGGTCAATATCACTGTCACCGGACTCGGAGTTATTTGTATTATTGACGAGAGTCCGATGGTTGTTGTTTGATCCCCATATGGGGCATATTCTGTTTCCAGCGTTGGCGGACACTCACACTCACACTCATACTCGAACCGCCACCTTTCGGGCACTCGGCTACATCGGGGTCAGAGCCAATACGCCGTTGCCCAGTAAACCGTTTGAAAACCACAGTATGACAGCGCGTATTCACGCCGTGAACAGGCGTGGTATTGCGCCTGTACCATTTATAAACCCTCATAAGAAGTGCTGAAACAACGAGAAAAGATAATATTATTTGGTATGATATACCCTTAGCAGATCACATAAAAATGAAGATATAGATGTGTGATTCAATTGTTATCTGTATTATTACATTCGTCAGCACTCGATAGCTCAATAGTGATAATATAAAAGATTCGAGAGCAAAACCTCGTCTTCAGAGCGAGAGGGATATCAAGAGTATATGTGATTTGCTGAAACAGCGAATGAGGCGGCAATTACAGCAAGCGCGAATCCACCTGCTGCAAGTAATTGATCACCAGTGAACCCTGCGGCGAGCATCCCGACAACGCCGATTAATGTGAGTAACGAAAACAGGATTGTCAGGCCAAACCGCTTATCTGAGACGGTCGTAGCAGTCCCCATAGTAATTTAGTTTGGAGGCGATGACTTATGTTATTCGTTCGTTGTAATTATCTAATTTTAACGTGTTCGCATTCCTCATTTAATGCGAGATTTGCTGCGATTTCTGCATTACGCATTGCATACTGTGCTGTTTGTTGTAAACTAACAAGCACTTCACGAATTTGTAATAAATTATCATTGTCCATTTCAGGGAGATCAGAGAGGATTTCATCCTCACGATCACTGATCTGTTGGAATAACGTTCGAGCAGTGATTGTTTTATCATAATTTCGCTCAACGACGGCATTCACAGCAATCTGAGTGATCTCATCGACTTGATCAGTAAACTCTCGGATACGGCGCATCGTCCCAGTGTCAACATCAAGGGTATGCTCATCCGCATCACCGACAATCGTCGCAATATCCTCAGCATTATCTGCAATAAGTTCAAGATTTTTTGCAACAGATCGATATCCAATAAGTGGGAAGCCAGAGTTTAAATCAACAGCACGGGCAAGATTTGGATTTTGATATGCGGTGAAGATGAGTCTTAATAAAAGAACAAATATCTTGTTCGCCTGTCGCTCGCGATTCAATGCTCGTTGTGCAAGATCAGCATTTCCATGCGCAAGTGCTTTAATACCTTCACCACGCATCGTGCTTCCTGTGTTCTCAAGTCGTTCAAGTAGATTATCAAGTGTAAAGTCCTCTGGATCGACTGAACAACGGATTGCAATCCGTTCTGGCGTCTCCTCAATGACTCCAAGACCCATAAGTTGTGTTTCTGCACTATACACGGCATTGATATGTTCAGAATCAAGTGCAGCATCTTCACGTTCAATATGAATAACCCGTCGTCCAAGAACGTACTGTGCAACAATAGCACGCTCAAGTGCATTTGCATTGAGATTATCTGCGAGAATTGAGGCTGATGAGTCTTCTTGACTTGCAGACTCTGGAAGGACAGTCAGTGTTCCTTTTCCACCCATTCTAAGGGACACTTCATCGCCCTTGTTGACCTCATTTTCTTTTGCCCACTCTGCTGGCAATGTCATCGCCAATGTTGATGGGCCGAGCCGCTGTACCTTGCGTGTCTCCATATGTCATGGGATAACTTCAGTACCCTTAATCTTCACCATATGGAATTAATTACGTTATTTCAATTATCTGACGTTCAACCCGGCCAATACGGACTCGGGTCCATCCGCGAAGTTCAGCATCAAGTACAGGGTCGCCTGTATCAACATGCAATTGCCCGGTGGTTTCGAGTTTTGTGGGGGAGGCAACGATTTTAATCTCGCATCGGCGGAGCACCGCAGGGGAGAGTTGTGGATTACCACGACCAAAGATGAACCCTTGCCCACCGATTGGAGAGACAATAATAATATTTTCACCATCTGCGTCAGTCTCTGCCAGAATACTACTCTCAGTTGCATCACGAGCTTGAACCTCTCCATCAGCCCACACATCGATGCCAAGTGGGGTGAAATCAATACCAAGTTTAGATTCGATTGCACCGACAGTACTGCCAGATCCGAAAATGATCGTTTTATCACTCGCTTGAATATCAGCAGCAACACCCGCAGCCACTGCTTCGACGCTTCCATCACCGCGCTGTTTTGCTGATTGTACCCGATCAGCGACTGGTACAGACACGACTGCTTGTAGATTAGGACTGACACTATCAGGTGCTTCACCTGCGCGATATGCCTCTTCATCAATGTCAACGATTTCGCGACGTTCGGTGCGATCGAAAGTGATTGCAACCTGTGCAGCGTCCTCAGGGGCAACCGCAAAAACAGAAGAATATACCTTCACACCGGCTGGAACCCCAAGGATCGGGATAGTCGACTCTGACAGAGCAGTCGCAACATCCGCTGCTGTTCCATCGCCACCAACGAATAGTATGAGATCAACATCAGTCTCAATAAATTTGGTGACTGCCAGTCGAGTGTCTTTCGCCGTTGTTCGGTGATTATTCGTGTATTCACCTGGGGTCCCAAGTATAATCGGGTCTATACCGGCGTCTGTCGCTACTTCTTCACCCATCGGTGCTCCCCACGTGAAGAGTTGATATTCATCGTGGGTATCAAGATTCGCGCTGAGCGCCTGTAATGTTCGCTTTGCCCGTTCTGGTGCGCGAGGTTCGGCACCACGGTCACGAGCCGCAGCAACCTTTCCATCAGTGCCTTTGAGACCAACGCGACCGCCCATCCCGGCAATAGGATTCACTACGAAGCCGATGCGCATGCATTAATCCCGGGGAGTGGGTATATAAAAGACCCGTGACAGACACTAGTGCGCATGACAGAACTCAGATGAATTCAATTAGTTAGACTCTATTATTATTGATTTGTCATTAAATATGAATGAATAGGGTCGTGTGAAGTACCTCAGGGTCAAGCCCCGGGGCTTCACCGTTTGGGGTCTGCACAGCACCCGCAGGCGAATTTAATTCCCTCCGACCTTCCCCGTGAGGGGTCGGCTGGAATTAACACCCGAACTCCGCGAGGAGTCCGTGGAGGTCGGCGGCTTCACTCCGCCCGTTGAAACCCCCGTCGCACCACCATAGTAGCGGATTTTGAGAGCGGCCACATTTCCAAACTGTCAAACGACCAGCGAAGGAAATGAGGTCTTCATTTCCATACTTTGATGGGTTGTTTCTGGTCGTTGTCACCGTGTGAAACGCTAGAAATAATTAAATTTGTGGCATATAGTGACGGCATTCACCCTCGGGGTCAAGCCCCGAGGCACTCTGCCTGTTAATCCGTAGATATACCGATATTATCGCACAATAGACTATGAGATGTTAATATCCGAATATTACGTAAGAATATTATCCCCGGAACATTCAACGTATTTACATATAATTATATAGGATATGCTGTAGTTATTATGAAACGCGTTTTGCTCGAGCTTCACGGACCTCTGCACCTTCACGAATGATGTCCTCACACTGTGGACACACTCGTGCGTGATTCAGTCCCTCTGGTGCGAACACACGAACATAGTCTCGAGAGACAAATGAACCACAATTTTGACATTCAGGCATAACATTTCACCTCGGTTGCAATTGGTCGAATAAAACCCACCATGTTCGGTTATACTATTCTCTGGAATCCATCTAATAATCAGCCCTACATATATAGGGAGTTGCGTGAATCATCGCAGTGAAGTATCGATTAATATGTAGTAAATTTAGAGTATTTACTTTTACTTACCAGTAGTCATTCAAATTAAATCCATCACACGGTCAAAAATACCAACAGTTCTATATAGATTGGTTGATGTATTATATCCAATTTGTATTAGTTCTTGTCGCACTGGTAGTTTTATCAGAGACAAGATAAGTATCTTGAGGCGATTCATTAGAGCGTCAACGGACAGTAACATTATCATTCTTGAGAGATTTGATACTAGATAGGATAGCAGTATATCTAGATTTCGAGGATCTATGAGTCGAGAATCTGATCAATCGTCTATCAGCGCTGCAGAAAATAATCATCTCAGTCGTATTACTGATCCAGTATTCGCAATCAACACCGACTTTGAGATTACCTATGCGAACCCAACGATGGAGGCGGTATTCGGTAGTGATAGACTCACTGGACGGTCCCTTACTGATATCGTTGCATCCGGTCAAGAGAATCGACTATATATTGCATGTGAGACTGCAAGTAAACATCAAAACCCAATACAGATTCAGATTTCCTCTCATGCTCTTGTTGATCCTGATATTTCTTCAATCGCTGTGACAGACATCCCGGACACAGCATATCACGCTCGCATCTTCCCGTCTGAGACAGGCGTGACAGTGTATCTCTTTGGGTATATGAATTCAACAAGCACGGATACAAACGCGAAGATAAATACCAGTACTAGTACCAGTACATCTACGACGGAATCTTCACAGCAAGAATCATCAACAGGTGCCACACACGTGCGTGATCATCTTGTATTTATGAATCAAATTATTCGGCATGACCTTCTCAACGGACTAAATGTGATCAGTGCACGAGCAGATATTCTCTCTGAATTTGTTGAGTCGGTTGGTGAGTCTCATCTTGAGACTGTTAACAGTCGTGTCAATGAAATGGTTACATTACTTGAAGTGATGCAGTCAATAACAGATATCAAACTTGAGGATAATACCCATTCTCACTCACCACAATCACTTCAGAAAGCTGTTCAAACGGCGATTGATGCGCTCGATACAAGATATCGTGAGCGGATTACCGTTTCTGGTTCAGTGCCAGATGTCACTGTGCAAGCTGATGAGCATCTTTCAAAGGTATTCAGTAATCTGTTTGCTAGTATATTAAGAGGAGAAGATGGTGTTAGCACCGCTGAATCGGCAATAACAATCAATGCATATACGCAGAATGACCCGAATCGGCTCGAAGCACCATTACAAACGGATGTACACAACAACAGCGTTGACCATGATCAAGATGATTCGATTGCGACAACAGCAGTAATCACCATTACTTCATCAAAGGGCAGTATTTCAATAAAAGCACAGCAACATCTCACTGCAACGGATATCAATAATCTTGCATCCCCTGATGATGGATTCGGTCTGTATCTCGTTGGAAGACTGATTGATAGCTATGATGGGTCCGTCCTCGTCAATCAAGAGAGTGAAAATGAAAAAACGATAATTACGGTTGTGTTGCTACAGACAGATTGAGCTGGTACCTGATATAGAGGCACCAGCAATATAACAAGAGTTCCACACGGAGCAGGGTCAACTCGGCGAGAGGACGCCCAGGACTGCAAAGCGGAGGATTAAGTACCCAATCGACGACAAGAATTAAGATATCCGCCGGCAGTGCTAGAATTCATAATACGCTATTTTATTCAATTCCGAGGGTAAGACCCCTTCCTCAAACAGCGAACAGAGCGTATCGAAGTGAGCAAGTGAAGCGTGGCTCGTTTGAGGCGTCGGACGGGACTCGATACAATGCTGATGCGAACAGTGCGGCGAATATGCCTCAAAAGGTCATAACTAAGTCGAATTTAGACTTTTCAGTTCAAAGAAGGGTATAGAGCGGAATATGGACATCCCACCACCAGTGAGCACACCAAGTCGTCAGTGTGTTGACAATCGACCAATGCCGTCATATCCCGGGAGTATTTTATTTACTCGCACACGTTGCGTACGTACGACAATGGCTGTTCAAGACGGTGATGGCAATCATATAGCACGAACAGCGCCAGATCCGAGCGTTCTCATTGTTGACGATGATAAGGATCTTGCCGATACATGTGAGTATTGGCTTCGTGATGATTTTGTGGTTCGTGTTGCATATAGTGGGCAGGCAGCGCTTGAGGCGATCGATGACGCCGTTGACGTAGTATTACTTGATCGGCGAATGCCAGGGCTCTCTGGGGATGAAGTGCTCACGGAACTTCGTGATCGTGATTTCGACTGTCGAGTTGCAATGATGACCGCTGTCGAACCTGATACTGATATTGTCGATATGGCATTTGATGAGTATCTTGTCAAGCCTGTTGACGAACAAGATGTCATTGGAACTGTCGAGGAATTACTTGTTCGGGGAGAGTTCAAAGACACAGTGCGTGAGTACTTCGCACTTGAATCAATCGAGACAATATTGACCAATCGTGATAGTGATGACCTCCATGATCCAACTGTACTTACAGATATCAAAACACAACTCGATGAACTGCGAGCAACGCAAGAGTCGACAATCAAAGAGCGTGAACAACAACTGAAACGTGCACGAGAAATAAACAGTCTTCTCCGCACTGTCGATAGCGTACTTGTGGATGGGTCAACGCGTCAAGAGCTTGAATCAGCAGTGTGCACATCAGTCGTTGAGACAGGGAATTATGATGGTGCATGGATTGCTCGATACGATGAGGTGATGAGCCATTTCACATGTCAAGCAAATGCAGGATCAAGAGTGCCAGCTGTTGGGTCAGAGATACATGAGAGTAATCCAATCGCCGAGTCAATTCAATGTGCCCTGAAGAATGACTCCGTCAAGACCGCCAGCAAAGATACAAATGTTGATAATACCGTTATCATCGCCCCAGTTACATATCGTGATGCAACATACGGCACTCTTGCCGTGACCGTCCATGGGTCGGCAAGTAGTGAAGAACAATCAGTATTTGATGAGATTGGCGATCGACTTGGTCATAGTATAAATGCTGTCGAATCAAAGCGCCTGCTGTATGAGGATGCAGCTATTGAGTTAGAGTTTGAGCATACGGACACTCGCGATATACTCGTTGATCTTTCAGTTGAATTTAATACAGAAGTCCGAGTTGAAGGACTTTCACCGACAGCCGATGGTGTTGTTTCTGCGTATGTTGTTATTGATGGAGCTGATGCAGACACTGTTCTTTCGATGCTATCCCCGCTTGAGGCTATCATTAACGCCCGTGTCGTCACCGATGAGCCAACAGAAACGTTATTTGAGTTGCAGTTGGTGGATGCATCTGTACTACTTCCCCTTGTTGAGTTTGGAAGCGCTGTTGAGTCACTTGTTGCAACAGATGGTAACGGCAGTGTCACCATCCGTGTGCCATCACAGTCAAACCCACGGACTATTATCAATACAATTCAATCATCATTCCCAGATATCACCGTCACAGCGAAACGAAAGGTAGACAATAACGTTCAGTCACTGAATTCATTCAAACGACGACTTG
Source organism: Haloquadratum walsbyi C23 (assembly GCF_000237865.1). Taxonomy (NCBI): domain Archaea; kingdom Methanobacteriati; phylum Methanobacteriota; class Halobacteria; order Halobacteriales; family Haloferacaceae; genus Haloquadratum; species Haloquadratum walsbyi. The sequence goes on from NC_017459.1 coordinate 2,130,084, forward strand.
AGGAGATACTAACCACGCGACAACTTGACGTACTTGAGACAGCCCTGACATCTGGATATTTTGAATGGCCACGTGATAGTACAGCAGAACAGGTTGCAGATTCACTTGGAATTGCGGCACCGACATTTCATGAACATCTTCGTTCGGGTGAGCGTAAGCTCATGAAGACATTCTTCGCAGAACGGAAACGAGCGCGCGAAAATGGAAGAAGTAAAACCGAAATATCATCGACACTAGAAGCAGAAACACACCTAGACTCGGATGTAGACGTAGACGCAGGCGTAGATTCAGATACAAATGAAGGCTCAACAACAGAAAGTGAAGTGAATTCAGAACTCAATTGAGAAGTTAACAACCGCGAATTTTCGGTTGCTATCAATTTTGATTGTGTGTGCTTGCAGGTGCTGTCGGTTTTACAGGTGGTCGAGGAGAATACCCTGGAGCTTGACCCCGAGGCGATTCACGAACGCCATTCTTACTCCAACAGCGCAAGCAAAATGACTCGGGACGATTCACCAGCAAGAGATGTAATTATTACTGGTAAGATATGTTGGTATGAATACATTAATCTGATGATTCCGCAGAGCGGCTTGGCATGAAATCACTGATCGTATCAAGTAAATCAGTCTTTGAGATTGGTTTTTGAATGCGTCCATCGAATGGAGACGGCTCAGATTTGTCTGTGATCATATGATTGTGTGTATGCGACCAGTGACTGTGATTAATTGATGACGCAGTAAGGAGAATCATTTTTGGGTTGCCTGCTCGGTCTTGCAGTTGTGTACATACTTCATCACCAGAAAGCCCTGGCATTCGCCGGTCGACGATGACGATGTCAACAGAGTCATCGTATATATCAACAGCTTCTGTTCCAGTGTATGCTGTTCGAACATCGTATTGATCAGCAAGCCAAAGCGCAACGCTATCGGTAAGCGCAGACTCATCATCGGCAATGAGAACCGTTGTATTCTGTTCAGACGGTCGTGTAGCGGGTGTGGACACAGTTTTTGAGTGATAATATTTGCTAGGGTTGCAATTCAAGATATTTCAGTTGCGGTGCATTATCTGCAATTGGCAATGATTCGTCTGAATCCCAATATAGCATTAAGACAATTAACTGGGATTATTTAGCATATAATTGAGTATCAATCCATATATTCGATTATCCATTCAATTTCAAAGGATCGGATCCTCAACTCATCGTTGTCGATAATAGATTTCACTATCGTCAGGCATCATTCATGCGCTGAGCAATCTGTTCACCACAGTGTTGACATTCGGTCACACGGTATGGTTCACGCGAGAACGCACGGTTTGTTTCTTTTGTGCTTTCGGTCCGTAGATCAATAGATACCTTATGCGGGGTTCGCGTGTCACAGACATCGCAATATTCCGTAAGCGTACTCAGTTTGGGTCTACTTTTCGACATTGGTTTGTTCTCATAAGATGTAATGTGATAGTCTTAATTCAGTACCCACCCTACATGATTAGGGATAAATGAAAGTCGAACGGACACAATTGACAAGTACGCAGTCGTCTGGTCCATGTCACGGATTTTAATATGGTAATGACAATTCATATCGCTATCATTTCGTTCTCTTAGATCCGTATTCTCTTATCATATCTGTTGCTCGCATCTTACAGAGCGGATCTATCTGATCAGGTTGGAATGGTCGGGTGAATTTAGAGTTCAGATCTGTGTGAGAATATGCGTATACAGAATCAAGGAGAATACCTGCGGTTCAGCCGCAGGATGAATCCGACAACTCGGAGTCAATCTACGCTACGAAAGCCACTCTGAGACTTGACAATCCGTAACCTAAACTGATAGGCAGTTCTACATATCGATAGGAATCAGGCTGGGAACCGAGCGATTCCCTCCAGTCCGACGATGGCGGCCTGTCCGCCCCAAGCAATGAGACAATAATCCGAACCAGTCAGGTGAACGGTCGGTTCCTCTCATGAATCGATGCAGTGCCCGACTGCTTGAAAACAGCACAGAGAGTAACTCCAAGTCGAGTGAGACTGACGGAAGAATTTGTGGCAAAAACAACACAAGAGTTTCGCTTCAGTTGAGGATAGAACTACCGGGGGCTGAGATATGGCACTTCCAGCAGTTCTACCCGCGACAGCCCATGAACCCCACACGGATTCTCACCGCATTGGGGTTCGGCAGAATTGCAAACCTGCAATTTCCAATGTTCACGGTCAGGATTCCTTCCGCGTTTACGCGGAGGAGGATGTCAATTCCACTCGCAGTGTCTGTTGATAACCGTTATCCGGCCGCCAGTGGTATAATATGTAATGGCAGACGGTACCGCCACGCGAGGTGCAGACGTTTTTAGCGAGTTCAGCGCGCCGGTTCGGGAGGCGCTATCTGAGCGAGGATTCACCACACCAACAGAGCCACAGCGCCGTGCGATTCCACCATTGGCACATGACAGGAATGCACTCGTCATTGCGCCAACGGGAACAGGGAAGACAGAGACAGCGATGCTTCCCGTCTTCGATGCAATTGCTGAAAGCGATTTTGATGATTCCGAGCGTGAGGGATTCTCCGCACTGTATATTACACCACTTCGAGCACTTAATCGAGATATGCGTGATCGGCTTACATGGTGGGGTGAGACGCTTGATATTGATATTGACGTCAGACATGGTGATACAACGCAGTATCAACGGCGTCAGCAAGCTGAGGACCCACCAGATGTGCTTGTGACGACACCTGAAACATTACAAGCAATGCTTACCGGGTCAAAGCTTAGAAAAGCACTTGCTGGGGTTGACCACGTTGTTGTTGATGAGGTGCACGAACTTGCTGCTGCAAAACGAGGTGTACAATTGTCAGTTGCGCTTGAGCGGCTTCAAGTACTTGCGGGATCATTTCAGCGAATTGGACTCTCAGCAACAGTTGGATCCCCAACGGAGGTCGCCCGATTTCTGACGGGTGATCGGTCATTTGAGGTCATTGAGATTGATGCTGGTAGCGCGATTGAGTTTTCTGTTCATCACCCAACAGTTACTCAAAAAGATGAACAACTGTCACGTGAGTTAGCGACTGATGAGACGATTGCAAGTCACGTCCGTGTCATTCGAGATATCGTTTCGGATCATAGTTCGACTCTTATATTCGTCAATACACGGCAGACGGCTGAGGCGCTAGGGTCACGATTTAAAAAACTTGGTGAGCCAATTGAGGTTCATCATGGATCACTTTCAAAAGATGTTCGTATCGACGTTGAGGATAGATTCAAGAATGGCTCGTTAGATGGGCTTGTTTGCACCTCTTCGATGGAGTTAGGTATCGATGTTGGAGAGGTTGATCACGTCGTGCAATATGGGAGTCCTCGAGAGGTCGCACGACTGCTACAGCGAGTGGGACGGGCTGGACATCATCGTGATCGTATCTCACATGGAACGGTCATTACCTCATCACCGGATGATACACTTGAAGCGCTGGCAATTGCGCGACGCGCCACGGAGGGTATTGTCGAGCCTGCACGGATTCATCATGCGAGTCTCGATACTGTTGCGAATCAAATTATCGGCATTGTGATGGATGAAGGGGAGGTATCAGCTCGTCGAGCATATCAAATTGTGACAGCTGCGTATCCATTCGCCAACCTGGATAAACAGACATTTCGAGAGATCATACGGGAATTATCGTCAAATCGGCTTGTGTGGCTTGAAGAGGATGCGGATCGGCTTGAGAAATCCAGCGGGACGTGGCAGTACTTCTATGCGAATCTCTCGATGATTCCTGACGAGGAAACATATGATGTATACGATATGTCCTCACGCGGGCAGATTGGGACGCTTGATGAGCGATTTGTATTGAATTTTGCCGAACCGGGGGCTGCGTTTATTCAGCGTGGCGAAATGTGGCGGATTAATGATATTGATGATGATGAAACCCAGGTAAATGTAACACCAATTGAAGACCCGAGTGGTGAGGTGCCATCATGGACTGGTGCTGAGATTCCAGTCCCTGCACACGTTGCAAATGAGGTCGGTGAAATGCGCGCTGCGGCTGCAAAGCAACTTGCGACAGGCGCAAATAAAGAAGCCGTAGGGCGAGATCTCGCGAGACGATATCCTGCAGATGTCTCAACAATTACATCTGCGATCGAGCCGATTGAAAGACAGGTTATTGGTGAATATCCGATTCCAACAGCAGATCGTCTTGTGATCGAAGCACAAGCACAAACCGTCGTAATAAATAGCCCGCATGGGCATCGAATCAATGAGACACTTGGACGCTTACTCGCAGCGCTTGTTGGTCAGCGGACTGGTGCCTCTGTTGGGTTGGATGTCAGTCCATATCGAATTGAATTGGAACTTCCAAGACAGGCGTCGATTGGTGATGTCACCGCTGTTTTCGATGAAACAGACCCAATGCATGTTGAAGCAATCCTTGAGTTGGCGTTAAAAAAGGCAGATGCACTGAAGTTCACACTTGCACAGGTTGCCGCGAAGTTTGGTGCACTTAAACGGTATCAAGGACGTGAACGGTTTGGTGGGGACCGACTGATGGCTGCTCTTGAAGATACACCGGTGTATGATGAAGCAGTTCGAGAGGTATTCCATACTGACCTTGCAGTTCCAGAGACAACAGCACTTCTTGAACGGTATCATACTGATGAACTGACAATAGCAATAACACGTGAGCGAACACCAATTGGAGTTGACGGGCGGTCACATGGAAAGGAACTCCTTGTGCCTTCGAATGCCGATGCCGGAGTGATTGAAGCGGTACGTGATCGAATTCAAGATGATAATGTGCGATTACTGTGTTTGCATTGTACAGACTGGGAGCAAAAAAAGCCAGTACGTCGGGTTCGTGACCAACCACGATGTCCACGATGTGAGGCGACTCGCATCGCATGTTTAAACCCATGGGACGAGGATACTCCAAAGGCAGTTCGTGGTGGGACACTCGAAGATGACACCGACGCTGATAGACTTCAGCGGCGTGCACACCGATCTGCAAGTCTTATCCAGAGTCATGGAAAACAAGCGGCGATTGCTCTTGCTGCCCGTGGGGTTGGACCACAGACAGCCGCTCGAATTATCGGAAATCTTCGCGAGGATGAAACAGAGTTCTACCGGGATATTCTCAAACAAGAACAGCAGTACGCACGGACGCAATCGTTTTGGGACTGATTTTAGCCTGATTTCAGGCGCTAAGCCCTCTTCCTCTAGGAGCAACGCAGTGAGCGAAGCGACCGAGTAGCGCAGTAGGCAGGGGTAGTTCACATGATATATCAGTAGATATCGTCGCCATTATCATGCATTGTGCTGTCTTCACCACGGTTTTCAGTTGGTTCAATCGAGTCGAGTGCTGTTTCGAAATGTGATCGTGTAAGGACAATCTCATCAGCGTGTTCGTTTGCGGTCGCGCCGTCATATTCAGTGGTGACAGATTCAATTGCACGAACCGATGCATCGCGAACCATTGCCTCAATATCTGCGCCGACATATCCTGCGGTTTTACCAACAAGTTCATCACGGTCAATATTATCAGCAAGTGGCTTACCAGCAAGATGAATCTCTAGAATCGCACGACGTGCTGCGGCATCTGGACGTGGGACCGCAATATGCGATTCGAGTCGACCAGGACGAAGCAATGCAGAGTCAATTGTATCTCGTCGATTCGTCGCTGCAAGCACAACTAGATTTGGATGATCAGTAATCCGATCAAGTTCGGTGAGTAGTTGTGACACGACACGATCACCAACGCCACTGTCGGTGCCACCGCCTGCTCGATTCGCTGCGACTGCATCAATCTCGTCGAAGAAAATAATTGCTGGAGCGGCTTGTCGAGCCCGTTCAAACACTTCTCTGACGGCTTTCTCGGACTCACCAACATATCGATCAAGTAGTTCTGGACCGGCAACTTCGACAAAATTAATCTCAGCTTCACCGGCAATCGCACGGGCAAGTAACGTCTTTCCAGTTCCTGGTGGTCCGTATAATAATGCACCTGTTGGCGGGTCTGTATTGACCGAATCAAAAAGCGGACCGTAGGTAAGTGGCCATATGACTGCCCGTTCAAGTGTCTGTTTCGCTGCATCAAGCCCACCGACGTCATCGAAGGTTGTCGTGGGCGACTCAGCGACATATTCACGAATTGCTGATGGGTCAACAGCTGCCATTGCATCCATCATATCCTCACGTGTGACGGAGAGTGAGGTGAGCGTCTCAGCAGCGTCATCATCACGACGACCACGACGGAGTGCTGCCATTGCTGCCTCAGTGCTAAGCGATTCAAGATCAGCACCAACAAATCCATGCGTCTGTGCTGCAAGGCGGTCAAGATCGATATTATCCGCAAGTGGCATCTGTCGCGTGTGAACAGCAAGGATTTCACGTCGCCCTTTCTCGTCTGGAACACCAATCTCAATTTCACGGTCAAATCGACCGCCACGACGAAGCGCAGGGTCAAGCGTATCAATGCGGTTTGTCGCTCCGACAACGACGACATCACCACGAGCATCAAGTCCATCCATGAGTGAAAGCAACTGTCCAACGATACGGTTTTCTACATCACCACCATCATCACGAGCAGGCGCGATTGAGTCAATCTCATCGAAAAAGACGATTGAGGGTGCCTCCTCACGAGCCATCTCAAACTTCTCTCGAAGTTGCTCTTCAGATTCACCCTTGTATTTCGACATGATCTCTGGTCCAGAGATATTGATAAACGTTGCATCAACCTCGTTGGCGACAGCTTTTGCAATGAGCGTTTTTCCGGTTCCTGGAGGACCATGTAATAATACGCCTTTTGGGGGGTCAACACCGAGATGTGTGAATACCGTTGGTGCTGATAACGGAAGCTCAATCATCTCTCGAACCAATTCAAGTTCATCATCAAGCCCACCAATATCCTCATACGTAACAGTGGGTGATTGTGCAACTGATGATTCGCTTTCGATTGAGTCGGATGTGGATACAGGCGTTGTTGATGTATCGTCTTGATTGTCGTTTGTTGTCTCATTGCCTGTCCTGCCGCGTTGTGTTCCCGTTGAAGTCGAGAAAACACGGTCATCCGTTGATGACTGTCCCCGTCGGGTAAGTCGGAGTGTCGTCGTGTCAGTAACGCGAACCTGACCTTCTGGGCGTGTTTCAGTGACGACAAATGGCTTATCACTCACTGACTCAAACCGAATTTGACCATCAGCCTGGATTGGGCGATCACGGAGTGCCCGTTTGATTAATTCAACCGCACGATCTTCATCCGCAAAGGAAACATCTGGCGGCATTGATAGCGTGACTGATCGAGCATCATCAACACCTATCGGATGAATGCGAACTGTATCTCCAATGGTCACATCAGCATTCGTTCGTGTATCAGCATCAACAAGGACAATACTCTCCGAGACACTACCATTAGCTGGCCATACTTTAGCGACTGTCTCACGACTGCCAATGATCAATACTGTATCACCACTGAGGACACCGAGTTGCTGTCGGGCTGACTCAGGGAGACGAGCAATCCCACGCCCTGCATCACTTTTTTCTGCACCACGAACAGTCAGAGAGATAGCATTGTCCTTATCCATATATTATATTGGGCTCACGCGCTCTTTTGTCTTGTCCGTCGATTGCTGATGACGTCAACCGTGAAAATAGCGTAGCCAACTGCATCATATCATTTATGTTTCCCCTTACTGAATGTACTCTATGATACAACGGCGTAAATTCGTAGCCGGAACTGGTGCGGCTACGGTTGCCGCGTTAGCGGGTTGTTCTGGAAGCTCAGACACTGGCGATGGATCCAGTGGGGAGAACACTGCGGCGGGGGGTGCCGAGACAACGACGAACGAGAGTGACGGCGAAATGACTGCTGAGGCAATTCCTGTCGGGGTATTATTACCATTTTCCGGTGAATACGCATGGGTTGGGGAGAACGTGCTCCCTGTTGTACGGATGCTTGCACAGGAGATTAACGAACAGGGTGGAATCAATGACCGTCAGATAACCCTCGTCCAAGGTGACACGGAGGGGTCACCCTCTGCGTCATTATCAGCAGCAAAGAAATTAATCACCGTTGAAAATGTGGCGGGGATTATTGGTCCAACATCAATCACAATGTCTGCCGTGTTTGATCTATTTCAGACCAATGAGGTGCCGGTTGTGACACCAACAGCAGGCACAACCTCACTTGATGACCGTGGTGGTGAGTACGTCTTCCGGACAGTGCCATCTGATGCACTTGGTGGGCGCGCTATTGCACGAGCACTCCGTAATGAGAGGTATAATAATATTGCCAGCTATTCAGATATGGCGCTGATGGTCGGGAATAAAGAGGTATTTCAGTCATTCAAGACTCCAATCAAGAGTTCATTTGCCGAATTTGGTGGAACCATCACTGAGACAATCAATTTCAAAACTGGGAAAGCATCGTATGAAAGCGAGATGCAGACCGTCATGAACACCGACCCGGCAGTTACCGTCCTTGTCGGATCAAAAGATGACAGTATCAAAATTATGCGAGCTGCATTTCAGGCTGGCTATGAAGGGAATTGGTATGTCACACAAGATCAGACGACTGAGGTCTTTCTTACTGAAGCTCCAGAAGAAGTCACGAATAATATACTTGGACTCCAATCAGCAACATATCAGGCTGCCGAAGAGAAGGGACGAATTGAGAGATTTAAACAGCGTGTACAGGAGTTCACAGGTTCAGAACCACGGTTATTTGCACGTAACGCGTATGATGCAATGAATGTTCTTGGTCTTGCAATGAAGGTAACAGCAGCTGCTGATAATAAAATCACATCAACGAATGTCGCAGACAATATCCGGACCGTAACAGACCCATCAGGCGCAGTTGTCACAGACTATACGCAGGGTGCATCCACCATCGATGATCAGAGCACACTTGATTATCGGGGACTCATTGGTCCAATCAACTTTGATGAGCATGGCGATGTCAGCTCGCCGTTTGCAATCATGCAATCAAAGGATGGATCCTGGGCAGAAACAGCAGTGATTCCAGCAAGCGAACTCTAATATTCGGCTTATTCTATGTCTGGAGTTATTACACAATTCATACAAACACTAATTTATGGACTGATTGAGGGTAGCGTTATTTCTGTTGGTGCGGTTGGGTTAACATTATCATACGGTGTGACTCGGTTTATTAACTTTGCATATGGAGAATTCCTGACATACGGTGCATATATCACATTCTTTCTATCTGGGACCGGAATTGGTATTTCATTATCGCTTCCGGTCTCGGTGGTCGGTGCGGTTTTATTAGTCGGAGTCTTTGGCGTCATCATTTCACGAGTCTTTTTCGAGCCACTATCGACCCGGGGACCAATTCCACTGCTCATCACTTCAATTGGCGTTGCATTTATTCTTCGATACTCGTTGACGGCTGCTGTGGGTGTATCAGCACGGCAACTTCCAGTGCCCTTGATGCGTCCAGTCGAATTCTTTGGTGTTGGCACAACACCAATTCGTGCAACAGTATTTGTTGTTGCAATTGCGACGATGCTGCTTATTCATATTCTTCTCAAATATACAATGCTTGGAAAAACAATGCGGGCAACAAGTGGTAATCGAAACCTCGCTGAGATCGCTGGAATCGATACCAAAGGTGTTATTCGACGAACATGGTTCATCTCTGCGGGTGCAGGTGCACTTGCCGGCGTGCTTTATGCAATACTATTTGCACCCTTTCGCCCGACGATTGGATTTGAGTATCTTATCGTCATTTTTGCCGCGACGCTTCTTGGTGGGATTGGTCGTCCATATGGGGCAATGCTCGGCGCAATTGTCGTTGGAATCGCAATGAGTCTTGGCACAACATATCTTTCTGCAGAGTATACAATGGCGTACGCATTCGCTATTCTTGTGGGCGTCTTATTATTCAACCCAACTGGCATTGCCGGGAGTGAGATCTGATGAGCACTGTGAATTTGATCACGCTCATTTCACTGCCTGGGTGGAGTTCATTTCTGCTCACTGTATTGACCATTGCAGGTATTTATTCATTGTTAACAGTTGGACTGAATATTCATTATGGATATACCGGATTGATTAATTTTGGACATGTTGCATTCTTCGCAGCAGGTGCATATGCCGCAGCGTTATTGACAATCCCCCCGCCGGCGCAAACTATTGGTGCAGAGTACATATTTGGGTTGAACCTCCCGATGCCAATCGGCTTTCTCATCAGTCTTATCGGTGCTACAATCACTGGCGGTCTCCTCTCAGCATGTATCGGCATGACAAGTGCTCGTCTTGGAAGTCATTATCTTGCAATTGCGACATTTGCTCTTGCCGGAATATTCGGCAGCGTTCTTGAGAATGAAGCATGGCTGACAAACGGCTCATTTGGACTGAATAATGTCCCAAGACCCGGACGTGCAGCGATGGGTGCTATCGAATGGGAGGTATTGTATTTCATTTTTGTTATTATTGTATTAGTGAGCGTCATGATTGTGCTCACCCGATTGACTCATTCACCATTTGGTCGTTTATTGAAAGGCGTTCGCGAAAATGAAGATGCTGCGAAGATGCTTGGAAAAGATATTACACGGGTGAAACTCACTTCATTTGCGATTGGTGGCGCAGTTGCAGGTCTCGCTGGTGGGCTTTATGCACACTATATTGGAAGTGTCGTTGTTCAGCAGTTCGTGCCATCAGTGACATTTACAATCTGGGCGGCGTTGCTCCTTGGTGGAGTTGCCTCAAATAGTGGTGCTATCTTTGGTGCATTCTTACTTATTGGATTTCAAGAATCGACGCGCTTTCTGAGCAATATATATGATGGACTACTTGCAGTGTTACCTGAGATTATAGCCAATACATTGCGTATCTTAATTCAACCACTGCCAGATCACCCATCATTTGTCCCAAGTCTACGGTTCGTCGTCATTGGCGTATTGATCGTATGTGTGATTCGATATCAACCTGAGGGCGTCTTTGGTGATTCGCGAGAGATTGAGGCGATTGGTGAGGAAGAATAATCCATCAACACACAACGAACAGTGAGTAAGTAAAAAGGAAAATCAAAAATTAAATAAAATGACGGCATCAGATACCCCGCTGTTATTGATCGAGGATGTTGTGAAGCGATTTGGCGGCTTAACAGCAGTTGACCACGTCTCATTTACTGTTAAATCAAACTCAATCACTGGGCTCATTGGACCGAACGGGGCTGGCAAGTCAACATTATTTAATTGTATTACAGGGATCGTTCAGCCTGACTCAGGCACAATCCAATTAGATGGTGTGAAAATACAAGAGAAGTCTCCAAATCAGATTGCACAACATGGACTGGGACGAACATTCCAGACGCCGAAGATATTCCGTGGAATGAGCGTTCGAGAAAATCTTGCGTTTGCTGCACCTCTACAGCATGGTGAAAGACCAGTGTCAACCCTGATTCACCCTCAGAAAATTAAAGAAGAGGAGACAGCGGTTCAATCGCGAGTTGAAGACACCTTGGAGTTTTTATCATTAGATCATCTTGCCGACGAGTACGCCAGCGGATTATCTGGTGGTCAGCGAAAATTACTCGAGTTGGGTCGTGTGCTGATGCTTGATCCAGACCTGATTCTGCTTGATGAACCGATGGCAGGAGTCAATCCAGCGCTGACAAATGAATTGCTTGACCGACTGCATGAACTTACCAATCGTGGACGGACAATCTTACTCATCGAACACGATATGGATCTTATAATGAATCATTGTGACCGTGTCGTTGTTTTGCATAACGGGCAAACACTCGCGAGTGGGTCACCGTCACTTGTCCAAGATGATGAACGCGTTATCGAAGCATATCTAGGAGATGTTATTGATGAGTGATTCAAGTCTTGAGACTATTCCGACAATTGATGATGCGCTTTTTTCAGCACGGGATATTGAAACAGGATATGGAGAGTTACAGGTATTGTATGGTGTTGATATCGATATTCGCCAGAATGAGATCGTATTAGTGTTTGGTCCAAATGGAGCCGGGAAATCAACACTTATCAAAGCTCTGTATCAACGGTTGCCACTTTGGGGCGGGGAAGTCGAAATCGATGGCTCAGATCTCTCAGATGTCAACTCAAATCAGATGATTGAACACGGAATCGGATTTGTTCCACAAACAGAAAATGTGTTTCCGAATCTCACCGTTGCAGAGAATCTTGATATCGGGGCAATACATGTTACCAACCCTGAATCGCGACGAGCGGCGTTATTGGAATTATTCCCACGATTAAAAGAACGTCTCATGCAGACCGCTGAGACACTCTCTGGGGGCGAACGACAGATGCTCGCAATGGCTCGGGCGTTGATGCCGAATCCGGACTTATTATTCATCGATGAGCCATCTGCAGGACTGTCACCACAACTTATTGAACGCACATTTGATCATATCGCACAAATCAGAGAAAGTGGGACAGCAGTGCTGATGATTGAACAAGATGTAAATGCCGCGTTGTCAGTTGCTGATCGTGGGTATGTTCTTGAGATGGGTGAGAACCGATTTGAGGGCGATGCTATGAGTATCCGAGAATCCCAGCAAATTCGAGATCTGTATCTTGGACGATGATAATATGAAACTGATCGAAACAAAATAACAGCCAATCTGTGGCTGTTTATTGGCGATTTAATTGGGACAGCAATTAGCAGAAGCGTTTTGAGTAATCGTTGTTTTCCCTCTGATATGGTGTCGATGGTTACGCGTGATAGTGATCAATGGTACCAATGTGATAAGTGTGAAATGTTATTTGATAATGAAGCAGACGCGAAAACACATGAAGAACACTGTGAGGGTGATGAAGAACCGTCATACCTACAATAGTAATTAACTGATATAATTTTTAAGCTATTTACTGAGGATTAACATATATATTGTGTTCAAAAACTGAGGCTTCTTCAATATTTGATATTTAATATTTGATATTTATCTAAGGTGTGCTCAGGGCATCGCACCGGCTATCATGTAGTCTAATGCACGTTATCAAATTATTATTCTTTATGAGATTCTGCTGAATCGGTTGTCTGCTGTACGAATTCATATGATTGTTCGCTCCAGTCATCCTCAACAAAGACAAATACACGACCACGGGCCGTTTCAGGGTCAGCCTCAATCGTTGTTCGCATTCCATTAAGACGCGAGACTGTAACCCCAGGGAAGACCGTTTCAGACGATCCCTGCTCAAGAACGACACGACCGACACCACTCGATTCAAGCACGTCATCGTGTGTTTTGAGATCATTAATATACAGTAATACACCCTCAGTTTCAGTTGGGTCAGTAACAAGAATATGTGTCTGCTTACCCGGGGGCGTAGTGAATGAGTCGGTGACCGTCTTTGGGACACCCCGATAGAGTGTCTGACGTCCATCAATATACTCAACAGCAACTCCGTGGTCAAGTAATTCGACACCGACGGTCTCTGGGGCAATATCATTTCGTGCGCTCATTGGTTTAATATACACATGGGTTGCTCAAAAGAGCCGTGATGAATTTATCTCGGGGTGGTCATCTTATATCGCCTGTGAACCCACCCCGGGGCAGTCGCCTTGACCGCCTGTACAGATTGTCAAGGCGACTGCCTGGAGGTGAAGTCAACACCTCTCAATGACTCATAATATTTAGTACGATTGGTGGGTAAATAGTAATTATGATGGTCAGCGTGTCTGGCTGAGAGTCTCATCACACGGGCGGTCAGATACCATGCACTGTCCAATTCAGAGAGGGATGGGACGTTCCAAATCAACGTCATCCGGGAGACGAAGTCTCTCGTGATCACGAAAATCTTCGATTTTCGAACGACCTGTGGAGACCGGAACCGCTCTGAAACGGCTCTCTCAGTGAGAGTAGGTTTGTCAGTTCTGCCGAAGAAACAGGAAGCCTGGGGCTTTGATATTGATGTTGATGTGACCCCAAGGCAGGTTCACATGTACAACATACTCACAAATCTGGAATTCACAATCTGATATACATTATGAGCGTATTGCTCTTCGTTTCCACAGAATGAATATTACCAGTCTTGACATCCTCCCGCGCCTGAATACCTGGCTCTCACGCATAAATCCACAGCGTCCCAGCGTGGCGTTTTAGCCGCTGTTGGACAGGATCTGAGACAAATCCTGACGGACTGATAGTGATTAGGGCGAATAGTTTCATCGACGGTGTCGGAAGGTGCAGTTTCAGCGACTCCAGTCATTGATACGGATCGCCACGGTGGTAAAGGCTCGAAGTAATCACTATGAGACGCCGAGCGGGTCACAAGGGCTGCTCAAACCGGGTCAACTCGTCGTCGGTGTGCCCAGTTGCTCGGGATGAGACTCCCAACTCCCGACGATGGGAGCAATTTTTACTGCTTCGCCCCGCTCATCTGGTCGGTAAAAGACGGTCATGATGACGCGGGTATTCTGCTTATATTCTATGATCGGAAAATAACTATCATATTTCATATATAATCAAGATTAATATCAGAAGTGTACCGCTACTTCTTTGTGTTCGCTTAGAATGATTGTAGTATGCACGGTCGTGCGGTCGCGCTTGGTGCAGGAACGGTGTTAAACGCCCTTGCGACAGGAATCGGCGCAGCGTTTGCACTTGACGTCGAGACGACGGCAACGGTCGATATCACTCCTGAAGAGACACTTGATAGCACGCGTGTCAATGGAACGATTGCAGGGGTTGAGAATGGTGATACACGGTTAATTGAGCGATGCGTCGAATTAGCGATTGAAACATATGGACCAGGAGACATGCAGTATATTGCTCACATACAGACTGAGAGTGATATTCCGATGGCAGCCGGGCTGAAAAGCTCAAGTGCCGCTGCGAACGCATCAATTCTGGCAACAGCAGATGCATTCGACATCACCCCGGAGCCGATTTCGGCTTGTCGGCTTGGCGTCCGTGCAGCACGTGATGTCGGTGTGACGGTTACAGGCGCTTTCGATGATGCGTCTGCATCAATGTTAGGCGGAGTTACGGTTACGAACAATAACGAGGACAAGCTTCTTGCTCACGACACTGTTGAGTGGGATGTAGTTGTGTGGACGCCGCCTGAGCGTGCTTACAGTGCCGATGCAGATGCTGAGCGATGCGCGAATATCGCTCCAATGGCTGAATTAGTCGAAGATCTCGCACTTACTAATCAGTATACAGAAGCAATGACAGTCAATGGGTTAGCGTTTTCAGCCGCACTTGGATTCGATCCAGCGCCAGCAGTCGAAGTGATGCCGTATGCGAGCGGTGTTTCTTTGTCTGGTACTGGACCAAGTGTTGTCGCCGTTGCTGACCGCAATAGTGAGAGTAAGGGTGAGTCTGATGAGGTGGATTTAGCAGTTGTAACGCGCCGCTGGCGGAGCCGTGGCGGGACAGTCTGGAAAACAACAACTCGGGCGACACGAGAGGAATCATCGACACGTCCGGATGAAACATAAAGCCCAATAGAATCTAATATGCTCCAGTAAAACCTATGATAATGATGATATCGAAGAGAATGTGGCGAGGAATGACAGTATGACACCGGATACAGATGCTAATGCAGACACTGACACTGACACTGACGCTGACACAGCGGTAAACACCGAATCGAAAGTTGACGGAGGTATAGTGACCACAGAATCAGATTCACTTGAATCGCTTCGCAAGGAAATTAAGTCAATTGATCGCGAGCTTGTTGAGTTGATTGCACGTCGGACATATGTGGCTGATTCAATTGCACAAGTAAAATCCGAGCAGGGTCTCCCGACGACTGATGAGGGACAGGAAGCTCGTGTCATGGAACGAGCTGGGATAAATGCTGAACAATTTGATGTTGATGCAAATTTGGTTAAAGCTGTGTTTCGTCTGCTAATTGAACTCAATAAGGTCGAACAGAGACAAAACCGATAATCTACAAGACTGCGCGGCGATTGAGATGTTCATAAAGTAAATTCAATATTGAGGGAACATCGTAATGATAGGTTAATCTGAGAGTTGGCTCAGCGGTGTCGACCTCACACCGTGTGATTCAATCCGCAGATTTCAGTTCTGAGTTACTATGAGATACATCAGCTTTGAGCTCGATTAATACCTCATTGATAATCGTTCATTTATTAACCGCCGTTGTATTCGTCGAAAAGAACGCCATGGGACCGCTGAGAATCGAACTCAGGTCCTACCGACCCCATCGGCAGAGGATACCACTACCCCACGGTCCCACGTTAATACATAGGTGAATTGTTGAGTTTAATTCCTTCGTTCCAGGCGATAATGAACAGCTATCAATGAATCAGGATATATAACTAAATAGCCTCGGGCACGGCGACCCGGCCCGAGGCTTTTATTGGTTCCCTCAGCCGTGCGATAGCACTCCCTGCTCGGCAAGCGAGCGGGGTGAGGGTGGCGGCTTACGCGCCTTGACCCGGATAGATGCACCAACCGCACCTGCGGCTTGGGTTTTGTAAGTCCGGTAATTCGAGTCGTTACCGTCGAGTTTTGCCTTCTCACGCCGCGCAATGTTCACTGACGCATTCCGGTCAGCGTGGTTTTGTTGGAGGTTGCAGACGAAGACGACCACGCACACCTATTCGTGTGAACAGGCCCGAAGTACAGTCCAGTGGATATTGCTCGGCAGTTCAAGTTGTACACGAGTAAACAGTTGCTGGAGCGGGATCCCGAGATTCGGGAGGCATATTTCTGGGGTGGCGGATTCTAGACGGTTGGGTAGTACGTGGGAACGACGCGACGGGAGCGATGTCGGAGGAGGTGATTAAACGGTATATCGAAGAGACGGAATACGCGCCGGAGTGACGCGGTTCACCCCGCCCACGGTGGGGCGGGGAACTCGCCCTCGCAGGTTGTTTAGACAAGCACTCGCTCTAATGAGATGACTTCGCCACTCTCGGCATCAAGTGGACCGCTGACGCGACCAAGGCAGACAGCAGTCTCATCCGGAGTATGACAGCTAACAAGGGCACTATCAGTAATGTCATGAGTGTTTCCCGCTGCAGAATCAAATTCAATCACGCCTGGTGCGTACACCGGTGCTCCCATTGCCACCTCCGCGGCTGCAGATGGGGCAATTATGACTGTCGGAAGATGCTGAAGTGCACGCTCTGCAGGACTGATAACATTACGAAGGTGGTCCGTCGGCGAGGTTGAGTTGGGATCTATGTTTGCGGTATTAATCTTGTGAAGTAGCGAATACGCAGCGGTTGAGTCATCTGGAGCGTCATTGATTTGCGTTTGATTAGCTCTGGCTATCTCCTCAAGCGTGAATACAACAGCATCTGTGAGGTCAGCAGTTGAAATCAGATTTGTGTCAGAGAATGGTGTTGTCCCTGTGCGCCGAAGGTCGCCCATGTGCGCGCCTGTCCCAGCCGCAAGTCCGAGGTCATGACACAGCTTTCGAATGTAAGTGCCGCTCTCACAGCGAATATGGAGGAGCGCTTGTTGAGCATCCGAATCAACCTCGAGGATATCAAGTGTTTCAATTGTTCGTTTTCGAAGACGGCGTGAAACAGCACTCTTCCGTGGCGGCTTCTGATAGATTGTTCCCTCAAATGTCTCAATAATCATCGAAAGGTCACTTGGGGGAGGTCCATGAAACTCCAACACTGCCAGATATTCTTTGATTCCCTCGAGAAATACTGGAGCAAGTCGTGTTGCCTCACCAAGGAGAATCGGAAGACAACCAGTTACCTTCGGATCAAGGGTTCCAGCATGCGCAGCGCGCTCAACACCAATGAGATCACGAACCCACGCTGAGACCTGATGAGCCGATGGTCCAACGGGTTTATCTAGATTCACTACCCCAAAGTTACAAATGTCGGCGAGTGAGCGATTATCTGGTGATTCACGAAGTCGTGGTGATTCTGTCATCTATGATTCACGATTTAGAAATCATATATAATATCCTCGATAGGGAATCGACCTTCATCCGAAGCAGGTTCATACGCTGCAATCGCGGCTTCAAGAATATCAGGAACTTCGGTCTTTGGCCATCGCGCGGTGTTAACCCTCAGATCATAGATTGAGTGATCGTGGATATCAATATTATAATAATTCTGGTATCGAAGTGCTTCACTTTCTTCTCGGGTACGCGTTTCCTCTCGTGCTGTCGAGATTGATTTGTCTTCGCGGTCAGCAATACGACCAGCGCGAACATTAAGTGGTGCGTCTAACCAGACTCGGATATCCGCGGCATCACCGGCAAGCCATCCGGCAAGTCGCGACTCTAAGAGAATATCATCACGCTCCAGTGCAATTGTTCGCAATCGCTGATCAAGATCACGGTCGATTTGATCATCCGCTTCAGCTTGTTGATTCAGCTCAACGGCGGTTAGTCCACGCTCAGCGGCGAGCTCTCGAAAAATATCACCACCACTCACATGTTCAAGTCCGAAGGTAGCCGCAAGTGTATCCGCCGTTGTACTCTTGCCTGCACCAGGCGGACCAGAGACGGTCAACAACATACTATTGTTCGGTTGACCTGGGTAAAAGAGGTTGTCTTTGCACATAGCGTTGACAGTATTCTGCATGAACTACCCGAGTTCAAGTCTTTGTGGCTTTCTTAATCGTAGAAGTGTCCGAGCGCGACACGAGCAAGACTGTTGCATATGCGGGAAAGAGGACGATAGTCAGCGTGTTGAGCGTGGTCTGTATGTGAAGACCACGATGATGCGTTTAACGCTGACGTGAATGTGGTAGAGAACATCCGTCTCGAAATCAACGAAAGTAATTCCGAGTCAGCGCCTAGTTTGACCGATCATAGGAATACCGGCTGGTTGGCACAGCCCGAAGTCTATCTTTATGACCTGTCCAACAGATCCCAACTGCAGGCACAAGTGATAGACTGCAAACCCTACTATCCCAATCTTAGGATCCCTCCGCCTGAAGACGGAGGAGCATGTCAATTAGGATGTCGAGTCAAATCCTCTCTCGTCGAGAACTCATGAGTGATCGAATTAACAAATCATTCACGACGTGGTTTCATCGATGCAAACGAAAAAACTCCAATAACACGAATGGGTCGATTAACTAGCTGACGGGGAGATATCGATATTTAGACTCTTACGGATAATTTGAGTGAAGCCCATTGAGCATAAGAAGTACCAGACAATCCACGCCTGAATCGGACCAAGCACAGAGTCGGTCCATGCAACTTCACCG
This sequence comes from Haloquadratum walsbyi C23, assembly GCF_000237865.1. NCBI lineage: Archaea > Methanobacteriati > Methanobacteriota > Halobacteria > Halobacteriales > Haloferacaceae > Haloquadratum > Haloquadratum walsbyi. The sequence goes on from NC_017459.1 coordinate 2,149,213, forward strand.
ACTAGTGGAAGGACGAGAGTACTAAGTGAAACCTGTGCTTCTGCGTTCGCGCCAACGCCAATTGACCAGTACATCCAGAGGAAGACAGGGATAGTTAGAAACATGATCCAGACCATCGGGCGGAACTGTTCTTTAAACATTCCAAGTTGATCGCCCATTGCATCCATCTGTTCGTCTTGGATTGCATCAAGCGCATCGTCATCTCCCTCTTCTTTGGCTTCTTTTCGTCGCTCTTGAATCTCTTTCATACGTGATTGATATGCAGACATCTTTTCCATGTTCATCAGATTTGCCTGGAGTAATGTTGAGTAAAGCCCTGTAGCGAGTGCAAGGATCATCACGACGGCATAAAACGGCAGAAGCTCTTCTAATGGACCAAGTGGTACATCCATTACAGTACCAATTAAATCACGAAGTGGCTTCCATGAGTATCCAACAAATAACCCGATTGTGAGAACGCCAGCACCCTTATCATATATCGACCATGAAGACTCATCATCATCAACCTCGGTCTCAAGTGCAACATTCGAATCAGTACTGGTATCACTGGAGTCATCCGTTTCAAGCCCTGACTCTGTTGCCGCTCGGTCAGCAAGCTGAAATCCTTCTTCACCTTCGACAAGGACACCAGTTTCAATAAGTCGACCCCATCGTCCTGATGAAAGTTCATCCTTGACATCAAGCCATTTTACATCACCGTCATCGGCTCGGTCAAGAACAATCTCAACTGCTGCACGCATCCCATCATCACCAGCAACAAGATCGCGTACTTTCGATTCGATTCGTGGCATTTATCGAGTGTAATGAGTCGGCAGTAATGAAACTTGTAGTCTTAGCTGTGAATGAGGGCACTAGTTGCCTCCCCCTTCCTCAGCAAGCGTCAGATATAACCCCCGACACGGAAACAGGGAATCCAACCCTCAACAAGCGAAGCGTGAGAATCCCCGATCGCAGTTAGATTGGTAGTGCACTTCCTCGATTCCATACTATATCATATAGATTCGAGGAGAATACCTGCGGCTCTAGCCCTCCACAGAAATCTGCGAGTTCTGGTGTGCAAACGAGACCATAGTAGTCCACAGAAGAAGTGGGTGCTTAATTAGACATGCATCAGTCAGAATAGATCTCTCACATCGAATTAGTGAGTCAGTTCACCCAGAAGTTTGTTGAATCACTACGGTCTCGGTAACCCAGGATGAATCCGACAACACGGACCCAGTCCACGTTTCGATGCCTGTCCGAGATTTCCAATCTATAGCTTCAACTGATTGGCAGTTCAATTCAAAAATAGAAATCGGGCGAGAGTAATCGAAACTAGCTAATGACCGCCTGATTCTTACAGAATTGGCGTAGAATTGATTATTGCATGCATCAGAGAAGAAGCCCTGAGTCTGTCGAAGCCTGCAGAACTCCTCGAGGGACAAGCAACTCTGGAAGTCCAGACATGACAAAAAATAGCAGTGCTAGGCGCTTAACACTCCCAGCAGTCCCAGTTCTACCCGTCACAGCCTGTGAACCCAACACGGAGTCTCACCGTGTCAGGCTTCGGTGGGACTGCAAACCTGAAATCACCAACACTTAGGATTCTTTCGCGTTCACGCGGAGGAGAGTATCAGGAATTAATCACGTCGACAATCGAGTCAAAAACATCACCAGGTGTGGTTTCACCATTAACCGTAACTAGTTTGTCTCTGTCTCGATAGTGCTCAACTACTGGTTCCGTATTTTCTTCATACACGCGGAGTCGATCACGAACCGTCTCCTCTGTATCGTCATCACGCTGGGTAAGCGTTGCCCCGCACTCATCACAGACACCTGTCTCAGCAGGTGGTTCGAATTCAATATGATAGCTTGCCCCACATTCTGGGCACACACGCCGTCCGGTGAGGCGGTCAACAAGTTCCTCTTCACTGACCGAGAGTAAGATTGCAACATCAAGTTCGGTAATTGATGAGAGGACCTCAGCTTGCTCAATATTTCGAGGGTATCCATCAAGAACATAACCGTCAGCACTTGAGAGGGCTTCTTCAACAATTTTATTCACAACTGCATCAGGAACAAGTTCGCCCGCATCCATGTATGCACCTGGAGTATCATACTCGGTATCCATCTCAGAGATATCCATCTGCTTGTTTCCTCTCAATGCGTCGCCAGTAGTGACGTGTTCGAGACCAAACTCTTCGGCAAGCCGCTTCGATTGTGTTCCCTTTCCGGCACCCGGCGGACCGAGAAGTAAGATATGTTTCTCCATACTGGATATCTGTCTCTCCCCGTATAACATTGAAGATATATCGCTAGTGTGTGAATGAATGCACACAAAACTGTTGTTGAGTGGACTATCTCTTATATAGGTGAAGTGATAATTATAGGACACATCATATTTCGAGGAGAGTGACTGTGTTTACAATGATGCACTTCACAATACGGTCATATGACACGATTTGATGCAAAGACGCCTAAAGAACGCAGGACGCTCTTTGCTGAGGCGATTACAGCACATCGTGAGCGAGCAAGCGCGTTTATGACTCTTGAAGCTGACTCTCGTCCAGATAATAAAGATGAAGGAGTGCCTGCACCGTGGGTTCAGTTTGCTGAAAATATGTTTAATCTCGATGTGACGGAGTCTGAACTTGAGCGGGTTCATACACTCGTAGGTGAGTTTCCTGAATTTCGCGTTGAACAATTGGAATCCCCTGAAGACACTGAAGCCACGAATGTGCGGATTACTGCCCGCTCCGATGCAAATCGTCTTGCAGCGTTTGCCGATCGAATATTTATTGACGTGTACAATTGTCCAAATGAGTATCAAGCATGGGCAACCGCGGTGTAGCCAAAATATGGACAACGTTGGGGTCAAATATAATTCTCAAGATTAATCTTATATTGTAGTATGCTAATTCAGCTGATAGATAATTGAATATAATATATACAGACCTGGTCAGCTGAGATAGTATCTGTATGATCGTTCATACCGCCGCACGCGCAATTTCTTCGGGTCACATAGCCCCGGTATGTGCCCTTCTCAACCTATATATTGATTCACAATCCCTTACACACATATGCATATAGACGCGCAGATCGACGTCGGAGTCGGTCCTAGTGATATTGGGTTAAACAATCATAATGCTCGGGTCACATCAAAATTGGTTGATGTAGGTGATGTAACTCTGCATTGCGTTCTTGCTGGACCATCGGATGGCGATGTCGTTTTACTTTTACACGGATTTCCTGAGTTTTGGTATGAATGGCATGAGTATATTCTTCCATTGGCGGCTGCGGGATATCGCGTTGTCGTTCCTGATCAGCGTGGATATCATCGTAGTGAGCGTCCCGATGCAATTTCAGCATATCATCTCGACGCGCTGGCGACAGATATCTGTGGGATACTTGATGCAATAGGCGCAAAAAAAACACATATTGTCGGACATGACTGGGGTGCATTTGTTGCATGGTGGGTGGCTCTTCATCACCCAACGCGTCTTCGGACGCTTTCAGTAATTAATGTCCCACATCCGACGGCATTCAGACAAACTCTTTGGCGAAATCCAAAACAGGTACTTCGGAGTTGGTATGTTGGATTTTTCCAACTCCCTCGAGTGCCGGAAGCACTTGCACAGGTTGGTAACTGGGCGAGCGTCACGGCAATGATGCAACGGTCAAGCCGGGATGGAACATTTGATTCGACTGATTTTGAGCGGTATCGAACTGCGTGGGGGATTGATGGTGCATATGAGGCGATGATTAATTGGTATCGAGCGGTTGTTCGATCAAACCCACAGCCGGTACAGACACAGATAAGCACACCAACAATGCTGCTGTGGGGTGCACAGGATACATTTCTAACCCGCTCACTCGCAGAAAAAAGCGCGCAATACTGCACAAATAGTGAGGTTGTTATGTTTGAACAAGCGACGCACTGGATCACACATGAAGAGCAAACCCAGGTTCAAAACCGACTCCTCGATCACTTCAATAGTGCTCACAAAATTACACATCAAAAACGGCACTAATATGAATCATTTCAAAGCCAACTGGCTCGAATCGCTGTGTCTCTGTGAATCATCACCAGATTGCATAAGCAACGGTCGTTTTGAAATCTTACGGAAAGTCATATAGAGCCATCATGTGACATCCTCGCCCGTCTCTCGGACGGGAGTTTCTCACTCAGTAACGTGTCTTGGTGGACCTACCACTGACCCCCGCTCTGTGGCGAGTCATCGCCTGCCGATTTCCAAGGCAGGCTCTCCCCACGGATTGAGCCGGTTGGCTCTGTTCGCTGCTGCGTTCAAATCCGCTTGGTACTCCGACACCCAACACGAATCGTTCGTACAGTTGAACGTACCCCGATGCGGTCGATACCCAATGTTAACACGCATGGCACATCTTCGGAGTATGGTGCGGATGCACGTACACATACACGTATTCCACAGCAATCCCGTGTTCCGCTACCTTCTCTTCAATTCGTGACTGCAAGCGGGAGAACAGCCACTTGCCGAGACGCCGATTCGAGTACTTTCCAATGTCCTCGTCGGTGATACTGTCGAGATATTCGAGGATGATAACCGAGTTCTCGAACTGGGAGGCGTATTCGACGGTGCGATGTGAGGCTTTCTCGATTTCGTCTTCGATAGTGTCTTGTTATCGACCCACACGAGATCGGTCAAGAGGTTCGACGCATATCGTGGTCTCAATCGGTCTTCAGCACTGGCTTGTTTCTGTCGGAGGTGTCGGACGCGACCACCATCCACGAACAACGGGTCAACGGGTGTCTCGTCTCGGAGGGCACAGCCCACCAATAGTTTCGACTCATAGTCATTAGTGCAAGTCTCTACCGCCGTGATTGTCCGTGTCGGTGATGGGAACCGCTGAATCCGCGTCATTCGACACCGTCAGTGAAACTATTCAAATTAATCACTATCACCCACGTCGAACCCACGGATGTCACATCGTCATTTGTAGTCGAATATGAGCAATTTGCTTCCACTCTGTAGTTCGCGATGATATGCAACATCCAGCGACTTCCGTCGCGTTGGAGACGGATCTTACCTGCACATACGCTATCATCTTCCTCGTCTCTGGGGGCGTGCCACCAGTCCTCCTGTTCGGGGTTCAACTGGAGAGATGTCTAGAAGTTGGTTACCTGACCGGAAAGTGGGACTTCCCAGCAGATTTCGTGGTGACGATCTTCGTCATCATCAAAGACACCTGCGGTGTTCACGTAGCGGATAGGGTGGTCGTCTGCGAGTTGCTTCTCGTTGGAGAAGTTTCGCCGCTTGTGTTGAGTGGGTGGGGGGCAAAGATACGCTTCGAGCGTCTTGCACCCCTCACTCATTCTTCAATAGTGTCGAGTCCTTATTCGACGAGTTCGGCGTATGCGAAGTCCATTCGCAGACCGTTCTCACGGGAGTACTCTTTCACTCGTTCATGGAGGTCGCTTCCACGTTCGATGGGGATGTCAACTCGCATCTGTTTTCAGTACGTTTTCTCGTATCTTAGGGTTCATGTCACGGAGGGGGATTCAGAGAGCCGTCACACGTGGTTAGGGTACTCCAGTGACACGATTCACGCCCGCGGTAAGCGGCGGGGTTCTCTCACTGATTAAAGATAGTCTCAAATATACTTGACATCCTCCTCCGCGTGAACGCGGAGGAATCCCGAGCGGTGGGAGTTTCAGGTTCAACACTCCCACTCCCACCGAACAACCAGCCAGTGCGAATCTGAAGGGTTGTTCGCGGTCTGAGGCGGGTGCGGGGGCGGGTGGGACTGCTGGCGGTGCCAAGCCGCCGGTGCTCCTACTCCTATTCTCGACCATATACGGCGTCCAAGCGCAAGCGTTATTTTTGCCGCAGGGACGCCGGCAGGCGTTAGCAAACTCGGAGTTACTTTCTGTGGTGTTTTCAAACAGTCGGGCACAGCCTCGGTTCATTAGAGGAACCGACCGTTCACCAGACTGGTTCCGATGATTGTCTGATTGCTTGGGGCGGACAGGCCGCCATCGTCGGACTGGCGGGAATCGCTCTGTTTCCAACCAATTCCTGTTTTATTGCGTGATTGTCTGTGATTTAAACGTGTGTATTTTGAAGTTTGAATCGAGCGACGACAGTCGGATTTTGGAGGGCGTGACGGCGCGTATCCACGGTCTGAAGATCGTGGTATTGCGCCTGCTCAGCATATAAACGACTAGTGTGAAGCATCACCATTCAATTACTGCACGATCACGCCAGAAATGACCGCGTGGTGACTCAGGGCGAAAGCGACAGAGCCAGGTCGGAGTTTCAGCTCCGGTCTTGATACTTCTATCAGCCTCAGGACCACCCATATCTGTTCGAACCCATCCTGGACATACCGAATTCGCAATGAGACCATCTGACCCATATTCACCATCAAGATATGCAGTCAGTCCGTTGAGACCACTTTTTGACACACGATAGGCTGGATTACCGCCAGATTGCTCTCGTGAGAGCATTCCAAGAGCAGAGCCAACATTAACAATACGACCACCATCATTTTGCAGCAATAGTGGGACAGTGTGTTTACACACAAGCATCGGACCGCGGAGATTCGTTGAAAGAGTTCTATTAATATCGTCAATAGACTCAGAGACAATATCACCATCACCACCGCCGATACCGGCATTATTCACGACGATATCAAGTCGTCCAGCAATGCTGAATATCTCATCCGCAGCATCCGCGATTTCGCCAGATTGAGTAACATCGACAAGAAGGTGCTCCCACGAATCTGGAATGTCATGCGTCATTGATCGCGTTGCCGCAAAAACAGTCGCACCGAGTTCATCGAGATTCTCAGCAATCTGACGACCAAGACCACGATTAGCGCCAGTGACAACTGCGACTTGTCCATCAAGGGACTCATATAGCGATGGCTCAGAAAGAGCCGTAGAATCAGTATTATCCATGGGGGTTGAGGGCATTATTATAATGAGGGATCGATTCGATAAGGACGTTCTGTTTCATGCTATTGTCAATATTCATTTTAACGATTTTTTCTCAATCGAACTCGCTGTCACCTCATCGTCAGTCGGAGCATTTCAGTACACCAGAGTTAATTATAGCATCGTAGTTACTCAAAATCACGTCGCATCGCAATTTCAAACCACGGGCATAATCGGAGTTGTCGATACCACTCGGGATGTTGATGGAGATGTTCATACTCAACCCACAGAAGACCAGCAATCTCAGATTCATCAGGATCAAGTGTCATATCATTAAGTGTGACCTGTAGGACAGCACAAACTTCCCATTCGATACCGGCATTTTCGTAGTAACGCTTATATTCAAACTGATCAGTAACGCGGAGAGTGTCGTACTGATCAGGTGTAATGCCGAGTTCATCATCAAGACGCTGACGTGTCGCTTCACGTTGTGTCTGCTCTTCAGTTGGATGTGATGCAACAGTGCCGTCCCAGTGTGTATCCCAGAGGCGTTTTGTGGGTGCGCGCTGAGCGAGAAGAAGGTGATCATTAGAATCAAACACAAGACATGTGAATGCTCGATGACGGACTCCATCGCCAGTATGTGCATCTAATCGATTGACAAGTCCTTGCTTGGTATTATCGCTCGAAACGGCAATCACATCTTCGCTTGCGTTATCGTGCGGTTGTGCAGGTTGGTCAGTATTTGAGTCGCTGTTGTGGTCTGTGCTCATATTCGGTTTCTTGATTGGGGCTAGTAAGGGTTCTTCGGCTTGGGACGGAATAATCGGAGGTATATCGCAGGATATGCAGATTGTATGATTCTGACTTTGACTCTATTATCAACTATGACACATCTGGTAGATAAGAATCCGGGTGTTCGGACGAGCGTGATGACAACCCTGTCCGTGGTCATAGATCAGAATATATCAGCGTGACAGCCAGAAGCAAGCCTCACCAGTGCTTAACCACGGAGTATCGTAAAAAGGGGTATCTCATGATGATACTCCACCAAGGCGTTCATCAAGGATAAGACGGGTTTTGGTGTTTTTTATTTCATCAAGCTCACGTGCACGTGTAATGAGTTGATTAACTGCACGTGTATCTGCTGCATCAACAATAAGAACAACATCTTCCTCACCAGAAACTTGCCAGACAAAATCAACCTGCTCCCAGGTCGCCATTGTCTCAGAAATGCTAGTTGTGTTAACATTAACTTTCACTGATACTTCTATCATTGCTTTGATATTTCCTGTTCGCGTCGAGATAGTGAATCGTTCAATAATACCCTCCTCGGTGAGTCTATCGACACGATTACGCACAGTCCCTTCTGAGGTGCCAACTTGTGCTGCAATCTCAGTATAGGGTGTTCGTGCGTCTCGACGGAGAATATCAAGAATACGTCGGTCGAGATTGTCCATATCAATTACTAACTTTCCGTTGGCTTACCAATTACGAAATTCGTAACTCAGCTTCGAAAGTAACACTTATGCCCGGGGATTACATGTGTATCTCGTAATGTTGGACGCCTATTTAGCCCTAGAGGATGGTCGTGTCATCGAAGCGCGCGGTCGCGCCCCTGGGCGCACTCGCGGTGAGTTGGTATTTACGACCGCTTATACAGGTTATGAGGAGAGTCTCACAGACCCCTCATATGAAGAGCAGGTGCTTACATTTTCATATCCGCTCATTGGGAATTATGGCGTCCGAAGTGAGCGATTTGAATCTGAACGTATTCATCCACGAGCCGCGATTGCACGTGAGTTTACAGATGAAATAGTCGAGTGGTTCAATCATGAGGATGTCCCTGCAATTGACCATATCGATACGCGTGAGCTTGTCACGTCAATTCGCGAGGAGGGTGCAATGAACTGTGGGATTGCCGTTGGTTCTGATGTGACACCAGGAGACGCCACAGCTGAGCTTGATCAGTGTATCAGCATGAGTGATCACATTGACATTGGCAAACGTGTCACGACCGTTGAACATACGACATACGGCGGTGCGAACGCTGAGGTTCATGTTGCACTCATTGATTGTGGTGCAAAAATGTCAATTGTTGATTCACTTGTTGAGAGAGGGGTTGCTGTCCATGTGCTTCCATACGATACAACGCCGGAAATGCTTACAGAGGTCGACCCTGACTTATTGTTCATTTCAAACGGACCAGGTGACCCAGCGAACTTTGAGGCGGCACAAACGCTCGTCGAGGAGTACACTGGTGAAATCCCGATTGCTGGAATCTGTCTTGGTCAACAGGTTGTCGCACGAGCACTCGGTGGAACAACTGAGAAGATGAATTTCGGACATCGTGGCGTCAATCAACCGGTCCGAGATCTCGATAGTGGCAAGGTCGTCATGACAACGCAAAATCATGGATATACTGTTGGTGACCCTGGTGAGACACTCAATGTATGTCAAATAAATGTTAATGATGGAACTGCTGAGGGACTCACAAATCGCGATCTTGATGTGATTACACGACAGTATCACCCAGAGGCACATCCTGGACCACACGATTCATTTGGTTTCTTCGATGAGGTGCTTGAAATGACCGGACGGGACACCACCACCGAAACAGATAGCAGCTCAGATCGTGCCGTCATCGCTGATAATTAAGACGTCTTTCAGCGAAGTCAATCGCATGATCTGATACATCGACTATCTATTATCATTTGTTATCCATTATTCGACATGTACCGATGTCGTCTCCATGCTCAAAATGTACTGACGCTCTCCGAGAACATGATGATTATCTATATTTGAACTCACGTCTTGGTATCCCGTCGCGAATAACGGACCGCTCATCTGTAGAAGGGAATACCTGTCGTTTCGATCCTCTCTGATCACAGGTGTCAGTTCGTCACTCTGCCGACGCTACACCCAATCTTCCGCAGGTACTGACTGCTACACATGAGCGTAACGGATATGATGAAATAACGTGTGACTCAGAAATGTATAGTCTGCACTCAGTACGCCTGTTATCAGTGATGTATATGAAACCGAGAGGCAAAGTCCTCGCATAAGAAGTGAGTAAATCGCCTCGGGGTCAAGCCTCGAGGCATTCTCCTCGTATTCTGTAAAGCGAACACGTGAATCACCTCAGTGTCAAGCCTCGAGATACTCGGCTTGCTCCGCCTGTAGATTCAAACATCGCCCTCATCAGAGAGTTGATAATTCATCAAGAAAATTGGTTCTGACCACATCCCAGCACCTGTCACTGCTGCATCAGAGAGCCAGCGGACATCTTCAGGAACGAGGACACGCGTGTGATCAATCGCCGAATCAAGTAATGTTGCATCCCGACGAATCGCTGTTAACAACGATTGCACAGCCGCCTCATCACCAGGATCCCACGCAGCGATAGCGTACTCAGCACCGAGTGTTGCCGTCTCTCCCATCGGTTCATATGTCCGGTTTCGAATTGCGAATCCACGAACAGTCCCGGGTGGTGAGTTCGACCTGACAGTAATCAATCGACCGGTTGTAGCTGCACGCTGAATATGATGTTGACGGAGAGTGGACAGTGCCCACGATTCAGTATCATCGATGATAATTCCATCAAGCATATTATTTGTTTCTGCGGTCTGCCAGAACGACCACACGTCCCCGACGGAAGTATCATCATCAGTCTGTACTGAAAGTGGGACAGCGTCGTCTACTGTTGAGACTGACTCTGTTGGGGTTTCATATGGCTCTGGTTGAATCCATCGGAACTCAATCCCAGGGTTGAAACCTATCTGCCGAAGTAGCCCAAGACTGGCTGAATTCCATGAAAAAACAATCCCTCGAACTATTGTGGTATCCATCGCACGTGCAACAGCACAGAGTGTTTGAATAAGGACTGTAGCAAGCCCTCGACCGCGATATGTGGGCGCGATGCGGAGCCCTTGTATCCATGCTTCCGTTTCTGAAAGTGTGCATACCTGTGCGACACCGACAACATTCGTGCTATTCTGCCTCGAGTCAGGGTCATCTGGGTGTGGTTGTGAATTAACAGTAATGACAACTGTCTGTGCTGTCTCACCGTCATCTGCTGCAACCCACTCAGGAAACACAGAGCCAACATAGTCATCCTCGGCTCGATCTGGCCATGTATTTTGCGTTATCCGCTCGACGGCGGCAGCGTCAGTCGAGTCCGCAGTTCGAACAGTGACATCCGCTCCAGTGTCATCTACTGTATGTACTGGGAGCGGGAGTGTGGATACAGACATGTCTGTATTGTTTATGTCCACGTCGTCAACTCATTCCCATGGGACTGACCGATATTGTAATTCACCAGCAAGTGACTTTGTCATTGCGTTTGTGGGATCTGGGTGATTTGCGAGTGCCCACATTAATTTTACTTTTGCTGTACCGGGAAGTGTATCACCGGCCTCAACAACGCCCGCTTCCAGTAAGTCCCGACCAGTGTCATACACACGGTCACAGACGCGTCCTTCGAGGCACTGACTCGTCATTGCAACAACAACTCCATCCGTAACGAGTTCTGCTACGGTCGGAATAAATTCAGTGTGAACGTGACCTAATCCAGTACCTGCGATAATTAGCCCATCAGGAGTAGAGTCAGTAAGAAATGCTGTCTGTCGGTCGATGTCCATCCCAGGTGTAAATGTCAAAAGCATCACGTCCTCATTAAGTTCGCTAGTAAGGTTCAGTTCAGTCGATTCTCGTGCTGTATGATCACGGTGGAATGAAACAGTCTCGGTATCATACTCAATTGTCCCGATTGGAGTGGCGCCAACGGTCTCGAATGCGTCACGACGGGAGGTGTGATTTTTTCGAACACGTGTCCCCCGATGAAGCGCACAAGTGTCATCGGCGGTTGATGCATGCATACAAACAAACACTCCTGAGATGTCTGCTGTTGCAGCCTCAACAGCACAGACGGCATTCATGACATTATCTGAGGATGGACGATCCGCAGATCGCTGGCTTCCAGTAAAAACGACTGGGACAGGCGTATCAAGCATATATGATAACGCCGAAGCAGAGTACTGCATTGTATCAGTCCCATGCATCACGACAACACCATCAGCACCAGCACGAATTTCATCGGCAACTGCAGCAGCAAGATCCTGCCAGACGGCAGGTGTCATGTTCTCAGAGAGAATATTCCGGACCACACGTCCACGGTAATTCGCTCGACCAGCGAGATCTGGGACGGCACGGAGCACATCTTCAGCATCGAACTGTGCAGTGACAGCACCCGTTCGGTAATCAACCGTTGATGCGATTGTACCACCCGTCGAGATTAATGACACCGTTGGCAACGATTCATCAAAAGCAACTGCTGATGCAGCCGATTTGGATGTAATATCAGATTCAGTCTTATCAGCCTCTGTATCCGCACCAGCACCAGCACTAGAGCCAATATCTGTCTGTGCCCCGCCAATGTCGTATGCATCTGACGTCACGAGATCAATCGATGCGTCTGCTCGATCAATACCGACATTGTATCCACCATCGAGTTTAATTACAAGATGATCTGATGTTGAGGAGGGCATTAAGATTCCCTCGTTTGTAACATCTGCTCGTTCAACGCGAACTCGGTCCCCTGGATGTGGACTCATGTATACTTGCTATCGCAGCCACACGCTTGAAGAGTGTGACTCTGCCTAGTCATAATATTCGACTATTGAATTATCAAAAAATAATAGATCGTTTCAAATAGTACGATTATAGAATAATCACTGACGAGCAAAATTTTGAATTGTCATTCGCTCATTCTACATCTATCATTATAATATTTGTTTCCTGCAATATTATTCATTTGTCCTATATCAAATATTATTTCAACTAAATTATATATCCATTCATACATTTACTGAGAGTTAATATCATTTCGGCTCTAGTATTTCAATATGTCAGAATATTCTATTATCGATAGATGCATAATTCTTATTCCGAGACACCGTATGTGGGCTATTGATGACATTTTCTGGGATCCTCCCTCGAATTAAACAATGTGCTGAATTGTATCAGCGAATTTTCGAAATGCATGGTACAGACGCATTTCAACGCGCAACTATCGTTGAGTCTCTACAGCATGACGTAGCCAGCTCACGAGTCCGCGAGGACATACATCTTCTTACCGCATACGGGGTAATGAAAAAAACCGATCATGATACATATCAACTCTGTTGTCACCCAGACGAAGATGTCGATCAGTGGCAATCACAGATCGATGGACAGGTAGCTGAGATGCATAATTATATGATCAACAATGATGCCCGCACACATACTGCTATTCGACCCATGGAAGAGCCTGTGTCACGCAACGATGATTCATTTCGCAGTATCCTTATTACATGTGAGGCAAATATACAGGATCATACTGATATCGCAAATAAACTTGTCAAACAAAGTCTTGTAATGACTGATGGAGCTGTACTCCGGTCAGCACCAACCATGTCTACAACCGTACAGAGAATTGCTGATGTTGTCTCAGAGGATGCCCCCGTGGAGAAATGCGACACCGATGTTGTTGGTAAGTCGAAGGATGAGCTTGAATTCCGCCTGTTCTTGCAACCAGATTAATACAGCCCTGTCAAGACATAGAATATCAAAACTAAAACGAAAAGAAAGCCTACATTAGAAGGAGTCATAGAAGAGTTCTCACACCGTGATCACGGTACTTCCCGGATTGTCTCCTCGTTCGTAGTTGGTGATTGCAACGACGAGGCGCAGACACAACGCGATGAACACCTGCGCTCGTGCATGGACGCGGTCTCGGGCGTGCGTTCGCCCGAGGCCGCAGCCCTTGACTGATTCGTTGGTTCGTTCGACGCCACTCCAGCGGTTGTACGTCTCGTCTAGCATTGATTGCTTCAGCTGAACGTCCTTGCTGTGTTTTTCGATGCGGTCTTTTATCCTGTACTCGATATCTTTCGGGTCGTCGGTGTTTCGTGGATTGTACGGAGCGACTGGCACGACCCCTGCGGTCAGTAGGTGGTCGTGCCACTCGAGCGTGTCGTAAGCGCTGTCTCCAAGCATCCACATCGGTTTCCCGATGTCGAGCGCGTGACGCGCACCGCCGTCTCTTCTGATGTTTGTTTGCTCTCGGTGAACTCGATTGCAATCGGGATCTTTTGCCCAGTCGAGACGATCGTGCAGCCGTAGCCATAGTAGTGCTCGTCATCGGTTGGATCATAGCACTTCGACGCGTCTGGATCGGCGGGCATCGCTCTCACGTCAGTTGAATCGATAGAATACGTCAAGTCGAGCAGCCCCCGGCGAGGCGGTCTGCTCGACGAGATGGTCGAAGACCCGGTCAACGACGTGCTCAAGATCAGCGAGGAAGCAATCGACCGCGTCTCTCGACGGCGGTCGATCGAAGCCACAGCTGAGCCAGACGACGGTGTTGTTCAGTTCTCGTTCAACCGGACGGATGCCGTAGATGTTCTTGGAATAGCAATGGAGAAAGCCACGCATCATCTCGGGTGGCTCAAGATCTCGTGTTCGCATCGTCTTCGCCGGGGCGAACACGTCGAACTCTTCAAGAAACTCGAAGGAGAGATACTCAAACAATGCCAACGTCTTCGTTTCCACGACATTGAAGAACGATTCTACTGAAGGATGATCCTGCAGGGTCGCTGAACTCATTCCACATCAGCGTTCACCCTGCTCTTTGGTATGCGAACTGTTCTATAACACCGTCTACATTATCTAAAGCTGATCAGCTCAATGAATTGTAAATAAGTAGCGAGCATTGCTGATTATCGTTATGAGTGGTAGTGACATGGTTGGCGGTATCCTCGTTTACTATTCAGTCGGTGTTATAATTATACAACCAGAATCTTATTTTTCATGTTTATATTACCGAGATAAGTTCGAAATCTTAGTCGATAACATATAGATATGTTCGGTTGCTTAGAAATCTATCTTAATATTATAAACCTGTTCATGAATATTCCATCCACCAGACTGTAAGTTCTGTGATATATTTACTTTATTTCCACTATCATCAATAGCTGTCACTGAGTAGTCTGTAGTCGCAACAACTTCATATGCCTCTGCTCGGTCGTTGATACTAATGTGATCGCCTACTGAAACATCGTTTAATCGTTCGGTAATTTCTATGGGCGACTGATCATGGTTTGAGTCGGGTGATTTCATAGTGTTTGTATAGTATAATCAAGATCTTGAGGAATATAAATAATATTCATTTGTCTAGTCATACATATTCATAGACGTCGGGTAGTAACAAGAATTGCTTTCATGCGTATACCGCTGCATCCGGTAAGTATATTATAATCCATGTTAGATACAGACATGCAATATGCCTGAGACTGTATTTGAAGTGGATGTGGACGAAGATCCCGAGGATCAGCCAGATCCAATCGTGAATCGATGGCATCCAGACACACCGCCTGCTGCAACGATTAAGCCAGGTGAAAAGGTTCGAATTGAATGTTTGGATTGGACTGGAGGACAAGTAAATAATGATGATAGTGCCAATGATATCCGGGATATGGAACTTAGTCCCAACCACCACCTTAGCGGTCCTTTCGAGGTAAAAGGCGCTGAGCCGGGTGATATGTTAGTTGTTGATATTCTCGATCTTGGTCCGTTTCCTGACCACGAGTGGGGTTTTACTGGGATTTTTGACTTGGAGAATGGTGGAGGATTTTTAACGGATCATTTCCCGGAGGCTCGAAAGACAATCTGGGAACTTGATGGCGTGATGACGCACTCAAGACATATCGATGATGTTCGATTCCCTGGTTGTGCACATCCTGGAATCATTGGGACTGCCCCGTCGCACGAACTGCTTGAAGCGTGGAATGAACGCGAGCAGGCACTGATCGATCGTGGTCCTGATGCGCAGACGGGAGTAAATCACGAAACCGGGGACGACGAGCCACCGCTTGCGCTTCCTCCGGAACCAGAGAATGTGCTTCTTGGTGACATGGATGATGATAAGTTAGAGGATGCAGCAAAAGAGGCGGCCCGGACAATCCCACCACGGGAGAACGCCGGGAATTGTGATATCAAGAACCTCGGTCGTGGGTCGCGTGTTTATTTGCCTGTATTCGTCGAAGGGGCGAATTTCATTACCGGTGATTTACACTTCTCACAGGGTGACGGTGAAATTACCTTTTGTGGTGCGATAGAAATGGCTGGGTATATTGATCTAAAAGTGGATATCATCAAAAACGGCGTTGAAAAGATGGGGACTGATCATGCGATGTTCAAGCCTGGTTACCAGGATCCAGACTTTTCTGATTATCTCGTATTTGAGGGATACTCGGTCGATGAGGATGGGACTCAACACTATAAGAATGGTAATGTTGGGATGCGGCGGGCCTGTCTTGATGCAATTGATTATCTGACAAACTTCGGATATACCCGCGAACAAGGATATTTCCTTCTGAGCACTGTCCCGATTGAGAGCCGACTTGCAGGTGTTGTCGATCTCCCCAATACCTGTGTTACAGTGTCTGTTCCAAATGAGGCGTTTGATATAAATATCGATCCAGACACATTAGCAGACGACTCTGTCGTCACTGATCGAAGCGACGTTGCTAAGCCTTCATAAGTATAGTTGACAGAAACACGATTTTATTATGTATTGCAGAGTTCGTATAATCATTAGATAATCGTGCCCTAACATTTCTGAGTAAAATATATATTTATTATAATCCGCTATCTAATATATCTATTACTACGCTGATGACAGATTCTGTCGGAGTGCCGTCGTTAATTGATGATCAGTGACCCATTGAGTGACCGACAGCCCATGGGTAGCCGTCTTGTTGAGTTATTATATCCTTTGATTCGCTACTGTGATCGTGATTACCCTCGTCTCCGTCCTGTCCGCGATCGGTTGGAAGTACATCATCAATCCGCAATAAGAGATTTGCCACCTCCGTTATACTGGTGAGTATTCGACGCTTGACCGCCATAGGTTCGATAACCCCAGTATCGATCATATTCGTCGGCTGACCGGTATTGAGGTTGAGTCCAAAGCTACTGTGACCGGCGTAGTGTGCCTTACGTAGTGATATGAGGGAATCAACTGGATCATATCCAGCAGTACTCGCGAGCGTTCTCGGGATTACCTCGATCGCATCTGCATAAGCCTCAATTACGAGTTGTTCCCGACCAGAGTATGTTCGGGCATGCTGTCGCAAGTCTTGTGCAATAGCAACCTCTGTTGCGCCACCACCGGGCACGACCGCATCATCACGCAGCGAAATTCGGAGAACAAATAGGCAATCGTCAATCACCCTTTTTGTTTCTTCAACAACATGTCTGGTACCACCACGAAGAAGCAGTGAACTGTGCATTGTTTCTCCATCAGCGTGAACAGTAACAAGATTTGCTCCGGCAATAGTCCGTTGGTTGACTGCTGCTGCAATTCCGGTGTCATTAGCTGATAAGTACTTTGAGTCAGCCACTGGTTTTGCACCAGTTACCCGTTTCAGTTTCTCAAATTCATCACGGCGGGTGCGTTCAATCGCAAGGATGTCCTCATCGGCTAAGTGATATATAACGGGATCGTCAATAGATTGTTGACAAAATACAATATTAGCGCCAGATTCAATAATTCTGTTTGCATGCTGTATATATTTCTGATCCTCATACTCATGAAGCTCATTTCGACGGGCTGGTGAATCAAACGTGACTGTCCCCTGATCTGATGCAGTATCGATAGTAAGTCCATTGTCAATGAGCGCAACGGAGACGTTTTCAAGTTCACTCTGGATATTAATTGTTGGTGAAACTGAATCCGTTGAGGAGCTATCGGTATCGATTAATAATCCGTCAATGACCTCTGAATCGTAATATGATCCGCCTTTGACTCCTTTTCGAGTAATTGCACTGAAATCAACTGCACCGTCCTGCTCAACGGAGAGAACTGTTTCTACAGCTTTATCTGCGATGAATTCACGACCATCTGAATCCCACTTTCCATTAATCGCTGTTTGAGCGATTGTTTCTAATTGCTTGCGATCAACTGACACATCAACAGCTTGGTTACTCAGAATATCCACTGCCCGTTCGGTCGCGAAACGGTTCCCACGAATAATATCACTTGGATGGACGCCCCTATTGATTAGATCAACCGCTGAATTAAGTAATGCTCCTATCAGAACAATTGCAGTTGTGGTCCCATCACCAGCACGGGTCCGTTGTTCTTCAACAATACTCGTTGTCATTTTTGCTGCCGGATGATCGATGTCCATCCGGTCTATAATACTAGCACCATCGTTTGTCGCAACAATCTTATTATCACCGGTGATAAGTAGCTTATCGAGCCCTTTCGGACCAAGTGTGGTCTTAATACTATTTGACAGTGCCATCACCGCATAAAAATTTGTCATATGTGGGTCATTATTTAGATATCCGTCGACATCTGCCGCTGTGGGCAATTGTGGCTGTTGGACGGCATTGTCAGACATATTGATACTCGAGCTATCTATTATGAGGGTAAAAAACCTTTTTAATCTATGAGATATCAATGCCGCTGATACATTTGGTCTGTCCTGATTTAAAACTATGACAGTTATTTATTGGTCAAATAACATCAGAAAATTTTCAAATTGATTGATAAATATTTATTCTTTATTTTATATAAACTAGATAATATATCACATGTAGGGTCAGAACCCGTCCTAAGCTATATATAGGTCCAATCTATGTTTACAATACACATGGCGCAAGACTCAGCTGATAGTGAATTCGGCAATGACAAAAATATTACAAAAAATGATAAATTTATTAATCGGCGAAAGTTCATTCAGGTCGCTGGAGCATCGACCGCTGTTTCGGTTGCTGGATGTCTCGGCGGTGGTGATGGCGGCGGCAGCAGCGGATCACTAACTTTCGGAGCTCTGTATGCTCTCAGTGGTTCAATTGAGGTTATTGGTCGACCAATGATGAATTCAACCGAATTGGCTGTCAGTCAGTTAAATGCCAATGGTGGTATTAACGGACAAGAAGTTGAATTCGTAAAGAGAGACAATGGATCTGACCCAGCAACTGGGATCGAAGAGTCACGTGCGTTAATTAACGATGATAACGCTGACATCGTCTTTGGCGCATACACAAGTGCGATGCGGGATGCGGTTACTGATACATACGTCCAGAATGAGGTTCCCTTTTTCTATCCAACCTTATACGAAGGCAGCGTTTGCAACGCAATTGGCGATAGTGTTGTTGTTCCAAAAGAGAACCTCCAGTGGCTCTTTTTCAACAATGCTGTTCCGAAACAGCAGATTAAGCCATATATTCCGTGGCTAATAGAGAATAAAGATGTCAAGGATTTCTACTTAATCGGGAATGATTATATTTGGCCTCGGACTACGAATACGATACTTAAGGACTTTATTAGTGAAAATAATGCCAATGTAGTTGGCGAAAACTATGTTCCGCTTGCATTCACTGACTGGGGAACTGAGCTGCAAGCCATTGCAGACGCCGATCCAGATATAGTGTACTTTACGACGGTCGGTGATAGCCAGGTAGCGATGATTCAACAGGCTGCTTCGCTTGGGTTGACAGAAGATACAGTATTTGCTGGAAACATTATGAGTGAACAAGAAGCACGGGCTGCTGGCGACGCAGCCGACGGAATATATACTTCTGCACCGTACTTCATTAATGTTGATACCCCTGAAAATGAGGAATATATTAATTCTTATCGTGAAGAGTATGGTGATGATACTACCCCGAATTTTGTCTCTGAGGCTGCCTACTGGTCGGTTCTTATGACAGCGAATGCTATTGAACAGGCTGGTGGTGCTGATGGACCAGCTGGTGTCCGTGATGCACTTGAGACAGAGGTCACGATGCAAGCACCACAGGGTGAGGTAACAATGGATCCTGGCACGCACCACAGTGTACTACAGTCGCGCGTTGGACAGTTTAACGCTGAATCAGGTCAGTTTGAGGTTGTAGAAGAATTTGGTCAGATCGATCCGGCAGGAATCAGCGTCCAAGACGGCTGTCTTGATGTTAATTAAAAATATTATCCGATATGATTGAGTTACTTCAAGATCCCATACCATTACAGACGGTTAGACTCGGATTACTTGCACTCACCAACATTGCAGGGTTGGTTCTTGTAGCAACTGGACTCGCAGTCATCTTTGGTCTCATGGGAGTAATTAATTTGTCACATGGGGCACTGATGATGACTGGAGCGTACGTTGCATTCATCACTCAAGATATTGGACTCTCTCCATGGCTTGGAGTGATGCTGGCACCAATCGTCGTTGGAATCGTTGGTGTTATTATCGAATTCAGCGTAATAAAACGGCTCTATAGTCGTCCGCTTGATACATTGTTAGCGACCTGGGGCGTCGCAATCATTCTCAGAGAAGGTGTCAATGTGGTATTTGGCACTGATAGTAAATCAGTTGAGGCAGTGCTAAGCGGTAACGTTCAGTTATTAGGGGTAACGTACCCACTGTACTGGCTATTGATCATTTTTATGGCTGCACTTGTCCTCACTGCATCCGTTGCAGTGTTCAAGTATACTGATATTGGGATAATGGCATTAGCTGTCATTGAGGACAGGCAAATGGCTGCCGCATCTGGTGTTAATACTGTTTTGTCTGACCGTCTGACATTTGGATTCGGAGCTGCCCTTGCCGGATTATCTGGAGCCGTCATGGCTCCCTTGCTCAGTGTAAACGCTAATATGGGTATACAATGGCTTTTGAATTCGTTCCTCGTGGTGATTGTTGGGGGAGTTGGGAGTTTTATTGGAACGGCTGTCGGCGGTGTTCTTATTGGTGGGTTGGATAATACACTCAGGGCGCTCACGCAATATACCGCACTCGCCCAGGCCTTCGTTTTACTCATTGCATTCATTATACTCCGGTATCGACCGAACGGACTGATTCCAGCTGATCGAGGTGCACGGTGAAATGTCAGAAGAGATTGAAACATCATATCGCCCGAGGGTAATATGGGCGCTTGAAAACCCACACCGGTTACTTGAGTATGCTGGTGTCATATTGCTGTTGGCAATTCCGATTTTGCTCCCGACTAGTAGTGTTCAGACATGGTCGGTATATCTAATATACTGTATGGTCGCCGTGAGTGTCGACCTCGTCTGGGGGTACACCGGGCTACTGACGCTCGGACATGCAGCATATTTCGGTGCTGGTGCATACCTAACAGCAAAAATATCCGAACTAATCCCAGTAATTCCAGAAATTGCGAGTGTCTTCATTTTCGCCCCATTATTTGGTGCATTGTTAACACTTGCAATTGGGTGGTTTTTATTTAGTGCTGATATCAAGGGTGCGTACTTCGCAATCGCTACATTGATTATTTCGGTCGTGTTCGAGCGAATTGTTTCACAGTTTACCGGATTTTTAGGCGGATTTAATGGGTTGTCAGGCATACCAGCACTATCAATCGCTGGCTTCGACTTCCCAGCAGTGGCCGAGTATTATACTGTCCTGGCTGTATTGATTGGCATATATATTGGGACCCGTCAGCTAACGAATTCTGCCTTTGGTCAGACATTGAAAGGGATTCGAGAAGATCAAAAGCGGACCGAAGCCTTTGGATATAATACTGAATTGTGTCGATTAGTCGTGTTTACTCTTAGTGGTGGTATCGCCGGATTAGCTGGCGGATTATATGCAACTGTCGATGGATTCATATCGCCACCAATCATTGGTTTCGTTCTGTCCACAACGATTGTTATTTGGGTCGCTGTTGGTGGTCGTGGCACATTAATTGGAGCAGCGCTCGGGGCAATTTTAATCCAATTTCTAACTTCTGCTCTCAGTGATCTTCTTCTTAACTTTTGGCAGATTATCTTGGCAATTATATTCATTGCAGTCGTGATTGGCTCACCAAGTGGAATCGTTGGACTAATTCAGAGAGACAGTCGGACAATTCAATGGCTTCGGGAACAACTCGTTGAGCGAACGAGTATCATGACAACAGGGAAAATCAGTGATCGAAATGACTAGTATCACTCTCGAGACCACAAACTTGACGAAAAAATTCGGGAAATTCACTGCTGTGGACGATGTAAATATGAGAATAAACTCTGGTGAGACACGAGCATTAATCGGACCTAATGGCGCTGGAAAAACGACCTTCCAGAATTTGATTAGCGGTGATTTACCTGTCACGGAAGGGTCAATTACATTCGACGGAAAAGATATCACATCATTATCATCATATAAGCGTGCTCGAGTAGGTATGATCAGAAAATATCAAGAGAATCACATTTATGAATCTGAGACAGTACTGCAGAATATGCGGATTGCCTCCCGTGGTCGGAACTCAATTCCAGAGTTGATGTCAGCCCGTGATAAGTCAGATATTCAAGATCAGACTATCGAGTTACTTGAGATTGCAAATTTGCGCACGGAGCAGGATACGACCGCAACCAATCTCTCACATGGTGAACAGCAGTGGTTAGAAATCATCATGTGTGTTATCGCGGATCCAACCTTACTGATTCTTGATGAACCTACATCTGGGATGAGTGTCGGTGAGACAAATGACACTGTCCAGTTAATTGATAAAATAAAAGAGAGTACAGATTTATCATTATTAGTGGTGGAACACGATATGGAGTTCATTAAAAAAGTATCAAATAATATCACCGTGCTTCACCGTGGTAGCGTCATCGCCGAGGGAAATATCAAGCAGGTCGAAAATAATGAACGAGTTCGAAAAGTGTATTTGGAGGGTGGATAATGCTTGAAATATCTGATGCATACATTGGGTACGGTGATACGACAGTTGTATACGGATCTTCAATCACTGTCCCAGAAGATAGCATTGTGGCTGTGCTCGGTCGGAATGGAGTCGGGAAGACAACTCTATTACGCGGTATTATGGGGCAGAATACAATCTCTGAGGGAGAAATTGTATTTGAAGGCACGGACATTGTGAATCAGCCCCCATATGAGATTGCCGCTGCCGGAGTTGCCCTTGTTCCGCAGTCTCGTGATATCTTTTCAATTTTATCTGTAGAGGATAACATCCGAATGGGCAGTGCAAGTTCTTCTGAACGGCTACTTTCTGGTGTCGATGATGAGATATATGATTATTTCCCAATGCTCGAACAGAAGGCCGACGCTCGCGGGGGAACTCTCAGCGGCGGTCAACAGCAGCAACTCGCCATTGCCAGAGCATTAAATTCTGATCCTAAATTATTATTACTTGATGAACCATCAGAGGGTATTCAACCGTCAATTGTTGATGATATTAGACATAGAATAAAGCAAATAAAAACTGAGCGTAATATCTCAGTTCTTATTGTTGAGCAGAATCTTGATTTAGCACTTGATTTGGCCGAGTACTGTTATATCATGGAGGCTGGACGAGTAGTTGAACATGGAGAGCCTGATGAATTACAGCAGGAAAACAAAATTACTGAAAATATAGAAATATAGTCATGCAGAGTCAGAAAATATTGACCTGTATCAGTAGCGATGAGGAAATTGCCAAGGAGTGTGCTAGATTGCTAGCTGAGTCAGCAAATCACGCCCAGTCTGAGGTGTTATTATTCCATTGTTTCAGTAACAACCCAGGCGGTAAATCGGCGGTCCGAGTCGCGGCAGTTCAGACTGCCATGGAGATACTTGATGATGCTAACATTGAATATCAGACGATTGAAGATAGTGGAGATCCAGCCAGCCGAATCTTAGACGCTGAAAAAGAGTATGAACCTGATTTCATCCTCCTCGGCAAAAGCCGCCGTTCAACGGCAGATAAGACACTGTTTGGCAGCGTTACAGAACGGGTTATGAAAGAGACTACGAGTCCGGTGATATATGTATAACATATAATTAATTATAATAAAGCGACAGAGTCAGTATGATGGTACTAAAGTTGTTAACTATGTGAGATTCGATATTCGACTAACATAACAAGTGTTGGTCACTACCTACTGAATAAGCGAAACATCATAGATTAAATATGCTATGAACTTGCCCAATCTTTAATATCTCATCCAGATTAATTTAAATCAATGAATAAAACCATGGATGAAATTGTACAACCAAAATCAATAGGGTTAGTCGCTGGTGGTGGATTTTTAGGTGCAAACGCTCGATATATTGTTGGGTTGATTATTCCCACCCCGTTGTTGGCTACTGGAATATCTAATGTCGTTGGGTGTTTTTTTCTCGGACTGATCATGTTTGATTCCCGGTCTCAAAGTTATATATCCAAACAACCTCGGTTACTTCTTGGAACTGGCTTTATTTCATCATTCACCACCTACAGTGCATTCGCATTACAGATTGTTTCAACACAACCAGTAACTGCAGTCGCTTACATTGTTACTAGTTATGTGCTTGGATTTGGGGCGATATTCATGTCTTGGTTTTTTATACAGACACAATCTGATGTGTCCGCGACAGAACTATGGAATAAATAGATGGAGTTCTTATTAATCGGACTGGGTGCAGTGTTCGGTGCGGTGAGTCGGTATATCATTGGACAATTAATTGCTAGCGAGGTATTTCCACTATCCACATTGGTTGTCAATACGATTGGTAGTCTATTATTAGGGATTGCAACTGGGCTATCTCTTGGGACCAGTTATCTAATTTTTGGCGTTGGATTCTGTGGATCATTTACCACATTTTCATCATTTAGTTTCCAGACGGTTGATTTGCTTTCACGTGGTCGGCGGAAGTTGGCGGTATATAATGCTGGATTCAATCTAGCACTCTGCGTGTGCGCGGTATACGTCGGAATTTCTGTTTCCACGTATATCCGGTTTCTCTGGTGATAGCAAATATACGTAGATTCTGAAATCATCAAACACGAGCTGAGGTATTTTTGATCTGATGAGTAAATTGAGCACACATTCATAGACAAACTATTTCAATATGTAGATTGATTAATCAGATTTATTATATACGAAATTTAATTTTATGATTGTAAGCGAATCCACATACATAATACATGTGAACAGTTCTAAACAGAACAAGACGTAAATGTGGCTTGAGTATTAACATAGATATGCAACGTTCAGATGAGCGAGAAGCAGAGACAACGACTGGCTCCGATAAATCGTTGACAGGGAGTGACCAGAATCTCGATTTTGATGTTGAATCAGATATTGGGAGTGATATCGAGACCGACTTTGGATCAGAAGTTACCAGTAAGACAAGTAAGGATAACCGACGCTTGCCGACGATTCGCTCACTTGTCTTTGTTATTGTAGCCTCAGCTATTGGATTTCTCGGCGGTGGGTCGGTTCCAATCATTGGGACAATCGGGCAGTTTCTTGGGCTATTTATTTCGAGTTTCTTGATCGGTGCGATTGGATCACGGGGTCGATATGCTGAAAGTGCGATTGGTGGTGGGTTAGTGACAGGGACGCTGTTATTACTTGGAACTCTCACAAGTGTATTCACGCCGTTTGCAGTGGAGTTTTTAGCTGATTATGGGATCGCAATTGCTGGTGCCGGCGTAGGGCTTGGGAGCATCATCGCCGTCATTGGTCACTACTTTGGACGTGATTTACGTAGTGGTCTCACAAAAGATATCTAAGGGCTATACACTCCACACACAGGTATAATAACAAAGGACACGGGATACGTCTCTGAATAAGTCTCCTCACTCATCAGATTGAAGATTTATTATATCTCGATGAGATCATTTATCAATTCGCCATTGCCGGTCAGGACCACGGGTAACAAACTCGTGGTGTGCGAGATGTTCAAGTGCTGTTTCAACGCGGTCGCCGTCTGCATTTATATGGCTTGCAATTGCTGATGTTGATTTCGCTTCGGTTGTGATTGTTGCAAGCACATCAGCATAAAATCGGATATCTGCCTCAGCATCGAGTTGGGTATCAAGCGTATCAAGAATATCTGTGAGGCGACCGTGAACCCACCGTTGTGCTAATGAAAGCTCACTCTCAAGATCATTAAGCCGACGGTATTGTTGCATGAGTGTGGAAATATCCGTAGATTGTGATGGCGAAGACACTCTCTCAGTGGTTTCAACCGTCCGAGATTCACTTTCCTCATGCACCTGAGTGCGCTTACGATTCTGTGCTGAGGAGCGTCGTGACTTGGAGTTTGAGTCGGCTGTGTCCTCACTATCACTGTCTGTTATTGCATCTAGTACATCGATTGTCAGATATTGACATCGACCACGCATATCGAGACTTCGACTTGCGGGGTAAGCGCTCTTTGCACCAAAACCATGTGGTGATACAGATACCTCAAGTCGGAGATTTCGCGCGATATGGAAATACTTTCGTCGTCGTTCATCGGTTCGACTTTCAACAAGATCGGCGTCTTCGAGCTTTTGAAGATGATCAATAACCGCTTTCGGGCTTACACCAAGGTACTCGCTGATCTCCGTGACATAACATGGCTTATGTGAGAGAAGTCGGAGAATGCGACGCCGGTTCTCATTTCCCAAGAGATCGAGGAGCACCGCAGAATCCATACTTGGATTAGCCTCCAGACGTATAAGAGGGTGACGTCAATGAATCCTAATTAATCGCTAGACTGCACGGTGGTATGATGATCGAACGCGTCAGCTGCAAGTAACACAACAACAATAGAGAGCCCAACAGTAATCACCGCAAGCATCATACCAGCTTCATATCGAAGCGGTGGGTAGAGTCCAAGTCCATAATCAAACGCATCATTGATGAGCAAGAGTGTAAACGCAATAAAAAGCGCTGTACGTGATGTTTCGCCATAATATGGGATTGCCATCGCTTGAAGAATAAAGAATGCATGCGTGAGTAGGATTCCCCAATATTCCCAGAGAAGTGCTGGGGTAAAGCCAATATAAAGATCTGGACGTAGATTAAGTGCAATACCGGTCCAGAGCCCGTATTTGATAAGCCACACGAATGCAAGTGTATGGAGAATTGAGACGAGATGATTTGATGGTATATTGGCAAGCGGTTGGAGCTGTGTGCATCTGACAAATGGGAGTATGGTCGCAACTGAAAGGGATGCTAAGGCAAGTGCTGTCGGCGAATCGCCAAATAGCGGATATAAAAGAGGGCTTACAGCCTGAAGAGAGGGGTCACTATGGACATAGAAATTCACGCCAACAAGAAATGCAACGCCATCAGCAATAAGAAGCCATCCAAGGCTGGCGGGTCTCGTGAGATAATAACGAACCCAGCGTGTTGGAAACGGTTGAGGAAGTCGTCCATGCCACCCACGAGACTGGGCAACTCCGTCGTACTCAGAGGCACTCATCATATCGGGAGATGGCAAGCACCGGAAAGAAACTATCGTGTCGGTTTAAATGAGGTGTACGTTCTATTTCATCTGTATCAACCGTGAATGAGATAGTCACTACATTCGGTTTGGAATATGAGATACTCCCTGTATTGATATCAGCTGTTGATACTGTGGATTTCTTTTTTAGATCTGTGAAATAGGACGTGTCAACTGGTGTTCCGCGACTGATGATCCAAACTCCGTAGAAAAGTAATGGACATAGTGACAGTAATATAAAATTTCACAGCATGTCAGATATCGATGAAACGAAGCCTATTCACACAATCGGGGTCACGACACAGACATGCAAACCGCGCTGGTCATTCTCGACGGTTGGGGGCTTGGAGATCACGATAGACGTAATGCGGTACAGACAGCCTCAACGCCAACATTTGATCGTCTCACCGAGAAAGGCGCAAACGGAACACTCGATGTGTCTGGTCGTCAAGTTGGGCTTCCAGCAGGTCAGATGGGCAATAGCGAGGTTGGGCATCTAAATATTGGTGCTGGACAGGTAGTGAAGCAGGCGTATACGCGGGTTGAGGATGCGATTGATAATGGAAGTTTCCAAACGAATGCAGCGATCAATGCAGCATTCAATCACGCTGTAGCAACAAATGGTCGGGTGCATTTCATGGGGCTGCTTAGCGATGGTGGTGTCCACTCTGAACAGGAACATCTTCATGCACTCATCGAGTTAGCGGGCGACCGCAATATTGACGCTATTACGCATGTATTCACAGACGGTCGTGATACTAACCCACACAGTAGTGAACAGTATCTCACGACGCTCGAAGAGGTTATTGATACGCACGGAACAGGGGATATTGCGACTGTTTCTGGGCGATATTATGCGATGGACCGGGATAAAAACTGGACGCGAACACTGATGAGTTATGATGCGATTGTGAATCGAACAGCGGAACATACTACATCTACAGCTCTTGAAGCTGTTAGTGAGTCATATGACCGCGGGGACACCGATGAATTCATCGAGCCGACGCTGATTGATAACACCCCTGCAGTTGAGGATGGCGATGCTGTATTTGTATTTAATTTCCGACCAGATCGCGTCAGGCAACTTGTTCGGATGCTTGCTGATATTGATCCAGCCTGGTCATTTGAGACCGACCCACCAACGACTGAACTTGCAACGATGACACAATATGATGAGACATTTTCATTGCCTGTTGCGTTTCCACCGAATGAGCAACATGATACACTTGGTGAAATAATTGCCACTGCAGGGTTGACACAGCTACGGATTGCTGAATCCGAAAAATACGCACATGTCACGTACTTTCTGAATGGTGGTCGTGAAATAGCCTTTGAGGATGAACGCCGTGAGATTATCAAGAGTCCAGATGTCTCGACATACGACCAACAGCCATCGATGAGTAGCAATGAAGTAACCGATACCGCGATTGAACAGATTAACACCACTGACCCTGATGTGCTCATACTTAATTATGCAAACCCAGATATGGTTGGTCATACGGGTGATTTCACTGCCGCTATCGAAGCAATCGAAGCCGTCGATACACAACTAGACCGACTTCTTGAGACAATCTATGCTGCTGGTGGTCATGTAATTGTCACCGCTGATCATGGGAATGCTGATGACATGGGAACCGCAGCAAATCCACATACTGCTCATACAACAAATCCTGTGCCCATCGTATATACTGGACCAGATGGTAATGGCGACGGCGACACGATTCGTGATGGAGGGTCATTATGTGATATTGCCCCGACTGTTCTTGAACTACTTTCAGTTGAACAGCCAGCAGCAATGACGGGGTCTTCACTGATTGAATAATACTCATAAAGGGCTCATCAGTAGTTGAGTTCCCATCTCCGCTCACGAATCCACGCCCAAACTGGAGGACCAATCAGTATCACTGCAATAATACTTCCAGCAGCAATCAACTGAGGCTGAATCAGCGTACGTAACGACAGAGTGGTGAGCGTTTCTGCAGATGCGCCAGCAAGGACGCCTGCGATTGCCCATGGGAGTTCACCAATGATCGTACCAAGAATAAATGGAATCAGAGAGACACCAGCAATTCCAGCCCCGACTGAAACGACATCAGAGGGGGCTGGGATGAGTCGGGTCGCAACGACACTTCGGGTGTCACCAGTTCGTTCAATAAATTCTGCTCCAACCTTTGAGTGATCGGTCGCTCTATCATATTGTCGACCGAGGAGATATGGTGGAATGCTGGTGAATGTAATCAATCCAAGTGCAAGTGGTAATCCACTCAGTCCAATACCATATCCAATCAGAACTGCGAGAAATGTTGTTGGCCAAGCAAGTAACGGACGGACGATCGCAAGTCCAGTTGTCACAAGAACAACGCGAACCGGGTCAGCAATAATCCATGTTGTGTGGTCAAATACGACCGTTGGCGACAGTGTTACTATCGCAGCAGCGACGATCACACCAATAAGACCAATCATAAATCGATATCGCTGCTCAGCTAAAGAACAAATCCATCGCCTCATGATATATCGGCGTTGTCTGCCACAGGGACATATACTTTTGTTAACCGCCTGTAGATATCTGTACTATTGTGTCTGGGAATGATGATGGTGATAAACACAATACACGCTCAAGCACTGGTGAAGACGTTGATACATCAGCAACAACCAATCGCGCAACGCGTGTTGAACTCGGTGTCAACTTACTCGCATGTATTGAGGATGAGGAACTCTCATTATCAGATGCAGTGGATCGGATTGAAACAGTGACCACAGACCCGTCATTGACCCGTGAGATCCTTGACACAGCAGTAATGCACGATGTAATTGACCGTGAGGACGGTCGGTTACGAACTCAAGATGGCGCAACAGCAATTCGATTCGATAAACAAATAATCAAGCGTGATGGTGATTATAAATGTCGTCGCTGTGGTTCAGACCTGTCAACAGGACATTTTCTACAGGTGCCAGCAGGTGAACTTGGACCGTTCGGACCCTCATGTGTCCGGATCGTGCTGGGTCGAGAGTCATGAATCCTCATCGGTATATCAACGAAGGTCCTCGACAAGCTGATTGAGTATCTCACTATGCACCTCAAGTGTTTGTTGCTGCGCTTCGATCAATTGATTGAGTTGTGTTATCTCTGCGTGAATGTCAGATATTTTGCTAATGTGCTCCGTTTGAAGCTGACTCGCTTGGCTGTCCTGTTGAGACTGCGAAACTGCCTCATCCTCATCACGAATGGGGTGTGATTGTGATGATATCGTTATTGAATCTCGATCTGAATTTTCGTCTGGAGTCGAATCGGAATCCGAAATCATGCTAAAATCGTCAACAGTCGGTTCAGAATCAATTCCATCAACATCAGTACTCATGACCGTCTCTGTGGTGATGTCACTGTTTGTAGTGGCGCCAAGTGGACCAATCCCGTCAACGGAGAGATCAATTTTGCTTTGTCATGAAGATGTCGTTGATTCAGTGTTATTTTTTCTTGAGTAGTCGCTATCATTTGATCATCTGTCCGATATTGTGTAATTGATTCAACACCCCAGTGTGCCGTGAGTGCTGACGAAAGTGTATCACGAACCGCATCAGCCTGCTGTTGTGGTGTTTTGAATCGTTCTGTCCTACTAGCAACAGCGAGGACAACGGTCATCGCATGCGATCCCTCTTCAAATGTGAGATCATCCACAGTATCGTAGTGATACGATTCAAACTCTGTGCTCCAAACGCCCTCACCGACATGTTTGAGTAATCTTGTCTCGGTAATCACAACAGTCAGTTCGCTGAATCGGAAGACACGGTGAACTGTCTCATTAGATTCAATTGCGTGCATCGCGTGGAGCACGCCAGTGAGTATCGATGAGAGCACCTCCTCAGTCAGATCAATTGGAATGGAAAATCCGGCGGTCTCTGCGCCGCCATGTATTACAGTCACGTTTGCTTTATGTCTCTTTTTTGAGACAGCAATCCGCTCAACGTCATGTTGATATGTCTCTGTTAGCTCATCACTAAGCAATCTTTTCGATTAATACCGTATTGTCTGCGCTGGTGTCACAAATATTGCATCACCACCACCAAGGTCAATATCTGCGATGACTTGCTCGCTATCGATTATCTTACCAACCGACTCTGGTACGCTGTCGGAGTTATCAGAGCTCATATCACGACGCATCCTCTCTCTTAGAATAAATGTAGGGATTGACTTCGTGAACCACCCCACCCCACTCAGCCACTGGCGTGGCTCCGGTGAGGGTGGGGTTTGCTGTTTTGACGACGTGCTTTCTATCCACGATATCAGACGCACCCGATGAGCTAAAGACCAGTATACTCACCGGCTTTCTCGATGTGACATGAGTGGTCTCATTCTTTGCTGATACTATCTAAAACGTCTTGATGCATCCCTCATCCCTCATCTCTATGTTCCCTTACTCTCAAAGGGTTGGCTTCTAGTAGTTTATTAGTTATCTGTTATTTACATTAATTATCCTATATATTGGATATTGGTCCATGATTACGACATATAATAAGTATCTGGAAAAATACCTCGTCGTCTGGCGACTCACTTGCGAAGGTTTAAGAAGTCCATTAGACTAATTTTATTTGCGCCCGGGTGGCTTAGTTGGACATAGCGCCGCACTCATAGGGTTTCCTGAGATTCGGTGCGGATTGCCTTGGAAGCCTCCGTTGCCCTACGGGGCCCGCCGAGCCTCGGACCTGGGACATGCGGAGATCGTGGGTTCGGAGCCCACCCCGGGCATGCATTCTTTTCAAAATAAACGTCGACTATTGTAATTATAGCTGAGATCCGACCGATAAATCAGTAAATTGTCTGTTGGTGACACTCAGTTTTGAGCTGTCGATTCGTTCTGTGTTGATTGAGCTTCAGAGGCTGTTGGTCCACCAGTATTTCTCGGGTCCTCACTACCGAGGAGGAACTGCATTAGATTACTGACAAAGACTTCATTATCAGTGTCATATAGTTCAATTGGCTTAATAAATGTTGAATCTGCAACAAAGACAATATCATCATTACGCACGACGGTCGGATATG
Source organism: Haloquadratum walsbyi C23 (assembly GCF_000237865.1). Taxonomy (NCBI): domain Archaea; kingdom Methanobacteriati; phylum Methanobacteriota; class Halobacteria; order Halobacteriales; family Haloferacaceae; genus Haloquadratum; species Haloquadratum walsbyi. The sequence continues at coordinate 2,181,383 of NC_017459.1, forward strand.
TATCTGCTCGGCGTGTGTCAAGTGTCTTCGTGTCTTCAGTTGCAGTGAAAACTGTCGTCGCACCGCTATCATCGCGCGTAATTACATATCCACCACGGTCAAAGCTAACCGTTTCAACGCCTTCGGTTAGCTGATTTCCACGGACTGGTGATGTATATATACTTTTGAATCCGTTGTCATTTGATTCGTCTGCAGTGTTGTACAGTAACTCCGGTCCAATACTGATTCCATATTCATCAAGTAACTTGTCAGCACCGAATGAGACAATTGCAGTTGACGTCCCAAAGAACCCGGATGAGGTAACACGGGGTTGCGTCGGCTCACCAAGAATAACGACGCGTCCTCCACTTGCGGTAAACTCATCAACTGCCTCACGTTCTGATTCAGAGAATCCTTCTGTTGGTTGAATAACAAGATACCCGTCATGCTCATCAAGTGTCTCATTAAGTGGATCCTGACCGGTATCATACTCAAATGAGTGACCAGCAGAGAACATTGCAGTTTCAATTGGTTCAAGTTCAGCCTGTGTAACAGCATTGCTGTGGCGTAAGTCGACAAGCACAGATCCACCACTATTGCTACTATCGCCACCGGTGGTAGTCGCTCCGGATTCAAGCGTGAGAGACCCTGATTCTGGGTCGACACCTTGGTTAAGATTTGAAGGCTGGAACTGTGATGGCGACTGTCCATCAATTCGCTGTCCATCAGGCGTTCCGCTGGCACCTGAGAGGAGACCAATCACCGCTGTGCCAGCAAGGATGACAGCAATAACCAGAATGAATACCGCAAGTGGTTTGATTATTCGATCACTCATTAGCGCTCACCTCCACGGTCTGATTTGTTGTTTGTGGAACGCCCCAAACAGCGTAGTATTTCACTGGTTGGACAAATTGATCATCGGTACTTGCATCTGCGTTTGGACGCGCATCAACATAGACAGTATCAGCGGTGTTCTCGCCAAGAGAAGTGGATTCATCCTCACCAAGAACAACGACATTCAGCTGTTGTGCACGTGACGATTTATAATACACATTATATTCATCACCGGAGATTCCGTCAGCACGCCCAGCAGCCTCCTCAATAGCGACATTGAGATCGCCAATCTGGTCAGCAAACCCATTGTCGACAGCTCGAGGACCTAAGAATGTCTGTCCAGTTGCAACCTCTGTTCGACTGAGTGAAAGCTCATCACCTCGATGTTTTATGATTGTATCAACGAACGCTTTTTGAAGTAACTCAAGGTTTTCTCGAAGTCCATCACGAGTGATCTGTGCTTTATCTGGACCCGACCGGATGAACACTTGTCGTTGATTTTCAATATTTTCAACTGCACTCAATGGTGCTTGGACAATAACACCAATACTCCCGACAGTTGAGCTGGGTTTAACAACGATTTCATCCACAGGGGCAATTCCAAAGTACCCTCCTGAGGCAGCCGTTCCCTCAACATATGCGACAACGGGCATCTGACTTGCTGTGCGATTGACCGCAAGATAGAATTCCTCACTTGCATCGACGGGACCACCAGGGCTGTCAATACGAAGCACAATTGCATCGACAGATCCGTTTGTTCGTGCTTCACGAAGTGATTCTGTGACGGCGGCGACGTTCCCACTTGTTGTTCCACCACGGAATGTAATGACAGCGACGCTTGACTCACCGCCTTCATCAGATCCAGAGCCGGAGACAGTATCAAAAACGACCGGAGCAACAACTGATGCGGTTACGACAGCAGCGGTAATAATGACGACATATGCTGCGACAGTTGTTGTTCGGTTACCATCAGCTGACATACAGACGTGAAGGAGGGCAGACGAATAAATCTTGACAGTCAGGTCAATCGAGTTCGAATCATTTTCGAGTGGTTTGTATGGCTTCTGTTATTTGATTTTATTTGATCTCACACAGCATAGCCTCGATATTCACAACTCTCTTTTTTACATATATGAGATATCTGGTGATGGATTACGATTCACTATCAGAGTTTGAGGCTGTCGTATGGGATCTTGATGGGACTCTGGTTCGGCTATCTGTCAATTGGGACATTGTTGCTAGTGATGTCACAGAGGTTTTTCAGACAGCAGGCATCGATGTCAGCGACATTGACCTATGGGAAATGCTTAATCTCGCGTCAAAACGAGGAATTCGCGATGAGGTTGAGACTGTTATTTCCGGACACGAGCGACGCGGAGCCCGAGCAGCTGACCGATTAATACATGCAGATGATGTAGGAAATATTGCCCCTCAAGAGGGCGTTTGCTCACTCAACTGTGAGACTGCTTGTGAGATTGCGCTTCAAACGCAAGAAATTGATGGACATGTGACCGCGGTTACCGGTCGAGACACTGTTGAAACGCAAAAACCTGATCCGAGTCCACTACTACATACGCTTGATCAACTGTCTGTAGACCCAGACACAGCAGTATTTATTGGTGACTCACCGCGGGATGAGACGACGGCAAGACGAGCTGATGTTGCTTTCCGATATGCAGAGACAGTCACACGGTGACATACTGTCTTTCTCAAATCAAGCAAGGATGCGTATGAGCGCAGTCGGGGTTTCAGCTTGTGTTTTAAGAGATGACAGCGGTATCAAAATAAGCACATACAGGCTTGAGTCTAGATGGACAGTGTAAATTGCCTGGGGACAAGCCCCATGGCATCCATCTTGTAACTCTGTGAAGACCGATATGGTCAATCGGGTCCAGAACGTACATTCACTCAATGAGCTATCCTGTGACGTATTATTGCCCACACTGTGGAGCTGTCGTAGAAGTTGAGCGCGAGGGCTACCTCGCTGATAAGTCAGTTACACCATATCCGCTTGAGGGATGGATATACACCGACCCACATGACTCAACAAATGTATCGTATGAGTCTGCTGATGGGATTCGATTTGTTTGTGGGGAAATACCATCAGAATCGGATACAGATCAGGCGACATCCGGAATCCGATGGACAGGCGATCGAAGCCCTGCAGATGATGTAGAAAATCCAGATATAACTAGCCCTTGCGGTCGCCCATTTTATCTCTCATTTGTTCGATTTGAGGATGGTACTGAAATTGAACCCCGACCTGACACTGACCGGGTTCGGATCGCCTCTGATACAGCAGGACCATCACAGCCAGACGGTCCGGGGGGATTCCGACGGTGACATCAAGACAGAATTACCAACGATTATTGACATTTTCCATGTTAGTGAATTACGGGGAGTGTACGCGTGTATACGAGTATAAAAACTATGAGCGGACGTGATATCCTCGCCCGGCGTGAACGCCGGGATTCTCTCACTGATTAAGGATATATGTGTGTATACTCTACTCGTCTAAGGAAGTTCAATCGACGTATCTGTGGCTATTGCGGTTGCCTTCACTGTATTCCAGAGTAACATTGCTCGCGTCATCGGTCCGACGCCTCCAGGGACAGGTGTGATTGCATCCGCTTTTTTCGCTGCAGACTCAAATTCAACGTCACCAACAAGTTCACTTCCATTCTCGGTCTCAACGCGATTAATTCCGACATCAATAACGACAGTTCCTGTTGAGATCATATCTCCATCAATCATCTCAGGAACACCAGCAGCGGCGATAATGATATCAGCGTCGCGAGTCTTCGAAGCGAGGTTATTAGTTCGGGAATGACATGTAGTTACCGTTGCATTCCCTGCGTCCGCTTTTTGAATGAGCAGGTTTGCCATTGGCTTGCCGACAATATTTGATCGACCGATGACGACTGCATCCGCTCCTTCTGTTTCAATGTCAGCCGCAATCAGTAGCTTTTGAATCCCATGCGGTGTACATGGTTTATATCGTGGCTGTCCAGCAACAAGCCGCCCAACATTTTCAGGGTGAAACCCATCGACATCTTTTTTCGGGTCGATTCGGCGAAGAACCTCACGCTCATCAACATGGTCAGGGAGAGGCATCTGTACAAGAATCCCATGTACTGATGAATCAGCGTTTAGTTCATCAACAGTATCAAACAGCTCGGCAGCCGGCGCCTCTGGATCGATCGTAATATCTCGTGTTGCGATTCCAACCTCCTCACAATCATCATGTTTCATTGAAACATACGTCTGACTCGCTGGGTCATCGTTCATCAACACCGTCGCCAACTGTGGAGTCGTCCCGGTGTTCACAATACGAGTAACACTGCTAATAAGATCAGATCTGATTGATGCGGCAACCTCTGTGCCGTCAATTAGTTGTGTCTGTGTCTGTGTCACACAGGAATACTTGCTAGCAACATACTTGAAACGCATCAATTTCGTCGCTTACCGTTATGAAAAGTGTTCCATTTAGTTACTGAAAACTCAATATGTAAGTAAACGACCACAAGTCAGGTGACCCGTAGAACTCTCGTTGTTCCGTTCATAAGGTACAGCAGCGCTCAAGTGACACGGAGCCGTTTGATTATCTGTATAGTGGATATTCGTCGGTCAACGTATCGACGCGGTCGCTGACAGCAGCAATCGCCTCATCGTCGGTCGGGTCATCGATAAGTTCAATCATCAACTCACCAACTTCACGAACTGTCGATTCGGTGAATCCTCTTGTGGTGAGCGCCGGGGTTCCAACACGGATCCCACTTGGATTAAACGCCGATCGTGTCTCACCGGGGACTGTATTCGCATTCATAATAATACCAGCTGATTCAAGTGCTGCTTCGACTTCCTTTCCAGTTGTTTCGGGATGCGATGGTCGAAGGTCGACAAGAACAAGATGATTATCAGTACCGCCAGAAACAACAGAGAGCCCAGCATCGGTGAGTGTATTTGCAAGTTCTTCTGCGTTCTTTACGGTCTGTTCAGCATACGCCTCAAACTCATCAGAAAGTGCCTCTTTGAAACCAACTGCCTTGCCAGCGACATTATGCATGAGCGGTCCGCCTTGTGCGCCCGGGAATACCGAATTATCGATATCATCTGCGTGCTCCTCATTGCACATAATGATACCCCCGCGTCCTGCGCGAATTGTTTTATGTGTTGATCCAGTCACGAAGTCTGCAACGCCGACAGGAGAGGTGTGAACGCCAGCCGCAACTAATCCAGTGATATGAGCAATGTCAGCAAGATGGTATGCGTCAGCCAAGTCTGCAGCCTCTTGAATTCGCTCAAATTCGACTTCTCGCGGGTACGCGGAGTATCCAGAGACAATAATGTCAGGATTGAACTCATCAGCTTTTGTTTTGAGTCCCTCATAGTCGATATATCCCGTCTCGGGGTCAACCTCATACTGCTCAACGGTATATGTTTGTCCGGTGAAATTCGCTGGATGACCATGACTTAGATGTCCGCCGTGGGTGAGATCTAATGAAAGTATCTTATCGCCCGGGTCAAGTGCAGTGAGATATACAGCCATGTTGGCCTGGGTTCCAGAGTGTGGTTGAACATTAACATGCTCAGCACCCCACAGTTCTTCTGCACGCTCAATAGCGAGTGACTCAATCTCATCAGCATACTCACAGCCAGCGTAATATCGCTCACCGGGATATCCCTCAGCGTACTTATTTGTCAGTGCGCTTCCTTGTGCTTCAAGTACGGCTTCACTGACGTGATTTTCACTTGCAATCATCGCAAGTGTATCCTCTTGACGCTGGCGTTCACTCGAAAGCGCATCAGCAGCGTCCGGGTCGACGTCGCGGATGTGACTACGTTCCATACACAATATCGGGGACGTTACTCAAATAAGTGTGTCCACTCCCCCTGATTTTACCTATTTGTCCTGGCTCATTGTATTGGTTATTTAACATATAAATTTGATAGAATGATGCGTTATGAATATAAAAAAATTCATGTGTTGATAATATCTATTTTGTGATATATACATCTCAATCCATGTCACATCGAGCAGCAATCATCTCACTGGAGGAGTCATCAACAAATTAAGTGGAATGAGTGCTTTGAAGCTTGGACACGACTCAATATTCAAAAATATGAAAACGCTTTAGCGGGTGTTTTGACCGTAGTAAGTGGATATCATAGAAGTATTCTGCATAATTTAGCTTGTAATAAATTTCAAGACGTTGTAGTACGCTACATTGGCTATGAGTCTTGATGCGAATGTGCTTGGCACAGATATGGGGCATGTTCTTTCATCTGTGCTTTCAGAAGTGACTGGCGCAGTATATGTAGTCAATCCAACTCAAGACCTCACTAAGGCACTTGTCACAGATTGCTCAGATACACTCACCAATGATACGAGTGTCCGATTATTATCTGATGAACAGCGGTTAAAAGAGGTGATGGATAATTTTATTGTTGCGAGCAACGCAGCCGAGCTTGTTGACTCAAATGTACTTACACTCCGGGTAAGTGACGTTTCAGAGCCGAATTCATTAATTGTTACAACGAGTGCAACAGTCACGATGATTCAGACGAATAATCAAGTTGCTGGGCTGATTGCTGATGAGATTGAATTTGTCACAAGCGTGCGAGATTCATATGAGCAGGCATTTGAATCAGCAACATCATATCCGCTCCAGACGCCAGCAATTTCATCTGTCCGGTCGACACTTGCAAGTGAAATCGGTGATGAAACACGCTCAGACTTTGATTCGGTACTAACAACACTACAGACCGCTCGTGATGATAGGAGTGCACTCAATGAGGTGATAATTAGCCTGCTAGTCGCTGCAAAGAATAACGTTCTTCTCTATGACATCTCAAAGTGGGGCGAAGATGTTGGAATTGCGAGTAAGGCAACATTCTCGCGAACAAAAACCGAACTTGAGGAATCAGGTCTGATTGATACCGAAAAAGTCCCAATTGACGTTGGTCGACCGCGGCTTCGTTTGAAACTTGGTCATAATCAACTCGTACGTGCCAGTTCCGATCAGCTCGCTGGCGTCGCAGAAAGTCTACTTGCATAAGACGAATTAGCACAACTCGGGCGATCTGTGGAGTCCTATTTATTAGCATATAGCTCATCAGCGATTGTAGGAGCCGATTATATATTCGTGTATGTTTTTATGAGTGACTGATGAATCAAAGCCGTGAGCTATGCACTCGCGATCACTGGACCAGGACCGTCTGCTGCTATTGATGCTGCAAAACAGGTAATGACATCCACTAACACGGGTTTAGACTCCGATCCATGTTATTCGAGCTCGAAATCAGAGCCTACATTCATTCATACCGAATCACCGGCAGATGCGGATGCGACTGTCGTGGTAACAACAGTTGAGCAGACAGGTGAGGATGGAACCACGGTAATTCCAGGAGCGCTCAGTGCCGACTCAGCCATGGTTTTTATCGAATTTGGTGGGATGGGCGGATGCCCTATCGACGACATTGATGCGGCGATCACCACGCTTCCTGCAAAGGGTCCCACGTTTGAAACACTGCAGACGCGTGTTATGACAACAACATCACCAGGTGATGCAGGATTTGCAGACCGGACCACCATCACAGCAGGTGTACTCGCTGGGCAACGAGCCGTCGGGATGTGTACTGCATCTGCTGTTGATATCTCCGGAACTGTGCTTGAAATTTCGGGGACAAAAATCGGACCTGAGCGGGATCTCATAGGAACTCCGGACATGTACGGTCACGATGGCGATATGAGTGAGCGGTTCACCCCTGAGCAAACAGCGCGCGATGTGAATCTTGATACATCTCTCTCTCATGCTGAACGAGCTGTTGATGATCGATTGGGAATTATCACACAAGTCGGTGAGCGTGAGTCATTTCCTGCCCCATATTACATTGCACAAATAGCATCAACGGAGTCATTTAGTGATACTCGTGCTGTAGAGTTTGCGGCTGGTGTTGACGCTGATTGGAATATTGCATATATGAAGGCACTTGGAGAGGCACTTGAGCGATACTGTGCGGGAGTGTATCGAACTGAGAAGTTTATCAAAGCATCTGAAGACACACAGAGTGCAGCAGTCTCTCCCCGCCGATTTGTACAACCGGAGAGGACGCCGACATACGACCCAAGCAATCCAATACCGTGGGTCCCCGGAATTAACCTCGCAACTGATGAACACGTTGCACTTCCGGCGACGTTCGTCTATCATCCGCCACCACAGGAACGATATCGCCCAGCAATTACAACGGGGCTTGGGCTTGGGAACGGAGGCATTGAGGCTTTGTGCGCTGGAATCTCTGAAGTGATTGAGCGCGACGCAGCAATGCTTGCTTGGTATTCAACCTTTGAGCCGGTGAAGTTGACAGTCGATGATGAGAGCTACCGGACGCTCTGTCAGCGTGCTCGCGGAGTTGGACTTACTGTACAGACATTTTTACTTACACAAGATATCGATGTTCCTGTGATTGCAACTGCGGTGTACCGTGATGATGGTGAGTGGCCACAGTTCGCTATCGGATCAGATGCAGGTCTTGACCCGGTTGCAACCGCACAGGGTTCGCTTGCAGAGGCATTGCAAAACTGGATGGAGTTGCGAGCAATGGGGAAGGATGGTGTGACGGATACTGATGGGGCGATTGACGAGTATGCAACGTTCCCAGGTCGCGTACAGAAATTTATTATGACTGAAACTACGGTTGCAGCCAAGGATATCGCACCGTCACCTATCCCAACTGGGGCGGATGCGCTTGATTCACTTATCAAGCATGTAACTGAAGCTGATCTTGATGTGTATGCGACGCGCATAACAACACCCGATGTATCAACGCTTGGGTTTGAAGCTGTGAGAGTCCTTATTCCGGGCGCACAACCGCTATTCCAACAACACAGTTTCTTCGGTGAGCGAGCAAAACGTGTCCCGCGCGAGTTTGGATTTGACGCCAAACTTGATCGACCGTTCCACCCATTCCCGTAACAACTGAACGTCTCAGTTTTTTTTATATTACAATTACAATCACAATCATAGGGTTATGAGATCTATTCCTATACCACATAAGTATAGATCAAAAATATGTCAGACCCCGAATGTCGCTCGAAGCATGTCACGCGTGCCTGGTCCCAATCCAACTGCCAAAACCGCAATGAGAAGTAACATTGTGTAGCGAGGACTCTCCTCAAATATTTCTGGTTCGAATACCCAGATGACAAATGTTGCTGCAAGGAGTTTTATCAGGAGAAACGGCCATGTATCACCGGTAATAGCCAGAACTGATGTCGGAAGCACCGATCCAGTAACGTCAACAACAAACTGATTGACAGGATGTTTCGGCACGAGATTTGGTCCAGCACCAATTGCGCGCATCCAATCAAGCCCAATCACATTTGCGACCCCATCGACAGCATGTCCCCAAAGAATAACGAGTCCAACGAACTCTGTGCCACGATTAATTGACGGCATGAACGTTTTGATGACCCACCATGTGATTCCAGTTACAGCAGTTGCCCCAATGACTACGGTGAGAAGCACCTGCGGATAAAATTCAACACCAGGAGCTGAATTGATTACAAGTGAAATAAGATAGCCAAGAGCAAGCGCGAGTACTCCTGTTCCAGTGATGAATAAAAGCCGATCATATCGTTCAACGAGACCACGGCGTTCTGCCCAGACAGTGAATCCAACAGCAACAAGTGTGACTGCAAAGACAGTGAAGTAGATGATTGGGCTGATGACAAGTGTATTGAGTGGATAACTGATGAGTGCGTCAGCAGACGGGACAGCGTCATTTGCGTCTTCAATGACTCTGAGTGCCCCACCAAAGAAGATGAATGGGGTAAGTGCATAGAATAGTTGTCGATCGGATCCAATCTTAAGTTGGCGAAGAAGAAACACCACCCCAATTAATGCAACAAGCAAGGTAATCATGTATCCAACTTCAGAAACGAGTGTATAGCCAGGATATGCAACAGGTTCAGTGGCGTTGGCACACGCCGTTGTACTCGTGAGGTATTGTACCGTTGAGCCAGGTCTAACTGCACATACCGCAGAGTTTGCATCCGCCTGAACCGGTCCCCAGAAATAATGCCAGAGAAAGCTATCATAAATCGTCTCTGGTGCGACAAGTGATCCAATAACAAGCACAGCGACTGTCGTCGATACAGTGCCAACCCACAGACGCTCTGGGGAAGTATCAAGACGAGCAGCGACAGTAGACATATGCGTATTGCCGGTGGCATCACTGTTGAGAATTCCGGTCCACTCTAACGAATACACTGACAACTCTATGACTCAGTTAATTATAGTTATTTACTGAAAATCAGAGGCTGAAGCCTCGCTCAACAATGCGAAGAGGAATTAATCTGATTGATAATTATTGACCATTGATCCTGAGTCACAGATGAATAGCTGGAACGACTAGCACAGTACGCCAGTGATATCGGGTTAATTCATCTTTGGTCCGCGTCTGGGTGATCGATTGACTGTGCTGCTGAGAGAGCGTTCGAGTGTATCAATCCATTTGAGGCGATAAGCCCAATAGAGTCGTGTCGAAATGTGTCACCGTGGAGGTCCGTCACAGTACCACCAGCAGCACGAACCATTGCCACACCCGCAAGTGTATCCCATGGTTTTGTCCGAAGATTTGTAATAACGGCATCAAGCGACCCATCAGCAACACTGGCAAGAGCAGCCTGCGCAGAGCCTATTCGGCGAAGATCACCAAAACGATCAACAATAGCCTGACATGCGTTGCCATATTGATTACGTGAATCGAAATCCCACCACATTGTTGGAGTAACAACGCCTGCTTCTGGGTCTGTTGTCTCTGAGACCGACACAGGGGTGCCGTTCCTGTATGCTGACTCGCCATCAGTCCAGTAATTATCATCGAGTGCTGGCAGAGTTATGACTCCAGCAGTGACAACACCATCACGCACAACGCCAACAACTGTTGCCCAAGTCCGTGTGCCACGAACATAGTTATTTGTGCCGTCAATTGGGTCAATAACCCATACCGTGTCATCTTCAGGGACGACTTTCAGTGCATCCTCTTCTTCACCAACAATAGCGTCTTCAGGAAAGGTCTCACGAATCGATTCAATGACTGCTGTTTGAGCATCACGGTCGGCTTGCGTCACAACATCTGTTTTCGCATCTTTTTGTTCAATTGCAAGTTTTGTTCGAAAACTATCAGCAGCGACATGTGCACCGGCACGCGCGGCATCACGTGCGACGCTGATACGCTCAGATGTCGTCATCACGTGTAAGATTCGTCGTTAGGACGGGGATATCTGCACGCGCAACAATTGACTGTGAAACGCTGCCGACTAGATTCTCGGTATAATCAGCTCGGCGTGTCCCCATTGTGATGAGATCGACATCTGTCTCAGTGGCGTATGAAATAATCTCATCGGCTGGATCGCCTTTACGAAGTGCTGTTGTTGTTTTGATATCAGAATTATCGAAGAGACGAGCAGTTGCTTCGAGGGCAGTTTCGCCTTCAGCTTCAAGTTCGGCAATTACGTCGGCTTTCATTCCATCCTGAAGTGTGAGGAATGCCCGATCATCAACAACATATAGAATGTGTATCACCGCGTCACGTCGAGACGCAATATCAATCGCATGATCAATGACAGTCTGCATCGCATCGGTCCCATCCGTCGGTAATAAGATTCGATTGAACATGTAACCTCATATGTCAACTATATCTGCGTAGTTCTATATCCTCCTTTCTTATCCCGTAATATATTAATGGTAGTTTATTACCGATGTCAGGTGATTACTATGGGCGAATTGTTTTTTTACTGGATGATCGACAAATAGTGATGAGTGTAATTGCATTATTGAGTGTTGCACCAGTGATTGAAGAGAGTATGGCAAGTGATGTTGCGGACGCCGTGGAAGCGCTTGATGAGTTCCCGGTTAGTTATGAGACGAATCCAATGGGGACAGTCATCGAAGCAGATGACACAGAAACGTTATTTACTGCTGCGCAAGCTGCACATGATGCTGTCGATGCAGATCGTGTGAGCACCGTCTTGAAGATTGATGATAAACGGGCGCGTGACACAACCGCGCAAGAGAAGGTCAATGCTGTTGAGGAGACTCTTGGCCGACCTGCTCGAGGTGACAGTCTGTCGCCGACTGAAGGGTCGAAGACAAAAACAGTCAAAAACGATGAGTGAGTGACACTACTGCATTCAATTCGAAAAACCCTAGATCTAGGTTCAAATAAAAAATTCTTTATTTGAGTTCAAACAGCGTATTCCAACTATCTCAGCCGGCTTTGGATTACATCTAATCAATTGAGATACTCGCTCTCCCTCGCCTGTGGGATATCTTATCCAGTAAAATATCTATTCAACCATGGAGAATTAAGCGATAACATGTTTAAATTTCTGAGCGAACCCCTTTATTGAGCGCCAGTCAATAATAAGTATGGATTCAATCAACCGGATGGCGGTTGAGCTTGTTGATGAGGCGATTGATTTTGCTGAAGAACTTCGAATCGTTCCACAGGAATTGGATTCGGGTGCGAGAGTGCTTGATTTTGGTGTAAATGCAGAGGGTGGCGTTGAAGCTGGATTATTACTTGCTGAAATCCAGACTGCTGGATTAGCAACTGTGCAAACCCGGATGGATGAGATTGCAGGCGTGCAAACACCACACGTCGAAGTTCAAACAGACCACCCTGCGGTAGCATTACTGTGTTCGCAAAAAGCAGGATGGGAGCTTGAGTTTGATGACCCAACGTTCGAGGGACTTGGGGCAGGACCAGCCCGTGCACTTGTTGCTGAAGAGGATGAATTCCAGGCACTCGAATATTTTGATGAGTTTGACTTGGCTGTGCTTAGCGTTGAGAGCATTTCACTTCCATCTGAGACTGTTATTGAACATGTCGCGAATAAAACAGATGTCAATCTGAGCGGGGTTATGCTCCCAACATATGCCACTGGATCGGTTGTTGGAAGCGTCACAGCCGCAGCGCGAGCTGCAGAACTTGCATTATTCCGATTATTTGAACTTGGATATGATGTTCGAAACGTTCATTCAGCATTTGGGTCAGCACCGATTGCACCAATTAGCTATAATGAAAGTATCGCAATGGGGCGAACGAATGATGCATTAGCATACGGGGGCACTGTGCATCTCACCGTCACGGCGGATGACCCTGTACTCAAAGAACTCCCCTCGACTGCTCGTGATAAATATGGAACACCATTCGAGGAGATATTTGCTGAGGCAGATTGGGATTTCTATGATGTTCCAGAAAGTGTGTTTGCGCCCGCACAGGTGACTGTTGATGTGATTGATGGTCCAACCCACGTTCTTGGCGAGACGAATGAGGAGCTTGTAGCTGAGTCATTTGAATATTAATTATACTTTGTTTGAGCACGTCAGTATGGTGAAATATTACATAGTGTATATTTTCATAAATTGCCTCCCGGACAGCGGTGAATTAGTGATCCTTCGACTGATATGGCGTGCACAACAAGCAATATGAATCAAAAGACATGGTGATTACCCTGAATTCAGTATCAAGCTGCTGGCGTTGCTGGATCATCATCGGCGTCTCCATCAGTCTCAGCGGATGAGTCGTCTCCATCAAGAAGCCCATCATTGATATTGTCATCACCGTATTGCTCACGAAGTCGACGGATACGTGTTGGAATCGGCGGGTGAGTCATATGGAATGCAGCGTATGCTGGATGTGGGAACGGATTCTGCAGATTTTCCCCAGCGAGTGTTTGAAGTGCCTGTGTCATAGCCGCTGGTCCGCCCATGGTTTCGGCTGCGAAGTCATCAGCCTCACGCTCATGCGATAATGAAAGGCGGTTCGTCACGGGTGACAGAAGTCCAAGAACTGGTCCAGCATACAACAGTCCAATGCCTAATGCAGCGTATGTCACCGATGGAAGATTAAATGCAGTATACACCCACTCAGAGCTGGTAATCCACCATAGGAAGGCAAAAACTGCTCCCATCTGGATTGTGGACGCAACAAGTTGCTTCCAAATATGTGCTTTCTTCCAGTGTGCAAGCTCGTGTGCGAGAACCGCCTGAATTGAATTGGTGCTCATTTGCTCGATAAGAGTGTCAAACAAAACAACTCGTTTAGCGCGACCAAATCCAATGAAATATGCATTTGAGTGCGACGACCGACGGCTTGCATCCATTTCATATATTTGCTCACAATCGAATCCAGCCCGACTGAACACATCTTCAACCGCATCACGAAGCGCTCCGGACTCAATTGGCTCGAAATCGTTGAACAGCGGTGCAATTACCCGTGGATATATCACCATCGTCGCGAGTGAAACACCAATGACAATGAGCCATCCGAGAACAGGCCATAACGATGGGACGGCTTCGATGACCCAAAGGACGGTTCCACCAATCAGCGTAGCTGCAATGAGTCCAATCACAAGACCAATTATCCAGTCACGAAGCCATAGCATAACCGTTTGATTGTTGAATCCGAATCGATCCTCAATAACAAATGTCTTGTATAGATCAAATGGTGCACTGAGGAACCGCGAACCAGCAACAGCACCAGCGATGAGTAGTACACCTTGTATGGATGGAGTCAATCCAGTTTGTGTGAGCGCTCGCGTCAAATCAGTGTAGATCCCGGTCACTACAATAGCTAAGAGAATAGCAAGTCCGACCCATGATTGAATCCGTGAGAGGATTGTTGTTGAACGCTGGTATGCAAGGATTCGCTCAGGATCTGAAATATTGAGTCCATCACGAATCCATGTATCTGCATCGCGGACAGCTGCAGCCCCGTAACTGATATTAAGCATATCAAGTGCTGAATACACCACCTGAACACCAACAAGCAAAACAGCTAGTCCAATGACTGGCGTTGAGAGCGAGAGCATATATAGAAGATGTGGAGCCGACGTTTTCAACCCCTCGGGAGGGATAAAGATCGATATCTATGATTTGGTCTGAATTGTTCAATGCGGTTTGTACGTGCGTGAGGAACACGGCGATATGTGCAACGCTGATATGAATAGGACGGAGAACATCCGTTTCGACATCAACAACACAGAAAGTAACTCCCAGTTTGCGTCCAACTTGGACGGGGATGTGAGTGTCGACTGGTTGGCGCAGTCCAGGGTCATCCTTCGTGGTTTATCAGATAGATTTTCATCGAGAAAATAAGTGGTAGAATGCAAACCCTACTATCACAACTGCGGTCGAGAATAATCGCTCTTCAACGCCGGGAGGATATCAATCTGAGAGGTCAATATGTGTGGTAACATCAGTGACCGTTCCAACACCCTTTGATTGTCCCTCACGGAATACAAAGCGTTGTCCCTCTTCTACAAGATATTGGCGAAATTTGAATTCGACAGTTGCAGTACCGGTATCGCCAGGAAGGAGTTGCCCCTCGTCTGGATGAAAGATAACAGCTTCACTTGCTGTTTGAAGATGAACAACGGGTTCATAGCCATCACGAATTCGTGTCGGGTGATTGAGTACCATTATTTCAGCCTCAAATGAGCGAACAGCGGTTGGATCATTTTCCGCTGGAAGCAGTGCCATCCCGCGTTCAATATCTTCCTCATCGACACCTTTCAGTGCAATGCCAACGATTCTTCCTGCTTCCGCGCGGTCGACACGATGATAATGCATTTCAATTGAACGCACTTCGACATCACGGAATGAGCCATCCGGCATTGGACCAATTTGTAGTTCATCACCAGCCTCAACACTACCAGATCCAACAGTCCCTGAGGCAACAGCACCAACACCAGTCACGGAGTATGTACGGTCAATGTACATCCGAAAATCATCTCGATCATGATTGGTTGTTTTCGGGAGAGACTCAAACATTGAGTCAAGCTCATCAAGCCCAGTCATCGTCACTGCACTTGTTCGGAGGATCGGGACAACTGAGTCACTTAGTTCATCAACAGCCGCCGCAACCCCATGTCGCTCGATCAAAAACGGCGTTCGACCGACATCGCGGAGTAATCGCTCAACAGCACGCTCAACCTCAGCAACGCGGTCGGTATCAACCATATCAACCTTTGTGATTGCAACAACCGTCGGAAGTTCCATTGCAAGTAGAATGCCAAGGTGTTCACGTGTGGTCTTTGTCGGACCATCATCAGCAGCGACGACAAGAAGTCCATAATCAAGTCGCTGCCCAACAAGTCCACGGATAGTTGTTCGAAGCCACGGTTCATGTCCTACTGTGTCAACAAACGAGACAAGACGGTCTGACTCTTCGACAACCCGGGCTCGGTCTGATTTCCGATGTGGATTATCCATATGGACGGTGTCAGTGTCAGTAAATCCATACACAGCATATGAGAGGTCAGCTGAGAGACCGCGCTCAACCTCATGTGGTTGTACATCAAGAAAACCACGGGTCTGCCCCTGCCCATCATCAGCAGTCCCAGTCACGAGTGAGCCAACAAGCGTCGACTTTCCATGATCAACGTGACCGGCTGTCCCAACGACAATATGATCATCGTCGACATTGAGCATTGACCCCTCGTTGAGAGTTGCAACCCCAACACGCCCACGCTCTGTTTCAGTACCAACTCCCCAGGTTTCAACATCCTCAATATGTGCTCCAGCCTCTTCGGCAAGCACAGAAAGAACATCCATTGACTCTGAGAACGCATCCGCAGAAATGCCGGCAATACCGCCATCGTCGGTCACACCGATAACGTACATCGCGGTGCCATCGCCTGAGAGTATTCGATGGCGCAACTGTGCTGCGAGACTCTCAAGTCGTCCATCTGCGAGGTGTACCTCACGAGAGAGTCGTTCTTTGAACTCAACGTTTCCTCCCTCCTCCTCGCCGCGATCGAGGGCCGCCTCAAGAGCGGCCCGATCCGCGCTCATATCGATAGGTAGGCAATGATTTATTAAAACCCTTTTCGTGGTGTGGCTTCTCTTCTCACAATATTGGTATCGAGGTGTATTGAGTATGTGGATGCAGATGTGCCGTGACTGTGACTGTGACAGTGATGCAAGGTGAAAGCCCACACGGCTTTGATAATGTGGGAACTCACCTGCGGGCAAAACAATACAACATAGCCACAGACACAGACACAGCATCGACAGATTGGCTGTACGATGAGAGCCGGTTAATTGGAGTAACCTATGGGAAGCACGCGAATCACCGCTGAACGGGAGTCACGATTGTTGTCCTGAGTTACAAAAAGTGAGACTCTCCCGCGGTTGAAGACCTGTCTCTTACCCATAAGTTCGTGGAGTCGTAACCGGACGTTTCAGACGCTGTCAGAGGTATTTTGAACGCAGAAAATCGAGGAGAGAGGCGATTCAAACAGTGATATTGGCTGTGGGGGTTATAGAACGCCGGTAATCAACTCCACTACGATTGTTCCAAAGAGGTATTAAATCTGTAGATACCGAGGATTTCAGTTGTGCTCGCCGATCCCGATCCCGTTCCGCTAAAGTCTTGACTCGAGTTGTGGGTAAGAGATAGGGTTGAAGACGCGGGTATTCTCCTTGTACTCTATAACTGGGCGTAGTATTGGGAGATCACTATCACTCAGAGAGATGTTCATATGCCTGATTGACGCGTTTAAATTTCTCTTCATCACCCGTTTCGGTATCAGGATGAGTCTTTTTGACCCGCTCGCGATATGCACGCTTGATCGTTGTTTGATCAGCATCTGAGTCAACTCCGAGCGTTTGATATGCCTCTTGAGTGCTCAATCCATTCGAGTGTCGTGGTGTTCGATTACTTCGCCCACGAGTGTATCGAGTCTGTCGGTGATTTGTTGCACGTCGTCCTGGTCCAGATCCCTCAAAACTACCTGGTCCACGGGTGGCATTTCCAGACTGATCGACGCCGCGACGACTCCTTCGCTGCTGGGTTGCACCTGCGCGGAGTGTTTTCTCGATGCGTCCGCTCGCATGATACCACAGGAGGTATGTTGCTGCTGCAAAGGGAACAGCAACAATAAGTAAGAATATTTGATAAACGAATGAAAGGATGGTTAATAGGGTCGTAATACCTGCAAAGACAGCTGCGATTCCGACAACGAGGCGATCTGCGTCCACACCAGTAGCTAGATGCCAACGAACGTAAACTTCCCGGCGGTCTCAGTGAAGTATAATAATTGTTATATTATGTCGTCCATTGACGCGGATCGGCGAGGGGTGTGTGATTGTGAAACAATCTTGTATGGTCGGTAGGATTCGAGTGCATTTCACCCATTTACCCGGACGATGAGATTTATATCATGTGCATATGTTGAATGCATCAGAGTCCACATTTAATACTAAGAGATAACCAAGAGAGACCACCGGAAAGACAGCACATATCTCCGTTCTCAAAGGCTGGCGTGACCTCACGGTCGAAATCAGCCGCATGAACAAACCTGACTAACTGGCTAACTAGAATATGACTGGGATAGAACAAGACGGTGACGAAACGGATACCATTGAGCAGATGCACCCTGACAGAGTCGGGCACATCCTTTCGGCGGGTGAGAAGAAACCAGTCCGGGTGTATCTTGAAGACGGCGAGATTACTGTCCCTATCAAGCCAGTCAAAGAGCGCAGAGGACCGGAAACGGTGACCGTGCCGTGCGCGTGCTTTGACGCAATAGTTGATATGGTTGATATCGCTGACGCTGGAGAAACCATCTACGCGAGATTCCACCTCCCAGAGAGTGAGTGGTATCGTCTTGGTCTTCATAAACACTGGGAGGAAGACAACGCCGAGGACTGGAGATGTGAGCGGATTATCGAGGTGTGGCTGAGCCGGTTCAAAAACACTTCATCCGGCGAGTACGACTCTGACAGGTACAGCTCCCCCGTGCCGTCCGACTCTCCAACTGTCACAATCTACGAAGAACACGACTTCGAAATTAACTCACCACCAGCACCATTTGACCGACCAGATCTTGAGTTCGACGTTGCGACGGCGGAGAGTGTCTCTAATTATCATAACGCCCGCACCCGCCACACTCTCGGTTCTGTCAAAACGGTTGAACTGCTGGACAGCATCGACGAATGTCCGGAGAAACGAGATGTCAGTCCGCCGAATGGGAGATACAAGATACCATCAAAACACCCGCAAGTTGACTTCGACGAGGTTGACCCACTTCCGATTGACGGGAATATTCTCGCCGCTGTCCACGCCATCAATCGCCACGCCAAGCGTCTTAATGAGGAGGCAGACCGGGCATACAAAATTGGTGAAGGGGCTGAAGCAAAAGTGAAATCCACTCAGAAGAAGGCACTGTACGATGCTAAGACCATTGCCGTCCACCGTCTCACGAAGTCCGCTCCTGATGCTGTCGACCTCCATCTCCACGGACTGTATGAGGATGTTGAGATGTACTGCTTCCGGTTCTCCACCGACTATTCCTTCCATCAACCGAGGGACGCCGTTGATGACGAGTTGCTGGATGCTGTCGGGTGGAACGTACATAATGAAGAAGCACGGGAAATCGACTTCCAACCATCTACAGACGTGAGTAATCTCCAGTTGTCTCTGTCAGAGGCACTGGGCGTTCTTTCTAGCCATGGAATCGACGCCAATGATCATCTCCAGACCGAAGTTGTCGAGGACTATACATTTGGGTACCGAATCTCAACGATATTCAGAATTGATGATGATGACTGATGAGTCTGACCGAGTGGTTCTACATCCCCAACAAGTCCTCCAACCCATTTAATTGGCTGCCCACCTTCGCTCAGAAACATACCCACCAACTCCCTGAACGAATACTAGAGTGATACTCATCTCGACGCCATCAGCAATCACAGAGGGCAGTCCTACGCATGTGTCCGAACAAATACCACGTTTCAGTCTGTGATCGAAACCATTGCCGGGCGCGAGAGTCGACGCGTTGGCTGGCAGCAGCTCCGAAACGACTGTGCGATGAGGAGTCGGCGTATAATCGAGTGGCGAGTGTTGAAGCACATCGTCAAGCAATCCGGCGACTACGACGACACACGTGGACAGTTCTCTGATGGTGATTACTTCGAATAGTTTCACCGGCGGTGTCGAGTGACGCGGGTTCAGCAGCTCCTATCACTGACACGAATAATCACGGCAGTAAATACTTGCACTAATCACTGTGAGACTGACACAGAGGTTGTCAAGAAGTCCGAACCCAACTGCACACTGCCGTATCGGACAAGGCGACTCTCACATCCACGAGCGATATATCAAAGATGGAAGCCTCGCTTTGTATTGAACACCCCGGACTCGCTCCCACCAGAGAGTTATTACGGTTGGACGAAACAGAAATCCCGGTTCCCAACCACATTCTCGATTTTATTAGCTACCCGAAACTAGTAATATGAAAACGCCGGTACTCCACATGCCTGAGCATGTATACACGCTCGACGTGCCCGCTTTTATGACCGGGGGAAAATCTGAGACAGTTATAGACCGTATATTGGTGGTCGATCTCAGTGTAAAAAACAGGTCGTGGCGATTGTCTTTGACAGCGGCGACGGGACACACAAACAACTAGCGCCGCACGGTTCCTCAGTTATCAAGCGAAGGGCAAATTATTCCAAGTGAAAGGGTTACCGACCTGCTGGCGGAGTTGCAGCAATAGGGCGAGCACGCACAGATCGGTCCCGATTCGACCACCTGCCGAGTGAGTATCGCCAGACACGCCAGAAGGACCGGGAGTTATGCAAACAGATCTAGCACGATGTGACGACCAGTTGTGTGTGTCTGACAATCGAGATCAAGTGTGAGACTATCATTTTGAATCGCCCGGGGAGATTTAATCTCTTGATACAGCTGGTTCGCGTGGTCATGACTATTTCTTGCTCCTGCAGGTCTTGTCAAACATGTCGTAGAGCGGCGCATCGACTACGAGGTTGGTCGTATTGCCATCGGTGACGGTGAGTTAAGCGAGATTTATCGGGACGAGAGCAGCGACTCACGAAATTGGAATAAATGTGGGAACAAGAAACTTCACAGATGGGAGTCCGACCGGCTCGCCACATTGCTCGAATATACGTCTGAAGAACACAGAATACTCGTGAATCGTTTCAGGGTCGCATCAGATCAGCATCAATATCAAAGCCCTGGGGCACTCTCCCTCTTTCCCTGTAGACAGATAACCCAAACTCGGGATCCTCGTCAAGGGGCTGGGGCGGATGTCAACAGGGTATCAAACCAGTATGTTCAATAATCCGTCGCGCACAGCTTGTTGTATGAGTCTTGAACGCGAATATGAATGTCCAGACTGTGGAGGAATGCATTTTTGGAAAACAGCATCAATGGAAGTCCATTTGGGGACGAAAATTAAGTGGGCGTGTGATGGGTGTGGATATGAATTTATAGAGATTGATGATATCAATACAGCAGGTGGAGTCTCAGTTGACTCGGATTAAGTATTGAGAGACTGAAAATCACTCAATTATCTCTTCACTCGCCAAGGTACAATGCTGCTACTTCATCACTTTCGAGTAACTCCGTCCCGTCACCCTCAAACTCGTTTTCTCCCATATCAAGAACATATCCGCGGTCAGACACGCTGAGTGCCTGACGAGCATTTTGCTCAACCATTAAAATCGCGGTATTTGTTTCATCACGAATCTCAACAAGTCGATCAAACATATTATCAACAAGATCCGGAGCAAGGCCTGCGGAGGGTTCATCAACAAGTAACAAGTCAGGGTCTATCATCAGTGCTGAGGAGAGAGCAAGCATCTGTTGTTGCCCACCGGACATTGAGCCAGCCCGCTGATTCCGACGTTCAGAGAGTATTGGAAATCGATCCCAAACGCTTTGAAGATCAGATTGAGTTGGTGTTCCATCGATATAGGCCCCCATTTCGAGGTTTTCGCGAACGCTAAGGGTTGGAAATACATTCTCTTTTTGTGGAACATAACATAATCCCTGTTGAGTCACTTGATTAGGGCGTAACGATGTAATATCATTCCCATTGAATCTCACAGTTCCTTCCCAACAATCAATTAAGCCATATGTTGCTTTCATCATTGTTGATTTCCCCGCTCCATTCGGACCGATGATTGTGACAATTTCATCACGCTTCACATCGAGATCAACCCCATGAAGTATCTCGGCATCTCCGTATCCAGAAACGATATTACGTGCCTCAAGGAGCGGCATCTTACTCAGCCCCCAGATATGCATCAATAACTGCTTGATCTGAACGAATCTCCTCAGGCGACCCCTCGACAAGTCGTTTCCCTTCATTCATCACGATAATACGATCCGAGAGTTCCATGATAACATCCATATCATGCTCAACGATACAAAATGTGTATCCATCATCGCGAAGCGCCTTTACGCGATTCATCAGCTTTTGAGTGAGTGCCGGATTGACGCCTGCGACCGGCTCATCAAGAAGAATAAGCTCTGGGTCAAGCATCAGGACGCGTCCAAGTTCAAGCAGTTTTCGCTGTCCCCCAGAAAGATTCCCTGCGGGTTCATTCTGAAGATGATCAATTTCAAGGAGTTCAAGCATCTCAATCGCACGATTTCGGACAGTATCTTCCTCAGCCGCAACAGTTGATTGTCGAAGCCATGTATTCAATACACGTTCGCCAGCCTGATCCTGTGGAGCAAGCATCAAATTTTCAAGAGCGGTCATTTCACCGAGTTCTCGGGTTAATTGAAAGGTGCGAACAAGTCCAGATCGTGCGAGCATATATGGACGACTATTTGCAGTTTCTGACCCACGTTGTTTGAATCGTTCTTGAGTGAGATACCCACCTGCACCAAGAGCTGCTGCGCCAGCAGTCATCCCGATTGCTGGAAGTGCTCCGAGATTGAGTGTGCCAAGCCCAATTGCTCCTCCAATAACGCCTGTTGTGAATGCACTAGCAGCACTCCAGATTTGTGATTCTGTCTGCGTTGGTGTCATAAGCGTTTGAAGATCAGTTCCGCGATAGTGAACTGTTCCACCGTCTGGGATATAGAACCCACTAATAAGATTAAATGTCGTCGTCTTTCCGGCACCATTCGGTCCAATAAGCCCTGTTATTGATTCTGAGTTGATATCAAATGAGGCACCATCGACAGCCACAATACCGCCAAACGTTTTTCGCAAGTTTCGGACTGTCAACAGCGGGTTCGTATCAGACGGTGGTGATTCATCATCAGACATATTCATCGATAATTCAGTATGATCTGTGCTCATTCTTCACCTTCCAGTTCTCTTTGTGTCCCCATATCAGGAATTCGCTCGTTATCTACACTGGTATTTGTTGTGCTGTCACTATGCTCGCCTGATGAGTTCATTTCAGTGCGTTGTGCTCGTTGAGGACCTGATGAATCTCCATCGGTTGTCGTTGTTGTAGCAGCGCTTGTTCGGCTCCCTAAAAGTCCCTCAGGAAGATAGTACAACACGATGAGAAACAAAATGCCAACAACAACAAGTCGGAACGCCTGAATATTAACGCGAATTGCCGGTGGGAAAAAGGCTGCAAGTTGTGTTGTTGCCTGTTGGAACGCCCAGAAAAGAGCAGCGCCAATGATCATTCCTTTATTATTCCCTGCACCGCCAACGAACATGATGAGTAGAGTAATAAATGTCACGCGAGGTGCGAATGTCGTAAATGTCAGCCCCTGTGCATACATTGCCCACAAAGCACCGGCAAATCCACCGAGCGCAGACCCTATAACCATACTCTGAAGTTTATATGTGAACGGGTTTTTTCCAAGTGATTCAACAACTGTTTCATCATTCCGTATTGCTCGAAGCACTCGACCAAACGGCGATTCAACGGTTCGTTCAACAATCGCGTATAGTCCAACAAAGAATAATACAAACCCGGCTAACTGGAACCGAGGATAATCAACTTTGACAGTTAACTCACCGATGCCAGCAATAGCATACCCAATACCAACATCGCCCCCAAATCGAAGCAGCCAGACAATATTCTGAAACAGCGTCTGCGCAACCCCAGCGATATCGCCACTACCAAGCGGACCAAGTATTGGCAACACAAAATACCATAGCGATATAAACCATATCGACCCAACCCCGACAATAGCAAGTCGATTGTTTGATAATGCATCAATCTGGGTTGTGATATAATAATACACGCCAACAAGAGTAGCAAGTGCGCTGATAGTGATGATAATTTTAATTCCGACTGCCTCCAAAACTGGGAGTGGGATTAGTGCAACTAAGAGCCCTGTTCCAAGACCAATGCCTGTTGTAATCGCACTCCAGGAGAGATCCGCATAGTGCTCACGGAGAGCGATTGCAGCGACAATCCAGGTGTATACTGAGACAATCACACCAACTGTGAGCGTAATACCTATTATGAACACTGCAGCAGCGGCAAGAATACCTGCGAGTCCTCCGGCGACTGCAGCAGTTCGTGACACCTGTTTGGCGATTGCATCGACATGTGTGAACCCGAATGTCGCAAGGGTATATACTCGATCACGAGGGGGCGTTGAGTCATCACGTCCACGTTGTATTGATGATGGTGACGCTGCTGTTGCTGTCGCTGATGGAGCCTGGGAAACCATGCCAAGAACGCCTGTCGTCAGCCCCCAAGCCACAAACACAATCAATCCGAGCAGCACTGCACCGATAATCGTCTCACCGGTAACTGGGAACGGTCCCTGAAGCGGCGGGCTATATCCACGGAGGGCATCGGGTCCATTTGCAAGCCATGTTTCTGATTGAATCACACGCTGGAAGATAACGGAGATACCGAGCACTGTGATTGCAAGATAATCCTCACGTAATCGAATTGTCGGAAGCGTGACTAATCCACCGACAATACCCGCAAGAATGGTTCCTGCAAGAATAGCTGTTACCCAGCTACCAAGAATTGGAATATCACCGAGTCCGATCAAATAGACCGTGAAATCTGTTGGATCATCAGGTCCAAGTACAAACAATGCCGCAGTGTATGCGCCGATAAGATAGAATCCAACATGACCGAAATCAAGAAGTCCTGTATGACCATATTTAACATTTAATCCGAGGGCGAGAATACCATAAATTGAGACAAGAAGCATAAACGAAACGACAACATCTGCAACAGCCATATTTATCTCCCCCCTATGATGCCCTCAGGCTTCAATAGTAGGACAGCAAGAAGGACAACGAACGCAACCGGGATGCGGTATGTCGCGCTCAGCCCTGGGATTGCGAAGATTCCAATTTCCATCGCAAGTCCAACAACATAACTTCCAAGAATGGCACCATACACAGAAATTCCACCAAGAATCACGCCTGCGAACATTGGAAGTAAGAGATTAAATCCAAGATTGATTGTAATTGAGCTAAAGAGGAATCCAAGCATAATCCCGCCAACGGCAGCAAAAAGCCCAGCGATAATCCAGACGGACATCATCACTCGCCGAGTATTGATCCCTCGAACTAACGCCAACTCTCTATTATCACTCGTTGCTCGCATTGTCTTTCCAAGGGTTGTTGCCTGAAGCACATAATGCAATGCACCCATCATTACAATCGCAAGGACAATTATTCCGATTCGAAGGGGGGAGGTTCGGATCCGTGTCGCTACGAGCGTAGTGTCCGGGACTGTTCCATTTGCGCCCCCCCAGAATACGGTTGCTCCGATAGCCAGTATAACAATTGAGCCAAGAGCAGCTGTGAGTCGAGGACCAATAATAGCTGCTGGGCTCCGTCGATCAAGAGCAACATATGTCACAGCAATGATAGCCAGCAGAATAACCGCGAATTCAATCCATCCATAACTTGCGACAAGAAGCTGTTTTGATGCACCACCACGCGTCTCTTGAAGACTAATAAATAGCCCATCGGAAGCAATGAAAAAGTCAAAAAATTTGGCAAGGGTCACATCAAGCGCCCCACCAAGAAATGGAATAGATGTCTCGACTGAGTAAAATCGTATTGACCCACCGAAGATGGTTTGAATGCCAAATCGGACAATGAAAGCAACAGCAAGTGAAACAACAAGCATCAATGCAAGTTCGATGTTTTTTTCACGAAACTTTCTGAAGATAACTGACTCTAATAATGGGACAGTTGCGCCCAATAATACAACTGAAAACAGTAGTGCAGCACCGAAGGATGGAGTTCCAAGGACGACTAATGCACCAATAGCGCCAGCGACGACAATATGTACAGTAAGCCCCAGACGTCCTGGGACATCAATTCCCCACCATTGCCCATAAAGCGCATCTCGTCCCCCAAGGTGATAGACTGTTCCTAAGACACCGATGGCTGATAGAACAAACAAAACACCTAATCCTGGAAGACTAACTTGCTGAGCACTTGGAGCAAGTAACTCAAAAACCGGGACAGTATCTGGTTTGTTCACCAGTAGTGCGGCATACGCACCAAGCGTCAGAAGGTCACCATGTGCAAAGTTCGGCACCTCAGCAATGTCGTACACAAGAGCTAATCCCGTCGCACCGAGCGCAACGATACTGCCCGTCACGACACCTGTCACAACTGCATTCAACAATCCCGTCTCTGGTGCCATGTCGCAGATTGTCAGTGTAAAGGGTAAAATCATTTCGATGCCACAAACTGTATACTCGTTAATACCTCAGCATCTGAAATCAATATATGTCCGATAGATGAATATTGTTTGAACATACTCGTCAGTAGTTATTTATATGTTTGATAGCAACAATCGATACGTAATGTCTGAACGTAGTCGACGTGATATTCTCAAAGGACTTGGTGCGGCCGGAACTGCCGGTGTTGTCTCTCTTGCTGGATGTTCACGCCAGTCAGGTGGTGGGTCGACAGAGGAACCAGAGACCGAAGCCAGCGATGGCGAGTCGACAGCCACCGAAGAATCAATGGATGAAGCTGAAGATGGTGAGCCAATCGCTCTTGGCTCAATATTCCCAGTCACTGGAACGAATAGTGCATATGGCGGTGGTCACCAGCAGGCATTTAACCTCGCTATTGAGGAGATTAACAACAGTGGAGGCCTCCTCGGTGGTCGTGAAATTACGGCAGTCAATAACGATACTGAGGGGAGTCCATCGCGATCTGCACAGAAGTTCCGGACAATGATCAATCAGGAAGGTATCGCCGGACTCGTTGGTCCATATTCGAGTGGAATTGGAACGACCCTCGCACCGATTGCTCGTGATAACCGAGTCATGGAGATTTCAAATGGAAATACCTCACCTGCACTCGCAACAGCAGGTGTTAATGAGGATAACGGCGCTAAATACTATGGGCGAACAGCACCGAATGATGTTCAACAAGCCCTTGTTGTTGCACGAGTGTTGAATCAAATTGTTGGTGCGGATACGGCTTCTTTCCTGTATGTTGATAATCCATATGGACAAGGACTTGCTGAAGCAGCAAGTGAAGCATTCAGTGGTGAAACATTGAATATGGTCGCATATACAAAGGCGACAAATGACTATACCTCAACACTTGATGCTGTGTTTGATGACGATCCAGACGCTGTTGGTGCGGTAATGTATCCCGGAAACGGTCGAACAATCCTCAGACAGTGGAATCAAGGTGGATACGGCGGACAATGGGTTGGTGCAGAGGCAATTTGGTCACCACAAATGCTCTCTGACCTTTCGGATATTGTCGAGGGCATGTATATTACCTCCCCACAAACAGCAAACAGCGAAACATTCCAAGAGAACATGGGCGGAACCGATCAGATTACACAATTCGCTCCACACGCATATGATGGCGCGTATCTCATGGGTCTTGCCATGGAGAAAGCTGGTGAGGCAAGTGGAACAGCAATCGCTGAGAATGTCCGAAGTGTGTCACGACCTAATGATGGTGATACGACAGTATCGGTTGCAGAATTTGATGCTGGGAAAGAGGCGCTCAGTAGTGGAGACGTGAATTATGAAGGTGCTTCCGGTTCAGTCGATCTTAATGAAGATCTTGAACCAGTTGTTCCATATCGGATTATGGAAGTTTCAAGTGGTGAAGCACAACTGTCTGAAGAAGTGCCACTATCATACTTTGAGGGGAAGATCTAGTTACTGCGTACTGCGAGAATATTATATTCATCACTCTCAAGTTCTGATTTAGGATTGCGCACTGCATATGAGATGATTCATATGTGAATCCTCACACAATCGTTGACTTTATGTCTCTATTTTTCTGTGGCACGCGCACAAAGGCGTGGCTGAGACATCTCGATCAAATTGACATCCTCCTCCGCGTGAACGCGGAGGAATCCCACGGCACCACACCGCTTGGGTTGGGATATTAGGGTTTGCAGTCTCCCACCTCTGCCCGAGGTTGGAATCCTCGGGAAAGGTCATAAAGGTAGACTCCGGGCTGTGCCAACCAGCCGGTACTCCTATCCCCACCCAAATCGGGTGCAGACTCAGAGTTACTTTGATTAATGTCGAGACGGATATTCTCCGCCCCATTCACATCAGCGTTGAACGCATCCCCGTCGCCGTCGCCGTCGCCGTGTTCTTCACACACGTACAAGCCACGCTCAACACGCTGACTCTCGTCTTCTCTCCCACAGACACAACACGTCTTGCTTGTGTCGCGCTCTGACACTTCTCCGACTTCGATTCCCTCACCCTTCGCTTTGTATTCGAGGATGTTCGAGAACCTGTCGAAGGCCCACCCGTGCAAGTCAAGATTACCGTGCTTCCCCCAGTTCTTCGACTCACCGTTACCGTTGTCGTCTTCGCGGACACCAGCGAGTTTTCCGATGTTGATGCGCCCAACACCGTTTTCGATGCATCGCTGAACGATGTGTGTCGCCAAAGAGTGGAAAAAGTGGGTTCGGCGCTCCGACCACTTCGCATGGAGTCGAGTAGCCCTGTCACCACCAGAGTCATCACACTTGGCGATTTCTTTCGGGAAGTAGTAGCCGTCCTGTTTCAGGCGGTTGCCGGGGTAGAGGTCGGCTTCCTCGGTGCTGTACGAGATAGCGGCGAAGTTACAGATACCGAGGTCGATACCAGCAGTCTCGGTGCCGGGCGCGGTGGGTGTCTCGATTTCGTGCTTGCAGACGAGGTGAAGTTCCCACCGCTGTTTCGCCCTATCGTAGACTGTTCGAACCTGTTGGAGGTTCTCGACGGTGACACCGGGTGCGGTTTCGTACTCAATAAGGATGTATTCCCACGCTTTCGGGTGTTGTTTGTGATTCGCGCCTTTTGAGAGTCGAACGCGGTTGTTCTTGGTGTCGTGTTTGATGCCGTTCTGCTTCCACGTTACTGTTGAACGAGGGTGTTCTTCGTGGACGCGGCGACCCTGTTGGTCGTAGTAGTTTTTTTTGCGGTAGCCGGGCGGATTCGCTCGACTGTCAGACTTCCTCTTGCCGTACCACGAGTTGAAGGCTTCAGCGAGTTCCTCCAGAACGCGCTGACTGGATTGACTGTGCAATCCCTTGTAGTTATTGTGAGTCTTCAACTCGGTTTTGAGGTCGCCGTGGTCGGGTATCTCGCCCGTGGCTTCCCACTGTTGTCGAGAGTGGTAGTTGGCGACATTCCAGAGTTTCGATGCACTCCACCCATGCCGGTCAAGCGAGTCCGCTACCTGTGCGTGGTTGCAGATCTTCGCTTGATGGGTTCGGTGGACTTCCAACATTCTGAACGTCTGTATAATCATTTATACTCGCTTCAGTATTAACGTTTGGTGTTTGAGAATGGTGGAATATCCCGTCCAGCCATCGGCGGTGGTTGCGGAGGAGTTGTCGGATTCATCCCGCGCCTGAAGACCTGTCTCTTACCCACAACTCGAGTCAGGATTTTAGCGGAACGGGATCGGGATCGGCGAGCACGACTGAAATCCTCGGTATCTACAGTTTCAGCACCTCTTTGGAACAATTGTAGTGAGCTTGATTACCGGCGTTCTGTCACCCCCACAGCCGATATCACTATTTGAATCGCTTCTCGCCTCGATTTTTTGATTCAAAATACCTCTGAGAGCGTCTGAAACGTCCGGTTACGACTCCACGAACGTATGGGTAAAAGACAGGCCTGAAGACCTGTCTCTTACCCATAACTCAATACTAGAGGGTAATTTCGACCAAATCAGGCATGAAAAGAAGAAATCAATCAAATTTCCATCAGTATCTGCCCAAGATTAGAGAAGTATCCATGAAGCCGCTTGGAAAGCTCAGCTGAACTCGTTATTTCGGCGGGTTCTGCTGAATGAGCCGCGAAGCGCGCTCATTCAGTACCGAGTTCGTATCCTTCAGCCCACATGCGTAGCTTCTGGAGTCCTTTCCACATCGTCTTCCACCCTGGTGGCGGATCTGAACCACGATCAAGATAACCGCCGAGTTTAGCCACGCTCACTGCGTATGATTTCCCATCTTGACCGCTCAATTCTGGAAATTTCGTTTCCAGAATTGTGCGCTCTGCCTCACTCAGCAGGACCGCCGGAGATACTGAACTATCATCACGAGCAAGTTCTCGTAGCTCCAGAACTTTCCACGCGATCACTGAATACATGCTCAACAACACTTCCATCCGCTCCCAAGTCTGCAGTTGCCGTTCTTCGATGTTACAGCCACTCTTGAGCACTTTATGCCAGTCTTCAATTCGCCAGCGGAGACCGTAATAGTCGATGAGTGTCAGCGTTTCCTCAAACTCTTCGACCGATTCAGTGGTGAGCAACACCCACTGAATCGGGTCGTCATTTTCACCGACCTCGTCAACTCTCACGACATTCACCTCGATTGAACCCTCTTGTTCAGGATTATTCTTTGGCGCGCGCAACTCACACGTTCCAGTGGCTATCGACAACTCCGCTGTTCTCGCTTCGCGCCCACCTCCCTGTTGAATCTCGATTGTTTTGCGACCTTGCTCGGCAAGGTCGCTGCTCCAGTCAAAGAGTTTTCCAGGTTCACCATCATCAGTCCAAATCCGTCGGTTTTGACTCGCTCGGATGATGAAGCCAGCATTTTCCATCTCTCTGGTGACTCCCTCGTAGAACGCGAATGAATCTGCGCCTCGGTCATGGATAAATAGCGGGCGGATATCGTCGGCAAGCCAGTCTCTGGCTTGCCTGTCGCCACGGCTCCATTTCTCATGTTCACTGTCAAGTTGAATCGGCTCTGCTTTGCCGTTGGCATCGTACTTCTCATCGGCCTGCTGGTCCTCGATCAGCGGCTGCTGATCGATGACCCCAGTCATTCGATGGGTCCGTGGATTGATTCCGATCGTGGAGTGAAGCTTGATACCTTCGAGATCCATTTCAGAGTTGCCAATATCGCCGAGACCCTCCTTGGAGGGGTGTCTCGGAAACACGAGTTCGGTGGTATCGGAGACAATCAGGAGTTCGTCTGACCGACTCACTCTTGATTGCTGTTGCTGCTTGTGAGCAGAGAGAACCTCGTTGGGATCCACACTCTCATTATCGCAAAATCGGTATGTAGCTTTTGTGGACGCCCA
This sequence comes from Haloquadratum walsbyi C23, assembly GCF_000237865.1. Classification (NCBI taxonomy): domain Archaea; kingdom Methanobacteriati; phylum Methanobacteriota; class Halobacteria; order Halobacteriales; family Haloferacaceae; genus Haloquadratum; species Haloquadratum walsbyi. The sequence goes on from NC_017459.1 coordinate 2,212,511, forward strand.
GTCTCCGCAGGCAGCAGGGATGGACTCGGCAGGTGAGCTGCCGAGTTCATCCCCAAGTTGTACTAGTCGGTCACTCAGGCGCTTGTCTCCAAACTCGGCTGATCGAAACTCCGTTTGAATCCATCCTGAAACATCCATGTCACACAGCTGCCCATCTTCATCGAGTTCTGGCTTCCAACTCCGTGAGCGACGCCCCATCTACCAATCTTGGTTCGTCTACTCTTGTATTACACTTGTGGGTAAGAGACAGGCCTGAAGACGCGGGTATTCTCCTCGAAATTCTATAATAACTCTGAGCATTCGCTTACACTGAATATCACAATGCAGTGATTGACCGGTACAGTACACAATGTGGCATAGTCGGCTTGTGACGTCGCCAAATGCTCATATTGATACATTGTTAATATGATGAGGGAATATGTGTAATACCAAGAGACATACTCACGGTGCTATTGAGTTCCGCTATAACTAATACAATGTCTGTAAATATTGAAACACACTGGCATCCAACGACTAAATTAAATGCCATTGGGAATGAGCTTGATTTTAGTCGCATCGATCCACTTCCATCAGGGGTCGAACGCGATCAAATTGAGGAATACTGTTATACTGTTGAACAGTTGTATGGAGCATATATCGAAACAATTAGGAATAAAACAATTCTTTCACAGCGAGAGGCACAGACATGGGTTCTTCGGAATCTTGTCCATGAGGGAGCTGATCGACTTACTTTTGATGCAGTTGGACTATATATATGGGCAATTGGACGAGAGACAAGCGGTGATCCACTTTCACGAACAATCATTGCTGAGTATCACGACCATGCGGTGTCAAAAATTGATGATGCAACAGCAACGATGATGCATGCCGGTGCACCGCCATATCCGGATGATGTGCTTGATGACCCAGTCGCGCTATGGGTTGACGCCACTGCACGGCGGCGAATCGCCAATCGGCGATTGACAGATGAAAGTTATAGCGACGTGCTTGAGCGATTGCTTGATGAAACCGCTCACACAATTTCACTTGAAGAGCTTGTTAAGACGTATCAGAACCAGTTTAATTCACTCGCGACGGTTGCTGTCCAGACCGTGCGACCAGCATGGGACCGCGAAATTCCGCTCTCAGTGCATATCAACTCTGAAGATGAGACATCGGTTGATGAGCCCAATGATATCACGACATCGCAGTTGATTCCAGAAGTAGTCTCAACGGCAGATATGCTCTCATTCAGCAATCAAGTGCTTCCATTTAGCGTTGAAAGCCGCCCTGCAACAACTGGAACAGACTCAATGCTTGTCGTCTATGCTGACGGAGTTCATCATGAGTCTGTCTCGATCGCAGACGGTATTGTCCGATTGACCCGAGCGATTGACGCAGCAGATGAGACGCTTCAGACAGTCAGTGACCGGGCTCAAGCGAGTGGAGTCTGCGCACTTGGCGTGCGGAATGAGCCAGTTGGCAATGGTGTGCATCTTGTGCTGATCGCCCCATCATCACTGGCGGTACATCCTGGGGATGAGCCTGGTGGCTTTATTCCACCAGAGCGACTTTCAGTTGCTGATCGGACACTGTCGGTTGAGCGGGTAACAAATGTAACCCCAACACTGTATCACGAGGAATATCGCCCGGATACAACGCTTATTTGGGTTGCAAATAAGACGTCGATGGCTGAATCATGTGTTGAGAGTCATCTTGATGGGCCTTCCTCGATTCCAGAGACAAATAGCGCACAACGAGAATTGTTCCCAACGTCAGTGCTCCAGACCGGATGAGTGAATATAAAGATAATAAATTCACAGATAGTTGAGTACATTGAGGAGATTCACTAGCAAATCTTTTGTTTCATTCATCAGAGTGCGTACGGCTAATTTTATAAGTTGACCAAGGCGAATGCCGGGGCTTGACCCGTGTATGAAGCTGACGTGTAGTGTTATAAAATATAAATCACAGGATCATGAGTACTACGATGGACGACACCTGCTACATTCAGCTTCAAGTGCAAAAACACGGACGGTTGGATGGTCTGCTGTCGCCACAAGCTCGGTCGGGGAGAGGCCGAATCAACGCTTGTGGAGACTGTGCCCCCTGTAGATTTCCTTGTGAGATCTGCAAAGTGCGTCGTGGAAACAGGAAGCCTCGGGGCTTGACCCTGAGGCACTTCACATCCCATAATCAACATCAGGTATCCTCAATCTTCTCGATCTGCTCCTGTAACTCTTCGATGTCCTGTTCATCAGTTGTTCCCCAAACGGTGACGATACCGATAGCAAAAAGGAATATAATACCCCAGCCAAGTGTCGCAAACTCAGCAGGCACGTACAGAGTGAAAATACCATCAATCACACCTTCTAGTGAAAAGACGATTATGACAGGACCAATTACCTCTCGTGGTATGAAATGATTAATATACGCTTTGAGGATTCGCGCATTCATATTTGGACCACACTATCTCAACTGGAATAAGTCATTATCGTCTGAAGTCTCTAAGGGGCTCCTTCGAGGCAAGTATCTCCCTCAGAAATCATTGAATTATCAATTTACCTGGCATCAACAAACTGTGTGATTGATACAAGATAGCCGGTCAGTATCACTCCGGCAATCCCGCTGATTACCACACCAGCAATTGTCACTAGTAATGTGTGTGTGAACAGTGGTGCAATGAGCGACTCAGCAATACCCCACCCGACGAATACAAACAATAGTGCAATACACATCCCCAGAGTGAATAATTCACCATAATGTGAGCGAAAAGAACCCGAACATGGTGCAGACAGATAGTATCGATTATATTGATTGACTTTGTCACCCAGTCGTCGTCGAACACCAGGCGGATCTAAGTCTGTCACGTATTCAATGAGTTGTCAATTCCACCTGAAGGTATTCCTGGATAGTTTAACATTTTATTATCGGTGAAAATCCCCACTCGTTCGCGAGCACAAATTCCAAAGGAGAAGTGCTGAATGATCGTTCCAACTGGTATCTTATCGGGTTCGATCTGATACATTCGAATCGCTGCCGCACAACACCCTTCAATTTAAACGCAGTCTTTGATAAATAATAATCATGTCAGATTTACTCCTCATATATGATGATCGAAATAGCTTGTTTCGGGGTGGAGCCCGTCAGGTTGCCCGCGTGTCTGATGGAATACGACTTGTTCCATGGCAGGCAAAGATTACTCGAGAGTTCTTTCAAGCGCAATTTGGCGATCATCTGTTTGCGTTTGTATTAATTAATCCAGAGACGAACCGCGTCCACGCTGGCGGAAAAACAGTACGGCGTCTGCTGCAAGATAGAGGAGCTCCACGTTCTGTTGCAACTACGATTGAAGGAATATATCAAGTCATTGGTGACCAATTTGGTCGGATTGTCCATGGGCAGACACCAGCAGATATTGACGGAACATTTCCCATCAATGAAAATGCTCGACCACATATCAAGGTCATTCAGCGTAAGTGTTCACTTGGATCCTGTGAAGAGTAGATCATTAATTGCAGTCAATTTTGATAACTACTATGTGGCAAACTCGACATCTGTGATTTCAAACCGTGCCCCTCCCTCAGAGCTTTTTATGACCTGTAGACTCCAGTCATGTCCAGAAGTAATCTGTTGAACAATACTTAACCCGAATCCAGTTCCGCTATCGTTAGTTGTGTACCCCGTTTCAAAAATCCGATCATGCTCACTCTCGGGGATACCGGACCCATCATCTGCAATGTAGAATCCATCTGAGGTGGTCTCAATAACTACGTTGACCCCCGGTCCACCGTGCTCAATTGCGTTTCGTAAGAGATTCTCAAAGAGTTGCTGAAGTCGGGAGTTATTGGCTAGTATCTGTGGATTTGTCTCAGGGAGACTCAAACTCGCCTGTTGGGTATCTACACTTTGCCATGCTTGTTTTGCTACTATTTTGATCGAAACTGAACGCATCTCGCCGATATTACGACTTTGTGCAAGTTCTAATAATTCAGTGATCAATACGTTCATTCGATCAAGCGCAGTATCCACAAGATGTAATTCATCGCGATCGATATCGGTCTGTAACAAATCAATATATCCTTGAGCAACGTTCAATGGATTTCGTAGGTCATGTGAGATGACGCCTGCAAAGCTCTCAAGCCGTTCGTTTTGACGCTTGAGTTCGCGTTCATGTGCTTTCCGCTCTGAGATATCTTTAATCGTTCCAAAATGATATGTTGTACCGTTGATTGAGCGCTGTGTTGTGACTGTTGCAACAGGAACTTCCTGACCGTTGTATCTATGTACCGTCTCGGCTTTTCGCGTTTCATTATCCTGAAACGACATCCAGTACGTTTTAAACTTATCAGCATCAATCTCTGAGACAATTTCCCATAACGGCTCTCCAACTAACGCTGATGATGTAACATTAAATAATTCGGCATATGACTCATTTACATAAACATATTGACCATCTTTGGTATAAATCCCAACACCGACACCAACTGATTTGATCATTTCAGCGAGGAATTCTGGTGTTAAATCAATTGAACTATCAGAAGCCATTAGCGTGGATTCCATTTAATTCTGATCGTATAATATCTTAATCATTACTCACTCTGCATATAGTTCCTCACGATCAGATAGCCTGCTACGTTGATTCAATAAACTATCAAAATATAAGATGTCATGGGGATATTACGATATCCATTATTTGAAAGAAGAGGTCAAAAATAAATATATTGATATTTCGGGTATTTGATAAAATTCTGCGCTTCAGGGCAGAGAGGATGTCAAACGGCTGCATTTTCCATGTACAATTATTGAGTGAAGAGTATCAATCACACATAGTCCGCTTCCGGCACAGTGAATAAATGAATCTCTTGAGACGATACTCAAACTATTAAATTAATTTTTGCTCATCTGTAGAAGCGAATACCCGTCGTTTCAATCCTCTCTGATCACAGGTGTCAGTTCGTTACTCTGCCGACTCTACACCCAATCTTCCGCAGGTACTGACTGTTACAAATAAGCGTTAATTTCTGAGAATGGCATATTGTATAATGTGATGATCAAAAACTAAAACGATATTAAAAATTCATATGGCGGGGTACCTGGCTGTGTCTGTTTGACACCAAGAAGTGAAATATGAGGGTTCACCCGCTTTCTTAATTGCCGTTTTTCACCTGGTTGTACGTACTCCTCCACGCGAATCTTCGCAAATTCAACCTCATATTCATCTTGAGTATTATCCCCATAGTAAATCTCCAACAGCGGGTCATCGTCTGATACCTTCGTAACATCAATTGGAGATTTGTCTAAATCTTCAAGAGCAGATATAACCTCGAGACCTGCTTCTTCAACGTTCATACGTTGATTGTAGAGTTACATCCTAAAATGATACAGGGGACTATACGCTTTCAATATCCTGTGTACGTCGTCGTTCTGTCGTATAGCTCTGTTTGTGACTTATTTCCGACCACAGATTGTATGATCTATGGAACGCTTGCTATTCGATTTATTTGCTGAGCTACTCCGCCCCAGTAGTTCCATGTTTGGCTTTTCCTATCTAAGATTGAAATAAACTCACATTCTGGAGACTCAATATAGATTTCAGAGTTACACCAACACCTGCCGTTGAGAGTACTGATGGGAGGGTTCCATCGGTGAACAGATATCCCATAATAAAGTGCTCGAGAGACGCGACAATCGGAGTTTGACTATATGGGACAGGACATTTAGGATATGTATGATCTGTGTTATATATGACTCATTCAGATACGCAAATTAAGCCTGACACAGCCGACATACTAAGTTAAATTGCAGAAAGTGAGAACGCAAGCCTCGATAGTCTGCTGAGGCGGATGCTCGTCCGATATATATCTGTTGAATTACGACAAGCAACATAACAAATCCTCTTGACACGCACACATACTGAGGACACTACTACGACCAGCTCAGACCCACTGTGTCCGTACTGTCATTCCCCTGTTTCATCAATCTTGAACTTGAACAGAAATTCTACAAGCACTGTCAGTATATCCAGCATCTATCGGTGTGAGGACAGATATTGCCCTCTGGGTATGTTTATTGAGACAGGTATGGAAAAAACTGAATACGGAGATCTCCAACTCCTCACAGAGATTATTGACAATAGCGATGAGCGAGATACATATGACATCCGAAGTTGATGATGAGGAGTTCCAGACGCTTGCAGATCCGATGGATATGGATACACTCCGAGGGGACTACTTCGAGGGTGGTGTATTTCTTCTTCTCGATAGGACATGCACTATCGACACAGATGGGAACGGGAAGTACCGCGTCCATGAGGGCAAGGAGCAGGTACTGACTGACGCAGATTTTAGTGAGGTTAGGTCGCTACTGAGGAACTAGGGAGAATTGCATAGAGCGATTCGCAAGGAGTTGAGTTCACACACAGCTTAATGAATCACCCGTCAGAACGAGCATGCGCGTTTATGAGGTTGGTAGTATTCGAGTCCGTGGCGTGGACTAGGCTGGGGTAACGCTGTAGACTCGTGTCCCAATATGATAGACCATACTGACTGTATAGCCCAATACACCGATCGTTGCGAGTACTGCTCCGATGAAGACCGCTGAGCCACCCAAGCTGAGAATTCCACCCAGACTTACGCCAGCAAGAGCAAATCCGAGAGCTCCAATCCCCGCAGTGAGGGCTGGTGCCCATGCTCCAATCTTCACAGCACCGAGAGCAGTCACCCCCGCGATAACTGTGAAGATGAGGGGCGAGTAAAGACCGAGCGGGGCGACACCCATTAGGACTGCCCAGTACGCTCCAGCTGAGAGAACGAACAGTCCGAGCGGTATGAGTATCGCTCTGAGTCTCACCTTTTCCATATACTCGGCGACGAGAGTGGGCGATAAATAACTTAGTGCTCTGTTTCACGTAGAATGACACGCGCATGCTCTGTATTGAACCATTCCTGTCTGAATATGAGTAGTCCTCTACACTGTATTCAGTTCAGACTCCCCTTCACAACTTACAGGCTCAGTATACATTCCAGAGGTACACTAACCCATCATAGAAGACCGCACTCACGCCTGCCGTTGAGAGTGCTGAAAGGAGAGTTCTGTCGGTGAACAGATATCCGCATACTGAGAACATCAATTGTTGGGTTGGACTGGTCGAATAAAAACGTCTGTTGCAACTCTCTCACTCAGTAACTCACTTTGATTATCGCGGTAGTGCTGTTCGAAACCCAATACTGACTCCTCGCGTACTGGGTGGGATTCGGAGCTTATTTTTGTCTCATTCGACTATAAAATTGTATAATGGTATCAGACAAAGAACGGCTTGAGGAGGCTCTCAGGTGGCTCAAGGAGGTGAAAAGGCTTAAACAAGATAAGGAGCGACTCTATTCAAACTCTTTTTTGCAGGGATACAAACAATATATTATTCCCCACAAATACCACGACATGGAGGGAGTATCGGAGGATGAAGTTGACAAGATAATCCAGCGATATGAACGTGATCTCGAAGATTTAGAGACAGGGAACTTCCAGAAATGAGTAGTGTCTCAAATATTATCTGGGTATCTTCGCGTTTATTTAGTTACTGATTATTTTGATCGTGCCAGTCCTCGTACTAGTTTTTCCTGTTTGCATGGATTCCGATTTCTGTCGGCAGTTCAGGGTACTCGATATACGTTGATTTGACTCCTTTTAGGATTCGTCGGCATCAGTTAATCTCATTGGTGTACCGATATAGTATCCTGTCTAGTTCCCACGTCTGTCCTCACAGAGTAACGAGCGGAGATTCTCAAACCGCTCAAAAATGACGGAGATATTTGGGTCAATCGCCGAACATTTAAGACGACATTCGAAAAACGGCTACCCCAGTGGGGTGACCATTCAAATCAGTTCAGAGCTGTTGAACGTCTCATCACGCTCGTATTCAATGAGTTTCAACAGAGCGTTCAAAAACTCTGTCTCGTTGTGATCATCTGTGCTTCGAAGCGCATCTTGTGCACGCTCTCGGGTAACCTCATCTTTGGGTACACTCAATCCGTTCATAAAATGGATTCGGGGTGCTGATTGAAGTACTTCCTCCCCATACCAGCGACCATCTTGGTAATCCTGTCTCTTACCCATAAGTTCGTGGAGTCGTAACCGGACGTTTCAGACGCTCTCAGAGGTATTTTGAATCAAAAAATCGAGGCGAGAAGCGATTCAAATAGTGATATCGGCTGTGGGGGTGACAGAACGCCGGTAATCAAGCTCACTACAATTGTTCCAAAGAGGTGCTGAAACTGTAGATACCGAGGATTTCAGTCGTGCTCGCCGATCCCGATCCCGTTCCGCTAAAATCCTGACTCGAGTTGTGGGTAAGAGACAGACCTTGACGACGACCCGGCCTACCTGGCGATCCCGCATCCAGAAGGACTACCCGACCGACCGCTCGACCAGCTACGAAGAAGTGAACCTCGCTGTCGATGACAGCACCTACGACACGGTCTCGCGGCTCCGGTCGTACCTGAACAACCGCTGGCGGGACAGCGAGGCACTGTCCCCGTCGCGGCAGGCCGACCGGATGACCACCGAGAGCGTTCGGCGTGTCATCCGCTCGCTGACCGTGGAGGCCGACGTGCGCCCGCAGAGCATCGAGGGCGGGCAGGCGACCCTGAGGACGTGACGCCCACACGCTTCGGCACAGCGTCGCTTACAGGATGCTCCACGAGGAGGACGGCTACACTCTATACGATGTCCGGAACCGGCTGCGCCACGCAACAATCAAAACAACCGAAGAACGGTACGACCATTTCGACCGCATCTGACCATGACGGAAGACGACGTTGGTCCCAAGAACCCGCAGCCGGAAGGACACTACCCGCGCTTCGCGGACAACAAGTGGCACTACGTCCCCGACGAGTTGGCGCAGACGATCTCGCTCGGGCCGGCAGGCGACGGTGAGGAAGGCCAGGACTGGGTGCTAACGTACACGCCCGAGCGGCGAAACGAAGATGACCGGGAGAAAATTCTCGTTCGACTGACGCCACGCGCGCTGCACGAGCTGTACATCGAGACAAAGGGCGCCTCTCAGCAGACCAGCGGATGTACGGGCACAGCGCAGAGTGCGACCCTTGCGGCGACCAGGTCGATCTCGACGAGGCGATTCCGAACCAACGCGGGAAGCCATGCCACAGACGCTGTTAGGCCGAGTACACTGGCGCGCCAGACTGGTTCAGCGACTACGTGTAGCGAGAGACGGGAAACAGCAGGAAGACGGTGGCGAGGAACCCGGTTTACCGGACGTGAGTAGGAGGAGGGTTGAGGCCGGGAAGATGCCCTTCTAGAACGCTGGCTACGCCGATGCCGGGGATTCGGACGAATCACCGAGCGACTTGGTCAGTTCAACCTCAATCTTGACCGTGTCGTACGGGACATAGGGCTGCTTCGCGCCGCCCTCTTCACGGAAGTGGACGATCCGGTACTCGGCCAGAGTCTGAACATCGTCGTGGACCTGCCGGATGTCACGGTCGAGGCGGTCAGCGAGGTCGCGGATGCTATCGGCCGGAGCGTCCATCAGGCTCCGCACCAGCTCCAGGCGGCGCGGCGTGAGGATGCGCTGGAGACGGCTGGCGTCCTGGAAGTTGACGACGTGCGGCACCTCTTCACCCTGCTCCCAGCGCTCTGCACGGTCCAGGGCGCTCTCCTTTTGATCCTCGAACGGCTTTGACGTGATGCGAAGGGTAGAGGGGTACTCAACGTCCTCTGGAGGTTCGTGGGCGTGGTCAGGCGATTTCTTGCTCATGGATGGTTTCGACCTCGTCGAGGAATTTCTGTAGGTGGGACCGAAGGCCCTCGAATTCGATACCTTCGACCTCTCCACGGTAATGGCGGTGGTGTCGCCCAACGCCGTGGGCGTCGTTCGCGTTGTCGTACCGGAGGATCTCTTCATCGACCGGGCCGAGATACTGGAAACTGTATTTCAGTTCCTCCGGGAACTCGTCGCTCTCGGGGACATCCCAGGCGAGCGCTTCCCATCTGTCGCCTTCAGGGAATTCGTCGTCGTCCTCGAAGATTTTCGTCGCCGGCATCGGAGCACCTGTATTGTCCACATAAGATAACGGGTGCTTCACTCATAATCGTTGTGGTGACGGGACAACATACTATCTGAAGGCCGTCCACCTTTTGCGTAGATTTAAAAGATCGATGCAGAAACATCCGTATGGCGGAACGATCACATTTCGAGAAAGCAAAGACATACGGCCTGAAACGTCCCGAGGTTCTCATCCTCTATTACTTCACTGGGTGGTTCAACGGAATGACGGTCACCGTCCACGGCCGCACGATCTCTATTGCCACCACGTACGAACCAACGCTTCGTCAGCTGTGTAGCGACGATTAGGAACCAAGCTTCGACGAGGCGCACGAGCGACTCATCGAGTGCGGGATCTTCAAGTCACAGAGTCGGGGCGAGAACACCTACATCGGCGGTCGTCGGTGTCGATGACCCCCGACGCAGGATTGCATGCAGATCATCGAGGACATCTTCAGCGAGGAGGAGCAGCTGTTCCCGTCGTAGGTCCTCAACGAACACACGCGCCCCCCGACCTTCCGTGACGGAAGCAAACTTCTCCAGCACCGGAAGGGCGTCCTCGCCTCAAAACACCTCTTCGGCAGCCTCGAACGGGTCACCGGCGTCGATACGTACCCCCGGATCGACATTCCACAGCGCCCCGATCTCCGACTCTTCAGCCACGGCGAGCAGGCCGGTCCCACCGTCTGGATCTACGAGAACCGTGAGAACATGGTCCGGTTCTGGAATCACCTCATCGACAACGGTCTGATTGACCTCGACGGCGACCGGCTTCGGCGGAGCCGAAAGGGCGTGCCGAACTACTCCTCGCACGATGTTGTCTGGACCATCCCAGGCGTCGGCGGCGACCTCGTGGACGCGTTTAAACTCTTCAAATACAATCATATCACCTTTCGCTCATAATCCAGCCACAGCCCCTGAATGGGGTGCCGGCATCCACTATTCCCACATATAATCTGGAGCGTACACATCCCTGAGATGGTGAGCGTAGTGACTATTCTGACCGAGGTGTATGGGTAGGTGTACGGGTGTACGACAGGAGTCTTACCCCTGTGTACGGTGCGGTAGAGCGACGGACTGCTCGTACGCCTCTTCGTATAAAGATTCAGATGTCTCTGGGAGTGCAATATGGTCGTGCTGACAATCAGTCCTGCCGACTCACAACCCGGTTGTCCTCGTCGCTATGTCGCTCTCGGAGTGGGAGGGTCGATAATTCAATGTTTGCCATCCTCTGTCCACAATCCACCAGGTTTTGAACTCAAATGTGAATTTACTTGAATATACCCTTTGACGTCTTCGGTCGTAGCAGCGAGAGGATCAATATCGTCTGATTCACACAGTTTCAGTTTCAGATACTGGTTGTCGTGGTGCGACGATCGTGATGATGTTGATCCTTGGAATCCAGAAAAAACAACGTGAAGAATTACGTGCGGTGGCTGAAGAGTGAAGACTCCAGCAATCGCAAAATCGAACACCGAGTCAGAGGTATCCGAGGAACGTATCGAATACTGGTCGAGGAGAACACCGTTGACAATAATCCTGCTGACAACTACTTTCCATCTGATTTTCTCGATAGCACCGTACGTGGGGATGCTCAGAACGAGCGAACGATAGCCGAGAATAAACGAGGTCCACGTACCAACTTCGATACTATCGAGCCAGAGGAATTTGAGAAACTATTGGAAAACGTCAAAGCTCCACGATTTAGAAACCAATTCATCTGTAAGATGATGTGGCAGTTGATGCTCCGCAGCGAGCAAATCACGTACACGTCGGCTCGTTTTGATACAGTCTGGATTACGACCACCTCCGAGTTCTCTTCTCTATCTCGTAATATTTCACCTTTTTGATACACCTATGCTGAAATCAACGCAACACCACCCTAAATGTATTATTGCTAATGGGTTCTGGTTGCTCAGTGGGGAGCCTCAATACAGCGACAGCTACTGTGGGTACTCCTGAAAGCGGAGTCGTGATTCGGGGAGACTCATCACCTGTGCCTCGGAGTGCCAGAGGTAATCGTACCGTTCCCCTCTGTCCATCTCAACCAGTTCATCCCGTGATTTCTCTACGCTACTGCTGTCGACCCCTTGGAGATAGACGACGCCATAGACTACATTTGATGGAGAGCATTCGTAGTAGAGGTCGTTCACCGTCAGCTCCTCATCTAAGTTCAAGTTCACAAAAACCTCGTCAGCTGGGCGGTCAAACTCCCAAATGACGCAGACAAGCAGGTCAGTATCTAAATCATATGCTAATTCATCTCCCTCAGAATATTGATAGTTCACAGCGAGAACTGACGCAATACCACCCTAAAGGAGTTATTCGCTTTCGATTTGGACAGTTAGTTGTCAAGGAATCCCTGTGCCCGTAGGTTTTCTGCCCACGTCTTCAGTACGTCATCTATTTTCAGCCCATCGGTGCTGTATTCATATGCGTTCAGAGCGTCAATTCGATACGCAATCGGCGTCCACTCGCCGTTTGATTCAACTCGAAACCTAAATTCGGGATCTCGCATCAGATCCCCCTGCTGGAGGTAATACTGGCAAATAATCAGTTCGTCGCCGTGTCGCTCAATACTTAGATCCATTATTGCGTCCGAGTCGGATTCAATGTCGAGGTGGAAGTCGGAGTCAATTGATTCGTCGTGCTGATTGACGATAGAAGTGATAATATTCTTGAATTTCACCACGTTGAAGTCGACTCAAAATCACCCTAAAAGAGCTATGTCGATTCAGGGACGACACGATACGCGATGTGTCCGTGTTCAGTCGCCGTTCCTGCTTCAACCGTCCCAATGTCAAGCCAATAAGTGATTTTCTTTTGTGTCCTGTCGAGTGAAACGTTAGCTCCGTCAGCCAGTCCGTCGATAGTAAATGACCCCATCATCTCACTCGCCACTTCGAGTTTCTCGTCTTCATTCAGCGAAGAGTCCGTCTCTTGCTCGATCTCGTCTATGATCTCGGTGATTCTCTGTTTGACTGTCTCGAAACCAATATCACTGTCAATGCGTGGAATTCCCTATGTCATAGTCGTAGATAGGCTCTATTACCCCGAATAATTGCTGAGCGGATTACCGATTCCTCTGTCATCACAGTCTCAGGGGTGGGTTGGCGTTACTACAGCAGGGACTCTCGTATTTACCCAAAGGAAGAATTTGAGGAATCGAGAAGATGTTTGAGACTGATGAGTAAGATTACATCATCAATCGCCGAACATTTGACGCATCATCGGGTGCATCTCCATTAATTGTTCTTCGGCAATTTCCTCATACAGTTTGTATGTAATCGAGACTGTGAGTAAGAGTCCCGTCCCGGAGACGCCACCAATTGTTCCGAGCATATTTGCAAGAACAGCAAGCAATCCAACAAGTCCACCACCGATAACGGTCACTTGTGGGATATATCGCTCCATCACTTTCTCAATCACCTGTGGATTCCGTCGGAATCCAGGGATTTGCATTCCTGAATTCTGGATTTGGCGGGCGGTTGCTTCTGGACCCATACCGGTTGTTTCGACCCAGAAAATGGCGAATACCGCACCCCCAGCAATCATGAATGTAAGATCGATTAACACCCGAGCGATGATAGCAAGCGGCTCTTGTGAAGTAAACCCAAGGAACCACATCCAATCCTGTCGAGACTGAATCGGCGCAAGATACCAAAACAATCCACCGGTAACCTGCCCCTGGGTGTATTCGCCAAGCCATAGCGGCATCCCGCTCCACCAGTTATTAAGAATTTGTCCAAGGAACTGGATGTTCGCCTGTAATGCTCGTACAAGAATCATTGGTAGGACACTTGCATAGATGAGCTTCACCGGGAATCGTCCACGCGCTCCTTTCACATTTGCATGCGCAAGTGGAATTTCAACGCGGACACTCTCAGCATAGACAACAATCCCGAAAATAAACACTGTCGTAATCAGCGCCAAAATCTGACCTTGTCCAAGGAAGACATCCGAAAGCCCACCTGGTGTCAGCGGTGACCCGATATCAACAGCGCCAGTCACGATACCAACCCATGTTGGAATAAAGCCACTTTGTCCACCAAGACTCTGCCAACTAAATAATCCAGCAACAAGTTGCTGACTTACGCCGGCGATAATGAACAATCCAACGCCGGATCCAACCCCCCACTTGCTCACAATTTCATCCATAAACAAGATGAGAATGCCGCCAACAAACATCTGCGCGAAAATGATTGTCTTCACCCCACCTACCCCAACGGCAAGTGAGTCTGCAACTGCCTGACTTGCTGGGAGGAAATTCCCTGCAAATACCATTGGCAATCCAGTCAAGCAGATCATCACAACGACAAGTAGTTTTTGAAGTCCCTGATAGAGAATCTGATCACGTGGGTCATCAGTGTCAAGACCAAGGAGATTCGCACCACCAAGCAACTGAAGCACAATACTTGCTGTCACGATTGGTCCAATCCCTAACTGTAGAATCGACCCTTGTGACCCAGCAAGGATGCTGCGGAATTGCCCATAGAAATCTCCCCCAGCACCGCCTGTCTGTAATCCAAACATTGTGACGTTCGTCAAGAAAAAGTACATGACGAGGATGCCAGCCGTCCATCCTAACTTTTGACGAAACGGCACATGCCCCTCTGGACGCGCAACAGAGGGCATTCGTGTCAATACCGGTTCAGCGGCCTCCTTCCATCCCATAGCTTACTCTTATAGTTAATTTTCGTCGTTACTGTTAGGTTCTTCGTCTTCATCAACAGCAATTGACTTTCCTTGTTCAGTGAGCGTTGCACTGCCACCGGCATCCTCAATCAGCGTTCGTGCGGTATCGGAGAATGCATCAGCAATAACGTGTAACTCCTGTCGAACTTGACCGTCACCAAGTACTTTCGTTATATCTGCACTGTCAGCATCATCAGCAATATCTCGTGCATCGATATGATAGGCACCATCATCAAATTCAGCAGTCTCCTCTGCAACGAACAATGCTGCACCCTCATCGAGTTCCTGAACGGATATTTCTGCAACAGTCCGCTCAGCACCTGGTGGTCGTTTGAATCCGTGTTTCCCAATCGGCTCATAATTATGCTGTTCATGTTTATCACGACCAGCACGACCTCGACCACCACGGTGACCAGCACCGCGGCGATTTTTGTGCGTTCCACCACCATGCGTTCGTGACCCACGCTGTCGTCTTTTCTTTGATGTCATCGCATTGCCTCCAGAAGTTCATTAATTTGATCGGTGTCGTGAACACCGATCTGTCCGCCCTCAGCAGTCGGGTGTTTCTGCCCCCGATGACCACCACGCGGCGGATGTAACCGAAGAACAGGTGATAATCCCTGATCGCGAAGAGTCGTTTCCTCTTCGATAAGTGCAGTTGCAAGTGCATCGAAGTCATCATACTCGGTATGCGCTTCGAGCCACGTTTCATCAACTGTTTCATCACTATTCTCAGATTCAACGCGTCGTTCGAGCACTGTCGAAAGCACCTCAACACTTGGCTCCCCATGTGCGACGTACTCATTCACCTTTGTGATCATGCCGCGATACGTCTCTGTTTCAGGAACGAGCGCGCAATGATTCACTCGGTGAAGATTAAGCATAGCAAGCGTATCTTCAACAGCGCCACTCATATTGACAGGACCACGCAGTTGGATGATCGCTTGCATCACTCAGACACCTCTTGCTCGCGTTGTTTAGCTGCCGCACGACGAGGCGTCCGCGACTGCGAAGCATTTCGAAGTGCATTATATGTTGCTTTTGCAAGATTAACTGTCGTTCGAGTGTTTCCATTCGAACGCGTCCACGCATCTTCAACGCCTGCAAGTTCAAGAATATTACTCACAGTCTCAGCAGCCGCCAACCCAAGTCCTTGCGGGGCGGGCATCACTTCAACTGTCACCGACCCAGCCTTACCCTCGGCATTTCGGGTCAACGAATTGACGCCGCCAGCAGAATCTTCCCATGACCCAGAGCCACGATCAACGGAGATAAGATTTAATTTTGCAACGTCAATCGCTTTTTGAATTGCGGAACCAACTTGATCATCACGTCCCTCGGCATAACCAAGGAATCCATTGCGATTTCCGATTGCGACAACACAACGGAATTTCACGCGTCGACCAGAATCAGTCATCCGTTGAACCATGTTAATATCGAGCACCTCGTCGTCCAATCCAGGGAGTAACTGATCAACGAGTTCTGGTTCCTTGAGTGGAAGTCCGGAATTAAGCGCTTGTTCCATTGACGTTACATCGCCATCTTGTACCATACGACCAAGTCGTGTGCGCGGTGTCCAGCCGTCGCTGTTTCGTTGACTCTGGCTCATTCGTTATCACCCACTGATTGGGAATTATTATTATCTGTATCCGCGTCGGTGTTCATAGTTATATCTGTGTCTTGTATGGTCTCAAGCACCGTATCGAAATGCTCTGGAAGTGTCGTTGCATCAAAGTCGCTGTTATACAGCGGCTCATCGCGCTGCTCGGCATAGGCGGCGATATGCTCGCCACGGTTACGCGACCAGTCTGCAAGCACTGACTCATTATGTGGGATTGAGACACCCGCATCAATTGCTCCTTCCTGGACAACAAACACCTTGTTACCGGGTGTTGCTGTGTTCAATCCAATATCGAGGACAGCCTCATCGAGATCTGCTTCAATAGCACGCATTCCTGCAAGGTATCCGGTGAGATACGCACTTGGAAGGTTCCCTGTTGGTGCCTCCCAACCGTACTCACTCAGATGCTCTGAGGAAGCGGCTACGTGTGTTTCATCGCCATCCGGACCAGGTGTTATCAGCTGCGCCCTAACATGCCGGTTGCTCACACGAGCAACAAGGCGTGGCTTACCAGATTTTAGCAGGCGCAACCTCTGGTGGTAATCAGTCCGGACCTCGCGACGACGTCGCATCGGTACTTTGTATCGTGGTCCTGTTGCCATTATTCAATCACTATCTCCACATCATAGTTGCTGTCAATATACGCTTCAAGCCGGGCGACATCTTCGAATTCCCCGCCGGACGCCTTATTATATACCTCGCGATACTGTGTCGGCGTCAGTGGACCGTCGTCGCGAAGTTCACGAAGTCGACGGCGTTGTGCTCGAATTCGGCTCACCCATTCGTCTTTTTCGTTTTTTCGACCGCCAGAGCGTCCTTTCCGGGACCCTGGACCTTTGCGGTGTCCATATGCCCGTTTTTCCGCTCGGCTTCGAGCGCGACCCTTCGAGTTGCTCTTTGCATCCTCTGCGCGGATGATCCCTTGGTCAACTAATTCGCGGATGTCCTCACGGGTAATTGCTTCTGCAATTTCACCCTGTTCATCAGGGTCAAACCAGATACGACTCTTTCCAACTGAAAGGACATCTGCAGCCATTCGACGTTGTGCTTTCAGGTCTGTCATTCGTCTGTAGCCTCCGTAGCTATGACTGTATCTGCATCTGCGTCATCTCCAACCTCAACCTCAACATATGTTGGATTTAGAACACGAATCTCTCGCTCCGCGGCGACATCTTCAATTCGTTCACGCTTTCGCCCGCCAACCTTCGAGGCAATACGAACAGCCTCCGTGTCACCGTCGACACCCTCAAGATCATCGACATTGTGCACACGCACTTCTTCAAAGCCAGATGGGTGAAGACCACGGGCTGCTGTTGGTGAACGGTACCCTGCTTCAACAAGATCGCCTTTGCCTTTGATACCGCGGCGTTGTTTCGAAAGAGCTCCGCGAGGCTTCCGCCATGACTCTGGCGTTCGTTTTTTCATATGATGATCTTGTCGGCGGAATGCGGGTTTCCCTTCACGGTGTTTTTGTCCGAGTGCACGAGCCGTTTCGGGATCAAGATCAGGTGTTTTATTCGCATGTCCGCGTGGACGAAGTTCGGTTTCGACTGTGTCTGTTTCCTCGACTTCCTCGTCAGACTCAACTTCGACAGCTGCATCAGTTTCCGTTGAGACTTCGAGTTCACCGACATCAGCCTTAATTCGAGCTGCAAGCGCGTTTCCAATGTCATCGACATCTGCTAAGGCTGATTGGCTCGCTGCACGGATGTCCTCAAATGAGTCATAGCCTGCCTCACGGAGTGATTCAGCTCGATCGCTACTAACACCGCTGATATCCTCAAATGACTCAGCGTCATCTGTGGCTTCAGATTCGCTATCAGTATCAGCGTCAGTGTCGGTTCCTTGATCAGGCTCTGAGTCGACTGCATTGGCGTCATTGTCAGTGTCTGCATCAGCATCTGCATCTGCATCTGCATCTGCATCTGTCTCCGATGCGTCCACATGATCGACTTCTTCTGAGCCTGAATTAATCTCTGTCTCGTCTGTTTTGTCGTTTGTATCCTCGTCGTGTTCGTCAGCCATTTCAGGCACCTCCTTGTTGTGGCTTCTGCGTGATGTAGACCCCATCTTGGAAAATTCGGGTATCTTTATCAGTCACGCGCGTGAGTTGTTCGATGTCAGCCGCAGTCTGTCCGACATCTTCTTTCGATGGACCTGTCAGTGTGACCATCTCGCCATCAATCTGTACATTTGTGTCACCACGGATTGGGGTACGACGAGAGTCTTTTTCACCAAGGAAATTCTCGATGATCACCTCATCACCCTCGACAGATACCTGCATCGGGAAGTGAGCATAGTAGACTTCCATTTCATATGACCAACCGTCGGTTACTCCATGGATCATATTCGATACATGACTCTCAAAGGTGCCAACAGTGGCACTTGTCTTTGCGTCTGTCTCATCAGTTTCGATAACGACTGCATCTGCATCTGCATCTGCATCCGCATCCGCATCTGCATCGATACTGACTGTCACAGACGGGTACCAAAGCGTTCGTGTCACACTACCGTTTGGTCCCTCAACCGTCAACGCGAGGTTTGATACCTCAGCGCTAACATTCTCTGGAATTTCAATTGCTGTTCGGGTCATTATTTCAGTATACGTAAGCGATTACTTGACCACCAATACCCGTTTCACGGGCTTCATAGTGGCTCATTACGCCGTGGCTTGTAGTGACGATAAGTGCGCCATAATCACGAGCTGGGAGGTATCTTTTTTCCCATCGTTCGAACTCATCGGCACCAGCTGAGTATCGGGGCTTTACTGCACCGCACTCATTAATGCCACCGCTCAATTCAACCTCAAATCGACCGGCTTTACCATCATCAACGAATTCAAATCCGTTGATATACCCGCGGTCATAAAATACCTCGAGCACAGAGCCAATCACATTTGAGGCGGGCTGTATCTCATGAGAGAGGTGTCCAACACTCTCTGCATTATCAACACCTGAAAGTGCGTTCGCAAGTGGATCATTTCCTGTCATAATTATCGATACTTCTTGAATCCCATGTCGCGGGCGACTTCACGAAAGCATTGTCGACACAGATAGATATCATACTTTCCGACAAGACCTTGATTGCGACCACATCGTCGGCACTCATGAGTCTGTCCTGTCCGATGGCTTGCGTGTTCACCCGTCTGTTCAGTTTCTGATTCGCTCATGTACGATTAGTTGTCTCCGCCATCGCGCGTGTCTGCGCTGACACGTGTAATATCTACAGTGAATTCTGATTCGATAAACTGTACTGCATCTGAAGGTGTCAGTCGATGGCGAGACGGAATCGGCTGTGATGCTTTATCCCGTTTTGTCACTCGATATCCGGGTCGTGTGAGATTAACCGTCACATCGAGTCCATAAATACCGATCTGTGGATCATATTCTTGAGACGGGAATGTCGTATGTTCTTCGACTCCAAAGCTGAAATTACCAGTTTCATCGAACTGCCGCTCTGAGATGGTGACAAGCGGCAGTGCCTTTTCAAGGAATGATTTGGCGTCTGCCCCTCGCAATGTGACCTTCGCACCGATTGGATCACCTTCACGTGCGCCAAACTGTGATGCTGCACGCGTTGCGGTCGTTCGGACAGCGGTCTGACCAGCAATCTCTTCAAGAATCTCCTCTGCATTGGCGAGTTCACGTCCACCCTCGCCGACTGCCATATGAACAACAACCTTCTCAAGTTGTGGTTCACGCATCTCATGGAAAGTACTGTCAGTTTCGCTCATTCATTACCCTCCTGTGTGTTAGTGTCGTCGTCTGCGTCGTTATCTGCATTGTTGTCGACATCATCACCGGTAACATCCGGGTCAGCAGTGTCCTCATCATCGGTAAAATTCTCATCGATGACAACAACATACGGCTCAATTGTTTCAAATTGTCCGTCACCTGTCGATACCGATACAGTATTTTCACTGCTTCCAGCAGTGACGGTGATTGTCTCGATCTCGCCAATCTCGCCTGAATGCTTTCCACTAACAGCAGTCACGAGTGCACCTTCCTCATATGGGAAGTGCGCGACAATTTCTTTCGTCTCATTATCGATGACAAGCGAATCCCGTGGATTGTACGTATCAATCTCATCAGCATTGACACGGATATTTGCGCCGTCGTGTAGCGTGAGTTGAATCGCCCCACCGCTAACCTGCTGTTTATTAATTATCTTTCCGAGTCGGCTGTTTGCATCCGATATATCAATTGGTGTGAGTGCAAGTCGACCGCCCGCTTCTGGGAAGACTCGATAATATTCTTCACGTTCAGTAAACGCAAGAATATCAAACAGTCCAACCGGTCGCTGTTCATCACTTACAACATCACCATTGACCAAGACAGATCGCTGATTCAATGCATACCGCGCTTCTTTTTTCGAGTCTGCATATCCCAGCACATCTCGTAAAAGAATCACCAATGGCACACCCGATTCACCATGTGGACCTGCCCCAGCCTTGACCGTGAATGTCTCTGTCTTCCGTTCAATCGGCCATGAATCCGGTGCAGAGAGCCGTTTTTGATGCTGTGTCATTGCTCATCTCCTTCTTCAAGACGTGCTTCACGTTTGCTATCTTCAAGATTCAATTCTGTTACACGAAGATTTGATGAATCGATCGGTCGCGGGACCTCCTCGCCATCAGCCTTCTCAATTGTTACGTCTTCAACATGAATAACCGTCTCAGTGAGATCAACAGTAACGACTTCAGCTTCATGACCGGCATCGTCACCTCGAAGCACTTCAACAGTATCACCTGTATTGACGCGGACGTTCCGCTGTCCATACTCTTCACGAAGTTCATCAGAAAGCGTTGCACGAACTGCTCGCTGCCGTTCATGTAATGGGGCAGTTTCCGTTCGCGTTCGCTGTTTGCGTGGTTGTTTACTCATAATCCATACTTACACAATCATTGTTGCTGTTGATGCAATACTCCCAAAGCGCTCAGCTACTTCACGCGCAATTGGACCTTTAATTTCGGTCCCACGCGGTTCTTCCATCTCGTCGATAATAACAGCAGCATTATCTTCGAATTTGACGCGCGTTCCATCTGGACGGCGGATTGATTTTCGCTGCCGAACGATGACGGCTTCCAGCACCTGGCGTCGCATTTCGGGCGTTCCCTTTGTCACTGAAACAGTGACTTGATCGCCAATGCCTGCTTTGGGGTGTCGATTCTTTGTTCCTGAGCTACCCATCACGCTGATAACTTTCAGTTCACGTGCGCCGGTATTATCAGCACATGTGACAAGGGACCCACGTTCAAGGCCCTTTGTGACATCGGCTTTCAGTGCCTCCATCACTCAGCACCTCCAGTGTCGATCTGTTCGACAACAACGTGGGATTTCGTCTTCGACAGCGGTCGGGTCTCTGCGATGCGAACCGTATCGCCCTCCGCAAGGTCAACGCACGGTGGTGCGTGTGCGGGGATGCGACTACGCCGCTTCATAAGGCGGTCGTACTTGGGAACGCGAACATCGTATTCACGTTCGACAATAACGGTCTTGTCCATATCTGTTGAGGCAACTGTGCCTTCGAGTGTCTGCCCGCGCACGGAAAGCGATCCGTGGAACGGACAGTTCGTGTCAGCACAGGATACCTCTGGTTCGGTTACATTCAGTCCTATCGCCATAATGAGTCTCCTGCTTTTTCAGTTCGTAACGCGGGTCGTGAGAGCAATCGTGTTCCATCCACCGTAACGTAGGCCGCATCCTCGCACATCTCAGCATTCTGTGCTGTTGATCCCGATATTGGGCGATTGGACTGACAAGCAGGCAAGTCTGAATTGTGTCGTGCCTCACCAGTAGTATCCAATCGGTGGTTGGATGTGGTCCCCGACGTCTTCACAACGCCGGCGGCTTCATCTGTGATATTCATATTCGATTCGTGTGTCGTTGATGAGTGTTGAGCTGATCCTGAGACCGATTCAGCTTTATCACTCGTCGGGTTCTGCCCGTGACTATGTGTTAATGTAGATACACTATCGATCTCGATTGCTGATTCAAGACAAAATTCGAATACCGAATCACGTTTCGGCACCTGTTTGATCTGTGTATCACATTGCTCCTGCCCCTGTGGCTGACTGTGGGTATGCATATGTACTGGCTCCTGAGTGCTGACACAATGATGAGCCGGTGGCGACGGCGATTCCATTGCCACTGTAGATATCGATTCAATGTGGAGTGTCTGCATTGTTTCATCAACCACACGTCCGCTGATTCCAATGAGATCTGGATTTGCGGCATCAGCAACGGCTATATAAAGCCCAATAAGTTCGTGTCGTGTGAGTGTCTCAGGTGTCAGTGCCATTTGGGTTAATATAGCGGTGAGTCGCTAGCTTTCGGAGTCCGGCTCGGTTTCATGATCTCCTTCTTCATGTTGGATTGTTTTGATGCGAGCGATTGTCCGTTTGAGTTCGCCAACACGTCCCGGATTTTCTGGAGCCCCTCCGGCAGCCTGCTCCGCTTTCGAGTTGAGCAACTCTGTTTCGAGTGTTTCAAGCTCAGCCTGTCGTTCTGCAGGCGTCATGTCGCGGAGTTCATCAGCGTAGACAATTGCCATCTATACGTCCTCCTCATCGATATCTTCCATTTCTGCAACGAGGTCTTCAGCCTCAGCTTCAACCTCAGCATCAAGTTCTTCGACTTCTTCTGCAACCGTTTCAGTGTCGTTGCCTGAGTCATCTGAGACAACTTCAATATCCTCAACGTCCTCATCATCGCCGCCAATGTCGACAGGTTCAGTGACAACCTCCTCATCCTCAGATGACACTCCAGGATCAGCTTCAACAACCTCCTCATCGATGATTTCTTCAGGAGTCTCTTGTGGAACGGTCACGTCATCATCAGCACCAACATCAGGAATGTCTGCGGGATCCTCCGCAAGGAGCGAGTCAACTCCATCACTTTCTGCAACCTGCTCAACGGGTTCAACATCGACATCATCGTGAATCTCGAAGTCATCAGGAAGCTCTGCTCCCGGTGGGATGATTTTCACCGTCACGCCGATTGTTCCGAGTTTCATTACGGCAACTCCCTGTCCCTCATCGACAATTTCCTGAGCTGGCTCACCGTTATGCTTGATGTATCCACGGTTAAACTTCTCAACGCGTGATCGCGCACCAGTTACCTTTCCACTCAGGACAATTTCGGCTCCAAGCGCACCAGATTCAATGATTCGATCAATCGTGGTATGACCGGCTTTCCGGAAGTACCATCCGCGCTCAAGCGCGTTTGCAAGACGATCTGCAACAATCCGTGCGTTCAGATCGGGCTCATCAACTTCCTGAACATCGATCTGTGGATCATCGAGATTAAATCGATCTTCAAGCTCGCGAGTGACCTTTCGGATATTTTTTCCACCCTTTCCGATGACCATCCCCGGTTTTTCTGCCTTGAGGACAATCTGCGTACCCATCGGAGTCTTTGCAACATCCATACCACCATAACCGGCACGACCAAGTTCATCTGCAAAGAACTCATCAATCTGCGAGCGTTGCAACCCATTTTCTATGAATTGATGTTCGTCTGCCATTAGATATCTACCCCATCTGTTCCAGGTTGTTCAATAATTAATTCAACATCGCAAATGGTCGTATTCCATGGGTCAGCACTACCAAATGCGCGTGGCTTTCGACCTTGTCGCTCGCCTACTTTGTGTGCAGCAACATGTCTGATCGCCATTGCATTCCCATCAAATCCCTGTTCATTTGCATTTGAAGCGACATTCTCAATTAACTCAAGAAACGCTTTTGATGCCTTCTCTGGATAGCGTCCAGCATCCCATCCATCAATGTCTGAACGGTGACCAACACCGGAGTTATGTTGACGGAATGGAACTGACTGTCGCTGTGCAATCACATCATCGAGATATGATTCTGCGTCTGCGATAGTCATTCCCTTTATTTCGCGGGCAATGGCTTTGCTATGCTTCAAACTGATTGGCCGGTCGCGAAGCATTCCTCTGGCGGTTGTCTCCGGGTCGGCCTTGACACTGTAATTGATACCCATATGTGGTGTAGTATGATTTGTTGACGTTACTTGAGCGGCACAAACTTCGAAGACCGTGTTGCACCAATGCCGGCTTGTCCATGCTCAACAGACGTTCGTGTCAGTTGGAATTCGCCAAGATAATGACCGATCATTTCAGGTTCAATTCGAACCCGTTCAAATGACTGACCATTATATACAGCTATTGTCTTCTCAACGAATGACGGCAGGATTGGCATATCACGAAGATGTGTCCGAATCGGATCATTTGCTGTCTTCTGGGGGTCTGCATCACGAACAGTCTCGCGTAACTTTTGCTGCTCCGTTGTCAAACCGCGTTCAATAGTTCGCCGCTGTCGAGCGGGGAGCAATGCTGTGATGTCTTCGAGTGACATTGCCTGCAGTTCATCAAGTGTGTGACCGCGATAAGTGAACTCACCCTCACGGCCAGTACGGTATTCAGAACTCATGTAATTATGATATGATTGTTGTAGTCGTTTGTTATACTGCTGTACATCTGTCTATTGTCTTGGTGTGAATGATACTGGATTGAACATGGATGCTCAATGGTGAATAGTTATCATTATACTGATAATTGTAATCACAAAAACGCATCACTCACTGCTCCCATTACCACCACGTCCGGTTCGCTTCGATGCAATATCGCCCACTTTCCGTCCTGGTGGAGCATCTCGTGAGACAGATTTTGGTTGTCCGGGATGCTGTCGACCACCACCACCGAATGGGTGATCAACAGCGTTCATCGCAACCCCACGGACACGAGGCCACTTGATTCCTCGAGCTTTCATCTTATGATGCTTCTTTCCAGCTTTTACGAACGGTTTCTCTGTCCGCCCACCTCCAGCAACAACACCGATCGTCGCCTGACATGCTGGACTGAGTCGCTTTGTCTCACCAGACGGAAGTTCGATGACAACTACATCGCGGTCATGTGTCATCAGTTGCGCACTTGTTCCAGATGCTCGAGCGAATTTCCCACCATCGCCAACCTGGCTTTCAACATTACAAACGGGGACTCCTTCTGGAATCTCTCTGAGTGGAAGTGTATTTCCTGGCTTAATCTCAGCACTTACACCAATTTGCATCGTTTCACCGACACGAATCCCTTCAGGAGCAAGAACGAGTCGGCGGTCGCCATCATCAAACTCAACGGCTGCGACCGGCGCACTTCGCGCAGGATCGTGTTCAATGTCAACGATTGTTCCTGTAATTGTATCGTCTGATTCGGATTGCTTGTGAGATAATTCAGCCTTATATCGATGCGATGGTGCTCGGAATGTGGAAGTTCCACGTCCACGTCGCTGCCCTTGGATTCGACGTCCCATGGATTAGAACACCCCAATCCGTGATGCGATGTCTTGTGCATCATCATCATCAGAGAGACGGACAGTAGCCTTCTTTTTTGCACGCGGTGTTATCTGTGTTTTTGTATCAATGATTGTGATTTCGTATCGTGATTCAATTTCATTTTCAATTTCGTCTTTCGTCGCATCAGTATCGACGATAAACTGTAATTTATTATCGAAATCCATCTCATCCATTGCTTTCTCGGTGACAAGTGGATACTCAATAAGTGAACTCATCGATCTGCTACCTCTTTGATTGCACTTTCTGTATACACTGTTAATCGACCTGGTTGTGTGCCTGGAGCAAGATCCTCAGCACTTACATTCGCGGCTGTTACAACGTCAGCACCAGCAAGGTTTCGCGCCGCTTTCGATGGCTCATCGCTTGTAATGAATAAGATCGACTTCGGTCGTCGATACTTTCGACCACGGGTCTTCCCGCGACCGGCACGAATTGATTTGTTTTCATCTGAGCGAACGATATCAGCATGAACACCGAGTGATTCGAGCACGTCAACAACTTCCTGTGTTTTTATTAATTCCTCGAACTCGTCGGAAACAACCAGCGGAAGTTCGACATCATTCTCAAATTGATGCCCACGTTCTTCAACCTGGCTTGGGTCAGCCGTCGCCGCAACTGCCGACTGGAACGCAAGCTTTCGTTCTTTCGTATTGACCGACTTACTCTGATCTTTCTCTGCTTTTGGTGGATGTGCCTTCCGTCCAGAGACTGCTTGTGGAACTCGACGAGCTTGTCCATTCTCACGCGGGACGTGAGCCATACCCCGTCCACTGCCGAAAGACTCGGCTGGTGTTCGCATCCCTGCATATGGGTCAGCACCATACGGTTGTTTTCGATTTGCCTGTGCAGCAACAACAGCACGCTCAATCACATCCGGGCGGTACGGTGTTTCAAACACCGCCGGAAGTTCAAGCGTGTCTGCTTTATCGCCATTCAGATTGTGGATTGTTGTCTCCATTCGTTATTACCCCTGGTTTGATGCGGTCGACACGTAGCGTACTTCTGGGTCGAGACGCGGTTGGTCACTTGGACGGACGGCAGTTCGAAACCGTAGAAGCCGCTGGTCCGGTCCTGGTAGTGATCCCTTAATAAGTGCGTATGGACCATCAACTTCTCCATATCCAACGAATCCACCATCGACCGTCGGTTCGTTGCCGTTCCCAATCTCAATAAGCCGTTTGTTTAATTCTGTACGCTGATGATATCCTGTCTGTCCCTGTTGTGGAACAGTCGATCGAACACGAGATGGGTTCCATGGACCAAGATTCCCAATCCGTCGACGGTATCCCTGGCGTGCATGTTTTCCTTTTCGCTTTTGAACGCCGAAACGTTTGACCGGTCCCTGCGTTCCCTTTCCTTTTGTGACACCAGCAGCATCAAGATATTCTCCAGCACGGAAAATATCTGAAATTTCATGTTCGCCACCGTCTGAGATGAGATTAAGCCCAAACTCAACACGGTCAGTCAGTGTGCCGCCACCAACGCGTGTCTCCATGACATCTGGAGTCTTCTTCGGAATATTTCGCATCCCTGCAGGCAGCGTGTGAGTAATGAGACGAACATCATCGATGTCACCCGTCTCTGCGTCGTCGCGGAGAGCGGCTGCATCATCCTCAAATGTGTCTTCATTGGGGAGATCAAGTGTTCGCTCAAGTGACGTGTCAAACTCACGTCCCCACACTTCTGTCAAGGGTTTGGAACCATACGGCGTATCTTCGTACGCTCGAAGAGCAACAGCGCGCATCGGCGGTGTCTCAACAACGGTCACCGGTACTGCCTCTTCCATTCCCTCACGGGGGGAGTTGGCTTCGTCGTTGACCATCAACACCTGTGTCATCCCGGCTTTATAACCGGCAAATCCCTGCACTCCGGGGGCGCCATCATTACTGGCCCATGACCGGATACGCGGGACTTCTGACTCCGCACGCTTGCGTGGGCTGAAACCCATCGAGCCTTTTCGTGGTCTACTTGGTTGTGGCATGTAATCACTCCGTAATTGTCAATAATGCGAGAGATGCGAACATCGCTTCCTCAGTTCGCACAACCTCGCTTCCTTGTTGCGGAATCGTATTGAGCCAGAGGTCAAACCCTGGATCGATATTGGGTTCAACCACTTCGCTGGCAGTATTGTCACCGGTAGTATCAACATTTGTGGGTGAGACCGTTTTCTCATCCGTTTGTGTTTGGCTATCCGGCGCATTATCATCGCCAAGGATGACTGGAAGCCCACGACCAGGCGCACCAAAAGCGATTGTCGCTCCCGCGCGATTGACGCGTGCGGCAAGTTCTGGCAATCGCCCTGTGGTTACTGTGTCACCGTGTCTGGACGTCGCAACGGTGATACCTGCAGCAGCGTGCTCAAGTGCATCCACAAGGTCCAGGCAGGAGACATCAAACCCCGAAAGTGGAGTATCGACGATCCGTGCCCGGACCGGTTCTCGCGAAGAGATCCTGATAGCAACGCGTGTCCCCTCTCGTACAGATACCGATTCTGGCACATGGAGAGAGACCGGGTGTTGCAATTCACAATTGACCCGAACGCGGTCATCAGGTCCGACCTCGGTCACGATTCCCTGTGTTAACGACCCTGAATCAGTTGACTCAGAGCCGGTCGTAGATGACACGCGGAGGGGCGGAAGGACACCGACGTACTCAAGTTCGTCGCGTCGCCCCCATATCTTCTTTCGGAGATGCGGTGGCGTGGCAGCGTATCGAAGCACCGTTTCAACAAACTCGCCTCCAAGTCGTCGCTCGCCTCCCCGGTCGGGAAAGACAATGAGGTGGTCTACTCGAAATACTGTTGCCGAACGGGCGATGTATCCGAGCTTGCGAGTCGCCTCGCGTTTATCCTCAGCCTCACGAACGACAGAAGACGGAATAAGTACTGACAGCGTCATTCCGGTCCCTTCAGCGTCACATCTAGACTGTATTTCTGATATTGGAGCCCTCGGTAAAAGGCTAGCGAAAGCTTACGAGCAGTGTGAGTCTGTCTCATTCGGTAGTTGCAAATGCTGTTGGTATGCTCTTATACTACCCAGTTCTGTCCGGTAATTCTTGATATTCTCCCCACCCTGAAGATAGCGTTTCACCCTTGCATCTTTCATAAATCCGCAAACGTTATGTATGAATCTCTCATTCTGACGAATGGATTGGTCGCAGATGCGCGCTGGTAGTGTAGTGGTATCACGTGACCTTGCCATGGTCACAACCCGGGTTCAAATCCCGGCCAGCGCATCTCTGTGTTTTTATTTGATGACATGGTGACAATAATAACTTGTCTATAATTTTTAGACTCACACTGCACACACTGAAACTGATTCACTCAGACAAATCATGTCAATGGTGAGCGAGTAGTGGGAGCAGTAACAGGTGACTATCAGTTATTTTGCCATGGTGAACTACCCCTGCCTACCCAGTGGTTGATGCTGCTTCTTGTTTCTAGGACGATACTCGCAGACATCTAAACGGAAAGCAGCACAAGTTCCCTGCGCCACAGTGCACGGGGTATTTTATATAGTATCATTTCGAGGCTTGAAGCTGTCGCGTTCTGAGTATATAAAAACGGCGTGAGCCGTTAGTGACGGCCCGTAATGTCTGTGCAA
Organism: Haloquadratum walsbyi C23; assembly: GCF_000237865.1. Lineage (NCBI taxonomy): Archaea > Methanobacteriati > Methanobacteriota > Halobacteria > Halobacteriales > Haloferacaceae > Haloquadratum > Haloquadratum walsbyi. Next base: position 2,241,839 of record NC_017459.1, read on the forward strand.
TTTGATTCAGCAAACAGGCCGTCAGAAGACGTAACGGACGCCTCTAATATCAATTCTACTGATCTCGTCGCTGACGAACTGTACTCGCTGCTCGACGAAGTCGACAGCGAGTCGATTGCCGATGAGTTCAAGATTGGGCTCCATTCCGACAAACACGACTTTACAAACCACGTCAAAACGGCTGTTCGTGAGGGTCTTGACCCCTCCAGCTCACTCGCTGAACTTGAGGATAAGACCATTGTCGACGACTCACTCGAACACATGCCTAAATCACGGTTTTCAGAACTCACGAACGACCGCGACTACTGCGCGGTCGTTCAGCTCCTCTTCGAAGTACTGCACACACCACAGTTGTATCATCAACGTGGAGTTCAACGAAAACGACTGGAGTGGATGACACGAGATGTCGTCGCTGTTGATGCCACAAACCTCGAACTTACGCGCTCTGTTGTCGTCTCAGACGAGTTCGTTGGAGACGACGACAAGGTCTACAAGATCGACACAGACGATGGTGGTCTCGAACTTCACTGCGCAGCACGTGTGGATGGAGAAAATAAACATCCACTCGACGCTACTGTTACAGAGGGCGACACCCACGAAAGCCCGCAGTTCGATCTCCTCAAGGAAGATGTCGAGGTCTTTGCAGACCTCGACTCGGTAATCTGGGTCTTTGACCGCGCATACACGCGATATCTACGGTTCTGTGAGATCAAGCATAGTGGCAATGATTTTGTCACACTGATGCACTCAGACGCTCGATTTGAACTCATTGAGACACTCGAAGAGTTCGAGGTCACCGTCTCAGGGAACAACGCCGCTCAGCCGACTCACTCAGATGAGGAATCAACGCGACGGGTTCGTGATGAACGAATTGAGTTAGCCGAGACTGGCGAAGAGTTCCGCAGGATTGTGCTGGAAACACCCGATGGAGAAGAGATTGAGTACCTGACGACGCTGGCGTCGTCAGAGTACGATCCAATCGACGTGATCAACATCTACACACTACGGACAGTAATTGAGATCCTCTTCCGAGAGTGGAAACAGTACCTCAACATCGAGAACTTTCACTCGAAATCGCTGAACGGCGTGTTATTCGAGCTGTTCTGTGCATTGATTGGATATATGCTGGTCGTATGGTTTCGCCAACGCCACCCAGTCAAGGGTGGCGTGGCGCGTGCTATCCAGAAAGTTCGAACCTTCTGGAATGAGACGCTAGATTCATTCGGCTAATCAATCTTCACTTCCCGGCGACAGCCGTCACCCACCAGCGACGGCTGTCGCCTGTGCCGCGATCATTGATCATTTCTTTCCCTGAACTGCTACTTCTCTTGGCTCAACACGGATTTCACCGACAACTGTTCGATGAGTGAACTCCCATACGATTCTTACCCAGCAGTTCGTTAGGAGAGAATTTCGCCGGGCTTTATGAACTTAGAACGCGACAGGCTTGAAGTCGAAACTGTCCTGACTGTTGGTCCCTGAGTAGTGTGTATGGGTGATCGTAACCATCGACATGACGCGATTATTGCACTTTCACAGAATGAATATCGTGATGCTGGTGATGCATATACGCTTGCTAGCTACGGACGATTATCAGGGTTGAGCAACCGTGGGCGTGAGTTGTTTGACTCTGACGATGCTCCATGGGCTGGATACGCACTTGAGTCGTTTTTCCTCGCTGCTATCTGCTATCGTTTGAGTGATGGGAAGCCACGAGCTCGTAATCGCGTTGGACAAGGAATCTTGATTGCGAGTGATCTTCGCGATAACATTCTTGAATCACCTGTCCTTGCGGCTGCATGTGATGAATGGATTGGAACGTTTCGAGCAATCGCCGGTGATGATGATCGAGCAGCAGCAGCATATGATCGAGCAATAAAAGGATATAAAAATGCAGATCCTGATGATCCTGTCAGTACAACAACTGAACCACTCTTACAGGCGGCTGAAAGTGGAGTGAGACAACTAACACGTCCGAACGATGAGAATGTTAAATGGGACAATATCCATGGGTCAGCGCCAGAGCAAGCACTCTCTCATCGAGTTCAGTTTTTCCGATCCCGTGTCCCAACAGCGATTCAATCACGTATCGAAGAGCAAACCCTCCATGCACCTCGAGGGTCAACAGAGTATGGGAATGATGAATTCCACTGTCCAGACTGTGGGTCGCATGATGTAAATTACGTAGCTGATACTGTGTTGTGCCTTCGATGTGACAGCCCGACTGAGCGTCGATAGTGAATATCACAAACCCAGCCATCGAATCTGTATATAAAACGACGCATAATTAATATCTGAATTGATGTCTGCGGTATCAAGATGTGGGTCGCCATGGACTTCCGATTTCGTTGCGCTGATAATCGTTGAATTGCCCATTCTTGAAGATGCTCACACGGCCATTTTCCTCGCTCACAGTCACCGCAAATAAGACACCAGTACGGGTTGATACCTCAACAGCGCTAAGATGTTTTGTCCCCATCCAATCTGCATATGCAATCTCATCACGACGCTCGACTTCTGCAGCACTTGGGCTTCGGATGCGAACCATCTGCTCTTGAATTGTCCCATCAGCGGTGATGACAATCGCACCGTCGCGCTTAAAAGCAACATTACGAGCGGCTGTGACGAATGACTCAATCGAGTTCGTTGCCACTCGACACGTCTCAACCGGCCAGACATTCGCTCCAAGTGGGTCAGCGTACGCCCCAAAATTAACATCAGCAAGGACGATGAAATAAAGACTTGGACCGCTAACATATTGTTCATCCCATCGGTCAAAAGAGAGGCTTAAACTCTCAGCAACAGCCATCACTCGATGCCGAATCTCATCAACAGTCGCGTGCGTCGCCTGTAGTGGATCATCGCTTGACATATGTTATTTCACTCGCCATCGCCCGCCAAGTTCTTCTCGTTTGTAGTCTTTGAATTCACCGTCTTTAAACACACTCACCCGGCCATTCTCCTCGCTAAGAGTGACAGCAGCAAGAATCGCATCAAGTGAAGATACCTCGAGTGCGCTGAGATGTTTGGCGCTCATCCAATCGGGATACTCAATGTCCCCGATGTCAAGTCCATCTGCAGGACGGATTCTGACCATTCGCTCCTGAAATGTTCCATCGGTGGTGACAATGACTGCTCCATCGCAATCAAATGCGATCTCCTCAGCGGCTGCAATAACAGGATCAAGATCGCGACTCACAACATGAGCTGTGTCGATTGGCCATCGATTTACTCCAAGCGGATCAGCATACCCGCCAAAACGAGCACCGGCTGCAACGACGAAGTATAAACTTGGTCCGCGGACGTACTGACTGTCCCAGTTATCAAATCGTCGGCTAACATCTTCAACAACGTATGTAAGTAGATCAATCAGTTCATCTGTCGTCGCAAATGATGCTTTCACTTATTCGAACTCCTCCATATACTAACCTGTACGGTACAATCATATCTTTGTTCATTATTAACATCCTCCTGGCGCTGAAGCGCGAGGATTCCTTCGTGGGGCGTCGGACCGTCTGCATCAGCGGGAAGCGATTCTGAATCTTCCGATTGAAGATTCACACGAGTTGTCTTATGACATAACATAACGACGGGTTTCTTGATAATGTCGGTTGTTGAAGAGTTTGTTGGATTCATCGCCGCGCTGACATACGAGGCTTTATTTTCAGTTTTACGTAAGTATTCAGACAAAGGATATATCGGTATATCTAATGAAAATGAGATGACATTGCCGACGTATAGATAATATCAAAAGAGGGAATTAAGAAAATCATATGTGTAATCAAACTGTATCTTCAATCTTGAGCACGTAGTGATATCCCTGAGATCAATTACAGGATATACATTCAATATCGTTTCTGTAGTCCTGTATGTGTTCAGCGAGGGCTATAGCGACGCTTCGTCTCGTACGGCTGACCGATCAATATCATCAACATCATCAATTCCTGCCAGTCCCATTGTAAGATCGATTTGTGAAAGTGTGTTTTCAAGCACTTGCTCAACGCCTTCCTGTCCGGAATGTGCAAGTCCATATGCAAATGGGCGTCCGAGTAGAACCGTATCAGCTCCAAGAGCGAGAGCCTTGAATGCCTGAGCACCTCGTCTGATTCCAGAGTCAAACAGAACCGTTGTTTCGTCACCGACAGCCTCAGCAATCTCAGGAAGTGCCTCTATTGCGGCGATTGATCCATCAACTTGTCGACCACCATGAGTCGATACCTGCACAGCATCAGCGCCTGCCTCAACAGCACGGCGAGCATCATCAGGGTGGAGGACACCTTTGATGATGATTGGGAGGTCAGTCTGTTCACGAACAAATGCGAGGTCATCCCAAGTAAGTGATGCATCTCCAAAGATTGAGAGGAAACGGTCAACAGCTGCCTCAGGATCTTCCTCTGGAGGACGAGCCAGTGAATCACGAAATGCTGGATCCGAGAAGTAATTTCCAATCCCTTCTCCCTCTAAAAATGGATAGTATCCTTTCTCAAGAAGACGATCTCGCCAGCCAAGCGTTGGTGCGTCGACTGTAACAACGATTGCATCATATCCTGCTGTTTCTGCTCGGTCGAGGAATGACGTTGCAACATCACGGTCGGATGCCCAATAATACTGGAACCACTTTGGTGTGTCACCAAGTGCCTCAGCGACATCCTCCATTGTCGCAGAGGAGAGTGATGAAAGCACAAACGGGACGTCCATCTCTGCACAGGCACGCGCTGTTGCGATTTCACCATCATCATGTAGCAGACTTTGGACGCCAAGTGGAGTAATCATCAGTGGATATGAATGCTCATTACCGAGCACGGTCGTCGAGAGGTCGCGGTCAGCAACACCTCGAAGCATTCGCGGAATAATCCGCCACCGCGAGAAGTCTTTATTCCGTTCAAATGTCTCCTCTGTTCCAGCCCCACCGTGAACGTATGCCTTTGCCTTCCATGACATCTCTTCAAATGCTTCTTCACGAAGGTCGCTGAAAGAAACGGGGAAATCTGGTGTCTTATCCTCAAACATTCCCTCACGATAAACGCGACGAATATGCTTGACTCCAAACTGCTCACCATGGACGTCCGCAGAATCCTGTTTACTCACAATTAACAATGTACATTTGAAGCATTATGAGACTAACCATACGGGCAGTATTGTGTGTGGATTCATGATAGACTATGTTACATAATTGTGTATATGATATTTGAATGCAAATACAAATGCGTTTATCCCGTCTAGAGAGTCAGATGAGTCCGTGACTTCTTAATTTTCTTACCATCACTTGACTCACACAAGAGTCAATCGGAACAATTTAACTGTAGATGCATATGCGACGATTTTCCCATTTGAGAATGTCCTCCGTCAGAAGTAATAGTCAGCACGATTTCGTTCGGTTGCCAGGTCAGCCGGAGTGATCTCTGTTTGATTATATGCTGAGCAGGCGCAATACCACGGCGTTTAGTGATTCAACAAACTTCTGGGTGAACTGATTCACTCATTCGATGCGAGAGAACTATTCTGACTGATGCATGTCTATTTAAGCACCCAATTCTTCTGTGAACTACTATACGCGGAGGAGGATGTCAATCACTCCCAACTGTTCTCTCAGAAGGTAGCAGGCGCGATTCTATGACGTTCATTCACCTCTCCGCCAAAATGTATGGACAGAAGGTTGGCTTCAGCACTCACGACTCACAATCTATCCATAGTACTCGACTCTGCACGTTTATAAACTACCCTCAGAATGGAGAAAGAGGTGGTCAATGTCTTCCATCAGTCCATCGAGATCGCGGTCTGGTTGATCGCGCACCCAGGAAAACATGTTGTAGATCGTCTCCTTGAGACCGTGTTCGAGTTGTGATCGGAGCGACGAGGCTTTCGAGACAAGTCGCTCCGAGGCGCTCGATTCCGGACCAAGCCGAAGAAGGCTGTAGGCCAGCATCTGAAGGTGCCAGTGACGACTGGCACCGTCAGAATCACGAACCTCGCAGTCTCCTAAGCCAAGATCCTCTTTCGAGTCCTCGAAGAATGTCTCTACTCGCCATCTGTACGAATAGCTCCGAATAATGTGTGCCGAAGGCGCGTCAATCTTGCTCGTCGCAAGATACTTTACTGGATTCTCTTTGTCCTCATCGGTAACCTTCTCTGTGATTACCAGCCGAACTTCACCTAATTTCGAGACAGGGACTGTCTTAGTCCAAATTTTGTACGTTTCACCGTCAACTTCTCGCTCTTCCTTGTCGATGCACTCTTCGAGCGCATCGACGCGTCTCTCTTTGTTCGCGTAGGTCACCTGTCGGTTGCCCCGTAGTGGTCCAATCCAGTCCTTGCCGTGTGATTCGACGTGTTCGATCAGACCGGAGTCATGAGCAAACCATGCATCGAAGAGGTAGGTGCCCGCAGGCACACCTACCTCTTCTTCTAATTCCGTGATTATCTCTCGTGCGAGGTCGTATTTTGTCTCCTGTTCGTCTTCCTCGTCCTCGTCGTCGACCTTCTCGTACTGGCGAAAAGCAAGTGGATAGGACGTTTTATCATCGGTATAGAACGCGTAGACGAGGTTCTGTCCCCAAACAGGCTCACCCTCAGAGTGATCGTAGAACTCTCCAGCACCGGGAAGGGACTTCCCGGTTCGCTGGATGACTGAATCGTCAATAACGATATAGCCGTTTTGTGACCAGCGTGTCTCTCCGTGTTTTTGCAGTTCCTCTAACCGCTCGTGATTGAGCTGATCCTCATCCCAATCGTATTCGGTGATGAACTTGTTGAGTGCTCGGTCACTTCCGGCAGGAAGGACCTCTCGTGCAATTCCGGTTACAGTCTTGCTGCGGCCCGCAGCAAGACCTGTCACGTACGTTTTGGCGTGAGTCGTTTGATGATATGATAGCGAGTCGAATTCATCCAGCACGTCGGTGCACGAGAGGAAATCCGTAATCGGCAGCATCAAGTTTCAATGCTGCCTACATCACGCCCCTATTTAAACGTGCAGAGCCGAGCATAGTAAATGTGTTTAGCGAATCTATAGAGCTCGTTCGTTCCGTAATCTATAGAATCTAGTCGGTCGGTTCTTCCTCTAACTGTTCTCTCGTCTCCTCCACAAAATGTTCGAGTATCTCTTCGAGGTAATCTTCTCGCCCTCCGTAATTATCGGCACCTGCCAGCCTGGCCACATACCCTCTACTGGGCGGGTCAGTCGAATACAATCGTGATTCGACTATTGGAATATCAACGCCAGCATCGTCCAAATCAGATTCGACCTGTGACCGGACCTTGTCGGTTGCTTCCGGGGTGAGGATTATTCTCTCGGTAAGTTCATTCGTGACTTTGAGCAGGCAGTAAGCACCCAGGCATAAGAAACCAAAGAAACCAAAGAATCCATCAGACCCAAGCAGTACTCTGTCATCGTCGAATGACTGAATTTGTTGTGGCAATCACAATAGTGTGCTGAAACCTCTGTATTCAGCAAGCCGTTTGTGTCAACTGCAAAGTATTTCAACAAAGCCAATCCGTTTTTTATATCAAGGAGTCTTTCATCAGATCGATGAATAACTGGTCCCGCCGTGAATTCGTTCGGATTGCAACGGTCGGAGCAGGAGCGGGAATTGCCGGGTGTAACGCTCTTTCGCCGTCCGGGTCGATCAAAACCGATTCGGAGACGGGACGGACCAGTCAAAAGCCCGCACGTAGCTCCGAGCCCATATCGGGGCGAGTTCTCGATATAGAGGGTGGGGAGATCACCGATGCGAAGCTGAAAGCGATCGTCCCTGGGAGAGGATCCGTAGCCGAGACAACCACTGATGAGCAAGGTCAATTTGAAGTAGTGGAGGTCGACGAATCTATATGGCTTCGCGCAACGAAAACGGATTTTATCGGACGGACTGTCGCTGTGGCTCCGGGAACAAGTCCTCGTATCAGACTCTCACCTCGTGAGGGAACAGTCGCGCTCAGTTTCGGCGGCGACGTAATGTTTGGTCGTCGGTTCTACGAGGACGACCACCCTCTCGAACCGCACTTCCAGATTCGACCTGATGACCGGATGGAATCACACCAGACGATACTACAGTACATCTCCCCCCTGTTACAGGACGCCGATCTCACGTCAGTGAATCTCGAAACACCGCTGACGACGACGGCATGGAGACACCCCTCCAAACGGTACCACTTCGTATCGCACCCGGACGCCGCACCCGCGATGGCCGATGCCGGGGTCGACTACGTCGCACTGGGGAACAACCACACGCTGGACGCATTGACACCGGGATTGGATGAGACCTTACAGGCACTTTCTGCGGCCGGGATCGAACAGTCTGGTGCTGGCAAGTCCAGCACAGAAGCGTGGGAACCGACGTACTTCGAACGGCGGGGACTTACCATCGGCTTGGTCTCCTGTACTACCGTTACGGGCGACCAGTACAATATCGACTGGTCAGCCGACGACAACCAGTCCGAGACATACTCAGTATCGGGAGACAACGTGACCGGGATACCCGACACTGAGCAACTGACGTTCTCCGGGAGTGTCGGGGTCGCAGCGGCGACTCGCGACCGAATATCTCGGACGGTATCGGAGGTCGATGCGAACGCGGACGTAACCGTCGTCCAGATTCACGGCGGCTCCGAGTATCAACAGGAACCGACCGACAAAATCAGACGCCTGACCGAAACGGCAAAGACAGCGGGTGCAGACGTTGTCGTCAATCACCATCCACACGTAACCGGTGGAGTGGAACTGCAGGATGAGACACTGGTCGCGTGGACGCTTGGAAACCTCGTGTTCGACCAAGAGTTCTGGTCGACGTTTCCGTCGTATCTCTTGACGGTCCACGTCACTGCTGATGGAATTCCCAGAGCGTACGTTGACCCGCTATTAATTGAAGGATACGTTCCGAAAGGGGTGGTCGACAAACCGAGGACGTGGCAACTCCGAGAAACTGCCGCGTTGTCGTCGGATGAGTTCTCACTTGACCACGACAGGCTGGAATACATCGCAAAAGACGAGACACCGGCCCGGACAGCAACCCGAACGCTGGACGGAAATGGGACGATTTACACGCGGAACTCGGGATGGGTCAACCGAGTCATAGACGGGGCGGAGTCTGTCGAACTGGGCCGTGACCTGCTTCCGACTGGAACGTTCGACGACCCTGATATCGACGACGATCGGCACGAAGGTCCGTTGTGGCGGTTCAGTCGTGGAGCGGACTCCAACGGTCCGGAGTTCGGATACGACGGGAGTGGCGGGATTCAACTCTCTCGAACCGCGGATAACACCGAACGGTCGGTTTTGACGACGACCGAGCGTGTACCAATGGTCGGACCGACGACCCTTCTCGGCCAGTACCGCCACGAGACGGACACCCGACTGGAACTGCTCGTGCGATGGTACGAGTCGACCAGTGGTTCGGCACTCGATTCAATGTTGATCGACCTCGACCGAACGACTGGCTGGGAAAGTCTCGAACGGTCGCTGTCGACACCCGAGGAAGCTACCCACGTCCGCTTTTATTTCCGGCTCTATCCTCCCGATGACGGAGAGAAACGCGTCGCCAATTTTGACAACATTCACTTGGTCGAATGGACCGAGTCAGCAACCAGCAGCGACAAAGACTGCGATTTCCTCCGTGTGCATGAGTCCTCGACCATCGAGTTTACATCGAGTAGCCAATCTGACGAGGCTATCTCGTGGGAAGCTCTCGATTAATCTATCTCAGCACGGAACAAGAGTGATATTGACGAACGTGGGCAAAAAATCGGTCAGGCGGTGTTTGACCTCTACGACCTCGAGGATGAAAACGTACAGGAACACGTAAACAGGTACAACGCTCAGCACGATTCCGTTCGGCTGCTAGACCCGCTGGAGTGACCTCTGTTTAATTACTAATTTTCAACTGTCCTCTATTAGAGTGTAGCAGATACGATTCTCTGACGTTCGTTCACTTCTTTCCCGAAATGTATGGATAGAAGGCTGGCCTCGGCACTCATAGGGTTCATCATTGATGGATGCCACTCCAACTCAGAACGGTATCATCGTCATCAGCCAATTATATCATTCATCACCAATCAAAAGAACATTGTGCCAACAGAATCCCGGGTGTGGTTGTATTCGATAACTGCACGTTCTGCAGACAGTCACTCAAAACGATATATGTCTAAATAACCTGAGCGAATGCAAGCGTCCCACTTGTTCGTTCAATTTGCACACGAACGGTCTGCCCTTCTTCGGCACCGGAAACAAAAATCGTGAATTTTCCTTTTTCTGCAACGCCATCACCTTTGCGTCCGGTTCCGGTAATCTCAACTTCATACGTTGCTCCCTCTTCAACAGCTGGACCGGATTGTGATTGTTGCTGTGTTGTTGTTTGCTTTTGAACCGGACGAAATGCTCCACAAGCCTCACATCGGAGCATATCAACGCCATTTTCTGTGGTAAGTCGGGTGTCAGGGAGTCCACACTCGGTACATGTGACATATTCAATAACGTATTCATCAATCGCCGCTTCAAAATCTGCAACCGAAAATGAGCCGTTGTACCGTGCACGCTCATCCTCAAGTTGCCCGTTTGTCCCCAATTCGCCCTGAACATTCCGATGAACATGTTCAGCCGGACGACCAAGTGCATCGGCAATCTCTCCAATGTTTGTCAATCGGGTGAATGCACCATCAGTTTCCCCCACTGGATCTGGGATTGAAAGACGTGACTCTTCATCACGACGCTCTGGTAATTCATCAAGTGCTCGATTAAGAGATTCAGTATAGTCCATACTGACGTGAGCACATGCGCGCGTATATCCGTTGTGTCATAAATGTTGTCAGGCATACGGATGGATTTCTCTGGCACTGCCGCCTTGTTAATTTTTATACATGGTACGGGCGCAATCCCACGCCTGTTCATGGCGTGGATACGCGGCGTCATACTGTGGTTTTCAAACGATTTTGCTGGAAAACAGCGCATCGGTTATGCCCCCGATATAGTCGAGTGCCCGAAAGGTGACGGTTCGAATGTGAGTGTCCGCCCACGCTGGAAACAGGGTGCCCCATGTGGGAATCAAACAACGAGTATCGGGCTCTCGTTACCAATACAAGTAACTCCGAGTCCAGTGACGGTGACATTGACCGAAGCTCCTGTGGAAAAAACAACATAGGGAGTTCACTTCGGGGGAGGAGTACTGGGGGCTTGACACTCCCTAGAGATTGCGTAGTGACCGGCCACACAGATTCCAACGGTGGACTGGCTTGATATTAGTAGTCTGCAAACCCAAACTCAAACCCAAAACTGACGCTCCCAACCAAGCGAAGCGATGCGGTGCCGTGGGATTCCTCTCGCCTTCAGTTGGAGGAGGATGTCAATGATTAGTCTCCGGTGAGACAATAACAAGGTTTGATTTATCAACAAGATTATGAAGCTGATCTGTTGATTGCGTCTCAAATTGTCGTTGGCATCGCTGCGTCCATGATGTATCTGTTGTTGGGTAGCTTGCAAGCGACTGTGGATATGCTGCAGATGAGGCCTCAGCAGTGGCGTGTGTTGATGATTCGGCTTGATTCTGTGTTGTTGTGCGTGGATTCGTGCTCATGATTGATTTTGACTTTGATTTTGATTGTGTGACATAGCGTTACGTTAGACGGTATCGGCGAAGAATAACCGCGTAGTGGTGCATACGATGGGAGATGGATTACTGATGCACGCGTACAATCTTCATATATTCTATGATGATGGGGTGTATAATAAACTTTAATGATTTATTGTGTAATGTGTCGAGGTATCATGCATCAACAGGAGATTCAGCACTCCGTTCACGAGCGGCAGCAACAAGTAATGGGAGTGTAATTGTTGCATCCCCCAGCACAGTCGCGTTCGCTGCTGATGGCTCTAATTTCCCCCACGAGCGTGCTTCATCAAGTGTTGCCCCTGAAAGTCCACCGGTGGCATCTGGGTCCATCGTTAACTGCACACCATAGTCATACGCGCCAGGAATTGTGAGCATTGTCTGAAGTACATAATTCTTTGGCACACCCCCACCGACGACCACAGCACCAGCACGCTCAGCGTCAAACGCACGGTCAGAGAGATGCGTCATATCGTCTAGTGCGTCAAGACTGAATGAAGAAGTCTGTGAGTATACCCAGGCCTGAATTCCCAGAACTGAATCCTGAATTGCAGGACAATATATCGGAACATCGTGGTTGTATGCTGCTGCGGCAATACCCGGATCTTCATCGATATCATCTTGAGTGTTTTTTTCAGCGTTTGCTCGGCCAAGTTCAGCGGTAAGTTCCTGAATTGAGATCTGACGTTCTACAGCAGGGAAGACATTTTCACGGAGATGCGTCTCTAAGAGCGCAAAGTGTTCTTGTGGGAGATATACATTATAAATCCGGTCAACACCCTCCTCACGTAGTCGCTCATCATGCGCACGTGTTCCATCGGTTTGAGTGTGTGTCTGCTCAGAAGCATCATCAGTCCCATCATGCGAGCTAGCATTTGATGAGTGGGCTTGCCCATGGTGGTGTTTCCCACCAATAGCTTCGATTGCATCATGTGTAAGATTCGCTCCTGTTGTGACAAGTGCATCAATATGTCCATCGCGGATGAGATCAACGATAATCTGTCTCATCCCAGCCGGAACCATCGCCCCTGCGAGCCCAAAGAAAATATCAATATCATCGCGAGCAAGCATTTTCGTATAAATATCAACCGCGGTATCCATCGAAGCGGCGCCAATCCCTGCGTGTTCATATTCGCTTGCGAGTTCGCCAACCGTCATTCCCGCATTTACCCGGGCATGTTGAATTGGATTTGATTGAAATTCATCACGAGTGTGCGTTGTCTCCTCTGTTTTGTCAATGTTGGATTCGTTTTCGTCCGGATCATTATTTGGGTTGCTCATATATCTGAACAAGTAACCTGAGCGGTTAGCTTCGGCGATTTAGCTGAATACAGGCGCTGACCCCCATCCCTCAAGGAGCACCGCAGTCCGCGTGAGCGGACAAAGAGCACAGTAGGGAGGGGAGGGAATATAGCGTCGTCATCATCTAGTTATCACCCGTTATCGCTTTAGCAGGATAGCCATCAGCATGATCAATGCTATCAGGACCGCGACTGTCTGTGAAGCTCCTTTCTACAATCCCAGTTCTCGTCGAAGCTCCTTTTTCGCGTCAATATCGCCGGATGCGTGACCGAGAGCAAGGTCTGTGACTACTGACTGCCAGTCTTTGACTTGGTCCATGAGTTCTTCGTAGACTTGGTCTTCTGTTTTGTCCCCAACATCCACCGTTCGAACTGCGATCCAGCCTCGTTGAGGGAAATATTCGATCACGGCGCCACCCGTCTCCGTCTGTAACGCGATGCGTTCGGTCAGTCCCGTTCCGGGACTGCCGCTCATCAACGGCAACGCAGTTCGTATCTTCTCGGCGTTTGCCACTGCTTCAACCGTCTCAACCGGGAGTGACTCATCAGGAAACGTTGAGAGCACGTCTCCCTGTGTAATTTCTCCCATCTCTTCGACGATTTTCTTGAGGTGATCTGGTGCGTCAAGAGCAGGACCAGGACAATCGTGGAGCCGAAGCTTCGTCAACGTCTGGAACGTCTCACCGCACGCGTCGCATGTGTGGGCCATTGGTCACTCTCAACTGTGAGTTCGCACCCATCCCAAATTGGTCTTTTCCTACCTCGTCTCTCCAAACGGTAGACTTCTTTCCGTCTTTCCGGTCTATTGAGACATGAAGCGGTGGCTTTACCGAATTGTCCAGTCACTTCGGACAGCACTTCCAGAAGAGGCCGTGGCGCGAACTGCTCGCGCCACGGACCTCGTTCAACGAGGTCGAGAAATCGGATCAGTGCCGTTTCTCTGGTCGTTCCTCTTTGGAACGACACAGTCAGACGGCTCTGTAACCAAGGTACGGAACTTCTACGAGGCGTTCACTGATCACGACGCCGCCTATTCGTCGATCCAGCAGTGGATCACGCCCGAACTCAAGCAACTGCTCAGCGAGACGTTTGCTCACCTCAACATCGAACTCGGCGCAACAGAATCTTCTCTCGGCGGGCGGTTTGATCGCTTCCGTGATGTCTTCATCACAGATGCGACTGACTGCACGCTCTCAGCAGCTTCCTTCGAGGATTTTCCCGGCTACAGCGACGATCATGCTGGAGCACAGCTCCACATGATCGAATCACTCGCTTCGCGTGCACCGTTTTTCGCCTCAATCACCGACGTTCGTACTGACGAGTTGAGCCAACTCCAGATCGGTGACTGGGTTGCTGATTCACTGCTGTTGGACGATCTTGGCTACCACGACTACGGCAAGATTGCACGGATTGACGAGCTTGGTGGCTGGTTCGTGAATCGGCTGAAAGTCAACTCAAACGGCCCGATTACCGAAGAACTCGAGAGATGGCCCACAGGTGCCATCTCTCTGGAAGGCACCCACATCCAAGATGTCCTTCCAGACCTCTACCGCAGCGAAATCGACGCACTCGCGCAGTTCGATACACCAAGTTCAGACAGCGAACTTCTCCCCTGTGAGTTCCGCCTCGTCGTGACGGAGTCCGACGAGGCGGCTGATGAAGAAGACGCACCTGACGCCGATCACGAGTATCACCTGTACGTGACGAATCTCCCGAAAGAGTGGTTCTCGCCCCGGGAAGTCGCAGCGTTGTACTCTGCGAGATGGAGCATTGAAACGCTCATTCAGGAAGCGAAATCCGTGTTCGGCCTTGACGAAATCTCGGTCCGGACGACGGAATCGATCGAGTGTTTCATGCTGGCGTCGATGGTGATGGTACTGCTCAGCCGGTACTTGTTGCGGCAGATTCGAGCAGGGCTCGGATCTGCCCGCGATAGCTCCGTTGAGGAAGAGACTGAGACACAGCCGATGTCGTTCTCGAAGCGTCTTCGGGCGTTTGGAACGGATATTCTGAGGATGCTGGCCGAGCAGTTTGGATACTCGGGGGAACCGGGGGAAACGATCGTCAAGAGTGCTATTGATCGAAATGTGAACCGCCACGCGCTCACGGAGCGAGTGGCGTACGGGACCGTTGATCCAAACCTCACGAAGGCCGGAGAATTGGCGACAATCCGGCCCGGCTGAACGCGTCAGCCGGGCCGGGTAATGCCGCAGTGAGTGGCTACACTCTTGGTCACACAGCTCTCCGACGGTGTTTCACTCCTCCACCGAGACCCGGAGTGTTTTGCTGATTTTGACCTGCGTAAGTCGCGTTCCACACTTCAGCAGCACCGTAGACGCTCCAAGCTACCGACCTGAACGGTCATCTGGACCTAAAGCGATAACGGGTGCATCTAGTTATACACTGTGCGTCGGCAGACTCGCCTATGTAAGCAGTTACATTGTCGGACGCCGGACGAAACAATAAAATAGCTGTTCCGATCTGTCGGCTTCGATTCGCTCGTCGTTCCATTCGGAACGAGTTGATCCGTGCGAGGCTGACGGACAGGGATCGCGTTTGAACGCGACAAGAAGCGTGCGTTGTCCCACGGAATCACCCCGTCGAGCAACTAGGAGTGGGACACTCCGAAGAAACGTCCCCAGAAATCTCCGAGTTCTGGTTCTGGTGTGCGAACGAATCGCCCCGCGATTCGTCAACGCCTGTGGAGACTGCACTCCCTGTGGATACATCTGTATCTGCAAAGTGCGTTCACCAGACTCCGTCTGGTGGGCTGTCAGACGCAGTCTGACAACGTCGTAGAAGCAGGAAGCCCAACCCCGCCCTCAGCGAAGCCGTCAGGCCGGCAGGGCGGGGTACTTCACTAGCCTTGTTGAGCGATTCACAACCCTGTTGGATGGTCAATAAATGTCGTCTCAACTCCCCATGATTCAATTATTTCGCCAACATGTCTGACGCCAAACGTCTCAGTTGCGTAGTGTCCAGCAAGGAATACAGTGACTCCCAGTTCCCGCGCCTCATGATATATTTTCTGCTTTCCTTCACCTGTAATGAACGCGTCAACATCAGTTGCTGCAGCTTCATCGAGCCAGTCAGCCCCTGAACCAGTAACAATAGCAATACTCTCAATTGAATCGGGACCAAATGGAAGCACTTGTACCGATTGATCGTCGGTATGAAGCGTTTCAAGTCGTGATTGTATTGTTTCAGTTGCTACTGAATCATCAAGATATCCGCGACATCCGATTGTTACTGACCCAAGTTCACCAAAGGCGGTTCGCGAATCAGGATTCAAATCAATATAATCGGCAAGACCGGCTGCATTTCCGAGTTGACAATGCCCATCGAGCGGGAGATGTGAGACATATAGATCAATATCAGCACTCATGAGCGACTCAATCTGTGCATACTCACGTCCGGTTACACGGTCGATTCCGCCCCAACTGAGACCATGGTGGGTAAGGAGTAAATCAACGTCTCGTTCGATAGCGATATCAATCGTTGCCATCGCAGCATCAACAGCAACAGCAACAGTATTAATATGACCGTTAGTTGTGCCAACCTGAAGTCCATTCATACTGGCATCAACATCAGCGTATGCTGCCGTGTCAAGTCGGTCGTCGAGGCGAGTAATGAATGTTTGTTCCTCCATATTTAATTATTTGATGAGCGCTGATTTGTATATTCGGACAGAGATGAGAGTATATTAGATATTTTTACCATGTTCGAAGTGGAGTCCCCTTCCTCAAGAAGTGAGTAAGACGAACGAGTAGGGAGAGGAGGAAATCGTCCTATAATACCGAGTTTGAGTCAATTGATATAATGTCGCGTTAAGATATAATTTCCAACTATCCAACAAACGGTGGTGTGGCTGTTGGAAGTGAAATAAGCCAAAGGCTGACGATTGTATATCCCATCATCACGAAGATGAAAGGGTACTGGCTGCGAATTGCCTGTAATCGACTTGGAAAGAGTTGATACGCCGTTGAGTGTGCGACCCAAATTGCAATGAGATGTCCGACAAGAACAAAAACAATATTAAAAGCTGAAATCCAGGCTGGAAGCGTCAGTATAATCGGATTTGATGGTGGTGTAAACGGCGAGACAACTGCGTCAAATAGCGATGGTGACAGTGATAGAAAGAACCCAACATAGTGTGCGAGATGATATCCAACAGCAATTGCAATGAGTGATGGGGCGAATGCAACAGTGAGGTCATCTGCTGACCACGTTGTGAGTAACCGGTTCGATGCGATGCGACCAGCAAGCACAAATGCAGCGTAAAATGTGATGAATCCGCCAATGAACAGACTCAGATATGTAATCACCGGCGGGATACCACCCGCGACAATGGTCCGGATTATCGCACCACCTTGTGTCGTTGTTACAAACCCACTGAAGGTAAGTTCCCACACGAGCATAATGGCAACTGCAACATCCGAGCGATCTTCAATGAGTGGTGGGGACTCCCTAAGACACTCACTCGATGACGACGCTGCGCTGTCGGTATACTCCGATTGTGATTGTGAGTGCGTTGTCGTCTCAGCCGTATCTACCTGATTAGCCCCACCGTCGGCGATTGTTTCTGATGATACGTGCTGGGTTTCGTTTGTGACTGTTGGATCAACACGGCTGTTACCGACGAGAGTCATCGCAGGAATACTCACTCGAAGTTGCCCGTTGGTCCATTTGAGTGGTGCCGCACGGGAGTAGAATCTAAAAAATACCGACACTGGATCGATATTTCGAAACCACGCTTCCTGAAAGATCATAGCACCGATGATACTTACGAGGAGATATCCGAAAACGACCAGCGCTAGTAACGTTGGACGGGCAGTAACACCAGTTGTCGTCTCAATCCAGATTAGTCCAAAGAGCCCGCAAAGCGCCGGCCATCGACCAAAGCGTGAGGGGTATGGAATTTGAATTGAACGAGGTATAGTTGGAACCGCTCTAGTAATGCTGCGTGCTGGATTAAGTACCGTCCAGACATTTCCAAACGCATATGTCACGATAGTAATTCCTGCACGGAATCCAGCAAATACAATGATAATAGCGACATTTACCGTTGGAATCTGCGGTCCAGTCAGCCCACGGACAATAATAATCGTCGCAAGAAGGATACCGATAGCTGCTCCAAAGTGACGTCCCCAGTGATAGAGAGGATGCCATGACGAAAGCGTACTTCCCCACGTATGGATTCGATTAAGCAACCGTCGGTCCGTAATAAACCCAGCAAGAAGCGCAGAGGCACCAATCGCAGCCCCACCGGTAGCAACATACAGCCACCGTGGGATTGAAAGTGCATTTTCAGATGCCTCCGATAATCCGACTGCGGCGTTACTCGCCGCTGTCTCCCCGCTGAACATACCGATGAGTGAGATTATACTTATTAACGCAACAATGAGATAGCTTCGAAAGCATACTAATGTTGAGTATCCTACCCTAGAAATGTCAATATACTGTCTCAATGTTATGCTGTGAGTTTCATCAGTACGATTTTGATTTGAGCTAGAATCAAGCTGACCCAGATCGGTCGATGGGTCGCTGATACACGGTAGCGAAGAGTCGATATTATTTGATGAGGGGCACTGAAACACATAGCGATAATCAGACGTGTCTGTAATAGGAGCTATTAGTTGATTTTCCGAAACGTCTTTTAATTCGCATAAATCGGGTGTACTAGCCCTGATTCTGATTTGATCGTTACTAGGACGCATAGATGACGTATAAAAATAGGAATCCAAAATATAACACGACCAACACCCCTAATGCACGAATACGGAATGAACGAATTGCGGCTGATTCAGCGGCATATGCCTCGCGATATGCATCTCGTTCGTCTTTCGTCATTGCTTCTGGATGTCGAACGCCACAATGGAGGATGTGATGGTCCGGTGTATAGAAGCGTCGTCCACAGATACCACAGCGATATTCTGAGTTTGGTGTCTCCGGCGACATAATTAGCGCATTTGGAACGTGAGTGAAACGGGATTCATATTCATAAATGCAGTTTCATATCCATCGTGTCTGGCTATCTGAGGTGGTATTGCTGTTGTGATTTCAAGCGTAAATTCATTTGACATGGTATTCGACTGGTGAATAAAAGCAGGAATTGATGTCCCGTAGTGATACCCAAGAGTTGGGTCAAGCGTTCGTGTAAGCGTTTTTGTCGCAATTGACTCATCATGCTGTGATATCGTTGTGTCTATTTGCATCATTGGAAGTATGATATTATTATATGGGGTCCGAGCAGAGACAGCCAGATACGGAGTATCAGGGTTATTATTAGATTGTCTGTTGATCTCAGTATCAGTCATTATGAACACGTCGAAGTGTGCATCATCAGCAACGCGCGTTCCTATATGATGATCCGGGATTGTATCGATAAGTGAGGTCCGTCCGGTAGGGACACCATTCATTGACACCGGGTCGATTGCGCCAGATGTTCCCCCGTTTTTCGGCTGTCCAATCGATATATCATATATTTCATCAGTCCGAAACGTGAACGGGAACGTCGCTGTTTTGACCGATCCAAACGCATTTGTGAATGAACCGGTCCGACGAAGTGACATCCCCCCAATAGTGACATCTGCACTATACTCACCTTCTCCATCCAGACTGTAATTTGATCCATAATGGAGTCCCATCTGTTGTGAAATCATAGGATAGGCAACTTCCTGAGTGATCAACTCACCATCACGTCGAATACTAATCGTGACACCAGAATCTATGGGGAGTGGCTGTTTGGTCTTTGTATCCCAAAGGGAAGCCATTAGATGAATGTCATCATCTGGCTTAACTGGTGTTTTTTGCTTTTTCTGACCCGCAAGTGTCCAAAATCGATGTGGATATGAATACATCAACGCAACACCATAGCGACCAGCAGTTGTTCGACCGTACATATTCATGCCTTCAGTAATTGCGGGAATATATACACCATCCGGACGGTCTGACACTAATGGTGGGTCTCGCCATGCTGACTTCCTCTCAAAACCAATTTGCTGAAGACATCCAGCAGAACTTGCCAACGCTAACGACGCAGTACTTGCGAGTAGTCCACGCCGAGTAGCTGATAATGATGATGGCATTGTTCTCTAATTGAATTACTACGGGAAGCCGAATTATCTTTCCGAAAGTTGAATCAAAAATTAAGCTGAAATTGAGCTAAAATGAGGTAGTATATACGTATTCAATCTATATTCCAGCAGTTTGACTATACACCTTCTTATATTTCAACAGAGTGAATACAACCTCCTCAAATTCCCGAGCGAGAGAATAATAAAGTGCACAATCTGTCTGATGTTATGATATGTGTCTATGACTATCTTCTTGATTGCATTCTCAATGAAATATCATTTTCTGTTGAACATTGTCTCGATCACAGACACAGATCATGCCTCAGAGCGCTGTCAGGCGATGTGTATCGAGATGGCATATAGAACAGAATCGTGTGACATGTACAAGCTAATGAGTCATAACTGAGATGTATGTGTGTTGGGAAAGTACAAAATACTGACAAGTAGCCGAGAGCCTACAAAAATGACTCAATATATTCTGCAACCTCATCAGGAGTGTTGCCAACTGGAACATCGGCGTCGGTGAGTGCATTGATTTTTGACTCAGCCGTTCCGGTCCCCGAACCTGAGACGATTGCTCCTGCATGACCCATTCGTTTTCCTGGTGGGGCAGTCCGTCCAGCGATAAATCCTGCGACTGGTGTATCCATCTGTTCAGTAATGAATGCAGCAGCTTGTTCTTCATCTTCACCACCGATTTCACCACACATTACAACAGCCTCCGTGTGGGGGTCCGATTCAAATGCATCAAGTGTGTCGATAAATGATGTGCCAACAATTGGGTCACCGCCAATGCCAATTGCTGTTGTCTGCCCAATATCTCGATCGGTGAGGTTCGAGACAACCTGATATGTCAATGTTCCTGATCGAGAGACTAATCCGACACTTCCTGGTTCAAAGATATTACCAGGGAGAATACCGAGCTTTGTTTGACCAGGCGTAATAATTCCAGGACAGTTTGGTCCAATAAGTCGGGTGTCAACTTCAGAGAGTCGTTGGTGCACCTTCGTCATATCTTGGGTTGGAATTCCCTCTGTGATGGCAACAACAAGCTCAAGATCAGCGTCAAGTGCCTCAAAAATAGCATCGCTTGCGAATCTTGGAGGGACAAAGACAACTGCCGCATTCGCATCTTCAGTTCTGACAGCTGCATCAACCGTATTATAGACAGGGACACCATTGATTTCATCGCCACCTCTACCCGGGACTGCACCAGCAACCACGTTTGTCCCATATGTAATCATTTCACTGGTGTGGAATTTCCCTTCCCCACCGGTTATTCCCTGTACAACAACGCGTGTCTCATCGTCAACAAAGATGCTCATTGATGAACCTCCTGTGCATTGATCACTGCTTGTTCAACCGCATCTTCGAGTGTCGCCTCAACCTCAACACGGTCAGTATTCAGAATCTCCATACCTTCTTCAGCGTTTGTTCCAGCGAGTCGGACGACGACATCTTTTGGAATTGTATCGAACTTTTCAAGTGCTTCATTGATACCTGTTGCAACTTCGTCACCCCGTGTGATTCCTCCAAAAATGTTGAACACAATAGCATCCACATTATCATCGGTAAACACCATATCAAGCGCATTTGCAACGCGTTCAGCCTTTGCACCACCACCAATATCAAGGAAGTTTGCCGGAGATCCGCCATAATAGTCAACCAAGTCAAGCGTCGTCATGACAAGTCCAGCCCCATTTCCGATGATTCCAACATCCCCATCAAGTCGGACATAGTCAAATCCATATTCGTCTGCTTTTATTTCAAGATCATCACCGGCGGCGGTATCCTCCATGCTGGCAAGTTCCGGTTGTCTGAAGAGCGCATCTTCATCAATATTCATTACTGCATCAGCCGCAACCACGTCTCGGTCAGTTGTGATCATGACTGGATTAATCTCGATCTCAGACGCATCTGCGGATTCATATTGTGTATACAATGTTGAAAGGATGTGAGCGACATCTGAGGCAACATCACTGGGGACACCGGCATCATAGACAGCACGTCGAGCCTGATACGGATGAAGACCAAATACAGGATCAATATGTTCGCGGGCGATTGCATCTGGTGTCTCCGCAGCAACCGACTCAATATCTACCCCACCTTCAGTTGAGACCATCGCAACGGGTTTGCCACTGCTGCGATCCATCGTAATGCCGATGTATAATTCATTTTCAAAATCAACACCAGCTTCGACAAGAACGCTATTGACTGTATAGCCCTTAATCTCCATCCCAAGAATCTCTTCGGCGTACGCTTTCGCCTCCTGCTTGTTACTCGCAATTTTAATGCCGCCGGCTTTTCCGCGACCACCAACATGCACTTGTGCTTTAATTGCTGCTGGGTATCCAATGTCTTCGACTGCTGTCAAAACCTCATCAGATGATGTTGCACGTTGTGAGTCAGGCACCGGGATTCCGGCATCGGCAAAGAGTTCTTTTGCCTGGTATTCGTGTAAGCGCATCGTCTCAGTGACTGAGGGGAGTGTGTATAAATCCCGTTCATCTCCGATGGATGCTGAGTCAATGGGGATTCGTCTCACCGACGTGACTGCACCGATACGTCTGTTCCCCCTTGCTTCGTTTGGATAAATGGGCGATAGCATGTAGGTTATGAGAATTGTATACCACTTTCACTCCGCTCTCAACAGATTCATATTCAACTCTCACATTACATTGAATGCTTCGTTGCGAGCAGTCGGGTCCTGTTGGGTTGCATTGAAACCTTCGAGAATAAAGGGGAAGAAGCTTCATTTCAGCGCACAGGTCGGAGACAGAACTGTTATCCCTCAGGCCCACCGCAACTATCATCGACACAAATGATCCGAAATGAGTCATGCAATCGAATCGTATCTGCCCGGCACACTGTTGCTGAGCAGGAGGAATTGTAGATGGACACACACGACGTTGATGCAGACGAGCTAGAATTACCAATCAAACGCACCACTGGTGAGACGATTGAACAGCGGTTAACAGATAACGCGTATCATAATATTCTTCCAGCACGATACCTCCGGAAGGATGCAAACGGTGACCTTGCTGAGAGTCAAGAAGAAATCTTTGAGCGCGTTGCTCAAAACGTTGCTCTCGCAGAGGCTGTCTTTGAGGCTGATAAGCAGGATGCTGAAATCACAGTTACACCAGACCAACTCAAGCCTGACCATCCGCGTCGGGATGAACTCGCGGAGGAAGTATTTGGTGCTGGTGCGGATGCAGCTGATACTGTAACAACGACCCTATCCGTATATAATGTCAATAAATTCGCATATGAGACAATTGTCCCCGAACTTCCCGATGAGGTCCAACATCATGTAAAGAGTGTTGCTGATGAGTTCGAGGACCTGATGAGTCGATTGTCGTTTATGCCAAACTCGCCAACGCTAATGAATGCTGGCGATGAACTTCAACAGTTGTCAGCCTGTTTTGTTGATTCACCGAGTGATGATATCTCGGATATCCACCAGACAGCAAAAGAAGCTGCTGAGGTTTTCCAGTGTCTTACCGCAGACTCGACTGTGATGCTGAAAGAAAAAGGGATGGTCAGTGTTTCAGAAGTCGAAACTGGGGACCAAATCGCACAGCGATCCGACACTGGATTCCAATATAAACCGGTAGAGGAAACTCATGCGTATGAGAACGCGGAGACACTCACAGTCACGCTCACCAACGGATGCAGTATTCGTGGGACACCCAATCATCGTCTCATGGTTGATGATGAGTGGACTCGGATTGATGAAATTCAACCCGGTCAAGAAGTCCACTATACGCTTGGTTGGTTACGAGAGACAAGCCAAAGCCCACCTAAACTTCATCCTCAGTCTCATACCACCGTCAATCAGACAGCGGATTCGATATCGCCTGATAGCTCGGAACCAATAGAGCTGTGCGAGAGTGAAAACGCTGATACAGGTAATCGACATAACTCGGCTGTTGCTGTCAAACAATCCCGCACTCAAGCGCAATTGATTTCAGACGAAGTTGTATCCAGACCCGAACACACTCGACGTCCAGATCAATTGAGTGAGGAACTCGCCGAACTCCTTGGGCTATGGATTGATACTGGATTGTGGCATCAAAGTGGGGTTCAATTCAACGTTGAGCGTGAGAATATTGCTGAATATATCGATCAGCTCTCACAGCAACTGTTCGATACGCCGGCAGCAATATCAGATGCCGACGGGACGTATACGGTTGATATCACCGATCACAAGCTCAAAGAATGGTGGAAGGCAAACTTCGGGGGGAAGCCAGATGGAACACAATCGAGTTATGTTCCGCAGATGATCAAAGAGGCACCTACAAATGTGATTGAAGCATTCCTTCGGGGGTGCTTTACCGCTGAAGGGGGGCTTCGTAAGGACATGCGACCGAGGCTCTGTACTTCCTCAGAGAATAGTATTGACGACATTGCAGTCTTGATGATGGGTCTTGGCTACCCAGTTGAAAAGTCCGTTATTCGAAATGCGGACGGTGAGCCATATTACAGCGTGATGCCAGCGACTGATGACGGATTAAGTGCGTTTCTCCATGATGTCGGATTCATTGATGAACGACGTGAGATTGGTCTCTCAAATATTGAATCGAGTGGCTCTCGTGCTCTCGATAATACACATAAAATCGAAGTCGAGTCCGTCGTTGAATCTCCGCCCGCAACCGTCTATGACATTACCGTTGCAGACAATCACGAATATGTCACAGATGGAATCGTCTCGCATAACAGCGGTGGTGGAATGGGCTATGCTTTCTGGAAGCTTCGCCCATACGGTGATTCAGTTGGATCGACAGGTGGCATTGCTTCCGGACCGATTACATTCATGCGCACATACGATCAGATGTGCGAGACGATTGCACAGGGTGGTGCCAGACGTGGCGCACAGATGGGAGTTATGCGAATCTCACACCCTGATGTCATCCAGTTCATCCATGCAAAAAATAAGGATGTGTCACTCGCACATTCATTACGACTGAACGACCCTGATGATTTCACTCACACTTCATTTGCCGACGCGCTTGAAGAAGCCCGTGAACTGATTGATGAAGAAGGGCGTGTCCCTGAACATCTCCGGAATGCCGTTGAAGGTCATCTCTCGAATTTCAACATTTCAGTCGGTGTTACCGATGAGTTCATGGAGGCACTATTTGCGGATGAAGAGTTCACGTTCACGAACCCGCGCACTGAAGAGCCACATATTGCCACACCAGAGACAAAGGAATTATATGAACTCCATGATCTTGGCGAGCATGTCGAGGTTGGAGAAGAACTCTCAGTCCCTGCAGAGGAGTTGTGGGATCATATCGTCAGCGGGGCGCATGAGAATGGTGAACCAGGCGTAATTTATCTTGAGCGTGTCAACAAAGAGCACTCGTTCGACGTGGAGAAACATTCCGAGCATGAAATATTGGCAACAAATCCATGTGGTGAACAGCCACTTGAAGAGTACGAGGCATGTAATCTTGGGCACATTAACCTCTCAACATTAGCCGATAAAGACGCCCCTGACTGGCGAGTCTGGTATGACAATAATGGCGACGCATACAATAATCTCGATGACGCCGCTGAGGCGTTTATTTACGAGGCTATCGATATGAATGCGTTTAATCGTCGAATTGAATCAGGTACTCGATTCCTTGAGAACGTGGTGACGATGTCAGACTTCCCGGTTGATGAGATTGAGGCAACCGTTCGTGATATGCGGAAGATTGGTCTCGGGATTATGGGACTTGCTCAACTGTATATCCAGATTGGCGTTCGATATGGTTCTGAAGAGGCTAATGCCATCGCCGAGCAGTTGATGACCCACATCAATCATGAGTCAAAGTGGGCATCTCATGAACTTGCAAAGGATCGTGGGACATTTAATGATTGGACAGAATCAAAATACGCTGATCCGACGGAATATCGTGAATGGTTCGAACATCACACCGGGCTTGACGCAAGCGAATGGGAAGATGGATTCTTAATCCGTAATCATAACACAACAACAATCGCACCAACAGGGTGTGTCGAAGAAAACTCACTTGTCTCCACTGATGAGGGTCTTCGACCGATCAAAGATCTCGATAACACAACAGCAGAATTTGAGCAGTGGGATGAGATTGACGTCGGCGTTACCACTGATGGAGGGACAAAGACGGCGACTGCGGTTTATGATAATGGATTTGCTAATGTCCGGCAGATTCAGACAGAGAGCGGATTCAATATTGCTGCAACGCCTAATCACCGTTTCCGGACACTCTCTAGTGATGGCACGTATACATGGAAGGAAGCAGGTAAGTTCGAATCTGGCGATCGTGTCATTCTTCAACGCAATACGTTTGACGCTGGCTCTCGTGTCTCGCTTGAGGCGAATGAGCGGGCGGATGATGCACAGGACACCACCGAGGGTCCTGAGTTGCCGGGAAGGATGACATCTGAGCTTGCTGAATTCCTTGGCTACTTCATGGGTAGTGGATACATTTCTGATGAGACCCATGCGAGTGTGGATCTTGTCGTTGACTCGGATGCGACCGAGCTCAACAGCTATCTCAGTAACCTTGGGGAGCAATTGTTCAGGATTACACCCGCTGTTGAGAGTCAAGAAATGAGTCAGGTACTGTCATTCCGTGACTGTCATCTCTCACGGTATTTTGAGGACAATGGTTGGAAGAAGACCGATACGGGTCATAGCGGAGATGCATCAGCTGCGTTTGTCCCTGAACAGATCCTCGAAGGTGACGAGCAGGTTGTTAATGGATTCCTCCGGGGAGTATTCGAGGCTATCGGCACAGTCTCAGAGAAGATTGAAATTCTCACAACATCGACAACCCTTGCTGACCAACTTCAGAGTCTACTATTGTCACTTGGTCATGTTTTCACCAGAGACACGACAAAATTGATCGAGACAAACAATTATCATGATGATCAGTCACGACAGCGCCTTTGTGGGGCTACTCGGCGTGAAGATGAGCGATTCATGAATGAGATTGGCTCATTGATAGAACCAGATGAACTCAATCTAAGCACACGAGCAGATAAGAACGATACATACCCGTCATCTGTCATTGACCATGTACAGACACTTGATGGATATGACTCAGTCAGTGAGTCGCTCAAAAGTCGGATAGATCAATCACAAGTTGATGGGACTGTCTCGCGGAAATTAATCAAAGATATCGAGGCAGAAACTGCGGAGACTGTTACTATTGCGGATCGTGAACTGACTGGATTCTACGCTGCAACTGTAGAATCAGTCACAGAAGATACCGCATATACCAAGGATATTAGCGTTCCATCAAATAACACGTATATTGCAGACGGATTCGTCACCCACAACACCACCTCAATGATCGGTAACACGACTGGTGGGTGTGAACCGATATACAATGTTGCGTACTACAAGAACGTCTCCGATGACGTACAGGGTGATGAGATGCTTGTAGAGTTTGATGATTACTTCCTTCGTGTTCTAGAGCAAAATGACATTGATGTTGAAGCCGTCAAACAAGAAGCTCAAGAGCAGATGGCTAATAACGACTTTGACGGCGTTGATGGGCTTGATACCGTTCCAAAGGCTATCGGGGAGCTATTTGTTGTCACATCTGATCTCTCTGGTAAAGACCACGCTGGCGTCCAGTGTGCCTGTCAAGAAGGTATCGACTCTGCAATCTCAAAGACGTGTAATTTCCCAAGCTCCGCAACAAAAGAAGATATGGACGAAGTGTATCGCTATATCTATCAGAATGGCGGCAAAGGAGTCACCGTCTATCGCGATGGAACACGCTCGAAGCAGGTATTAACAACCCGAGCGCAGAACACCGAATTTGCGGATGAAGGTGAAGCTGCGGAGACGCTCGTTGAGCAAATTGAAGATGTATTCGGGGGTGTTGATAGCTTCTTAGATAATGATACCGTTCGCGCCACAGTAGATGATGAGATTGATCGCGTTCTCGCGGCTGCAGATGGAAACGTTGAATTAGGTAAAAAGCGCCCACGACCAGACGTTCTTCATGGGGTCACACAGCGAATCGACACTGGATATGGAAAGCTGTATGTGAACATCAACGAAGACGATGCTGGACGTCCGTTCGAGCTCTTTGCAAACATCGGAAACTCTGGTGGGTTCACCGCATCATTCACCGAGGCACTCGCCAAGACTGTCTCAACAGCACTACGATCAGGCGTCGATCCACGTGAAATCGCAAGTGAGCTGCAAGGTATCCGAAGTCCGAAAGTTGCCTGGGATAAGGGTGAGCAGATTAACTCGATTCCAGACGCGGTTGGAACTGCGATGCGTCGATATCTTGATGGTGAAATTGAGAAAGGATATCCACAACAACAGAATCTCACTGAGGTCGGGACCGATACAGGGTCTGAACCACGTGTCGAATCGGGGTCAGGGTCAGATGCAAAAGCACCTGGACATGAAACAGATGGTGGTGCAGCAGTGACGGACGATACTGTATCAACAAATCGTAATAACGGGTCACTGCCATCCGCTAATGATGAAAATAATGATACTGACGATGTGGACAGTCTCGTGGCTGCCGGTGAGAGTCCCGAGTGTCCTGAGTGTGGAAGCATGTCATTGTATTACTCCGAAGGGTGTAAGACGTGTGAATCATGTGGGTGGTCTGAGTGTTGAATTCAGTCATATCCCTTGATATGGATCTTCCCGCATGAACACACAGGAATCTCATGATACCGGTCACTGGAATGAGATAATACCCTCATAGGGCGAATTCACTCACTCATCGATTTGAGGATTTGAACTGCCTATCCTCATCGCACGTGCTCGCTGAATAGGAAGCTCTGGCGTACATTTGAGAAGCGTACAAGAGCCTTGATTACGGTGAACCACGACTATTCATAGAGAACATTATACTCGCGTTTCGATTTGTCGTCTGGATCTCTTCTGCCAGCGAGTCGATCCTCAGAGGTGAACTACTCAGATCTACTCAGCTATCACAGATAGCTTCCGTTGAGGACGGGGCTTCCAGTAACTATTCTTCAAATTCTGATTGCATTCTGAGTTGGAGAGGCTTATTCGCTGCGGGGTATCCAAAGCCCACTCTAAACTTTCTTTCTCAAATGTCTTGCTTGAGAGATCGAGCTTACCTGTCCAAACTGTGGCGAAACGAAAAGAACAGATGTTGTTGCCGTCTGCTCTAGCGGTTTGAATAATTTCACCGTTGGACTACACAGACATGTCAGACTACAATATAATCGTTATGATTATCGGGCGTGTCCCCTCCATACTCGTTCATTTTACTCACTTATTGAGGAAGAGATCCTGCCCTCAATTTTAGATAGCAAAATAAGCTCATCTGCGTCGATATCTTCTTGCGGTACACCCTCGAAATAAGTGTATGTCATCTGGCAATGCGGAGAATATACCCTCACAACGAGGACGACCATGTCCGTTCTGTGAGACAGCAATGATTCATCGACACTGTAAGTACGTCTGTCCTGAGCATGGTGTCGTGTATGATTGTAGCGATACGTTCTGGTAAGAATGCTATCCGTGCTTGTGTGTTCTATCACTGATACGTATCCAATCAGTAATTATTGCATTATTGAACTATGTTATGACAGCAATTGACCTATTGGATAATAAATTAACTTTCGATACGGTTTTTCATAGATATATATGATTTGATTTTGACTCGGCACTAACTGTTATGTCGCTTGGGTCCCTAGGTACAACGACGAATGAGTGGTCGGATGACCTGTCGAGATATGCAATTGCGTGACCCGTAATAATGGTCAGACACGAACAAATCGAACGGAGCAAGGCGATTCAAAAGCGCACGGGAAAGACATTTCACCTCGCGACACGGGTGCTCCCAGAGCGCGTTCGACATGCCACATACGTTCTGTACGCGTTCTTTCGCGTTGCAGATGAGGTGGTCGACGCCACCGATGCTGCTCCTCCACCACAACAACGCGAACGCTTAGCAGAGCTTCGACGGCAGGCACTTGGCAAAGAGTCGACGGATGATCCAGTGCTCTCAGCGTTTGCTGAACTGTGTGAGAGTTATGAGATCCCAAATGAGGACGTGAATGTATTTATTGATGCGATGTTGGCAGACGTCGATACAGATCAATATGAGACTTATGACGATCTTGAGACCTACATGGATGGCTCTGCTGCCGCCGTCGGGCGGATGATGACGGCAATCATGGATACTGAGAACGCTGAGACAGCACTTCCACACGCTACAGCACTTGGTGAGGCATTCCAAATGTCGAACTTTCTTCGAGATGTTGGTGAAGACGTCAAAGAGCGGGATCGAGTCTACCTACCACAAGAGACCTTACGTCAATATGATGTCTCGACAGCACAGATTCTAAATCTTGAATTCGACGAGAATGTCCGAGCAGTAATACAACATGAACAACAGCGGACAGAGGCGCTCTATCGCGAAGGGGTGAAAGGAATTCAATACCTCCCAGAAGACTGTCAGCTTGCTGTATTACTGGCTGCAGTCTTATACGCAGACCATCATCGTGCCATTGAGCGTGTTGATTATGATGTACTCTCAAGAACACCATCATTATCAACGCCACGCAAACTTTGGTTATTATTGAAGACACGGATGTATTGGACACTGACGCCTGATCCTGTCACTGTGTTTCGACGGGTGAGCGTGGTGCCGTATCCTGATGAGTACGACGACGTTGATGAGACAGACTCAGATGCACGTCATGATCGTGAACCTAATCGTGGATGGTCAATTGGGACGGAATTTGTCACTCAACGTTTCTCGAATCTTGTTCGACATTTCACACGCGGTGAGTGATGATAAAATATAGATAGTGGATTTAATTATCATATCATAATCATCAATCATGAAGATTAGCTATGATTACATATCCGTCGACAGATGTTGATATGTGACTTTTCTAGTGTCACTGAAACAGAAAATGACCAGATATGCTGATATGATAGAACAAACAGAGGATCGTAACATCTGGTCGGTTCCATCCGGTGGCTATACCCTCAGTTGTGGGCGGAAATCAATAGTGAGAGTAGATCTATTGTCATTGTATATTCGCATTATCATGACATTGAATATAATATATTGTTTTTAATGTATAATTTATGTATTTATCACGGGCTCAAAAGATCTGTATCAAATCGCTCTGCTCGGAGAAGACCAATCGCAAAGATAATCGCAAATACAGTCGGGATGTAGTTACCAAACCACGCGTTGATACCACCCCAGAGAATGATGAATGAGACAAGGTCATCAAGCATGAATGCACATTCATTGACGCGTTGAAGCAGGGCATGACGGTCATACCCAAAGTCAAGTGCAACCACGGCAATTGTCGCAGAGAGAACCCATCCAACGTAGTTTGACACTGGGACATCATAGAAGATACCACCGTCTGGATAGACCCAAAATCCGAGTGCAACAGCGCCTGGGTCAAGAATAATATCCATCAGTAATACAGTAATAATAACGGTCAGAAGTCGGGTGGGTGTATGTTCAGCTCGTGACCCAAGAAGTAGAATACAAAGAAGATATGCATTCATAACGAGTGGAACGAAAAATACCGGAAGCCCCAGCGGAATACCAGCAATGATGGGACCAAGATCAACACCATAGAAGAATTCACCATATGGGAATCCTGTATGCACGCCAGCGTATTCGATTGCATACGCATAGGCTGTCAATGTGACGACGGACGCTGCTGCACGTCGGTCTGTCAATGGAAGTGCTGCGGTCAAGAGCGGTGACCGCATGACAATCGTTCCAAATAGAATCAACAGTCCATTGAATGCAAGCGGTTCTGGGAGCCATCCTTCAGCGCTTGCAAGAAGGAGGACAATACCATTGAGTGGGAAAAACACAGAAATCGTGAATCGATTCTCCCGAACAAGTCGGTCAAGTCGGGCTTCCCAGTCAAGCCGACTGCGTGGTATCTGATCAAGGAGTTGAGACCGCTCACCCATAGAGAAGCCTCCAGAGAGCACCCATCGTAAGAAGCATTCCAACAATCGTATTCACCGCTGGATACCACCAATATGCCCGATCGACAGCGATATCAGACCAATAAATTGCAAACACAATCACGGGATATGCAAGTAAAAGCAGCGCAATGCGGTTATCTAAGAATGCAAAAGAGACCGCAGCCGCAAGCCAACAACAAAGACAATATGTGTAAACACGAGGTTCTCCGAGAAATGTCGCTGTTGTCTGAATACCAGCCGCGCGATCAGGTTCGATATCTGGAATCGCTGAGAAGGTATGCATACCCATTGTCCAAAACCATCCACCAGCGACGGCCGCAAGTGGAGGTTGGCTCCCGGTTACAGTTGCATATGCAGCTGCACCCGGAAGTATATAGAGTCCATTCGAAAGTGAATCAAATATCGGCGTTGTCTTAAATCGCAACGGTGGCGCTGAATATTGAAATCCAAGAATAAAAAATCCAAGTAGATATGGCCATGCTGCTTGTGGAGAAATAGCAAATATCACGATACCGAGAGCTGTCGTTATAACAACACTCGCTGCTACAACCGGGTCGCCTTGCCAACGAGTCTCTCGTCCCTCTTTTTTTGGATTGACAACATCAACATCGGCGTCAAATACATCATTGACCCCATAGAGAAAGACATTCGCAGGAAACAGAAAGTATGCAAAAAATACAATATTTTCTGGTAAAAACAGTTCTGAGACAGATGTTGCTCCAAAAGCGACAGCAACGACGATTGGTCCAGCGAGATATAGCCAGAATCGAGGTCGCGAGAGAGTTAGTAAATACCAGACGCGTCCAAGTACGTCGCGATTGGGTGTGTCTGTGTCAATATCTGTCTGCACGATTAATTCAGTCCATTACGTTGCCCGATCTGCCATTTTCTCAGCAGTCAATTGCCCACTAATGAGACACATTGGAACGCCAATGCCTGGCGTTGTAAATGATCCAGTAAAGTACAGTCCATCGACAGCCGAGGAATGATGCCCAGGACGAAGAAGTGCCGTTTGTTCGAGAGTGTGAGCAAGTCCAAGTGCTGTCCCAGCGGTGCTATTATATCGGTCTGCAAAGTCATCAACACAGAATGAGCGCTCAACAACAATCCGATCTCGAAGGTCAACACCAGTATGCTCAGCAATATCATCTAAGATGAGA
This sequence comes from Haloquadratum walsbyi C23, assembly GCF_000237865.1. Lineage (NCBI taxonomy): Archaea > Methanobacteriati > Methanobacteriota > Halobacteria > Halobacteriales > Haloferacaceae > Haloquadratum > Haloquadratum walsbyi. Next base: position 2,274,926 of record NC_017459.1, read on the forward strand.
TTGCGATAGCGTTGACGGTGTTCTTCAGAGTCATCAAGTCCAGCCGCAATCGGGACAAGCGCAAAGAGATTTGAGTGATCATCAGGCGCAACATCATCATCAGTTTGTGACGGAACACAGAGATAGTATGCTGGATCCGCAGGCCAAGCTGGGTCATCAAAAATTTGTTCGAAATGATCATCCCAATCCGTTGGAAGCACGAGAGAGTGATGAGCAAGGTCACCGACATCACCTTCAACACCAAGATAGAGGAGAAATGCTGACGGTGCATATGTTCGTGAATCCCAATAATCAGGGTCATATTGTCTTTTTTCTGGCGGAAGAAGTTCCATTTCCGTATGTCGGTAATCCGCATTGCTCACGACAGACTCAGAGTAGAATTCTGCGTCAGTTTCTGTTCGGGTGACGAACGCTCCCTCTCGACCACGAATCTCTGAGACAGGTGCATTTGTATGGAATGTCACTCCCAATTCGTCTGCAAGTTCGACAATACCGTCTACAACGCCACCAACTCCATTCTCAGGATAATAGACGCCCATATTGAAATCAACATGACTCATTAAATTATACAATGCTGGCGTGTTTGTCGGGGCACCGCCAAGAAACACAAGCGTGTATTGCATAATTTGCTGGAGTTTTGGATGATCAAAATACTGCTCAACATGATCCTGCATCGACCCGATTAATGATAGTCCGCGGGCATTTTTCATGACGTCCCAATCAGCATAATCGGACAATTCGGCTCGGTCTTCATACACGAAGTGTTCCATTCCAACCTCGTAATTTTTCTTTGACTTTGCAAGATACTCATCAAAACGGTCACCAGCGCCGGGCTCATACGATTCAAATACCTCTCGATTTTGCTCACGGTCAGGAACCATCTCAACACGGTCGCCATCTTTGAAGAAGATCCGATAGTGCGGGTCAAGGCGAGTAAGTTCATAGTACTCACTCGGTTCTCGGTCAAAATAATTGAAGAATCGCTCAAAGACATCGGGCATCAGATACCACGATGGACCCATATCGAACTTGAACCCATCAACTTCAAGTCGACTTGCACGCCCCCCAAGTTGCTCGTTTTTTTCAAGGACCGTGACATCCGCACCTGCATCGGAGAGATAGCAAGCTGTCGAAAGCCCGCCAAACCCACCGCCAATGACGACGACAGATGACCCATCGACATCACTGAGGTCCGAGACTGTATTCATATATAATGCTAAGAGCGTCAGAGCAATAAAACGACTGACTATCCAGAAATGTCTATATGTGATAAGAAATAAACAATACTCATAGAATATCACTAATCTTGCTTCGTCTGTATATTATATTATCGACAGATATTGTCATTTTTATTATTTTATATGCTAAAGTCGATTATCCCTCTTTTATTACTGAGTGTGAAAGGTTGACCTATATAATATATATTTAACATTTTTTGCCCTTGAATGAAGATTTTCCCTTGCGTCCTTCATGCTGTATGATTGATATAAATTAGTGTCAATTGTCAATTTGGATAGAATACAAATCACTTTTTATGACGAGGAAAACTACAATATGAGATGACGATATACGTCCTTGCAACAGACCATGTCGATACGAGTGCACGATTATGTGATTACCTCATTACCCGTCTCGAAGGCTCTGATACCGTCCATGCGGTTAATTCACTGCATGGAAGTGATAAAACGGAGTCCCAAGAGATACGAGATGGTAAAGAGGCACTGTCGGTGATTAGATCACGACTTGGTGGGAGGGTCACGGTTGAGACACATCAACTTGTCAAAGGGAATGACCCTGCAGTCGACATTCTCACACACGCTGCAGACGTTGATGCAGATGAACTTGTCATTGGGGTTCAAAAACGAACGCCGACAGCTAAGGTTGTTTTTGGATCAACTGCACAATCTATCTTACTACAAACAGACCGACCAGCTGCTGTTGTGCCACTCACCGATACTGAATCATAGCGACTGAGTTTTATTGTATATAATAGTATAGATAACTAAGAGCGAATGAGGTGGATGATTCACACGTATACATTACCACCGCGGGGAACTCCCGCTACATTCCATTTGGAAATAATAGACTCCCACACCAGGGAGACCGCTCGCAGTAACGATTAATGCTGGATCATTCTGACGGTCAGATCGACAAGGCGTATCACGGCAGGCAACTTCATTAATCGTATACACTATCGCAACTATCGAAAAGTTATATCAAGATGAGGTAATCGTTGAGGACATATCAGTGATGAGATGATGTATTGAAGTAGATGACGTCGCTGGTAGTCCGTATCCCTCGGTGTTTGTAGGATGCTAGTATTGTTTATAACTATATACCAGCGATATTATGCAACTACCGGTATAAGTAGAGCATATGAGTATCCTCAGACGGTTGTATGAACAGTCAAATCGGTCTGTTGGCTTATTTGTTGATGGACCGAACGTTCTTCGTGAGGAGTTCGACGTCGATCTTGACGATGTGCGGACAGCAGCAGAGCAATTCGGGCGTCCTGCTATAAGACGACTATATCTTGATGAGCATGCACCGTCAGGATTGATTCAAGCAGCAGAGTCACGAGGGTTTGAGGTTATTGTCACAAGTACCGATGTCGATGTTCGACTAAGTGTTGATCTTACCAAAGCCGCTGTAACAGATACAGCCGATATCATCGCAATTGTCTCCCGAGACGCCGATTTTAAGCCTGCGATTGAGGCTGCAAACAGTCATGACCGACGAACAGTCGTCATTGCACCAGGAGTGAATGGACGTTCTGATGCCCTCCGGAACGCAGCAGATACTCAGATAACCCTTGGCGAAGATAACCAGGAAAAAAATCAGAGCAAGGATGCGCACGGCGTGACGGCGAATGTAATGGCTCATCAAGAAAATCAAACTATCAATGAAAAAATAAAATCACACGCCAATGTCGATGCAAATGTAGACGCAGATACAGATACGGACACAGACCCAAACTCGAATTCAAACTCCGAGACAGCAGGGGATGCTCCGACGTTCGTTGGATATGATAATTAAGTGTATGGATAGACACTAATCTGTATGGACTCACTAAAAACGCCAATTCTTGATAATCATCTTCATCTTGACCCAGAGCATGGTCAAGGGATTGATGCCGTCAAGGACTTTACTCAGATGGGCGGAACTCACCTTCTCGTTGTCAATAAACCGTCCTGGCATCTTGGCATCAATCCGACATCCGGTTCAGATTTCGATTCGGTTTTCGAGACAACAATTGATATTGTCGAGACCGCATCAGAGATTCTTCCAGGACGGGCATGGCCGGTATTAGGTGTTCACCCTGGACTGATTTCTCGACTCGTGGATGAGCGGTCATATGACCCCGAGACAGCAGCAGAGTTGATGTGTGCCGGACTCGACCGTGCAGCGTCATATGTCCAAAATGACACCGCACTTGCATTGAAATCTGGACGACCGCATTATGATGTCTCTGAGTCAGTATGGAAAGCGTCAAATCGTGTGATGAAACATGCCTTTCGTCTCGGTGGTAAAGTTGATTGTGCTGTTCAATTACACACTGAAGCAACAGACGATCTTACCGATATTGCAATGTGGGCTGAGGACCGAGGCGTCCCTGCACAGCGAGTTGTCAAACATTACGCCGGGGGAACACTCGCCGGACCAACGCCAAGCGTCATGTCGCAGAAAGATCGATTAGAGACTGCGGCAATTGAGGATGAGCCATTTTTGATGGAGACAGATTTTATTGATGACCCTGATCGACCCGGGGCAGTCCTTGGACCAAAAACTGTGCCTCGACGTGTTAGGTGGTTACAACAAAATGGATATGAGACTGCGATTGAGCAAGCACACATTGAAACACCGAAAATGATCTACGAGATTGATACAGAATCAACGCTTGCGTCGAATTCATGAATCCCAAATCTTGAATCTATAATAGATCGAGTGCTTTTATACGCTGTCAAGACGATCGTTACAGGCTTGACCCTGAGGTGCGTCACACTCTTGATATTATCCGGATTCATGTTGATGATTCGATTGACACAGTCATTTAAATGCAGACAATTCAGCGGTGTGAGAATCATCTTATATTTTCCAATAGACCCATCCATTGATAGTGATTAGTTCGAATAGTTTTACCGACGGTGTCGAATGACGCGGGTTCAGCGGCTCACATCACCGACACGGATAATCACGGCGGTAAAGACTTGCACTAATCACTATGAGAGGATATTATTACAAATGATATCTGTGAGCGATACGAGACGTCTCTTTACTATGAGAATACAGCGTATCATACCCCAGCATATGAGAGATTTTGACGACACAGTGCATAGAATGTGATGTCATTGTCTGCATACGACAAGAAAGGTCTTTGAGTACTGACCGGAATTATGAAGATATGACCGAGGCTGAGGAGACATACTATACCGAAGAACGGTGGCAGAACTGGCTTTCACGCGTCGAAGAAGAAGAATTAGACCCAGAGAATGAGGACTCTGCACGGTTGTTGTTGAATTTACAAGATGATGCCGCAATTGCCATTGCAAAGATCGTATCAGCATTTGAAGAGGATGATCTTGATCAATCAGTAGCACTTGATGAACTAGAGCGAGTTCGCGAAATCGTGTTGGCGGAGCCGGAATTTGAGGCACAAGGAGGTTCTGAGGATAAGATAATGCTTGTCGATGGTGTTCAAACCAGTCTAATTTGTGTTTTTTATGCTGCTGAGGAGTACATTCTCGGAGGAACCGCAGAGTCAGCACCATTGACTGAGTATGTTGAGGCTGCCGCAGACGCTGAGGCAGACGAAGATGTTGATGCCGCCCTCGGATATTTGGTTCAAGCGGGAACACGAATTATTGCAGGCGATGAACTTGATGTGACCGTTGTCGATGAAATCGAATATGGGCTTGTCTCTGAATGGGTCAATGGGCTTGATAGCCTGCAAAGTGCAATGAGTGATCCCGAGGTTGTTGAAGAAGACTAATTACTAGAGTCGTGCTCAGTCTCGGCTGATCAATTATTCTCTGCTTCGTGGACGCTCAGTGATTGTTTAACAACCTGTGAGGGCAAGTTCCCCGAACCCGCCGGCGGGGGTGAAGCCCGACACTCGGCCTAATGCTACGTCTTCTCGATATACCGTTCACCACTTTCCGACATCGCTTCTGTCGTCCCCACATACTATTCGACCTTCCAGAATCCAGCACTCCAGAAATACCTCTCCAGAGCATCCAACCAGTGCGAATCTGAGATAGATACTCACAATCTCGGTGAGTGGAACTGCTATCGAGAGTGACGACGCGTATCCACGTCTGAGGACTGTATGGCACTGTGTGGCACTGCGTCTGCTCAGTATATACTATCACGCGTACGAGTCGATATGCTTTCGACAAACAACGTATCTATCATCGACAAATCCAAATACCGGCCCATTGATATTAGAGATATGTCACAGACACCTGTTGGTATTGATGGAATTGAATTATGGAGTGGAAAGCTACGGCTTGATCTTCCAAACACATTTGCACCTGTCAAAGATGAAGACCCAGAAAAATACACCAAAGGGTTGGGAGTCGAGCATTCCTCCCTTCCTGATGTGTATGAAGATATCGTAACAATGGGAGCAAACGCCGCAAAACAGCTATTAGACCGAAAGGGGCTAACGCCGGATGATATCGGTCGAATTGACGTTGCCACAGAATCGGCATTTGACAACTCTAAGCCAGTGTCGACTTATATTGCAGGTTGTCTCGAAGAAGTGTATGAAGATGACTTTCATCATGCAAACAAAGGAGAGCGGAAGTTTGCTTGCGTTTCAGGCACGCAAAGTATCGATGATGCATACAACTGGATCCGAGCGGGGCGTAATCGCGGTCGCGCTGCATTAGTTATTGCAACGGATACCGCATTATACGAGCGAGGTGACCCTGGTGAAGCAACACAGGGTGCAGGCGCAATAGCGATGCTCATTGATTCAGACCCAGATATTGTTGCGCTATCGACTGAGCAAGGGTTTGGGAGCGCTGATGAGACGGATTTCCTCAAGCCGAACCAACAGTTCCCAAGTGTTGATGGAAAACGATCCATGCAGGTGTATCTCGCGCGAATGCGAGAGGCGCTTGAAGATTATGAATCAATCGCTGACGACACTCATTCTGATGACTTCGCGTATATTCCGTTCCACACGCCATTTCCAGGGATGGTGCGAAAAGCAGCACTCCTTGGATTTAGACATATCTCGCGAGGGACTGACGTCGAATCAGCACTCGCAAGTGAAATTGGAAGCCAGCCACGAGAATCAGAATATGTATCACGAGAGGCGTATGAGGAAGCAATTCGTGGATATATGGATGAGCTCAAAGAAACGGACACATATCGTGAGTGGTATGAAACCGCAATTGATCCAACGGTCAATATAGCCCGGATGGTTGGAAATTGGTACACCGGGTCAGTACATATTGCACGGCTTTCAACACTTATGTCTGCCGTAGATGCAGATCGTGACCTTGCCGGCGAGAAACTCCTTGTTGCATCATATGGATCAGGTGCACAAGCAGAGATTCACGCTGAAACTGTACAGCCGGGATGGCGTGAAGCAATTGCACCAATTAATGTTGATACACAACTTGAAGCTCGATATGATCTTTCATTTGATGAATACGAGCGTGTCCATGACGTACACAATCATGAAAAAGATACTGAGATTGAGGCATTCACCACGCCTGAATCAGAATTTGTCTTTACTGGATGGGGACGGATGAGCGAGCGACGATATGAATATGTTGAGTAAATCGATATTGAGTTAGCACTAGTTAGCCAAGTCAGCGCTCAGTTATGATCTAGAAAGCAGTCCGTGATTTCAATTTCTTTGCGGTGGAGTCCCCTTCCTCAAATTGCGGTAGTGATGTTGTGACAGGAGATATCTCACAGTCTGCGATTACTACTCTATATATGTGAGACAAGTAATACAAAATACAGACAGATTGAGCAATTTTCATGAGTAAAGTGGGTGATTCAGATGATATTTCAGCTCATCGCCGTTCAGAGGAATGCAAGAGAAATTATGTTCATCTGCATCCAATCGCCCGATTTTCCAGGCGCTCAGATGAATTGGTGTGATATCGGGGCTCAGATGTGACTCCAGAGTGATTCATACTAATCGACGGACATCATCAATCATTGTTTCTAAATCTTGATTCGAGAGCGCAAGTGAAAACCCATCAATCGTTGCCAGTGCTGGGGCGTGTTCCCAAAGCTCTGCCTCAGTAACCCCATGAAGTACAACTGCATTTGGGGTTGGATTGACGACGCGCATTGCGACGAGTGGGGATTCACCACGCGTGATGCCTGTAAAGACAAGTGCACGCGATGTGGACTGTCCATATAGCCGATAAAACTCCTCAGACGAAAGGCGAGTTATCGCTTCAATACTATTGATGATTGTGTGTCCACTGATGCGGTCATGATCACCACGGACGATTTCAGTTGCACCCATCGCCTCATATAATGTCTCAAGTGGGATTGCTGTTGGATATTCTCGCAGATCTTGAACGATATCACTCTCAAATCCAGCCGAAATAACACGCGCGTATTGTCGAATGCGACCACCACCACGCGCTTCATCAATATCTAATAACGCTTCAACCATCCGTCGAACAACACCGATTCCTGGGCTCTCGCGTCGTCCGCTTTCATAATCTGAGATTACTGATGAGGACACATCGAGCTGATCAGCAAGCGTCGTCTGTGAAATATCAAAATCCGTACGCCATTTTCGGAGTGTTGCACCAGGGTCATTGCTGAGTGTGACCTCACCGGCGATTCGACGAGCTAGATCATCTCGCGGAGCAGCGGTCGTCATCCAAATAGCTCCTTTTGTGAGTTGTTCACGTATATCTATTCATTATTGCCGTTGGCTACTAAAAAGCGTATCAACCATTCATTCGATATATAATGAAGATACTTCAGAAACTGTGAATCTAGAACCAATAGAGAATATTCGGATCAGAGTATATTATTTATATCATTAGTTCATGACACATGAGGGTGAGTATCAATTTTATTTTTGATACCAGACGAACGCTCAAGCTTCTGTATGTCAGAAAAATAGGTGTGCCATCAACACTCGTTCATATTTCGCTTGGGCTATTACTTGCGGTTGGGATTCTTGGAGATCGTTTCACTGGACGACACGTATTAATTGTTGCTGGAGCGACAGCACTGCCGGATCTTGATGTTGCATTTGAAGTGATGTTTTCTGGCGCTCATCGCGCCGTTGGACACACATTTGTCCTGCCAACCTTACTCATAATTGGATTAATCTGGGAAACACGGTGGCGGCAACAATCAATACTCCGACAGCGATATGGAGACTCTGGCGTTGAGATGTCGTTTGTCGCTGTCGGTTGCATGTTCGCAGCCGGAATTGTTCCTGATCTCGTTGTGGGAGGAGTGAATGTGTTTTATCCGTTTCATGACGCATTTATGACAGTCGATGGACGATTATTATACTCAACAGATCGTGGATGGGTGCAAACGTTCATAGAACCATCAGCGTCACCAGATGCAACACAGTCACGGACAACACAAAACTTTGAGTTTCGGACTGTAATCGATGCAGAACCAACACTTGGAGCAGACACTGACTCAGGAGGTGTCGAATCAGAGCAACCACAGGTTGAGCGGATTTTTCCAGTTGCAATGACGGGATTTCGAGGGTGGCTCCTTCCACTCGCAGCAATCGTGACGTCACTCCGATTGTACCGTAGCCGACATGAACACGCAGAGCGTGATACGATCACAAATATGACAGAATAATGAGATATGAAGGTTTCACCAATACTTGTTCATAGGTTCACTATACTCTCAAATGATCAAATCGTACTTCATGAGTCGAGCTAAAATGAATAACCAGCACCGATGAGTTGCCCGCCAGAGATCACAATCCGTCCATACGAACAACTCAGTGATGAAAAGGCTCTGTGGAAGTGTAAGCAAGCATTCGAGCGTGAACTTGGCGCTAAGACCGGAGATGCTGAAAAGTCCGATTTATATCAATCAAAGTTAACAGCAACATATCATGATCGGTGGCTGGCGTGGGTTAGTCACTGCGTCGGAATCGATCCGGGATGTATCGCCGTTGCTATGATCGACGATCATACAGAGGTGTGTGACCACCCTACGGTCAATAATATTAATAAATTGAATAACGATAGGAACGGCACAAAGACAGCTAAGACAAATACACTCGTCGGTTACGCATTTTTGCTCCCAGAGTTATTCGGGTTCATCTGGGATGCAGCTGTGCTCAATGAATTGTATGTCGCTCCATCATACCGTGGTGAGGGAGTCGCCGATGCATTATTTGAAGCTATACTTACAATTGCCCGCGAGCAGACCTTACCAGTAAATCGGCTTGTATTAGATGTTGATCCGAAAAATGACCGTGCTCGGGCATTTTATGATCGTCATGGGTGTGATCGATGGGGTGAGATGCTCACGCGGTCACTGTAAGAATTATTGGAAATATGATTTCATGTGAGACGAAGTACGCAATCAGACATTCCAGTACTGTTCAGTGCAGTTTTAACATCATCTGATGGTTGAATAGAGGTCAAGATTCTTGCAACCCCTCTGTGTAGTATCGATTATGCTTCAGCGTTTTCGTGCGAATGGTCCGGCTCTTCTTGTTCCGCTCGCATGGATTGTTGTCGGTGCCGCACATGCGGAGTATGTGTCGTTAGAAGCACTGACAATCGCTCATGGTGTAATGGCTGTCATATTAGCTGGATTTGTTCTGCTCTCCTGGAGTGATATGCGTTCTGGCGCTCTTCGGACATGGTGGATTATTGTTGCGATTGGGTTTGTTATTACACTTAGTGGGTTGATTGGGTTACTCTCGACGCCACTGAATCGAGGTCTCCTTCGCGTTTCACTTAGTGGGTGGATGCTTCTTCCTGCAATCGGATTTATTGACACCGGTCGCCGGTCAGGTGCAGTACCATTAACAACGTTTGGGGCTGCTGTTATCTCGGTTGCTGGAACGGTGCTTTACTTTATCAGCGGTAGTGAAATGGTTTTAATATTTGCTGGACTCGCACTTGTCGGAGTCGGTCAAACAATCGGAATTGTTGATGCAGTCATCCGATATCAGATATAAGATATAATATAATTACATTTTTGAGAGTGTGTATAGTGAACGTGATACAATACTCTGTGCGATTATTGATCCCACTCGCGAAGTGTCGACCGAACCGTCGAGGGTGACGCAGCAAGTCCACCACCTTGTGCAAATGATGGTCCGCCACCACCTCCACCACCATATGTATCCGTGAGTTCATCAATCACTGTGCCAGCATTGACCTCGCTCGCATCATCAGCAGCGATAACGACAAATGGACGCTCACCAGTACCAACAATAGCAATAACCGAACCATGAGGTACTCCTTCATGATCAATATTGGATGGTGACTTGAGAGCCCGCTTTGCAGCCTCTCCAGCGTCATTTACCCCAACAGATATCTCTGTGATCGATCCAATACGCCAGACTGCCGTGTCGGTCTGTGTCGATTCGAAATCAGCAATTGCTGAATCAAGTATCTTCGCCTCTAAGTCATTCACCCGTGATTCAAGCTCATCACGTTCATCACGAAGTGCAGTCGCCCGATCACTCAAATTAATAATATTTGTTTCCAACGCTATTGCTGTTTCACGAAGCGCACGATGTTGTGTTGCTCGTCGATCAATTCCTGTTGGTCCGACAGCAAACTCAATTCGTGTCATTCCTTCACCTGGATTTGATCGCTCAAGAACTGTCACCGGACCAACCGCACTGGTGTTCCCAACATGCGTCCCGCCACATGCGGCTACATCCCATCCGTCGATATCAACAAGTCGAACAGAATCGGCATCACTCATGACGCCCTCTTCGGTTTTAGTGTTGAATGCAACATCCTCACGCGCTGCTGCCTCAGCTGTCGGGACGGTCTCCCACGTTACGTCCCGACTTTCCCAGACGGTGCGGTTTGTCAATTGCTCTAATTTGATGAGTGTTTCATCATCAATCGGTGTCGTTGTCGTGAAGTCAACACGAATTTTCTCAGAATTAATCCCAAATCCACCATAGCCAAGATTATCAAGAATCTGACGACCAGCGCCATAGATAATATGACTTGCAGTGTGTGCCCGCATGCAATAATTGCGGAATTCATCGTCAATGATACCGATTATGTCATCACCGATATCAAATGTGGGCGTCGATGCAAGCGTATGTTTAACAACACCATCCGCTGACTGCACGTCAGTCACTGAGATGTCACTAAGCGTCCCGATATCCGGTGGTTGTCCACCACTCTCAGCATAAAAGTATGTATGGTCTAATGTCACTACTTGTCCGTCAATTCCCGTGACGGTCGCAGTAAACTCACGCACAGTTGGGTCATTCGGAGCGCGGGTTTGCATATGTGACAATTTAGCCAGGATCAAATCAACTTCGCGATATCAAAGTACCGAGTCAAAATGGATGTTATCAATATAAATAGAGGTCATGTCAGAGTCGTCGTCCCACGGGAATATACATGAACTATGATGCGAATAATACACCTACTCATCAACGAGTGTGATATCAAGCGTTGATTCAAGTTCGCGAATGAGTGACCCCCCAACACCTGCTCTTGTTGCTCGACCCTGTTCAACTGCGAGTATGTCTCCTGATTCGACCTCTAATTCAGTCGCTAACTCATCAATCGTAAATCCAGCAGCTTGGCGAGCGGACGCTGCAATCTCACCATATTCGGAGACAAGATATGGAAGTTGGTCCTGTTCGTAATTCGTTCCCTCACGCTCCCAATGACGTGAATCGCTAGTTGCTTGATCATGCATGCGTGCATGCTGCTGCACAGCCCGTTTCTGTCGTGATGGCTCATCATCACTTCGTTCCTCATTATTACTGCTACCAGGACCAGCCCCCGCATCATCGTGTGGTGTACATTCTTCACAGATGAGTAATTCGGCGCCAGCGACGTTTGCCTGCGTAAGCGTGGCTGTTGATTGCCCACAGAGTTCACAACTGTCGCCGTCACCGCTACCACCTCCGCTCCCGGTGGAGTATTTTGGCATACGACCACATACTAACTCTATTTATATAAACCTCAGTTGAACTCAAAGATATATGTATCAGTTATTCATGATAACTAAGTTACTCTAATGATGAATGGAATTCAGCACTCCCCCGCAATATTCGCCAATACTGTGTTATACAGGATCAAGGAGAATACCTGCGGGTCCAGCCCTGTCTTTTACCCACAAGTCCGTGGAGTCGTAACCAGACGTTTCAAACGCTCTCAGAGGTATTTTGAACGCAAAAAATCGAGGCGAGAAGCGATTCAGATAGTGATATCGGCTGTGGGAGTTACAGAACGCCGGTAATCAACTCCACTACACTTGTTCCAAAGAGGTGTTGAAACTGTAGATACCGAGGATTTCAGTCGTGCTCGCCGATCCCGATCCCGTTCCGCTAAAATCTTGACTCGAGTTGTGGGTAAGAGACAGCCCTTGTGGTCGGGGTTGTTCACGGGCCGCTGTTGATGCTGGTGTCATATCCCTGAATTGTTGAATAGTAATTGTTTTGATATATTGTAAACCCATTGATGACTATCGGTCGGGAGTGGACTACGGACAACAGCGGCGGCGGTACCGTCAGCCACTTTTTGAGATCTCCGTGAGTAAAGGGAATCAAGAGTCCCTAGATTCAAGAACACTCTCCGAGTACCGTATCGTATGACCAATGACTCAAACACATCACCGAAATTTCTCTCGTCGCTTCCGAGCCAACCGATTACGGATAACATCGTGAAGCAGATCGGTGAAAGCGATAGTCCGAAAATTCGCGGAGCGATGGGCTTTCCTGGCTCGACACCGGGCACTATCGAGGTGTTTCTGCTGGCGATGGAATCAAAAACTCACGTGGTCGTATTCGATCCGACCGAGGAGCAGTGGCGTGTTTATAACTCGTTCAATACCGAGGACATGACTCACGACGAAATGGTAGACCACGCCAGCGGGATTGCCAACGAGTGGCTTGCTGAGAGTCTTTCAGATCGTATAGCCGCCGGTGAGGAAGAGTAACAATGGTTGAGCCCGGATCGACCGCTCACACCTGCTGAAGCTGTGAGTACGTCACGGAGCAGAGACGAGTTCCTATTGCTCCCAGCGACACCCGATAGCATGTTTGACGGCGATGAGGTCTCGGACGTGCGGGACTTGCTGATCGTGACCGAGAGCGTGTTGACTGTCCTTGCTTATGAGGAAGCGTACGGCTGGAATACTGTCATACGATTCGAAAACACAACAAAATTCAAGAAAGCTGTGACGGCGATTGTCGAGTACCGAGAATACGATCTGTCCGAAGAGGACATCAAAATTATTGTTGCGGACTATCAGTATCTGTACGAAGCGGGATTCGAGTGAGCCACAAGAGAGTTCCTGTCTGGGTACAGTCATGAAGTTACGTTACTACGCAGACTCGGACATTCGAGAGTTGCACAACCACGTGCTACGGCTGTTGGAGAAGGTCCACGACAACCACGACATCCCGGTTGAGACCGACCGGATCAACGAACAGCACGGACCTATCACAGACTTCCCCGGCGAGGTGCAGGCTTCGACACGCGAAGAGGTCTACAAGCGCGACCTCAAGCGTAACCATGCCCTGAACGAGTCCATCGAGCCGATTCCCTCAGAGGGATTCAAACGCTACGGCAAGCTCGACATTGCGGGGAACGTTGCGGTCGTCGATAACGAGGGAACCGTCCGGTGGGCGTCAACGCTTCCGGGCTACGCCGATGGTTATGGACCAGGTGCTGAGTCACAGACTGCGATGGACTTTCTCGAAGACATCGCCATCTCCCCAAGCAATCGTATCTGTGTCAAGTGTCTCAATCTGCTGGACGGCGACGAGAGTTTCTGCCCGAATTGTGGTCACGATCTGTCGTGAACCAACAAACCCCAACGGGCATCCAGACAAAAAGAGATAGAGCGAGACGATACGAGAGCGAGTCCGACTTTAGCCCATCTTATCCAGCGCATCTCGATGATCTTCTACAGGCACTTGATTGTATTTCATCGTCGTCTTCGGGGCTTTGTGACGAAGCTGGGATTTCGTGACCGCAAGGTCCCTCTCCTTTGTCATGAGTGTCCCAACTGAGTGTCTGATCGTGTACCACGACATAGACCGATTGCCCGTCTCGACCCCAGCCTCGTCGCAGAGCTGATGTAGGAGCCACCGGAGACTCTTTGATCTATAGGGATTTCCCTGACTGGTCAACCAGAGCAGATGACTATTCGTGTATCGGCCGTACAGCTGGTGTTCGTCTTTCCACCGTTCCACCGCTGTTGCCGTCCGCTCGGTTAGGCTCACGGTCCAGTTTCCGACGTTCTTTGACGATTCCTGCTTCGGGATTCGTAGGACTGCATTATCGGTATCAATCCATGACTCTCTGACATTACTGACTTCATCTGGGGGGTATCGGTAGCCGTCACCCTCTATCCAGACCCACTTGTCGAACTTTGCCATTCGATATGCATCGGAGTAGACTGTGTACTCGGAGTAGCCTTTGTCCTTGTCTGGGGACTTCCCGAAGTTCAACAGCCATGACGAGAACTTCACTCGCTGGTCTTTGTGGTCTACCAGTTCTCTCTCGGTCAATACGCCTTCGTGCGATTTTGGCACCACTGGGATGTTCCGTCCAGGGTCCAAATCGCCGTTTAAGCTAATGTCACAGCGTTTCAGATCGATTGGTAGGTCCATCAGTAGTCTTTCCTATCGGTCCTGAAAAATTGAACACGGTGGTAAAATAGGTATGCGTGGGACCGGATTTGAACCGGCGGACCTCTACAGGACAGCGCCCTCAACGCTGCGCCGTTGGCCTGGCTTGGCTACCCACGCTTGTAATATCACGTCTTACGCAGACGAAATTTATTTATGGTAATTTATAGTAGTTTCCTTTCGGTCGGGGCAGCGTCATTGAGTCACAGCCAATATTGTTTAATCACGGACGACCATTCGACTGAATATGGCTTTGCGTATCCGTAATCATATACCAGGACTTACTGCGGCGTTGACGATCCTTTCACTTGCTGCTGTTTTTGCTGCTGTCCTTGGAGTGATTCCTCAGTCTTCACTCCCAAGAGCCCCAGAACCACTCATTGAATTAATTCCACATATAAATGCAATCATCAGCACCATCGCAGTCATGACGATTCTACTTGGGGTCCGATTTATTCGTCATGGGAATGTGCGTCGACATCGTGCGATGATGTTGACCTCGGTTGGATTATTCATTATGTTTCTTATTTTATATTTATATAAAGTCATTCTCAAGGGTCCAGCAGAGTTTCTTGGACCTGACGTTATCTATCAATATATTTATATGCCAACGCTTGCGGTGCATATTCTTCTGGCAATAGTTTGTATCCCCTTACTATATTATGTAGCACTTATTGCACTTTCACGACCAATTGAAGCAATCTATGAATCTCGACATAAAATCGTTGGACGAGTTGCCGCTTCATTGTGGCTTATTTCATTTGTGCTGGGAAATGTCGTCTATGTAATGCTATATGTTGTGTATTAACCAATTACACCGATAATGAGAAAATAATGGCTGAGTAAAATTATATATATCTGAGTATTCTCATCGGTACTAGTCTGAAGTCAAGAGGGAACAAGAAAGTTTAGCATCTCCAACAAGGAATAGTATCCAATGACAGATGCGACCTCTGGGTCCGACCCCGACTCAACT
This sequence comes from Haloquadratum walsbyi C23, assembly GCF_000237865.1. Lineage (NCBI taxonomy): Archaea > Methanobacteriati > Methanobacteriota > Halobacteria > Halobacteriales > Haloferacaceae > Haloquadratum > Haloquadratum walsbyi. The sequence continues at coordinate 2,290,729 of NC_017459.1, forward strand.
ACCCCCGTAGATTTAACCGGGGAGGATTTTCGAGATCCTGATGCTCTTCGTCGCCGGGCTGGTGTGTCAGGCGACCCAAACTTTGATCAACATTTTCTGATTGACGATCGGGTTTTAGATCGCATCCCAACATATCTATTAGATAGCACAGATACAACACACATTCTCGAAATTGGAGCCGGAACAGGTGCACTCACTGATCGGTTATTGGCTGTTGGTGATACTGTCACTGTTATCGAACGCGATGCAACACTTGCTGCATTCCTTCGTGAGGAGTTCGCCGTTATGATTGATGACGGGCGACTCAATATTATCGAAGGCGACGCATTGGAAGTGACACTTCCGGCATTCACGACATGCATTTCAAACCTGCCGTACGGCATTTCTTCAGAGATTTTATTCGAGCTTCTTCCAGCTGACTGTCCGCTCATTGTCATGGTTCAACGCGAGTTTGGTGAGCGAATGGCTGCTGATCCTGGAACAGACGCATATGGTCGGCTCTCAGTGAGTGCACAGCATTATGCCACTGTTGAAGTAGTTGAAACGGTCCCACCGACTGCGTTTGCACCTGAACCAGCAGTTGACAGTGCACTCATCCGTGCAGAGCCACGAGACCCCGATTACACGGTTACAGATGAGACATTCTTTCTTCGATTTGTGAAGGCAGTGTTTACACAGCGGCGGAAGACAGTTCGAAACGCAATCCGAAATACGGCGCATATCTCGATGCTTGATACTCCTGACGCAGTCGTCAATGCCGCTGATGAGGCATTACTGTCTCAACGAGCAGGTGATCTGACACCAAGCGAGTTTGCTGAACTAGCAACAATTGCTGCTGAAAAAGGAAAATGACGAACGAAGAGGCTCACAGCGATACAATTGATTCAACACTTGCTGAACGACGTAAGATTGAAACAACAGTATATCAGCCCGCCGAAGACTCAGCACTTCTTGCTGACGCAATTCATGAACAGGGTCGAGGACGCCTTCTTGAAGTTGGGACCGGCTCTGGATGGGTCGCAACCACAACTGCAGCGGACGTTGATGCAGTCACAGAGATCGTTGCGAGTGATTTAAATCCACACGCATGTCACGCCGCTGCGCAGCGAGCAGCATCGTCTGATGACACTACAACGCCGGTCTCAGTTATTCAGGGAGATCTTCTCACCCCATTCGATGCAAACAGTTTTGAAACAGTTGCGTTCAACCCACCGTATCTTCCGACAGATCCAGATGTCGAATGGGATGACTGGATGGAGCATGCGCTTTCCGGTGGACCATCTGGACGAGAGGTAATTGAGCCATTTATCGACTCACTTAATCGCGTTCTCGCGCCTGATGGCATTGGATTAGTCCTTGTCAGCTCCTTAGCTGGATATGAAGAGGTAACACAATATATTGAGACAGCTGGATTTGAACACTCAGTCGTGATTGAAGAATCATATCCGTTTGAGACACTCTCAGTCCTTACACTAAGACAGCAATAATATAACTCATGAGAATATATTGCTTTAGCAAATATTAAGCGCTGTCATTACATAATCTGGGATGATGAGCGAATATGTAGCGACATCGCCTGGATTGTTTCCACTTCCTGACTGGGCGAAATCAGAGTTATCGGATCTGAAGGGTCATCAAAAAGAGGATTTAATCACAGGCGATGAGTCATCAGAAGTCCGCGGAGTCTATGATACATCGCGAACAGAGGCAATCGAAACACAATTTGAGATGGGATTTGACCGTATTGTCGGCGGTCAGCACAGATGGGATGATATGCTTGCACATCCGCTGACAATTCATGATAATGTTGAGACTGGTGGTATTATTCGATATTACGATAACAATAATTTCTATCGTGATCCACGGGTGACTGGTGAGCTCACCCCAACAGGAGATATTGCAGATGAATTAGCAGCAACCGCGGAGACGCTGACAGAGATTAACGCAAATAATGAATCCAACTCTGATTCTCCTGGAGGTGACACTGCGCTTCAGGCGGTTCTCCCCGGTCCATACTCATTAGCCGATCTTGCTACGAACAATTATTATCCAGATGAGGCAACATTCCTCTCAGCAATAGGGGAATTGCTTACAAAAGAGGCTGCAGCATTGCCGTCGCATGAAACCTTGTTTTTACTTGAGCCATCGCTTGTAACTGCTGCTCCAAATGACGACATTGCACCGCTTGTCTCAGAGACAATCTCAAACATCGCAGATGCGACCGAATCGGAGGTTATTGTATACACTTACTTCGGCGCGTTGGATGAGAAGACATACGCGTATCTTATGGATGCATCAGTATCGGCACTTGGGTTTGATATCGTCGCGGGTGAGCGAGAACAGACGCTATACAACGTCACTGAATATGGCGTTACCACGGATATCGCTCTTGGGGTCGCCGATGGGCAGAATACACTTGTTCAGTCCTCAGAAACACTGGCTGAACGTGCGAGTTGGTTCCAAAATCAGGTCCCATCAACTGAGTTTGATACTGTTTATCTCACCACCAGTGCTGAGCCGTTTTATTTACCTGTAAACAAACATCGCAAAAAGCTCACTGCATTAGCAGGCGCAACAACGGATAGTCCAAATGCAACAACGGAAACAGAGGTTGAAGCATAATGTCACGTAACGCTGATAACCGCGCGCAGTTCCGTCCAGATGACCATGATTCAAATCACTTCTTATTGACAACTGTTGTCGGAAGTTATCCAAAGCCAAAGTGGCTCAACCGCGCGAACGATCTTGTTGATGAAGACAGATCAACGTTTGATCCGGATAATTTGACTGAGGCACACGATGATGCAGCGCGTCTCATTACGAAAGAGCACGAACATACTGGACTTGACACGGTTGTCGATGGTGAGATGCGACGTGAAGAGATGGTTGAGTACTTTGCACACCGAGTCCCGGGGTATGAATTCAATGGACCGGTGAAAGTGTGGGGGCATAATTATTTCAATAAGCCATCTGTTACGTCTGAGGTCGAATACGACGAGCCATGGTTGGTTGATGAGTTCAACTTCACCACGGATGTAGCAAACCGGCCGGTAAAGGTACCAATTACCGGACCATACACGCTTGCTCGGTGGTCATTTAATGAGGCATATGATACCGAAGAGGATCTTGCGTATGATTTAGCCGAGCTCGTCAACGAAGAGGTAAGCCGACTTGTCGACGCCGGTGCGAGATATATTCAGATCGACGAACCTGCACTTGCAACCACACCAGGTGATTATGCGATTGTTGGCGAATCCCTTGAGCGAATTGTTGACGATATCAGCACTGATGTTCGAATCGGTCTCCATGTCTGTTATGGAGATTACTCACGGATTTACCCTGAGATCAATGAGTTCCCGATTGATGAGTTTGATGTCGAACTCTGTAATGATGGATATGAACAAATTGAGGTGTTCACTGAGCCTGCGTTCGAACCGGATCTTGCACTTGGAGTTGTTGATGCTCATGATGCAACCGTTGAAACTGTGACAGAAATAAAACAGAATATCAAACGTGGACTTGAGGTCGTTCCGCCTGAGCGGCTCACGATCTCACCAGACTGTGGGCTTAAGCTGTTGCCAAGAGAAATGGCTCGTGAGAAAATGGCAAATATGGTGCAAGCTACTCGTGAAATTGAAGCTGAACTTGATGCCGGCGATGTCGCAATTCCAGCTGTTGAGGACCCACCAATCGCATCGCAAGCCGACTCAACCTAGCGCATAAGTACGTAGATTTTGTTCCGACTTATCTATAATTTATCTCATTACGGTGACAATTTGTACTATCCTTGTGAAATGCCCCACGCATAGTAGCGCTGGGAACTCGCGTTGCTTGGCGTTTAGCTGTGAGAGGGCGCTAAGCCTCCTTCTTTAAGTAGCAACGCAGCGAGTAGAGTTGGGTAGTTCCCTATTTACTCATACAGCCACGGGTCATCAATCCGTTCGTATGTATAGAGTTCTGACTCATCAAAGAACAGTTGGATTTCGCGCTCATTTGCCCCCTCATCCTCATGATCAGATGCATGGATTACATTCCGACCAAGGTCAAGTCCATAATCACCGCGGATTGTTCCTGGCGCAGATTCAGCGGGGTCTGTTTCACCGACCATTGACCGGACCTGTCGGGTTGCGTCTGCACCTTCCCAGACCATCGCAAACACTGGACCGGCAGTAATGAATGACACGAGATCATCAAAAAATGGCTTGTCTTTGTGTTCACCGTAATGATCGCGTGCGACTTCAGTATCAAGCCGAGTGAATTTTCCACCAACAAGCGTGAGCCCCCGGTCTTCGAAGCGACTTATGATTTCACCGATGAGTCCACGCTGGACACCATCAGGTTTGACCATCACAAAAGTTCGTTCATGAACTGGTGCTTCCTCGCTCATTCGTTTGCGTCTCCAGTGGACCCAGCCTCAGTCCACTCTAGATCACGGGGTTCGCGACCGAGACGATAGTTCTTCTCGGCTTTTGAATCTTTGAAATGAAGAATTGTCCCATCGGTCTTGACGAGCATTGTCCCGGTTCCAGGTTCGATTTCTTCACCAGAAAAGTCGCATGTTCGTGTTTCAACCATCAGTTATTGACCTCCAATTGAGTCAGCATCTCGCTGTGTTTCACGAAGTTGTAGCACATCCCCCTCACGGACAGGTCCAAGCACATTGCGTGTGATAATACGACCCTGATTAGACCCTTCCCGAATGCGGCATTTAACTTGCATTGCTTCGCCATGCATCCCAGTCTTGCCAACAATCTCGATTATCTCCGCAGAAGTTGAGTCACTCGCGGTCTCTTCAGCGCTCATGATCGGTTATCTAAGTTCCTCAATCTTTGCTGTGATATCATCGACATCACTGTCTGCCTCGCCAGCGTCGATGATGGCAGCAGCAGCAGAGCCCACTTCAAGTCCTGCTGCTTGTCCAATCTCGTCTTGCGTTTCAACGAAGGCGAGCGTAATGCCTTTTTCATCGGCGAGTTCTGGAAGATGCATCACAATTTCTTCAGGAGAGACATCTTCAGCAACCAGGACAAGTTCAGCAGTCCCACGTTCGATAGCTTTGGTTGTTTCATTCGTTCCTTTCTTTACCGTTCCCGTGTCCCGAGCGACCTCGAGTGCTTCAAGAGCATCATCTGCAAGGTCAGCCGGTACATCAAATTCTACATAAACTGGCATTGGTATTCTCCATCCCTGCTCGCGGGCTCGACTGCCACGCCGGCGAATCGGTCCCTGACGGCGAGGAGTATCATCAACCCCGTGCAGGTCGTAAACAGATTTAATCTTGGATTGCATAAAAACGCTTTCAATGCCGGTGTCGCGTGCGAAACCGACACATGCTGCATCGCGGTGGTCTAAGAAGCGCTGAGTCGTGCGCCGATGATTTCTCAAAATTGAAGAATGATTAGGCTTATAAATATATTCCCAAGTAATGTAATATGTCTCATAATTAAACAGCAACAGAAATCCTGTACCACTGCGCCTGGGGGCTATTCACCCGGTCGGTGTGATTAATCTATATTCTCATCTGAGACAAATTCACTATTGAATCAGTTTATTTACATGTGGGTAATTAAAATTATATTTTAGATATAGCTGTGACGGTCTCAATTTGGGGATGGATTGCGCTTACTCTCGCCGGAGTGGGCGTGATCGGAAGTGTGATACCGCTTATTCCTGGTGCGATTATATCAATAAGTGGTGTTTTGACGTATTGGTGGGCGAGCGGGTTCACTGAGCCACAAATAGGTATTCTTGCAGTACTGTTATTGGTTGGTGTCAGCACCGCTGTCGTTGACTTTGCTGGTGGGGCACTTGCCGCACATATAGGTGGTGCATCAAAAATAACGACTGGCATGGCGGTCGTCGTTGGGATTGGTCTGTTATTTATTACGGGTCCTGCTGGATTTCTTATCGGACTGGCAGGCACGGTTTTTATAATCGAGTTCGCACAATCTGCCGATAGCGAAGCGAGCATGCGAGCTGCCCTTGCCGCAACAGGTGGCGTTCTTGCCTCAACAGTTATTCAGTTTGTTATGACCGGTGGCATGTTTCTCACCCTTGGGATCATCATATTCACATAAGTTCAATATCTGATATTACTATGGTAGTTTGGACTACTGCTGTCCGCACGCGATTATATCTTTTATGTCGTAAGTATGAATTTGGTCGCCTGAACACGATTTAGGGAAGTGCGAGGAGAGAGCCTCGCGCTTTCGCGCGGAGATAAATCCGACAACCCCCACACGAATTACGTTGGACGTGTCAAACCGATGTTAAACCTGTCCTCACAATCAGCCAATATCGAGTTTTCCTCGATTTAACTTGAAAATATCATCTTCTATATTGAAATAGGGTGCAGGCAGTAAGAAGTACCTCCGAATCCCGTGCCGGAATAGCAGCACCGGTTTCGGCACAACCAGTAGCCGTCGTCAAGGCGTCTCCAAACTGTCCCCATCCAAACCCAGTGGTATAGAACCGTAGGAATCTCTCCCCTTCAGGCGGAGATGTTGTCAAATCTAATTCATTATGACCACGCAATCACACGCGCTGGTGCACCATCGGCGTCAATACGAAGTGGACAAACAAGCACTTCAGCGGTCTTATTGGGAAGTGAGGCAAGATTACAGATATTTTCAATGATCGGAAGACCGGCACCCAATAATGCATGATGGGCGGGAACTCCACCGTCGCCAGTCGGATCAGGACTCATCGCATCGGTTGCAACAGCAACACCAGCTGCAGCACATTGCTCAGCCGTTTGAGGGGCGAGTGCTGGATAATCAGTCATTTGTGAAGTTCCCCATGCATCTTCCCATCCGGTGTGGAAGATAATGAGATCAATAGTCGTTGCAGAGTCAGTGAGCGGTGGAAGGACAGATGGATCGATTAGTGTGTTTGCCTCGAATGACCGACAATCAACGATATGAGCACTGAACTGGAGCTCACGTGGTGTAAATGTCTCCATCGATTCCCCGTCGGGCTCAGTATGTGATGGTGCATCGATGTGCGTCCCTGTGTGCGTCCCGAGAGTAACTGTCGATACACGATATCCGTCAGTCTCAATATCTGCATGTGCGGTGATATCGACCGGTGGATCCGCAGGATAAACTGGCATTGATGATTCAATCGGTCGTGTCAGATCAATCACTGCAGATTCATCAGGAAACATTGATAAAGTATATTACCTGAAATAAATTCATGCGTGTGTCCAGTAGACGGTCATATCGGTATCCAGTGATTGCTCGTCTTTGGTATCGATACGAGCAAATCCAACGCGTTCAAACTGGACAATATCGTCAATTTCAGCATCGGTCAGATCAGGTTCAGCAATCCCAGTGATATCACCGTCTGGCGTCCGCATCCGGACCGAAATCGATGCTGATGATTCAGGGGTAGGTGCCCAATGGATCACATCGACATCTCCCTCCCGTACCACCTCAATCCCATCATTGGTTGTCCTGAAGTGATTATCATCACGTCGGACGCAGGCATAGCCCTTCAGCCAGACACGGTCTCCATCCGCTGGAACGTCCGCGGGCTCAATTGTGATTCCATCAGTGACCGGCACCATTCGTTCGCCGCGTTCAGGATTATCTGGGTGGAGCGGGGGATGTCCGGCTATCGTGTCTTCTGATGCTGTCTCAAGTGTGAACGTTTCACCGTTGCGAACAAAGAAATACCGGTCTGCCTTGGCGTCGATATGTTGTCGATTATTCGAATATATCGAACTCATCGATAACTCAACATTTGTTGTCGATGTTCCAAGGTTTATCATCGCCTCAACAATTGCGTCTCCTTTGATCCCGCGACAGCGAAGACTCTGTAATGTTGGTGCACGCGGGTCATCCCATCCGTCCAATTCGCCTGTCTCGATTTTCTCGGTGAGTGTCGATGTTGACAGTGAAACATCATATTCATCAACATTGATATGTCCCCAATGAACGACTTCAGGATACTCCCAGTCAAAATAGTCATATACAAATCGCTGTCGTTTTGCGGAGTCTTGTAGATCAATTCCACGAATAATGTGTGTAACACCCGTTTCATGATCATCAATTCCGGATTGAAAATCAAGCATCGGCCAACAGCGGTAATCGGCTGCTTGCGGTCGAGGATGGGGTGTGTCAATTAACCGAAACGCCACCCAATCGCGAAGTGCAGGATTTTTGTGTTCGATATCGGTTCGAACACGCAATACCATTTCACCAGCAGAATACTCATTATGAATCATCGCCTCAAATTCAGTCTGTGTCTGATCAACAGATTTCTCGCGATGTGGGCATGCCTCGCCAGCATTTTTTAATTTTGAAAAGTGCTCACCTGAGCATGAACATGTGTACGCTCCGCCAGCATCAATCAACTCTCGTGCGCGTGCATAATATAGTTCAAGCCGGTCAGATGCACGGATAACATCATCCGGTTCGAATCCAAGATATGCGACATCTTCAAGAATATCGTCGTAGGCATCAAGATCTGGGCGTTTCGTCTCAGGGTCGGTATCGTCAAATCGGATGATGAATGATCCATCATATCGATTGCTGTATGTTCCAATGACCGCTGGCATTCGGGCATGACCAATATGCCATGGACCATTTGGATTTGGTGCTGCTCGCATCCGAACCGATTGAGTGGGTTCGTCATCGCTGACGCCTGGAAGTGACGGAAGGTCATATGTGTCGGTGGTATCCTCAGACTCGATATCAGTGAGGGCTTCTGGAGCGATTGTCTCAAGTCGACTGCGGCGTTCATCCACTGAAAGATCATTAATCTGAGAGACAACACCGCTAACAATTCCAGGAATCGCATCGCCATGTGGACGGAATTCTGGATTCTCGCCCATGAGCGGACCCATTATTGCTCCGACTTCGGCGTCGCTCTCGTGTTTGACTGCATTGAGAAGTGCATGCTTTTTCGCAGACCGTTTAATTCGGTCGCGTAACTCGTCGTCAATAGTCATTATATTTCACTCGAATCTCCCCAGTAAAAACAAACGCGGATTATGAGATAGACGATAGTATCAGTATGAATGTGTGAGCCGAACTGGACACAAACGGAGTGAGTACCGTGCGTAAACTCCCCTTGCCCTCCCCGCCCGTGCTGCTCGCTTGGTGAGGACGCAAAGTCAAAGTCAAAGTCAAAGTCAAAGCGAAGGCGGTCAGGAGAGGAAAGCGTTACAGAAGTCCGAGGAGTTCAGGATGGCGAAGACGGTAAGCCCGCAAACTGTCAGAAGTCGTGTTCGACAACATCACGTTGTGTCTTACAATCTGGATATCACTCATGATGTCTAATGACGGTCATAGCCGCAATCAAGAGCAGATTCAAAAAGATGAGAAACAAAAAGCCGAGTGAGCGGTTTGATTTTAGTATCCTCGTGTAATTAGATAATCAGCAATATCACATAAAAGCGAGCGCGCATCATTATCTGGAAGTACCTCAAGATGGTTTTTCGCCCGCTCAACCAGATCTGTTGCGGTGTTACTCGCATATTCAATTGAACCAGCCTCATCGAGTGTTGCGACGGCATTTTCAACGGCTGCTTCCGAGACAGCATCAATATCAGTCGATTCAAGTAGCGATTCAACATCAATGCCTTGCTGGCGTGCATGAAGCGTAATTAGTGTCTCTTTATTCTCAATCAGATCTGACCCACGTTGCTTGCCCAATTGCTCAGAGGGAACAGTAAGATCTAGTACATCATCTTGAATCTGAAATGCTCGACCGGCATCAATACCATATTGATACAATGCATCGACAACATCCGCGTCTGCATCCAATAACAATGCTGTTGTTGAGGTTGCAGCGCCATACAGCACAGCCGTTTTGAGTTCAACCATTTCAAGATACTCTTCAGGAAGAACCGCATCACGATGTTCAAACTCAACATCAAGTGCTTGACCCTCACAGATTTGTGTGCATGTTGTTGCAAGCCGACTCACAGCAGCAACACCGTTTGCTGGATCTGCACCAGTATTTGAGAGCAACTCAAATGCCTTTGCATAAAGCGTATCGCCAGCAAGAATTGCCGTCTCGGTGTCATACTCGCGATGGACTGCGGGAACACCGCGACGGAGGTCATCATCATCCATAATATCATCATGGATCAATGTAAATGATTGAATGACCTCGATACTCGTTGCTGCGGACATGACATCAACTTCACTCCCATCAAGTGCAGGGAATGACCGATAATCGGCTGTCAGTGGGTCAACATCAGCAAGCGATTCGGCAGTCAGTAATGCCACAGTCGGACGAAGACGCTTCCCGCCAGCCTCAAGCAAATACCGCGTTGCTTCATAGAGTCGTTCGGGTGACTGCATCGGGACATCCGTGTCCAAGGCATCGTTGACGAGCGTCCGGCGTGCACGCACAGCCTCGAGCACCCGTTTCTCCGTCGCGTCCGAACTCATTTTACCCCACCAGCTGAACAATATTGCCGTTACGCGTCACATGGAGGTCGCGACCGAGTGCATATCCCTGTGACTCAGCGAGGTCAACATATGGCGACAGCCCCTCAAGATTTTGATGAGCTGGGATGATATGCTGTGGCTGAAGCGCATCAAGCATCTGATAATGTCCTTCCTCGCGTAGATGACCTGAGACGTGGATTTCATCATAAATTCGCGCACCCTGCATCTTTAGAAGGCGTTCAGATTGATAGCGCTGACCTTCATTCGTTGGTTCAGGAATCACTCGTGCAGAGAAAATAACCTTATCACCATTTTCAAGCTCAAATGGCGTTTCACCACGTCCCATTCGTGTAAGCATTGCTCGAGGCTCACCTTGATGACCGGTTACGATTGGGAGATAATTCTCTTTGCCTTCTTTCATGATGCGTTTAAATGTCCGATCAACAGACTTTCGATGACCATACATTCCAACATCATCTGGAAGGTCAACAAATCCAAGTCGTTCTGCAGCTCCAGAGTATTTTTCCATCGACCGACCGAGAAGTACGGGCTGTCGGTCAATATCTTTTGCAAATTCGACAAGCGATGAGACACGAGACACATGTGATGAGAACGTCGTTGCAACGATTCCGCCATCATAATCTTCGATTGATCTGATTGTGTCCTCAAGATGAGACCGAGCATGTGACTCAGACGGAGTGCGTCCCTTTCGACCCGCGTTCGTACAATCCTCAATATAACAAAGAACACCATTATCCTCACGTCCAATCTCGCGGAACCGTTTCATATCTATAGGATCCTCTAAGACTGGTGAGTGATCGATGCGTTTATCAAGACCATAGACAATGGCTCCCTCAGGTGTGTGAATGACTGGATTGATCGCATCAATAATCGAATGTGTGACATGAACAAATTCAAGTTCAACATTCCCACTCTCACCAATCGACATTGCTTCGCCTGCGGACATTTTCAGCAGGTCATTATTAACATTAAATTTATTTTCACTGTCAATTTGTTGTTTTACTAACTCGATCGTGAATGGTGAGCCGACAATTGGAGCGTCATATCGATGGGCAAGCTTTGAAAGCGCGCCAATATGGTCAAGATGACCATGAGTTGGGACGATTGCTTGCACATCACCCTCAAGATCGGACATAATCCGATCATCTGGAATTGCGCCCATGTCAATTAGATCAAGACTATGCATCGTTTCGGTCTCCACATTATCGTGGATGAGGACCTGACTAAGATTCAGCCCCATATCAAAGATGACGATATCGTCGCCTGTTCGGACAGCCGTCATCTGTCGACCGACTTCTTCATATCCGCCGATTGTTGCAATTTCGATTTCCATAATTGAATCCGAGCATCGAAAGCCACTATTGTGGCGAAAGTGCTCACTGAAATGCTCCCGTCTTCGTTATCGTCTAATTATCTGTTCGTGTTCGTATTTGTGTTCATACTCGTACTCATACTCGTGGTCGTGATTATAATCTGCAGCAGTATATTCAGTATACCACATGTTCCATCTCGATGATAATCGAAGATAGCCCACTGGTCTGCAGTGGCAGGATCAAATACGGACATGTGTTGATATGAAGTCATCCGAAGCATATGCATGAGTTTGACAACTGATGGTTCATCTCGACACTACACGCCACGCGATACTGTGATACTGCATTACGGCACGATGTGGGATCGATCGGCCCCGGCGTCTTACAGCACGTTGGTCGTCGGTCCCGCGTGCACTAAACCGTTCTAGCGCACTTACCCGCGGGAGCGTTGGTAGTAGTATATATTTGACCACATGGTAAAAACTACGTGGGTCAACTCCACTGTTAATATTGAATATACTACGACATAGCTAATTAATATGTATATATAAGACGCTCAGGTTCCTTCGGCACATTTATTATCGATACTGAACGGCATCAGGTATGAGCGGACGACCTCTTGACGTTCTTGAAGCTGCGCTTGATGATACTGTCACTATCACACTTAAAGACGGAAGTGCTTATTATGGCACACTTGCGGGATATGATCAGCATATGAACGCTGTGCTTGACCCGGCGATGGCGTCTGAGACTGTGGATCCCGGTGCGTTAGATGTCACAGAAGTTGAAGACACAACGATTATACGCGGCGATAACATCGTTACAATTAACGTATGACTGGTGCTGGTACTCCAAGTCAAGGGAAGAAAAACACGACAACGCATGTGAAGTGTCGTCGATGTGGGGAGAAATCCTACCATACTAAAAAGAAGGTCTGCTCGTCCTGTGGCTTTGGGAAATCCGCAAAACGACGTGATTATGAGTGGAGTTCAAAGACTGGCGATAACTGAATACACTTTTTCTGTGACGCCTTCAAAGGACATTCAATAACTAACTGAGAGGTTGAATATGTATACTCTCCTAATAAGTAGAGAAATCTATTTGTAATTATACTGAAATAATTTGATGTGCCGTCATCCCTGATCGTATCTGGAGATCAAATTCGGGGATATTGGGAATATGCTGAACTACTCATTGGATTGAGGTAGGCGTCCACATCCCAGCTCATCGGGTACGATTCGATGATTAAAACTCGAATCAATATCATGCCATATTGTATTTGCCGCTAGTCTCATAATCGGATGAGTATTGACATCCTCCCGGCGCGAAAACGCGAGGATTCCAAGCTCAGTGGGTTATGTCATCGACTGTTGGATTCGTCCCCACAGCGGGGTCTTCTTCTTATACTTCCGTAAATTGACTTTTTTGAACGGTACACCTATTGCCGAGATACATGATATGCGTACATGGACGATTCAAGAGCAGACAGAGACGCCGAATGTGTATGCCGTTGTGGTCTGTACCATATCGAAGATGAAAGTCGATTACACCATCGTGACTCATCATATCCCTGGTATATTCAATTGAATCATGAATAAACCACGCTATAATACTGATTGACTATACATATGCATGATCATGCATATATTATCCTCATCTGATGGTCGAAGACAGCATATGAACGGGTTTTTAGCCCCTAGCGATTGTACAATTATGTATGTCTGACGGGCGGGACGTGACCCCCACACCCGGACGTGCGATAGAGTCAGGAACGGAATCGAAATCCGAAACAAAACCGGACGCTAATCCAGACGCGGAGACAGGCGGAGACGCAGACGCAGGCGCAGACGCAGGCGCACATAAAACCAAAGAACTAGATTCTGAAGTACTATCTCAACTATCAGCAGATCGTGACGATATTAGTACAGACGATAAGATTGAGACTAAGACTGAGATTAAGACTAAAATTAAGACTGGGAATGAAAGTGATCATAATGCGGATAATAACCACAGCAATGCAATCGATCAAACGACCGATCTAAAATCAGCATCATCACTTAATTCGGGGACGTCAGTCCCGATTTCACAACCGTCGAAAATTAGCTCTTCAGAAGATAAGCAACAAACACAGAGACAGACAAATTCGGGGTCCGGACCAACCGAGAAATGTGGTGTTGTTGGTGTTGCACTCACGGACCGTCGTGCTGCACGACCCCTATATTACTCATTATACGCGTTACAACACCGTGGACAGGAGTCTGCAGGGATTGTCACGCACGATGGATTCCAACAACACAGCCACGTAGAGATGGGGCTCGTCGGTGATGCGTTTGATGAGTCAGATCTCAACACGCTCGCAGGCGGAACGGGGATTGGGCATGTTCGGTATCCAACCTCTGGCGGTGTCAACGCCTGTTGTGCACAGCCATTTTCTGTTTCATTCAAATCTGGCTCGCTTGGGCTTTCGCATAATGGGAATCTTGTTAATGCGGATGAGATTCGCGATGAACTCGAGTCACTCGGTCACGCATTTACCTCAGATGGTGATACCGAGGTCATTGCGCACGAACTTGCTCGCAACCTGCTTGAGGCAGATCTCGTTCGTGCTGTCAAGCAAACCATGGAGCGAATTCACGGGTCATATGCACTGACTATTATGCATGATGAGACTGTGCTTGCTGTCCGTGACCCCGAAGGGAACCGCCCGCTTTGTATTGGTGAGGTTGAGGATGGATATGTTGTTGCCTCAGAGTCTGCTGCGATTGACACGCTTGATGGTGAGCTTGTTAGGGATGTCCGACCGGGCGAGCTTGTTGTACTTGATGCTGACGGCTCTGGATTTGAGTCATATCAACTCACTGATCGTCAAAATACGGCACACTGCTTCTTTGAGCATGTTTATTTTGCCCGACCAGATTCAGTAATCAATGAGACACTTGTGTATGAAGCGCGACGGAATCTTGGTCGAAAACTATGGGCTGAACAAGGAGTTGAGACAGACGTTGTTATGCCTGTCCCCGATTCAGGTCGTGCGTTTGCCTCAGGATATGCCGATGCGGCGAATGAAACGACTGCTGATGGTGATATTCGAGAGACAACCAGTACAAATGACGATGCGATTGAGTTTGCTGAGGGATTAATGAAAAATCGGTATGTCGGTCGGACATTTATTATGCCAACGCAGGATGAGCGTGAACGCGCTGTCCGGCTAAAGCTGAATCCAATCAAAAGCACTGTTGAAGGTCGATCAGTGACAATTATCGATGATAGTATCGTCCGAGGAACAACATCACGGCAACTTGTTCAACTTCTCCGCGATGCTGGTGCGTCTGAGGTCCATGTTCGGATTGGCGCTCCACAGATTATTGCTCCCTGTTATATGGGAATTGATATGGCCTCACGTGATGAACTCATTGCTGCTGATAAATCGACTGAGGAGATTCGCGCAGAAATTGATGCTGACAGCTTGGGATATCTCTCTGTTGATGCGGTTGCAGACGTGCTTGGTGAACATCGCTCGGATCTTTGTCTTGGATGTGTCACAGGCTCATATCCATACGATATTGATAATGAGGATAGTGACCGCGATGTCACGCGACCAGTCATCGCTGGACCCGATACAGGGGCAGACGCAACAAATCAAGGAAATGAATCAAAACAGGAAACTGCATCCGATGGTGAGCCAGCGCGCGCTGATGATTAATAAATAACAGATGCATGAGTTATTTCGTATTCTTCGATAGAAATAGACTCATACATACTATGATGAATTCTTTCGTATCGGAAATTGGACTATATTATATCATTAATCTGTAATTTAACAGGCTGAAAGAGGAGTCCTCAAGGAGCGACCGAGCGCACCGCATGAGGGAGCGAGTAGGGTGAAATAGTTTATTCACTTGGTGCGACAAAAACATTATATTTCAAATCGTCCTCGTGCAGCTCCTCAAGAATTCGATCCTTGAGTACAGAAGACGGATGATGAAGCCCTGCTACCCGTTCTTCTATTTCATCGAAGCTTTCAAACGGTCCACGCTTTCGCTGATCAAGGATATTGTTTCGAAGTTTCTTGCCAATCCCTGGAAGTAGGTTCAATTGATGAAGTCGAAGCGTGATTGGTTGAGCATCGTTATAGAAGTCGACAAATCGACGTTCGTTTGTTTTGATAATGTCCTCAACCGCGTACTCAACCTCGTTCTGTGCGGTGTTGGATAGGTCTGCATAGCTTATTTGTCGAAACTCATCGACCAACTCACGGGCTTCAGTCGGACCAACAACAACACGATCACCAATTGAGATATCGATATCTGCGTCTGCATCAAGCGTCAACTCATATAACCGGAAATCGCGTTCTCCAAGGCCATATGCCAGTGGGTCACGCTGATGTCGCGGACGATTATTGTCAGCGCGCCCATGTGGCAGATGATCAAGAATAACCGCATGCCGGATATCTGTCTCAGCGTCCGCACTCGTATTACGACCGTCACTTTGATCCGACTTATCGACGGAATTAGCGTCGGCGTCCTGGCTCTCGGTCATGATTATAACAATATGTACGCCGAGTGTACACTTAAATAATGAGGCAGGAAGCAGATTGGATGCACCAACATCATCCACTCAGTATCGTAATATGTCGTTATGCTGATTATTTTAGGCGTACTTCTTGACAGTGTTGAGGATTGCATCTAGTTCGTCGCCATTAAGCGCATATCGTTCTTGAGCAAAGACGGCGCGAAGTTCATCGCGATCCTGTGGAAGGAGATCAGCAATTTTGATTGCTGTCGGTTCATCGACTTTCTCCTCAGTGAGTAGTTCATCAACAAGTTCGCGTGAATCTGACGGATCAAGATCAGCAAATCTATTTACATGTTCGATGGCACGCGCGAGTTCATATCGAAGGTCACGGTCAGCCTCAGCAGCACGTTCGGCCTCAATATTTTGAAGTAATAGTTTGACTTCTGAAACGGTCTGATAGTCATCATCGAGTTTTTCTTTAAAAATTGTCATGTGTATT
This sequence comes from Haloquadratum walsbyi C23, assembly GCF_000237865.1. Classification (NCBI taxonomy): domain Archaea; kingdom Methanobacteriati; phylum Methanobacteriota; class Halobacteria; order Halobacteriales; family Haloferacaceae; genus Haloquadratum; species Haloquadratum walsbyi. The sequence goes on from NC_017459.1 coordinate 2,307,480, forward strand.
GAGGGTAGCTGTGATATTGATGGCAGCGAAGGCTATGGTATGATCAGGATTTATGAGATCAGTGTGAGAGCGGAGTGAACATTCGTATCGTCGCACGCTCATGTCTTATTCTTGAGCGCGGAGATGTGCTGGGCGCGCGATGAGCGTTTTTTCTTTTCCACCGTCAATAATCTTAACTTTGAATGCTCGTCCTTGTTTTCCAGTTACCTCTCCAGTATGACCGTTAAACCGGGGATGGAATCGACCTTCACGAACGCTTGGGTCAATTCGAAGGTGGACTTTTTGTCCTTCATCATATTCTTGAATCGCTCGCTGAGGTGGTGACATCCCTCGTTCGCGCGGGGAGTTCGAAAGTTTATCGCGAGTTCCAGTCATTGGACCGTTCGAACTTGGCATTATTGTTGGTTCTATCCTCGACAAATGTATAAAACGCACGTTCCGTGGCTAATCTAATAGCATGTTGAATGTGGGGAAACCGCAAGCAAAAATTAAGCCATCCGCTGTAATATAACGTAACCATGGCGCAAGATTACGCAGGCGGGACCGAGCAACTTCCTGGCGAGACCGTTGTACATACTGAAGATACCGGAGAAGCAATGCACGATGATTCAAGTTCAAAAGTTGAAACATTTGGACTCGGCGTCTCAGCAGCACTCCTAATTGGCGCAGTCGGTGGAGTCATTGGAATGTGGGCGTTCCCAGTCGACGGAGCTGTGCCGTTATTCGTCGGACTCGGAGTCGGGTTTATTCTATCACCAGTCGTTGGCTTGGGGATGTTGTGGCGTCAAGGCTAATAGATCAAACCTGGCTCTGAGCACATTAAATATGAATTCCTATACACACATTCGATTCAGTGCGCATGAGAAGTGAAAACAAGAAAGAAGAAAGATGAAAAAGGAGCGAACGTGAAACTGGTGAGTGGCTAATTGCGTAGAGTTCAGTGTCCACTACAGTGCTGCGCGCACATCATTGCATCAGATGCGACCGACATTCTCAACGGCAACGCTTTCGACACCAGTGACGTCGCCGAATGACTCCTCAACAGCCTCGGTCCCACCGGCGTCATCCGGGACAATGACTGTCGGAAGAAGTGCAACGAGCCCAAACGCTACGTCATCTCGTTCAAACCCATTTATTTTCGCGCCTTCTGGTAGCGATTGTTCAAGTCGTTCTTGGAGTTCATCAAGATCAATATCAGGGCTGTCTGGCATGACCTTGATCTTTGCAGCTACCTTTCCCATTGCTAGGGTCCTCTGAATCCACAATCAGGACATTCATACAGATTGCTTTGCTTTCGACACTTCGAGCATCGTGAAATATCACACCCACACTCTGGGCAATCGAACGTAGCAGCACTCATCCCAGAAATGTTGATACCGCAGGACACACACTGTCTGGCGTGTCGCTGGTCGGACTGACTCATATACTCCTATAGACCAGCCAGTGAGGTTTAACCGTTTCTTTTCATCACTCCTGAAACACTCACAGCTCGCAGTTCATAAAGCCAACAGCTGCACTTCGTGAGAAAGTAATGAGGAAATAGATGAGATATCATCGTTATCAAGGAATTCATCAAAACGACTGTTCGATATCAACAATGGATAATCACATGAGTGCAACGGGCCCCAGCAAAACACCCATGAGATGGACACGACGGACGCCAATACGTGGTGGAATGAGCCCAATAAGCGTTGAGAGAGAAAACACAGCACCACCAAGAAGACCACCAAATCCGACTGCAAGCCCGGTAATAAATATCAATACACAGCCGACGAGCGGCTGACGTGGTAGACGTCGAACAACGGTGAGATACCATTCACCAACAGTCACTAACAGCACGATACCGAGTGATGCGGCAAAGATAACAATCAACAGTAGTGTGAGAAGACCGGCTGGTGCCTCACCACTCACTTCTCCAAGTGTTGAAAGCGCCACCGTTACGCCACTACGTGGTGACCCCAACACAACTAATGATGCAACGGCGAAGACAGCTGTCGCGGTATCAGCCCCGCTTGTTGCAACAACATATGGTCGATCTGTCTCATCTGCATCAGTCTCACCGCCTGCTCCCCCAAGTGCAAGTGTCGCTGCCACTCCGGCTGAAACCCCTGGAAGATACCCAACAAGTGCTCCACCTCCAGCACCAGCAAGTGCTGCTCGCACTGTTTTTTTCCCTGAAAGTCCGACAGCACTTCGTTGTTGTGGGGGGATTTCTCCATCGCTCCCAAGTGCATCTAATAGTACTGGCGTGCCAAACAATCCTGCAAAGATTGGTCCAAGCATTGACTCAGCTCCAGGTGGGGCAATTGGTCCTGCAGCAGGCAAATCAAGCGTGAGAATGCCGAATCCCGTTGCAAGAACAGCACAACAAAGACCACCAATACGAGCTTTCCATGTCGATTCAGTCCCAGCAAGCGCAAGCGCAACGCCAATCAAGAGCGCCGGAAGAACCGATCGCAGATGCTGCTCTCCAGCGGAGATTATCCATGACAGTGGAAGTGCAAGGGTTACTGCAACAATCAAAGCAATTGCACTTCCAAGCGCTGATAATCGAATTGCTTCATGCCCACAGCCATTGAGTACAAGCCGATGTCCAGGGAGAACACCGGGTGCAGTCGCCGCCTCAGGGACACCAAGAACAAGCCCGGGGACAACAGAAAGAAATGTATGTACAATACCGCCTGCAAGAACAGCTGCACCGACAGCGACGGGTGAGCCTGGAAGTGTTGGCGCAATCCCAACAAGTAAAAATGCAACGCTGTTAACATGGAATCCTGGAACAAGCCCTGTACAAGTGCCAAGTGTTGCACCAAGACATGCATATCCAAGAATCGCCGCTGCTGCGGTGATGTGAGACCCCTCAATTGCCAGTGGCAGAAATATTGGTAACGTCGCTGTCGAGGCTGAGGTTGAGGCTGATATTGATATTGATATTAATGATGATTCTACAGCGGGTATAACTGTCACAGTAATGAGGATTGCTGACGGATTACTACATCAACCTATTCTATCCACTCATTAGGATATGTCAGGATCTAACGGTCTGTGATATTATTAAAATAAGCGTGGGTGTAGATATCGACTGCACATCATCAAGCCCCGAGATACCTGTTGTATATACTGCACATGCCATCACGGCGATTGACAGCGGTTAGCTCGGTTTACAACCAGAAATGACTGTTACCAGGTTTTATTAGCCGAAGAGGTTACCAAGCCCTTCGCCAGAGGCTTCATCATCTTCATCATCTGCTTCATCGGCTTCTTCTTCCTCTGTCTCGTCTGGTTCTTCCTCGTCGGTATCAGCTTCATCCTCAACTTCAGCTTCACTTGCAGCACCAGCACCTGCTGCAGGAGCGGGGGCTGCGGCAGCCGTGTCAATGGCTTCCTCAATGTCGACATCTTCAAGTGCGGCGACAAGCGCTTTGACGCGGGAGTCCTCAACATCGACTCCAGCTGCTTCAAGCACTTCTGTGACGGCATCTTCGGTAATCGATTCGCCTGATTCATTCAGTGTAAGAGCTGCGTAAATGTATTCCATTTTCGTATTCCTCGTTTTGTGATATTCGTGATTTTATTTTATCTTCTGTGTGATGTCTGTGTGCCGGCACGACGTGTGATGAGATAAGTGGCTGTTTGTCTATCTGTGGATTCAGCCGAACATCGCACCAAGACCTTCAGCACCGTCATCGTCATCGTCATCATCGTCGTCAGTATCAGCCGCCTCATCATCACCATCTGCAGACTCATCACTATCAGCATCAGAGCCCGCATTCGTTTCTTGATCTACATCTTGATCAGTCGTTGATGATGCATCCGGCTGAACAGGCGTTTCAATATCCTGTAGCTCCTCTGGGAGCGCATCCTCATCATCGATATTCGCTGCGATTGACTGCACTTGTGCGTCTGCCTTTGCAATGAGATCCGGTAATACTGCTGGATCCTCAATACTAGCAGATACACCGAGTGCTTTTGCATCGCTTACGGCGTTTGCGAGCAATGTCGGTGTTGTTTGTGCGGTCGGATAACTCGCATTGACCGAAAGATTGCGTGCTCCTGCAGCAGCCGATTGAATGTCGCTTTGATATGCGTCAATGTCTAATTCAAGCTCATCCGGCTCGAAAAGAACATCATCAGCAAAGACACCGCGAAGATCAAGACCGACCTCTTTTGGTTCGATTCCAAGTTCAGCAAGAACACCTGAAAGCTCACTGGAGACTTCTTCTCCGGAATCAAGCACCTGTGATTCCTCAGTGACCTTGATTGACCCATCCATAATCCGTGCAGATGCGCCAACTTGCTGAAGTTCCCCAACAAATGGTCCAGGGTCAACACCTGTATCGCCTTCAGGAATAACGATATCATTTGGTGCGACCTCACCAGCACTGATTGGTGCTGGTGTCTTTGATGCCTCAAGTTGCTTGTACAATCCAAATGGATTGTCATTCGTGCCGACAAGCGCAACTTGTCCAGCAACGAACGTAGTAAGTTCCTCACAGCCATCAGCAACCTCTTCGAGCGCACGGGTAGTGAGTGTGTTTCGGCTCATCCGTATTGCGGCGCTTCCATAGAGGTCACGGCGCATACTCTGAAGTTGCCGACTTGGTATTCCAGCGACATTGACAATCCCAATGGAATCATACTGGTCAATGAAAGAAACGAGTTCATCAACTTCCTCACGTTTCCACTCAGGAATTGTATCGGTTCTGCGCGCGGCTGCGGTAGCACTATTGCTCATGCAGGCACCTCGACAGCCGGTCCCATTGTCGTTTTAATATACATTGAGTCGATATTTAATGGACCTTTTTCAAGAGTCGCCTCAAGTCGACGGATAATAACATCGACATTGTCAGCGATCTCCTCAGAGTCCATGTCCTGAGCACCGACACGGGTGTGGAATGTTCGACGCTCGCGTGAGCGAATCTGGACGGTATTTTGCATTCGGTTAACCGTCTCAACAACATCATCATCGGGCTGCAAAGGGGTTGGCATCTTTCCACGTGGACCAAGAATGGTCCCAAGGAATCGACCGATATCTTGCATCATGCCTGCCTCAGCAACAAAGAAATCAATCTCGTCTGCGAGGTCCTTTGCAGCGTCGTCATCATCACCTAACTCTTCGAGTTCGTCTCCGCTGAGTACCTGATCAGCGACATCCTCAGCTCGAAGGGCGGTTTCGCCACTTGCAAAGACAACAATTTGTGTTTCCTGACCGGTTCCAGCGGGCAGGACCACAGACTCATCAACACGGTTCGACGGATCGTTTAAGTCAAGATCGCGAAGATTGACAGCGAGGTCAACCGTTTCACGGAAGTTCCGTGTCGGTGCCTCATCAATCGCGCGAGAGACTGCATCAGTTATCGTATCTGCCATTATTCACCTCCGTAGTACGCAGGATTGCTGCTACGGGTCAGTGAAACAGGCATCTGCCTGTCTCATTAAGATGAAGGAACATCTGCTTTTTAAGTCCGTCGAAGCGCGCACGAGATATGACGTATCGAGCCTAGAGACGCTTGATTATGATATTTCTGGGATATTATCCGACGTCCATACGGGGTTGGTATACATACGCTCCTTGAGCTAAGAACGGTGACACCCCGCTACAAGATTAAAATTGAGGCAATTAACTCGATTCCGAGTCCGAGTACCTTTTAGTATGAGTGGATTATGATAATAATCATGCACCCGTCCGATGCAACACGGCAACTTCGGTATGCGGTTACCACACAGACGGATCAATACGATTATGCGATTAGTCATTGGGAGGCAAACGCGTATGAAGACGTCTTTGCTGATGTGATTGATAGCGGCGACCTCTCAGATGTAATGTCTGTCGTTAAGCGACTCAGTGCTGAATTTGATAATGGTACTCGACCCTCTGTGGCAGAAGCACGTGAACTCGCAGACGGTGTTCTCACAGCAGGTGGACGACCACTAACCGATGGTGGCGACACAAACTGAAAACGATCACTCAGCGCACATACGTATTATCCCATACATGACGGGTAATCCGACATTCTCGGGTAGCGGATAGTAGCAGACTATACCAGTTTGCTAGCAATCACAAAGTGCCGGAGGATATTCGTGGTATCTATCTATGGATATTTCTGATGAGGTTTCTACGAGGGGGTTTATATTGTTCTCTCTAGCGTCCATTGATACTATGATATATACTTATTCAACGGAGAATCAGCAGTGGTATCCTTGTTTTGGAATGTCCCCGATATTACTTGGATGTGGATCTTGGTATCGTAACTGGCTCCTCATTTGTCCGTGGATCTGAGATGTTCGCAGTCACCTGCATGAATGGTTTTTATTCCATTATTGGTCTGTACAATAAGCGCACCAGGAGTCTGGATATCAACAGCAATTCCTTCAATAGTCTCTCTGGGGGTTGTGATGCGTACTCGCTGATTAAGCGTTGTGCTGTGTGTTCGCCATGCATGTATGATATTGTCTAAATCAATTGGATTTGTGAGTTCGGCAAATGAGTTGAGTAATCGTTGGAGAAGTGCCCGCCGGTCAACCGCCCCAATGACTGATTGAAGACTTGTCGCTTCAGGAGGGAGCGCTGTCGAATCGACATTAGCGTTTAAGCCAATGCCGACGATAAGCCATGAGACTTGATCTGCTTCGCCTGCGGTTTCCGTCAGAATCCCGGCGATTTTTCGGCCATCAGACGGATCTATGCCTGGAGTATCACGGGAGAGAAGTACATCATTTGGCCATTTGATGTTCACATCGATTCCACACTGTTGGACTGCACGGACAACAGCAACGGCAGCGGCAAATGTATAGACCGGGAGTTCCGCTGGTGAGCAGTGAGGGTGAAGAAGAAGACTCACCCAGATACCACCGCTCGGAGATGACCATTGTCGATCAAGACGACCGCGACCACCCGTTTGGGCATCAGCAACAACAGCAACGTCATCGGTGGTACCCATTTTGGCGAGTTCTCGAGCGCGGTCATTTGTACTCTCATATTGGTCAGCATACTCAATCCGATATGATGCCTCAAGTCCAAATGTGATTGCTGGTCCATTATATCCTGTTACACTGGCTACATAATAGCCATCAGGACCGCTGTCAATCTCAAAGCCAGCATCACGAAGCGCCTCAATATGCTTCCAGATAGCTGCCCGCGATATATTGAGACGAGTTGCGAGTGTTGGTCCACTCATAGGAGCGGAGCTATCATGTAGCATCTCAATAAGGCGAGATCGTGTTTTATTCATTGATTGATATGTTTCGAGACTCGGTGTTTATTTTAGTTCAATTACTTATCACACTAGTGAGCGAAACGATAGCCGTAATAGATGCCATTATTACATCCAGAGTAAAATTAACTCCGTTACCGTTGTTGTCAGTATCTCTCAGTATTTGAAGTGTGGATTGGGTGGAGAGATTCATATACAATTCACTCAAGTATAACAATTGGATCCCCGGTATCGACACTGTCGCCCGCTGAGACACACACTTGTGAGACAGTTCCACCACGCTCACAGGTAATATCATTTTCCATCTTCATTGCTTCGAGCACACAAACGACATCACCAGCCTCGATTGTGTCATCTTCAGTGACTTCAACTGAGAGAATTGTCCCCTGCATATCTGCACTCACTTCCTCACCATCACCGGCGGCGACGGTAGAGGCATCATTTTCGGTATCGGTCAACGCCTCGTCTGGGCGAGAGCGTGTTGAGCGGGAGTTCGAATCGCTACTTGCAGCTTCAAACGCGTCACTCTCCAGATCCGGCAGTGGAACTTCCGGGGCTGTCTCCTCAGTGAGCGTCACGTCAAATCGTTTATTATTCACCTCAACAGTAAATGCACGTTCAATCGTATCATTCGATCCTACATCATCACTCGATAGCTCATCTGACGTCGAACCACCTCGTTGTTCGACAGCACGCTTGATGCGTTCAGGATCAAGTTCGTGATCAAGATATTTTGTTGTATGCTCTCCGTTGCAGAACCGCTCATCGGTAAGCATGAATTGATGAAACGGAATGATTGTTTCAATGCCGTCAATGTCGAACTCGGCGAGTGCACGCTCAGAGCGGGCAAGACACTCTGCCCGGTTATTAGCGCTAACAATAACTTTTGCAATCATCGAATCATAATCACCACCGATACTATCACCTTGTCGAACGGCATCATCAACTCGGACACCAATTCCACCTGGTGGGTCATATGTTGTGAGCGTGCCTGTGGTTGGTGTGAAATCTGCGTCAGGTCTCTCAGCGTTAATTCGATACTCGATAGCGTGACCGTCAGTTATCACATCGGATTGCTCAAAAGAAAGCGGTTCACCCGCGGCAACGCGCAGTTGCCATTTCACGATATCGATACCTGTGATTGCTTCAGTAACGGTGTGTTCAACCTGAATACGCGTGTTGACCTCCATAAAATAAAACTCCCCATCCTCAACGAGGAACTCAACTGTTCCAGCGTTGGTGTACGCCGCCGCTTGAACGCCGCGACGAGCTGCTTCGCCGATTTCATCGCGTAAATCCGGTGACAATGCAGGTGAAGGTGCTTCCTCAATGACCTTCTGATGACGCCGCTGCAGCGAACAATCACGTTCGCCAAGATGTCGAACATTGCCGTGATGATCAGCAATGATTTGCACTTCGATATGTCGAGGTTCATCTAAGTACTTCTCAACATACACAGAGTCATTATCAAAATACGCCTCACCTTCTCGTTGGGCTGTCTCTAGCTGTGATTCGACATCATCAGTCTCACGAACAACTTGCAGTCCACGCCCCCCGCCACCACCCTCTGCTTTGATTGCGACTGGATACCCATATTCCGCCGCAATTGATTCCACCTCAGAGGCTGATTTAACTGGATCCGTGGTTCCTGGGACAACAGGCACATCCGCAGATTGCATGAGTGATCGGGCTTTCGTCTTCTCACCGAGTTGTGCCATTGCATCCGAACTTGGACCAATCCACGTCATATCAGTTGACTCAACAGCCGCAGCGAACGTTGCATTCTCCGCTAAAAACCCATATCCTGGATGAATTGCGTCTGCGCCCGCCTGATTACCGGCGGCAATAACCGCATCATGATTTAAATATGAGTCAGCTGCCCGTGCTGGACCAATGTTGTATGCTTCATCTGCATATTGAACATGTCCGGCGTTTCGGTCAGCCTCGCTGTAGACAGCGACTGTCTGAACACCTAATTCATCACAGGCACGCATCACCCGTACGGCAATCTCTCCCCGATTAGCAACGAGAACCTTATTGAACATATACGCCAGATTATCCGCAGTGGTTACCTTTATGTATCGATTTTATATTAGCAAAAGAGATTAATTAGTGATTCCAGATTGCTTGTTTTTTATTTTCTTTGAGACGATTCGTAATATCAGTATTATATTATTGCATTCACCAGTGTTCACGTGTATATCCGTCATCAATCATCTCAGTTGTTACATCAATGAAAACCCGTCATAGACCGCTAGAATGTATTCAGCCAACTCAGTGCAGAGAAATCCAAACCGCCTTATGTAAGTGACACCCAGACTCTCAGTATGACAGTTCGCGTTGGAATCCTTGGTGCAACAGGTGCAGTCGGACAGCGGTTCATCAAATTACTTACCAACCACGATACATTCGAGCTTGCAGCACTCACTGCCTCAGAGTCGAGTGTTGGAAAACAATACTCTAATGCGGCAAAATGGCGAATCAATACACCGATCCCCGAGAATATCGGGTCAATGACAGTCAAATCGACAACACCAGGTGCCATTTCTGACGATATTGATCTCCTGTTTTCATCACTACCATCTGACGTTGCTGCTGATGTTGAACCAGCGTTTCTTGAGGCGGGATATGTTGTTTCGTCGAATTCCTCAAATGACCGGATGTCAGCGGATATTCCATTGACAATTCCAGAAATCAACCCTGGACATCTGGATCTCATTGAGGTACAACGTGATAATCGAGGATGGGATGGGGCTCTTGTGAAGAACCCAAACTGTTCGACGATTACGATGGTACCAACACTTGCTGCGCTTGATCAATTTGGACTCGAATCAGTGAGTGTTTCAACACTTCAAGCGGTATCGGGAGCAGGATACTCTGGGGTGACATCAATGGAGATTATCGATAACACAATCCCATACATCGGTGGTGAGGAACCGAAGATGCAACAAGAATCTCGGAAATTGCTTGGTGAGTTTGACGGCGCCTCAGTTTCGCTACATGAGATGGATGTCGCGGCGTCCTGTAATCGGATTCCAACGCTTGATGGACATCTCGAGAATGTTTTCGCGGAGACAACAGCAGATGTGAGTGCTGAGGAAGCCATCGATGCGATGGAGTCAGTTCCTGGCGCAGATCTCCCGTCCTCGCCTGATCAGTTAATCCATGTATTTGATGACCCAAGTCGACCGCAGCCACGACTTGATCGTGAGCGGGGTAATGGTATGCAGATATCTGCTGGAGGGGTGACGGTGACGGATGCTGGATTGAAATACAATTGTCTTGCACACAATACTATCCGCGGAGCCGCGGGTGCGTCACTGCTTAATGGTGAATTATTGGTCGACGCCGGATGGGTGTAAAATAGCGTATTAATCGGGGAATTTCACCGGATGTGATATGAACTCCAAAGAGTGGTTATTCATCATCGGTTGAATAGACCCTTTCTGAGTGCTCACATCAAAAATAAGCATATCTGAAGATATTTTCTATTTCTACTCAATAAGCGACGAGTGTGGGTTCTATTCACTGGCTCAGGGAAAGATATAGAACTAGTGCGGCTAAAATATCTAAAATATCATATGACGCGGTTCTTCTCAGGGGTGTATTCGACAAAGAGCGTCTTCTGGATCTCATAGAGAACTTCATCGTCTTCAGCGAGAAAGATGGCCAGCCGGTGAAGATGCTGGCAGGGTATCATCAGTTCTATGGAGTCCGTGAAGCGGTCGAAAGCGCGAAGGAAACCCAAGGAGACGACTTGGGCCGTATCGGTGTCTACTGGCATACACAGGGCTCTGGAAAATCGCTCTCGATGGTCTATTTCGTTCGGAAGATACGTCGGAGCAGCGACTTCGGCAACCCGACGTTCGTGGTTGTTACAGACCGGAACGAGCTGGATGAGCAGATCACACACACATTCAGCGATGCGGGATACAACGTGAGTTGGGCTGATACTATCCCCGACCTGCGCGACAAACTGGATCGCCAGGCTGGCGGTCTGATTTTCACCACCATACAGAAATTCCAGACTCAAGACGACGAACGCCAGCATCCGGTCGTCAACGAGCGTGAGGACGTGATTGTGATGGCAGACGAGGCCCATCGGTCACAGACGAAAGAATTGAGGGAGAACCTCCGGGATGCACTCCCTAATGCCTCCTTCATCGGCTTCACTGCCACTCCGATTCACGATGGGGACAATGCAACCCGGATGACGTTCGGTGAGTACGTCAGCCAGTACACTATCGATCGCTCTGAAGAAGACGGTTCTACCGTCCCGATTTACTACGAATCCAGGTTTGCGAAACTCCAGCTCAATAAGGAGGCGATCAGCGAATCAGTACGAGAGTTGCTCGATTCGGGTGACGAGGAACTTGAGAATCAGCTCGTTGAGAAGTGGACTACCCTTCGTCGGATCATCGAGACTGCTGATGATCGTCTCGAAAAAATCGCCGGCGACATAGTTGAACACTACAACGACCGTGAAATCGAGGGGAAGGCAATGGTTGTGTCCATTAGCCGGAAGGCTGCGGTGAAATACAAGCGCTACATCGAACAGCAGCCTGACTCTCCCGAAGTGGGGGTGGTCATCTCGGAGCCCGAAGAATACATCGACGATCCGCCGAACGAGGGGAAACTCAAACGTCGGTTCAAAGATCCGGACGATCCGCTCAAAATCATCGTTGTCTGCGATAAGTGGACGACTGGCTTCGACTGCCCACCGCTGCATACTCTCTACATCGACCGGCCGATGAAGAATCACAACCTGCTTCAGACGATAGGGAGAGTGAACCGAGTCTACAAGGACAAGCCAGGGGGGCTCGTGGTTGACTACATCGGGATTGCTGAGGACTTACGCAAAGCACTGGACAAGTACACGTCCGACATTCAGGAGATGGCGATGGTCGATGTCGAAACTGCTGTGGAAGTGATGCAACAGAAGCATCACAAGGTCTCTCGATACCTCTCACGGGTTGATTACGAGGGCTGGCAGGAACTCAGCGAACTCGAACTGTCTCGCCTCATCCATCGTGCTGAGAGTGAGGTTATTGCTACCGAAGAGAAGCAAGAGGAATTCATGCAGGCTGTCGCGGAACTCAAGCGGGCCTTTGCGTTGGCAACGCCCCATAACGCAGCTAGCGAGATCCGGTCTGACGTACTATTCTTCGAGGCAGTACGAGACAGTATCCGATCCATAGGGGGTGGGGGCTCTACTGGAGATGATGAATTAGACTCAGCGATGAAGAAGTTGATCGCAGAGGGAGTGACTGCTGATGATGTGGTGTCCATCGCGGGCTTCGATAAGTGGAAGTCAGAGGAACCGATTGTTAGTGATGAGTTCCTCTCCGACGTTGAGCGTGTGGAGGAACCCGAGCTACAGGTGAAGATGCTTGAGAAGTTGCTCCGGAACGAGATCTCAACTCGGAAGCAGCAGAATCTGGCGAAGTACGAGTCCTTCGAGGAGGAACTGGAGGAGACACTCAACGAATACAACAACCAGTTCTTGACGACAGAGGAAGTGATCGAAGAGCTTCGGAATTACGCGGACGAGCTTCAACAGGAGGACCGTCGGAAAGAACGGTTAGGACTCTCAGCAGAGGAGTTAGCGTTCTATGATGCGATAGCGACAAATACTGAGACAAAAATTGAAGATGAACAACTTCAGGAGATCGCCCAAGAGGTGTGTGAACTCCTGAAAGAGAATGTAAATATCGACTGGACGAACCGCAAAGCAATGCGATCGAAGCTGAAGACGCGAGTAAAAGGGCTGCTCCGGAAAAACGGACTCTCTCATAGTGAATACAATCCTCTCGTAGAACCGATTGTCCACCAAGCTGAGGCGCTTTACGGGGATATATCGACAGTATCACATTCGTAGACAGGTCTCTGAACCCTCAATTGAAGACGCCCCGACCATCGCACTCCGGTCTGCTAACATCTACACCATACGAGTTCTAGAGTGGAGTTACAGCATAGATCGATTTGAATACAGATGAACTCCTATATGTGTGACCTTTGAAACGGTAGAGCATGGTTGAACTCACGTTGGATCGGATTGTGAACCTCGCTGGCGACTGGACAGATGGGTCTCGGGCCAGTGAGCAATTCCGGGAAATAATCGAGGACGAACAAACCACGACTGAAGAGATCGAAGCGTATCTGCAGGAAGCAATCAACGGGAGCGAACCGTACCACAACAAAGCGTTACAGGACCTCGTCAACAATTTCGGACGCCGACTCGGGTTTGAAATTGAGTACGGTGTGTATCAGGGTCGGAGTGACACGATTGGATATGATGGACACTGGATTTCGACAGCGACTGATGATGATACGCACCTGGTGGTGGAAACAAAGACGAACACTGCCTATTCGATCGATCCCGGGCAAGCAGGTGAGTACATGGCACAATTCGTTGATGAGCATGAGGTTAATCGTGAGCAAGTCTACGGACTCTATGTAATCGGAGAAGGGGATGTAGAGACGGTATCACAGACAGTGCTTGGGTCGCAGTACCGTGATCGAATGCGGGTAATAACTGCACAGCGTCTGCTTGATTTGCTTGAAATCCAAGAGGATTCAGGGCTACGACATGATCAGGTAGTTGATGTCCTGCTCCCGATCAACGCGGTTGATGTTGGTCAACTTGTGGGCCTGGTTCAAGACGTGATTGAGTTTCGCGCTCGTCGATTGATTTGCCATCATCCGTATTCTGGCACAGGTGATACAGTGTCTGGAGGTCTTCGCCGCTGATACGGTCGTTGTTGGCAACTAAACTTTGAACGAGGTCACGAACAACAGTAAATGCCCACCCTTTCCTTAACGACCGCAAGCCGAAACCGATCTCGTCTTCGGCAGTCACCCCGTTCTGCGAGGTCGGCTGGAACCATGCCCGACAGAAGTTGCGTGAGAGTAGAATCCACTGTGGGCCCCAACACAATTACATTATTCTCACCTGTCAGCTTCACGAGCGTCTCCACGACGCTCTCGCCGGGAATCATCTCAACCTCACCTGTGCACTCGATCTCGCTGCTCAAGTAGGTCCGAAGCCACCCCGAACCCGACGTTCAAGTACGATGCCGGCATATGAATCGTATGAGCCAGGTTTCGAGGCGGATCGTGCAGGAACTACACGACGAGCCACACCTCGAAGGCCGACGGATCACCGTCCAGTTCATCAAAACGCAGGTCGAGGACCGCGGCCTCGAACCGCGGACGGTAGCCGACCGTCACGATATCGATGTGGCGGATGTTTACAGGGCACTCACGTACTACCACGACCACCCGGAAGAGATGCGCGCCGTCGAACGCCAGCGCGAGGAGGCAGTCGAGGACCACAAGCATCTCACCACCGACCCTGACGACGTCCGCGACTGATGGCGTATCGAATCCTCGCAGACGAGAACGTTGAGCGGGCGACAGTCAATTATCTGCGAAAACTCGGTCACGACGTCGAACGACTCGACGATGTCGCCGAACTCGGATTAGGTACCGACGACGGACCGATCGCTCGGTACGCCCGCGGTCACGACCGTCTGATCCTCACGCAGGACGACGACTTCTTCACCTAACTGGACATCGAGGACACGGCAGGTGTCCTCTTTCAACGGGACCAGACGCTGTCTACGCGCGAGGTGGGGAACGCCGTTCACGAGATGTCGCAGTACCTCGACCAGTCCGACGTGACCCTCGAATACGTCAGCAGGAATTGGCTGTGACGAAGGGAGAAGACATGCAGTTCACGGCTGAAAGTGACACTTGATTCTCCTGCGGTCCAAATTCAGACATAGAATAGCCATTAGAAGGTCTGGTGGTAGTTAATTCCCGAGGAACGGTGATGGCGAGGCCTCGGGAGAAGGCGCATTTGTTTAACGCAAGTTGTACGCTGGTTTTTAGATGACGCGGTTTTGCAGTGGGTCGTCGGTATCAAATCTGCGGACATTTTCTGCAACAATATCTGCGAGTCGCTCCCAATACTGTGGTGTATGACCTGAGTTGTGTGGCGTGATAAGAACATTCTCAAAGTCCCACAGCGGGTGTGATGATGGAAGCGGTTCTGGATCCGTCACATCAAGTAATGCACCACGGATTTCACTTGTTTGAATTGCTCTGACAAGTGCATCGGTATCAACAATCGGACCACGGGCAATATTGATTAATACAGCCTCCGGTGGCATTGTGCGAAATGCTTCTGCATCAAACAATCCAGCCGTCAGATCTGAAAGTGGGCAAGCAACAACAACGTATTCCGAACGTGCAAGTGCGTCATATACCGCAGCATCTGAAAAGCTGACAACTTCGTCTGTTGGACCACCCTTTTCAGGCGAGTAGCGAACCCCAATGGTATGCACATCAAACGGTTTTAATCGCTTCGTCACTGCCATTCCGATTGTTCCAAGACCGAGTATACAAACGGTTGATCCCTTGAGTTCATATGACTGAAATGACCGCCATTCGCTGCGTTCACCGCGGTGCCATGCAAGGTGGAATTGTCGAGCAAATGAGAGAATACCGCCAATAACATGCTCAGAAATATTCGGACCGTGGACACCCGAGGCATTTGTGACGGCAATATCTGCAGTCTCAAATGCCTCTGTCTGGAGATGACCTGTCCCAGCGTATACGCAGCCGAAAAGTGAGAGATTATTTGCAACAACTGGGTCGTCTGTTGATACATCATGATCTGGTCCGAGAGAAACGCCTGTTGGAAGTGAATATCCAGTAACAATCTCCGCATTCGCGAGTAATTCCCGCTCCTCGACGGGAGTCTGAGCGAGCGTGACTGTTCGATCAGGCAAGCGCTCGCGTAAACACTCAGCGTACTCTTCAGCAGGGAGCCCATGTATTTTCTGTTTGAGTACAACAATGCCCGGATTAGAGGTGTTCGTATCGATTACATCTGTCATCAACATACAGGCGTACTCGTGACCAGAATATATCAGTTATTGCTCATCGGCTCTGTGAATGATCTTGCATCGTATCATAAGACGTTCACTCGATGGGTAGACACAGGCTTACAGTCACGGTGTTTAATATCCGTCCAGACGCTATAATATGTATATGGAGCGATTCGACGTTGCTGTTATCGGGGGAGGTCCAGCGGGCGCAGCGGCTGCGCGTGCGGCTGCTGTGAATGGAGCCTCTGCGGTGGTCCTTGAGCGCGGTGTCCCACGTGCAGACCGACCAGGTCAACTCGGTCCAGATTCGACTGATGCCGCGGGAATTCTTGATTATTGGGTGGATATTATGGATATTGACCCCGAGGAGTTTCCTGATGATGTAATTCTTGATGAACTTGATCAGGCGACATTTATCGGACCGACGGAGTCTCTGACCCTTGAGTCAACGGGAATTGACTCCTCATATGATAATTTTGGATTTTGCATGCATCGTGCACGATTCGATGATTTCCTTCGTGAGCGCGCTGAGGATGCCGGTGCTACCTATCGTGTTGGGACCGCCGTCCGAGATGTCGAGACAAGCGCGAATCAAGTTACCGCGACAGATGGTGGTGTCGCAGCCGATGTTTCCCATGCCACGAACGCAGGACCACGACATACAATTCAACTTGCTGATAATACCAATATTGGTGCCTCAGTCGTTATTCTCGCTGATGGACCACAGCGACAGGTGACGAATCGCGTTCTCGATACATATCTCTCATTTGATGTGACCGACCGACTCTCGACCCGTGATGCAAATCATATTGCATATCAAGAACATCGTGAGTTGCCTGCTGCGGTTGCTGAGGAGGTTTCACGCTCGATTCTGTTTTGGTGGGGACATATGCCCGGACACACAGCGTATCCATGGATCTTCCCGAATGATGGAAACATTGCACGAATTGGGTTGACAATGCCGATTGGGCTGACACTTGATGAGGTTTCTGACCCGGATTCATATCCATTACTCAATGCTGATGATGAGCAACTTCCGCGTGGAAGTGAGTATATCGAACGCCTTCTTAAACAGGAATATGGTGACCGATATGATATCCCTGAGGATTTCCCCCTCGTCGAAAGTCGTGGCAAAGATAATGGGACTGAAACATATGCGATTTCATCAACACGCCCAATTGATTCACCAGCAGAAGCAGGTATTCTAGTTGTCGGTGGAGCAATGGGAACGACGTCGGCATTTCACGAGGGTGGCGATCATACAGCGATGCGAACAGGTGCTATTGCAGGTGAAGTCGCTGCGACAGGCGAGCTCGAATCATACAATGATCGGTGGAAGGACGCTATTGGTGATGAGATTCTTCGAAATGTTGCAATGGCTGATATTGTCCGTGAGTATGAGCCAGACGACTGGGATTGGGCGTTCAAAACAGCACAATCACTGCTCGATGACTCTACGAAATATAAATTACTGGATATTAATAATCTCACTGCGGGGATTGGTGCTGCCCGGCTTCTAACCAGATATAAACGAACGAAATTCCGCTATCGAAATGATAGATACGTTCAAATCCGCGAATCGGAGTACGTAGTCTAAATGGAAAGCAGCGCGAGTTCTCCGCGCCACCGTGATCGGAGTGCTTCACATGCGATATGCATCTGTCGAGTGATCTGAGAGATAAGACACAACGACCATTAGCAGTGAATATCTATTGATAATACGCACCCTTTGTCCCCGTCCGAGTATTCCTATTACAGGAGCGATGAACAGACGGCGAACCCGGGTGTGTAACATACATGGGTTTGTCTGTACCCCAAACGGACCGCCTGACACGAGGGTTTCCCGGCTGATGTGGCATGCCGCCCAAAGATGATGCCGGTCGTTAGTGTCTCGGGCGACACAAACAATATTATATGAAAATTTGAGATATCTTGATTATCAATTACAAGTATTGTATTTGCGGGGAGATGCTAAATCCCACATTAGAGTTAATCGATCCTTGATCTTCATACTGACTCTAAGTTGCTGGTACATGTGGTTATATGATTTTATCGAATAGTAAATATATTTCTGCGATTGAAAATATCGGAGATTAATTATATTTGTTGTACAAATGTTATATATCTGAAATTATATCCACCACCAAATATAAACTCATGGTATCCAACATTATGCATAGAATGGAGTCCAATAAACAGGATGTAGCGATCCTAGGTGGAGCTGTCTCTGGACTTGCAGCAGCCACAGGACTAGCTGAATCTGATTGTATCGGTGATATCAGGATATTCGAACGTCAAAAATATAGTGAGAAACGTGTCGACTGTGGTGAGGCAATCAATGATTCTACGCTGATCCCTCTAGAGAAAACAAAAGAGAATGGCTTTCTAAATAATGTCGACGGGTTTCAACTTCAAGTATATACAGGAACGAGGCGAGATAGTAATGAGTCACCACTCGGTATCTCGAATCTACAATGTGACGCTGGCTACATTTGTGATCGCGATACAATAGAAGCTCAATGGGCAGACAAACTCAGCAATCAAGATGTTTCATTTAAAACCGGATCGTCCGTAACCACGTCCGAATATTGGGACATTATAGATGAATATGACTATGTGATTGATGCAACCGGTCAACCCTCGCTAACACATAAGATTCGAGATATGACTGGTGATTACACGGGTGATATGATTGCACTAAATGCGACTGTCGAAGGCGACTTTGACGAATATCTTGACTATCCGCGAATATTCTTTGAGGGTTATGTAGGGTATTCATGGTCATTCCCAAAGTCTGATCATAGCGCAAACGTTGGCATTGGATGGGCTGGTGACGAACGACCAGACGATTATATGTCCGCCTTAGAGGCTGCAGCTCAGCGTAATGGGTTTCCGGTTCCTGATCAGGATGATGTAAATATATACACAATTCCTCGTGGACCAAGTTTGGATCCTGAGGATACGCACATACCCGAAGACAGTGTCTTCTTAGTCGGTGATGCGGCTGGCATCGCAAACCGATATCAGGGAGAAGGAATTTGTCAAGGAGTTCGGTCAGCGTATTTACTTAGTGATCTTATCATAAATGGAGAGGAAGAAAAATATACCACGCAGTTATTCAATAGCATGAAATCAGAATACTGCCTCGCGCATCTTATGCGCGGCGCTTGGGTTGAGCATGAAAATCCTGAGCTTCTGGCTAGTGTTGCAGAGGCTATTGAAGGGCTCACGATTGATGACATTACTCGGCAACCTCACCGTGTTGTTATGAGATTGTTGAAACATCCACGCACTGCTGCAGGATTAATCGCAGACCGTGGGATGGTTGGACGAGTCCTCAATGCGTATACAGATTCTTGGGAGTATTCGCAAGCATGATACTACATCAAACATGAAGTTTGATTATAATACTCATTGGGTGAGTAGACATGTTGAGGATGGATTACTAGGGATTGAACGCCCGATTATTGCCAGTATTCTAAAATTCACTCTTGTCTGGGATATCATTGCACTCATATTTACATTTCTACATTGGGAGTCAATGTCACTTTCGTTTGTGTATGCTTCTGCACTTGGACTATTTTGGGTTAATATCGCGCCGTTTCTAATTTGGTACTATGATGAACGGGTGCTACCAGGGTTTTTTGACGATCTGTTTGAGATAATCTCAGACTTAGAGGAACGCCAGTATCTTGCTAAAAAGTATAACAACTTCTTTGCTCAACATCGAGCCTCAGTCTCACTTCTCTGGGGTGGTGCTGCGATAGTAATCGTGTTCGTAAGCGAGTCTGCTCTTCGAGCACAAGGTATGTCCGGGAGTGGAGAGATATTTTTATGGATAACTTATGCTTATGCGGGCTATGTCGGTGGTGTGCTGGGTCATGGATTTATCGGACCAATAACTACTATTCTTCTTATCCGAGAAGTTACGCAATACAAACTGGAGATTGATCCGCTGCATCCAGACGGTCTAGGTGGTCTCAGTACTGTTGGCTACGTCTCAGTGCGGACTACGCTCCTATATTCATCTGGTTCGTTATTCCTTCCATTATTGTTTTACTTTTCATCGGCTGGAGGTATGTCATCGGTCATATTCGTAATTGCAGGAATATACGTTCTCTCAATTCTCATCTCTTTCATATACCCAACAGCTATTGTCAATCGTCGGGCTCAAGAATATCGAGACTCGATTCTTGAGGACCTTCGCCAGCAATATATTGAAATTGAAGAGAATATGGATGTGCCCCAGGTTGATGATGTCACAGAATTAAACAGACGGCTTGAATTACAACGTCTTCAAAAAAAGTATGAAAACTATGATTCTGTCAATCTATATCCATTCCAACTGAGTGTCCTCACTCGACTTGCGGGGTCAATTATCCTTCCAATTCTCTTCATGTTAATTGAAATATATTTGCCTGACATAATATAAATACATTGACAATAATACGGTAAATAGGTGTAAACTGTATTGGAATTCGTACACTATGCAATTGTGATACTTGATACTGAATTATGAGATACTTCAATCAACAAGTATTCCATGCATAGAAATCCTCGGCTAAGATTATGCTGAGATAGCTCGTAGGGAGGAAGCAGTAGCGTGAATTCTCTGTATACTATGAATAAGCGTTGATATGCCTAATTATCATTCAGGTATTTGAGGCGGGGAATTGAGTCTCCGATTACTGTATATGATGAGTAACTGCTTTCAGAGAAATAAAATCAAACGAATTTCCAATTCGGCATGACATCTTGGACTGAATCTATCGATACATAGTTTTCAATCGTTCTAAATTCTTATTTCTTATTTCCTGCGCTTCTTTATTGATCTTCAATGTTGGATACAATATCTAACTGCCCGATAGATATCAACAAAATAAAAATCATAGCAATCAGCAATCGTTTTGAAAGCTGATTGACAACGAGGCAGTTGATGTACTTGAGTCCTAGCTACAGCGCAGGACGACGTCTAGACGCTTCAGCACAGCGACCAGTCCCCATCCTCACCCGTAATAACCACACCGCCTGACTCTACTGGTGACGAATCTCCCACCCCCCAATATGGTCCAACATGCAGAGTCATCTGTCGAGGAGATCCTAACCGACTACGAGAATTGCGCGAGAACCGTCCTGAATCGCGGCGACACGACGCTCAACCAGCACCGTCGGTACATCGGTCGGCTCCTGCGCCACGCTGAAGAATCATCCCACTTGATCGCCGAAGCGGACATCATCGGATACCTGGAGTCCGAACAGCCCATGAGCGACTTGAAAAAGAACAACATCCTCTCGGCGTTGCGCGTGTTTTTCCGCGAGTATCTTGACCGTGACGTAGCTGACGAGTTCGAGATGCCAACGACGGGTCCCAGCCTAACCCACGTACCGACGAAAAATGAGTTTCAGACTTTCTACGCGGCTATTGAACGACCTAAGTACCGAGCGATTTTTTGATCTATGCTACGTCAGGGCTCCGCTCGACCGAGCTGTTAGAGCTCATCATGGAGGACATCAACGAGGAGATGCGGATGCTCGTGCCCAACAAGCAATCCGAGGTCAAGAAAACGTGGGCACCATTCCATAACGAGGAGGACGAAGCCGCTTTCGAGGCGTTCAAATCCCATTGTGACCCCGACGACGAACGAATCTTTCAGGTTAGCAAGCCGACGATGAACAAGACGTTTCGTGATCTCTCTGAAAAATCCGGTGTGAAGGTAACGCCGCAGGTGCTTCGACGATGGTTCGCCTCTGAGATGGCCTCGCTCGGTGTGGACGCCAGCTACGTCGATGCCTTTTGTGGGCGCACGCCGACCTCTGTACTGGAACAACACTATCTGGACTACTCGCCACGTAAATTCAAACAGATCTACAGATTAACAGGCAGAGTGTCTCGGGGCTTGACCCCGAGGTACTTCACCATGACGCTGGATTAACCATTCTTGAGTGATCAGATCCACTCACCGGGGATTGATTCGAGGATCACCGCGTGATCGTCGTACACTCGGTCGATTTTATTAATCACCTCATAGAGTTCTCGCGGCGTCGGCTTACGGACTTGGTCGTAGTACAGCAACCCGTGGTTGATCTCGTCTCGGAAGAAGTCATCATCAGACGTCAGGACAACCCAGCCATTACGGGTATCATAGTCAGCGATTGCGTTGTCATCAGCGTCAGGAGAGAGCTCAGTCCGAACACGTGAAACGATATGCTGCGCTTCGTTGCTCAAAACGGACACATATCGCTCTTCGACCACCTGATCACAGAGAATCCGCATCGGCGTTAGGAGTCACCGTTAGATCCCGCCGCAGGTGCACGGCTCTGCTCGGAGAGAGCCGTTTTGGTGGCCTCCTTTTGAGTTTGAATATATTCTATCAACTCCGGATGTTCGTCGTAGTAGTCGAGAGCTGCTTGGACCTGTGCGCAATCGAGATCCGGATGGTCATCGAGCAATTCCTCGACAGTCGCTCCCTGTTCTCGAGCTCTGATACCGATCGAAAACAC
Organism: Haloquadratum walsbyi C23; assembly: GCF_000237865.1. Lineage (NCBI taxonomy): Archaea > Methanobacteriati > Methanobacteriota > Halobacteria > Halobacteriales > Haloferacaceae > Haloquadratum > Haloquadratum walsbyi. The sequence goes on from NC_017459.1 coordinate 2,330,089, forward strand.
GCCGATTCGTGTTCCCTCTATTCGTGGTTTTCCGTTAAGCACGTCTGGTGTTTCTATAATCCGGATAGTGGTACACATTAGCGTAGACTCTCTTCCGAACGAGAATAAACATTCGGCTGATGTACCACATTATATGAGTACAGAGACATCTGAAGACACCGAGATGGCTTCTCTCGGCGTTGACTCAAGCTACATCGATGCCTTTGCTGGTCGAGTTCCCGAATCCGTCTTGGACAAACATTACCTCGATTACTCCCCTCGAAAGTTGAAGCAGATTTACGATGACGCTGGCCTCACCGTGCTTGACTGATACTGACCAGTGAATCATTTGTATTTTATTACCTCATACCACATAACAGATGATAGATGCGCTGGAGCTGAACCGTGCTGTCCCCGGTGGTAGGGTTGAGATATCTGCCGTTCCGGATAAAGACTATCCCGGAGACTGGTTTTATCGGTTCCAGTTCTATCATCCAGAGACTGGAGAAATACTCCGATATGACAACGCACATGGTACAGATGACATCGGATGGCACCACCGACACATCAATTTCGGTACGGACTCCGAAATTAATTTCCAGAGTATCACTGCTCATGCTGCTCGATTTCTCTAAGAAGTCAATCATCTAACCAGCATCGAAAACACAGACCATGACTAATTCAATCGACAACGGTTGGCCTGACAAGTACAGCGATCCCCGTGATCGTCCTTACCCAGCTCTCCTTCGCGTAACTGTTGAGAGCTTTGAGACCATGCAAGAGGACACCCTTGACGCCGTAGAGAAGATTGCTGACGGGGAATCACAACCAGCTTTGGTCTCTTTCGCTACTGTTGGCAACCTACGCAAAATCCTCACCAATCGCCGAATCGAACTGCTACAGTACCTCATCGATATCGATGGTGCGGCTGAAAGCATTACTGCAGTAGCCAACGAGCTTGAACGAGGCTACCGTACGGTTCACGACGATGTCAGCCTCCTCGCCGATCATGGTCTTCTGCTCATCATCGACGAAGGCAAGTCAAAACGCCCGTATGTCCCATATGAGCGGATTCATCTTTATGTGGAGCTTGCTGGACTCTCGGCTGGAGAAAGTTCTGCTCTTGCCTAACGTATATTCTGACATATTGATTAGTTTGGAACAAGCATGACATGAGACGAACCGGCGCCGATGACTAGGGAGGATATTGAATTACTTCGGGAGAATATCGAAGAGGTGCGGAAAGAGGAACGCGAAGATCTCGCAGCTGACTTTGATGGCGATCCTGAAGACTGTCGAGCTGGCGATTAATTCAGTCGAAAGCTCTCAGTCTGGCTTGAATGGGTTTGTCGCAGTCGTGAGTCGGGTCACATTATCAAACACGTCGAAATCATCGTCAAACGAGTATATGTATTCGATATCTTCACTCTGCATGTACGCAGCGAGGATCGAATCGACCCACTCTGGCCCTGATGACGCCTCATAGGTTCGGAACAACTGTTCGCCGTATAGGTGAACGGCTTTCGAGACGTAGACAAATTCGAACCCGCGACTCGATTGCAGACGATCAAGAGTATCGGATGCAGCCGCCTTGCTGATGCGTTTCTGGAGCGGGTGGAGAATTTCTGGGATAACGTAGTTTGTCAGTCTCCCACGGGGCAACTCCCCGGTATCGACCGCGTTGAATATCGCCGTCGCATCGTCGTGACGTTTCGCATTCGCATTTCGAGCGGCGAGAACAATATTTGAATCAATACAGACTACCTGCATCACTCGCTCCAAGCACTCTCAGCTGCAGTGTCGCTCTCCCATGCCGGCCCGTCGAACGGTTCGGCGTCTTCGAACGCACCGTATTCTTCGTGGGTGATTTCAACTGAAAGTTCTCCATCTGAGATAACCCACCGAACGGTATCTCCCGGCTCAAGCGTGTCATCAAGTGCGTGTCGGATCGGTGCTGGGATCGTCGTTCCATAACTGTCGTTGATTGTGGATTCCGCCTCCACGCGTGGGTCTGAGTCACTTGACATACGCAGTTATTGCACTCCAAGTGAGATAAATTGGGCGGCTAATTGGCGATCCGAACTGCCACTCTCAGTTGTGGAATATTTGCTTAGTAATGGTTAAACTGACAATATAAGATATCTAGCTATTCCCTTTTGATCCGGCACGAAACGCACAGCCCAATCAAGTAGCTATGTGGGCGCGGCTAGCCCACCCGGAGTGACTACTCCTTTTCTAAGTAGTTACTCGGGCGCAGCGATCCCGCATCATACGGAGGTGCCAGCATGACGGGTGACAGACGCGAGAAGGTGCAGGCAGCGTTCCTCGCGCTCATCATGGTCACGTCCGTGATGACCGCAAGCGTGGCGTTTACTGGCTCTTCGGTGGTCGCCGACACGTCTACGGGCTTCGCCGCGGCGAATCCCGCGGACGCAGACACGAGTATCAATGATGCCGATCACACCTATGTGTTGAATCTCTCAGCGACTGGAACTGACTTCTCAGATACACTCGGTGACGGAACGGGTACTGATACGATTACCATCAGTAATAGTAATGGTAGTCAGTTTGATCGGAGTGGCGTTACAGCATCTGAAATTGTCGTTGGGGTGTATGATGCCAGTGGGAATACGAAGGCGAAATATACCTCGAGTAGTGTCAGTTCGGTCACCGCTGATAGCAGTAAATTACAGTTCGATATAGATGCCAGTTTCACCGAGTTCGACTTCTCTGCAGACGACCGACTCAGAGTTGCTGTTACAAGAGATGACTGATATATACCAGGCAGTGCATGGTTAACTTCCGCTCTCGTTTGGTTGTCGCAACCCAGTTTTCCATTTCTTCGAGCAACTCCTCGGCTAAATTGTATCACTCAGATTCATCAGTAAGCCACTGCTGCAACTCGGTTTTCTTTTGATTATATATTGCTTCCGGATCGTGGTCCGCTCCTTGTCGCACGATTGCTCTGATCTCCTCAAACAACTCTTCAGAGAGTGATTTCAATTTCTTCGAATCGTCTCGAGAGCGGTCATTCATGATTGGGAATTCACTTCGCTCGGAGTAAGATAATTCCTGATAGAGTCTGCGAGCCAACGGCTCGTACAGGTTGGCAACGCGTTTCCACTCTTCCGTTTCTTCGAGTGATTGCTGTCGATACTTTGCGTCAGTGCAAATCTTCTCAGCGAAGTTCCACATGTATGCCTCGACTTGCTCGTCGAAATAGAACCACCGATTTATGAGCCATTCCGATTCGGTATCGGTTGGTTTGACAATCATCACATGATCACTACCGACCGGACCACCGGTATCGAATACTAGTGTAGCTTTGCACCCGTTGATACTTCGATTTTCTATTGTTTCACGCATATCGACCGTTTCTCCCGATATCGGTCAAATACGTTTGGGAGGGTGATATTTCACGAGGCAGAAAAAGCAAGAATCGAGAGACAGTATACGCCTGTTATCTCAGATATGTTATCTACGATTGTGAATTACGCTGATGTGCCCGGTGCCTCTCCACGGTCAGAGGATTGTGGGAGACGAATCGAGAAATCAATGTTGTCGGCTCCGCCGCGGAGAATTGGTTTCTTACTGGAACCATTGTTTTCGAACTCAATTACGCCGAGTGATTCGAGCTCAGTCAGGTTGCGATGGACTTCGCGGTAATCACGATCAACAGTCTCGGTCAGTTGACGGATACTCTCTGGTTTCTTGGAGACAATCGTCTCAATCAGTTCGAGGTTTGAAGTGCGCATAAGCTGGGCAATATCGTCGAACTCCTCGAAATTAAGGATGAACCGCACGTCTTGCTCAACCACCTCGCCAGTGTCAGCTGTTTCAGTCTGTTGCAAGCGTTCATGTGCCGCTTGGCGATGCGATTCAGCCTGCTGGAACGTGATTTTGAGTGTGTTTTCGGTCATGGTTTGTGTTCGATCTTGTTGAGGAACCGAGTGCGGAGGTCTATCATACCCGGAAATTCGATTTCGGTGACGCCTTCGGGCGTGTGACGCTCGTGCCGATCGATAGTCTCGTTCTCGTTGTCGTACCGGAGAATGGTGCCTCGGTCATCCGTATAACCATAGTGGAGCGCATAGCGGTAGCCACTGGGGTATTGTGGGTCATCGGTCTTGATTATCTTCCGATAGATAACACGGTCGTCAACACGGTCTTCAACGTCTTCGATGACCGTATGACCCATTAATACAGCATAATACAAATCCTGTTATGATAAACATATGGGAAAAATCCCATACTATCATTTCACTAAACAGTGGAGTCGATTGCTATCAGTGCTATCATCAAACTCCAGCAATTGTTGAGAAAGCATCAGCGTAATATTCTATCGGCAGAATCGACGGACTGTGGTAATTCAAACACGGTGATGCCGAGGCAACACTGGCTTTGATCCAGTAAGCATCAAAGATAATACCTCATGCATGAACCTGAGTTTGAGGTCGCATGCAATACTCATCCATGCTGATTGGAATATTATCTTAGTCGTAAGAGACCAATCAGAGGTTACAGGTCAGCTACGTCCTCGATAGCGTCTGTAAGCATCTTGATCGATTCGATATCGTGTTCACCCATGTGTCCAATCCGGAAGGTTGTCTCACCAAGCGTTGAGCCATATCCATTCGAGAATGCCATATCGTATTTCTCAGAAACGGCATCGATTGTGGCAGCAACATCGATATCCTGGGTATTTTCAATACAAGCTACAGTCCGCGATTCATATCCGTCCTCAGGGAACATCTCGAAGTGTTCACGCGCCCATGACCGAGTGTACTCCGCCATCTCGCGGTGGCGCTGATCCCGCGTATCATGTCCTTCTTCGAGCATGTACTTCATTTGTTTTCGATAGGCTAACATCACAGGGATTGCCGGTGTTGAGTGTGTCTGACCCTTCCGATCATAATAGTCAAGACACCGCTGAAAGCCGCCATACCATGATGCTGAGTCATTCTCAAGTTCACGTTCGTATGCATCATCACTGACGGCACAAATCGCCAATCCTGGTGGCATTGCAAATGCCTTCTGTGAGGAAGTGAAAATAACATCGATATTATGTTTTTCAATATCGATATAATCGCCGCCGAGACATGAAACTGCATCAACAACAAAGTACGTATCCGGATACTCGGCGACAACATCACCGATTTCCTCGATTGGATTGCGAACACCGGTTGAACTCTCGTTCATAACACACGTCACAACATCATACTCAACCGTGCTCGATTCGAGTGCCTCACGGACGTCCGCAGGCTTGACCGCATTACCCCACTCATATTCAAGCCGATCAACATTCTTTCCAAGCCGGTCAGCAACATTTGCATGGCGCTCACCAAAACTCCCACAGGTGGTACACAACATGTGCTCATCAACAAGATTGAGCGTTGAAGTCTCCCAAAACTCAGTCCCTGAGGCAGTGAGAATAATGATATCATTATCAGTTTCAAGAAATGTCTTCGTATCTTCGACAATCGTTGTATATAGATCGGTCATCTGATCCATTCGATGACCAAACATTGGCTGGCTCATCGCCTCAAGAACATCGTCACGCACCTCGGTTGGTCCAGGGATATACAGCGTCTTATCCTGATAATCATCAGTATACTCGTGTTTTTCCATTAGATAATCACCTAGCTACTCTTTGCTGCGGACGGAGATGGAATGGTACTTTTGATTTGAGGATGGTGATGGTAATGGTATCCACAATACTCATTAAACATGTGTACTCACTCATGTGTTTTTGTTTCGGAGTGCTCTGAGTGACGACTTTGATTACACTATTTCACTTATTTGGCGGATTGAAGCGCGGATTCATGAGTATGTAGCATGTATATTCTAGTATGTCAGAAAGCGAGTCAGAGACAAACACGAATTCAAACGAAGACACACTTCCATCGACTGAGTCAGAGTGGCGAGAGATACTCACCGATGAGCAATATGAAATCCTCAGAGAGCGTGGGACAGAACCGCGATTCGGTGGACCGGATATCGAACCAGATGATGATGGACAGTATCGATGTGCGGGATGTGATGCCCCATTATTCAACAGTGAGACAAAGTTTGACTCTGGGACAGGATGGCCGTCATTCTTCGATGCAAATGAGAAGGGAGTCGAAACAAAGGTTGATACGCGACATGGAATGGAGCGAATTGAGGTAGTTTGTCGTCGGTGTGGTGGTCATCTTGGACACGTCTTTGAGGATGGACCAGAACCAACGGGTCAACGATACTGTATCAATGCTGTTGCACTCGATAATGACTCCAACGCAGACGCGGACGCGGATCCAGATCGATAACGACCAATCTTCTCTAGCAGTGTGATTGATACGCCGATATGGAGTAGAATTGAGGACGGAAGCGCCCAGTAATTATATCTGAGAAACGACGAGACGTATGCTACTCATGCTACGCCAGATACCATAATAGTCGTCTTAAATCAATTATTATCGGGATTTATGATAGGGATACAAGAGAGAATAATCTGGAGTCAGTACATGACAACAGGATGAATTAATTTGTTCGACAAGGAGTATATGAAATGTCTAATTCGACATTATTTGAGAATATCGTCGTATTCGCCATCTTCCATTCGTGATTTAAACTCACGCGGGTTGTTGCCATCAATTGTGACACCAAGTGAGGTGCAGGTTCCAACGACCTCTTTTGCGGCATTGAATGTATCATATGAGAGTAAATCCGATGACTTCTGCTCGGCGATTTTTTGAACTTGATCAACGCTCATATTCGCAACAAAGTTCTCCTGCGGTTCACCAGATCCTGACTCAAAGCCGGCTTCATCTTTGATTAATTCTGCGGTTGGTGGGACACCAACGGAGATTGAGAAGTCACCAGTATCTTCATACTCAACGGTGACAGGCACTTCCATCCCATCGAATGCATCTGTCTCATCGTTGATTGTCTGGACGACATCCTGTACATCCACCGGAGTTGGTCCGAGTTCCGGACCGAGTGGTGGACCTGGGTTTGCCTCCCCACCGGGAATGAGTACTTCAATAGTTCCAGCCATACATTATTGCACCCTATGGTGACTTTTAACCGTTTTCTTTTGCCCGAGCAGCCGTGTTAGGCGGTTTTACAGAGTTACAAGACAGGTGCCACAGGGCTTGATCCCGAGGCGGTTCACGAAAGTGTGGTGAGGGTCCTAGACGTCGAGGGTAAATGGTGCAATATCATCAGCACCCGCAGCCATCGCACCAGTAAGCGATGCAATAGCATCAAGATCAGTTGTATCAATAACCTCGACCGGTGTGTGCATATACCGATTCGGAATACCGATATTCAGTGCTGGAATGCCGCTTCGACTCGTATAAAATGCGTCAGCATCAGTCCCGGTTCGGGATCCTGCTGCTTGTAGTTGGACATCAACCTCTGCTGTTTCTGCTGCATCACGTGCAAGTGTCACCAACGTCGGGTGGTTCACGCTGCCACGGGTGACGACAGGTCCGGATCCAAGCTCAACTGGACCAACACTATTTCCTGGAAGATCAGGATTATCGGTCGCGTGAGTCACATCAATTGCAACTGCTGCATCGGGGTCAAGATCAAATCCAACCATCTTCGCTCCTTGAACGCCAACCTCCTCCTGGACGGTACTGACAGCATAGACCGTTGCATCGACAGACTGCGTGCGTGTTGCAGCAGCCCGAAGCGCCTCAGCGGCAGCCCAGATACCAACGCGATTATCAAGCGCACGCGCTGCAAGCCGTGTATCAGCAAGCGGTCGAACCCGAGTTTCAACGGTGACTGGATCGCCGACTTCGACACGCTCACGTGCTGCATCACCGTCCTCAGCACCGATGTCGATGAATTGCTCATCAATATCGTCATATGACTCATTACCAGTATCACGAAGGTGGATTGCAGTCTGACCAATGACGCCAGCAACGGGGGTTTCAGAGTGAACCGTTACATGTTGTCCTTTTGAGACGGTTCGGTCAGCACCACCAATGCGATTGATACGAAGATATCCATCATCAGTGATGTCACGAATGATATATCCGATTTCGTCTGCATGACCGGCAAAGGCAATGGAGACATCGCAAGCAGGGTCGCCGTGATAAACTGCAACAGCATTGCCATAGGCATCGGTATTCACTTCATCGGCGAACTGTTGAACGTAGTTCACCCATACTCGTTGACCAACTGTTTCGAATCCTGATGGACTTGGTGTCGTCAATAAATCCGTCAAGAATTCACGTCTGGTATCATCCATATTTTCTTATTCGGTCGAAAGGCTCCTGAATGTACCGTTCGATATTGTGTAATCACTCAAAATTTCCGGATAAGACATCTCGTCGATAAGCATGTTTTCAGATTGATCAAGACGAGTGTCTTGTGGATCGGATGTAATTCTGAGGAAGGTCACGACGATTACATGTCCGACATGATGAATCTCATGTTGCTGACCGATAATCATTAAATAGCAACTGCGTGTGAATACGATATGACTATTTCAAGTGCTCCCGGGAAAGTGTATCTCTTTGGCGAGCATGCGGTTGTCTATGGGGAACCAGCAGTTCCTTGTGCAATTGAACGACGTGCAACGGTCACAGTTGAGCGTCGTTCTGATAATCATATTCGGGTTGAAGCACGCGATCTCAGCTTAGATGGATTCACTGTTGAGTACACCGGTGATACTGAATACCGCCCTGATGTTGATGTTCCAACCGCACTTGTCGACGCCGCGATGGGATACGTTGACGCTGCTGTCGAACAGGCACGTGATGCCGCAGACATGCCGGACGCAGGGTTTGACATTATCGTTGAGAGTGATATCCCACTTGGTGCGGGTCTTGGCTCGTCTGCTGCTGTTGTTGTTGCTGGTATCGATGCTGCGACACGTGAACTTAATACACCACTCGATTGTCGTGAAGTTGCACGACGTGCGTATAACGCAGAATATGATGTCCAAGATGGACAGGCTTCACGAGCAGACACATTCTGTTCGGCAATGGGCGGTGTTGTTTATATTGAAGGCGATGAGTGCCGGCGAATGACAGCCCCAAATCTCCCGTTTGTCATTGGATTCGATGGCGGTGCAGGCGATACAGGCGAACTTGTTGCCGGAGTGCGGAGACTACGCTCGGAATATGATTTCGCGGCAAAGACAGTCGGAAGTATTGGTGAGATTGTTCGACAGGGTGAAACGTTATTACAAAATGCCAACCCAGAGACCACCCCTGGGCAAGCACTACTCACGGAGCTTGGTCAGTTCATGGACTTTGATCATGGACTGCTTGAGGCACTTGGCGTGTCATCGCGGACACTCGATAATATGGTCTGGGCTGCACGCGAAGCCGGTGCGTATGGTGCAAAACTAACCGGTGCGGGTGGTGGTGGATGTATTGTCGCACTTGATGAAACACCAGAGACAGAAACAGCATTAGAGTATACCGCAGAGTGTCATGACGTCTTTCGGGCAGAACTTGATCGTATTGGTGTGCGTGTCGAGGAAAACTGAGTATGTCAAGAGAAACTAACTCATCTGTGCCAGTAAACCCGAATACGAGTATGAAGGGTCTAAGTGTGCTCAAACTTGGCGGAAGTGTCATTACCGATAAAACAACGCCAGAAGCAGTTGACACCGATACGCTTGAGACGGTGGTTGAGACGATCGGTTCAGCAGTGACGTCGGGGGAATCAGCATCTACCACAGGTCATGAACGACAGACGTCGACTGAGAGATCACAAAAAGATATTGGTAACTCAAATCATCACTCGCACGCTGAGCATGAGGGATTGATTATCGTCCATGGTGGAGGGAGTTTTGGACATCATCATGCAGAGCGGCATAACGTAAGTACAACAACAGGGACGAGTGACGCAGCAGCTATCTGGGAGATTCATGACGCGATGCGACGACTGAATGATACTGTTATCGAAGCACTGCATGCAGTTGGTGTCCCTGCAATCCCGGTTCACCCGCTATCGGTTGCGGTTCGAGACGAGAATTCCACCCTTGAGATTCCGATCGACCCCTTCTCACGAATGCTCGCACAGGGATATGTACCGGTCACACACGGCGATATCATCATCGATTCTCACTCTGGGGCAACCATTCTGAGTGGCGATGAAATTGTCGTGAGCGTCGCAGAGGGACTTACAGCTGATCGCGTTGGACTGTGCTCGACGGTTTCGGGTGTCTATGATGACGATGGGAGTGTTATCCCGGAGATTACGACGTATGAGTCAGTTACAGATGTGCTTGGAGATTCAGAGACGACTGATGTCACCGGTGGGATGGCAGGGAAAGTTCGCACATTATTGAATCTTGAGATGCCCGCACATATCTTTGGACCAACAGCACTTGCTGAGTTTTTTGCTCATAAACAAGTTGGAACGAGCATTCAGTAATACCTCGATTTCATGTGATTGATGTCGGATAACTCGCATGCAGTAATGATAACATCGTATCATTATCACTCAGTTGTCGTGTCATCAGCGTTCTTGGAGCCATCCCCGCCCCCACCCACATCAATAGTAACAGTGAGCCCATCGCGTGCAAATCTAACCTCTCCATCGTATTTTTTCTGAATACGCTCACGCATCGTCTCATGGTTGCCTTCTGTATGTGGAAAGAGATGTGTCAGATACACACGACCGACTGTAATTCCATTGAGTACATTCGCGAGTTGAGATGGCGTTGGGTGTCCTGAGACGTCAACCCCATCAGGGAATGAGCAGTCATGAACAAGGACTGCAGCCCCATCGGCAAGGCGGGCGATTCTATTTGTTGCCTCTGTATCGCCGGAGAAAACAACGGTCGCTGATTCATCTGCATCTGATGCTTCTGATTGTGCATCAGCACTAATATCCTGTTCCTGTGTTGGCTCAGTGATTCGATATGCAAGTCCATCAACTGAGTGCTCAGTTCGTCTGGCTTCGATATCGAAATCTGCAACAGTGAATTCAGTTGGTCCAACCTCACGGATACGTAATTCAATCTGATCTGAAAGATACTCGTGTATCTCAAGTAAATCATCGATAAGTCTCTTTGTTCCAGCAGGTCCGACAATTTCAAGATAGGTCTCACCAGCCAGCCACCGGGCTTTCAATAATGGGAGTAAATCTGTCACATGGTCAATATGATGATGCGTCAAAAGCACCGACGAAATATCTTCATAGCCGACCTCAGTCGCGGCAAGGCGTTGAAGAACACCACTGCCACAGTCAACGAGCAGCGCTCGACTGTTGTTATCTGTTGTAAGTAATGACCCTGTCTGTGCACGGTCAGCAACCGGCATTGGACTACCTGTCCCAAGAAAGGTCAAACGCATATATATTCTAGTGTGACGGGCTGCAAATGTATTCGGAATACAATAGCAAAGACTGCAACGATGAGATTACGGCTAATTGCAAACTCAACTCGAACAGAACCGACTTACATTCGTAGCACAAGTGGTTTACAATGTCTCAGCGTGGGCGAGCGTTACTTCGCGAAGCCGCAGAGCAGGCACGCACTGATGCGGATAAAACATCATTTACGTTCGACCCAGAAACCGTCGAGATTAATGACGCAGATGTGCTGACCCGACTTGATCCGGCTGTCCAGGAATGGTGGGTCAGCCAATTCGGTCGATATGTTGCTGAGAATGATGGATTCTTTACACCGCCACAACGAGAAGCGATTCCTCTCGTTGATAATCAAGAGAACGCACTTGTTTGTGCACCGACGGGATCCGGGAAAACACTTGCATCGTTCACCGCGGTATTGAATGATCTCTTCAAGCGTGCTCGTAGACGCGACGACGGACTTGAAAACCAGGTATACTGTTTGTATATCTCACCGCTGAAGTCGCTTGCAAACGACATTCATCGAAATCTCGGTGTGCCGTTATCGGGGATTCGCGAGCGAATTATCGCTGACGCCAAATCCGAGTCCAAATCCGAGTCCGAGTCCGAAGCCAATACTCAATCGACAAATACAGCAGCCACAGACGGAAGTTCAGGTAGTAAAGAGGATGTCGATTCGAGTATCAACGTGAGACACGCAATTCGTCACGGCGATACCGATTCAGCGGAACGACAGCGAATGCTTGAGGAAACCCCGCATATTCTGAATACAACACCAGAGACACTCGCAATCTTACTGAATGCCCCAAAATTCCGCGAAAAACTTCGTGGGATTGAATATGTCATCGTCGATGAAATTCATAGCCTTGCTGCCAATAAACGTGGCACGCATCTATCAGTCTCACTGGAACGGCTTGAGGAACTGACAGAGACATCACCAACGCGAATTGGCTGTTCAGCGACGGTCGAGCCACTTTCGACGGTTGGGAAATTCCTTGTTGGATATAACAATGATGGCACCCCGCGTGAGTACGAACTCGTTGATACACGATTCGTTCGTGAATTTGATTTGAGTGTTGAGTGCCCGACTGATGATTTGATTCACACGCCACGTGGGAAGGTACAAGCACGGTTTTATGACCGGCTTGAGCAACTCATTGATAATCACAAAAACACAATCGTATTCACCAATACGCGTTCAGGTGCCGAGCGAGTGCTCTCGACACTGCGAGATCGTTCAGACACATTCGATGAATCAAATTCTGGCTGTCATCACGGGAGTCTCTCAAAGACTCGGCGACAAGAAATTGAATCAGAATTGAAGGCAGGAACACTTGATGTTGTAACAACCTCGACAAGTCTTGAACTCGGGATTGATATGCCGCATGTCGATCTTGTTGTCCAGGTTGGATCGCCAAAGTCCGTTGCTGCGTTACTACAGCGGGTTGGTCGTGCAGGACATCAACTTGGTGAAACCGTTGAGGGACGGGTGATTGCACTTGATAGAGACGAACTCGTTGAATGTGCGGTAATGTTACAGAAAGCCGAGTCGGGATTTGTTGATCGGGTGTTTATTCCTGAGGGTGCCCATGATGTCGCTTCACAGCAGATTTATGGGATGGCAATTAACGAAATTAGACGAGAGGCGACCTTTCGGCAGATACTGACGCGCGCATATCCATATCGCAATTACGATGACGATGACTGGGAGGAATTACTTCGATATCTGACCGCGGATTATGATGGACTCGATGAAAAGAACGTTTATCCAAAGATCTGGCGCGATACAAATGACGCCCCATCCGGTGAACATCATTATGACGAGTTCCCTGTCGGTACTCCTTTGATTGGTAAGCGAGGGCGACTTGCAAGAGTTATTTATATGACAAACATCGGGACGATTCCTGATTCATTCTCGTGTACAGTCCTGACTCGGAGTGAGGATAAACAGGTCGGCACACTCGATGAGGATTATCTTGACACACTCGAAACGGGTGATGTATTCGTCCTTGGTGGAGACCGATTCGAATATCGATATCGACGCGGATCAAAGGTGTATGTTGATCGGACGAGTGAGCGTCCAACTGTCCCGTCGTGGTTTTCTGAGCGACTTCCATTATCATATGACCTTGGTCGTGAGATTGCTTCGTTCCAGGGTGAGGTAATCAACCGATTGGAAGCTGATGGGGTGACCGCAACTCGCCAATGGCTTGATGAATTTCCTATTGATGCGAATAGTGCTCGCGCAATCACTCGGATCTATGACCAACAGCGACAGTATACCGGAGCGACAAGCGTTTCAACGGATGATCGTCTTGTTGTTGAGGAAGAGCTCGATCGAGATTCATACCGACGGCGATTTTATATTCACTCAACGTACGGCCGTCGATTCAATGATGGACTCTCACGATTATTGGCGTATCACTGCGCACAACAGACGAATGCAAATGTGAAGATTGCTGTCGCCGATAATGGATTCACACTTGTAATGCCGCTGAATCGCAAGGTGGACGTTGGCGCAGTACTTGAATCAATCGAGCCAGCGGCAGTGCGGTCAGACCTCCGATCAGCGCTTGATGGAACTGATCTTCTGAAGCGATACTTCCGAATCAACGCAACACGGTCGCTCATGATTTTGAAGCGGTACAAAGGATATGAAAAATCCGCTGCACAACAACAGGTCTCCTCAGAGATGTTATTATCATTCGCGGAAGAACTTGATTCATTTGCGGTGATTGATGAGACATATAGGGAAATTCTTGAGGATAAACTGAATGTCGATGCAATTGAGGATGCACTCAGGAATATCCAAGATGATGAATTGATTGTCGAGACTGTCCAAGTTGATTCACCATCACCGCGGGCATTCGGACTCGCAACGCTTGCGGCGAGCGATGTTGTGCTTGCAGAAGACGAAAGCGCTGTGTTACAAGAGTTCCATGCTCGTGTGCAAGCAGAAATCGGTGATGAAGAAACAGCATCTGAGACGGAAACACAAACATCATCAAGCTGACCATCACGAATCGGAACCCGACGTGCGACCTATGGGCGAATAGAGTTGGAGACTGATATTAAACTGATGAGAGTCTATTTAGACTCTCACTAATAGCTAGCGTAATCATGTCGGGGATGCGTTGAATCATTGCAATATGGAAAATACAAGTCTCACCGGTATTGGCAATGGTGACAAATAATAGACAGACAATATGAGACAAACGTGCTATTGCTTCGCCCATTCGAGCAGTGTTGCATAGAAGGGATCTGATGAGAGTGCCGCCGTATCCCCGACAAGAACAAGTCCCTTTCGAGCGCGCGTAATTGCAACATTGACGCGGCGGGTATCCTCAAAGATCGGCTCCTCAAGTGAGTTGGTGGCGACAAATGAGATAATGATAATCTCCTTTGCTGACCCCTGGAATCGATCCACGGTGTCGACTGTTACTGATGTTCGTTGACTAATCGCAGCGACCTGTGCCCGAAACGGGGCAATAACACCAATGTCAGATGGGTCAACACCCGCATCGATGTATGTCGTGACAATATCTGCAATACGGTCAGCTTCAGTTAGATTTGTGTTGCCATCTCGGGTCCCGTCTGGATCAATAAAGACGACTGGATCCCGAAGATGTGCTGGAAGCGTGTGGGTTTCTGTTTGATCATTTTGATGTGCGTCCAATCGCTGTTGTTTTTGTTGTCGATAGCTATCGCCGCCATCTGTTGCAGGACCAGTAGGTGTCTCATCAAGCAGGTCAGTTGGTCGCTGCGTTGCGACCGTTCGTGTCGCTGGTCGTAATTCACCATCATAGAACTTCTGTGACGAAAAGGCCTGAATCCGCTGTGCCATCCGATATTGTCGATCCAACAGGACTGATGCTTCAGGATGCGTGTCGATAAGTCGCTCGAATAGTGACGTCTGAAGATCAGTATCAGCGCGAACAACCGGCGGAAGTTGTTGATGATCACCAACAAGAACGACGCGGTCTGCAAGAGCAACTGCAGCAAGTGTATTTGGCTCGGTCAGTTGTGACGCTTCATCGATGACGGCAATATCAAACGACTGCTCACGCATAACTCGCGACCCACACGTTGCTGTCGTCGCAGCAACAACTGACGCCGATTGAAGTGCTGTTGCGCATGCCGCCGGGGAGCCGGTGTCATCAAGTTTGACATCCTGCATCGAATCATCAATCCCGGCGTTCGTCCCGACACGAACAATGCTCTCATCGGAAACATCAACATCCGGATCACGGACAGCTGTAAGTGCATTATCGACCGCACGATTCGTGAACGCTGAGAGAAGTACACGATCACCACGGGCAACAAGAACTGACAGCAGTTGTGCAATCGTATACGTCTTGCCGGTGCCAGGAGGACCATGAATAAGTGCAAAGTCCTCAGCATTGACCGCACGTTTTACAGCACGGTTCTGTGCGTCGTTACTCGGAATGTATGTCTCATCCGCACGATTACTAAATGTTGGCTCACGGCGATTGAAGAAGACAGCCTTCTGTGTGTCATCACCGCGAAGAATGAAATCATCAAGCGCCGTTAACATCCGATCAATACCAATCTCAGATGGATAGACATCAAGTCGCTTCAGTGTGATTTTCTCATCTGCGGTGACAACAATCGTTCCATCACCGTTATTATCTGCATCAAGTGTCTGTATTCGACACACCTCTGACTGTCCTGTGATTGGATTCCCATTACTCCCAAGGGCAGTGTCCCCACTTCGAAGTTTTGAGACAGCATCGTCATCACGAGTTGCACGAATTTCCCATCTTCCAGTGTCGAGTTGTGTGGCTCCTGCTGGTGTCAGATTGATGAGTGCTCTGTCATCACTCGCCCGTTCACTTGGGGATTGTGTCCATAACTTTCGGTATTCATCGTGAACAGCACGACGTTCACGCTCAATCGCGTGATAGAACTGCTCAAGATACTCTCGTTCATCAGCAGGGAGTGTCTGCCCAACTTGCCCGGCTTTTGATTCTTGATCAAGTCGTCCGGCAACGACACGGCATGTGTCCTGCTCGAAACAATATTCACAGATTGCATCTGCTTCATATCCGGTTGGAATAGACATGTCGTGTTCCATCGCAGCAATCTCATTTCGCTTGCGGACAACGAATTTCAGTAACCCGGGAGCAATCGAGAAATCCTTTGCTGGAGAGAGATCACCCGTTTCTTCATTCCGGTCGACAGCCGTGTTTTTTGTATAAAGTAGGGTCCCTGTATTCACATCGATACCGCGATTGACAAGAATGAGCGCATACGCAGCCGCCTGAATTTTATCCTGGAATCGAGGGTCATGATCTGTGTTCTTCCCGGTTTTGAGCTCAACAGGGATACCTCGGCGGAGTGCATCAGCACGCCCTTTGATTCCAAACGTCGGTGAAATGAGTGTTTGCTCTGAGCGCCATGTATCTTCAGATCGACCAAGCGTTCCCTGGTCAAGCCAGCCCTCAATCGCAGTTGCATTCTGTCTGACTTCCTCGCGAACAGCATCGGCATCGCGACCAAGCAGACCCAACTCAAGTCCAGCCTCATCAACACGGTCATCAATCGAGGAGGAAAGGTCACGACCACGAAGAAGATCCCCAAAGACCTCATGGACAATTGTTCCCTTCACCACGGGATATTTCAGTGGAATGCCAGAGAGCTTGTTCAAATAATACATCCGTGGACATTGCACCCATGATCGGATATCTGTGACATCAACAATGAACGAGGGCTCAAGAATGACATACGAGTCACTCGTCGTTGAGTATCGTGGATCCCCGCGATATTCATCGAGATCAACATTGGTCACAAGCAACTCCATCTCGGGTTCAGCATATGTCATCGTCTCTGCCCAGTCACCCCATAGTGTGAGCGTTCGGATTGGATCCTCTGTGAGAGATGAATCAGGAATATCGAGTTCGGCAGTTTCATTTGCCGGAAGGTCATCTACACGGAGAGTTACCTCAACAAGCGTCCGCGATCCTTGGTTTGTGGTGACCTCACGCTCGTCATCAATCCTGATGATTTGTCCACGGATTCGCACATCGCATATCTCCGGGTGGACGAGTAAGACGCTATCGGTCGTATTATTATAGTTGAATTAAAAATGATTCAATTGCGCATGTGACATGGAGATAGCCGTTATCCTCTTTCACTCGGGACTCCATATATTACACTCGGCTCTGCACGTTTAAATAGGGGCGTGATGTAGGCAGCATTGAAACTTGATGCTGCCGATTACGGATTTCCTCTCGTGCACCGACGTGCTGGATGAATTCGACTCGCTATCATATCATCAAACGACTCACGCCAAAACGTACGTGACAGGTCTTGCTGCGGGCCGCAGCAAGACTGTAACCGGAATTGCACGAGAGGTCCTTCCTGCCGGAAGTGACCGAGCACTCAACAAGTTCATCACCGAATACGATTGGGATGAGGATCAGCTCAATCACGAGCGGTTAGAGGAACTGCAAAAACACGGAGAGACACGCTGGTCACAAAACGGCTATATCGTTATTGACGATTCAGTCATCCAGCGAACCGGGAAGTCCCTTCCCGGTGCTGGAGAGTTCTACGATCACTCTGAGGGTGAGCCTGTTTGGGGACAGAACCTCGTCTACGCGTTCTATACCGATGATAAAACGTCCTATCCACTTGCTTTTCGCCAGTACGAGAAGGTCGACGACGAGGACGAGGAAGACGAACAGGAGACAAAATACGACCTCGCACGAGAGATAATCACGGAATTAGAAGAAGAGGTAGGTGTGCCTGCGGGCACCTACCTCTTCGATGCATGGTTTGCTCATGACTCCGGTCTGATCGAACACGTCGAATCACACGGCAAGGACTGGATTGGACCACTACGGGGCAACCGACAGGTGACCTACGCGAACAAAGAGAGACGCGTCGATGCGCTCGAAGAGTGCATCGACAAGGAAGAGCGAGAAGTTGACGGTGAAACGTACAAAATTTGGACTAAGACAGTCCCTGTCTCGAAATTAGGTGAAGTTCGGCTGGTAATCACAGAGAAGGTTACCGATGAGGACAAAGAGAATCCAGTAAAGTATCTTGCGACGAGCAAGATTGACGCGCCTTCGGCACACATTATTCGGAGCTATTCGTACAGATGGCGAGTAGAGACATTCTTCGAGGACTCGAAAGAGGATCTTGGCTTAGGAGACTGCGAGGTTCGTGATTCTGACGGTGCCAGTCGTCACTGGCACCTTCAGATGCTGGCCTACAGCCTTCTTCGGCTTGGTCCGGAATCGAGCGCCTCGGAGCGACTTGTCTCGAAAGCCTCGTCGCTCCGATCACAACTCGAACACGGTCTCAAGGAGACGATCTACAACATGTTTTCCTGGGTGCGCGATCAACCAGACCGCGATCTCGATGGACTGATGGAAGACATTGACCACCTCTTTCTCCATTCTGAGGGTAGTTTATAAACGTGCAGAGTCGAGTATTACATATATCTATGCATATCAGAGATTGGCAAGATATTCTAACGGACGTAACAGAGGCGGATGTCGACCCGGATGGATGGCGAGCCGTTGCTGGAACGCGACAGGAAGGTCTTGGTGAGGACCTCTTCTTAGGGCATCCAAATGCCGGAGTATATGAACTGAAGACGTATGCAAAAAACCCGCGAGAACTCCGAGGTGTCGGGACTCAGGTTGCACGACGGATTGATGATGAACTTGACCCACTGCTCCCACAGCAAAACCGACAACAAGATACTGAATCTGAGGAGCAAGGTCGGTTTGCAGTACAGTCACCACCAAGTGATGAAGAACATGCAGAGTCGATGGCAAAGCGTCTTGAGGAGACCGTTCGCGTTCACTCTGAAGCACCGACCTCACCTGATGATTTCTTCACCGACGTAATGGACGCGCTTGAAAGCCCGGCGTTTGGTCCAATGAAATATGAATTCGATGGTCGACCAGAGGAGCTAGATAAGCTTACTGAGACGTTTGAAGATACTGATGACTTACTTGCAAAGGATCTTGATGACCTCGTTGAGAGTGACGAGGTAAGTCGTGGATTCCAGTGAGGATAGAGAGAGCATTATTGATTTCATCGTCTTCGTTTTGAGATGCTGACGAATTGGCGATAGTGAGGATAATTCGCTGCAATCACCAGTATCATATTATTTGAAATATGATGTGACGTATGGTAGCAGTGTAATGGTCGGACCAAGCATGACCGATGACGAGCGGACAATCGCCGGTCGGAATCTAAAGATTGGATTTGTTGCGCTCGTCAGCGCATCTGGCGGGCTCACCGCTCTACAGGCTGGTGGAGGAATTACTATTATTGCTGCTGGTCTTATTGGTGGATTGGCGCTTGGAAGCGCGTTATTATGGTTCTTAGTTCAGTGGTGGCAGTCGCTGTTTGTGAAGACTAGTCGCTAATCGTCAGAGCGTGTCATCGCTTCTCGACGGACATATTGATCGATGGGTCCACCGGGTGGGTATTGTAATGTTGTAATCACATCACCCGGAGAGTATATCACTAATTCGAAGAGAGTTAGGTGGGATTAAATACTCGCGCTTGACACATTAACAAGACACGAACTATCACATGAGTGATTTTGATACCGGTGCACCTTCTTGGCGTGAAAAACTCCGCGCACTCTGGCAAGTCGCACAATTTGCCCCACGATTGACTGCAGGAATCATCATACTCGGGGTTATTGTCGCCGGATTTGAGGGAATTGGTCTTGGATTTATTCTTCCTGTCGTTGAGTTGGTGCAAACGAGCGGTGATCCAGTTGCTGAGGCAGACGGAATAATGGGAATATTCGTGACGGGGTATCAGATTCTGAATATTCCATTTACACTCGGAACGGTTGTCGTCGGGGTTGCAGTCGCTATGGCCATCCGCTATACAGGAAGTTTTTCAATAGCGTGGCTCAAGGCGACTATTCGAACATATTACGTTCGCTATTTGCAAAAGGAAGCATTTGATCATGCACTCGATGCGAAGATATCCTATTATGATGAGGAAGGATCTGATGATATCCTGAATGCGATTGTTACGCAGACAAAATTTGCTGGACAAGTAATTAGTGATACAATTAATCTAGTTAAGACAGCTTTACTTACGCTTGTCTATCTCTCTATCGCGTTTGTTCTTTCTCCAACCCTCACCACATTTACCATCGTATTCCTTGGAGGGCTGACTTATTTACTCAGAAATGTTCTCGATTCAGGATATGATATTGGTGATAAAGTCGCTGATGCGAACGAACAACGACAAGAAGCCGCACAAGCCGGCACACAGGGAATTCGTGATATTCGAATCTTTGGAATCGCCGATGAGCTTCGGGAGGATTTTGCACGCGCCGTAGACAAGTTCACGACGTCTCAGATCAAGTTACGGCGGAATGAGGCTGCTCTTCAAAGTGGATATAATTTTGCTGTTGCTGTGTCTGTGTTTGTGTTGATATTTTTCGCACTGCGTTTCGCGGATTTGTCACTTGGGTCACTCGCTGTCTTCCTCTTTGCAATGTTCCGTGCCGGTCCGAAAGCAAGTCGGCTGAATCAATTATTATACAGTGTCGAAAATAAGCTTCCACACCTGGTTCGAACACAGCAGTTCATTGAGAAACTGGATCAATACGAGGAACCGACTGATGCAACACACGAAGCACCGGATAAAATTCGTCGGGTTGATTTCAACGATGTTTGGTTCTCTTACACGGACGAAGAACAAGTGTTGACAGGAATCAATTTCACACTCAATCGTGGGGATTTCATTGCATTCGTTGGACAGTCTGGAGCAGGCAAATCAACGATTGCGGCATTACTCGCGCGGATGTACGAACCAGACAATGGTGAAATTACGGCAAATGGAGCATCGATTGAGGAGATGAATATTGATGCATGGAGAAATCGGCTTGCCGTTGTTCGTCAGCAGCCATTTATTTTCGATGATACACTTCGATACAATCTCACAATCGCCAATCGAGATGCATCGCGGGCAGAGATTGACCGTGTCTGTGAAATCGCAAGGGTCGATGAGTTCTTTGATGAATTGCCGAACGGGTATGATTCTCTATTAGGCGACGATGGTATCCGATTATCCGGTGGACAAAAGCAACGTGTAGCACTCGCACGAGCACTTCTTGCTGACGCTGAAATATTGGTTCTGGACGAAGCGACGAGCGATCTAGATACCAATCTAGAGAAAGATGTACAAGAAGCAATCGAGCAGATGGATCGCGAATACAGTATCGTGACGATTGCACACCGACTGTCAACCGTCAAGAATGCTGATCGGATATACACAATCGAGGATGGAAATGTCTCTGAATTTGGACAGCATGATGAATTAATCAGTCAGGATGGAACGTATGCAGAATTGTATGCTACCCAGGTAAGCGGATAGAGAATAAAAATTAAGGAATATCCACTACCGGTTATTGAACGAGAGCACAGAATTTTTTCTCTCAGATAACTCATATAACTATCTACTCTGTTACAAGTAGCCCATGCCGCATATATCTCAACGATAATCTACGTCATTTCGCTAAATTACTTAATTCTAGTTAGACATACAATTCAGGGATTAACGCGGTCAATCCAGTATTGTGGATTATCAAGTTCAGACTCATCTGGTAAGTAGCGTGGATCCTCCCAGACAGTTGCTGCAGCCTTGACCCCACGTTGATCAGCAATTGTTTCGAAGAACTGTGCTCCGCGCTCATACTGTCGTTCCTTCACACCAAGCCCAAGTAGTCGTCGGAATAACTGGGCGACTGGTCCGCCACCACCGCGACGAGCGTCGAGTTTTGCACGGAGATCTGCATACTCCTCATCAAATGCTCGATCCATCAGTAGCTCTGCATATCCCTCAACAGCAGTCATGACAATATCAACATCACTGAATGCAGATCGATCGAGTCGACCACCCGTGAGGGCTTCAAGTCCAGATTCAATACGATCTTCAATATGTGTCCGTAGCCACGGAGCAGCTCCAAACTCAGCTGCATGTGCTACTTCATGAAATGCAATCCATCGGCGAAAGCGTGGATACTCAACATCTAATTCTGCGGCAACATCAACGATATTTGGATGAACGAAATACAGCTCATGGTTATTCTCGTTTGTCTCGATTGTATCAGTTGTTTGCGAGAGGAGTTGTGGGTCATACTGCCCAAGAACGTTTCCTGAGAGAAATGCCAATGCGGCTGCCATTGAGCCAGTGTTGACCATCCGAGTTGCATATCCAGAGGGACCATTCAGCGCATTGGTATCGTCAATCAGTGTCGCAATATCAATCGGATCCAGCATTCGTTCAAACGTTTTGATATTTGCGTCAATCCAGTGATGTCGGTTCTGCACCTCAATTGTCTGTGGGATATCAAATTCAAGCCCACCAACAGTTCGGAGTCGAGACCGGGCATCTCGAACATCGGTTGCGTATGCACGACGCTCTGCATCATCAAGCGTGAGCATTCCCTGATCGCGCGCTTGCTTTGCCGCTTCCGCAGTTGCACGCCAGTCAATCCATTCTGTCTCGCCACCACGGGCGTTAGCAACAGCACGGACACTCTGATAGAGACTCATACACTAATATAGACCGGAAGGCGCAAAACCCTTATCCGCGAATGTGTCGGCTCTACTCAAATCTCTCTAGATTTGCTGCACATACGACAGTGCATACGCTCACGATCTTACACCAACCCATTATACAAATACACGAATTCAGTTTCCAGAGACGCACAGCTCATCTATCATATATACTCGAATAAACATATCAGCTGTATCGGTTGTATCTTTTCGCGTTCAGATCTCGGCTTCGAATTCGTCGAGTGCGTACAGTGAGTCAGCACCACGACGGTCAAGCGTCTCATTGGCAAGAAGCCAATAAACGACAGAAAGTGCACGTCGACCCTTGTTATTCGTTGGTACAACAAGGTCAGTATTGCTCGTTTGATTATTCGAATCACACATTGCAATGACCGGGATCCCAACAGTGATTGCTTCTTTCACCGCTTGTGCATCGCCGATTGGGTCAGTAACAACCACAACATCAGGTTCGATATATCCTGCATAATCAGGATTTGTGAGCGTGCCGGGGATGAATCGTCCAGTGCGTGCCCGTGCACCGACAGCGTCTGCAAACTTCTTTGCAGGGAAGCGTCCATACTGTCGTGAACTTGTGACGAGCATCTGGTCAGGATTGTAATTCGCAAGGAAATTCGCAGCCGTTCGAATTCGCGAATCCGTCTGGCTGACGTCAAGAACATAAAGCCCGTCATCACGAACACGGTGAATGAAGCGCTCCATGTCACTTGTTTTCTGTTGGGTCCCAATGTGGACACCAGCGGAGAGATAATCCTCAACAGGAATGAGAAGATCTGCCTCTTCATCTGGCATCACATCCTCATCGAAGGTTGGTCCTTCAAGTTCATCATCAGGCTCAGCATCAGCGCTTTCGTTGCCTGTCTGGGTAGTTGTCTCGTCCCCAGCAGCGTCGCTTGCAGTCGGGGTAGTCTCATTCGATTCATCGGTCTCGGTATCAGCCTCGGCCTCAGTCGCTGTGTCAACATCAACAGGGGACTCGCTGACCACTGCTTCGTCGTCATCCACGACCTCGACCACTTCGTTATCGTTTTCTGTCATACTGCATCCTCCGCAATGCGGATAAGTTCATTTAGTTTGGCAGTTCGCTCGCCTTGGACCGTACCGGTCTTAATAAATCCAGCGTCAGTCGCAACAGCGAGGTGTGCAATTGTCACATCCTCAGTTTCACCTGAGCGGTGTGAGACAACTGTTTCATATCCATGTTCACGAGCCAATTCAATCGCATCAAATGCATCGGTGAGGGTACCGATCTGATTTGGCTTGATTAAAATCGAGTTTGCAGCATCAGCATCGATGCCCGTTTGTAATCGTTCAACGCTTGTCACAAAGAGGTCATCCCCGCAGATTAACGTCTGATCACCAACTCGCTCAGTGAGCGTCGCAAAGCCGTCATAGTCGTTCTCATCAAGCGGGTCCTCGACATAGACGAGATTGTACTCTGCGATCATCTCAGCGACGTATTCGACTTGCCCTGTGGTTGATTTGACCTCATCACCATAGACGTATCCACCCACATCATCGTCATATAACTCTGCAGCAGCCATATCAAGCCCAAACCGAATTTCAAAGCCAAGGTCATCCTCAACATCGGCGACTGCATCATTAACGAGGCTAAACGCCTCAGCGTCAGAAATGGGTGGTGCCCATGCGCCTTCATCACCTTTTGCCGCAGGGATACCGCGCTCATCAAGGATCTCAGACACTCGTGCATGGACGGCGGCGTTGGCGAAGACGGCCTCCGAAACGTTCGGCGCACCAATTGGTGCTGAGAGGAACTCTTGAATGTGTGTTGCCTCTTTGGCATGCTCGCCACCACCAACAACGTTGCCGAGCGGGGTCGGGAATGACTCCCCGCGGAATGTCCCGCCAAGATGTTGATATACAGGTGCACCGAGGACGTCTGCTCCGGCTTTTGCAGCAGCCATCGAGATTGCAACAGCGCTGTTTGCTCCAATCTGAGAGAAGTTGTCTGTTCCATCTGCTGCGTGCAATGCAGCATCAACTTCGCGTTGATTTCCAGCGTGCACCGTATCGATAAGTCGGGGAACTACATGATCGCGAGCGCTTGCAATTGCCTCAGCAGGGTCAAGTTCAATTGCCTCATACTCGCCGGTGCTTGCCCCACTGGGCGCTGCTGCTCGTCCAAACCCGCCGGATTGTGTCAAGACATCAGCTTCGACAGTTGGATTCCCTCGTGAGTCAAGAATACGACGCAGTGAAACGTTCGTTATCTGCGTCATTCTCAGCTATCCTCCTGTTTGACCGTGAACGGCAGAACACCGGCATCATATTCCTCCGCAGCAACGAGAATCGGCTCGGATTGTTCAGTGTCGACGAGCACAGGAGCACCATACGAAATCTGGAGTGCGCGTGCACCGAGGATCCGGGCTTTCTCATACCGATTATACGTTGGTTGTGTATGGGTTTGTGAGTGACTCATGTGATGATCCTCGTCTCCATTGATATGATTGAACCGAACATCTGTGCGTCATTGCGACCGCAAGCATATTGATATCGGTTATGATGAGTACTGATTTGTCTATCTCGACGGTCGTTTACCGGGCATATATCGATATATTTGCTAATATTGTTTGAGCGAACGCCCAGATTAGTATCAGTACCGGTTTTGACCGCTTGATGTGAGTGTCTACTCACCGATATGCTGTCACTAGTTCCAGTATCAAAATCAGTGCCAGTGTTGAGTTCTACCCGCTGATTGAGTGTTGTCGCTAGTCCTGAGCATAACTCGCCTGAAAGCGATGTGGAAAACGCCACAGATATGTCCCATCCACCCGGGGAGAAGCGTGTATAGGGTCTAGATCGAACGCTTCTTTGTGTACTCAACTGCTGCGAATCGGGTTGATTTCGAGCGTGACCTCGATAGTGAATTCGGGTCACTGGTATGGGGCAACGACGTCGACAAGATCCCGATGTGAAACCATCATTCGACGACAGCAGTGACGTTTGATGCCAAGGTCATCAAGCACTTCCCCTGGGTCTTCGTTGCCATCACGCGCTCGCTGTTTAAATTCATCCCAGTGTTCACCAATAACAGTACCGCAGGTGAAACATCGGACAGGTATCATCATGATATGCTCACCTCAGCGGTATGATTTCTGATATCGGGCACGGGCACCTGGACCGCCCCATTTTTTCGGTTCAGACTGTCGCACGTCGTTGACGAGCAGTGATCGATCAAAGTCCATGTATGCATCACGCAGTTCTGCATCATTGAGATATTGAACCAATCCACGGGCGATTGCCGTTCGTGTTGCGTCTGCTTGCCCAGCAAAGCCACCACCAGAAACGGAGACATCAATGTCGACCTGTGATCGAAGATCCTCGCCGGCAATGCGGAATGGCTCAAGCATCTTGAGACGAGACATCTCTGGTTCAACAAGCTCGACTGGCTGGGAATCGATACGGACACGGCCTTTCCCCTCGCGAACAGTTGCGCGAGCGATTGCCGTCTTCTTCTTACCGGATGTATTCGTTACCATGTGACTGTCGCTCCAAGGTTTGCAGATACCTCTCCGAGTGAGAGGAATTTGATATTTGAAAGTCGATCCAACGTCGTTCCATCGATTGCCTCACCATCATCGTCGTATGGATTTCCGACATATGTACGAACATTCGAGAGTGCCTCGCGTCCGCGGTCGCTCTTGTATGGAAGCATTCCACGAACAGCTCGCTTGAAGATTCCATCCGGACGTGATGGATATGCAGGTCCCTGATCAGAACCAAGCTCTGATCGGGTCTCATACACACTCATGACATCTTCTTCGGATCCTGTGATGACAGCATCCTCAACATTGACGATTGCGACCGTCTCGCCCTCGAGTGCGCGTTGTGCAACCTCACTTGCAACGCGACCAACAATGCAGTTTTGTGCGTTGATGACAACATCAGCGTCGAATTCTGCAAGACTCATCGAATCACCCGTACGTTACTTCCTTCAGGATTTTCTTTGACATATTCACGAAGATACTCAGCATCTCCGACTTGTTCGATCTTTGTTTGTGCAGTCGATGAAAAATCAACTGCAGCAACAGTGATGTTTTTCTGCAGCACACCGCTTCCCAGCACCTTGCCAGGAACAACAACGGTCTCATCTTCGCGTGCGTATCGTTCAATACGCCCAAGATTGACCTCTGCATGGGTGCGCCGTGGCTTTTCGAGGCGATCCGCGATGTCCTGCCAGACATTGGCATCAGACCCACGGGATTTCGCCTTCAATTCGGCGATGAGACTATCAAGTCTCGGATTTGTTTTACTCATTAATATCAACTCCGTATTGAGAAACCGCAGTACTGGAGTGCAGAGAGCAGGATTTGAACCTGCGGACCCCTACGGGACAGCGCCCTGAACGCTGCGCCGTTGACCAAACTTGGCTATCCCTGCGTGCACTCCGAATTTTTCGATGCCCCTTCATACTCCTTTCGATCCGATACACACCAACCGACCGCGAATCGACTGTATAATCCTCAGAATCCGGACATTCGACGCTCTGGGATATGTCTATGACTGCAACCGCAGGTATCGATAACTGTGGAGAGGATGCCGTCGAATTCAGGGTCGAATAATAGTCATCTCCACATTCATCGACATGCTCGTGGCTTCGCAAGCGAGCACAGGCGCGTCGATAGTGAGATGAAGGGTCAGTCATACGATTCAATTTGTGTGGTGTGTCGTGTATATAGTGTAATTCTATGACGATACGACAATCTGATTCTCAGATGGCAACCTTTGTCTCAAGTTCAGCTGCACGGTCACCGAGTGAGCGCGCTGCTCGTTCAACAAGTTCGGGAACGCTGAAGGATCCATCTGTCTCGACATGAAAGACAACGGCATTTGGAACATCTGAGACGGTGAGTTCCTTTCCAGGATACCGGTTCGTGAGGTCATTATCGAATTCTGTCGTGGGAATCAAATCCCCATTTGTTGCTGTCTCATCAACAGCATGCGCGGCTGCGCCCTCTTCGATAACACCTCGGAGGATATGCGGGTCCTCATCGGCAAACTCATCAGCATCACCGATGACCTCGATACGCTGGAGGTGCCTATATCCAACAGCAACACCACCCTGTTGTTTGGCATGAGACTTCCCGGTGTCAAGAACCGCATCAGCCTCAAGCTCAAGTCGGTGATTCTCCTTGAGTTCAATAATCGGGATGTTTTCATCAGCAGGCTCAACAAGCCGGTCGGATGAGACAATATCCCCGGAGTACGCTGTTTGTGGACCCGTTATATCAAGCGAAAGCGTCACTGTGTCACCGATATCGAAGTCATCAACAGGTGTTGTTAATGGAACTAGCCCTAATCGAAGCCCGATCATCTCATCAAACATCACCGATGAATTCTCGACAAAGCGAACGTCTTCAATACTGAATGTCGGAATGTCGGCAACCATCGCGCGCCGAATACCATTTGCGACTGCAGGGGTGACACCCCGAACAAGAAAGCGTGCACTTCGGTCATCGGTATCGCGTTCGATGAACTCAATGTCAAAGTCGTCTGTCATCAGTGATTAAAGCCGGCTGTTCTTTGGTGCACGTGTTCCATCGTGTGGAATTGGTGTGACGTCTTCGATTCGACCGATCTCAAGACCGGCACGAGCAAGTGCACGGATTGTCGCCTGTGCACCTGGTCCAGGGCTTTTATTCCCGTTTCCGCCAGGACCGCGGACACGGACATGAAGACCGTCAATGCCTGCTGCTTTGATATCCTCAGCAACAGACTCAGCCATCTGCATGGCTGCATATGGTGATGCCTCATCGCGATTCTGTTTCACGACTGCACCACCAGATGACTTCACAATCGTCTCAGCACCTGTCAGATCGGTTACGGTGATGAGAGTATTGTTGAATGATGCGTGAACGTGTGCGACTCCCCATCGTTTTTCAGTATTTTCAGATTCACTCATGTGTTATTACTCCTGTCCCTCGGCGCGAGCCGGGTGAAGACTGTCTGCGAGTGGGCTGTTTTCATCGAACGCAATGGCGTTTGCTTCAGTCTCTTCGACCATTTTTGATGGACGGGTAACACGCGCGCCATTGACGGTAATATGCTCATGAACGATGAACTGACGTGCCTGTTTGGGCGTGCTTGCAAGCCCTTGTCGATAGACAATTGTCTGTAGTCGGCGTTCAAGAATGTCAGAAACATCAAGTCCGAGCACCTTGCTGATATCGTCATCCGCTGAGAGGATGCCGTACCGACGGAGTCGGTCAAGGAACTCCTCACCAAGTGCTTCGGCAACCGAAACGTCACCCTGTGCCTCACCAATGAGTCGGCGAGCCTCACGCCGATATTCACGGAGTTCGGATTGTGTTCGCCAGAGTTCTTCTTTATTCTTCAGCCCATATCGACCAAGGAGATCGCCTTCCTGAGCGATACGCTCACCCTGATATGGGTGATTCGGGGTCTCATATCGTTTTGTATTACTTCCAGTCGACATATGATATCGCTGTGATTACTCCTCTTCTTCCGCAGCCTCGGCGGCTTCTTCTTTGATTGCTTCGACATTCACGCCAATCGTTCCCTCAGTACGCCCTGTGGACTTTGTGCGCTGACCACGGACTTTCTGACCACGCTTGTGTCGGACACCTTTGTATGAATCAATCATTTTCATCCGGTTAACGTCGTGGCGGCGCTTTTCTTCGAGATCTGCTCCAGTTTTGTGATCGGTATCACCGCTGAAGAAATCCTCACGACGGTTTGTCATCCATCCAGGGATGTGGTCGTCGAGGTTTTCCACAGCATCGGTGATTGAGTCGATCTCGTCCTCTTCAAGAAGACCAAACGTTGCATGCCGGTCGACGGATGCCACGTCGGTAATAATGCGTGCGGTACGCTTTCCAATACCTTTCATGTCCGTGAGACTCCGCTCAACCGCTTTCGTCCCATCGAGATCTGTCGTCCCGATTCGGACGAAATATTGGAGGTCATCATCTTCCTCCTCGGCGGCGTCGTCTTGTGTATTATTTGCACTCATGACTTAGAGTTGATTACGGTGATTATTTGTATCTCATCTTAACTTTGATTTCGATGAGCGTTGCGGCGGGGATTCGAACCCCGGAGGCATTACGCCACTGAATTAGCAATCCAGCGCCTTGGGCCAGACTTGGCTACCGCAACACACTGATTTATACTGTCGCCCGCTTGGACTCGGGAGTCGATCCCCCTACATCATATTGTATCAATTGCAAAGCGAGGTCGCTATTTAAGACTCACGAAAGTATATCTCCGATTATACACGTCTAAGGGGTATACATCAGCAAAGAGCGTTCAAAAGAGCTGTTGTGTTGATATCGTGAAAGCTCATCAATTGAATCGGATCCTCGATGAGTCTCAGTAGATTGTGGTCCTCACCAGCAGTATCTCGCTTTGTTTCTCTGATACAGCACACTACATAGGTGATGTAACCCAATGCTACGGTGACGACAGATACTAGAACACATGATAATTACTGATGTAGCAGTGTCGTGTTGAATGATAGCGAACGATATTTTTACGCCGACACACAGAAATTAGATGTTATATGTCCGATATTCGGGATGAGGTAGACGCGATTATCGATGACCGTCCCGAGACACACCGTGTTTTTACTGAGATTCTACAGATTGATACTGAACACAGCGTCTGGACATTCGAGGATATTAAAGCCGATACTGGATTATTTGGCGAATTAGTCTCCCGTGGGATTGTTGAAAAACAGGATGATGGATATTCGCTTGCAGACCCAACTGCGGTTGATGCGGCATTAGCTAATCGAGATGATCTAAATTATGCAGAGAACACTGAGCTAGCCACAGACGGATCACGCTCAGATGTATCAGAAATAGAATCGGATGATGATCATGGTCGACGTCAATTAAGTGATCAAATCGATATGTCGGTAGATCGAGTTATAGAGATAATCTCCAATAATCGCGATCGTATACTCTCCGTTGTTGGAGTGTTTGCGTTGGTCGTTGTGTTTCGACTTGTTGCTGTCAGGAGTGTTTTTCAAGAAGGCTATGTGCTTTTGCTTGGCAATGATCCCTACTTCTATCGATATTGGGTATTTGATTTTGTCACAGCGAATCGAAGCCCGCTCACCGTCGCTAATGGAATCGAGCAGGGTGAACCACTCCTCGTTGCAACACTTCAAATCGTAACAGCACTTTTCGGTGGCGGTCCTGCTGCTGCGGAGCAAGTACTGGCGTGGTATCCGGTTGCCGCTGCCGTTGTCTGTGGTGTGAGTGTGTATCTTATCGGAACCCGGCTGAGTGATGACCGGCGTGTTGGTCTGGCAAGCACTGCCATTCTTGCGACATTGCCCGTTCATGCGTACCGAACGAGTATCGGGTTTGCCGATCACCATGCGTTCGATGTAGCCATTCTCGCTGTCGTCTTTATGACAGTCGCAGCGTATGAGCGGACATCGCCGACATCGATATCTCAGCTTCTAGAACTCACACCATGGATTATCTTAGCTGGAGTTGGGATTGGTGCTCATACGCTTGCATGGAATGCAGGTGCTCTTTTATTAACGCCACTTGGAGTATATGGCGTTATTCGGGCGCTCGCAAGCGTTCGTCATGATGTGTCGGTCTTATATCGATTAACACCACTGACTGCGAGCATGGCGATTGGTGGTGGTATCGGAGTTCTTGGACATGAAGCGCTTGGGTGGCAATCAACAACGATGATCATCCCTCCAACGCTCCTTGCGATTGCACTGTTCACGCTCGCGATTGTTGCTGAGGGATGCAGACGTGTCGGACTCGATTATCGCATAACAGCTATCGGGGTCGTACTCAGTGGTGCAGCCGTGTTACTCGGTAGTATTGAGCTGATTCCTCGGTTTGGGGATGAGTTTCGGAGTCAGACTGACAGACTAATTTCAGGTCCGGGCACGGAGAATATCTTTGAGGCACAGTCATTATTCAGCGCTGACTTTGGATTTATTCTTGCACCAGTCATTTTCTTCGGACTCGCGATTTTCGTGAGTATAATTGTATTCATCTGGGCCAGTTGGACTGGATGGACACGTGATCGTGGTGATTTACTACTTGTCTGTGTGTATGGTGGTACATTATTCATTCTCTCATTGTTACAGGTCAGATTCGCTGGTCATCTTGCACTGCCGGTGGCGATCCTTACTGGCATTAGTTTCGTGTGGCTCGTCGCAAAGGTGACCGACATATCCCCTCCAACTGTCCGACCGGTCGGAGTCGGCACACAGTCAACAAGTGAACAGCGCGTTGCATGGCGTCGTCATGCGACGAGTACAGATACAGACACGAACACAGACACAACCGGCTCATCAACTCGTGAAAGAAGTAGAGATTCGAGGGATGGAACAAGTCGACGACAAATCTTCACTGCCGTGATTGTACTTTTCCTGTTGGTCGGGGGACTTGGGGCTGTCATGACGCCGGTTCGGACAGCTACACTGACATATGGTGATGATACTGCCAGCGCGATTGATGAGATGGATGCCTTCGCTACTGCTGAGAATCGAAGCTGGCCGGAGACATATGTCCTCAGTCGCTGGGGAGACAATCGAGCGTATAACGCACATCTCAACGGCAATTCACAGAGCTATGGATATGCTCGGAGTAATTATCTTGATTTCCTTCGATCTGATGAGAGTGAGGAATGGTATCAGCAGATACAGGGTCGTGTTGGATTTATTATTATCTCGGAGATACCTGAGTTTTCAGAACTTGACTCCGAAACGATGTATGCCCGATTGCATGACCGACAGGGACTCGGAACACATTATCAACTACTGTATGCAGGTGATGAAAAGAAAGCATACGCTGTTGTCCCCGGGACGATGGTGAATGGAACCGTTAATGAGACGAAAACAAGTGTCACTATCTCTGGTAGAATGGATGTTGGGTCACACACAATGATCACTCAACGTGAAATACCAACTAAAGATGGGTCATACACAATCCGTATTGCAACGCCTGGAACCTACACAATCGGGAATCGAACGGTCGAGGTGACACAAGAGGATGTGGTAGCTGGATAAGAGTCGGTGATTGCTGTATGTGTATACTCAGACATATCACCACACAGGTATTTACTGGTGCTGTTCAACGATTGAGAGGAAGTTTTCAAAGACTCTTTTTGCAGTTTGTGTTTTTGCGTGTTGTGATGGGGTTGCTGATGTGAGGACTGTCTCAACAACCGATTCAGACACTCCTTCCTCACGCTTTCCATCCGTGACCATCTTGACAGTCTTCAGGTCGTATTCAGGATGGAACTGCACGCCATATACGGTTCCAAGTGAAAATGCTTGACAAGAGCGACTGTTTCCTGCAAGTTCAGTTGCATTTGGCGGAAGACGAACGACCTCATCAGAGTGTGTCTCAAACGCGATGAATTCAGCAGGGAAATCAGCGAATAATGGCGAGGAGTCATATCGCTCAATTCGTTGATACCCGAGTTCATACTCGTCCATCGCGGAGACGCATCCACCAAACGTCTGTGCGATGAATTGATGCCCCCAGCAGACACCAAGCAGTGGAATATCGAGTTCATGGAGATCTCGAAGCAACTCAGCGAGCGTCTCCATCCAGGTTTCATGATCGTATACCGCAGTCTGTGATCCGGTAATAACAGCAGCATCATACGCCCATTCACCATCAGCAGTTGGCCATGGTGGTTGCTCGTCTGCACTGAGTTTGAACGCTGTTAATGATGCATCAACCTCGCGTCGGAAGTTTCGCTCTGCAGGCGTATCGCCAATTGATGCATCACACAGTGCAATGTCAAGATCACTCATATGACAATGCAATATAGTATATCAAATGCTATGAGTATTGTTCGATGTGTCCACGTTCGTGCACAACCAATTTCCGATATATACACGAGTGAGAATTGGGCATCCTATAATGAACAGGAGTGAACTGTCGTTTCCTAGTGACCCAAGGATGTTTATTTTCGGGGGAGGTTAACTACGGGACTCGACTCTGCACGTTTATAAACTACCCTCAGAATGGAGAAAGAGGTGGTCAATGTCTTCCATCAGTCCATCGAGATCGCGGTCTGGTTGATCGCGCACCCAGGAAAACATGTTGTAGATCGTCTCCTTGAGACCGTGTTCGAGTTGTGATCGGAGCGACGAGGCTTTCGAGACAAGTCGCTCCGAGGCGCTCGATTCCGGACCAAGCCGAAGAAGGCTGTAGGCCAGCATCTGAAGGTGCCAGTGACGACTGGCACCGTCAGAATCACGAACCTCGCAGTCTCCTAAGCCAAGATCCTCTTTCGAGTCCTCGAAGAATGTCTCTACTCGCCATCTGTACGAATAGCTCCGAATAATGTGTGCCGAAGGCGCGTCAATCTTGCTCGTCGCAAGATACTTTACTGGATTCTCTTTGTCCTCATCGGTAACCTTCTCTGTGATTACCAGCCGAACTTCACCTAATTTCGAGACAGGGACTGTCTTAGTCCAAATTTTGTACGTTTCACCGTCAACTTCTCGCTCTTCCTTGTCGATGCACTCTTCGAGCGCATCGACGCGTCTCTCTTTGTTCGCGTAGGTCACCTGTCGGTTGCCCCGTAGTGGTCCAATCCAGTCCTTGCCGTGTGATTCGACGTGTTCGATCAGACCGGAGTCATGAGCAAACCATGCATCGAAGAGGTAGGTGCCCGCAGGCACACCTACCTCTTCTTCTAATTCCGTGATTATCTCTCGTGCGAGGTCGTATTTTGTCTCCTGTTCGTCTTCCTCGTCCTCGTCGTCGACCTTCTCGTACTGGCGAAAAGCAAGTGGATAGGACGTTTTATCATCGGTATAGAACGCGTAGACGAGGTTCTGTCCCCAAACAGGCTCACCCTCAGAGTGATCGTAGAACTCTCCAGCACCGGGAAGGGACTTCCCGGTTCGCTGGATGACTGAATCGTCAATAACGATATAGCCGTTTTGTGACCAGCGTGTCTCTCCGTGTTTTTGCAGTTCCTCTAACCGCTCGTGATTGAGCTGATCCTCATCCCAATCGTATTCGGTGATGAACTTGTTGAGTGCTCGGTCACTTCCGGCAGGAAGGACCTCTCGTGCAATTCCGGTTACAGTCTTGCTGCGGCCCGCAGCAAGACCTGTCACGTACGTTTTGGCGTGAGTCGTTTGATGATATGATAGCGAGTCGAATTCATCCAGCACGTCGGTGCACGAGAGGAAATCCGTAATCGGCAGCATCAAGTTTCAATGCTGCCTACATCACGCCCCTATTTAAACGTGCAGAGCCGAGTACGGGAGATGTCATAGAAGTCATGAAGCTATTCATATCGATTTGGTTATCTAGGGATAATGCTCGTATATCGGTATGAGCCGTTGTATTTGTATATGAGTATTACGAGTGTGTTGTCGGTGCATCGAGATATTTGTCATTAAGCACCCACTCGTCGTTTTCTTTTATTAGATACTCGCCATAATACGGGACGCGATTTGCAACAGTCTCACGGAATGTCTCACGAATTTCTTCGCGTGTCATCTCACCCATCGAGCGGAGATCATCATTTCGATTTAGACAACCCTTGAGGTAACCTTCATGTGTCACACGAACGCGATGGCAATTCGCACAGAACGTTGGGTTCTCAACAGGATCGACGATTTCAACCATCCCATCGCCGACGAAATATCGATTTCGGTCATGCATCTCACGCGTCTCGACACGGTCAGCAATATCTGCAAGCCAGTCATGGACACGTTGGATATCAATATTCCACTCGGGATGACCAGTGAGCTCGGGCATGTATTCGATGAGTTGTAATTGTAATCCAGTGTTCTCGGAGACATGATTGACCATGTCTTCAACGTATTCAGCAGTGTGTTCAAACACAACCATATTCAATTTCACTGGAGCAAGACCAGCATCAACCGCAGCCTCAACGCCTTCGAGGACCCTGTCATACGCACCGGATTTTGTGATTTCGGCGAACTCATCAGGATCGAGTGCATCCTGTGAGACATTTACACGTTCGAGTCCAGCCTCTTTGAGAGCGCCCGCTCGACCTGGGAGAAATGTCCCGTTCGTCGTCATCGAAACTTCCATCGATGATGGTGTGCGTCGGATGATTTCTATGAGATCATCACGAAGCATCGGCTCACCACCGGTGAATTTCACCTTTCCAATGTCGAATTCCGAGACAACTTCAAGAAAACGGACGACATCGTCGGTGCTCATCTCGTCGTCCTGTGGGTCCATCGGACCGCGGGTATCACCAAGTCCCTCATTATGACAGTAGACACAATCGAAATTACAACGATCGGTCAAAGAGACACGGACGCCAGACACCTCGCGCCCGAATTCATCTTCGAGCATAAACCAATGGTTGTTGTCAATGATGATAAATTCGCTGTCACCCACGGGTTAGATGTAACTGATACTCATTACATTCTGATAATTTGAGTCGACTCGAGTGTCGGTGTGCAAAACGCTTATCGCTTGCTCGGAGTGACGATGCATATGCACACTGCGACGGTCCGTGACCGACTGAGAGATGTCACAGACCCCGATTTAGAAGACGATATCGTGTCGCTTGGGCTTGTCAACGCCATTGATATTGATGAGTCGAATAATACCATCCGTATTTCATTAGCACTTGGTGCTCCGTATTCTCCCGCTGAGAGTAAAATCGCCGCACAGGTTCGTGAGGTGCTTGGGGATGTTGAATATGATCTTGATCTCGCAGCGACAATCCCATCAGTCGAGAGTGAAGATGAGGTGCTTCCCGGTGTCACAAACGTGATTGCTGTTGCCTCTGGGAAAGGTGGCGTTGGAAAGTCAACGGTCGCAGTGAATCTTGCGACTGGATTATCAGATCTTGGTGCACGGGTTGGATTGTTTGATGCGGATATTTATGGACCAAACGTGCCGCGAATGGTTGATGCAGGTGTCCCACCAGAGACTGAGGACGAACAAACAATCGTTCCGCCTGAGAAGTATGGCATGAAATTGATGTCAATGGCGTTTCTCGTCGGAGAGGATGACCCGGTGATTTGGCGTGGACCAATGGTACATCAAATTCTTACCCAGCTTGTCGAGGATGTTCGATGGGGCGATCTCGATTATCTTGTATTAGATCTTCCACCAGGGACTGGCGATACACAACTGACAATTCTTCAGACACTTCCATTGACGGGGGCAGTCGTTGTGACGACACCGCAGGATGTTGCTGTTGATGACGCCCGCAAGGGACTCCGAATGTTTGGTGAACATGACACAAATGTACTCGGGATTGTCGAAAATATGGCGTCATTCACCTGTCCTGACTGTGAATCGATTCATGATATCTTCGGTGAAGGCGGCGGACAAGTGTTTGCTGCGAATAACGATCTTCCATTCTTGGGATCCCTGCCGCTTGATCCACAGGTTCGCACTGGCAGTGATGATGGCGACCCTGCCGTGCTCGGATCCGGGGGGACTGCTGATGCGTTTGAGGCAATGACGGCGAATGTCGCGGATATGGTTGGAGTGACCCGACGGCGTGATGTCATGAATCGGTGATACGCTTCTCTGAGTGATTAGTTTCTTTATGAGGCTTAGAAGCGTGAGGCAGTAGATTCATCAGAAAAATGATACTCGTATTAATATAATTCGTGAGCATTCACAAAGTGAACCTAGGAGGACTGATTGTCAATTTATTATTTCGAGGGCGTCTTGAGATAATATCTGAAAACAAAGTTGAAATTCAGGACAAGGAAGTATTTACTCAATCGACAGATGGTCCAGCAATTAAGATTTGAAGTAACGAGTTTATTCGTGACGAGTCCCGCGCAATCGACTTTGACACGATATGCTCGCTTTCCCTATCGATATTGGGGGCAAAAATAAGTGAATCATATTGGAGGACAGGAATTAAAAGAATGTCGTCGTATCCGGTGTGTCGCCAATCGATGTTCTCAAACGATGTATCACACCAATTTGGGAATAACCGTATATCAGTGGACACTCAACCACAGACACAAGGACTAATTCATTTCACATGCCAGTAACCATATCACCAGATGATTGCTAATAAAACAGTGTTAGTGACCGGTGGCGCGGGGTCGGTCGGTCGGATTCTCGTTCGTCAGCTACTTGATCGAAACCCGGAGGTAATTCGTATTCTCGATCAGAGCGAGCCGGGATTATCGAGACTCAAATCTCAGATTGACGACGAACGATGTCGGTTTCTTATGGGGAATGTTCGCGATAAGGATAGACTTGCTCGAGCTATGAATGGTGTCGATATCGTCATTCACACTGCGGCAATGAAGCATGTCGACATTAGCGAGTATAATCCGTTCGAGGCAGTCAAAACTAATGTGATGGGATTGCAGAATGTAGTTGATGCTGCAATTGATGCGGACGTGAACCGATTTGTATTCACTAGCAGTGATAAAGCAGCTCATCCTGCGAATACGATGGGAACGACCAAATTATTGGGTGAGAAACTGGTTACGGCAGCGAACAAATATACTGGCGGACACGATATTCAGTTGTGTTCAGTCCGGTTCGGAAACGTAATTAATTCATCACAATCGGTGATTCCGATATTCAAACGACAGATTGAGACCGGCGGTCCAGTGACATTAACTGATCCACAGATGAGTCGGTTCTTTCTCACATACAATGATGTAACCGAGTTGGTTATTGATGCGATGAACCATACAAAAGCCGGAGAGATTTTTATACAGAAGATGGACGCAATTGCAATTGAGGACTTGGCTGAAGCAATGATCGATGTGTTTGCGCCGGCATACGATCACCCACCAACTGAAATTAAGATTGAGGAAACCGGGAGTCGTATCGGAGAGACACTCGATGAAAAGATACTCACGAAACAGGAGGAGTTACGAACAGTTGAGAACGACTCGCTATATGCAATTCTGCCTGAGCAGAGTGAGGGAGACGATTATCTCGATCACTCGACTCTCGATGGATTCGATCCCGTTGAGACGGTTGTCCGATCATCAGAACGCGCAAATAAATTATCTCAACCAGACATTCGTCACCTCCTCCGATCTGAGTTTGCTGGGGTGCTCGCATAATGACCTCGGACACAGTTGTCGTCACTGGAGCAGCTGGTTTTATCGGTCGATGGGTGGTCCATGAGCTACTTGAGCGTGGATTTACCGTCCATGGGATAGATGACCTGCGGAATGGGTCTCAACGCAATATTGCCGCGTTTGATACCGAGGATGCATTCGAGTTTACTACTGGAAGCGTAACGACTCGTGACGATGTTGAGGCAGTTCTGACTGAGGAGGTAGATTTCTGTATTCACCTGGCAGCCGAGATTGATGTTCAAGAAAGTCTCGATGATCCAGACTCGCACTTTGAGGCGAACATCGTGGGAACAAAGCATGTTCTTGAATTCTGTCGGGAGAATGAGATTGCACTCGGGCTGGTCGGGACGTGTATGGTATACGATATGGTCGAGTCTGAGGCGGGGATTGATGAATCCCACCCAGTGAAGCCAGCATCTCCATACGCTGGCTCGAAGCTTGCTGCAGAGAATCTTGCAGAGAGTTATTATCACGGCTATGGACTGCCAGTGACGATCATGCGACCGTTCAATACGTACGGACCATTCCAGAAGACCGGTATGGCAGGTGGTGTTGTGTCGATTTTTACAAATCGCGATATTGCAGGCAAGTCACTCACAATATACGGTGACGGGACACAAACGCGCGATTTATTATATGTGACTGATTGTGCGGAGTTTATTATCGAAGCAACGCTGTCAGACGAGACTACCGGCGAAATACTGAATGCTGGAACTGGAACTGATATTTCGATTAACGAGCTTGCGGAGCTCATCGCAAGTGAGGATACTGAAATTGAGCATGTTGAGCATCATCATCCACAGAGTGAGGTTGAAAAACTCTTATGTGACCCAGCAAAAGCACGTTCAATGATAGATTGGGAACCAACTGTCTCGCTTGCGGAGGGCGTCTCACGCCTTCGAGAGTGGCTGAAATCCCACGAGGAGGTATCAGCCTGATGAATAGTAGTAGCACCCCAGCACACTATGGAGGCAAGCCCATTCGTGATGAGGTCCTTGGATACGGTTCGCAGAGTATCTCTGAGGCAGATAAAAAAGCGATCACAGAGGCGCTTGAGGGCGACTATATTACGCGCGGTCCAGCCGTCGAGGAGTTTGAACAGCGAGTTGCGGATTTCGTTGGCGTTGACCATGCGGTTGCGAGCACTTCAGGAACGACTGCACTGCATCTCGCTGGTGAGGCTGCCGGGTTCGAATCGGGAGACGAAGTAATCACGACACCACTCACATTCGTCTCGACTGCTCACGTCGCCACATATACTGGAGCAACCCCAGTGTTCGCTGATATTGACCCACATCGGCGCTCACTTGATCCTGACGCAGTCCGCGAGCAAATCACAGACGATACGGCTGGAATCGTTCCGATGCATTATGATGGATTGCCAGCCGATATTGAAGAATTGCTTACAATTGCCGATGAACATGATCTCACTGTTATCTGGGACGCCTGTCATGCGTTTGGCGGCGAGTGGCGAGACGAACTGATTGGTGCACAGCGGGATATGGTAATGTTCAGCTTTCATCCAGTCAAGAACATCACGACTGGGGAAGGGGGAATGGTCGTTACCGATGATGATGAATTGGCGAAGCGATTACGCAGATTCCGCTCGTTTGACATGGACTATGCTCCAGCGGGGTATGAAGATGAACCATGGTATCAGGTCACCGAGGGAGTTGGGTATAATTATAACTTTACTGATATTCAGGCTGCATTAGGCTTAGCACAGCTCGATCGAATTGAAGAGTTCAAAGCTCAGCGAGATATGATCATCGAATCATACAATGCGGCGTTTGAGGAGGTGCCAGGAATCCGTACGCCACCGGATCCTGTCGAATCCGATCCGATGCGTCATTTGTACGCGATTGAGGTCAACGAGGAGTTTGGATGTGACAGAAAAGAGTTTATTAACGCTATGCATGCTGAGAATCTCGGTGTACAGGTACACTATGTGCCATTGCATTATCACCCGTACTTCCAAGAGGAATTTGGATATGAAGAGGGGATGTTTCCCGTGGCTGAAGAGGTGTATGATAAGTTAGTGAGTATGCCGTTACATGCTGAGATGAACCAAGATGATATTGGAAAAGTGACCCAGGCAGTTGAGCGGCTTCACCGGTATCATAATTAAGCGAAAATTATATACTTTTTGACCGATACTAACAGTTCATATCATTTTGGGTATAAATTGTGGATCTATATGTCAACTATTCATAGGTATCGATGAGAACTCGTTCGGATAATATAATAGCAATTCACGACTCTGTCGACAATTGTCTTTTCTGGGCCTTCCGGATTATGCTCTATGATGAATAGACTGTAGTTACATATTGGGTAGTCCAGTTTTCGAGTAGAGACACCGAAATTATCTTTGAGGGTGTCAGTATAGTTGAATAGGATGTTATATGGAAAACGTCGAACTCCAGATGCGATACCGCGAGAGCGGGAAGATTGCACTCTGTCGGTGATTGTCGTGCGTCATTCAGCATGGGTGGACTCAGCCATGAATTCAGCCTCAAACCAACCCGCTCATCAGGTATCCTTGTGGTTATGCTCAATGAGTGGCGTCTCATACCCTGCGGCTGCTGTCATCCCTACAATATCGATGGAGAGCTTCGTCTTCTCCATCCCACCGTTCTGCTGCGTCGCTGCTATTTTAGCAGGTTATGCTAGCGTAGCTATACGTACCCTCCAAAATAGCGTGGATCTTAGTCAGATAAGAGCCCAACTCACGTCTCAGTGTCTTCATTTGAGTGGTTGAGGTGGGTTTATTAGGTTGTTTGCGCTCTATTCATCTATGAACGAGCTCAAGATCGGGGACCGGCTAGTTGGACCCGACGAACCGACGTTTGTGATCGCTGAAGCGGGATCAAATCATAATGGTGATCTTAGTATAGCAAAGGAACTGATTGAGGTTGCTGCAGACGCGGGGGCAGATGCAGTAAAGTTCCAGACGTTTCGTGCAGAGGATCTCTATGTCGAGGAGAGCGGCGATGTCGAGTACCTAGACGATGACAGAAGCATATACGAAATTATTGAATCAATGGAAATGCCCTATGACTGGATACCAGAACTTCACGATTACTGCCACGAGCAGGGCGTTCAATTTCTGTCTACACCGTTTGATGAGCGCTCTGCAACAGAGCTTGCAGAATATGTCCCAGCATGGAAAGTCGCATCGTACACAAGTAGTCATATACCATTTTTGAAATATCTTGCAGGGACAGACAAACCAATCATTATGTCTACAGGAGCACATAATCTCGAAGAAATCGAAGAGTCGGTGACTGCTCTCAAAAACGCCTCTGTTTCAGGTCTTGTGTTACTTCAATGCGTAGCTGCGTATCCAACCCCACTCTCAGAGATCAATCTCCGTGTCATTGAGACACTTCGCAAAGAGTTCAATGCACTCACAGGACTTTCGGATCATACGTTGGACCCGGTTACAGCTCCGACCACTGCTGTCGCACTGGGTGGAAGTGTCGTTGAGAAACACTTTACACTTGATAACGACATGGAAGGACCAGATCACGAGTTCGCATTAGAACCAGATAAACTGAACAAGATGATCTCTGCGATCCGAGATACCGAGACAGCGCTCGGCACCGGACAAAAACGAGTGCTTGGGGTCGAAGACGAACTGTATGAGAAGGGACGAAGAGCAATTCAGGCTACTACTAGTATTGAAGCTGGTGAGGAGTTGAGTTCAGAAAATGTGAGCGTACTTCGACCCGGCGAGCGGGAAACAGGAATGCATCCTAAATTTTATGATGAAATACTTGATGAAACTGTTTCACAAAAGATACAGAAAGGTGAAGGCATCCGGTGGGAATACATAGAAGACTAATTATATCTGATTCTGTTTATCAGTTGTTGAGACGAGAGGTTTCAATTTCTGTAGCAGATTTCCGAATCTCAGAGACTGTCTCAAAATCAGGGTTAACAGATAGCGCATCAATTCCGAATTCAATCAATTTACGTGCTAACTGTTCATCTGATGCGGCTTGTCCGCCGATACATGTTTCAATCTCATTATTATTGGAGATAGATATGACACGTTCGAATAACTTGAGCACAGCGTCTTCCTTTTCATCGAATTTTGACTGAAGTTTCTCGTTGTTGCGGTCAATAGCTAAAGTGAATTGAGTGAGGTCATTACTTCCAAAGACAACAAAATCGATATGTTCAATAAATTGTTCAAAAGTGAGAGCCACAGCGGGCGTCTCAACCATTAATCCGAACGAGATATCCGTTAGTCCAGCATCTTTGGCATATGACTTCCATTCAAGGAACTCTGATTGTAACCGCGTCATCGGTGGAAATAGACCGATATTTTCATACCCTCTATCGACTAACTTTTTGATAGACTCGATTTGAATATCATATAAGCCAGGATCCTCGGTTGATCTGGAAATTCCTCTCCATCCTAACATTGAATTATCTTCTTTATTTTCATGTCTCTTACCACACTCCATCTGTCTAAGATGCGAGACAGCGAAGTCATCAGTTCTGATCCACACAGGATCAGAATATGTGCTAACGACAGATTCGATACGGTTCGCAAGTTGGTTTTCTAATGCCTCACGTCCATGTCGTTCAGTATATTCTTTTGGGTGCGTGTCGTCCAGCAGATCCAATAGAAGAAATTCAAGTCTCATAAATCCGACTCCCTCAGTTACTCCAGACAGTTTCGGATGCTTCTCAAGGACTTCTGGAAACCCCAGATTCAGTTTAATTTCTGTATCACAATCTGGGAACGGCAGGTTATTATATGACTTTTGATATGAATTTGAATTAAAAACATCCCCAAGGTAAATTTCATTACCCATTATAGTCAAACGTTCTCCATTATAATCACACAATGTATTAGATATTCCAGAAATGCAGGGGATACCGAGTTCGTTTGCTAACAGAACACCGTGATCAGTGCGCTCTATCCTCTCACACAGGATTGCGCGTACATCTGATTTTGCCAAGTCATAAAATAGTGTCACATTATTTGTCGTTGACACAGAAGAAGGGACATATACTATATTTCCTTCAGCAACTTGCGTAGTATGATCGCTGCTTGATATAATTTTGAGAGGTCCTGACACCCTTCTCTGTGGACCTAGTGAAGTGCCCACCTGAATCGGCTCACTGACAGTCATTTGCTTGGGATAAGAGATTGCTTTCATCAATATATACTTGATCCGTGTACCGAATAATACCCAAACCAGTCTCATACTCATCAACTGGTTCAATCTCTTCATCAAGCGCATTACGAACCAATAGATCGAACTCATTGACACCTGCCTCTACAGTAAGGCAGGAAGATCCGGAAAACCGAGGATTAATTTCAATTAGATACGGTATACCATCTTCATCAAGCATGTGCTGAACATTCATTGGACCGGCTGGTTCAAGAGCTTCAAAAGCCTCTATACAAGCCTCGTAAACAGTTGGATTATCTCTCGTTATCCCTAGGGCTGTGTAGTTATTACGCTCTGGAACTTCCTTTGTCACTATTGACAGAAGGCGATTGTCGTTGGTCACAGTAACATTCGAAGTATATTCAGGACCGTTGATAAATTCTTGAACTAAAAGATTACTCTGATCAACTTCATTTTCATCAATATATTCTCGAAGATCATCAGAGGTATGTATTAGTTGAACTCCTCGACTTCCTTGTCCATATCGAGGCTTTACAATTTTTGCGGGCTCCTTGCTCTGTGACTCAAACAATCCACTATGGGTGTCAGCGACCGAGGTTTCAGGTATTCGCAATCCATGTTTACGAAAATACTCGTACATTTCCTTCTTATCTACCGTTTTTTCGATTAAACCCCGTCGGGGAACAATTACTGGGATATCGTTTGGAAGAGCGGATTGGAGACGGTCAATTTC
Organism: Haloquadratum walsbyi C23; assembly: GCF_000237865.1. Classification (NCBI taxonomy): domain Archaea; kingdom Methanobacteriati; phylum Methanobacteriota; class Halobacteria; order Halobacteriales; family Haloferacaceae; genus Haloquadratum; species Haloquadratum walsbyi. The sequence continues at coordinate 2,374,915 of NC_017459.1, forward strand.
TTGCAATTCCTGATCAATAAGAGGTATAACTATATCCACATTGTACTCATTTACTACTCGTGCCATAGCAGTTGGCCACTCGTTATCTGAGGCAGCAGGAACACAAACACCATGATCTGCGATATAAAGACCTGCTCCATGAGGGTTCATATCCACTGCTATCGTTTCATGAGACGCTTTCTGAAGCGATTGAATTGCACCGATTCCGATATCACCGCCAGCAGCCGTAATTAATACGCGAGCCATATCATTATCTTCCCACAGATATACTTAATTCCCACACTCTCAATAATATATGAAAATAGGGTTCATTAGTGATGTTCACGCTAATCTTCCGGCTTTAGATGCTATATTAAATGATTTGCAACATATGGATAAGATTGTTCATGCGGGAGACATAGTCGGATATAATGCATTTCCAAGAGAGGTAATCGAGTGTTTTCAAGAGCAAAATATTGATTCGATCGCTGGGAATCATGATAGAGGTATCTCTGATAGTGATGATTTTGATTTCCCTAGACCTGCACTAGAAGTCATAAACTGGACTATGGGCGAGCTCACGATAGAAAATAAGGAATTCATCAACCGACTCCCAACAGAATTGCGATTAGAAATAGATGGTTACACGATTCTGGTAGTTCACGGATCTCCGTATGAACCGAATGAGTATATCTATCCTACAGATTTAACATTGGAATTAGTCGAAGGTCTGGATGAGACAATAGATGTACTAATCTTGGGGCATACACACTATCCAATTGTCACTAAGCTAAGCGGTGTTCTACTAGTGAATCCAGGGAGTGTTGGACAACCGCGCGACGGTGATTGGCGTACAAGCTACGCGGTCTTTGATACTCATACTGGAACAGTAGAGCTTAGACGACAAGAATACAATGTTGATAAAACAATTGAAAAGGCTAAAATAGAGTCTTTTCCACAGCAGATCATCAATTCATTCCGCCAGTCAAATTAAATTCTACTTTTGAAGCTGAGATTGATGACGATTGCCTAACTCAGAAAGTTCAGGATCTGGTACTGTTTCAGGATCGCCGATCAAACCCGAAAATGATTGAATTTTCGCACAGAATCCGACTGTATATACAACATGTTTTGTATCACAAAGGGATCCATTCATGACTATACTCCGTGATTGTGGAGTAGACAGGTCCACCGATAATTAAAAATATTCAGGGCAACCTGTGCCAATTTCTCATTCGATCGAAATCTCGTGATTTGATTCGACAACATTCCCACCTAAGTAAACCAAAACAATATCAGAGGGCATCAGTTTGGGATACTGAATCGTTGAAAGAGTAATCGCAATTGTTCGATCATCAAATCGACAATTTACACATTTCCGAATGTTTCTTAATTTAATCCATCATTAAGGACCCCGTTAACTATCTCGCAAACTCTTTTCTTACTTTTGTCGTAGTACTTGTCATATCAAGTAATGGTCTAGTTTCTAACCTATAATCACAATTCTCTGTTAACCATGTTTCGGGTAGTAGGACGGGGTATGCTACAGACTTTGTCTTTTCAGGACTTTTTTCTGGATATGAATTGATACATATTTTAAAAATATCGTTCATTTGCTCAGAACAAACAGTAGTTGGTCTGACTAGTTTATGTTTGTTATTTTATGATAAATTCGATCCGTTCCGTATGCATCAACCAATTCACGCCCAGCCTCAGAGTATCTTTTTCGGAGCGATGCATCTGACATGTATCGGTCTATACTCCGGCGAAATCCCGGATTCCCTTCGCCCGCGTTGACCACACTCGCCATATTTCTATTTTCGAGAGTTTCTGCTATTATCTGTTGATTCTCGGCTACTGGTTGGCACACAATAGGGGTACCAACTGCGAGGAGTTCATATGTTGTGCTGCTCGCCGTACTGACGGCGATATCTGCTTGAAACATCCGCTCCACGAGATTCTCAGGATCACGGCTTACTGATACATCGGGAGTCACGGCTTCAGCGGCGGCACGAGCGGCACGTTCTTGTTGTTCAGAAAACCCAGGTCCAACAATCGCGTCCACGTGCAGATTGAATTCTTCGAATAATCTGATAACTGTTGGCGTTCGATTCTGTATGTCACTTCCCCCCATTGTAATGAGAGCGCGACGAGGGGAGTCTCGCCACGGCGGGTCTTGATCAGCGAGCAGTCGAACTTCTTCTCGAAGCGGGACAAAGTCAGGTCCGAGAAGTTGCTTTGGGGGATTGCCAACGAAATCATATGTAAGATCTGACGCGTAGAGATTACCATTGATCAGGATATCTGCACAAATCGGATAGCGAGCATCATCTATATACACCGCGAGCGGGACGTGTTCGCGTATTCGTTGTTGATATTCTGTATCAGCGGGATATGCATCGATAAGAACGGCATCTGGTTGGTTTACTTGTATCCATTCAAGCAATCGACTTGGATTTGATCTTGAATCGAGGGTAGTGACTTCGACTTCCCCCGGACATACTTCCTCGGCAGTCTCTGGCGTTGTTGTTGCGTATGTGACCGTATGATCTTCATCAAGAAACTCACGTGCAATGGCTGCTGTTCTCACGAGATGACCGTATCCTATTTCTGATCCACCGTCAGCTCGGATTGTGAGATGCATGAGTGATCTACTTTTGTGTCACATCAGCATTCAGTTTGTGTAAATCTCGATCATCAATCACCGAGACTGCGTCTCTTATCGGGAGCGTATCCTCATACTCAACTCGGTTATAAATCTCTCGAAGCAGTTCATAATCATCGGCTTCATCCAAGGTTATCCGGAGATCGGTTCGATCCTGCATCCAGGATCTATTAAATATCTCTTCAGAAGTCACAGAAGCAAGATTGAACTGATCATCGTTTTCCCGATAATATGTGGTGACGTGTTCGCGGTGATGTGGCTCTTTCGCGTTTTCATGTATGTGTTTGAAACTCTCATAACTGAATGCCTCGACATCAAGACCACGAGGGAAAGTACGCTCAACGGTATTTGAGCAATAATCCACATTCTCTGTAGCGAGGCGGTCAACCACAGCATCAATCACATCCCAATCGATCAACGGACAATCACCGGTAATTCGTACTACTGTCTCTGCATTCGCTCCTGTAGCCGCAGAGAGCATTCGATCAAGCACATCATCTTCACTCCCACGGAACACTGTTGCGCCAGCGCGATTAGCATACCGAGCAATAATATCGTCAGCTGTTTTCGTTGAGGTAGCAACGACGACTTCGTCTATCGTATCCGCCTCTTGTACTCTCTGTATATCATGTGTTAGCACGTGAGACCGCTCAAGTGGCAACATCATCTTTCCTGGTAGCCTCGTTGATCCCATCCGAGCTTGAATAATTGCAACAGTTTTCACGGATACTCAATCTCGCGGCACCCTCAAACAGTTTGCTCATTTATTTCGATGATGTTTGTCTTATAGATAGAAGGAAACGGTTCGATTACTCCGATCTCATCTCCGTTCATATGGTGAGCGTACCAATCGGATATAATAGATTTAAACCCGAGCAATTTGAAATTAAATCCAGATCAAGGAGGTCACCAGCGAGATGCTTTACACATCAGTAGATTGGGTCCTCTATCCCGTAATGAAACTGGAACAAGAGGGACCGAAAATCTCCAACAATCATATGCAGGAAAACTGGGACCGGAAAATCACTCGGTGCGAGGTGTGTGTCTCCACAGGCACAGAGATAGGCTGAGTCTCACATCATCGACTTCCGATTTGCGTATGTAGATTGCTCGGATTCCCAGTCGGACGCTAAGGCAAGTCGGGAAATGGCGAGACAACTTTCAGATGCAGTTGATGATCAAACAAATATTTCCCGCGTGGGTATCGGTGCCGCGGACTATCGAGACATCACATGGGAGTTTCTTGATACACATGACAGTGATGTATTTGTCGCCTGTCGCGTTCTGAGTATATAAAAACGGCGTGAGCCGTTAGTGACGGCCCGTAATGTCTATGCAATTTGATTCAGCAAGGCCGTCAGAAGACGTAACGGACGCCTCTAACATCAATTCTACTGATCTCGTCGCTGACGAACTGTACTCGCTGCTTGACGAAGTCGACAGCGAGTCGATTGCCGATGAATTCAAGATTGGGCTCCATTCCGACAAACACGACTTCACAAACCACGTCAAGACGGCTGTTCGTGAGGGTCTTGACCCCTCCAGCTCACTCGCTGAACTTGAGGATAAGACCATTGTCGACGACTCACTCGAACACATGCCTAAATCACGGTTTTCAGAACTCACGAACGACCGCGACTACTGCGCGGTCGTTCAACTCCTCTTCGAAGTACTACACACACCACAGTTGTATCATCAACGTGGAGTTCAACGAAAACGACTGGAGTGGATGACACGAGGTGTTGTCGCTGTTGATGCCACAAACCTCGAACTTACGCGCTCTGTTGTCGTCTCAGACGAGTTCGTCGGAGACGACGACAAGGTCTACAAGATCGACACAGACGATGGTGGTCTCGAACTTCACTGCGCAGCACGTGTGGATGGAGAAAACAAACATCCACTCGACGCTACTGTTACAGAGGGCGACACCCACGAAAGCCCGCAGTTCGATCTCCTCAAGGAAGATGTCGAGGTCTTTGCAGACCTCGACTCGGTAATCTGGGTCTTTGACCGCACATACACGCGATATCTACGGTTCTGTGAGATCAAGCATAGTGACAATGATTTTGTCACACTGATGTACTCAGACGCTTGATTTGAACTCAGTGAGACACTCGAAGAGTTCGAGGTCACCGTCTCAGGGAACAACACCGCTCAGCCGACTCACTCAGATGAGGAATCAACACGACGGGTACAGGTTCGTGATGAACGAATTGAGTGAGCTGAGACTGGCGAAGAGTTCCGCAGGATTGTGCTAGAAACGCCCGATGGAGAAGAGATTGAGTCCCTGACGACGCTGGCGTCGTCAGAGTACGATCCAATCGACGTGATCAACATCTACACACTACGGACAGTGATTGAGATCCTCTTCCGAGAGTGGAAACAGTACCTCAACATCGAGAACTTTCACTCGAAATCGCTGAACGGCGTGTTATTCGAGCTGTTCTGTGCATTGATTGGATATATGCTGGTCGTATGGTTTCGCCAACGCCACCCAGTCAAGGGTGGCGTGGCGCGTGCTATCCAGAAAGTTCGCACCTTCTGGAATGAGACGCTGGATTCATTCGGCTAATCAACCTTCACTTTCCGGCGACAGCCGTCACCCACCAGCGACGGCTGTCGCCTGTGCCGCGATCATTCATCGTTTCTTTCCTTGAACTGCTATTTCTCTTGGCTCAACACGGATGTCACCGACAACTGTTCGATGAGTGAACTCCCATACGATTCTTACCCAGCAGTTCGTTGGGAGAGAATTTCGCCGGGCTTTATGAACCCAGAACGCGACAGAACGTGGCAACGACCAGAAACAACCCATCAAAGTATGGAAATGAAGATCTCATTTCCTTCGCTGGTCGTTTGACAGTTTGGAAATGTGGTCCCTCTCAAAATCCGCTACTATGGTGGTGCGACGGGGGCTTCAACGGGCGGAGTGAAGCCGCCGACCTCCACGGACTCCTCGCGGAGTTCGGGTGTAATTCCAGCCGACCCCTCACGGGGAAGGTCGGAGGGAATTAAATTCGCCTGCGGGTGCTGTGCAGACCCCAAACGGTGAAGCCTCGGGGCTTGACCCCGAGGTACTCCACTATCACCACCCGGATAATAATCAATTCTCTCTTGACAACTCCAGTAATGGATCGAGTGCCGACGCATATTCAATCGAGCGCATATCGACCCAACGGGCACTGCTCACTTCAGAACTCCTCTAACAGGTCGTCCAGCATCGGCCGCAGTTTGTACTTCTGATAGTGTTCGTCCCGCATCGTCTCAACATATTCACGCCACTCCTCTAGTTCACCAGCCGCCTGTGCCGCTTCGCCCGCGCGCCTGAGCCACCGGACGGCTGTCTCGTAGCTATCGTGTTTGCCCTGTTCGACAATCGGTTCAGCCTGGGCTTTGCACGTGCTAATTACCCAGTCCGGTCGCTCCGCAATCACCGCCTGGACGACGGGTTCGATGACACTGGTCCGACCGCTTCGCTTCGCAAGGGTGATTGCGTCGTCGTACTCGTTCTCACGGATGAACACCTCTGCTGCCCGAGCAGCAGTCTCGCCACCGAGCTGTTCAGTGCGGAGATATTCCAGCAAGTCGGTCTTGATCGTCTCCCAGTTGTCGGCAGCGAGTTCTTCGACCGCCTCGAAGGCACTCACTGACGGACTCGTCTCGAACGCAGTGATGGCTGCTTCAAGTGCGAGGCTGTCTTCACCAGCGCTGGCTGCCCGATCACGGAGCCATTCCGCCAGCGCGTCTTTTCCGTATTCCTCGACTGTCAGTCCGTGTTCGGCGACAGTGAAGGCCGCATCCGTGTGGCCATGTTCTCTGAGCGTCTGTGCCAGCGATAAAAGTGAGTTGGGGTCCGACAGGTGTTCGATTCCATACTCGACCGCCTCCTCGATTCGTCCCATCCCGACCAGCATCTCCGCGTGAGCGAGGTCGGCTCCTGCTGCTCGCGAGAAGTTGAGATACGCGTTAGGACGGTCCTGACGGGCGAGGATACGCAGACGGACATCAATCACGTCGGGTGCGTACCAACTCCGCTTGTCTTCTTCGAATTCCCCATGATTGAGGTCGCCCTCCAATGCATGCTGGACACGGTCGTTGTCCCACCCCTCTATTACCGCGTCGGCAGCAGCACCCAGGACCGTGCCGCTCATGAGATGCGCGAACGTCGTACTCTCGTCCCATTCTCTCAGTTGCTGCTCCCAGTCAGCTCGCTTCTCTTCGGGTAGATCGGCTATGAGGACTGCCTCGACGAACAACGTACCAAGATCGCCGATCGTCTCGAAGAGGTCCGGGACATCATGTGGCAGCAGCCCGGTCCATCTGTTGGTCACGAGGACCTCTGTGGTGGCTTCGAGAATGTCGAGTGCCGTCTTGCCGTCACCAGCCTCAATGGCCAGCCGTGCCTGTTCGAGAAGTTCGTCCAGTTCCCCGGACATCCGCTGTGCTTCTGCATGGGCATCGTTATGACCGCGCTGGCTCGGCTTTGGCAATGCATGCTCGGCCTGCCGCCGAATCGACTCCAAGTTGACCGAGATTGACTCGTCAGTGGCTACCTCATCGGCGATCTCACTGGGTTCGAGACGGGTTTCAAACCAGTCAGCCACGTCTGACCGCTCCGCAGCGAATTCGACGAGCAACTCTTCGAGAGTCTCTCGATCCGCATCAGCGAGCAGGTCTGACAGCGGAGGCTGGGCACGCACACGCTCGGGGTTGCGAAGACACGTCAACAGCACGGCAACCCGGTGTTTGCAGATTCCACCGTGGTCGTAGGGACAGGAACAGTCCGTGTGAGCAACGCCGATGTCGTCGAAATTAATTGTGATTGTGTAGGGCTGGTACTGGCTTCCCTCGACATCAGCCCTGACTCTGTCTCCGCGTCGCACCACGTCACTGACTGCTTCCTGCTCGTAGTACGACTGTCCCCGCTGGTAGGAGTTGGATCTGGCCAGTTCCCTGATCGTTGCTTCCGTCAGGGGTGGCCACTCGTCATCATTCATGCTGGTGACTGCTACGAGGGAGGCAGTATTATGTTCTTTTCTGTGTCGTCCGTGAGCAGTGTGGATACCGGGTGTCGAACGGTTTCAGGAGTTGCTCAACTAGTGGAGTCGGGGTCGTATCTCTCGGCTGCTCGCTTGAGGTCGAATTGGAATCGCTCGTCGGATTTTTCGAGTCGCTTGGGATGAACGGTCTGTCCGAGAACTGTCATCAATCTCTCGCGCTGGGCGTCTGTGATCGTGACTGATAGTGATTAGTTCGAATAGTTTCACTGACGATGTCGAATGACGCGGGTTCAGCGGCTCTCATCACCGACACGGATAATCACGGCGGTAAAGACTTGCACTAATCACTATGAATAGTCAACTTCGGTCTGTGGTTCCCAGTGCTGGGGAAATCGGGGAAGTCCTGTTCAAAGGCTGGTTCCGGTGATCTGAGAAACATCAAGTCTTCTCTGGTATCGGGCGACTGAAGCAGTCGTTTGAGAAGCGTCAGGGCAGCCTCGGGATCAGCGAACACGACGTGTTTTAGCTTTCCCAATGGCCCAAGATTCACGATCCGTATCGGTTCGGTCAACGATCTGATCGAGAACCCCAATCTCCGAATGCCCGACTGCCCATCCCACCACCGGAATACGTACGGCAGGTCAGTGTCAATGACCGCTCCAGAGTGTCCAGCAATTCGTCTTCGCGTTCACCGAGGCTCATGAGTTCAAACGCAGATCCTCGTGGGACGCGTCGATATCGCGGTCATACTCATCGGCGATCATCTCCAACGCCGGCTCATAGTTTACCCGGTACTCCAATATGTGCTCGATTGCCTCGTCCAACGGAATGACCGAATTGCCGTCGATCCACTCGCGAGTGATCCCCCCACTCGTCGGGGATAATGACAATGAGTTATGAGATAGTGGGTACTCACTGGGATTCTCACACAGTGTTCATATCGGTAGGTGACACACCCCACTTTCGAAATGAAATTCGAAACATAGGTAACATTATAGAGATAGCACTCACACACCATCTTCGAAATGAAATCCAAGATATAACTAACATAATAAAGATATCACTCACACACCATCTTCGAAATGAAATCGGTTCTCTCAGTGAAAAATACAGTCAAACCCGATTTCGAAGATCTACTGTAGTTACACCACTGTTTCATCAAAGAATTTCATCTCAAAAAATCCACTTTTATCTCTCATGAGGGGTCTCGTGTTCAACTCGACACACGGCAATATTGTGTTTCATCTCGATGAAGGGGTATGAAGGGCGGGTTGTTTCTCAAGTTTGTCAATTTCATTTCGACAGAGGGGTGTTCATTTCATCGATAGTTCACCATGATATGAACTCTGATGAGATTTCATATCGATTGAGGGGTGTCTGAGCTGATGTTCACCATTTCATATCGATTAAGGGGTTTTCATATCGACTCCGCCCGTTTCATTTCGATGTCGACCCCTTCATTTCGACAAAGGTTCTCACAGAAGGGGTCCCAAGAGATCATATGAAAGATAATGACTCTGACTTGCGGCAGCCAAATGCCGAGTCTGGTTCTGGTTGGACACAGGAGTCCGAATCGTCTGTGGTGGATAGCATCCTCGATGGTGACGCACAGACTGTGTTCGAAAATAAGGACCTCGTGGACTCGAGTACGATTGTTGATCAAGACAGGATCTACGGTCGCAATGAGCAACTCGCTGCTGAGGCGCGGGCGTTTCGGGATACTCTCGATGGTGAGCGACCACCAGATCTGCTTCTCTACAGTCCCAGTGGAACAGGCAAGACGCTGACTGTCAAAGCCGTCGCGAGCAAAGTAAAAGAACGGACCCAAGAGAGTGGTATCGCGTTCGACTTCGTCGCGGTCAATTTCAAGACGATGGAATCTCACACACTCGACAGGGCAGTGTGGAAGTTGGGTCATCAGACGGCACAGAAAGCAGGCGTGGGTTGGGATGTGCCTCGATCAGGTGTCTCGACAGATATGAAATACACTCGACGCTACGAGATTGTCAACGAGCACTTTGACTCGCTCGTATTCATCCTCGACGAGATCGACGCGCTGACCGGTAGCACGGGCGCAGACGAACCGGCCTACTCCCGGCTTCTCTACAGTCTGAGTCGGGTCATGTCCGAACAACATGTTGATACGCAACTATCGACAGTAGTTATAACTAACTACCCGAAGTTCCGCGAGAATCTGGACAGTCGGACAGACAGCTCCTACAACCCGAACGGGATTCACTTCTCTGACTACGACGCTAACGAGCTCGTCGAAATCCTTGAACGACGTCGAGATGCGTTCAGAGACGACGCCCTCGAGGATGGCGTCATCGAGATTGTGGCTGCGTATGGTTCCCAAAACGAAGGTGATGCACGTCGAGCAATCGATCTACTCCGGGATGCTGGTGAGATTGCGAACCAAGCGGGCGATTCCACGGTCACTCAAGACCACGTCAGGTCAGCAAACCAGTCTGTAATGAAGAATCGGGTTCTCGAGATTGTTGGCGGGATATCTGTTCAAAAGAAGTTGTCTCTGTGCGCGGCTGCGCTTGTCGCAAAAGAGAATGAGCGAGTGGCTCCGAGTCCTGTAGTGTATGATATCTACAAAATTCTCTGTGAGGGGAACAACATGAAAATGTACACGCAGGAAACGGTAAATAGTCACATCAACAAAGCTGAAACATACGGTGTTCTGGAGAGTGAGCGATCAAGTTCCGGGTTTAAATCAGGAGTCCATCTCGTCTTTACATTCACCGAGCCCGTTGAGGCTGTCTTGGAAACATTGAATGAAGATAGCCGGCTTCAGGATATTCCGACCGAAGAGCTTGGAAAGGTAGTGAAGAGACGCCTTCGAGATTAGTATTCACGAGTTTCAGACAAACGATGGTGAGGTTGTCACGCGACCAGAACCACAACTAAGAGAAAGCAATCTTAAATGGCGATCGATTGACCTATTCAGCGGCGCCACTCGATTTCTTGAGGACGGATTTTTTCCCAACGACACGAAATATCCTGAGTTGATGTTTTCATAGCGATTAACCAACAGCTACCGGAGTATATCATACGTTAGCACCCATTCACACCGAGGGGGTCAAATCAAGAGCCCCATTCACACTGAGGGGTGCTGGATAGCGATTAACAGAACAGAGCTTTTAGTTTAGAGGATATCATCGACATTAGTCTCGGAACGTGATATTTCAATACTGTGGCGTTCATTATACGCGAACTATTCATCAACTACATTCAAGATATTGAATAAGATAGGAACAATCTCGGTCTGACTCACGTTTTCGTCTGTAATCTCCGTGTGTCGTCGCTAACAACGTGTGCTTACTTGGAGACGTTGTCGAGATCGTCGAGGTATCTTGATTGGACGATAGGCTTCCTTTGTCCCTATCAGAAAGCTCACTGAAAGAACGCTGGGGCAGAGTCAAAGAGCCGGTTCGGGAGAGGGGAGATTGTCCCGTGTGTCTAGGTGTCCAAGTGTCAGAGTCATATGAAGGCTGCCAACGAGAAAGTGACAAGTATGTATAATATTTGTAAAAATAACAACAAGTTATGAGATAGTGGGTACTCACTCGAATCCTCACACGGTGTTCATATCGGTGGGTGACACACACCATCTTCGAAATGAAATCGGTTCTCTCAGTGAAAAATACAGTCAAACTCGGTTTCGAAGATCTACCATAATTATACTACTGTTTCATCAAAGAATTTCATCTCGAAATTAATTATCTAGGAACAATCTCTAGGAGCCTCCATACAGTCCGACACAACTGCCACAAGATATTAGTTCTTGATTCACGTATCATGAATTACGATGGTGGTAACAAATGTCCCGGCTGCGAACGAGAACGGCTCGAAAGAGGGCACCGCACGCTCCTTTATTGCAGCCTCAGAGATACTGGTGAATCCCAACATCGCCAGAGTCTATACTGACATCCTGCTGAATCAGCCTACTACGAACAGCAGTATCGAGCGTAGACTCGATCTTGCCGGAAGTACAACCTCAATGCGGGTTGGAAAGCTCAAAAACTTAGACATTGTCGAGGATGTCAGTAGCGGGAAAGAGAGCCAGCTCCGGACTGATTCACTATTTCTCCCCGTTGGGGAGGAAGAGACGCGGATACTGTTTGACCCGCTTACGATCGCCGCTTACGGTGCAAGCGGCGAGGTCAGTGAGATCGAACTCTTCGTTGATCGGCACGGCAAGGCGAAGCTGCTGATGGCGGTTGAGCAGACACGGGCATATCTCAGTGGCGAGGTGACTCGTCGTGGAGCAGCAGACCGCCTCAATGTTGATGAGATCGAGGCTATCAGCATCACGCAGGCGCTAGAGCCAATCATTGCCCTGTTTGTCAAAGCAGGGCTCATCGATGATTCCTTCGAGCACGACGTACATGATCGGAAGATTCGAAACACTCCGTACGTGTTTGAGCAGGAATGAGCGATCGGCCGAAATTAATTGACTCTTCACCCCTCTACCCGATCCCGGATGCACTCCTCGTTGACTCGAGCGTCTTGGGTGGAATCGGGCGATCTACTCCAGAACGACGACAGCTAATCAACTACATTCAGTCGAATGATAAGCAGTTGTACGTCTCTACTGAAGTGGTCAAGGAGTTGAACAAGAAATGTGCTGGTCCCTACGGTGTCAATGATTGGCTTGATCCAATACGTAACGAGGACTGGATTGCTGCCTTCCAGAGCCGGATTACGGTACGGGAATCCGTGACGACCCTACCGTGAGCGAGATGATTGAGGAAGCACACAGAGAATTAGCCAAGCTCGAACAGGAGCGAGAAGATGAACTCCCGAAAACGGACGCCAAATTCGCCGGTAATCTCGTTCAAATACGGGTGTCTGAGGGTCACGATTCCGTGGGGTTGATCATCGACGACAGGAACGCAGAGCGCGCACTGTCCCAAGTAGTCAGTGAGACGGAGTACGAGCAATTCTTCCGGATACTGAGGGGACCAGAGGTATTAGAAGAGATACAATAACGTTCCCCTCTTCATTGGGGTCACCCTCCTCGCGCGGCTTGTGAGATGAGTATCGATGAGCAGTGGTACGAAACTCAGCTGTCGGTCCCGGTGGTCATCGTCGGCGCGAAGAGCGTCCAAGATGCAATCAACATTGCAGTTGCGGAAGTCGGTACGCGAACGAAGTCAACAGAAGCACGATCGTCGGAGATCCTCGTCCAAGATGTTATCTATCCCTCATATGTGTATGAAATGAAGCCGGCGCTCTGTGTGACGGATCTTGCTCTGGTTGCACTGACTGTTATTGTCGAGATGCTGGCAGAGTCTCATGAGGAGAGCGAGCGTATCGCGAAGTGCGAGTTGTGCGTCTAGATGAGGGACATCCCGCTCACGGTGTTGGAGACGCGATCGGTTGACGGGGGGAGGATGAAAAGCCAGAAACAAACTTCGCGGATCTTGGTCGTGAAGTCTAATCCAGAAGCGAAACAAAGCAAACGCAAGGATAATTGCTATAACAACCCCCCAGAGTGTGAATGGGATCCGTCAACGACACCCCTCGGTGTGAATGGGTGAATAGATAGCGAATTAAGATAACCACACCCACACCCCTCAGTGTGAATGGTATACCACCGCTCATACAAGATTCAATCTCTCCTGTTCAATGTCGGTACGTCACAACTGGTGACCTTCCTTCACTTCGCTCAGCGACCGGCTGCGGCGCAAGCGCCTCGTCTTGTAGAGATGTTTTACTTGATTAGTTGTTTTTGATAATGTATAATAAAACTACCTACTGGTGTGGTAGCGGTGGCGTTGCCAGTGCAGTTGAGCACACTGGACAGACAACACAGCAACAAATACCGCCCGATGGTACGGATATCCTTGGGTATAGACAGTCAAAAGCATGTTCGAGACAGTACTGCTGTGTGTTCTCTCTTCGGTTAAACCGGTGTACGAGTGTTGAGTTAGCATTATTGTGTCCTATGGTGGACCATTCACACCGAGGGGTGTGGGAGGTATCACCCCATCAGCTCTTGAAGTTCTGATGTCGAACTGATCAGTCCTCTCCGGGTGCTTCCTACTTCACCCTGTAACGAGTATGATCTGAACTTCCCATCATCTCCGCCCTCTTTCTTCTTCGACTCAAGAACACCTGTTGTCACGTGTTTATTTAGCAGCTCAAGAGCACGATTGTATCCTTTCGGCTCAACATGGACATCTTTCGCGACTGTTTGATACACTCGATGTATTTCTGAAGTTCGAAACCATTCTTTCTCCGAATTGTTCCGGTCCAGCCGAGTAAGTGCAAACAGGAGTAGCTTCCCTGATAATGGTGTTCCCTTGACCATTTCCATAAATAGTTCTACTTCAACGAGTTCGTCAGCTTCAGAGACGTGGTCCGCCGTGACGATCTCGCAACCCTCTTCATCGGCAACCTCACCAGCGTTTCGTAACAACCGAACTGCACGGCGGGCGTCACCATGTTCATCAGCCGCGAGCTCGGCCACTTCCGAGATCACATTGTTTTCCAGTACTTCCTGGTAAAATGCGTCACGGCGATTATCCAGAATAGAGACAAGCTGATCCTCCTCATAGGGTGTGAACGTCCAGTGATTTGGCTGAAGCGTTGATTGAGCTCTTGAGTCAATATCACCCTTGAACTCAATATCGTTTGAAATGCCGATCGTCACCACAGGAAAGTTAACATCATCTTTCGATTTAGCCCTTGACAGTGTGTAGAGAATCTCGTTGATCTCGTCGTGTTTATCAATCTCGTCAATTATCACAACGAGCCCACCCGGGAACTCTTTTTTGACAATAGGCCATAGTTTCTTGTTACGATAATGTTCCGCCGAGAGACCTAAAGATGGGACGTCGACTGGATCGTTGGCTTTGGCATTCACTTGTTCTGCTATCTTCCGAAAAGTGGAGGTGTATGTCGATATCGGGTCTGGATTAACGTACGCCGTAACAATCGATCCGTCAGTCCCTTGTGTCGTTACCTCAAGTCGTTCACAGACGTGCCTAGCGACCAGTGTCTTTCCGGTTCCTGTCTCACCCCACATCACGATATTGTCCGGAACCTCGTCTGTCCTCATCTTACGGAGATTCTTAGCTAAGGATTTGATTTTATTATCACGTCCAACAATCCGATTCGCATCTGGGAGATTATCTATTTCGAGCAACCACGGTTTCTCAAAGATTTTTGAGTTATCTTCATCGTTCTGACCGTCGACACTCAAAATCTCGTCAACAGTTGTCTGGGTTGTATTGTTATCGGTCACATTGAGGACATCTGATTCCATTCACATAAAGGTAACCGACCCTCAATGTGATAGGTCAATCCCTATTCACGTTTTAATACGACTGAGAGTACAATTCTGTATGTATATAAATTCTAGAAACTGAAGGGACCCATTCACACTGAGGGGGGGTCAAATCAGGAACCCCATTCACACTGAGGTGTGCTGGATGGCGATTAACAAAACAGAGCTTTTAGTTTAGAGAATATCATTGATATTCGATCTTATGAAGTACATTGTTGGTGGCGAGCAGTCGGGCGATTTTTTGTATTTCTCTACGGCACCTGAGCTTCCCAGAACGGGAGTGAGACAGCGTGAAAGAACCGATCTACCGAATTTACTCAGTTCGGAGAGTCATCACCAACAATCTGCTTCACAAGAGCGTTGATATTAGTCTCGGAACTTCTCACCGAGGAGATTTCGCTCGACGGGATCGCCGTCATTGCGAACGAGACGCATTCGTTCGAAATGATATCTGTGAGAACCGGGAGTTTGAGCTTCTGGAAAACACGCCCACCCCACTGGTTCCGCTGTTAGCAGATTGAAATGGGCGTACAACTAGACAGAAACTGTATCCTGATTATTACTGACGATAGTAATGATGTAGTCGGAATAATCTGTCCTAACATGAGTTCAGTACTTCCAACATACCCCACTGGTTCCGCTGTTACTGAAAAATAATTAATCAGCCAATAGAATCAACCGAGTATGTCTGACAACTGAGCAGTTACAAACGATAGTGTGATTAACAGTGGAAGTGGTGGGGTGGGTGTGTTCAACGATTAGACAGCAAAGACATCTGATATGTCGGTTCAGTTTATATGCTCAGACCTTGAGTTCATGATCAGCGCATCCCCTGAGTGTCAGTGGAATATTGTATATACGATCGGTTTTAAACTCGGTCACTGTCGATGTGTATATAGCTACTCTCGACTTTGCGTCTTCATTCATCGTTGTAGGAGCAAGATCAAGACAGTCAGAATGGCTTGTTAGACCTGCTGACACGAGTTGACAGTCACGATGATAGATTATCGAAGACGTTGGTTCGTTTTCAAATTGTGGCTTCAGTTTGAGCACAGCGCATCAGTGCAGGGAAAATGTATACGGCGTTTTATTTTCCCAAGACGAGACACTAAGCTTTCTTTATGAACGTGAACCGACCCAGTGGAAGGTATAGATGAATAAGATGAAAGTGAAAATTAACGGCATGTTCATCGGTCAAAACAGCGCTAAAGAGTCGGGAACCACGCTCGAGTAGTATCTCGAGTTCGCGTTTGCTGAAAGCACAGAGAGTATCATTGAGACGGTTTGAGAAGACCCACAGTTGGACGATGTGTACTACGATGAACTCCGCACTGTTGTGAACGCACAAGTTAATCGCTAGAGTAGGATTGACCGAAACAAATCGATAGGGGTGCGTCTGTGTGGTAGGACTGACCGAAACAAATCGATAGGGGCGTGTCTGTGTGATGGGGCTAATCAGAACAAATCGATAGAGGTGTGTCTGTAAGATATAATTGACCGAAACAAGTCGATAGGGGTGTGTCTGTGTGATGGGACTGATTGGAACAAATCGATAGAGGTGTGTCTGTGTGATGGGACTGATTGGAACAAATCGATAGAGGTGTGTCTGTCTGATAGGATTACACAAAACAGATCAGGATCCTGGATGTGAAGAGAACAATACGCTAGAACACGGTGTGAAGTATTCCTGAGATAAACCTCAAAGAATTGTCAGTGAAGTCTGCGAAATGCCCGACAACTATGATTCCGTATCCTCAGACACTGCGACGAAGCATTAAATCGGATTCATTCCCAGCATGCTGCGTGTGCGTAAGAGTTGATCATTGCAATATCATGCGATACCTATTGAACAAATACATTGAGTAATTTATTAATATAACCCGAGAATTTTCGAGTTGCTGACTGCTGAAGTATAAACCAAACCCGTAGAAGAAACTTGACCCCCGAGAGAAGCCAGGGGTGGGATTTGAACCCACGAAGTCTCGATTACAAGTCGAGTGCATGCACCGCCCATGCTCCCCTGGCACCAATTACAAATTAATATAGGGAATCCCCCTTTGAGTGTGTGTCGTTTTCGATTAATGAGAGCAGTTACCTATTCAACACATACTCACATCTGCGATTTTAATTTGAGATGGATTCTTTACTTCGAATCTCTCCTGTGGTCTAATTTTCCTCAGTAAAATCAAGAGTCCGTTCAAACTGCACTCGGTGTGCATCATATCCTTGTTGACGATAGAACTCTTGTGCACGCGTATTCTCTGCGAGCGTTTCAAGTGTGATTACTGTTGCACCTTGATTGTGGAGTTTGTCCTCAGCAGCACACAACAGTTGTGTTCCAATTCCAGCACCTCGTTTCGATGGAGTAACATAGAGATTTTGTATAATACCCCGAGTCTCTGAGAGTGTGTATGCCCCTCGCTCAATCTCATATGTCACGAAGCCAAGGATCTGGGTTTGCTCTTGTTCTTGCCCGTCTGTCTCAACACATGCAACATAAACACAGTCGCTTGCGATACGATGTGCAATCATCTCTCGAACAGCTTCTTTACTTTCCTCTGGCTGGATATATGATTCATACTCACGCTGATCAGCTGCCAGTTCAACCCACATATCAGTTATTTCATTGACAGCTCCGACTGAGGGGTGTTCAATTGTGATCGAATCTTGCATGGATTGAATCTGATGTCGTATTGAGTATTGAGTTGGACCGAGACCCAGAGGAGTTCTCCTCACTCATTATATCATTATTATCTCTCTCATTCTCTCATATCTTTTTATTATAAAATAATTTGATAGGGTGCATACCTGTTTTGAGTTTATCTGAGAATGATAGTATAATACAATTCACAGCCCGTGAGAGCACTTTTTACCATTGTCATAACCCCTCGGAAGAAAGACTTATGACCGTTTCGCGTCCGGAATTATCTTGAGGACAATTATCAATGGGTATCGCCGAGACATACACACGTGGTCGACGGTTTGCGGTCACCCGACCCGGGTCCATTCTCCTCGCAATTGTTGGATTCATCTTATTGTTTGATCTTGCGGGGCAACTCACATCGGGGCAGATAACATTCAGCAGTGTTGGCTCGCTCATATGGGATGGATTAATGCGTGGTCTTGTGATTGGACTTGCCGGAATCGGGCTTTCGATGACATATAGTATTTTGAACTTCGCCAATTTCGCACATGGCGATTATATTACCGCTGGAGCGTTTTCTGGATGGGCAACAACATATCTCATTGCTGGACTCGGTCGAGCGGATGTCGGAGCATTATTATTAGTTGGTGCTGGCGGATCGGTTTTCGGCGGAACGCTTGGAATCAATGTTATTGGAACGCCGTTCGCGATTATTGCAGGTATTATTGTTGCTGGAATTGCGGCAGTCGGATTAACGCTTGCAGTCGATAAGATTGCATACAAACCAATCCGGGATGAAAGTGGTATTGCACTCCTCATCACGAGTGTTGGAGTCGCATTCGCTCTTCGATATTTGATGCAGTTTGTATTCGGTCCGAGCGTTCGTGGAACGACAAGTCAACCGGCATCTCTATCACTGTATTTCATTGATGGCGTTGTTCGCGTGAACACCCACGATGCCGCACTCATAATTATTGGTGGTGCATTGATGCTTGGCGTTCATTTGCTCTTGCAACGAACTAAACTTGGAAAGGCAATGCGAGCGATGTCTGATAATGAGGATCTCGCTCGTGTAACAGGGATTCCAACAGAGCAGGTCGTTCGGTCAGTCTGGGTTATTGGTGGGGGACTAACTGGGATTGCAGGATATATGTTTATTCTCTGGAAGGGAACACTTGGATTCAATGACGGATGGTTGCTTCTTCTGTTGATCTTCGCAGCCGTTATTCTCGGTGGGATCGGCTCAATCTACGGTGCAATCACTGGTGGATTAGTAATCGGACTGACGGCATCTGTCTCGGTGATTTGGATTCCATCAACATTCGCCCGTGCAACTGCGTTTATTATGATGATTGTGATTCTTCTTGTGAAACCATCTGGTATTTTCTCCGGGAGGTCAACCGCATGAGTACAACAACACTCCCTGATAGTCTGACTCGACGAGTCCCAGGTGGTGATGCCGGTATTATTATTGCCACACTTGCAGCAACATACCTCGCATATGTGCTTATTGGCATCGGGCTTGGGTACTCACTCCGTGGGCAATTAAACACAATCGCAGTTTTGACCTTCTATATTGGCGTGTTTGCGATGCTTGCGCTTGCATTGAATCTACACTGGGGATACACTGGATTATTCAATATCGGGATTGTTGGATTCATGGCTGTCGGAATCTATGTGATGGCGCTGGTTTCAAAACCAGTGTATCAGGCTGGTGGCGCCTCACAGGTCGGCGGGCTTGGACTTCCAGTCATCATTGGAATTATTGCCGGCATGATCGCTGCGAGTCTTCTTGGGCTCCTGATTGCGCTTCCTGCACTCAGACTTCGGGCAGATTATCTCGCGATTGTGACGATTGCAATGTCTGAGATTGTTCGATTTTCATTTCTTTCTGGACAATTTCAACAATTCAATCTTGCTGGTCGTCGTGTTGGCTTTGGTGGTGGTTCAGGGCTTATTCTTGATTACACTGACCCACTCGAGTCATTCTTCAGTTTCTTTGGGCTCTGGGATGCATATCTCGGACTTGTTGAGACAGTTGGAATTATCATTCCGAATAATCCCAAACCGGTCGTTGATGGACTCGTGTATGGTGTTGTGTTGCTTTCGTTTGTCGGGCTGTATTTCTGGTTATTGAAACGAACTGGTGAGTCGCCGTTCGGTCGAGTTCTAAAGGCAATTCGGGAAGATGAAGAAGCAGCAAGTTCGCTCGGCAAGGACACAAACGGATTCAAAATAAAGGCGTTCATGCTTGGATGCGCGTTGATGGGTCTTGCTGGAATCCTTTGGTTCATGCGAAGCGGGGCTGTCACTCCGAATACCTTCCGTCCACGCATTACATTCTTTGTTTGGATTGCGCTGATTATTGGGGGTGCGGGATCAAATACCGGAAGTGTGCTTGGTGGTGCAATCTTCGCGGCGCTATTATATCAGGGTCCACGATATCTCAAGAATCTTCTCGATACAGTATTGCCGAGTGCCAGTTCACCGTCGAGCTTTGGTCCTGCAATTGCACCATTGATTTCAAATCTCGATATTACTCCACTACTATTCTACACGATTGATAACATCAGACAACTTCAATTGGTATTCATGGGTGTCGTTCTTATTTGGCTCATGCATAATCGCCCAGAGGGACTTCTCGGTCATCGAACAGAAACCGCCTCACCAATCACACTGAGCGCACCAATCGCACAGACAGTTGCAAGCGAAAGCAGATCAACAACTGCCGACGCTGATACCGACCCAGACCCTGACGCAACTGAGGATATCGCCCCTGATGGTGGGAGTAATTCGACAACCGATAGCAATAATGGGGGTATCAATTCAAATGAGTGACGTCGGGAGTGGATCACAAAGTGAGCAATCTCTCAGTAGTGATCTCAGTATCGGTACGGATGGCACCGATATTGACACAGCGACAACGCATCCACTTGTCGTTGAAAATCTCCAGAAATCATTTGGCGGAATCACGGCTGTCGATAACGCCTCATTTGAGGTTGAGGCTGGCACACTAACCGGATTGATTGGTCCAAATGGTGCTGGGAAATCGACGACATTCAATCTCATCACGGGAACACTCACACCCGACTCTGGGACGGTCCGATTTAATGATGAGGATATTACCGGTGCAACACCACATGACGTTGCCAATCGAGGGCTTGTTCGAACCTTCCAGATTGCACGCGAACTTGAGGAAATGACCGTACTTGAGAATATGATGCTTGCTCCCAAGCGTCAGCGTGGGGAAGCGCTGTGGCGATCAGTCGTCCCCGGATTTCGAAGCGACGTTGCCGAGCAGGAGACAGAACTTCTCGACCGTGTTTGGGATGTAATTGAGTTCTTTGAAATTGATCATATTGCTGATGAGTATGCCGGAAATCTCTCGGGTGGACAGCGAAAACTGCTTGAGTTGGCTCGTGCGCTCCTCACTGACCCTGATATGTTACTGCTTGATGAGCCATTCGCCGGTGTGAATCCATCACTTGAACGTCGTTTACTTGAACACATCCATGAACTTCGCGAGCAGGGCTACACATTCCTGCTTGTCGAACATGATATGGACCTCATTATGGAGAACTGTGAGCACGTTATTGTGTTACACCAGGGTCGCGTTCTGACTGAGGGGAGTCCGGATGAAGTGCGCGGTGATGAAGACGTCATTGAGGCGTATCTTGGAGGGACAGTATGACGAGTACGAGTGAATCATCAATCGGAGCATCAACTCGGACTAAGAGCGACGGTGAGACTGATACTGAAAGTGAGAGCGGGTCACCAGATAACAAATCAGTCTCACAGGCATCTCGTCCCGACCGTGCCGAAGAGTCGTTACTCTCTGTGCGTAGTCTTGATGCTGGATACGGTGATCTTCAGATTCTTACTGATGTGGACATGGATGTCGGTTCTAGTGAGTATGTCACCATTGTTGGACCAAACGGTGCTGGGAAATCAACCGTCATGAAGTCTGTTTTTGGATTAACAGCGCATATGGGTGGTACGGTCACGTTTGATAATGCCGATATTACTGGTCGTCGGCCTGAGGAGATTATTCGAGAAGGAATCGGCTATGTGCCACAAAATGAGAATGTATTCTCGACATTAAGTGTACGTGAAAATCTCGAGATGGGCGCATATATCCTTGATTCGGTTCCAGACGATGCACTTGAGGCTGTGTTTAATCGCTTTCCGATACTCAGAGAACGTCAAGATCAGAAGGCAGGGACAATGTCCGGCGGGCAACAACAAATGCTGGCAATGGGTCGCGCGCTCATGCTCGAACCCGAATTACTCCTATTAGATGAACCATCAGCAGGATTAGCACCTGATCTTGTTGACGATATGTTTGACCGAATCGACGGAATCAATCGCGATGGGACTGCTGTCCTGATGGTTGAACAAAACGCCAAAGAGGCGCTTCAGCGATGTGATCGTGGCTATGTGCTCGCCAATGGGGAAAATCGCTATATGGATGACGGTGACGTGTTACTGAATGATGAGCAGGTTCGACAGGACTTCCTTGGTGGATAATCTGCGATGAGAATAAGAGTATAAAAACCTGATTTACACGGTTTTATTGGTGTAATGAGGATATCATAGAACTATTTACACAGGCTTGATTTCATCAGGATTTAATAAATTAATTGTCAGGACGAGCCTGCGTATCGGCTACTGAAGATTCTATCAGAATGTCTCGTGCAAGATGCAGGGCCCGGGTCCACTGGTCAGGGTGGGAGATGGCGATCGTAGACATTCCGACGGTGACCGACTGCTTCAACAATCAATCGATCGGCTTCCTGATCCCAGGTGATGATGGCTCGGTAGTCGCCAGCGCGAAGCTTATAGTATGGATACCCTGAGAGGCGTTCTAACCGATGGTCGGTCCAGTCGGTTGCCTCGTCGACTTTGTTCAATACACGATCGGCGACGTGGTCTTCAAGATCTCTGAGGTGTTCGAGAGCCTGTTCGGTGTATTCGACGCTCGTCATTCGTCACTGTCATCCAGCCCGAGACGTTCTCGGGCTTCAGCGGCTGACACCGTCTCACCGGCCTCACGCTGCTTGCGACTCTCCAAGAGGTCAGCCAAGATCTCCTCTGATAACTCGGGTGAGGGATTCAGCCAGTTACGGAGAGCATCGCGGACAGCCTCCGAACGAGAGGAGTAGCCTCGACGCGGATATTCGGACTCGATGGCATCAAGCACCGTCGAGGGAACCCGAACATCGATTTTTTCCATCCGTTCGGTCTCGGAGGTGTCGTCAGCATCAGTGCTCATGCTCTGTGAGACGCACGTCTCACAAATAAATCATTGGACTCTTCGAGACGATATTGAGGGGTCCGTTGCCAATTTGTGTGATAACTCGGTAAGAGGTAGAACATAAACTACGTTTCCTGACACAGAACGTGTGTGTAAGACTGCGAGCGCGAATGTAGCACGCCGCGTACTGGCAATTGTGCGTGGCGGTGAGTATGATCACATATTGTGACTATTTCCAACCGTTTCTTTAGAATTCAGCTGAGAGTTGTCATGAGTAAAACAATGACAAACCGATTTGACCCAAAAGTCGGTCTCGTACTAGGAGGTCTTCCGGTTGTGATCTTCATACTCATTGGTTTTCGAGATCTCGGTGTGCTCGGTTCGTTAGCGGTCACGTACGCCCTCATCGGATGGCTAATGGCACGCCAGTGGGACATCTGGCGCGACAGAGGCGGCAGTATCGTCACTACCTGGGCGGTGCTGTTGGTCGTGCCAGTGTTGGGTTCGGGACTGTTTGGCGTACATGATGGGCTCTCTTTGACTAATGACCAAGCCTTTGCACTCCGACTATTAGTGTTAGGCGTCGGTTACGCCGCGGCAGGGATCGGCGTTGAGATGGGACGAGCGGCTGAAAAATGACTATTTTGGTCCTTCCACCTTGACGTTCAGCAGGATAATCATCATAATTCGCTACAGTTTATAGAAATTGAGACAGTCAGTAGGCAGGGCTACTGACCAGCTGTCCTATCTAAGTCGGGTGAAGATCGACGGTTATCGGTTGCTGATTTGAACCTCTGTATCTTGCAAGGCGTTTCTGACAGAAGTGGAGCAAGTATAGACTGATTCTGGTGTGTGAACTTCTTTACTGAGCGATCCACGGATTAGTCAACAAAGTATGTGAATCGTTTATGATATGTTCAGTGTGATAGCTAGTACTACCGACACAACGGAAGTGACACTCGCATGGTTACTCTGTTATATTACAGTCTCAGTTACGCACGATTCGTGGGAGACCATCTTCACTTGTCGCATACAGTCCAGTATCGATGATAAATTCTGCAGTGTGCTTCGGAACGACTCGTTCAGCACGCCAGCGAGCGCGGATATTCGCAATGACAGTTGCAAGATCGGAATCATGTTTGATTGTTGGTTGTGAGTCGAGAAATGCAACATCACATGATGCTGCACTCGCGCAATCGGTAAGTGTCTCAATCGCCGGCGTCTCAAACGCATCAGTAAAATCAATCGCCTCGGTAAATCCAGCATAATATACACGACCGCCAGCAGACGGTCCGAGGACAACCTCGTTCGAACGTAACTGCATCGCAGCAGTGTCGATTGTTGACCGGAGGAGAAAGGGCGTCGTGGGTTCAATGACAGCGACTGATTGTGCATCCTCATCACGAAGAAGGTGTGTCACCGTGTTGCCGACACGACCGGCGAATGTTGAGCCGACTTGGACCTCAACTCGCGCTACTGAGGGGTCATCAAGTGTCTCGCTGACGATTGTTCCGACTGTTGTTGCAGCCGACTCATTGGTGTCGACATATTTCTCGGGAAGTGCATCATCCGAACGATAATTTACCAGTAAATCACCGCCAGAGCGATCAACAGCAATGAGCATGTCACGTAAAATAGCGTCATATAATTCGGCTGTTTCGGACTCTGAGAGTGGACTCGTCTCGGCGAGCGTCTCAAACACGACTCCGGGGCGCGGAGGGTCGGCGAGGATACAAACAACTGTCATACGTGGTCTCCGCAGTCAAGCCGCTTTATTCCAGTGCTCTGATTATTGTACTATGTTCTACTTATTTATTTGAGGATAAAGTCTAACTCAAATTATACTTCATCGACTTCGTCGTCCCTTCGTCTGTCGGTAGTCCCGTGTGAAGATATTCTCTTTGAGATGAGTCACGAATGCATCAGCATGCGCATCAGTTTGCTTGGTTAGTGATATCATCGGCACAAGTTCGAATCCACGACCACGAATTGTCGTTGCATGCTCCTCAACAATATCGAATGAGTCTGGTCGTCGTGTCGTATAATCGATTGCGAGTTCACGAAGTGTTGTTTCACCGATTGGAATAATGATCTCTGGATTAATCATCCGGATTTCAGCGTTTAAATATGGCTCACAAGCGCGGATCTCCTCATCGGTCGCAGTACGGTCTGGATGTCGACAGCGCGTCACATACGTAAGAAACGCATTTTGAATATCTGGTTCATCCGCATCGGGGGGTG